>NZ_CAXUQN020000001.1:457500-4202500 GCF_964253455.1 Rossellomorea sp. LjRoot5
GTGAGCGAGAGAACTCTCGTTAAGGAACTCGGCAAAATGACCCCGTAACTTCGGGAGAAGGGGTGCTCTGGTAGGGTGCAAGCCCGAGAGAGCCGCAGTGAATAGGCCCAGGCGACTGTTTAGCAAAAACACAGGTCTCTGCGAAGCCGTAAGGCGAAGTATAGGGGCTGACGCCTGCCCGGTGCTGGAAGGTTAAGAGGAGTGCTTAGCGTAAGCGAAGGTGCGAATCGAAGCCCCAGTAAACGGCGGCCGTAACTATAACGGTCCTAAGGTAGCGAAATTCCTTGTCGGGTAAGTTCCGACCCGCACGAAAGGCGTAACGATCTGGGCACTGTCTCAACGAGAGACTCGGTGAAATTATAGTACCTGTGAAGATGCAGGTTACCCGCGACAGGACGGAAAGACCCCGTGGAGCTTTACTGTAGCCTGATATTGAATTTTGGTACAGCTTGTACAGGATAGGTAGGAGCCTTGGAAACCGGAGCACAAGCTTCGGTGGAGGCATCGGTGGGATACTACCCTGGCTGTATTGAAATTCTAACCCGCGCCCCTTATCGGGGTGGGAGACAGTGTCAGGTGGGCAGTTTGACTGGGGCGGTCGCCTCCTAAAGAGTAACGGAGGCGCCCAAAGGTTCCCTCAGAATGGTTGGAAATCATTCGCAGAGTGTAAAGGCACAAGGGAGCTTGACTGCGAGACCTACAAGTCGAGCAGGGACGAAAGTCGGGCTTAGTGATCCGGTGGTTCCGCATGGAAGGGCCATCGCTCAACGGATAAAAGCTACCCCGGGGATAACAGGCTTATCTCCCCCAAGAGTCCACATCGACGGGGAGGTTTGGCACCTCGATGTCGGCTCATCGCATCCTGGGGCTGTAGTCGGTCCCAAGGGTTGGGCTGTTCGCCCATTAAAGCGGTACGCGAGCTGGGTTCAGAACGTCGTGAGACAGTTCGGTCCCTATCCGTCGTGGGCGCAGGAAATTTGAGAGGAGCTGTCCTTAGTACGAGAGGACCGGGATGGACGCACCGCTGGTGTACCAGTTGTCTTGCCAAAGGCATCGCTGGGTAGCTATGTGCGGAAGGGATAAGTGCTGAAAGCATCTAAGCATGAAGCCCCCCTCGAGATGAGATTTCCCATCACGTAAGTGAGTAAGATCCCTAGAAGATGACTAGGTAGATAGGTCAGAGATGGAAGCATGGCGACATGTGGAGTTGACTGATACTAATCGATCGAGGACTTAACCACAAAGAGTCATTATTTTAATGAACAACAATGGGTCGATATTCGGCTTTCTTGACATCAATTCTTTATCTAGTTTTGAAGGAACAATCCCTTCAATTGAATATTCGTCTGGTGACAATGGCGAAGAGGTCACACCCGTTCCCATGCCGAACACGGAAGTTAAGCTCTTCAGCGCCGATGGTAGTTGGGGGATCTCCCCCTGTGAGAGTAGGACGTCGCCAGGCAAATGTGAAAAGAGTAGCTCATTGTGAGTTGCTCTTTTTTTGGTTTTTGTTTGAAAAACATAGTGAAAGAGACGCTGTTTTAGGAACGGAGTGACTGCCTGTTGACGAAGAAGTGAATTAGATGGGGGATGAGTCTACTGGTGAGGTCGTTGCAATGAAAATTCGACACCTTGGCACGATTATTTAAAATCTCGCATGATAAATCACAACGCCGCATGAAAAACTCATCCCCCGCACGATAATCGTAAAACCGGCATGATTTCTATCTAATGACGCATGATTCCACCGCGAGAAGGTGATTCAATTAAAAGAATCCACACCTTAACCTGCCCAAGTCCACATTTAAGTTCATAATCTCAGCAATAACGGCCAATTCCCCAAATCCAGGATCAGTCCCCTCATGAAAAGTTCATCATTCCCACCTATATATGGATTCAAAGTATTAAATACCCGCTTTGTAGACCATGGAAATCCCATCCCCTAAACGCTAAAACACGAGCGAAACGGACTAAGATTTGATCCGTAACTCATATCACCAGTCATACCCTCCATACCCGTTGGAAGGCATTTGTGAAGTAAGAATAGCTTATTAAATACTCCATCTAAATAAACACGAAAAGGTTTTAATACATACTAATCATTCAATTCATACATCTTATATTCGGAGAAGTTGACTTCTTCTTCCGTTCGTTCTACGATATTAAGTAAATAGAGGTTTGATCTGAAAGGGTGGTACTCTTGCAAGGTTCTTCTAGTACTTCGATTGATTCGTTTTTAAAGTGGCTTGAACAGGAAGGGAAATCATTAAATACCATTTCGACTTACCATCAAGAACTTAAGAAATTTGAACATTGGCTTCAGGGAAATCAGCAAAAGCTTGGAGATTTGACTCAGAAAGATGTTCAGGACTACATCCTATTTTTAGAAGAGAAGGGAAAGAGCCCAATTACTACAGATAAAATTCTGGGAGCAATCAGAACTTTTTCAAAATATTTAAAGAAACCCCATCTCACGTTGGGGATCCAAATTCAAAAGGCAGATAAGAATGATGAAATAGATGTTCTTACGAAGAAAGATTGTGAGATGTTGTTATCTGAAGTACGAGAGCATGAGAGTGAAAGAAACATAGCCATTGTATACATGCTCCTCCACACCGGGATAAGGGTGTCTGAGCTTTGTGGATTGGCTCAGTCTGATGTTGACTTTCATGAAGGCCATCTGAAGGTAATGTCACCTCACGGGGAAGAAAGGGTGATCCCCCTATCTGATGAACTTAAAGATCATCTCATGAAGTATTTACCACTCAATCCTACGGAGAAGGCGTTGTTTGTGTCAAAATCAAATGAGAGGTTAACTGAGAGATCTGTGCAGTATATGTTAAAGAAATACGGTGTGAATGCTCAGAAATTACGCCATACCTTTTGTCAGCAATTGATTGATAAGGGTGTGAGCCTGGAAGTGGTCTCTAAGCTCGCTGGTCATAAGGATATTAACGTAACCAAAAAATATGCGAGATCCAGAGTGCAGCAGTCAGAATACGAAGATGCGATTCGAAAGACTTTTTCGACTGAAGGATGACATTTTGTGAAAAAGAAATTGTAAACAAAATCTCCATCCAGGTCATTAATGAAAATCTTCTTGATGGACTGGCAATTTAAATGCAAAAGGCAGATAAACCACATGTCTATCTGCCATACATAAAAGAGGTCTACTTTGTCATTTTATTGGATAGATACTCAATTCCTTCTATTATAATAAATGGACATCCCTCTGGTATAGGAGTCTTCAACACCTCAATGGACAATTTATTCAATAGCTTCGTCAATTTCGTCTGCTCTGAAGGGGTGAGGATGAATTGAACACCGTATAAGAAGAAGTCCGACTTTTGTTCCTGTTTCCATACTATTTTCCCGGGAAGACTGACTGATTCACCAAGTATATGTGTATGAAAATCAAAAGTGATCCCAGGTGATACAGGCAGCCGCAAATGAGTCAGGAATCGCAATCCACCGGGTCCCATGTTCTCTACCAACACTTCTGTTGTTCCTACCAGAGCCTGCTTCCCATTCACGCTTGCGATCGTCATGTCCGCGCTTAGGGAGTGCGTGAAGTCAATTCTGAATACTTCCCGCCTTTCCTCTACAGGGATTATAGGCTGAGTTTGTTGGGTTGATAGAACCGGCTTTAATAAAAATGCGAGAAAGTCTTCTGAAGGGACTGGTTTACTGAACAGGTATCCTTGTATGATGTCACACCCCTGCTGCTCGAGGAAGGTTCTCTGATCTTCAGTCTCCACGCCTTCAGCTACTACGTTTAAATGCAATCCATGTGCAAGGTGGATGATTGATTTCGTAATCTCGGAATCACTTTCGTTCAGGTAGTCCCGGATGAAACTCCGGTCTATCTTTACGGTATCTACATTGAATTTCTTCAAGTATAAAAGGGAAGAGAATCCGGTTCCAAAGTCATCCAGGGAAAATTGTATGCCGATCTCTTTCAATCTTTTCACTGATGAAATGAACGACTCTTCGTTCTGGATCAGGACACTTTCTGTAATTTCAAGATCGAGTAGAGAGGGATCCACTCCCGTCTCTTCTATAATATTGAGCATGGTCTGCATCCATTCATTCCGCAGAAAGCGTTTGGGAGACATATTAATGGATATCGGGACAGTGTGAACATTTGAACGGTCCCATTCTCTTAATTGCTCACATACTGTTTGAATCACCCAATCGGTGATAGAGATGATAAGCCCGTTTTCTTCGGCGATTGGAATGAATTCATGAGGAGAGACTAATCCCCATTCAGGGTGCTGCCATCTGATTAAGGCTTCTGCTCCTACGAGGCTACCTGTTTTAGTATCCACCTTTGGCTGGTAATACAAAAGGAGTTCATTGTTTTTTATCGCTTTACGAAGATCCTTTTCTAACTGGAATAGTTTATAGGATTCGATATTCATTGAAGACGCATAAATTTGGAAATTATTTTTCCCCATTTCTTTCGCTCGGTATAAAGCGGTATCTGCCCTGCTTATGAGAGTCTCTGAGTCTTCCCCATCGATTGGATAGAGGGTCATTCCAATGCTTGCTGTAACAAATAACTCGTAGCCTGAGATGAAGAATGGTTCTTCCAATGATGTAATCAGCTTTTGGGCAAACGACACAGCTTCTTCTGAATCCTTAATGTCACGAAGGAGGATGGTGAATTCATCTCCTCCCATTCTAGCAACAAGATCCAGATCAGGGGTCTTCTCACGCAGTCGGGTGGAGATCTCTTTTAATAGAACATCTCCTTTTAGATGTCCAAGGGTGTCGTTGATCCGTTTAAAGCCATCCATATCTATGTACAGAATGGTAAATTGTTTCTGTAATATGCCCGCACTCGCAAGTACATCATCCAGTTCATTTTCAAACATCCGTCGGTTTGGAAGGTCGGTTAAGTAGTCATGGTAAGCCAGGTGGGCCATGGTTTCTTCTGATTTGATCTGTTCAGTTACATCGGTGATGATCCCGTCCAAGCGGATGAGTGCTCCTTCCTGATCAAACACGGGTATCGTGTTATCCTCCACCCAGCGTATACTGCCATCTTTATGCGTGATACGGTAGCGTTCTTTCGGTGGTTTGGCCGTCGACAGTGTTTCCTGCCTTGAATGGTAATAGGAAAGATCTTCTGGAAAGATGAGGTCTGCCCACACAATCGACCCTTCTTCAAATTCCCAAGAGGTGTAGCCGGAAATGCTTTCAATTCCTGTCGAAGCAAACAGTACTTTTTTCTCTCGTACATCCACGGACCAGATTCCGGCGTCAAGATTATCATAGATTTTCTTGACATGCTCTTCTTGCTCTTCCATTTTCGATTGGATCTGAACTTGTTCGGTGATATCATGGGACGTTCCGATCATGCGAACCGGTTGCCCCATTTCATCAAGCAGGACATCGGCATATTGATTCAGCACGCGCTCTGAACCGTCTCTTTTAATGATTCGATAAGATATGCTGAAAATGGTTTTCTCTTCAATGGCTTTCTTAAAATGTAAATCGAAGTTTTCCCGATCATCAGGATGGATTCGTTCATACACTTTTTCATAGGTAGGCGACTCATCTATACCCAAGTCAAACATCTCATACATTTGATCTGACCACAGCGCTTTATTTTCGACAATATTAAAGTCCCACGTCCCGATGTCCACCAGCTCTTCTACATTGTGGACATTCATTTCAAGTTTTGAAAGGATGGCTTTCTGGGCTTCCATTTCGGTGACATCACTAATCAGAAGCACAACACCAAAGATTTCGTTCTGATTGAATAAGGGCTGAAGCTGGACACTTGTATCCATGAGCTGTCCATCCTTAAGAATATGTACACTATGATACTGCTGGTATTCGCCGTTTAAAGCTTTCGAGTAATGATCGAGTGTAGTAGGGATATAAGGTTGAGGTATACAGTTCGCAATGAATTGCTGAATATTCTTAACCTTTTTCCCGCACATAACCTTAGATGCTGCATTAGACGCGATCATACTACCATCAACATCCAGAATGTAAACGGGGTTAGGGTAGTGGTGGAACAACAATTCATACATATTCATCAGATGTTTGTCATCAACTGAATCATTTTGCGATTTTCTAAGAAGGTTAATAACATTTAACAAACCATTTTCCCCTTTCAACATAAAGGAACCTACAATATACTATGAAAAATATACCATAATAAGGTTGCAAAATGGAATGGACCATGGAGTGTTTTCGACGAAAAAACACTCATTTCCTCAAATTATGAGATTTTTCTCAAAAAAACCAAAATAGAAATGGAAATATTATGGAAAAAGTATATAATAGTAATAAAGTCTCATATCTAAGAAGATTCTGATAATAGAGGCTTATGAGAAAAAGGGAAAAGGAAGGTGTTCGATTTGAAAGGTTTAAAAGAGATGGTTACTCGAAGAACTGTTGCAATTTGTCCGGCGTATGATGGGGTTCATCAGTCGGTCGTCCACGACTTTGATAGGAGGAAGACTTACAGTGAAAAATCCTCCATGGAAATTCTGGACGAATCCTGTATGACTTACAGGTCCACGTACGATGGAAGGATCAAAGCCGTCCGGCATGCATTTGACTACCTTAGAAAAACACCTCTTATGATCTGCCCGCAGCAATACATCTATGCGATACCCACCATGGCCCCAACCGATTATGATTGTATGTGGCTCTTCTGCCAGCATATCGATTCAACCTCCACCAGAGAAGGAAAAACCTATGTGCACTTCACGAATGGAGAGCAGCTTGAAATCAACTGTTCAGAAAGCGTCATCACCAAACAAAGGGAGAGGGCAGCAGTCACCATGACCCATTTCTCCACCATCCCGACCATCTCATCCATGAACCGCAACGAAACCGGACTCCACCTCCCCGGATTCCACTCACACCTCCAGAACCTGGACGAACTCGGCGCCGATCTCAGAGGGACGGAACTCTAAAAGGTATCAAACAATCGAATATTAAAAAACAGGAGTAGGAAACGTGTTCCAACTCCTATTTGTCGTTGTTTTAAAAAAATGAGTGTGTTAAATAATTGAATCTAGTAATGAGCCGTTAACCAGAATGGATTGGATAAACTCTGAAACTTGTAGGTGTTTTTACTATTTTATATGCTCATGAAGTTGATTGGAGCGGAAGGTGCTCGACTCCGACGGGGAATAGCGGGAAAGTTGAGACCCCGCATGGCAAAGCCCGAGGAGGCTCAACTCACGCCTCGCGGAAAGCGAGCACCTGCAGCGGAAATCAACCAGCACTTTCCCATTCATCGACAACGGTTACAAAAATAACTATTAAAATAGAAAACTTCCCCACTATTCCCATCAAAAACAACGGTCTATTCTAAAATTTAATTTCATATAATATAAAATCTAATTGAAATATTATTTTAAAAGCGAGTATAATGGAATTAATGAAAACGCATACAGATTTCTGGGAGGAATGACTTGTGAAAGAAGATAATGTTTTTGAATTATCAACAGAGAAGGTGAATCAGAATACGCTCGGAATCGATACAGCGAGTACCGGTGATATTCTTCACATGATGAATGAGGAAGATCAGAAGGTGGCCGAGGCTGTCAAAGTGGTCATCCCACAAATAGAAGGAGTGGTCGATAAGGTCGTGACATCCATCTCTCGAGGCGGAAGATTGATTTACATGGGAGCCGGTACAAGCGGAAGGCTCGGTGTCCTGGATGCGGTGGAATGCCCGCCGACGTTCAGCGTGGATAGTGACGTCGTCGTCGGTTTGATTGCCGGCGGTGAGAAGGCATTCGTGAAAGCGGTGGAAGGAGCCGAAGATGATGAGGGGTTAGGCGTGTCAGACCTGAAAGAGATCGAATTGACTCCTATGGACACGGTTGTCGGGATCGCAGCAAGCGGACGTACCCCGTATGTCATCGGGGGACTGAAATATGCAAGGGAGTTAGGGGCGACAGCGGTGGCTCTTTCCTGTAATAAAGGATCGAAAATTTCTGCCGAAGCGGAGCTTGCCATCGAAGTGGATGCAGGTCCCGAAGCATTGACGGGATCCACTCGGTTAAAGGCGGGTACGGCTCAGAAAATGGTGCTGAATATGATTTCCACAGCAAGCATGATCAAGCTTGGAAAAGCCTACGGAAACCTGATGGTGGATGTGAATATCAGCAATTACAAGCTTGAGCAGCGGGCGATCGGCATCATCGAGAACATCACGGGGGCCGATAAAGAAACGGCAGCAGCGACGCTTGAGAAGGCGAATAATGAAGTGAAACCTTCGATTGTGATGATTACCCTCGGTTGTGAGTACGAAGAAGCGAAGAGCCGCCTGGAAGATGCCAACGGATATGTCCGGCTGGCCATTGAAAAATAGTCTTATCGTATAGGGGTACCTGTCCCCATCCGTTCATAGAAATAGAATGGGAGGGACAATCAATCGATAAATGGAACGAAAGGGGAAGGTGAAAGTGACGAATAAAGAATTGGCAGGAGTCATTTTGGAACGGTTTGGCGGTGCTGATAATATCGCAAACTATGAACATTGCATGACGAGATTGAGAGTGAAGGTGTATAACGAGGACCTTGTTCAGAAAGCCGAAATCAAGAAGATAGAAGGAGTATTTGGGTTCGTGGAGGATGAAACGTACCAGGTCATCCTTGGGCCGGGTAAGGTCAATAAAGTGACGGAAGAATTCGGAAAGCTCGTTGTCGCCACAAAAGGAGATCTTGACCTGAAGACACGGGCAGCAGAGCAAAAGGCTGATCTGAAGAAAAAGAACGCGACGCCATTCAAGCTGCTTCTAAGACGCGTGGCGAATATCTTCATTCCCCTCATCCCGGCACTGATTGCATCTGGTTTGATCACAGGGTTCACGAAGTTCTTCGTGCAGGCAGGCTGGCTGAACGGGGAATCCCAGCTTGTCATGATGCTTTCGATTATCGGAAGCGGGTTATTCGGTTACCTCGGCATCCTGGTCGGGATGAATGCAGCAAAGGAATTCGGCGGATCGGCGGCACTTGGTGGCTTGGCGGGGATATTGATCATCAATCCCGCGATTGGTGATGTAACACTATTCGGAGAAAATCTGCTGCCTGGCCGGGGTGGATTGATCGGTGTGCTGATTGCAGCCATCTTCATCGCATTTGTTGAAAAGAACGTTCGAAAGGTCATTCCTCAGGCGGTCGATATCATTGTGACGCCGACGATAGCGTTACTCGTTACAGGTTTATTGACGTACACGGTATTTATGCCGGTCGGCGGTTTTATTTCTGACATTATTACAAATGGTCTCCTTTCTCTTATTGACATGGGTGGCCTTGTTGCAGGATTCGTCCTTGGCGCAACTTTCCTGCCTCTCGTTGTGACAGGCTTGCATCAAGGATTGACGCCTGTGCATTTGGAACTGATCAATACGATCGGAGACGATCCGCTATTACCGATCCTTGCCATGGGCGGAGCCGGGCAGGTTGGAGCGGCGTTTGCCATCTTCATGAAAACGAAAAAGAAGAAGCTGAAGCGGGCAATCGGCGGGGCGCTTCCTGCCGGGATGCTTGGAATCGGTGAGCCATTGATTTTCGGTGTCACCCTTCCATTAGGAAGACCGTTCCTGACGGCTTGTTTAGGAGCAGGCTTCGGTGGAGCATTCCAGGCGTACTTCGATGTAGCGACGTTCGCCATCGGGGTATCCGGTCTGCCTTTGATCTTCTTAGTCAACGCCGGGGAGATCCTCTACTATACTCTTGGACTATTGATTGCCTATGCGGCAGGATTTGCTTTGACGTACCTGTTTGGGTTCAAGGATGAAATGGCGAGTGAGTTTGAATGATCGGAATTTCCGTCTATCTGTCTGATGAAGATGCTGAGGCGAGGATTCTTCGTGCCTCTTCAACAGGGGTCAAACTCGCTTTTACCTCCCTTCATATTCCGGAAGAATCAGGCATAAGCACTGAGAGGGTGAGAGGTCTCCTGTCCCTTTTTAAAAGGGAAGGATTCCAGGTGTTTGCCGATGTGTCAAAGAAGACGCCTGCCATGCTTGGGCTTCATCATTTTGAAGAGCTGAAGGAACTGGGCGTCACGTCACTGAGACTGGACGATGGATTCACGACGGATGAAATGCTCGAGTTATCCCGTCAGTTTCGGATCGCCATAAATGCCAGTACCGTTGGTGAAAAAGAACTGAAGCGGTGGATCGATTGCGGGCTGGAAACAGAGAACATGATCGCCTGGCATAATTTTTATCCGAAACCGGAAACAGGGTTGGATGAGGAGTATTTTCTGGAGCAGCAACATCTGTATGATACGCTCAGTATTCCCATCTATGCGTTTATACCGGGGGATGAAAAGAAGCGTGGCCCTCTCCATCTGGGACTTCCCACTTTGGAAGACCACCGAGGTCAAAGTCCTTATGTCAGTGCCGTACAATTGAAACGGTGGGGCGTGTCGGGTGTATTCGTTGGCGACCCGGGCTGTTCTGTGGAACTGCTGGGGAAACTTGTACGCTTTGATCAGGAGGATGTCATCGAGCTCTCGTACAGAGGAAGTGATGGAATCCAAGGGGAGTACCAGCTCAGACCGGATCCGGGCCGGGATGTGTTTCGGTTGTTGGACACAAGGACGGAAAGCGAGATTCCTCCACAACTTACCGAGGAGCGGCCACGGGGTACGATTACACAGGATAATGATCTGTATGGGCGGTATAAGGGTGAAATGCAGATTGTTCGACGGGACTTAGAGAGTAACCCCGCAGTCAATGTGGTAGGAAGAGTGTGTGACGAAGACCTTCCTTTACTGGAATCTTTTAAACCGGGTCAAAAGCTTCGAGTGGTCAGAGGGACGGACCTTCTTAACTAGTAGTGAAAAGAGTATGGGGGGCATCCTCATGCTCTTTTTCACTTTCAACGAGGGATCTAGCCAAGTGCCTCTTTTCATGACATATTTAAATATACTCATTATATTTCTCCATTTTTCTGTTATGATATTATCAACGAATATTTCGACAATAACCGGAATGAAGGGAATGCCAATCAATGACTAGTGCTTCAACCATGCTGATACAATACCTGGAAGATCATTCAGACGAATTTCTACATAATTGGCGCAAAAGTATCGTCATTTCAGATAATGATATATATAAAGAAGAAGTATTGAACAATGGTGTGAAGATGTTTCAATTAGTGAAGCGTGCGATTGTGAAGCCCCTCACGGAAGAAGAAATCACCACACTTGCCAACAAGACGGCTCATGAACGGGTCAATGCCAACGTGAATATCAGCGAATTTGTATATAACGTGAATATAGGCAAGAGCATCATCATTAAATGGGTGAGTAATTCTGGAATCGAACTGCGGGCATTGCAGCCCTTGATTGAAGATATTAATTCGTTATTTGACCGATTTTCCTATCTAGCTGTCAGAAAATATACGGAAATAAAAGAGCAGCAGCTCCAGGAGAAGGAACTGTATATCGACCAGACCCACAAGGAACGATTGACGATCCTAGGTCAGATGAGTTCAAGCTTCGTTCACGAATTTCGGAACCCCCTGACGTCCATCATCGGTTTCACCAAGCTTCTGCAGAACGGCTACCCTGATCTCCCCTACCTGGATATCATGCAGCATGAGCTTGAGCAACTAAATTACCGCATCTCTCAATTCCTTCACGTATCGAGAAAAGACCTGATCGATAGTACAAGGGAAGAAATCATCCTGACCGATCACCTGGAAGAAACCATCGAGTTCCTGTATCCGAGCCTCCTGGATGGGGATGTGTCAATCGATTTCAAATGTGAGGAAGATATCAAGGTGCTTGGAAACCGTGATGAGTTAAGGCAGGTATTCCTCAACCTCATCATGAACTCCATCGACGCCCTTCAAGAAGTGGACGAGTACAGGCAGATCAATGTCGCCTGTGATGTGAAGGATGGCAGGACGAATCTCGTCATCTCCAACAATGGCCCTCAGATCAAAGAAGAAACCATCGAAGCAATCTTTGAACCTTTTTACACTACGAAAGATCTCGGGACCGGGATCGGTCTTTATATTTGTAAGAAGTTGATTGAAAAGCATGGTGGTGAAATATACTGTCATTCTGATGATAATTGGACCACGTTTACGATTGGGATCCCTGTTGAATCAAACGTCATAATGTAATGAAAAAACCTCATTCACCAGGAATGGGGTTTTTTCATAGCGGGAGTATGAGTAACGGCAGGTCTTCCGATGGAATAATAATGGATTCTGGCTTCCTTCGCCTCCTCAAGGGAAAAACAATTACGACCATCAAAGAGGATGGGGGTTTTCATAAGCTTGGAAATGGTTTTTAATCGTAACACTTTAAACTCTTCCCATTCGGTCGCAATAAACAACATGTCCTGATCCTCGATGGCTTCGAAGCAATTGTCGGCGAATGAGACACTGGATCCATGGACAGATCTCGTATTTTCCATGGCCACTGGGTCGTATACTGTAAGATGGACTCCTTCTGTCAGCAGCTGTTTGATCATTTCCATGGAAGCAGCTTCTCTAATGTCATCGGTATTGGGTTTGAAGGACAGACCCAATATCCCTGCCCGCTTTCCTTTCAGATCCTTAAAATGTTGTTTCGCCATTTTCACCAATTTCACTTGTTGTTTGGCATTTACGTGAATGACGGATTCTAATAATTCGAATTCATGCTCCATCTCCCCAGCCATTTGCACGAGTGCATTCGTGTCTTTCGGAAAGCATGAGCCACCATAGCCTATACCGGCTTGAAGAAACGAAGAGCCGATGCGCTGATCCATGCCCATTCCTCTCGCCACATCTTCTACGTTCGCTCCAAGCTTTTCGCATAAATTGGCGATTTCATTGATGAAGCTGATCTTGGTTGCTAAAAAGGCATTAGAGGAATATTTGATCATTTCAGCACTTTCGATTGAGGTGTGTAAAACCGGTACCCCAAACGGTGCGACCAGAGTTTCTAATCTCATGGCGGACTCTTCATCATCCGTACCGATGACAATCCGGTCACCGTTGAACGTATCATGGATGGCGGATCCTTCTCTTAGAAATTCGGGATTGGAAGCAATCTTGAATCTGGCGGCTGAAGACGAATGAGTGGCTAACCAGGATTGAACCTTGCGATTGGTCCCCACGGGAACGGTACTCTTCGTCACCACAATCGTACCGTTGTCACGGGCATGCGAGCCGATTTTCTCCGCCACGTCCTGAAGGGCGGACAGGTCGGCAGAACCATCCGGACGGGAAGGAGTTCCCACCGCTATGATGATGACTTCAGCCTTTTTGCAGGCAACGGGATATTCTGTGGTAAAGGACAGATGACCGGATTGGTTGGTCTTTTTCAATAATTTGTCTAATCCCGGCTCATAGATAGGGGACTCTCCCTTCTTTAACCTCTTCACTTTTTCTTTGTTTGCGTCCAGACAAATGACGTGGTGTCCAATCTCTGCCAGGCATGCCCCTGTGACAAGGCCCACATAGCCGGCACCGATTACAGAAACATTCATTCCGTTACCTCCTTTTCAAGCAATTCTTTCAAGTAGGAGGTCAATGACGATTGGAGTTCCGGTCTTTTCATTGCACACTCAATCGTCGCTTTAATGAAGCCGAACTTATCTCCGATGTCATAGCGGTCTCCGTCAAATACTTTGGCATACATAGAGTGTTCTTGATTATAGTGGTTTAATGCGTCGGTCAACTGAAATTCTCCGCCTCTCCCCAATTGTAATCGATCTAAATAAGAAAAAATCTCAGGAGTTAGAATGTATCTTCCCATGATTGCCAGGTTAGAAGGAGCTTCATGTGGAAGAGGTTTTTCAACCAGCCCCCGGATTCGGTGAATATGGTCATCTTTCGCTTTTTCCATTAGGTAAGGGCTGACAATCCCGTACTTCGATACTTCTTCATCCAGCACTTCCTGAACCCCGATGATCGGTGCTTGAAACTCATCAAACGATTCGATCAGCTGACTGACACACGGTTGTTCAGATAGGATCATATCGTCCCCGAGCATGACGGCAAACGGATCATCCCCGATGAAGGACCGGGCACATAGGACGGCATGGCCCAACCCCAGGGGCTCCTTCTGTCTGATATAGTGAATGTTTGCGAGATTCGCAATTGACTGGACTTCTTCAAGGGCGTCCCATTTTTCCTTTTTCTCCAAGGTTGCTTCTAATTCATATGATTTATCAAAGTGATCCTCGATACTTCTCTTGCCGCGACCGGTAATGATGATGATATCCGTGATCCCGGAATGCACGGCCTCTTCTATGATGTATTGAATGGTTGGTTTATCTACGATTGGAAGCATTTCCTTCGGTTGGGCCTTCGTGGCCGGGAGAAATCGTGTGCCTAAGCCGGCTGCCGGGATGATGGCTTTTGTTACGTTCTTCTTGGGTAAGGACAGATTGGGTTGCTTCACGCTAAACACCTCCGAAAATATGTATCTCTATTTATATTATCAGAGGATGGGGTGGGATATCCCTTGGGAAAGGTTGGTTTTATGTGGAATTTAGATGAGATTAGTATCTGTCTTTATAAAATCGTCCTCTTTTACAAAAAAAGTCCCGCCAGAAATCCGCCGGGACTAACTTCACACTTATATTTCCAACAGGTTTCTTAACCGATGGCAGCCTCGAATTTCCGATCATTAATATAGTCACTCAGCTCCCCAGCCGGCACTGGCCGGCTAAAGTAATACCCTTGGGCATACTCACATTCCAATTCCTTCAACCATGCCAGTTGGGATTCGGTTTCCACCCCTTCTGCCACGATGGTCAGATTCAAATGCTTGGCCATGGCATGAATGGCGGAAACGATCGCTTTATTGGACTCATGATCATCCAGTCCCATGATGAAGCTCCGATCAATCTTCAACGTTTGAATCGAGAATTTCTGCAGGTAGCTTAACGAGCTGTATTCAATGCCGAAATCATCAATGGCAATGGATACGCCGATTTCCCGTAGGGCAGTCAGTTTCGTCAGGGCTTCTTCCACATGATGCATCGTCGTGCTTTCCGTGACTTCGAGTTCGATGAGGGAAGGGGGGACGTTGTATGTGTTCAGCACATCCCTCACCATGTCGACAAATGTAGCATCATGAAATTGACGGGAAGAGACATTGATTGAGATCTTGAACTCATGACCCTCCTGAATCCAAATCTTCAGCTGCTTGCAGGCTTCAATTAGGATGCGGTGGCCCAGTGGAATGATCAGTCCCGTTTCTTCAGCTAAAGGAATGAAGTCCACGGGTGAAATCAGCCCTTTGACCGGGTGATTCCATCTGACCAACGCTTCCACCCCGACGATCTTGTTTGTCATCAAGGAGAGTTGGGGCTGGTAATACAGTTCAAACTCTTCGTTGATCAGCGCTTTTCTCAGGTTCTCCTCAAGCTCGATCGGGTTGATGCCTTTCTCCTCAAGTTGATCGGAAAATAAAAGCTGATACGCGCCTTCGCTCTTTTTCATCGTATACATGGCGATGTCGGCCTTTTTCAACAAGGTGGAAAGATCATGACCGTCATTCGGGTAGAGGGAAATCCCGATGGAAGTGGACGTGATGATGTCATGGCCCCCGATATCAAATGGGGTCTCCAGACTTTCATGAATCGCAGCCGCCACCTTATGGACGTCATTCCGGCATCTGATGGAAGGAAGAAGGACGATGAACTCGTCACCGCTCATCCGTGCAATGAAGTCTTTCGTTCCCAGCACTTTTACACATCTTTTCCCTACACGGGAGATGAGCTCATCCCCGTATCCATGGCCCAATGTATCATTGACGATTTTAAATCGGTTCAAGTCGAGTAGCAGGATGGCCATCTGCTCATGACCCTCCTGTACTTTCTTCTCGAACTCTTCATTAAAATAGCGCCGGTTCGGTAATCCTGTCAGTTCATCATGATAAGCGAGGTATTGAATTTGCTCCTTATCCCGGATCGCTTCCGTAATATCCGTCGCCAGGACATGAGCCCCCGTCACTTCCCCATCGAGGTAGATCGGTACCACAATGACCTGAAGGGACATAATGTGCCCTTTCCGATGGGGGAATTTCATTTCGAACTTCGAGGGCTCACCGATCAAGGATTTCTGGAATGCGGTCTGGATCTCGTCCAGATCCTTCTCCATGACATACGATTGGAAGCCTTGACCAATCATCATATCCATAGGGTAGCCCGTCATATCCGCAGCTCTATTATTGGCCTCTATAATGACACCATCTCGATTATACGTGAAAATGGCAGAAAGATTATTCTGATATAAGGACCTGTATTCCTGTTCTTTCTCGTAAATATCCTTCATCTGTTTTTTATGTAAATCATGGGCCAATTGGTCCGGAATGAACCAGAGTGCCAGCAGGATGCCCATCTCAATGATAAAAGGAAGCATCTGATTGTTTTCCACCCGGGAAAGCTGCGGTCCATATTTCTCTGGTGAAAGAAGGGAGTAAGCCGTCAGATAGGTAATACCTGAGAAACCAAGCCCCATAATAAAGCTCCAGAATGCTTGCGTTTTCCCTCGATAGGAACTGTTTTCCTGATTGTTGAGTTGCAGGAGCATCCGGAAAAAAGGGAACGTCACACCAAGGGTCATCAAGATCGTTAAACCTATGTACATCGGTTTTAATTCAACATAAGGATAAATCAACCCGATATACGTGGCGAAATTCCCCGCCATCATGATCAGGGAAAAGATGAACCCTCCCTTGATAAAGTGAACCTTATCCGTATTCACGTCCTGAAATAGACGGAGAGACAGATAAATACTGAAAAAACAAATGACCAAAAAGATTGGAGCGAAATAGATGAACCGTTGGATGAAAATCTCGTATGAAACCATCAACATCACGGAAGCGTGGAGCATGCAATAAAATATTGTATAAATAAAGGAAGGGAGCCATAAATCCTTTTTGCTCACCAGTTGTTTCTGGCCGTTTCGCTTGAACGCTTCCTTCAGTGCCAAATAGCTGCAGCCAGCCGATAATAAAACACTCATGGTTATATTTATGAAAATTAGTAGGGAATCAGCCATTTGTACCTCCGTCCAAATACCTATTTCTAACAGTATATCATGTATTTCGACGGAATTTTCTTATTTTTTATGTTTTTCTTCTGTTAATCGACAAGGGAGTGAAGGTGGGAAGTACTGCTTCGGGGATTTCGAAAACCAGGGAGGGGGAAGCGGCTAGAGATTTTTCGACAAACCGGCATGATTATTTGAAAAGCGGCATGATTCCTGTATATTGGGCATGAATCATTTTCATACCGCACGAAAATCCCAAATAACGCTCGATCCTTCCCGAAAGTGGCATGATTCCTGAAATAGAGGTGAGAAGGATTTGAAAAAGTACGGTTACAATGGAAGAATACCCTCCCTTACTCCCAAAAAGTCCTCAAACAATAAAAAACCTCCCCGAACCACCCGGAAAGGTCACTTCAATCGCTCCATATCTTCAATCATTTCCTCATAAGGCGGATTCGACACACCTTCATACTGTTTCAACAAAATCCCGTTCTCACTCACCAGATAAAAAGAGGTCCCGTGCACAAACTGATTTGAACCTTCTACCTCCGCGGCAGGAGTTTTAAACGACACATTGGCGAAAGATTCAATCTCATCCCGGGTGTATCCCGTCAGGAAGCTCCAGTTCCCGGCATTGAATTCATACCGGCTGCTGTATTCCTTCAGCACATCCGGAGTGTCATGCGCCGGATCGACGCTGATCGAAACCAATTGGACCTCATCCTCCCACCCGGCCTCCCCAATCTTTTTCTGAAGCTTAGCCATATTCGCCGTCATCGGCAGACAGACCGTATCACAATTCGTGAAAATAAAATCGGCCACCACGATCTTCCCTTTATTGAGAGCGGCAAGCGACGTCTTCTCCCCATTCTGATCAACGGCGGATAAGTCCCCGACCTCCACCTTCATCGGAAACGACTCCTCCGCATCCTGCCGCTGACATCCACCCAACAACAGAAAACCCAATGCCACGATTGAAACCATAGACTTCACACCCACTGCGCTACCCCCTTCTATAATAGAGGTCCGTCCCTCCACGTGGAGGGACGGACCTTGCTTCGTTAGTCGATGAATTGTTTGTCGATGAGATCGGTGAATTCTGGTTTTTCTTTCAGGAATTTGAGTTCGTAAGAGGAGTCGGCGAATGCCTGGACGGCGTCTGAATCCACTTTGTAGGTGAATCCGATTCGTTCCCATGCCTGGTCGACGACTTCTTTACTCAGTTCCTGGCCTGTGACTTCTTTTACGTCTTTGATCGTGATTTCTTTCGCTTCTTCAGGATTTTCTTCTATAAATGAAGTCGCTTCTTTATGGGCATCGACGATCTTTTGAATCGTGTCAGGATGTTCTTTTACCGATTTCCCTGACGCCACGAGTACGGAAGCAGGTAGTGTTTCCCCGAAAGAAATTTCATCATAATTGATGATGATGTTGGCGCCTGTTTCCTGTTGGATCACGGCTGCCCAAGGTTCAGGAGCGACGGCAATGTCGACTTTTCCGGATTTCAGCATGTTCGCATATTGTGCAGGGTTTCCTGTTACGTGCTTCATCGTGCCCCCGATGCGCTGGGACTCGATCCCGTGCTCGCCGAGGAAGGTTTCCACCTGGACATCATGAGTACAACCGACTGCCGGCGTGATGAAAGATTTGCCTGCAAAATCCTCAATAGACTTCACGCCGCTTTCTTTACTCGCAAGGACCACGGTTCCACCAGTCGATCCGCCACCGATGATTTTCACGTCGGCACCGGTCATATAGTTATTCATCGCTGGACCAGGTCCCACAAGACCCGCATCGATATCACCCGTTTTCAAGGCGGTCATGAACGAAGAACCATCCGGGAATGTTTTGTATTCCACCTTCGTGCCGTCTCCCAGCTGTTTTTCATAAAATCCTTTGTCTTTTGCAACCATGGCCGGGACGTGGTTAATATTAGGGAAATAACCGATGACGACTTTCTTGCTTACATCGCCACCCGAGCTCTTTTCAGTCCCGCAGCCGGCGAGAATCCCAAGGAATGTGAAGAAAATCGTGACAAGTAAAAACATCTTTTTCATTATTTATCCTCCTAAGTGCGGGTGAACCCGCAAATTTGTTTACGATTCCAATCCCCAGCGTTTGATGACGGATTTCTCGATGCGCTGGAAAAGCAATTGATCGACGATGGCCCCGATGACACCGATGATGATCATGACGGCGATCACAAGACTCATGTCACCGAAATCCGAGGCGTAGCGGAGCGTGTATCCAAGCCCCGGACCGGTACTGAGGAGTTCGCCTGCCATCAGTGCCCGCCATGCGAATGCCCAGGCAAGGCGCGATCCGGTGACCACATAGGGGATCGACGCCGGAAAGATGACCCGGATGAATAAGTCCAATCCTCTCGAGCCCATCGTTTGTGCGGCTTTTAAAAAGAGGGGGGAGACGTTTTTGATCCCCATCCGGATGTTCAGGGCCATGACGAATGTTCCCCCGAGGATGACCACGAATATGACAGCTTTTTCATTGAGTCCGAACCACATGATGGCCAGTGGCAGCCAGACGATGCTCGGTACACTTTGAAAAGCGAGTAGCAAAGATCCGAGCGTATCGTCGGCAGTTTTTGATTTTGCCAGAAGTACGCCGATGCTTGTGCCGATGACTAACGAAATCCCAAGACCGATGAAGAGCCGTTTAAAGCTCGCGATCAGATCGATAATCAGGGTCTGATCGGCAATCCCTGTGTAGAGTGAATGGAAAACGGATGTAGGTGATGGAAGGATGATTTCCGTCCAGAATCCCAATCGTGACCCCGATTCCCAAAGGCCGATGATGAGGGCAAAAAAGATGATGCGTTTAAGAGCTGTGTTCATATGCCAATTCCTCACTTATCACTTTGTCGATTTCCTTCTTTAAATAGCTCATGATATGTTCTTCAATTTTCACCATTTCTTCCTTATGGGCATCCCGTGAACGAGGGATATCCACTTTGATATCCGCTAAAATCGTTCCGGGCCGGGTCCCCATGACGATGATCCGGTCTGATAGCTTGATAGACTCCGAGATACTGTGAGTGACGAACAGGACGGTCTTCTTCGTTTCCATCCAGATCGTTTCAAGCTGGTGGTGGAGGCGTGAGCGGGTCTGTTCATCCAAGGCGCCGAATGGTTCATCCATGAGCAGGATCTCTGGATTCATGGAGAGGGCACGGGCGATTGCCACCCGCTGCTGCATTCCTCCAGAAAGCTCATGGGGATAATGATCCTGATAGTTTCCGAGCTGGACCATATGTAAGTATTTGGCGGCCTGGGCTCTTGCTTCTTTCTTGGACATTTCTTTTTTCAAAGGGAATGTGACGTTGTCCCGGACATTCAGCCACGGGAACAGCGCAGCCTGCTGGAAGACCATGCCCCGGTCTTTTCCGGGTTTCTTGATCGGATTTCCGTCTACAAGGACTTCTCCGGATGTAGAGTCGGTCAATCCTGCCACAATCGAAAGGAGGGTGGATTTCCCGCAACCCGATGGTCCCAGGATGGAGACGAATTCACCCTTATCAATTTCGAGATTAATCTCTTTTAGCACGTCTGTGGGCCTACCCGTCTTATCAAGATATTGCTTATTTAAATGGTTGATCTCGATGAACATCTCATCACCCCTTATCTTATAATTCTTATTAGTTTAGTCGGAATATAAATAATACAATTATAGTATATTGGGGGAGGTTGTCAAGGTTTCCTTTATTTCGGTAACAGAAAAAAAGAAGCATTTGTCAACCTAATCAGAATATTTGTAAATAAAATGAAAAAATATCCAAATAAATGAAATATTTACAGGGGCAGCATCGTCTAATGTATATAAAGGAAAAACGAGGGGAATGGGATGTCTGACAATAGGCTGGTTGCAGATTGGTTTCATCATTACAGTGATTCGATCTACACGTTTCTCGTACCAGGCGTTAAAAAATTTCCATTTATGACAGGAGGAAAAAAATGAAAAATTTAAACAAAGAAAACCTTTCAAGAACTTCAAAAAACAGGATTTGGAAAGGTGATAAACGGGGTAGTCTCATTGCAGCAGCACTTGGTATTTTCGTATTTTCATTGCTTACCATTTACATCATTTCAGGAACAGAGAAAGGACCGGAACATGAACGATACGTGCAGGCGGAAGAGGAAACCCAAGCAGTTTATGAAGAAGGGGAGGGGAACCTGCATAAAACGGAAGAAGAACAAATGTTGAATTCTATAGAAGAGTACAAGTTGAAGTCAGTTCAGTATCTTAAAAAAATGGCAGTGGAACCAAGGGGGGAGGTCGAGGAAGTTGACCAAAAGACAGAGAAGGTAACGAACCAAGAAAACCGTTTAGAAAACAAAAAAAGGTCTGTCATAGTGGAGGACGAAATCAACATGGCGAAAGCAGAAGCTGAAGAGAATAAGCGTAAGGAAGAAGAGAGAGTAGCCCAAAAACGCAGGGAAGAAGAGAAATTAGCTCAAAACCAGAGGGAAGAACAAGCTTCGAAACCAAAAGAAGTAAGCAACAGCGGTACAGTATCTGAAGAAAAGGAAGATAGCTTAGATGAGAACGATCCGGAAGATGAGCTGTACCCGCTGGAATTTACGATGACAGATCCTAATGGCCATACGTTTAAACTAAGTCGTGATTTCAGTATCTATAAAATCGGAAAAGGATATGACGACATTGCGAGAAAATATGGAGCGCGTTTTTACTATACCCCAAACTCGGATGTGTCCAATGTCATCATCGGCAGGAAAATAATCGCCACCGTTTCTCTCGTATCAGCAGCCAACGTGGAGTATAAAGACCTTTTTATCGACCTGATGACCTTTCAGTCTAAGAAGTACACAAGGGAACAATTCGCTGCCTTGGTTGACACTGTCATCGAGAGCGGAGAACCTTATATAGTCGAGGAAGGGGACTCGGGGGAATTATTAAAAGTGGAAAATGGAACAATCATTTATCACAGTTGGTAGAGTAAGGTTAAAAGAGGCATCCCGTTTTTCGGGGATGTCTCTTTCTTGCTCAGAGACAACGTCACCTGACAACTATCTCCCATCCTCAATATGTGGCGTTTGCCATGCTGGAATTTCCATGCCGAATATGAAACTAGTCGTTTTTAACCACCCCAAAGAGGGTAACCCTATACTAAATACCAAAATTTTCTTTAAAACCAATAGGAGGGACCAAATTTGATCAGCCAAACGAGAGATATTGTCCAAAAATCATTAAATGCGTTACTAGAGGATCAGTTATTTTTACCGGAAGTGAAAGGTGAGAACCGAAAGAAAGCGTTTACGTCGTTGACCTCGATTCTGTCGACGCCGAATCACGTACATAAATCGTATTTGAGGGTTCCACTGGATGATGAGAAAGTCGTCCGGATCCCGGCGTTCCGCGTTCAGCATAACAATGCCCTCGGACCATATAAGGGAGGGATCCGTTTTCATGAGTCGGTGAATGAAGAAGAGGTCGTGAATCTGGCGTCGTTGATGACGTTGAAGAATGCCCTTCATGACGTACCGTTCGGCGGCGGGAAAGGCGGGATCATCCTGAATCCCCGCGAGTATTCCGAGAAGGAGCTTCATTTGATTGCGAGGAAATATGTGCAGTACTTTAGTGATATCCTCGGACCTGATAAGGATATACCGGCTCCTGATATGGGATCCGGCGAACGGGAAATGGACTGGATGATGGCCGAGTACAAGAGTATTCGCCCCGGGATGCCATATAGAGGAAGCTTTACCGGGAAAAGCGTCGTGAATGGCGGGTCCCTTGGCCGACGGGAGGCGACGGGGAAAGGCGTGTTCTTTACATTCCGTTACCTCGTCCATAATTTCGTGAAGGAGCAGAAGAGCCTGCTGACGAAGACGGATAATGTATTTGCGAAAACGGCCCTTGATTATGAGGATAGACCGTTGACGATCGCCGTCCAGGGATTCGGGAACGTCGGGTCGGTTGCGGCCCTTGAAGCTCACCAGTCCACTCATCTGCAAAACAAAGTGGTGGCGGTGAGCGACCGGAATGTGACCCTGTACAATGCAGATGGTCTTGATATCCCGGCACTGGTCGAGTTCACGATGAAGAATAAGGGTGACCTGCCGACTGAAGATGGACAATTGAAGGAAATAGGCGTAAAGGCGGAAATTCAAGAGCGTGATGAGGTCCTGTATTTGGACGTTGACGTTCTGATGCTCGCTGCCCTTGAAGATCAGGTACATAAGGATAATGTAGGGAAAGTGAAAGCAAGAATCATCGTGGAAGGGGCGAACGCGCCAATTACGACTGAAGCGGATTCGTACTTGAGTGATAAGGGTGTCATCGTCATCCCCGACATCCTGGCCAATGCAGGAGGGGTGATCGTCTCCTACTTCGAATGGCTGCAAGGGAGGGAAACCCAGTTCTACACAGAGGAAGAAGTCTTCAACCTCCTCTACGACAAAATGAAAACCACCCTTGACACCGTCCTGCCCCTCTTCTTCGGAGACCCTTTCCCACTCCGCCAGAACTGCTACATCCACTCCGTCATGAAACTCTCGACGGTCCTATATCGACAAGGGAAACTGTATTAACATTTGAGGGACGGACCTCTATTCCTAGGAGCTGGTGCTAGGAGTCGAGGTCCGTCCCTCTAAATATTTTTATGAAAGGTGTCTTTCTGTCTCGCCTTCGCCTATATAAAGGGTGAAAGGAGGTGAGGCACATGGCAACAGCGGATCTGAAGTCGACGAGAATTCGTCTCGCTTACAATGATGGTCAGGATGAGAAAGGAAAGCCTAAGTTCGCGTACAAATCGTACAGCTACATCAATGCCCTGGCATCAGCCGATGAGATGAACAGTGCGGCTTTATCCATCGCAAGTCTTTCATCCAAAGCACTTTTCAACGTTGAGAAGCTCCAGAGTTTTGACATTAATGAGTAAGAGAAAGTGAGTGATACCACATGGGAAGGAGGTATAAACGATGGCAAAAGTATTGGAACTGGAATTTAAAACCGAGACGGGGAAGTCAGCGAAGTTATCCATTAACGACCCGATCGAGCCGATTGATACGGTAGCGGTGAAAGCAGCGATGGATAATCTGATCACGACAAATGTGTTCGCAAGTGCGACGGGGGCATTTGTGAGTGTGGAAGGTGCCCGGGTGGTGGAACGTAATGTGACGGATTATGATGTGATGTAATTTAGTGGAGGAATTTTAAAGGCAGCGGAAACCATTACGGTTCCCGCTGCCTTTTTTGATCTTATACATATACTTCAATCGTATTTGATTCTTCATGAAGCCATTTTTCAAGTTCCTGTCGTTTCAGTTTGATCCCGCCTCGGCGATAACGGTTGGGCGTCTGTTCAAAAGAGGCTTCCTGCCCGTTCACGACGACACGGTTTGATTCAGGCTGACCAAGATGATAGACAAAGGTGACAGGGCGATTCATGATCTCGAAGTCCATTCTCAATCCGTTGAGGTTGAATGGTAAGACCGGATCGATGACCCAATCTTCCCCTTCCTGACGAATACCCAAACAATTTGAAATCAGCTGGTTCATATAGATTCCAGGACCACTTGAGTAGATTCTCCATCCGCCTTTGACCGGTACACTTCCGTCACGCAGTTCGTTGAACCGTTCCTGTGCTACATAGCGAGTATTGAATTTACCGTCAGAGCTGCTGAAGTACGCATTGCTTTGTCTTCTTTCGGCATTTGGCACGACGTCTTTCAGGCCGATTGGATTGATGATTTGCAGTCCTTGCCACACTTCATCGGTTTTACCGAGCTTCGCCATGGCTTCCACATAGCGAATGTGGGCATGTACGTATTGTAGCCCGATTTCACGGCCGAAATTTGAAGCCTGTTCGGCACGTTTAAAGTGTGTACTTACTCCACCTTCATACTTGGCTGGACGGTTCATCAGCCGTACACCATCGGGACAGTAGAGATGCTCTTTGACCAAATGGTAATGTGCGTTCGCCTGTTCCGGTGTGAATAACTCTGAAATGATGCTTCGGTTCATTGGCAGAAGGCGGTAATGAATACCGGTCTTTGTATCTGTCGGATGCACCATGAACTCCGGGTTCCCCGCCTCTTCAATATAAACAAACCCGGGGATGACCTCATCCTTCAGAATATAGGTGTTGAAATCCTTCTGTATTCCCTGAGCCAATGCACCGATCTCCTGCGCCTCCTGATCAAATGTACCATCAAGAACGGCTGCCAGCTTCTCAAGCACCTGATAGGTGAGGGCGACGGTCCAGCTACTGGCCATATATTTCTTCAATTGAGCGTTAGCGGGCTGCAGGGTATCGTCCCAATCTCCATCACCGTAGGAAGACAAGAACGTGTCATGGAGGAAATTCTCCTTAATATAGGAGATTTCTTTTTGAATATGGTGAAGCAGTGTTTCTTTTTCCTCAGTAAAACCAAATCCGTTCCGTTCTGTATATGGGATTCTTTCATTCAGAATGCTGTAATCGTTCGTAGCTGCGATATAGTCGCCGACGACTTTCAGCGGCCAGACGATGATATCCCCGTGGCTGTCGTCCTGTTGGAATTTGTAGTACCGGTCAAACATGAACCATTGCGGCCAGTTTCCGTCATCCTCATACTGATGGGAGTAGACGGTTTTAATGATGTCTTTGACCGATTGATAATTCTGAGTCGCCATGAAGTACTCAGTCGGCCCCTGGCACACATCACGGGTACCCCAGGCTGCTCCGCCGTATTGCTCGAGCCCGTGGGGAACGGAATAATGAACGAGCATATTATGTGTGTACCACCAGGCGAGGGAGTTCACTTTTTCCAATTCTGCAGGTACATCGTCGCCTAAGGATAGCCTGAATCCGTTCATGACCTTATGGTAATAGGCACGATACTTTTCGATTTCTTCCGTTATATCCCGTGTCTTAAACGGTTGCTCTTCCCCATCGATCAATCCCTGAATCATCATATTCCATTCGGACGTTTCACTTATATCGATGACAAGCAAGGAGGCAGAATTTTTTTCAACGTTTTGAGCCATTCTTTCTTCGTTCCCCACTTTAATGGAAGCGCCGTCCACGTTCATCCGGTAGCGTAACTGCGGGAAAACCTCACTGCTCTCTGACTGGCGGTCTGCCGAGATCATCAGCCCATTTGCCTCTTCTTCCACATGAAACCCGACTTCATATTCATGGTTGTTCATCGTTACCTGATTGGTGACAAGGTAGCGGTGGTGCTGCTTGTTTTTGGATTCGACATGAAGCCTGACTTCAGGTGAGTCCACAACGGTATAGTTGGTGACGATAATCGTATCATCAGCCGTTTTATAGTACCAGCGGGCATAGTTGAATCCAAGTTCAAACATGGATGGCATGGCAAGTAATCGATACGATCCAGCGATTTCGATGTAAATTCGCTGACCCGATGTTTTCATCACGTTCAGATGATTTCGTTGATTCGTCATCATTTTGTTGAAGGATGTGTTGCCGACAACGAGCTGAGAATTGAATAATCCATACATGAATGAAGTGGTGGTGATGGTATCTTCTTTCAGTTGATGGTTCTGTCCTGACATCAGAATATGTCCATGGGGTCTTTCCGTCATCAATTCTTTTTCTTTCAATACGACATGTTCATGGGTTTCAGTGAAGAAGGAGAGGAGTGAATCTCCTTCGCGCTCTTCATTACGTCTGGTAGGGAAATAGGCGCCGACTTCTTCCTCGGTCATGGATAGAGAAGAAAGTGGATCACCGAATTCCGGGTTCAAACGTACTTGATTTGTTAATGGAGCAAATTCAGATTGAGCCTGTGCCGCTTCTTGCCATGCGGCTTCTATCTCTTCCTGAAACTCCAGTGATGAAATGGCGGCTTCATGGTTTTCTTTGAAGGCACCGTAGAAAACAACATGCGTTGACCCTTTCAGTCGTATTTTTTCTGATTGTAGCGCTGTATAAGCAAACTCATATTGATAGACTTCATTTGCAAGGGTGGCACTTTTTAACGCTTCAGGTTCGTTCGTATCTTTATATGTCAGTCCATAAAATTGAAATCCGTCCGTCGAGTAGCCGATTGTCCTTCCAAGGGCTCCCTGTTGAATATAGGGGAATCCACTTGATTGGGGCTGGTTTTGCCGGGAGCAAAGGACGTAGCCTTTCTCTTTATCCTGGAACACTTTATGGTCGATGTACTGTGACATATAGGCTTCGTTGGAACGAACGGCCCCAATGTCTGCAAGACCGAGGTCCTGCCCGTAAATGACGTCCACTTCAGCATCCGTCCCATCAAGTTTCACATCCCAGAACCATACGCTTTTTTCTGTTAAGGTGAACGTGACTTCATAGGAAATCGTTTCAAATGATCCCGTCCATTTGACCTGTGATTCAGCGAATTGTACGTTGCTTGATGACTTCACTCCGATAAGAGGGATGAAGTTGATTCCTGAAGGCTCATGAATGCGCAGATAGAGATTATTGAGTGAGCCGTCGATCGGGTTTGTCACTAACTGATTGATCATATTCTGTTTATGTGTGACGGTGAAAAGGTCACCGGTTTTTAAAAAATCAAATTGAAGATCCCCTGCTGTTAATTGAACATGTGAATGCATCGTTTTTCCCTCGATTCTTCTATTTTGTTAGTGTGAATGTTTTCTCCGTGACCTCTTTGCTGTTTCTTCCGATAAAAGCGGTAAACGTACCTGGATCGCTCGTATATTGAAGGTCAGAATGATGATACCTTAATTGCTCTTCCGAAATCGTAAACATGACGTTTGTCGTTTCTCCCGGCTTCAGGCTGATTTTTTTGAAACCTTTCAATTCCTTTACAGGTCGGATCACTTCTCCGCTGTGATCGCGGATATAGAGCTGTACGACTTCATCACCTGCAACTGGACCGTCATTTTTCACCTGAATGGAAATATCGAGGGACTCTTTTTCGCTTATCGTTTCCCGTGATAACGTCATGCCGGAATAGGTGAAAGTGGTGTAGCTTAAGCCGAACCCGAATGGCAGCAGCGGGTCGTTCGGGATGTCGAGGTATTGCGATACATACCGTTCCTGTGCATCAGGTGCCCCTTGAGGTCTGCCTGTATTGAAATGATTATAATAAACAGGCACCTGTCCCACATGATAAGGGAAAGACATGGTTAAACGTCCTGAAGGATTCACGTCTCCATATAACAAATCGGCAATGGCATTCCCGCCTTCCGTACCTGGATACCAGGCCTCAAACACTGCGTCTGTTTCATCCAGTACTCCGTGTAAGTCAAGGGGGCGTCCGTTAAACAGAACGGCAACCATCGGCTTATCCAATGATTTCAGATGCCCTATAAGTTGTAATTGAGCAGAAGGGAGCTGTATGTTCGCTCGGCACCCGGCTTCACCGCTCATTTCCGAACCTTCCCCTAAGGTCAATACGATCACATCCGCGTCTTCGGCTGCTTTCACAGCTTCCTCCACCTGGGCGTCTGTGATGCTTTCGATGTCACAGCCTTTGGCGACGGACAGGTCGGTGATTTTCTTTAGAAGTCCCTCTTTTACTGTGACGGCTTCGTCCTTTGAACCAAGCCACGACCATGGTCCCAATATGTCCCCGTTCTCTGCAAACGGACCTATGAGGGTCACTTTTTGTTCCTTTTGAAGAGGAAGGATCTGTTCATTTTTCAATAGGACGCAGGATTTAGCCGCAAGCTCCCGAGCGGCGTTTCGATGTTCTGCGCTCATGACGACTTCCGCTTCACGCTCCACGTTTGCTCCGCGATACGGATTTTCAAACAGTCCCAGCTTTTCTTTTAACTGTAAAATTCGTAAGACAGCTTCATCAATGATCGACTCATCCACCATTTTTTCTTCTACAAGCTCTTTTAAGTGATTCACATAGGCGGTTGTCATCATTTCGATATCCACCCCTGCCGTGATCGCCTTATAAGCCGCTTCCTTTTCGTTCTCCGCCACTCCATGGGGGATCATTTCCTTCACTGCTCCCCAATCGGAAATAAGCACGCCGTCAAATCCCATCTCTTTCCGGAGAAGATCCCGCATCAAGCGTTTGTTTCCGGTTGCAGGGATACCGAAGACACTGTTAAAGGCGGTCATCACCATTTCGCAGCCTTCATCAAGTGCAGCCTGGTAGGCAGGGAGATAATTCTCACGAAGCTCTCTTTCAGACATATCGACGGTATTATAGTCACGCCCGCCTTCAGAAGCGCCGTAAGCAGCAAAGTGCTTCACACACGCCGCCACCCTTTCCACTTCAGCAGTCAAGTCCTGACCTTGGAAACCACGGACGAAGGCTCGTGCGAATTCACCGTTCAGAAAAGGATCTTCTCCCGTTGATTCCATCACTCTTCCCCAGCGAGGATCGCGGACAAGATCGACCATCGGGGCAAACGTGACATGAACACCTGAAACGGAAGCTTCCTTTGCTGCAATCTCCGCGCTCTTTTCGGTTAACTCCAGATCCCAGGAACATCCGATGGCGAGTGGGACAGGGAAAATCGTCTTAAATCCATGGACGATATCGGACATGAATAATAAGGGGATCCCCAGGCGGTTTTCTTCCAAGTGCGTGCGCTGGATGTTGATAATTTCTTTCGCTCCCGATGCTCCGAGGACGGAACCGCTGTTTTGAACGACTTCCCCGGTTACACCCATTTCAGCCATAGGACCGGTGATTTGTCCCTGTTCTTTCGCTCCTTTGAAAAAAGGTGTGGCCAACTGCATAAGCTGGGCGATTTTTTCATCCAATGTCATTTGATTCAATAGTGAAAGCAGCTTGTTTTCCCTCATGGATAGACCCTCCGTATGACGATTCATTCGTTTATTTTTTTAACTTTAGTGAAACGTTTCGATGAACAATTGAGTTGAATTATAAGCGGGTTTCAGCGGATAGTCAACCCGTCCATTCTTATCCATTAACTACCTTTTACTGCTACACACCAGTGTTTTACTGGTGTTATAGGCACCTTTGTCAGGCAGTAGATATGTTGAATCAAGTAATTTTTAAAAAAGTGTTGAAAGCGTATTCACGTTTGATTATAATATAGTTATCGAAACGTTTCAATAACTTGAATGATTTTTCATGACAGATAAACTCTCCTATTAAATGAGGGATCATTCTGATGCGCTTTACCATTTTTAAAGGTGTCAAAACAAATGGAAATGGAGATGGGGAAATGAAAAAGACAATGTGGTCCTTACTACTAATCGGTATTCTGGCTTTATCCACGATTCTTACAGCCTGCGGAGGCAATGGTGAGTCGAAGGATGGAAAGAAAGAAATCACCGTGTGGGCGATGGGTGAAGAAGGTAAGAAGCTGAAGGAAATGACTTCGAAGTTTGAAGAAGAAAACAAAGATATCTCTGTCAAGATCCAAGCGATCCCTTGGGGGAATGCTCATGATAAGCTCCTTACGGCAGTCGCTTCAGGAAATGGCCCGGACGTCCTTCAATTAGGGACGACATGGGTACCGGAATTCGCAGATGCAGGTGCACTACTGGACTTGACTCCATACTTGGAAGACTACCCGGAATTCAAACCTGAAAATTACTTTGAGGGGTCCGTCACTTCTATGAAGTATGACGACAAAGTCATCGGTGTCCCTTGGTATATCGATACACGCGTACTATACTACCGCACAGATCTATTGAAAGAAGTCGGATACGACAAGGCTCCTGCTACTTGGGATGAATTAAAGGATGCGGCCAGTAAGCTGAATAATCGGGGCGACGATGTGTATGGATTGGATATCGACCGCAATGATCAGATTACACCATTCATCTTTGCCTGGCAGAATGGGTACGAATTTGAAGGTAAGGATAAGATGAACTTCGATTCTCCTGAATTCAAGGAAGCAATGGAGTATTACACCGACTACTTTAAAGAAGGCATCAGTCCTACGACAGAAGGAATCGATATCGTACAGGCATTCAAAGATGGCGTTAAACCAATGTTCTTCAGCGGCCCATGGATGATCAACATCATCAACGATCAGGCACCTGACTTGAAGGATAAATGGGCTGTAGCCGTTATGCCTAAGAAAGAAACGAACACATCAAGCATGGGTGGATCCAATCTATCTGTTTTCCATAATTCTGAGAATGTGGACGAATCACTGAAATTCATCTCTTATATGAATAAAGTGGACACGCAAATGGAATGGCTGGATGTATCCAATACCCTTCCTTCACGCGTCGATGCATGGGAAGAGCCTAAGTTAAAAGAAGATCCGATGCTGTCTGTCTTCGGTAAACAACTGGAAGATACAAAAGCATCACCGCAAATCAAGGAATTTGAAGTGATTGCACAGGAGTTCCTATCTACCATCGAGAAAATCACGGTCGGTGGAGCCGATTTAGACAAAGAGCTTGAGAAATTCAACAAAAAAGCAAATGAAATCGTAGAGAAGTAAGAGAGACTAAATAAAACTGACGCTGGCATAAGAATAAAATGGAGTTACAGGTGTACTGCCTGAACTCCATTTTTAACATCATTTTGCGTACGTTTAGATAGGTGGGATATCATGAGCAATGGATGGAAAAACAGTATGAGCAAAAATAAACATCCCTATATGTTTATTGCTCCTGCAGTGATCATTTTAACTGTTTTCAGTATTGTTCCTATTATTGTAGCTTTTTTGATCAGTTTCACAGACCTTGACCTAAAAGGGCTTGCCGACTGGTCGAATGTCAGCTTTATCGGCCTGGACAATTACTCGGCGTTAGTGTCGGATGAATTGTTCCATAAGTCGATTTTCAACACATTGTTTTATGTGGTCATTGGCGTTCCTCTTGTCATTGTTTTCTCATTAGGGATCGCCCTGCTGCTGAATTATGGGACAAGTAAACTGTTTACCGTATTCCGCGGCGTATACTACATGCCTTCGATCACGAACATCATTGCCGTCGCCGTGATATGGGGATTCTTATACAATACCGAATACGGATTATTTAACTACTTACTATCTTTACTCGATGTCGAGAAGATTCCTTGGTTAGGAGAGCCAACGATCGCCAAGCTATCGTTGATTGTGTTAGCCGTATGGAAAGGGATCGGGATCAATATGATCATTTTCCTTGCTGCCCTGCAGGGGATTCCAAAGTCCTATTACGAAGCGGCGGAGATGGATGGGGCGAACCGTTGGCAGGTATTGAAGAATGTGACGATCCCGTTACTGCGCTACGCCACTTTCTTCGTCACGGTCACAACGCTGATCGGATGGCTGCAATTCTTCGAGGAACCATTCGTTATGACCAACGGTGGACCACTTGATGGGACAATTTCAATGGCGTTATTCATCTATCAACGAGGATTCCAGTTCAGTGAATTTGGATATGCAGCCGCAGGCTCATTCATCCTGTTTGTCATCATCATTATCATCACGCTTCTTCAATTTAAGATGAGAAAATCTGATACAGAATATTAAGAATGAAACTATACAGTATCGGGGCTGAATATATGAAAACCAAAACAACGAAAAGTAAAGCGGAAAAGCTGTTAATCATCCTATTGCTTGCTCTCGGCGGGATTATCGTATCCGTGCCATTTATATGGATGATCTCAAGCTCGTTCAAGCCTGAAAGTGAAGTGCTTCAAATACCGCCAAGCTTGATACCGGAAAATCCGACCCTTGAAAACTACGTGAATTTATTTGAAAGCATGAATTTTGGAGTGTATCTACGGAACACGCTCATCATTGTACTATTTTCCTTTGTCGGTCTATTTTTTAATGCCATGGCCGGTTATGGATTTGCCAAATATCAATTTAAGGGCAGGGAGAAAATCTTCTATATCGTGCTTGCCACGATGATGATTCCTGCACAGGTTACGATGATCCCAGTCTATTTGATACTGAATGAAATGGGACTGACGAATACGATGACGGGGATTGTGCTTCCGGGACTGGCCGCTGCCTTCAGTATTTTCTTATTCAGGCAGTTCATGACGACGATCCCGACGGACCTGATTGAAGCAGCCAGACTCGACGGAGCAGGGGAATTCTATATTTTCTTCCGATTAATTGTGCCGATTGCGAAGCCGATCTTCGCCGTACAGGGGATCCTTACGTTTATCGGTGCGTGGAACAGCTTCCTATGGCCGTTGATCATCGCCAATGATGAAAGCCTCTACACATTATCCGTCGGGCTGTCATTGCTGCAGGGTCAATATGCCAACAACTTCGGCCTGCAGATGGCCGGCGCCGCCTTCATGGTCGTGCCGATCATCATCATCTTCTCCTTCTTCCAGAAATATATCGTCGAAGGATTTACGATGTCAGGCATTAAATGATTGACGTGTACCAGGTACAAAGCGTAATGATTGTACCTGGTACATTTCTTTAGTTATACGTTAAAAAAGAGGTGAAACACGATGGAAAAGGCATGGTGGCACAAATCCACTATTTATCAAATATACCCAAGAAGCTTCAATGATACGAACCGTGACGGGATCGGGGACATTCCCGGCATCATCGAAAAGCTAGATTACCTCAACCTTCTCGGAATCGACATCATCTGGTTAAGCCCGGTCTATCAATCCCCGAATGACGATAACGGCTATGACATCAGCAATTATTATGAAATCATGCCTGATTTCGGTACCATGGAAGACATGGAGACATTGATCGAAGAAGCAAAGAAACGGGACATCCATATCATGATGGACCTCGTCATCAACCATACATCAGATGAACACCCGTGGTTCAAGGAGTCCAGGAAATCAAAGGATAATCCTTATCGGGATTACTATATTTGGCGGGAGAGTGGGGACGGACCTCCAAGTGATATTCAATCCGTCTTTAGTGGATCCGCATGGGAATGGGATGAACAGACTGGCGAGTATTACTTTCACCTCTTCAGTAAAAAACAGCCTGACCTCAATCTTCATAACCCCGACGTGCGGGAACATTTATACAAAATGATGAACTTCTGGCTCGCTAAAGGAGTCAGCGGTTTCCGTATGGATGTGATCGATCTGATCGGGAAGGAGATCGATGAGAAAGTATTGACAGATGGACCAAATCTCCATCATTACTTACGGGAGATGAATGAAAAGGTCCTTTCTCAATATTCAACGGTCACTGTGGGAGAAACTCCTTCGGCTACGCCGGAAACCGCTCAGCTTTATACAGGGAAGGGACGGAATGAACTTGATATGGTGTTCACCTTTCAGCATATGTCCCTGGACGAGCAGGCGGGGGAAGGTAAGTGGGCGTTGAAGGAACTGAATTTCGTGGAGCTGAAAAAAGTGCTGAGCGAGTGGCAGACCTCCCTGTTTCAGAAGGGATGGAACAGTTTATACTGGAATAACCACGATCAGCCCCGCATCGTTTCCAGATGGGGGAATGATCAAGAATATCGTAAAGAATCCGCCAAGATGCTGGCAACCGTTCTTCACATGATGCAGGGGACGCCTTTCGTCTATCAAGGGGAAGAAATCGGGATGACGAATAGTAACTGGGACGATATAACCCAATACCGTGACATTGAAACGATTAACTACTTTCATGAAAAGAAAGCAGAAGGTGTCCCCGAGAGTGAGATTATGAAATCGATCCGGACGAAGGGCAGGGACAATGCCAGGACACCGTTTCAATGGAATGACGAGACTCATGGCGGTTTTACCGAGGGGAATCCGTGGATTGAAGTGAACTCGAACTTTAGCGAAATTAACGCGGAACAGGCATTGAAGGATCAGGACTCCATCTTTTATCATTATCAAAAACTCATTGTACTCAGAAAACAACTGGATCTCCTCGTTTATGGAGAGTATGAGCTACTATTGGAGGATCATCCTGAAATCATGGCGTACACGCGGAAGTGGGACGATCAAACGCTGTTGGTAGTCGCGAATTTCTACGGTAATCATCCAGACTTCCATCTTCCTGTAAATGTTGATGATTCAAATGCAGAAGTGATCATCAGCAACTATTCCGATACCAGTGAACGACCTTCAGACATCAACACCCTTCGTCCCTACGAAGCGATTGTATACTTATTAGAAAAATAACCCAATACTTGAAGCGCTTTCATGTATAATGAACAGAAGAAATCAGTACAGAAGGATGCCTTCATTTATTTAGCAATTAGGATGTGAACTTATGGCAACCATCAAAGATGTGGCTAAGCTTTCCGGAGTCGCCGTTTCGACCGCTTCTTATGCATTGAACAACAGTAAGAAAGTCAGTGAAGAAACACGACAGAAAGTTTTAGCGGCAGCCAAACAATTGAATTACCAAAAAAACGGGCTTGCTTCGGATTTGAAGCGGACAAGCACGAATACCATCGCCTTGATTCTGAGCGATCTGTCAGGACCTTACTATTCCGAGCTGATCAAGGGTGTACAGGATGTGACCTCGACGAACGGATATGATTTGATCGCCTGCAGTTCCATCGGGGGAGCACAGTCCACCGCCGTGAAATTTTTAAAAGAAAAAAGGGTTGATGGCGTCATCATCCTTGCCCATAATATCGATGACGAGACGATCCTGGAATCGGCAAGGGAAGGCTTTCCGATCGTGGTTCTCGACCGGAGCATCAAAAGCGATTATGTCACCCAGATCGAAGTCGATAATGTTCACGGAGCCTTCGTGGCAACTGAACACTTGATTGAGAGGGGGAGCCGTGACATCGCGTTTATCAGCGGACCTTATAACTCCCATGACAACGAGCTTCGTTTCCAGGGTTTCCGGGAAGCTTTGGATAAACACGGGATCGACTATAAGTCGAAATGGAAAGTATCAGGGGGCTTCACCCGTGAAGGGGGCTATCAGGCGACCAAAATGCTGATCGCCCAACGGGATGTCCCACAGGGTATTTTCTATGCGAATGATGAAATGGCCATCGGCGGGCTACAGGCACTGAACGAAAAAAACATTTCCGTTCCAGGGGACATTTCTATCATTGGCTTTGACGACATCCAGCTGTCAGAATACGTGTCCCCGCCACTGACAACCATGCGTCAGCCAAAATATGAAGCGGGTGCGCTTGCCGTTCACCTTATCTTTCAGATGCTCTTGAAGGAAGAGGTCGATTCGTATTACAAACTCACAACGGAACTGATAGAGAGGGATTCGGTGAAAAGCCGTTGACTGAGTGGAAGAACCTGACCTTTCCTGCATGGGAGAGGTCGTTTTTTGTGCGACGGGCAGTCGCACCTTGAGTGTTCCACACTCAAGATGAATTGTTAAGGGTTGGAGTACGATACGTAGTATAAACGGCTCCCGAATCCCGGAAGATTCATCGTCTCGAAGGTGAAAGTCCTTCCGTTAGAGTGCTGATACAACTAACGAAGACTAATCTAGGGCATAATTGTGAGATTGTGTTCGGAGGAGATGCGGATAATCGAGAGACCCGTAGTCGGATGTGCAGACCCAAATGCAAAAAGTGTGAAGCACGGCGGCTGGGTAAGTTGGCGACCATGCGAAAATAATGGGAAGTCTTAAAGGTGTTCATTCAAAGAATCAGCCGAATGAGCTCAACTTATCAAGTGATGGTGCTGGGTATGTACAGAAGGAAAGTGCGATGACCCCGTGAGATCTCTATCTTACCGTCAGGGCATTGTCCTATAAGGAATTCCGAAATGGATAATGTGGATAGAGAAGTCAGACGTTCTCATAGTACGGAAGTAGCCAGATGACAAAACATCTGGTGAACGGAAGGGGAACGACCTTGTGACTCTACACAAGTAAAGGTGTGTAATGACAACAGACCACGATACTTCGGTATAAACGAACTGAATGTACACAATGAAAGGTGTGGAATACGTAGTGAATCAAGAATTAAAGCTTAAATGGCATAGTGTATACGGACAACTACTGTTTGACCGTAAATTGAAAAGTGCGTGGGAGAAAGTAAAAGCCAACAAAGGTTCAGGTGGAATCGACGAAGTAACTCTTGAAAAGTATGAGGAGAACCTGGATGAAAATCTAGATAATCTACTCGGCAAACTGAGAGCGAAAGAATATGAGCCTACTCCTGTCAGACGCTCCTATATACGCAAGAAGAATGGAAAACAGAGACCTCTCGGTATTCCTACGGTCGAAGATCGGATTGTTCAACAATCTCTGCGAAACGTATTAGAACCAAAATTCGATGACCATATCTTTCATAATTGGTCATGTGGGTATCGTCAAAATCGCGGAGCCAAACGAGTTGTACAAATTATAATGTGGAATATTGAACAAGGATACAATCACATTTATGATTGCGATATCAAAGGCTTCTTTGACAATATCCCGCACAAGAAACTGATGAAGGTCCTAAACAAATATGTAGCGGACGGTACAGTCCTAGACATGATTTGGAAATGGCTAAAAGCTGGATACATGGAAGAAGGGACCTACCATCGCTCAGATTCAGGTACTCCTCAAGGTGGAGTGATTTCTCCACTTTTAGCGAATATCTATCTGAACGAACTGGATTGGACACTTGATTTACACGGCATTCGATTTGTACGGTATGCCGATGACTTCCTCCTTTTCGCCAAATCCAAAGAGGACATTAAGAAAGCCGAACAAATCACAAAAGAGAAACTCGATGAACTAGGTCTGGAAATTTCTATCGAGAAGACTAAAATTGTCGATTTCAATCATGATGATTTCGACTTTATTGGTTTTACGTTCCAACACTGGAGAAAACGTAAGAAGGATGGTAAACCTTACTATTTAGCCAAACCAAAAGATGAGACCTGGAAAGACTTTCGAATGAAAATTAAGAGAGCCACCAGGAAAACACTCACCTTAAGCAGAGAAGCGTGGTACCAACGCGTAAACTCCATCATTCAAGGAAAGGTAAACTTCTATCTAACCTTGTGGAAAGCGATTGAAGAATTCAAAGAGAAGGGATATCGACTGAACTGTTGTTTCAACATATTCAGAGATGAACTACTGGCAATAGATTCTTACACTCGCCGAAGGCTGAGAGTCGCTATGCTTCACAAACATCCTTCACAACGAAAAGGATGGGTGATGAGTACGAAATGGAACATTGAATTCTTTGCGTGTACAGGTCTTAAATCTGCTTTTCAAATATATTACGGAAAACAGTATGGAGATGGTATTGAATACTACCTCCAATACATGAAAGATAAGCAAAAGAAGAAATACAAAAGAAGTCTGGAGAGAGCAAAAGAAAAGGGAGAGGAATACTTTTCTTCACAACGACTTTCTAAAATACACTGTGCGAATAAGTTTGCATCATCTTGAACTAAGCGGAATCACATTGGTAAGCCGTATGCCTTAATAGGGCACGTACGGTTTGATGAGGGGGTGGCCTTGAGAAAGGTCACCCTACTCTATTATATAAACAGAATTACGTTGCCAGGACAACGAAGATAACGCTTACATAAAAAACCATCAAAATCATCTATTGACTTCCCGTCCCATACCCAGTATTATCCTCTATAAGATAAAATTTTGAAAATTACATACTTTCAATTATCCAGAGTGACCGAGGGATCAGGCCCTATGACGTCCGGCAACCTCCAGTAATGGAACGGTGCTAATTCCTGCAGAATGATTTCATTCTGAGAGATAAGTCGAGATAAACAGGCGATGCTTCTTTCAGTTGAAAGAGGCATTTTTTATTGGAGAAAAAGGGGTGTGCACATTGATCGAGATTCGGAATCTGGTTAAAACGTACAAAACGAAAAAGCAAACGGTGGTCGGTGTTGACAATGTCTCTGTGACGATCAAGAAGGGTGAAATCTTCGGAATCGTCGGATACAGCGGAGCGGGGAAGAGCTCACTCATTCGATGCCTGAATTTACTTGAAACCCCGACATCAGGGGAAATCATCATTGATGGACAGGATTTCACGAAGCTTACGTCCAAGCAATTGAGGCTTGCCCGTCAGAAAACGAGCATGATCTTCCAGCATTTTCACCTCATCAAGTCGAAGACGGTGTTTGATAATCTCGCCTTTGCTTTGAAAGCAGCGCATGTACCGAAAGCGAAAATCAAACCGAGAGTCGTCGAGCTCCTGGAGATGGTCGGTCTTTCAGACAAAGCCGACGCGTACCCGGCTCAGCTCAGCGGGGGACAGAAGCAGAGAGTCGGGATCGCGAGGGCACTTGCCAATAACCCATCGGTATTACTTTGTGATGAAGCGACATCGGCCCTCGATCCGAATACGACCAAATCGATCTTGAGGCTGTTGAAAAAGATCAACAAGGAACTGGGCTTGACGATCGTCCTCATCACCCACGAAATGGAAGTAGTGAAGGAAATCTGCGACCGGATGGCCGTGATGCAGGACGGGAAGATCGTGGAGGAAGGTCCCGTGTATGACCTGTTTGACGAACCGAAACAGCCCTTGACCAAGCAATTCATCGAAACGATTCTCCAATTCGACCTGCCGCCTCATCTGCTGGAATCGAGAAAAGGGAAGCTCATCAAGATTCAATTCAAAGGATCCATCGCCGAGGAAAGCGTCGTATCAGAGGTGTTTCAGCGGTACAAGGTGCGGGGGAATATCCTGCACGGCAAGATCGAATATATTCAGGATGTCCCACTCGGGATATTCATCATGGAACTGATTGGAACAGCTGACGAAATCGAAGCGGCGATCCGTTATATTACGGCGAAGACGCAAAGCCTGGAGGTGCTCGAGGATGCTGCCTGATTCATTGACTGCTATACTGCCGGAATTGAATAAAGCCTTTTTTGAAACGGTGTATATGGTGGGTATCTCATTAGCCGTAGCAATTATAGTGGGATTGCCACTGGGGATTCTGCTTTTTGTGACAGACAAGGGCTTATTTTTACAAAATAGTGTGATTAAGAAGGTCGTCGGATTCGTCGTGAACATGGTACGCTCGGTACCTTTCATCATTCTATTAGTAGCCCTCTTACCATTAACCAAACTATTAACCGGGACGACCATCGGGCCGACAGCGGCATCCGTATCACTCTCGGTTGCTGGGATTCCGTTTTTTGCGAGAATGGTAGAAACGTCTTTAAGAGAAATTGATAAGGGAGTCATTGAAGCATCGGTTTCCGTTGGGGCGAGTCCATGGATGATCATCAAGGATGTACTGTTACCGGAAGCGCGTCCGGCGGTCATTCAGGCCATTACGATTACAACGATCAGTTTAGTCGCCTATTCTGCCATGGCCGGCATTGTAGGCGGCGGGGGAGTTGGGGACCTGGCGATTCGCTTCGGGTACTACCGATATGACAACACGGTGATGATTACAACCGTGGTCATTCTGATTTGTTTGGTTCAGCTCATCCAGTATACGGGTGATGTGTTTGCACGATTGGTGGATAAACGATAACAACTATAGGGGGAACAACAAGTGAAAAAGTGGATTTTATTATTAGCATTAGCGGTAACAATGAGCGTACTGGCAGCCTGCGGAGGAGAAGAGGCAAGCTCAGAAGATAAAAAAGAAGTGACGATCGGAGCCACATCCGGTCCATATAGTGATATGGTTACGAAAGCAATCAAGCCCGGTCTTGAAGAAAAAGGCTACACGGTGGAAGTGAAGGAATTCAGTGATTACATACAGCCGAACAACGCACTAGCAGAAGGGGATCTGGATGCGAACCTGTTCCAGCACAAGATCTACATGGAAACCTTCGCGAAGCAGCATAACATGAACCTATCTGAAGTGATTGTCGTACCGACGGCGCCGATGGGGATCTACTCACAGAAGTTCGATTCCATGAAGGACATCAAAGAAGGCAGTGCCATCGCCATCCCGAATGATCCGACAAACGCGGCACGTGCATTTCAAATCCTGGAAGATGCCAAGCTGATCACGTTAAAACCGGACACGGATCCATTGACTGTATCCGAAAAAGACATTGATGAAAATGTGAAAAACCTGCAGTTCAAACCGATCGAAGCGGCCCAGCTTCCAAGGGCTGTCGACAGTGTCGATTTATCTGCGGTTCCGGGCAACTACGCATTGGCAGCGGACATGGACCTTCTCGATGCCCTGCAATTGGAGGACATGCCTGACCAATACCGAAACCGCGTAGTAATGAACACAAAAGACGTTGACTCACAACTCGCCAAAGACATCAAAGCCGTCGTCGAAGCAGACCAATTCGAAAAAACCATCGACAAAGAATTCAAAGGCTTCGGCAAACCGGAGTGGATGGAGTAGAGGGACGGACCTCGATTTTCACCGTAATCCAATAGCGAAACGTGATAGGGACGGGCTTCCGCATGAAAATACGGAGGTCCGTCCCTCGCTTATAGGCAGCACTTCTTATACTTCTTCCCGCTTCCGCACGGACAGGGGTCGTTGCGTCCGACTTTGTCTCCTGTTTGGACGGGTTGAGTGACGAGGAGTGGTTGTTCATCCAATGAATGTTTTTCCACTTCTTCGATGAGACTCTTCCACTGTGAAAGCTTCGGGTGATCAGTCCCGTTCATGATGCAGTTCACGTACACGGATTCTTCCAGACAAAGCATGTTTTTATCATAGCCTTCTTCGATGAAAGCTTCGATTTTGGGAATCGCTTCAGCCGATAACTGCTGACATAAATAATCTGCTATCAGTGTTTTCGCGGTAAGGTCGTCCGTTTGATCAAATAATCGTAACAGTGCTTGTTCCGCCTCCGCGCTCTTTATTCTGCCTAATACATCCAGTGTATAGAAATAAGTGTTCCCGAAGAGAGCTACCTTTTCAACCTCGCGCACCACCTGATCCGTCCCTATCTTCACCAATGCATTGGCCACTTCCTCCAACAACATATCTTCTGCTTCCTCGTTTTTGAAAAGGTTCACCAATTGCGGGACCACGCTCTCTTCGCGGATTTCCCCAGCCATGTATACTGTGTATACTAGATCGAAGCCGGCTAGATCCTCTTCCTTAATCTGTACTTCCCAGCTATTAATTTCCCCTTTCTTTACGAGCTCGTGAACGATCCTTTTCCCTTGGTCAAAATACACCTGATCATAATCATTCGTATCCAAGTAATGCATAATACCAGCAAGCTCCACGAATAATTCCTCATCTTTTAAAGCAGGAAGCTTCGCAATTTTCTTCAGTTGCCCTTCATCTATAAAGGGTTTTACTTCATTTCTGTATGAAATCAGTAAATCTGTATCGGCATTCGCTATTAATTGAATGTAGAAGAGTACGTCGGTATCCTTTTTGCTCAGGCTTTTCAACCGCTTGACTACCTCCTTCATCCCTTCCTCATTCAACGGCATGTACATTAAGTAAGGGAGTACAGGCGAAGAGAATTCCGAAACCTGTCCCCGATCATGGGCTTTTAATCCGGTTAAAAATGTATCACCATCAACCAAATAAGAACCTTCCAACATTTCAATCGCATACCTCTGCACAAACGGATCCTCACTCAAAAAATAAGGCTCCACCCTCTCAACAAAACGGTTCATCCAACCATCCTTTATCATAAGTATTTCCTTCAGTGTAATGGGTGGAAGGGGAAAAGGGAAGAGGGACGGACCTCAGTTATGTCAACTCCAGAAGGGGAAATCGTGATAGTAACGGACTTTCATAGAAATACCGAGAGGTCCGTCCCTCCTTTTCGACATCCTTTTTTAATATAATATGAATCTATTGTCCCATTTTTGTAAATTTTTATATAATTCAATAATCCTCGACAAAAAAATGCTATATTTAAAGAGTACTTGGTTTACATTATTCAACAATATGTGAACAGGTGGAATAAACCATGCGGGGGTGTTTCCAAATAGGTAGATTGTAGTCAATATCATTCATTAATCTACGTATTTTTGGCATGAATCGAGGCTTTCCAGGGGGAACGAATATACTATTAAGAAAGCGCTTACAAAACCTGAGAAGGTATTATGCCATAGACAAAGGGACTGGGGATATAGCTTAAATATGTGGTTGAACAGATACATAGGCTTATCTCACTATTCGAAAACATTTTGAGGAGGAACCAGGTTGAAGATTTTGAAGAAACAGTTGTTCATCGTAACAACAATCTTAGCCATGCTTGTAAGTTACATTGTTCCGATGAGTTCAACGGCTTCAGCAGCAGACTATTTAACGGTTCAGGAAGCGATCGCGAACAATAGTGGTACAGGTACCGTTACGGGGTATATTGTAGCTCATACAAAAGCTACTAACAGTTATGATTTTGAAGCTCCTTTCACAGGAGATACGAATTATGCCATTGCAGACAGTCCGGATGAGACGGATCCATCAAAGATTCTTCCGGTGCAACTTCCATCTGCTTTTAGAGCGGAATTCGGACTTCTAACAAACCCGGAAATCATAGGAAAAAAAGTCATCATTACTGGAAGTCTGGAAGCTTACTTTACCGTTCCGGGATTAAAATCTCCTACAACCATGACTTTTGAAGGGGAAGAACCTGATGAGCCAACACCATATGATGGCATTGAAGGTTTGAGGATCCACGATATCCAAGGGGAAGCACATACATCACCATATAATTCAGAAAAGGTGAAAGGTGTAGAGGGGATCGTCACTCACGTCGTGGATGCCAGCAATTTCTACATGCAAGATGACCAAGAGGATGATAACGGTAAGACATCTGAAGCAATACTTGTCTATAAGCCGGCTCATGGCGTGAAGCTTGGTGATAAAGTGACGGTCGATGGACAGGTGAAAGAATGGGTACTGGATGGCTATGATGATAAGCTGCAAACAGACCTTGCGATGACCGAACTTAACGCACAGTATGGGAATGTGATCGTTGATTCAGGCAACAATGACTTCCCGGCAGCGCTGGTGGTTGGGGAAGATGTAACTCCTCCTACAAACGTGGTCGATAACGATCAATTCGGGGAATTCGATCCTGAACAGGACGGAATCGATTTTTACGAAAGTATTGAAGGAATGCGTGTTTCACTTGATAATCCGACTGTGACTGGTCCTCAGAAATACGGGGAAGTACCAGTCATTACTGAACAAGTAGAAGGAAAAGCATATACGAAAGAAGGGGCACCACTATTAACAAAAGAGAACCAAAATCCTGAAAGAATGTTCTTGTTGTTAGATAACCGGGATTTCGTTACGAAAACAGGTGACCAATTTAATGGAACAGTAACAGGAGTAGTCAGTTACAGTTTCAGTAATTTTAAAATACTTGTAAATGAAGAAAGTCTTCCGGAATTGACAGAGCGTGAATTCACACCGGAAGTGACAACGATTGAAAAGGCAGATGATAAATTAACCGTAGCAGGCTACAACATTGAAAACTTTGCAGCATCCGATACAGCGAAGCGGGATAAGCTTGCGAAATCCATGGTTGAAAATCTGAAATCTCCTGACATCATCGGTCTAGTGGAAGTATTGGACGAAAGTGGTACCACGGATGATGGGGTAGTGAAGGCGGATGCTAACTATAAAGCACTGAGTGACGCCATTGCAGGTTTCGGCGGGCCTACCTATTCATGGACAGAAATTGCTCCACAGGATAAAGAAGATGGCGGTGTGCCTGGAGGGAATATCCGAGTAGGATTCCTCTATAATCCAGACCGTGTGTCATTGGCTGAAGGTACAAAAGGTGACGCCACAACAGCTGTAGCATATGAAAACGGCTCCTTGACATTGAATCCGGGAAGAATCGATCCGACGAACCCTGCATTCGACGATAGCCGGAAGCCATTAGCTGCACAGTTCAACTTTAAAGGCGAAGACGTTATCGTCGTGAACAATCACTTCAACTCTAAAGGTGGAGATCAACCCGTTTTCGGTAAAAATCAGCCACCTGTACTGGGCAGTGAAGAGCAGCGTCTACAGATTGCGGAAATTGTGAATTCATTCGTATCTGACATTGAGGAAAAGAATGAAGACGCTAATGTAGTCGTAATGGGGGACTTGAATGATTTTGAATTCTCCGCTCCTTTACAAAAGCTTAAGGGAGAAGAATTGACAAACCTTGTTGAAACCCTTCCTGCAAGTGAACGATACACGTATACGTACCAAGGGAATGCACAGGTATTGGATCATATGCTTGTTTCCAACCGACTTGCTGCAGGTGCAGAATATGATATCGTCAACTTTAATTCTCCGTACATGGAAGAACATGGACGAGCAAGCGACCATGATGCTTATATCGGACAGTTTGACTTATCAGCGGAAAGCAATGATGAATTTGACCTTTCCATCATGCATACGAACGATACGCACGCACACGTGGAGGGTTATCCTAAACTCTTTACAGCTGTGAACGAGGTTCGTGCTGAAAAAGAAAACACGCTATTATTAGACGCGGGAGATGTATTCTCAGGAACTCTTTACTTCCGTCAATATAAAGGTCTTGCTGATCTTTGGTTTATGAATGAGCTTGGCTTTGATGCCATGACACTCGGGAATCACGAATTTGATAAAGATTCTAAAACATTAGCAGACTTTATTAAAGAAATGAACTTCCCGATGGTTTCATCGAATGTCTCGGTTACAGGTGATACAGATTTAGAGCCGCTTGTGAAAAATGAAATCGGTACTCCAGGCGAAGGTGGAAACCTATACCCTGCCATGATTAAAGAAGTAGACGGGGAAAAAGTAGGAATTTTTGGATTAACGACTCCGGATACAGCATTCATTTCAAATCCAGGAGAAATTATTGAATTTGAAAATCCTGCTGATAAAGCATCTTCTACGATAGAAATGCTGAAAAATGAGGGAGTCAATAAGGTCATAGCCCTTTCTCATCTGGGGTATGCAGAGGACATCGAATTAGCAGAAGCTGTAGATGGTATCGATGTGATCGTAGGTGGTCACTCTCATACAGTACTGGAAGAACCTGTCGTCATCGACAAGGAAGAACCGACAGTAATCGTACAGGCTGGAGAATATTTAAACCTGCTTGGTTTACTTGAGGTCACATTCAATGCTGACGGTGTCATCACGAGCCACTTAGGTGAAGTACTCGACCTGAATACTTATGAAGAAGATGAGGGCGCTCTTGCGAAAGTGGAAGAGTTCAAAGCTCCTCTTGAAGAATTAAAGAGTGAAGTGGTCGGCCGCACAGAAGTAGCCCTGAATGGGGAACGTGCCGATGTCCGAAGAAAAGAAACGAACTTAGGTAATTTAATCGCAGATGGTATGGTTGCAAGGGCCAATGAGTCCGTCGAAACGTACATCGGACTTCAAAATGGCGGGGGAATCCGGGCGTCGATTGATGCAGGGGACATCACGCTTGGAGAAGTATTAACGACAATGCCTTTCGGAAATCAGCTTGTCACACTGGATTTGACTGGTCAGGAAATTAAAGACGCCCTTGAACACAGTGTAGCTAAAGTGGAAGGCCAGGATGCACCAGGGGAATTCCTACAAGTGTCAGGAATCAAATACAAGTATGACATTAATAAGCCTGCCGGGGAACGGGTATGGTATTTAGAAGTGAAAACAAGCAATGGATTTGAAAAAATCGACCCTGAGAAAATGTACTCTGTTGCCACTAACGCATTCACGGCAAATGGTGGAGACGGATATACGATGTTCAAGAAAGCGAAAGAAGAGGGTCGCCAAACTGAACTGTTTGTAGCAGACTTTGAAGTATTCACTTCTTATCTTGAAAAGAATAATCCTGTTTCGCCGGAAGTAGAAGGACGCATCGTTCAAGAAGCAGCTCCTGAAGAAAATAAAGATTTCAATTTATCCATCATGCACACGAACGATACACATGCACACGTGGAAGGATATCCGCGCTTATTCACAGCAGTGAAGGAAGTTCGTGCAGAGAAAGAAAATTCTCTTTTATTGGACGCAGGGGATGTGTTCTCTGGAACACTTTACTTCCGTCAATACTCAGGTCTGGCAGATTTATGGTTCATGAATCAGTTAGGTTATGATGCTATGACTCTAGGGAACCATGAATTTGATAAAGACTCTAAGACATTAGCAAATTTCATAAAAGAAATGAACTTCCCGATGGTTTCTTCTAATGTTCAGATGACAGGAGATTCTGATCTGGAGCCGTTGAAGAAAAATGAGGTGGGGACGCCTGGTGAAGGCGGAAACATCTATCCTGCCATCATTAAAGAAGTGGACGGAGAAAAAGTAGGGATCTTCGGACTGACAACTCCTGAAACTGAGTTTCTCTCAAGTCCTGGAGAAAATATCGAATTTGAAGATGCTACAGAAAAATCAGCTGCTACAATCGACATGCTTAAAGGGGAAGGTGTAAACAAGATCATCGTTCTTTCTCATCTTGGTTACTCACATGACCTGGAACTTGCTGAAGCAGTTGATGGAATTGACGTTATTGTTGGAGGCCATTCCCATACTGTATTGGATGAGCCCGTAGTCATCGATAAAGAAGAACCGACTATCATCGTTCAAGCCGGTGAGTATTTAAACCTTCTTGGTTTGTTAGACGTCACTTTTGATGCTGAAGGTGTTGTAACCAGCCATGCCGGTGAGGTACTTGATCTTGAGGAATATGATGAGGACTCTGAAGCGCTTGCGAAAGTAAATGAATTCAAGGCCCCTCTGGAAGAAATTAAAAACGAAGTGGTAGGTAAAACGAAGGTAGCATTAAACGGGGAACGTGCAGATGTTCGAACGAAAGAAACCAATTTAGGGAATTTGATTGCAGATGCCATGGTAGAAAAGGCGAATGAATCGGTTAAGACCCATATCGGACTTCAAAATGGCGGCGGTATCCGTGCTTCCATCGATAAAGGGGAAATCACGTTAGGTGAAGTTTTAACGACGATGCCGTTCGGTAATAATCTGGTAACCCTTGACTTAACCGGCCAGGAGCTTCTTGATGCTCTCGAGCACAGTGTAAGTGGGGTTGAAACCGGAGAAGGACGTTTTCTTCAAGTATCTGGAATCAACTTCAAGTATGACATCAACAAACCTGTTGGTGAGCGTGTATGGTTTGTAGAAGTGAAAACGGATAAAGGGTTTAAGGAAATTGACCCTGAAAAGATGTACACAGTCGCAACCAATGCCTTTACGGCTGATGGAGGAGACGGTTACAGCATGTTTAAAGCAGCTAAAGATGAAGGTCGAATGACAGAATTATTCCAAGTGGACTATGAAGTATTTACAGACTACTTAGCTAATCACAAAAATGTGTCTCCAAAGGTTGAAGGAAGAATCATTCAAGAAGAACAACAAGATGATCCGGGAGATGGTGGCTGGCAAGACGATTTCTTCGATTTTATTAAAAAGTTAAAGAATTGGTTATGTACACTATTCGGGTTATGCGGTAGACCGTAATTAGGAAAAAGACTAAAAAAGCACCGGCTGAGTACTCAGCCGGTGCTTAATCATTATTTAGATCGTTGCCGTTTCCTTCTCCCGCTCAATCACTGCCAAACGCTCTGCCACTTCTTCCTCCGTCAAACCATGCTCCATAACATAGCGGTTTTCAGGGCTCGTGCGGCACTCATCGGAGCAGCTTCTCATATATTTATGCTCGTTTTCTTCGGAGCAAAGGATTTTGCGGTTACAAGGCGGGTGAGCACAGTTTACGTAGCGCTCGCAAGGTTCACCACTGTAGAAGTCTTTCCCTACGACAACGTGTTCTGTTTGGTTGACAGGAACACCGATGCGCTCGTCGAATACGTAAAGCTGACCGTCCCACAGTTGACCTTTTACTTCAGGGTCTTTTCCGTAGGTCGCGATTCCACCGTGGAGCTGTGCAACATTCTCAAAGCCTTCTTTCACTAACCAGCCTGAGAATTTTTCGCAGCGGATCCCACCTGTACAATACGTGATAATCTTTTTGCCTTCTAATTTATCTTTATTATCGCGGACCCAGTTCGGAAGATCGCGGAAGTTTTTGATATCCGGCTTCACGGCTCCTCTGAAGTGTCCAAGTTCATATTCATAGTCGTTACGTGCATCAAGAAGGATTGTATCTTCCTGCTGGATTTGTTCAAAGAAATCCTTTGGATCAAGGTACTCCCCCGTAAGCTCATTCGGATTTACATCATCTTCAAGACGAAGAGTGACAAGCTCTGGACGGTGTTTCACTTTCAATTTCTTGAACGCATGCTCGTCTGCTTCGTCGATCTTAAATACAGTATCCTTGAAATGTGGATCCTGTCTCATCGCTTCCATATAAGCATCCGTCTGCTCGATCGTTCCGGAACATGTTCCGTTGATTCCTTCAGACGAAATCAGGATGCGCCCCATAAGGCCGATGTCCGCACACAGTTGTTTGTGCTGGGCAGTGACTTCCTCGGGGTTCTCAATATCAACATAGTTGTAATACAATAGTACTCGGTAATCTTTCATGTTTATTTCCACCTATCGATATATATTTGCAAGATATAATCTTAGGATTCAGTTCCTTATTACTCTTACGATGTACTATTATAACAAATTTTTACGAAATTGCATCATATGAGAGTGAGAAATACTGGGGATTGTGAGGAAATGGTGGTGGAAATTGGTTTTAAAACAAAAATATAAATACATTAAATTTGTAAAACTGGATACGATTTGAAACAATGAATATAAGAATAATTAAGGGGTTGTCACTACATATGATCAAAAAAATCATGCTGCTTTGTACTTTCGTCGCTATCAGTCTACTATTCGCAGGATGTCAGGAGAAGGCTCAGCCGGATGATCGCCTGCAGGAATACGTGGATCTTTGGAATAAAGGAAAGTTCGATAAAATGTTCTCAGACTATGCGAACTCCTCTACTAAGGAAACATTCAAAAAAGATGATTTTGTCACGAGATACAAAGATATCTATAAAGACCTCGAAGTGAAGGATGTCAAAGTATCTTTTAAAAAGCCGGACAAAGAAGTGGAATGGGACAAAAAATCGAAAGCGGAATTTCCTATGACCATTTCATATAACACCCTCGCCGGTGAAGTTTCATATAAAAAGGATGTCACGTTGACAAAAGAAAAGAAGGACGACGATGAAAACTGGTTCGTGGATTGGGACCCTTCGTTCATCCTGCCTGAAATGGAAAAGGGGGACAAGGTCGGAGTGGAAAGCATTTCTGCCAAACGCGGAGAGATCCTCGACCGGAATCAGCAGCCCCTTGCTGTCAACGGGGAAGCCTTTGAACTCGGGATTGTCCCGAAAGAATTCAATGAAAATGACTTGAGCAAGCTGTCATCTTTACTTGATTTATCACCAGAACAAATAAAGAGTAAATTGGACGCAAGCTGGGTGAAGCCTGACTATTTTGTCCCAATTAAAAAAATTGCTTTAAAAGAGCGTCCTCTCGCACTGGAAGTAATTGAACTTGACGGCCTTTACTCCAAGCGGGTGCCTGCAAGGGAATACCCATACGGAGAAGCCACTGCCCATCTGACAGGTTATATAGGAAAGCTTACGGCCGAGAAATTGGAGAAGCTGAAAGACAAAGGCTATACAGCTCAGTCTTTGATGGGTTTAAGCGGAGCAGAAGAAGTCTATGAAGATGAGCTGAGGGGCAAAGACGGTCAGCGTATCTATCTGAAGAAACAAGATTCAGAAGACACGGTAACCGTGGCCGAGCAGCCTGTAGAGGACGGAAAGAACATCACCTTAACCATTGATGCCGAGATGCAAAAGAAGATATACGCACAGATGAAGGATGAAGCGGGAACGGCAGCCGCCGTTAATCCCCAAACAGGAGAGGCACTGGCCCTTGTGAGCACCCCTGCCTATGACCCGAATGAGTTCGTATTAGGGATGTCTGCGGAGAAATATAAGAAACTTGCGGACGATCCGAAAAAGCCGCTCCGGAATCGATTCCCGCTTACCTATTCACCAGGATCAACGATGAAGGGGATCACGGCTTCTGTCGGTCTGAAATCCGGCAAGCTGGATCCAAAAAAAATCTATGATATCCCGGGGAAGAAGTGGCAAAAGGATGAGTCATGGGGGAATTATAAAGTGGTCCGTGTTTTTGACAACGAGAGCAAAGTGGATCTGGAAAGCGCCCTTAAATTCTCGGATAACATCTATTTTGCACGGGTCGGACTAGATATGGGTGCCGAGACGTTTATTGCAGGCTTGAAAGATTTCGGCTTTGGGGAAGAGATCCCTATGTCTTACCCGATATATAAATCACAGGTTTCAAACGACGGGAAAATCTCCAAAGAAGTCCAGCTGGCCGATTCTGCTTTCGGTCAAGGGGAAGTGCTGATGAGTATCGTTCATATAGCAAGTGCATACGGCGGGATCATCAACGATGGCACCATGATGGAACCAAAACTCCTGAAGGATGAAGAACAAAAAGTGTGGAAGAAAGACCTGCTTTCAAAAGAACAGGCAGACATGATGAAAACGAATTTTCGAAAAGTGGTCACAGAAGGTATAGCAGGAAAAGCGAGTGTAGAAGGAAAAGCGATTGCCGGTAAAACAGGGACGGCAGAGATCAAGTCTGAACAGGGGACAACAGGAACAGAAAATGGAGTGTTCGTTTCCTATGATCAGAATGACCCGTCCATGGTTCTTGCCATGCTTCTTGAAGACGTACAGGATGCCGGCGGGAGCACCCATACCGTCCAAGTGACAAAGAAGTTTTATGATAGTTGGAAATAGTGGGAGAGAGGGGCGAATGCCCCTCTCTTTTTGTCATCATGTTCCATCTTTTATCCCACTGCGATTACGCTTTCAATCTGTGATATGATAAACGGAATGACCAACGAGGTTGAAAATCAACAGGGGTGATCAATGTGAACGTATTTTTAACGGGATCGACAGGTTTTCTTGGTGGGAAACTGATCAAGAATCTTTTACAAGATAAACAAAGTGAAATCTATATTTTAGTGAGAAATGTAGAAAAGGCTGAAAGGTTGCGAGACTCTTTGCCAGCAGCCGACCAAGGGAGGATTCATATTTTTCAAGGAGATATCACTTTTCCACATGCCGGTTTGAGTGCGGAAGACCTGGAGTGGTTGACCGGGAAGATAGATGCTGTCTATCATCTTGCAGCCCTTGTGAAGTTTGACCTGGATCTGCGAGATGAACTGTTTGCGGCAAACTATAATGGCACAAAGCATATCCTACAACTGGCTGAATCCTTGGGAGTGAAGAAATTTTACTATGTGAGTACGGCCTACACTGTTGGAAAACTGACGAAAGGTATAGAGGCACTTTACCCGACAGATGGAGAGTTCCATAATCCATATGAGGAAAGCAAAGTGAAATCGGAACATCTGGTGTTTTCGTACCGTGACAAAATGGACGTATCCATCTTCCGGCCGGCCATCATTGTAGGCGACTCCAAGACCGGTGAAGCGGATTCCCAATTTACACTGTATGGATTCATGCGCGCTCTCGCAGTATTTAAGCGTAAGACAGAGAGACGAAATGGAGAGCGTACCTACAGACTGGTTGCTGCTCAGAACGGAACATCGAATCTAGTTCCCGTCGATTACGTTGCAGATATTCTAAGTCTTGCTCCTCACAAAGCCCGACCGGACAAAATCTATCATATTACGAATCCGCATCCGCCTGAAAACATGAAGCTTCTGAAGGTAATAAAAGAGGCTCTTCAATTTGAACATTTGACTGTCACTGACGATGTTACTGAATATCACTTGGATGAAGAAGAAGTGAAGTTGAACAGCCTGATTGAGGTGTTCAAGGTTTATTTATCAGGGGCGTTGACGTTTGACGATCGCAATACCCGAGAATTGATTGAGGGTACAGAGATAGATCATTTAGAGATGTCGGAAGAGACGATTGAAATGATCATTGGTGCAGGCTGTGGAGAAGAAGAAAAAGTGAGAGTTTAATAACAGGTCAGAGGTGGTTTGCTTTGTCCCCATGATTTTTAATATGGACCTTTTCAGTTGTTAACCATCATGAAGCAGTTTTCCAAAAAAACACTATTCATCCACAAAATGAATAGTGTTTTTTACGTTTAGAGAGAGAAAGACCAGCCAATACTTACTAATGCCAGGCCCTTTCACTCCAGGGGGAATTCTAGTATTCTAAAACTATCTAATATTCTAACAAAATTGAGGTTTTATTATGACCAATTCCAACTTGCAGCTTCAGCAGGTGCTACTAGAATGTAAGCAGCTGAAACAGGAAAATAGGAAATTAAAAGAGTTATTAAAAAAGCACGATATTTGTTATGAAGACCAGCCCCCAAACCGTACCTCTCGAACCAATAAAAAACAAATCATTCAAGAACGAATTAACCTTTTCTCCTCATTATTTAAGGGAAGGAAAGATGCTTATGCCAGAAGGTGGGAGTCTGCCAAAAATGGGACTTCAGGATATTCACCGGCATGTAAGCATGAATGGCACCCAACCCTATGCAAGAAACCTCATATAAAGTGCAGCCAGTGCATGAACAAAGAATATCTGCCCTTCACGGACCAGGTCGTTTACGAACATTTAAGCGGTGAGAAAACGATTGGAATCTATCCACTCCTTGATAATGATTTCTGTTTTTTTCTTGCCATTGATTTTGATAAGGGCAGTTGGAAGAAGGATGTCAAAGCGTTTATGAATGTATGTAAGGACCTTGATATTCCGACTTCCGTTGAGCGTTCCCGTTCAGGAAACGGAGCTCATGTGTGGATTTTTTTCGAGGAGGCAGTGAAAGCATCCCTTGCCAGAAAATTAGGCCATACCTTACTATCACGAACAATGGAACAGCATTTTGCATTGGGAATGGAGTCCTTCGATAGATTGTTCCCGAATCAGGACACGTTGCCAAAAGGTGGCCTGGGCAATCTTATTGCCCTGCCACTTCAAGGCGAATCCAGGAAACAGGGAAATAGTGTTTTCTTAAACGACCAGTTTGAGCCAATAGCAGATCAATGGTTGTATTTAACCAACTTGAGAAAAATGTCTGTAGAAAAACTGAAGTATGTTGTGAAAAACTCAATCTCCACTTTTGTGAGGAATGAAACGATAACAAAGGATATTCCTGAAAAAATTACTATAACGATCAAAAATGGAGTGTTTATCAATAAAAGTGAATTGCCCGCATTTATATTGAAGAAATTCATGGATGCAGCCGTTTTGAAAAACCCGGCATTTTACAAAGCACAGGCGAAAAGGTTATCTACTCATCAAATTCCCAGGGTCATTAACTGCTCGGAACAAACAGATGACCATCTTATTTTACCAAGAGGGTGCCTGGAGAACGTACTTTCCATCTGCGGAGAATACGACATCTCTTATTCCCTCCAAGATGAAACGTTTGTAGGTGATAGACTGAATACAGAATTTAAAGGAACGTTATTTCCACAGCAAGCAGAAGCGGTCGAATATTTGAGTCAACATGATAATGGGGTCCTATCGGCCACAACTGGTTTTGGAAAAACGGTTATCGGAGCTGCGATGATCGAGAGGAGAGCGGCTAATACCCTGATCATTGTCCATCGAAAACAGCTGATGGAGCAATGGAAAACAAGCTTGTCTTCCTTTTTACATGTTGAAACCACCTCTATAGGTGAAATAGGCGGGGGTAAACATAAGCCTGGTGGGTTGATTGATATTGCTACCATTCAATCGTTAACCTCCAAAGAAGAGAACCTAAATCTCATTAAAAAATATAGTCATATCATAGTAGATGAATGCCATCATATTTCTGCTTTTACCTTTGAAAGAGTGTTAAAAGAGGCGAATGCCAAATATGTTCTGGGATTAACGGCAACCCCCACTAGGAAAGATGGACTTCATCCCATCATGACGATGCAGTGTGGTCCCATCCGTTATAAAGTGAGCGCGAAGGAACAAGCAAAAGTGCATTCATTCGATCATATTCTTCTTCCAAGACTCATAATGAGTGCGAAGAAAAAAGATGATGCCACTATACAGGAACTTATGAACGAACTCCAGACGGACGAGAAACGTAATGCCCTTATTTTCAACGATGTCCTGCAAGCACTTGAAGAAGGGAGAAGTCCGATCATCTTAACCGAAAGGCAGAAGCACATCGACTTACTAGAAGAGAAGCTAAAAGGGTTTGCCAAAAATATTATCGTATTAAAGGGTGGACTTGGGAAAAAAGAGGAACAAGCCCGACTACTACAATTGAAAGAAACTTCTGATGATGAGGAAAGAGTGATCATTGCTACAGGGAAATATATTGGAGAGGGATTCGATGATCCCCGCCTGGATACTTTATTCTTAACCATGCCTGTTTCCTGGAAAGGGACCTTGCAGCAGTATGTGGGAAGGCTTCATCGTACCTATCACTCAAAAAAAGAGGTGAAGGTATATGATTATGTCGATCGTAATATTCCGATGCTTGAGAAGATGTATGAGAAAAGGTTAAAGGGCTATCAATCGTTGGGATATAAAGTAAAGGGAAAAGGGGAAAATCCAGAGGAGCAAATGAAATTATTTTAAAAGAGCTGGGTGGGAGAATGCGAATGTCATTTACGGCTCCATCCCTACCCGTCGCTTCACTTTATGAAGTTCTCTTTTATGATCCCAGTTTTCCTTTATTAAAATCGTCATGCTATCCTGAGTGTCCTGTTGGTTTTCCTCGAGTACGGTCATTCTGGATTCGAATTTGTCCATGCGGTTTTCGAGCTTATCCATACGATTTTCCAACCCGTCCATGCGTGTCTCAAGACCATTCATCCTTGTCTCCAATCGTTCAAAACGGGTATTCACATTGGATTCAAATCGCGTCATTTGTTCCTGTAACTCTTTTATGGCTTGTAAAATCTGATCCATCGTATTTTTCACCCCCTTCTACTTATTCTAACACAGAATCTGGGAATATTACCTTCACAATCACTGGAAAAAATCTTATCCGGACATACGGTTTTGCCTTTAAATATGGTAATATAAGAAAATGTAAAGAGAGATAACAAACGAATCATATTACATAGAGTTAGGAGAATGATCAATGAGTAAAACACTAATTTTCGGACACAAAAATCCAGACACAGATACCATCACGTCAGCACTGGTTTATGCTGATTTGAAATCGAAAATCGGGATGGACGTGGAGCCGGTTCGCCTGGGTGAAGTGAACGGTGAAACACAATATGCCCTTGATTACTTTAAAGTCGATGCACCGCGCTTAGTAGAAAAGGTTGCCGCTGAAACGGATACGGTCATCCTGGTTGACCACAACGAGCGCCAGCAGAGTGCAGCGGACATCGAGGAAGTACGCGTTCTTGAAGTCATCGACCACCACCGCATCGCGAACTTTGAAACGGCAGATCCCCTGTACTACCGTGCTGAGCCGGTTGGATGTACGGCAACGATCTTAAACAAGATCTACAAGGAAAAAGGAGTAGAGGTCACGAAGGAAATGGCTGGATTGATGCTTTCAGCGATCATCTCGGATTCTCTATTATTTAAATCTCCGACCTGCACAGATGAAGACGTAGCAGCAGCAAATGAACTGGCTGACATCGCAGGGGTAGACACACAAGTGTACGGCTTGGAAATGCTGAAAGCCGGAGCGAACATGAGCACGAAATCAGTCGCTGAACTTGTGACCCTTGATGCAAAAGAATTCTCCATGGGTAACGCCAAAGTGGAAGTGGCTCAAATCAACGTCGTCGATGTGAATGACGTATTCGGACGTCAGGCAGAAGTTGAAGCGGCCATGGAAACCATGATCAAGGAAAAAGGTCTGGATCTATTCCTTCTTGTCGTGACAAACATCCTGGATAACGACTCGACAGCTCTTGCCCTTGGAAGCAAAGCGGCTGAGGTCGAGAAAGCGTTCAACGTCACACTTCAAAACAACACGGCACTATTAAAAGGCGTGGTATCCCGTAAGAAGCAGATCGTACCTGTGTTGACGGATGCGATGAAATAAGGAAAAATTGGAAGGGGCAGTCTTTTGGCTGCTTCTTTTTTATATCAACAAAGGGAGAGGTCTAACATGAACTTCAAAAAAATCCACCATATCGCTATCATTTGCTCGGATTACACCAAATCGAAAGACTTTTACGTCAATAAACTGGGTTTGGATATAAAGCAGGAAATATACCGGGAAGAAAGAGATTCTTACAAGCTCGACCTCACGTTAAACGAGGAATATATCATCGAACTGTTTTCATTCCCAGAAGCCCCGGCGCGACCGAGTTATCCGGAAGCACGAGGGCTGCGCCATTTAGCCTTTGAAGTGGAGGATATAGAGGAAGCGGTAAAGGAGTTAAATCAGAAAGGGATTGAAACCGAGAAAATAAGGATAGATTCGTATACTCATAAACGATTCATGTTTTTTGAAGATCCGGATGGACTGCCTTTGGAGCTCTATGAAACCTGATCGAGGTCCGTCCCTCAAAAAAAAAGAGCACTTCCCATTAAGAGAAATGCTGTCCAAAGGTATTGTAATTTGTCGTTACAATTATTAAAACATAGATTAGAAATGTTTGAATTGGCGGTCTGAGTTTGTTTGAGTGAATTTAAGGTATTTTACCTAAGAAAATTGCATGGATTCTGATAATATATAAATATATTAATATTTTTAAAATTAGGGGGATCGGTAGTGGATTATTCGATTATTGGGACAAAGATAAGGGAGATGAGAAAGGCTATCGGATTAACTCAAGGTGAATTAGCCGATGGAATCTGTACTCAGGCTTTGATTAGTAGAATGGAAAAGGGGGATATATATCCCAATGCTACTACTCTTTATCAGATTTCCAAAAAACTTGGAGTAGATGTAAACTATTTCTTTGAAATCGGAATGACTCCCCGTCTCGATTACATTCAAGAAGTGGAAAGACAACTTCGTAAGCTTCGGATTAAACATCAATATACTGAAATGATGGAAATGGTTAAAAATGAAGAGAATAATCCATTATTCAAGGACAATGTAAATGCTCAACTTCTTTGTTGGCATAAGGGGATCTATCAATTCGAAGTTGTAAAAGATCAAGATGCTGCTTTTGACCTTTTACACAAGGCATTTCAACTGACAGCTGATAGTAAAAAAGTGTTGTCAGAAAGAGAAATGGAAATCCTTCTTACCTTGGGCGCTTTTCATTTCAGTAATGAAAATTATCAAAAGTCACTCTGTCACTATTCTGAAGTAAAGGCTGCATTATCTAATGCAGAATGGTTGCAGGATAAATCGATCAAAACGAGGCTTCTGTACAACATGGCAAGGGTTTACACAAGGCTTGGAGATTATCAGGAATCCATTCAATATTGTAAAAAGGCAATCAAGTGGATCATTAAAGAAGAGCATATGTATGGGTTTGCTCAACTTCACTATCAACTTGGATATAACCTTGAACTTATTGGCGATTATGAAAAAGCATTACCCTATTTTGAAAAAGCTGCCGCATTTTTTGAAATCCAAGATGATATGGAATTTGTTCGATTTATAAGAGGGAAAATGGAGTAACTTATGAATGACGCAAGTAGGGGCACTTTCAAAAAAAAGAGCACTTCCCACTAGGAGAAGCACTATCAAAAGGTATTGTAATTTGTCGTTAGGTATATTAAATCATAAGGAAGAAATGTATGTAGACGTGTTCTCGTCTATTGAGGCTAACTAGGATCTGATTTCTCTGCAAAAATGGCATGTTTTCATTGGAAATATAAAGATATTAATATTTTGAGGAGGTGGGGTTTTGGATTATTCAATCATTGGTAAAAAGATAAAGGAATTAAGGAAGGCTGTTGGATTAACTCAAGGTGATCTTGCTGAAGGAATCTGTACTCAAGCGTTAATCAGTCGTATTGAAAAAGGAGATATTTACCCAAGTGCTACGGCTCTTTACCAAATTTCTGAAAAACTTGGGGTTGATGTAAACTACTTCTTTGAAATCGGAACAACCCCACGACTGGACTATGTGAAAGAAGTTGAGCGTCAATTAAGAAACTTCAGAGTAAGATTACAGTATGATGAAATGATTGAGATGGTAAAGGCAGAAGAAAAAAATCCTCTCTTTTTTAGAAATCCTACCAATCTGCAATTGCTGTATTGGCATAAAAGTATTTATCTTTTTGAAATCGAGAAAGACCAGCAGAATGGGTTAGCTCTTTTGAAAGAAGCATTTTCACTAACTACAAATAAAAAGCGGGCCATGACAGAACGTGAGATCGAAATACAAATGACCTTAGGGGCTTTTGAACATGGACAAGGAAATTTGAAGGAGTCTTTGGCTATCTATGAGGAAGTTCGATCTGCTATACAATCAAGTCCCCAGCTTAATGACAAATCGATTAAAACACGATTGCTTTATAATATCGCCAGAACGTTAACCAGATTAGGAAAGTACAAAGAGTCCAATTCCTACTGTGATCAGGCAATCAAATGGTGTTTAGAAGAGGAACATTTATTTGGTTTGGGCGAGCTTTTTTATCATACTGGATACAATTATGAACTAGAAGGAGAACTGGAAAAAGCCTTATCATTTATAGAGAAATCCATTTTAATATTTGACATGTACGAAGATAAACGGTATCACCAATACCTTCAAAAAAAGCGGGAAGACATATCACGTAAAATGGGAATCGTATGAAATGGGTGTGTACCCTCTTTTAATGGAGCTTCATGACACCTTGAATGGTTCGTTAAGCTCTTTTATTTTTCATACATCTTGCATGTCCCTCATAAGATGGATTGTAGATAAGGGGTGTGGATGTATGAGAAGGAAAAGCCCGGTTCCTCTGATAATCGGTGCAGTCGGTGGGATCATCCTGTTAGTGGCTCTGTTCACATTTATCGGAAAAAGCCAGGAACCTGATACACCCGAAGAAGTGATAAAGGAGTTTTATGACTTTGAAAAAGATGGAGACTTCGGTAATGCATGGGAGTTATTTCACTCGGAGATGAAAAACAAGTTTCCCAAATCCTCCTATATCCAAACGAAGAATCATATATTCATGGGGCATATGGGGGTAGATGAGTTCGATGTGGAAGTCGGGAGCATAGAAAAGGTGAAGGAGTTTACGTTTAATGACGAAGGGCTTCAGTTCAAAAATGTCAGGAAAGCTGAAGTGAACATGTACTACGATAGCCAATTTGGAGAGCTGATGATAACTCAAACGTGTTATGTAGCGATTGAAGAGGATGAATGGAGGATCCTATGGAATTATAATTTCTGACCTGAAAATAAAATGTGATTTTTTCATTGAATTGGTTTTATCCGGTGTGTGCTGGGTAAAAGGAAACTAATTATTTATAAAGGAGGGCATTAGCTGTGTCACTGCTCTATTTTAAAGCTCGTGAAGCCTATGAACTGGATGCGAAAGTATCTCAATCCCAAATTACACGATTGAGGGAATACCGCAGAACCAAGCCCGCTCCTGTTGCTAAAAAGAGATAGCTAATGGATCCTTTTGAAAAATGACCCTGCTCAGTCTAAATTCGTTTAGACTGTTTTTTTATGATTAAAAATGTAAAAAAGTCGGAAATCCACTGATTCCCGACTCTCCATTATTTCAGATCTTCCCCGATAATGCGGACTTCCCGTTCAAGGTCTACATCAAACTTTTCTTTCACCGTCTTCTGAACATGTTCAATCAGTGAAATATAATCAGTTGCCGTTGCGTTGTCTTTATTCACAATGAAGCCGGCATGTTTGGTGGATACTTCTGCACCGCCGAAGTTCGTACCTTGAAGTTCGCTGTCCTGAATCAATTTACCTGCGAAATATCCAGGAGGACGCTTAAAGACACTTCCACAGGATGGATATTCAAGCGGCTGCTTGGATTCCCGTTTATCCGTTAAATCGTCCATAATGGCCTTGATGTCCTCATAAACCCCGGGCTGCAGACTGAACGTCGCCTCCAGGACGATATCCCCTTTTTCCGAGATATTACTGTGACGGTAATCAAGGTCAAGTTCTGCCGCTGTCCGTTTCACAAGGTTTCCTTCACGATCGACGACATGGCAGTAATCAAGGACATCCTTGATCTCTCCACCGTACGCCCCTGCGTTCATGAACAGGGCGCCGCCCACCGTACCCGGAATGCCGCATGCGAACTCCAGTCCAGATAACTGCTCGGCTAAAGCGCGTCTGGACACATCGATGATGGCCGCGCCGCTTTGAGCGACAATCAGCTGATCTGTTGCTTTAATGTCCTTGAAGTTCTTTAAGTGAAGGACGATGCCGCGAATTCCGCCATCCTTCACGATCAAATTCGAACCGTTTCCGAGTAGCGTAAATGGCACATCGACTTTATTCGATAGCTTCACGATGTTTTGAACTTCTTCATATGTGGTCGGGGTAAGGAAGAAGTCTGCTCTTCCCCCAAGCTTCGTATACAAATGATCCCTTAACAATTCGTCACGCTTAATATTGTCCGAGTGCATGACCTTCGTTAATTCTTCAAACACTTTTTCTTTATTGTACATTCTATATCAGTCCTATAAAGTAATTTTCATCTCTTCACTATTCAATCCTACCCCACCATTATATGACGAAAACCCATGAAAGTTAAATGGTTTCAGTTGGTAGTGGGTAATATCAGTCTATTGGAGGAAGATCCTGCTCCATAAATAAGAAAAAGAACCCCCTAATTGGAGGTTCCTGGGACTCAGTTATTTCAAGAAATGAAATGACTTAGCCACATTCGAGATGAGGTTTGTCATGAAGCTGCGGTTTTCTTTCTTTTCCTGTCCAGGATTCGTTCCATCGCTTTCTTTTAGTTTGATCGAATACTTGCCAAACCCGCTGTCCTGTTCTCCGAGGAACTTATACTTTCTTGCATCCTTGATGTAATTCTGAGCTTTCAGGGACGTTTCGAAAACGATATTCGTATTTCCTTTCACAGGGGCAAAGGACCAGTTCCCATCTGCCTGAGGATCGATGGTCTTTTTCTCCATAATATAGTCGATGATCACATTACGGTTTTCATCAGGTGATTTGACGATGATTTCTGAGTTTTTCACGCCCGGGAATTTTCCGCTTGCACGATAGTTATTGGTTGCCACGATGAATTTCTGGTTCGGATCGATGGCTTTTCCATTAAACTTTAGATTCTTGATGCGGCTTGAGTCTTTGTTCAACAGAACGCCTTCAGCATCGTACTTAGAAGGCTGGGTTACATCGATTTCATAGGTGACGCCGTCAATCACATCAAAGTTATAGGAGCGGTAGTCACCGTTCACAAGATTTTGTTCTTCTGATTTAGAAGGGTCGATTTGATTGAATTGACCCGCAGACATCTCAAGCCATTCTTTCACGTCGGCACCTGTAAGCAGCACGGCTTGAAGTGTGTTTGGATAGAGGTACAGGTCAGAAACGTTCTTAATCGCAATTTCACCCGCAGGGATGTCTGTATAATAATCAGGATTCGCACGTGTACCCGCTTTAAACGGGGCCCCTGCAGACAGAACCGGGATGCCGTCATATTCAGTCCCTTTGATATACTTTTCGATATACCACTTCTGGGCATTCGTCACGATCTGGACAGATGGATCATCACTCACCAATGCAAAGTAACTGTTGATGGGGGAAGTCGTCTCACCGACTGCACTGCGGACCCATTCAATCGTCGCCTCATGCTCTTCTTTCACTGCGTCGAGGATACTTTGGTCTGCCTCAACAGTAGGTGTTCCGTCCGGATTCAAAATAGAGCGGGTGGAAGCCTGCGTATTAGTCACATCCCATTTCCCGTCTTTTAACTCAAGTTGAAGGTCAACGAGTCCAAGATGATCTCCCCAGGAACCAGGCATGACCGATCCGACACCATTGATCGTCCCTTTCGTCACGTCTACCCCTTCCATCCCGCTATACGAATCAGAAGGGAAGACCCCGTGTGAATGGCCAAACAAGATCGCGTTGATTCCATCTACTTTAGAAAGGTCATAGGTTGCGTTCTCCTCCATGCCTTCCTGTGTGACGTTACCGATACCGGAGTGAGGGATCGCGACAATCACATCAGCACCGTCAGCCTTCATCTGAGGGACGAACTTGTTGGCAGTCTCAATGATGTCTTTTGCAACGACTTTTCCTTCAAGGTTCCCTTTATCCCACTGCATGATCTGAGGAGGGACGAAGCCGATGACGCCGACTTTGATTGCATGTTCTTCACCGTCTTCATCGACTACCGTGCGATCAAGGGTTTCGTACGGTTTAAAATAGTTCTGGTCATTGTCGGGGTTCCCGTCTTTATCATCTACGTACACATTGGCATTCACATATGGAAAGTTGGAGCCTTTTAATGATGTACCGAGGAAGTCAAGACCATAGTTGAACTCATGATTTCCGACGTTCCCTGCATCATAATCCAGCAGATTCATCGCTTTGTAGACAGGGTGGATTTTCCCATCTTGAAGCGGGTCTTCTTTTGCTACATAATCTCCAAGTGGATTTCCCTGAATCAGATCTCCATTATCGAATAATAAAGAGTTCTTGGATTCCGCTCGAGCCTGTTTGATCAGGGTAGCCGTTTTGGCAAGTCCGTATTTATCTGTCACTGTATCTTGATAGTAATCATAGTTTGCGAGGTTCACGTGGATGTCGGTTGTTTCAAGTATGCGAAGCTTTACAATATCTTTGTCCATGACGTCTGCATAAGTAATGGAAGGAGTGGCTTGAGGAATCAGAAGGCCAAGGGCCAAAGCGCTGCCGGCAATGACTTTTTTCTTATTGGATGTGTTTTTCAAAAGAATCGCTCCTATATATGTAGTTAATTGTCAAACAATTACATGCTAGCATATCTACATGAAATAAAAATGGTGTAAAAGTATGATTTATTTGAAAAGTGTAAAAGTTTTCTAAAGGGCTAGTAGTGCGTAAATTGCTGGTTTATTTTTGAAGGGTAATAAGATAGGATAGAACATATAAAAAATATGCTATAACATCTATTCATCTACTAAAATATACATTTCGGAAACAATAGAGAGGAGGGAGCCACTTGGCACGAATATACACGGCGCTAATCGGCTTAAGCCTGATCTGGGGCATGTCTTTTGTCTTTATAAAATGGTTGGTGGAACCGGCAGGAGTGTGGGGGACGGTGTTTTTACGATGCCTGGCAGGGGCCCTCGTGCTTCTTCCGATCTTTTTCATTCAGACGAAAAGAGAAGAGAAGAAACCACTTCCTCTATGGAAACTCCTCGTTGTGGGGATCGGCAATGCGGCCCTACCGTGGACCCTGATCGCTTTAAGTGAAACGCAGATCAACAGCAATACCGCTTCCATCCTGAACGCGACCACGCCGATTTGGACGGGACTGGTTGGGTTTTTATTCTTCTCTGTTGTATTGACGGGATTTCAATGGATCGGGATCGCAGTCGGTTTCATCGGCATCCTTGTGCTCATGAACTTTGAAGTGAGCGGCATCTTCTCGTCTGATTTTGTCGGGGTGGGAACGATGGTACTGGCCACGATGAGCTACGCATTTGCTTCCCAGTTCACGAAAAAATACCTGGCAGGAACGAGTGTAGTCGTCATTTCCACCTTTCAGCTGCTGATTGGGGCCGCGGTCGGATTTGTCGGCATGATGATCACGAATCCCATTTCTGTCGGTGATTTAGCGTCAGGAGAGGTCCTCCTTGGCATTTTAGGACTGGGCTGCCTCGGGTCGGGTGTGGCGACGCTCCTGTATTTCTACATCATGACCAATGGAAGTCCCGAATTTGCCTCGACTGTGACGTACCTGATTCCGGGTACGGCGATGATCTGGGGATTCGTGCTTCTAGGGGAGCCCGTGACCCACAATCTTATTTTAGGCTTGTTGATCATATTCGCAGGGGTATTCCTATCCTCCCGAAAGTCAAAGAAAATCATTACGTCCCTGCCGGCAGGGATGAGGTAAGACCTTTAAACAAACGTTTGATTAGTATGTTGAATCCCTTGTCCCACAAGGGGTTAGCGTACCAGTCAAACGTTTGTTTAGTTTCCGGGAACCGAAACCACCCAGAAACTAATGCAAACCAACTTACTTTCATATAAAATAAGTAAGATACATAAGGTAGACTAACGCATAGCACATGCTATTAAAAATAAAACATAAGGATGGTAATTCTATATGAAAACGGCAATTGTAACGGATAGTACCGCCTACATCCCGAAAGAATTGCGTGATCGACTCAACATACATATGATTCCTCTCAGCGTCATTTTCGGAGGAGAAACCTATCAAGAAGAAGTTGATATTACGGCAAGTGAATTTTACGAAGAAGTCAGCATCCAGGAAAAACTCCCTACCACTTCACAGCCCCCGGTCGGACAATTCGTCGAGCTATTCGAGAAACTTTCCAAGGACTACGATGCCGTCATTTCCATTCACCTGTCCAGCGGAATCAGCGGGACCTATCAAGGTGCCGTGCAGGCAGGTGAAATGGTCGAAAGCATTAAAGTATACCCCTATGACTCAGAAATCAGCTGCATGATCCAAGGCTTTTACGCTATCGAAGGGACCAAGCTTGCCCGTGAAGGAAAAACGGCAGAAGAAATCGTTGGGTTATTGGATGAAATGAAGAAATCCGTACAGGCATACTTCATGGTCGATGACCTCGCCCATCTGCAGCGCGGCGGCAGGCTTTCTCAAGCACAGGCGATCATCGGGAGCCTGTTACAGGTAAAACCACTGCTGCACTTCGTGGACAAAGTCATTGTACCCTTTGAAAAAATCCGCACAAAAAAGAAAGCGTTGAAGCGTGTGGAAGGAATCCTCGAAGAAGCCGTGAAGTCAGGTGAAGCCTATCAAGCATCCATCATTCACGCCAATCGGGAAGATGAAGCGATTGAGTGGAAAAACGAGCTTCAGGAAAAGTATCCGAACGTGGAATTCAATGTGAGTTATTTCGGTCCGGTCATCGGGACTCATTTAGGTGAAGGTTCGATGGGGATGGGCTGGGCGAGGAAGATGAGCCGGTAGGGGATTGATTTTGACTGCTGATTTGTACCTGGTACAAGATGCGCTTGATGTACCAGGTACAAACTTTGATTGATGTACCAGGTACAAACTGGTCGTCATGTACCAGGTACAAACTTTGCTTAATGTACCAGGTACAAATTGGTCATCATGTACCAGGTACACACTCCCACACTCTCTAACGGTGCCTGGCACAAAACGATCGTTTCGTGCCAGGCACCATTTTTATTAGGAAGGATTTTCAACCTCAAATGTAGAATACAATACTATCCAACATAAGGAGTGATGCAGTTGCGTTTTGCTTTAATGGATCAAAGGTTAATCCCTGAGCCCCTTGTAAAAGAACCACACCCCCTTCTCCAAAAAATCTCGGAATTCACTTCCATTCCGCCACATCCAATTAATCCATCTTTCCAATTTTCATCAGAACTGCAATCCTATCTAAGTGGAAGGTCTTTATTAGTAGACGAGATGCCATTTTCAATTCATACCCTTCATGAACATTATTTGAATGGCTACGTTTCCTATGAAAAAGGTGTAAAAGAGGGTCAATGCCATCGTTGTGGAAATAACAAACCTCATCTATTGGCTACTTTCAATTGTTCCAGATGCCACACCGGATGCACCTATTGCCGTAATTGCATCATGATGGGGAGGGTGTCTGAGTGCACGCCGCTCATAAGGTGGAATGGTCCCGGACCGGATTCTCCACCGGTAACGTTCGACTGGTCCGGTACCCTTTCAGAAGCGCAAAAAGCAGCATCGGAAAAAATGATATCTGCCATTCAAGCTAACAATGACCTTCTCGTCTGGGCCGTATGTGGAGCCGGCAAGACGGAGGTACTATTTGAAGGAATATACGAAGCCCTTCAGCAAGATAAGCGGGTCTGCATTGCCGCACCCCGTACCGATGTCATCCTGGAACTGTCTCCCCGCCTCAAAAAAGTGTTTCCTCAAACAGAAGTAACCACCCTGTACGGGGGCTCGGAGGACCGGCACAGCTATGGCCAACTTGTTCTATCCACTACCCATCAACTCTACAGGTACAAAGAAGCCTTCGATGTCATGATCATAGACGAAGTCGATGCGTTCCCCTATTCCTACGATTCCTCTCTGCAAGGGGCAGTAGTAAAAGCCCGGAAGCCCCACGCGTCCATCATTTATCTGACGGCAACCCCGGACCGTAAAACGCAACAGGAATGTGCCCGGGGAAAAAGAAGCTTTATCCAAATCCCTGCCCGTTTCCACCGCCATCCGATCCCACTTCCCAGGTTTGTCTGGTGCGGACTCTGGAAAAAATCCCTTAAGAAAAATCAAATTCCCCCTGCGTTGAAAAAATGGACCTCATTAAGACTCAAGCAATCCAAACAAGCCCTGATTTTCTTCCCCACCGTCGACCTTATGGAAAAGGCCCTGCCTCTATTTCAAGAAATGCATCCCCTCATTGAATCGGTTCATGCTGAGGATCCCCAACGAAAAGAAAAAGTTATGAAGATGAGACAGGGAGAAGTTCAGATTTTACTTACGACAACCATTTTAGAAAGGGGAGTGACGATCCCAAACATCGATGTCGCGGTCCTTGGTGCCGAAGAGAAGATTTTCACCGAAAGCGCACTCGTTCAGATCGCCGGCAGGGTGGGGAGGAGCGCTGATTATCCAACAGGAGACATCGCCTATTTCCATTACGGCCGCACAAGGGAAATGATCAAGGCACTCCTTCATATCGACCAAATGAATAAAGAAGCGGGGAAAAGGGGATTGATTCATGGTCACTAACTGTTTGAATTGTAGTAGCGAAATGGAAGAGATATGGTCGTGGAGAGGGTTATTCTACAGGGAACCCCAATTTCTGTGTCAGGAATGTGAGGGTCAGTTGGAGAAGATAGAAGGACAGCGCTGCAGGGGATGCTCCCGTTCACTGGAGGCATTGCCATCGAGTCTCGTAAAAGAAGAGATCTGCCTGGACTGCCATCGGTGGGATTTGGATCCGGAGTGGAAGGGGATTCTCCATAAAAACGATTCGTTGTATCACTATAATGATTTTTTGAAAGAGTACTTGGCGAGATACAAATACCGGGGGGATTATACGTTGGCCAAAGCCTTCTCGCATACGATTAAATCTTATCTTACAAAAATAGAATATGACCATATCATCCCCATCCCACTCAGCGATGAACGCCTCTATGAGAGAGGATTCAATCAATCTACCACACTGTTGGAAGAATCAGAGGTCCGTCCCTCACATATCCTCACGCGTTTGCATTCTGAGAAGCAGTCGAAGAAGACTCGTGCTGAGCGTCTTCGCCAGGTGCAGGTTTTTCAGTTGAGAGAGTGTGATGTGAAGGGAAAGTCGATTCTGTTGTTTGATGATATTTATACGACGGGGACGACGTTGAGGCAGGCGGCAAAGTTGATGAAGGACGCTGGTGCTGACGAGGTATCATCCTTAACTCTCGCCAGGGGTTAAAGCAAACCCCTTTCCTTCCGATATAAAGTGTAAGAGAAGCTTCACCGGGAGGAAACCGATATGTCAGAAATCATCAACTGTCCACGTTGCAACGCGATTTTTATGCAAAATAAATTCCGTGATGTATGCGACAAGTGTTTTAGAGAAGAAGAAAAGATGTATGAGACCGTCTACCAATTTTTAAAGAAACGGGAGAACCGTGCTGCGACCATGGATCGTGTCATTGAAGTAACCGGGGTAGACGAGGAACTTCTATATAAATGGGTGAAAAAAGGCCGGATCCAGACAAGACAATTTCCAAATATGGGTTATCCTTGTGATAAATGTGGGAAGATTATAGGGACGGGACGAATCTGCGGTGACTGTTCTTCTGAACTTGCCAGTGATCTGAAAAAGTTCGAAACGGAACAGGAATGGAAGAAGAAATCCCAGGAATCGGGTCAGAGAACCTATTACACCATGAGAGAAAAGAACTAGTGCTAACCAAAATAAATGAGGAAGAACTAACCAGGCTCTATTACTAAACAAATCTCCTATATATCCGATATACTAGGTAGAAACCATGTACGTGAAGAAAGCGAGGGAACATGATGAAGATTAACTCTATCGGAAATCAGAACATCAATCCTTACAAGCGCAACCTGAACAAAATGGATGAAGTAGGGAAAGCGGGGAAACCTGCATCCGACAAAATCGAAATTTCTTCTGCGGCCAAAGAAATGCAGGAGGTTTCCAAACTCGGCAAAGAGCGCCAGGCGAGAGTAGAGTCTCTAAAAGATCAGGTACAGAGCGGGAATTACACCATCGATCCGAAAGCCGTTGCTAAAGGATTAAAGAATTTCTATAACGGACAGTAAAGAAGGAGCGAACAAACATGTCAGCAACCAATCTAACTACAACTCTTGAAAAACTGTATAAGCTGCACAAAAGTTTGTTCGATCTTTCAGTGAATAAAACGAATGTCATCAAAAAAGGTGATATGAATGAACTCGATCAGGTATTGAAGGATGAACAGAAGCATTTGGCCGCCATTAATACGGTGGAAGCTGAGCGGCAGCGGGAATCCAGCAACTATCTTCAATCAAGGGGAGCATCTTTCAATGAGGCTCCCACGATTTCTCAGTGCATCGAGCACAGTTCAGTCCAGGAACAAGAAATTCTCGCCCAATGGCATGAAAAGCTGGTCGGTATCATCGGAGAATTGAAGGCTCAAAACGAGCTGAATCAAAAGCTTGTCTATCAATCTCTTCAATTCGTGAATATGAATCTATCCATGACGCAGCATCAGCCGGAACAATCCACCTATTCACGACCAAACGGTGAAAAAAAAGCACCGGCAAGTCGATCCATCTTTGATTCGAAAGCATAGCACTTACTAATTGAAACGGAGGCAACACCATGCGATCCACTTTTATGGGCCTGGAAACGGCAAAACGAGGCATGTACACCCAGCAGGGCGCCCTTTATACTACCGGCCACAACATCTCCAACGCGAATACCCCTGGATATACCCGTCAACGAGTCAACTTTGAACAAACGACACCCTATCCTTCCCCAGCCATGAACCGTCCGCAAATCCCAGGCCAAATCGGAACGGGAGTCGAAGCCGGTTCGATTCAACGCGTGCGTGATTCATTCCTGGACATGCAGTACAGAGGCGAAAACCAAAAACTTGGCTACTGGGAAACGAAAATGGAAGCGATGAAGAAAATGGAAGAGGTCATGAACGAACCGTCGGATTCAGGCTTGTCTAAAACGATGGATATGTTCTGGCAGTCCCTTCAGGATCTAGCCGTTAACCCGTCCAACTCTGGTGCGCGGTCAGTCGTCGTTGAGAGAGGGAAAGCCGTTGCTGAAACATTCAACTACTTATCGTCTTCCTTAACAAGTGTCCGTAGCGATCTGAAAAATGAGCTGTCTGTCTCTGAAAAGCAAATCAATTCCCTGTCCAGACAAATTGATAACATCAATAAACAAATAGCCGATGTGGAACCACACGGCTATCTTCCGAATGATCTATACGATGAACGGGACCGATTGATCGATGAACTTTCACAGCATGTTTCCATCCAAACGAGCTACCAGTCCAATGGTGGAGCGTCGTCACCAATCGCAGAAGGAGCCGTCACGGTCACATTGGTCGGGAAAGACGGAAACCTGGCTGTCAACCTCGTCGGGAAAAATGGAGTCAATGAAGTTAAGCTTACCTATGATGGCCCACAAAATACGGTGGATTCTGTCTCGATTGGTCAACAAACACTCGATATTAAAGACTTTTTATCACAAGGCGAAGGAAAACTGAGAGCCCTTGTCGATACATACGGCTTCAAAAATAAAGACGGTGAAGCAGAAGGCTCCTACATCAGTATGTTAGGCGAACTGGACAGCATGGCGTATGAATTCGCCAAGGCATTTAATGACCAGCATCAACAAGGGGTCACACCTGAACAGATGAATGATCCTAATTTTGATCCTGACAACTTCACACCAAATACACCAAAGTTCTTCCAGGATGAAAAGAATGCCGCAGCAGATCTTGATGATGTACCGAAAGCAGGCTTCGCTCAAAGAATTCAAGTAGCCGATGAAATGAGCAACCTCGACAATATCGCAACTGCGGGTGCAGATAATCCGACTCTCGGAGACGCATCAAATGTTCTGGCCCTTGCCGACATCATCACAACGACGAAACTTCCTTACGGCGAAAAAGAAGCGTCATTCCAAGGGCACTTTGAATCCGTGATTGGAAAAATGGCAGTAGAATCACAAGAATCCGTCCGACTCGCAAGCAACTCTGGAGTGTTAAGAGGTGCCGTGGACGAACGTCGAATGTCCGTCAGCGGAGTGTCCCTTGACGAAGAAATGACCGACATGATCAAATTCCAGCATGCCTACAACGCCTCTGCCAGAATGATCACATTGCAGGATGAAATGCTCGATAAAATCATCAACGGTATGGGTACCGTTGGAAGATAAGTAGGTGAAATACTATGCGCGTAACACAAAGTATGCTGACGGCGAACTCGATGAGAAATCTCAGTTCATCTTATGGACGAATGGGGCAATTACAGGATCAATTGGCCACAGGGAAGAAGATTACCAAACCTTCTGATGACCCGGTTGTTGCGATGAAAGGGATGTTTTATCGTTCGAACCTGACAGGGATCGAGCAGTACAAACGGAATCTATCGGAACTTTACTTGTGGATGGAAAACTCGGAGTCTGGAATCGAACAGGCAAATCAAGGATTGCAGCGTGTTCGGGAATTGACGATTCAAGGTAAAAATGGAACGTTAAGTCCGGAAGATCGAAAAGCGGTTGCTACGGAAATTGAACAGATTAAAAAAGACCTTGTCAGTGTCGCGGAAACAAAAGTGGCCGGCAGATATATTTTTCATGGTACAGACGTTGGGAATTCTCCGATCAAGGACGGAAATCCCACAGATGGAAGTGCTCCGCAGGTCGCTGACAATTTAGGCAACGGTGCTATCGATGCTTATCCTGTAGAGGTTTCGCAAGGTGTTTCTTTAAAAGCCAATGTTAATCCTAATAAGGTCTTTAATCAAAAGCTGTTTGATACAGTGCACAACATCCAAAAAGCATTGGAGTCGGGAGATGATTCTGCTCTTGATTCTGAGCTTGAGAATCTGGACAGTGTGATGAACACATTATCAGCAGAACGTTCTGAACTCGGTGCCAGGTACAATCGTCTTGAAATGGTCGACGACCGACTGTCACAACAGGAAGTAACGGCGAATCGAATTCTATCAGATAATGAGGATGCCGATATCGAACGCGTCATCACAGATTTGAAAACCCAGGAAAGCGTCCACAGAGCGGCACTCAGCGTCGGAGCCAGAATCATTCAGCCGACATTAATGGATTTTCTACGATAAAAGCAAGGGGACTGACCCTTTAAGGTGTTTTGTCACCTTAGGGTCAGTCCCTTTTTATATGGAGGTGAATACGTATGAACGTTCCACAAATAAGATTGCAATCCACGTCAGCAGCCCTGAGCATCCGGACGACTCCAGGACGTATGGACATTGAACAGCCCCCGGCAGAATTGGATATCCAGCAGCCCGGGGCAAAGATGGAAATTGAACGGACGCCGTCCAAACTGACCATTGATCAAACCGAGGCACGGGCCGATATGGACTTGAAATCGGTGCGCCGCAGGATTGAGGAATATTCCCAACAAGGATATGAAGACTGGCTGACGGGACTTGCCCGTGTCGCCCAGGACGGGGATGAGCTGATGATGATCGAGAATGGTGGTGGCGCGATTGCCGCCCAGGCTAAACGGAACAGTGAAGATCCGATGTATGAGTTTAACATAGGATGGATTCCATCTGCGGGGAGCGTCAAAATCAGCTATGACCCTGGAAGTGTGAAGGTGAACATTGAACCTCAAAAAGTCGTGAATAACTCTCGTCCTCAAAAGCCTAATATACAGTACACACCTGCCCAAGTGGATGTCAGCTTGAAACGATATGCAGACCTGCAAATTGATTTTGCAAACTTAAAACACGTAGGGATCAACTACGAACAAGAAATATAGAATGAAGGAATGAAGCTGATGAAAATCGATACGAAATATCATGGAGAAATAGAAGTGAAATCTGAAGACATTTTGACATTTGATTATGGGATCCCAGGGTTTGGGGAAGAGAAGCAGTTTGTATTGTTGCCACTTCCGGAAAATGAGTGGTTTCATATATTGCAATCGGTGAAGACTCCTCAGCTTGGGTTTGTGGTGACAGATCCGTTTGTGTTTTTTAAGGAATATGATTTTGAGCTGGATCAGGCTAGTGTGGAGTTACTGGATAATCCTTCTGAAAAAGAAGTGCAGGTGCTTTCTATTCTTACTGTACGAGACACGCTTAATGAATCTACAGCTAATTTACAGGCCCCTATCATTCTTAACCTGGCAAATCGCAAAGGTAAACAAGTCATCTTAACAAATTCAAACTATCAAACCAAGCACCTGATCTTTGCACAGCCTGCAGGAAAGAAGGGGTGATGGGATGCTAGTACTGACAAGGAAAACCGGAGAAAGCATTCAAATTGGAGATGACATTGAGTTAACCGTCATTTCAGTCAAAGGGGATCAAGTGAAACTCGGGATCAATGCTCCTAAGAACGTAGACATCCACCGGAAAGAAGTCTACCTCTCTATCCAGGAAGAAAACACCGAAGCTTCCAAAGGAATCGACAACCTGTTTAATCTTTTGCCAAAAAATGATTAATTATTTTTCGGAAACTATTAAACACCAGTCGAAACAACCGATAATAGTATTGTAAGCAATGAGGAGAAGGGCGGCCGACCTTTGTGACTTGTTGCAAACTAAAAAATGATATAGTTCACAAGGATGTGGACTTACTTTCAAGGAGGAAATTATTGTTATGAGAATTAATCATAATATTGCGGCATTGAATACTTATCGTCAGTTGAATAGTGCTTCTACTGAGCAAGGGAAATCAATGGAAAAATTGTCTTCAGGTCTACGAATTAATAAAGCAGGGGACGACGCAGCGGGTCTTTCAATTTCTGAAAAAATGCGTGGACAAATCCGAGGATTGGAGCAAGCTTCCAAGAACTCTCAAGATGGAATTTCTTTAATCCAAACTGCAGAAGGTGCATTAAATGAAACACATTCAATCCTTCAACGTATGCGTGAGTTAGCGGTTCAAGGATCTAATGATACTAATGTCACTAAAGATAGACAAGCGATCTCTAAAGAGTTAACCCAACTACAAACTGAAATAACTCGAATAGCAGATGAAACAGAGTTTAATACTCAAAAGTTATTACAAACGGATGCTAGCTATAATTTCCAGGTTGGTGCAAATGCAGGACAAACCATTACTTTGTCTATCAATGGTATGAAAGCGTCTGACCTGAGCATAGGAGCGTCTGCTGACATTCTAGTAGACACTACTACAAATGCTCAAGCTTCGCTAACTAAAATCAATAATGCTATAGAGACAGTATCGGAAGAACGTTCTAAACTTGGTGCTTATCAAAACCGTTTAGAGCATACAATCAATAATTTAAATACAGGTGCAGAAAACCTTACAGCTGCAGAGTCCCGAATTAGAGACGTGGATATGGCGAAAGAAATGATGGCACAAACTAAAAATTCAATTCTTTCACAAGCAGCTCAGGCAATGTTGGCACAAGCGAATCAGCAGCCTCAAGGAGTTCTTCAATTACTTCGTTAATAAAAAAATAGTTAAGAGGCAACCGATTATCAGGTTGCCTCTTTTTTAAGGAGGATTTGATGCATCTGAATATTGATAGAACCCAATTGATTAATGAAGAAGTTTCTTCAAAGGTTAAAACTTTCTTTTCAAAGGAAGGCATGCCTGTTTATGAGATAAAGGGATATTTGACAACTAGTAAATACAGACCGAAAATAGAAGCGGAAAAAATCAGCCAAGAAAATTATAGGAAGAATAATTGTCATATTTTACTTGGAATTGGATCTGGAAATATTGCCAATGAGCTTCATTCGTTATTAAGTAACAAAGAAAAGTTATTAATTATTGAACCAAACAAAAATATATTGGAGAAAATGGAAAATTTAAAATGTTTATTAGATACAGAAAAAGTAAAGATTATATCAGGTTTGCATAATGAAGAGTTGGAGAAAGTATTATATTCTTTAGTGAAAGAATATAACAATAGGATACAATTAATCATCTCTCCTAACTATGATAAGATATATCCGAATTTCACCAAAAAAGCAATGGTGAAAATTAAAGAAATTTTAATGTTAGAGACTGTAAACAGAAATACTTTAAGTAGATTTGCTGAAAATTGGCAAGAAAATTTCATTAGAAATTTTTATTTTGCATTTCAATCTAAGCCCCTCAATACTTTAGCAGGAAAATTGAATTGTCCGGTTGTGATAGCTTCTGGAGGGCCTTCTTTAGATAAGCATTTGCTATTAATCAAAAAAAATCTTAATAAGTTTTTTCTGCTTTGTGCTGGTTCTACATTAAACACTCTATTAGATAATGGAATAGTTCCAGATGGGATAGTTTCAATTGACGGGGGTTTAGAAAATTATAATCATTTTAAAAATTTAAAAGATTTCACAATTCCCTTATTTTATTCTATGACACTTAATACAGAGATATTAAAATTGCATAGTGGTGAAAAGATTATTTTTAATAGTAAAGGTCATGATCAAAGTAATCAAATTGTTGATGAATTATTAAAATATAAGGTTGGAGAAGTTATCGGTGGAGGCTCGGTTGCAAACTTTACTCTTGACATAGCCAATAAATTGACCAACGGTCCAGTGTGTCTTATCGGCCAAGATTTAGCATATACGGATAATGCTTCGCATGCTATTGGAAATATAAATTTCTCGAAAATTGATAAAGTTAAAATGAATGAACGAAAAATGTTCGAAATAGATGGATATCACGGAGACAAGGTTTTAACGGACTATCCATTCTTTTCAATGAAAAGAGGTTTTGAACTTTACTTGAATTATCTAAATCATAGTAGAGAAGTATATAATTGTACTGAGGGAGGAGCATTCATTAACGGGTGTGTAAATACTCCATTTAAATCGTTTATAAATGAATTTTGTAAAGAAAAAATTTCAAAGGAGTTCTTACAATTATTCAGTAGTGAGAATTATATAAAGACTAATGAAAATTGGGAAAAATTATATGAAATTATGAATGGAGAAAAAGAAAAATGCCAACAGGCTCAAGCTTTATGTACAGTAGCCCTAGATATATTACTCAAATTAAATCCCCAAAAACCAATCTTTAACATAAAAACCAATAAGAAATTAGAAAAATCAGACAAAAAACTAAAATTACTTTTAAATAGTGGATTATTATTCTATTTATTTGGAGAAGTAATTCACTCTGTTAATAATAATTTTTTGGAAAAAGAATCTGAAACTTTTGAGATGAATCAAAAGAGAATCTATTTAAAATCATTGGCCCTTTACGAAGGGATTCAAATTTCTTTGCAAAAAGCTATACATTATTATCAAGAATTACTGAACGATATATCACAGGAGTTGATAAAGGGTGAATGAGATGGATAAGGAATTAATTCAAAATAATATATATTTTCTAAAAGAATATATTCCAAAATTAATTGTTGGAATTGAAACTGAAGTTGAATTATTAATGAAAAATAATGAAAAGTCAGCATTTGAATTATTTTACAAAATTCTTGAAGGTTTAGAATGGACTATCAGGTCAATTAATAGTTTGGAGGAAGTTGGGTACCTGACAGATTTAAAAATGAATAAAATGAATGAAACTCTATTCGAGACTGAATCAGCCTTTCAGAAAAAAGACTTTGTATTGCTAGGTGATTTATTAAAATATGAAATTGAAGAGTTGCTAATAAATTGGGAAAAGAAAGTGAACTTTCTAGGTGATATTAGGTGAAATTTCAAGAAATATCGACAAGAACTAAACCTACTGTTTTAGTAACTAAGGAAACAGAAGCATTCTATTTACATAGCAAGTATGATCCAGTTTTTGAAGCGGAAAAATGGTTTGAAGGCATCGACCCACAAAAGTTAAAGCGGGCGATACAAGTGGTTCTTGGAATCGGTGTTGGACATCATATCCGGGTCATGCTGAAAGAATTGCCCCACATCAAAAAGATTATTATCTTTGATTTTAATGACCACTTTACCGATTGGATTTTAAAGAGTGGCTTAGTTGATGATTTAATCTCAGATGAAAGAGTTGAATACCGCTCCATCAAAGAACAAAGAGATTTAGAATACTTCGCATTAACTATTAATAAAGATATGATAATTTATCAGCCTGCTTTGAAAATATTTTCTAGAATTTTTTTAAAAATAAGGAACAAATTAGAAAATTATATTATTCAAGAACGGACAATTATTGATCAAAATGAAGATTTTCAAAAGAATTTTGATTTGAATTTAAAGCAGAATGATAAAGGTATTGGAGAATACGTAAAGCCACAACAAGATTCAATGATTTTAGTATCGGCGGGACCTTCTTTAACAAAACAACTAGATTATTTACAGGATGCTTCAAAAAGTAATAAACATTGCATTGGTGCTGTAGGAACTGCTTATAAACCTTTAGTCAAAAAGGGGATAATTCCCGATTTTGTTATGATTTCTGATCCTAGTGACTTAATACAAGAACAATTTGAAGGTTGTAACACTTTGCAGACTTCCCTGTTTTATTTAAGTACAGCTAATCATGGTGCTGTTTCTAGTTTTAAGGGTCAAAGATATATTGTTTGGCAAGAGGGATATAATCGGGCCGAAGATCAAGCGATTTTAAGGAATGAGCCATTAATACAAACGGGGGGGTCTGTGGCTACATGTTTACTTGATTTAATGATATTTTTAGGGGCTAGAAGAATTGCGCTAATTGGTCAGGATTTAGCTTATACAAATAATAAAAGTCATGCTAATTTCACACATGCTTCACGGGAAATTTCTGATTTAGCATTCTTGAGGAAAGTACCCAATTTCTATCAAGATGGTTTTGTACACACTCCTAAGAACTTATCAATTTATTTAGAGTGGTTTGAAGTTTATATAGGGAACAAGGAGGACATTGAATTTTGGAATTGCACGGAAGGTGGCGCTTATATACAAGGTTGGAACCACGAATCTTTTGAAAAGTTTTTGGGGTGGGACTAATAAAAAATAGATAACCTAAGAGCTATTATTAAGCTCTGAGTAGATGGTCCACAAGCTGAGGCAAGGGATTCTAGACCGGTAGTTTATATATGTTTAAGTTTAGAATTATCTATTGGCTAAGTCGATGGGAATGTTCAAAAACTAACAGTTCATAGTATTCTGTCTTTGTGTATCAATCAAAAGTGTAAATAACAATATTGTTTAATATTCTACTAAACTTCCTAAGTAATTTCTCCGATACTACTTATATGACCACTAGGAGGATCAGAAGATGATTGATAAAGTGACAGGCGGAGTTTCAGGAGTACAATCATTTACTAGATTAGAGAATCAAACAAGCGAAGAAGTGAAACAAATTCAAGCACAGGAACGACACCATGAAGAAACAACAGCAAAAGAACCTGTCACCAAAGAAAAAATGGAAGATGTCGTTCATGGGATGAATGAGTTTATGTCCACTTCGAACACACACCTCAAATTTGAATTTCATGATAAATTAAAAGAATACTATGTGACGATTGTCGATGATCGTACGCAGGAGATAGTGAAGGAAATACCGGCAAAGAGAATTCTTGATATGCATGCCGCAATGACGGAATTTGTTGGTTTTATGGTCGATAAGAAGGTTTAATGGAAGGAGATACATATGGCTGATATGCGAATTGGTGGACTTGCCAGTGGTATGGACACGGATCAAATCATAAAGGATTTAATGAAGGCGGAACGAATTCCTTTAAATAAACTGGAACAGAAGAAGCAATACCTTGAATGGCAGCGTGATGATTACCGGGATTTGAATAAGATGATGTTTGAATTTAGTAATAATATTTTTGACGGTGTGATGAAGCAGGGGACGTATACGCAGAAGACGATTACGGTCTCAAATCCGAATGAAGTTTCGGTTAAAAACATCAATTCAACTACGGATTTCACCGGAACATTAAAGGTGGAGAAGCTGGCTACTGCTGCTACTATGTATAGTTCGGCTATTACTCAGTCTGGCGGGGGAGCATTTGATCCTAAGAAAAAATTGAGTGAGTCGTTCGGCATGACTGGTGAGCAAAGTATTAAAGTGAAGGCAATCAAAGCAGACGGAACAATGGCGGCTGATTTTACTGAAATTAAATTCACAGCTGAAGATGAGACGTTAGACAGTCTGATTGCGAAGATTAATGCCCAGACCGGGGTAACCATGTTTTATGATCAACAAACGAAACAAATGTCTGTTATGAGTAAGAATACCGGCAGCAATTCCACCGGTCCGGAAATAGAACTGCAAGGGGCTTTATTTACTTCGCATTTAAACCTCGATGCAGACAATGATACTGCTCTCATAAATAATAAAGGTTCCATCGGAGAAAATGCCAAATTTACATACAACGGAATGGCAACTGAACGGTCCTCCAACACGTTTACCATCAATGGTTTTGAACTGACCTTGAAGAATGCATCAAACACAAATGTAACTTTTGCTTCACAACCCGACACCGACAAAATCCTGGATAAAATCGTCAAATTCGTCGACGAATACAACAAACTCATCGAAAAAGTAAACGGTGAAGTAAACGAAAGGAAATACCGTGACTTCCAACCCTTGACTGCGGAACAAAAAGAGTCAATGGAAGAAAAAGAAATCGAACTATGGGAAGAAAAGTCCCGAAGCGGTACTCTGCGAAACGATTCTGTTCTGACATCTGGTCTCAACAAAATGAGAACAGATCTTTACTCACCAATATCTGGTGGCACATCAGGAATTAGTCAGTTAGCTCAAATCGGTATCGAAACATCAAGTAATTACCTTGATCGTGGAAAGCTGATTATTGATGAAAATAAACTGAAAGAAGCGATTTCCAAAGACCCGAATGCGATTTATGAGATTTTTGCTAAAGATGGTGCGACGTCAAATGAACAGGGGATCGCGCGTCGTTTACGTGATACGTTGAAAGACACAATGGACAGCATCGAGCAAAAAGCAGGGAAAGCTTCGAGCACCAATAATACATTTACACTGGGCCGTTTACTAAATAACATGGACAGCCAAATGGACCGATTTGAGGACCGGCTGATCCAAGTCGAAGACCGCTACTGGCGCCAATTCACCGCCATGGAAAAAGCCATCCAGCGTTCCAACCAACAATCCATGTTTCTCATGAACCAATTCGGCGGTTAATCATCCTTAAAGGAGGGTCACTATGGCCATCAACAACCCGTATGCAGCATACCAGAACAATTCGGTCAACACCGCATCACCAGGTGAACTCACCCTTATGCTCTATAACGGAAGCCTGAAATTTATTCATATCGCGAAAAAGGCGATTGAAGATAAAAATATTGAACTGAAAAATACCAATATCCAAAAGACACAAGCCATCGTGAACGAGCTGATGGTCACATTGAACACGGATCTAAAAGTCTCTCAAAACCTCATGTCACTATACGACTACATCAACCGTCGCTTATCAGAAGCCAATATCAAAAATGATGTGACGATTTTAGAAGAAGTAGAGGGTCTCATCACTGATTTCCGTGACACATGGAAAAAGGTCATTCAACTGAACCGCCAGAAGCAGCATGCCGGACAAGGTGGACAGGCCTAATGAGCTCGGTTCTTCTGTGCTATACCATCACGAAGCAATTGAAAGAAGCATTGGAACAGGTGAATGATGAAAACCGGGAATCCGCGATTGAGGAAGTTGAATCTCTTTTAGAAAAAAGGCAGAGCGTACTTGGCACCATCAAGCCTCCTTATACGCAGGGGGAGCAGGAACTTGGCAAGCAGATGATTGGCTGGAACGGGCAAATCGATCGGCAGCTAGCTCAGTTGCGTCTTGAAATCAAGCGAGATATAAACGGCTTGACCAAGAAGAAAACGTCTGCTCAAAAATATTCAAACCCATACGGATCCTTACAATACGATGGAATGTTTTACGATAAAAAGAAATAGGTGCTTCTTTGACAATGAAACTAGGCGAAAAACAGTATGAATTGGTCAGCCAATACGTAGGGATGCTCGACACAATCGAAGAAGCGCTGAACTATGTGGAAGCAAGCTTCACGGATTTAAGTAAAACTGAAGGGGATCAGGTCCTTCCAGAAGTCTTCATGGCCATTGGTCAGATTTCAGAAAGCAATCTCTTGTTGAAAGAACCATTTGATGAGGAAGGTATTCAAAATGCTTTAACCGGATTTGATACCGTGACGGATCAGGCGTGGAAACTAGATGGACAATTGGATAACAGCGCATTCAAACAAAGTATCGTTCAGGAAAACCTGTCCCCAGCCTTTTCTGCCTGGAAAGCAACGATTGAAACCGAACTAAACCCATATCTAACACACTAAGTCTCGAATCCCAGAGGCTTTTTTCTTTTTCCAAAAACTCTCATGCTATAATAATAGTAAAATGCTGGGAGATGCCGGTATGAAAGCTAGTGTAATAGATGAGAATAGAAGATTCTGCCTTCGCTACCCTAAGGTTCATGAACATTTAGATGGGTTTGGACATGTATCCTTCCGCGTGAAGGACAAACCGTTTGTCATCATCGGGGAGACCTTATCGATTAAAACGCTCCCTGCTAACCATGAAATCCTCCTCGAACAGCCAGGTTATATCAAAGCCCCGTACATAGGTCGACATGGCTGGGTGCTGGTTGAGGTAGAGGAAGCTGGCTGGCAAGCCATAAAAGGACTGATTCGTGAGGGTTATTTGATTGCTGCACCCAAGAGACTGGCCAATCAAGTTCAGAATGGATGAAGAAAACATGATGAATTTAATCACCAATGAACTCATAAAACAAATCTTCCGACCGCGTATGTGGATTTCACTGGCACTCATCGTGTTCATCGATTCCATCGCGTCCCTTTTTGTCTATCTGCTCTTTGACGGCATCCAATTTTCATTTTGGGAGTATATGCGGATCAGCTCTAATCTCCTGATGATCATTCAACTCTTCACTCTGATCATAGCCGGGGATATCGTTTCAAGTGAATTCTCGTCTGGCACCATCAAGCTATTGCTAATCCGTCCTATTAGCCGTGTGAAAATTCTTCTTTCAAAATACATAACCGTGCTAGTCATCGCCACTGTTTTAACAGCCTCTCATTTCTTTATTTTCCGCCGTGCTCGGTTCACTGTGGTTTTATGATAGTTTCTTTGATTTGAACGAGAATTTTTTTATTGTAGCAGGTGCTTACGTACTGAGATTCATAGAAATGTTGGTGGTTTGTTCGTTTGCTGTTACCTTTTCTGTAGTAACGAGAAGCAGTTCGTTTGCGATTGGTTCTACTATTTTTCTGACCTTTTCTACCGGGACGCTGTTGATCCTGATGAACGAGCAGGGGTTGGAGTGGGGAAGATATCTGCTGTTTGCGAATACTGATTTGCAGCAGTATTTCTTTGGGACTCCGCCGTTTGAAGGAATGACGTTTTGGTTTTCGGTTGGGGTGATTGTGGTTTATTTGGTTGGGTTTGGTGGATTGGCTTGGTGGAGTTTTGGGAGGCGGGATGTGGATGTTTAGTAGATTGTTTTTGTACCAGGTACAATTAATATCATCTGTACCTGGTACAAAAGGCAGTAAATGTACCTGGTACAAATAGGCTCATGTGTACCAGGTACAAATCTAAACTTCCCATCTCACTCAATGAAACTCATTTAAGCAGGAGTTTTTCGAATTATGTCGAATTAGAATACTTGTACCTTTATCTTGGAAAGGAAGAGTATATGACAAGAAATCTTAGAATCTGGTACCCTGGAGCCATTTATCACATAACTGCCCGTGGAAACAGAAAAAACAATCTATTTAGAGATAGAAAAGACTATCTACATTATTTATCATTAATTCAAAGAGCTAAAGAAAGAACCCCATTCCTTCTTCACTCCTATTGCCTCATGCCCAATCATGTTCATCTCATTATTGGAACACTAAATGATTCTCCTTCAGACGTTATCCATTACACTCACTCCATTTATGCTAGGTACTTTAACCGAAAATATCATTATATAGGACATGTGTTTCAGGATCGGTACTTTGCCAAACTAATTAAAAACTCTAAGCAGTTGATAGATACGAGCAGTTATATTCATTTGGATCCGGTAAAGTCGAATTACTCCAAGAAGCCTGAAGACTATCATTGGAGCAGCTATAAAAGCTATATAACTCCAGGTTTCAAGTCAATTATTGATAGTCAAAAGATTCTTTCAAATCTTGGGGATTACCCACATGAGAAGTATAAATTTTATGTAGAAACGAAATTTAGAATCAAGGATTGGGACCAACCTCTTTTAAAATCTTGATTTCATTTTTGTACCTGGTACATTTACTACTAGATTGTACCAGGTACAACTACACCCGAATGTACCAGGTACAATCCGCATCATCTGTACCAGGTACAAAATCTAGTTATTGTCTCCCGTTAATAACCACATTCACAATTCCGACCCAAACTCTCCACAAAACCTCACAATTCCCACCGTTTAATCCCCCAAAAAAGAGAGATAATAATACTACAAAGAGTGCCAGGTGAACTCAAAACACAGGCAACCACCACCTCACTCTTAACCACTCTCCACTCCCGTCACACCAACACTTTCGACATCACTTTACAAACTTCACGAAAAATTGACAAAAAATTTAGAATGTTTAAGAAGGAATAATCAAGGGAATGGAGAATATATAAACATAGCTTTATTTTTAAAAGGAGGAGTTTACATGTTGAACTACAACATTCGAGGCGAGAACATTGAGGTAACTCCAGCGATTCGCGAACACGTGGAGAAGAAGATTGGTAAGTTAGACCGTTACTTTAATGAAACTCCTGATGCAAATGTACATGTTAATTTAAAAGTGTATCCTGATAAAAATACGAAAACTGAAGTGACTATTCCAATGCCGCAATTAGTTCTACGTGCAGAGGAACGCAACGCAGATATGTATGCGGCCATTGATCTGATAGTAGATAAATTGGAGCGTCAAATTCGCAAGCATAAGACAAGAGTGAACCGTAAGATGCGTGAAAAGGGCAGCCCGAAGGAGTTCTTCGCGGCTCAGGAAGATTTGAATCATGTTTCTCCTAACGGCGCAGCTGCTGTTGAACTGGAGGAAGAGGACGATACGGAAGTAGTAAGAACAAAGCAGTTCAATCTTAAACCGATGGACAGCGAAGAAGCGATCCTGCAGATGAATATGCTGGGTCACACATTCTTCATCTTCACAGACGCAGAAACAAACGCAACGAACATTGTGTACAAGCGTCGTGATGGCAAGTACGGCTTAATTGAAACAAACTAATCTGAATAACCTTAAATCCTGTAGTCTCCTGGACTACAGGATTTTTCATAAAAGAAGGATTTATTTTCCTTTTGTCGAATCTTGATAGTATAAAATAAGGGTTTTTTAACTTGACGCTTTAATCTAAAGGAGGAATTCACCATGACGTATTCCATTGTAGGCTTTGACCCGGAAGAGAAAGAATGGGGGATTGCAGTCCAGTCCAAGTTCCTTGGAGTTGGATCGGTTGTTCCGTTTGCGAAAGCGGGAGTCGGGGCGGTGGCGACCCAGTCGTACGCCAATACTTCTTACGGCCCGCAGGCGCTTCAACTGATGGAGGAAGGCAAGACGGCGGAAGAGGCACTTGATATCATCACAAAGGATGACCCGGAGCGCCCGTTGCGCCAGGTGGGATTGATCGATGCGTGTGGCAACCCCGCCACTTTTACCGGTGAAGGCTGCTATGAATGGGCAGGTGGACAGACAGGAAAGCATTTTGCAGCTCAGGGGAATATTTTAGTAGACGATCAAACCGTGAAGGCGATGGCAGAAACCTTTGAGTCCACCACTGGATCATTGGCTGAAAGGCTGCTCCACGCCCTCGATGCCGGCCAGGAAGCAGGCGGTGATTCCCGCGGCATGCAGTCCGCTGCCCTTTTAGTCGTAAAAGAAAGAGGGGGATACGGCGGGTTCAATGATCGGTATATTGATCTGAGGGTCGACGATCACGCATCACCTATTAAGGAATTGAAGCGGATCTATCATTTGCACCAGCTGTATTTTAAAGAGTCGGATGTCGGCAGGGTGGTGCTTCTTGAAGGTGATATTCAGGATGAAGTGGAACGTGAACTCACCCGTCTTGGCTATGCGAAAGAAAAGCAGTCCCTCCATCAGAATTTGAAAGACTACCTCCACACGGAAAACTTTGAAATGCGTGAGCAGGAGGAGAATTATATCGATTTGGATGTCTTGGATTATATGAAAAAACAAGGAAGATAATTGTAAAAAGAACCAGTCGGAAAGTGATTGGTTCTTTTTTCTTGTTTTAAAACAGTTTAATGCTTGGCTGAAATGTTATATAATGAACCTTTGTGTACGGGACTCAGAGAAGTTGGAGGTAAATACAAACATGAGTACAGTCGGAAGAAATGAACCATGCCCATGTGGCAGTGGAAAGAAATATAAGAAATGCTGTGAAAACGTTGTGAATATAGATACGCTGGTGAGTCAGGAGTTGGATGTGCTGCAGGCACAGCTTTATGATTTCATCGCTACGGCCCAGTCTGCCGAGATGGAAGAATCCTACCATCACTATCTGTCCAAGATGGATTTGATGCAGGCAGATCCCGATATATATGAAATGGCATTTGTCAGCTGGTACGGAGCGACTCAGAAGGATGCTGACGGTGTTCGTTTGATCGAACGATTTGTCGATAAGCAGCTGAGCACGGTGACTCGACCACAGACAGCTGAGGTATTGGAATCGTGGAAGAATGTAAGGGTGACAGCTGGTACGGTAGAGAAGCTTGATGACAATACATTGCGTGTCGGTGAAGCCATCACGGGAGATACCCTTATCGTGACGGAAAAATTCGGTAAGCTTGAAGAGAACAGCTTCTTCCTGGGATTACTATTGCCGAACGGGGAGAAATATCTTCCGTTTGCTCAATACTTCATTTATCCAGCGATTGAAAAAGCTGCGATGGAGTTAGTGAAGATCCGTTTCGAACAGGGTGAGCTTGAAACTCTCCATGATTACTTATCAGGTCAGTACCTGGAAATCGCGGATGTCGGATTCGTCCTTTACAGTGCGGAGAAGAAGAAGGCCGGAAAAGCAGCATCTAAATCTGCCGATGTTAATGGAGACAATGATGAAGAAGAAAACACCGAGGATTCCATTGAAGGAGTCGAAATCTGGAAGACGCCGGAATACAACGAAGCGATCACCTCTCTTCAAACCTTCCTGACTGAAAAAGGGGAAGACAAAAAGGAAAGTGAACTGCTAGTAGCCGTATTGGAAAAATACTTCTACACAGAACGTCCAACGATCCGCAACCCGAAAATCTACTCGGGAGCTATGGTCGACATGGCGAAAAACATCGACGAAATCAGTATCCGCCACGTTCAAAAGGAACTTGCGGAATACTTCGATGTCTCTGCTAACAGCATCTCAAGACGAAGCAAGCAAATCTGGGAAAGCTACCAGGACACCGTCAGTGAACTCCTGAAAGCAACCAACGCCTAAACCTAACTGAATACGCATCCTACGAAAGTCGTCTGATAAAGGCGGCTTTTTTTGAGGGACGGACCTCCCAAATCATGACCAATAAGGAAAGAAAGCTTGATATGAAAGCATTCATTTCTCCAAAGGACAGCAATAGGGAGGTCCGTCCCTCAAAGCCTTAAGTTGTAACCGATATGGGATAGTGGTAAGATTGATAGGGAAAATATCGTGTTTGTGTGGGAGGATAATTGGTTTTAGTAGCGAATTTTAAGTAGAGTGATGTGAAGTGATTCTACTTATTTTTTACAGAGAATTCACATATTTCTCATGGGAATCTCATTTACTTTCGGTATACTGGTGACGTTTGGCTCTCATTCCAACACAGATAAAGGAGCGTTTATACATGCTTGGTCTATTAAATAAAGTGTTCGATGCGAATAAAAGAGAATTAAAGAGGCTGGAGAAACTGGCCGATCAAATAGAAGAATTAGGTCCCGATATGGAGCGTCTCACGGATGATGAAATCCGTGAAAGAACGGAGCGTTTCAAAGAGCGTTATCAAAAGGGTGAAGATCTTGAGGACATGCTCGTAGAAGCATTTGCAGTCGTACGGGAAGCGGCCCGCCGGGTTCTTGGTTTATATCCTTACCGCGTTCAGCTCATGGGTGGTGTTTCCCTTCACGGCGGGAACATTTCCGAGATGAAAACCGGTGAAGGTAAAACCCTGACGGCGACAATGCCTGTTTACTTAAATGCCATCACGGGAAAAGGCGTTCACGTTATCACAGTCAACGACTATTTGGCCAGCCGTGATGCTGAGGAAATGGGTAAACTCTACAATTTCTTAGGACTGACTGTAGGGCTCAATCTCAACTCAATGTCTAAAGATGAAAAACGTGAAGCTTATTCTGCAGACATCACATACGGTACGAATAACGAATTCGGCTTCGATTACCTTCGTGATAACATGGTTCTGTACAAAGACCAAATGGTTCAGCGCAGCCTTCATTTTGCCGTCATCGATGAGGTCGACTCCATCTTGATTGATGAAGCACGTACACCATTGATCATTTCAGGTAACGCCCAGCGCACGCCTCAGCTTTACATTCAGGCGAATGCTGTGGTCCGTACTCTGAAAAAAGAAGAAGATTACACATATGATGAAAAAACAAAGGGTGTTCAATTAACGGAAGACGGAATCAGCAAGGTAGAAAGAGCCTTCCATATTGAGAACCTGTTCGATATTTCACACGTAACCCTTAACCACCACATCAACCAGGCATTAAAAGCCCACGTAAGTATGCATCGTGATGTGGATTATGTGGTTCAGGAAGGCGAAATCATCATCGTTGACTCCTTCACGGGTCGCTTGATGAAGGGACGCCGTTACAGTGATGGACTTCACCAATCAATCGAAGCTAAAGAAGGCCTTGAAATTCAGAATGAAAGCATGACCATGGCAACGATCACGTTCCAGAACTACTTCCGTATGTACGAAAAACTGTCCGGTATGACCGGTACAGCGAAGACGGAAGAAGAAGAGTTCCGTAATATCTACAATATGAACGTTATTGTCATTCCTACAAATAGACCAATCGTTCGTGATGACCGTGCTGATTTAATTTACGCGTCCATCGAAGGGAAGTTCAACGCCGTAGTTGAAGACATTAAAGAGCGTCATGAAAAAGGACAGCCTATACTGGTCGGTACGGTTGCCGTTGAAACGTCAGAATTGATTTCTAAGCTCCTCACGAAAAAAGGCGTTCGCCATAACGTCTTGAATGCGAAAAACCATGGCCGTGAAGCGGAAATTATTTTAGAAGCTGGTCAGCCTGGTGCTGTTACGATCGCGACGAATATGGCCGGTCGTGGTACGGATATCAAACTTGGCGAAGGCGTCATCGATGTTGGCGGTCTTGCAGTCATCGGTACGGAGCGTCACGAATCACGCCGTATTGATAATCAACTTCGTGGACGTTCCGGACGTCAGGGAGATCCAGGGGTTACTCAATTCTATCTTTCAATGGAAGATGAATTGATGCGAAGGTTCGGCTCTGACAATATGAAGAGCATGATGGAACGCCTTGGAATGGATGATTCCCAGCCGATTCAAAGTAAAATGGTCAGCCGTGCTGTAGAATCGGCTCAAAAACGAGTGGAAGGTAACAACTTCGACGCTCGTAAGCAGCTTCTTCAATATGATGATGTCCTGCGTCAACAGCGTGAAATCATCTACAAGCAGCGTAATGAAGTCATCGACTCTGAAAACCTTCGAGACATCGTTGAAGGCATGATCAAATCAGTCATTGAACGTCAAGTAGCGGCTCATACGGCAGAAGAAGAAATGGAACATTGGAATCTTCAAGGTATAGTTGATTACGTCAACGCCAACCTTCTACCGGAAAATGACGTCACAGTCGACGATCTTCGTGGCAAAGAAGCCGATGAAATGATGGCTCTCATTTTTGAAGATGTGCAGCATCGTTACAATGAAAAAGAAGAGCAGCTGACACCGGAGCAGATGCGTGAGTTTGAAAAGGTCATCCTGCTTCGCGCAGTTGATACGAAATGGATTGATCACATCGATGCCATGGATCAGCTTCGTCAGGGTATCCACCTCCGTGCATACGGACAGAACGATCCACTGCGTGAGTACCAGCATGAAGGATTTGCCATGTTCGAAAGCATGGTACTCGCCATCGAAGAAGATGTGGCAAAATACGTCATGAAAGCGGAAATCCGCAACAACCTGGAACGCCAGGAAGTAGCCAAAGGCCAAGCGGTCAACCCGAAAGAAGACGGAGCAAAAGCCAAAAAACAACCAGTCCGCAAACAAGCAGACGTCGGACGCAACGACCCATGCCCATGCGGAAGCGGCAAAAAATACAAACACTGCCACGGCATAACAGGATAATATTTACGATTTGAAGATGATACCTGGGACTTATTTTGCTAAAATAAATCCCAGGTACTTTTCCGTTTTTTATAGGTGTAGTATGTAGGCTTTTTTGTACCAGGTACAATTGACAGAGATTGTACCTGGTACAAAACTGATATAATGTACCAGGTACAAACAAAAACAAAATCACAACAACCCAAATAACTATAGAGGTGACCACACATGGAACTATCAGAAATCAGAGCAGAATTAGAAAAATCAGCTAAAACATTAGCGGACTTCAGGGGGTCTCTTTGACTTAGAAAACAAAGAGGCCAGAATCCAGGAACTTGACGAAATCATGGTCCAGCCCGACTTCTGGGATGACCAGCAAACAGCACAAGGGCTGATCAATGAAGGAAACGGCTTGAAGGAACTTGTCAATGAATACAAATCATTGCTTGAATCTCAGGAAAACCTCGAATTGACCCTTGAGCTGGTCAAAGAAGAACCGGACGAAGAACTGCAAAAGGATATGGAAGAAGAGCTTGCTGACTTGATTAAACGTTTAAATGACTACGAGCTGCAGCTTCTTCTAAGCGAAGAACACGATAAAAACAATGCGATCCTTGAACTGCATCCCGGTGCAGGAGGAACCGAGTCCCAGGATTGGGGTTCCATGCTTCTCCGCATGTACACACGTTGGGGTGAAAAACGCGGATTCAAGGTGGAAACCCTTGATTACCTTCCAGGAGATGAAGCGGGAATCAAGAGTGTAACGTTAGCGATCAAGGGTCACAACGCATACGGTTATCTAAAAGCCGAAAAAGGCGTACACCGTCTTGTTCGTATTTCACCGTTCGATTCATCGGGCCGTCGTCACACTTCCTTCGTGTCTTGCGAAGTGATGCCAGAGTTTAATGAAGAAATTGAAATCGACATCCGTACTGAAGATCTGAAAATCGATACGTACCGTGCAAGTGGAGCCGGCGGTCAGCACATCAATACGACCGACTCAGCTGTCCGTATTACTCACTTACCGACCAACGTCGTGGTAACATGTCAATCGGAGCGTTCTCAAATCAAGAACCGTGAGTCAGCGATGAAAATGCTGAAAGCGAAGCTCTACCAGAAGCGGATCGAAGAGCAGGAGCAGGAACTTGCTGAAATCCGTGGAGAGCAAAAGGAAATCGGATGGGGAAGCCAGATTCGTTCCTACGTCTTCCATCCTTATTCCATGGTCAAAGACCACAGAACCAACACAGAATCAGGAAACGTACAAGGCGTCATGGACGGCGACATCGATACATTCATCAACGCCTACCTGCGATCCAAAATAAAATAATACACGATAAAAAAACTGACCTCGCCAACCACTGGTGAGGTCAGTTTTTTTAATCTTTTTGAGGGACGGACCTCTAATCAGCACAATAGAGCCAATGTTTCGCCCCCAGCGAAGGTCCGTCCCTCAACCTCACCTCATTAATGCTTTAACACGTTATTGAACTGTTATTTACACCTTTAGGCACCCATGCTATACTCTCAAAGGTTGATACAGAGGGATTCAAGGGAGGTATCACCCTTAATATCATCGTCATCAATAAAAATAGAAGTGCTACTTTTTTTGGATGCACATGTATACTCTTTCACAAACAACACGCGCCTATTAAAGGTCCGTCCCTCGAGGAGAGTTGCATCAAAGGAAGGGTTTGTACTCATACTATTAATACATAGGCTAAAGGAGTCGTACTGGATGGGTTTGAAGGAAAGGCGTCGCGAGCAGGCATTTAATCCGCGGAAAGAAAAGTTGTTAGAGTATTTGTTTGTTGTGTTTGGGTCAACAATTGTGGCCATTGCGTTTAATGTTTTCTTACTTCCGAATGAAGTAGCTTCAGGAGGGGTGAGCGGGATATCGACGATTTTGAATGGATTGTTTGACTGGAAGCCTGCATTCGTTCAGTGGGCTTTCAATATTCCATTATTCATAGCCGGACTGATCTTCCTGGGTCTTCAATTCGGAGTTAAGACAGCCATCGGCACGGTGTTTTTACCACTAGTCGTATTCTTGACCGAGGACTGGAAACCTTGGACGGAAGATCCCCTGCTTGGAGCCCTTTTCGGAGGGATAGGGGTAGGACTTGGGTTAGGAATCGTCTTTCGTGGAAGAGCTTCCACTGGAGGGACGGACCTTGCCGCCCAAATCGTCAATAAGTTCACAGGGTTCTCACTCGGAACATGTGTGGCCATGATCGACGGCATGATTGTCCTGTCCGCAGCCATTGTCTATGATATCGAACGTGGATTATATGCCTTGATCGGGTTGTACGTAACAAGTAAAACCATTGATCTGGTTCAGGTTGGTATAAGCAGATCCAAAATGGCGCTGATCATCACTACCCGCCAGGAAGAAGTTCGTGAAGGAATTCTGAATAAAATTGACCGTGGAGTGACAAAACTATCAGCATACGGTGGTTACACGGATGATGAGCGCCCGATCCTCATGTGTGTCGTGGACCAGACAGAATTCACAAAACTGAAACAACTGGTCAAAACCATTGACCCCGCTGCATTCGTCGTCACAATGGACGCTTCGGAAGTTCTCGGGGAAGGTTTCAAACGGGTTTAAACTTGGTATAATTATGTAAGGGAGGGACGGACCTCACATCCGCGACTCTGAAAATGGATTCCTAGGGGGATAATAAATGAAGAAAAAGCTACTTGGTGTTCTTTTTGGCGCTTCATTGTTACTTGCAGCCTGCGGTGGAGACGGCAGCGACAGTACAGAAACAAGCTCCGGTGGAGTAGACCCTGAAAAAATCGTAAATAATAAGTGCACCAGCTGCCATGGTGGGAACCTTGAAGGCGGAATGGGACCGGCCCTGAAAAATATCGGTGCTGAACTAAGCAAAGATGAAATCCGAGAAACGATTAAAAATGGTAAAGGCCAAATGCCTCCTGGACTCATTGAAGGTGAGGAAGCAGACGCAGTGGCTGAATGGTTATCGAAGAAGAAATAAGATCGGGTGAAGAATCCAATATTGGATTCTTCTTTTATTTTTTGACGAGAACTAAGTCAATTGGATATTAAAATCTAAAGGTTTTTTAAAGACAACCCTCAACCTAGTAAATATCCACAGACTTTTTCGGTTCCTTCTTTAAGTCTTTGTTACAGAAATTTTTCGCATGAAATCCGTTATTTGTAATTTCCTCTAACAAGCAGACTTATAACCTAGTAACTTCATCAGATTACCATCATCTTAGTATTTGTCATGACAAGAACCTCGTATGTAAGTATCTGGTACTAGTACCAGATACTAGATAAAAAGAACTATAAATTTATCTGATTATAGGTAAAATCGACAACAAAACAGGTAATAAATTCACATTTTTTTAGGTTCTGAAATGTAAATGTAATAATTTTTATCCTTAACTTACTATAAAGAGATGTTATAATAATTTTCGGAAGCGTAATTCGAGGTTTTTCACCAATTTTTGTCTAATGGTGATAAAGACGACTTTGGTTACGTGCCGTGTACATATGTCGATAACAGCCAAGAGGGTAACTACATAATACAAATTAGGTGATTTTAAAATGATAGAAATGAAAGACGTCTACAAGCAGTACAACAACGGTGTCATGGCTGCAAATGGTTTTAACGTCCACATTAAGCAAGGCGAGTTTGTTTATGTTGTGGGGCCGAGTGGTGCCGGGAAGTCTACTTTTATTAAAATGATGTATCGCGAAGAACGTCCTTCCAAAGGAGATATCGTTGTAAATGGTATCAATCTCGCAAAAATAAAAAATAGTAGAGTTCCATATTTAAGAAGAAACGTGGGGGTTGTATTCCAAGATTTCAAGCTGTTACCATCGCTGACAATCTATGAAAACATTGCCTTCGCACTTGAAGTAATAGAAGAACATCCAAAGCAAATTAAGAAAAGAGTCATGGAAGTACTGGACCTGGTAGGGTTAAAGCATAAAGCAAGAATGCTGCCAAATGAGCTTTCCGGTGGGGAACAACAACGTGTATCGATTGCTCGATCCATTGTGAATACTCCGAAGCTGGTAATCGCGGATGAACCTACAGGAAACCTTGATCCCGAAACATCATGGGATATTATGAACATTTTTGAAGAAATCAGCAACCGTGGAACCACGGTGATCATGGCTACACATAACCGGGAAATCGTGAATACGATCAAGCATCGGGTAATCGCCATTGAAAATGGCCGCATTGTCCGGGACGAACAGCGAGGTGATTACGGTTATGAAAGCTAGAACGTATGGCCGTCATCTTAGAGAAAGCTTCAAAAGCATCGCACGAAACGGCTGGATGACATTCGCATCAGTGAGTGCCGTTACCGTGACATTACTACTTGTTGGTGTGTTTATCGTTTTAATGCTAAACATGAACAAGGTAGCAACCGATATTGAGAAAGACGTTGAAGTGCGGGTATTACTTGAAATTGGGACTGAACAATCCCAAACAGATCAAATAGAAAAGAAGATACAAAATATAAGTGGTGTGGAATCAGTTGAGTATTCTTCCAAAGAAGAAGAACTTCAGAATCTTGTCAAGGATTTGGGAGACGATTTCAGATTATTTGAACAAGATAACCCATTATATGATGTGTTTATCGTAAAAGCAGACAATCCAAGGGAGACCGGTAAAATCGCTGGTCAAATCAGTAAGTTCGAAGGTGTCAATGAAGCCCTATACGGTGAAGCAAAGATTGAAAAATTATTCAATGTACTGGAAATGAGTCGAAACGTTGGACTTGTATTGATCATCGGTCTGTTGTTTACGGCGATGTTCCTCATTTCAAATACAATCAAAATCACCATTGTCGCTAGAAGAAGGGAAATCGAGATAATGAAACTCGTGGGTGCAACCAACTGGTTTGTACGCTGGCCATTCATATTAGAAGGTTTATGGCTTGGAATTTTAGGTTCTATTATCCCGATCGCTCTTGTAACGTCAGGTTATTACTATGCCTATGGATTTATTAAACCAAAACTACAAAACAATTTTATTCAGATATTAGATTTTACCCCCTTTATCTATCAAGTAAACGGATTGATTCTATTAATGGGTTGCCTGATTGGGGCTTGGGGAAGCTTTATGTCTGTACGTAAGTTCTTAAAAGTGTAAAATTTGATAGGTTGATAGAAGCTGAAAGGAGCATGCCGCTTGAACAAGAAGTATTTTATTTCATTATCTATTGCAGCAGCATTAACAATCGGAAGTCTACCAACGTTAGCAACCACTGCTAGCGCTAACTCCTCCGTGGAGGACTTAAAGAAACAGCAGGACGACATCTCATCTAAAAAAGAACACATCAACGGCAAGATCGATGAGAAAAGATCAGAAATTGACCAAAACATCAGCAAACAAAAAGATATTCAATCACAGATTGCTGAAATCGGTACGAAATTAAAAGATACAGAAACGAAGATTGCAGAAAAAACAAAAGAAATTGATGATACAACAGCAAAAATCAATAAGCTTAAAGCGGATATTGAAGAGTTAAAGAAAAAGATTGAAGAGCGTAATGAGCTTTTGAAGGAACGCGCTCGCGCCATTCAGGAAAAAGGCGGATCTGCCAAATATATTGATGTACTTCTTGGAGCAAACAGCTTCGGAGACTTTATCAACCGTGTAACAGCAGTGAATACCATTGTAAGTGCAGACAAAAAGATCATGGATGAACAGAAACGTGATCAAGATGAATTAGAGAAAAAGCAGGCGGAAGTAGAAAAAGAACTTTCGGATCTGGAATCTTCCAAAGCGAATCTTGAATCCTTGAAAAAAGAACTTGATAGCCAAAAAGCTAAAAAGGCTGAGCTATTCAAACAGCTGGAAGCTCAGCAGGCATCTTTAAAGGTAGAAAAAACAAACCTTGAACAAGAATCGAGTGAACTTTCTAAAATGGAGCACCAGCTTGAAGGTGAAATCCAAGCTGAACAAGCACGTCTGGCAGAATTAGCCCGCAAGCGTGAAATCGAGCGTAAGCGCCAGGCAGAAGCGGAAGCAGCGAAGCGTGCAGCAGCACAGAAACAGGCGACAACTAGTAGCAGTGGATCTTCTTCTGCTTCTGCAACAGCAGCTCCGGCAGCAGCCCCAAGTGCCCCTGTAAGTTCAGGAGCATGGACAGCGCCTGCATCTGGAACAATTACAACTAACTTTGGTTGGGATACATTAAACGGAGAGCGACGTTTCCACTATGGTACAGACATTGCAGCACGAGGAAGTGTTCCAATCTCTGCAGCGGCAGATGGTTATGTCATTAAGAGCCATTACAGCTCAAGCTACGGTAATGTAGTGTACATCACTCACTCCATCAACGGTCAAATGTTCACAACAGTGTATGCTCACATGTCTTCTTCGCTAGTGAGCACTGGACAAGCTGTTAACAAAGGTGACCAAATCGGATACATGGGTAACACAGGATTTTCTTTCGGACAGCATTTACATTTTGAACTTTACAGAGGTTCTTGGAGTGCATCGCATTCAAATGCTGTAAACCCACGTCAATATATTAACTTTTAAGTTTAAAATTCCCTCTTCTATTTGGAAGGGGGATTTTTGTGCGACGGGCAGTCGCACCTTGAGTGTTCCACACTCAAGATGAATTGTTAAGGGTTGGAGTACGATACGTAGTATAAACGGCTCCCGAATCCCGGAAGATTCATCGTCTCGAAGGTGAAAGTCCTTCCGTTAGAGTGCTGATACAACTAACGAAGACTAATCTAGGGCATAATTGTGAGATTGTGTTCGGAGGAGATGCGGATAATCGAGAGACCCGTAGTCGGATGTGCAGACCCAAATGCAAAAAGTGTGAAGCACGGCGGCTGGGTAAGTTGGCGACCATGCGAAAATAATGGGAAGTCTTAAAGGTGTTCATTCAAAGAATCAGCCGAATGAGCTCAACTTATCAAGTGATGGTGCTGGGTATGTACAGAAGGAAAGTGCGATGACCCCGTGAGATCTCTATCTTACCGTCAGGGCATTGTCCTATAAGGAATTCCGAAATGGATAATGTGGATAGAGAAGTCAGACGTTCTCATAGTACGGAAGTAGCCAGATGACAAAACATCTGGTGAACGGAAGGGGAACGACCTTGTGACTCTACACAAGTAAAGGTGTGTAATGACAACAGACCACGATACTTCGGTATAAACGAACTGAATGTACACAATGAAAGGTGTGGAATACGTAGTGAATCAAGAATTAAAGCTTAAATGGCATAGTGTATACGGACAACTACTGTTTGACCGTAAATTGAAAAGTGCGTGGGAGAAAGTAAAAGCCAACAAAGGTTCAGGTGGAATCGACGAAGTAACTCTTGAAAAGTATGAGGAGAACCTGGATGAAAATCTAGATAATCTACTCGGCAAACTGAGAGCGAAAGAATATGAGCCTACTCCTGTCAGACGCTCCTATATACGCAAGAAGAATGGAAAACAGAGACCTCTCGGTATTCCTACGGTCGAAGATCGGATTGTTCAACAATCTCTGCGAAACGTATTAGAACCAAAATTCGATGACCATATCTTTCATAATTGGTCATGTGGGTATCGTCAAAATCGCGGAGCCAAACGAGTTGTACAAATTATAATGTGGAATATTGAACAAGGATACAATCACATTTATGATTGCGATATCAAAGGCTTCTTTGACAATATCCCGCACAAGAAACTGATGAAGGTCCTAAACAAATATGTAGCGGACGGTACAGTCCTAGACATGATTTGGAAATGGCTAAAAGCTGGATACATGGAAGAAGGGACCTACCATCGCTCAGATTCAGGTACTCCTCAAGGTGGAGTGATTTCTCCACTTTTAGCGAATATCTATCTGAACGAACTGGATTGGACACTTGATTTACACGGCATTCGATTTGTACGGTATGCCGATGACTTCCTCCTTTTCGCCAAATCCAAAGAGGACATTAAGAAAGCCGAACAAATCACAAAAGAGAAACTCGATGAACTAGGTCTGGAAATTTCTATCGAGAAGACTAAAATTGTCGATTTCAATCATGATGATTTCGACTTTATTGGTTTTACGTTCCAACACTGGAGAAAACGTAAGAAGGATGGTAAACCTTACTATTTAGCCAAACCAAAAGATGAGACCTGGAAAGACTTTCGAATGAAAATTAAGAGAGCCACCAGGAAAACACTCACCTTAAGCAGAGAAGCGTGGTACCAACGCGTAAACTCCATCATTCAAGGAAAGGTAAACTTCTATCTAACCTTGTGGAAAGCGATTGAAGAATTCAAAGAGAAGGGATATCGACTGAACTGTTGTTTCAACATATTCAGAGATGAACTACTGGCAATAGATTCTTACACTCGCCGAAGGCTGAGAGTCGCTATGCTTCACAAACATCCTTCACAACGAAAAGGATGGGTGATGAGTACGAAATGGAACATTGAATTCTTTGCGTGTACAGGTCTTAAATCTGCTTTTCAAATATATTACGGAAAACAGTATGGAGATGGTATTGAATACTACCTCCAATACATGAAAGATAAGCAAAAGAAGAAATACAAAAGAAGTCTGGAGAGAGCAAAAGAAAAGGGAGAGGAATACTTTTCTTCACAACGACTTTCTAAAATACACTGTGCGAATAAGTTTGCATCATCTTGAACTAAGCGGAATCACATTGGTAAGCCGTATGCCTTAATAGGGCACGTACGGTTTGATGAGGGGGTGGCCTTGAGAAAGGTCACCCTACTCTATTTTGAGCGAGGGTAAAAGAACTCTTTCTTCTAACTACCCTATCTATTACTTGATAAGAAAAAAGGAAATCAACAACTTGTTTGAGAAAGACTGTTTTCATATCCTTATTCTTCTAGTATAATGACAAATATGTTCAAGTGATTTTTCGAAAAAGGCAAACTAATTGAAAAATTAGGACGCAAAACCACGGGTCTTCTATTTTTAAATAATGATCGCCGGGTTACCGAAAACAATGGAAGCAATGAATACTAACTCGAATTTTTTTCTAGTATCATTCAGCCTGCCTTTTTGGTGGGTTTTTTCTCTGGAAATGTTTGTGTTGGTGGGATTTGAATCTGTACGAAGGATGATGATGTTGGAGTTAGCAGATATAAAAAGACAATTAAGAAGTTTCTGCAGAAGAAATCGCACAGCATTAAAGTATACTCATATTGGCGAGTACTCTGCGGAAGGAGTGAGTGAGATGTTTATTGACTGTGTTGGTACCGAAGAGGTCAAAAGGATTCTTCATGACATCGACATTATCAATCAACGAGGTGGAGATACCGTCAAATACTTCATACTCATCCTTGAAGGCTTGAAAGCAGCTTAAGATTTTGATTCCTTCACTGGGTGGAACACCATTTTCACGTCGTATATGAAAGGATCCTTCAGAGAAGGGTCCTTTTTTGCAGGAAATCAACACCCCACTGTCTGTAATCATTAGAGTAAGGGATACACTATGAGTAAATCACTTGCCTGAAAGATGAAAATTTAAGATACTAATACATAACAGGGTATATTTCGTACGAATGAACCAGTACAAAATAGTTGGAAGAAACCTCTATGAAAGGAGTAGAAACAAATGGATGAAAGGTGGTACACCATAGGCTCCTTTACTTTCCCATCTACTTGGGGAGCGATCATCGCCTCGTTCATTCTGACATTTCTTTTCCTCTACTTCTGGAATCGAAAGGCAAGCGACTGGTATTCAAATGGTGTTTTTTACTTTTTGGTCATCTGGAAGCTGAGTGTCATTGTCGTTGATTTTCAGAATGTTATTGAACATCCCATTACGATCCTTTATTTCCATGGGGGCAGGTGGGGGTATTGGTTAGGATTGCTGACAGTGCTTTTATACATATTTGTTAGAAGGGTAGACACAGTATATCGTCTCGTCATTGCCTGGATGAGCACGGTCGTTTTCTTTGAACTTGTCGTTCACTTGCTGGAATCTGATATTCTTGCAGGGGTCATCCAGTTTTGTCTCAACGGTGCACTGGTCTTATTTTTATCGAAAAAAGAAGATGACCGTGATACGTGGGCTATACAATTAGTGGTGGTCTTCACCCTTCTTCAGCTGCTGCTCCATTCCATATCTGGAGGATTTGTGTTCACCACTGTCACCTGGACGTATCTCATCGTGATGGCTTATCTAATCTTTATCTACGGAAGGTGGAAAACGAACATTGAATAAACGAAATTTTGCTCTGGCAATCGTTGCCCTGCTGATCGGAATCTTCCTGGTTAATTTGTTTCAGGATCAACAGGAAAAAAAGGCAAGAGAAGAGGCTGCCCAGTTGGCCAAGGAATCCATGGATCTTTCTGATGCCAAGCAGGGACTCACGAAAGGGGATCGTGCACCGGACTTTACCTTGACCACGTTAGAAGGTGAAGAAGTCAAGCTCTCCGATTACAAGGGCAAGAAAGTGATCCTGAATTTCTGGGCCACCTGGTGCCCGCCATGTAAAGCGGAAATGCCCCATATGGAACAGTATTACGAAAAAAACGCGAAAAAAGAAAAGGTCGAAATCCTTGCCGTCAACTTGACCTCACAGGATGAGGGGGAGAAGGCAGTCCAGGAGTTTGTCGACGGCTATGAACTCACTTTCCCTATTCTCATGGATGAAAAAGGGGATGTCGGTGACGAGTACCGGGCATTCACGATCCCGACCACTTACATGATCGATACAAACGGCCTCATCCAGCACAAAATCGTCGGCCCCATGAACGAAGAAATGATGGGTGAAATGGTCCGAGGGATGGAATAATGGGAGGGACGGACCTCTGACAGGACGTTTCATTACATACGCTATGAGGTATAACTAACCATGACTCAAAAAGGAGGATCAATATGTTCCATTATACAAAAGAAGTTTCAATGAATGTGAAGGATGCGGTTTCAGCCGTGGAAGCAGCCTTGAAAGAAGAAAGCTTCGGGGTTCTGTGGAATCTTGACCTGGCCGCCAAACTACAGGATAAAGGGCTTGATTTTAACGAAGAAGTAGTTGTCCTGGAAGTATGTAATCCCCACGAAGCGAAAAAGGTGCTGGAAAAAAGCATGCTCGTCAGCTATTTCCTGCCTTGTAAAGTGACGGTATATACAGAAGAGGGAGCGACGAAGATCGGTATGGCAAAGCCGAGCAAGCTGATTGAATTGGTAGATAACGATGAATTAAAACGATTGGCGTTGGATATCGAAAATCGTCTGATCGGGTGTTTAGAAAACGTTTGACGATGAGAACCTGTTGCATGAATGCGACGGGTTCTTTTTTTTTGCATCCAACACCTCACACTCCTCACAATCTTCTGAATATGATACACTTTTAAAAATACATAGATTCAGGAAGGATGACAATAAATGAAATTCACCACCAAGGTCGTACATAGTCAGCTGAAGGGAACAGAGGAAATCCGCAGTAAGACAACACCGATCTACCAGACGTCTGCTTTTTCTTTTACGTCTCTGGAGGAGCTGGAAGGTTTTTATGAGGGGAAGTCTCCCTATCTTTATTCCAGAACGGGTAATCCCAACACGGATGAGCTTGGGAAGATGGTAGCAGACCTTGAAGGAGCGCCTGCGGGTGTCGCCACATCTTCCGGCTTGTCGGCCATCCTCGTCGGAATCCTTGCAGTGGTTCAGGCAGGGGACCACATCATTGCGGCGGAGGATTTATACGGAGGCACTTTCCACATGCTGAAAGAAGAGCTGAAATCATTCGGCATTTCCACATCCTTCGTTGATTTTTCGAGTGAGGAAGAAATCGAGGCTGCACTTACTTCCGACACCAAGCTTCTCTATAGTGAGACGGTGACCAATCCGTTTATGCGAGTAGAGGATATTTCAAGAATGGTAGCTCTTGCCGAAAAGCACAATCTGAAAACGATGATCGATAATACATTCGCCACACCATTTCTGCGTCAACCCTTCCTTGAAGGGGTCGATTTGGTCGCTCACAGCGCCACGAAGTATATCGGCGGGCATAGCGATATCACAGCGGGAGTCGTAGTCGGAAAAGAAGAACTTGTGAATAAAGCAAGGGAGAAGGTCGTCAACATCGGTTCAAACTTAAGTCCATTTGAAGCATGGCTCACATGCCGGGGGGCGAAAACATTGGCACTCCGGGTGGGGACCCAGGCTCAGAACGCGGGAACACTTGCAGATGAACTGCGCACCAATGAACAGGTGAAGAGGGTCTATTATCCAACAGATCTATCCGATAAAGGAAATGGAGCGATCGTCACCATCGAACTCGATGCCCGCTGCGATATCAGTACATTCTTCAAGTCCCTTGGATGGATCAAGATCATCCCGTCCCTGGCCGGAGTGGAAACAACGGTTTCTTATCCACTCGGGACATCTCATCGTGCCCTTCCGAAAGAAGCACAGGAAAAACTCGGCATCAACACCCATGTGGTGCGCATATCGTTAGGTATCGAGGATGGGGAAGATATCATTTCTCAATTTAACGAGGCGATTGCAGCTTCCGTTAAAAAATAAAAAATTCTGAAAATGGTCTTGACGTTGAGGCCGGTTACCCTTTATAATTCATCTCAACGCATGAATTTACACATTGACAATTAAATGCTCTTATCCAGAGAGGTGGAGGGACTAGGCCCGATGAAACCCGGCAACCTTCATGTACGCGTCAGGCGTCACATGAAAAGGTGCTAATTCCTGCAGGCGATCTGCCTGAAAGATAAGAGGAGGACCCTATTCAATTAGACCCTCTTCTTAGGAAGAGGGTTTTTTATTTTATCCTCTTCTGGCTTCTTAGGTATATCAGTCGCAATTCAGCAGCTGAGTTTCTTCAAGGATTCAGCAGCTGAACCCAACCAATTATCCACACCAATCCAAAACCAAAAAACTCTAGGAGGAATTACAAATGACAAAATCATTCGATTTCGACACACTGCTTCTTCACGGCGGCCAGGAGCCGGACCCAACCACAGGCTCTAGAGCGGTACCCATCTATCAAACGACATCCTACGTGTTCGACAACAGTGACCATGCAGCGAAGCTATTCGCCCTTGAAGAACCGGGAAACATCTACACGCGGATCATGAATCCGACCGTTGATGTGCTGGAGAAGCGTCTCGCCCTTTTAGAAGGGGGAATCGGAGCCCTGGGTGTTTCATCCGGAATGGCCGCCATCTCCCTATCCATCCTAAATATCGCCGGTGCAGGGGATGAGATCGTGGCAGCCACCAATCTGTACGGTGGAACGTATAATTTATTCTCCACGACTCTTCCGAAATACGGAATCAAGGTTCATTTCGTCGATCCGACTGATCCGGAGAATTTCAGAAAAGCGATTACCCCGAAAACAAAAGCGGTATTCGCCGAGACGATCGGAAATCCGAGCCTGCACGTCCTGGACATCGAGTCGGTGGCGAAAGTGGCTCATGACCATCATATCCCGCTTATCATCGATAACACATTTGCCACGCCATATGTGTGCAAGCCGATTGAGTGGGGAGCGGACATCGTCATCCACTCTGCCACGAAATGGATCGGCGGTCACGGTACGGCCATCGGTGGAGTCGTCATCGACGGGGGGAAGTTTGATTGGAATCATGAGAAGTTCCCTGGATTCACAGAGGAAGACAGAAGCTATAATGGACTTCGCTACGCACAGGATGTAGGAGCGGCCGCTTTCATCACAAAGTTAAGGGTGCAGCTGCTTCGGGATCTCGGGGCGTGCTTAAGTCCACAAAACGCATTTCTGCTATTGCAGGGACTGGAAACCCTGCATCTCCGCATCGAACGTCACACGGAGAATGCCTTGAAGATTGCGGAACACTTAGATCAGCACAGTGGAGTTGCCTGGGTTTCTTATCCGGGTCTGCCGCAGCATCCATCCCACGCTCTTGCTCAGAAATATTTGAAAAATGGAGCAGGTTCCATCGTCGTATTTGGGATAAAAGGAGGCAGGGATTCAGGACGCAAAGTCGTTGACAACATTTCCCTCTGGTCCCATGTTGCCAATGTAGGAGATGCGAAGTCACTGATTATCCATCCAGCGTCCACCACGCATCAGCAATTGAACGAGCAGGAAATCCGGGCTACGGGCGTAACTGAGGACCTTGTGAGACTTTCCGTCGGGTTGGAATCTGCGAAGGATTTGATCGAGGATCTGGATCATGCGATTGAAGTGGCGTTGGAAACGTCGCGGGTGTAAATAAAATAGTCGACCGGCACAACCGGGGTGCCCCGACACCCCGAACAACACCAAAAAAAGGAGGTGGAGGAATGGAGAATTCATACTCATACGAAGTAAGCTCCATTACCATCCCATCCCTCACATTAGAGTCAGGCACAACGTTGCACAATGTGAATCTGGCCTATGAACGGACCGGCAATAAGGAAGGCCCCGTCATCCTGGTATGCCACGCCCTCACCGGAACCCATATTGTGAAAGGCACGAGTGAGGACCGGGGCTGGTGGGATGGGTTGATCGGACCCGGTTCATATATTGATACCGATCTATATAATGTGATTGCTTTCAATGTATTAGGGGGATGTGAAGGAAGTACGGGACCGACGTCGACCAATCCGGAAACCGGAGAACGTTACGGACCGGACTTTCCGCACATTAGCATACGGGACATGGTCCATGCCCAATATGAAGCACTCCAACAGCTATCCGTCTACCACATCGAAGCTGTGATCGGTGGTTCATTGGGAGGAATGCAGGCGCTGGAATGGGGGGCTCTCTATCCTTCCTATATCAATAAGGTATTCGCCCTCGCCGTCTCACCTGCATTAAACGATTATGGTCTCGCATTCAATCATATCGGAATTACAGCGATTGAAGGGGATCCCGATTTTCAAAGGGGCCACTATCCCCACGGAGCCATATTAAAAGGCCTTGAGATTGCCAGGATGGTCGGGATGGTGACCTATCGTACTCAGGAATTGTTCGATCGGCGCTTTCAGCGGGAGAGGACGAATGAGCAGTACAATGTAGAGAGCTATCTTGATTATCAAGGAAAGAAACTCGGAAAGCGATTTGATCCGAACAGCTATCTTACCCTCCTTAAAGCGATGAATACCCATGATATCGGGAGGGGAAGAGGAGGAACGGAAGCCGTCGCCGATTCGTATCCGTGCGAACTGGTATCGATCAGCTATGAGGGTGATTTGATCTATTCTCCCCAGTATTTAAAGGAATTCACACTCCAAGCCCCAAAGGGTGAACATTACTTTATCCCGACAGCATTCGGTCATGACGGGTTTCTGGTGGAATTTGAGAAATGGGGCGGGATCATCTCTTCTCATCTCAAAAACCGTCAAGGTCAGAAAATCGTGACGGGCATGAAATAATCGACTGCCAATCATAACTCGTCCCCCTCCGGCATATAGTTAGATAAGCAAAGACATCGCACCGCCTAAGCGCGTTTTTGTGTGGTGTCTTTTTTCGTTGGATGGGAAAGTGTTCGCGGCTCTCATCCATACCATAAACAAAACGACAAGCTGGAGGGGAATATATGGAGTGGACGGGCAGAAAGCTCATCATCACGATCATCATTAGCATGTTGATCGGTGCAGGAGGAATGTATGGCGGCTTTGAGTGGACGGGCAGTTCCGGGTCCGGCGACGAGCTTGCCCAGTTTAACGGCAAAGGGGAGCTTAATGATAAGCTTCACAAGGTAGAAGTCGCGTATGATTTGATCAGTGATAAGTTCTTTCAGGATGTAGACAGGGGACAGCTCGTAGAAGGGGCGATTCAGGGGATGCTTAAGACCCTGGATGATCCGTACTCTGTTTACATGAATGCGGAGACCGCTTCTCAATTCAATGACGCGCTTGATTCCTCCTTTGAAGGGATCGGGGCAGAGGTCACGATCATGGACGGGAAACTGGTCATCGTTGCTCCTTTTAAACATTCACCTGCTGAGAAAGCCGGTCTGAAACCGAATGACCGCATCATCAAAGTGGATGGGAACAGTATCGACGGGCTTGACCTTTATGAAGCCACGTTGAAGATCAGAGGGAAGAAGGGTACGGAGGTGAAATTGGAGATTACGAGAGAGGGTCTTTCAGATCCAATCGAAGTGTCCGTGAAGCGGGACGATATCCCTGTTGAAACGGTGATCTCCGATGTGAAGGAAGTCGATGGGAAGAAGACGGGCTACATCCAGATTACGACCTTCTCTGAAAATACCGCCGTCGATTTTAAAAAGCAGCTGGCAGAACTCGAGAAGAAAAAGGTAGGAGGATTGGTTCTTGACGTGAGGGGTAACCCGGGTGGTCTCCTTTCCAGCGTGGAAGACATCCTCAAACAGTTCGTCACCGAGAAAAAACCGTATGTGCAAATCCAGGAACGAAGCGGAGAAGTGCTGAAATCCTTCTCCAACAGTAAGGAAAGAAAAGCGTACCCGGTGGTGGTCCTCATCGATGAGGGCAGTGCATCGGCATCTGAGATCCTGGCCGGGGCCCTTAGTGAGGCGGAAGGATATCCGCTGATCGGAACAAAGAGCTTCGGAAAGGGGACCGTGCAGCAGGCAGTGCCGATGGGAGACGGAAGCAATATCAAGCTTACCATGTTCAAATGGCTGACACCGAACGGGAATTGGATTCATAAGAAGGGAATCAAACCGGATATCCCGGTCAGACAACCATCCTACTTCTATGCCCATCCTCTTCAAGTGGAAAAACCATTGAAAGAAGGGGTAAATAACGAACAAGTGCAAAATGCCCAGGAAATGCTTCAAGGATTAGGCTTCTCCCTTGATCGGGTCGATGGTTATTTCAGTAAGAAAACCGCTAAAGCCGTCAAGGATTTTCAGATCCAGGAAAGCCTCGACGTGACAGGAGTCATTGATGCCAAAACCGGCGAAAGGCTGCAGGAAGAAATATTTGAAGCGGTGCAGAATGAAAAGAACGATCTGCAGCTGCAGGCAGCCTTGGAGTATATAAAACGTACGGCCAATAAGAATCAGTAACGATCAGAGACCTCTCTTTCTTGAGAGGTCTCTTTTTTTGGGGGACATTTGATTCAATTTCTACTCAATGGGGCGGAGAATCCGCACTCATTCTCTCAAACTATCTATTATAATAATGACCTTCCATTTACTAGAAAGGAGATTGATAGAATGTTCTCAGTTAAAGAAAAAGTCGCCATCGTCACAGGCGGTGGGCGGGGGCTCGGAAAGGAGATGGCCCTGGCACTGGGAAGGGCTGGTGCACATGTCGTAATCTGTTCGAGGAACCAGTCGGCATGTGAAGAAGTGAAGGAAACATTGATTGGTTCAGGCGTACGGTCACTTGCCATTCCTTGCGATGTTACCCAGAAAGCGGATGTGATGCATGTAGTGGAAACAGTGATGAAAGAGTTTGGAAGAATCGATATTTTAATCAATAACAGCGGGACGTCCTGGGCGGGTCCTTTTGCTGACATCCCTGAAGATAAATGGGACAAGGTGATGGATGTCAACGTAAAGGGGGCTTTTTTGTTTTCCCAGGAAGTGTCACGGGTCATGGTCAGGCAAAAAGCGGGGAAAATCATTAACATCGCGTCCGTTACGGGATTTGGCGGGACGAACCCCATGCTCATGGATACGGTTCCTTATAATACGAGCAAGGGTGCAGTCATGACGTTGACAAAGGATCTTGCCGTGAAACTTGCCCCGCATAATATTCAGGTGAATGCGATCGCTCCCGGGTTCTTTCCGACCAAAATTACGAAGGAGCTTTTTGCAAGTCAGGGAAGCATGATCAAGCAGCATATACCTGCAGGAAGATTTGGACAAGCAGGAGATTTGAACGGGGTGGCCATCTTCCTTTCCTCTGCTGCTTCTGACTATATAAACGGTCACATTTTAGTCGTGGATGGCGGCATCCGGGCGCAGGTATAAGGAGGGGGAAACATGGATCTATTTTATGAGGAATTGAAAAAAATCGGAATGAGTGTGGAGTATGAGTTGAATCAGTGGGTTGTAGGGAAGCTGGATGATCCGGAAGTGGTTGCGGCCGTCAAACAATGGCTGGAATTATTCCAAACCGTACTGGAATTCATTCAACTTCTATCACTTTTACAGGCGCTGAATGAATAAAGAATGGAAGTGAATACATGAAAAAAGAGCATGAACAAAAAGAACGAGCCCGTTGGAAGGGTTTCATCGAGACATTGCAAAATGACAGTGAGTGGATGCCGAATTTTCCAAGGGAAGAGATCTGGACGAACCATAATAGTAGATTATGGTACTATGCCCCTGTAAGTAAAAATGGGCATATTCCTGTATTTTTACTATATTCACATATTAACAAGTCATCCATTTTGGATCTGACAAAGGAACATAGCCTGATAGGGAAATTTCTTCAAGAAGGATACGACGTTTATCTTCTCGAATTTGGTGAACCTGTAGTGGAAGAGAAGGGAACAGGATTGGCGGAGTATTTGTCTCACTATGTGGACCCATGCATAAAGAAGGCCCTTCAACACAGTGGGAAAGACGAGCTGTCCCTTTCCGGCTTCTGCTTAGGGGGGACATTAGCTGTCATCTATGCAGCGTTAAATTCACATTTTATCAGAAATCTACTCCTTTTTGTCACGCCAATTGATTTTGATCAGGTTCCGACATATCCCAATTGGGTGCAGGCTTTGAAAAAGGACGAAATCGATCTCACGAGTATAATGGAACAAATCGATCTCATACCAGCGCCCATCATCCGTTACGGGATGAGGGCTTTGACTTCCCCCATTTACTATTCTCCCTATTTATCGCTATTAAATAAAGCCTACGATCAAGACTATACTCATTATTGGCTCCGGTTCAATCAATGGACAAATGACCATATCGCACTCACCGGAGCCATGGCCAGTGATATTATCACCTATTTTGTAAAAGAAAATGTGCTGATGTCAGGGGAATTCGAACTCGCCGGCAAAGCAGTGGATCTGAAAAACATCGATTCGAATCTTTATCTGATTTCTTCCCAATATGATCACTTGGTTCCTACCTCGATCAGCACGCCTCTGCTGGAACTTGTGTCAAGCACGAATAAGGCAGCAGCAGAGGTAAGGGGAGGGCACGCAAGTCTGATTAAATACGGAATATCAAACGAATTGAAAGAGTGGCTGCATCAATACTCACATTAAAAAGGAGGGGGAAAGTGATGCTGGAGTGGGAAATAGAAACCCCTTTTGATTACATGGGGTTTGCCTTTTGCGTTTTTAAAGAGTATATCAAATCTTATTTTCAATAAGGAATAGAGGCGGATGGGTGAATTTCCTCCGTCTCTTTTTCTTCAAATGGTGATTCCATTCCCATCTAATCGACATCATTTCCCGGGAAAATATGAGGAATGCTGTCGGAAATGAAATCGAATCGTAAAACGATTGAATAAAATTGCAATAGGTTTTAACTGCGTCTTTTGATAAAATAGTAGATAATGCAAATTTTCTTGCAAAAGGTGGTGACGAATCATTGATTGAGCTTTGGTTACTGGAGGTTTTAAAAGGATTTGGGAAATTATTTCTACATCCTGTACTATATCTGTCTGTGTTTTTCGCTATTATGGCCGGCTATTATCGTGTGAAGAGGGAACGGAGAGATTTCAATACGAGATTGCTGGATGGGTACCATGATATGCGGGTGTTATTTTCATACGGAATCGCACTTGGACTGCTGTTTTCTCTTGTTACAGTCGGAGGAGGAGTTGTGATTCCTTTCACAGGTCTTATCCTTATCGGAGCCGTGTCGATTTTATTTACGTTAACGGGTCGTTTTCAGCTCATGTCAGCGACTATGACAGTGGGCATTTCCTACTTTATTTTAGTGGCGGTGGATTATTTTCAGTGGGACATCCCTTACGTGAATACATATGTAGAAAACCTGAATCTGTCGAGTTCCATCGTCGTTCTTCTTGGCGTGTTGACGATGATCGAAGGTATCCTGATTGTATTGAATGGCTGGAAGCACACATCACCACGCTTACTTAAAAGTGCACGTGGCTTGAAGGTCGGGGCCCATCTCGGTAAAAAACTATGGCTGGTCCCTATGTTTATATTGATACCCACGGGGTCATTGACTCTTCCATTTGAATGGTGGCCGGTGTTTACGCTGGGCACTGAAACGTATTCATTACTGTGTGTACCGTTTCTCCTCGGTTTTCAGCAGCTGGTGAAAAGCACATTGCCTGAAGTCGCGATCAAGCATACTGGATTCCGTGTGTTCTGGCTTGGTGCATTCGTATTGACCTTGGCTGTAGCAGGACTCTGGGCCCCGCTGTTTTCGATCGGTGCAACAGGGGTGGCCATCCTTGGCCGGTTCTGGATTGCTTACCGTTACCGGAGTGCGGATGATTCGAAGCCATATTTCTTCAAACGGCAGCCAAATGGCGTCATGATCCTCGGTATCCTCCCAGGTTCACCTGCCAGGAAGCTGACACTTGAAGTGGGGGAAATCATCCTGAAGGTGAACGGTGTCGAACTGAATACGGAACGGGCATTTTATGAAGCGCTGCAAAAGAACGGAGCCTATTGTAAGCTGGAGGTCCTGGGGACGAATGGTGAAAACCGTTTTACCCAGGGAGCCCTGTATGAAGGTGATCATCATGAACTGGGAATCATTTTTGCCGATGAAGCTTCAGGGTGGGAGCATCACCAGGTTTCGTAATAGGAAAAAGGATAGCCTCAGCTATCCTTTTTCTTATTATAGGTAGAAGTGACCAAATTTATCTGTCAGAGTTGGGGATTAAAAAAGGAGCTGACACATGACAGCTCCTTTTCAACCCTAATAGATCGTCATATGACGGTTTTTCCCCATTAATATTTGGAAGACGCCATATAAGATGAATCCAACTGCAACGATTCCCAGTAACCACTGACCGAAAGGCTGCTGAGCGAGTTTGGATAGTGCTCCGTCGAGACCATGGGTTTTATCAGGGTCTGCCGTAATCGCCGTTTGGATAAAGAAATATCCAATAAATAAGAAGACGAGGCCACGTGAAAATATTCCGAGTTTCCCCGTTTTTCTTCCTAGTTCCCATTCTTTATTGTTCATTTCATTGCGCTTGAATTGATTTGTGTACTTCTCGGTATAGGCTTGATAAATTTCATGAAGGGCGAACCCAATAATGATAAGACCGACAATTCCGATGACCCATTGCCCAAATGGCTGTGCCAATAGCTTGGCTGACAGAGTCTGTTCGGAACCTGATCCTGAGCTTTTAGCGTGGATGGCAATGGCAAAGGCGTTAAACGCCAAGGATCCATAGGCAATTGCACTGATCAAATTAGTCAATCGCCTGAATAGGGACTTCCCGCCGTTTTTTACATGATCGGGATCTTGGATGACTTGAATGAGACACCATAGGACGATTCCAATCAGTCCAATTCCCAGTAACCAGAGGAGCACTTCTCCAAATGGCTTGCTGGCAACAGCCGCAAAGGCACCGCTCGAGTCCGATGTACTTCCCCCTATCCCGAGTGCCGCCATCACAGCTAATGCCCCGATGAGCATATAAACGATCCCTCTTGAGATATAACCAACTCGTGCAAATCCTTTGATCCAAGGCTTTATATCATTAGATGAAACGGATGAACTTTCATTGCTTTCCGTTGATGAAGTAATGGATGAAATTCCTGCCATAAACGTTTCTTCCTTTCTGATTCAATTTTCGTACGACTAATGTATGCTATTCCCTGAATAACGAAACTACAAACCTATTTAACGAACAGTAAATGTTGGATGAATGAAGATAATTTTACCTGTTTTTTTCGGTGAGAATTTTTACAAAAAACCTATTTACAACCCCTTTGGAGAGGAGTAATATATCTATCATCAAATGAATATTCTTTATCGCTTAATTCAATTATTGAAGCGGGGGACCCACTAGTTTCAGGGGTGAATCCTTTCGATTGAAAGGTAGGGCTACTTCCATGACCCGAATCCGTCAGCTAACTCCGTAAGCGTATTGGGAGAGGATGATACTTGTGATCTGTAATAGATGACCACAGGCTTAGTTCCTGGTGGTCTTTTTGCGTTGTTTAATATGGTAGTAAAGTCAGGCAGTAATTGGTTAAGCTATAAAAAAGGTTTTGGAGGATTTCATCATGAAAAAGCAGTTTGCTGTTATAGGTCTAGGGAGATTTGGAGGGAATCTGGTTCAGGAACTGGCTGATCTGGATGTGGAAGTACTGGCCATCGATATAAATCACGATGTGGTACAAAAATTTATCGATATTGCCACCCACGCTGTGCAGGCGAATGCCATGGACGAATCGGTATTAAAATCCCTTGGTTTAAGGAACTTCGATCACGTAATCGTATCCTTCGGCGATAATATCGAAGCAAGCATCCTAACAACGCTCCTTCTCAAGGAATTAGGGGTTAAGGAAGTGTGGGTGAAAGCATCGAATTCCTACCACCAAAAAGTACTGGATCGGATCGGGGCGGATAAGGTCATTCATCCGGAACGGGACATGGCAAGAAGGATTGCCCACCATATCACGTCTGAAAAGATCATCGATTATATCGAGCTTTCGAAAGAGCACAGCATCGTAGAGGTCTATGCTTCAAAGAAGGTAGCGAATAAAACGCTGAATGATCTCGACGTTCGGGCCAAATTCGGCTGTAATATCATCGCTATCCATCGCGGGGAAGAAGTCATTGTCTCTCCTTCTGCCGATGAGGTGGTTGAATTAAAGGATATTCTAATCGTTATAGGACACAATCGGGATATAAATCGATTTGAAAAAGAAGGTGTATAAGGATGAAGCAAAAGGTCATCCGGTTAAGTCCGCCGCAACTTCTTGTTGTGACCTTTCTATTTTTCATCATACTCGGAATGGGGATGTTAAAGCTTCCGTTTGCCACCACTGAACAGATCTCCTGGCTCGACGCATTATTCACGACGACCTCCGCCATGACGGTGACGGGTCTTGCCGTGGTGGATACAGGAGGGGCTTTCACCCTGTTTGGGGAAGTGGTCGTCATGAGTCTGATTCAGATTGGTGGACTCGGCATCATGTCCTTCGCGGTTTTGATTTTCATGATGCTTGGGAAGAAGATCGGCTTCAAAGAACGGTTACTCCTTCAACAGGCACTGAATCAGACTTCCGTAGGCGGGGTCATCAAGCTTGTGAAATATTTATTTATCTTCTCTTTTATCGTAGAAGGTTTTGCCTTGCTGTTATTAGCGACGGAATGGGTGCCGGAGTTTGGATGGAAACGTGGCTTGTATGTCAGTATCTTTCATTCAATATCTGCGTTTAACAATGCCGGTTTTTCTCTGTTTCCCGACAGTCTGATGGGATATGTGGGAAGCCCGATTATCAACCTGACCATTTCGTTCCTATTTATACTAGGGGGGATAGGGTTCACGGTGTTGGTGGATTTGTGGAAATCAAAGACGATCCGTCAATTATCCCTGCATACCAAAATCATGGTCCTTGGAACGTTCATCATCAATGTCATTGCTTTCATGATGATATTCGTCCTGGAGTATAATAATCCGAATACCCTGGCGCAACTGCCCCTTCCGGATAAACTATTTGCCTCCTATTTTCAAGCGGTCACACCCCGCACGGCGGGATTCAACTCCCTTGATTATGGAAGCATGGAGCGCTCAACGCTGCTATTCACCATCCTGTTGATGTTCATCGGTGCGGGTAGTGCTTCCACAGGCGGAGGAATCAAGCTGACCACTTTTGTTGTCATCTCATTGAGTATGATCGCCTTTTTAAAAGAGAAAAAAGATATCCGTATCTTCAGGCGCACGATTGATCAAGCGCATATTTTCAAAGCTTTGGCTCTGTCGATGATCAGTGTGCTACTCGTATTCACTGCTCTTTTTTTCCTTGAAATGACGGAACATGATGTGTCGTTCCTGTCCATTGTGTTTGAAGTGGTGTCCGCCTTCGGTACAGTGGGATTGTCCATGGGGATAACGGGATCTCTTTCCATAGCAGGGAAGTGGATCATCATCATTGTGATGTTCGCCGGGAAACTTGGCCCCTTAACACTTGCCTTCTCCCTATCCCGTCCGGATAAAGAGAAGATCCGCTATCCGAAAGAAGATATCCTGACAGGCTGAATATCGGCTTTCCTGCTTGGCCCAACAAGGGCAGGCGGGGAAGCCGATTTTTTATAAAACCAGCAAGAATCCATCCATGACCGTGCATGAGGCTAAAAACAATCTCATTAAGCGTTTTCATCGTAAGTTACTGATATTGACGAAAGTCTTGCCCGCCATTATACTGTTGAAAAATTCTGAACTTTTGGTGGTGCTGTTGTTGAAGCGTGTGTATAACTTTTCTGCTGGTCCTGCTGTGTTGCCTGAGCCTGTGTTGAAGAAGGTTCAAGATGAGTTATTGAATTATCGGGAGACGGGTATGTCTGTGATGGAATTGAGTCATCGGTCAGCCCCTTTCCAAAATATAATAGAGGAAGCACAAAGCTTATTGGGTGAACTGCTTTCGATTCCCGATGATTATAGAGTGATCTTCCTGCAGGGGGGAGCTTCCCTTCAATTCTCCATGATCCCCCTTAATCTCCTGGGTGAGGGGCAGGAGGCAGACTATATTCTGACGGGCAGCTGGTCAAAAAAAGCAATTAAAGAAGCGGAGAAGTCAGGGAAGGTCCGTAGGTTGTTACCCGATGGGAAGTTTGAGATCCCTGCCTATAGACCAGAAGATTTTTCACCGGACTCAAGCTATGTACATATCACATCCAATAATACAATCGAGGGAACCCGGTTCCATGAGTATCCCGATACGGGAGGGATACCTCTCGTCGCCGACATGTCTTCTCACATCCTTTCTGAGAAAATAGACGTTTCCTCTTTCGGGCTCATTTATGCCGGTGCCCAGAAAAACCTGGGCCCATCCGGGGTGACCGTGGCCATTATTCACGACAGTCTGATCGGAAAGGCACCGGAAAGCTGTCCGACCATGCTGAACTACGAAACGTATGTGAAGCATGATTCCCTTTTCAATACGCCACCGACCTTTTCCATTTATGTTCTGAAACTTGTATTGGAATGGGTGAAGGAGAACGGCGGGGTGGATGGGATGCAGGTCCGTAATGAGAGAAAAGCCGCTCTTCTTTACGACTGTATTGATGAATCATCGTTATTTCACAACCCCGTACCGGAGAAAAATCGTTCCCTGATGAACATTCCTTTTTCGACGGGCAGTGAAGAACTGGACGCGGAGTTTTTAAAGGGAGCCAAAGCGGAAGGGTTTGAATTTTTAAAAGGTCACCGTTCCGTCGGAGGAATGAGGGCGAGTCTTTACAATGCCATGCCGCTTGAAGGAGTGGAGTCGCTGGTCGATTTCATGAAAAAATTTGAATCTGATCGAGGAGGATGTTGAGAATGATTTCAATCAATACGTACAACGCCATCAGTCAAAGCGGATTATCACTGATCGAGGACGACCTGAACTATCATCTGAATGGGAACGGGGACCCGGATGGAATCCTCGTCAGATCGAAGAACCTTCATGATTACGATTTCCCCGCATCCGTCAAGGCCATCGCCCGTGCAGGAGCCGGTGTCAATAATATCCCCATCGAACTCTGTACAGAAAAGGGGATTGTCGTCTTCAATACACCCGGTGCCAATGCCAATGCCGTCAAGGAGCTGGTTCTCGCCAATTTGATTGCTTCCTCCCGTAACCTGTATTCTGCCGTCGGCTGGACAAACTCGTTAAAAGAGTCGGAAGAAGATGTCCCTGGTGTGGTGGAAGCGAAGAAAAAGGAATTCGTAGGAAGTGAAATCAAAGGGAAGAAGCTCGGGGTCGTCGGCTTGGGGGCGATCGGTGTCCTCGTCGCCAACGATGCTCTTGCCCTCGGGATGGATGTAGTGGCGTATGATCCGTTTATCTCCGTCGACGCTGCATGGCGTTTATCGCAGGATGTGAAGCGCGCTCATCACATAGAAGAAGTGTGGGCAGAATGTGATTTTGTCACGTTGCACATCCCTTTGACGGACAAAACGGCAAGCTTTGTAAGCGAAGAGGCCTTCCGGAAAATGAAAAAAGGAATGACGATCCTGAACTTTTCAAGGGGTGAGCTGGTGGAAGAGGATGCCATGGCCGGGGCGCTGGAATCAGGAGTCGTCCGGAAATACGTGACGGACTTTCCGAATAAAAAGGTCCTCGCCATGAAAAATGTCGTACCTGTTCCGCATCTCGGTGCATCTACCGTCGAATCGGAAGAAAACTGTGCCATCATGGCCACCAAGCAGCTGAAAACCTATCTTGAAACAGGGAATATCAAGCATGCCGTCAACCTCCCGGACGTCGAGCTTCCGTACAGCGGGAAGATGAGAGTGACGGTCATGCATCAGAACATCCCGAACATGGTGGGACAAATCGCTACGGTCCTCTCAGGTTATGCCGTCAACATCGCCGATATGATCAATCGCAGTAAGAATACGTGGGCATACACCATGATCGACCTTGACCAGAAATTAGCGGAGCATGAACACGCCGACGTGAAACGAAAAATGAAAAACATCACCGGCGTCGTTTCCGTACGCCTCATATAAAGTCACAAACACTCTCTCAAATGCTGAGGGGGTGTTTTTTATCACCCTTACTATCCTGAAAAAATGTGGACAAGCAATCCAGCACGTATCATTCCACCGTAAAATACCATATTAGTAAGAGAAGTAGAAAAGGATAAGCCACCAATCGTTGCATCGGCCGACTCTCCTTGATACTATTTTCATAAAGTAAAGATAATCAGTGAGAGGAGAATACCATGGGAATTCATCATTATTTTAAAAGCTTATCAGATCTTGAGACCCTTATCCGCTGTCCGGGTCGATTCAAATACCACGAGCATAATGTGGCAAGCCATTCCTTTAAAGTAACGAAAATCGCCCAGTTTCTTGGGACGGTGGAGGAACAGAACGGAAAAGAACTGGATTGGAAAGCACTCTATGAAAAAGCATTGAATCATGATTACGCAGAACTGTTCACCGGTGATATCAAAACACCCGTGAAATATGCTTCGGGCAAATTACGGGAGCTCTTCAGCCAGGTGGAGGATCAGATGGTGAATAAATTCATCACAACGGAGTTCCCCCCGCAATTCCAGGAAGTATACCGGGAACGTTTTAAAGAGGGGAAGGATGAGACCCTCGAAGGAAGGATTCTATCCGTCGCAGATAAAATCGACCTTTTATACGAGTCATTCGGTGAAATCCAAAAAGGAAATCCTGAACCGCTGTTTATTGAAATTTATCAGGAGGCACTGACGACGATCGTAAAATATAAGGACATGGAATGCGTACAATACTTCCTCGAATACATCCTTCCTGATATGCTGTCTGAAAAATTCATCCCCCATCATGAGCTGAAAGAACGGACACAGAAACTGATCCGGGAGGCTGAAGAATAAGAACCCCCTTTCCAGATAGGGGAAACTTCGGTAGAATATGTGTTATTCCCTTATTTACAAGGAGAGTTGAACGTGTCCAAAATTATTTTAGGCTTATTTTTACCGGGATTGCTTGTCGTTCTGTTCACACGGGTGACATATAATCATTATGTCGGCTTGATTCTGACCGTTGCTCTCATAGCGGCTTCGGTGTCAAAGGGATATACGGATTCATGGTTGCTCATAGTCATAGACGCGGCATCGCTCACCGCCGGATTCTGGTATAGTGACCGGATGATGAAAAAAGCGAAGAGAAGTGCATAGGCACGATAAAAAACAAGGCCATCCTTTGGGGACGGCCTTGTTTTTTTATCGCTTATGGTGGTGTTTATGTTTGGGATTCTCCACAACATCCACATCTTCAGCTCTTACGAAGGCAAGACGGTGATTCAGGTGAATCAGATAAAATTCGTCGTCTCCCCAGACGATCTTGTGGGTCGTCTCCGGATTGTACGTATAAACCGGTGCGCTGTAATAGCTTCCTTTCACTTTCTCAGTGGCGACATATTTCTGTCCCGGTGTGAGTGTATATTGAAGTACATCCATTCCTCTTACCGGAATGCCTTCAGGAAATGCTTCTGCTTCGGGATAAGCCAAACCGTAAACTGGGATTTCCGTTTTCCCTTCTTTCAGGGTGATGACGATCCCTGAACCTTTTGTGGTGTTTTTTCCTTTTGGATTATAGAACCACGCTTTCTGGGCTCCATACCAGATCGCTGTCCAGTCCCCTTGGTCTTCCGCCTTATAAAATGTTTGACCTGTGACTGCTTTATTTCCCCAATTCGACGCATCTAAAGGATGGGCATTTGGCAGTGCCGCGTCTTTGATAAGAGGAGCATCAAAGCTCGGAGCGCTATACAGGTAGACGAAGTTTGCCGGTTGCTTTGGCACAGGCTCGCCCTTCGGTGTCTGAAGATCCGGCATGTTCTTGTTGAAGTTCGGATTGATCTGGACTACGTCTTTTTGCTTCTTCCCTGACTCAAGGGGTGCCCCCAAAATCTTCATATAATGAGCCCAATCCCAGAATGGGCCCGGATCCCAGTGCATAGTGGACTGTCTGGCTGCGGATGTACCCGGCACTTCATCATGGGCGATGATATGATCGCGGTCCAACGGGATATTGTACTCCCTTGATAGATGCTTTACTAAACGTGCGGAGGCATGGTACAGCTGCTCGTTGTACCAGTCTGCCCCTTCAATGGCGATTCCTTCATGTTCGATTCCGATACTTTTGGAATTGAAATACCAGTTGCCCGCATGCCAGGCTACATCTTTATTATCGATCATTTGAGTGATATCGCCATCTGAAGCGCGGATCACGTAGTGGGCGGAAGCCTGGGTCGTTTCCCGCTGAAAAACGGTTTTGGTTAGATCATAGCTGATTTCCGTATCGTGGAGGACGATGTACTTGATTTCCTGGTTATCATGTGGACGATTGGCTTTGTCGTAGTTGCCGTAAGACCACTCATAGAATGTTCCGTCATGATTGATTTTCTTGTATGCTGCAGGGACGAAATGGCAGGCAAGGCCTTTCGGACAGTCGGCTTTGTTTTCTCCGTCGTCTGTTTTTAAATGCAAAGGGTTGATGGTTTCTTTATCAGGAGTGATTGGTTTAGGAGCGAGATGGATGGAAGAGCCATCTTCTGTCTGTTTCGCCGCTCCTTCGTTGATCGTTTCATATACTCGATCGGCAAAATCCCTTGCTCCTGTCTCATCAGAAGAACCACTGTATTTGGCAACGGCCCCGTACCAATCGTCAAGACCCGTCGGAGTTTTACCGATTGTCTGATCCGCATACTTTGCAAGTAGTGCCGCAGCTCCACGGATGTTTTGCTTTTTATCTTTTTTCAGGTTTTCTGGTGGAAGGGAAAGCAGGTCCGCGGCCTCAGTTAATGTGTGAAGGGTCGGATCTGAGAGAGTCAGCTCGGTTACCTTACCAGTTGTCACCCCCTGCATGGGAGCGTCTTCCTTCCCTGAAAGAAACATATGTAACGGTTTGTCCGAGGTGCGAGGATCTTCCAAATTATCCACACTGACTTCAGTCAGATGCATCAATCCGTAGCCCCCCGAAGCGCTTGGCTTGCCATCGTGATGCTCCCATAAGGACATGTTATAACTCACTGAAAGGAGTATTTCGACGGGTACGCCAAATTCTTGAGCGGCTTGTCGGAATGCTTCCTGCAATTCGGATGAATCCACCGTGGCAGCACGTGCAATTCCTTGAGAAGAAAGTGAAGGGGACAAGGGTGTCACGGCGGCCCCCAATAAGAACCCCGTTAAACTAAGACTACCTGCGACTTGCAACCATTTCGATTTTTTCATACATTCCTCCTGTTTCGATGTATTTTAGTAGAATCTATAAAGAAGCTTATAGAAAAATAGACTGAATAGTCAATCAATTATTGGATATATGCCTAGATGAATATTCTTGGAAGAGGGATTGAGGGCACAAATGGTTGAATTGTGGATAAAGGAGGAATTATGTGAATAACATAGCATTTCAAATGGTTATTCACAGTATGAAATCGAATACACGGTAATTGTTCACAAGAAATTTGACGAATTGTGAATAAGTTTAAGGATTTTCCACAAAGGACATCGACTTATGCACATAGTTATACACAGGATGTGCATAGAAATGATCGAATACTGTCGAAAGAAGATGGTCAATCCTCTTTTCTTTGTCGAATGTATAATCCTTTCTTTCCTCTTTCTCAAACCGAAAAGTTATCCACAATGTTAAAAGGACTGATTTTGAAGGTCCGTCCCTGAAAAAAGAATAAACGAACTTTTGTTCGCTTATTGTTGGTTAATAGGGAAGGAAATGTGGTAGAATGGGTATAAATGAGTGTGCAGTGTTTAAGATGGGTATAAGTAGGTAAATACAAGGTAGCAGTCCTTTATTATAGGAGGTTTCACGGTGAAAGATCAATTCGAGCTCAAATCTAAATATAAACCAGAGGGTGACCAGCCCCTTGCCATAGAGAAGCTGGTACAGGGTATAAATGAAGGGAAACGACATCAAACATTACTTGGGGCAACAGGGACAGGAAAGACCTTCACCGTCTCCAATGTAATCAAGCAGGTTGAAAAGCCGACTCTCATCATCGCCCATAATAAAACGTTGGCGGGACAACTCTATAGTGAGTTTAAAGAGTATTTCCCTGATAACGCCGTTGAATATTTTGTAAGTTACTATGATTATTATCAGCCGGAAGCATATGTCCCTCAAACCGATACCTTCATTGAAAAGGATGCCAGCATCAATGATGAAATCGATAAACTGAGACACTCTGCCACATCTTCCCTTTTTGAACGGAAAGATGTCATCATCATTGCCAGTGTGTCCTGTATTTACGGTTTAGGTAATCCGGAAGAGTATCGTGAGCTCGTGCTTTCCCTCAGAACAGGGATGGAAATCGAACGGAATCAATTGCTTCGTAAGCTCGTGGATATCCAATATGAACGAAATGATATCGACTTTCAGCGCGGGACTTTCCGTGTGCGCGGAGACGTGGTGGAAATTTTCCCTGCTTCCCGTGATGAACACTGTATGCGTGTAGAATTTTTCGGGGATGAAATAGACCGGATCCGTGAAGTGGATGCCCTCACCGGCGAAATCATAGGCGATCGTAATCATATGAGATTATTCCCGGCATCCCACTTCGTAACCCGCCAGGAAAAATTGGAGGTCGCAGTCAAGAATATTGAAAAAGAGCTTGAAGAGCAGCTGACCATCATGAAGGAAGAGAATAAATTGCTTGAGGCCCAGCGTTTAGAGCAAAGGACCCGCTATGATCTGGAAATGATGAGGGAAATGGGCTTTTGCTCGGGAATTGAAAACTACTCACGACACCTTACGCTCAGACCGGCAGGATCGACTCCCTATACTCTCCTGGACTATTTTCCAGATGACTTTCTGATTGTGGTCGATGAGTCTCACGTTACGTTGCCTCAAATCCGGGGGATGTTCAATGGGGACCAGGCACGTAAAAAAGTGCTTGTGGACCATGGATTCCGTCTGCCTTCAGCCATGGACAATCGTCCCTTGCGCTTTGAAGAGTTCGAGAAGAAAACCAAGCAGCTTCTCTATGTTTCCGCAACTCCCGGACCATATGAGTTGGAACATAGTCCTGAGATGGTCGAGCAGATCATCCGGCCGACGGGACTTCTTGACCCTATCATCGAGGTGCGTCCGATCGAAGGCCAGATAGACGATCTATTAGGTGAGATCAATGAACGGATCGAGAAAAACGAACGGGTTCTCGTTACGACGCTAACGAAGAAAATGTCAGAGGATCTCTCTGCCTATTTAAAGGAAATCGGAATCAAAGTCCAATACCTCCATTCTGAAATCAAGACGTTGGAGCGTATCGAAATCATCAGGGATCTTCGTTTGGGAAAATACGACGTTTTAGTAGGAATCAACTTACTCCGTGAAGGTCTGGACATACCTGAAGTGTCGCTTGTCACCATATTGGATGCTGATAAAGAAGGCTTCCTGCGTTCTGAGCGGTCCCTGATCCAGACGATCGGCCGTGCAGCCCGTAATAGTAACGGAAGAGTCATCATGTATGCAGACAAAATCACCGACTCCATGCAAAAAGCGTTGGATGAAACCGAACGTCGCCGGACGACCCAACAGGAATACAACAAAAAACACGGCGTGACCCCGACGACCATACAAAAAGAAATCAGGGATGTCATCAAGGCGACTCATGCCGCTGAAGAAGCAGGGGTTTATGAAGGAGAACAGACAAAGGTTTCGAATATGTCTAAACCGGAGCGACAAAAACTTATTGCTAGCCTGGAAGTGGAAATGAAGGAAGCCGCCAAGGCACTGGACTTCGAACGTGCCGCGCAGCTTCGTGATACCATTCTTGAGCTCAAGGCGGAAGGATGAACGAGTTATGGCGCAGGATCAAATAATCGTACAAGGAGCTAGGGCTCATAATTTAAAAAATATAGATATCAATATCCCACGGGATAAACTGGTCGTTTTAACCGGACTATCGGGTTCGGGGAAATCTTCCCTTGCCTTTGATACCATTTATGCAGAGGGACAGAGACGATATGTTGAATCCCTTTCTGCCTATGCCCGTCAATTTCTCGGTCAGATGGATAAGCCCGATGTCGACGCCATCGAAGGGTTATCACCGGCGATTTCCATCGATCAAAAAACGACGAGCCGCAATCCCCGTTCAACAGTTGGAACCGTAACGGAGATTTATGATTATCTTCGTCTGCTGTTTGCGAGGGTCGGAAAACCGATCTGTCCGAATCACGGGATTGAAATCACTTCCCAGACGATTGAACAGATGGTGGACAGGGTCCTTGAGTATCCAGAGAGAACGAAACTGCAAGTACTTGCACCCGTTGTTTCAGGCCGGAAGGGCACCCATGCAAAGACACTGGAAGACATCAAGAAGCAGGGGTTCGTACGGGTTCGTATCAATGGTGAGGTACAGGATCTTGGGGAAGAGATCTCATTGGAGAAAAATAAAAAGCACTCCATCGAAGTGATCATCGATCGGATCGTAGTGAAGGAAGGAGTGGCAGCACGCCTCTCCGATTCCCTTGAAACGGCACTGAGACTGGCGGATGGTCAGGTAATCATCGATGTCATCGGGAAAGATGAGCTGTTATTCAGTGAACATCATGCCTGTCCATACTGTGGATTTTCCATCACTGAACTTGAACCAAGGATGTTTTCCTTCAACAGTCCGTTCGGGGCATGCCCAAGTTGTGACGGACTGGGAACCAAGCTTGAGGTGGATAAAGAACTCGTCATCCCAAATTGGGACCGTACCCTCGATGAGCATGCGATCGCTCCTTGGGAACCGACAAGTTCTCAATATTATCCATCCCTGCTGAAAGCGGTCTGTGACCATTATGAGATTCCCATGGATATCCCCGTAAAGGACATCCCGAAACATCAAATGGATAAGATCCTTTACGGATCGGGTAAGGATGAAATCTATTTCCGTTACGAGAACGATTTCGGCCAGGTCCGGGAAAACTATCTTCGCTTTGAAGGGGTCATCCCAAATGTGGAACGCCGCTACCGTGAAACAAGCTCGGATTATATCAGGGAGCAGATGGAAAAGTACATGGCGCAGCAGGACTGTCCTGCCTGCAACGGCCATCGCTTAAAAGAAGAGAGCCTCGCTGTGAAAGTGGATTCCCTTCATATTGGCGAAGTAACGGCTTTTTCGATTGAAGAAGCGGAGCAGTTCTTCCATAAGCTTGAGCTATCTGAAAAAGATATGAAGATCGCCAACCTTATCCTGAGGGAAATCCGTGAACGCCTTGGATTCCTTGTCAATGTAGGTCTTGAATATCTGACTCTCAGCCGGGCGGCAGGGACGTTATCAGGCGGGGAGGCACAGCGGATTCGTCTGGCCACTCAAATCGGTTCACGTCTGACGGGTGTTCTCTACATTCTCGATGAACCGTCCATCGGATTGCATCAGCGGGATAATGATCGTCTGATCGATACGTTAAAGAATATGCGTGAAATCGGAAATACGTTGATCGTTGTAGAGCACGATGAAGACACCATGATGGCTGCGGATCATCTGATTGATATCGGCCCTGGAGCGGGGGTTCATGGTGGAGAAGTCATTTCAGCAGGAACACCACAGGAAGTAATGGATGATCCTCACTCATTGACCGGTCAGTATTTATCAGGGAAGAAATTCATCCCTCTTCCACAGGAAAGACGTAAGCCCGACGGCCGTTACCTGGAGATTGTGGGTGCGAAGGAAAATAATTTGAGCAACGTCAAAGTCAAGCTACCTTTAGGGATCTTTTCAGCTGTGACCGGGGTATCAGGATCAGGGAAGAGTACGCTGATCAATGAAATCCTTCACAAGTCACTGGCTCAAAAGCTTCATAATGCGAAATCAAAGCCTGGTGAGCATAAAGAAGTGAAGGGCATAGAGCATCTTGATAAAGTCATTGATATCGATCAATCACCGATCGGCCGTACGCCGAGGTCCAATCCGGCTACGTACACCGGTGTGTTCGACGATATCCGAGATGTATTTGCCACCACTAACGAAGCAAAAGTCCGTGGTTATAAAAAAGGTCGCTTCAGCTTTAACGTCAAGGGTGGCCGCTGTGAAGCTTGTCGCGGAGACGGGATTATCAAGATTGAAATGCACTTCCTGCCGGATGTGTACGTTCCCTGTGAAGTTTGCCACGGGAAACGGTATAATCGTGAAACACTTGAAGTGAAATACAAAGATAAAAATATCTCCGACGTCCTTGAAATGACCGTCGAAGATGCTGTGAACTTCTTTGAAAACATCCCTAAGATCAAACGTAAGCTGCAGACCATTTTTGATGTTGGTCTAGGCTACATCACATTGGGTCAGCCGGCCACTACGTTATCAGGTGGGGAAGCCCAGCGTGTGAAACTGGCGTCTGAATTGCATCGCCGTTCGACTGGCCGCTCTCTCTACATCCTCGATGAGCCGACGACAGGACTTCATGTCGATGACATCGCCCGTCTCCTTGTCGTCCTTCAACGACTCGTTGAAAACGGGGACACCGTCCTTGTCATCGAACACAATCTCGATGTCATCAAGACAGCCGACTACCTTGTGGACCTTGGTCCGGAAGGAGGGGACAAAGGCGGTAAAATCGTCGCAACCGGCACCCCTGAAAAAGTGGCCAAAGTACAAGGTTCCTATACAGGTAAATACCTGAAACCCGTACTCGAACGCGATCGTGAACGGATGAAAAAGAAAATTCGCGAAAAAGAAGAAGTCACAAACTAAACATGAAGAGAGATGCACCATGCATCTCTCTTTTTTCGAACAATGAACAGGGCGTGAGTTTTCACTTCATCTTTATTTTAGTAAGGGGGGCTGTCATTGTTACATGATGGTTTATGACTGAGTTTCAGGTTGGAAAAACAAGCTTGGAAAATTGATTGAAGCGGAAGGTGCTCGACTCCTGCGGGAAAAGCGGGAAGGTTGAGACCCCGCAGGGCAAAGCCTGAGGAGGCTCAACTCACGCCCCGCGGAAAGCGAGCACCTGCAGCGGAAATCAACTACCACTCACTTCATTAGGAGTATCTTAACACAACCAAAACACCTCCCCATACCTATCCAAACTCAGCCTCCAGATGGAGTCGAATCACACTTCCCATATGAGAAAATAAGATTATAACAAATGCATTGAAACTTTTTGCCCAGCGTATCGTAAATAATAGTAGAGGAGATGATGAAGATGGAGACCAATAAGGTACTGTCAGCACTATGCTATTTTAGTATCTTTTTTGCCGGCTTCCTTTTTCCCCTGATCGTCTATTTTGTATCAGATCATCCATATGTGAAAAAGGACGCTAAATCAGCGTTTTTATCTCACTTGTTACCGGTCATAGCGGTTCCCCTTGTGTTCGCAGGTTTGGTTATGGATATGGGGGTTTTCGCAAGTGGTGCAGGATTGCCGGTTTTTACCGTCATTATGATCGGTTTAGCCATATTACTCAGTGTTGTCGTGGTCATTTGGAATGTGTATAAGGGCATCAAAGTACTTTTATAATCAATAAAGGGGATGAAAGAGTATGAATGAAGAACGTAAACGCATTTTGGATATGTTGGAAAATGGAACGATTTCGGCACAAGAAGCTGTGGCATTGCTGGAAGCACTTGAAGAAAAGCCGCATACATCCAAGCCGAAAAAAGAGAAGGATTTCCTTGATGAGTTTGTATCCATTTTTCAGGATGAAAAAAAGGGTGAAAAAGAGCACTCAACCCATTCAGGGAATCCGAAAGATAAGCTCCTTGATTTTATGAACTCGGCTCTCTCTAAGATCAAGAGTTTCGACTTCGACTTTCAATGGAATCAATCGGTAGAATTGTCCCATGTCTACCAACAGCCGAATACGGACTTTGAAAAAATCGATATCGATGTGGCCAATGGGAAGGTGGAGCTTATTCCATGGGATGGTGAGGAAGTCCGGGTGGAATGTGAAGCAAAGGTGTATCGTACGGAAGATCAAGAAGAAGCGAGAAAGCAGTTCATGGAGAATACGTCCTTTGCCATCGATGGGGATACACTTTATTACTCGACGCAATTAAAGTGGATGAAGGTAGACTCCAAGCTATATATCCCGAAACACCAGTATAAAAGGATTTCTGTCCGTTTATTCAATGGTGGGTTAAAAGCCGGGGATTTAGAGGTTCAGGACCTCCGCGCGAAGGCTGCCAATGGGAAGATCCAGATCGACCGCCTGACTTCGAAAAAAGCGGAAGTCGAAACGTCTAACGGTGCGATTTCCATTTTAAACGCAAAAGCAGATCATGTGGAGGCGGAATCCATTAACGGCAAAGTGCACGTTGAAGGGGATATCTCCTACTCAGATGTTCAATCCCTGAATGGAAATATCGTATGTGCACTGACCGGAGAGAAATCTGATACGGTATATGCGAAAACAGTAACGGGCAATATCGATTTGTTTGTTCCTGAAAACATCAATATTTCCGGAGAAGCCAAATCGAATTTCGGTAGTTTCAAGGTCGAACTGCAGGGTATTGATGTATTAGAGGAAAAAAATGAAGTGGTGCAGAAATCGATCCGATTCAGCCGTAAGACTGATTCAGCCGATAAGCTTCATCTTTTTGCGGAAACAAAAGCAGGATCTGTCCTCATAAAAAAACATGAACAGAAGAATGTTAATAAGGACAACGCATAAGATGAGAAAGAAGGAATAACGATGAAAAAACGATTAGCACGATCAAGGTCTGACCGAAAGCTTGCAGGGGTGATTGGAGGATTGTCCCGTTATGTAGGGATTGATTCAACGATCCTTAGGGTGATCTTCATCATCCTGCTCATTCCAACGGGATTTTTCCCTCTGGCTGTTGTATATGGTTTATTGGCCTTCGTGCTGCCACATGAGGAGGAAGCCATCAGATAATGAGATGGATTATTGGAATTTTAATCAATGCAGTGATCTTTATTGCATTAGCCGGCTTTTTTGACGGGTTTGAAGTGTCGGGGATCGGAGCGGCCATTGGAGCGAGCTTTATCCTGTCGATTCTGAATGTGCTCGTGAAACCCATTTTGATCATCCTGACATTGCCGGTCACGATTTTATCACTGGGACTGTTTCTATTTGTCATCAACGCCATCACGTTATTACTGACAGATGGACTGATGGGAAGCAGTTTTGAACTATCAGGTTTCGGCATGGCGTTTCTGGCATCAATCATTTTGTCACTTGCCAATTTGGTCATCCAGAAAGCGGTCCTCGACCCGATCAAAGAGAAATGAATGAAAAAGAACTCCGGTTTTCTCAAGCCGGAGTTTTTTTATGATCAAAAAAGGGGTTTTCTATTTTGAAATAGAAATACTTGGAAAGAGGAGGGGGTCATTTGAAAATGACAGCGGGTGTGATCAAGGGGTATGGGGAAATCGATGTACCGTACACACTATTATCTAAGGGAGTAAAGGCTGAAGGGATTGCCATCCTCTTGCCGGGGATCGGTTACACCGTGCAGGCACCTTTGCTTCATTATTCGACAGGCATTTATCTGGAGAAAGGATATGACGTGCTGCATGTTAACTATCAATATACGGGTGCGGACTACGAAAATTTTTCTGTAGAAGAGGTGGACGATGCTTTAAAGCACGATGTGAATAAAATCATCGGTCAGGTTTTGCAGAAGCATGCCTATCCGCATATCCACATAGTGGCTAAGTCGTTCGGCACACTGGCTTTAGGTAATGAAGCAGTAAGGGAGTCCTTGCAGGATGCCAAGTTCATCTGGTTGACCCCCCTTCTGAAAGAGGATGAAATCTTTCAGGCCATGTTGGATTGTAAGCAGGAGGGCCTTTGTATCATCGGGGATGAGGATCGTCATTATGATGAGGGGCGATTCAATGAACTTAAAAGGAATCAACGCCTGGAGGTGCATCTGGTCAAAGGGGTCAACCACAGCCTTGAACATGGCTTCAAGGTTCTCGATTCCATCTCCACCCATAAAGAGATCATGTCGATCATCAAAGCATTCTCAGAAGCGTAGCCTGTGCTGCGCTTTTCTTCATTCGTTTGACCAAGCAAGCCTCCTTGCGCTTTTCTCCATTATTGCTAAAATAGGTTAGAGTACGCTTATAAATGTGAAGCGGTGTAACGTGAAGGAGGAGCTACTTTTGGCTAAAGTTCGCACTAAAGATATCGTCGAGAAGTTCAATTTGGAGCTTGTCGGTGGAGAAGAAGGTTTACATAGACCGATTACGACGAGTGATATTTCCCGTCCCGGACTTGAAATGGCTGGATATTTCAACTACTATCCCGCCGAACGCATTCAATTACTGGGGAAAACCGAATTATCCTTTCTGGAATTGCTGGATGAAACAGAACGCAAGCGCAGGATGGAAGCGCTTTGTACAGATATCACCCCGGGTATCATTATTTCGAGAGACCTGGAGATACCGGATGAGCTGGTGGAAGCAGCGAATCGACATGATGTTCCTGTCATGCGATCATCCATGAAAACGACACGGTTTTCTTCAAGACTGACGAATTACTTGGAAAGTAAGCTTGCTCCTACAACGGCAGTCCACGGTGTATTGGTCGACATCTATGGGGTCGGTGTATTGATCACCGGGAAAAGCGGCGTCGGGAAAAGTGAAACCGCCCTTGAACTTGTGAAAAGAGGGCACCGCCTTGTGGCCGATGATTGTGTGGAAATCAGACAGGAAGACATGGATACGTTGATCGGCACTTCTCCTGAGTTAATCGAACATCTCCTTGAGATCCGGGGACTCGGCATCATCAATGTGATGACGTTGTTCGGTGCCGGAGCCGTGCGAAGCTACAAACGTATTACCCTGTGCATCAATCTTGAGCTGTGGGATAAAACGAAACAGTACGACCGCCTTGGACTGGAAGAAGAGAAAATGAGAATCATCGATACGGATATTACGAAATATACCGTGCCGGTCCGTCCGGGACGAAATCTTGCCGTCATCATCGAGGTTGCTGCCATGAACTTCCGCTTGAAACGAATGGGCGTCAATGCAGCCGAACAATTTACAAACCGTCTGGCTGATGTGATTGAAGACGGGGAGAATGAAGATATCTGAGCTTTACATATAATAAAAAAGGAGAGACACAATGAACGAGAATATTACGCCAATCGATCCTATTGCCATTTCCCTCGGTCCGATCCAGGTACACTGGTATGGAGTCATCATCGGACTTGGAATTGCACTGGGACTTTACTTAGTCATTCGTGAAAGCAAGCGTTTAGGTCTTCATCCCGATACCTTCATCGATTTGCTCGTCTGGGCGATTCCCATCGCCATTATTTGTGCGAGGATTTATTATGTTGCCTTTGAGTGGGACGAATATTATGCTGATCACCCTGGGGATATCATCAAAGTATGGAATGGCGGGATCGCCATCCATGGTGCGTTGATCGGATCCGTCCTCACCACGGTTGTTTTTGCAAAAATAAAAGGTTTGTCTTTCTGGAAACTGACGGATATCGCCGCACCAAGCATCATCCTCGGTCAAGCGATCGGACGCTGGGGGAACTTTGTGAACCAGGAGGCACACGGTGGTGAAGTGTCGCGCTCATTCCTTGAAAGTTTAAAGCTTCCTGATTTTATCATCAATCAAATGTATATTGACGGTGCCTATTACCAGCCTACCTTCTTATACGAATCTCTTTGGAGTTTCGCAGGGTTGATCCTGCTTCTTATCTTGAGAAGAAAAGCCGACTGGCTGCGACGGGGAGAATTGTTCCTCGTCTATGTGATCTGGTATTCAATCGGGCGATTCTATGTAGAAGGTTTAAGGACGGATAGTCTGATGCTCGGGTCTTTGCGATTCGCTCAAGTGATTTCCATCGTCCTGATCATTGCCGCAATCGCTGTGTTCGTTTACAGAAGAAAAGCGGGTCTTGCCCAAAAGGCGTACGATGAAAAGACAGATACAGTGAACGCATAATAAAAGGGGAGAAGAAACTATGTGGATGTCATCTTTGAAAAATGGCGGACTCACAGGATTGAAAACAACGTGGTCGCTGGGGAAAGTCATTTTTCCCATCACGCTGATCGTCTTTTTGCTGCAATACACGCCGGTCCTGCCATGGATCATGGAGAAAATCTCGCCGTTCATGAGGTTACTCGGTCTTTCTGGTGATGCGGCGATTCCCCTTGTCCTTGGAAATTTCCTTAACCTATATGCAGGGATCGGAGGGATATTGTCCCTTGATTTAACGGTGAAGGAAGTATTCATCATTGCGGTCATGCTGTCTTTCTCACATAATCTGTTCATTGAATCGACGGTGGCATCAAAAGTGGGCGTGAAGATCTGGCTGATTGTCACGGTAAGGATCGGACTTGCTCTCCTGTCTGCTGTCATCATCAATCTCGTATGGAGCGGGGGATCTGATATTGCCAAGTATGGGATGATGCCCCCACAACAGGCGGAGCCCGATGGCTGGGGAGAGATCGTCTTGCTTGGCCTTGAGAAAGCTGGGTTCGGTGTCCTTCAATTGGCCCTGATCGTCATCCCTCTGATGATCATCATCCAGGTGATGAAAGATTTGAAATGGATGGACGCATTTTCCCGCTGGATGTCCCCAGCTACACGGGCCCTCGGGATGAATGAGAATACGTCGACCACGATGGTGGCGGGACTCGTCATCGGTCTCGCCTACGGGGCGGGTGTCATGATCCAGGCAGTCAAGGAAGACGGGGTCAGTAAAAAAGATGTCACGATCGCCTTCCTCTTTTTAGTGGCGTGTCACGCAGTGGTGGAGGATACCGTGATCTTCATCCCCCTCGGCATACCTGTACTGCCACTTCTTTTGATCAGGCTGGTGACTGCGATCCTGTTAACCATGCTGGTCGCTTATATCTGGAATAAAGTTGATGCTAAGAAAGAAAAGGAGCTGCATTATGAGCAGGATTACAACAATTCTATTTGACTTGGATGGGACATTGATCAACACGAATGATCTGATCATTTCATCCTTTTTGCATACATTGAATCATTATTATCCGGGGCAATACGGGGAAGAAGACGTTCACCCATTTATGGGGCCGCCTCTTGAAGAGTCCTTCGGTGGATTGAACCCCGATAAGATGGAAGAAATGTGCGCTCACTACCGCGCTTACAATCACGAGCATCATGATTCCCTCGTGACAGAGTTTGAGGGAGTCTATGAAACCGTGAAGACCCTTTACGACAATGGATACAAATTAGCGATCGTGTCGACGAAGGTCCGTGATGTGGTATTGAAAGGATTGGATCTGATGAATCTTCGTCCCTTCTTTGACGTCATCATCACCCTGGATGAGGTGGAGAACGCGAAACCCCATCCTGAACCGATCGAGAAAGCATTGGTCGCATTGGGATCTTCACCTGGTGAAACCATCATGATCGGAGACAACCACCACGACATTTTAGCCGGGAAAAATGCAGGCGTCCTGTCTGCAGGCGTTGCTTGGAGTGCCAAGGGAAGAGAACATCTTGCACACTATGAACCGGACTTCATGCTTGAAAATATGAGGGATTTATTAGCGATTGTTGGAGTCCCGACTGTATGAGACGGACGACCCGCTATCCTGTTGAAGGAGCAAATTCCCTCTGGCATGTGTACAAAACCGTGCCATTCGGGAAGGTCGTCAAAAATTTCATCGTCATCCAGCTTGCCCGTTACACGCCATTTTTAGGAATGAAAAACTGGCTGTACAAGACGTTTCTAAGGATGAAGATCGGTGAACACACGTCTTTCGCCCTGATGGTGATGCTGGATGTGATGTTTCCGGAGAAGATTTCCGTGGGACGGAACACGGTCATCGGGTATAATACGACGATCCTTGCCCATGAATATCTGATCAAAGAGTACCGCCTTGGTGAGGTGGAAATCGGATCGGAAGTGATGATCGGGGCCAACACGACGGTTTTACCAGGTGTGAAGATCGGTGACGGTGCCATCGTCTCAGCAGGAACCCTTGTACATAAAGACGTGCCGGCAGGGGCATTCGTCGGGGGGAACCCGATGAAAGTCATCTATACGAAAGACGAGTTGGCCGAAAGATGGCGGGAAGATAGCATCTATGGGTTGAATAAAGAAGAATAAGGGAAAAGGCAAAGATAGAGTGGATTCTGTCTTTGCCTTTTTTATTTTTGCGAAAAGGGCAGGAAGTAAGGCGGAATTTGTCGAATGGCAGGTATAATCAGATATTTTTTGAAAACGGCAGATAACTCAGCACCCCCTCAGCACCTTCCAACTCCAGCAGTACTCCCACCGATAGTTCACCCCTTAAAAACGGTTGACGAATAAAAAAAGAAACGCTACACTACAACTAACTTTATTTTATTAGCACATTAGCGAACTAAAGGATTTCTGAATAATCGAGAAGTAGTAACAATCCCTCATTAAGGGAAAAATAGATGAATTAATACGCCAAAGGTGGTTCTTATGACTAAGTTATTTATGTTCGAGAAGCCATTGGGAATGAGAGATACATTTCCTGATTTATATGAGATCAAAGATCAGACGAAAAAGAAAATGGAACAGGCCATGAAACTGTGGGGTTACCGGTTCATTGAAACCCCGAGCCTGGAGTATTATGAGACCGTCGGGGAAGCATCGGCGATCCTCGATCAACAATTATTCAAGCTATTGGATCAACAGGGGCATACACTTGTGTTGAGGCCGGACATGACAGCCCCAATCGCACGGATTGCAGCATCGAAGTTATTGAAAGAAGAAGCGCCTCTCAGACTTGCCTATTCCAATTCAGTCTTCAGGGCCCAGCAGCGTGAAGGCGGGCGGCCGGCAGAATTCGAACAGGTAGGGATCGAATGCATCGGGGATGATTCCGTCAGTGCCGATGCCGAAGTGATTGCCCTTATGGTGTCGGTCCTCAAAGAAGCAGGCTTGGAGCATTTCAAGATTTCCATTGGGCATATCGGATTCGTACAGGAACTGTTCACTCAAATCGTCGGGACCGAAGAACGGGCAGACACGTTAAGAAGATATTTATATGAAAAAAATTATGTCGGCTACCGTCAGCATGTCAATGAACTGGCCCTGTCATCCATTGATAAAGAGCGGCTATTCAGGTTCCTGCAATTAAGGGGGTCAGAAGATGTGCTCGGTGAAGCGCATGCCCTCCTCGAAGGAGGAAAAGGACTGGGTGCATTGGAACAGCTGAAGGATCTGTGGCGTATTTTAAAAGATTATGAAGTCGAGAAATATGTCAAATTCGACTTGAGCCTTGTCAGCCATATGAGCTATTATTCCGGCATTTTATTTGAAGTGTACGGGGAAAATGTAGGGTTTGCCATCGGAAATGGTGGACGCTACAATAAGCTCCTTGAAAAGTTCGGCAAGAATTCCGGTGCGACAGGCTTTGGGTTACGTCTTGACTACGTACTGGAAGCCATGAAGGTAGAATTATCTTCCACTCTTCAGCAATGTGTACTGTTCAGTGATGAGCGCAGGAAAGAAGCCATCAGCCTGGCGCGTGACTTGAGAAATGAAGGGGTCGAGGTTGTGTTGCAGAACTGGAAGGGTGTTGGAGATGTGGACGAGTTCACGAAGGGATTCAGCAACGTCCACTTCGTCGTGGGGCAGGACCGGAAAGGCGGTGAGACATCATGAGTTCGTTAACCATTGCCATGCCTAAAGGCAGGATATTCGAAGAAGCAGTGGAGCTATTAAGGAAAGCCGATTACAATCTTCCGCCTGAATTCGATGATTCACGTAAGCTCATCATCGAAGTGCCTGAGGAGGACTTGCGTTTCATCCTCGCCAAACCGATGGATGTCCCGACTTATGTGGAACATGGAGTCGCTGACTTAGGGATTGCGGGGAAGGACGTCATGCTCGAAGAAGAAAGGGACGTCTACGAGCTCCTCGATCTGCGAATCAGCGGATGTTACCTGGCGGTCGCGGGACTGCCGAATACGAAGATGAGTGATGTGGCGCCTAAGATTGCGACTAAATATCCGAATGTCGCTTCATCCTATTTCCGGGAACAGGGAGAGCAGGTGGAGATCATTAAATTAAACGGATCCATCGAACTGGCCCCATTGATCGGACTTGCCGACCGCATCGTCGATATCGTCTCGACAGGCCGCACCCTGAAAGAAAACGGCCTGGTTGAATACGAAACCATCGTCGGCATCACCTCGCGACTCATCGTCAATCCTGTCAGCTACCGAATGAAAGACGAAAAAATCGAAGACCTCGTCACCCGACTCACACGCATCATCGGGTGAGAGGGACGGACCTCTCTTGTTCGAGTCCGGAATGTAGTGTTGGCAGGCATTAAAGAAGTTTTCGGGACGGATGATCGGTGAAAATCGAGGTCCGTCCCTCAAAATATATGATTACATAGGGAGACTGGTCCTGATACTAGGTCCGTCCCTCATAAAGGTTGGTGAATTCTGTGAAGATTATTAGGGATATAAGCGGGGCGTCGATTAAGCGTTCTGTGGATAGTGGTACGGAGGAGCAGCGCAGGGCGGTCCAGGGGATCATTTCTTCCGTGAAAAAAGATGGAGACAAAGCCATACGTGAGTATACAGAGACATTCGACGGAGTCCATTTAGAGAACTACAAAGTGTCTGAGAGTGAGATTGAGGAAGCTTTCTCCTCTCTCGATCCGGAAATGGTCTCCATCATTGAAGAAGCGGCTGATAATATTCGTGCCTTTCATGCACAGCAAAAGAGGTCGTCATGGTTCACGACAAATGAAGACGGAACGATGTTAGGTCAAAAGCTCACACCCCTTGATTCGGTTGGTGTGTACGTTCCGGGTGGAACTGCAGCCTATCCATCATCCGTATTGATGAATGTCCTGCCGGCAAAAGTGGCCGGAGTAAAGAGAATTACAATGGTTTCACCTCCAGGCAAGGATGGAACGTTATCTCCGGGTGTTCTCGTGGCCGCGAAGGTAGCAGGAGTGGAGGAAATCTATAAAGTCGGTGGTGCCCAAGCTGTAGCCGCACTTGCATACGGGACGGAATCCATCACACCCGTGGATAAAATAACGGGGCCGGGGAACATTTACGTCGCCTTGGCGAAACGGGAAGTGTTCGGTGATGTGGATATTGATATGATTGCCGGACCGAGTGAAATCGTGATCCTGGCAGACGGAAATCAGCGGGCAGATGAAATTGCTGCAGACCTTCTTTCCCAGGCAGAGCATGATGCGCTTGCCTCAGCAGTCCTGGTGACCCCTTCATCGGCACTTGCAAAAGAGGTATCCGCTGAGGTAGAGCGTCAACTGGCTACTCTGCCGCGGGAACAGATCGCCCGTCAATCCATCCTCGATTACGGTGCCATTTATGTGACGGGAGATATAGAAGAAGGGATCAGGCTCGTCAATGAGCTCGCGGCTGAGCATTTGGAAATCTTGACGGATAAGCCCTTTGAAACGATGGCGAAAATCCGCCATGCCGGAGCGATCTTCCTTGGACGATACAGCTCCGAGCCTGTCGGGGATTACTTTGCAGGACCGAATCATGTACTCCCAACGAACGGGACAGCCCGTTTCTCAAGTCCATTGAATGTGGATGAATTCATGAAAAAGACAAGTGTCATATCCTATAGTGAAACGGCACTGGAGAAAAACTATGGGAAAATCGCTAAACTTGCCCGCTTAGAGGGTCTTGAAGCCCATGCGAGGGCTGTGGAAATACGATTCGATAAAGAGAAATAGAGAAGAGGGACGGACCTCCAACAGGAGGTCGGTCCCTCCAAAAAAAGGAGGACATCATGGTGAGAAGTGCAGAGATTGTGCGTAAGACGAATGAGACAGATATCCGGTTGAGTTTTGGAATCGATGGGGAAGGGAATTCGAAGATCGAGACAGGGGTCCCGTTCATGAGTCATATGATGGATCTGTTCACGAAGCATGGACAATTTGATTGTACGATTGAGGCAAAAGGGGACACGGAGGTCGACGATCATCACACGACAGAGGATATCGGCATCTGCCTCGGACAGGCATTGCTTGAATCACTCGGAGACAAGAAAGGAATCAAGCGTTATGGATCGGCCATGGTCCCGATGGATGAAGCCCTGGCTCAAGTCGTGGTGGACCTGAGTAACCGTCCTCACCTTGAATTCCGTGCAGAGCTTCCCAGTCAGAAAGTGGGGACATTTGATACGGAGCTTGTTCATGAATTCCTTTGGAAGCTGGCCATCGAAGCAAGGATGAACCTTCATGTCATTGTGCATTACGGTCACAATACCCACCATATTATTGAAGCGATCTTCAAAGCGTTGGGACGTGCCCTGGATGAAGCGACCACGATCGATCCCCGGGTAAAAGGGGTACCATCAACGAAGGGAATGTTATGATTCATGATCGGAATTGTGGATTATGGAATGGGAAATCTGTTCAGCGTCAGTAAAGCACTGGAACGATTGAACGTCCCTTACTTTATAAGTGATGTACAAGAAGAGTTATTGAGAGCCGATGGGTTGATTTTGCCCGGGGTCGGGGCCTTTAAGGATGCCATGAGTCTCCTTGAAACCACCCATTTAAAAGAGACCATCCTGACGTTTGCGGAAAGCGGCAAGCCGCTCCTTGGCATTTGTTTAGGCATGCAGCTCCTATTTGAGGAAAGTAAGGAAAATGGAACGACGAAAGGATTGGCTCTGCTGCCTGGGGAAGTGCTTCGCATCCCGAAAGAGGACAGAGAAGGGAATGCCTATAAAGTTCCTCATATGGGCTGGAATCTTCTCCGTTACCAGAAAAGCTCTACCCTCTTAGAAGGGTTAATGGAAGGATATGTTTACTTCGTGCATTCTTATTACGTGCATGAAGGATCCAAAGACGTGATTGCGGCAAGCGCAGATTATGCGGGAGTGGAAATCCCTGCCGTCGTGAGTCGTGGCAATATTTACGGCATGCAGTTCCACCCTGAAAAAAGCGGGGAGCTTGGCATGCAGCTGTTAGAAAACTTTACAAAGCGAGTGAAGGAGAGGGTCTCATGAGTTTTACGATTTATCCAGCCATCGATATGCGGGGCGGGAAATGCGTACGATTGGTGCAAGGGGATTATAATCAGGAAACGGTGTACGGAGACTCCCCTTTCGATATGGCAAAGAAATTCGCAGGTGAAGGGGCAGAGTGGGTTCATATGGTGGATCTTGACGGGGCAAAGGAAGGCACCCGGATCAATGACGAATTCGTGATTGCCGTTGCAGAAAAACTCGATGCCAAGGTTCAAATTGGAGGCGGCATCCGATCCAAAGAGGATATCCAACACTATTTGAACAGGGGTGTCGACCGGGTCATCATTGGCAGCATTGCTGTTTCCAACACGGAATTAGTGAAAGAATGGCTTCGGGAATATGGTGATAAGATTGCCATCGGACTTGACGCGAAGGATGGCTATGTGGCGACCCACGGCTGGCTGGAAACCTCTGCTCTTAAAGCCGTCGATCTTGGAAAGGAACTCGCTGAAGCCGGTGCGGAAACATTCATTTTCACCGATATTGCCACAGACGGAATGCTATCTGGTCCCAATGTTGAAGCAGTTGTGGATCTTGCCGAACAAACGGGAAAATCAGTGATTGCGTCTGGAGGCATTAGCTCACTTGAAGATCTAAAGACGTTAAAGGAATATGAATCCCGTGGTGTTTCAGGTGCCATTTGCGGGAAATCCCTTTACACAGGGAAGTTCACTGTCGGTGAGGCTGTAAACGAGGTGAGGTCATGTTAACGAAACGTATCATACCTTGCCTGGACGTAAAGGACGGCCGGGTAGTAAAAGGCATCCAGTTCGTGGAACTGCGGGATGCGGGAGACCCCGTTGAACTTGCCAAAGTATACGATGAGCAAGGTGCGGATGAACTGGTGTTCCTGGATATATCCGCCTCACACGAAGGCCGCAAAACCATGGTCGAGGTCGTTCAACATGTGGCAGCCGAATTAGCAATTCCCTTTACAGTGGGTGGAGGGATCAATTCGGTGGAGGATATGAAAGCGATCCTCCGGGCCGGGGCAGACAAGGTCTCCCTGAACACAGCAGCCGTACTTCGGCCTGAACTGGTCCGGGAAGGGGCCGATTACTTCGGCTCCCAATGTATCGTAGTGGCAATTGATGCCAAATATGACGAAGGAACCAAGGGCTGGAAGGTTTACACCCACGGAGGCAGGAAGCTGAAAGACCTTGATGCCGTTGAATGGGCGAAGGAAGTAGAAGCACTCGGAGCGGGGGAAATATTACTGACAAGCATGGACAGCGATGGAGAGAAGAAGGGTTTTAACCTGGCTCTTACAAAGGCGGTCAGCGAAGCGGTGTCGATTCCCGTGATTGCATCCGGCGGTGCCGGGAATGCCGCCCACTTTAAAGATGTGTTCACAGAAGGTAAAGCCGATGCGGCCCTGGCAGCTTCCATCTTTCACTATAAAGAAACGAGTGTAGAAGAAGTGAAAAGCTACTTACGGAAAGAAGAGGTGCACGTACGATGACAAACACTGATTGGATCACATCCGTGAAGTACGACGACAAAGGCCTTGTGCCCGCCATCGTACAGGATGCTGTAACGAAGGATGTACTGACATTAGCCTATATGAATGAAACAGCACTTAAGAAAACCGTTGAGACCGGGGAAACATGGTTCTATTCCAGGTCACGCCAAGAACTTTGGCATAAGGGTGAAACGAGCGGGAATACACAAACGGTCGAGAATATCATGTGGGATTGCGATCAAGATGCCCTTCTGGTCCGCGTCACGAAGAAAGGTCCTGCCTGCCACAAGGGTGAGGACAGTTGTTTCCATGAAAAAGTCTTTGGTGAGGAGAGATTATCAAAAGAAAATATTCTTCCCACTCTTGAAAAACTCATCGAAAATCGTGAAATCGAGCGACCTGAAGGAGCATACACAACCTACCTATTTGAAGAAGGAGTCGACAAAATCCTTAAAAAAGTAGGAGAAGAAGCATCAGAAGTGATCATTGCCGCAAAAAACAGGGACAGTGAAGAGTTAAAATGGGAAGTCGCCGACCTCCTCTACCACGTCCTCGTCCTTTTAAGGGAACAAAAACTTCCACTCGAAGATGTGTTGGGTGTCCTCGTGGAACGTCATAATAAATAACACTCTTGAGGGACGGACCTTCGCGCCTGGCGCGAAGGTCCGTCCCTCAAAATATGGTAGTTTAGTACGGGTGTATTGTATGATATACTACTGTAGTTATACTATGAACGTTTCGGAGGACTTTGATGAGAAAAGGGTCAAAATTAAGTAGTGAAGAAGCGAAAGTGTTGTCTTTTGTCCCGACTGGTGAGTATTACTACAATAAAGGGATGAAAGCTTATCAACGTCGTGAACTTAAGAAATCGTTAAAATATCTAAATAGAGCATTTCAATTAGAACCGATTGAACCGATGATTGCCTGTCAATTATCGATTGTGTATACAGAACTGGGCGAATACAAGCGTTCCAATGATTTATTGCATAACATAATAGAGGATCTCGATCCCCATATGACGGAATGCCATTATTTCTTAGCCAATAACTATGCCCACCTTGGCTTATTTAAAGAGGCGTATGAACAGGTCTCCACATATCTTAATAAAGAAGAATACGGTGAATTCGTCGAGGATGCCGAAGACTTACTGGAACTTCTGGAACTTGATTCCGACTTGATTGTGGATGATCTATATGAGCATGATGAGCTCATCGTCCAACAGGAGAAAGCAAGGGAGCTCCTCGAATCCGGTCACTTTCAGAAAGCCGTGGATACCTTACAGGGGGTCATACGGGACTATCCGGAATTCTGGTCCGCTTATAATAATCTGGCCCTTGCTTACTTCTATCTGGGGGAAGTGGATAAAGCAACCGCCACTCTGGAAGAGGTGCTTGAGAAGAATCCGGGTAATCTTCATGCACTGTGCAATACGGCCGTCTTTTATTTCTATCAAAAGCGCCATGATGAGCTGGATGAATTGATCCAGGGTCTCGAGAAGGTCCGTCCCCTGCTTCATGAGCACCGTTACAAGCTTGGGGCCACGTTTGCACTTGTGGGGCATTCAAAGCGTGCGTATGACTGGTTGAAGTCCCTTCAGAAGATCGGCTTCGAAGGTGACGCGAGCTTCTATTACTGGTTGTCCTATTCAGCTTATGAAACGGGTCATGAAGATACGGCCCGCAATGCGTGGAAAAAGGTACTTGATATCAACCCTGAAAAAGAAGGGCTCGAGCCTTGGAACGACCAAAAACAGGAAGAAGGCTTTGAAAATCACGTCACATCCATTTTAAAAAAGCTTCAAAGTGAGTATACGGAAGAGAAATTATTCGGCCTATTCCTGACGTCCATCTCTGATAATCAAAGGGCCATCCTTACTCACGCAGATTTTTGTGATGTAGAGGACCTGTCGATTGTCGAGAAGGTGTATTTGGCGCAGGTATTGAATAGTAACGGCAACAGCTCGATCAAAGTAAATCAGGAAATCCAAAATATGCATCAGGTCGCCCTTCATCTATATGGCGATCATCATCCGATCACGAGCGTGGAATCCGGTTTGTTCCTGACGTGGTTCACAATCGCCTACCGGGGCATCAAAGAACGGGAAACCTTCAAGAATGCCAAAGCATTTGCAGCAGCAACAGAATTTGTCTGGAGTCGCCTGCGGAATGAAAAGGTGACGAAGAAGCAGCTTTGCGACCGGTTCGACTTATCCACGAGCACCCTGACAAAATATATAGCGGTCGTGGAAAGTTACCTTCCATGAGCATATTTTTGGACGATGTGAACGTATTTTTTATAGGATAGGTGTATAAAGTTCATACTATGGATGGATGTCATGAGCACCATCACAACCTATGGCCATAGTATTTAATGAAGAATGTGCTTACGATTGTTTCGGAAGGAGAATGTCATTATGTCTGAAGAAAAAATGTATGATGTGATCATTGTAGGTGCAGGCCCTGCAGGAATGACTGCAGCTGTTTATACGTCACGTGCAAGCCTTTCAACGCTTATGCTTGAAAGAGGAGTGCCGGGCGGACAAATGGCGAATACGGAAGAAGTAGAAAACTATCCTGGCTTCGACCATATTCTTGGACCTGATCTTTCAAATAAAATGTTCGACCATGCGAAAAAATTCGGTGCGGAATACGCATACGGAGACATCAAGGAAATCGTGGACGGCGAGGATTTCAAAATCGTCAAAACCGGTTCGAAAGAATTCAAGGCCCGTGCCGTGATCATCACAACGGGTGCAGAATACAAGAAAATCGGTGTCCCTGGTGAAAAAGAACTGGGTGGACGCGGAGTATCTTACTGTGCCGTGTGCGACGGAGCGTTCTTTAAAGGAAAAGACCTTGTTGTCGTAGGTGGAGGGGACTCTGCCGTCGAGGAAGGGGTTTACCTGACAAGATTCGCTAACAAAGTGACGATTGTTCACCGCCGCGATGAGCTCCGTGCTCAAAAGATCCTGCAACAGCGCGCCTTTGATAACGAGAAAGTTGATTTCATCTGGAACCATACAATAAAAGAAATCAACGATAAAGACGGTAAAGTCGGAAGTGTGACCCTTGTATCCACTGAAAATGGAGAAGAAACAGACTTCCAGGCAGATGGTGTCTTCATTTATATCGGAATGCTTCCATTGACGAAGCCATTCGCGAACCTCGGAATCATCAACTCTGAAGGATACATCGAAACAAACGAACAAATGGAAACAAAGGTACCTGGTATCTTTGCAGCCGGAGATGTCCGTGAAAAACAACTTCGCCAAATTGTAACAGCAACAGGTGACGGCAGCATCGCCGCGCAAACCGCTCAACACTACATCGAAGAGCAAAAAGAAAAAGTCAAAAACGGTTAATGTAACGAAGCCTTACGGAAGGGAATACCTTCTGTAAGGCTTTTTTGTCTTTTGGTTTGTTAAGTTTTCTACCAGAGATAAAGGAATTAAGAATACATTGCCGAATCCTTATATAGATAATGGAAAACTTGAACTTATGTTGTTCAGCACACTAACGAGGAGGTCTCACTTTGAAAAAAACAGTCATGTTGGCTGGTCATGCCAAGCTGCCACAAGGGATGGCAGCAAGTGATATTCATCAGACTTTAACAGTGACATTAGAGACAGATTTAAAGTATTGGGTGATTTTAGATGCATCTTGCACACTTGCAACCGGTCATGCCCAAAAGTTTCTGGATCAATTATTAAAGGGACATAGTTTACTCGATGATCTTGAACCTATCATTGAAGAGATTGAGGGACATTATCACGGGAAAGCCCAATCGGCATTGGTTGCTGCAGTAAAAGATGCTTATAAACAATATCTTTACATCAACCAGAATGAAAAATTAGAATTTTCTAATAAATAATTGACAAAATTCTTATCATCTAATACACTATATTTATCAGATTACTCCTAGGAAGGTTTCCCTTCCATGATCAGTAATTTATTTCTCTAGCTATAACTAAAATAAACTGTTAAGCCTATCGGACTTCCTGTCAGAAGCCGTAAGTAGGCCGTAGCCAGTTATATCATATTCTTTGCATACGTGTGTGCAAGGATTGATATAGCTGGCTATTTTTATTGCTTAAATAAAAAGGAGGAGAAAACATGAACGTAATTCAAGAGGGTTTAAAATCTTTTACGGGTCAATACGATACATTTGAGGTGAAGGAGCATCCTTATCATCATCGGCTTTACTCCATCGAAGTGAGTAACGGGGTACTTCGCACATTTTTGGAACAGAATCAGGATGTAAATGCGCAGCAGTTGGAATATGTCCCATATATGCGATTGGTGTTGGCAGAACGGCTGCAGAAAATTGCAGGTGAAACCTTTGTGGAGACGATCCGCTCCATTTTACATGATCGAACATCCGGAGGATTCACAATCGGAATGCAGAACCAAACGGTGTCTGATCAAGATTATGTTAAATTCTCCACAGCCCTTACCCATCTAGTAGGGGGAGTCAACTTTGATGCCATGTCCAACACCTATTATGCAAGGTTCAATGTGAAAGACACGGACAGCAGTGATTCATACTTACGTCAGGCCTATCGATTATTCACGTTGCATACAGATGGAACGTTCGTAGATGAGCCTACAGACTGGTTGTTGATGATGAAGTTTGCCGAAGAAAATGCAGTCGGGGGAGAGTCAAGATTGCTGCACTTGGACGACTGGGAGGACTTAGAGAAATTCTCAAACCATCCTTTGGCGACGACGCGTATTGAATACAAAGCGCCTTCAAGTAAAAATGTGAGTAAAACAATATACAATCAAACCTTCTATGAACAAAATGGGAAGCCCTGCATCTGCTTCATTGATCAGTTCGCTTATCCTGCAACATTAGAAGAAGCAACGTATTTAAAAGAACTTTCCGACTCCATGGAGAATAGTGCCGCTACAATTGCGCTACCTCTTCCAATAGGGGATATTGTCATGATTAATAATCACTTTTGGCTCCATGGAAGGGCGGCATTTGAGAAAAATCCAAACTTATATCGTGAATTATTAAGACAAAGAGGTTACTTTGCAAAAGTATAAGAGTGGCTGTCACTAGGAGGGAAAAGGATGAAAGATATTATTGTCATTGGAGGAGGCATTGTTGGTTTATCAACGGCTTTCTCATTAAGTAAGCGTTTCCCTCAAGCGAATCTTGCTGTGTTAGAAAAAGAAAGCGGCTGGGCCAGGCATCAAACGGGAAATAACAGCGGCGTGATCCACTCAGGGATCTATTACAAACCTGGGAGCTTAAAGGCGAAGTTTGCAACCGAGGGCAGTAGACAGATGATTCAGTTCTGCAGGGAACATGGGGTGGATTATGATCAATGTGGAAAAGTGATTGTTGCTACCAAACAATCCGAACTGTCATTGTTAGAAAATTTATTTCACCGGGGGATGGCAAACGGACTGGACATTTCTATTATAGGTGAGGAACAGATCAAGGAAGAAGAACCTTATGTGAAAGGGATAAAAGCGATAAAGGTACCACAGGCTGGAATTGTCGATTACAAACAAGTGTGTGAGAGGATGGTACAATACTTAGAAAAACGTGGGGCAGAACTGCATTTAAACACAGAAGTCAAAAAAGTGCTTGAGCATGATCAGAACGTGGAAATTGTGACAAACGATCAAACTTTCCAGGCAAGGTATGTAGTGAATTGCACGGGTTTGCACAGTGATCGGGTGACAAAAATGGCTGGAGTCGAAATTGATTTGCAAATAGTCCCGTTTCGTGGGGAATATTACGAGTTAATACCTGAAAAGCATCACCTTGTAAAAAACCTGATATATCCTGTGCCTAATCCGGACTTTCCATTTCTGGGCGTCCATTTCACAAGAATGATCGGTGGCGGGATCGAAGCCGGTCCGAATGCTGTGCTTAGTTTGAAAAGGGAAGGATACAAAAAGACAGATATCGATGTGAAGGACCTTTCTGAAGTGATGAAGTATAAAGGATTCTGGAAATTGGCCTCAAAGTATTGGAAAGAAGGCGCCAAAGAAATGTGGCGTTCTTATAGTAAAAAGGCATTTGTCAAAAGTCTTCAAGAGCTGATCCCTTCCGTACAGGAAAAAGATCTTGTGCCAGCTTCTTCAGGTGTCAGAGCTCAGGCACTTCAATCAGATGGAACATTGGTTGACGATTTCTTCATTGTTCCAGGTAAACGAAGCATTCACGTTTGCAATGCCCCCTCACCGGCAGCTACTGCATGTTTACCTATAGGAAAAGCTATTGCTGATAAAGTCCCTGAACTTGAAATGAGTCCAAGGATATTTATCCATTCTTAAGCCGCAACTCCTAAACGCAGGGCCCTATTTATATAACGGGGTCCTGTTTCTTTTTCCCGCCTTCATCCTTTCTTCCTATATGCCATTACTCATAGATTGATAGATAGGGGAGGTATTTCGGGATTTTTGGAGAAATAAGAAGAAATACAACTAAGTTTATCGAAATTTACTTGTTAATTGAAAGGTGGGGTTGTCGTGAGTACCGAATTATCCGAATTAGAACAAGTCACACAGGAATTAAAAGAGCTAAGGACGTTGAATCGTGAACTAGAGGCGATTATTGAAAGCTCATACGATGTCATCTACATTACGGATAAAAATGGAGTGACCCTTAAAACGAACTCTGCAATAGAACGGATTACAGGTATCCCAAAAGAATACTATATAGGCAAAAGTGTGGAGGCACTGATGAAAAGGGGAATTCTAAAGAGTTCTGTCACACAGAAGGTAATCGAACAAAAGCGATCGGTTTCTACAATTCAATATAATTACTCAGGGAAAGAAACTCTGATCACGGGTAATCCAGTCATTAATGATGATGGTGACATAGAAAAAGTAGTCACCAACATAAGGGATTTATCGGAACTGAATGAGTTGCAAACGGCATTAAAAAAGGCGAATGAATTAAATGATAGCTACAAAAAGGAAATTGAACGATTAAAAGGGGTAACCAAAAGAGCCGGAGATGTCGTGATTGCAAGCCATCAAATGAAACTGATTTTTGAGATGGCAGAACGCATTGCCGATGTGGATGCCACAGTATTGATTTTAGGTGAAACGGGTGTAGGGAAAGATGTATTGGCTAAATTTATTTATAGCCAAAGTATACGGGCTAAGCAGGGGGAGTTCATTAAACTTAATTGTGGGGCCATTCCTCCCGATCTTTTAGAGTCAGAGCTATTCGGATATGAAGGTGGAGCATTTACAGGAGCGAATTCCAATGGAAAGCCGGGAATGCTCGAGCTTGCAGATAACGGGATTCTATTTCTGGATGAAGTGGGTGAATTATCGTTAGCATTGCAAGTGAAGCTCTTAAGGACACTTCAAGAAAAAGAGATACGACGCGTGGGAGCCACCAAATCAAAGAAAGTGAATGTACGGATCATTGCCGCCACGAATCGTAATTTGAAAGAGATGGTGCAAAATGGTGAGTTTCGTGAAGACTTGTATTATCGCTTAAACGTCATCCCTATAGCGATTCCCCCATTGAAGGGGAGAAGAGATGATATATTGCCGCTGATTCAGCTGTTTTTACATCAGACAAATCGCAAATACGAAAAAGATAAAATAATCAATGTAAAACTGAACGAATTCTTTTACCGCTACAATTGGCCTGGAAATGTCAGGGAACTATCCAATCTGATTGAACGAATGGTCCTGACGACGGAAGAACAGGAATTAACCGTAAGAAACCTTCCTATAGAATATAAAGAGTCTCATAATTCAAGTTTGGCATTCACCGAGCTGATGACACTGAAAGAAGCGGTAGAAATAGCTGAGGAAAAAGTATTGTCGCTTGCTGTTAAAACATGTCATACCACATACGAAATAGCAAAGACCTTAGGGACGAGTCAACCTACAATAGTAAGAAAATTAAAAAAATATAGATTGAATGTAAGAGAATAAAACATTCCATAAGGCTCAGTCTTCCGTTTACGTCCCCAATGATTTATCAAAATCGCATTGGGCATTAGTGAGAGCCAGGATTACAATCAGAACTCGCTAACCATCTTTCTAAAAGGTAAAAGACCAATCAAAGACCGAGTAGGGTCCTTTGAATTGGTCTATTTTTATAAATGGCAACTCCTCGATTCAAAAATAAATCACCTGATTCAAATTTGAATCAGAAAAACGGCACTATCCCCTCCATATTGGACATTTTGATTCAAAAATGAATGCTCTCTCTTCTGTACATTCAAAGAAACCGCCCGGCTCAATGATTTCATAAGTTGGCACACTTCTTGCAATAACAATTAGTGAAAACTTGTTGAGGAAGGAAGATGACCAATGACGGTAGCATTAACAGAAGAAATGCAGCAAATGAAAAGTATGATTCGTAATTTTGTAGAAAAAGAAGTGGAACCATATGCACAGCAAATCGAAGAAGAAGACGCGATTCCCGATCATTTAGTAGAAAAGGCGAAGGAGTTGGGTCTGTTTGGGATCAGCATTCCCGAGGAGTACGGTGGAATCGGATTAAATACAGTAGAAAAGGCCAATGTTCTTGAGCAATTGGGAAGGACTCATAACGGGTTTGTTTCCTTAATAAGCGCGCATACAGGTATTGGGAGCACGGGACTTGTGAAATTAGCATCAGAGTATTTGAAGAATAAATATTTACCTGACATGGCTGCGGGCAATAAGATCGGTGCATTTGCCTTATCAGAACCCGGTGCGGGATCAGATGCGACGAATTTAGCGACGAGGGCAGAGAAGAAAGGCGATTATTGGGTAATGAACGGCACCAAACATTTCATTACCAACGGTCCGATTGCCGATGTATTTACCGTATTTGCTTTAACGGACAAAGATAAGGGAGCAAAAGGCGGAATAACCGCTTTCTTATTGGAAAAGGATTTCCCTGGGTTGATCATTGGGAAAAAAGACAAAAAGATGGGTCTGAGAGGTTCATATACGTCTCAAATTATCTTTGAAGACTGTATCATCCCCGAAGAAAATGTCATCGGCGAAGTAGGGATGGGATATATATCAGCGCTTAAAATACTGGGAGAAGGCCGCGTTGGTTTAGCCGCCAGAGCAGTCGGATCATGTGATAAGTTAATTGAATTATCAGCGGGGTATGCCAAAGAGCGGATTCAGTTCGGTAAGCCGATCGCTGATAATCAAGCGATTCAATGGATGCTCGCAGACATGGCAACAGAAACGGAAGCGGCAAGGACGTTGACTATGATGGCAGCACAAAAGATTGATGAAGGCAAAAAAGTGGTGAAAGAGGCCTCGATGGCAAAATTATTTGCATCGGACGTATTTAACAGAGTAGCCGACAAAGCCGTACAGATCCACGGAGGGATGGGATACGTATCCGACTATCCGGTGGAACGTTTTTATAGAGATGCAAGGATTACAAAAATTTATGAAGGAACAAATGAAATTCAACGTTTGATCATTGCCCGTAACGTTTTACAGGAGAGTTAGAAAAAGCCAGTCTCTATAAGGTATAGAACTGAATGAAAGAGGAAGGTGAAATCTCTTTGCATAACTTATTAGATCGGCCGTGGAGTAAATTTTATCCAACCAATAAGGATTTTCAAGTTCCGGAAATTCCCCTGTATAGCATTTTGGAGAAGTCAGCGGAACTATACGGAAAGCGTACAGCCATTATTTATGAACATCAAAAGATGACCTATCGTGAATTAAAGGATGGAGTGGATCGCTTGGCGGCATCCTGGAGAAGACTGGGGGCAAGCAAAGGGGAAAGGATCGGCCTCATGCTCTCGAATCATCCAGATTATATCACTTCCTATTACGCTGCTCAGGCACTTGGGCTGGTCGTCGTGCAGATTAATCCAATGTATACGGCCAGAGAACTCCTTCAACTGGCAAGCGATTCTCATGTAACCTATCTAGTCGTGGATCCGGGGGCAATCCAAGCTGTTAAGGAAGTATCCGGAATCTATCCGTTCCGGCATGTCTTTGTCTCACAAGCGGAAAAAGGTAGTGAAGGATCCGGGTTTCACAGCTTAGAAGAGTTAAAACATTCCTCCCATTCTCTGGATAAGCCCGCACCTGTATCTGTACATGAGGATGTAGCGGTTATCCAGTACACCGGAGGGACGACCGGTAAGATGAAGGGAGCGGTTCTGACCCACTACAACCTGATTGCCAATGTCGTTCAAAGTCAATATATGTATGGGGGGAACATGCTCCTGGGAGAGGAAGTCGTATTGACTGCGACACCACTGTATCATGTGTATGCCATGACAAGCGCCATGAACCTTGGTTTGTACATCGGGGGGACATTGCTGCTGATCAAGAAATTTGAAATAGAGAATGTGTTGGACAATATTCGTGAATACCGCCCTACTTACTTTCCCGGGGTTCCCAAAATGTACAGTGCATTTGTGAATCATCCTGGAGTAGAGGACTACGGGCTGGATTGTATAAAAATGTGTTCCTGTGGGTCGGCACCTCTTCCCATTGAAATTATTAAACGTTTTGAGTATTTAACGGGATCAGCCATATTAGAAGGATTTGGCTTATCTGAAGCGTCTCCATCCACTCATCGCAATCCCACTACCGGTGTAAGGAAGATAGGGAGTATCGGAATCCCGGTGCCAGGTACAGATTGTATGATCGTGGATCAGAATGGGCAGGAATTGCCGGCCAATTGTGTGGGGGAATTGCTCATTAAAGGACCCCAAATCATGAAAGGCTATTGGAACAATGAGAAGGAAACGAGTCGCTCCTTACGGGACGGATGGCTCTTCACAGGGGATCTGGCCACGATGGATGAAGAGGGTTACTTTTACATTGTCGGAAGAAAGAAAGAAATGGTGATTGTAGGCGGGTTCAACATTTATCCCCAGGAAGTAGAGAGTATCCTGTATGAACATCCACATGTGAAGGAAGCGGCTGTGGTTGGAATTCCGGATCAAACAAACGGAGAAATTGTAAAGGCATACATTGTTCCAAAAGATGATTGTCAAGTGGATTTAGAAGAAATCAAAGGTCATTGTTATATGAAGTTAACACGTTATAAAGTGCCAAAGGAGTTTGAAATAAGGGAGTCGCTCCCTCGGAATACAGTCGGGAAGCTGTTAAAGAGGCTGTTGGTTCAAGAGGAACGGAATAAGGAGGAGAGTAAGCGTGCAAATGAGCGAGATTAAAACAATAGGTGTCGTCGGATCTGGCGCAATGGGATCACAAATTGCCATGGTGTGTGCCTTGGGCGGGTATTCGGTTATTCTCCATGACGTGAGTGATGAGAGTCTGACAAAGGCCAAACACTCTCTGCAAGGTCATATGGATAGAAGGATCCAAAAAGGTAGATTAACAGAAAAAGAGGTGGCGGACGCCTTTAGCCGAATGATGTTTTCTTCTTCTTTGGAAGATCTTCAGCAGGCGGATTTTGTGATTGAAGCAATCGTCGAGAAGTTAGAGGCTAAACGGGAACTCTTTGCAAAACTGGATCAGATTGTCCCGAAGCATGCCATCCTGGCAACGAACAGCTCCACCATTGTCAGTTCGAAGATCGCCGATGTGACGGACAGACCTGAAAAAGTATGCAACGTACATTTTTTCAATCCGGCCCTTGTGATGGAACTGGTCGAAGTGGTACGGGGACCTCATACATCTGATGAGACAGCGGAACTTGCAGTGGAGGTAGTCAAAAAGATTCAAAAAGTACCTGTTCTTCTGAAAAAAGAGATTTCAGGATTTATTGCCAACCGGATCCTGGGGAAATTAATGGATGAAGCCGTGTATTTACTGGAAAACGGATATGCAGATCATGAAGAAATCGATCTGGTATGTACAAAAGCGTTAAACCATCCGATTGGCCCTTTTGCCCTCATGGATTTGACAGGCATTGATGTAAATTACTTTGTGCGGATGCAACGATATCAAGAAAGTGGGAATGAAGCCGACAAGCCGGCTCAAATCGTGGAGGACAAAGTCCATAAAGGGGAATTGGGACGGAAAACAGGAAAAGGATTTTACACCTACGACCATTCTGACGTCCGGGTATAAGCCCGAAGAAGAAGTCAAAAACGGAAAGGGGGCGTGAACATGATCAAGAAGGTAGCCATCATCGGTGCGGGCACGATGGGGCGGGGGATCGCTTACACGTGCGCAGCATCCGGCCTATCGGTTACCGTACAGGATATTCATTCTCATACCCTTGAAGCATGCAAAGAGTATATAGACAGCCAATTTCAAAAAGCAGTACAAAAAGAATTCCTGACAGTCGAACAAGCAAACGCTTATGGCGAAAACATTATATATACGAGACAACTTCAGGAAGCGGTTGAGCAAGCAGATTTAGTCATTGAAGCGGTTCTTGAAGTAATGGAACTGAAGGTCGGGATTTTTAAGCAATTGGATGAATACGCTCCTAAGCACGCCATCCTGGCAACCAATACTTCTACCATGAGTCCAACAGAGATTGGAGCTCAAACGAACAGACCACCTCAATGTATCGCCCTTCACTTTTTTAACCCCGTTCCAAAAATGAAATTAATTGAAGTGATCTGTGGATTAGAAACTTCCGAAGAAACGGTGGCTAAAAGTTTTCAGTTCGGAGAAACCATTGGGAAAGAATGTGTCAGGATCAACGAATTTCCCGGCTTTGCCGTCAGTCGCATGAATTGCCTGATCGGCAACGAAGCGATGAAGATGGTAATGGAAGGCGTAGGGAGTATCGAAGACATCGATAAAGCGATGAAGCTGGGACTGAATCATCCCATGGGGCCTTTGGAGTTAGCGGATTTAGTCGGATTGGATACGAGGCTCCGTAATATGGAGTATCTCTATAAGACACTCGGTGAAACCTATCGTCCCTGCCCTATTCTTACAAAGTACGTGAAAGCGGGAAGATTAGGCAGGAAAACAGGCAGAGGTTTCTACGAATATAGCAAACAATAGTGAAAGAGGTGAACAGGATGGACTTTCGTCTAAGCGAAGACATTCAATTTTTGAAAAAAGGTGTACGTGATTTTGTCCAAACAGAGGTAGAGGCTGTGGCAATGCAGATCGAACAAGAGGATAAAATCCCCGACCGGATTAAAGAAATGTCAAAAGAATTGGGCCTGTTCGGATTAAGCATTCCGGAAGCCTATGAGGGGCTTGGAATCGGGATGGTGGGAAAATGTGCACTGTATGAGGAGATCGGAGCTACGCACAACGGTTATACCACTCTGATTGGGGCACATACGGGGATCGGGACGGTCGGTATTGTAGAAATGGGCAACGAGCAACAAAAGCGTAAGTATTTGCCTGCCATGGCCAGGGGTGAAAAAATCGGGGCGTTTGCGTTGACTGAGCCTGGTGCAGGTTCTCATGCCACGAATCTAAAAACATCGGCTGTAAAAAAGGGAGACAAATACATCTTAAACGGTACGAAGCATTATATTACAAACGCGACAGAAGCAGATATATTCACAGTGATGGCTGTGACAGATCCGGAAAAGGGTGCAAAGGGTATTACATCCTTCATTATAGAAAAAGATTTCCCGGGGTTTCACGTCGGGGCAGTGGAGCGGAAGATGGGGCTCAGGGGATCCCATTCAGCTGAAATCATTTTAGAAGATTGTGAAGTGCCTGTTGAAAACGTATTGGGAGAAGAAGGACAGGGATATGTCAACGCACTAAAGATACTGGCAAACGGGCGTGCCGGATTGGCAGCGCGCAATCTTGGTTCGTGCCAGAAACTTCTGGATTTAACTGCAACATACGCGCAAGAACGAATTCAATTTGATGTCCCGATCTTCGAACATCAAGCTGTGTCTCATATGATTGCTGAAATGGCAGTAGATGTTGAGTCACTAAGGTCATTTACATACAAGGTAGCATGGATGGTCGATGAAGGAATGAAAGTGATAAAAGAAGCGGCTATGCTGAAACTATTTGGTTCAGAAGTATACAACCGTGTAGCAGATAAAGCTGTTCAAGTTCACGGAGGCATCGGGTATATTGCAGATTATCCGATTGAGCGTTTTTTCAGGGATGCCAGAATCACAAGGATATATGAAGGAACATCTGAAATACAGAAAAACATCATAGCTGGGCAATTAAAGAAAGAGTATAGCTGACGAGAGCAGGGTGGGAGGAAAAAGATGCGAGAGGAAATCGTCATTGTAAGCGCTGTCCGGACGCCGATCGGCCGCTATGGAGGTGCTTTAAAAGAAATCAGCTCCGGTCATTTAGCGAGTCTTGTTATAGAAGAGGCAGTAAAAAACGCGAACATAGCGGCTGAACAAGTAAGTGAAGTCATTTTAGGAGAAGTAAGACAATCAACGGAATCATCGAATGTTGCCAGAGTAGCGGCATTAAGGGCAGGGATACCGGCCACTTCACCAGCATTTACAGTCAACCGATTATGTGCGTCCGGCATGCAGGCCATTACCTCAGCTGTACAGCAGATAGACTCCAACCAAGGAACAATCATTGTGGCTGGGGGAACAGAAAGTATGAGTCGAGCCCCCCTTTATTTAAGGAATGCGCGCTTTGGAGGAGATCGGTCAATTCTAGTAGATTCAAACAAAGAAAACGGTCAGCAACCACAAGAATTATATGGACATCATTTGGGAATGGGAATCACAGCGGAAAATGTAGCTGAAAGATATGAGATCTCAAGAGAAGATCAGGACACTTTTGCAGTAGAGAGTCAACAAAGAGCTGCAAAAGCTATGGGAAATGGAACTTTCAAAGATGAAGTCGTCCCGGTAATGATCCAACAAAAAAAGGGAATGGTTACAATCGATCGAGACGAACATCCCCGTCCTGAAACAACGATTGAAAAACTGTCGGGTTTAAAGCCCGCTTTCAAGGAAAGTGGAACGGTTACAGCAGGTAATGCCTGCGGACGAAATGACGGAGCTTCTGCATTAGTATTAATGAAAAGAAGTGAAGCTGAACGATTAAAGAGTAAGCCACTAGTAAGGATAGTAGACTGGGCCACCACGGGAGTTTCACCAGAAGTCATGGGGATTGGACCGGTGCCGGCGGTAAAGAAATTACTGCAAAGAACAGGGAAGACAATAGAGGATATCGGGCTTTTTGAGCTGAATGAAGCTTTTGCTTCTCAAGCATTGGCTGTCATTCGAGAGCTGAGTCTGAATGTTAATAAAGTGAATGTAAATGGAGGCGCGATTGCCCTTGGTCACCCTGTTGGAGCAACTGGAGCCCGGATAGTCACTACCTTATTACACGAGATGGTACGCAGACAAGAAAGGTATGGGATTGCTACCCTTTGTGTGGGTGGTGGGCAAGGCATGGCGATTATGCTTGAAACCATTTTATAGATTTAAATAAGGAGAGGATGTTATGAAACAGCCTGTTATTGTATCCGCCGTTCGGACCGCCATTGCCAAACAAGGAGGGACTCTCGCTAATATGGATCCTTCCATGTATGGAGCTGCTGTGATGAAGGAAGCGATTCAGCGTGCACATATAAGAGCAGAGGACATTGATGATGTCATCTTTGGAAACTGTCTGGCTGGGGGAGGGAATATGGCCAGGCTGACACTGCTTGAAGCTGATTTACCTCTTTCCATACCCGGCATGACCATTGATCGTCAATGTGGTTCAGGAATTAATAGTATAGGTCTTGCTGCTGATCAAATCCGGGCAGGTCGTGGAGAGGTCTTTCTTGCAGGTGGCTCCGAAAGCATGTCACGGTCACCATATTTACTTGCACCCCAAAGTAGACCCTATGATCGAATGCCTCCTCAATTTGTAAAAAGAAAACTTTCACCAGATCGTATCGGTGATCCTCCTATGGGAATAACAGCGGAAAACTTAGCTGAAAAGTATGAAGTAACGAGGGAGGAACAGGATTCATTTGCATATGAAAGCCAACAAAAGATGGCCAAAGCGATCAATAGTGGGTATTTCAAGGAACAGATTGTCCCAATTTCTATTACGAATAGAAAAGGAGAATCCTATTCTTTCAATCAAGATGAACATGTTCGTCCGAATACGACATTAGAAGATTTATCAAAGCTTTCTCCCGTATTTAAAAAAGGGGGAAGTGTAACAGCCGGGAATTCTTCTGGTGTCAATGACGGGGCATCAGCTGTTGTTCTTATGTCAGAGGATCGGGCAAATGAAAAAGGAATAGCCGTATTAGCGAAAGTGAAGGAGTGGGCAGTTGCGGGAGTGGACCCAAATACAATGGGAATTGGTCCAGTCCCTGCTGTTCAAAAAGTACTTCGAAGAACAGGTCTATCTCTTCTTGATTTCGATTTAATTGAGTTTAATGAGGCGTTCGCTGCTCAGGTGCTTGCTTGTCAGCGGGAACTATCCATGGACATGAAAAAGGTTAATGTAAATGGAGGGGCCATTGCTCACGGTCATCCCATCGCAGCAACCGGGGCCATGCTCATTACAAAGTTAATATATGAAATGGAAAGACGTGATGCAAAACGTGCTCTTGCAGCAGCTTGTATAGGCGGAGGACAAGGCATTGCTTTAATACTTGAACGGTAGAGAAATGAAGAATGGAGGGATATAGGTATGTTTACATTTGCAAATATAGACGTGATTAAAAAAGGACAGCTCGCTTATATCGTAATCAATCGTCCTGAACAGAGAAATGCTCTGACGAAGGAAACATTAGGAGAAATAACAGAGGCTTTAGAAGAAATAAGGAAAGATGAAACAGTAGCGTGTCTGGTCTTTACAGGGCAAGGAGATAAATCGTTCGCTGCCGGAGCTGATATTGGCCAGCTGCGTGAAAAATCGGCGCTTGATGCATTAAGTCCATGCGGAATGCAAGATGTGTACAATTTAATAGAGTCTTTCGAGAAGCCTACTATTGCTATGATTAATGGGTATGCTTTGGGCGGCGGATGTGAATTAGCCATGGCATGTGACATACGGGTCGCCTCGACCACTGCCAAGCTTGGTTTGCCGGAACTTAATTTATCCATTATCCCCAGTGCGGGAGGAACGCAGCGTCTAGTCAGGATTGTAGGAAAAGGAAAAGCACTGGAAATGATATTAATGGGTAAGGTGATGGATGCCGAAGAGGCGTGCCGAATTGGTCTTGTGTCAGAAGTAACCAAGCCTGAAGACCTTGAAGAAAAGGTAGAAGAAGTGGCGGGTCAAATCCTGTCAAAAGGCCCTTTAGCTGTAAAGTTGGCTAAGATTGCTGTAAATCTGGGATCTGACGTGGACATGAAGACGGGGTTGATGATCGAAAAGCTTGCTCAAGCCGTCCTCTTTTCTTCAGAAGACAAAAGAGAGGGAACGACGGCATTCCTGGAAAAACGAAAACCAGAGTATCAAGGCAGATAAGAAGGGGGAGGCGGAAGTTGCCAATTACAATAGAGGATATCCGCGAAAAATTTAAAGATAACCCGTTTTTTTCCCATATAGGGTTTGAAATCGTGAATTTTGAAGAAGGAAATGTGAAAATCAAGCTGGATATTAAAGACTATTTGCTTAATATAAACGGAACCCTCCATGGGGGTGTTCATGCCACTATGCTGGATTATATTCTCGGCATGGTCACGCGGTCCGTCACGAAAGCAAAGGTAGTGACAACGAGTTTAACCGTTCATTATCTTTCCAGTATTTCAGAAGGTGAAATCTTCGCAGAGGCCAAAGTTCTTCAGCAAGGATATAAACTTGCTTTCACTGAAGGGGAAATTAAGGATAGTCAAGGTAATATTCTGGCAAAGGGAATGGGGACGTTCAAGCTGGTTCGGGAGAAGTGATTTTTTGTTCATTATATTAGTAATCGTTTCCACTCCTAACTCCTTTTTTAACCTAATAAATAATAACCAAGAAAAGAGGGATTCATATGCGGTGGTTTGTTCTTCTAATGTTATTTTTCGGTGCAGTGATTAATTTCGCTGATAAATCAATCATTGGGCTTGCGGCACTTTCCATCATGAAAGAACTGGATTTATCCTATGCAGAGTGGGGGCTTGTAGGAAGCAGTTATTACTGGCTTTACCCTGTAACCGGAATTTTTGGAGCTGCATGGGCAGATCGAATTGGAGCAAAAAAAGTCCTTGGATTATTAATGTTAACATGGGCCATCCTGCAATTTGGTGTCTTAGCGATTGCTGCTTTACCACTATTGGTTGTATACCGGGTTTTATTGGGGGCATTCGAAGGCCCATTTAGTCCAGTTGCCTACAATCATGCAGATAAATGGTTCCCGGCAAAACAAAGAGGATTTGCAAACTCTGTTGTAGTTGCTGGTGGAACTGTCGGAGCAATGATTGTTGCACCGCTGCTGGTGGCATTGATTACTATATTAGGATGGAAGGCAGCTTTTGCCTGTCTCGGTCTGGCAAGTATTGTATGGTTCTTCTTATTTCAATTTTTCACGAAGGAAAGTCCTGTTAAAAAATATCAGGAGGTTCAGAAGAAAAAGAAAGAAAAGCTGGGGAAAATAAATGTAAAAGATTTCTTAAAGCTTCTTGGTTCTCATTCAGCTTTATTTACGACATTAGCGTATTTTTCCACATATATCCTTGTTGTCTGGTTTTCTGTCTGGCTACCTATTTATCTAGTAGAATCAGTGAAAATGTCTCCAGGAGAAATGGGATACAGTGTGGCGGTTATTGGAATTGTTTCAGTCTTTATATATACAGGGGTTTCAATGCTATCTGATTATTTATTTAAGAAAAGCGAAAACTGGCGTGTATCAAGGATTTTTGTAGTTGCTGGAGCGATGATACTGGGATCTCTCTTATTGGCATCCATTACTATTTTTCAAAATCCGTTATGGGTCATCATCGCCATGTGTTTAGCTAAAGGGTTAACCTATTCTATTTTACCGATTGGACCAACCATTATGATTAATGAGTGGCCAGAACGTGGTGCATTGATGACAAGTATTTTAACTTCTTCAGGTAATGTCGCAGGAATCATTGCTCCGATTTTAACTGGTTATATAGTTGGATTGGCTGGAGCAAATAAAATTGCAGGTTATAACTTATCTATTATGTCAATGGCCTTTCTTGTTCTGATTTTTGGTATATTATTTGCTCTTTTTGTTAAACCGTCTATAGCGAAAAATAAGGTTGAACTGCATGATGATTTATCTGAAAATTCTAATATTAAGTATTCGTGACGACGATTTCCCCCACTACTTTTTTAACCAACGGCAAAAGTAGAAGAGCATGTGAATGTTAATAACTTTTCTTTAGATGTTTCCCATTCTGTTGTCTACCCTGGTTGCATGCCTTTGGATAGGGCATGCATCTTCTTTTTTAGACTGGTTATTGTGAATTGCGAAAGTAGAGGAATGGTTGCAAACCGAATTAAAAGTTTGGAGGAGGAAAATATGAAAACACGTATTACAGAACTACTGAAAATTCAATATCCAGTTATTTGTGGTGGTTTATACAGAATTGGGCGTGCTCCTTTAGTAGCTGCTGTTTCAGAGGCGGGAGGGCTTGGGATAATGACCTCTGCCACTTTTGAAACGGCGGAGGAACTGCGTCATGAAATAAGAAAAGCAAGAAAATTAACAAAAAAACCGATTGGCGTAAATATCAATTTATTTCCCAGCGTGAAAAAAATGCCAAACGAGGCATATATAGATGTATTGCTGGATGAAGGGATACGGATTGTGGAGACCTCGGGCAGAAATCCTGAACCTTATATGAAGATATTAAAAGATAATAACGTAATCGTTATCCATAAAGTCGCAGGAGTAAAATATGCCAAGACAGCCGAGAGGGTAGGATGCGATGCAGTAACTGTAGTGGGATTTGAAGCTGGGGGTCATCCAGGGATGGAAGATGTGGGGAATATCGTTTTAGTTCCCCAGACAGTGGATGCAGTTTCTATTCCGGTTCTTGCAGGAGGTGGGATCGCAGATGGACGCGGATTGGCTGCGATGCTTGCTTTAGGGGCAGAAGGTATAGTAATGGGTACGAGATTTTTAGCATCTCAAGAAGCAATGGTCCACGACAATGTGAAGAGATGGATGGTACAAGCATCAGAAATAGATACGGCATTGATTCAGAAATCAATTGGTTCAACTTCGAGAGTGGGCAGAAATGCGATTGCTCTTAAAGTGCTGGATGCAGAAAGTAGAGGAGCTACATTGGAGGAACTCTTACCTTTTATTTCAGGCAAGAGGTCGGCAAAGGTCTTCAACGAAGGAGACCTCGATGCGGGTGTTTTTTCATGTGGTCAATCCGTAGCAAGAATCCGGGAAATTCAAACTGTAAAAGAAATCATTTCAGAGGTGGTAGGTGAAGGAAGACAAACAACGGACAGGATGAGAAATATTTGGAGTGATACATAGACACACCTATAATCCAGAGGTCCGTCCCTCTTCACTTCTTCTGCACCCCAAACCGGCAACTAATTTCCATAAATATACAGGGTTATAACCCCTCCAACAGGGAATAACGACTATTATGAAAGTCATCTCAGTTTATTTCGGAAGGTCGGATCAATAATGAAAATGTTAAAAATCGCAGGGGTTGTCGTACTGTTTGCTCTTATTCCTGTCGTCTACTTCAGTTTTTTTGCAGATGAGACAGAGTCCTCATCAAAAAAACGGGTGATTGCATTGGGGGATTCCCTCACTTACGGCTATGGTGATAAGAAGGAAACAGGTTATATCGGGCGGTTAGAAGAGAAAGTAAATAAAGAACAAACCAAGAAGTCGTATAACTTTCAAAACCTTGGGATACCGGGACAGCAGTCGGATCAATTACTCGCACAAATCGTAAAGCCTGAGGTTGCCGAGGATTTAAGTGAAGCGGATGTATATATCATCAACATTGGAACCAATGATCTAATCAAGAACAATGGTGGAGACTTGTTCCCTTTACACCACGATGAAATAATGGAAGCGAAAAAGGACTATCTCGATCATCTGGATAAGATCCTGAATATTGTCGGGACAGCGAGCAAAAAAGCGGATATCATCGTGTTGGGATTGTATAATCCGTATCCTGACAAGGACAGCGATAAAATTGAAGCTTATGTGGATGATTGGAATAAGTCAATGAAGAAGGAAGCAGAAAAACATGAGAATGTGAAATATGTATCAACCAATCCACTATTTAAAGGAAAGTCTAAAGAAAACTATTTCCATGACTCCCTGCATCCTAATGGAAAAGGATATGAATTAATGGCAGATCAAATTATGAAGAATTATGACTTTTAACTTTATTTTTACAATGTTCGGGGGAATTCGGGGTGGTTTGCGAATCTCCGATTGAAACATTAACAATTCCGTAATACCGTTTTAAATCTGTTGTAACACTAGTGAAACAATTTTCGGGTAATATAGATAATAAGAAATTGACCCCCTTTTAAGTAATAAATCCCGTAGATGACACAGGAATCGCCTGTGTCTATTTTTTTTGCCTTTTTTTCTGTTATAGTGATTGGGGAATACCTGTACCAATCATTTGCAGACTCCTCAACATGTCAAAACCTGTCCCAATATCTTTCGATTTCAATCGACACGTTTTCAGGCAGGCGGAGACATTGTAGCTTGTCTTCAATCATAGTATAATGTAAGGAATGAAGTTGACTGTAATCGGGACTGATCCATTCATCGATCCCGAATCATCAAGATTGAGGTGAAGGTAGTGCAACGTGTCACAAATTGTTTATATCTGGATGGAGACAAGGTGCTCCTTCTCCAAAAGCCAAGAAGAAACTGGTGGGTAGCCCCGGGTGGAAAGATGGAGTCCGGAGAATCGATCAGGGATGCCGTCATCCGGGAGTATCGTGAGGAAACGGGCATCTATTTAAAGAATCCTGATTTAAAAGGCGTCTTTACGTTCATTATTAAAGACGGTGATCAAATCGTTTCGGAGTGGATGATGTTCTCTTTCTTCGCAACAGAGGCGGATGGAGTCAATCTTCAAGAATCAGCAGAAGGTAAGATCAAATGGCATCCTATTGAAGACATCAAGAATTTGCCTATGGCTGAAGGGGATTATCATATTCTGGACTACCTTTTGCACGGAAAGAATACGATATATGGAACCTTCACCTATACTCCAGATTTTAAATTATTATCATATCGACTGGATCCAAGTTAAACAACGAACTTTTTATATAGAATATTACGATAGAAAAGCGGGGGAAGAGCATGAGTACAGGTTCTGCAAACGATGTTCAATTGGTCATCATAACGGGTATGTCCGGAGCTGGCAAAACCGTTGCCATTCAAAGCTTTGAGGATTTGGGATTCTTCTGTGTGGACAATCTGCCGCCCACTCTTCTGCCAAAATTTTTGGAACTGATGAAAGAGTCCGGTAATAAAATGAATAAGGTCGCCCTTGTCATGGATCTCAGGGGAAGGGAATTCTTCGATCATCTATTTAAAGCATTGGATGAATTGGCGGAAACATCATGGGTATCGCCTCAGATCCTCTACCTTGATGCAGATGATTCATCCCTGGTCAGACGCTACAAGGAAACACGCCGTTCACATCCATTGGCTCCATCAGGCTTGCCTCTTGAGGGGATCCGTCAGGAAAGGGAGCTCCTCGAGGAATTGAAGGGGCGTGCCCAGCTGATCTATACCACTTCCACCATGAAGCCAAGAGAACTTAGGGAAAAGATTTTAACGGAATTCTCGGTGAACAAGAAAACGATCTTCACGGTGAACGTCGTATCCTTCGGTTTCAAACACGGGATTCCCATCGATGCCGATCTGGTGTTTGATGTACGCTTCCTCCCGAATCCCCATTATATCGATCATATGAGACCGAAAACGGGATTGGATGAAGAGGTATCAACCTATGTGTTGAAATGGAATGAAACGAATAAATTCATCGAAAAAGTAACCGATTTACTCTCGTTCATGCTTCCCCAATACAAGCGTGAAGGGAAGAGTCAGCTTGTCGTGGCCATTGGATGTACAGGCGGGCAGCATCGTTCGGTTGCGTTAGCAGAGTATCTTGGACATCATTTCGAAAATGACTACCAAACAAAAATTTCTCATCGAGACATCCAGAAGAGAAAGGGTCTAACAACATGACACATACACCCAAGGTCGTCGTGATCGGGGGAGGGACCGGCCTGCCGGTCCTTCTCAGGGGATTGAAGCGACACCCGATTGATATATCGGCCATCGTCACCGTTGCAGATGACGGCGGCAGTTCCGGTCGTTTGCGGGACAGCCTGGACATACCTCCACCGGGGGATATACGGAATGTCCTCGCTGCCCTGTCGGAAGTAGAGCCACTGGTTGAACAAATGTTTCAGCATCGATTTGAAACGACGAATGAACTTTCCGGTCATGCCCTCGGGAACTTGATCATCGCGGCCCTTGCTTCCATTACGGGAGACTTTGTCCATGCGATTCAGGAAATGAGCAGGGTATTGAATGTGAAGGGAAAGGTACTTCCGTCAGCGAACCAGAGTGTCATCCTCAAGGCTGAAATGGAGGATGGGACGATCGTGACGGGGGAATCCGCCATTCCGAAAGCCGGCAAGAAGATCAAACGTGTCTTCCTGAAGCCGGACAGCATCAAGGCATTAGGTGAAACGTTGCGGGCCATCAAAGAAGCCGATTTAATTGTGATGGGACCGGGAAGCCTATATACTAGTATCTTACCGAATCTCCTTGTCCCTGGAATTGGCGAAGCCGTCTGTCAGGCGGAAGCCAAAAAGATGTACATTTGCAACATCATGACCCAGGCAGGGGAGACACTGGATTATTCAGCGAGCGACCACGTGAAGGCGTTATACGATCATTTAGAAACTCCAAGCATTGATTATATCTTGGTAAACAAGAAACAGGTGCCTAAAGAGGTACAGGAAAGATATAATGAAGAGCAGGCAAGCCCCGTTCATTTTGATGTGGATAAATTAAAATCCATGGGCTTGGAAGTGATCGCAGAAGAGATCCTTTCCTATGAAAATCATCTCGTCCGTCATAACACAGAGAAGGTCGCGGATATTATTTATTCTTATTTGAAAGAATCAACCAACTGATATACAACGGAAATTTCCTGCGTAAAAGGTTGTGCAAGCGTTTGCTAGGAGGTGATGGGGATGTCGTTTGCGTCTGAAACGAAAAAAGAACTGACTAATATTGAAGTGAAGGATTGCTGTGCAAGTGCAGAGCTTTCCGCATTGATTCGGATGAATGGTTCATTGTCCTTCTCGAATCAAATGCTCGTCGTCAATATTCAAACCGAAAACGCCGCCATTGCCAGAAGAATCTATACATTAATCAAAAAAGGGTACGACACCCCGGTAGAGCTTCTGGTTCGGAAGAAAATGCGGCTGAAGAAAAATAATGTGTACATTGTACGAATCAAAGAAGATACCAAGATGATCCTCGAGGACCTGAAAATACTGGGTGAACATTTCACCTTTATCCATAATATAGCGGAAGATCTGATCAAAAAGAAATGCTGCAGGCGCTCGTACCTACGGGGAGCGTTCCTTGCCGGCGGTTCGGTCAACAATCCGGAAACATCATCGTATCATTTAGAAATCTTTTCTCTTTATTCTGAACACAACGAAGCGTTGTCCGAGCTGATGAATTCCTTTGGCTTGAACAGTAAGACACTTGAACGGAAAAAAGGCTTCATTACGTATTTGAAGGAAGCGGAGAAAATCACGGAGTTCCTGAATATCATAGGGGCACACAACGCCCTGCTTCGATTTGAGGATGTACGGATCGTCCGTGATATGAGGAATTCCGTTAATCGTCTGGTGAATTGCGAGACGGCTAACTTGAATAAAACCATCGGTGCAGCCTTGAGACAAGTAGAAAACATCAAGTTTATCGAAAGACATGTAGGATTGCAGGTTTTACCCGATAAATTAAGGGAGATAGCAGAGCTTCGAGTGAACTATCAGGATGTCACGTTGAAAGAACTGGGGGAAATGGTGTCAGGCGGCACGATCAGTAAATCAGGAATCAATCACCGCTTACGGAAAATCGATCAGCTGGCAGACAAGTTAAGAGCGGGAGAAAAGCTCAATACCTAATTAAGGACAAAGGGGAGAGAAATGATTATGGTGGAAAAACAAGTAGAAGTGAAATTGAAGACGGGTCTTCAGGCGCGACCGGCGGCATTATTCGTGCAGGAGGCAAACCGCTTCTCATCTGAAATCTTCTTAGAAAAAGATGGGAAGAAGGTCAATGCCAAAAGCATCATGGGTTTAATGAGTCTAGCGATCTCCACCGGATCTGCCATCACATTGGTAGCAGACGGAAGCGACGAAGAAGAAGCGCTCGACGCCCTTGAAGGATTCGTTCAAAAAGAGGCGTAAACGTTCAACTTCAGAAAAAGCCGGTGACCAGGGAGTGGTCATCGGCTTTTTCTATCGGTAGAGGATACAAAAAAACCCCCTTCCCGGAGTCTGGAAAGGGGGTTTTTTGGTTCTTATTTATTATCCATTTCGTTACGGGTGATGATGCGGTCGATCAATCCGTATTCAAGCGCTCTTTCAGCTGTCATGAAGTTATCGCGGTCCGTATCTTTTGAAATCACTTCAAGAGGTTGACCAGTGCGATCAGCAAGGATTTGATTCAATTTTTCGCGAAGGAATAGAATGCGCTTCGCAGCGATTTCGATTTCCGTCGCCTGACCTTGAGCACCACCAAGTGGTTGGTGAATCATCACTTCAGCGTTTGGAAGGGCTAAGCGCTTGCCTTTTGCACCAGCTGCAAGAAGGAACGCTCCCATTGAAGCCGCCATACCGATACAGATCGTCTGTACATCAGGCTTGATGTATTGAATCGTATCGTAAATAGCCATACCTGCCGTGATGCTTCCGCCAGGAGAGTTTATGTAGATTGAGATATCCTTCTCCGGATTTTCAGATTCAAGGAAAAGAAGTTGTGCTACAATGGAGTTCGCCACATTGTCGTCAATGCCGCTTCCAAGCATGATGACACGGTCTTTCAATAAACGTGAATAAATGTCATACGCACGCTCACCACGGTTTGTTTGTTCAATAACTGTAGGAATTAAATTCATCCTCGTTCCTCCTTAGAAATTCTTTTTATTTGTTGGAATTACTTATTCACTTTGTATTGTAATCATACACCCATGGTCAATAAAGGTCAAACTAAACGATTCCTTTATTACCCTGTATATAAATCCTTTCTACATGATACCCATTGATACCTTTTTTAAACAGTTCGCTATTTGTAAAGTTTATGAGTTCCTATATGTGAGATAGCACTCACTTCTTCAAGATATAGAGAAGGTCCTTCTTAGAAAAGTATCGTGTAGAATTGAAGACCGTTTCTTTCCGCTGCAGGCACTTGCTTTCCGGCGGGGCGTGAGTTGAGCCTCCTCGGGCTTTGCCCTGTGGGGTCTCAACTTTCCCGCTATTCCCGCAGGAGTCAAGTGCCTTCCGCTTCAATCCACTTTGTGGTCCTTTAAAAGGATAGAGAATGAGTAACAGCAAATCCTGTTAGAATTAACTAATTACAAGGAAATCCCCACTACGCTTTTAAATGATATTAATTGGAAAGTAAAAAAAGACATATACGATAATATCTATTGCAAACAAGTAATATCTGGCTTATAATATATATTCGTGACGGTTATTCATTTCATGCCCTCGTGGTGCAACGGATAGCACGTAAGATTCCGGTTCTTGAGATGGGGGTTCGATTCCCTCCGAGGGCGTACTAAATTTTTGAAACCATTGCGTTTTTTACAAACGTGATGGTTTTTTTATGCTCATTTTTAATGGGTACAGTTCATTCATAAATAACGAAAAGCACCACGTATACCTCAAATCGTTCCTATAAGTAATTTTAGGAGTGATTCCCATCAAACGAAGAAAATCGGTCTCCATCTCTCTAGCCAAACAAACCTTCTAATCTATCTCTGCAGTTACACAAGATTCTTCAAACGAAGAAGCAGCAGAAGAATTTTTTAGACATTTGTTCTGCAAATCACAACATTGCCAATATATGATTTTTTGTTTTTTCCTATTTTGGCTAAATTCCCAGCTCTATCTATAATTTCATATTCATTATTATCTTGCTCGTCCAAATAAAACAGCTCCTTTTATTTTATAGAAAAATTAATGTATCGAGCTGGTATCAATATGAATGTTATTGATATTAACAAAATTAAATTCAAGAAATTATCTACTCAGAAGAAACTAGACTATGTCTATAACTTAGCAGCGGGTTGGACCTTAATCGATATATTTAAGTGTTGTTGGTATAATTAGGGAAGTGTAAAAGAAATGGTATAGAACAAAAGTTCATTTAGAAAGGTGAAGATAATGCCCATTAACAGAGGTTCGATAAAAAAGTATATAAATAATATAAAATTTGGAAAATACTTTTCAATAAGCTACCTTATAAAGTATGGTTATTTTGATTTTAAATACAATTCAAAACAATATAAAGAAGATTATATATTATCGAATATGTTATTTAAAAAGGTATTTAATACAAATGGGTTAGAAGGTAAATATATAGAAATAGAGAAAAAGGTAAATTTCAGTTCAAAAAAAGAAACAGTACCTATCGAGTTATCAATCTATAAAAACGAAGATGAAAGGAGAATATATAAGCTCCCCAATATTTATTCTTATATTTGTCTGTGTAGACACCTTTCAGAATACAAAGATATATATATGGGAATTTTGGGTTCAAGTAATCAGTCAATCTCAAAGGGATTTTATAGTTCTTCCTTTTTAACAGGTAAAATTATGCGTGAGGATAACAGGATAGGAAAGAGGAGACTTTTTAAAACTGACGTTCAAAATTTTTATCCAAGTATATATACCCATTCAATTCCATGGATTTTAGTAGGTAAAACTGAAGCGAAAAAGAATAAGAATGATAAAGGAAAATACTATAATATACTTGATGCTTTAATTCAAAAATGTCAAATAGGGGAAACACATGGTATACCTACAGGAAGCTTTGCTTCTAGATTAATTGCAGAAATTTATATGTGTAAGCTTGATGGGAAATTAAGTGAATATAAATATGTAAGGTATGTTGATGATTTTGAGTTTCCTTACAATTATGAAAGTGAAAAGAGTGAATTTTATAAGGATCTAAATAAGGAACTAAATAGTTTGAATTTAAAAATCAAAGTTGAAAAAAATCAAGTAGACTCATTTCCCTTTAAAGAGGGTAACAATTTAGCTTTTTTCTTCGACTATTTTGAAAACAGTGAAAAGAAAATTAAAACTCAACAAAAAAGAATTTATAACTTTATTGACGAGAGCATTTTTAAAGAAAGAGAAGGTTATAAAGGTTCATTAATCTTAATGTTTAAGGCGTTGAAAGATAGTATAGCTAAAGGACAGTTACATCAAGATACTTTTACAACTCCTATGTTAAATAAGTTATTTAATTTAGTTTTGATGAAACCTAATTTGTCAGTAAATTATCTAGAATTTGTAGATGTTTTGGAAGAGGAAAAAATAGAAAATGAATTGAAATATGGAATTTATAAAATAAAAAAGCAAATTCAGGAAAATATAAATCTATATATTGATTTGAATTACAGTCAAGAATTATATTCATTACTAACTATATTTTTCTATCTAGATGTTTTCACAGTTTGTTCTAGACAACAATTATTAAAAGTTATACAAAATATGGATGATTTAAGTTCGATTTTGGCATTAGAAATATTAATAAAAAATGCAAGTAATATTGATGACAACCTATTTAAGTTAATTGAAATAAAGCTTCAAAATTCAACATCTTGGGAGGAAGAGTTCTGGCTTTTTAAATATCATTTATTTTTTAGAGTTCATGAAGATAAAAATACAAACTTATATAAGGAATATAAAAATTATCTCTACAATAATTACAATAATGGAGTTCAAAAATCCAGATTTTTCAATCAGAATAACTTGAGAAAAATTGATACACCGATTAACGTAGTATGGCAACACGCAAATAGTGACCAAGATATTTCAAAGTTTTTTAAGATTTTACTCGACATGAAAATTCGGTTCATTGATGGGGATTAATGTTATTTCAATAGGTTACTGAGATAAAGGAATTTTTTATTGGGATGTTGAAGACCCGATCCATTAGTAAAAGGTTCTTTTTTCAATGTTTGAAAATAAGAACTTGATCAATCATCATAATATATAGGTATAACATGCGAAATTACTCAAACATACACCATTGATATAAAGACGCCTAATGGATTTATAAAACGAAAATGGTGCAACGGATACACTTAAGATGTTTGATTCCCTCCGAGAGCGTAGTTGAAAGATATGAAGGTGTTCCTGCAAGTTTTTAATTTGTGGAGGCATCTTTTTTCAATTCTAAGATTAAGGGTGTTTTAATTCTATATATTGTATAATCATATAATATACCTATTTTGAAGAAGTGCAGGATCAGTTTTGAGTTATATATATAGGAAAGTTACATAAAAAATTTATGTGTTGAGATGTATTGGTTTTGGTAGAATCTATTTCCCCATACAGCAGAAGAATTAGAGAAGAGGAAACTCGTTGATATAGCAAAGAAGAACAATCTAAAACCGGGATGGTGGCTTAGTATGAAAGATTTTGTAGCTTTTGATTTTGAAACGGCTAATCGTGCAAGACACAGTATATGCTCAGTCGGAATGGTGTTTGTAGAAAACGGTGAAATTGTTGATTCAATTTATCAATTAATCGATCCGGAAGAGGGATTTGATAGGTTTAATATCAGCATACATGGAATTACACCACAAGATGTTGAAGGCGCGATCACGTTCGATGCTTTCTATCATTCTATCAAGGGGAAAATAGAGAACAAGTTGATGATTGCTCATAATCTTTCCTTCGATGGATACGCTTTGAGGGATAATTTAGCTCGTTATGAAATGAAGCCCGTATACAACCAATTTCTCTGCACCTATCAAATGTCCAGAAAAATGGTGAAGGGTCTTCCTGCCTATCAGCTATCGTCTATGTGCAATTACTTTGGAATCGAATTAGATAATCATCATCATGCTGCAGATGACGCAAAAGCATGCGCTCAATTAATGCTAAAGCTGGCAGAAGAGTACAAGATCACGGACTTTGATTCTCTCTACAATAAAACTCGAATTAAACCCGGAGAAATGTCCGAAGGCATCTATCGCTCTTCATTAGTAAGTAAATCTGCTAAATAACTAAACTTTAGTCGTTTTTTTTACAGATTCTATTGAATATATTAAGAGTATGGTGTTGAGATGGACGGAGAACACCCACACTCTGACAGTTGATTGAAGCGGAAGGTGCTCGACTCCTGCGGGAAAAGCGGGAAAGTTGAGACCCCGCAGGGCAAAGCCCGAGGAGGCTCAACTCACGCCCCGCGGAAAGCGAGTACCTGCAGCGGAAATCAACCAGCACATTCTTTTTTGAAAATATCATATATATAATACTACCAACGAATTCCCATTAACGAACCACCAATTTTATTGTAGAATAGATAAATGGGAGGTTAGTAATCATGAATTTGAAAGCAGGACTTTTTCAAAATCAACAACTGAAACTTCAAATGACACAACAACTTTCTCAAGCCATCACCATCCTCCAATATTCTACGATGGAACTGAATGCTTATTTAGAAGCTAAGCAATTAGAGAACCCCCTTATCCAAATAGAACCGCCTAAACAAGACTCCCTTTATCAACGAGAACCTTATACATATAAACGAAATGCCGGCAATCCCGATCCTGCGGTTGATTGGTATGAATATGTATCCGTGCCAACGAGAACCCTTGGGGATGCGCTGTCTGTTCAAATAAATTTGAAATCGCTTACTTCTTTGGATAGAAAGGTAATGGAAGAATTAATATATAGCCTGGATGACAATGGGTACCTAATAATAGATGAAGAACCCTTCCTTCAAAAACATGGTTTTGAAAGAGTTCAACTTGATCACTATATAAATAAGTTGCAGGAATTAGAACCGGCCGGCGTCGGAGCAAGGAGCCTGCAGGAGTGTATTTCTCTTCAGCTGCAGCGGAAGTCCGATGTTCCCCCATTGGTAAAGACAATGATAAACAATCATTTTCAAGCTTTTGCCGAAAAGAAGTGGAAGTCGATCAGCAAGGATCTTGGGGTTGAACTGAAAGACATCCAACAGGCTGCTGATTACATCCAGCACTGCAACCCGAGGCCGGGATCGAAATACTCACAGCATATTGCTGAATACATTATCCCTGAGCTTGTGGTGAATGTGATCGACGGTCATACCGTGGCCGTATCGTTATATGATGGAACTACCGTGAACGTCACTTATAATGAAGAGTACACTGATTTCTTGAAACATCATCCTGAAAGGGAAGTCCAAACCTATCTTCAAGAGAAGGAGCAGGATTTCCAGTGGCTTCTGCAAAGTTTACGTCAGCGAAAACAGACGATCCTGAAAGTGGGGAAGATGCTTGCTGAGAAACAGAAGTCTTTCTTTTTGGAAGGGCCATCTGCAATCCAGCCCCTGACGTTAAAGCAGGTGGCCGATGAAATCGATGTGCATGAATCGACGATCAGCCGTGCCGTGAAGGGGAAGTATATGCAAACCCCCTTTGGGATCTTCGAGTTGAAGTACTTCTTTACCTCAGCAATAAAGTCGGTCAAACTTGAGGATTCAGAAGCGGCGTCTGCCCGGACAGTGAAAAACGAGCTTCAAAAACTAATTGATGAAGAAGACAAGAAAAAGCCCTTGTCAGACCAGAAGATTGTGAATCTACTTTTGGATAAAGGCTATGATGTTTCCAGAAGGACCATCGCCAAATACCGTGATCAAATGGGGATCACTTCTTCGACGATGAGGAAGAGGTATGAATAGAGGATCTTTGCATGGAGATTGTACCAGGTACAAAATAGTTAGTTTGTACCTGGTACACCGAAGCCGGTTTGTACCTGGTACACCGAAGCCATTTTGTACCAGGTACACGAATGCACGATTGTACCAGGTACAAGGATAAAAAATCAACCTGACGCTACCTACAACTAAACAAAGCGAGGCAACAATATGAAGCAAGTGATTTTCTACACACGAACCCAATGCGGCCTTTGCGAAGACGCAAAAATCACCCTGAAACTTCTTCAGGATGAGATGGGCTTTTCCATTGAAGAAGAGGACATCGATAAAAGCGATGACCTCACGGAACGTTTCGGACTGATGATCCCGGTCGTGGAACTGGACGGGGAAATCCTTCAGTATGGGCAGATTGATTATTTTACGCTCAGCAAGCGTTTACATGAAAAAACCCGATAGTTTCTAGTTGAATTACGATTCATACCCTGATAAAATGAATCTTGAAAGCAGGGATGAATTTTTTTTGGAGGTAGTGGGACATAATATGTCTATGCGGGACTGAATGAGTCCAACGCATCCGCGCACTTCATTTGAAGGAGCTTTTAATTATGGAATCTTTAATTGACATACAAAAGCGATTATTACCTGACCTGCTTGAAGTTATGCAAAAGAGGCATCAAATTCTACGTTCCATCCGGTTCATGCAGCCTGTCGGACGCAGAAGTCTTGCTCAGAATATGGGCCTGACCGAACGCGTGCTGAGAAGTGAAGTGGAGTTTTTGAATAATCAAGATCTCATTGATATCAAAACTTCCGGGATGATCATGACGGAAGAGGGTATCCAGCTTTTAGAGAATCTTGAAAGCATGATGAGAGAGATTTCCGGAATCAACGTAATGGAACAGGAATTAAAATCGTTACTAAATCTTCATCAAATTGTAATCGTTCCTGGGAATAGTGATGAGTCTCCTTGGGTAAAAGAAGAATTGGGGCGTGCGTCAGCTGCTAGTATGAAACGCCGACTTAAAGGGAATACTATCATCGCTGTGACTGGAGGTTCGACGATGGCAGCCGTAGCAGAAAGGCTGACACCTGATTTCTCTGATGAAACTTTGTTTGTTCCTGCACGGGGTGGAATTGGAGAGGACGTTAAGAACCAGGCCAATACCATTTGTGCCAAGATGGCCGAGCACACAGGAACGCGACATCGTGTTTTATATGTGCCGGATCAGGTTAGTAAAGAAGTATACAAATCCTTTTTGAAAGAACCGATGATCAAAGAGGTTCTTAATCTGATCAAATCGGCTAACATGGTTCTCCATGGAATTGGAGATGCTATTACAATGGCTGAAAGACGAAAGACCACGGACGAAGATTTCGAGAAAATCACCAGGGGTCATGCCGTCGGGGAAGCATTTGGTTATTATTTTGACGAAGCAGGTGAAGTGGTACATAAGGTGCCGACGATCGGCCTGCAATTAGAAGATCTTAGTCACATTGAGAACGTCATCGCCGTCGCTGGCGGCAGCTCGAAGGCGAAAGCGATTCGGGCGTATATGAAGGGTGCTCCTCATAAAACCGTGCTCATCACGGATGAAGGAGCAGCGAGAGAGCTTTTAAAAGGGTAAGCCCTTTTGAAATATAAAAAAATCATCCTTAACTATCTAAAGGAGGAAATTATTCATGGCAACAAAAATTGGTATTAACGGATTTGGACGTATCGGACGTAATGTATTCCGTGCAGCACTTAAAAATAACGACGTAGAGGTAGTAGCAGTTAATGACTTAACTGATGCAAACATGCTTGCTCACCTTTTACAATATGATACAGTTCACGGAACTCTTCAAGAGAAAGTAACTGTTGACGGTGACTACCTTGTAGTTGGCGGTAAGAAAGTAAAAGTATTGGCAGAGCGCGATCCTGCTCAACTTGGTTGGGGAGATCTTGATGTAGATATCGTTGTTGAATCTACGGGCCGTTTCACAAAACGTGCTGACGCAGCGAAGCACATCGAAGCTGGTGCGAAGAAAGTCATCATCTCTGCTCCTGCATCTGATGAAGACATTACAGTGGTTATGGGTGTTAACGAAGATAAATACGACGCGGCTAGCCACGACGTTATCTCTAACGCATCTTGTACAACTAACTGCTTAGCGCCATTCGCGAAAGTTCTTAACGATAAATTCGGAATCAAGCGTGGAATGATGACAACGATCCACTCTTACACAAACGACCAACAAATTTTAGATTTACCACATAAAGATTACCGTCGTGCACGTGCAGCTGCTGAGAACATGATTCCAACAACTACAGGTGCTGCGAAGGCTGTATCTCTAGTACTTCCTGAGCTTAAAGGGAAATTGAACGGTGGAGCGGTTCGTGTTCCAACTCCAAACGTTTCTCTAGTAGACTTAGTTGCTGAACTTGATAAGAACGTAACAGCTGAAGACATTAATGCCGCTTTCAAAGAAGCTTCTGAAGGCGATCTTAAAGGAATCCTTGCTTACAGCGAAGAGCCTTTAGTATCAACTGATTACAATGGCAGCCCTGCTTCTTCTACAATCGATGCACTTTCAACTATGGTTCTAGAAGACAACATGGTGAAAGTCATCTCTTGGTATGACAACGAGAGCGGATACTCTAACCGTGTTGTAGACCTAGCTGGTTATATCGCTTCAAAAGGACTTTAATTCATAAAGTTTTGTAAATTGACATCATTAGCATGGTGATTGATGGATAAATTTTGTCCCACCATCTATAATGAAGATGTGATAAAGGGGAGCGGGGAAGATTCCCCTCTCCCTTTTCTTGTTGTTGTTTCTATTTTTTTGAAAAAGATGTAGAAATTGAAAACCAAAGGAGGCCTTTCACGATGAACAAAAAGTCGATTAAAGATGTCGATGTACGAGGAAAACGCGTATTTTGCCGTGTGGACTTCAATGTACCGATGTCAGAAGGCAAAATCACAGATGAAACCCGCATTCAAGCTGCTCTCCCTACGATCAAGTATCTAGTAGACGGCGGAGCAAAGGTCATTCTGGCTAGTCACTTAGGCCGTCCGAAAGGTGAAGTGGTGGAAGAACTGCGCTTGACACCTGTGGCTGAAAGACTTTCCGAACTTCTCGGGAAAAACGTAGTCAAAGCAGACGAAGCTTATGGTGACGCTGTTCAATCAAAGATCGGCGACATGTCTGAAGGTGACGTTCTTGTACTTGAAAACGTTCGCTTCTATCCTGGTGAAACGAAGAATGACCCTGAGCTTGCGAAAGAATTCGCAGCGCTAGCTGACCTTTATGTGAACGATGCGTTCGGTGCTGCTCACCGTGCACATGCTTCTACTGAAGGAGTGGCGAAACACCTTCCGGCTGTAGCAGGACTTCTGATGGAGAAAGAGCTTGACGTATTAGGAAAAGCCCTATCCAACCCTGAACGCCCATTCACAGCCATCGTCGGTGGAGCGAAAGTCAAAGACAAAATCGGTGTCATCGACAACCTGTTAGATAAAGTGGACAACCTGATCATCGGCGGAGGACTTGCTTACACATTCGTGAAAGCTCAAGGCCATGAAGTAGGGAAATCCCTTCTTGAAGAAGATAAAATTGATTTAGCGAAGCAATTCATGAAAAAAGCAGAAGAAAAAGGCGTTAAATTCCTTATGCCTGTTGATGTAGTCGTTGCTGATGACTTCTCAAATGATGCAAATACGAAAGAAGTGGACATCGATTCGATCCCTTCAGATTGGGAAGCGCTTGATATCGGACCTAAGACGAGAGCTCTATTCCAGGATACGATCAGAGATTCTAAGCTTGTGATCTGGAACGGACCGATGGGTGTATTCGAATTAGAAACATTTGCAAACGGAACGAAAGCCGTAGCGGAGGCGTTAGCCGATGCAACAGATACATATTCTGTTATCGGTGGCGGTGACTCTGCAGCAGCCGTTGAAAAGTTTGGCTATGCTGATAAGATGAGTCATATTTCCACAGGTGGTGGAGCATCACTCGAATTCATGGAAGGAAAAGAACTTCCTGGAGTAGTGGCTCTAAACGATAAATAATCGCTTCTCAAAGACCAACAATTTTGCTGAAACGATTTGAAAACCAGAAAGGATGAGGACATTGCGTAAACCAATTATTGCAGGTAACTGGAAAATGAACAAAACGCTTGGAGAAGCTAAATCCTTTACTGAAGAAGTAAAAGGATTAGTGCCTGATCAGGAAGTAGTAGATTCTGTCATTTGTTCACCAGCCCTATTTTTAGAAACCCTAGTGAACTTGACAAAGGATTCTAAAGTGGCTGTAGGTGCTCAAAACATGCACTTTGAAGAGAACGGAGCGTTCACAGGAGAAGTAAGTCCTGTAGCACTTTCTGACTTAGGTGTACAATATGTCATCCTTGGACACTCTGAACGTCGTGAAATGTTCAACGAAACAGATGAGTCAGTGAACAAGAAGACTCTTGCTGCCTTCAAACACGGTTTAACACCGATCGTTTGTGTAGGTGAAACACTAGAACAACGCGAAAACAATGAAACAAAGGAACTTGTCGGAACTCAAGTGAAAAAAGCACTTGCAGGTCTTTCTGAAGATCAAGTGAAACAAACGGTCATTGCTTATGAGCCAATCTGGGCAATCGGTACTGGTAAATCGTCTACTGCGGAAGATGCGAACGAAGTATGTTCCCACATCCGTCAAGTGGTTGCAGGAGAATTCTCTGAAACAGCGGCAGATGCCGTGCGCATCCAATACGGCGGTAGTGTAAAGCCTGCTAACATCAAAGAATACATGGCTCAATCTGATATCGATGGTGCCCTTGTAGGTGGAGCAAGCCTTGAACCACAAAGCTTCCTTCAATTGTTAGAAGGTGCTAGTAACAATGAGTAAGTCTCCAGTAGCATTAATCATCCTGGACGGCTTTGCCTTCCGTGATGTGAAAGAAGGAAATGCGGTCGCTCAGGCAAACAAGCCGAACTTTGACCGCCTGTGGAATCAATATCCTCATAATCAACTGACTGCCTGTGGCGAAGCTGTGGGACTCCCTGAAGGTCAAATGGGGAACTCCGAAGTGGGTCACTTGAATATCGGTGCAGGACGTATCGTGTACCAAAGCTTGACGCGTGTGAACCTGGCCATCCGTGAAGGGGAATTCGAACAGAATACCACATTCCTGGATGCCATCAATCATGCAAAAGAAAAAGGCACGAATCTTCATATCTTCGGACTGCTTTCGGATGGCGGAGTGCACAGTCATATCGAGCATCTTTATGCCCTTCTTGGTTTAGCGGCCAAAGAAGGAATGAAAGATGTGTATGTCCATGCCTTCCTTGACGGTCGAGACGTCGGCCCTCAAACAGCGAAGAAGTATATTGAAGACGCTGAAGCAAAAATGAAGGAAATCGGCGTCGGACAATTCGCGACGATTTCAGGTCGTTACTATTCAATGGACCGCGATAAGCGTTGGGAACGGGTGGAGAAATCCTACCGTGCCATGGTATATGGTGAAGGCCCAAGCTATCAGGATCCAATCGAACTGGTAAATGATTCGTATGAAAATGGAATCCATGATGAGTTCGTGATTCCATCTGTTATTACAAAAGAAAACGGAGAGCCGGTTGCAACGATTAAAGACGAAGATGCCGTCATTTTCTACAACTTCCGTCCGGACCGTGCCATCCAAATTTCGAATACATTTGCGAATGCAGATTTCCGTTCATTTGAACGTGGGGATAAATCACCGAAAGATCTTCACTTTGTATGCTTAACAAAGTTTAGTGAAACGGTTAATGGATTTGTTGCCTTCAAACCAACAAACCTTGATAACACCCTTGGCGAAGTCCTTTCTCAAAACGGACTGAAGCAATTGCGCATCGCCGAAACAGAGAAATATCCACACGTTACGTTCTTTATGAGCGGTGGACGTGAAGCGGAATTCCCTGGTGAGAAACGGATTCTGATCGATTCTCCTAAAGTGGCAACGTATGACTTGAAGCCTGAAATGAGTGCGTACGAAGTAACGGACGCACTACTTGAAGAGATTCGTGAAGATCGTCAGGATGCCATCATCCTGAACTTTGCCAACCCTGATATGGTTGGTCACTCAGGCATGCTTGAGCCAACGATCAAAGCAATTGAAACAGTGGATGAATGTCTAGGGAAGATCATCGACCTCATCACTGAAAAAGGCGGTACAGCCATCATTACAGCAGACCACGGGAATGCAGATGAAGTACTGACCGAAGAAGGCAAGCCAATGACGGCTCACACAACGAACCCTGTTCCTGTCATCGTGACAAAAGAAGGAATTGAGCTTCGTGACGGTGGAAAACTCGGCGACCTTGCCCCAACCATGTTAGATATATTGAATGTCGATCAACCAGACGAAATGACTGGAATATCATTAATTAAAAAATAAGGAGAGATTCTAAATGCCATTTATTACAGACGTATATGCACGTGAAGTATTGGATTCACGCGGTAACCCAACAATTGAAGTAGAAGTTTACACACAATCAGGTGCTTTCGGACGCGCACTTGTTCCATCTGGAGCGTCAACTGGTGAATATGAAGCAGTTGAACTTCGTGACGGAGATAAAGACCGCTACCTTGGTAAAGGGGTACAAAATGCAGTCGATAACGTAAACAACGAAATCGCTGAAGAAATCATCGGATACGACGTGACAGAACAAGTAGCGATCGACCAGGCGATGATTGCTCTTGACGGTACAGAAAACAAAGGTAAATTAGGTGCCAACGCAATCCTTGGTGTATCCATGGCGGTTGCACGCGCAGCTGCTGACTTCTTCGGAGTTGAATTATACCAATACCTTGGTGGTTTCAACGCGAAGCAGCTTCCAGTACCAATGATGAACATCGTTAATGGTGGAGAGCATGCTGATAACAACGTAGACATCCAGGAATTCATGGTAATGCCTGTAGGAGCTCCTACTTTCAAAGAAGGTCTTCGCATGGGTGCTGAAATTTTCCATAGCCTGAAATCAGTTCTTAAATCAAAAGGTTACAACACTGCAGTTGGTGACGAAGGTGGATTCGCTCCAAACCTTAAATCAAATGAAGAAGCTCTTTCAACCATCATCGAAGCAATCGAAAAAGCCGGTTACAAGCCTGGAGAAGAAGTTCTTCTTGCAATGGACGTAGCAGCTTCTGAAATCTACAACAAAGAAGACGGTAAGTATCATCTTTCTGGCGAAGGCGTCGTTCGTACGTCCGCAGAAATGGTTGATTGGTACGAAGAAATGTGCAACAAATACCCAATCATCTCCATCGAAGACGGTCTTGACGAAAACGACTGGGACGGTTTCAAACTACTGACTGACCGCATCGGTAACAAGGTTCAATTAGTGGGGGATGACCTATTCGTTACAAACACGACGAAGCTTTCTCAAGGTATCGAGCAAGGTATCGGTAACTCGATCCTGATCAAAGTGAACCAAATCGGTACACTGACTGAAACTTTCGACGCGATTGAAATGGCGAAACGCGCTGGTTACACAGCCGTCATCTCTCACCGTTCTGGTGAAACAGAAGACAGCACAATCGCTGACATCGCTGTAGCAACAAACGCTGGTCAAATCAAAACAGGTGCTCCATCACGTACAGACCGCGTAGCAAAATACAACCAACTACTTCGCATCGAAGATCAATTGGCTCACACAGCTCAATATCTTGGAGCGAAAACATTCTATAACGTTAATCGCTAATCGCGATTGAAGAGAGGCAGCCCCGTCTTTGGACGGGGCTGTTTTTTTTGGTTTTGGGGTGGTTTTTGAGGGGTGTCCTGTCGATTGGGGAGGGGTGCGGACGCTTTTGGATGGTATTTGATTTGGTTTTTAAGAATGATTGGAGATACATACTCTTTTCAGGGATGTCCGACTCTTCATTTGAATGGAATCCAGCCAGTTTTGATGATAATCCGGCCGTTTTTGAGTAGAATCCAGCGGTTTTAGGAGAGAATCCAGCCGAATCAATGGAGAATCCGGCCGAAAACGCAAGGAATCCAGCCGTTTAACAATTTAACCCATCACTCCGTCCGCCGATAACCACTGTTCCCGTACCAACTCTTTCCACAATTCAAATAATATTACCTTGTCCAGTCCCTCTTTCCTATGGTAAACTAGTAGTAATGTTATGTTCGTATCAGGAGGTGGGACTCATGCACACAATACTCGTCACTTTACTTATTATTGTATCCATTGCACTTATTGCTCTTGTATTACTTCAATCAGGTAAAAGTGCTGGACTTTCAGGGGCCATCTCTGGTGGTGCAGAACAACTTTTCGGGAAACAAAAAGCTCGTGGGATTGACTTAGTACTGCACAGAATCACAATCGTATTATCGGTACTATTCTTCGTACTAACCATCGCCATCGTAGCTATCTAATACGAACAAAAACCTGATCATTAAGGTCAGGTTTTTTTATTTATCAGACTGATTTTATAAGCGGAATATTGGATTGTCAGACCGATGTTTGCTAAAAATAGAGAGGAAGAGTGGACTAAACGATCGTTTAATAGAATGGAGCCTGTAACATCAAGTTTCTCAGCTACTAATCAAACGTTTGTTTAACAAAAAAATCCACAAACATCCGATTACATACGAAATCATCTAAACAACCGTTTAATAAGATGAAGCCTTTAAAATTAAGGTTTCTGGATACTAATCAAACGTTTGTTTAAATTAAGATTAAAGGAGTCATGTATGATGAAAACCGTATTACCTAAACCATTCACATTCGAAGCAGGTCCAAGAGCCGTCTTGTTGCTTCACGGATTCACGGGGAATTCAGCAGATGTCCGGATGCTTGGACGCTTCTTGGAAAAGAAGGGCTATTCCTCTCACGCACCCCACTATAAAGGACACGGCGTTCCACCGGAGGAGTTGGTCCATACAGGGCCTGAAGATTGGTGGAAGGATGTCATGGAAGGCTATGAGCATTTAAAGAGCAAGGGGTATGAAGAAATTGCGGTTGCAGGCCTTTCTCTAGGAGGGGTATTTTCTCTTAAATTAGGTTACACTGTACCTGTAAAGGGTATTGTCCCTATGTGTGCGCCAATGTATATAAAAAGTGAAGACGTGATGTATAATGGGGTTGTTGATTACGCCCGTGAATTTAAAAAGTTTGAAGGAAAACCGGAAGACCAAATTGAAAAAGAAATAGAAGAATTTAAGAAAACGCCTATGAATACATTGAAGTCCTTGCAGGAATTGATCGCAGATGTACGTGAAAACGTGGACATGATCTATTCACCGACGTTCGTCGTACAGGCAAGACATGATCATATGATCAATACGGATTCTGCGAATATCATTTACGACAACGTCGAGTCGGATGAGAAAGAGATCAAGTGGTACGAAGAGTCCGGTCATGTCATTACTTTGGATAAAGAAAAAGAACAGCTTCATGAAGACGTCTACGGTTTCTTGGAGAAATTGGATTGGACGGTTTGATGAATTCGATGATCAGGAGGGATTGTCATGGACGAAAATATTAAAGTGCATGTGGATAGGCTCCTTTCCTATATGAAGGAAGAAGCTTACAAGCCATTGACGGTACAGGAGCTAGAAGAAGCATTCGGAATTGAAGGGTCCACGAACTTCAAAGACTTTGTCAAAGCACTTGTCGTAATGGAAGAAAAAGGGCTCGTCGTACGTACAAGAAGCAATCGCTACGGCCTGCCTGAAAAAATGAATCTGGTAAGAGGGAAAGTATCCGCTCATGCAAAAGGATTTGCGTTTGTGATACCGGAAGAGTCCGGGATGGACGATATCTTCATCCCTCCTAATGAAACGAATAACGCCATGCATGGCGATATTGTATTAGTAAGAGTTTCAACCTCTTCTTCAGGTTCAAGAAGAGAGGGGACCGTCGTCCGGATCGTCGAACGCGGTGTCGATCAAATGGTTGGTACGTTCACGGAGAGCAAGCATTTCGGTTTTGTCATCCCCGATGATAAGAAGTTTGCCAGTGACGTCTTCATCCCGAAATCTGCCCAGATGGGAGCGGCAGAAGGTCATAAGGTCGTCGTAAAGTTGACGTCATATCCTGAGGGACGCAAGAGTGCTGAAGGGGAAGTCATCGAAATCCTCGGTCATAAAAATGATCCGGGAGTTGATATTCTTTCAATCATCCATAAGCACGGGATTGACGTTGAATTTCCTGAAGAGGTCATGGATCAGGCGAACAAGGTGCCAAGTGAAATCGACGAATCGGAAATTCCGAACCGGAAAGATCTTCGGGATCAGACCATCGTCACGATTGATGGTGCAGACGCCAAGGATCTGGATGATGCCGTAACGGTGACGAAATTGGACAACGGGAACTACAAGCTTGGAGTACATATTGCAGACGTCACCTACTATGTCAAAGAGAGCTCCCCGATTGATCAGGAAGCATTCGATAGGGGAACGTCGGTCTATCTCGTAGACCGGGTCATCCCGATGATTCCGCATCGTTTATCGAACGGGATTTGTTCCCTTAATCCAAAAGTTGATCGTTTAACCTTATCTTGTGACATGGAAATTTCACCTGAAGGCGATGTCGTGAAACATGAAATCTTCCAGAGTGTCATTAAAACGACCGAGCGAATGACCTATTCGGATGTAAACAAGATCCTTGTCGATAAAGACGAAGAGTTACGCACGAAATATGAGCCTTTGGTGCCGATGTTCGAGGAGATGGAGGACCTGGCTCAGGTTCTTCGTACAAAACGGATGAAGCGCGGGGCGATCGACTTTGATTTCAAAGAAGCGAAAGTGCTGGTGAATGACGAAGGGGAACCGACGGATGTCGTCCTTCGTGAACGTTCAGTGGCAGAGAAGCTGATCGAAGAATTCATGTTGGTGGCGAATGAGACGGTTGCCGAGCATTTCCACTGGATGGAAGTGCCATTCATCTACCGAATCCATGAAGATCCGAAGGAAGATAAGCTTCAACGCTTCTTCGAGTTCATCACCAATTTCGGTTTGATTGTAAAAGGAACCGCGAATTCCATCCATCCCCGTGCCCTTCAGGAAATAGTCGAAGACGTACAGGGAGAACCGGAAGAAATGGTCGTTTCGACGATGATGCTTCGTTCCATGCAACAGGCGAAATACGATCCTGAAAGCCTTGGGCACTTCGGACTCGCAACTGAGTTCTATACTCATTTCACATCACCGATCCGTCGTTATCCTGACTTGATCGTTCATCGTTTGATCAGAACGTACTTGATCGAGGGGAAAGTGGATCAGGCCACCCGTGAAAAATGGGGTGCTCAAATGGGGCATATCGCGGAACACACATCAAGCCGTGAGCGCCGTGCAGTGGACGCAGAGCGTGAAACCGATGAACTGAAAAAAGCAGAGTACATGGAAGACAAAGTGGGAGAGGAATACGACGGAATCATCAGCTCCGTTACGAATTTCGGACTGTTCGTCGAATTGCCGAACACCATTGAGGGTCTTGTCCATGTAAGCTATATGACGGACGATTACTACCGGTTTGATGAACGCCATCTTGCCATGATCGGTGAAAGGACTGCCAATGTATTCCGGATTGGTGATGAAATCACGGTTCGTGTCGTAAGCGTCAATAAAGATGAGCGTGCCATTGATTTCGAAATCGTCGGCATGAAAGGGAAGCGCAAAGAGCGCGAAGGCCGTGTCCGTTCGTTTTCGACAGATCAAGGAAAATCAAACCGAGGGAAATCGGATCGGTCTTCATCCAATAAAAAGGACGGAGAATGGTCGACCCGTAAACCAAGCAACAAGAAGAAAAAGACGAATAAGAAGCACTTTGAAAATGCACCTCGAAGCAAACGTAAAAAGAAGAAGTAACAGGTTCAGGAGCAATGGGACATCCTTTGCTCCTTTTCTTTTCAACGTGTAACGATACAATTTTTCTTGGAAATATGAGATAATAATGAGTAAACTGACGGAAATGACTAGGGGGGATTCCAATGCCAAAGGGAGAAGGCAAGCTTATTGCCCAAAATAAAAAAGCGAGGCATGACTATGCCGTAGAAGAAACTTACGAAGCGGGACTGGTGCTCCAGGGGACAGAGATCAAAGCGATCCGGGGAGGCCGTGTGAACTTGAAGGATTCCTTTGCCCGTGTTCAAAATGGAGAAATCTTCGTTCATAATATGCATATCAGTCCATATGAGCAGGGAAATCGTTTTAATCATGAGCCGCTTAGAACACGTAAGCTGCTGCTTCATAAGAGGCAAATCAACAAACTGATTGGTGATTCAAAGGAAGCCGGGTATTCAATCGTTCCACTGAAGCTATACATTAAAAACGGTGTGGCAAAGCTTCTGATCGGGCTGGCACGTGGTAAGAAGAAGTATGATAAACGCGAAGACTTGAAGCGTAAAGAAGCGAATCGTTCCATCCAAAGGGAACTGGCTCAGCGCCAAAAAGGAATGTAACACTACAGATTTCCGGAATTTGGCATTTGCAATTATCTCAGGATTTGTTATACTAGTATATGTCGCGAGGTAATCACGCGGCTGTAAGAACAATTGAATAAGTGACTTACACGCTGAACTTATTCTTTCCCGTTCTTCCCTTTCTATCATGGGGACGTTACGGATTCGACAGGGATAGTTCGAGCTTAGGTCGCGAGCCGTAGGGGTCGTCTACGTTAAAACGCCAAAGCCAATAATAACTGGCAAAACTAACAATAACCTAGCTTTAGCTGCGTAATAGCGCTTTAGCTGTTCCTCCCTCCATCGCCTATGTGGTAGGGTAAGGGACTCACTCTTAGTAGGCTACGCCGGAGTCCACCGTCTGAGGACAAAGGAAGAGACCAATCAGACTAGCTGCACGGACGCCCGTCGATAGGCAGAAGCTGTAGCGAACTTGCGAATATATCGACTACGCTCGTAGACGCTTAAGTGGCGATGTTTCTGGACGTGGGTTCGATTAGTTCATAGTCGCCTTATGTGGTAACACATAAGTGAAAATTTGGCTTTATCGGTGAAACCTAAGTCACACTCAGTGTGATAAGGCAATGCCGAGCGGTATGTGGAGTGATCCAACAGCCGTGTATCGACTTATAGGCTGCCGGATGTCGGTAGTACTAGGATGCGGAATCCTATCTCTCAGCAGATAAATTTATATTTCGCATAATACGCCAAAGGACCTGAAACTACAAGGTTCAAGATATAGTCAGTGCCATGTCGAAAGCATGGAAGTGCACGTCCCACCGTCTCCACCAAATACATATTTGGTGGTTTTTATTTTATCTAGCCATACGAGGGCCTTTGAATATTAACCTCTTAATTTTAAAAAAGTGAAACCATGTTATTGCTGTTTGGCATAAACATGGTTTTTTAGTTCAATTATTGTGGAAAAGGTTTCCTCAATAACATTTTATAATTTGAAAAACTCTTCTTCAAAAGTCACCTTTTGTTTTAAATTATCCGGATTATACTTTCCGTTTCTAACCGTAACTCGATCATAATGATCAAGAATCCAGGATGCTCTTTTCTTCTTTTTGTGAACCCTTAGGAATGGGAAAACTAATTTTAATATATTCAGAACTTGATTCTTAGCCTTGATAGAGAGTGTGTATGAATTAAGGTGACGATCTGGATGGTAGTTTTTCTTTTTAGTGATTTGACCGTTTGTTAGTATTTGAAGATATTCTAAAAGTTCATAATCAGTAGAGGCGATAGTAATGCAGGGGCGTCTATGCTCTTTGTCATGCATTCGTGTCAGTGTTATAGAACCTTCTCCATCAATAATTCCAGCTAAATAAGCTGCCTCCCAATCCTCCATGATAAACAACTCCTATAAATTAATTTATATACCTTTTGTACTATTCCTCTATTTACATAAATTCTAACCAACCTAAATTTCTTTTTTCGCCTATATCTGCACAAATAGCGGATACTTAAAATAGTTCAATCCCTTAAATTTTTTATTTACCCAATACTTTTGCAGAATTTATGCAGTTTGAACTATATCTGTCACAACCAATAAAAACATGGATTATCCGTTTAATGACATTTTAAGTGGATATAGTATAGGTGTAGAAACTAACTTATCTCAAGGAGGAAAATAACATGTCACATGAAAAGTATCAATCTGCCATCAAAGCACTACACGAGTGTATGGAAGCCTGTAACCACTGTTTCGATTCTTGTTTACAAGAAGAGGATATTAACATGATGAAAGAGTGTATCCGTTTGGATCGTGAATGTGCGGATATTTGTGCATACTTAGAACAATCCTTAGTAAGAGGGACGCCATTTGCGGCTGAACTCGCCCAAGTGTGTGCGAAGATTTGTGAAACATGCGGTGAAGAATGTAAGAAGCATGATCATGATCATTGTCAAAAATGTGCGGATGCCTGCTTCAATTGTGCAGAAGAATGTAAAAAAATCGCGTAATCAAAAAGAAGTGGAGACAATCCTATTGTCTCCACTTCTTTTTATGTAGGTTTATATTTTCCACTGGTACCCGATGCCCCAGATTGTTTTCAAATGGTTCTCGATTGGGAATCCGGCTTTTTTTAATTTATCCCTCAGATTCCTGATATGTGAATCGACGGTTCTGATGTCGGTTTTGGAATTGATATCCCATACCATCAGAAGGAGTTGTTCCCTGGTATATACGCGGTCAGTATTCTTCATCAAGGAATGCAGGATATTGTATTCCTTTAAGGTTAAGGAAAGAATTTGATTTTCATACTTTAGCGTATAGGTATGTCCATCCAATGTGAAACCGCCCCTGGTTAGTTGTTCCGAATCTTCTATTTGCTCATAACAGGTTTTTCTTCTGAAAAGGGCATTTACCCGTGCGACAAGTTCCTCTTCGTCAAAAGGCTTGGTAATGTAGTCATCCGCCCCTACATTTAACCCCTTCACGATGTCATCCTTCTCCCCCCTGGCAGTCAACATGATGATGGGAACAGTGGAAAACTTCCTTATTTTTTCACAGGTATGAAAGCCATTCAGTTCCGGCATCATAATGTCTAAAATGATTAGGTCTACGGGATGGTTTTTCATATATTGAATCGCATCATAGCCGTTATTCTTCTTTATACACGAATAATCGTGAGGAGTGAGATAAAGTTCCAATAGATTCAACATCTTTGTTTCGTCATCTATTAATAAAATGGTGTTCATAAGTTCAAACCTCCAGGCATTACATTATGATATTGATTGATGTCCCCTTATCCGGTTCACTTTCGATCGAGATGTTTCCGCCGTGAGCCTCCACGAGCTCCTTTACGATGGATAAACCGAGACCGGAACCTCCAAATTCCCTTGAGCGAGATTTTTCTACCCGGTGTAACCTGTTAAATACCTTGGGAAGCTCATCACTTGGGATCCCGATGCCTTGATCGTTGATTGTAAGGGCCAACCTGCCATTTCCATGTGGTCGGACGATGACCGTAGTCGTTGAACCCGGCTTTGAATATTTCAAGGAGTTATCCAATAGATTCATGATGATTTGTTCCAGACGGATCGGGTCCGCATGGAATGAAAAGGGGTCCTTAACAGAAAGGATTAAATCCATTTCCCGGCTTTTGAAAGCAGGAGTGATTTTTTTAATGATTTTTTGGAAGTGTGGCAATGATTGTATCTCTTCCTGGTGGATGGAAAAGTTATTCTCATCGATTTTGGCAAGTTCAAATAGGTTATCGATTAATGTGACAATGGTTTTTGATTCTTCCTGTATGATCGTTAAATACTCTTTTCTTTCAGTTTCCGGGATTTCGTCTCGAAGAGAGACATTCGTGTATCCAAGAACATAGGTCAACGGGGTTCTCAGCTCGTGAGAAATAGTGGCCAGAAATTCAGAACGGTTGTGTTGAATGGTCTCTAAATCATTGGCTAGAGTTTTGATTGATGCTGCCAGTTCCCCTAGTTCATCTTTTCCCAGATGAGGTAGCTTGACCTCGAAATTCCCTTTGCTCAATTCTTCAGTGGCTTGCTTCATTCTAATTAGTGGCCGTGTCAACATTTTGGATAGAAGAAAATGGATACCTGCTAATATGATGAGACTCATGATTCCTGCAAGAAGAAAGTGTCCATTTAGTTTACTGATTAAGTTCCGTAATGGAGATGCGCTTTTAAACATATAAACATAACCTTCGTTGCCATCCTTCTCAAAAGCTGTAACAGTGGCCAAATAATTCATATCCTTCCAATTTGCTTCAATCACCCTTCCTCCGCGGGGCAAAGATCGGGGGCTTTCATTAATGAGTTCTCTCATTCCTTTTGTTAATTTCTTCGAACTGATAATAACGTGATGATTTTTATCTGTAATCACCACTTCGGTTTCGGTTTTTGATTCCATAAGTGCAATATGATGCAAGGTAGTAGTTGAATAACGATCCTCTAATACATCCCGATGGCTGTTTCCCCGGGAAAGGATGGATTGAAATTCCTCCTCCACCCGTACATCAATAATATTGTCATGGAGGTATAACATTAATAAACCTTCCATGATGAATACGGCGATGGTAAAGTAAGCGGCTAACTTGATTGAAATCTTATTCATATCGGCAACCCCATTTATACATTTCTTTGTTTAGTTTAGGGGAAAAATATGAAAAAAGTATGCATATTATCCCTTCTACTTAAATTCGCTTAATTGAGTACTCAATACGATACCCTAAAAAAGCTGTCTTGAAAATGTTTGTTCTCCATATAATTTGCATATTTGCTGGGTAAAATTTTAAAAGAAATGACTCAAGGAGGTACTACCTATGAAACAACATAGAAGAAAATGGTTCCTATTTATCGTTACTGCTCTGTTTCTCATGTTGAGTGCTTGTTCAAATAATCAAGATGAGAATAAAGCAAATAATGATAATGAGACGGAGAAGTCCGAAGAAATGGATGGTATGGACCATGGTGATATGAATCACTCAGGTTCGGAAGAAGTACCAGAGGGATTGAAAGAAGCATCAAGCCCAAAATATGAAGTAGGAAGCAAAGCCATCATAAAGGCTGATCATATGAAAGGTATGAAGGATGCAGAAGCAACCATTACAGGGGCTTACGACACGGTTGTTTATACGGTTACCTATACACCAACCACTGGTGGAGAGAAAGTGGAGGACCATAAATGGGTCATTCATGAAGAACTGAAAGACTATGGTGATCAACCGTATAAACCTGGAGAAAAGGTGGTCTTGAATGCCGATCATATGAAGGGGATGAAAGGGGCAACGGCTACCATTGACTCTGCTGAGAAGATGACGGTTTATATGGTAGATTACACACCTACTACAGGTGGAGAAGAAGTAAAGAATCACAAATGGGTCACTGAGAGCGAATTATCACCAGTTGAATAATAGAAAAAAGAGATGACCGTATCTTTTACGAATCATCTCTTTTTTGACCAACGGCATATTTTCGTTTTAAAAAGGAAGGAGTTTATAGAATACCGCCAGTGGTACACAATATATACACAGGATAAGGACACAAGCCCATTTTTAATTAATTCCAACTTTATCTGTTGACTATAATCGATTACAGTTGTAAACTATAAATATAAATCGATTACAATTGTAAACGTAAAGGGGTGGTAAACTTGCCCAAAGAAGAAAAACCGGAAATCACGGATTCTGAGTGGGAAGTGATGAGAGTTGTCTGGACGCTCAAAGAAGTGACTAGCAAGGAAATAAGTGCCGTCCTGCAGGAAAAGAAAGAGTGGAAACCGGCAACGACGAAAACCTTTATTGGGCGCCTGGTCAAAAAAGGGATGCTGACAACCGAAAAAATCGGAAACCGGTTCATTTACAGGCCGGGAGTCAGCGAGGAAGAAAGCTTCAAAACACTGAAGTCAGGATTATTCACCCATATATGCAGCCGGGCGGTAGGGAAGACGATTGCCGATCTGATAGGAGAGGCAACGTTGAGTCATGATGATATCGCCCTTCTTGAACAAGTTTTACAAACTAAGAAAAAAGATGCTGTCGATAAGATCGCTTGCAATTGCGTACCAGGACAGTGTACCTGCAAAAAAGATCACGGCATGAACTGCCGTCATTAAAAATTAAAGGAGTGTTTTTGCAATGGAAAAAACATTATTAAACGTATCTGGAATGACATGTGGGAATTGTGTGAAAAAAGTAGAGACGGTCTTAAACGAACTGGACGGGGTAGAAAAAGCCAAAGTTGATCTCGAGAATGGTGCGGCTAAGGTGAAGTATGACGAATCGAAGCAATCACCAGACAGTTTAAGTAGAGCGGTGTCTGATGCGGGATATCAAACAGAACCTGCAAAATAAAAGGTGGCTAGCACAATGACGGAAAAAACATTGAACATCGAAGGAATGACATGTGCCTCTTGTTCACAGGCTGTTGAGAAAGCAACGAAGAAACTGGCTGGTGTTCAACAAGCAAACGTAAATCTTGCAACGGAGAAATTGAATATTACCTATGATGAACATGAGCTCTCACTTGAAGAAATCAAGCAGGCTGTGGATGACGCAGGTTATAGAGCAGTCACAGAAATGGAGAAAAAGACATTCAGCGTGACGGGCATGACGTGCGCATCCTGTGTGCAATCGGTCGAAAAGGCGACAAGAAAATTGGATGGCGTTAAGGATTCGACGGTCAATATGGCTACAGAGAAAATGGTCATTGAGTACGATCCCGCCGTGGTTACCGTGTCTGATATCAAAGGAGCGGTTTCCGACGCCGGATACGGGGCACAGGAGGAGATGGGCTCAGAGGATTCAGTAGATGAAGACAGGGATAAGAAAGAGCAGCACATCAGGACCATGTGGAAACGCTTCTGGGTTTCGGCCGTCTTCACCGTTCCCTTGCTCCTGGTTTCCATGGGGCATATGTTCGGCATGCCTCTGCCCGATGCGATCGATCCGATGGTGAACCCATCTGGATTTGCATTGATACAACTTGTGCTTACCATTCCTGTCGTAGCAATGGGGAAACCATTTTTCACCGTAGGGTTTAAGACGCTTTTCAAACGGCATCCCAATATGGATTCATTGGTGGCGCTCGGAACGGGGGCAGCGTTCTTCTATAGTTTGTTTGCAAGCATCATGATCATAGCAGGCAGTGAAAGCTATGCTCAGAATCTCTATTTTGAATCGGCAGCCGTCATCCTCACCCTCATTACATTAGGGAAGTATTTCGAGGCCCTTTCGAAAGGGAAAACATCTGAAGCGATCAAGAAACTGATGGGGCTTGCCCCTAAAACAGCCACTGCCGTAAGAGGTGGAGCAGAAGCCGAAATCTCGGTCGAAGAAGTGGAAGTCGGGGATATCATCATCGTAAAACCCGGTGAGAAGATACCGGTGGATGGAGTAGTGACAGAAGGAAAAACATCCGTCGATGAAGCAATGCTCACCGGGGAAAGTATCCCTGTTGAGAAAACGTCGGGTTCGAACGTCATCGGTGCGAGCATCAACAAAAATGGAACCATCCGATACGAGGCGACGAAAGTCGGAAAAGATACAGCATTATCCCAGATCATCAAGCTGGTGGAAGATGCTCAGGGCTCAAAGGCCCCCATTGCTAAAATGGCGGATGTGATTTCAGGTTATTTTGTGCCCATCGTCATCGTTCTTGCCATTCTATCCGGGCTCGCCTGGTATGTTTCAGGAGAGTCAGGCCTCTTTGCCTTTACGATTGCCATTTCGATTCTCGTCATCGCCTGTCCTTGTGCTCTTGGACTCGCGACACCTACAGCCATCATGGTCGGTACGGGAAAAGGCGCTGAAAATGGCGTCCTCATTAAAAGCGGTGGAGCCCTTGAAACGACCCACAAAATAGACACCATCGTGTTTGATAAGACCGGTACCATCACGGAAGGTAAGCCTGTCGTGACGGATATCGTGATGGCAGAAGGCTTTTTAGAGGAAGAACTCCTGATTCTTGCTGCTTCAGCTGAAAAGGGATCTGAGCATCCCCTTGGAGAAGCGATTGTCCGAGAAGCGGAAGAGAGAGGATTGACCCTGCGTAAGACTGACTTCTTTGACGCCATCACGGGACAGGGAATTGAAGTGACGGTCGAAGGAGACGATCTCCTCCTCGGAAACCGTAAGCTGATGGACGAAAATGATGTCGATGTCGGTAAATTGGCGGAAGTGTCGGACCGGTTGGCAGCAGAGGGGAAAACGCCGATGTACATCGCCGTCGAAGAAGAGATTGCGGGCATCATCGCCGTTGCCGATACGGTGAAAGAAACGAGTTTCAAAGCCATTGAAAAGCTTCACAGGATGGGGCTCCAAGTGGCCATGATCACGGGAGACAACAAGCGGACGGCGGAAGCGATCGCAAGAGAAGTAGGGATTGACCGCGTACTGAGTGAAGTACTGCCTGAAGACAAAGCAAATGAAGTCAAGAAGCTTCAGGAAGAAGGCAGGAAAGTGGCCATGGTCGGGGACGGGATCAATGACGCCCCGGCCCTTGCGCAGGCTGATATCGGGATCGCCATCGGCTCCGGTACGGACGTGGCCATGGAGTCGGCAGACATCGTCCTCATGAGAAGTGATCTAATGGACGTACCGACAGCCGTTGAACTGAGTAAAGCGACCATAAGGAACATCAAGCAGAATCTTTTCTGGGCATTTGGCTATAACATCCTCGGTATTCCCATTGCCATGGGGATCTTGTATCTGTTCGGCGGACCGTTACTAAACCCAATGATAGCAGGAGCGGCCATGAGCTTCAGCTCCGTATCCGTGTTGCTGAACGCCCTTCGCCTGAAAAGATTCAAACCATCAGAAACGTAGTTCTTGATGAAAGGAGCTTTAGAATACCATGAGTCATGACCTTGAATTAGAACTTTACACCAGACCCACCTGTTCCGACTGTCAAGCCGCTAAAGAATACCTGAATGCACAGAACATCAAGTATGTCCATAAGAACGTAGGAGAAGATGAAAGGTTCGAAAAGGAACTTAAGGAAATATCCGGATCCAGGATCGTTCCTTCATTTGCTTTCTATAAAAAAGGGATATTCGGTAAAAAAAGAGTCGTAAAGAATTTGATTGGGTTTGAGAATAATAAAGAAGAAATCAAGCAATTACTAAGGTTGAAATAGCTCTGACTCAGAGGGATCCTATAAACAAATCAGAAATGTCCAGTAGATGATCAGGGGCATTTCTGATTTTTTTTTTTAGTTGTTTTCTTCATTAAATTTGCACGTTTATGGGGAAGAAAGAATAAAGGAGTCTCCAAGATACTGCATGAGGTTTTTGTTATAAATAATACCATAATGGGTATAGGGGATAAAAAACAAAAAGGAGATGATTCTATGATGAATGGTGGAGGAATGGGCGGCGGATTTTTTGGAACCGGCTTTCTTTTTATCATATTGATCGTAGCGATTGTGGGGGTATTCATTTGGATGATGAGGTCGAAGACGCCGAAAGAGAACAACCCGACGGACAAGGCAAATCGTCATTCATTGAGTGTATTAAAGGACCGACTGGCAAAAGGGGAAATAACAGAAGAAGAATACGAACGACTTAAACGGAAAATCCAAGAGTAATAACCTTAGAGAAGCGATTCTACTTGAAAAATTGGTTGGTACGACAAACGGTTAGGAGAGGCAGCGATGAAAAGAAAAGTTATTGGAAGCATACTCATTACTTTATTAGTGGTAATCGGAGTGATAGTGTTTCTTCAATCACCCTGGTATAAAAGCGGAGAAATGACCTTGCCTAAGGGAGTGACGGACGGGGAGACAAGTATATTAGACGTTAGCGCACAAGAAAAAGGTGACCGCCATGTCAAAAAATTCGAATTAACGGCTCAGAATACGGAGTGGCAGATCAGTGAGGGTAAAAAAGTGGATGCTTGGACTTATAATGGGACGGTTCCTGGAAAATCCATTCGTGTTACGGAAGGAGATTTTGTACAAGTAAAGCTTAAGAACGAGCTTGATGTCCCGGTTACCATTCACTGGCACGGCGTCCTGTTGCCAAATAAAATGGATGGGATCCCAGGTTTGACTCAAGATGCTGTTCAGCCGGGGGAAAGCTTTACCTACGAATTTATTGCAAATGATGCGGGTACGTATTGGTATCATTCCCACCAACAAAGCTCCGTACAGGTCGACAAAGGATTATATGGATCGTTCATTGTGGAAGAAAAGGAAAAAGACTATAAGAAGGATGAAGTCTTCATCCTCGATGAGTGGGCAGTAGATCAAGAAAAAGAAGACATCACCAATATGGGAGGAATGATGAAGGGAGCCATGTCCGGGGACGGTGAAGCAGATACGAAACAAATGTACGATACCTTTACCGTGAACGGGAAATCAGGAAAGGCTATTGAACCCCTTGTGATGGAAGCGGGCGAAAAAGCAAGGTTGAGATTCGTGAATGCCGGATACCAGGTTCATCGGTTGGTCTTTCCGGAGGGATCGATGAAGGTGATTGCGAATGATGCAGAAAGAGTGGTCTCTGAAGATAATAAAACCAATGTTCTTGAAATTGCACCTGGTGAAAGAGTGGATGTGGAATTCACGAAGCCCGATCAAGATACGGTGTTCATTGGTCAGGAACAGAATACAGACCACGCAGAAGACATGATCCTGCCAGTTGTTTCGAATGAGGCTCATCCCGGTCAAGAAGCGTCACTTGCAAGGGAAGCAGGTACTGCGAAAGGAATTTCATATGGGAGTGAAGAACTAATTTTCGACAAAACCCCTGAGCCCGATGTTACCTATGACATGGATCTAAGCATGGGCATGTCAATGGGAGAAGGCATGTCCTTTCAAATCAACGATAAAACCTTTCCCGATACACCGCCTATCAAGGTGGAAGAAGGGGACATCGTAAAAGTCACATTAAGAAATAAAGGCAGGATGAATCATCCCATGCACCTTCATGGTCATCGTTTCCAGGTGGAATCCAAGAACGGAAAAGAATTTGAAAAGCCGATTGTCAAAGATTTGATTCATGTAAAACCAGGCGAGGAATATGTGATTTATTTTAAAGCCGATAATGTGGGAGAATGGTTATTCCATTGCCATGATAACAATCATGCTGCCAGGGGAATGGTGACGATCGTCGATTATGAAGGAGTATATTCCCCGTTTGAGTTAGGTGGGGAAGAGGAGAATCAGCCTAACTGAATTAATCATTAAGACTTACCAAAAGAGAGGAATAGAACATTCTTGAGGGCACAGATATATAAGAAATGAATGTTTTATTGGCATAATGGTAATCTGAAAAAAATTTAAAATCCGCTCACATTTTATAAGTGATGATTATTAATATTCTAAATAATCAACCTATAAACCGCTCTCAATGTTATTCTCAGATAACGTTGAGAGTTATTTTTTTGTCCATTGAGCAATTCTTTCCAACATTGTTACCGTTCTGTGAATAAATTGCGTCGAAATTTCGAAAATCTGTTTAAAAATGAAGTTATGAAGGGTACCTGATTAGAGAATTTGATAGTATAAGTCTACGAGAGTAAATTCTACATAAAGGAAGGTGATTTCTTTTGTTTAATAAATTTAAACCGTATTTAATTGTCTTAATAAGTTTAATTTCGTTATTTTTCATCATTATATTCAGTACGGATAGCGAATTGATCGTCCTGGATCCCAAAGGACCGGTTGGAGCCGTTCAAAAAGATCTGATTATGTTATCCATCTACTATATGATTGCCATTATGGTTGTTGTTCTTGGATTCTTTACAATCATATTATTCAAGTATCGAAGCAGTAAGAAGAATAGTGACTATAAACCGGATATGCACGGAAGTACATTCCTTGAGATCATTTGGACGTTGATTCCTGTTCTGATCGTCATCGCATTATCCATCCCGAATACAAAGGCCCTTTATGAATTGAGGAACGCACCGGAAGCGACCTCCCATAAAGACCCGATCGTGATCCATGCGACGGCTGTCGATTGGAAATGGATCTTCAGTTATCCTGAAGAAGGAATCGAAACTGTAAACTATGTCAATGTCCCTGAGGATCATCCGATTCTTTTCAAAGTAACCGCAGCTGATTCCATGGCTTCCTTCTGGGTACCGCAAATCGGCGGTCAGATCTATGGAATGCCTGGAATGGTCAATGACTTATATCTGCAGGCTGATGAGCCTGGGACGTATGATGGAAGAAATTCCAACTTCACTGGTGAGGGAATGACGCACCAAACATTTGATTTTGTTGCGATGAAACAAGACAAATATGAAGATTGGGTAGAAGATGCTCAAGACGAACCGAAATTGACGGAGGATACGTATGAAAAACTGATGCTTCCTGAAACGGTTGATAAGATGACCTTTTCATCTACTCACTTAGCATTCGTCAATCATGGTAAAAATTCCGAGTATGCCATGGCGATCCGCCAGAAGTACGGACTGGATACCACGGTAGGTGGAGCAGATAAAGATGCTGAATCCATTCATGGCAATATGGATATGGAAGGCCATGAAGGCATGGACCATGACGATAAGAAGAAAAAAGATGAAGATGACGACCATAAAGACGAAGGTAGTCATGAGCACTAAGAGAGGAGGACTTTAAATGTTTGATTTTATTAAGGATAATCTGATCCTTAACGATCCGTTGATTCTGGGAGCTAACATTTCAATCGTTTTCACCGTAATGGGAATCGTTGCAGTCCTCACTTATTTTAAAAAGTGGAAATGGCTGTGGAACGATTGGATCACAAGCGTTGATCATAAAAAAATCGGGATTATGTATATCCTGGCTGCACTTGTCATGCTCTTCCGCGGAGGAGTCGATGCACTCTTGATGAGGGCACAATTGACCGTGCCGAATAATTCATTTTTAACATCCGAGCACTACAATGAAATCTTTACGACTCATGGTACAATCATGATTCTGTTCATGGCGATGCCATTCTTACTTGGATTGATGAATGTGGTTGTTCCTTTGCAGATCGGTGCAAGGGACGTAGCCTTCCCATACTTGAATAACTTAAGTTTCTGGGCATTCATGTTCGGGGCAATCCTTTTCAATATGTCCTTCGTGTTCGGTGGATCACCGAATGCTGGCTGGACGAACTACGCACCACTTGCCATTGAAGGCAGTCCTGGACCGGGTATTAACTATTACCTGCTTGGCTTACAAATATCGGGAATCGGTACACTCTTGACGGGTATCAACTTTGTCGTCACCATCATCAAGATGCGTGCACCGGGCATGACGCTTCTTCGCATGCCAATGTTCACATGGACGACGTTGATCACGGCTTTCATCATCGTATTTGCTTTCCCGATTCTGACTGTCACGTTAGCATTGATGACATTTGACCGGATATTTGGTTCCCACTTCTTCACGCTGACAGATGGTGGTGACCCGATGCTGTGGGCAAACCTTTTCTGGCTATGGGGACACCCGGAAGTATATATCGTTATTTTGCCCGCTTTCGGTATTTTCTCAGAAATCATTGCTACATTTGCAAGAAAAACTTTATTTGGCTATAAGTCTATGATTATCTCACTTGTAGCGATTTCTGGCCTAAGCTTCCTTGTGTGGGTCCATCACTTCTTTACAATGGGTGGTAGCGCAGCAGTGAACAGTGTATTCTCGATTTCAACGATGGCGATTGCCATACCGACGGGAATCAAGATATTCAACTGGCTGGGTACGTTATTTAAGGGCAGGATCGAATTTACTGTCCCGATGTTATGGTCTGTTGCGTTTATTCCGACATTCCTGATCGGTGGGGTAACAGGGGTTATGCTTGGAATGGCTGCGGCCGACTTCCAATATCACAATAACTACTTCCTGGTAGCTCACTTCCATTACACACTGATCGCCGGTGTTGTATTTGCCTGCTTCGCGGGTCTCACATACTGGTATCCTAAGATGTTTGGACATAAAATGAATGAACGGATCGGCAGATGGACTTTCTGGTTCTTCTCCATCGGTTTCAATCTTTGTTTCTTGCCTCAATTCGTATTAGGTTTCGCGGGTATGCCGAGACGTGTGTACACATACGGACCTGAAGACGGCTGGACGGCATTGAATATGATCTCTTCTGTCGGAGCTTTCGGAATGGGAGTAGGATTCATGATTCTTGTGTACGGAATCTACTATAGCTTCCGTTTTGCCAAGAGAGAAACAACAGGTGACGCGTGGGATGGACGTACCCTAGAATGGGCGACCAGCTCAGCAATCCCCCCTCATTACAACTTTGCACATGTTCCTGAAGTGAAGGATCTTGATGCATTTCATAATATGAAGCAAGAAGGAAGAAAGATGGTTCCTGATAACTTTGAATACAAACCGATTCACATGCCAAGCAATGCTGGGACACCTTTCATCATGGCCGCATTATTCTTTGTCGCAGGATTTGGTTTAGTATTCGAACTGTTCTGGATGGCGATCATGGCGCTTGTCGGTATCTTCGGATGCATGGCATTCCGTTCACTGATGTCACACAAGCAGGATGAAGGTTATTATGTAAGTGTGGAAGAAATAGAAAAGACTGAAAATCCGTATAAGAGGGAGGCGTGAGCATGGCACATAGTACGAATATAGATCCAAACACGCCGCTTGAATATCAATCCGATATCGGTAAACTGAACATCTTCGGATTCTGGGTTTTCCTGGGCGCGGAAATTGCATTGTTTGCCACTATTTTTGCAACGTTCTTCGCTCTGAAAGCCGGAACGATGGGTGGCCCGCTTCCGAGTGAAGTGTTTGATATGAAGAATACGATCATCATGACGCTATTCTTATTAATCAGTAGTTTCACGTCTGGTCTATCAATCAATGAATTAAGAAAAAGAAATGTCAAATCCATGATGGTTTGGCTGATCATTACATTATTATTTGGACTTGGATTCCTTTACATGGAAATCACCGAGTTCATCCATTTGATCCATGAAGGAGCCGCCATGGGCACGAACGCGTTCTGGTCATCCTTTTACTTACTGACCGGGACGCATGGTCTCCACGTATCAGTGGGTATCCTTTGGATTCTTCTCGTCATGTTCCAAGTGAAGAAACGGGGATTGAATCCTGATACCGCTAAAAAACTATTTGTATCCAGCTTGTATTGGCACTTTCTGGACTTTGTCTGGATCTTCGTGTTCACAAGCGTGTACTTATTAGGGATGGTGGGATAATGTCACAACATACGAATCATAGTGGATTACCTTGGACTCAAATCATTGGATTTATCTTATCGATTGCGTTGACGTTCTTAGCCGTCTGGTTTGGACTGTATACGAATATGGCATATGAACTGATCGTAGCGATCGTGTTCGTCCTTGCCTTCATACAGGCTGCCATCCAGCTCTTCATGTTCATGCACGTAACGGAAGGTGAAGGCAGATGGCAGGTAGGTAAGATGATGTCTGCGGCATTCATCGCGATTGTCATCGTGGCCGGATCTGTCTGGGTATTGAGCAATATGCATTAAAATAGAAAAAGAAGCTGTTGGACATCTCAACAGCTTCTTTTTTTATATTCAAAAAACCCTACCCTGCCCACCGGGGAAAGGGGTTTTAAGAATATCATTAAGCTTTTAATTCTCTCAGGACTTTCTTCTGGTAATATATGAGATTTTAGTCCTATATAGAACAGGACCACATAGATAAAAGTCTAACAAACAAACAGAATCCGGTTCATAGATGTTATACTGAAAGAAAACGAGTTCATAACACTTAAAAAGTAAAGGGCAAGTTGAACTACGGTACGGTATGCCTTTAAATGAGCCTAATGTCATAGATCAAATGAAGGAGAGATGGAATGGAAACGAAAACTTCATTAACCGGGACGATTTTTTTAAGTAAGCTTATCACTCAATATGCTCGTATCCACCAGAAGACGGTAGGGAAAACAGCAGATGAATACATCCGTCAAATTGGACTGCGTACTGGGGAATGGATTGAAAGTCTGTATGGGAAGAAGGATGAAGAATGGACGATTGAGCGGTATGCTGAAGTCATAATTGATTTGAAGAACTCCATCGGGGGTCACTTCTATATTTCAGAAGTGCACCCGGATCATGTGGTGGTGAAGGCTAAAGGCTGTCCGTTCGGTGAAACCGTTAAAGACGCCCCCCATTTATGCAATATGACTTCAAGTGTGTTCGGCGGGATCGCGTCGCGTAAATTCGGCTATTCAAAAGTGGTTTTACGGAAAAGGATTGCTGTAGGGGATTCAGGCTGTGAGGTAGCTATATATTTCCGTGATACGCCAGCTGAAAAAGGGGATGTATATGAAGACCTCAGCTATACCCCGGATCATGGTAACCCGTTTCAATGGGAGGAAGAAACCATCCGATTGCTGAATGAGCAACTGAGACAGAGCGATGAGCTTGTAATGAAACTTGTAGGAGAGCTTGAAGAGTTAAGGGACCAGGTAAAACAGAGAAAATGAGTGGTACTTATGAATCAAGTTGAACTGGTGCGCCTCGAGAATTGATATGGGGTGTTTTTATTGCATGGAGACTTCAAACGCGGACAAATGAAAAAAATGGGTTTCTCTCAAAATCGTTGCCTACTGACCAGGGAATTGATAGAATCATCAATTGGAGAAGCTGTAAATTAAAAAATAGGGAGAAGAAAAATGATCAATGTCACTAGTGGATTTAGAATAGAGAAAGATTTTCTTGGAGAAAAAGAAGTACCCCAAGATGTGTATTATGGAATACAAACGTTACGGGCAGTGGAAAACTTTCCGATTACAGGATATAAAATTCATAAAGAGATGATCGATGCCCTGGCAGTCGTAAAGAAAGCGGCTGCACTTGCAAACATGGAAACGACACGCCTCTATGACGGAATCGGTCAAGCCATCGTGCAGGCCTCCGAAGAGATACTTGAAGGAAAGCTTCATGAATTCTTCATCGTGGATCCGATTCAAGGAGGGGCAGGCACATCCATCAATATGAATGCCAATGAGGTCATTGCCAACCGCGCACTTGAGCTCATGTCCCATCGTAAAGGGGAATATGGGAAAGTGAGCCCGAACAGCCACGTAAATATGTCACAGTCGACCAACGATGTATTTCCGACGGTCATCCATATTTCCACCCTGAAATTATTAGAGAAGCTCCTCGACACAATGGAGCATATGCTGAATGCCTTTAGACAGAAAGCCCAGGAGTTCGATCACGTCATTAAAATGGGACGTACCCATCTGCAGGATGCCGTACCGATCCGCCTTGGCCAGGAGTTTGAAGCGTACAGCAGAGTAGTGGAACGCGACATTAAACGTATCGGACGAACTCGCGATCATCTGTATGAAGTCAATATGGGGGCAACAGCAGTAGGGACCGGCTTGAACGCGGATCCTGTATATATAAATAGTGTTGTGAAGCACCTGGCTGATATCAGCGGTTTGCCACTGACAGGGGCTGAACACCTTGTCGATGCTACGCAAAATACGGATGCATACACAGAAGTGTCGGCTGCACTCAAGGTCTGCATGGTCAATATGTCCAAGATCGCCAATGACCTGCGTATGATGGCTTCTGGACCCCGTGCCGGACTTGGTGAAATTTCACTGCCAGCAAGACAGCCCGGCTCTTCCATCATGCCGGGTAAAGTGAATCCGGTCATGCCGGAACTGATCAATCAGGTAGCCTTCCAGGTGATGGGGAATGATCAGACTATTTCACTGGCCTCAGAAGCCGGCCAGCTTGAACTTAACGTAATGGAACCTGTTCTTGTATTCAATCTCCTTCAGTCCATCAGCATCATGAACAATGCGTTCAGAAGCTTTACGGACAACTGCCTCGTCGGGATCGAAGCGAATGAGACACGTATGAAGGAATATGTGGAAAACAGTGTAGGCATCATCACGGCGGTCAATCCTCACCTGGGATATGAAGTCGTTTCACGGATTGCCAGGGAAGCCATCCTAAAAGGGAAGTCTGTGAGAGAACTTTGTCTCGAATATGATGTTCTTACCGAAGAAGAGCTTGATCTGATCTTGAATCCTTTTGAAATGACGAATCCAGGAATTGCAGGGCGTGTACTTTTTGATCGGGAATAAGAGATATGAAAACGTTCCGTTAAGATAATGACGGAGCGTTTTTTTATAGCAGCTTGCGCAAGGAGAAGACCTCGCCATTGGCCAAACAAAGAAAAAGCTTGCTCCCTCATGGAAGGGAAGAAGCTTTTTACGTGTTTTCATTGGCTGACGGGTAGAATTTATTTTCTATTTTCTTATACTCCTCAAGGTTTTGAGTGAGCCGTGCCAGCTTATGGACTTCCTGCAGGAGAAAGGTCTTATCCAATTCATAAATGACTTCCCTCTCTATATGGTCAATGGTATTGCAGGCGAACTTCCAAATGGCTTCATGCTTGGCCGTTTGAATGGATTCAGCAATAAGGGCAAGTGCCCGCACAATGTCCGTGATGATCAAATGATTGTCTTTTGCATAGTGACGGATATAGCCAAATCCCCGATATAGGTAATAATCAAACGGTTCAGATTGAAGGACGACCCGGGTTCTTCCTTCCTCATCGATTAAGTAGGGGGTGAAGGATAAGTGATCCTCAATTGTCAGCATGAGGTCGGCCATCTGATCGATGGTATTAGACGCGGTTTTAGGGTCATCATTCCCGAGTGATTTGATTGCCACTTCGGCCAGCTTGTGAATCCCCATTTGCAAGTCTTGAATTTCAGTTTCTTTATGCCCCATTTCAATGAAGTCGAGGTAGAAATTTGTTGAAATATCCTTTGTGTCCGGTCCCCATATGCTCAAGATTTCATTTCCGGCCAAGACGTAGTCCCCGACTTTGTAATGAAGCTGAATGATAAGGTTCTCAGCCTTTGCCATTTGAATTATTCCTTGAAAATCGATTAATTGAATATAGCCTGAACCCCTAGCACTCACATGAAGGGTATTCTGTTTATACTGATCCATCGTATCGCCATGTTCTGTCGTACGATGGGTCTCCAAATCTTTTTTAAGCGTTTGGTTGATCATCACTTCAGAAACCTGCTTCATATTGTACGTAATATTATGGACCTGCATCCAAGTCGAGGCATGGTTGATGAAGAATATGAACGTAAGGGCTGTAAGGAACGCCAGTCCGATCGTCATGACCGGCGCAGCGACGAACATTTCGTCCTTTGAACTTCCGATAAAAAGGAAAAGGAAGAGCACGTAAACGAAACTGCCGTTGAAAATGCCGAGGGCGTGCTGCGTCTGTTTGTCCGAAATGAAATCCAACAGCATCCTGGGTGAAAACTGTCCGCTGAACATCGTCAGCACGACGAGCAGGGAATTGAGCGTAAAAGCACTGAGTGTCAGAATGCCACCTATGAGTGTGCTTACCAGTATGCGAGTGACAGATGCATCCATACTTAACATATCAAACGTATACTGTGACACTTCCAGATAGAGATCTAAATAAAGGGTAACGGCGACCATGAGAAAGGACAGGCATATGTATATAAAGGGCATATACCAAATGGTGAGCCTGATTTCATGCATGCGCTGCCGTTTTGACATGAGCAAATATTTTTGAATGGATAAAGGAAGGATCTTTTTTAACATGATCGAAACGTGTCCTTTCTAGTAAATGGATATGGGTTAGTTTTCCCTCTCTAACAGGGTTAAAACTCCCTTCAACCAAAAAGATTAATAGAAATAGGAGTATTCCAAACTAAACTTATTGGAAATGTCCCATCCGGCTTAAGTGAAAGAATTTTTAAAAAATAACAAAAATTCTATTGACGAAGGGGTGAATCCCCTATATAATCCAATTCATACTCAAATATCAAGTGAAAACATAACGTTATATCTCTTATCAAGAGCGGCGGAGGGATAGGCCCTATGAAGCCCGGCAACCTGCAGGATCAGTCTGTAAAGGTGCCAATTCCTACAGATTCCATGTGGATCTGGAAGATAAGGGGAGGAGCATGGTCAATCAGCCCTCTTCTTACAAGAAGAGGGCTTTTCTGCATACCCTCTTTCTTTCCACCACGCCTTCAGACAGGAATCGTACGTGCAGGTAAAACCGGAAAAAAGGAGGCTGAATGATGTCAGCGATAAATGTGGCGCTTCTGGGCTTTGGAACAGTTGGTCAAGGGGTCTATGAAGCCATTGATACTCATCAGGAAAGATTGAAAGAAGTACTCGGTAAAGAGGTGAAAATAAGGGCAATCCTCATTAAGGACCCCTCTAAGCAAAGGGAAATAGATCCGTCCATTTTGGTCACGACAGAATATAAAGACATTCTCGACATACCTGACCTTCATGTGATCTTTGAAGCGATAGTAGGAGAAGAACCGACTTATACGTATATTACTCAAGCCATCGAGAAGGGGATTCACGTCATAACGGCCAATAAAGCCATGTTTGCAAAATTCGGTCCCGATCTTTTGGAAAAGGCATTAAATCATGGGGTGTCCATTGGTTTCGAAGCGACCACGGCCGGAGGGATCCCGGTCATCGGCACCATCCGTCAGCTCCTGAAGGTAAATGAAATCAGAAGCATTCAAGGCATATTGAATGGGACATCCAACTTCATTCTATCCCAAATGAGGAAAAAGGGGCTTTCCTTTGAAACTGCTCTAAAGCAGGCGCAAGAGAAGGGATATGCCGAAGCGGATCCGACGAGCGACATTGAAGGATATGATGCCTTTTATAAGCTTCTGATCTTAAGTCAGACCGCCTTTGGCAAGCAGACTGACTGGAAGGATATCCGGCGGAAAGGGATCACACACTTGACGGCGGAATGGCTGCAGGCAGCCGAGTCCTTCCGTTTGCGATTCAAGCATGTTGGATCACTGGAACGTGACGGATTCAATCGCATCAAGGGAGGAGTGGAACCGACCCTTGTCCACGACACCCATCCTTTTTACGGGGTGGAGGATGTGGAAAACGCAATTTCACTGAAAGGGAGTCTGGTAGGGAGAGTCACACTACTCGGTCCCGGAGCGGGGAAATATCCGACTGGAAGTGCCATGGTGGAGGATTTCCTCTCCCTGATACAGGGGAAATACACCGTTTCTCCCGAAAAGACGGTGACGAGCGAAGATTCCCAAGAAGAAAGCATCAGCCAATGGGTCCTGCGGTTCAAGGAAAAAGAGGAATATCAAAGCTGGATTACACCGTTCACCTTAAAGGACCGCATTCAGCTTGGAGAATATCTTTACGTGTTTGTCGAAGGCAGAAAAGAAGATCTTGAATCTCTTCTTCAATCACATGACCACATTCAGGCTGTATCGATTTTACACGAAATTCCTCTTGAAAATGAAGTGAAGGAAGGAATCGGTGTTTTATGACGGCTGTAGGGAAAGCAGAAAATAGATCTGATAGAAAGTAGGGGGATCACTTGAGTATCATTGTTCAGAAATTTGGTGGAACCTCTGTAGGTTCTACGGATCGAATGAAGCGGGTGGCCGGTCAAATCGTGAAGGAAAAAGAAAAGGGGAATGACGTCGTGGTTGTCGTATCGGCGATGTCTAATACGACGGACATCCTTGTGAAACTGGCAGGGGAACTTTCTGATTATCCCGGTAAAAGAGAGATGGATATGCTCCTCGCGACAGGGGAACAGGTCACGATTTCCCTTCTGACGATGGCCCTTCAGCACAGAGGGATGAAGGCCATCTCCCTGACAGGTCGGCAGGCGGGGATTCGGACCGATGCAGTGTTCGGCAATGCAAAGATCACTTCCATTGATACGGGAAGGATAAAAGAAGAATTATCCGATGGACGAATCGTGGTGGTGGCCGGATTTCAAGGCGTCACCGAAGAGGGGGAGCTCACCACTTTAGGCAGGGGTGGATCCGATACGTCAGCTGCTGCATTGGCTTCAGCCCTGAATGCCGAGCGATGCGATATTTATACGGATGTGGACGGGGTGTATACCTCCGATCCGAGAGGGGTCGCCCGGGCTGCCAAAATCGACGGCCTATCTTATAATGACATGCTCCGGTTTGCCGTGATGGGAGCCAATGTCCTCCATCCGAGAGCGATTAAACACGCCAAGGAACATGGAGTACCTATGATCGTCCGTTCCAGTTTAAAAGAGGGGCGGGGAACCGTCATCAGCGGGAAAGTCCAAAGAAATGATGCCATCGTGGGGGTAGCCCTCCAGGAAGAAATCTCGGTCCTTACGATCCATGGATGCGATGGAGGGGAATCCTTGATCCTCTATGATCTTGATTCACACCATATTGAAACAGAAAGAATCAGGCATCCGCAAGGTCTGGCTCTGATCATTAAAGATCAGGATGTTCCCCTGGTGAAAAAAATCGTCAGGCAATATAACCAAGCCTACTCTCATTTTGACATAAGGGAAGATGTATCGAAGGTATGTGTGATTGGAAGCATCAAGTCTTCAGGGGAAGTAAAAGAAAAGGTCACGAATGTCTTCCATGATTACCACATAGGGAAGGTGTCCGTATGGGAATCGTCAGTGGGACTGAGCGCCATTGTCGATCGCACGGACGCTGAAAAGGCCGCAAGAATACTTCATATGCACTTCGGGTTGGACTATATAGAATCCAAAAGGGCGATTTTATAAAGGGAAAGAAGTGTATAGTCCGCCCTATACACTTCTTTCTTTATGGGGTGATGGATACGGGAGTCCCGATTGGTACGATGCCCGAGAGCTCTTCCACGTCTTTGTTATTCATACGTATACATCCTTTGGAGACTGCATTGCCTATGGAGGCGGGGTTATTCGTTCCGTGGATCCCATAGCTTTCTTTGGATAAACTCATCCACATCGTTCCAAAGGGCCCCCCGGGATTCGGTGCTTTATTGATGATGATGAATTCCCCGATGGGCGTTTCGAAAAGGATCCTTCCGACTGCAATGGGGTATTCTTTCACTTGAACACCATCTTTGAATAATCGGAGAGTCCGGTTGTTGACAGATACTTGAATTCTGTACGGATTCCCGGTGGTATCGGGGATTCCGGGGATGTTGATCGTCTGTCCAGGGTATAGTTGATCCGGGTCGATACCGGGATTGGCGTTCAGGATGTCAGGCAGGGGAGTCCTGAAATCCCTTGATATCTGATTAAGAGTTTCTCCTGTCTTGACGGTGTGAATCAATGGTACCAAACCTCCTATTTTCACCTTCTTATCATTCTATTCTATGTGTCAGGGGGAAAAGTGGTTCAATAGCTCATATTAAAAAAACCTGCATCCATGAAGGTGCAGGCTTTAAAGTATAGATCATTGGGGCAGGTTTTGCTGTGGGACAGTCGTATAGCTCTGCAGCATGAGGGCCATATCCTGTGCATTCAGTTGAGGAACCTGATAATACCCGTGTTTATTTTGGTAAAGGAATATTTCATAACTCATTTCAATGAAGTTCGGTACGCTGTCTGCCACAACTCGCCGCAGTACGGGATTTGTCATCTCGAGAGCCGTCATGGCAAGGAGTGTGGCCAGGGATTTCGTCTGGCCCAGCATATAAGCGGACAAGCCTTTATCCGAAAGCTCCTGGACGGAGTGATTCGGTTTTTTGGGTGCACCGGGTTTGATACCGTAAGTGGTCGTATGGTTTTGGGTCATTTGGTATTGTTGTGTCGGAATGATCGGGTCCTGTCCGGTCGAGAAACTTCCTACAATGGTATTGTACATAGTCGTCACGAAGTCTGTCTGGCGCTTGACGATATCTTTTAATTCCGGATCCTGAATGTGTTGATCATACATTTGATATTGATCCAGCATGCTGATGATCCCTGCGATGACTTCATGGGCATCAAATAGCTCATGCCCCCCATGGTCTTGACTTTGGGTGTTCATCATATTCGGTGGCATTTGAGAGCCGGGTTGTGGCATCCCATTGGGTTGACCTTGGTTATTCATATATATTCCTCCTTTATTGGCTTCGATGATTAGAATAACCCCGCAAAATAAAATTATGTATCACTCATTGTTGCCCTAATACTTCCCAGCCTGTCCGAATACAATAGGGAGAAGTCAATTTGAAGGTGGTACGGATATGAGTATATTTATTAGCTACATCGTTTTAGGGTTATCCCTGTCCGCGCCTATGGGACCGATCAATGCTGCCCAATTGGATAAGGGGATCCGCTTCGGTTTCTTCCACGCCTGGCTTGTTGGGATCGGTGGCATGGTGGCGGACGGGATCTTTATGCTCCTGATTTATTTTGGACTGGCTCAATTCATTGATACACCGATCATAAAATTATGTTTATGGATCTTTGGCTTTTTTATTTTGACCTATACGGGGATTGAAAGCATCCAGAAGTCGGGAACCCTCACATCCTCCTCATCTCAATCGAAGAATGAGTCGAAAGGGAGATCGTTTCGTACGGGTTTCTTTATGGCAATTTCGAATCCGTTAAGCATTTTATTCTGGCTTGGAATCTATGGATCGATCCTCGCCCAGACATCCAGATCATATGAATCCTCGCAGCTTTTCTTATATAGTTTGGGAATATTCCTGGGAATCACCCTTTGGGATGTGACAATGGCTTTTGTTGCGACGGGGGCAAGGAAGCTGGTGAGTCCCCTCATCCTGAGGATCATTTCCATCGTATCGGGTATCGTCCTGATGGGGTTTGGCATTTATTTCGGCGTAGAGGCCTGTCGGATATTGTTCGGTTAGACAGACACCCAATGGGCGCCCTCCTAATAGGATAGATGTGTAATCGTTAGGAGGGCTCGGCTACATGTTATATACAAAAAGTTGGATCGATCAACACTTGGAAGAACTTACTCCTTGGCAGCAATCTGCCTATCTCCACTTCTCGGAACTGATGTGTGATGAAGAGCACCCGTATCCGTGCGTACCGGGTAAGCAAGGCTTTCAAACAGATACATTGCGCTTCGGTTTTGCAGAAGATCCCAGAAAGGAGGAAGCGACGGATAAGCTGGTCTCATTATTAAAGCAATACGGAGGCATTTCAAGGGATACAGGGAAGTATGCATCTCTTGTTGTGTTTTTTCAATCAGAGGAAATCGGGGGTTCCGTTGAATCGTATCAACAGATTTTCTGGGACTTGTTAAATCGGGTACACAGGCTAGATGCTACACCTTGGCCGGATGAGATCGGAAAGGATCCCCATGATCACACGTGGGAGTTTTGCTTTGACGGGGAACCTTATTTTTCCTTCTGCGCGACTCCTGCTCACAACGTCCGAAAGAGTCGTCACTTTCCTTATTTTCTTCTCGCCTTTCAGCCCCGGTGGGTATTTGACGAAATCAATTCTTCTACGGCATTCGGTCAGAAATTAAAGAAGGTCATACGAAAGCGGCTCGTTGAATACGATGAGGTCGATCCTCATCCCAGCCTGAAATGGTACGGAAAGGAAGACAACTATGAGTGGAAGCAGTATTATCTCAGCGACGATGATTCTTCCATGAGCAAATGCCCCTTTTCCCATATGCATAAGAAGATCAAGAGTTAAGGCATCAAGCTTTAACTCTTTTTTCTTTTATGAAGGCAGCCACTGCAATCAAGAGGATGAATCCGAGACTGACAAAAAAACCGACTCGGCTCACTCCGTCAAGAAGAGTGCCGCTGATGGCAAACATAATGAGAAGCAGTGCAATGAGAGATCGAGTCAAATCCCAGGCTGTCCGGCTCATAAGTTTGTGAAAGGAAGCAAGAATGAAAAGCCACGTATAAAGAAGCATCAGCCCTGCAGCGGTTGTGATATATTCAAAGAGTTTATCCGGAAGCAGCATGGCGACGACAATGGATAGAGCAACGACGAGAGTAGTCAAGCCGAATGCGGGGAGCGGGACCTCCGTTTTTCCTTTTTTGGCGAAAATACGGGGGGCATCGCCTTCTTCGGCCAGAGCCACAAGCATCGTGGTGACGGCGTATAAAGAAGCGACCATGGTAGAAAACCCGGCAATGATCAACACGGCATTGAATAGGTGGGGGACCCACGGAATCCTGTACTGATCAAGGGCGGTCAAAAAGGGACTCTCATTAGGATTGATCCTGTTTAGCGGTACCAGCTTTAAGACGAGATAGAAGGAAAGTATATAAAGGACCGTCAAAATCAAAAGCATGATGTTCCCTGACTTCGGAGCATCTTTAGGATCCTTCAGTTCCCTGGCCATCAGACCCATCACTTCAATTCCCCCAAATCCATAGAAGGCAAAAAGAAGGGCGAGCCATAAGCCTTTCCCCTCATGAGGAAGAATTTCCTTTAAGGGGGAAGGAAGACCCTGCCCCGAAGACCCGTCCCCCAGCCAGCCAAACAAGGCGGCACCGGCAATGATAATGAACATGATGATGGCAGCGGCTTTCATCACTCCGAACACATTCTCCATTTGTTCCACTTTCCGGACTCCCATCAGAATGATGACCAACCCAAGGCAGGCAAATCCGGCTGTGAATATCCAAAGAGGAATTTGTGGGAACCAAAATTGAGCGAAGAGGGCGAGAGCGGTTAACTGGCTTCCCATGATCAACATTTCTGCGGACCAATACACCCATCCATTACTGAATCCTGCCCAGGAACCGTAAGCTTGTTTAGCATATGTCCGGAATGAACCTTTTTCCGGGTGATGTGCCGTCAGTTTAGCAAGTGCCTGGAACACCATCCAAGTTCCGATCCCGGCAACTAAATAGGCAATGAGCACAGAGGCTCCCGCTTTTTGAATCGGAATGGCAGAGCCCAGGAAATAACCGGTTCCGATGATGCAGCCCACCCCGATGAAAGAGAGCTGCCACCACGTGAGATTTGTCTGATTCGTACATTTGCTCATATCTTTTCACCTGACCTTTATCCTTCATAGTTTGACGTTGAACCTCCTGAAATATGTGAATGGGCACGGAATGATTTTTTATGAGAAAGGAGAAAGTAAGGGAGAATGAAGTGGAGGAGGCTCAGCTGATGGAAAAGATTCATCCGAATTGCTGGAACGAACATGGAGAATTGAAGACGGTGATGGTATGCTCGCCTTCATCAGTGGATGTACCAGATCAAAGGACGGCGGATTATGTCGGGTGGGAGAAGGCGGTAAACCAGGAGAAAGCGAAGGAAAACCACGAAGAGATGAAGAGAGCCATGGAGGACGCGGGTGTTAGGGTCATTGATTACTCCGATCACCTTACAGATGATGTCAGTGACTTGAATCAACAGCTCATCAACCGTGTTTATGTAAGGGATCTCGCCTGTGTGTACGGGAATACAGTGATCCCGGGGGATGCGGGCACTACCATGAGGGCTCCCGAGTATGTTCACAGTCATGAATTATTTCAAACCTGGTTTGATGAGAAGACCTTTTCCATTCAGGATAATAACCGATTGAAGGCATTGGAGAACGGTGATGTGTTTGTGTTGAACAGGGACACCGTTTTCATTAATACGGGCCTTAGATCCAGCATCGAAAGCATAGAAGCATTGAAGGGGAAGATCTTTCAGGCCGGGTTCTCGGAAATCGGGATCATTGACTTACCCCGGACGGGTGAAACGATGCATCTGGACATGAATTGCAATGTTGCCGGCGGAAATCTCCTCATTGCCAAAAGCTATATGAGGCTGTTCCCTGTCCAAATCGTCTCTGAAAAGGGTGGCCGGTACGTGATGATGGAGGAGTTTATCAAGCGTCAGGGCTTCGACGTATTATGGACGGATGACATAAAGCATACGGTCGCGGATATCAATTTTCTGAATTTGGACCCGGAAACCCTGTTGATCAGCACGAAGGCCAATAAGAGCATATTAAAGGATCATCCGTTATTAAAAGGAAAGAAATTGATTGAAGTGGATGTGAATGAGCTTGAAAAAGGCGGGGGCGGGATCAGGTGTATGACGCTGCCGTTTGAACGGCAAGAATAACTGGAAAATGGTTATCGTTTCCTCTGGGTTATTGACAGGATTCAACACCTTTTCCCAGGAAATGATGTTGAATTCTGTCGGTTATGATCATGGAATGGCTTGAACCATGTTGAAATCGCACACTTTATTCCGACCTGTACGTTTCGCCAGGTAGAGGGCTTTATCTGCTTGCTCAAAAATCTCTTCTCCCGCAAGTGAAACAGTATCCGGGAAAGTGGATACTCCGATGGAAATTGTAATGAGAATGGACTGATCTTCTGTAATCATAAAGGAGTGTCGTTCCACCGCTTCCCGAAGTCTTTCCGCAATCACCATCCCATGGCTGTGAGGACAGTCAATCAAAAGGATACTGAACTCTTCCCCTCCATTTCTGGAAACGATGTCAAAAGATCTTGAGTGGTACGTCAATACCTTTCCGAGTTCTTTTAGCACTTCATCACCTGCCGGGTGACCGAACGTATCATTCACATTTTTGAAGTGATCAATATCGATAAGGAGCAGGGACAGTTTTTCATGTCTTTCATGAGCATGCTTCAAAGCTTGATTATAACTTACGTCAAATTGTCGGACGTTGTTAAGGTTGGTGAGGAAGTCTTTCGTCGCATTCTGTTCCAGTTGGTGATATTGTTCATTTGAACGTTTGATCTGCTCGGCAATAAAATAAGCGATAAAGCCGACCAGGATAGAAGTAATCGTATGATAGGGAATGATTTTCAATGTATTCAAGAACCCTATGTTGTTTTGTAACGAAATGAAAATGATCATCAGGGCGGCCAGGTTCATAATCTGTATCTTCACTAGTCTCCGGTAAGGGAGAAAGCTTAATACGCTGCAGATGATTCCGATAACCAACATACCGATTGCAGCCACAATCGCTTCCTGCGTTACGCCGAACATGATCGTTCTGCCGACTGTGATGATGGAGGCTGAAAGAAGGGCAGGAATCCAGCCGACATAGACGGCAGCGGTCACGACCGCTAAATGTCTCAAGTCCACTATACTATTGTGATCCAAGGGTATGGCAAAATACATGAGAGCCAATCCAAGAACCCCGGAGAAAGATCCAATCAATGCATTCATTGGAATCGGTGATTTCCTTGGATTTCTCAACACAATCCCGGCAAAGTACAAAAAGGATATTAAGATACATATGTTGATGAATAAATGCTCTAACATGATCATCCCTCCTTCATAGTGGATCGACACTGTGACTTATTACCTATATTCATTATATCGGATTGCCGGGAAGGTTGGTGAAGTATTTTCGGAGATTCTTATAAAGACAAAAAAAGCCGTCCCGGTTAGGACGGCTTTTTGTCTATGACTAGATAGTGTCTTAATAAACCCCGACAGCATCCCATGCTGCTTTAACGGAATTGTAAGTGGAACTTCCACTTCCGTACAGGTCGGCTGCTGATTGAAGAAGGGCTGCACGTGCATAACTGAAATTACTTGTTGGTGTTAAGTAAACAGTCAGGGCACGATAGTAGATTTTTTCTGCTTTGGCTTTCCCGATGCTTGAGATCGTGTTGTAAGCCGCTTTATTCGGGATACCGGAGTTTGTATGAACACCACCGTTATCGGAAGAAGTGTTCACATAGTTATTCATATGTTCCGGTTGTCCGTATTTAGAAGGGTTTGAAAGACTGCGCAGAGCATCTCCTGAGATGCCAGGTGTGTAGACATCTTCACCCATTAAGTAATCGCCCGGATCTAAGAAGTATCCAAACACATCAGAGAATGATTCGTTCAGTGCTCCGGATTGGTATTGATATTGTAATCCGGCAGTACGCTCCGTCACGGCATGCGTCAGCTCATGGGCAACAACATCCAGTGCACCAGAAAGAGATGTGAAGGTCGATCCGTCTCCGTCACCATAGACCATTTGGGAACCATTCCAGAACGCATTATTGTAATTGTACCCATAATGGACAGTGGAACGGATGGACGCTCCGTTATTATCGAAACTATTGCGGTTATGTGTGTTTTTATAATAGTCATAGACTTTCCCGGCATACGCATGGGCATCGACATCAGCAGCCTGGGAATAAGCAGTCCAGGAGTTATTGCTATCAGTGGAATAGTACCCTGGAAGGCTTGATCCATTTTGAGCCGTATAGGTCTCGATGACACCGTTCATAGGTTTCGTCACATCAAATAGGTAATAAGTTCCGTTTGAAGAATAAGTATTAAGAGTTTTATAGTCATCTAAAACTCCATAACCGCTTCCGGTTGTCGCTGCATCTGTCACAGCATTGAAAGCTTCGACAATCGATCCGTCTTTGGCATCCACATAGATCTGCCAGTTCGCTCCATAAGGTTCGATGAACTGAAGTTGTACCTTATAAGCAAGAGTGAATTTTCCATCCTTCTCATGAATCACAAGATCATTTTTCTCAGTGGTGTTTTTAACTTTACTGTCTTTCTTCGCATCAATGGCGAACTCGTTTTGTGCACCTTTCAAGGTGTCGGCTTTTGATAGACCGATATGCTTCCAAGCGAGATCTGTTGCGGATTTTTGATTGATTTTTGATTTTGTCTTGGTCACTTTTTTAGAAGCTTCTTTGAAAAGCTGACCCGTCGTCGCCGTCACTTCATTGTTTTTATTTGTATGGACAATGAAGATGGCTCCTTCCACAGGAACACCGTCCACTGATTGAGTGAATCGATAGTGGGACATTCCAAGATCGTCTGTTGTTTTCTCAAGCAATGTCAGTTCAGAATGTGGATCGATGGCGAAAAGCTCTTTATTCTCTTTCATGAACTTTTTCACATCTTGATCGTTCTTTACAATACCTTTTGATAGTTTCCCAGATAAGAAGCTCGGCCCTTTTTTATCTATGTTCATGACCTTTTGATGAATGTCCATTTTAGAAGTAATTGAATCTGAAGACTGGGCGAATGCGGAAGCACCCGTAAAGGAGGCGCTGAATACAAGAGAAGTACCTAGTGCTAAACTGACTAATTTCTTTTTCGACATAATTACAATTTCCCCTTTTGATCATAGATTTTTTGGAAATAGCTATTTCTTTTGGCCCCGGCGGCTAATTAGTAGTCTAGTAAAAAAAAGGAAGATTGACAATGAAAAAAATGGTAATTATCAGTAAATTTGAAATATTTAGTGTTTGATAATGTCGATATAAAACAAATTTAAGGGGAATTTCTGCCATTATCTATACCAATCGGTGAAAAATATTTTTCTAGGAATATTCCACTATTTTTTGTGCATAGGTAGAGCAGGCAAAAAGAGGTTGAATTCGTTACAGAATTTGGTATAATTAATGTGAAATAATTCACAAACTTACACAGAGAAAAGGAGTGGATACTGTGGAAAAGAAAATCGTCATAGCAGGGGGAACAGGCTTCATCGGCCAATATCTTCAGAAGAAATTTCTCGAAAAGGGCTATAAAGTGATCATCATTTCCAGGCAGTCTCCCCACGTCCCATGGAATCGATCCGATGAAGTGATACAGGCATTGGAAGGGGCGGATATGCTCATCAATCTTGCTGGGAAGTCAGTCGACTGTCGGTACAATGAAAAGAATAAGGCGGACATTTTCAAATCCAGGACGGACACAACGAATATATTGGGGAAGGCACTTCTACAATGTCAGAATCCGCCTTCCTTATGGATCAATTCCAGTACCGCCACGATCTATCGTCATGCAGAGGACCGGCCGATGACAGAGGAAGGCGGCGATATCGGCACAGGCTTTTCCGTTGAAGTGGCCAAAGAATGGGAGAAAGCATTCTTCTCATTTTCATTACCGGGGACGCGACAGGCGGCTTTACGGATCGCCATCGTTCTGGGGCCGGATGGAGGTGTGATGACGCCGTACAAAAACCTGGTCACGTTTGGTCTCGGAGGGGTGCAGGGGCCGGGCACCCAGAAATTCAGCTGGATTCATGTAGAAGACCTGTACCGGATCATCCTTTTTTTGAATGAAAAGAAGGAGTTAAGTGGAGTGTTCAACTGTGCCTCGCCGGACCCGGTCACGAATCGTGAATTCATGGCTCACCTAAGGAACGTTATGAATAAGAAGATAGGGCTCCCGACTCCTAAATGGATGCTTGAAGCAGGTGCGATGTTCATTGGAACGGAAACCGAACTGGTCTTGAAAAGCAGATGGGTCATTCCGGAAAGGCTGGGGAACGCAGGATTCGTCTTTCAATATGATACGCTTGAGAAGGCACTGGGGCAGATCTTGGCGAAGTGACGATGAAAGGACTTGTCTGTGCGACAAGTCTTTTTCGCCTTACTGATCATTCTTCATGAAATCATACGTCGTCCAGCAGCGGTTCATCCCGATTTCTTTCTGCTCGGCATATTCATCTCCCCATTTACACATCTCAAATAGCGAGGCCTGGAGTTTCTTCCCCATCTCAGTCGTCGAATATTCGACTTTAGGCGGGACTACCTGATACACTGTCCGCTCGACCAGTCCATGTTCTTCCAGTTCCCTAAGCTGCTGGGTAAGCATCTTCTGGGTGATGTTCGGCAGGGAACGCTTCAATTCATTGAATCTCTTCACACCTTCGTTTAAATTCCACAATATCAGAACCTTCCATTTTCCTCCGATGACATCGATCACGAGGTCGATGGCGCATTGGTATTCGGGGTTGAGTTGTTTCATATGGGTACCTCCTTTGTTGTTGTTTGTGGATTTGTTGACTGTGCTGTTGTGTTCAGCAGCTGAACCGGGCCATCCCATTAACCCAGGCACCTCCCAGGTTTCCAAACGGTAACCAGGATACTAAATAGTGCCTACTTGTTTATCTCGTTTATAGTATATATTATATACCATGTAAGCAAAATAATCATAACGCTCTTTAAGGAGATGAATATAATGAAAGCTTTATTATTGAAAGATAAAGGTTTATGGAAAGACATGAGGGTGGAGGAAACCGAAACACCTTCACCGCAAAAAGGAGAACTTCTTGTGGAGGTCCATGCAGTCGGATTGAACCCTGTTGACTACAAGACAGCCACCAATGGGATGCCTGTCTGGTCCTATCCGCATATCCTCGGATTGGATGTGGCAGGAGTGGTCGCAAAAGCAGGGGAAGGGGTAACGGATTTTAAAGAAGGAGACCGTGTCGTTTACCACGGGGACTTCACGAAAAAAGGCGGTTATGCAGAATACGCAATCATCACAGCACACACGGCTTCACGCATCCCTGACAGTGTTTCCTTTGAGGATGCTGCAGCCCTTCCGACTGCGGGTTATACGGCTTACCAGGCCATTCATCGTAAACTGCCTCTCGACAACATCGATACGATTTTGATTCATGGCGGTGCCGGTGGAGTAGGCGGGTTCGGTGTACAGCTTGCGAAACTTGCAGGGAAGACTGTCATATCGACTGCGTCCCGTCACAATCACGAGTATGTAAAATCACTTGGAGCAGACTATTGCATCGACTACCGGGAAGAAGACGTCATCCGGAAGGTAATGGAAATCACGGATGGCCGTGGCGTTGACGCCGTCGTGGATGCGGTCAGCAGACAGAGTGCAACCGACTCCCTGGATGCATTGGCCTATATGGGCCACATGGTGTACATCGCCGGTGCGCCTGATTTCACGAAAATAAAATCATTCACGAAAGTCGTTTCTTATCATGAAATCGCTCTTGCAGCGGCGCATCAAACGGAAGACGTCAAAGCCCAAAAGGACTTTGCGGTTATCGGGGATGAGATGCTTGACCTGTTGGAACAAGGGAAGCTGGACGCCATGCTGAAAGAGACAGTGACACTTGAAGAAGTGCCGGAAGCCCTCAGCCGCTTATCCGAGCGCCATGTGAAAGGCAAGATTGTAGCGAAACTGAAATAATGTGAAAAAGGAGAGCCAATGTACCCGGCTCTCCTTTTTCTTATATTAAATTTGGTTATGCCGTAAGTATTCAAGACTTTTCCGAACGCTGTCGATGGGAGGGATCTTTGAGTCGTCCTGTTCGACAATCCACCAATCCACATCGCTGTGCATGCCGAATTCCAGGATGGATTCCAGGTCCACTCCACCTGATCCAAGTTCCGCGAAAAATCGTTCGCCGTCCGTTGTCATATCTTTTAAATGGACAAGGGGAGTCCGCCCCTGGTGACGCTTCAGCCACTCAACAGGATTTTCCCCTGCATAGGTCAGCCAATAGATATCAAATTCAGCTTTGACCATATGGGGATTCGTTTCAGTCATAATCGTCTCGAGAGCCGTTTTCCCGTTCGAAAGAGTCCTTAATTCGAAGTCATGGTGATGATAGCAGAGAGTGATACCCGCTTCAAAGCATTTTGCACCAATGGCGTTCAGGTCATCGATCAATCGGAAATAATCTTCCTCTGTTCGTTCATCAGGGGGCAAATATGGGCAAACGATGTAGGTACTGCCCAGCTCAAGCTGATCCTCGATCACCTGATCAACGTTGCTCCTTAGTTCGGATAAAGAAATATGACTGGATACGGCACGAAGATTCAGCTTGTCCAGTAATTCTTTCAGCTCCTTGACGGATAAGCCTCCGTAACCAGCAAGTTCTACACCTTCATAGCCTAAATCAGCCACTTTTTGAAGAGTACCGATATAATCCTTTTCTGCCTCGTTTCGCAATGTATACATCTGGAGGGCAACAGGAATATCTTTCATACGCTCACTCCTATCCTTTGGTCATGTTCGCGTTGATTTGAGAAAGAACGCTCTTATATACTTCTAATTCTTCTTCTGAAATCCCTTTAAGAATCGTATCTTCATAAAGATTTTCAATGAAAGGGGACAGCTCTTCCTTCGCTTTCATTCCTTTTTCTGTGATGGAAATAAGGAATGATCTTCTATCTTCGGAGTTCTTTTCTTTGTAAATCAGCTTTTTTCTTTCTAAAATATCCAGGATTCTTGTCAGTGTCGGCTGATCTTTTTCTGACCTCATGGCAAGCTCCTTTTGACTGATTCCATCTTGTTCTGCAAGTCTCTTCAGAACGGTCCACTGCTCAGGTGTCACATCGAATTCTTTTAGATGGAGAGTGAGGAATCGAATAATATTTTTGACTGTATGGCTTGTATATAAGCCAATGGATTCATCTCGGGACATTGTCACTGGTTTCACCTTCTACATGAGTTTCTTCTCTTTATCATACATGAAATCCGGAAGAATTTGAATTAATTGTTACAACAACTATATATACAAATATACATGTTAAAGATATAATTAGTATAACAATTAATTGTGCGAAGGAGAATGATAGTGGAGCACTCAACGAAACAAAACATCTGGACGCGGCCATTTTTTATGGCGCTACTGAATAATTTTTTTCTCTTTTTAGTTTTTTACTCATTGTTAACCATCCTGCCTCTATATGTGCTTGATGAGTTGCACGGAACAGAAGGTCAGGCAGGACTTGCTACAACGGTCTTCTTACTATCGGCGATCATTGTACGTCCCTTTTCGGGGAAAATCATTGAGCTGTTAGGGAAGAAAAAGACACTCATCCTCAGTGTGTTAATGTTCGGGATTTCCTCATTCATTTACTTTTGGGTAAATGATTTTTATTTTTTGATGGGGCTCCGTTTTTTCCATGGAATCTGGTTTAGTATCGGTTCAACGGTCATGGTGGCGATTGCCGCAGACATGATCCCCGCAAACAGGAAGGGGGAGGGACTTGGTTACTTTGCCATGTCGATGAACCTGGCAGTTGTAGTCGGACCATTTCTTTCCCTGGCCCTCCTACAGTGGATTCCGTACACGACATTGTTCATGGGGCTTGCATGGATCATTGTCATAGGCTTTCTTTGCTCATTTGGTATTCAGGTGACAGAGAACGATGTAATGGAACAGGTATTGAGCAGACGCCTGACCCTTAAGGATTTAATAGAAGTGAAAGCAATCCCGATTGCCTTGGTAGGGTTCCTGACATCATTTGCTTACTCCGGGATCATGTCGTTTATCTCCGTTTATGCGAAGTCTATCGGATTATTCGAATCCGTCAGTTTATTCTTCGTCGTATTTGCCGCTGCGATGCTTCTGTCGCGGCCATATACAGGGCGACTATTTGATCGGTCGGGACCCAACGCGGTCATCTACCCGTCCCTGGTCATCTTTGCCTTTGGACTGATTCTCTTAAGCTTCACTCATTCCGTCGTTTTCTTATTGATATCAGGAACGCTGATCGGACTCGGGTATGGTGCTTTACTTCCAAGTTTCCAGACCATGTCGATACAGGCTGCACCGAAGAGGAGAACGGGGCATGCGACGGCTACGTTCTTCATTTTTTATGACCTCGGGATTGCGGTCGGGTCGTTTGTGCTGGGGCTTGTTTCCTCGCAGTTCGGTTTTTCGGCTTTATATATCGTCTGCAGTGGGGTGGTACTGGTCACAGTCGCGGCATATAAAATCTTGACGAAACGAAGAACAATGGCTGTACATCAAGGGGAAGCGTTGGAGTTATAAAATGAACAGGGGCTTACCTTTCGGAGGTGAGTCCCTTTTTAATGATCAGGGGTCAATGTGAAGGTATGAACCTGAAACGAAACGTACACTCTAATGGTACAGGGGAGGTGTAAAACCATGGCACAAGACGTACTATGTGAAGTTAGCAACTGCAGGTACAACAGTGAAGGAAAGAAGTGTTCTGCAGACCAGATTTTTGTTGTCAGTCATAAAGGGAATAAAGCACACAACAGTGAAGAAACGGACTGCAAAACATTCGAACCGGGTATGTAAGAGGATAGAAGGCAACCATAGGCGTGGTTGTCTTCTTTTTTTATTAGTATTGATAATAATTCTCAATGTTATGCAAAAAAGCTCACAAAGAGTTGTGAGCTAACTTGCTTGTTCCGATAACGCAGTCGTTCGGAGCTGTCTGTATTTTGAATAGAAAAGTCCCGTCATCACAAGGGAGAGGCATCCGAATAATACCGTCATGATCTGCAGCCCGACAAGATCTAAGAGGAGTCCGGTTAAAAGCAGGACAACTTGGAAGATCAGGCGGTCGAGCATATTCCGGAACGAAAAGAAGCGTCCGTGAAATTCTTTCGGGATCCGTGTTTGAAAAATGGTGGCGGCTGTCGGAAAGAAGCACCCTACAGAGAAGCCGAACACGGTGAAGGCAAGCACCGACATAACGGGGCTTGTAGCAAAATAAAGAAGCATTTGCGCAATCCCGATAACAAAGCTGAAGGTGAATAGAATCTTATATGGAGATACGTTTTCACCGATTTTTTTCACTGCAAATGCACCCGTCATAAAAGCGATTCCTTCCGCTGTATAAATCCATCCTTTAATGGCGGAACTGTCCTGAAGCTCACTGATGTTGATGACCATCAAGTTGAATCCGCCGATAAATAAAAGCGGGATGAGTGTCATCACGAGGGTCATAAATACGATGGGAAGTCCTTTGATGACCGGGAATACTTCCTTGAAGCCTGCTGCTTTTGGCTTGCTGCCTTGCGTTTTGACGTGTGACTCCTCATTTTCGTCGATTGTCAGGAACCAGGTCATGACGAACAGGGCAAGATAAGCTACAAGAGAAAGAACATACAGCATCGATAACGAAATGATGACCAGCAGGATTCCCGCTAATGCCGTCCCGAGGATCCTTGAAAGGGTCGCCACATTCATATGCACCCCGTTCATCTGCAGCAGTTCACTCTCTTTCACCACCATCGGAATGGCAGCCTGAAGGGCAGGGAAATAAAAAGCGGCTGAGATTTGAATGCTGACTAAGAAGACGACCATCCATAGTACCGAGCCCGTATATATAGCGATGAGCATGAAAACGACACTGAGTGCCCGTGTGAATCCGGAGACGAGCATCACGGTTTTTTTATTTGCCTGATCCGTTATTTTGCCGGCTAGCGGACCGACAGCAAGGCCGGCCAGGAGACCAGAAGCTAACAGGACAGACTTCAGGAAGTCAGAAGGCACCTTCTCCTGCATAAACTCCAGATTTCCGATGATTCCGAGCCATAATCCAAGCCCGGCAATGAATTCCCCGATCAATAATATCCACACATTCTTATTTTTCCACATAGTAGGTCCGTCCCTCGCAGTCGATTTATTTCGTTACTCTAAATATACTATGCTGGGGGTGGGATGGGAATGGTTTTTTGTTGGGGGAGGAGTGTGTTTTATGGAGCAAATGCATTTCGCTGATAAAAGTGAGATATCGCTGATAAAACGTCAATTTCGCTGATATATCGGAAATTGCGCTGATAAAACTTATATTCCGCTGATAAAACCGGGGTTCACCAACTCAAGAAGGATTTTCTATGTTCCATGAAGAATACAAGTAGTATAAAATCGGACTGGAGTGATTAAATGATCGAAAAAGAACGAATCATCCCTCGAAATATCCTCGTTTTGCAAGCATTAATCCGCAGATTACCACTCAATCATCCAAAACTATACCTCATAACCGATGAACTCGGTAAAAGAATGGCAGGGTTCAAAGGAGAGAAGGCTTTGGATTACACATTAAGCTTATTAGACAACAAAAAATACTACATTCTCAACGATCTTAGGATCCCCTATAAAGAAGGCTTTTTTCAAATAGACACTCTGCTTATCACGACCAAAGTAATCATAAATATTGAAGTCAAATACCTTGCAGGTACTGCTTACTTCGATCCAATCTTCAATCAGCTTATTCAAATAAAAGATGGTAATGAATCAGCGTTACCAGACCCTACAATTCAAGTTAAAAGACAGGAAAGCAAGCTGCTAGATTGGCTAAAGAAGAATGGCTTCTCCAATATCCCCATATATTCCTGCGTAGTCATGAGTAACGAGCGTACAATTATAAAGACCTCTCCAGATAACAAAATCCTTAATAAAATCGTCATTCACCGCCAATCCTTATTCGATAAGGTTAAATATATTGAGGAATCTGCTAGAAACGAATCGGCATCTATGAAGGACATAAAAAAATTGATCCGCACTTTAAAAAGGCATCATTCAGAACCTGTTTCCACTGTTTTAGAACGATATGGAATTACAGAAATGGGATTGTTAAAGGGAGTCATATGTGAAGTTTGCAATCACCGGCCGTTAAAAAGGAAACATGGTAAATGGTTTTGTATGGAATGTAATAATGAAAATACTCATGCGCACATTCAAGCTCTTAAAGATTATGAACTTCTTATTAGGCCCACAATAAATAATGCTGAGTTAAGAACATTTTTAAATGTAGATTCCTCCCATGTTGCCAAACGACTCCTCCAATCCCTCAACCTACCCACCACAGGCATCAAAAAAGGAACCACATATATCCTCTCGTTCAACGAAAATCAATCAACAAATTCCCACCAAAAAACCCAGAGCCCATGACTCCGGATTTGTATGGTTATATAAATCGATTTAAATATTTTCCAAATATTTTGTTCATCACTTTGGGTGTGTTTTCTATATAAACATTGATCTGGTCAATATTTGATTCGAATGTATCAGAGTTACTTTCAACTGTTGGGAAATCAGATATTCCTTTAATAATAATACATTCAACATCATTCTTCTTACAGATATACGCAATGGCACCTGCTTCTGTATCGGCTATTGTGATTTCGTTTTCTTTAAGTTCTAAATAGTCCTTCCACATAACGACTGCTTTATCAGCGGTCCCGATTGTCCCGGTATAAAAATCATTTCCATATTTTGATAGATCGATATCGACAATAAAGGATTGCTTAATAAAAGGCTCGATTTCTTTTACTGTGCAATCATATTGAACGGCTTTGTCGGGTACAAAAATATCCAAAGGGCTGAACCTGTCATCTATTCCTGCACAGGTTCCAGCCACGATTACTTTCGGTAGATTATATTTAGAAATCATATACTGATTACCACCGACACCATTTACCTTCCTTACACCGGTACTATAAAAAATAAGTTCGGTATCATTCAGTGTTTTTATGAAATATTCGCCAAAAGGATAACCGAAACGTTCATGGTCTTTTATGCCGAAATATTCAATTGTCGCTTCATATTCCCACTTTGTTGCTATACTGATTCCTATCATCGACACATCACCCTGCTAAGATAGCTGTTTTTATGTTTCTTTACTAAACGAAACCCTTTAATAAAAGAAGAACTCTCAATCCTATTCAATCCACTCCTGGGACCACTTCTCTATATTCTTCATTAAAGGCTCTAAAGAATATCCTTTCTTTGTTAACGAATATTCAATCCGCACCGGTGTTTCGGGATAGACGGTCCGTGTAACGATTCCTTCTTGTTCAAGATCCTTTAATCGCTCGGAAAGAAGTCTGCCGCTGATGCCTATTGCGTCCTTGATGGTGCAGTTCCGTTGAGGACCGGAAAGCAGTTGATAAATGATGAGTCCCGTCCATCGCTGACTTAAGATACCAATCGCTTTTTCAAATCTTGGACATATTTCAGATTGGTTCATCCTCAATGCCTCCTTTGATCGTGGGAATTCTAATTAGTAGTATATCATATAACGGGTAATTAGGTAATTTAATTACTTGACGGAAATTAGTTATTAAATTAAAATAAGTTACATAAAGTAACTTAATGACAAACATCTAAAATAAATCGGAGGAATTATAATGACCTTTCATAAAGCACCCCATACATTTGTTGGAGAAGTGAACCTGATCGTACAAGATTTGAAGCGATCTCTATCTTTTTACAAGGAAGTGATCGGGTTTAAAGTGCTGGAGCAATCAGATAAACAGGCCACTTTAACGGTAGACGGTGTTCATAGTCTGTTATCCCTGGAAGAGCTTGAAGAAGCTTTACCTAAGGAGCCGCGGACGACCGGGTTGTATCATTTTGCTCTGTTGCTGCCAAGTAGAGAGGAGCTTGGTAAGATACTGGCCCATATGATCAAGCTGAATATACAGCTTGGTTCTTCTGATCATCTTGTCAGTGAAGCATTATATTTATCCGACCCTGATGGTAACGGAATCGAGATCTACAGGGATCGTCCAGCATCCGATTGGACATGGAATGGTGACCAAGTCGAGATGACCGTTGATCCCATCGATGCACGGGGGATATTAGCCGAGGCAGAAGGGGATGCGTGGAATGGACTCCCTGCCGCTACAGTGATGGGGCACATCCATCTCCACGTATCTGATTTGTTGTTGGCTGAAGAATTCTACGGGAATGGTCTTGGCTTTAACGTGGTGAGCCGATTCGGGAATCAGGCACTCTTCATTTCAACAGGAGGGTACCATCACCACATAGGATTGAATACGTGGAATGGTGTAGGCGCACCGGCTCCTGCCGAAAACAGTGTGGGCCTCAACTGGTTCACCCTTCACTTCCCAAATGAAGAAAAGCGCAGCGGCATCATTCATAGTCTCAAATCCATTGGGGCCACAATCAAGGAACATGACGGTAAAATCCTCACAGTGGACCCATCCGGCAACCACATCTATTTAAGCTTGTAAAGGGGAGGGACGGACCTCGGAAAATGAGGTCCGTCCCTCTAAGCAGTTTTTTATGAACCCGAAGTTTTTAGTGGGATAATGGTATGTACATACTAAAGGAAATTCGGTTAGCAGGGGGAGTGAGATGGATGAAGTTGAGTGTATTGGATCAGTCTGTGATTGTGAGGGGTGGGGACGCAGGTACTGCGTTTCGGAATACAGTCAGGCTTGCACAGTTTACAGAGGAGTTAGGGTACACACGATTCTGGGTGGCGGAGCATCATAATACGAATGGTCTTGCGGGCTCTGCTCCCCAGGTACTGATTTCACATATTGCGTCCATGACGCGTGCGATCCGGGTCGGATCTGGGGGTGTCCTCCTTCCACAATACAGCCCGTACAAAATTGCGGAGGACTTCAAAGTGTTGGAAACCCTATTTCCCAATCGCATTGATCTTGGAATCGGGCGTTCCCCCGGGGGATCATATGAAACACGGATGGCTCTTACGGATGGGTTGAATAAGAGTATGAATGAGTTCCCTGGACAGCTCGAGGCACTTCAGAATTACTTGCATCTCTCACCTGAACAATCAGTGAAGGCTTATCCTGACGCAGTGTCTCCTCCACTTCCATGGATATTGGGCATCACCCACCGTGGGGCCCGGGTGGCAGCTGAAAAAGGCACGGCTTTTACCTTTGGTCACTTCATCAATCCGGTCAATGGGAAACGGGCGTTGGATTATTATCAAACCCGATTTCAGCCTTCACCCTCATTAGCCCGACCTTTGAGCAATGTGTGTATCTTTGTCGTTTGCGCTCCAACCGAGGAGGAAGCAGAAGAAATGGCTATCACACAAGACTTGTGGTTATTAGCTGTAGAGAAGGGGATTGATACTGAAATTCCTTCCGTTGAAGAAGCAAAGGCAAGAGTACTGACACCGGAAGAAAAAGAAAAAATAAAGGAAAACAGAAAAAGAGCGATAGTAGGAACTCCTCAAAAGGTGAAAGAAGAACTTCAGATGCTAAGTGAAGTATATCAAACCGATGAATTTATGATCATCACCAACGTGTCGCAATTCGAAGAAAAAATAAGGTCGTATGAGTTGATCGCTAAGGCGGTTCTCTAATTCAAGCTGATACCATGGAACCCTCTGAAAATAAGAAAGGGAACCTATGGCGCTTTCACGACAAGGTTCCCTTTCAATATATATGAAATTAATAATATGGATATGGTGAATAACCATAATAAGGCGGCGGATAGCCATACCCGTAACCATACCCATAACCTGGACTCAATAATGCTGCTCCTAATAATCCACCGGCAAGTCCTCCCACAAACGGACTGAAGCCGAATCCAAATCCTGGTCTTCCGAATCCGCCATAGCCGAACCCTGGTCTCCCGAACCCTCCAAATCCCGGCCTTCCGAAGCCTACCCGTCCGATTGGTCGGCGGTAATCATTATAGTCTACAAACGTTTCGTTGCCTGCTTGAAAATCATTCATAGCATAAAACCTCCTCTCTATCTAGGTTATGAGTATTCGTTTTGAGTTGGATTGGTATAGGCATTTACCCAGATAGAGAGATTTTATGAAAAAGTACCCAGGGGGAAATCAGGAGAAGATTTGAATATCTAATAGGATATGGATTGGGTTCGATTGTTTGTTCATTCCCACCATTTCGAAGATGGGAATGAATCTCCCTCTACAAGAAACGTTTCCCCGATTTTAGGCGTTACAATGGGGACATTCCGTTCTTTTCCGCATTTCGTGACGCGTTCAATCGGATCGGTCCATTCATGGAAAGATAATGTGAAAGCACCCCAATGTATGGGCAGGAGCCATTTCCCTTTTACATCAAGATGGGCTTGGACCGTCTCTTCCGGAAGCATGTGGATCGGTGCCCATCTGGGGTCATACTGTCCGCATTCCATCATGGTCAAATCGAAAGGACCGTACTTTTCACCAATCTCTTTGAAATGCGGACCATACCCACTATCCCCACTAAAAAAGATGTTGGACGATATCCCCCTGATACACCACGAACCCCATAAGGAAGCGTTCCGGTCATTCAGGCTTCTACCGGAGAAGTGTCGGGCAGGAGTACAGGCTATTGTTAGACCGGCCCATTCCACTTCATCCCACCAATCAAGCTCCACTATGTGATCGGGATGGATTCCCCAACGCTCCAAATGACTACCTACCCCAAGGGGAACGAAGAATTGCGTCACTTTGTTGCGGAGCTTTCGAATCGTTCCGTAATCAAGATGATCATAGTGATCATGGGAAAAAACCACAGCATCGATGGAAGGCAGTTCATCGAGTTGAAAGGGGAGTTCCCTGCTGTACCTTTTCCCCCCTATCCATGGGAACGGGGAGGGAGCACTGCCAAACATGGGGTCAAGCAGCAGTCTCTTCCCGTCCATTTCAAGTATGGCTGCAGAATGTCCGAACCACGTAACATTTGTCACAGGATGGGGGTGGGAAAAAGATGGGAAAGCGACTCTTGGAAGATCGACATCAGGTTTACGATTAGCGTTTCGTTTTACGAGATCGCGAATCATTGAAACGGATGAAGAAAAGCTCGTGTCCATAGAAGTCGGCGTCGAGTTTTAAAAGGATCCTTGTGAGTACTGAGGAGAGGTATGAACCCGTTCACCTGCAGGTTTTTTACCAAATGCGGGGTAGTATTTTACAATCAGAAAGGCGGTCAATAGGAAAGCGAATAGTATTATGAGAATAGTGGTCATGAATATTCTCCTTTTAGCTATTACTATCGCAGATTCATACGTTCCTGTCCAAAGACAGGGTTCTCATCGTTCAAAGGAGAAAACCGATTCATCTTCGCAAGACGAAAAGACAAACGGTACAATGAAGGTAAGAGAAAAATGGTGGGGAGGAGAAACGATGAAAAAGATATTGATTGGAATCGGTCTTATATTCATAGTGGCTCTTGGGGCATTTTTCGGACCGAAACTGTATGCAAGCATTACCCAGAAATCGTTGGGGAGTGAAGCGGTGAAATCGGAGACGATCGATGAAGATCATGCACTTGCGACCTTTGCGGGTGGTTGCTTCTGGTGTATGGAACCGCCCTTTGAAAAACTGGACGGCGTATACTCTGTCATTTCGGGATATACAAGCGGTGAAGAAAAAAATCCGACCTATGATGAAGTGTCCTCCGAACAGACGGGACATGTTGAAGCGGTTCAAATTGAATACGATCCTGACGTGATCACCTATGAGCAATTATTGAAAGTCTTCTGGAGGCAAATCGATCCGACGGATGCCGGTGGTCAATTCGTCGATCGTGGACCCCAGTACGTGAGCGGGATTTTCTATCATAGTGAAGCACAGATGAAGACCGCTCAGAAATCAAAAAAGGAATTGGAAGCTTCAGGGCGTTTTGATGGAGAAGTGGTAACGGAGATCCAGCCGGCCAAAACGTTTTACAAAGCCGAAGAGTACCATCAGGATTACTATAAGAAAAATAAACTCAGCTATAAATTTTATAGAAGCAATTCAGGCAGGGATGATTTTCTGGAGAAAGCGTGGGGCGATGAACGCCATATAGAACTCCAGACCAATTCTCTTTATCCCTCTTTTACAGATGATGAATTAAAAGAAAAATTGACGGATATCCAATACAAAGTCACCCGGGAAGATGCCACGGAGGAAGCGTTCAAGAATGAATATTGGGACAACGAGGAAGAAGGCATCTATGTGGATGTCGTCTCCGGTGAACCTCTATTCAGTTCGAAGGATAAATACAAAAGTGGAACAGGGTGGCCGAGTTTCACAAAGCCCCTCGTGGAAGATAATATTGTGGAAATGGAGGACCGCACATGGTTCACCGTGCGGACGGAAGTCAGGAGTAAACACGCGGATTCCCACCTGGGTCATGTATTCGATGATGGCCCGAAACCAACAGGATTAAGATATTGCATGAATTCAGCAGCTCTTCGATTTGTGCCGAAGAATGAATTGGAGGAGCAGGGGTACGGTGAATTCTTGTCTCAATTCTAAATAGAAGTGAGGGACGGACCTTTATTGAAGGTCCGTCCCTATCATTCATCTGTCCAATTTGACGATCTTTGCATCCGGGTTGGGACGGTCGAGGATGAGGTCCCGCAGGATGTTGGCTCCTAGCATGCTGTATACGGTACCGTTTCCGCCATAACCGAGCAGATAATAAATCCTGTCTTTGTCGGGATGTTTTCCGATATAGGGAAGGTTGTCCAGGGACTCCCCGAAGCTCGCCCCCCATGCATAGTCCATCTTGATCTTCAGGTCGGGAAACAGTTTCTGAACTTCTTTTTCGATCCGCTTTCCGCGTTTTTCAATTTTCTTCTCACTTTGAGGCGCCTCTGCAGGGTCTTCGTCTAATCCGCCGGCAATAATCCGGTTATCTACCGTAGTGCGCATGTATAAATAAGGCCGCTTTGTCTCCCAGATTAGCGCTCTGTCATCCCATTGAGATAAGTCTTCAATCGGTTCTGTCGCAATGGCGTAGGATCTGTTGATATCTGAGCCGATGTTTTTATTTAAAGGTGGTGTTTCATAGCCCGTTGCATGAATCAAATGCGTTGCTTGAATAATCCCATCAGGAGTATGGATATTTACACCTGTAGAATGTTCTTCTATACTTGTTGCTTCGAGATTTTCAAAAATCGTTGTTTGCTTTCCTTCTTTTAAATAGTCAAATATCCCATTCACGAATTTGTATGGATTCACTTCTGCATCCCCATGTGTGATCAACGCGCCGGGCTTTGAAAAAGGCAAGCGGTCTTTCATCTCTTTACGAGACCAATATTCCACAGGGAAGCAGTGCTCATTCAAGGTTTTATATTCTCTCTTTAACTTTGAAACATGTCGGGATGTGCTTGCATAATAAATGCTTTTCCTGCGGATGAAATCAGGAGAAACCGGTAAATTCATCGCTACCTGCTCCAGATTCTCCACTGCTTCCAAACATAAGGAATAAAAGCGAACTGCTTTGTCCTCTCCGATCTGATCCATCAAATCATGGAGCATCACGTCATTGGAAAATTGAAGCAGCCCTGTATTCGCGGATGAACTCCCTGCAGCCAGCGTCCGCTTTTCAATGATGGCGACATTCAAGCCTTCCTGTACGAGTGAATAGGCGCATAATGCCCCGGACATACCACCTCCAACGATGACTGCATCATACTTTTTATCAAAATCTTCTTTTCTATTTTTTAATGTCGTTGGCCAATACAATTGACCGTTGTGTAATTTCATCCTGGTGCCCCCATTGAGTAATGAATTTATTTATATTCCATTCCCTTGAAGAGTGAAGATTAAAACATGAATTTTTTGGGGATGTTCTCGTTTAAAAAAAGGATGGGCATGCGCCCATCCTGATCCGTTAAAATAATTCAGTATTCAATTCTACATCGATGTTTCCATCTGTCGCTTTTGAATACGGGCAAACACCATGTGCTTTTTCCACAAGTTGTTTAGCTTCATCCAGTTCTACACCATTCACGGCGACTGAGAGGACAACGCCTAACTTAAATCCGCCATCTGTATCTTTACCGATCGAAACTTCGGCCGTTACATTAGATTGGATTTTTTTCTTTTCCTGACGGGCCACTAAGTTAAGAGCGCTGTCGAAACAAGCCGCATATCCAGCTGCAAATAGTTGTTCAGGATTTGTTTCCCCGTCTGCCCCGGAACCACCAAGAGCTTTTGGCATGCCCAACGCAACATCCAATACTCCGTCACTGCTTGTTACTTTTCCGTCACGGCCACCTTTAGCCGTTGCTTTTGCTGTGTATAATGCATTCATTTCTTTCACTCCTCTTTTTTAGTTGTGTACAATTTAACTTTGCAAGAATAACTATAAAGGATTTCATTTTAATTGTCAACGATTTAGTTGTGTGCAATTCAATTTGATAATTGATCATCTTTTTTGTATGATAATCACAATTAGTATGTTCAAGAAAGGAATCGACATGTATGAAGGATCCACTTTTATTGGAAAATCAAATCTGTTTTAAAATATATACAGCTGAGAGAGAAATCACAAAACTTTACCGAAGTTTATTGGAGGAAATCGGCGTCACCTATCCTCAATACTTGGCTTTGCTCGTGTTATGGGAAGAAGAAACGATTTCGGTAAAGGAACTCGGGAGGAAGTTATTCCTGGATTCGGGAACGTTGACCCCTATGTTGAAGAGGATGGAAGCAAACGGACTTGTCGAACGGAAACGATCGAAAGAGGATGAGCGGAGTGTCGTCATCAGTCTTACCGATAGAGGGAGAGATCTGAAGAAGAAAGCAGAATGCGTCCCGACCCGTTTATTGGAGAGGCTTGAGATGGATGGTGACGAGCTTTTGAAGTTGGACCAGACGCTGACGACGATATTGGGGAAACTGCAGGGGTAAAATAATAATTGTCATTTCTGGACAGTAATTGTTATAATTTGGATATTGGCTGGAATTTTAGCCGTTTTGGCTGGGTTTTGTCTCATAACGGCCGGATTCTCCTTGTTTCTGGCTGATTTTCTCCCATAACGGCTGGATTTCCATCACAAGCGGCTGGATTTTTCCCGTCTGGACCGAACTCTCAACAAAAAATGATGAAAATCATCCCCTGAGACCATCCCAACACCCTACTTATCTTAAAGGAGTGATCTTATTGATTGTAAAAAAGCATGAACCCCCTGGTATCATCGTAAACCTTGAGGTGTTATTACGGCGCTTACCCAAATCCTTCAGCGGAAGAAATGAGATTGAGCATCAGTTGGGAAATTTCAAGGCAGGATACCACGGGGTTATATTGATACAACCTATAACCAAATGATTCGGAACCTGAATGGTAAAATAGAGGTATTTCAGGATCCCATCCTCCAGTCTCACAGACAAAAAAAGGACCTTGAAAGGTGGCTGGTGGAAAGAAATTACCCGTCCATACCTGTCGAGAACATTGTAGTCTTTACCAACCCACATTCCCATATAAAAAATTCTTCGCAAGATCATTCCGTTTATCAAAGGGTGATAAGAAGTGCAAAACTCCTTTTCCAAATTGAAAGCTATTTCCAATCCCATCAAAATCCATCATTATCTCCTCAACAAGTAACCAAATTGACGAAAGCATTTTTGAAGCATCACATACCACAATCCTATGACCTCTTAAAACAGTTCAATATCTCACAATCGTTTATTCTTCATGGAGTTTACTGTGTTCAATGTCAGTCCGGATCTATGGAGAGAATAAGTGGTACATGGAGATGCGAGCGCTGTTTATTCGTTCAAAAGGATGCCCATACTCATGCATTGAGAGATTATGCGTTTCTGATAAATACCTTTATTACGAACAAGCAAGCGAGGGAATTCTTAAAATTGGAGTCCACTTCAACTGCGCGCAAACTCCTGCAAAAATTGGGTATTCCGTTGACGGGATCCACAAGGGACCGAGCATACAACTTGTCACCACTCATCGAGACTCCTCCTTCTCCCCCCGAAACGCCAGCACCGAAGTCTTCAAAGAAGCGTAATTCCCAATCGCCCCATAACCGTAAAACAAACCCATGAATATGCCAGTGACGAGATACCCCCTGTGGCTGATGAAAATCGAAATGAAGAGCCCGAGTATGACGGCAATATTCGGTACTAGAAAAGCCCTTGGTTTAAAGAAGACTTTTATTAGCTGGGTTAACAGGATAATGACGGGAATGGCGATGACAGCATCCCAGAAATTTGTGTGAATGGTAGGGAAATCCATATTAAAGCCTCCAATAAAGGTTTTGTTCATACTATTTCCTTATTGTGTGTGGTTTAACAAAAAAAGATGACCCCTTAAGAGGGATCATCCATTTTAAATCGTGCGTTCCAGCGCTCTGCCTTCTCCAGTGCAGCCGTGTCGTTCACGATCTCACCAGGCTTGACGCCGGCACCGATCAGATAATCTGTGAATTCCATATGGACAAATTCAAAAATGTAATTGAATTGCTGAACAAGGGGAAGTCCTTTTATGTTGGCGGAGCTTCCTCCCGTAATCACGACGTACGCCTTTTTCTTCGTAAGCTCTTCTTTCAGGTTGAAGCGCTCGTCGCGCAAATACTGACTCCAGCGGTCGAAGAAGTTCTTCATCGGGCCGCTCATACCATACCAGTAAAGGGGGGTGGCGAATAATAATATGTCATGATCTTCCATTAACCGGACGAGCTGTTCGTAATCATCCTCGACAGGGAGGAATCCACCTTCAGCGTGACGCAAGTCTTCAATCGGTTCAATATGCAGATCGGCAAGGGAAATAATGGTATGGTCGGTGCCTTCGACGATTTTTTTCGCAAGATATTCGGAGTTCCCGTTTTTTCGTGTGCTTCCTAATAGGGCCAGTACTTTCATTAATGAACACTCCTTTATACATTTCAATATATTTAGCTTTAACAGTCTTTAATGCCAACTTCATGGAATGAGGTTTTTAATGGTTATGAGTATACCATTGATGGGGAGATTAAAGTAGCAACCTGAACCAGGTGACGGATTATAATAAAGTGATTGGCGTTGCGATTTCTGGGAATAAAAGTAAAATGGCTGGTTTCTTATCGGAATCGGCTGGATTCTGGGGCATTCCGGCCGGATTTTCATCAAAAACGGCCGGATTAATCCGCTTTTCGGCTGGATGTTCTCGAAAATCGGCTGGATTCTTTCCCACTCTGGCCTCACCCGGACCGGATGCCCCTGCACCATGACCGGATCCCCCCAAAACCCACGCTGCCCGAAGACAAAAAAGGACGAATCGACACCCCGATTCGTCCTTTTCTCATTCTTCTTGCCACCCAGGATATTACCGTCTCCGGAATCCTTCTTCACGTAGATACAGCGCTGCTTCATCATACCCGCCAAAGCTGTCCTCGAGATTATCGCCGGCGTAAATATTCCAGCGGTCATCTTCTTCAATCAGCATAAGGGAATGACCCTCCGCATCTTTCCATAACTGTTCCACGGGAGGTGCCACTTCTTCTTCCGTTGCCAAGTGATCAATCGACGCACGAATGATTCCGCGCAGTTCATCCGCCGAAAAATCACGGATATTCACAAGACCTTTTGGATTCGCTTCATATCCGGGGAGATTGCCTGTATAAACAAATCCGTTCCCGTTCGGGTGCAGGTGATAGACGACAGTCGTTTTTTCATAGAGACTGTCTTCAAAGTGGAAGTTCACCCGGTTCAGTGAAACGTCCTTTCGTGTAAGCTCGGGAAACTCTTCTATGAGAGCTAATTTATTTTCAAATGTCAGCAATGTGATTCCTCATTTCATTTTACGATTTTCCCATTATAACACAGCGCCCTATTTTCTATAGAGGATTACGGGTATAATGAGTATTAAAGAGGTGACCCCATTGAATGATTTTACTTCCTTAGGAATTCAACCTAAGTACGTTAATGCTTTAAAAGAACAATCCATAACAGAACCGACGCCGATTCAAACTGAAACCATCCCTGTACTCTTAAATGGAGAAGACGTGATTGGACAGGCGCAGACAGGTACAGGAAAAACGATGGCATTTCTATTGCCTATGCTTGCGAAAATCGATCCGGAAAAAGATGAGATCCAGTCTCTTATCGTGACTCCGACGAGGGAGCTTGCGATTCAGGTAACCGCTGAATTGAATCAAATCCTTTCTTCTGTGGAAGATAACATACATGTATTAGCCGTGTACGGTGGCCAGGATGTGGAGAAACAGATTAAGCGACTGAAGAATAAGGCGATTCATATCGTGATCGGTACACCGGGACGACTCCTTGATCATGTGCGCCGGGAGACGGTCGATTTTTCGAATGTTTCGTTCCTTGTATTGGATGAAGCGGATCAGATGCTTCATATCGGCTTCTTTGATGAAGTTGAATCGATCATCCGCGAGACGCCGTTCACCCGCCAGACCGCCCTGTTTTCAGCGACGATGTCCAAGGAGATCCGTAAGATCGGGAAGCGCTATATGAATCAACCTCATAATGTGCAGATACGTGAAAAAGAAAAAATTGTGCAGGAAATCCAGCAGGAAATCGTGGAAACGACGGACCGTCAGAAGCTGGATGCCCTCAGTCAGACGATCCACGACGTCCAGCCGTTCCTCGGTATCATTTTCTGCCGGACGAAGCGGAGGGTCAGTAAGCTGCTTGGAGATCTTAAAGCGAGAGGCTTTTTAGTCGATGAACTCCATGGTGACTTGTCTCAGGCGAAACGGGAAAACGTGATGAAGAAGTTCAGGGACGCGAAGCTCCAACTTCTTATCGCAACGGATGTGGCCGCCAGGGGTCTTGATGTCGAAGGAGTGACCCATGTATTCAACTATGATATCCCTCAAGATGTGGAAAGCTACATTCATAGAATCGGGCGCACCGGCCGTGCTGGGAAAGACGGGCTTGCCATCACCTTTGTTGCCCTGAAGGATAAGCAGGACCTGGAAATGATCGAAAAAGGCATCGGACGTTTATTGCCCCGCCGAGTGGTGGAGGTCGTTGCTACTAAAGAAACTCCCAATAGCTCTAAAGAGACAAACGAAAGTGCAAAGGATCGCCGCGAAAAGAATATACAAGCGAGTAAGGAGAGAAAATCAAGGTCTCCACGGGGTGGCAGATCCAGGACCGGTGACACGAATGGTCCGTCCCGCAGCCGAAGGTCCAAGAGTGAAGACACAAATCCCCGCCGCGGTGGTGGTGAATCATCAGGTAACACCCGCGGTAAGCGAAGCGGGTCAACAGGAAGAAACAACAGTGGTAATCAACGAAATAGTGGCAGCAGATCCACTTCGAATCGAAGAGGACGCTAATTTCTTAGGCATGGTGACGAGAAAGTCATCATGCTTTTTTAGATGGTATTGATATCTGAATATTCCCATAAATAGTCCGAATCTGTTAATATAGTCCATATATGATCTATAAATAGAGGGGATGATGTACATATGCACGTGCCATTGGTGTTAACGGATTTTCTGGATCGGGCAGTGGAGTTATACGGGGATAAGGTAGCGATCATCGATGATGAAAAGCGTTTGACGTATAAGCAGCTCGGTGACCGGGTGAATCAGCTGGGAAGGGGACTGAAGGAATTCGGGATAGAAAAAGGGGATAAGGTGGCGTATCTTGCTCCAAATACAACCGAGATGCTGGAAGGATTTTATGGCGTCTACTCTGTCGGAGGAGTCATGACGCCTTTGAATACCAGATTAAAGCCTGCCGATTATCAATTTATCCTCACCCACAGTGAGAGTAAGGCCTTGTTTGTCGATGAGGAGCTCTATCCGTTAGTCAAGCCAATTCTATCAGAGGTCCCTCACTTGAAGCATGTGATCATTCACGGTAAAACGATGGACGGCCATCGGGGCTATGAAGAGTGGCGTGGCTCCTTCAGTCGCGAGACTTTCACCCGTGTAGAACTGGAAGAGTCGGATATTGCGTCCCTTCTTTATACGAGTGGGACGACGGGGGATCCGAAGGGAGTGCTCCTCACACACAGGTCCAATTATTTGCATGCCCTATCGTCCATGCACCATTTGCGGGTGACGGATCAGGATACGCTTCTTCACGTCCTGCCGATGTTCCATGTGAACGGTTGGGGGTCACCATTTTATTATACGGCCAATGGCGCGACCCAGGTGATGCTTAGAAAAGTGGATCCTGAAGTGATACTCGATAAAGTGGAGAAGCATGATGTGACCGTTATGCATATGGCACCGACCGTCCTTAACATGCTCCTCGAGTCCTATCCGGACAGGGAGCGTTCCATCGGACAAAATGTAAGGGTTGTCATTGCCGGCTCTGCCCCTCCTCCGGCATTCGTCCGGAAAGTGGAGGAAAATCTAAAGTGGGAATTCATTCAGGTCTACGGGATGACGGAAATTTCACCCCTTATCACGACTTCTATATTAAGATCTTCGGAACAGGCCCGGCCTAAGGAAGAAACATACCGCCTGAAGGCGAAAGCGGGATACAGCATGATTGGGAGTAAGGTGAAGGTGGTCAATGAACTGGGGGAAGAGGTGCCTCATGATGGAAAAACGATTGGCGAAATCGTGACGAGGACCAATACGGTGATGGAAGGATATTATAAAAATCCGGAAGCCACCAATCAAACGATCAGGGAAGGCTGGCTGCATACGGGAGATATGGCGACGGTCGATGAAGATGGCTACATCGAAATCGTCGACCGGATGAAAGACGTCATCATAAGCGGCGGAGAAAACATCTCTTCCATCGAGGTGGAGGGAGCCCTTTACGAGCATGAAGGTGTCCTCGAAGCAGCGGTCGTGGCCATTCCACATGAACGATGGGGGGAAGTTCCCCATGCAGTGGTGGTTCTAAGAGACGGTCACACATTGACAGAGCAGGACCTGATCGACTTCACGAGAGAAAAGCTTGCCCATTTCAAGGCACCAAAGAGCATTACTTTTGCGAAAGAATTACCTAAAACCGCATCAGGAAAGATCCAAAAAGTGGTGATCCGAAAAGAGTTTTGGAAGGACCATGATCGGATGGTTCATTAATGGGAAAAGGCGTGCAGCTGCACGCCTTTTCTATTTTATGTGGACAAATGCCCTTATTTCATCCATCGGTGCTGCTTGTCGTCTCTGTTAAGGCTTAGGCAGCATAAGTTATAAAAAGGACGTTTTATCTTCATAATAACAGGGAAAAGCAGTTTCTAAGAGTAGATAATTGGAGGGCGTAAAGATGAGTTTAAATTCCCCGTTGGTTCCAAAATCAAAAACGCATTGTACCAATGAGTATGGAAAGTTAAAGAAAGTAGTCGTGGTTTCACCTGAAAATATGCAAATCAATGAAATCATAAATGAGACTCAAAAGCATTTTTTGAAAGAAAATATTGATATAGATAAAGCTGTTTCCCAACATAATACATTTGTTGAAGCGTTGGAGGAAAATGGATCTGAGGTGATCCATCTTCAACCATCGCCTGAATTCAATGAACAAGTCTTCACGAGAGACATCGGTTTCACGATTCATGATCAGTTTTTCGTCGCATCGATGAATACGGATGTCAGGCGGGGGGAAGTGAAAACCCTCAAGCATTGGCTGGAAGAAAATGAGGTGCCTTATAACGAACTTCTCCATTCCATTGAAGGTGGGGATGTCCTCGTTGATGAGGAAAATATCTGGATCGGCGTGAGCGGACGGACAAATCAGCTGGCGATCCAATCCCTGAGGAATCAGCTCACACCCTATACCGTTCATGAGCTTCCATTAAGGGAAGACATCCTCCATTTGGATTGTGTGTTCACCATCATTTCCAGTGACTGGGCACTTGTGTATCCGCCGGCATTCACCAAAGAGGATCTCGAGACCATCAAGAAGCACTACAACATCATCACAGTGACTGATGAAGAACAATTTCAAATGGGACCGAATGTATTGGCAATCGGAAATCAGAAAATCATCAGTCTCACCCAAAACCAAGCCTTAAATGAGCGGATCAGAGCGGAAGGATTTGACGTGATCGAACTTGATTTGTCTGAAATCATCAAGTCAGGCGGGTCATTCCGTTGCTGTACGCTCCCCCTTATAAGAGAATGATAATGAAAAAAACAGGTGACTTTTTGCCTGTTTTTTTTCAATTTACATAAGCTTTACTCTCCTGTATTCGTTTCGTAAATGGTTCTTCATATTTACCCTTTATTCTTCTACATGTACCACGAATTATAGGAGGTAGGGAAAATGAAGAAATCAATGAAGAAGATCCTTCCGTTGGCGGTCGTATCCACATTAGCTCTTGGAAGCGTCATAGGAATGAATCAGGACGACACAGAAGCAAGCGTGAAGGAATCTAAAAACGGCAAAGCCAAGAACGTCATCTTTATGATCGGTGATGGAATGGGTGTACCTTACACTACCGGCCTTCGTTATATGAATGACAATCCTGATACGATGGAGATGGAGAAGACGGCATTTGATCCTTACCTTGTCGGACTACAAACGACGTATCCTGAAGATGAAAAAGAGAACGTAACCGACTCTGCGGCTGCCGCAACAGCGATGAGCGGTGGAGTGAAAACATATAATAACGCGATAGCAGTAGATAATGATAAATCAGATGTAAAAACGGTTCTGGAGCAGGCGAAGGAAAATAACATGTCTACAGGAATCGTCTCTACGTCAGAAATCACCCATGCAACCCCTGCATCTTACGGAGCACATGAAGAGTCACGCAAGAGTGAAGATGCGATTGCCAACGATTATTATGATGAAATGATCAATGGCAAGCATAAGATTGATGTCATGCTTGGTGGCGGTACCGATTTCTTCGAACGTGATGACCGCAATGTGGCACAACAGTTCAAAAAAGACGGTTACAGCTATGTAAAATCAGCTGATGAGCTTAAAAAAGATAAGAATGATCAAATTCTTGGTCTGTTCGCTGAATCCGGAATGGACAAGATGATCGACCGTGATGAGAAGCAGCCAAGCTTAGCTGACATGACAACATCTGCCCTGGACCGTTTGAAAGGCGATAAAGATGGTTTCTTCCTGATGGTGGAAGGCAGTCAGATCGACTGGGCCGGTCATGATAATGATGTAGTCGGTGCCATGAGCGAAATGAGAGATTTTGAACAAGCATTTGAAAAAGTAAGGGATTTTGCGAAAGAAAATGGTGAAACATTGGTCATCGTGACGGCTGACCATTCAACGGGTGGTATCTCGATTGGTTCTGACGGTGAATACAACTGGGATCCAGCTCCAATCCAGGCTGCAAAGCATACCCCTGACTATATGGCACAACAGATAGTAAATGGTGCATCGGTTGAAGAAACGTTAGCGAACAATATCGACCTTGAATTGACTCAGGAAGAAATCGATTCAGTGAAATCAGCTGCTGAAAAAGGCGATCAAACGGAAATCGATAATGCGATCGAGAAGATTTTTGATGAACGTTCAGGTACCGGTTGGACAACGGACGGACATACTGGTGACGACGTACCTGTATATGCATTCGGTCCTCAGAAGGAGAAATTTGCAGGCTTGATTGACAACACAGATCAAGCAAATATGATTTTTGAATTGTTGAAGAATAAAGGCAAAATCAAAGATAAGAAATAATTCGACTGAAAAAGACCATGTTGGGGGTCCCCGACGTGGTCTTTTCTTTTATTATACTTCTTCTAAATCTGAAATGCTGACTTCTGAACGTTCTTCCAGTGGTCCGCGAAGGTGCACAACGGCTGTTTTTCCATCTTCTTTGACAGAGTCGATCCAGACGGAAGCATCCTTGTATTTGACCTGGATGTCAGCTGAAGAAGATAAAATTTGTTTGACTCGATTCTGATCCATATTCAATCCTCCTCTCGTCTCATTTCAAGACAAATTACCTGCAGTTTATTTCTTTGTTTTATTTTTCTGATCTTTATTATGCTTATTCCCCTTGCTGTTATCACCACTTGTGATTTCATTTGCGAACTCTGTCGTGCCGCGTTTAGGCGAGTTTTGGTTTGCACTGCCCTTGTTGTTTTTCTTTGTCAAAGGAATCCCTCCAAATTAGTCTGATGATTATTAGTTTTCGATAATGACATAGGGACTATTCAATCATTTTTTTGAACATATGTCTTTCTTCCTGTATTTAACAATCATGATGAAAATTCATCCCTACTAAACGATAATGAAGAAAACGTCTATTTAAAGGGAGGCAAGGCAGATGCATGAGAAGGTTGAAGGAATCCAGAGGGAAACAGTAATACCCGGCAGATGGTTTATGGATGAAGAGGCAGTGAATACAAGTGGATATCCCATCTTATTTGTTCATGGGATCAATACTTCTTCAGATACGTGGATCCAGGATAATGATATGCTTTCGATCACCCGTGGGGCCGGTTACCAATCGGTCTTCATCGATTTACATCCGGATGAAGATATGTGGAGGAACGGTGAAATATTAGCTGGGAAACTCCTGGAGATGTATGAGTTTTTTAATGAAAAGATGGTGGTCGTCACTCATAGCAAAGGAGGGATCGATGTCCAATCCGCACTGGTCCATTATGGTGCTTCTCCGTATGTTGCAAGGGTCATCACACTTTCGACCCCCCATCATGGGTCAGAGCTTGCAGACCTTGCCTTCAGTAAATGGGCAGGATGGCTGACCGATGCGTTGAAAAGTAAGACAAATGCCGTCTTTTCATTGCAAACCGCGTATATGAAAGGATTCCGGGCTGAGACGGACGGATCTGATCTGACGCAGAAAATCCCAATCTATACATTTGGGGGCACAGGTTGGGGCGGTGCCTATTCTGAATTATTTTGGGGAGGTTTGTATTTAAGCAGGTTCGGTCAAAGTGACGGGGCTGTGCTGGTGAAAAGCTCCAGGCTCTCATATGCGAAGGAAGTGGCGGTGGGGGACTGGACTCATACAACGATTAAACGAGGCAGTGAGGTTTTCCCGTATTTGAAGGATCTTTATAAAGAAGACGTGACGGATGTGGTGTATGGAGAGCTGAGCGAATTGGCACTGGAAGGGGAAACGTCGGCCCTTCACAGGGGTGGGGAATTTGAAGGGAACGGGTTAGAACGATTCTCCGTAGAAGAAGGAGTGGAAAGCATCACGGTAGACTGGATCAGTGATCAAAAAAGTACAGTTTATAAGCTTATCGGCCCCGATGGCAAGGAATATAAGAACTGGAATGTCGCTTTAGATGCCACAGGCTATTTCCCCGGGGCGCATCATCATTCCATCCTTCTGACAAAACCCGTTCCAGGGAGTTGGGAAGTGAAGGCTGTATCCCGTCAAAAAGAACATTATATGCTGAGCATTCTATTTCATAAAAAGAGTGGGGGGGCTTCTCTCGTGAACGCACTGAATGGGGGTCCCCCTTCAGTTAAGAAGACCTATACCATCCACCATTTACCGATGAAAAGTGGAAAGAAACCTTCGACACTCATCACTTCAGAAGATCTGTCATCTTTGCCCCTGGCGGACTTTGAAGAAGGTATCCACAACATCACCACAGACCTGGAAGGGAAAACGGAGCAGGGAAGCGACTTCCAACGAACGATGGTTCAGACAGTGTATGTAGATGGAAAGGGAAATATCTATTAAACGATAACAAAGGTCCGTCCCTATGCATAAAGAGGGACGGACCTTTAACATTATAAGGTGTTCAGGAATTCTGTCACTTGTTCTGGTGATTTGGCGTTGGCGCTGTGCAGGTGGCCGATTTTTTCGCCATTTTTGTAGACGAGCAGGCTTGGGATTCCCATGACGTCGTATTTCTCGGCGATTTCCGGGAATTCGTCCTTATTGATGTCATACCATTTATATTGATTGAATTCTTCCATGATTTCATCAATGAACATATCCATACGACGGCAGTCAGGGCACCAGTCTGCATGGAATTTTACGATGACAGGTTCTGTTGATGTAATAAGATCGTCAAAGGTTTCTTTATTTTTGATTGATTGCATGATGATAACCTCCCTTTCCCACTTATTTTATACAAAACAGAGACTGATTGTAAAACGAATCATTTTTCGACTGATCTTGTACATGATAATATGAGAATACATTTTGAAAGAAAAAGGTGACATTATGCAACCCATTAAAGTCGGTTTAGCAGGATACGGTTTTTCAGGACAAAGCTTTCATCGTCCTTTACTCTCTCATTTAGAGGAATTTCATATAGAAGCGGTCATGTCTTCCAATGAAGAAAAAGTAGTAAACGATCTTGAGGGGACGATCGTCGTGCCTTCCCTTGAAGACCTGCTTCAGGAAGACATCGAATTAGTGGTCATCACCACTCCCAATCACCTTCATTACAGTATGATCAAGCAATCATTATTAGCCGGTAAGCATGTGATCGTAGAGAAGCCATTTGTAACGAATAGCCGGGACGGGAAGGAGTTATTGGCCCTGGCGAAAGAAAAAGGGCTGCACCTCTCTGTTTTCCATAACCGGCGCTGGGATGCCGACTTCTTAACGATTCAGCAATTGCTGAAAGAAGAAACACTTGGACAGATTTTTACATACGAAGCGCACTTTGACCGGTTCCGTCCGACCATCAAGGACAGGTGGAAAGAGAATAAGATCGAAGGGGGAGGCGTCCTTTATGATCTTGGGTCTCATCTGTTGGATCAGGCCCTCACCCTGTTCGGTGCACCGGAATGGGTGCAGGCTGATGTGTTCCCGCAACGAAATCCGGATAAAGCGGAAGATTACTTCCTCATCACACTTGGATACGATGTATTGAGGGTGCAACTCTATTCACGTTCGATCGTACTTGATCCGGGCCCCCGCTATCAGGTTCATGGACTGAAAGGCAGCTTTGTGAAGCATGGTATGGACCGTCAGGAGGATGATCTCAAGGCAGGAAAGAATCCTGTTTCTGAACAGTGGGGAGTCGAAGACGAAGAAAACTGGGGTGTCCTTACGACCATCTCCGGTGAAGAGGTGACATCTGAAGTCATTCCATCTGAGAAAGGGGACTACACTCAATTTTACCTGGGTGTGTACGGGGCGGTAAGAGAGAATTCGTCTCTACCCGTCGACCCTGAAGATGCTTTACAAGTCATCACCATAATCGAAGCCTGCAAAGAAAGTGCAGCAACTGGACGCGTCATCAATATGAACTGAAAAACAGGGCTCCCTGACGTACAGGGAGCCTTTTCCATATCCTATTCCACCGTCCCTGCTTCCAAAATCTGAACATTGGGTTCAATATTGAATTTCACACGCGGATATATACTGTCTTTCCATTCCTTGAAATCAAATCCCCGTACGCCGTGCTTTTGGATTTGACCGATGCCGACAGGATCAATTCCTAGGTCCTGAAATTCTTTCAGCATTCTCATTCCATTTTCTTCAATATCCTTTTTCATTTGTTTCTCCACTTCAATGACTTTATCAGGAGTCAATCTTTTACCGGTATACTCACGGATGATCCCTCGAATTTTGATGCGAATCGTCACTTCTACAGGATCGGCATCATGCTTGACGATAATTTTGTTCTTGGAGATGAGGCTGGTTACAGAGGCTTCGATGGACTTTTCCGCGTGACCGCTGCTCTTTTCTTCTCCCAACTTAATGACATGACTTCCTTCAGCATACTTATCCACCAGCAGTTTGAAGAAAAACATATCTTTAGCAGGGATTTTCGAAACCATCTTATCTTTATTAAATAAAGCTATGCCTGTAATAGCCACACTTTCATTGGAAAGCTGCTTCAAAATCGGCAGATAAGGTGTCTGGCCTTCCTGGAAATAATCATATATGAACATATGAAGGTTGGTTGCAGGCAATTCCCTCCGTGAGATATTATGTTGAATCAAATTGGATAGGTATGTCCCATTTCCTCTCAATCCATAGTTCCCTTTAATGAGCTCTCCGGCCTCCCCTTCAGTCACAGTCAGAAAGAGCCTAGCCCCGACACTCGCATCCCTTTGAAGGGAGTCACCGATATCGATGATTCCCTTTTTGGCAAGATCCTCCCCTATTAAAACAACGTCCAGGCTTCCGCGGACCAGGGGCTGCTGTGATCTTCTTTCCAATTTTTCGAGCACTTCCCTCGTAGAGGAGGCTTCTGCTGACAGCGTCCCGTTTTGAATCGATTTATCGGATAAGTAAATCGGGAAGAGGGCGGTGCCCCTGATTCTATCCTCCCCTACATAGTCGTAGGCTTTCCCTGTTTCGATATATAAATCGTCCAGGATTTCCTTTTCCACACACCCTGTCAGAAATAAGAAACAAATGAGAATAGCTGTGAGAAAATATGTACGTTTCATTGTTTACTCCTCACTTTCTTCATGATGATCACAAGCAACAGAAGAGCAGGAATGTAAAAATAGTTGATATAAAATCCAATCTGCCCTGATACTGTATTCAGGAAGTTCACTTGCTTCCGGTCAGCGAAAAAGGTGAGGGCGGATAAGCATAGCAGGCAGACGATCAATAATGTATGCCTGTGTTTCAGTGGAGTCATCCGTTTTAAGATTCTGCTGGCACACCAAATCGCAATACATACGTTTGGAAGGATGATCAAGCACCAATTGGCAATGCCGATATACTCAAATCGTTCCACAAACGGCATTTCGACGATCTTCCACATGGACAGAGTGGCCCATACGGTCTTTTCCAACTGTTTCTGACTGAAAAACGCAAAAGAAATAATGGCTAATATCGTATAAAGGGTAGTGGTCGTAAAGAGCGCCCAGTGGACATACTTTTGAGATTTCTTAGCCTCTTTCACAAAAGGATAAAGAAGTAAAATGGATTCATAGCCTAAATACGTCAGGGACATGTTCTTAGTGGAAATTAATAGATCTTTCACCGTATGATCGAAGACTGGCAGGATATTTCCAAAGTCTGCATATTTAAAGGTGAAGGCAAACGTTAATATGAGATAACTGGGAAGAAAGATTCCAAAAAAGGCCGTTCCGGTCACGGTACGTACCCCGCCGTTGACAATATAATAAACAAGCACGAGAAAGAGCAACGAAAAGAAGAACGTACTCAATCTCGGATACATCCACACCTGTAATACCTCAATATACGTACGCATAATGGTGATCACCAGCAAGCTGAAATAGATGACGAAGAAGAGACTGAATACTTTCCCGAGCCATTTTCCAAATGCCAGAGTGTGGGCAGTTACGAGATCTCCTTCCACTCTATTTAAAATTTGATACATCATAAACATGATAACGTGAGTGAAAACACCTGCAAGAATGACAGAAATCCATCCATCGTAGCCCGCATTTTTTGAAATGATACGTTGGAATCCAAGGACTCCGGCTCCTACTTGAATGGCATGAATGAGAAAGAAAACCATGAACGGCGATATTTTTCTTCTATCTGGAATCGGCTGCATTTGATCACCTCCAACCATTATTCATCAATATCAAGCTTTTTCTTCCCTTCGGACGGAGGGAACCTGAACGGTTTCTTCGTGCGTAAATATTCCGGACGGCCGCCTTGCCTGCTGAAGGGAAGGCGAATGAGTGCATCTTTCAAGTCTTTTACCCGAGGTGGGAAAATAGGTTCTAAAAACGGTCTGCCCAGAGACGTCAATTGCAGGAGATGTCCCATTAGAAGGCAGAAACAATAAACGATCCCCAACAATCCCCAAAGTTGCGCGAATAAGAGGAAGGGAAAACGAAGTAGACGGATTGTATTACTCATCCGGTAAACGGGAGTGGTAAAAGAAGCAAGGGCAGCAAGTGCAACCAATATGAGCAGAACGTTACTCGTGATCCCCGCTTCAACGGACGCCGTCCCGATAACGATACCTCCAACGATACCGATTGTCTGACCGACCTTGGTCGGAAGGCGTGCCCCTGCTTCCCGCAGCAGTTCGATCGTCAATTCAAGAAACAATGCTTCGAGAATAGGGGGCAGCGGGATTTCTTGTCTTGAAGTGATGAGTGTAGCCATTAAATCTTTCGGTATGAGCTCATAATGATAGGTTAGGGCCGCAACATAAATGGGTGTGATCAAAATGGAGAATGCCACTGCAAATACACGAACCAGGCGCAAGAAAGAAGAAATGAAGAAATTTAAGAAATAATCTTCATATGCGTTAAAAAATTCTACGAGCGTGGTCGGGCCGATCAGAGCATGCGGAGATCCATCCACCATGATGGCAATCTTGCCTTCCGCAAGTACGGACGCTACCCGGTCTGGGCGTTCCGAGTCCAATAGTTGCGGGAAGGGTGACTTACCATTATCGGCAATCAGCTGTTCAACGAATGAACTGTCCATGATTTGATCAAAATCAATATCTCGTAATCGCTGCCGGACCGTATTGACGTTTGCTTCATCTGCCAATCCATCAATATAGAGCAACACAACCCGGGTATGGGTGAGTGTTCCCAGATTGAATTCTTCCACTAACATTTCCTTGATGGGAAGTCGCTTTCTAAGCAGGTTCAGATTATCACTGAGAGACTCTACAAATGCTTCCTTTGGTCCGACGACACTGAACTCTACTTCCGGCTGAGAGACTTTCCTGCCCATTTCGTTCTTCGTCGCGATGAAGGCGAATTTTCTGTTGGAGGCATCCATTGTCAGGAGGGTATATCCGTTATACAATTTCTGTTCGATTTGGGTTTCATCTGTGGAAATTTGAATATCCAATACAGGGACCAGTGTTTTTAGATCATCGAAAGAGTGAAAATCCTTTGAAAGTAATGAAGGAAGGACATCCTCCTGCAGGATCTTTCCATCAATCAACGTCGTGACGAAGTGAAGACTGAACTTCAGCCCTGTATGTGGATTCTGGTAAAAGGCCTGTTTATAATCGGCAGATTTCTCCGCTTCCTTTTTCAGACTCTCATATGATTGTTTCTTACTGTCCTTATCACTGCTTTTCTGGTTCTTAAAGAATGAAAACATACTAATCCCTCATGTCCGATGTGTGGTCTATCCTGTAGTGTTACCGAAAAAAGGAGAATTATGAAAATGAAAGGGGGAGTGAAAAAAACGTAAAGCATTCCCTGAAAATCAGCATACAAAAAAAGCCGGAAAGGGATATGCCCTTTTCGGCTTTTTACAAGAGTCGTTTATTCCTGTTCTAAAAAGTACTTTTCGATATCATCGAGCATGGCATTTGCTGCCAGCACACCGCCTGCTGTGTTCCAAATCGCATCACTTACTTCATAAACCTTGTCTTGTTTTGCTACTTCAAGATTTTTGAACAACGGATCGTTCAGCCACTCTTCAGCAAGTTTGTTCGCTTCGCCATCGCCGGTTTCATATGTGAAGTAGAATAGGACATCTCCGTCCATTGCCGGGATGCGTTCTTTTGTTACACCTTTTTCAGCAAAGTCATCTACATCCTGACCTTCAGGACGTGCGAATCCTAACTGATCCAGGATCACGCCTGAGAATGAATCTTTATGGTAGATTCTTACGTCCCCTGCTAAGAAGCGGACCATGGAAACTTTCTGATTCAATTTGTCTCCGAGCTTACCTTTAAGATCTTCAATTCGCTGATCATACTCCGCTAAGACTTCCTGGCCTTTTTCTTCTTTATTGAGGGCTTTAGCATATAACTCGAAATTCTCTTTCCAGTTACCGCGTAACGTCTCAGCCATGACGGTTGGAGCGATGTCTTTCAACTGATTGTATTGTTCCTCTTGTCGCATTTTGTTCCCGATAATCAGGTCGGGTTGAAGCTTTGCGATGGCTTCCATGTTTAATTCGCTTTCTGTTCCGACGACTTCAACATTTTTCATCTTGTCAGCGATGTGGTCATACCAAGGGTCACCCGTCCATGATTGAACGGCACCGACAGGAGTGACACCCATGGATAGGAGGGCTTCTGTTCCTTCATTTGTAAGGATGACGACTTTCTTAGGCGGTCCTTTGATTTCCGTCGTACCCATTGCATGTTTCACTGTATATGTTTCTTCATTTGTATCGTTACCTGCAGACTCATCTTTTTCTTCTTTATTTCCGCAGGCAGCAAGAAAGAGAAGTGTAGAAATCAGCAGTAATGTTAGTAAGCTCTTTAATTTCATATGTAGATCCTCCTGATATTTTTATCGGTGATAATGATTATCATTTACACTCATAATAGTAGTTGAGAAGGTTTTCATTGTCAATACCTAAATGATAATGATTTTCAAAGTCATTGACGCTCCTTTCATTCTTCTTTAAAATAGAAAGGGAAGAGCAGTACGTGATTGTTTAATTGATTTCCTTTCCTTTAAGGAATAGAAAGGTTAACACATAATGAGAATTCAAAAAAAGATTCTTTTATTTATAGGAACACTTCTTTTTCTTATCCTGTGTATCGGGATCAGTATTGTATACGGATACACGGATACAAGTTGGCAAACAGCTATTGAGGCTTTTTCCAACCCTACTGGATCGACTGAGCATATCGTGCTTCAGACCATCCGGTTACCAAGGGCGCTGATTGCTGCGACTGTCGGTGCATCCCTTGCGATTTCAGGGGTTTTGATGCAGACATTGACCAATAACCCCCTCGCTTCTCCAGGAATTTTCGGAATCAACGCAGGTGGAGCTTTTATGGTGGTCGTAGCGGTTACGCTCTTTGGCATAACCAATCTTCAATCCTTTACATGGATCGCGTTTCTAGGTGCAGCCATTGCAGCGGTCGGCGTATTCGTCATCAGTTCTGCAGGGAATAAAGGCTTGACCCCGATGAAGCTGACCCTTGCTGGAGCGGCGATCACCGCTATGTTTTCCTCCTTTACACAAGGATTGCTTGTCTTGAATGAAGCGGCACTTGAGCAGGTTTTATTCTGGCTCGCGGGATCAGTCCAGGGAAGAAGTTTGGATATATTAAGCGGGGTCTTTCCATATATAGTGGCCGGATGGATTCTTGCTCTCTTCATTGCCGGCAAGATGAACATCCTCGCTATGGGGGAAGATGTGGCGAAAGGGCTCGGCCTGAAAACGAACTTGATTAAATTTCTTGCTTTGGCGGTTGTCGTCCTCTTGGCGGGTGGTTCCGTCGCCGTTGCCGGTCCCATCGGTTTTATCGGGATTGTCATCCCGCATTTAGCAAGGAAGATCATCGGGGTTGACCACAGGTGGCTCATTCCTTTCGCAGGACTTCTCGGAGCGATCTTATTACTGGCCGCTGACGTTTGTGCCCGTTATATCATCATGCCCCAGGAAGTGCCCGTCGGCGTCATGACCGCCATAATAGGAGCACCATTCTTCGTGTATGTGGCAAGGAAGGGGTTTTAACCGATGGATCGATTTATAGGGAAACGATGGCTAGAGGACCGCGTTTCCATGCTCGTTGATTTATCAGCGCTAAAAAAAATAACCATCCTGGGTTTAATTACCTTTCTGGTTCTTATTATGAGTACAGGAATAGGGGACTTGAAGATTGCCCCGTGGAAGGTGATCAGTGTTTTCTTTGGTGGGGGGACAAGTTTGGAGCAGCTCGTGGTGACGTCCTTCCGCCTGCCGCGGATACTCATTGCACTGCTTGCCGGGATGGCGTTAGCCGTAGCAGGGGGAATCCTTCAGGGGATGATACGCAACCCTCTTGCTTCACCGGATATCATCGGTATCACAGGAGGAGCGGGAGCGGCTGTCGTCGCCTTTCTGACCCTTTTCAGCAATGATGATAATACGTTGATGGTCAGCATTAAATGGCTGCCTGTTGCTGCATTCATCGGCGCGACAGTCATTGCCTTTCTGGTTTACTTTTTAGCCTGGCGAAAAGGGGTTTCACCTGTCAGGCTCGTTCTGATTGGTATTGGTATTTCGGCTTTGACTCAAGCAATGACCACATTACTTATGATACTCGGCCCGATTTACAGGGCCAGTCAGGCAAATATCTGGATCACGGGGACGGTGAACGGTTCTGACTGGCAGGATGTGTGGATCCTGCTTCCTTGGAGCCTGGTCTTTATCCTGTTAAGCTTCTTTATTACCCGTCAGCTGAATATACAGGAACTAGGCGAAGAAATCGCCACAAGTGTAGGAGGGAATGTTCAGCGTCAGCGGTTCTTTCTCCTCCTTATGTCAACGGCGTTAGTGGGGGGAGCAGTCGCATTTGCCGGTGGAATCGGCTTTGTAGGCTTGATGGCTCCCCATATGGCAAGGCGGATGGTCGGTTCTTCTTTCGGGGCCCTGCTTCCGACTGCAGCCCTGATCGGCGGGATTCTCGTCATGGTGGCAGATTTGATCGGCAGGACCCTGTTCCTGCCCCTCGAAGTCCCTGCCGGTGTCTTTACGGCAGCGATTGGCGCACCGTATTTTATCTATTTATTATTTAAAACAAGAAATTCTTAAAGGAGTTGGCCATAGATGAGTGACGCATTACAAACGAAGGATTTGACTCTATCTTACGGGGAACGGACGATCATCGATGAATTGAATATTGACATTCCACAAGGGGAGATTTCGGTCTTCATCGGCGGGAACGGCTGCGGGAAATCCACGCTTCTCCGTTCCATCGCCCGTCTGCTTAAGCCGAAGCAGGGATCGGTCTTGTTGGATGGGGAGGCAATCTCACGTTTATCAACGAAAGAAGTCGCTCGTAAAATGGCCATCCTTCCTCAATCCCCAACGGCTCCAGAGGGACTGACCGTCCTCCAGCTCGTCAAGCAGGGGCGCTACCCTCATCAAACCTGGCTCAAGCAATGGTCACAAAAAGATGAAGAAATCGTCCAGGACGCGTTGAAAGCAACGAAGATGGAGGAGCTGAAGAACCGGAAAGTGGATGAACTATCTGGAGGGCAGAGGCAGCGTGCGTGGATCGCTCTGACACTTGCCCAGGATACAGACATCATCCTGTTGGATGAGCCAACCACATATCTTGATATGACCCACCAGATTGAGATCCTGGACTTATTATTCGAACTGAATGAAAAAGAGCAGCGCACCATCGTCATGGTTCTTCATGACCTGAACCTTGCCTGCAGATACGCCCATAATATCGTGGCGATCCGGGATAAACAGATTTATGCTCAAGGAAAACCTGAAGAAGTGATCAGTTGTGAACTCGTGAAAAACGTGTTCGATATGGACTGTCAGGTATCCCGGGACCCATTATTCGGTACGCCCTTATGCATCCCATTCGGTAAAGGACGCTGCATTTTGAAAGACGCAGTGGAGACAGGATGAACACACTGACCGGGCAGCAGTGGGAAATCTTGACGAAATACCGCTTCCATGCGTCCACCCCGGCTTTACAAGGGGAAGGGGCAACCTCATTCCTGGATGGTGGAAAGATGAAGGCCTATTTATCTTATCAATGCTCCCAGATCGGGACGGACGACCTTAAAGTGGCAGCATCCTTATTCATGAAGCGCTATGCGTTTGTAGCGGCCATTGGGTTAATGACCATGACATACTGGAATAAGAAATTGAATCTCAATCCTGAAAATCTGATCATGGTGGATGGGGACAGAAATGGATTATGGATGCCTCAATTTCACTTGAAGGATGCATCGGTGACGGAGTTTACATCCCTTGAGGAAAAGAACGCCTTCATTCAATCCATTTTCCGGGATCATCTTGATCAAGTGATTCAGTCGCTAAAGAATGCCACAAAGCTTTCGAATCTGATCCTTTGGGAAAACATCGCAGTATACGTATTCTGGGTATTTGAGAATGAGGACTTCCTTTTGAACGAAGGAATGAGGAGCGATCGTGATGACCAATTCCGGATGCTTCTTTCAGATGAAAATAGTCAATGGTTCGGCAGCTATCACAGCAATCCACTGGCCAGATATTATAGCAGAAAAGTAAATATAGAGGGTATGGCGGAAAAAATGCGTGTAAGAAAAACATGCTGCTTCTCCTACAGACTGGAGAACGGGGAGCAATATCGCTGTAAAACTTGTCCGCAGACCTGTCTGATGAAAAAGACCTAATTCATCATTCGCAAGGAGGCTAACGCAATGAAGGAATTCCCTGAACAATTTAATGCTTTGCTTGAAAAGTACACGGAACTGTTGGTGGGTGAAACCGACGCCGCCAAGAAAGAAATGGTGACACAATATGCTCTTTACTCATTTATCGCTAAAAACATGCCAGCACTGGTGAAACATTGGAATTCTCTCTATCCTGAAGGCAAGGATGAAATGAAACGGATCGTCGGGGAGATCAAAGAGATGAATGAAGCACACCGCGCGGAAATGAGCAGGAAGCAAAATGATGAATAACGATACGGATTGAAAAAGTACCCTTTTGATGTGAAGAGGGTACTTTTTTATTGGATTCTACTTCAACAAAAAAAAGGCAGACCCGAGTCTGCCTTTCAATTATTGAACCTGACCGCCGTATCCATATGGAAATTGAGAAGAATACTGCTGATGTTGCTGATAGGACTGCTGGATTTTTTGACTGTCCGCAGCCTCCAGCTTGTACCAGCCTTTACGGAACATTTCATTGTATAATTCGCGTTGGGCGTTTTGCGTTTCATTGAAAATCGTCAGGAGGTCCTGATATAAAGCTTGATGGCTTGCTTCATTCAAAGCCGTACAGTAGGAAGCCGTCATATACTTCTCATGGGACAGGACATCCGTAATGAAGTCGCGATCATTCATTTGTGGCGTTTCCGGCACTTGTGTTTGAGGGTTTTGGATTTTTTGCTGATTCTGTTGATTCATGGTTTGTGGACTCCTTTCTACATCATATTTTGATTGGTTGTGTTCAGATGGGTAAGCAGCTGCTGGTAATGGCGCTGATGCATCTGGCCGCATTTATCGAGCTCCGCTTTAATCTCAGTATCCTGACAGTGAGCTGCCGCAAAGTGACATTTCTTCATGGCATTCAGATTCCAGGCAAGCATATCGTTCAAATAAAGAGAATCCTTCGTAGTGAGCATTTGCGGCGGCTGAGTGTACGCCTGCTGTTGGCTCCCTTGTTGAGGTTGTTGTTGCATGTCCCATTCCTCCGTTTCCTTTTTTAGTCTTCGATACCCTTTCTTAGTTTTTTTCGGATAGGTAATAATACCCTGTATACGACGAGATAAGAAAGCGGTATCATTTGAAGGCAAAGGTTATTTTTCCTACTATCCGACAGACTTATTCACGTATTTACACATTTCGATAATATTCTACTAAGAAAGTATTGAAAGTATATTCAAAACGTTTAAAAGGTGATAAAATGTTGGTAAATATACTAATAGTGTGAACCTTCTCTTTTTTAGCAATAAAGAAAACGGTTTCATAGTAGGGTATATATGTTTTTTCAGGGGGCAAGCAACATGGAGCAAGCAATGCGTAATTTCTTTTTATTCCTTTCAAAAAATAAGCCGATGACGAAACTTGCTAAGAAGTATGGCCTGCGCTTTGGTGCCGGTCGATTCGTTGCAGGGTCTTCCATCCTGCAGGCAGTTGAGGTTATTCGCGAGCTGAATAGTCAGAATCTTGTTGTAACGATCGACTATTTGGGAGAGTTTGTGGACAATGAGCGTGAAGCAAACGAAATGGCCCTTGAATGTGTAGAGGCTATTCGTGCGATCGGGAGAGAGAACCTTAAATCTCAGCTATCCCTTAAAATGACTTCAATGGGACTGGATATTTCTGAAGATGTGGTCATGAAGAATATGAAATTGATTCTTGATGAAGCAACCAAGCAGAACGTATTCGTGACCATTGACATGGAAGACTACTCCCGTTGTGGAAAGACCATTGATATTTTCAAACGTCTAAAGTCGGAATATGATAACATCGGCACGGTCATCCAAGCCTATTTATATAGAACAGAAAAGGATATCGATGATTTGAATGCGTATTCCCCCAATCTGCGTCTTGTAAAAGGGGCTTATAAAGAATCATCTGAAGTTGCGTTCCCTGAAAAGAAGGACGTAGACGAGAATTTCAAAAAAATCATAAAATCTCATCTGCTGAATGGGAATTATACGGCAATCGCCACCCATGATGATGAGATGATCGAATATACGAAAAGACTCGTGGAGGAATATAAGATCCCGCGTGATCAATTCGAGTTTCAAATGCTTTTCGGAATCCGTGTGGAACGTCAGCACGAACTGGTCAAAGAAGGCTACAAAATGCGCGTCTATGTCCCATATGGCACTGACTGGTATGGATACTTCATGAGAAGACTGGCTGAAAGACCAGCCAACGTCGCCTTTGTTCTAAAAGGGGTCATGAAGAAATAGTAGTAAGTAAGATGAAGACTCTATGGATACTCATAGGGTCTTATTTATTGACGGGAGGCAGGGAGAATGAAGATCGTTCCTTTTCGGGTGGAAGGAAAGTATTTCAAGAAAATGATTACGTTATATTGCCGCCTATTTCAAGTGGACCCAAAAGGTATGGAGGACCAATTCAAACGGCATTCCACGTATCCCCTATTTGAAGGATACCTCGCCATTATCGATGAACAAGTGGCAGGATATATTTATGGTTATTCTTCAAGAAAGGGTCAATACTATCATGAATTGCTGGCACGTCATTTACATTCCGAGCGTGAATGGATGAAAAATTGTATGGAACTGGTGGAACTGGGTGTCGACCCGGCATACAGAGGCAGGGGAATCGGGAAGCTACTCGTTGAGCAATTACTGCAAAAGCGAAAAGAAAAACGGGTCCTCCTCACGACTCGAAAAGATAATCACACGGCCATCGCCTTTTATCATGCCGGGGGATTTAGGATCATCCGGGAAGGATTTTATCCGAACGTCCCACATGAATATATCATTATGGGTAAACATTTATAAGAGCTGGTGAGTAAGGCATAATGATTGTTACGTAATTCACAATGTTATATAATAAAAGGGATAATCTTCATGAGATTTGAGGCGATACTATGGAAATGACCATTGATAATTTGACCCTGCTCCTTGGCCTCCTGCTACTGGTCGGTGTGATCACCGCTAAATTCTCCACACGATTAGGCGTCCCCTCGTTGATTCTGTTCATCATCGTGGGAATGGTCTTAAATACATACTTTTTCTTCGATAATGCCCCTATGACTCAATTTATCGGTACGCTTGCACTCATCATCATATTGTTCGAGGGTGGACTTCAAACGAAATGGGGGAATGTGAGAAAGGTGTATAAGCCCGCCCTAACACTTGCAACCATCGGGGTTGTGGCAACCACCGTATCCATCGGGGTGGCAGCCAAGTATATACTTGGCGTGAGCTGGCTTGAAGGGATGTTATTTGGGGCGATCGTTGGTTCAACTGACGCTGCAGCGGTGTTCTCCGTACTAGGTAACAAAAACATCAAACCGAAGATATCTTCCACACTGGAAGCAGAGTCCGGCAGTAATGACCCCATGGCTATTTTCTTGACTGTAGCATTCTTACAATTGATTCAATTTCCGGGATTGAATCCTGCTTCCCTGATCCTGAGCTTCTTTTGGCAGATGGGAATGGGCTTGGTACTTGGATTGGTTCTGGGTCTGGCATCTGTGTGGATCATCAATCGAATCAATCTGGATTCGTCCGGATTGTATCCGGTCCTGTCCATCTCCCTTGCCATCTTCACTTATGCCTTTACAAGCATCCTGGAGGCAAGTGGTCTCCTGGCCGTGTATATCATGGCAATCGTCGTCGGAAATAAGGAACTCACCTACCGCCATTCCATTGTCCGCTTCAATGAAGGCTTTGCGTGGATGATGCAGATCGTCATGTTCATCCTCCTGGGATTGCTGGTCTTCCCTCAGCACCTGCCGAGGATTGCATGGCAGGGAATCATACTAGCGATTCTGTTGATTGTTGTAGCGAGACCACTCGGAGTCTATTTGAGCTTAGCGCTGGCAAAGAACTTCACCATTAAAGAAAAATTCTTCATTTCCTGGGCAGGCTTAAAGGGAGCGGTCCCGATCGTATTGGCAACGTATCCGATGGTAGCGGGCATTGAAAACAGCGAAGTCATCTTCAACGTCGTGTTTTTCGTCGTGCTGCTCTCTGCTCTCATCCAGGGAACGACAATCTCCCCTCTGGCCAACTATTTTAAGCTTGCAGGAGAAGAAAAACCGCCGATCGCCCATAGCATCGAGCTCGTTTCCATCGGAAAAACTAATAATGAAATGCTTGAAATACTCATTAATGACGATGCCTCTATTACGAACAGGGCGATCAAAGACATCGAACTCCCTGAAAAAACGTTGATTTCTGCGGTCATTCGACACAATGAATTGATCACTCCCACAGGCGACACCATGATTAAAGCTGGCGATACACTTTATGTAATGGCCGATAAAAGTCAAAGAAAGCATGTCAATAAACTGTTGAATGAAAAAGGCAGAGTAAGTCTCTTATGAGAAAATGATCCATCATGAAAGAAAAAAAGCAATCTTCCCTTTTGGAAAGATTGCTTTTTTTGGTTAAGGTCAGTCAGCAGAAACGGCTGCTTTTCCCATTGTTTTCTTCTCGAAGAGCTGTTCGAATATCGGGAAGCTGTATTGAACGACGAACCCTAATGTGAGGGTGACAATGATTGTCCCGATTCCGATGTCCCCTTTAAAGAGGAATGCCAGTGAAAGGGCAAATCCTTCACTGATGATCCGGGAGTTTCGAAGGTTTAACCCGAAACGTGTATGGATGGCAACCATAAGAGTATCCATGGGACTGGCTGGAAACTTCGCCTGAAGGTAAATCGCAATTCCAAGCCCCATCGTCAAAATCCCGGAAGCTAGGGCAACCAGCTGATTCAAAAGCATCTCAGGGGCATAATTGTTAAAGACAACGAGCAGCCAAAAATCAATTAACAGGCCAATGACAAGAATCGATCCTGCCGCGAGGACATCAGGTTTCTTTTTCATAATGATGGCATTGAGACCGATCAACACAATCCCATTGATAAATACGGCCGTCCCTACGGTGAATCCGAACATATTCGACTCCCCAACCGCGAGGGCATCCCAGGCAGAGGCTCCGAGGCCCGACTTAATGATCAGGGCAACCCCCATCGTTAAAATGAAAAGTCCAATCGTAAAAAACAAAAATCTGCGCTTCATTCACATAGTCTCCTTATCTGTAAACGTTATCATTCATGTGCTTAAAAAAACAGACGTGCTACTTTGATTAAGATGTTGTTAAAGTAGGAGGTCTGACGTCTTTGAATTGATAGTAATAGTTTACTTTAAAAGGGACGGGAAGGCAAAGTTAATTTTTGTATGGGACGTGGGGGTGGGAAATGGGTGCGACGGCGGCGGAGGTGAGGTAAAAAAAAGCACCCGATCTAATCAGGTGCCATCTCCGCTTCCTATGGTTGCTTCTTAAATTGATTGTTTTGACTGTTTCTCTTGCCGCCGTCCCTCTCAACCGTCGGACCGGCATCACCCTTCACACTCGCTGCACTAACCCCAGCCTTAGAAGGATCCTTCTTCTGCTTCGCCATTTCGAACACCTCCACTCCTAACATTCCCGGATCCCGAAAAAAATATGAGGGACGGACCTCATATTTTCAGTGGAAACGAAGAGGAGCGCGGCTGAAAACCCCTATATAACAAGCTTGTAATGAAAAATGGGAGCAGAAATGGTCGTCTACCCAAGGTCCGTCCCTCCAAAATTTCATATATATAATAGGAGAGAATATGTTGGCGCTTATGTATAGGCACGTGGACTTGGGTTGTTGAATAGGTTGGTTTAGACGTTTGCCTATGTATGGGTGAGAGACAATAGAGAATTTTTTGTAAATTTAACTCTTTAAATATTGCGATATTTTAGAAAATCCGATATATTAGATGTAACAGGAACTCATTCGAGTCTTTTTTTTGAGATAAAAATGAATGAGTATTCATTCAAAGTGTTGATAAGGGGGAAATACCATTGGTTCGTAGAATTCAGAAAGCCGCAGTGTTAGGATCAGGAGTCATGGGTTCAGGAATAGCCGCGCATCTTGCAAATATCGGCATCCCGACAATGTTATTAGATATCGTACCAAGAGAATTGACCGACGAACATAAGGCGAAGGGTCTTACAGAAGAGAGCAAGGCGTTTCGTAATCAATTTAGTGAAAAAGCTTTAAAAAAGCTATTTAAACAAAAACCGGCACCACTGACGTCAAAACAAAATGCTTCACTAATTACAGCAGGCAACTTTGAGGATGATCTTGCAAATATCGGCGATTGTGACTGGGTCATCGAAGTAGTCGTTGAGAACTTAGATATTAAGAAGAAGGTACTCGAGCAAGTGGAACGCTACCGCAAACCGGGAAGCATCATCAGTTCCAATACGTCAGGGATTTCAATCGAGGCGATGTCAGAAGGACGGTCAGAAGACTTCCAGAAGAATTTCCTCGGCACGCATTTCTTCAATCCACCACGTTATTTGAAACTTCTTGAAGTGATCCCTACGAAGAAGACGGATCCGGAAGTAGTGAGTTTCATGAAAACATTTGGTGAAGACGTCCTCGGTAAGGGTGTCGTCATGGCAAAGGATACGCCAAACTTCATTGCGAACCGTATCGGAACGTATGGCTTATTGATCACCGTTCAGGAAATGCTGAAAGGCGGCTACTCTGTAGGGGAAGTCGATTCGATCACAGGACCTGTGATTGGAAGACCGAAAAGCGCCACTTTCCGTACACTCGATGTAGTAGGACTTGATACATTCGCACATGTTGCAAAGAATGTGTATGACCAGGTGGAAGGCGAAGAACAGAAGGTGTTCGAAGTACCGGCGTTCATGCAGAAAATGCTTGAAAACGGCTGGCTTGGAAGTAAGAGCGGGCAAGGCTTCTTCCTTAAAAAAGGGAAGGAAATCCTGGAGCTTAATCCTGAAACGATGGACTATCAGCCCCGCCAAAAGCTGAAAACGGCTTCACTTGAAATGGCGAAAAATGAAAAGGGCTTAAAAAATAAAATCAAATCACTTGTCTATGCAAAAGATCAGGCAGGGTCACTTCTGTGGAATATCGTGTCTCCGGTCTTAACGTATTCAGCCGAGCTTCATGGTGAAATTGCAGATGATATCGTGGGCATCGACCAAGCCATGAAATGGGGCTTCGGTTGGGAAATGGGACCATTTGAAACATGGGATGCAATCGGAGTTGAAAAATCAATAACCCGTATGAAGGAAGAAGGACTCCCGGTCCCACAGTGGGTGGAAACGATGCTTTCAGAAGGCAACTCGACTTTCTATAAAGAGGAAAATGGAGAACGTTATTTCTATCACAATGGTGACTACCAACTTGTAGAGCGCAATCCGAAGGCGATCGACTTAAAGGCGCTGAAGAATTCAGGAAAGCTGATCAAAAAGAATTCCGGGGCTAGCCTGATTGACATCGGGGACGGAATCGCACTTCTTGAATTCCATTCGCCTAATAACGCCATTGGAATGGATATTACACAAATGATCAATTTTGCCGTTGAAGAAGTTGAAAAGAACTTCAAAGGGCTGGTCATTGGTAACCAGGGCAAGAACTTCTGTGTTGGAGCGAACCTGGCAATGATCCTTATGGAAGCACAGGACGACAATGTGTTTGAAATCGATATGGTTGTACGCCACTTCCAGCAGGCGATGATGAAGATCAAATATTCATCTAAACCGGTTGTTGCGGCACCATTCGGAATGACTTTAGGCGGAGGAAGCGAAGTCTGCTTACCGGCTGCCCACATCCAGGCATCCATGGAAACCTACATGGGCTTAGTCGAAGTCGGTGTTGGATTGATCCCTGGAGGGGGCGGAAACAAAGAGCTTTATATGAAGCACTTAGCCAACCTTCCAAACGGAGTGGAGTTCGATCTTCAAAAAGTGGCCAATAAAGTATTCGAAACGATTGCCATGGCGAAGGTTTCCACATCCGGGGATGAAGCAAGGGATAATAACTTCTTGAATAAAGCTGATGGAGTCAGCGTGAACAATGATCATTTACTATATGATGCCAAACAGGCTGCTCTAAGCCTATATGAAGCCGGTTACTCGGCACCGATCCGTAAAAAGGTTCCGGTTGTAGGTGAACCGGGATATGCAACTCTTCTTCTTGGAGCTCAATCCATGTTCCAGTCAGGCTTTATTTCAGACCACGACCTGATGATTGCGAAGAAGCTTGCATATGTGATTGCAGGCGGAAAAGTACCATACGGAACAGAAGTCGACGAACAATATCTGTTGGATCTTGAAAGAGAAGCGTTCCTTAGCCTTGTTGCACAGCCTAAGTCTCAGCAAAGAATGCAGCACATGCTTGTAAAAGGAAAACCATTACGCAACTAATCAGCGTTTCAATCATATGAGAAAGCGGGGGAATATCATGCGCGAAGCAGTCATTGTCGCTGGTGCGAGAACACCAGTCGGAAAATCTCGAAAAGGATCACTGGCTCAGGTAAGACCAGATGATCTTGGAGCACTTGTAGTGAAAGAAACCCTTAAGCGTGCAGGGAATTATGAAGGTAACATCGATGACTTGATCATCGGATGTGCGATGCCGGAAGCAGAGCAAGGGTTGAATATGGCACGGAATATCGGAGGACTTGCAGGTCTTCCTGATTCCGTACCGGCAATCACCATCAACCGTTACTGTTCATCAGGGTTACAATCCATTGCCTATGCGGCAGAAAAAATCATGCTCGGTCACTCTGATACGGCAATCGCCGGTGGAGCGGAATCCATGAGTCTTGTCCCGATGATGGGCCATGTGGTCCGTCCGAACTCGAAGCTTGCTGAAAACGCCCCTCAGTATTACATGAGCATGGGGCATACAGCAGAGCAGGTGGCAACGAAGTTCGGCGTATCCCGTGAAGATCAGGATGCCTTTGCCGTAAGAAGCCATCAAAAAGCGGCCAAGGCGATTTCTGAAGGGAAGTTTGACGATGAGATCGTACCTGTTGATGTACTCCATCGTTCAGTGAACGGTGAAAATAAACTCATCGAGAAATCCTTCCAATTTACAAAGGATGAAGGCGTACGTGCCGGAACAAGCTCGGAAGTACTGGCTAAATTACGACCGGCTTTCAATGTACGGGGCTCAGTAACCGCAGGGAACTCATCACAAACGAGTGACGGAGCAGCGGCCGTCATGGTGATGGACCGTGAAAAGGCAGGATCATTAGGACTTCAGCCGATGGCGAAATTCAGAAGCTTCGCAGTAGCCGGGGTACCGCCTGAAATCATGGGGATCGGCCCTGTGGAAGCAATCCCGCGGGCACTTAAGATGGCAGGACTTGAGCTAACGGATATCGGATTGTTTGAACTGAATGAAGCATTTGCTTCCCAATCGATCCAGGTCATCCGTCAGCTGGGACTGGATGAAGAACGAGTGAACGTGAATGGTGGAGCCATCGCTCTCGGTCATCCACTAGGCTGTACCGGCGCGAAGCTGACCCTCTCACTGGTACATGAAATGAAACGCAGAAACCAGCAATTCGGTATCGTCACCATGTGTATCGGCGGCGGAATGGGAGCAGCCGGCGTATTTGAATTAATCGGTTAATTGGAGGGACGGACCTCGAATCTCGAGGCCCTCTCCTCTTTCAAAATATCATTTTAGGGGGATTCGAAATGGCGAATCAAACAGACAAGCTAATCAAGGGTGGAAGTTTTTTAATTGAAGATGTAAGCTTTGAGCAAGTTTTCACACCAGAGGATTATTCCGACGAGCAAAAAATGATTGCGAAAACGACAGAGGACTATGTACTGAATGAAGTCGTACCTGTCATTGATAATCTGGAAAATCATGAGTTCGATCATTCTGTGCGTCTTTTAAAAGAAGCAGGGGATCTTGGTCTTCTGGGAGCGGATGTACCTGAAGAGTACGGCGGATTAGGGTTGGATAAAGTAAGCTCGGCTTTGATTGCTGAAAAGATGTCCCGTGCCGGCGGATTCTCCATCTCTCACGGAGCACATGTCGGTATCGGATCCCTTCCGATCGTACTATTTGGTAACGAAGATCAGAAGCAACAGTATCTTCCTGCACTTTCTACGGGTGAAAAGTTAGCGGCTTACGCTTTGACTGAGCCAGGTTCCGGATCTGATGCACTTGGTGCGAAAACGACAGCTAAATTGAACGCAGAAGGTACTCATTACATTTTAAACGGGGAAAAACAATGGATCACCAACTCTGCATTTGCTGATGTGTTCGTTGTTTATGCAAAAATTGATGGGGAGCATTTCTCAGCATTCATCGTAGAAAAAGAATTCCCTGGCGTTTCAACAGGTCCTGAAGAAAAGAAAATGGGGATCAAGAGCTCTTCCACTCGTACGTTGATTCTTGAAGATGCTGAAATCCCGGTTGAAAATCTTCTTGGGGATGCAGGTAAAGGCCATATCATCGCCTTCAATATCTTGAACATCGGTCGTTACAAGTTAGGAGTAGGTGCAGTCGGAGCCAGTAAGCGGGCGCTTGAAGTAACGGTTCAATACACCAATCAGCGTCAGCAATTCAAAACACCGATCTCAAGCTTCAACTTAACGAAAGAAAAGCTTGCGACCATGGCGTCTAAATTGTACGCAGCGGAATCTTCCGTTTACCGTACAGTAGGATTATTCGAGGATCGCATGAGCAAACTGACGGATGAAGAAGTAAAGAATGGGACAGAGGTTGCAAAATCCATTGCTGAATATGCAATCGAGTGTTCCTTAAACAAATTCTTCGCAACAGAAGTGCTTGATTATATTGTAGATGAAGGTGTTCAGCTTCATGGTGGATACGGCTTCATGCAGGAATATGAAATTGAAAGAATGTACCGTGATTCCCGTATCAACCGTATCTTCGAAGGAACGAATGAAATCAACCGACTTCTTGTTCCAGGCACATACCTTCGTAAAGCCATGAAGGGTGAACTGCCATTACTTCAAAAAGCGCAGGCTCTTCAAGAAGAATTGATGATGCTTATGCCTGAAGAAGTGGGCGATGAGCCATTGGCACAAGAGAAGTACCTTGTGAAAAATGCAAAGAAAATCGGCTTAATGCTGGCAGGATTGGCTGCACAGAAATATGGTAAAGCCCTTGAAAAAGAACAGGAAATCCTTGTTAACATTGCGGATATCGTTTCTCAAGCTTACGCAATGGAATCCGTTGTCCTTAGAACGGAAAAAGCGATTGAAAAAGGTGGAGTGGAGAAAGCGAAACAAAAACTTCTTTACACACAAATCTTCTGTCAAGAAGCTTTCAACGAAATTGAACAGCATGCAAAAGAAACGCTTGTGGCAACCGAAACTGGTGACACACTGCGCATGATGCTGTCAGCTCTTCGTAAGTTCACACGCCACACACCGATCAACGTGATCGCAGTGAAGCGTGAAGCATCAGAAAAGCTGATCGATGTAGAAAAATATGCACTGTAAGTAAAGCAGGGACGGACCTCCGATTCGGAGGTCCGTCCCTTTATTTCGATTTGCAACTTGACATCAATCGTACTGTGGATTATTATATGTTTAAATGTTTAATCGTTTAAACATATAAGGAAAGGTGGTAAGGATAGATGAATAAGACTGTTTTAATAACTGGTGCTTCAAGTGGTATCGGCCTGAATTTCTGCCATAAGTTTGCTGGCTCTGGACATGATGTGATTTTAGTAGCCAGAAGTGAGGAAAAGCTGCTGGCTTTATCACAAGAAATCATGAATAAATACGGGGTGGAAGCGCACGTGTTTATTTCTGATCTTTCGAAACCACAAGCCTCAAAGAAGCTTTACGGTGAAATCAAAGCACAAGGAATCAGAGTCGATATTCTCATCAATAATGCCGGGTTCGGTTTATTCGGGGAGTTTGAGGAAACGGAACTTTCCAAAGAGCTGGATATGATCCAAGTGAATATCACGGCCCTGACAGAGCTGAGCAAGTATATTGGGAAGGAAATGGTGAGCAGGAAGAATGGCCGTATATTAAATGTTGCCTCAACAGCAGCATTTCAACCCGGACCATTGATGGCCGTTTACTATGCAACAAAAGCGTATGTCCTGTCTTTCTCGGAAGCTTTGGCCAATGAGTGGGCCAAACATGGGGTCAAAGTGACGGCTCTTTGCCCCGGTGCCACCAAAACAGGATTCAGTGATGCGGCTGAACTTCAGTCCTCTAAGCTCTTCCAGTCGGGTGTGATGAGTGTGGAAGATGTCGTGGAAGAAGGATATAAACAAATGATGACAAAGGACAAAGTAGTGATCGTCCCAGGTATGAAAAACCGGATACTGACTCAGGCGATTCGATTCATGCCGCGTAAAATGGTCACGAATATTGTTCGGAAGGTACAGGAACGGGTATAATTGAATGTGAATGAGTGGAAGGGAGAAGGCTATGGGTCAAAAAGCAATCGATACATTCCGTGCTTGTATTCCATTATTTCAAGCGCTGAGTGATCCTTATCGTCAGGACATAATTTTACTTCTTGCCGAACAAGAACCTCTTACGGTCAATCAGATAACTGAAAATCTGACATTATCCAGACCTGCTGTTTCCCATCACCTAAAGATCCTGAGAGATCAGCAGCTAGTATCACTGGAGCAAAAAGGAACACAGCGTTTCTATTCTCTTGAGCTGGACAACGCAACCGTCCTCCTCAAAGAATTGGTTAAAACCGTTGAAAAACAATGTGAGTAATGTTCCGGAAAAGAAGGATACTAACGGATATTGTCGAATGTAAGAAATAGATTCACGGTGACCGGATGGGAAACATACCCTATCCGGTACCTACCAGGAAAGGTGGTGCAATGATGTCATTGACTTTTTATTCTTATCCAAATTGCGGTACATGCAAGAAAGCAAAAAAGTGGCTGGAGGACCATGGTCTTTCCATAGATGAAATACATATTGTAGAAAATCCCCCGTCAAAAATGGAGCTTGAAAATCTGTATGAAAAGAGCGGATACCCTCTAAAGAAGTTTTTCAATACAAGTGGCAAAAAGTATCGCGAACTTGGCTTGAAAAATAAAGTGAATTCAGCTTCTGATGATGAATTATTAGAAATCCTTTCCTCAGACGGGATGCTGATCAAACGTCCGATCACAACGGATGGAAGCAAGGTGACCGTAGGTTTTAAAGAAGAAACGTTCGAGGAAACCTGGAAGTAAAAATGGGTAAGTGATTTCCGATGAAAAAGTTTCATCATTCACACTGAGTTTTCTTGCTTTTTCGATGAAAAGTGTGTCAATATTAGGTTGTATAACTAGCATTTGGAGGGATAGAGAATGAGTACACCGAAAGAACTTCGTTATTCAGAAGAACACGAGTGGGTCAAAGTTGAAGGGGAAAATGTACGCGTAGGAATCACATCATTTGCACAATCTGAGCTGGGCGATATCGTATTCGTCGAGTTACCTGAAGTTGGAGATGAAATCAAAGCGGACGAGCCTTTCGGCAGTGTTGAATCGGTAAAGACCGTTTCTGAGCTATACGCACCTGTTTCCGGTAAGGTTGTCGAAGTGAATGAAGAGCTGTCCGACAGCCCTGAATTCGTGAACGAATCACCTTATGAAAAAGCATGGATGGTCGTTGTGGAACCAACAGATGCTGGAGAAGTAGACAAGCTGATGACAGCTGAAGAGTATGATAAAATGATTAATGAAGGATAATTTCCACCCGGACACCTTGAGGATTTCTCAAGGTGTTTTGTTTTTCTTTTTGGGCATTATATGTGTATGCGTAAAAAGAAAGGATGAATACGTATGGTACTTGAACCAAAGAAATTAGATGTCACAAGCAGGGTGACAGGCAGAATTAAAAATGGTGAAGTCGAATTATTTCTCGATGATCAGTCAATCGGCAAAATGTCCCTGCCCCTTGATGGACTGACAATGGAACCGAACTTCGAAGCAAAAGAAAATAAAATTTATCAGAACTATACTTCCACCGAAGGCCATGATGCAAGGTACACGGATTGTGACGAAGGTGGATGGTGTTAAGGATGACCGCGGTGCCGGATTCGTGTATGGATCTGGCACCATTTCTATAAGCAATGAAACAAACCACTTGCACTATTTTTTGTAAACATGAGAAAATATAAGTAGAAAGTGGACATCATCTCTTGTTATCTGAATATACTATCCTAATCTTATTTCTGAAAGATAAGGTGATGATCATGATGGAACTTGACGAAAAAGTAATCATTGTCGAAGGTACTACCGACAAGCGGAAAGTAAGAGATATAATCAAAGAACCGATTCAAATTATTTGCACGAATGGAACGATCAGTATTACAAAAATGGACGAACTCATCGATGAGCTGTTTGAAAGGGATGTGTACATCCTCGTCGATGCGGATGATGCGGGGGAAAAATTACGTAAACAGTTTAAGCGTGAATTCCCTGAAGCGGGACACCTTTATATCGACCGGATGTATAAGGAAGTGGCCGCAGCCCCGGAATATCATCTTGCATCCATTCTCATAGGTGCGAATATCGATGTGCATAAAGAATATCTAGGAAAAAGGATGATTTAGTTTTGTTGGAGGTAAGCCAGACAGAAGAATTAAACCAATCGATCGAATACCATACGTTTGTAGCCGTTTATCTATATACACCGATGTGTGGTACATGTCAGGTCGCGGGTAAAATGTTGGAAGTGGTCGAGAAACTCCCCCAGTCATTTCATTTTGTGAAGGCGAACCTGAACTATCTGCCCCAATTCGCCGAAGAACAATCCATAGAAAGCGTCCCCTGCCTTCTCTTATTTAAAGATGGACAGGAAATGGAGAGAATCTATGCCTTTCAATCCGTACCATTCCTATACGAAACCATCAACAAAATCCAAAACAGCTAGTGGGGATAAGAGACCTTTTTAGATAAGGTCTTTTTATTTTTTGTGGATTTTCTTTCTACAAACGAGGACATATTTCTTGGGAAATGTTTCGAATCCGCTCACTTTTTGACTGGTCATCACCCAAATTCTTACTGTTCGACAAATAAGATACACTCATTCAAAACATGTCGAGAATGTCTAAAAGGGAAAAATACCTAAAAGTGGAATTGATACTATATAGAAGTTTCACTGGGAGGGTGTATTCATGCGAATATATTTAGAGGAATTAGTAGATCAGTGTCATTCTAGGTATCACTTAAGACTCTTGTTTCCAGACAGCCCATTTATTCTTCAATTTCATTGTGAAAAGGACCTATACGGGATATCCATTTCAAGCGGAGGTTGTGCTGTATTGACTGATGGTAGTGGGGAATCCCATTTTGTCATTGAGGGAAAAGAGAAGGACATGCTATCCCTACTTTCAGGAGAAGAACGATTGTCTCAACTGATCGAAAACGACATCCTGAAAGTCAGAGGAGGATACCGTCAGCTGTTATTTGTCGAGTCTGTCCTGTGGCTGACGAGGTCCAGGGTCAAGGAACCGGTTCAAGTATGAAAAAAAGAGAAAAAAGAATTGACACACTTCTATTTTCGATGATAGAATCTTCCATGTAGCAAATTTTCAGAGTCTTTAACAATTCAAAAAATTAAATAAATTGATACTTTACTCTTATTTAGAGAGGTGGAGGGACGTGCCCTATGAAGCCCGGCAACCGTCAATGAAAATTGAAATGGTGCCAATTCACTCAAAGCTTTTGCTTTGAAAGATGAGAGAAAGGATAGTCCTATATATGATTATGCCTTTCTGCTTATCGCAGGAAGGCATTTTTTATTGTTTGCGTAAAGGCTGTGTGAATGGCAAGCGTAATTTTAATTCTAATTAAAAATGTCGTTTTACTCGGAAAGAAGGTGGAGACAGCATGATTACCATTTCAAATGTGAAAAAAATCTTTCAATCAAAATCAGGACCTATTTCAGCCGTTGATGGCGTCAACATCGACATTGCCCAAGGAGAAATTTTTGGAGTGATTGGCTATAGTGGGGCAGGTAAGAGTACGTTGATCCGGATGCTCAATGGACTTGAAGTTCCCACAAATGGAACCGTGAATGTGAATGGGCAGATCGTTTCCCAAGTGAAAGGAAAACATCTTCGGCAGGCGAGGCAGTCAATAGGGATGATTTTTCAGCATTTCAATCTCCTGTGGTCACGCACGGTACTTGAAAATATCCAGTTTCCTTTAGAAATCGCTGGAGTTTCCAAGAAAGAGAGAATGAGAAGAGCCAACGAATTATTGGAACTGGTTGGATTAGATGGAAGAGGGGACGCATATCCGTCCCAGTTGAGCGGTGGACAGAAGCAGAGGGTCGGTATTGCGAGGTCCCTTGCAAATAATCCCAACGTCCTGCTTTGTGACGAAGCCACCTCTGCTTTAGATCCGCAAACAACCGATTCCATCCTTGATTTATTGGTGGATATTAATAAACGTTTAGGCCTGACCATCGTCCTGATCACCCATGAAATGCATGTGATCAAAAAAATCTGTTATCGTGTGGCGGTCATGGAACAAGGGAAGGTGGTAGAGCTTGGGGATGTTCTTGAGGTGTTCAGAAATCCCAAAGAGCAGGTGACGAAGCGATTTGTGAGAGAAGTATCTCAAGTGGAAGAAACAGGGGAAACGATCGATCACCTCTTAGCTCAGTATCCTAAAGGAAAAGTACTGAAATTCACCTTCGTTGGTGAATCGACTGAGCAACCGCTCATTACCAGCTTGATCCGAAGATTCGACCTGGATGTCAATATCCTTCAAGGACAGATTTCCCAAACGCAAAAAGGGGCTTATGGTACGCTATTCGTCCACCTTGATGGAAACGAAGAGACGATTCAGGCAGCCGTTGCCTTCGCTGAGAAACAGATGGTCAAAGTGGAGGTGATCCGAGGATGATAGAAAATTTATTTCCGAATGTGGACTGGGAGAAGATGTGGGAAGCGACTGTTGAAACCCTTTATATGACGGGGATGTCAGTCCTGATTACCTTCGTAGTAGGACTGATTCTTGGAATCCTGTTATTTCTTACATCCAAGGAAAATTTATGGGAAAACAAGCTTACTTATACCGTGACCAGTGCAGTGGTCAATGTATTCCGTTCGATTCCGTTCATTATCCTGATTGTATTACTGATTCCATTTACAAAATTCTTATTGGATACCATCCGTGGGGCGAACGCGGCCCTTCCCGCCCTGATCATCGGAGCAGCACCGTTTTACGCACGCATGGTTGAAATCGCATTAAGAGAAGTGAACAAAGGCGTCATCGAAGCGGCGAAAGCGATGGGAGCGAAGACAAGCACAATCATATGGAAAGTGCTTATTCCCGAATCTCTTCCGGCTTTGGTTTCAGGTATCACGGTAACAGCCATCGCCCTGGTAGGGTACACGGCAATGGCAGGTGTCATCGGTGCCGGGGGATTGGGAAACCTCGCTTACCTCGATGGTTTTCAACGGAGCAGGGAGGATGTAACCCTTGCCGCGACAATTATGATTTTAATCGTTGTATTCGCAATTCAAATCATTGGAGACTACTTCACAAATAAATTAGACAAACGATAAGAGGAGAGAAAAAAGATGAAAAAATGGTTAGCAGGAATGGTAGCAGCAACAAGTATCTTTGGATTGGCAGCATGCGGGAGTGATTCCGGATCCGGAAGCGGAGACGAGAAGGAGTTAGTGGTAGGAGCTTCAAATGTTCCCCATGCAGAAATCCTAGAAAAAGTGAAACCGATTCTGGAAGATAAGGGAATCGACTTGCAAATTGAAACGTATCAAGACTATATCCTTCCGAATAAAGACTTGGATAATGGTGATTTGGATGCGAACTATTTCCAAACCGTCCCTTACATGGACTTGCAGATGAAAGAGAATGAATATGATTTCGTCAATGCAGGCGGAATTCATATTGAGCCGATCGGCGTGTATTCCAAAAAGTATAAATCTCTTGAGGACCTTCCTGAAGGTGCCACGATCTTGATGAGTAATTCCGTATCCGATCATGGCCGCATCCTTACATTATTAGAGAAAAAGGGTCTGATTACGTTAAAGGACGGCGTTGAAAATACACAGGCTCAGCTGGAAGATATCAAAGAAAATCCAAAAAAACTGAAATTCGATTATGAGTACGAAGCGGCCCTCCTTCCGCAAATGTATGAAAACGAAGAAGGGGACGCAGTTGTGATCAACTCCAACTATGCCATAGATGCAGGCTTGAAACCCCTTGAAGACTCTATCGCCATCGAAGACAGCAACTCCCCGTATGTGAACGTAATAGCTGTGAATAAAGGCGACGAAAACAAAAAAGAAATAAAAGAACTGGTCAAAGCCCTGCGCTCAAAAGAAATCCAGGACTTCATCAAAGAAGAATGGGATGGAGCCGTTGTACCCGTAACCGAATAACAATAGGAAAGAGGCTGGGACATATTCTAATCCATTTCCTCTAAAGACGAACATAGTGGGGACTACTTGTTACACCGCTATTGATTTCCGTGCAAGACTTCGCTTTCCTCGGGCGGAAGGCGAGCCTCCTCACAGCTTTCGCTGAGGCCACTGAAAAAGTCTAATTTCAGTCAGACAATCTTCATGAAAATGAGGATTGTCTGACTGTTTTATTTTATAATTAAAGTATTAGTGAATAGGTGGTGTTCTCAATGTTATCAAAACAAGAAGAATTAGTTTTAAGTCCATATTACGAGTTGTACAACCTCGTAGTTCCAAAAGATAACCTACTGCGACAAACGAAAGAACTCGTTGACTTCTCCTTTATACTGGATGAACTTAAAAAAAATTATAGTATTGATAATGGTAGAAACGCCATTCCACCTATTCGAATGTTTAAATACCTCTTACTGAAAGTGTTTTATGACTTATCAGATGTCGATGTTGTCGAACGCTCTCGATACGATTTGTCATTTAAATACTTTCTAGATCTCGCTCCTGAGGAGCCTGTAATTGACCCAAGTTCTCTTACTAAATTTCGAAGACTGCGTATTAAGGATATGAAATTACTTGATTTACTAATCGGAAAGACGGTAGAAATAGCCCTTGAGCACAATCTTTTATTAGGAAAATCCATTATCCTAGACGCCACTCATACTAGTTCTCGATATAACTCAAAATCAGCTACACAATACTTACAAGAATTGTCCAAAAAGCTTCGTAAGACGATTTACCAATATGATGAGAAAATGAAAGAAAGTTTCCCTAGTAAACCAGTTGACGGGGGCTACCAAGAAGAACTTACATACACCGAACAGTTAGTGTCTGTGGTTGAACGATCTCCACAAATTGCAAAAGTCCCATCCGTGAAGGAAAAGCTTAACGTTTTAAAGGAAGCCGTTGAAGATAGTAAGTATAATACCCATTTTTCAACGGATCCTGATGCGAGAGTCGGACACAAATCTGAAGACCATTCTTTTCATGGATATAAGACCCATCTTGCCCTTTCGGATGAAAGAATCATCACAGCGGCTATTATTACTTCCGGAGAAAAATCGGATGGTAACTATCTTCCTGACTTAATTGATAAAACGAAAAAAAATGGAGTTGAAATAGAGGCAGTCATTGGTGACAAAGCTTACTCTCGAAAAGAAAATCTCATTTATGCCAATAAAGAAAAACTTAAGCTCGTTTCTAAGCTGCATCCCCTTATTACAAATGGCAGAAGAAAAGATGACAGTTTCGTTTATAACAAAGATGCAGGTCGCTATATGTGTCCCGCGGGACACTTGTCTAAAAACAGTGGACACATAAAAAAAAGAGACAAGAATCGTAACACACGAATAAAATTCTATTGGGACATTGAGGAATGTAAAGAGTGTCCGATTCGAGAAGGATGTTACACAGAAGGGGCGAAGACAAAGAGCTACTCTCTGACCATTAAATCAAAGGAACATTCGGAGCACGAGACATTCCAACATTCCGAAGAGTTCAAAGAACTCTCACGTTCTCGATATAAAATTGAGGCTAAGAATAGTGAACTCAAAAACAGACACGGGTACGATAAAGCCAACGCCGCGGGTCTATTAGGTATGCATATCCAAGGAGCCACCTCCATCTTCGCGGTGAATATCAAGCGAATAATAAAACTAATGAACGAAAAAAAGTAAGAAAGAAATAAAAATGAGAGTGTATTATGGGAGGAAAACCCAAAAATACACTCTTTTTGTGTTCTTTAAAACCCACTTTTGTTTTACAAATCAAATAATCGGTATATTATCAGTGGCCTCGCTTTCGCTCCTGCGGGGTCTCACCTATTCCGCTTTTCCCGTAGGAGTCTTCGTCTTGCACTCCAATCAATAGCTAGATCCTGCTGTAAACACGGAATATGCATTAGCAATAATAATAAAAGGGTGATTCACCAAGGTTGTTGTTATTCATACACAGACAATAGTTTTCGAATGTTTGATTATTAGGGCTGTGCCGGTGCAAAATGAATCATTTACATCAAGTAAGAAACGGTATTTGTATATTTAACGGTAATGGCTCACAGCAACTCATAGAAAAAGAATTGGTGTATCTAATGGTGAAGCAAACTCGACATTACAATGTTATAGTGAAACACTTACGCTGGGAAAGTTGATTCTCGCTGCAGGTGCTCGACTCCTGCGGGAAACGCTGGACAGGTGAGACCCCACAGGGCTTTAGCCCGAGGAGGCTCACCGCCAGCCCCGCGGAAAGCGAGCACCTGGAGCGGAAATCAACCACTACTCACTACATTCAAAAGTATTTATATTTACGTATACAGCTAAATAATAAATCCGAACGACTTCGATTTAAAAAAGAATTTCGAAAGATCGTTCGGATTTTCTTTTAACAAAACACTCTTGTCCCAGTCGCTTTCTTTCATCAAGTGGTATCGGTAACTTTTTAACATATTCATTTCCAAATTGGCTCATACTATTTCCGATGAATCTATTTTCGAAATGGAGTTGGAATGATATGCAGATGGAACCTAGAAATACTACCGAAGCTGCCCTTCATGATTATAAAATGGGACTTGGAATCTTCACTGAGAAAATGCCTGAACTTGCTGAGCAATATAATACGTTCACAGAGCACTGCTTCAGGGAAGGGATCCTTTCCAAAAAAGAAAAACAGTTGATAGCACTGGGAATCAGTCTCTATTCCCAGGATGAATATTGTATCATCTATCATACAAAAGGATGCCTCGATCAAGGATGTTCTGAAGAAGAGATCCTTGAAACCATCGGTGTAACAGCTGCATTCGGTGGAGGCGCAGTCATGAGTCAGGCCGTAACATTAGTACAACAGTCGATTCAGGATTTGAATCAATTAAAGCAATGAGTGCATCGAGAGGGAGAGATCCTTCTCTTTTTTTATGGATACGTTTACGAAAATCATAAATATGCGGACCTCCAACAGTAATAAATATACATCCAAACTAATAATATTTCACCGGTGGACTATTATTTGGAAGTATAACGGCGGAATTTTGTGAAAACTTAAGGGTAGCCCCCGGGAATCAGGCTGACGGATGAATTTCAGAAAAAATGATGAAATACCGGTTTTGTCTTGTGAACGAGGGGGTAGTATAGTTGTAAAGTAATAAAAAACCTGAAAGGAATGATTCATTATCGACTCTCTTGAGAGTATCTCGTACACAAGTGAAATGGAGAAGGCAATGCATGGAGCCCATGGAATAGGTTATGAGGTGTACAAACGAAAGCATGATGTCAGAATGCAAGTAGAGAAGAAAAGAGAGCAGGATTACAAAGAAAGCCGGAGAATGATTGCGGCCCTTGATCGCAGGGTGCACGCTAATATATAATAAGGAAGAAAAAAGGAAACCAGTGTAGACGATGCACTGGTTTTTTATTTATTAGAAATTAAATTTATGGCCATTGTAGGAAGCACAGGCTTTGAAAATTGATTGGAGCGGAAGGTGCTCGACTCCTGCGGGAAAAGCGGGAAAGTTGAGACCCCGCAGGGCTTTGCCCGAGGAGGCTCAACTCACGCTCCGAGGAAAGCGAGCACCTGCAGCGGAAATCAAATCACTCGCTATATGAAAAGCAAAATTTCTCACATAGTCTGCCTTAGGAAAACAGGTCATAGACACCCTACATTTTCCCACACATTTTGGCGAACAATAGAAAGGGTTTCTATCGTTCGGTTAACATGAACTGACAACTTGAAAAAGTTGATAATAGCTTTTATTTGTTATAAGATTGTAATGAGAATAAATTGAGAATGATTAAAGAATTATATTCTTAAATTCATTATAAAGTCACGGAGGTAAATATACATGGCAGGTTCTACTTTAACAATTAAAGATCTTCATGTTGAGATTGAAGGAAAGGAAATCCTGAAAGGGGTTAACCTTGAAATTAAAGGTGGAGAAATCCACGCAGTAATGGGACCGAATGGTACGGGTAAGTCAACTTTATCTTCTGCTATCATGGGTCATCCAAAGTATGAAGTGACAAAAGGAAGCATCACGTTCGACGGAGAAGATGTCCTTGATATGGAAGTGGATGAGCGCGCTCGCGTAGGTCTATTCCTTGCAATGCAGTACCCAAGTGAAATCAATGGAGTAACGAACGCTGACTTCTTACGTTCAGCGATCAACAGCCGTCGTGAAGAAGGAGAAGAAATTTCTCTTATGAAATTCATCCGCAAGATGGATTCTGAAATGGAATACTTGGAAATGGATCCGGATATGGCTCAACGTTACCTGAACGAAGGATTCTCAGGCGGAGAGAAGAAACGTAACGAAATCCTTCAACTAATGATGATCCAACCTAAGATCGCTATCCTTGATGAGATCGATTCAGGTCTTGATATCGATGCGCTTAAAGTTGTTTCAAAAGGAATCAACAAAATGCGTGGGGAAGATTTCGGCTGCTTGATCATTACTCACTATCAGCGCCTTCTTAACTACATCACACCTGATCACGTTCACGTTATGATGCAGGGACGCATTGTGAAATCAGGCGGCGAAGAATTAGCACAGCGCCTTGAAGCAGAAGGATATGACTGGATTAAAGAAGAGCTGGGAATCAAAGACGAAACTGTCGGCCAAGAAGCGTAAGTGTTAGGGGGATGAAAATGACTGTAGAAACGAAACTACCAGTAGATCAAGACTATGTCAGCTCCTACTCAAAACAACTTGGAGAGCCGGATTGGTTAACAACCCTTCGTACAGATGCCTTTGGTAAAGTAAAGGATCTAAGCCTTCCAGTTGCTGATAAAACGAAAATCACAAATTGGAATTTTACTCAATTCCAAAAGCACACAGTGAATAGTGATACGTTTTCATCTTTGAGTGAGCTGCCAGATGAAGTGAAAGCATTAGTTGATTTAGAAAGCAAGGATCAAAGCCTTTATATTCAACGAAATAATACGCCAGCTTTTCTTTCTCTTTCAAACGAATTAAAAGACAACGGTGTTATTTTTACGGATATTTTTACAGCTGTAAAAGAGCACAGTGAGCTGGTACAGAAGTATTTCATGACTGAGGGCGTGAAAACGGATGAGCATAAGCTTACAGCCCTTCATGCTGCATTGATGAACGGCGGGGTCTTCCTGTATATTCCGAAGAACGTTGAACTTTCTCAACCGATTCAAGCGGTATACGTCCACGACAATGCTGAAGTTGCTATGTTCAACCATGTATTGGTGGTAGCTGAGGATAACAGTTCTGTGACATATGTTGAAAACTATATTTCCACCACAGATGTGGAAGATGGTGTCTATAACATCGTAACGGAAGTGTTGGCGAAGGATAATGCGAAAGTGGCATACGGTGCAGTGGATAACCTCTCAAGCGGAATCACGACTTACGTAAACCGTCGTGGAATAGCTGCAAGAGATGCACGCATCGAGTGGGCACTGGGATTGATGAACGATGGGGACACCGTTTCTGAAAACGTCACGAACCTTATGGGCGATGGCTCTTATGGCGATACGAAAACCGTAGTCGTTGGACGCGGGAAACAGAAACAGAACTTTACGACAAAGGTTGTTCACTACGGTAAAAATTCTGAAGGATACATCCTTAAGCATGGCGTCATGAAGGACGAATCATCTTCTATCTTCAACGGTATCGGTAAGATTGAACATGGTGCTTCCAAATCAAACGCCGAGCAGGAATCACGCGTATTGATGCTTAGCGAAAAAGCACGAGGGGATGCAAACCCGATCCTTCTCATTGATGAAGATGACGTAACGGCAGGACACGCTGCTTCAGTAGGGCGAGTGGATCCACTTCAACTTTACTATTTGATGAGCCGCGGGATTCCTCAGCATGAAGCTGAACGTCTTGTGATTCACGGCTTCCTGGCTCCAGTGGTAAAACAATTGCCGATCGAAGGAGTCAAGAAACAGCTGGTTGAGGTAATTGAAAGGAAAGTAAACTAATGGATGTAAAAGAGATTCGCAAACAATTTCCGATTCTCGACCAGGAAGTAAATGGCCATCCACTCGTTTATCTTGATAGTGCCGCAACCTCTCAAAAGCCTGTTTCCGTCATAGAAGCAGTGAACGATTATTATCGTGGATATAATTCAAATGTTCACCGGGGAGTCCACACCCTTGGGACGAGAGCGACAGATGGTTATGAAGGTGCCCGTGAAAAGGTCCGCAATTTCATCAACGCTTCCTCGACTCAAGAAGTAATTTTTACCCGTGGTACGACAACCGCAATCAATACCGTTGCAGCAAGCTACGGTCGCGCCAACCTAACCGAGGGGGATGAAATTGTGATCACTCACATGGAGCATCACAGCAATATCATTCCTTGGCAGCAGTTAGCCAAAGAAACCGGAGCTGCATTAAAATATGTTCCTCTTCAGGAAGATGGCACGATTACGATTGAAGATGTACGAGCGACTGTGACATCACAAACGAAAATTGTTTCCATCATGATGGTTTCAAACGTGCTTGGTACAATGAATCCAATTAAAGAAATCACCAGGGTTGCTCATGAAAATGGAGCAGTCATGGTCGTTGACGGAGCACAGGCTGCTCCACATATGAAAGTCGACGTGCAAGATCTTGACTGTGATTTCTTTGCCTTTTCAGGTCATAAGATGGTAGGTCCTACAGGGATCGGAGTCCTTTACGGTAAGAAAAAACACCTGAACAAAATGGAACCGGTAGAATTTGGTGGAGAAATGATCGACTTTGTCGGACTTCAGGAATCCACTTGGAAAGAGCTACCGTGGAAGTTTGAAGGTGGTACACCGATCATTGCAGGTGCCATTGGACTTGGAGCTGCGATTGATTTCCTTGAAGAAGTAGGACTTCATAACATTGAAGAACATGAACATAAGCTTGCGGCTTATGCATTGGAGAAAATGAATGAAGTCGAAGGCATGAAAATTTTCGGACCAAGTGATCCCGGAAAACGGGCAGGTCTTGTTACGTTTAACATTGATGATGTTCATCCGCATGATGTGGCAACCGTACTTGATGCTGAAGGGATTGCCGTTCGCGCTGGTCATCACTGTGCACAACCGTTGATGAAGTGGTTGAACGTATCCGCAACGGCACGTGCCAGCTTTTATCTTTACAACACAGAAGAAGATATTGATAAACTTGTTGCCGGCCTGGTGAAGACAAAGGAGTTTTTCAGCGATGTCTTTTAATAATTTAGATCAGTTATATCGACAAGTCATCATGGATCATTATAAAAATCCACGTAATAAAGGTTCTTTAGAGGATGGAAGCTTTACCATCGATATGAATAACCCTACATGTGGAGACCGTATTCACCTTACGTTAAAGGTTGAAGATGGTGTCGTTCAGGATGCGAAGTTCGACGGAGAAGGTTGTTCCATCTCCATGGCTTCTGCGTCCATGATGACACAGGCGGTCAAGGGAAAAGAGATCGAGAAGGCACTCAAGCTCTCCAAAATCTTCTCTGATATGATGCAGGGCAATGATTATGACGACGATGTGGATTTAGGAGATATAGAAGCATTACAAGGAGTCGCGAAATTTCCGGCACGTATCAAATGTGCGACACTAGCCTGGAAAGCGATGGAAAAAGGAGTGCAGGAAGAAGAGCAGGAATAAGCTCTTCTCCGACTCTATCTAAGAATGGAGGAATCAACATGGCAAAGAAGATGCCTGAGATCGGAGACTATAAATATGGCTTTAGCGATAAAGACGTATCGATTTTCCGTTCTAAACGTGGTTTGACGCGAGAAATCGTTGAAGAAATTTCTCGTATGAAAGATGAGCCTAAGTGGATGCTTGATTTCCGTTTGAAGTCACTTGAGCATTTTTATAATATGTCTATGCCTCAATGGGGCGGAGACATGCAGGAACTGAACTTCGATGAGATCACTTACTATGTGAAACCTTCTGAAAAGTCAGAGCGCAGCTGGGATGAAGTACCTGAAGAAATCAAGCAAACGTTTGATAAATTAGGTATTCCGGAAGCTGAGCAAAAGTATCTTGCAGGGGTTTCTGCTCAGTATGAGTCAGAAGTTGTCTATCACAACATGCAATCGGATCTTGAAGACATGGGGATCGTTTTTAAAGATACAGATTCTGCCCTTAAAGAGAATGAAGAGCTTTTCCGCGAGCACTGGGCGAAGGTTATTCCTCCAACGGATAACAAGTTCGCTGCCCTTAACTCAGCGGTATGGTCCGGTGGATCTTTTATCTATGTTCCTAAAGGAATCAAGGTGGATACACCACTTCAAGCGTATTTCCGTATTAACTCAGAGAACATGGGTCAATTCGAGCGTACACTGATCATCGTCGACGAAGGTGCAAGTGTGCACTATGTCGAAGGGTGTACAGCACCGGTTTACACAACGAACTCACTTCACTCTGCAGTCGTTGAAATCATCATCAAGAAAGATGCGTACTGCCGTTATACAACGATTCAAAACTGGGCGAACAACGTGTTCAACCTGGTAACGAAACGTGCTGTATGTGAAGCGAACGCAACAATGGAATGGGTAGATGGAAACATCGGTTCTAAATTAACGATGAAATACCCAGCGGTTATCCTTAAAGGTGAAGGCGCTCGTGGTATGACACTATCCATCGCACTCGCGGGTAAAGGCCAGCATCAGGATGCCGGAGCGAAAATGATTCACCTGGCACCAAATACATCTTCTACAATCGTTTCTAAATCCATCTCCAAGCATGGTGGGAAAGTAACGTACCGTGGAATTGTACACTTTGGCCGTAAAGCAGAAGGCGCACGTTCAAACATTGAGTGTGATACGCTGATCATGGATAACCAATCAACTTCCGATACGATCCCTTACAACGAAATCCTTAACGATAACATCTCGTTAGAACACGAAGCGAAGGTATCAAAAGTATCCGAAGAACAATTATTCTATCTTATGAGCCGTGGTATTTCAGAGGAAGAAGCAACAGAAATGATCGTAATGGGCTTCATCGAGCCATTCACGAAAGAACTTCCAATGGAATACGCAGTTGAAATGAACCGCCTGATCAAGTTCGAAATGGAAGGTTCAATCGGATAAAAGCCAAAACCCCTTTTAATTCTAGGGTTTCTGGATGAAAAAAAAGTAAAGATAAGGAGTCGTGCCGATGTCGTGCCGACTCCTTATCTTTTTGTGTATTCGGCAAACTTTTTTAATTCATCTTCTTCAATTTTTTCAGTAATATCTAAATAATCATCTGCTGTTACTTTAATAGAAGCATGGCCTAACCTTTTGGACACATATTTGATTGATGCTCCTGCTTCTAATAAGAGTACAGCGTGTGTATGTCTAAATACATGCGTGGCTTTATATTCCACTCCAGCTTTGAGGCAATATTCTTGTATTGAATCTCTAACTGTGGAGGGTGTCAAATAGTTACCCAAAAAGTTTTGAAAGATAATTCCTTCAGTATTCTTTTTAAATGTCTTGTATTTTAAAATAACCTGATATTGATCTTTCTTGAATTCGTTTAAAGCGGTGACTAGCACTTCATCTATTTGAATCGTTCTATAAGATGACGTGTTCTTTAGGGAGGTTAAGGTTAAGTTGTTGTTATCATCTCTACTTGTTTGTCGTTCTATCCTTATTTTGTTTCCTGTTATGTCTGTCCATCTAAGAGCAAGCGCCTCGCTAATTCTTAATCCTGTTTTACTTAAAAGGAGTATTAACATGTAATACAACTGATATTCTTTAAAGCGTCGGTGATTATAATTCTCCATGAAGGCTAGGAGCTTATTTAATTCATTTAAACTGTAGTATTTAATGTCTTTATTGATATTGATTTTATCTTTTACTGGGATTTTCAATTTTTGAGTAGGGTCTTTTTCCAGAATCTCTAACTCATGAGTAGCATAATGGAAAATCCCCTTTAAAACTGATAGATATCTTAGCCTTGAACCATAAGCATATTTATCATCCCCTTTTTTGTTCTTCTCTTCAGCATATTTGTTTAACCAACGTTTAATTTCTGGGCGTTTTATACCCATTATTTTTCTAGTGCCGAAATAAGGTAGGATATGCAGGCGAACCACCACCTCTATTTGCTTAAAGGTTGACTCTTTTAAGGTGAGTCTTTTGTGCTCTTGCAACCATTCATTTGCTACCTCATCAAACAGCATCTCTCTGTCAGATAATGTGTGTCCATAATAAATTCGTTCCTCCACTCTAGCTGCTGCTATTTCTGCCTCTTTTTTACTGCGAAACGTACCAACACTAAATTCCTTTCCCTCCTTTGATACTCTTGCTTGCCAGTTACCGCTTTTAAGTTTACGATATGTTGCCATCTAAATCTCCTCCTTAGAAGGGAGTGCTCTATTTGAATAGCCCTTAATAAAATTGTATGTGTTGGGTGTGCTTTAAACAAAAAATGAATAACTGTTTTTTATCGGCTCTTTTAGGTGTAGCAGCTTTATTTTTTTAAGTGCTTTAGTCTATAATCCTCGCCAAACATTTTTACTGGTTGAACATCTTCTAATAGTCTTGAAAAAATTCTTCCACCAAGTTTTTGTTGAAGATCCTTAGGAGAAAGGTTACTTGAGTAAATTGTGTGTTTCCCAATTCTGTTATCTATGATTTCAAAAAGCTTTTCTTCAACCCAATCAGTTGAATTCTCACTACCTATATCATCTATAATAAGCAATGTTACATTTGATAATTGATGGATGATACTTGCTTCCGTTTCATAACTTTTGTTTCCAAATGTAGATTTTATTTTTGTTAGCAGTGTTGGAACAGGTATGAAAATAGTATCTACGGGGATTTCTAAGACGCTTCGTGCAATTGAAGCAGCAAGATGACTTTTGCCAGTACCGTAATTACCGTAAAATAATAAACCAACTGGGTTTTTAAGCTGAAAATTTGTAGCATAACGCTTGGCAATATTAAGCGCTCTCTCTTGATCATTACTTTTAGGATTGAAGTTATCAAATGATGCCTCAATTAACTTATTGTTAAGTTGGGATTCGCTATAATAATTTTTGGTACATTCCTCGACTTCTAATACCCTAATTGCTTCTAATCGTTCTTTTTCTTCACATTCAGGGCAAATATCTTTTATATAACCTCTAGCATCAATACCATCGAGGATTCTAAGCAGGTAAGCTGAATTGAACTCTTTCCCGCAATTGCATTTATCAGTTTCGTACACTAAGTATTGAAACTGACCCTTAGAAACCCAAGGAGCATTCTCTGTCGAAATTGTATTCTGCATCGAGTTCGTCTGCTCGTTCTCCATTTGGAACTACACCTTTCTTTTCTTTATTTTTATCTTTGAAATTGTTAATAGGATCAGATTCATCAAGAAACTTACTAATGGATTTTTCTCTCATTAAATCACCTAATGGATATTTATGGTCAAAATAATGAAGGTTACTAAAGAATACTAGAGAATAGTTATCTATTGCTTTAATTAATTCATCAACACTGTAATCCTTTAACCTTGCCCTTACTTCATTTTTAATTTCATTCGTTAGCTTTTTATGATTGATTACGTTTTTGGAGAGGTAATGGTTGTAAATTTTATTTATTTTGTTGCTTTCTAAATCTACTTCACTATCCTCTACTTCACTATCCTCTAATTTACTTTCTTCTACTTTACTTTGGAGATAGATGGTGTCATTATCAAAGTTTAGGTTTACAATAACTATGTTATCGCATTCATTAATTTCTTTTTTGCTTAAAAGACAATATTCTTTATAGACTTCTACTTCTTTTCTCCTTTTAACAGCCTCCAAATATCTAATTTGAATGCCATGGGAAGTAAGGATATTATACTTTTCAAACATATTTCTATCGAAGAATCCCCACTTTAGACAAGTATTAATTACTTCGTTTACTTGATTTATGTCAACACCAGTATTATCTGGAAACCTTAACTGTTCACGCTCTTCCCATTTATAGAAGTATGACTTCTTATATATTTTTATAAGGAGTCTTACTACAATTCCTATCCCCAATATTCCATGAGTTGCTACCACTAACCCAAACTTGTCATCATGCTCAATGTCTACGTCTAATGGAAAGTACTCTAATCCTACTTTTGTTGGTCTAGCCATTTTATTCACCCATTCTTTCTTTTTTTTTTGACCTATAAAACAACATTATTTATGTCTTCTGCCTTTTACATAATCCCCAAAATTTCTTTCTGAATTTCTCACAAACTCCTATCACGTAACCAATGAAGTAAAAACATTTTTGTATCCTGAGCATCAAAATACCATTTTCCTCCTAGCTTGAACTTTGGGAATTCAGGATGGAAGAAAAATTCTTTCTGAATAGTATTCCAACTCATGCAGGTCCTGCGCATTAATTCTTTACTATCCCAATACACTAACTCCCCATCAATTTCATTCATTTTTTCTTCAATCTTTTTCATATAATGTTCTCGAACTTCTTCTTGATCGATTGTGATATTAATCAATTTATTTCCCCCTCTTTAGTGAGTAATTTATTCTATCTGTAGTAATCTTTGTCTCATTGGACCTTATTGGTGATAATTATAAAAAAGTTTTTGAAGGATGGATATTATAGGCGATAAAAATGTTGAAATAGAATTTAAAACATGGAGCGATGAGAGTTTTCTCTCTTCATGATGGAGTTATTATATAAAACAGTATTTAGGATGGATACTATAGGTGAAAAATTTTACGGTTCTTTTTTAATTTTATCTTTAGAAATTTATAAATTGCAGGTGTGCTTGAAAATTGGTTTTAGTGAAAGAAATCATTTCTAACCTGAATTATGTAAAAATGTAATATTTTTTTATATTGCTAATATCATAGTATTGTAGAGAAAAAGACATAAGGTATGTCATAAGGAGAAACCGGACGGGAGAACCATCCCAAAACTGAAAGGAATGGTTCAAATGTTCGAAGAAGTACAGTTTCCAGGAGACAAATATAATGATGTTTGGGTACCAAAACCAAGCTTCACACAGTTGGAATTGTATACCCAGTTATACAAACTCGGCTTTGGTGAGAATAGGTTTGACGGTCCCTTTCCAGAAGTCAGTGTTTCTCGTTCTTCACTGGATATCGGTTTCATTAGCTTGCATGGTCAAAACAAGATAGCATATGAGATTGATGGTCCAGATCATGTTGAGGAGTATGATAAGCGCCGAGATTCATTCTTACTGATGCAACGAGGGTGGAAAGTATTTAGGGTGGACTGTCACGATATCGATTCAATTGGTTTTGAAGCGATTGCCCGAATGATTTATTGCCACGCGTTGTACCAGTTTGGATTAATCAAAACGAAGCATTGGTTTCCTGGTGTTATTACAAGTTACAGTGTGGTTCATTAAAAGAGCAGAGCGCCTATTAGGTGCTCTGTTTTTATTAGTTACCTTTGTTCTGATAATGAAGGTTTATAAATGTACTAGGAGTATATGTTCCGTAAATCCATCCAAATAACATATTATAAAGATTGTTCCTTCGGAACAATGAAAATAGACGGCTCTTCGCACCAGTTTCTACAAAACCAAAATCCACGTGGATTTACTTTCATTCAATTCCAAAAAGTTGCTATAATATCGGTATAAGCCATTGCATATTGTATGCACGGTACTAGTAGTCGCCCCCCGCAGAACCGATGAGCATTTTCGCAATGCGAAAATGCTCACTATATAGGCGTTTGTTGCTCTTCTTCCATTACGGGAGTGTGACACCTAAAAAGCAGGGTTCCTTCGCTAGCTACGGAAGAAACAAACTTCGTCACTCGGCTTCGCCATTGTTCCTTATTTGTTTCTTCCTAGCCGACTTCGGATTCCAAGACTTTGCTCGTTCCTCGCTTGTCTTGGAACTCGCCTCCACGAGAAACTTCGCTTCGCTTGTTTCTCGTGGAGGCTCACCGGCTGGTGCCGGTCCGAGTCTCAAAGCGAAGGAACCCTGCTGGGAGCCACCTGCCAGTGGGGCTTGGGGTCATCGCCCCCAAACGGCGAGGGAGATGCTGTCGCATCTCAAAAACTAGCCTTGTAAGGGGGGAATCAGCTTTTACCGCCTAGTCAGTTAAGCATATTTATAATCAATATCAATAAGAGTGGGAGCACCACATGGGTTTAAAGCCTATGTGGTGTTTTTGTATTTTAAGGAGGTTAAGATAAAATGGCACCAAGACGCTATGTAAGTAAGTTGAGACCAAGCGAGACAAATAGTTTGAAAGGATTATGGAGAGTCGGAGTTTTAACAAAAGAACAGATGAAAGAACACTTTAAAATTAACGATGCTCGATTGAAACAAATGGAGAATACACGCTTAATAAAAATCTATGAAGAAAAAATATATATAGATAAGAAAGGGATAAAAGAATGCGAGAAATTAGGAATGGGACATAGATACAGTAGCAATTTTAAAAACTTTCAACACGATCATAAACTTTCACAGGTGTATCTATCGTTTTCTGATAAAGGTAAGGAGAAGTGGATCACGGAGAAAGAATTACTGGAAGTTGCATCTCAAAGGCCGGAATATGAAGATTTTAAGGATAGAATGATTAACGCTCACGATAAAGGTAAGTTCCAGGCAACGCCAGATGCAGCCTACCTAACGGAAAGAGGAGTTATAGCTATCGAGATTACTACCAAAAATTACAGTGATCAAGATATCGAGCAAAAGGTAGAGTTCAGCCGAGAGTTTTTAGATGGTATTCATGTTTATTAACATTAACGAAAGGCTCTGTCTCATTTGACAAGGCCCTTATAGAAGAGGGAGGAAAAACTTTATGTATGAACCTAAAAAGGTGACAATACGAGATGTGCGACATAATAAAAATGTGCCAGCTGTTACTATGAATGCAGACATTATTAATATGAGTATTAAACCAAATCTTTACTTTTTCATTATGAAAGATTATCACAATTTCGTTTATCTGATCACGCATCACTTAAATTGTATGGTGAAAGCGCAATTTCGCCAGATTTTTGATTTAAGTGAAAGTCAAGCTCGTTATCGTTTGGATACACTTGTAAAAATGGATGAAGAAGAAAATATAAAAAAGAAAAAGCATGAAGTAGCTAAAAATAAAGAGTATTATTTTCTTGCCAAAAAGTTTTATAAGGGTAGTCATTGTATTTTCCCTATCTCTAGAGCGTTCAGCTACTCTGAGATCAACTTCTTAGATGAGAAAAAAGTGCGATTAGACTATAACCCCAAAGAGCAGAATATGCTTCGAGGTGTTATGAAAACAGAGTATTGGTTGAAATACAAGACCCTTCTGGTTAATGAGTTTGATTTTATTCCTAAGTTTCTTCCGAAAGAATTCGAACGAGCAACTCCGTTTGACTATCATATCAACTGTTTTTTTTGGATGATTAAAGAGCTACAGGAAGGGACTAAAAACAAGAGAAAGTATGCTGGGTTTAGGAGGAAAGTTAAAGCTAGCCAATCAATAATCGAGAAAGATGTTCCTTTAATTGATGGCAGTTTTGAAGAAAAGTTTAAGAGTGCTAGCATCGAGGCGAAAAAAAAGTATGTATCAAAAATAACCAGAGCAGCATTTGAGACATTAGAGAAAAGTGACGTATATGTAACTAAGGTAGTTCCGACAGAAAAAGGTAAAGGTTATTTTCAACCTGATTATGAGTTCCACATCGCAATATTCCACTTCCCAAACACATCTGCATCTCGCTACAACCACATTATAACTGCTTTACAACGAATCATTTGTTTTCAATGGATCTCAGTAAAACTAAAAATTCAAGTTCTTGCTTACTCTGATAAAACCAGAAATGAAGCATGTTATGCTTGGACTCAAGCTGTCAAAAGAAGAGAAGAAAGAACTGACAGGGTAAATTTAGAAAAGCGAGCAAGGAAATACTTTAATTACAAAGAAAAGCAACTCAAAAATGTAACAATGAATATAACAGAAAAGACTTTTCAATCATACTATAAAACATCTAACTTATATTGCAAGGAAGGTGAGATTGAATTTGTTGATTTAAAGGTAGACAGGTATTTTACCCATCATATAAATAGTGTGGGTGAGGGATTTGACCCTGGAGACATAGAATCTGAAGAATACGCTCTCTTACGAACTCACTAAGGTTGCAGAACGAGCTGTTCTGAAAATGCTCCTTAGGTACATTTATGGTAACGGTCCGTGTAGTATATCTGTTGGTATGGCGTAACCCGATAGTGTTCATCAGGCATTTAAAATACTGATTCACAATAATAAAAAGAATTTCGTAGTAGAGCGAGTAGATCTACTTTTCTTTTTATTTATTGTTAACGAGCCATTTGATCATAAAAAATAACATCGCTCTAAATGAACCATGTTTGAATAATCGCTTGATTATTAATTTTTGTTGAAATTCCTCTCCAGAGGACTTCACATTGCAAAAACAACCTCTCGGTCGTTAACAAAATAATCAATTAAAACTAATATAGTTATATTATATCATGTCTTTAATAAAAGAAAAAACCTGAATAGCACCTTAATAACTTCTTATCGACATCCTTTGTCAAGAAGTTATTAAGGTGCTATCGCTATGCTAATTTATTGTTATTACATTATAAAATGTTAGTAAACTAACGAAAACACCTCTGCGATTTACAGTGCTAAAAAGTGCTGATTTATATACAATGAAGCGACTGAACTAACTTTAAATTACCCTTTTCCATTTTAATTAATTCTGTTTTTGCTAGAGAGTAATCGTATCCAGTATTCATTTTCTTTTTGAACTGGAAATGTAATGTTTCTAGCTACACAAGGTCGTTTATTGGGGTTACGTGGTATAGGTAATTTACCTGGCATTTTCCTCACCTCCTTAAGACACATCATCACGCTTATTATTTTCTCCATATCTTCAGCTTGGGTTATCGCGAATTCCTTTATAATCTCATAATCAATTATTCCTGTTCCTCCTCACCTTTAGTTACTTTTTGTTGAAGGTATCTTTCAATTAATTCAATAGGAATAACGTCTAAGCTCTTTTTAACACCGATATTAAAAGTCAGCAATATTATTACCTTTTGAATGTCTTCATCAGAATATAAAAGTCGTCCATCATTACGGATAATTTCCCACTTTTCAGGAAGGTATTCTTGCATCATCTTATGATCGACTGATTGAGGTTCTAGTTTTAACTTTAACTTTTTTATTGTTCTCTCCTCTGTACATAAATATTCTGGATCATTCAGCACAATTTGTTCAATAAATTTATAAAGTTCCTGATCGGAGGCACTAGCTTTTAATAGAGCAGTTAATTCTTCCGCTTTTTTTTTGAATTCATCGCTACACATACTTTCACTTCCTAATCTTTTGTATTGTGAACTGTAATCAATTTGAAAATTGACCAATGAATTCTCGGAGGAATACCGAGGTAAGCGAGAGTCAACAGTTCAGTGGAGGCGGATACTATTTAATTGTACAAAATCATCAGGGTGAATTTAAAGCTTTTGTAATAAGATAATTCTTGTTGAATGCTATGGGTAGGTTAAAACAATTCTAATAAAAGGTTTATATCGACACGAAATTAGACAACTACTTTTAGGATTATATGAAATTTACTGTACTTTTTAAAAAATACAATAGAATTTGTTGACCGGTTACTATTAAATTGGTATGATTTATATGTACTTTAAAAAAAATACTTTTGAAGAGGGCGGGATATGAAACTTGAAGATATTGTAACAGTTAAAATTGGTAGAAACCTTTCCAGGGGAAACGATAAAAACGATCTATCATTAGTTGCTTATACATACGAGGATCTAATAAACGATTTAGAGGGCTTATTTCTAGACTCAAAAGAGACTTTTAATAATAATTCTAATCACATAGGCGGTTATTTGAGTAATGTTGGAGAGCTTGTTTTTAGCTTTGTAAGTTCTAAAGCTGGGATAGTGAGTGACATAAACCAAGGGAAAATCCTTAACCAAAATTTTGCGAAACTTATTATCGAACATGATGAATTGGAGAGTAGCTACTTATGTTATGTGTTGAATGAATCGTATGCAATGAAAAAGCAAATGGCCATTTCGATGCAAGGAAGCACTGTACCAAAATTAACACCGGCGATATTAAAAGAGTTGGAAATCAAGTTACCACCCCTTGAGAAGCAACGAACCATTGGAAAAGCTTATTTCTTCTTGAGAAAGCAGCAAGCGTTGGTAAAGCAACAAGCAAAGCTTGAAGAACAGCTGTATTTAGAAATGTTGAGAAAACTAGATCATTAGACTAATAAAAAGAAGTGGGGAATACAACATGGCAACGTTAAACCAAAAATTATTCAGTGCCGCAGACAACTTGCGAAGCAAGATGGATGCCTCCGAATACAAAAACTACTTATTGGGATTGATTTTTTACAAGTACTTATCGGATAGATTACTGGAAAAAGTGGTGGTCATAGCCGATGAGTCACTTGAGGAATACAATACCCAGGAAAAACAAACTCAATTATACAGGGGCTTGTATGAAGACGAAGAAATCAAAGGTGACCTGAACGAAACGTTGGTTGATACACTCGGTTATGATATTGTGCCAGGACACTTATTTAATGTATTAGCCGATCAGGCGAAACAAAACACGTTTCAATTAACGGACTTACATAAAGCATTTATGGATCTGGCAACCAAATACGATCAGTTTAATGGATTGTTTGATGATGTCGATCTGAAATCGAAAAAATTAGGATCGGATGATCAGCAGCGAAACATTACCATTACTGAGGTTCTGAAAAAGCTCAATCATGTGGACTTAATGGGGCATGGCGGTGATGTCATCGGGGATGCCTATGAATTCCTGATCAGTCAATTTGCATCAGAAGCTGGAAAGAAAGCAGGAGAATTCTACACGCCTCATGAAGTATCGGATATGATGGCACGTATTGCGGCGATGGGCCAGGAAGACAAAAAGTTGTTCAGCGTATTTGACCCCACCATGGGATCGGGTTCGTTGATGTTAAATATCAGGAACTACATCAACTACCCGGACAGCGTGAAGTATCACGGACAGGAATTGAATACCACCACCTTTAACCTGGCAAAAATGAACTTGATTTTGCATGGGGTGAATAAAGAAGATATGCGTGTACGTAATGGAGATACACTGAACAAGGACTGGCCAACAGATGAACCATATACGTTTGATTCTGTTTTAATGAATCCTCCGTATTCGGCAAAATGGTCAGCAGATGATACGTTTTTAGATGATTCTCGCTTTAACCGTTACGGAAAGCTAGCGCCAAAATCAAAAGCAGACTTTGCCTTCCTGTTACACGGGTTCTATCACTTGAAGGATTCCGGAACGATGGCCATCGTCTTGCCACATGGGGTCCTGTTCCGTGGGGCTGCAGAAGGTGTCATTCGGAAGAAGCTGTTGGAAGATGGAAGTATTGACGCGGTGATTGGCATGCCAGGAAACCTATTTTTTGGAACATCCATTCCAACAACCGTGATTATCCTGAAGAAAAATCGTGAAACGCGCGATGTTCTCTTTATCGATGCGAGTAAAGAGTTTGTTAAAGGAAAGAACCAAAACAAACTTTCTCATGAAAATCTGGATAAGATTGTCGATACGTACAGAAATCGAGAAAATGTAGAGAAGTATGCCCACGTTGCGAGCTTTGATGAGATTAAAGAGAATGAATTTAACTTAAACATACCTCGATACGTCGATACGTTTGAGGAAGAAGAAGAAGTGGATATGGCTGCGATTGGAGCAAGTATTAAAGGCATCCGAAAAGAAAAAAAAGAACTGGAATCTAGTCTATATGACATGATTTCATCATTACAATATGATGAAGAAAACGCTGAATGGATTAAAGGTGCATTAGAGGTGTTTAATCGTGGAAAGTAAGAAAAAACCTGAAATTCGTTTTTCAGAATTTAAAACAGATTGGATAGAGCGTAAGCTAGGGGATGTTTTAAAGGAACACAATGAATTGACAAAAGGAGATGTGTACCCAATTGCTACTTCATCAAGAAAAGGATTATTTCTCCAAACGGAGTATTTCAATGGAGAAAGAAGTGGAATAGATAGCACATTGGATTTTCATCTCGTTCCAGAAAACTATATTACGTACCGTCATATGTCTGATGACTCAACTTTCCATTTCAATAAAAATGATATGGGAACCCCTATTCTGGTCAGTAAAGAGTATCCGGTATTTACAACAAATGAAGAAGCAAATGATGAGTTTATTTTAAGAAATTTAAACTTTTCATCCAACTTTGCTAACTTTTCCCATATGCAAAAAAAAGGTGGCACTAGAGTCCGTTTGTATTACAAAGTTCTACAAACTTATAGGTTTTTTCTTCCCACAATTGATGAACAAACTAAAATCGGTAACTTTTTCAAACAACTAGACCAAACGATCACTCTTCATCAACAAGAACTAACCACTTTGAATCAAACCAAACAAGGATTCTTGCAAAAGATGTTTCCAAGAGAAGGCGAGTCTGTGCCAGAGGTTCGTTTTCCAGGTTTTACGGGGGATTGGGAAGTTCGTAAGTTGGGTGAAATGATGGATGTTACCTCTGTAAAGAGAATTCACCAATCAGATTGGAGGGAGAGCGGAGTTAGATTTTTAAGAGCAAGAGATATAGTGGCAGCTTCGAAAAATGAGGAACCAAGTGATTATTTGTATATATCAGTTGATAAATATAATGAATATTCTAAGTTATCAGGTGAAGTTACTCAAGGGGATTTGTTGGTAACTGGTGTTGGGTCAATTGGAGTGCCTATGTTAATTTCTGATGACAAACCTATCTACTTTAAAGATGGGAATATTATTTGGTTTAAAAATAATCAGACAATCCAAGGGGATTTCTTCTACTATTCTTTTATAAATAATAAAATCCAGAAGTACATACGTGATGTAGCTGGAATTGGGACTGTTGGGACTTATACAATTGATAGCGGAAAAAAAACACCAATCTCATTACCAAACTTTGAGGAACAAACCATTATTGGTAGATTTTTTAAACAACTAGACGAGACTATCGCTCTTCATTACCGTGAATTAGATGCCTTAAAAGAAACGAAAAAAGCATTTCTGCATAAGATGTTAGTTTAAATGGATAGAAAAGAGGGAGAAACGTGACGAAAATCGCTCATAATGATGAACTGGCAGTGGAACGTCGATTGATTGAAGTGCTGGGGGAAGGGCATAATCAGTGGAACTATCGTCCGGACTTAAAGTCGGAAGAAGACCTTTGGAAGAACTTACGCAAAATCATTACTCGAAATAACTTATCCGAAATAGGGGAACACCCCATTTCGGATAAAGAGTTTGAGACAATTAAGACCGAGTTGCTTTCTAAAACACAGACACCATTTGATGCTGCCAGGTGGCTGAAGGGGGAGAACGGAATTGCCCGCATAACGATTGAACGCGAAGAGGCATCTCTCGGTTCCATGTCATTAGTGTTGTATTCGAATCATGACATTGGTGGAGGCATCTCTACATACGAAATCGTTCACCAGATTGCGAAACAAAAGGTAAATGCGGATGGCCGTGATCGCCGGTTTGATGTAACACTTCTTATAAACGGGCTACCTATTGTTCAGATTGAATTGAAACAAGTCAGTGCCAAAGATGGCGTATTCCAGGCTTACAATCAAATCAAGAAATACGCGGAGGAAGGGATGTTTCGCAATAACATTTTTTCGACGCTTCAGCTCTTTGTGATCTCGAATGAACAGACGACGCGTTATTTTGCCAATGCGATGCCAAAAGATATGCATAAGAAATTCGTGTTTAGCTGGCGCACGACGGATAATCGAAAAGTAGAGAATCTGTATGAATTCGTCAAACAGGTCTTAAATATCCCGGATGCTCATCGACTGATCGCCAATTATACCATTGTCAGTGAAGATCAGGACAATAAAGCGCTAATGGTCTTGCATCCGTATCAAATTCACGCCATTGAAGCATTGTTCACTTCAGCGATGAAACACGAGTCAGGATTCGTATGGCATGCAACGGGTTCAGGGAAAACGCTAACGAGTTTTGTTTCTACGAAGCTATTAGCACGTAAACCGGGTGTGGATCGTACCATTATGATCATTGACCGGAAAGATTTGGACAATCAGACGACAACCGAGTTCACCAAATTCGCCTCCGAGTTCAATACGGGTATCTCGTCCGGTACGGCGAAGTCCAACAGCTTAATTGTGGGAACCGAGAGTTCAAAGAAGTTAAGTGAGACCCTTCTATCCGACAGCAATTCCAATACCGTCATTATCACGACGCGCCAAAAGCTGGAGGCTGCTTTGCGATTTGCTCAAAAACAGGAAGAAAAAAACGGATCTCAACGGTTCAAGAAGTTGATCGGGCAGCACATTGTATTCGTGGTGGATGAATGTCACAGGGCGCTAAGTGCAGAAGGAATGGAGGCCATCAAAGAATTTTTTCCGAACTCGACATGGTTTGGATTCACGGGGACACCGATCTTCAATGAAAATAAAAAACAAGCGAAGGGTCAGTTAGCTCGGACCACTCGTGACCAATATGGAGAAATTCTTCATACGTATACCATTAAAAACGCGTTAGAGGATGGTTCGGTTTTAGGGTTCCAAGTCGAACACGAAGATACGATTGAATCCACTTCCCTTTACAATTATATCTTTGAGCAACTGCGTCTAAATGAAAAATACGCAGACTGTACGGACGATGAGCTTAATGAAATGATCGATGGTATGGATGGGATAGAGAAAGAAACCTATATTCCAAACGCTTCGTTTGAAAGTGAAGAACATATTCATAAGGTTATCAATAAAATCTTCCGGCCGGATAACGCCTACACGAAATTTGATTTTGAAAATGGCCGTCCGCAAAAATCCGCCATTTTAACCACAAGTTCTATTGATATGGCCAAGCGATATTATCATACGATTAAAGCCATGACAAAAAATCCTGATTGGATTGAACATGAATTTTGGGGCCACCCGATCCGGAAAGGCCGCACGATAGAAGACCCTGACTTCCCTCGAATTGCGATCACCTATTCATTACAGGAAAATGAGGAAACCTCAAAAGAGACACAAGATGAAATGAACCAAATCATCAAAGAGTACAATGGTTATTATGATACAGCCTGGTCGATTGAAGATATCGAACGATACAATGGGGATATCAATAACCGCCTTGCCCGTAAAAAAGCAGAGTTCAAGGAGTTTGGGAAGCAGATCGACCTTGTGATCGTGGTGGATCGTTTATTGACGGGGTTTGATGCCCCGACCATCCAGACGTTATTTGTTGATCGGAACTTAAGCTATGCCAACTTGATTCAAGCGTTCTCCCGTACGAATCGAACCTATCCTGGTAAATCGAAGGGATTGATCGTCACATTCCGAAAACCTTCAACCATGGAACGAAACGTGCAGGATGCGACGAAGTTATACTCAAATAAAAACGATGAATCGAAGCTGGTGTATCCGACGTATGACGAATCCAAAAAACGCTTTAAAAAGGCCCACAAATCATTGCAAACGTTAGTGCCAAACCCTACAGATATTGATGAGCATTCTCCCCTTGAAAAACGAATCGAATTTGTAACAGCCTTTCAAGAGCTGAATAATGCGTTTGAAGCGTTAGTGACCTATGACGATTACAACGATGAGATGGAGAAATCAAAGGCCCTTCAAGAACAGGTGAAGACTTTGGAAGAGTATATTGGGGTGTACAACACGGTGAAAGGATCGCTCGTGGAAGAAGGTGGCGATGGCACGAACCCTGATTTCTCAGGCATCGAGTTTTATGGAGAAAATGCGATTAAGATCTATGATATAGACTCCACCTATATTGACCGTCTATTAGAAACGTACTCAGCCAATAATCAAGGGATCCGTGAAGAAATTGAAAAAGCCCTTCAAAAGTTGAATAAATCAGATATTGTGAAGAATGTATACCATACCATTTTAAATGGCATTGACTCCAAAGAGATTGATATAAAAGAAGATATCTTTGCAGTGAAAAGGCGCTTCTTCACCCAATCCTATCATAAAGCCATTGAAGAATTTGCGAACACTTGGTTTGTGGAGGGAAATGAGCTATATTCCTCTGCTGTTCAATATGAGATTGGCTCAGAGCCTATTCCGAATATTGGCGGGATCATCAATAGCAAGCAATTTGATAAGTTTAAAGCTATACATCCAGACGCAAAACCATTAAAATACGGACCAGAAATGAAGCGTCAGTGGAGAAAAACATTAGATCAAGTTATCATACCTTTGAATGAAGAATTGAGATAATACCTATATGAAATCATGAAATAAAGTGTCAAAACTTAAAAGTTATGACACTTTATTCTTTTTATACATTATAAAGGTATTAATAGGTATCATAACTTATAATTATATATCATGAGCGTTAAGTTGTAATTCTAAAGCTCTGTCTTATTCTTCTGTTACTTTTGTTTCTTTATTTATAAATTTCCAATAGAACGTCTCAATTGAGTTTTCGTGCCACTTTTCCATAATAAAATCACTCACATGGGATACTTCCTGATTTTTTCTTTTAGATTTTATCTCGAAGTAATCGTCTATATGAATTTTAATTGCTTTTAATAATTCATCACGGCTCATACTACATAATTCTTCATATTCTTTTTTAAATGGATGATATTCACTAATTTGTGGCCTATTCTCCCATTTCATTTATATACCTCATTTCATCTTTACTTAAAATCTTTAAGTGTTTTCCTATTATACAAGAGGGGATTTACAAATTGTATAGAATATTTTTAGTATACACTTATTGACGAGAGCTTAAAACTACTGGCAAAGTGATAAAGTAGGGAGGAAATAGACAAACTGAAGGACTCCTTTTGCAGGAGGACTATATAGAGAGAAGGGGATTGAATAGTGAAGTGCTTAAATTGTGATGTCAATTTTCATGAAACAGATATAGAAATTATGGAAGACTGGGATCTGCAGCTATGTGATGATTGTGAAGGTGAGCTCATTGAAAACAAGACAGGTTTATCTGAGTGGGAATTTCTTAAAAAAGAAATGACCATTCTCCATAAGGGCGATAACTTTCTTACAGCATTTTCAGCTGGAGAAGTAATAAAAAAGATGAAGTCTTTGGAAAGAAGAAGTCTTAATAAGTGAAAGTAATCTCATAAAGTTCCTGCATATAAGAGTTGCATGTTCAGCATAGGAAAATCCTTTTGATTTGGTTTTCTTTTCATTAAGTGAACCTTATCGGTCAATCTGCTTTATGGATCTTCTCCGGATTATTAAGTGGCTATCCCGGTGGCTAAAAGAAATTTAATTCTACTCCCTGTTCTAAGCAATATTCGTTCTAAGGGCAAGATATTAATAATCTCTTTTAATGTCAAGAATTTGATTAACCCTCATAATAATTAAACTTAATTAATGTTTCAATATCATCTAAAGAATCAATACATCTAGCTACTTGTTTTACTGAATCTTCTTTTGAGATTTTCCCATCTTGGAGTGATAGTCCTAGGTTAATCAACTGTTCCTTTAATATTAAAAGTTCTCCTTTAAATGCAAATGTGTTGATTATATCCATACAAATTCACCTGCTATATAGTTAATTAAAGTCAGTGTTTATTGCTTTCTTTTTATTGTTTCCATAACCCTAAATAAAATGTCAATATGTAGTTGAACAAAACCACCATGGCTTCTCTACATAGATAAATGGGAATTGGACAATACATTCTTTATACGTACATAGTAGAAAGCTTGCAACATGATAAAATTATGTCATGGTGCAAAGCTTTCATTAACTCGGTTAACAAACGCGTTTTCTTATCCTGAGAAAGGTTAGAGTGAATGATATTTTCGTATTCTTGGATTAAATTTTTTCACTCATGGGTCTCCATCCTTAGGACAATTATTATTTATAGGCAATTGTCATACCGAGGGCATCAAAGTCCAGTTTTTTTACTTTGATTATGTTTATATAGTCATTTCCAACATGCTCTTTTGAAAATGAAGCCTTTATGATGGAAAAATCTTCTTTTCGGAAATATTCAGTATAGAAATACATATGAATAAACTTGAAAGAGTGGTGGTCACGAATTTTATAACTGAAGGTTTTAACGGGAATCATATCAACAATATCCTCAATTTGTTTTGAGAAATCTTCGGATGTCAGCTCTTCCAATGCTTTAAAATCAAAGTCATACCCTAACAGTTCGAATTCACTCTTTAAGAAAAATCGATTTTCGCTTTTACTGGTGAAAATATTATCTTTTTCCTTTGTTAAATCGATATTGGGCTTTTCTTGAGTTCGATCAATAACCCATGTCTTCCCGATTTTTTTAGCCCTGATTTTACCTTCAGCACAAAGGTTCTTAATATAACCAGCAGATAGATCCCATTTTTCTGCAGCCTCTTCAACCCCAATTACATTCTCTAACATATTGTTTCCTCCTTTACATGCGTTATCACATTCTTTAATTATATACCAATGTGTGCGTTATCGCATTTAAAGAGTAATTTTAAATATTTTCATTTATTTTATAAACGACCCTATTGGGATACTGAAAACTTTGAATCCTTTGCTATTTATTCAATGCTCGGATTGAGTAGACACTATTGAAATCTTTTCTTAAGAACCAAATAAAAGAATAACATAACTCCAAATAGTAATAAGCATAAGTCATTGTATTTTACTTATAGAGATATTCAAAAAGGAAACATTTATCCTTGAAAATTCACAAGTTGTGTTTAGAATTTTCCTTTAAGCACCATAATTAATGAAGATAACCTTTTAAGGATGGTAGCTATGGCAATTTTCTTATTAAAGGAAAATAGATTATTGATAGATGAGCTTTATCAGTTGCTCTTTAAAGACTTTAAACATTCTTCTGTATCTATTAATTGGGAATATTATATATGTAGAGAAAGAGAGATTTTTCAAAAAGATATTCTGGAAAGAATGGCAGGAAAACAAGTATTCTCACCGTTTAATTCTGCAGAAGAGAAAATCACAGGATCCAACGAATTCCTTAGAGTATGGCATAAAGAATTTAATGAGCAACTTGGTATAAAGCCCAATAACTATAGTAATGGTTCTCAACAATATGCTGTTTTTAAATGCCCTATTCAAGACTCAAACCACCCTCCTTATATAAAGCAAATATTCCAAGTGTTTACTCATGACCAAGATTGCCCCTATTGTAGTTCTTTTCATCATTGTATATCTAATTCTTTCGGATATCATTTTCCTGAAGCAGCTCGCTTATGGGTGTTCGAAGAAAAGGATTTAACCCCTTTCCATGTAGGTAAAAAGGCATCAAATCTTGTTACTTGGTTATGTGGAGATTGTAAAAAGGAGAGTATTGCGGCAAGGGTCGGAGAATATGATTCTATACGTTTTTGTGAAGAGTGTAAGCCTAAGAATAGAAAAAAGAAAGAGATAAAACTCGGAGAAATTAGTCCGCGTTTAAATAGTTTCTATGATCAAACATGGATGAAACTTAGAAGAGAGGGAACAATAGATTGGGAAATATTATTCTTTAAAGAGAAAGAACTGAAAAAAGAAGATTTACTAGAGAGTATTAAGAGGGTACCACAACGAATTAAAGGATTGCAGCCTCTTATCCAAACTCATAAAAAGCTTGTAGAGGGCGAGTGGAACTTTGAAATAAATGATGCTATAGGAATAACACCTGATAACATATCTGCTGGAAGTAGCCAGATAGTTGCTTTTACTTGCGATAACCCAACCCATCCTCCGTATGAGACAAAAATATCATTGAAAACAAACCCCTCAACTAGTAACGGCTGTCCTTATTGTCATGGTACAAGAAGATGTTTATCAAACTCATTTGGGTATCAACACCCCTACATTGCTCTAACTTGGTCTGAAAAAAATAAAAGTGAGGTTACTCCTTTAATAATAGCATCAGGAAACAATAAAAAGTTCTTTTTCAAATGTCCGGAGTGCGAAAATGAAGAATGGTTAGTATCACCATATAATAGAAAGAAACGCATTGTATGTCCTAATTGTAATAGATGGTCTCAGGGATCATTTGCAGAGACCGCCTTTTACTTTTACTTTAAAGTGGTTTATCCAGAAAGCGAAAAGAAAAAAATGTTAATAGATGATAATGTATGTGAGATAGATATTTATGTTCAAAATTTAAAATTCGGAATTGATTATTTGGGTGAGTATTACCATAAAAATAAGAAGGCAGAAGATGAGAAGAGGCAAGGATTAATAAGAAGGGAAAAAATTGATTTGATAACAATACGAGAATCTGAAAAAAATAACTCGTATTTAGAGGATAAGATGAACTTTATCCATTACGTTTCTAAGGGGATTGGAAGTAAAGAATTCCATGATTCATTAGATGAGTGCATTATTAGGTCTTTTGCGTATTTATGTGAAAGAGGGGAAGAACTGGACCTCATTCAATTAAGAAGAATCGTTAATACAAAATTAGATATGTATAATATTCTAACACTTTTACTTGTAAGAGTTGAGAATAACATCTTTGTAACCCACCCCCATCTAGCCAAAGCATGGGATTACCACACAAACAATCAGATAAACCTTAAGCCAGAGTATTTTTCTTACGGTTCAAACATTACTGTTTCTTGGAAAATTAAAGGTGGTAGTTCTGTTAAGAGGACAATTAAGTATATATGTGGGCTCAGTAAAGAAAAATTAAAAAGTATAGGTTACTTATCAAGCTGAAACTAATCTTTATCCGTTAAAATATAATAAATGTCTAAGTACTTTCTGCTTAGACATTTAAGTGTTTTCAACAATAGGTGGGAATTGAGATTAATTACATCACTTATAAACTCTGTAAATGGTTAAACCAGTGGATTTAAAGTTGTTAGGATTAGCAAGTATTGTTCTTTATTTATTATAAAGAAAGGATAGATCCCTCAAGTTTTATTCAGAAATGTTTACTTTTTTATCAAAATTGGTTAATATATACATATAAACCTGTTTATTCGCAACATAACAAACGGTGAAAGCGTTTACTTATAGGTTTTTTAGAATACCTATTAAGGAGGGGGAAACATGAGCAGGAGAGCAACTGACCTTGCTATGTATTTTATTAAAAATAACTATGACTATCCCCGCAATACATTTGACGGCAATATGAAGCTTCAGAAAATGCTTTATTTCTCTCAATTAATACACATGGCTAGAAAAGGAGAAAAGCTTTTTCCTGATAATATGTATGCTTTTAAAAACGGTACAGTCATAGATAATGTTAGGCAAGTATACCAATACAATAATGACTACATGATTATTGAGTCATTAAATTCTAATACTAATTTTGAGCAGGAGGAGCTTGAATCAATTAAACTGGCTGAAAAAGTTTTTGGTCATTTGGATGCTGAAACTTTATCCGAATTAAATCATCAACAATATAGTTGGCAAGTATCGTATGAGAATTCAAAGGATACGTATTCCAATTACCATCACAAAGAGCGTAGTATAATTGATGAAGAACTCATTAGAGAATATGATTTAAATAAAGTCAGTGATATTTTAGCTGTTATTAGTGAAGAAGATAGTAGTGAAGAGTATGAGATAGTTAACGGCATAAAGTTTTATTATGATCCAGAATTGATTTCTATTGATGATAAACTTATTGAAACATTGCAGAGCTTTCATGGTGACGAAGAGGCTTATTCTATTTGTTTCGATGAAGACAATGGATACATGATTTATTGATGAATATTCAAAAAGGTCAAGGATTAAAGCTATGCCTAGATTTTGCTGATGGCCAAGAGTGCACTTATCCCCGTACTTTTCTTGTGTTGGATGCAGATCAAAGTACATCACAACTATCTCTCCTTAATATTTCTTCTATAAAAGGAAAAGAGCATAAATTACTCTTTTCTTCTAATGAAAGGATTATTCTTTATAATCCACCGTTTTATTTAGCTAGTTTTGTTAAACTAGACGCGCAGTACACTATTGATTACTTTACTGACCTTGATAGCACTATAATGGCTAAAGGGAAAGCTTTGGATCCTGAAGAGTTTCAAAGAATAGAGCAAAGATATATTGATTTCCTTACCCTTAACGAAATTAGTAGTGTATATTACGAAGCATCTCGCGTTAAGGAGTTTAATGGAATAACCTGAAACTTCTGTACTACTTTAAGAATTCTTGGTTATGCAGGGTGAATCTTTAAATCATACTTTCTTTAGCAGTAGAAATAACATTGTAAATGATTTAATAATGTACTTTAGTGAAAAACCCAGACCTAATTGGCTCTGGGTTTTTGATTCTCTATTGACTTTTTATTCTCTAAAGAAGCGAGAGGTAATTAAGTTGCGCGCTTCACTGTCTAAAGATGTGCCGATTTTGTGCCGAAACAGTTTGATAAAATACAATAAACTTTGAAAAACGCAATTAGGAAAACATTGATAAGACAGTTACTTTGATTTCAATTCAAGCAATACGATCATTAAAGTTAATCAAGTTCGAAATGGAAGGTTCTATCGGTTAATAATCAATCAAACTCCCCTGATGAGTCATCAGGGGAGTTTTTTTCTGGTTCCAATCCCCACAATTTTTCCGCGATGAATCCAAAGATAAGAATTTCCATTTCCCTTATGATAAAATGGACATGTTCATAATAAAGTAGGTGAATGCTGATGATATACATAGGCGTTACAGGGTGGGGAGATCATGATACCCTCTATGAGAATGTTTCCCCCAGGGACAAATTAAAGGAATACGGAGCTCATTTCCCCATTGTGGAGGTGGACACGACGTTTTATGCTGTCCAGCCAATTCGAAACGCGGAGAAGTGGGTAAAGGAAACACCAGAGGACTTTAAATTTATTGTAAAAGCATACCAGGGAATGACAGGTCATCAGCGTGGTGAAATCCCTTTTGAAACAAAGGAAGAGATGTTCAGAGCTTTTAAAGAGTCCCTTGCTCCATACACGAATGCAGGGAAACTGGCAATGGTCCTCCTTCAATTCCCACCATGGTACGATTGTAAAAAAAAAGAGAATGTCGATTATATACGGTATTGCAGGGAGCAATTGAAAGATCTTCCTGTATCACTTGAATTCCGCAATCAGAGCTGGTTCAGGTCCGAGTATCGGGACAAGACTTTGGCCTTCATGAAAAAGGAAGGGTGGATCCACAGTATTTGTGATGAACCCCAGGCAGGTGAAGGATCCGTGCCGCGGGTGCTGGAAGCGACGCATGAAGATGCCACTCTCATCCGGTTTCACGGCAGGAATCTCTATGGGTGGAATAAACCGAATGGCGAAGATTGGCGGGAGGTCCGCTATTTATATCGCTATAATCGTGCTGAGCTCGAGGAATGGATCCCCCATCTCCATCATTTGCACGAAAGCTCTAAGGATCTTTATATCCTTTTTAACAATAATTCAGGTGGAGACGCGGCTGATAATGCGAAAGAATTGATTGAATTATTGGGGCTTGAGTATGAAGGACTTGCCCCGAAGCAGCTGGATTTATTTTAGCCGACAGGAGATGAAAGGCAGATGGAATGGATTGTTCTTCTATCAATTGGGCTTTTGGCAGGTGCGATAGGATCACTGGTCGGTTTAGGCGGTGGTGTGATCATTGTACCGGCCCTGATTTATTTTGGTACATATACAAGCCTGGTAGAAGGGATGAACCCGCAGACCGCTGTGGGTACTTCACTGGTCATCATGATATTTACAGGGTTATCTTCCACCCTTGCATATTTAAAGCATAAAACCGTCGATTATAAAAGCGGATTGATCTTCTTTGTTGGGAGCGGACCCGGGTCGATACTTGGAGCCTGGGTGAACAAGGGGTTGAATATGGAAAGCTTTAATCTTTATTTCGGCATTTTCATGATAGTGGTGGCCCTTATTCTGATGATCAGGAATAAATTAAAGCCTATAGAAAAATTCAGGGATGCATCTTTTCAGAGGGAATTTACCGATCCAAGTGGAGAAACCTTCCGGTATGGATATCCTCCGGCACTTGGAGTATTGATCGCCTTTGTTGTGGGGTTTACATCGGGGTTGTTCGGCATTGGCGGCGGCTCTCTCATGGTCCCTGCCATGATTCTGATTTTTCTTTTCCCGCCCCATGTGGCTGTTGCAACATCGATGTTTATGATTTTCCTTTCGGCATTGGTGAGCTCGGGAACACATGTGTTGTTCGGGAATGTCAAATGGCTGTATGCGCTGGCTCTGATTCCGGGAGCCTGGATCGGGGCAAAGGCCGGGGCATATATCAATACGAAGCTCGAGTCCAAAGTATTGGTGAGCGTTTTGAGGATTATTTTGATTTTAATTGGTATTCGATTGATTTATCAAGGAATGACAGGATAACATTCCTCCAATAGGAGTGAACGATTTATGGGAGAAACCATTCATATTTATCATACGAACGATCTTCACAGTCACTTTGAGAACTGGCCAAGAATAAGGGATTTTTTAAAACGGAGAAAACAGAAGCATGTGAATGACGGAGAGTCTGTGTATCTATTTGATATCGGTGATCATGTGGACCGCTGGCATCCATTGACAGAAGCGACGTTAGGAAAAGGGAACGTCAAGTTATTAAATGAAGCCGGGTTCGACGCTGTAACAATCGGAAACAATGAAGGGATCACATTGGATTATGATGATTTAAACAGTCTGTATGACAGTGCCCGGTTTGATGTGATTGTAGGAAACCTGTTCGATCGTTCCTCACGGCGTCCAGGATGGGTGGAGACTTACCGGATATATGAGACCGGCAGTGGTATGAGGATTGGCGTCCTAGGTTTAACGGCCTATTTCAAACCATTTTATAAAGCTCTCGGCTGGAACATTACCTCCCCTTTGGCTGAACTGAAGAAGTTGGTTCAGGAGGTTCGCCAAAGCGTCGATATGATCATACTCCTTTCCCATCTGGGGATAAGGGATGATGAGATGATCGGGGAACAATTCCCTGAAATAGACGTTATCCTTGGTGCCCATACTCACCATGTCTTGCCTCAGGGGAAAGAGGTGAATGGCACCATGCTCGGTGCTGCAGGAAAATATGGTCATTATGTCGGTCATATCACAATCGAGGTGGATACAGCCACCAAGCAGGTCATGGAAAAGAAGGCACGACTATATGAGCAGGGGGAACTTCCGGCTGTTGTGAAGGAAGCGGAGGAAAGAGATCAATGGATCCGGAAAGGGGAGGAGTTATTAAAGCAGGAAGTGACCTGCCTGACAAACGCTTTCCCGGTTGACTGGTTTCAGGCGTCCCCGCTTCCTGAAGTGCTTTGTGATGCACTAATGGAGTGGTGTGGAGCTGATTGCGGTTTCCTAAATGCGGGTCTTCTCATAGAGGGACTTGACGAAGGAATGGTGACAAAGCAGGATTTGCATCGCATCCTTCCCCACCCGATCAACCCCTGCATGATCCGAGTGAAGGGAGCCGAGCTGAAGGAAATCATTAAGCAGACTCTTAATGAGGACTGGCCGCATCTTGAAGTGAAAGGACTTGGTTTCAGAGGGAAAGTGATGGGAAGGTTCGTGTATTCGAATATCTACTTTGAAGACCATGACATCTTCATCGGAAACGGTCCGATCGAGTCCGGGAAGATATACAAGCTGGCCCTGCCGGATATGTTTACATTCGGCCACTTCTTTCCGGACCTACAGAGGCTCGAGAAGAAGTACTTTATGCCGGAATTTTTACGGGATGTCCTCGAATGGAAATTGAAACAGTAAATGTCTCACCGTTTCCACACTCATGACATACATATGAGTGAAGGGAGCGATGAAACATGATGAATGTATCTCCGATTACCATTGGGGGACATACCTTTACAGCGATTTCTGTTGCACTTCCGAAAACCAATCTCCTCGTCGTGACGAGTGAAAAAGGATATATAATGTGTGGGGCACTTGATGTTGCGCTGCTCAATGAAAAATTAAAGGACAGGGGGATCATCGCTGGAAGAGCGGTTGGTGTGAAAACCATCGATCAGCTCCTCGATGCGCCGCTGGAGTCCGTTACCTACGAAGCAGCGAATCTCGGCATCCACACGGGAATGGCCGGAAAGGACGCGCTGTTGAAAATGATATAGACATGAGAATGACCAGTACTCATTATTGAGTGGCTGGTCTTTATTTTTGAGGGAGTGATTGCGTCATTTTAAGAATTATTGCGTCAAAATCGATAGTAAAGTAATTGCGTCAATTAACAAAATAAGGTAACAAAAATCCTCTTCAGCCGGCACGCGACACCTTCATAAAATTCATCTGAACCCTTCGATATTCTTTCATGAATATATAAACAAATACACCTTGCAAGCTCCTTTTTATCCTTTATAATGGAGATACTAGGAAATTTTGTCGAAAAATGAAATAATTACATAGGAGAATTCTATGAGGCTTATATCAACAAGGGCTTTGAAACCCGGCATGGTTCTAGCTACAACGGTATATAATATGAGAGGTCAAGCGTTGATTCATGATAATGTTCCCATTACAGAACGCATGATCCACAGATTGCAGGAGCTTAGTATTCAGTATGTTTATATTGAAGACTCTCTTTCAAGTGGAATCCATGTGAAGGGGACCGTTTCGAGTAAAGTGAGACAAGAGGCGGTTCAGAATATCGAGATGGCCTTCAATCAATTAAGCACCTCCAAAGAGAAGCCAAGTCTCCTTGTGATTGAAGATAGTGCCTCTCAATTAAAGCAGGTGATTGATGTCGTCCTGTCCGAGGTAAAGGCGAATAATGATCTTCTGACGATTTTGACAGATGTGTTTACATACGACTCCTATATATTTCATCACTCTTTTAATGTTACGTTATATACACTTTCCATCGGTCTTGAACTTAAGCTTTCACAGAAGCAGCTGGAGCAGCTCGGGGTTGGGGCGATCCTCCATGATATCGGTAAGATGCTCGTGCCTGAAGAGATCCTGTTAAAGCCCGGGAAACTTACGGAAGACGAATTCTCGGAAATCAAGAAACACTCTGAACATGGCTTTGACATTCTGAGACAGCTTCATTCAGTTTCCCTGATCATCGCACACTGTGCCTATCAGCATCATGAGAGGCTCGATGGCTCGGGTTACCCGCGGGGGATCAAGGGTGAAGATATTCATCCGTTCGCAAAGATCATCGCTGTGGCCGATGTATTTGACGCCATGACGTCAAACCGGGTGTACAGGAAAGCCATGCTTCCTCATCAGGCATTGGAGGTCTTGTATGCGGGATCGGGAACATTGTTCGATTCAAATGTGATTGAAGCCTTCCGCTCATCGGTTGCGATGTATCCGAATGGTATGATCGTGGAACTGAATGATGGACGGAAAGCAATTGTGACCGATCAAAACAGGGGCGTCACAGACCGCCCTGTGGTACGAATCATCGAAGAAGATGGTCAGGAGTTAGACTCTCCTTATCCACTCGATTTAAGCAAGGAATTAGACAAGGTGATCACAGGCTTTGATCCGGATTATGAACCGCAATCTCTTAAGATTAAATAATTTTTTGCGCTAAACCCTCCTTACAATGCATACAAATAGCTTGTAAGGGGGGATTTTTTTGTCAAAGTTCAAAACCTACAAACCCCGAAGAGGAGGTCCGCTGCCTTTTCGACATGTCATGATCATTACGTTTCTATTCTTTATGATCTCAACGGGATTCGGATTGTGGATCATTAACAAAGGGTTGAAGCCGACTCTCCTTGCGTATGCCGAAACACAAACAAGCAGGATCGGTACCCTGGTGATAAACAAAGCGATCAATAAGAAGATTGCCGACGTACTGGATATTTCAGATATAACAGAAGAAGTGAAGAATTCAGAAGGAGATATCGTTTCATTTAAATATAATACACAGACGATCAACAGGGTCCAGGCAGAAATTACGAATCTTGTGCAGCAGAATCTTCAGGAAGCAGAAGCGGGGAATATTGAAAATCTAGAATTTCTCACTGAAGTGGAGCTTGATGAAGGGAAGTCGAAAACATCGAAGGGCATTACCTATTCTGTTCCATTGGGGCAGGCAACGAACAACGTATTGCTCGGGAACCTGGGGCCGAAAATCCCGATCCGCTTTCATTCCATCGGTGATGTACGTTCCGATGTGAAAACGACGGTTGAGCAGTTCGGGATCAATAATGCGGTTGTGAAGGTATTTGTGGAGCTTGAAGTGAATGTGCAGATCATCATCCCGTTTGCAACGAAAACCGAAACAATTAAGCAGGATATCCTGGTTGCGATGGGGACCGTTCATCTGGATGTACCGCAATTTTATAACAATGGTGGAGGGGAATCGAGTCCTTCCATCGAATTTCCCACAAATTAGTCAGGAAAAAAAGTTGTCAAAAGAATGATAGTTTGGTATATTAATAAAGAAAATTTTATAACACACCACATCATCAGTCCGATGGGGTAGAGGCGCAGAGTTCAAGAGTAAGCTGTTTGAGAATGACAACTGTGAGAACAGATGAAAGGGAACTTTTGCCGAAGTAATTATACATGTCAAATGTGTATTTGCTGGGGTTATCTTGAAGAAGGATAACACTGTCATTATAGGGAATCTCTATAATGGGGAGCTACAGATCGTGATGGAGCACTTAAATTACTTACTAAGGTAATGATAGCTTCTCTATCGTTGCCTTTTTTTATTATCCTCTATCATGCTACGATGGTTCCCCCCCTATCAAATAGGAGGAGGACACTATGGAAAACACGATTTACTCATTATTACCACCCCTTTTAGCCATTCTTATGGTTATCCTTACAAGACGGGTTCTACTTTCATTGGGAGTAGGAATCGTTGCGTCTGCCTTTCTGTTGGCAGATTTCTCAATTACCAAAACATTCAGCTTTATGTGGGACGCCTTTAAAGGCATCTTTGTCGCAGATGGCGGACTTAACACCTGGAATGTCTACATCATTTTCTTCTTACTCATTCTTGGTATCATCACGGCATTTGTGAATATTTCCGGCGGGAGCCGCGCATTCGGTGAATGGGCGATGAAACGTGTGAAGACACGACAGGGCGCACAGCTTCTAGCTGCGGTACTGGGTATCATCATTTTTATTGACGACTATTTTAATGCCCTTGCTGTCGGACAGGTTTCAAGACCCATCACGGATCGTCATAGAATCTCACGTGCTAAATTAGCCTATATCATTGATTCAACATCGGCTCCGATCTGTGTCGTATCCCCGATTTCAAGCTGGGGAGCGTATATTATCGGGATCATCGGCTCCATTCTTGCAACACATAATATCACGGAGTACACGGCATTCTCAGCGTTCATTCAAATGATTCCAATGAACCTATATGTATGGGCAGCAGTACTGCTTGTCGTCATGGTTGCCTATAAGGGACTCGATTTTGGAAAAATGAAAGAGCATGAAGTACGGGCCCTTGAAACGGGAGATCTTTATGATCCAGGCAAAGAGATTCCCGGCGAATTGAAAAATGATCTCCCAGTCAGCTCAAAAGGCTCGGTAGGCGATCTTGTCTGGCCGATCGTTGCCCTTGTCATCGGGACTGTTTCCATGATGCTGTGGACTGGATATCAAGCGGTGGGATCCTTTGACCTGCTGCCGATCTTTGAAAATACGGATGTAACCAAATCCTTATTGTATGGTGGATTATTCGGACTTCTTATTTCCCTGATTTTCTTCCTTCGCCAAGTCAGCTTGAAAGGAATCGAAGCGGGTGCGATCGGGACAGCTGTAGTGGAAGGTATCAAGTCGATGCTGCCGGCTGTTTACATCCTGATATTTGCATGGACGATCGTGACACTCATCGATCAGCTGCAGACGGGTACGTATCTTGCTGGCCTCGTTGAACAATCGAATCTGCCGATGCAGGCACTTCCGGTCATCTTATTCCTGGTTGCCGGCATCATGGCATTCTCAACAGGAACATCATGGGGATCGTTTGGTATATTACTGCCGATCGCAGGTGAAATTGCTGCAGCTTCAGACGTGAGCATCTTACTGCCTGCCATGGCAGCGGTACTGGCGGGATCTGTATTGGGTGATCACTGCTCACCTATTTCTGATACAACGATCCTTTCTTCCACAGGAGCGGGAAGCAACCATATCGATCACGTGCTCACACAGCTTCCATATGCCGTAATCGGTGCGGTTGTTGCAGCCATCGGTTACCTTGTATTGGGGTTCACCGGCAGCACCATTCTTGGTCTCGCCGTAGTCATCATTTTGATCTTGGCCTTTTCCTTTTTGTTCGGTGAAAAAGCAAAGCCTGCATCTGCAGAGTAATTCATAAAAACCAGGAGCCATGTAGGCTTCTGGTTTTTTTATGGATTCACATAGAGTTCTCCTCCTGATCCTATCGTCTCCTGTTCTCCAAAATTCGACAAAATTCTTATAGTGAAATAGTACTGTAGAAATTTGGTGAATTTCTCAATAAATCACTAAAATAAAGCTTTGACAATTGGCCTGGAACTAGCTATACTGTCTTTAGATTATAAATAATCTGAAAATATAAAAATTTCAAATACCTCATGGGGGTAGTTGGAAAGAACTAGGGGGGAACAGCATGGAGAAACGTGCACAATTTGGGACACGGGCAGGATTTATTCTGGCAGCTGTCGGTTCAGCAATCGGACTGGGGAACATTTGGCGTTTTCCGGCAGTGGCGTATGAAAATGGTGGGGGAGCTTTCTTTATTCCTTATTTATTCGCTCTTCTAACAGCAGGTATTCCATTATTAGTACTTGAATTTACAATTGGTCATAAGTACCGTGGTTCAGCACCGTTATCTTATTTCCGTCTTAATAAGAAAACAGAATGGCTTGGATGGTGGCAGGTCTTAATTGCATTCGTCATCTCTACCTATTATGCCGTCATTATCGCATGGGCGATGTCGTACAGTGTATTTTCTTTCAATTTAGGCTGGGGGAAGGATACAGAGTCATTCCTGTTCAATGATTATTTAAAATTGACCGTGGACGCGGGTCAGACGGGAAGTGTGGTTCCTGGGGTATTCATCCCGCTTGTAATTGTATGGGCCGTTACACTGGGTATTCTTTTCAAAGGTGTAAAGAAAGGAATCGAAGTAGCGAATAAAATCTTTATTCCAGCACTTGTTATCTTATTCTTAATTATCGTTGTTCGCGCTTTAACTTTACCCGGCGCGATGGATGGTCTGGATGCGTTCTTCAAGCCTGACTTCAGTAAAATTGCCGATCCGGGTGTGTGGGTGGCGGCATATGGACAGATTTTCTTCAGCTTATCCATTGCCTTTGCCATCATGATTACGTACTCAAGTTATTTGCCAAAGAAATCGGATATTACGAACAATGCGTTCATTACAGGGTTCAGTAACTCCGGCTTTGAATTATTGGCAGGTATCGGGGTGTTTGCGGCACTTGGTTTCATGGCCCAATCACAAGGTGTGGCAGTGCAGGATGTAGTAAGCGGCGGTGTGGGTCTGGCGTTTGTTGTCTTCCCGCAGATCATTAACGAATTCCCGGCATTCAACGAAGTATTTGGTTTCTTATTCTTTGTTTCACTTGTACTGGCCGGTCTGTCTTCGTTGATTTCCATTTCGGAAACCTATGTAGCAGCCGTATCTGAGAAGTTCGGGATTTCCCGTAACAAAGCCGTACTTTTCGGTGGTGGACTTTCAGCTATCGTTTCCATTCTTTTTGCCACACAGGGTGGACTGTTATTCCTAGATGTAGCGGATTACTTCATCAACCAATTCGGAGTGGCGTTTGTCGGATTAGTGGAAGTAGTCGTGATCGCCTGGTTCCTGCGCAAGCTGGGAGGATTCCAATCCCATGCGAATGGAATTTCGGATATCCAGCTTGGTGCCTGGTGGAAAGTATGTCTCGGCGTTATCACACCGATCGTGCTTGGATGGATGATGTTCGGATTATTCAAAATGAATTTACTAAAAGAGTTTGAAACGGAAACTGGTAACTACGAAGGATATTCAGATGCTTTCATTCTGTACAGTGGATGGTTCGTAGCTGCCTTTGCCATCATTGTAGGAGTGGCCTTCGGATTTAAACGCTGGCATGCCAAGACAGAAGCCGATAGCTATAAGGGGGTAAGCTAACATGACTGGTAGCGCAATTACAATGATGATAGTCGGAATGGTCATCATCTGGGGTGGATTAGCAGCTAGTATCATGAACGCTGTTTCCAAATCAAAAAAGCAGGTATAGAGAAAGAAGCAGACGATGGAATGTCCATTGTCTGCTTTTTTAATGTTTCTTGCTTTTGATCCTGTCCTGGCGTTCCCACATTCTAAGATGGGGGTAGGGATCAAAGGACCATTCAGTAAGGCCATTATCCTTATACATTCCATAATGCAAATGCGGCGGGAATTTCCCTGACGTTCCCGGAGGTCCATATCCTGAGCTTCCGACACCGCCAATCACCATGCCCGGCTCAACCACTTGTCCGACATGAAGATCTTTGGCAAAACCACTCAAATGGGCAAAATAATGATACGTATTATTGATGTCACGTATCCCGATGCGCCAGCCTCCATAACGATTCCAGCCTTTCATCTCGATGATGCCGTAAGATGTTGCTCTCACCGGTACACCATAATCAGCGAAGAGGTCCGTCCCTTCATGGATCCGTCTTCCACCCCATCCACGGGCATCTCCCCATGTGTTCCGGTAACTATAGTTAAATCTCAGGGGAAGCGGAAAGGCTTTTTGATTGAGATGAATCGTTCCGTACTGTTTATATATTTTGGCATTTCCCATTATGATACTGACGGTTTTATCCCGCTTGTAATAATCCCAGAGGGCAAGCTTGAAGTTGTCGTGATCAATGCCATAACGGAGTATGAAGTCGGTTAGAGCGGCAAGGATATCTTCATCACTTTTCAGGCTAGCTTTCCCGTCATGCTCCCCGTCCCGACCGATTCCATTGAAAAGCGCGATCGTTTCAGGATTGTCATCTTCGGGGTGGGGGTTCAAAGGACCGACCCACTTTTCAGGCTCTACATAAATCGAGATGAAAGAGGATGGTTTATCCCTGTCTTTACGGGCAAACCGGAGACTGCGTTCATACTGATCGATGGCAGCCAGGTAGTACCAGGGGATATGCGTCAAAGCCTCGCTTTTTTGAAATAATTCCATTCGTTTCGTGTAAATTTGTTCATCCGTAAGCTTTTCTGCTGCATAGCTCTTAAACGGACTGATCGCTAAGAAAAATACGATGCAGAAGATCAATCGTTTGTACAAAATCATCCCTCCATTTTTAGGGGCCTATATGTAGTTTGTATCGTTCCGGGGGATTCATAATCATCAATAAATGGTAATAGGACATCACATGCTTGTTTTCACTTTTTTAGTATGATAAAGTGACAAAAGAAGTATATTGATGATGGCTTTTTTTACATAGGATGAACGAGACAACGTTTCACTCTTTGCCTAAGTCAGAATTATTTAGGATTGGAGATGAGGGGTATGAGTAAGAAAGATGAACACATTCGTAAACCGGATTGGCTTAAGATTAAGCTGAATACGAACGATAATTATATGGGTCTGAAAAAAATGATGCGTGAAAACAATCTTCATACAGTTTGTGAAGAGGCCCGTTGTCCTAATATTCATGAGTGCTGGGGAACGAGACGTACGGCCACGTTCATGATCCTGGGTGACATTTGTACACGTGCCTGCCGTTTCTGTGCCGTTAAAACAGGACTTCCGACTGAATTAGACTTGAAAGAGCCTGAACGTGTTGCGGATTCCGTACAATTAATGAACTTGAAACACGTCGTCATTACAGCGGTTGCGCGTGATGACCTGAAAGACGGCGGTTCACAAGTCTTTGCTGAAACCGTCCGTGCTATCCGTCGTAAGAGCCCGTTTACATCCATCGAAGTGCTGCCTTCTGATATGGGTGGGGTATTCGAAAATATCAAGACATTGATGGATGCCAAGCCTGACATCATGAACTACAATGTCGAAACCGTCCGCCGCCTGACTCCAAGAGTTCGTGCCCGTGCGACTTACGACCGGACATTGGAATTCCTCCGCCGGGCGAAAGAATTGAATCCGGAGATCCCTACGAAATCGAGCATCATGGTTGGTCTCGGGGAAACGAAGGAAGAAATTCTCGAAACGATGGATGATCTACGTGCCCATCATGTTGATATCGTGACATTAGGTCAATATCTGCAACCATCGAAGAAGCACTTGAAGGTTCAAAAATATTATCATCCTGATGAATTTGCCGAACTTCGTGAAGCGGCAATGGAAAAAGGCTTCAGCCACTGTGAAGCAGGTCCTCTTGTTCGTTCTTCTTACCATGCCGATGAGCAGGTAAACGCAGCAGCGAAATCCAGACAAGCTAAAGGTGAGCAGGAAGTACAGAACGCATAATTTCATATAACTAGAAAAGGACTGACCTGTCGGAGATCTCTCTGACAGTCAGTCCTTTTGTACAGATAGAGGTTAGTCCATCATGTTATCATTGCCGGTATAGTCATTGCGCTTTTGACGGTCCATATTGATCTTATGGGTATCATCATCACGCATTTCGTATTGATCAGACGTCATTTCACCGTTGGCGTTTTCACCTGAGTCGACATTTCTACCTTGTGGAGAGTCTTTGAGCATCAGGTTGATGGTATCGTCAATGGCTGTATTCGCATTTTTGCTGTCACTATCCATCTGGGCAAGGTTTTCAACGTTGCGCATCAATGCTTTATCATCGGTTACATAGACATGGTACCAGCGCGGAATGACGGACATAGCTGTTTTCTTAACCTGATCGGCTACTTCGAAGCGTCCTTGTTTATCTTTTTTGTCGGTCACATAAGAGACAAGAACTTCTTCGTCCGTGACGAGGGTAGAGCAATCTTTCACGTCAGGAAGGGCAACACTCATTTTGCTGATGCTGTCGGCTACCTGCTCGCGATTGATACTGTACATGTCCTTGGTGGAAATGTTTTGACCACCGGTAGGGCTCTTCTGCTGGCGGACATAACCAAAGTCTTCCCCGCGGTGTGCCCCTTTTTTGGTCCAGCCATTGTCGTTATACAGGTCTTCCCTGTCACTTACGTTAATGGTATTCCCGTTGTCGTGGAACATTTCCTCATTGGCTGTGTCGATGCCATTACAGGCTGTCCCGATTAATGTGATGCCGAGGACCGTTGTACCTAAAAGTAATTTATTCAACTTAAACACCCCCTATCCAGTAGGGTGACCATCTCTTATGGGAATTTTTCATAGTAATTAATGGACAATCCGTTATAATTTAAAATAAGGAAACGAAAGTGGGTGGACAGAGGTGATTTGTGTGCAGAACACGTGCTACGAAATCGTCGAGGAATTCAGGGACGGATTCAACGAGGAAGCTTTCAAGGAAAGATATAGCGATATCTTAAGCAAATACGATTATATCCTTGGTGATTGGGGATACGGTCAGCTCCGATTGAAAGGATTCTTCGATGATCACAATCAAAAGGCTTCTTTCGACACAAAGGTGAGCACTCATAAGGATTACTTATATGAATACTGTAATTTTGGGTGCGCTTATTTTCTTGTGAAGAAAGTCAATAAATAATGGTGAAAAGGAACAAACGACGATGGTCGTTTGTTCCTTTCTTTTACTTGTTTTCAGTATACGGCGGCTCTTCATTCACATCCGGGTCGGCATGAACAGGATGTGATCCCGGTTCCTGACGAGGTATATCCTGATGCAGGGATTTATTCTCGTAGTTGAAGGCACTATAATACCGTTGTCCTTCTTCCCAAGGTGTACTCTTGTTTTCAACAGGGGTATGCTTACCTCTGGGAGCACCGTAAGGACCTTCCGGAAGTGTCTCGGGGACGAGGAAATTACGGTATGTTTCTACATTGGAGAAGTCACTGTATTCTTCGTCTTCTTTATCATAGGATTTCCGGTCTTTGCTCATTTTATCTCCCACCTTTCATACCTTTAGTATGTGAGCGGGAGGTGGAGTTCATTCTCTCGAGTGGAGCATCTGGATCAAAGAATGGTTTCACCTAAAAAGTCTCTTAATTCATCCGCTTCTTCCCCAGTTAACTTAAATACACTCTCAACATAGCCGGGTTCACCAAGGTCATCTCTCCCCAAGATGGCAAATCGACTGCCCTGAAGGTCCAGTACCAATGATTTCCCGTAATAACGTTCCGTTTGGGTAATGGCCAGGTCGTACCGCTGATTTTCCCCCATGAAACTCACGAATCGCGTTCGTGTATTTTCAGTATCGTCATATAAATAAAAGCGTTCACTCATCACGATGTCCTCCTCTTTTTCTGCTTATTTCATCATATCAGACTGAGACGGGAATTGCAGGATGTACCTGTATGGGTCTGGTGAAATTATGTTAAAATAAGGTGCAGGTTATTGTTTAAGGGAGAGGTGAGCATCATGTATTTCGTAGACAGGGAAAAGATTGAAGAAATATTGATCTATATGGATGAGCAGCTAAACATATTCAGTCGTCAAGAACAGTGGAACGCTACTCTGGAAAAGTTGGCGCTGGAAAGGGTTGCCCACGTCATCATTGAATCCATCCTGGACGTAGGGAACAGCATGATCGATGGATTCATCATGAGGGACCCCGGGAGCTATGAGGATATCATTGATATTCTTCTGGATGAAAAAGTGATCACAGATAGGATGAGCGAAGATCTCAAACGCCTCGTCGAACAGCGCAAACCACTGGTCCAGGAATATACAACCGTTGATCACAAGCAATTACATACCATCCTGGAAGAAGTGTTCCAAACACTGAACCAATTCCCGCTGCAGGTCCGGAACTACCTTGAAAATGAACTTGGCCCCGTATCGGCATTTAAAAACTAAACGTATTTGACAGCGCTTTCCTTAATGAGAATGCGCTGTCTTATTTTCTTTAGAGAGTGACTTTATAGCGAAGTAAATAGAAATATTGGACATACTAACGACACTATATGGAGGTAGATGATGAAAGAGTATAAAGGGTATTTAATTGATTTGGATGGCACGATGTATAAAGGAAAGGAGAAGATTGAAGAAGCGGGGGATTTTGTGAAACGGATGCAGGATAAGGGATTGCCTTATCTATTCGTGACGAATAACTCTTCAAGAAGACCGGAACAGGTGGCGGAAAAATTGCGTTCCTTTGATATACCCGCAACGAAGGAACAGGTATTTACGACATCCATGGCGACGGCACAGTATATGGCGAAAGAAAAGCCTGAAGGAACAGCCTATGTCATCGGCGAAGAAGGAATACGCTCAGCACTTGAAGAGAACGGCATTACACTGCGGGATGATAAACCGGATTTCGTGGTAGTGGGGATTGACCGGGAGATTAATTACGAGAAATTATCCCTCGCTTGCCTGGGGGTGAGAAACGGGGCAACGTTTATTTCAACGAATGGAGATATCGCGATTCCGACTGAAAGGGGATTGCTTCCGGGGAATGGTTCCCTGACGTCTGTTGTGACGGTCTCCACCCAGACCGAACCGATCTTTATCGGAAAGCCGGAGTCCATTATCATGGAACAGGCTTTATCTGTGCTAGGGGTCCCGAAGGAAGACACTCTGATGGTGGGGGATAACTATGATACAGATATTCTGGCTGGAATAAACGCAGGGCTCGATACGCTCCTTGTGCATACGGGGGTTACAACAAAAGAGGCGTTGACTCAAAAGCATATTCAGCCTACCTATACAATAGAAACATTGGATCAATGGGATATTTAACATTAATAAATGTGGAGGCTGACTGCAGCTTCCACATCCTTCATGAACCTGCTGAGTACTCAAATATTGGAAAAATTCTTTGATTAGTAACATTTCATAATAGACAACACACGTTTGTATAAGTAAAATAGAACTAGTGTGAAAAGAAGTAAACAAAATACTATTTATACTAAAGGGGGAATTTTGTGATTGCCCTTTTGGTAACAATATCTATGCCTCTATAGATATGTTGTAATAATAAGTAGTATGAACGTACATTATACTCCTAATGAATTATGTGGTTTTTTCCTCTAACTAACGATACTTTTCCATGACGCATATTTGAGTACCCAGAAGGATCATGACGACAGAAAATGAAATACTGAAATTTTTTAAAAATTTTTCGAAATTAAGTGTAAAGGTATTCAACTAGGGTAAACACCAAAGGTAGTAGGGGACTATTAGCATTGATACCTTTTCAATTTCTAACTATTCTTTACGAATGCACACAACTTTAAGAATGAAAGTCACTGTTTCTTAGCTTGATTTTCGAAACAATCCACGTCATTTCTAAAGAATTATTAAAAGGGTAGTGAGGTAATGAGTATTACAGTTACAGGACTTGTCGGAAAGAAAATAAGGCAGCATAGAAGAGCAAAAGAAATCACCATACAACAATTAAGTCGTAAATGTGGATTAACGGTTAATTATATTTCGTTGATTGAAAAGGGAGAGGCAAATCCGTCCCTGAACAAGTTGTTTGCCATAGTATGCTCGTTGGAGGTTCAATGGGAAGATATTATGCCGACTTGTGAAGAACACCAAGACATCTACAATCACACGATTCTTTAATGAACTAATTTTCTCTTTTTAATTTCTTGTTCGATCAGAATGATGAATTCATTACTGAATTTTAACTGTTTTGCTTTTTTATAGGCATCGATAAGGGCTTTGTCACTCAGGAGTTTAATAAGATCTCACCTCGATCATTTTCAAAACGTATGTAAAATGTGTGATATTGTAAACTCCAAAAGAGAGAAAGCCTTTTTTGGTGTGTATGTATTTTAGTTTGGCCCAGGGTACATTTATAATGAATATAATTACAACTATATTTGTAATTATATAAAACTATTCGCTGAAGTGCAAACATTAAGTTAGTTAAATGGATATAATTGATTTACACTGTATAATCTTTTAGGGTAGATTGTATCAATTACCTTGTACGCTTCTTTCATCACTAAAAATCAGACGACCCTGTCGTCTGATTTGGAATACTTATTCACCCTCATTCTGTGCATTTCGCCCGGTGTGCCAATCGGCTGGAAGCGGCAGCTGCAATGGCGCCAACGATATCATCCAGGAAGGTATGGCACATACCCGATGATTTATCATTCAATCTCTCCAGGATTCCCGGTTTTTGTTTATCGATATATCCGTAGTTTGTGAATCCGATCGAACCGTACACATTCACGATCGAAAAGGCCAGGATTTCATCCACACCGTATAATCCTTCATCTACTTCAACAATCGCCTGCAATGGTTCCGCAAGCATCTTTTTCTCAGCTAATATATCAAGTTGAATGCCTGTAAGTATGGCATTCTGTACTTCGCGCTTCGTCAATACACGTTCAACGTTATAGACACATTCCTTTAATTCAAGATCAGGATGATACTTCTGTTGAAGGTACATGACTAATTGAGCGATGTCTTCTATTTCCACTCCTCTTTCATGCAGCCATTTACGTGCCGTTCTCTCTAATAAATCCATTGACGCTTTATCCTTCATCTTATTCACCTTTTTCCTTGAAAGATTATAAAACCCCTATTTCGATTAGACGAAGCCTTGTTTTACTCATATGATTCCCATTTGAAAAATAGACATAATAATAGCTTCTGTTCTCATTCTTGCCCATCCCTGGATTTGGATATTCATAAATGCATTGGAATGATGGTCTAGGGTAGCGCAGTCAGCACATGAATGTTGAAAAAGAACGGTCATTAAAGATAGGAGAGGTCGGTATGTCTCAAGAGATTCTAATGAACCATTTTGGGTTACATCCTGAGCGGGCATTCTTCGATGGAATGATGGATCGATATATGGTCGGGGGATTAGTATATAGTATTGTGGGTGTATCGAATATGGAACAGGAAACCCTGGTGGAACTTTATAAATTGGCAGAGCACCTGAAAAGCTCCGGGGACCGGCATGTGTCGACCTTTGTCCAGAGCAACGAGGGGAAATTCCTCGTGGTGGAGAAGGATAAAGATTATGTCGTCCTTCGAAATGAGGGAATCGAGTCCCCACCAAATCATAAACTCGGCAGGAAGCTAAGCAAATTCCATTTCAAGGGACGGTCCTTCGAAGAGAAAGTGGAGAAGATAAATCGCATGGGTCAGTGGAAAAGTCTGTGGGAAAAGAGGATGGCTCAATTGGAAAAAGCCTTTTACCAGGTCATTCAGGACCAGCCCGCTGACGAGTTTGAGCGCCGGTTTGTCGAGAGTTATCCTTATTACAGTGCGCTTTCGGAAAATGCCATTCAATACTTGGTCGATACGGAGCTTGATGAAGACCCGAAGGCAGAGGACGCCGGAACAATCTGTCATGAACGGTTTCTCGCGTCCACATGGGGGACCGAAATGTGCATACATTTTCCGTTTCAATGGGTATTCGACCACTGCAGCCGGGACATAGCAGAGTGGGTGAGGGAACGATACTTCATGAGGAGTCAAACGTTTCATCCTGAGCTTCAGGATTTCCTGAAAGAGTATGAGTCGATCACACCCCTTTCTCCTTTTTCATGGAGGTTGTTGTATTCCCGTCTGTTGTTTCCCCTGCATTACTTCGAGTGCATCGAAGAATATTACATTTCCCAATCAGAACAAAAGAAAAAGACAGTCGAGGAGAAACTTGAACGCTATTTGAAGAATTCCCACCAATACGAAGCGTTCCTGTCAGATTTTTACCATATGTCCGAAGTGCCGGTGAAAAAATGGGGAATTCCCCTCATAGCGTGGCTGTAATCCAATTCCCGAGATAGGATGTGCCTTCCCTTTTATGCTAAACTGAAGAAAAGAATAGGGAAGGCAGGGGGATGTTTATGAAGCCATTCATCTATATTACGAGGAAACTTCCTGAGGCCGTGGTCGCCCCGCTAAAAAGTGAGTTCGAAGTGGAGATGTGGGGACGGGAGGATGCCCCTGTACCGAGGGATATCCTTCTGGAGAAAGCAGAGAAAGCGTCTGCTTTACTTACCATGCTATCGGACAAGGTGGACCTGGAACTCTTAGGGAATGCCACTTCTTTAAAAGTGGTGGCAAATCTTGCGGTAGGTTTTGATAATATCGATCTTGAAGCGGCAAAAGAAAAGGGTGTCACGATCACCAATACACCAGATGTATTGACGGAAACGACGGCGGATTTAACATTCGCCCTTCTGATGGCTACAGCACGACGAATCGTAGAAGCAGACCGGTACATTAAAGAAGGAAAGTGGGAAAGCTGGTCACCTCTCCTCCTTGCCGGAATGGATATTCATCATAAAACGATGGGGATCGTAGGTATGGGAAGCATCGGTGAAGCGGTGGCGAGAAGGGCGCAAGGATTTAATATGGAAGTGCTGTATCATAACCGTTCCCGTAAACCAAAAGCTGAAGAGACCCTTGGAGTAAGGTATGTGTCATTCGATGCCCTTCTTGCCGAGTCGGATTTCGTGGTCGTCCTGGCGCCTTTAAATGCGGAAACACAGGGCATGTTCCAGAAAGATCAATTCAATAAAATGAAGAAAACAGCGATCTTCATCAATGCAGCACGTGGAGCCATCGTCAATGAAGCGGCCCTCCTGCAGGCGTTAAAGAGGGGGGATATCGCGGGAGCCGGCCTGGATGTATTCGAAACCGAACCGATTAACGAAGATCATCCTCTTCTCCAATTCGATCAAGTCGTCGCCATCCCTCATATCGGAAGCTCCTCCAAAGACACCCGTCATGACATGATGACCCTGTGTGTAGAGAACATACAGGCCGTCCTTAAAGGGGACAACCCGAAAACAGCGGTGAAGTAAAAGAAAAAAACCTGAATCCAATAAAGGATTCAGGTTTTTTAAATGAAATCTCGATTAGAATACTTGCTCTACTTCAACGATACCAGGAACTTCTTCCACCAATGCGCGTTCGATTCCTGCTTTTAATGTGATGGTTGAACTTGGGCAGCTTCCGCAAGCGCCAAGGAGGCGCAATTTCACAATGCCATCTTCAACGTCTACAAGTTCACAATCTCCACCATCGCGAAGTAGGAACGGACGTAATTTATCTAATACTTCCTGAACGGGTGCAATCATTTCGTTTTCAGCCATAATTATCTACTCCTTTCCTTACTATCTATTATAATGACATATTCGCAAAAAATCTATCAACCTGCAAATGATTGGGCATTTCTTTTTCAAAAAATGTTTCCCATTCCGTTTCCAGAAAGAAAATGGTTCCAACCTTCCTGCTTTTTTTGTAAAATAAACAAAAGAGGGGAACAAGGGGGAGGATCACATGAATCGTAAGCCAGTTGAACTTTACGTGTACGGTGCAGAAATACTCTGTCCAAGCTGCGTGAACTTACCATCATCGAAAGAAACGTACGAATGGCTGGAGGCTGCTGTGAGCAGGAAATATCCAAATCAGCCATTTGTTATTAAATATGTGGATATCCACAATCCGCCGGAAGAAGATTCGGTGAAACAGTTTGCCTCAAGGGTAGTGGAAGAAGATATGTTCTATCCCATTGTCTTATTGGAAGGCAAAATTGTCGGAGAAGGAAATCCCCGTTTGAAGACGATCTACTCAGAACTTGAGAAGTATGGATATGAAGCGGTTTAAAGCTTCTTAAGGTGAGAAAGGCTTTCTATAGTGAAAGCCTTTTTTTGTTGGGGATATTGCGGATAAAAAAGAACCGCCCACGAGCGGTTCTTCTTACATCAACCATTATGATATTTATACATCCACAATACACCGGATTTCAACAAACGGGCGACCCGTCCCGTGATGGAGCGCTCGTTCACCAGTCCGAAACCATGCTTCTTTCCGAGAGAACCAAGGATCCCCTTTAGCTTGATCTTTGGCAGTTCTGCCGGAAGCTCTTCGTTATTCCAACGCTTCAGTAAGATGGTAACGATTTGCTCCGCCTGTCCTTCAGCAAGTTGTGCACTTGGGGCTTGAGGAAGGCTTGCGCAGTCACCGACCACATACACGTTTTCATCCTGTGGCAGGTTATGATACTTTGTCAAGATGACGCGACCGCTTGCATCCTTTTCCACATCCATATCGCGAACGACCTTACTCGGTTGAATCCCGGCTGTCCACACGATGGCATCACAGAAAATCTGTTCTTCGTGGTTATGCAGTGTATTCGGTTCCACTCTTGTAATATTGGAATTGTTCACGATTTCCACGCCATTTTCGTCAAACCAGCCGTGAACGTAAGAGCTCAGACGTTCAGGGAAGGCATTGAGGATACGCGGTCCACGGTCGAATAGCTTAATTTTCAGATCTGAACGGCTTTCCCTAAGCTCACTGGCAAGTTCAATCCCGCTTAAGCCGGCGCCGACGATCCCGACAATCGAACCCGCTGGAAGATTACAAAGCGTTTGATAAGTCTTACGTGACCTTTCAATCGTTTGAATCGAGAAAGTATGTTCATCTGCACCCGGTACATTATGATATTTATCCTCACACCCTAGTCCGATGACAAGGTCGTCATAAGGAACGGCATCCTGATCTTTCATACGAACGAGTTTATTCTCCATGTCCACGCCTGAGATGTCTCCATATACATAGGATAACCGGGCATGTTCCGGAAATGATACGCGTACATGTTGATCTGAAATCGTACCGGCCGCAAGCGCATAGTATTCTGTCTTCAGACAGTGATAAGGATTTCTGTCAATCAGGGTAATCGATACATCTTCAGGTAATTGGTTGGGTAATAAGCGAAGAAGGACGCGCATATTGCCATATCCTCCGCCAAGCAGCACTAATTGTTTCATGAAAATTTCCCCTTTTTGCACTCTACATTATTGTTGAAATAGTGTGTTTGTATATGATTTATATCCCGATATGGATAGGGACAGGATTTAAAGGACAGTCACGCCGAAACGGGTCCTGGCAAAGTAAGCATTTTCAATGTGAAGCCTAATTCGAGTAATTTCTACATAAATAAACCTATTAACATTAAAAGTATATCGAAATAAAGGTGTTTTCACAACAGAAATAAGCGAAAATGTTCACAATCTGTTATACCATTACATGGAATACAAATCATTGACGATAATGATAAAAAAAGGTAGCATAACAAAGAGTAGTGAGGTGATAGAATTGAAACCTATTATTGAATTTTGTATAAGCAATCTTGCTAGCGGTGCGCAAAAGGCGCTTGAGATATTAGAAAGAGACCCGAACCTTGATGTCATTGAATACGGATGCCTGGGATACTGCGGAAAATGCGCCCAAGCGTTTTATGCTCTCGTCAATGGGGAGGTCGTAACAGGCGACACGCCTGAAGAACTGGTGGATCATATCTATCAATTCCTTGAAGACAACCCGATGTTCTAAACAAAAGCCGGCCCTGACCGGCTTATTTTTTTTTGTAAAAATACATGTAAAAAAACCAGTGGGGATCACTGGTTTTTTTACATTGACTTCATTTCTTTATACATTTCCCGGATTTCATACCAGCGACCCCTGGCCATTTCGATGATTTTCGGTTCGGTGGAGAGATGCTGCTTACCGATGACTTTAGAAAGGTAGGCTGCCGCTTCCTCAATCTTATCCTGCCTCCTCAGTAATTCAGCGATGATATAAAGGAGCTTTGTTTCGGACATTAAAGAGCCTGATGCACCATCTGTTAAATAAGCATCGATGTATTCATGTGCTGCCAGATTAATGAAGCGCCTTTCCTGTTCTCTATCAGCCATCTTTCGATAAAGCCAGGCTGTGCGAAGGTATAACCCTGCTATGGTCACTTTTTTCTCCTTCTTGATTAAAGCACAGTAGGCGGCCAGTTTATACGTATTGATCGCATCTTCATATGACCTGATTTTCCCATAATCCTGAGGCAGCCAGTGCAGACTGATCTTCTTTTCAAGCTCTGCTTTAAGAACAGGAGGTATGTATGCTGTAAAATCATCGGTATAAGAAAAACCGCACTGCGGACAGACGGATACATTATAGAGCAAAGGGTTTACATCATCTGACTGGTACAAGGGACAAAAGTCACTGTCATATCCGGTGAGCTTCACAAACCGGGATCTGATCCTTGTCGTACTGTATGAGTGTTTACATGATAGACACTGGGTCTTTTTATCATAAAATGGCGTCACTACCGTCATGAATCTCACCTCACAATCGGGACTATCTACCCTATTATACCTTGATGGTGGCGAAGGTAACCAGTGTTTTTTATTCATGGTGAGTAAAAAGTTGTGTTTAATGAGAATATTCGTATAATTACTCTTCCAATCATTCACCAAAGCCCCATCGGTTGAGTAGTAAAATAGAAAGGAGTATACTAAGTAGTAAGAAATGAAAAGGTTGGGGGTGTAATGAATGAGTGAAGTTGTCATTCTAACAGAAGCTGCTGCCCTTCAGATTAAAGATATGATGAAGGAACATGACGAAACAGATGCCATGTTACGAGTAGCGGTAAAAGGGGGAGGCTGCAGCGGCCTTTCTTACGGTATGGGATTTGAACATGAGCTTCAAGATGGAGATACAACGACAGAGCAGCATGGAATCAAGCTTGTCGTAGCAAAAAATGATGCTGCCATCCTGAACGGTACGAAAATAGATTATAAGCAGTCCATGATGGGCGGCGGATTTACGATCGACAATCCGAACGCAATCGCTTCATGCGGGTGCGGATCATCATTCGTGACAGCGACGAATAAAGGTACGCCGGAGAATTGCTAACGTTAACCTATTCGAGAACCTAGTCGAAAGGGTTGCGGATTACGGCGGAAAAACGTCGATAAACCTTCGTTCAATTGAATAAAAACAAGTCCGATTACCGGGCTTTACGGTTGTTAATGACGGCCTCTTAGCGAAATTAATTCGTTAGGGGGTCGTTTTTTATTGTCTTTAAAACGGAAGAAACGTCGTGTCACCGGGTTGTCTAGCCAACGGAAAGAGTACCCGAATCTTACATTACAAGAGGCGTTTGAGTTCGTCGTGTCCGCCAAGAGAGCCGAGGGCCTACGTGAGCGAACGTTAAGGGACTACACGAAAATGTGGGGTTATTTCACCGACTGGCTATCGCATAACTACGAGGTGGACTATATCAACGATTTAACTTCGGAAGTATTTCGCAATTACATCAACTGGATGAAATACGACAAGCCAAAGTACGACGGTCATAAGTACATCGACTCAGCAAAGCAGGGCGTCGGGCTATCCGATACAACGATAAACATAAACCTTCGTACGATACGTGCAGTGTTCAATTACTTAGAACGTGAACAACTGATCGAGGTTAATCCGATTGCAAACGTTAAGCCTATACGCCAAGACGTCGATATGTCCGAGGCATTAGCCGACGATGAAATCAAAGCGATATTTCAGCAACCAATACAACGGGAGTACGTTGGGTTCCGTGATTACGTGGCTATGCACGTCTTACTTGACGCCGGGCTACGAATCAACGAATTATTAAGCCTTCGAGTTACAGACATCGACTTTAAGACGAGATTCATTACGATTGCAAGCGATAAGAGTAAGAACCGTAAGCACCGTATCGTACCAATATCTACGCACGTATCGAAGTTACTATTGCAACTAATATCGGAGAATCAGGAGCACTTTCGGACAGACCGGATATTTATGTCGAGCTACGGGGAGCCGTTAGGAGCGAATCACTTTAACAAACGATTGAAGTTTTACGCAGAAAAAGCCGGGGTTAAGAAAGCGAAGGTAACGGCGCACGTCTACCGGCACACATGGGCGAAAATGATGATTCTTAACGGGTGTGATCCATTTACGTTGCAGAAGCTAGGCGGCTGGGCGGACATACGTACAATGAGGCGTTATATACAGATGGACTTAAGAGAGATGCGGGAATCACACGATACTTATTCACCGGCACTTACATTATTCGGACGAAAACGTCTATAAGCAAACAAAAAAAAGACGCAATCACCCGTACATAGCCGAAGCCAAACACGAATGATATACGCCAGTCACTAGGTTTAGTATATCGAAAAAATCGTTGTTCGGCAAGGTGTATTCGTTATGTCGTTTGAACCGAACATACATTCGTGATAAGGGTACGTTTTCGGTCATAAAGACATATTTATATGTACGGGTAGGCGTCTCTAATCGAAGGGACGAAGCAATCGATGGAACAACGCTATCTAACAACGAACATAACCGAACTCAAACCATACGCCACATTCGATCAGCAGGCGGACATGGACGAGACCATTTACGAATACATAGACGCATTACGCAGCGATGAACATCCCGAATCAGTGATCGAGGTGCTACGGTTCTTCGGTCGCAGTTCACTACGAGTCCTGGGCGTCTCCTTCGCCAAGTACGAGACCATCGCCGAGTCAATCGGGTATAGCAAACGTACAGTCATTCGAGCAGTCAATACACTAGCAGGTTACGGCATGATTGAACGGATCCCAACGTTGAAGCAGTGGACGGGTAGAGGGCGAAAGAAATCCGTTAATATTGTACGTGTGTTACCGCAAGCTATTACGCCAGTGGCACCGCAACCCGTCACCGCAGAGGCACCCGATGAAGTCACGTCAGACAACGAGTCCAACGTTAATATGCAGTCCGAACCACTCGTTAATAAACACTGTACTTCTAACGTACTAGAGACGGTGCAGGCGCTAGAGTCGGCAGGACTTAAGAACTCGATACCAACGCCAATCTATGACGCACTATCACCGTTCTACAACGCACAGGACATTCGCAGGCTAACGGGCATCGTATTTAGAGCGAAGGCATCCGTTAGTAAGAGCATACGTTTAGAAGACCATTCAGAGGCGTTTAAGGGCACCGTATTAGACGTTGTAAGGCGTTTCAAAGCCGGAACCCTACGTAGCATTGATTCGTACCTATACGTGTCTCTCCGCAAGTTATTCCGCAGGCTGCAGATAGAATCGGCCTGGGCATCGTTTTAGTAAACGTAATGGGAAACGTTGATACACCGTTAATGACACTTGTATATACAACGTTAAAATTCGTATAAGAAGTAACCCGTCATAATACGTTAACCATCGTTGGAACAACGTTAACATATAGGTTACCCACGATTGCACGTATGTTTACATATGGCGTTATGCACACGTTTAACTGTCGTAATTCCACCGGCAAACGGGTTCACGAGACGAGGGTGTCCGAAATATACAGGGGTCAAATCGGTAGGCATATCGACACCCTACGCCGTATCTGACCGCTTGATAAACGAGGATCCCAGGCGAGAAACCACCGTTCAGCATTCGTTTTTTATGCAGTAAATTCGTTGTATATTCGGGTGCATAAAATCTATCGAGTATACAACGGTCACAAACGTTGATATAACGGTGTTTGCAACGTAGGTTCCTAGAAACTTAATTATGTTAACTAGGTTGACCGAAACGGCTAAACCCGTTGTTACCATAGGTTTCGTATACCTAACGTGGTATTATTATCGGGTGCCTGGCGAGTGCCTAATCGCATACATACGGATGCATATTTAACCCACGATTGCATTAACGCTTCACCACGTTAAAGGGGCGGGGGCTATCGGGGGATTTCGCCGGCTGCCGGGTGTCGTCACGTTTTCTACAAGTTTCAGAACCTTCGACCTCTAAACGGGTGTGCTACGTTGGCTGCTATAAAATTTTCGCAGAATTTCCGTAAGGTGCGGGGGTTACCTATTCATCCGTTAGGTCGATGATATCTCGTATGTCCGTTATCCCGAGTGCCTGCGCGATCCTTTCGATATGTCCGAAGTTAATGCTTTCACGTTTGCCGTTCTGTAGCTCGCTGAGTGCTGCGTGTCTAATGTCCGTTATTCGCGATAACTCACGTAGGGACATGCCGCGTTCCTCTAATAGACTGCGTATTTTAATCGTTACCTTTACCATCGTTGGCTTCCCCCTAAAATTTATGGTTGACGTTACCTATAAGCGTACCATATAATGTAGTTAACGGTGGTACTTATTCGCGTACCATACGATAAGCGGCTAGCCCGAGCGCGAACGTAGTTCGGGAGAGCGAGGAAGGATGGCGTATAACATGGCACAATGGATCAGCGCAGATGACGGGGGCACGATGACACAAGCCGAAGTAGAGTTCGCGAACATTGAACGTTATTTTATGGCGAAAGGCATCCCAACGGACATAGCGAGAAAGTGCGCCTGGCAAGCGGACTGGACCGACGAGGAATACGAAGTGATGATGCAGGCGGCACGAAGCAAGTGAAGAGCGGGTCATACTAGGGTGACGGAGAAACGGTGATAAAGGTAGATTGCGGGGGTCATATTGGCGTATGGTCCCCGTTAATATTACAAACGTGTTACAACGATTACTGTTTCGTTAAAAGTGACGTCTGATGGCTATATTTTACCCGATTTAACGAGTGTTAAGTAGGGCCGGCGAACTAAAGTTTACGTTATTTTCGCTATCAGAGTTACATGACAGGCGCTCAGCCGAGTATTAAGTAGGGCCGGCGAGTTATTCGCAGAAAGTTACGAGTGGACGCCATATTTTACCTCGTTAGCTATACTATCATATGTACGGCAGCCGTGAGCAGGTGAAGTTTTTTCAACGTGTACCCTGTTTTATACCCCGTTAGCTATACTATTATTAAAGCGATAAAGCACGCAGGCAACCGGCAAGCACGGTGGCTTATTTGTCGTTGAAAAATGTCCCACGAACGGCTTCGAAATTGGTTCATATAAGAGAAGGCATATATTCAAGAAGGCTCAAACGCATTCATTCCTTAATATAACGAAAAGGTGTCGCAAGGCACTCTTTTTTTATTTTGATAAATAAGAAGAAAAAGGAGAGTTTTAAATGAAGCTAAAGACGTACGAAATCGTGTACAAACCGCATTTAACCGTAGGCACCGTAGAGGGCGAGTCTGATCCGTGTCTCTTAACGAATGACCAAGAGTTCACGGCGACCATACGAGAGTTCAGCAAGGAGCTCGCAAAGACACGCCTGGCACTGAACGTTTATCGCGAAAATCTCGACCATCCATACGGTCATGCGATCGCGATGAGCGCAGTGCGGTTCATCAAATCGATTAAGGAGGTGAAGTAACGATGAAGCGAAAGGTCATTCTAAGCCTGCACATCGCTAACGAGTTAGTTCAACGAGGGTTCCCGATTATCGAATTAAAGCCGTCAACGAAAATTCAAGGTCGGGCAGCGTTCATATTCGAGTTAACGCCGAAGCTGAGCGAAGTCCTAACCGAAATATCCAAACGAAAAGGCATTCGACTATAAAACTATCGAAGGGGAGTATTCACAATGAGCCAACAAAGACAACGTAAGCCGATTAATAAGGAAAATCCGGGGGCAAACGGTAAGCATTTTATCGCATTCCCGAGTGATGCGAAACACTACGTTCATCATCCGAGAATGGCACCAGAGAAGTTATTTCTGTATCAGCTATTAATTGATTACTACAACGTTGATAAAGGTTACGCGCACCCGTCGCTCGAAACACTTACGATCCACTACGGGAAGTCCTACAATACTACCGTTAGGCACATCGAAGACTTGAAGGTGGTTGGGCTGCTCGACTATCCGAAGAAAGGTTACTATGTACCGTTACAACCGTTGACGGCCGACGAGTTCTATGCAGATTTTCCTGAGGCGTGGGAGCGCTACAAGAAGGCGTATGACTCGATGGAAGGTAAGAAATCGAAGGACAAAACGAGAATGCAAGAGTGGCGAAGAGAGCAAGGTTATGATGATTGATTCATGTTACGCCCAACAGTGGGGTGTTACGTAACCAACAATTGGGTGTTAAGGAATACGTGAATTGGGTGTGAACTAGATTTAATAAACTAGATTTAATGAACTAGATTTAAAACCCTTACGAGCTTAAGTGCATACTCGCTCACTAACGTTCGCTCGGCATAACCTTACTACGTAAGAACATGCATAAGTATTTGTACAAAAACCTATAAGCGTATAAGAGCATGTACGAAAAAGGATAAATACATGTATGCGAATGAACGAGTGAATACGAGTATATGTGTGTTGCTCGCGACTACCATAAACCAACGAAGGAGACGATTTAACGATGGGGAAAATTAAGAAAATTGAAATCAGCGAGGAAGTTATCGGATTTTACAGAAGGCAAACGGCGGGCATGGATCGGTCGGAAGCGGAATACTTCGTTCACCAGGCGCAGGCAGGCGATGTAGATTTTTCGCACAACAAACGTATCAAACGATGCTTGCAGTGCGATCGTTGGTTCGAAGATGGAAAAGCGAACAAAAGGAAGTGTTGCTCGAGTAAGTGTAAGAACCGATATGACTCAGCAAATCGAAAGGGTAAACGTCAAAAGAAAACGGCAGAACGTCAAGGGATCACGGTGGATGAATTGCAGGCTAAACGCGAGCAGAGTAAGTACGAAGTGATTCCGGTGGGCGACGCCTCCAAAGTCGATTATTACGCGTACAGGAATAACGACGGCAACAGCCGGAAGACAACGATGGAGATCGACGAGTCTGGCGAAGGTAAGGCAAACGTTATGGTGTACTATGGTGAGCGTAAGATAGGCCGGGAGCCAGGCGAAGTTAAAATCACGGAATGTAATCGCGAGGGCATTGACGCGTACATGCTCGAGAAGTACGGGGCACATCGTTTGAGAATGGAACGGGCACGGGCGAAGAGTTACGGCAAACGCATTCATTTTTCAAGATAATGAGGAGAGCATTAATATTCGTGCCTTAGCCGGCGAGATACGATCACACTCTCCTGCGTTTTTATAGCGTGAGGAGAAGAAAACGAATTAACAGGAGGAGATAGCATGAGTAACGAAAAATTCCGCATGGTACGTTTGTTCCTAGATATGACGCAACAAGAGTTCGCGAGGCACTTAGACATCGCATATTCAACGGTGTACGGCATCGAGGCGGGCAATCGTAGGGTAAGCGACAAGGTAGCCGCGAAGATTGCGCACAAGTTCGAGATAACAGACGAGTTCATGGCGTTCGCTGATCGAGTTAAACGTTTGGAGGCGATTTAATGAGTGACGTAAAGGACTTGCTTATCTATCGTAACAGATATAGTAATTTTATCTGCTCGAATCCACGGGAGTCAGACTATCGTAAGGTTAGCTGTTTGTCCGCGAAAGAGGCAGCCAAGTTAGTCGGGTTCAAGTGGTACGCACTACGTAAACAGAAGTTCCAGGACTTACTTTTAAATACGGAGATAGACGGTAAACCGGTATTTATATTAGTGAACGACGGAGAGAAAATCGCGGTCAATCCGAATGTACGTGAGCCACTCGAGTACAGTCCGGTCTTGGCGGCATTGTTCAATGGAAATTAAACTTAGGAGGCGGTTTGATGTTAGCGCATATTGCCCAGGAGTTGATCGAGAATGACACCCGATGAATTAACGCAGGAATGGTTGCAGGCGATTGCTTACGACGACTACCACGAGGAACGGTTCGGAAATGGCAACGACGATGCTTAACGAAACAAAGTGGTACCCAGGCGGGGGCAACGCTGAACACCTCGGCAAGCCAAAGAGATACGTTACGAGTGCCCGCGAGTTACTTCGGTTGCTGCACGATCACAAGATCCACGTTTTTTATCATACGAATCTAGTCGAGTGGGTCAGCGAGAAGCCGTTAGTGGCGGGTGAAGGTCGACTCAAAACGTTAATTGATAAAGGCATTGTACACGCCTCCAACGAGGGGCTTTACTATTTAACGTAATCGCCGAAATTAGCATGGGAATACCCACGTTAATCATAGCACCAAATTGAATTAAATGCAAGCCGGCGTTTGGACTACGTGACGACGCAGGAGCCGGCAACGAAATCAAACATACGAAGGGATGTGCAGGGATGGAGGCCGATAAATTAGCGATGGCAATATACTTACTCGCGTTGGCTCGGATTGAAGCGACAGGCAGGACGTACGTCGCGAAAGAGATACGAGCAACGCAGCAGACGTTACATGAGTCACTTGGATTAAACAAATCAAACTAAAGGGATGGGGATGTTTGTTATGGAAAAAGCATTATACGAAAAAGTGATCGAGATTTTAACGAGGTTAGAGGACAAAATCGATTCAATCGACGAACGCACGCAGGACATCGAAGAACGCCTCGACGGTAGCGACTACGAGCGTAAGTTTGGGGTGGTTCGATGAAGACGATATACACGGAAAAGAGGTCTACCGCCGGCAAGCAAATAGACCCCTCAAATAAATATTCGACTTTAAGTATAGCATTTGTCCGGAGTGGTGGCAATGTCTAATGCACTTTGGAAGTTAGAGCCCGGCTTCATCGCGGCTTATACCGAGGATAGAGAGTTAATCAAACGCATCAAACGATACAAAAAGAATTGGTCGATCATGGCTGATTATTTTCGTAACGGTCGATTAGTCGGAATGCAACTGAAAATCCCGGCTAACGAACGTAGGCAGGCGGAACGAATGCTAGACGTAAAATTAAGCAAATGAGCCGTTTAGAGGCGTTGTAAGTCGTTTAGGTACGAACACCTTAGCGATTATTTACAGGCGCCTTATTCGTGCTGATTAGGGCAAATAGCTGTCGATAGCACCCCCAAAAAAAATTTAGAAAGGATTATTTGATGGATATAACAACTACATTGAAGTTTCATAAGCAAATACCGATCGAAGTACCTTTTCGGAAGTATCTACCTTACTATTCGGGATATACGGAAGGTATGTCTTATAAAGAGTTCGAGAGAGATTGTGAGCTCCGGAGAAGGCGCGGAGAAATAGACTATAACGGGATACTTTTAAAAGGATATATCAGGCATCAGGTTCCTAGAGATTCAGGTGTGTACTTCATGTTCTATGACGATGAAGTAATTTACGTTGGAAGGTCAACCAACTTACAACAACGACTTATAAACCATTGCGAATTAGACGGACATTTAAGGTACGCAGACAAGGTTGCGATTCAGTTTGAGGAATCCATTCCTAGACAGTATGCAATTGAAGCAGTAGCAATCGCAGAGTTCTTACCATCAAGAAATAAAGCGGGGAGGGTTTGCTAGGTGAACGATCATAAACGAAAAAGACGACGCAGAAACCGGAAGCAGCGAAAACAGCGCCCGGCACCAAAGCCGATGGCAACGGAGATACAACACTTACTGCCGGAACCAACCGTTAAGGAGTTGAGGCGCATTGCCAATCGTAAACGTAAACGTAGAGCCTAAGCCACCGCGATTAGATAACGAGAACAAAGAAGTGTATGCGAAGTCAAGCGATGTCACCGTTTGGTCGCTATACGATCAATCATGGGAGACGTTAGTTGACGAGGGGCTTGACCGGTTATTTGAAAGCCGAAACCAATTCGAAGTGGAGCGATTGAAATGCCACGTAGAATAGGCGCGAAGAAGTTCCGGAAGAAACGAGCGGACGGCACAACGAACAAGCCCCGGGCCCACATTAACGACGGCATGGCCGGTTGGATTCGAGGGTTCCTGGGCATCGAACCAGGCCGGGCGACGTGGGAAGCGCCGCCGAAATGGGCGATTCAATACAGTCGGCAGTCCCCGGAACACATCGAAGCACTCGAAAGGAGGGGCGTATATGTTCGGAAGGAAACGGGAAGTGAGAGGCGAGATAGTCGAAAGTCACGACGACATGACCGACAAGGTGCTCGTCAAAATCGACATAGAAGCGTATAAAGAGTTCAGTATCGTTGTCATTAAGATATACGACCGAACCGATGGCAGCGCGTTGTTTGAGTCGAGCTACCGAACGATAGAAAGCGAGCGGCCGGCACACTATACGGCTGAGGCAATCGCAAAGGAATATACGCGGGCTAACGGCCTGCACATAGATAAAACGTTAAGTAATGCGGAGCTCCCATTCGTGGGCAACGCTAACAAGCGCAGCCGATAACAACAAAAACTATCAAACTAAAGGAGAGGTTTTATATGAGAGACCAATATCAGAAGCAAATCGAAAAGGAAGTCGCAAGCTACCGAAAGGCATACGACAAAGTAATGAATAGCGATGACCCACGGTTAGCCGGCCAGGACGTTAAAGACTACGAGGTTGGCAAACTACGGGAGCAACTAGAGGCAAACGTCAGTCAAATCGAAGCCGAGTTCACCGAGAAAATCGAGGCTGAAATCGAACGTGCAGCAAAGGAAGCCGGGCGCAGCCGATTCTTCGTAAGTAGCCCCGACAAACAGTACGTAACGGACATCACGGACAACCTGGTGACGAAGCTAACCTTCGCAGTCACAGACGCAGACAAATCGGAAGCATTCAGCGAATACGACGCTAAACTCGAATTGATCGAAGACGTAGCGCCGTTCAGTGAAGTTGTTAAGCAGTTGGCGGAGGCATCGCGAAAGCTCGGGGACGACGAGTTCTCGAAAAAGAAAATCCGCGGTCTATACTACCAGCTAAACGAGGGATTGCGCACACCTGAACAAGAACGGTATGAAGCGCTGAAAGTCGATAAGATGACGGGCGTATCGCACAAATTCAGAACGCTCCAAATGACGCACCCGAGCTATTCACATAAGCAAGCAGCACGTAAGTCAAAACGTATGTAAGCTAACGCAAGTCGTAATGCTCCGTTTGAACGGCGGTATCTCGTCAATATGCAGTCGGAGGAACACACTTGATCGAGGCGTAACACCCGGCGGGCCCGGCGCTCCACCCGTTAGCCCGCCACAAACTAAATTAAACAGGGGGAATTTTAAATGAACATTGTAATCGAAATCAAGCAGCATCAAGGGAGATTCGGTGTAGGTTACCGCAGTCTTTCCGCAAAGGACGGGAATGGCGAGTATCTATCGAATGACATTAGCGGGAACAACGTTGTCGACTTCGTGGAAAACGCAATCCAGGAAGGCATCAAGCAGATAATAGCGAAGGACGCGAGTGCAGAGGCGTTCACCGTCGACTTGCCGGCGGGAATCGTACTAGGTGCAGAGTTATCCGCAATCCTCGTTCAGAAGTTCGAGGCAGACCCGTTAGTATCGTCATTAGCGTTTAACTAAGCAAGCACAACGGCCTCCACTCGGGGGCTTCTTTAAATTCGATTAACTATTATCACGAAATGGAGCGTGGATTAATGGAAATCCGAACTACAAGCGATAACTTTACAGGCGGGATCACACGTAAGGAAGTCGAACGTACACCGAGGGTAGCGTCAGCAGCCGATGCGCCAACAAGGGTTAACCGGCTAATGACAACGGTCTACTCGACTGAAGAGGTCACGGCGCTATTTGATTACGTTAAGCAACAGGGCGGGCAAATCGTCGCAACGCAGTCATTACGAGCAGGCGCAGGCATTTCCGTCACGATGGAGATACCGGCAGCCAGCGAAAATAGAAAGGAATGATACACGTATGCAAATTGTAGAACGGTTACGGGCGCGCTACCTCGACAGGGTAGACGTTGAGAACCTTAACAAAGTAACGGCACGCAAGCACAAGCGAGACTTGCGGGTGCTACGTACAAAATTGAACAAGCTGCCGGCGGGCACACCGTTGCAGTCGGAAGCACTCGAATTAGCCGAGGCATATCTACGGATTATGGACGAAATCATCACGGGCAAAGAGGCGGACGAATCGTTGGTACACGGTGGCCAGGCGTTCCAACGTTACGTCGATGCAGTTAGGCGAGTGATGTCGTAATGGCGGCTAAAGCGAATAACAAAATGAACATTAGCTATACGATCAAAGCGATTGACCGGTTTACGAAGACGCATGACAAACTAGAACGTCAATTCAGCAAACTCGAGGATATGACGAAAGGCTTAACGCAAGTCAAGGAAATCAAGATAGACGTTGATAACGCAGTCGCCAACGCTAAACTCGAGCATACCGAACAGAAGGTTAAAGACATTCCGAAGTTCCCGACAATCCGGCTCATGGTCAAAGGGTTCTCGAAAGGGCTCGACCAGGCGGATCAATTCGCAACTAGACTACGAACAATGGAAGAACTATCGCAGGGCTTCGGCAGGGGCGCACTGTTTACCGCGCTGCCCGCATTAGCACCCGTGTTAGGCATCGCAGCAGGCGGGGCAGGGGCGTTAGCGTCGAGTCTATTCGCAGCAGGCGCAGGGGCCGGGGCATTCGCGGCAGTCGCAGTGCCGACAATCGGGTATCTCGCCGAAATGGATAAAGAGGTCAAACGTGGGTCCCAGGCGTGGTACAAGTTAAGCGACGGCACACGTTCAGCACTGGGCGAGCTCGACAAACTGCGGTCATCGTGGTCGAAGTTACAAGACCGATTCCGCGAGCCTGTACTCGGTATATTCGCGATTAACTTACAGTCGGCGCAGAAGTTACTAAAGGAGTTTACGCCTGTTATCGAGAGTTCCGTGGACGCCGTAAGCAACCTGTCTAAAGCGTTTGACAAGAATCTCATGTCCGACGACGTGCAAGCCGTGTTCGAGTGGCTCGGTAACACCGCGGGCCCATACCTCGAAGACCTCGTTAAAACGGTCGGCAACTTCGGCGTGGGCTTTATGTCGATGATGAAGGCGTTTGACCCGTTAGCCCAGGATTTTGCAGACGGCTTCTTACGAATGTCCGAGAAGTTCCGGGAATGGGCGAGCACCCTCGAGAATAACAAGGCATTCCAAGACTTCATGGCGTATGTCAGCGAGAACGGTCCGACGTTGTTGTCACTGATCGGTAACATTACGAAGTTCCTCGTCAACTTCGGTATCGCGATTGCACCGTTAGGTACGAAGGTACTAGAGCTAACAAACGCCTTCTTCGCATGGGCAAGCGAGCTAATAAAGAATCACGAATGGATAGCGAAATTAATCGGCGTCGGCTGGGTAGCGCAAGGAATGTTCGCGATGCTCGGGTCTATCTTAGCGCCGGTTATCGTTATCTTCAGAACGTTGTGGCCGGTCCTAGCAACCGTGTTCAAATGGTTCGGCAGCCTTAAAGGCGTATTAACGAGGGTCATGCCGTGGATTGTCCGCATCGGCACGACGGTATTACGACTAGGCGGTCCCCTCGGGTGGCTAATATCGACGATCATATTCATGGCGGGCGTGATTTACTCGAATTGGGACTCGATCAAGAAGTGGACTATCGAAACATTCACGAAAGTTAAAAACGTAATCAAAGACGCCTGGGCGAAAGTTGAAGTGTATTGGGGCGTGGTCAAACGTTTGGCAGCGATCCTAGCCGTCAAGTTCGGCGAAATGGTTAATTCTGTACGCAAGAAAATGGGCGAAATCAAGGACAAAATCGAAGACAAGTGGGACGCAGCGCAGGACTTCCTCGAGGGCATTAATTTGTTCTCCATCGGAGGCGACATCATCCGAGGGCTGGTCGACGGTATCTCGTCAATTGACGTATGGGGCGCGGTGACAAACGTCGGCTCGAGCATCAAGTCCGCCTTCACATCGTTCTTCAAGGTGCACTCGCCGTCACGTTTAATGCGCGATGACGTCGGTAAATGGATCACGTTGGGCGTAGTGGACGGCATGACCTCGATGGCGAGCAAAGCCGAGCGAGAAGCGAACATGGTCGCAAATGCAATCGCAAAGCCGTTCCAAACGATGGAGAAAGACTACACGTTCAGTGCGGTAGGTAGCGCACGCAGTCAGTATGCAGCGAGCACGCGAACAGAGTCAACGCAGGCAGCCGTGGCGACCGCAGGCGCCGGCGGGGACCTCGTAATAGAAGTGCCGGTCACGTTAGATGGTCGCCAGGTAGCACGTGGGACATATCGTTATGTTACCGAGGAGCAACGACGTGAGGCAAGTAGGGTGCAACGATTTAAAGGATAACGGTAACATCGTAACACACGCCGGGGCGGGTATGCCTCGGCTTTTTTTTGTGCATGTCGGAGAGACGCGATTCTGCGCAATTAGATTCGGGCGGACGTACATCAACGGTCAATACCGACGAAATAAAGCCTTGTAATCCCCGTCCACTTTAGGTAAACTATGGATAACGTAGTACATCGCTAATGAGGCGGTACATAAACAACCGTATTGAACGAAATTAATTGGCATCACGCCGTACAAACGCAGTAACCTAGCGAACCTTGCGTAGCTAACCTAACGTTGTCACCTAACGACTAATTTACGATCGACAATCCGAACGCAATCGCTTCATGCGGGTGCGGATCATCATTCGTGACAGCGACGAATAAAGGTACGCCGGAGAATTGCTAAATGAATAAAGGGACGGACCTCACTAATTGAGGTCCGTCCCTTTTTTAAGCTTAATGAATGTTTTTCAGTGCTTCTTCCACAGGTGTGTCACCACTTAGGATTTCGAATACTTTGTGGTTGGTTTCTTCGATGGTTAAAGAGTCTACAAGCACTTTCGCGACATCTGCACGGGGAATGTCACGGCTTTTATCTGTGATGCTGGTGGCCGCTTCAATCTTTCCTGTTGAATCATCGAATGAAAGGGATCCAGGGCGGACGATGGTGTAATTTAAGCCGCTCTCTTTCAAGTGGGCATCCGCAGCACCCTTGGCTTTTAAATAGAATTGCAATTCATCCGGTCCGCTTGAAGGATTATCCGCACCCATGGAGCTGAGCATCACAAAACGCTCGATACCCATCTTCTTCGCATAATCGACTGCTTTCTTAGCACCCTCCTGGTCGATGGCTAACGTCTTATCGTCTCCTGTCGAGCCACCACTGCCGGCTGCAAAAATGACGGCATTTACATTTTCAAGTGCATACGAGAAATCCTGCTCAAGGTCGGCAACAATCGGTCTTGCTCCCAAGTCTTCCATTTCGTTTGCCTGTTCTGTTTTTCGGATCATGGCTCTCACGAAATGCTGACTGCTATTTGAAAGCTCTTTTACTATATGGCGGCCTGTGTTGCCGTTTGCTCCGATAACTAACACATTCATTTTACACATCATCCTTTATCTGAATTTTTTTTGTCCTACTATTGGTCTACCCATTCATGGTGAAAATAAACAAAGGAGTGGGCGTGGATAACGTGAAGAACACAATGGTTGGAAGGAAGTTCTGATCATGAATCATTCATCTTCTCTAAAAAATAAAAAGGCCCAGGATACGATATCCTGAGCCTTGTGGATGGAATTAATCCGTAAACATGGACGTACTGTGCATCGGCTGCACCCTTGCTTTTGGATCCATATACGCTTTGGCATTGTTGACGGCTGTCGGTGCTTCGCCAAATCCACTTGCAATGAGTTTGACTTTCCCATCATACGTACTGATATCACCGGCCGCATAAATACCAGGGATATTCGTTTCCATCCTGGAATTGACCACGATTGAGTTCTTTTCGATCTCAAGACCCCAGTCTTTGATCGGACCGAGGGAGGAGACAAATCCGAAGTTTACAATTAGTTCATCAAGGTCGATAATTTCCTTTTCATCACCTTTTGTTTCCTCCAGTACGATCTGATTGATCTTCTCTTCATCGACGACCAACTCAGATGGGACGTATGGTGTTTTCAATTCAACTGTGGAGTTGTGTAAATTCTCCACACTGTGCTCATGAGCCCTGAATTTATCACGTCTGTGCACGAGATAAACTTTTTCTGCGACAGGCTCAAGCATAAGCGCCCAGTCAACAGCAGAGTCGCCTCCGCCGCAAATGACCACTTTCTTACCTCTGAAATGCTCGAGGTTATCGACAAAGTAATGAAGGTTTTTCCCTTCAAACTCGGACGCGTGCTCAAGCTCAAGGCGGCGTGGCTGGAAGGCACCGTTTCCTGCCGTGATGATGATCGTTCTGGAAAAATGGATTTCTTTGTCAGTGGTGAGTTTGAACATACCATCAGCCTGTTTTTCTAGACCTTCCACGGCCTGCTCCAAACAAATGGTCGTTTCGAATTTCGCCATTTGCTCTTTTAAATTATTGACCAGGTCCTGGGCCTTCACTTTAGGAAAACCGGCAACGTCATATATGTATTTCTCAGGATATAAAGTAGCAAGCTGCCCCCCGAGTTGTGGTAAACTTTCGATGATCTTAACTGATGCTTTTCTCATGCCGCCATAGAACGCTGTAAACAGCCCCGTTGGACCGCCGCCTATGATCGTGATATCATACACTTTTTGATCTTCCTTCAACATGATCCCTCCAACCATTTAGGTATGCTTCTTTTTACTTTATTCTATCACACAGCTTTTGATTATTCCCAATGATAGAAGGTGTAAGTTCAGATAAATCAGACTTATCTATGAAAGAGACTACGACTTTTGATTGATTCTACGGACATTTTTTAAATATTCTTAAGAATTTAATTTCCTATATATATCTTGAAAATGCGAGGCAAAAAGAATATTATGTAATGTAGACATATTGTTAAGAATTTATGACAATTTTCGCATAACTATGGAGTAGTTCGTGAAAAAGGTCACATACTTTTGTTTTCATATCTTTATTAACCAATATTTCCTTTTTCAATAAGGAAAAAACATCGCGTTTGATTTGTTTTAGTTTCCTTTATATAGGGAAAAAGATAATAGCATCATATTGAACGGGATAAAAACGCATAATGTGGAGGACTCTAAGAGTATCCGAAGCAAATTTATCAAAAAAGGTGGAAGTGATTCAGTTGAGAAAGCCAAGAATCGTTGTATTAGGTGCAGGTTATGGTGGATTAATGACGGTAACTCGTCTTCAAAAGCAACTCGGAACAAATGAAGCAGAAATTATTTTAATTAATAAGAACGATTATCACTATGAAACCACTTGGTTACACGAAGCTTCCGCAGGTACGCTTCATCACGATCGAGTGCGCTACGACGTGAAAGATGTTGTCAACACGAGTAAAGTGAACTTCCTGCAGGCGACTGTTGAAGACATCAAAGTGGAAGAGAAGAAAGTCATCACAGGTGAAGGTGAAGTAGAATTCGATTACCTGGTAGTGGCTCTTGGTGCAGAATCAGAAACATTCGGAATTCCAGGCCTTCATGAGCATGCCTTCATGATTTCGAACATCAACTCTGCCCGTCAAATCCGTGAGCACATTGAATTACAATTTGCTACGTATAAGAACGAAGGAGAATTGAACGATGAACGCTTGACCATCGTTGTAGGCGGAGCAGGTTTCACTGGTATCGAATTCCTGGGTGAACTGGGTAACCGTGTTCCTGAGCTTTGCCATGAATATGATATCGACCGTAAGAAAGTGCGCATCGTATGTGTGGAAGCTGCGCCAATGATCCTTCCTGGATTCGATCCGGAGCTTGTGAAATACGCCCGTGCCAAGCTTGAGAAAAAAGGCGTGGAATTCCATATTGGAACTCCGCTGAAAGAAGCAAAGGCAGACAGCGTACTCATCGCTAAAGGTGAAGATGAAGTCGAAGAAATCAAAGCTGGTACGATTGTATGGGCTGCAGGTGTTCGCGGTAACTCCATCATCGAAAGAGCTGGAATTGAAAACATGCGTGCCCGCGTAAAAATCAACCGTGATCTTCGCGCACCTGGACACGACAATATCTTCATCATCGGTGACTGTTCACTGATGATCAATGAAGAGACTGAGCGTCCATATCCACCGACTGCACAGATCGCCATGCAGCAAGGTGAAGTATGTGCCCGTAACATCGCTGCTTTACTGCACGGTAAAGGGGATCTGGAATTATTCACTCCGGACATCAAAGGTACCGTATGTTCACTAGGTGAAGATGATGCGATCGGTGTCGTCTACGGTAAGAAAATCACTGGTACTAAAGCTTCCTTCATGAAGAAGGTTGTCGACAACCGTGCTCTATACATGGTTGGTGGACCGTCACTAGTGTTCAAAAAAGGGAAATTCAAGTTCTTTTAAGCCCTAAAGGATTGAATGAAAGCAGAGTGGATTCCACTCTGCTTTTTATTATGAAGGAATGTAGACGGAGGTGCTTACAATGAAAAGGGGTAAGGTATGGCTGGCCGTTGCTGGTCTGGTCATGGATGAAAACGGTAGATGGCTTGTGGTGAAAAAGAAATACAGCGGATTGAAAGGGATGTGGTCACTGCCTGCAGGATTTGTCAACGCCGGGGAAACCGTCGATGAAGCAGTCATAAGAGAAGTAAAGGAAGAAACGGGATTACATACAACCATCAAAGGGATCATCGGCATAAGATCGGGGGTCATCCAGAACGATATCAGCGACAATATGATGATCTTTCTGCTGGAGAATAAGGGAATTTCTTCTATTGAAAAAGAGGAAGCTGAGTTGTGGGATGTCCAGTGGAAATCCCCTCAGGAACTATTGGCAGACGAAAAAACATCCGTGATGGTCCATGAGATGATCAAACGAATGGGTTCCATGCAGAAGTTGAATATGATCGAAGGAATCAATCCAGGTGACCAGTTCGCCTACACAGAATATCGTTTATTTTTATAAAATTCTGTAAATTTTAAGAAAGAAAGAGATAATGAAAGAAAAACATAAATGTATTCGCTTTCTTAAAGGTACATCCCCTATAATGTCCCTTTTCTTTATTTCGGATAGATGATATATTATCAGAAAATTAAGAAATTAAAGAAAAGGGAGAGGGAAAAATGAGAGCTACTGCGAATGCTAAAACGAAATACTGTCTTTATTGTTCAGGAAAAGGATACTTTCAGTTAGTATTGGGTGGTTCTGAAACGTGTCCGTGCTGCGGAGGCAGCGGGAAACAGAAATAACCCTTAAAGGATAGAAGATGAAAGCAGACCTGACGAAGGTGGATACTTCCCTTGTGAAGTATGGAAACCGGTGTTGGGTCTGTTTTTTCTATGTCTGAATGATAAATAAGTTTATTTTGTGAATAAGTGACAAATCTTCCCCTGAAAATATTGACGCTTACATTTCACTCGAGGTACACTATTCTTTAGTGTTATGGAGGTGTAATTTGAAATGCCTATACATGTAATGATTATATCGATGCTTCTATTTTTTGTTCTATTTTTCGGAATAGGATTTTTGTTAAATATGTTATTGCGCATGACGTGGATCATGGCCATCATTTATCCGATTGTCGTTATTTTTATCGTGGACGAAGTTCGTTTTATAGATTATTTCCGAAATGCAGGGGAGTCTTTTTCAGAACTTGGGACAAGACTCAGCCACTTGGCTGTAGCCGATCTCGTGATTCTCGGAAGCGGCCTCGCAGGTGCCATCCTGTCCGGCATCGTCATGAGAATCTTAAGAGCAAAAGGATATCGAATGTTCTAACCACATCCGTTTAACCGGGAACTTAAATCCCAAGGTTGAACGGATTTTTTATTTTAAATGACTATAGTTTGATATCGTATCACAAGTAAGTGCAGGTTGATTTCCGCTTCAGGTGCTCGCTTTCCGCGGGGCTGGCGGTGAGCCTCCTCGGCTTTGCCTGCGGGGTCTCACCTGTCCAGCGTTTCCCGCAGGAGTCGAGCACCTTCCGCTCCAATCAACTGTCGATGCATACGTTTTTCACTTCAACGGATAAAATATCACTTCCATTTCTATTCTAGTTTTGCTAATCATTTTCTCTGAAACAAATGCTCCACACCCGTAGCACACATTCCATGTCATTAATAAAAGCTTTTATGTTGGTCAATTTGTCATTATACAGTCAGAATATTAAAGCACAGAGTGGATTGAAGCGGAAGGCACTTGACTCCTGCGGGAAATAGAGGAAAGGTCGAGACCCCACAGGGCGCAAGCCCGAGGAGGCTCGACTTCCTCCCCGCCGGAAAGCAAGTGCCTGGAGCGGAAAGGAACGGTCCCTGTTTTCACGAACCACTCATAAAAAATTCTATTTATCTAAGTAAGTATTTTAGAAAATAGAACACACTAGTTGAAGTGAGGAATGCCCTGTTTTTAAAGGAGTTTTTCACGAAAAGAAAAACCAAAATAATTTCCAAATATTGAAACTATTCGATTTTTTTATCAATTTATGCATATATCTCCTCCCGAATGGGAAGTATGTAGGGTGGGAGGAGTGAATACATGAATCTGTTTAAAATTTGGACAAAGAGATTCGTTATGGTCAGTTTGTTTATCCTTGCACTCGGTACCACCTTTCAATCGGTGTCAGGAGTAGAGGCGCAAACCTTTAAAACCTGGATGATGGACAAGGGTGACAGTGATCAAAAGAGTCTCCACGATAAAGAGCATAAGACAAATCCTTTGCATTTGTCATTCAAGTTTCTTAAAAGGTTTACGGGCTATGAGACAAAAGTGTCAGCCAGTGCATCTGTTAAGCCTGAAACATTGGAAGAATCCATTGATTGGGATCAATATACGAAACACAAGGTTGTGGCGACGGGCTATACTGCCGGCGTTGAATCGACGGGGAAGGACCCGGGCCATCCCCTTTACGGCATTACATATTCGGGAGTGAAAGTGAAGCGTGATCTGTATTCTACGATAGCAGCGGATATTTCCGTCTATCCAATCGGTACCATCCTGTTTATCCCTCATTATGGTTATGGTGTCGTAGCCGATACAGGGAGCGCGATCAAAGGAAATAAAGTAGATCTCTATTATGAAACGGTGGACGACGTTTATAATGAATGGGGCAAGCAGACACTGGACGTCTATGTGGTCCAGATGGGTACGGGTGAGTTATCCGAACAGGACTTGACCGAACTTAATGAAAACAAATCCATGCAGGTTTTCAGGCAGCAGATTTTATCACCTGAAAAAGAATAAATAAAGAGGTTGGGACAAAAGTATTTAGTTGAAAGAAAATCCGAACGATTATTCGAAAATCGAAATCGTTCGGATTTTTTATTGGATGTTTACGTAAACATCGTTGCTTTAAGATATAGTAAGTAGTGGTTGATTTCCGCTCCAGGTGCTCGCTTTCGGCGGGGCGTGAGTTGAGCCTCCTCGGTCTTTGCCCTGCGGGGTCTCAAGATCCAGCCACGGTGGCTAGCCCCTCGAGGTCATAAGCTAAATGGTCCAAGAAGGCACAAGAACGCCTTCTTAGCACATTCATCTTATGCTTGTCAGGGCTGAGCAAGCCACCTCCGCTTTTCAGGCTTTCCCGCGTTTCCCTCAGGAGTTGAGCACCTTCCGCTCCAATCAACTTCCAAGCGTAAGTGTTTCTCTATCACTTTGTAATGTCTTGATCGCTTTACCTATTGCATACATCAACTGTTATTCTATTAGTGGCAGTGACCTTAACCGTTACTTATAAAAATACTCTTTCTAAACAGATGTGAATGATTCATTCTGCTTCGACACACCCCAAATGATCGAAAATGAGAAAACTACAGTCTGTGTACGAATAACACCTATCTTGATGAATGGCCCTTTTGTTATCATTGCTAAAGCACATTCAGTATATATAGCAGGATCTAGCTTTTGATTGGAGTGCAAGACGAAGACTCCTACGGGAAAAGCGGAATAGGTGAGACCCCGCAGGAACGACAGTGACGAGGAGGCTCGCCTTCCGCCCGAGGAAAGCGAAGTCTTGCACGGAAATCAAAAGCGGTGTAGCAAGCAATCCTAACTGAATTTATGATTGTTCGCCTTTAGAAGAAATGGATTTAGTTATCTCCCAGCCTATTTATTTATGTGCCGGCCTTGGCAGTAGGGAGCCTCGGATAAGAACAAAGGTCCAATCAGTTTAGCAGCAGTGTAAATAGGGGAAAAAGAAAGTGAGAAACGAAACCAAAAGGAGTGGAAGATATGAACAAAAGTCAATTCGACAAAATGAAGAATGGAGAAGGGTTCATCGCGGCGCTTGATCAAAGCGGCGGCAGTACACCGAAGGCATTGGCAGGGTACGGTGTGAAGGAGGACTCCTACTCAAATGAAGACGAAATGTTTGATAAGGTCCATGAAATGCGGACGCGAATCATCACTTCCCCATCCTTCAGCCCCGACAGGATCCTCGGGGTCATTCTTTTCGAACAAACGATGGACCGGGAAATCGAAGGCAAATATACAGCGGATTACCTTGCAGATAAAGGCATCGTTCCTTTCCTCAAGGTGGATAAAGGACTTGCGGAAGAGGAAAACGGTGTTCAGCTCATGAAACCGATCCCTGACTTGGAAGAGACTCTGGGCCGTGCCACCGAACGGAAGATTTTCGGCACGAAAATGCGCTCAGTCATCCACGAACCGAACGCGAGCGGCATTAAGGAAGTTGTCGATCAGCAGTTCGACATTGGAAAACGCATCATCTCTGCCGGTTTGGTTCCGATCATCGAACCTGAAGTCAATATCCATAGTGAACAAAAAGAAAAGTCTGAAGAAATTCTGTGCGATGAAATCCTGAAGCATTTGAATGAACTATCAGAAGAGGAAAACGTCATGCTGAAGCTCTCGATCCCGACGAAAGCGAATGCGTATAAAAAGTTGGTTGAGCATCCACGCGTTGTGCGGGTCGTCGCACTTTCCGGCGGCTATTCACGTGATGAAGCGAATGAAAAGCTGAAGGAAAATGACGGGGTGATTGCAAGTTTCTCCAGGGCATTGGCAGCTGACCTAAGTGCCGATCAATCCGAAGAAGAGTTTGATGCTGCGTTGAAGAAGGCTGTTGATTCGATTTATGAAGCCTCGGTTCATACTAACTGATAGGGTGTAAAGAAATAAGAACATGCCTGCTCGCTTATAAGTGAGCAGGCATGTTCTTTTACGTTTCATGATATAAATCGGGATGAAGCAACCGGGCAAGTTTCTCGGCCCCTTTTAACAGAAGGGGGGATGGCCGGCAGTAGAGTGCTTCTTCCAGGACAAAAATACGGTCTTCCTGTACAGCGTCAAGTGTATTCCAATCAGGGCGGTTCTTTACGATCTCAGGCTTCACCCTGCTTTGCCTTACACCGACCCATGCCAGGCAGATATAATCCGGATTGCGCTTCAATACGTCCTCCCAATCGGTTTGAACACTTGCCAGGTCCACATCTTCAAAAAGGTTCCGGGCACCGACCATTGTGCTTAATTCGGTCAGCCAATTGACCCTGCCGGGTGTGAAGACCGGTTTAGGCCACCACTCCCAATAAAGGGAGGGAGGATTTGAAACCTGATCCCCGATCGTCTTTAAACGTTTGACAGTATCCAAGAATTCCTGTCGGCGTTTTAAGGCATGTTCTTCGATCCCACACGCTTTCCCCACTGTCACGAGATCTTCCGCAATGTCAGTGAAGCTCTGGGGATTCAAGGTGATGTGGGGGATATTCCTCTTTTCAAGTTCTTCTATATTTTTCTCCATTCCTGGAACGCTTAAGGATGAAAACACCAGATCCGGCTTCAATGATTCCAGCTTATCCATATTAATCGATAGATCCGGTCCGAGCTGCGGAAGGGACTTTACCTCCGCCGGATAGTCGGAGTAATCATCAACGCCGGCAAGAAGAGGTGTCAATCCCAGGTAATCGATGATTTCTGTATTACTGGGGCAAATGGAAACGATTTTCATGCTCACACTCCTAGAGGATGAATAAATAATGAAGCAGAAGGGTCAGGATGATTCCTGAAAGTCCGCCAAAGAATACTTCTATAGGTTTATGACCGAGTAATTCCTTCAGCTCCTTGCGCTTCTCCTGTTCAGGTTTGTTCTGCCAGCCTTTGGCTTCTGACATGAAGCGCTGGAAGTCCACCATCAATTGATTGAGGACAATCGCCTGCTCTCCTGCCTGCCTTCTGACACCCGTTGCATCAAACATCGTAATGATGGCAAACATGGCAGATACAGCGAAGATAGGGGAAGAGAGTCCCGCTTCAAGAGCTACCCCGGTGGATAATGCCGTCACGGCTGCTGAATGGGAACTCGGCATCCCTCCTGTTGAGGTAATCAAGGACCAATTCCATTCCCTCGTTGCGATAAACTGTATGGGAACCTTAACAAACTGAGCAAAAAAGATCGAAAATAAAGACGCCCATAATGGAAAATTAAACAGTACTTCCATGCTGTGAAATGCCACCCTTTCAATTGTTTGAATAAAAATAATGTTCTCATTATAACATACCCCATCCAGCCCTCGTATAACTTTAAAAAGCAGATTGTTAGAAAGTCGAAATAATTGGACATCTTCGCTATAATAGTGAGTGGAGGTGTCGGTGAACATGAATTTTTCAATCAATCAAAATGAAGTAACCAATGCAAATGGAGAATGCCTGATCGTGGGTATTTACAATCAGCCAACATTCGAAGGAGAGCTGAAAGAGCTCGATCATAAGTTTGAAGGCTATCTTACACAGCTTGTGAAGGATGGAGACATTTCTTCCAAGCACAAGAAAGTATCCAAGATACATACGTTTGGAAAACTTGAAGCGAAAAGAATCGTATTCGTAGGACTTGGAAAACCAAAAGAGTTGACGTTTGATCTTTTAAAAGAATCATTGGGCTCTGCATCTAAATCCTTGAAAAATATGAAAGTGTCCTCGTTTTCAGTCGCGCTCGACACATTTGTTTCTGAGGAGATGGTGGCAACGGATGTGGCTCATGCCTTCATGGAAGCCTTTACGATGTCTACATATGAATTCCATGGTTATAAAAAGAAATCGAATGAACCGGAAGTACACGTAGAAGCGATCGAATTTTTTACAAAAGAAGAGTCGAAAGAAGTCGAGACGGCTTTGTACATTGGTTCTGCCTTCGGGAATGGAGTAAACTCAGCCCGTACACTGGTGAATACACCTGGTAATCTATTAACTTCGACAAAATTGGCGGAGTACGCTCTGGAATTGGCTGAAAGATACAGCTTTGAGGTGGAAATCCTCGACAAAGAAGAAATGGAGCACCTTGGAATGGGCGCGCTTCTTGCCGTGAACCAGGGATCCGTTGAACCTCCGAAAATGATCGTCCTGAAGTACAACGGGAAAGAGGAATGGAAGGATGTCATCGGTTTAGTCGGAAAAGGGATCACGTTTGACACAGGCGGCTACTCCCTGAAACCCAAAGATGGAATCGTCGGTATGAAAACCGATATGGGTGGCGCAGCGGCAGTACTCGGTGCCATGGAAATCATCGGTGAAATCAAACCGGAACAAAATGTCGTTGCCGTCATCCCGTCCACGGACAATATGGTGAGCGGCTCTGCATTCAAGCCTGACGATGTGATTACCTCCATGAGCGGTAAGACCATCGAAGTGTTGAATACGGACGCAGAGGGGCGTCTCGCGCTTGCAGACGGTATGACCTATGCAAAGCATCAAGGAGCCAACTATTTGGTCGACGTTGCAACCTTGACCGGTGGAGTCATCGTGGCTCTCGGCGAGGATAAAACCGGTGCCCTCACAAATCATGAAGCCTTCTTCGAGCAGGTGCTGGAAGCTTCAGGTGAATCAGGTGAATTTATCTGGCGCCTTCCTTATACGGAAAATGATAAAAAGCGTGTCCGCGGTAGTGATATTGCCGATTTGAATAACTCACCGGGACGAGCAGGCCATGCCATCATGGGTGGAGCGTTCGTCGGTGAATTTGCCGAAGGCCTGCCTTGGGTACATCTCGACATCGCCGGGACGGCTACAACGAAAGGGAGCCATGATCTCGGTCCTTCAGGGGCAACTGGCGTCATGGCAAGAACCCTTGCCTTACTGGTCGAACGCTTTGTGCCGTTAGAAAAATAAAATGATTTGCATGATGGGAGAGTCTTGTTTCAGTGCCTGAATTTGGAGGCACTGGGAGGAGGCTCTTTTTTTAGTTGTTTTCGGAGGGAGTGGGGGGAGGTATTGGATATAATTGGTGAATAACGCAAATAAAGAAAAAATGACGCAATTCCAGTTTGAAATGACGCAATAATTTGAAAAACGACGCAATTACCAGGAACCAGGCCGTTCTATGCGTATCCCATCGCTTGATGGAGAGGCATTTACGTCGTAAGACGAGTGAGTCCGGCCGTCGGTGAAGGGAATCCAGCCAAAAATAACAATAATCCGGCCGTTATTGGTCAAAAACCAGCCGAAGTGAAGAATAATCCAGCCGAATCGGAACCGAATCCAGCCGAAACAAGAAAAAATCAAGCCGATTAACATTTAATGGTAACCCCGCCCGGACCCAACGCCTCCCACCGCAACCACCTTCAAACCTATGAAAAAATTCCCACTCCATCTTTCACCCTGCTAAAGTATTGACAAACTCTCTTTATCTTGTTAAAGTTGAAATCGTGATTTTATCACTCTACCAATTTAGCGAACTAAAGCAACGGTATAAGCAATGACAACAGTAAAAGTAACAAGCTGATAAATAGTATCTGAAGGAGGAAGCAATTATGAACGCAGTTGTGATAGCGGTTCTTGTCATGCTCGTATTGAGCCTTGCGCGTGTGAACGTGGTATTCGCTCTGATTACTGGGGCGTTGGTCGGGGGACTGACGGGCGGACTGGGATTGGACGAGACGATATCCGTCTTTACAGAGGGAATTAGCGGCGGGGCAAGCATCGCGTTAAGTTATGCCCTGCTGGGTGGATTTGCAGTGGCGATTTCCTATACGGGGATTCCGAATCTGCTCGTTGACTGGGTATTGAAGGTCGTTGGGAAAAAAGGGGATTCAAGAAAGACAGCCCTTTCGAAAGCACTTATTGTTATTTCTATTTTAATCATGGCTTGTTTTTCTCAAAATGTGATTCCGATTCACATCGCTTTTATCCCGATACTGATTCCGCCTTTATTGAAGGTGATGACGGAGTTGCGGATCGATAGACGTTTGATCGCATCGGTGATCACGTTCGGATTGACGGCTCCGTATATTCTTTTACCAGTAGGATTTGGACTACAGTTCCATGAGATTATCGCTCAGAACATGGCATCGAGTGGAATGGAAATCAACATGGGCGATATTCCGAAAGCCATGCTTCTCCCTGTGGGAGGAATGGTCATCGGATTACTGATTGCTGTGTTTGTGAGTTATCGCAAACCGAGAGACTACAGTGAAGCTGAAGAAGTCATTGCTGATGAAAAGGTCGTTTATAATAAAAGAGCGATGGTGTTCGCTCTCATTTCCATCGTAGTGGCCTTATTCGTTCAGCTTCAGTTGGAATCGATGATCTTTGGGGCACTGGCAGGTATAGCCGTCCTGTATGTTTCAGGCTCGGTTAAATGGAAAGAAGCAGACGGGTTGCTGAATGAAGGAATGAAAATGATGGCTTTTATCGGCTTTGTCATGATCACGGCATCCGGATTTGCAGCAGTGGTAACAGAAACGGGAGATGTTGAAACATTGGTAAAGGCGACGGCTGATGTCATTGGCGGCAACCAGGCTTTGGCTGCCCTCATTATGCTTGTCGTCGGGCTTCTGGTGACAATGGGGATCGGTTCTTCATTTGCCACCATTCCGATCATTGCAGCTATCTTCGTCCCACTTGCCATGGAGCTTGGATTCAGCCCTCTCGCAACGGTTGCGATTGTGGGTACAGCAGGTGCACTTGGAGACGCCGGGTCTCCCGCATCAGACAGTACGCTTGGACCGACAGCGGGACTGAATGCCGATGGGCAGCATAATCACATCTGGGATACATGTGTCCCAACCTTTTTACACTATAATATTCCATTGATCCTGTTCGGTTGGATCGCAGCTGTCATTTTATAAAGAAAAGAAGCGGGGCTCCCTCGCTTCTTTTTTTGTGCCTTCACATCCAACGAACAATCACGATTAAATGGCAGCAATCCACCTGCCCGAGCTTTTCGTCAAATACGAGGCGGACTCCATCCGGATTGAACGATACAATCGGCTGTACCCTTGTACCGATGGTTTGAAGTAGTTTATGTACTTCAGGTACATTCGATTGCTGTGCGGCGTTCATGAATTTCGAGGAGAAGTCTTTGGATGTGTTGATTTTCTGAAGCACCTTTTGGGCATCTCCCAGTAAGCTCAACGTTTTGCCTGCCGAAGACATAAATGTTTTGGTTTCGATAGCAGGGTAGTTCCGATGATAGGAGGGAATAGGCTGTGCCCTCGAATGAATCGGTGAGTAGGGGCGTTGAACAGGCGGATAAAAAGGGTGGTACCGATACATAACAGAAAAACCCCTTTCGATAAAAATGCTCTAAGGAAATGTATGAAACTGTTCAGCCGATTATTCATCAATCGAAGGCAGGACGGATAGGGCGGGGAAAATAGAGGATTTTCACACACTTTCTCGAAAAGGTAGTAGAGAAGACTATGATATGGGGGAATTCACGTGAACACGGAGAATACATTGATCAGTGCGTTAGGAATTGAATTTGTAGAACTGGGAAAGGGTAAGGTCATTGCGACGATGCCGGTGAATGAACAGACGAGACAGCCGTTCGGCTTCCTTCACGGCGGGGCTTCGGTGGCACTTGCAGAAACGGTTGCGAGTGTAGGGGCGGTACAGTTGATCGATTTGGATAAAGAAATATGCTTCGGCCTTGAAATCAATGCGAACCACATTAAAGCAAAGCGTGAAGGACTCGTCACTGCGACGGGAACGGTCATGCATCAGGGCAGGACCACCATGGTTTGGGACATTAAGCTTACGGATGAGGACGATCAATTGATCTGTGTATCACGCTGTACGATGGCAGTGGTACCGAAACGCTGACGATACTCACCGAAATGTTTAATCAGTGAAAAAATGGGAAATCAACTACTAACCAATACATTAGGAGGCAATACAAATGAGTTGGACAAAAAATGATTACCCTGATTCACTGAAGAACCTGCCAGTGGACGTACGGAACAAAGCCATTGAGATTGCCAATGCCCTTTTGGATGAAGGATATGAAGAGGGAAGGGCGATTGCCATCGCCACTGACCGTGCCCATCAGTCTGAAGAAGGAGGCACATCGGAGAAGACCGAATATCACGTTACTCACCATGACGACGGCTGGCAGTTAAAGAAGGCCGATGGGAAGAGGGCCATCCTGGTTGAAAGCACAAAGGATAAACTCCTATCGAAAGCGAAAAACTATGTCACGGATCATTCCGGGACACTGGTTGTCCATAAAGAGGATGGAAGCGTTGAAGATCACTTGTATCAACGCTAGGGAATAGAAAAAGGCTTGCCCCTTTGAAAAAATGGGAGCAAGCCTTTTTTGTTCCTTTTATTGACTGTTCTGACGCTCATATTGTTCTTTATCCTTTAAGTCATCCCGTACACTTTTGTCCCAAAGTTTGACGCCGGTATTATAGGCGGCACGTGAGATGAGGTGGCCGGAAACCGGCGCTGTGACAAAGATGAAGATGATGGCCAGGATCAGTCTTGAATTGAAGTGACCATGCTCCAGATAAAAGTAAAGAAATGTGGCGAGCAGGATCGACATGACGCCGAGCGTCGCACTTTTAGAAGCAGCATGATTTCTCGTATATACATCAGGAAGTCTCAATACGCCGAAAGCCGTGACCAGGCTGAGAAATCCTCCAATGACTAAAAAGAATCCAATGAAAAATCTAATGATCTCGCTCACGTTCGATGATCTCCCCTTTCTCCAGGAACTTTGAAAAGGCGACGGTTCCGATGAAAGCCAGAATTCCGAGGAGCAGGATCACTTCTAGAAAAGCGTACGTATCGAGCATCATCGAAACGAGTGCAATGATGGCGATCAGGTTGATCCCGATCGCATCGAGAGCCACTACCCGGTCAGGGATCGTGGGACCTTTCACCACTCGGTAAACGAGGCCGAGCATGGATATGGAGACGCATAATAACGTGATTTGAAAGATCAGATGTAACATTAGCGGCTCACCTCCATGATGGCTTTTTCAAAAGAATCCTTAATTTCATTGATGGCTTCATCGACATCCGGCATATCGATGGCATGAACATAAAGAATCTTCTTGTCGTACGACACGTCCATGACCAGCGTACCGGGTGTCAATGTAATCAGATTCGCCAAGAGTGTAATCTCCCAATCGGTCTTTAATTCTGTCGGTAAAGCGAAGATGCCCGGCTGGAAGTCCAACTTCGGTTTCAAGACCGTTTTTAAAACCGAGATGTTTGCCAGGATCAGTTCCTTCAAGAACAGGAAGAACAGACTGATCACGGCAGCCACCCGTAATAAATAAAACCGTGAGTTGAAAAATCTTCTGAATGCAAAGATAACAAGCAATCCTAGTAAAAAGCCAATAAAGAATGACTGAGAAGTAAAGGATACCGAAAGAAACATCCAGACAAAGGCCAGGAAAAAGTTTAATAATATTTGAAAAGCCATTCTACATTACTCCTTTAACACTGCGTCTATATAGAGATTCGGATTTACCAGTACTTCGGTTGCTTGTGAAAAGAGTGGACGCATCGCTTCTGCACCAAGGCCGTAACCTACAGCCAGCACGACGAGTACAGCAGACGTCATCCATAAGTAACGGGCGTCTCCCTTAGACACTCCGTTATATTCCTTCGGGGTTCCCCAAATACCATTAACGAAAATCTTGATGACAGAGTAGAGCACCAACAGACTGGATGCGAGGACGACTCCTGCTCCTACGTAGGCCTCTGCCGCAAAGCTCCCCCGTACGATTAATAATTTCCCGATAAAACCGCTTAAAGGCGGGATACCGGCAAGTGAGAATGCGGCGACAAGGAATGTCCATCCAAGCCAAGGATAGTGCTTGATCAATCCGCCCATTTTCTTCAGGTTGGCCGTGCCTGTGATGGCAATCATGACACCGACCAGAAGGAATAAAGCGGCCTTGATGATCATGTCATGAACCAAATAATAAATCGCACCCTCCATTGCTTCAGGGTTCATTGTCGATACCCCGAACAAAATCACACCGACAGCAATGACAATGTTATAGATTATGATCTTTTTAACATCCCAATAGGCAATGGCGCCGATACAGCCAAGAACCATGGTAAGGATGGCCAGTATACCCAGGATTTCATGGGTGAATCCGGTATCGTGATAGAAAAATAACGTGTATGTCCGGATAATCGAATAAACTCCGACCTTCGTAAGCAGGGCTCCGAACAGAGCAAGCACCGGGGTCGGCGGCGCATAGTATGAGCCTGGCAGCCAAAAGTATAGCGGAAAGATCGCGCCTTTAAGGCCAAAGACCAATAGGAACAGGATGGCGATGGCTGTTAGAATTCCCGGCTGATCCACTACGGCTATTTTCCTCGAAATATCCGCCATATTCAGCGTTCCAACGACTGAATACAGGTATGCAACGGTGATGACGAATAGTGCGGAGGAGATCACATTCACGAGAATGTATTTGATTCCTTCACGCAGCTGTGCCTTCGTCCCGCCGAGGACCAACAGGACATAAGAACTCATCAGCATTACTTCGAAAAAGACGAAAAGGTTGAAGATATCACCTGTTGTGAAAGCCCCGTTCACTCCAACCAATAGAAATTGAACGACAGGATAATAGTAGAATCGCTCCCTGCCCACTCCTATCGACTTAAACGAGTAAAGAAGCACGACAAGGGCTATGATACTTGTCGTCGTCACAAGTAAGGCAGAGAGCATGTCGGAAACGAGGGTAATCCCAAAAGGAGCTTCCCAGCTTCCGAGGTTCACCGTCTGGATTCCGTCATGGTGAACCGTATTGATCAGTACAAGGGATGCTGCTACGGTAGCCAGAGTTGACAGAGCTGAAATCCCTCGCTGCAGTTTCACATATTTGCTGATAAACATTAAGATAATCGCCGTGAATAACGGGATTAGAATCGGTAGTATTAATAAGTTAGTCATTTCCTTCGTTACCTCTCATCTGATCCATATTATCCGTGCCAAGCTCCTGATATGCCCGATAAGCGAGAACGAGGAAGAAAGCTGTCACTCCAAAGCTGATAACGATTGCCGTCAGGATCAATGCCTGGGGCAGGGGATCGACATATGATTCAGCGTGTTCCCCGAGCAGAGGCGCATCTCCCCCTTTAAGGCCACTCACGGAAAGGATCAATAAATGGGCACCGTGGCTTAACAGGGCTGTCCCGATGATGATCCGGAGCAAGCTCTTGGATAACATTAAGTAAACGGCGCTTGTAAATAGGATTCCGACGACGACGGCCATGATGATCTCCATTATTCGCTCACCCCAATCGTTTGAATGATGGTCATGGTGACCCCGATGACCACCAGATACACGCCTGTGTCAAAGAGGACGGCTGTGTGCAGCGATGTCTTCCCCAACAAGGGAAGGTGGAAATAATCGTACGCGTGGGTAAGGAAAGGAACATCGAATAATAAAGCCCCCGCACCCGTAGCCACTGAAAAGAACAGGCCGATCGCCGTGATGATCTTGTAATCCACCGGTAAAATGGTGGCGACGGTCTTGATGTCATAAGCGAGTAACAGTAACACAATGGCCCCCGACGTCATCAAGCCCCCGATGAATCCTCCCCCCGGAGTGTAGTGACCCGAGAAGAAGAGTCGCAACGAGAACAGGATGATGATGAATGCGACCACATTGGTAACGGTCTGCAGGATGACATCATTCGTTTTTACTTTTGCTTTCATCCTTCATCCCTCCTTGTAAGGCGCAATTTGATCATGGAGTATATGCCGAGTGCCGCAATGGCCAAGACGCAAATTTCAAACATCGTATCAAACCCACGGAAGTCTACGAGGATGACGTTGACCATGTTTTCCCCGCCGGCTTTATCGTGGGTATTCTCAATATAATACTTCGAAATGGACTCAAACATCTTCGAGCTGTAGGAAGAGATGGCGAATAAAGCGACGACCACTCCGACCCCGATCGATATGAGTGCGTTCCCGAGTTTAAACCGCATGCGTTCTTCATGCCTGCTTAATTTAGGCAGGTGGTAGAAGCAAAGTAAGAACAGGGCCACCGACACGGTTTCAATGACAAGCTGTGTCAGGGCCAGGTCCGGGGCGCGGAATAACACAAAGAATAGTGAAACGGTATATCCTGCAGCTCCAAGCGAAATGATGGACGTCAGTCGTGATTTCGCAAACAGGATAGTGACAGAACTGATGACAAGGAGAAGCGCGATGGCAATCTCATAAATCCCGACTGGAGCAACTTCTTCCATATTGATGGCGAACGCCCCTTTGAACCACATCGCAAACAATGAAATGGCAATTAAGAAGGAGAAGATGTACACCAGATACGTACGGATAAAGCCTGTCATATAACCACTTGTAAAGTTATGGGCGCCACGCTCACTCTTGATGAGACCTCCATCATAGAAAGAATTCAAAGTAAAGCGCTCAGGGATCCATGTGTACACCTTTTTCCATGAAGGAAAGAGGAGATACAACAGGATACCGAATAGAATGACCCCGAATGTCATGAATAGCTCAGGTGTAAATCCATGCCAGAATGAAATATGCGTTTCGACCTCATATCCCTCCTGGATCAGGCTTGGGGTAATGGCAGCCACTGCCGGCGCGATGATCCGCTCTGACAGGATGTTCGGGAAGAAACCGAAGATGACCACGAGCGAAGCCAGGATGATCGGTGAGATCAACATTCCAAGAGGGGCTTCATGCGGTTTCTTTTCGAGCTTCTCCGGCTGATGCTTCCCGGTAAAGGTTTTGAAGACCAGGATCATACTGTAAATAAACGTGAACACACTTCCTACCCACGCAAGGAGCGGAAAGATCATGCCGAATGTATCCAGGTTGAAAATATCCATTTCAAGGACCCTGACCATTCCTGTAAAGAACATCTCCTTGGAGAGGAATCCGTTGAAAGGAGGAAGCCCGGCCATGGAGAATGCTCCGATAATGGCGATGGTGAACGTGATGGGCATGAAATTCATCAGCCCGCCAAGCTTTCGGATATCCCGGGTACCCGTTTCATGATCAATGATCCCGACGACCATGAATAAACTTCCTTTGAAGGTCGCGTGGTTGATCAAATGGAATACGGCGGCGAGTGTTGCCACCATATAAATGTTATCATCAAGCTCTGTGTAATGAAGAGCTGCCGCTCCCACTCCCAACAGGGACATGATGAGGCCCAGTTGACTGACGGTGGAAAAGGCGAGGATCCCTTTTAGGTCCGTCTGCTTTACGGCGTTGAAAGAACCCCAGAATAAAGTGAAGATCCCCACGCCGCCGACGAGCCATAGCCAAACGCTTGATTCTGCGAATATCGGGCTTAAGCGGGCGACAAGATAGATACCTGCTTTAACCATCGTGGCGGAGTGCAGATATGCACTGACCGGTGTTGGTGCTTCCATGGCATCCGGCAGCCAGATGTGAAATGGGAACTGAGCGGATTTTGTGAATGCTCCCAACAGTACTAGAAGCAAGGCAGGAAGGAAAAGTGCCTGTGTCATAAGCTGATCAGCTTGTCCGACTAATTCCCTGATGCTGAAAGTTCCGCCCATTAGATAAAGGAGCAGGAATCCTCCAAGCATGCTGAGTCCCCCGAATACCGTGATGAGCATCGATTTCTGTGCTCCATATCTGGAACGCTCACGGTGATACCAGTAACCGATCAATAAGAATGATGAAATAGAAGTGAATTCCCAGAACATATAAAGAACGATCAGGTTGTCGGAAAGGACAACGCCCAACATCGCTCCCATGAACATCATTAAGTACACATAAAAATTATGTAATTGCTCCTTCTTCTTATCTAAGTAATAAATGGAGTAAAGGACAACCAGTGAACCGATTCCCGTGATGAGCATGGCAAATAGTAATCCAAGGCCATCTACGTAAGCGGTGAAGTTGATCCCGAAGGAAGGCATCCACTCCAAGGTTTCCTTGACGGTATCCCCATTTCTTGTAATGGAGATGAATTGAAAAAAGTACGTGAATAAAGCTGCCGGCAACAATAGTACGAACCAGCCGGTATGTACATTCCGAAATGCTTTATATAGAAATGGAATAAGTATCGCAAATAAAAAGGGCGATACAATTGCCCAATGTAATAAAGTCATTTAAAACCCCCCTCTTTATCATAATCGTTTATTCTCAACATGGTCTCATGTCGACCTTATTCATTATTCGGCAACATTCTTCATTACTCGACCGAAGCTGAACCCTAAAAAGCATTATAACGTAAAAAATAAATGCTTGCATTACTCAGCATCCCATTCATATCACAACTTTCAAGAAGTATTAAATATGAAGATACGTGGAAATGCATGTAGAAAAATTTGTTGGATTTTCTCCTCGATTCTTGACACTTCCAGAATAGTTTCGGTCAAATTGGAGAATCCTATCCACAAAGGGGTGAAGTTATGAAAAAGAAAACAGTAGCGGTTACGACCATATTTTTTGCTTTTTTTGGCTTTGCGTGGATGGTGGAAACCGAAGATCGATTTAACCGGGAAATCATTGAGACCGAAGACCCGACGAGTATGAATATCAAACCGGTTCAATATGGTGAAACGGAAGAAGTGGAAGAGGAAATGACGAAAGAACCCGCACGCGGGAGACAACCATTTGAATCCAGGGAATATATCAGAGTGGTACCCCATTCTCATTCCCTTCAATGAAACGGCCCTTTCTTCCATAACAGAAGGGGTGTTTTTTTGTTTATGGATGATAAGGAGAGATAGGCATATTGTCATTGTTCCTTCTGTTTCTATACCCTTTTCAAGATCTCCATAAACGATTATGATGAGAGTGAATGAAGAATCGTTATGGGAGAGTTTTGAGTGAAAAATACATACTTAACAAGTTATTTACCCCTTTTTTCGATACTATTGTTTAGTCTGACGTTTTCCGTTTATGGAGTGGGAGTCTTCGTGGACGTATTTAAAAAAATCGGTGTCTACCCTGGCATGAGGGAGTTTTTATCCGATATACAGCTTAAGCTTGCCATTTTGATCCTGTTAATGGTCGCCTTCTTCATGGTGTTCGCGGCTTTAAAACTGATTGCTGAGACCATCAATGGGGTATCCATGCTGTTTTTTGCCACGGATTCGGATGGGCAGTTGTATAATCTTGTTCGTACAGGCTCGATGATTTACTTCATCGGGGGCTTGGTGTCTGTGGTGAGTCTAAAGTCTTTTTTAGGGCTTTTCATCATTTTTGCACTCAGTTCGATCGCTTATTTTATCTACTTTGTGTATAAAATAAGTCCGTCCCTCTCGAAATGGGGGATCTTCGGAGTGGTGAGTTTGCAGGTATTCTCATGGTCTTCGTTATTTTTGACGATCTTCTTTGTTTTTTTGAAGCTTTATAACGGAGTAATGGCAAGTCTCCCGATTATGTCGAAGGTAAAGTTATAATAGAAAAAGCGTCTGCAGCACATGCTGCAGACGCTTTTTTGATATAAGATCATTCCATGATTTCCTGCCAGACTTTATGACTTGGACGCTTTTGTTCGATCTCACTCATATCACGGGGAATATCATGGCCGACCCAAACGCCTGTCGTAAGGGTGTCGGTCAAACCCATCACCCAGTAATCATGATAGTTATTGGTCGTGCCGGTTTTGATTCCTACATACGGCTTGGATACATACGCGGATCTTCCGGTTCCGGCTGTCGCCCCTTCATTGAGCATTTTTCTTATTTTAGCAGTGGTATCTGCTGACCAGACTTTCTTCGGGTCCTTTTTCCATTGATAAAGAATCTTTCCGTGACTGTCACTGACGGAAAGGATGGCATGACTCTCCTGATAACTGCCGTCAATAAAAGAGGTATAGGCATCCGTCAGTTCCAGGGGACTCATTCCATAAGTGAAGCCGCCAATGGAAGAAGCGAAGGTTTGATCTTCCTTTATCACCCTTTCAAAGGAAAAAGGGGAGATGGATTGGAAGGCTTTTTCAATGCCGACCTTTTCCATGAGACGAAGCGCCGAGCCGTTATAGGATTGTGCCAGGGATTGTTTCAATGTCACCGTACCCGGCTGGATCCCTCCATAGTTGACCGGACAATACTCACCGACACAGTATTGATTGGCATTGACTTTGTCATTGATCCCGGCCTTGAATTTCTCAATGTAGGGACCGTATACGAGCAGCGGTTTAATAACCGAACCAGGCTGCCTGAAGGCTTGGAACGCATGATTGAAATTATATTTCTGGTAATCCCTGCCACCGGATAAGGCAACAATCATTCTGGACTTATTGTCGATGGTGACAGTTGCTCCCTGTAATTCTGCATTTAGCTGTTCATTCAAAGCCCGGACACTTTTTTGTTGAAGAGCGGGCCGCAACGCCGTTTGAATCCTGACACCTGACGAAATCACGTCCTGAAATCGTTCCTCGAGCTTCCCGGCGATCCGCTTCTTTTCCTCTTCAGATGCGGCATTTTCCAGTTCCAGCTTATAGCCTTCGTTTAGAGCGATCAGTTCCTTCAGCTCGTTTTCTACATAAAAGGCATAGTCGGGATAGAGATCAGTCTTCTTGCGGACATTCAGGGTGATCGGTATTTTCTTTAATTTCTCCGCTTCATCCTTCGATAATTTTGATGTGCTCACAAGAATATCGAGCAGTCGCTCCTGACGAACCTTCGTTTGATCGAAATGGTCAACGGGATCATATTTACCCGGATTATTCGGGATTGAAGCGATGAACGCCATCTCCGCCTGGTTAAGATCGGAGACACTTTTTTGAAAATAGTATTGGGAGGCTGTTTCGATCCCGTATACTCCATTACTGAAGTAAATGACGTTCATATATAACTCCAGTATTTCATCCTTTGATAAGGATTTTTCAATTTCATGTGCATAAAACAACTCGGTCAGTTTACGATTATAGGTTTTTTCCTGTCCCAGATATAAGTTCCGGGCCAACTGCTGGGTAATGGTACTCCCTCCCTGCTGGATATGGGTGAACACCAGATTTTTCACGACAGCCCGGAGGATTGCGCCAGCATCGAAACCGACGTGTTCGTAAAAGTGCTGATCTTCAGATGCGACCAGTATATCCTTTAGGAACGAGGGGATCTTCTCGTCCGGCACATATAGACGGTAAGGCCGGTTCACCTCAGAAAAGACCTTACCGTCCTGATCAAGTAATAAGCTTGTACGATTCAGGTCGATGGACTCGGTACTCACTGCATGCTCCAACTCCTGTTGAAAGCTTTGTACCTTGTTCCATTCACCCGTCGCAAAAAATAACGTGGTGAAAAAGATGAGTATAAAACTAATCACCGTTACATAACCTGCAAAAACTCTCATATCTCACTCTACTTTTCTAGTATTCTTTCACATGGCTTTGAGATTCAGAATGATGTATACTCCACCATAATAATCCAAATGCTCCTAAGAATAAAGCACCTGTTACATAAAAAACGGAAGAAATGCCAATATATCCGGATACAATGCCTCCAAATGCCGGTCCGATCACATTTCCAAGAAATCGGAAGCTCTGATTATATCCAAGGACTTCTCCCTGCATACTCAATGGTGCCTCCTGACGAATGTAGGCAGTGACGCAAGGAATCATACCTCCGATCGCAATTCCGAACAGGAACCGGAAAAGAACGAGCTGCCACAGCTCGACAGCCAGTGCCTGTGGAACGATGAAGATAGAGGCGAGAACGAGAAGGATGGATAAAACCTTTTCATACCCGATATCGTCACCGAGCTGTCCCCATCTTCTCGTCGCAATCAAGTTTCCGAATCCCGTCGCTGAAAAGGCGATTCCTGCTAAAAATGCCAGATTACTAGAAGAGGTGAGTTCATCTACATACAGGGCGAGAAGCGGCTGTATGCTGAAGTTCGCCACTTGAATCAGGCAGGAAAGGATAAGGACCGTCAAGAGTAATTTATGATCAAAGATATGCTGCAGGACTTCTTTACTCGAGTATTTGTTCCGTTGATCCCGTTGTTCCCTGCTTCTTTGTTCATCGATCCCGAGAAGTACGACGGTCGCAGCAGTGGCGATGGCGATGGAAGTGAAGATAAACGTGTAGGAAAATCCCACATTGTCTGCCAACAGTCCTCCAATCACCGGACCGAATAACCCGCCTGATACGGTTCCCATCTGAAGGGTGCCAAGTGTCCTTCCCGCTTCTTCCTTAGGGGTCTGGGAGGAGATGAGGGCCATCGATGTAGGGATGAACCCCGTCACCGCCCCCATGATCCCCCGCAGAATGAACAGTCCCCCAACGGAATGCATAAACCCCATTAAGAAGATGGAAGTTGCAATCCCGTATCCAGTGATGAGAAGGATCGGCTTATATCCAAAACGATCCCCGATCCGACCCCATAGGGGAGATATGAAGAACGCCGTTAAGAATGTAACTCCAAAGACAAAACCTGACCAGCGCTGGATATATTCGTGACTATAAGTGCCAAAGGTTTCAATGTAAAGAGATAAAAAGGGCAGCACCATTGTTGCGCTGGCCGCCACCAGAAAATTGGCCATGAGCATGATGGTTAGATTCTTTCTTTTTTGTGAAATAATTAACACCTTCTATATGTTTTTTTATTTCGTATACCTAAATATTCATTTTATTAAAGATTTGGTCCATAGTCCACTGAATAACATTTATTCGCATGTAAAACCGGGAATTAGTCATAATTTCCTGACTTAGCATGATATAATGTAAGAATAAGAAGTATGGAGAAATGCTGCGCATCGCACAGTTCTCCTTTCGGATGGAGTAAAGAAATACGATTATCCTGAATTTTTTTATTATAAATGAATTGGGGTCTTATCTACATTTTGAGGAGGGAGTATACGTGGCGAAAGCGGAACAGCTTGTGTTTATAGATTTTGAGTTTTCTATGCCGGAACGACATAGGGTCCCCAAAGGTTTCTTCCCTGAAATCATCGAAGCCGGGGTAGTGGTGGTAGAGTTCGGGAAAGTGTCAGATACGTTTTCCTCTTATGTGAAACCGACTGCATTCCCCAAACTGACCAACCGCTGCAAACGATTTTTATCCATCAGCCAGAATGAAGTGGATTCAGGGATATCGTTCCAATGTCTGATTGATTATTTTAAAGGGTTGAATGATTTGGGAGTCGCGAAGGTAGTGACGTGGGGAAACATGGATATGAAGGTACTTCGCGATAACTGCGCGCAGGCGGGCGTATCATTTCCTTTCCAAGCTCAATTCGTCGATTTATCCATGGAATATAAGCGCTTCTTCGGTGATCAGAACCAGACGGGACTATGGAAGGCCGTCCAGGAATATGGAAGGGAAGGTGTCGGAAAGCACCATAAAGCGTTGGATGACGCCCTTACCACCCAGCATATCTACAACCTGGTCGAAAAAGATAAAAAATACCTCGATAAAGCCGCACCCACCACCATCGGAGACAGAATCGACCTCTCGAAATTCTACAACCAGCTTGCATGAAAAGACGGGGACGAACCTTCATTTGAAGGTCCGTCCCCGTCTTTCATTAAAATGTGAGGTTATACATCAGTTCGTATTCCCTTTGAATGGATTGCAGTGTTTCAAGACTCTTTTGTGCGTGGGGGGAACCGTCTGCTTCAAGTTCTTCCTTCAACGTTAAGAATGAATGGATAAGTGTTTCATTGTAATCGGGGATGTCCCCGTCATATGGCTTGACCATTTTCTCCGGCATGTTGGCACGCTCACCGTGGGCAAGTGCTTTCCGTTCATGAAACAAAGGTACGTCCACAGCTTGAGGGTTGTGCAGGTCGCCTTGCCTCGGATGCTTTAAGACAGCCTGAATCTTCACGACAAAGGCACCGGGTCGTTCCCCTGTGACCTCCCCTACATATTTTCCCGTTTTATAAAAAGCTGTGACATAATCACCAATTTGAATGTTTTTCATAAAAAACCTCCTCTAATACATCAATCTCTATTATAATGTAAGCAGAATGAAACTGAGAAATAACTACTATAAAGGTAACATGTGGAGGTACATATATGAAGCGTTTAATGATCGTTACCCTCTGTTTACTAGGTTTAGTTCTTGCCTCATGTGGACAAACAGAAAAGGGAGATACCACTGAAGAAAAGCCAAAAGCATCCGAGAAGCAGAAAACAACAGAAGAATCCAAAGGAGATGAAGATATGACGTATCCTCAGCTGACAACAGAAGTTGCTGAAAACGAAAAATTAGTTGAAATGAAAACATCCATGGGAACCATCAAGATCAAATTATTCCCCGAGCAGGCTCCCAAAACCGTGGAGAACTTCATAAAACACAGTAAAGATGGGTATTACGATGGCTTGAAATTCCACCGGGTCATTAAAGACTTCATGATTCAGGGTGGAGACCCGAATGGAAACGGTACGGGTGGGGAAAGCATCTACGGAGAAACATTTGATGATGAATTTTCACCTGAACTATTCAATCTCCGTGGTGCCCTTTCAATGGCAAATAGAGGGCCTGACACTAATGGAAGTCAATTCTTCATCGTTCAGAAAAGTGACTTCGACCCGCAGATGGAAGACCAAATGAAATCTGCCGGTTTCCCTGAGCAAATTATCGATGCTTACAAGGAGAATGGCGGAACACCTTGGCTAGACCAGAAGCATACCGTGTTTGGTCAAGTGGTTGAAGGGATGGACATAGTGGATAAGATTGCAAACGTAGACGCGGATGAAAACGGCCTTCCTAAAGAAGACGTCATCATTGAAAACATCAAGGTTGTAAAATAAATGCTTAAAGAGCTGCGAACCCCATTAATGGGGTTCGCAGTTTTTTTGAAGAGAAAAAAAAGGTATTTCCTCGGAAATTGTCGGGTAGACGTTCAATAAATCGTTAAAAAGGTGACGATTTGAAGTTGGTTTGTCCTTTAGAGAGTTGTTATAATAGACAAAGAGTTTGTTTTCGAAAGGAGCGTACCATGCTTTCTTCATTTATATTAAATTTATTTCTCTATTTTCCCGAAGATAAGACAGAATATATCCCAGCCGGCATTACGATGGCCATTTTTGTGATTGCTGCCCTCCTTACATTCCGGATCATCCAGAAAGCTTCAAAGCGCGAAGAATTGAAAACGAAGAAAATGGAAGAAGAAGCAAGGGTTCAGAAGAGAACAGAATAGAAAATCGAAACACGCCTCCTGAGCGTGTTTTTTTCGTCCTGATGGATATCCTTCATACGGCAACTCTTCATGGAAATAGGAATAATTTTCACCACAGGAGTCAACAATGGTGAAAGAGTATGCAGAGATGGAGGAAGAGCGATATGAAAAAATTATCCCTATTATATATGGTCATGATCACACTCCTTGCAAGCGGATGTGCTATCGAAAATCCGAAAAAGCTAGAAGTGGAAATGAAAAATGAGAACGGTGATTCACTGGGGAATGCCACCCTACAGGAACAATCTGACGGAGTGGAAGTCGCATTGGATCTCGAAGGACTTCCTCCGGGGGAGCACGGAATCCATATACATGAAAAAGGAGTATGCAAGCGGCCGGATTTCGTATCGTCAGGTAATCACTTCAATCCTGACGACACGAAGCATGGACTGCTTCATCCTGAAGGGGCCCACGGCGGAGATCTGCCCAACCTCATCGTGGGGGATGACGGCACGGTGAAGGTGAAGCTCATGGCACCGATGGTTACCTTATCAAAGGGGAAGACATCCCTCTTCACGAAAGAAGGGACTTCACTCATCATTGATGAAAACAAAGATGACGGGATGACACAACCCTCGGGGGATTCCGGTAAACGCATTGCCTGTGGCGAGATCAAAAGCGATAAGAAGTAGCCGTTAAAAAATGTACCAGGTACGAATCCTGACGATTCGTACCTGGTACATTTTTTTAATTCAATGCGGATCTTAATCTTGTCAGACCATCCATCAGCGTCTCCCGTGGACATGCAATGTTCATGCGGACAAAGCCTTCCCCGCCAGGACCATATTTCGTCCCCGGTTCCAATGCAAGTCTTCCTTTTTCTAATAGTCGATTTTTCAGTTCATCATCGGATAGGTTCAACTTCGTGCAATCGATCCAGAGTAAATACGTCCCTTCTGCTTCCACGACTTGCAGTTCAGGCAGGTGTTCTTCAATGAATTCCTTCGTGACGGTTACATTTTCCTGCAGATAATCCAGGATTTCATCCAACCACTCTTCTCCGTGGCGATAAGCCGTTTCCATTCCAATGATGCCGAGTGTATTGAGAGTAAAGAAGCCTTGCTTTTTATGAACGCCTGCAATCTTTTCCCTGATTTCAGCATTTGGAGTGATCATGGCTGAAGCCTGTAAACCTGCCAGGTTAAAGGTTTTGCTCGGTGCAATGCAAGTAATCGTCATATCCCGGAATGTATCATCCAAAGAGGCGAGGGGAGTATGCGTATGATTTTTATAAACCAGATCTGAATGGATTTCGTCCGAAACAATCAAGACGTTGTACTTGTGACATAATTCAGCCATTTTGATCAGTTCTTCTTTCTTCCACACCCGTCCGCTCGGATTATGAGGGTTGCACAGAAGGAATAGCTTCACACCTGTTTTAAGGGATTCTTCAAAGGCATGAAAGTCGATGGAATATCTCCCTTCACGATACTGCAGTCGGGCATTGACAATTTCCCTGTCATTATCCTCCACCAGGCTGAAAAATGGAGTATAAACGGGAGATTGGACTAGCACTTTGTCTCCGGGAACAGTGAGTGCCTGAATGATCGTTGATATAGCGGGAACGACTCCGGGACTGTATTGCAGCCAGGTTGTCTCGATTTCCCAGCCGTGGCGTTTTTGAACCCAATCTTTAATGCTTGCCGCTGTTTCATCCCCTACAAATGTGTAGCCAAAGATCCCGTGCTTCAGTCTGTTCCCGAGCGCTTCCAATACAGCCTCAGGCGGAAGGAAATCCATATCTGCCACCCACATAGGCAGGACATCGTCTCTCCCAAACACGGTTTTCGTGAGGTCCCACTTAACGGAGGAGGACCCTTTCCGGTCGATGATTTCTTCAAATCTACTCATTATTCTTTCCCCTTTCGTTTATGTATTTGTAAGTATAATCATATGATGGAAACGAAAAAGATGAAAATGATATGTCTTACCGTTAGTCATTTGATTTCTTTTCCAACACAAGAAAAAAGGGACTTCTCCCTACGTTTCAGTTAGAAGCGTTTGGGAAAGTCCTTTTTGAAATAGAGGCTCTGTCCTGGCCTCATCCGAAACTTCTTCTGGAGCAGCGGAAACAAATGCATGAATATTTTCCAATACTTCCCTTGGCTTTTCTTCGGGTACAAGATGCCCCGTCTCTTTCAGTACCACGAGTTTCGAGTTCGGGATATCCTGGTTCAGCCTCTCTCCCGTTGATAAAGGTACCACCCTGTCATGCTCTCCCCAAACGAGGAGGCAGGGTGTTTGGATATTTCGCAGGTCATTCACCGAAAGATCTCCTTCGCGGTCCCGTATCATCCTTGTTAGCGCTTTGAAAATATCATCCTCCAGGAAAGGTTTCAAATATCCAAACATCATTTCATCGTCAATCATGGTAGAGTCATGCACGACGTTTTCAAGGTTATTGCGGACCCCTGAGCGAGTAAGCCACAGTTTTACGTAAAGATGGAAAAAAGGGATGTGACTCAGCATCGTGACAGGCCAATTCATCCTCTTTAGATATCCTGAACTGCAGAGCAGGACGCCTTTTTCCACTAAGTCAGGGGCCTTTTTCATGACATTCAAGGCGATCTGCCCACCCATGGAATGCCCCGTCAAATGGATGTTGCTTACCTTCAGATGGCCCAGTAAGGCGATGACCGTATTGGCAAGGTTGTCGTAAGAATAAACGAAGTTGTTGTGTTTTCCGCTGTTTCCGAAAGGAGGAAGGTCGATGGAAACGACATTATAATGTTCTTTCAAAAGAGGTGTAAGCCGCCTGAAGCTGAAGATGGATGATAGGAATCCATGAAGAAGGACGAAGGTCTCAGAGGCAGTGGGATGTTCGTGATATTCAAAGTAAACATTGGTGCCGTTCACCTCCACCACTCTGGAGAAATCGTTTTCCTGCATTTTTCCTCACTCCTTTCTGTATTGATTATAGATATTTTACCCCCAATTCCTCATTTCACACCTTGAATTGAAGTTTCTGACATATCCATTCCCTTTAAAGGGGGGGAATAGGTTGACTCTTTTCATATACGTGACTTCTGATATAATGAAACCATTTAGTGGGGATGAGGAGGAAGCAAAATGCAACTGAGAGAAATGGAGCTTGATTTAGTAAGGATATTACAGAAGGATGCAAGGATTTCGACAGAAGATTTAGGAAAAATGCTTCAAGTGCCGGCAAAGGAAATTGAGGAAGCGGTTGAGAAGCTTGAAAAAGCGAATATTCTTGTCAGATATAGCTCGATTGTGGACTGGTCGAAAGTGGAAGGCCATGAAGGTGTGACGGCCATGATTGATGTAAAAGTCGCTCCGAAAAGAGGGGTGGGCTTTGATGAAGTGGCTCACCGGATTTACCGGTATAAAGAAGTGAAAAGCGTCTACCTGATGTCTGGGGCGTACGACCTGTCCGTGACGGTTGAAGGGCGGTCCATGCATGAAGTGGCGACATTCGTGTCTGAAAAGCTCTCGACCCTGGATTCTGTCCTATCAACGACCACACATTTTCAATTGAAGAAATATAAGCATGATGGAACGATCTTCGGTGATCATGGAGAAGATAGAAGAATCGTGGTGTCCCCATGACAACCAAGACATCATACATAGCTCAATCAGTTAAGAATTTAAAGCCTTCAGGAATCAGGAAATTCTTCGATCTCGCTGCCAATATGGAAGGGGTCATTTCCTTAGGCGTAGGGGAGCCGGATTTCGTCACCTCCTGGACGGTGAGGGAAGCGGCGATTCTCTCCTTGGAACAGGGATATACCTCCTATACAGCAAATGCGGGACTTCTCGAGTTGAGGGAAAAGATTGCCCGGTATATGAAAGAGGGATACTCGGTTGACTATGATCCGAAAACGGAAATCATCGTGACGGTCGGGGCTTCACAGGCACTTGATATCAGTATGAGGGCCATCATCGATCAGGGTGATGAAGTGATCGTCGTCGAACCGGGCTTTGTTTCGTACGTTCCTCTTGTCCAATTGGCGGGGGGAGTGCCGTTAACGGTCGAAACCAAACCGGAAAATGGCTTCAAGGTCACAGCTGAAGAACTCGAAGCAGCCATCACGCCAAAAACAAAAGCTGTGTTACTTTGTTCCCCGAACAATCCGACAGGGACGGTCCTTGAAAGGGGAAATTTAGAGAGTCTGGCTGAAGTGATCCGGAAGCATGATCTCGTCGTCTTTTCAGATGAAATTTATGCGGAGCTTGCCTATGACCATCACCATGTATCAATCGCTTCGTTAGAAGACATGAGAAAAAGGACCATCGTCATCAACGGCTTCTCCAAAGGGTTCGCCATGACGGGCTGGAGGCTCGGCTATATATGCGCCCCTGAAGAGATTGCTTCATCTTTATTGAAAATCCATCAGTATGCCATGATGTGCGCGTCCACGCCTGCTCAATATGCAGCAGTCGAGGCACTGGATAAAGGGATGGACGATGTGATGGAAATGAAGAGAAGCTACCGTCACCGCCGTCACTATTTCGTCGACTCCCTGAACGAATGTGGATTAACATGCCACACCCCGGGAGGAGCGTTCTATGCCTTTCCTTCCATTCAAAAGACGGGAATGTCTTCAGAGGAATTTGCAGAAAAACTCCTGTTGGAAGAGAAAGTGGCGGTTGTGCCCGGTAGCGTGTTTGGTAAAGGTGGAGAAGGGTTTATCCGTTGTTCGTATGCATCAAGCATGGAGCAGCTGCAGGAAGCGGTGAAACGGATGAAGCGATTTGTGGAGAATCACGGTTAGGTACCGAATGAAGGATACCAGGCACCATTTCCAGATTGGTGCCTGGCATCCTTAAAAATACGCAAAAAAATAGGACGATACCATGATCGTCCAACAAATGAAAACAAAAGGGGGGAATACTTAGAAAGCTTATTTTCAGTATGACCCCTTTTGTGTTTCTCTATACATCATTTTCAAAAAAAGTTTTTAAGATTCATTTGTTTCATATTTTAACTCATATAGCATTTGCATCACCCTAAGAAAATCCTCTTCTGAGAATTCCTTGGCCTTGCGAAGGATGAGCTTTGTCCGCTTGGGACCCAGTTCTTTAATCAGCTGCTCCATTTCTGCATCTATTCCTGCAGGTGGATGGTCTTTCACTTCCCGTTCCATGAGTTCGGAAGCAGGAATATCGAGAACAGTGGAAAGTTTAAGGATCGTCTGGGTATCAGGTATCTGCAGATCAGATTCATATTTCTCAATTGTTTTCGTTCCCAACCTGGCCCGTAAAGCAAGCTCCTGTTGAGACAATCTACGCTCTTCCCTTACTCGTTTCAGATTCTCGCCAAAATGAGACATATCTACATTCCCTCCTCTTAAAATGACTTCCGTATAACTTTAGTTTATCACCACTTGGAAAAAATCAGCCCGATAACCCGTGAACAAAATGTTACATAAATAAAAGTAGATGAGACTGTGATAAAAGTGTTTAGTTAAAAGAAAATCCGAACGATCATTCGAAATTCTTTTTTGAAATTCGAAATCGTTCGGATTGATCATTTGGCAGTTTATGTAAATGTTGTTACGTTTAGATGTAGTGAGTCGTGCTTGATTTCCGCTCCAGGTGCTCGCTTTCCGCGGGGCTGGCGGTGAGCCTCCTCGGGCTAAAGCCCTGTGGGGTCTCACCTGTCCAGCGTTTCCCGCAGGAGTCGAGCACCTTCCGCTTCAATCAACTGTCCAAGCGTAAGTCTTTCCCTATAACATTGTAATGTCGAGATTGCTTCACCATTGCATACACCAACTCTTATTCTATTAGTTGAAGTGACCGATAACCGTTACTTATACAATTACTTTTTCTTACCTCATGTGAATGACTCATTCTGCTCCTACACTGCCCAAAGATCTGACATTTAAAAATTATAGTCTGTGTATGAATAACACCAACCTTGGTGAAATTTCCTTTTATGAGTATTGCTAAAGCAAATTCAGTGTATATAGCAGGATCTAGCTATTGATTGGAGTGCAAGACGAAGACTCCTACGGGAAAATCAAAAGCGGTTTAACAAGTGAACCTAATTAATTTTTGATGGTTCGCTTTAAAAGGAAATGGATTTAGTCATGTTCCAGCTTCCTCTATGGATCATGATATGAAAACGAGTATGATCGCTACTGGTACGATGTAGCGCAGGAGGAAGATCCAGCTGTTGAATAAGCCCCTGGAGATGGATGAACCGGATTGAAGTTCATTCCAGACGTCCTCACGTTTCAATCGATAGGATACGAAGATGGAAATGAGTAAAGCACCTACAGGCAATCCGAAGTTACTCGTAATATAATCAGCGAAGTCAAAGAAGTTCTTTCCTCCGATAAGAAACTCATCGAATACACCAAATGATAGAGCGCTCGGGATTCCGGCAATGAAAACAAGGATCCCGATCAGCCAAGTAAACGGCACTCGTTTGTTCTGATTCCCCTTGGACAATGCAGCGACCCCGATCTCTAGGATGGAGAAAGCGGATGTCAAGGTGGCAAACAGTAACAGGATAAGGAACACCGTTAAGAATATCCCACCGAATGCAATCTCATTGAACACGGCAGGAAGGACCACAAAGGCAATCCCCGGCCCCTCATCCGGCTTGAAGCCGAGTGCATATACGGCCGGGAAAATCACCAATCCTGCGAGTAGGGAAATAAAGATATTCAGACTTGAAACACTGATGGCGGACCTGGGCATGCTGTCCTCTTTAGATAGATACGATGCATACGTCACCATGACGGATAGACCCACCGTTAAAGCAAAGAATGCTTGTCCCAGTGCGAGAAGGACCGTCTCTCCATTCAAATAACTCCAATCCGGGAGTAACAGGAAGCGGACACCTTCCATCGCACCATCCAATGTCAGGGATCTGATCACCAGAATAATAAATAAAATGAATAGTGCAGGCATCATATAACGACTGGCACGTTCAATCCCTTTTTGTATTCCGCCCTGTACGACAAGAATGGTGATGACGATGAAGGCGAACTGAGCGATCAGCACTTCTTTTGGATTCGCTATGATGCTTTCAAACAGAGCACCATACTGTTCTTGCGATTTTCCAATCAGAGAGCCCGTCACACTTCTTGCCAGATAGGAAAGAATCCATCCTCCCACCACACTGTAAAAGGATAAGATGATGAACGACACCACCGTCCCCAAATAACCGATCCAGTGCCACCGGGAATGAGGGGCCAATATTTTATAAGAAGTAACAGCATCAGCCCCGGCACGCCTGCCAATGACAAATTCAGCGAGAAGAATGGGGGTCCCAATTAAAACAGTAAAAAGTATAAAGAGCAAGAAGAATACACCCCCGCCATTCGCACCGGCCATATAAGGGAATTTCCAAATCGCCCCCAGGCCGATGGCAGACCCTGCCGCAGCCAGAATAAAGCCTATCTTAGAAGTCCATTGATCTTTCTTGGCCATACCTAAGATCCTCCTTTCAAAAAATAAGATTTTTCAATCGTACTATGTTTTAGTACCTCTGTACACCGGATTTTTTAATTTTCAATAAATGGGGTAAAGGACAGGAAACGCTATTCAATGAAGAAAGTAAACTGAATGACCGCGTTTCATTTCCATTTATTATGGATGAAAACGCTTAAAAACATTACTTTTCAACTAATTTTTAGAAAAGAAGCCAAAAACAAGGCAAATAGACTGGAAATTTTCTGAATATGTAGTATACTAATTGTAACAAAACGTTCACAAATTATTCTTTTTTTCGCCACAATTGAAAGCGTTTACTACAGAAATGGAGGAATTGAAATGGATGTCTTTCTAGTATACCTATTCGTCGCAACGGCAACTCCACTTTTTCTTTGGGTCGAACATCGTAAATGGGCGGTTCTTCACATCCCATTCGTTATAGCCTTATGGTCAGTGTTTATCTATTATGTAGCCGTACCTGAATTCGGAGGCTGGGGACATGTAACCTTATGGAGTCTGTTCGTGGCAAATCTTGCATTCGCACATATCGCAGCTTTCATGTTATATGCTGTTCCATTTATCCAAAAGCAAAGAAAGAAAAAATCAACGACTGTCAAGAACTTTTAGTCTGACCCATTTTTAATTGGGTTGGGCTTTTTTTTTGCACTGCGGATGATTTCATATAATCGAAAGACTGCCAATATATAGTAGAAGGAGAGCGGTATTGGAACATCCCGCATCTTTCAAAACAAAAGGTACCGTAAAGCACCGGATTCACTCTGTTTTAATAAAATGAATAATTGGGAAGCATAACTAGTGAGAATGCAATTATAGACGGATGATAGGATGTAAATGAAGGAGCAAAGAAAATCTCTTTGCCGTATTCCCGATTCTATGATATAATCTACAATTGCGTGTAAAGACGAAAAATAATATATATACTAGGAGTGTTACCATGACTACAAAATTCGAAACAGGAACTGTTGTAACAGGTAAAGTTACAGGCATTCAACCATACGGTGCGTTCGTTGCACTTGACGAAGAAACTCAAGGATTAGTTCATATTTCTGAAATCACTCACGGATTTGTTAAAGACGTTAGTGAGCACCTTTCAGTAGGCGACGAAGTAAAGGTTAAAGTATTATCAGTGGACGAAGCTGCTGGTAAAATCAGCCTTTCTATCCGTGCTACAGAAGAAGCTCCTGCTCAACAAGCAAAGCCTGCAGCAGCGAAAAAACCTCGCCGTCAAGGTCAAGGAAGTGTGAAGCAAGCTAACGAAGAAACAACACCAGCTGGCTTTAACACTCTTAAGGACAAGCTTGAAGAGTGGATCGAGCAATCAGAACGTGAAGATCTAATCAAGAAATAATTGATTATAAATAAAGACCAGCCTTTTTACAGGGCTGGTCTTTTCTTTGTTTACCGAAGTATTGAAAATATGATCGTAAATTAACGAAAAATAAAGAATTTTTTAACAATATACTTGTCCGTACCTCCCGGATGGCATATAATGAAAAATGAAAGCGCTTAACATGGTAAAAAATACATAAATACAGGAGGATCTTAGATGCTTTATAATAATCCGAATACGGAAGGGTCATTGGTACAATTTAAAGACAAATATGAGAACTTTATCGGTGGGGAATATGTACCGCCTGCAAGCGGGGAGTATTTTGAAAATGTATCACCGGTAACGGGGAAGGTCTTCACAAAAATCGCCCGTTCAAACAAAGAAGATGTTGAAAAAGCATTGGATGCTGCCCATGCAGCAAAAGACGCATGGGGCAAAACCTCTGTCGCAGAAAGATCGAATATCTTAAATAAAATTGCAGATCGTATAGAAGAAAATCTGGAAATGCTGGCTGTAGCTGAAACGTGGGATAATGGAAAGCCTGTCCGTGAAACAATGGCGGCAGACTTACCATTAGCGGTTGACCATTTCCGTTACTTCGCAGGGTGCATCAGAGGCCAGGAAGGATCCTTAGGAGAAATTGATAATGATACGGTTTCCTATCACTTCCATGAACCGATAGGGGTTGTTGCGCAGATCATCCCTTGGAACTTCCCGATTCTGATGGGGGTATGGAAGATTGCTCCTGCCCTTGCTGCAGGAAACTGTGTCGTATTGAAGCCGGCAGAACAGACGCCAGCTTCCATCATGGTTCTCGTTGAACTGATAGAAGACCTTCTGCCTAAAGGCGTATTGAACGTGGTTCAAGGGTTTGGTGTGGAAGCTGGGAAACCTCTGGCTCAAAGTAAGCGTGTTGGCAAAGTAGCCTTCACGGGTGAAACGACAACAGGCCGCCTGATCATGCAATATGCTTCACAAAACATCATTCCTGTTACATTGGAGCTTGGTGGGAAATCACCTAATATCTTCTTTGAAGATGTCATGGATCAGGATGATGACTTCCTGGATAAAGCAGTTGAAGGTTTTGTCATGTTTGCACTGAATCAGGGAGAAGTGTGTACCTGTCCTTCAAGAGCGCTGATTCAGGAATCGATTTACGATAAGTTCATGGAGCGCGCAATCGAACGCGTAAAACAAATCAAGCAGGGGAACCCATTAGATACAGATACTATGCTTGGTGCTCAAGCTTCCCAAGAACAATTGGATAAGATTCTTTCATATATCGAAATTGGGAAAGAAGAAGGGGCAGAATTACTCATCGGTGGGGAACAAAATACACTGACTGGGGATCAGGAAACAGGTTTCTATGTGAAGCCGACCGTATTTAAAGGAAACAACAAAATGCGTATTTTCCAGGAAGAAATCTTTGGACCCGTTGTTTCCGTTACAACGTTCAAAACGAAAGAAGAAGCCCTTGAAATCGCCAATGATACTCTTTATGGACTAGGAGCAGGGGTATGGACGCGTGACATGAACACGGCTTACCGTTTCGGTAGAGAGGTTCAGGCAGGACGCGTATGGACCAACTGCTACCATCAATATCCGGCACATGCGGCATTCGGAGGCTACAAAATGTCCGGTATCGGTCGTGAAAATCATAAAATGATGCTGTCACACTATCAACAAACGAAGAATTTACTAGTCAGCTATAGCCCTAAAGCGTTAGGATTCTTCTAAAATGGAACAGCGTCTAGAGGCGACAGAACAAGCTCTCCAGCTGATTGAAACGTTAAAGGGCAAGCACGGCGCCCTTTTGTTCCATCAGTCCGGTGGATGCTGTGATGGCAGTTCCCCTATGTGTTTGAGTCAAGATGATCTGATCATCGGTGACAGTGATGTATTGGTAGGTACTGTAGCCGACTGTCCTTTTTATATGAACGAACAACAATATGAATATTGGAAGCATTTCCGGATCATATTGGATGTAAGAGAAGGCAGAGGGGGAGTATTCTCCCTCGAATCCACGGAAGGTGTACGCTTCATTACGGATTCTAAATTGATGAAAGTGTGAGATTTACACTTTTAGAGACAGCCTGTTTTACAGGTTGTCTCTTTTTTTGGGATAAATATCAACCGTTCTACACAAAACGACAAGTTTCGCCCACCCCCGCCCCACAAAAAAACCACTCCCCCTATAAGAGAAAGTGGCCTCTAACCAATCAAAACGAATTCCGCTCGATCCCGTACTTCCGTATCCGGTACTGTAGGTTCTGTCTGCTCATCCCCAGGGCTTTCGCGGTCTTGGTGATATTAAAGTCGTGGTATTTCAATGCCTTCTGAATATAATAGGTTTCGGCTTCCTCCATGAAAAGCTCCAAAGGCTTGATTTCCGTGCCTGATTGGTAGAGGAATTCCGATTCACCCTGGCTTTCGTCACCTGTTGCCGTATGATGGATCCTCTGCCTGAATCCGAATGGAAGATGCTTGTATCCGATTTCCTCCTCAAACCCTACGAGGTTGAAGGCACCTTCCATGACATGCTCGAGCTCCCTTACGTTCCCCGGCCAGTCATACTGTTGGAAAATCTCCCTCACTTCGTCGGATATCCCCTTGATATTCATGGCGAAATGATGGTTGAACTGGTTAATGAAATAATCCACCAGCTCAGGAAGATCTTCTTTTCTCGAACGGAGAGAAGGGATGAAGACGGACACGATGCTCAGACGATAATAAAGATCCTTCAATAACCGCCCTTCTCCAATGGCGTCGATCGGATCCTCGTTCACCGTTGCCATCACCCTGACGTCAAATGGGAGGTCCGTCCCTCTGGATAGGAAGTTTAACAGTTTCTCCTGAAGGGAAGGGGTTAGTGAGTTGATTTCGTCGAGGAGGAGTGTTCCTCCCTGAGCCTGTCGGAAGAGAGAGGGACGGTGGTGTTCAGGGTCTTTCCCCTCACTCTTGTCGTGAAAGAGAATTTCTTCAAGCATGTCATCACGTAAAGAAGAGCAATTCTGGGTGATGAAAGGACGATTGGCACGGGCGCTGTCGTTGTGAATGCTTTGGGCGAACAGTTCCTTTCCAGTCCCTATTTCGCCGCAGATCAGGACTGGTGAGGAGGTCCGCGTCGCCTGCTTTCCTGTTTCCACAGCGTCAGTGAGACGAGGATGATGCCCTATGATGCTGTCAAACGTGAAGAAACTGCTGGGCTTTTTATGTATGTGATCCCTCATCACCTTCTCGAGTTTAGTGATGTCCCTGGCAATTTCGATGGCTCCGATCAGCACCTCATCGTGAAAAATCGGGAAGGTGTCATTCATCGTCGTGATTTCGATTCCGTTCATATTAAAGTAGGTCTGCTTGACATTAAGGGTAGGTTTATTTGTTTTCAGTACCTTTAAAAGGGTGCTTTCTTCCTCGGAGTGAAATTGAAAAACATCCAGCAGATTTTTATCGAGGACGTCTTCAATTCCCATTCCTTCGATCTCGCGCATCTTGCGATTGTATATGATGGTCCTTCCGGTAGAATCGATGACATGGACGCCTGATTCGAGATGTTCTGCGACTTTCTCATACATATGCAATCGTTTTTCAAATTCCAGCATGCTGTCTCTCTCCTCTTTTTAATCGTAGGTTCCTACTGCAAAACGTATCGTCTATTGAACATTTTATGTGCGAATTACCCATACTGACGTGGATGGGTGCGAGCCCCCAGCTCAGTGGGATTCGCAAAAAGAGTGGAATTATAAAAAATTTTTAAAAAACTCTTGAAAAACGCAACCATCTTTTGCATTATTATAAGTGTAAGGGTTTTCTAAATGCAAATTTTTTTTGCGTGCTTGTGGAGGAGGATGAATAAAATCTTTCTTTAAGGGAGCAGACCCGGATGATTCTCTGCTTCACCTTCAAGTAAAAACAACATCAGTAACACGTTAAGAGTGAAAACGGGAGTGGCCTTTGAATACAAGGGCCCCATCCTTTTATAAAAAAGATAAAGTTTTAGAATATGTAAGGAGGAATCAGTATGACAGTAAGTACGCATTCGATTATTGAACAAACAGAAAAGTATGGTGCCAAGAATTATCTTCCACTACCAATCGTTATTTCAGAAGCGGAAGGTGTCTGGGTAAAGGATCCTGAAGGCAATAAGTATATGGATATGCTCAGCGCCTATTCAGCGGTCAATCAGGGACATCGTCATCCAAAGATCATCCAGGCGCTGAAAGATCAGGCAGACCGGGTGACACTGACGTCACGCGCGTTCCATAATGATCAATTAGCACCTTGGTATGAGAAGATCTGTCAGCTGACAGGTAAAGACATGGCTCTTCCGATGAATACAGGTGCCGAGGCTGTGGAAACGGCGATCAAGACGGCTCGCCGCTGGGCATACGATGTAAAAGGGGTTGCCGAAAACAGTGCAGAAATCATCGCCTGTAACGGAAACTTCCACGGCAGGACGATGACAGCTGTATCCCTTTCTTCAGAAGAGGAATACAAGCGCGGCTTCGGTCCGATGCTTCCGGGTATCAACCTGATTCCTTACGGGGACCTAGATGCGTTGAAGGAAGCGATCACACCAAACACAGCGGCGTTCCTCATCGAACCGATCCAAGGGGAAGCAGGGATCGTATTCCCTCCAAAAGGCTTCCTGAAAGCGGCTTATGAACTATGTAAGGAAAATAATGTCCTGTTCATTGCTGATGAAATCCAGGCAGGCCTGGCCCGTTCCGGAAAAATGTTTGCATGTGAGTGGGAAGATGTCAATCCTGATATGTACATCCTCGGAAAAGCACTGGGAGGGGGAGTCTTCCCGATTTCGTGTGTGGTTGCAGATGAAGATGTGCTGGGCGTATTCAATCCAGGTTCCCATGGCTCGACTTTCGGAGGGAATCCGATGGCATGTGCGGTGTCCGTTGCCTCCCTTGATGTATTGATCGATGAAGATCTTGCAGGCCGTTCCCTTCAAATGGGAGAATACTTTATGAGTAAACTTCGTGAGATAGATAATCCTATGATTAAGGAAGTTCGTGGCAGCGGATTATTTATCGGGGTGGAACTGACAGAACCTGCCCGCAAATACTGTGAACAACTGAAAGAAGAAGGACTGCTATGTAAAGAAACTCATGATACAGTCATCCGTTTCGCCCCGCCGCTGGTCATCTCACAAGAAGACCTCGATTGGGCCATCGAAAGAATCAAAAAAGTACTGTCTTGATATCACCGGCAGGCTGAAAAGTTTTTTTCTTGAATAAGCCTTGAAAACGCTTGAAAATAAAAATTATTTCTTTCCCAAGTCAATGGTTTAAGATACGGTAATATGTTACAATAACAACGTTTCAGATCACATAATAAAGAGGCGAATGTTTACAATGGGAGAAAACCTTAATCTGTTTACTTCTACACAGCATGTCATCAATGATGCTTTATCAAAGCTTGGATATACGGAAGAAATGTATGAACTTCTGAAAGAGCCGATCCGTATGTTGACCGTCCGGATCCCTGTCCGAATGGACGATGGCAGTATCAAAGTTTTTACAGGCTATCGTGCACAACATAACGATGCAGTAGGTCCAACTAAGGGTGGCGTACGATTTCATCCTGAAGTGGATGAAGAGGAAGTTAAGGCTTTGTCCATGTGGATGAGCTTGAAATGCGGCATTGTGGATCTGCCATATGGTGGAGGGAAAGGCGGGATCATCTGTGATCCTCGAACGATGTCCTTCACAGAGCTTGAGAAGCTTAGCCGCGGCTACGTACGTGCCATCAGTCAGATTGTCGGGCCGACAAAGGATATCCCGGCACCTGATGTGTACACAAACTCTCAGATCATGGCTTGGATGATGGATGAATACAGCCGTCTTCGTGAAAATGACTCACCGGGATTCATTACGGGAAAACCGATCGTACTTGGTGGTTCCCAAGGTCGTGAAAAAGCAACAGCTCAAGGTGTGACCATCTGTATCGAACAAGCAGCAAAGAAACGCGGCATCGATATTAAAGGTGCACGCGTCGTCATCCAGGGATTTGGTAATGCCGGAAGTTTCCTTGCAAAATTCATGAATGATGCCGGTGCGAAGGTCATCGCGATATCCGATGCCCATGGAGCGCTCCATGATCCTGCCGGTTTGGATATCGATTATCTGTTGGATCGCAGGGACAGCTTCGGGACCGTAACGACCTTATTTGAAAACACGATTTCAAATAAGGAATTACTGGAACTCGAGTGTGACATCCTTGTACCTGCAGCGATTTCAAATCAGATCACGGAAGAGAATGTCTATGATATTAAAGCATCCATTGTGGTAGAAGCTGCAAACGGTCCAACTACCTTTGAAGCAACACGAATCCTGTCAGAAAGAGGGATCCTCCTGGTGCCGGACGTACTTGCAAGTGCCGGGGGAGTAACGGTTTCTTATTTCGAATGGGTTCAGAACAATCAAGGGTACTACTGGACAGAAGAAGAAGTAAACGAGAAGCTTTATGCTAAACTTGTGGAAGCTTTCAACAATGTATACGAAACATCTCAGAACCGTCGAGTGAATATGCGACTAGCCGCATACATGGTCGGCGCACGCAAAATGGCTGAAGCCTCAAGATTTAGAGGTTGGGTGTAACGATCGCATGAATAAGAAGGACGTATTCTCATTTTATATGAGGTACGTTCTTTTTTTATTTAAAGGAGTTCCCGAAATGAATGTAGAAATGATTAGAAAGCGGCGGTATAGGGTAAAATCACTGAAAATGGGCTTAGGTATATTTACATTGCTCACGGAATTTTTGTTCTTATGTTTAAACTTATAAACATTAAAGATTCGGAGGGAAACAAATGTCGACTGAATTCTTCATAGAGGAAGCTTCTCTCGAGGCGATAGAAGCAAGTCTTCAACAGCACAAGCAATTTTTCAAGTCCGGGGTGACCCGTCCCCTTCAATACAGGAAAGATTTATTAGAAAAATTCTCGACTGTCATAAAAAATCATGAAACAGAAATCATCAGTGCCTTAAAAAAAGATTTGAATAAATCCGAGATGGAAACGTATGCGACGGAAATCGGCATCCTTCTGGAGGAGATTCGATTCGTCCTTAAGAATATCGATGAGTGGGCAGAACCGAAAAAAATGAAAACGGCTAAAACCCATATTGGATCAAAGGCCTATACTGTACCGGAGCCATACGGAGTCACCTTAATCATCGCCCCGTGGAATTATCCGATCCAGCTCGCACTGGCACCGGTTATCGGAGCGATTGCATCTGGGAATACGGCGATCATAAAACCGTCGGAGCTCACCCCGACGACTTCTGCATTACTCGCTCAAATGATCAACACACATTTTGATCCAAGGCAGATGTTCGTCATAGAGGGCGGAGTGGAGACGACCCAGAATCTTCTCAAGCAGCCTTTTGATTATATTTTTTTCACCGGGAGTGTGCCTGTCGGGAAAGTGGTGATGGAAGCCGCCGCCAAGCAGTTGATCCCGGTCACCCTTGAACTGGGCGGGAAAAGCCCGTGTATTGTCGATGAAACGGCAGATATACCTCTTGCCGCCAAGCGTATCGCTTTCGGGAAAGTGACAAATGCAGGACAGACTTGCATCGCACCGGATTATTTATTTATTCATAAAAGCAAGAAAGATGAATTTATCACTGAATTCAAGAAAACCGTGATTGACTTTTATGGAACAGAACCGTTGCTCAGCGATAAATTCGGAAGGATTGTCAACGAGAGGCATTTCAATCGTTTGACGGGCTATTTAGAAGACGGGGAAATCCTTTTGGGAGGCAATGTGGATCCCGGCACCCTGAAAATCGAACCGACGTTAATGGAGCCGAGGGATTTTTCGGTGCCTGTGATGCAGGATGAAATATTCGGACCGATTTTTCCTGTCATAGAGTATGAAGATCTCGATGAGGTCATCGATTTTGTAACCGAGCGGCCGAAACCTTTGGCACTATACCTGTTCACGGAAAACCCCATCACGGAAGAGAAAATCAATGGATCGATTTCCTATGGGGGCGGTTGTGTAAATGATACCCTCATGCACATTGTAACGCCTTATCTTCCTTTCGGCGGGGTAGGGGAGAGTGGAATAGGAAATTATCACGGGGAATCCAGCTTTTCGACCTTTTCCCATTATAAGAGTATCTTGAAGCAGACGACGAAGTTCGATATGAGCTTCCGTTATCCAAGCGGACGATTCGGGATGCAGATCATCAAGAAGTTGTTGAAATGATAAAAGGTGACCCGGGGTGGGTCACCTTTTATATTGGGGTCCTTAGTATCTGGTTGGTTCTGTACGAGGTTCTCTTTCAAGCTCTTCCGTCGGTTTGAATAACAGACCAAGATTGATGAGGCCTGCAATCCCAACTAAACCGTATACGATCCTGGATAGAGCTGCATCCTGTCCGCCGAAGATCGCTGCAACAAGATCGAATTGAAAGAAACCGATAAGTCCCCAGTTGATAGCACCAATGATCGTAAGAACCAAGGCAATGCGTTGAATACCACTCATGTTGTTTTCCTCCTTTTAGTTCAATGGCTCATTCATAAGTTTCCCCGTAAGCTCATTCCTATTCAAATTGCCCATAGTAAAATTTCCTTGTGCAAGTTCTTTGCAATTTGGGGATGATATATTCGATAATAGAAAATGTGCTAGGAACATTTTGGGTAACGAAATAAATCGGCCCTTACAGAATACAAGGAGGTAACAAATAATGAATGACTTTACATTTTACAATCCGACTAAATTAATCTTTGGTAAAGGACAAGTAGAACAATTGAAAGAATTGGTGCCTCAATATGGTAAAAAGGTGCTTGTCGTTTACGGCGGGGGAAGCATCCAGCGTAACGGACTATACGATCAAGTGATGTCAGTGCTTAAAGAGATTGACAGTGAAGTATTTGAATTATCCGGAGTCGAGCCGAATCCACGCCTTTCTACGGTTAGACGAGGAGTGGAAATCGCTAAGGAGAAGAACATCGACTTTATCCTGGCCGTCGGCGGCGGAAGCGTCATCGATTGTACGAAAGCCATCGCTGCAGGCGCAAAATACGATGGAGACGCATGGGATCTTGTAACGAAGAAAACGTTTGCGAAAGAAGCCCTTCCATTCGGAACGGTTCTTACTTTGGCTGCGACGGGTTCTGAAATGAATGCCGGATCGGTTATCACAAACTGGGAAACAAATGAAAAATATGGTTGGGGAAGCCCGGTGACATTCCCTCAATTCTCCATCCTGGATCCGGAAAATACGTTTACCGTACCAAAGGATCACACCATCTATGGCATGGTGGACATGATGAGTCACGTGTTTGAACAGTATTTCAATAATGCTACAAACACACCGCTTCAAGACCGCATGTGTGAATCTGTTCTGAAAACAGTGATCGAAACAGCTCCGAAGCTGATCAATGATCTTGAAAACTATGAGCTTCGTGAGACGATACTGTACTCAGGTACAATTGCACTTAACGGAATGCTGCAAATGGGTTATAACGGTGACTGGGCAAGCCATAACATCGAGCATGCCGTGTCAGCTATATATGACATTCCACACGCAGGTGGACTGGCGATCCTGTTCCCGAACTGGATGAAGCATAACCTGAAAGTGAACCCATCACGATTTGCCCAAATGGCTGAACGCGTATTCAACGTCGACCCAGCCGGTAAATCGGAAGAAGAAGTGGCCCTTGAAGGTATCGAAAAGCTTCGTGAATTCTGGTCAAGCCTGGGTGCACCATCCCGCTTGGCGGATTATGATATCGACGACAGCAAGCTTGACCTGATGGCAGATAAAGCCATGGTCAACGGCGAATTCGGCAACTTCAACAAACTGAACAAAGAAGACGTGCTTGCGATTTTAAGAGCATCTTTATAAGTTAATGGGGAGGGACGGACCTTGTGAGGTCCGTCCCTCTTTTTGTAGTGGTTTGGGAGTAGGTGTTGGGATGAGATTTGGTGAAAAAAGTAAAACGGCTGGTTTCTGTTCAGTTTTGGCTGGATTATGGGGTGAATCGGCTGGATTCGGTGGCGTTTTGGCTGGATTAAGGCATGAATCGGCTGGATTCCTGACCATTTCGGCTTGATTTTCCCCGAAGACAATCCAAGCCACTTCCCATTTCGTCCTATCTACCCTTTTTTCCTCTGCAGATTCCAAAAATATCGTGTTTTCTTCCCAGTAATTAGGGGAACATAAACAGGTGAGGGTGGGCATAAATAAAAAGTTTATCATGCACGCGCTTACATAAAGGGAGCGTTCTTGATTCTCGGGTCAGCTTTCGATAAAGTGAGATAGAAGAAAATATTTTAATCGGAGGATGGTTATGACACACATTCATTTTGATTATTCAAAGGCGTTATCGTTTTTTGGAGAACACGAACTTACATACTTAAGTGATGCGGTTAAGGTTGCCCATCATTCACTTCATGAACAAACAGGTGCCGGGAGTGACTTCCTTGGTTGGATCGACCTTCCTGTGGATTATGACAAAGAAGAATTTTCACGCATCCAGAAATCAGCGGAAAAAATCAAAAATGATTCCGATATCCTTCTTGTGATCGGTATCGGTGGATCTTACCTCGGGGCGCGGGCAGCGATTGAGATGTTGAATCACAGTTTCTACAATGCCCTTCCGAAAGAAAAGCGTTCGACTCCACAAGTCTTATTTGTGGGGCAAAACATCAGCTCCACTTACATGAAGGACTTAATGGACCTTCTGGATGGAAAAGACTTCTCCATCAATGTGATCTCAAAGTCGGGTACGACGACTGAACCTGCGCTTGCTTTCCGTATCTTCCGCAATATGTTGGAAGATAAGTACGGGGTGGAAGAAGCCCGCACACGTATTTATGCGACAACGGATAAATCGAAGGGTGCACTGAAGACGCTTGCGACAGACGAAGGCTATGAAACATTTGTCGTTCCTGATGATATCGGAGGACGCTATTCTGTCCTGACAGCAGTAGGCTTGCTGCCGATTGCCGTCAGCGGAGTAGAGATCGAATCGATGATGAACGGTGCGGCACAAGCCCGTGAAGATTTCAGTAAATCAGAACTGACAGAGAATGCTGCCTATCAATATGCCGCGGTTCGAAATGCCCTTTACAACAAAGGAAAAACAATCGAAATGCTCATCAACTATGAGCCGGGATTGCAGTACTTTGCTGAATGGTGGAAGCAGCTGTTCGGGGAAAGTGAAGGAAAAGACCAAAAAGGCATTTATCCTTCTTCTGCGAACTTCTCGACGGATCTTCATTCTCTTGGACAATACGTTCAGGAAGGACGCCGTGACATTTTCGAAACCGTCATCAAGGTTTCAGAGCCCCGTCATGAGCTAAAAATCGAGAAAGCGGACAGCGACCTGGATGGATTAAACTACCTTGCTGGTGAAACAGTGGACTTCGTGAACAATAAAGCATTTGAAGGTACGCTGCTTGCCCATACAGATGGAGGAGTACCGAACCTGATCGTGGAAATTCCTGCGATGGATGCCTACACATTCGGCTACCTTGTTTACTTCTTCGAGAAAGCATGTGCCATGAGTGGATACCTTCTTGGTGTGAATCCATTCGATCAGCCGGGAGTGGAAGCATATAAAGTGAATATGTTTGCCCTTCTTGGTAAACCAGGCTTTGAAGAGAAGAAAGCCGAGCTTGAAAAACGTCTGAAATAATGCACAAGAGCACTGAGTAAATCTCAGTGCTCTTTTTACATTTTTCTTTACTTTTAGGAGAAACTATCCCTAAAAGAAAGGGGATGCATCCACGTGATTGAGCTTTCATCGAGCATTGAAGGACAGCATTATCAACTGTATAAACTGGAACAGCTTTTAAAGCCGCTTGGATATTCGATCGGCGGTAACTGGGATTACGATCACGGCTACTTCGATTATAAAATTGATGACGAGGTCGGGTATCAATTTTTAAGAGTGCCGTTTACCTCGGTGGACGGTCAACTGGACTCAAGGGGGGCTACCGTTGAATTCGGTAAACCGTTCCTTCTCTCTCATAAGTATCAGATCGGCCTGGACGATTTTGCATCGACAGGGAACTTTTCAGGTTCTGTCAATCAATTTTCAGAGCCCCAGGATCCCGATGCAAGTTTTCCTGAAAAGTACATTGCCGTTGGTAAGGAACTAGTGAAAGAACTCGAGAGCACCCTGTTTTCTAGTTAGAAATCACAAGGAGTTCGTCTGATTCTTCAACAATCGTCGTTAAAGGAGGATTCACTGTTGTGTGTTCTCCTTTTTTTATGCCTAAAAGGATGACGTTGTTCGTTAAGAGATGGCTGCTTAAAGAGTGGAAATTTTCATTGATGAACTCCTGTGATACAGGAATGAGCTTCAGATTATTCCCTTTTAGATGATTCAACAACTTTAATATGGTTTTAGACATTCCTTGAGAAATGATGCTATTCATCATTACGTAACTGGTCTGCATATTCGTTTGGATAACCTCATCGGCTCCTGCCCGATTGGCATTTGCGACTTGGTCCTTCTGAAGAATTTCTACCACGGTATATAATTCCGGATAGTTCCCTTTAATGGCGAGAAGGGTCAGAACGGAATTCATATCAGAGGTCATCTCATCTTTATTTTGGTCTGCCGTGATGATGGCGATGGCTGCTTCCTGAAGATTGACTTTCTTCAGGGTGGCGTCCTTAAACGGTGTTCCCCGGACGAAATGAATATGATTATTGGTGTAGGGATTCTTGTGAAGGGTTTCATCGACCAGGATGATATCACATTTGGACTGAAGGGAGGTGAGCTGATTGATGATTTCCCTTGTCCGTTCGTTCCAGCCCACGATGATGACATGCTCCCTTCCTTTAAACGTCGCCTTTCCTTCCAGGTAGGCATTTTGTGTCATGACGGTTTCGGCGGCCAGTGTGATAAAATAGGTGGAAAGAAAGCCGGCACCAACCAGGATCAGGACAATCCCGAGAAATCTCCCTTCGAATGTTATTGGAACAAAGTCTCCATATCCTACAGTGGACGTCGTGATGATGGCCCACCAAATCCCATCAAATAAAGAGGGGAAGGTATCCGGCTCTATAAAATGAATGATCGTGCCAAACGAAATCATCAGCGTTATGGCGATCGTAAATATTCGAATAACTAGAGGCCAGCGCAAGAAACCATGAAACATTTGCTGTACCATTCTACCAGCTCCTTTTTCATCTGCACTGACCATTATTTCCTTTTCAGGTACGTCTAAAACTATGAAAGCCATTCTTTCTTTAACAAACTGTACATATATGCGTCAAATGAATGGTCATCCTGAAGGATATATTCCCTCAGCAAACCTTCCTGCTTGAATCCAAGCTTCTCAACCACCCGTGATGACGCCTTATTATAAGGAACGATCACTGCTCCAATACGATTCATTCCTTTTTCTGAAAACAGGTAACGAAGTAAAGGGGAGAGCGCTTCACCCATGATTCCCTTACCCCAATGCCCGGGATGCAGGTCATATCCGATTTCACAGCGTTTATACGCCTTCGAGATGCCATGGAACCCGCATGTCCCGATCATCTTATGGGAATCTTTCTCCACGATGGCCCAGCGCATGGGACCTCCTGATTCCAGGTGCTTTTCATAGTTTTCAACCATACTGACCGCCACGTCTTTCGATTCAATCGGACTCATGCCGAAATAACGGAGAACGTCCCCGGACGTATAGAGTTCATAAAGAAAATTGACATCTTCCAATGTAATCTGTCTTAAAACCAATCTATCTGTTTCAAATACTGGATATATTTCCATATTTATCAACCCCTTTGTAGAAGAAAGTATACCATGGAAAAGCCCTTGGGGGGGTGAAAATCATTTACACAAAAAAGCCTCTGTCGAATGAGACAGAGGCTCCATCATTATGACTTGAATCCTGCAGCTTGTTGCACGTTCCATCCTTTCTTTGAATGAAATGAACCGTCCTTCACGTTTGTCAGAAGCGAGCGGTCACAATCGGAAATGGATGATTGACCTGAAAGGGCAAGCGTCAAGTCGAGATCGGCCAGTATATTCCGGATCACGTCTTTCACCCCTTGTTCACCGGCCAAAGTCAATCCGTACATATAGGGTCTTCCTATGAGAACGGAACTTGCCCCGAGGGACAATGCTTTCACCACATCGGCTCCACGCCTGATGCCACTGTCAAAGAGAACAGGGATGCGGCCGTCCACAACGTCGCATATCACCGGCAGGGAGTCTAAAGCTCCGATGGCCCCGTCAACCTGTCTTCCACCATGATTGGATACGATGATTCCATCCATTCCCCGATCGACGGCAAGCTTGGCGTCGTCGGGATGGAGAATGCCTTTCAGCAGGATCGGCAGCCGTGTATGTTCACGCAGAAAGTCCAAGTCATCCCATGTAAGTCTTGCGTTGCCAAACACTTGGGACCAGAGGATGGCAGCTGCATTCCGGTCCACTTCAGGGGGTTCACTCAATCTTGAACGAAAGACAGGATCGCTCACGTAATTACCGACTCCTTCTCCTGACAGAAAGGGAAGGTAGGCGTTTTCAAGATCGAATTCACGCCACGCCATCATCGGGGCATCAAGGGTCACGACGATAGCGGAATATCCAGACGCTTCAGCCCTCTTAAGCATACTGGCTGCAATCTCAAGGTCATTACTCCAATACAGCTGGAACCATCTTGGGGAGTCCCCCATGACGGAAGCGATTTCTTCCATGGAGTAAGTGGACGCTGAACTTGCAATGAACGGGACATTCATGGATGCCGCCGCGCGTGCAGACGCCAGCTCCCCATCAGGGTGAACGATGGATTGCACTCCGATCGGTGCAAGGAGGAGGGGGGAGGAGTAGGTTTCGCCAAATAAGGTCACTTTCAGGTCGCGATTCTCGACATTATTCAGCATACGGGGGACGATCTGCCAGCTTTCGAGGGCACTTCTGTTGGCGCGCATAGTCTCCTCGCCGCCGGCACCTCCCGCCACATAATAATAAGGACCGTCCTCAAGCTTTTCCCGTGCTCGTTGCTCAAGCTCTTCAAACCGGAAAGGGATGGAGGGACGGACCTTTCTCTGATAAATTTCATTTTGGACGTGGTTTCCATACTGATTCATGATTTTCTTCTCCTTTCATCGTTGCCGGGAAAAAATGCAAATCGTAAAAAGGAAGCGTATGTAATCGGCGTGCTTTTCCTTATAAGGAAAATGGTACTTACAGAATTCAGAAAAGTCAATTAAATCATTTTTTAAAAAGAGTCTGGGACAAAAGTGTCTAGTTAAAAGAATATCCGAACGATCATTCGAAATTCTTTTTTGAAAATCGAAATCGTTCGGATTGATCAATTTGATGTAGTGAGGAGTGGTTGATTTCCGCTCCAGGTGCTCGCTTTCCGCGGGGCGTGAGTTGAGCCTCCTCGGGCTTTTGCGAAGCCACTGAAAAAGTCCAGCATTTTAGAGATGAAAAATGATGTTTAAAAAACGAGGCTCCAGATTCGCTTCTAAGCGACGATAGACTGGTAGGGAGACATATTTGACCCCCTAAAAAACAGCATTTTTATAAAGTGACTACTTTTTCAGTGGCTTCGGCTTTTGCCCTGCGGGGTCTCAACTTTCCCGCGTTTCCCGCAGGAGGCTCGCCTTCCGCCCGAGGAAAGCGAAGTCTTGCACGGAAATCAATAGCGGTAGCAAGCAACCCTAACTAATTTTTTGATTGTTCGTCTTGGAGGAAATGGATTTAGTTATGTCCCAGCCTATCCAATTTATAGCCCAACCTGCTTTTTAATCGCATCCAATCGTTCATCAAGCTCGTCGGATACGGTTTTCACTTCTTCGTGTTTCGCTGATCCCAGATCGTTCAGGTAGTTTCTGATTTTATCCTGACGGTCATCGAGGAGAGTAGAGATGGCAGAGCGTTTCTCTGAATCAATGAGTTTTTCTTTTTCCAGGCGGTTGAGGGTTTGTGTCATTCTATTTTGTTCATTTTGAAGCATGGACTGATAAGTGGAGGATATATCTCTCAATGCATTATAGTGATCGACCGTTGTCCATACATTGTCACTGAACCTGTGAACCGCCCACCATCTCCACGTATTCTTATTGATGGCTTCTTCCCACACATTTTTGATTTCAGATAATTGCTGTTTCGTTTTCACAGAGGAGTACTCTCCGCCACCGGCCTCTGCTACCTTCTTCAATTGTCCGTCGGCCTCTGAATCCACATCGAATCCGATGATATTGATTTTGACATCGGTATTGTCCGCCTTCACCTTTTTGGCAGCGGCCACCGGATCCCCATCGCAGGTTTCGATTCCATCACTCACGACATATATGAAGTTCTCCGTCTTTCCGTCACTTTGGGATGTAAGTTGTTCGTTGGCTAATTCGATACTTGATGCCAATGGGGTCCAGCCCTTGGGATCGAATTTTGTTAGCGATTCCGAGAAAGCAGCCCCATCATATGGTTGAAGGGGATAGAGAGACTCGACTGCCTTACACGACATCTCTTTATCGGCATCACTTCCAGTTCCCTTATGTCCGAATGCGATCAGGGATACATTCACGGATTCGGGCAGCTCCTTTGCAAGACTTTCCAGGCTATCCTTGGCAAGGGACATCTTGCTTTCCCCATCCACGTCGGCTTTCATACTCCCGCTCGAATCGATCAACAAGGCGACATTCACCCTTTTGTCTTCTTTCTGGGTAATTTCATTCATCGGGACATCCTGCAGAAGTCTACCGTCGGGAAGCTCCATTTCTTCATATACAACCTCATAGTTTTCAAGCTCAGAGGCAATGTCACCGTATCCCGTTTGGAGACTTGATAGAATGGACTGTGCCCACTTATGTTCGTCCCATTTTTTCGTTTCTTTTTTACCGATATCCTCGACATATTCATCGGTTGCGTTACCTGTAGCCTCTTTATACGCTTTAGGATCTTTGGACCAGCTCTTATTTTCTATGTATTGATGATAGAGGTCGCCTGATTTCTCCTTGATCAACTCTTCGGGGGTGGCACTTGATAAATCCACTTCTTTAGAGGCTGAAATGGTCTTGCCAGGCTCCAGCCCGCCTTTTTTCTTTGTAGCGGCATTTTCTTCGTCTTCCTGACATCCGGTTAAAAGGATGAACAGCAAAGACAATATAAAAAGCGGCTTTAATCGATTCATATCATTCTCCTCTTTCGAACAAAATTATACAACTACTCATTTTATCCATAAATTTACTTTTAATCTACTACCCTTTGAACTAGTACGATAAACCCATTGATCACACAATAAAAAAAAGCGTCCTTATTGTATAAATAAGGACGCCTTTTATCTCATTTCGTTATGGAGCATAGCGGGATCGAACCGCTGACCTTTTGGCTGCCAGCGAACGTTGAGTTATTAAATACGTTTAAATAAGTCAATTTAGGTCGTTTTAATGTAAAAGAATTTACGGAAAAACCCCATTAAATAATCAAATGTGTGCTTTTGTGAACTTTTATGGTAATGTACGTGGTCATTTTTAAAATAAAGCTATACCTAAATAGAAATGGTTCTTTTCTTAGGGATTGTTGCTTTAAAAGAACAAAGGAATTTTATGGTACTATATATAAAAAGAGTTTTTTCTGGAGGTAATAACAATTGAAATATGACGTAATTATCATTGGAGGGGGGCAGGCGGGGCTTTCAATGGGGTACTACTTGAAGAAGAGTAGTCTTTCTTACCTCATCTTGGATGAATTGTCTGAGATTGGCGAGGTGTGGAAAAATCGATATGATTCTTTACAGTTGTTTACTCCTTCTTATTTTAGCTCACTTCCAGGTTTTAATCTTGATTCAGATTCATATCCTACCAAGGATGATGTTGCTGATTACTTAAAGCAATATGTAAAGAGATTCTCACTCCCATTACAGATGAACACTAAGGTCAATAGATTATTTTTAATTAATGGTGAATTCGTAATAGAAACCAATCAAGGTTCAATAAAGGCTAATAATGTTGTAGTGGCAACAGGACCTTTTCAAAAACCTTACATCCCTGATTTTTCATCGCTTATGTCTAAAGAGGTCTTACAAATTCATTCGTCAGAATACAAAAATCCAAGCCAATTAAAACCAGGGACAGCTCTAGTTGTAGGTGGAGGAAATTCCGGTGCCCAAATTGCTGATGAGTTATCAAAAGATAGGAAAGTATTTTTATCTGTCGGACATAAAATGGTGTTTTTGCCACAAGATGTTGGCAATAAAAGCATCTTTTGGTATTTGGATAAATTAGGAGTGTATAAAGCCAGTCATAATTCTCTGTTCGGAAAAATGTTAAAAAAGAGGCCAGACCCTATTTTTGGTTATAGGTTGAAAAGGTTAATTAAGAATGGAACTATAACATTAAAACCACGAGCCATTTCTTCTGAAAAAAATCTCATACTATTCGAAGACAAAACTCAAATAAAAGTAGATAATGTAGTCTGGGCAACCGGGTATAAACCAGATTACAACTGGATAGAGCTTAATGAAATATTCAACGATAAAGGATTTCCGACCCATAATAGGGGTGTAACTTCCCAAAAAGGGTTATTCTTTTTAGGGTTACCCTGGCAACATAATAGAAGTTCTGCTTTGATTCAGGGAGTAGGGGAAGATGCTAGTTATATATATACCCAACTAAAAGAATCAAATTCATAATGTTTATTCAGAAAGTCATTCCATAATGGAATGACTTTCTGCTTGTAGACAAAGTCTAAGAATTAGACCAAGTCTACAAGCTTTTTTGTATAATGGAATGGAATCGATTATTTTGTGGGGGATATAAAAGGTTATCAAAACACGTTGAGGATGGAAGAAATCAAATTGAAATGGTTGCGTTGGACCAACTTGTTCCAGAGGATCATCTAGTTAGGAAGGTTGAACAAGCGATTGACTTTGAATTTATTTATGTCCTGGTAAAAGATAAGTATTGTTTAGTGCCAAGCCGTTCCTGCCGCTACTGAAAAAGGCATCTCTTATATTGCAGATCATTAGCTCTTTCCAATTGGTCGATTGCTGATGAAATTAGTAGGCTCGTCCCAATTAATACACCTCAAGTAATCAGCCACAATTCATGCTTCATAAGGATGACTGCCCGTTCCAGATGGAAGATCCATTTAACCACCCCAATTCTTTTTATAAACAGGGTTTCAGCAGCACTGGCTCTCAAAAGTATCAGTGTAAATCTTGTAACAAAAAGACATCATTAACCCCTAAAAGAGAAGAATCCATTACATACAATCAAAAGAGACATGACCTTAAACTGACGTGTCAGGTTTGTAAAAAAACACTTATTGCGAGAATTGGGATTCCCCAATTCTTTTTTTCATTCAAGCTGATACTTGAATGAGCTTGAATGAGGGGATGGATAAAGGGTATACTATATTCAAGTAAAGGTTTGAATGAAAAAGAGGTGGGAATATGAATAAAAATACTTACGAGATCTATTGCTATGACGAAGAAAAGATCAATCGATTACAACAGGATTTCAGACAGTAGATATCCCTAGTGTTTGCATAAAATGTTCAAAAGTTTGTGTTGAAACACAGGAAAGAGGAGGTTGAAAAATGATAACAACTATACTTACAGCCGCAGCTATTTATGTAGCAACTGGTATTGATTACCTTGTTATTTTAATTCTATTATTTTCACAAATTAAAAAAGGACAGGCAAAACATATTTGGTTAGGAAAGTATATTGGAACGATAATTGTTATAGGAGCAAGTCTTTTAGTTGCTTTTGGTGTTACTAACCTAATTCCTCAACAATGGGCTATAGGACTACTTGGGCTTTTACCAATTTACTTAGGTATAAAGATATGGATTAAGGGCGACGAGGATGATGAAGGCAACATTTTATCGTTATTTTCCTCAGGTAGGTTTAATCAATTATTTGTAACGGTCACTTTTATTGTATTGTCTTCCAGTGCAGATGATTTTTCCATTTATGTACCGTATTTCACAACATTAAACGTGACTGAAATTATTGTCTCTATCATTACTTTTTTAATTATGATTGGAATTTTACTCTATGTCGGTTATCGTTTAGCCAACTTGGATTTCATATCGGAAAAAATTGAAAAGTATCAACGTTGGATTGTTCCAATTGTCTTCATAGGATTAGGAATTTATATTATGTTTGAAAATAGAACATTTAATGCCCTATTCACATTCCTGTTTTAATAAATAGTTGTACTAGTTAACAAGACAAAAGCATTAAGAAATGATTTGTATGAGATTCACTTGAATGTAATGGCGAAGAATGTGTATACTTTATTCAAGCGAACATTTGAATGAATGAGGTGAGAATATGAGTAAAGCTACTTGTGAAATCTATTGCTATGACGAAGAAAAGGTGAATCGTATACAAGGAGATTTAAAAACAGTGGATATTTCTAGTGTTGCCCAAATGTTAAAAGTGATTGCTGATGAAAATAGGGCAAAAATCACCTATGCTCTCTGCCAAGATGAAGAGCTTTGTGTATGTGATATCGCGAATATCGTAGGTGTTACTGTCGCAAATGCCTCCCATCATTTGAGAAAACTTCATAAACAAGGTGTCGTTAAGTTTCGAAAAGAGGGAAAACTCGCATTTTATTCGTTAGATGATGAACATATCAAGCAGATAATGATGCTCTCATTAGCCCATAAAAAGGAGGAGAAAGGTAATGTCTGAACAAGTAAAAGTCAATGAACAAGAGTCAAAAACATTCCGTGTTCAAGGATTCACCTGTACTGACTGTGCTAAAACGTTCGAAACGAACGTGAAACACCTGGATGGTGTTTCGGATGCGAAAGTTAATTTTGGTGCTTCTAAAATTACGGTTACGGGCAATACAACCATTGACGCACTTGAAAAGGCAGGTGCTTTTGAAAACTTGAAATTACGAGACGAAAATGAAAAAAAGGTAGAACGTGAACCTTTTTGGAAGCAAAAAGAAAATATTAAAGTCTATATTTCAGCGATATTGCTTGTAATTAGTTGGTTTTTAGGAGAGCAATTAGGGGAAGAACATTTTCTTCCGACGATTGGTTATGCAGCATCCATTTTAATTGGTGGATATTCGCTATTCATTAAAGGTCTTAAAAATCTAAGTCGGTTAAAGTTTGATATGAATACATTAATGACCATCGCCATTATAGGAGCTGCAATCATTGGTGAATGGGGTGAAGGGGCAACGGTAGTTATTCTCTTTGCCGTCAGCGAAGCCTTAGAACGATATTCAATGGATAAAGCTCGGCAGTCTATTGAATCATTGATGGATATTGCTCCAAAAGAAGCGTTAATTCGTCGTGGAAATGAAGAAATGATGGTCCATGTTGAGGGTATTCAAGTGGACGATATTATGATCGTAAAGCCTGGGCAAAAATTAGCGATGGATGGAGTGGTCATTAAAGGCACTTCTACTCTAAATCAGGCTGCGATTACAGGAGAAAGTGTTCCAGTAACGAAAACGATTGATGATGAAGTCTTTGCAGGCACCTTGAATGAAGAGGGATTGCTCGAAGTTAAAGTAACGAAACGAGTGGAAGATACTACATTATCGAAAATCATTCATTTGGTGGAAGAGGCTCAAGCAGAACGAGCACCTTCTCAAGCGTTTGTCGATAAATTTGCAAAATACTATACACCAGCTATTGTGATTCTGGCATTCTTAATTGCAGTTATTCCTCCGTTATTCGGCGGTGATTGGAGCGAATGGATTTATCAAGGATTAGCTGTATTAGTGGTTGGTTGTCCATGTGCACTGGTTGTTTCAACTCCAGTTGCCGTGGTTACCGCAATAGGAAATGCAGCAAGAAATGGTGTTTTGATTAAAGGTGGTATTTATTTAGAAGAAGCAGGAGCCCTTAAAGCCATTGCTTTTGATAAAACAGGAACATTAACAAAAGGTGTACCTGCTGTTACCGACATCATAAACTTTGGTGAAAATGATAATGATTTATTGTTAATCACAGCAGCGATTGAAAAAGGTTCACAGCATCCTCTTGCTTCAGCTATTATGCGAAAAGCAGAAGAAAAAGGATTGAAATTCAATGATGTATCGGTCGATGATTTCCAATCTATTACAGGTAAAGGTGTAAAAGCAAAAGTAAATAACCAAATGTATTATGTAGGAAGTCCGAACCTTTTTGAGGAATTGCATGGAAGCATTTCTAGTGATAGAAAAGAAAAAATTGCGGAGATGCAGACACAAGGCAAAACAGTGATGGTGTTAGGAACAGAAAAAGAAATTCTTTCGTTCATTGCCGTAGCCGATGAAATGAGGGAATCATCTAAAGAAGTCATCGGCAAGTTGAATAATATGGGTATTGATACCGTGATGCTGACAGGTGACAATCAAAGGACAGCAAAAGCAATTGGAAAACAAGTCGGTGTTTCGGATATTAAAGCTGATTTACTGCCAGAAGATAAATTGAATTTCATTAAAGAATTTCGAAGAAAATACCAAAGTGTCGCAATGGTTGGAGATGGCGTGAATGATGCACCAGCTCTTGCTGCTTCCACTGTTGGTATAGCAATGGGTGGAGCTGGGACTGATACAGCACTAGAAACGGCTGATATTGCGTTAATGTCTGATGATTTAAGAAAATTGCCATATACGATTAAATTAAGCCGTAAGGCTTTAGCAATCATCAAGCAAAACATTACCTTCTCTTTAGCGATTAAATTAGTTGCATTACTGTTAGTTATGCCTGGATGGCTTACATTGTGGATCGCGATCTTTGCAGACATGGGAGCTACGTTGTTGGTGACCCTTAACAGTTTGCGGTTACTAAAAGTAAAGGAATAAAAATAAGATATGGCAAGAGAAAACACTGTTTGTTTCTCTTGCTTTATTATTATAGTGCTAGTCTTATTCAAGGGGCTTTAATGGAATAACGCATAATATAAAAGAGGAGCTGCAATCCCGTTGCAGCTCCTCTTTTATGTGCAGTTTTTCATTCGTTTTCCCCTTCAAAATTGCTTGCAAAAGACTTTGTAATTTTACTTGTAAAAGCAATTGCAGTTATGCTTTTTTTTCCCTCTCACCCGAACGGGTTACGCTTAACACAAAGGTGGGGTTTGTCTACGGTCTGAAAGTCATTTCATAAAGGAATGACTTTTTATACTTCACATAGGTATTGAGGGTAATACTATTTGAATCTGGCAAGCACTGAGAAGTATTTACCACCTTTAGGAATGATTTAGTATTTCACAAATAGTTGCATAAGTCATTCCTGGTAATATTCAAATGAAATTTGTATTAAGCTCTTTATGTGTTCATTAACTAGATAATAATAAACAAGTTTTCCTTCTTTTCGGTATTGAGCCAAGCCCAGGTTTCTTAATAATCTTAAGTGGTGAGAAGCGGTGGCTGTAGAAGAGCCTACTATGTTTGCAACATCACAAACACAAAGTTCTTTTTCCAGTGAAAGTGCATAGGCAATTTTTAAACGTGTATCTTCAGAAAGGATTTTAAACATCTGTGCAATATTAAATGTATTTTGCTTTTCTAACTTTTCCTTTATTAAGGATACTTTTTCACTATCTATACAAGTAACTTCACATATATCTGTGTTTTTCAATTCAGTCACCTCATAGTCATAATAGAACTATCTACATTGTATCACGGTTCCTGTTCCAACAGAATCTGGTATTCTATGTCGTGTATTTCAGCACAAATCAAATGGAAAAGGGACTTATTTTATAGAATGAGTCCCTTTTCCATTTGAAAGTCATTAAATTCCTGTCATCATTATTAAATGGGTGGAATGTCACGGGGTTAGTAAATTGTAATAAATGCTACAAGGTTGCCTAGAATCCCGTAAAACCACCAAATAAATAGTTCGTAAGAAAAGAAATGATGGGATTCATCCAATTAAAGTATAAAATGATTCCCATAAAGATCATTAAGTACCCGCCGATTTTCATGATTTTTGCGCTGTACTTATTGATCCACTTTGCTTTCCCAAGGAAAAAACTTAGCACAAAGAACGGTACCGCAAAGCCAAGAATGTACCACGCCATAAAGAACAACCCTGCATTAGGGTCTGTGATACCAAGCGAAATGACTGCCGCTAGAATGGGCCCTGTACAAGGGGTCCATCCGGCAGCAAAACCGATACCGATTAATATCGTACCCAAATAACCAGATGGCCGCCTTTTGAATTGAATCCTTTTGTCTTTCATCAAGAAATCAAACTTAAGGAGACCGGAAACCACCAATCCGAAAAGTACGATGAGTATGGCCCCGATCTGGCGGAGCAACTCTTTATTCAGCAAGAAAAAGTTTCCGATGAAAGATCCCGATACTCCTAAGAATATGAAGATGATCGAAAAACCGATCAAAAAGAAAACGGTGTGTAAAATGGCTTTTCTCTGCATTCCTTTTCGGTTATTTAATTCATCTATGGACATGCCTGTTATATACGATAAAAAAGCAGGGTAGATGGGGAGCGTGCATGGTGATAGAAAAGATAGCAAGCCTGCCCCGAAAGCAAATAAAATGTTTAATTCTTGCACAATTCCAATTCTCCTTTATTGTTCTGGCTTGATCATATTCATATAATCATGTATGTCTTGCTGTGACATACTTCCCGTAATTACTTTTACTACTTTTCCTTCAGGGTTTATAAGGAATGTCGTCGGGATAGGTCCTACTCCATATGTGTCAATCAATTCACGGTTTCGATCCATTGGGAAAGTGAAGCTCAGATCATATTTTTCAACAAATTTATTGACAAGGAAATCAGATTCTCCGATATTAACCGCTAGCGTTTCAACGCCTTTATCTTTAAATTGTTGGTAGCTCTTCTCCATGTATGGCATTTCTTTTTCACACGGTTTGCACCAAGTGCCCCAGAAGTTCAGAAATACACCTTTCCCTCTATAATCACTTAATTGAACTGTATCACCGTCTAACGTTTCTAATTTAAAATCTGGTGCCATGTCCCCTTCCCCTATGATAGCTCGATCTTTCGTAGCGTTTAGATAGAGTGTATAGACGACAGCAGAGATTAATACAAGTAAAATGCCCGTCCGTACCAATCTTCTCTTTCTTTTTTTCATTGTTTTCCCTCACAGTTTCTAGTAGAATATGTTTGAATCTAATATATATTTGAATGTACATTTAAATTAACAGTTTAGTTTGTTTCGGGCAATAGAAGGGCATGGCATTTTTACGCAGTTCAGAAGATTGTTGAAATTCTGTAATAATTTTGGTTCATTGATGATTCTGACAGCTGATATGATGAAGCTAGTTTTAATAATTTTGAAGAGGTGTACTTTTATGAAGAAATCATCCCCGATCAAGTATCTCGTATTACTTACTGTGTTAGTAGCTGTCATATTGGCGGCAATCGTTATGCTGAACACCAAGTCGCAAAACAAGGATGAAACATTGGAATCTCATCCAGACACAAAAAATCAGCCCCTTTTAGGTGAAAAGGATGCACCTGTCTCGGTGGTCGAGTTCGGTGATTTTAAGTGTCCTGCATGTAAGGCATGGGGGGAAAGGATTTATCCTCAACTAAAAGAAGATTTCATTGATACCGGGAAAGCGAATTTATCCTATGTAAATGTGCTCTTTCACGGTGAGGAATCAACTTTGGGTGCGTTAGCTGCCGAGTCAGTTTATAAACACGATCCTGACTCTTATTGGGAATTCCAAAAAGAACTATTTAACCAGCAGCCCAAAGAAGATCATGATGCCCCGTGGATTACAGTGGAAAAGCTGTTGGAAGTAGCGGGTAATACGACCGATATGGACCTTGAACAGTTAAAGCAGGATATTGAGCAGCAAACGTTCAAGGAACAACTCGAGCTGGATAATTCCCTAGTGGAAGAGTTCAAGGTGGAGAAAACACCGACTGTAATCATCAATGGGGTAAAGCTTGAGGATCCGTATGATTACGAGCGTATTAAATCGTTGATTGAAGAAGGACAAGAGTAGATGAAGGAAGTTAGCAGAAGTCAATATTTTCTTTATGGTGCATGGGTCGTTTCAATCATTGCGACACTTGGAAGTTTATATTTCAGTGAAATAAGGGGGTTCATTCCTTGTGAATTATGCTGGTTTCAAAGAATATTCATGTATCCATTGACGTTGATTCTGGGAGTGGCGACGTTTCAAAATGATAGCGGACTTAGAAAAATCATACTTCCTATGTCGATTGTTGGAGGTACGATTTCCATATTACATTATTTGGAGCAAAAAGTTGAAGGGTTCGGAGGAATCAAGCCTTGTGCGAGTGGTGTTCCCTGCAATGCCGAATATATTAATTGGCTCGGATTCATCACGATTCCATTCCTGGCCCTCACAGCTTTTGTATTTATTACTATTTTTACTCTGCTATCAGCAAATAAAAGGTAATCATGCAGCCAATATTCATGTGAAATGGAAATTGTATACAACAAATGAGCCATGGAACATCATGGCTCATTTTATATTCGGATAACCAGGTAATCACCGTTCGTCATCTGTACAACATCTGCTTTTAAACCTTTCGCTATATCGACCGTCATTTGCTTTAAATCTTCAAGATTGTCGCTGTATAAAAGAAGCGGTCCTCCATTTATTACCCTGTCACGGTCTGAAGTTAAGTATGCCAATATTTGATATGAAGGTTTCATTGAATTTTCCCTGCCCAAGAAGACTCACCCTTTCAAGTTGGTTTTCATAACAGCATGAGATTTTTTCGTGCTTTCGAGTAAGGGACATTTTTTTACGGCTTCGATGAATGCATCTATATCGCGCTTGATTGGAACAAGAGTGATCATGACCTTTCCATCCACATAATCTTTTCTTGTGAATTGATAGCGTTTGACACCCAATGCCCGGCATGCTTCGAATAAAGCAGCCTGCCGTTGTCCGAAGTTATCCAAATTGATCCTGAAATGATTTTCTTTAGGGTAGATGACGACGGCCATTCCTTCTTCTGTAAATAGCTTTTCAGCGTTGTCCGTTCCGAGCAGGTTGCTGACATACATATCATCTACATAAAGGGATGAATGTTTTACGTCTACTTTTCCTTCCTTTACCTCTGCAATATCCCCGATCGTCTTGCCTTTCGTGAATCTTTGCAAATAATATAAGAGTGCGAAACCCGCCAATGCACCCCCGACTATACAAATCATTAGATTGTTCAAATCGAGAGCGTTTCGGAGAAGGGAAATCGTGAAAGAAGTGACGAGCGCTACGATAAATGCAATATAATTTCTGGCTTCGAATGTTTTGGCAATTCCATCTATGTATGCTTTACCTCGATAGGTGTATTCTGTTTCCTCCAAGTCACTTAAACTTTCCTTTTCCATTTTTCTTACATCTCTAAATTGTTGAAGAGCCAATGTCAGGAATGTCACAGCCACAAAGTTTTTGCTGAGTAAAGCAGGAATTGCCACGGCCCCGAGTGCCGCTGCTACAAAACCCGTAATGATTTGAATAAGATAACCATTGGGGTAACTGGGATACTGCCTGAAGTCTTCTTTGATGGTTATGATTCTCGCGATCGTTCCAATCACAATCGCACTGACAATGGTAATTAGTTCATTTGATGTTATACCGGCTGATTCCATGGTGTATCACCTCGATTAATGGGATCGATCTGGATTAGTATTAGGAAATAGTCTGTGGTTTATGCGATGTTTATCCTTGTGTTTATATGTGTATATGTGTTCATATTGGGATATTGATGAATAAGGAGGTTCGAATTGTGGAGACTGCCTTTCTATTAACGTGTTTATTTATTTTGATCATTGTACTTCTTTATACGTTCTTTATCATTGCTGCTTATAAGAAAGGAAAAAAGATGAAAAAATAGTGTAAGAGGAGCGTGATGCAAATTGTCCAAGAATCAGTCATCTACCAAAAATACCAGGCTGGCCTTTTTCTTAAATCTAATTTTTACTATTATCGAGTTCATTGGAGGATATCTCACTAATAGTATGGCGATATTGTCTGATGCTGTACATGATTTGGGTGATAGTCTGTCGCTCGGGGGATCATGGTATTTACAGAGACTTTCAAATAAAGAAGGGAACAATAGGTACAGCTTCGGATACAAGAGGTTTTCAGCACTGGGCGCGTTGATCAGCGGTACCGTATTGCTGTTCGGATCGATTTTCGTTTTGACTGAGGCTATACCGAGATTGTTTAATCCTACTCATCCAGATGCCCAGGGGATGTTGTGGTTTGCCATATTAGGTGTGGCGATAAATGGATTCGCTGCATGGAGGTTACATAGTGGAAGCTCTATGAATGAAAAGGTTCTGTCCTGGCACCTTCTTGAGGACATTCTTGGCTGGGTAGGGGTCCTGATCATAAGTATCGTGATGATGTTTAAGGATATTCATATTCTCGACCCCATTCTTTCCATCGTGATTACTTGTTTTGTACTATTTAACGTTGTTAGAAACCTTATTAAAACGATGAAAGTCTTTCTTGATGCAGTGCCGGATGAAGTGGATTTGGATGCCATTCGTGAACAAATCAAAAGTATAAACGGCGTGGATGAAGTTGACCATCTTCATATCTGGTCGATCGATGGAGAAGAGAATGCCATGATTACTCATTTATATACTTCGAAGGGTTTTGCATGCGAAAAACAAGAAGAGATAAAAGAGAAGGTAAGGGATTTTGTTTCACACCTTGATATTAAGCATTCCACTATAGAAATTCATATAAAAGAAAACTAGGCATAAGAAACTGCCTAGTTTTTCTTCTTAGTATTAAAATAGCAGATTGCTGTCATATGACTAAGCAATGCTACGGTAAGAATGGAAAAAATCATGTGTAGAGATGAAGAGATTGGGCTGAGTTCCTCCGTTTTGGCAATAAATCCTCCAAAGGTTGTAAATCCAGCCAGCAAAATCAATAGCAAGGCTTGTTTCTTCATCACTTTATACCTGAACGAAAGGAATAGTGCATACCCTGTAGAGAATAGTGTGACCATTCCTAAAACACCATGCATCAAATATACGAAGGTTGTCAGTTTGATTTCTGCGGTGTTTATTTCGAATAGTAGTTGACTTAGTTCAAAATGTTTAAAGAGAGCACCTACTAGCACCTCTGTCATAAGAGCTGTAAATCCAACAAACAAAGGTATTCTTATTTCTTCCAAAACCCTGTTTTCAGGTCTTTTATTTAACCCTGCATGAAGGAAAATGAGAGAGATTAATAGAAATAGACTAAACATCACATCAAGTGTGGTGAAGCCGGTTGGTGTTCCCAGTAATACATTCATCCCGCCAATCATAGCTTGGATAAATAAGAGAATCATTGAAAGAACCGAAATGACTTTTACTGCTTTATCGGATGATTTCTTCCATGCCAAGATTGCGTTTATAAGAATGACCAGCCCGAGAAGTGTGGTAAACAAACGGTGTGAATATTCGATCACTATGTGATAATCTGTTATATCAGGAATGATTTTCCCGTTACAAAATGGCCAATCAGTACCGCAGGCATCGCCTGAATTTGTGGCAACCACTAAGTTTCCAAGAATTAATGCAGCAATCGTTACATTGATTGTAAATAAGGAGAAATTATATTTCATTTTTCATAGTAGTCCTTTCATGTTAAAATAAATATTATATTTATATATGTTCATATATTAACAGGTTCGAGCGTTTCAGCACAAACGTTTAAAACGGTTTTCACATAACGTTCACCATTCATGTAATGCAAAATAAACAATAATAGATTTATGGAGTTGATAACAATTGGACTTTTTAAAGAAACAAATGAGAGACAACTTCTTTATGTTGACTCTCATCTTTTTAATTGCAAAATCATATGTAGTCAGCCGGTTCGTCTTTAACCTGGAGATTGAGAATGTCATGCAGGAACTGATTCTGTTTCTTGCGAATGCAGGGTCTATCATGCTCATACTTTCCCTGGTGGCGATCGGTAAGAAAGAGACACTGAAATGGAAGCTTTTGGTCACCAATATCCTTGGAACGTTCATTCTCTATTTTAACGTGGTGTATTATCGGTTTTTCAATGACTTCATTACATTGCCGGTACTCTTTCAAACAGATAACGCGTCGGATTTGGGAGAGAGTATAATCAGTTTAATGAATCCGTTGGATATCTTTTTGATTGCTGATTTTGTACTTATCTCTTATCTGTTTAAATATGTGAAGATAGTTGAAAACAAGAGAAAACATTACAAATTTGCATTCGCTTCTGCCATTATTCTATTACTGAATATCGGACTTGCGAATATAGAACGCCCCCAGCTATTGACCAGGTCCTTTGACCGTCAGATGCTGGTGAAAAACTTAGGAGTGTTCAATTACCATCTGTATGATGGATTTCTGCAGGCTAAGACGAATATGAATCGGGCACTTGCTGATAATTCAGAGCTGGCTGAAGTTTTGAACTACACAGAATCAATAAAGAGGCCGGTAAATGAAGAAATGACGGGGGTTGCAAAAGGAAAGAATGTGTTTGTTATTTCACTTGAATCTACTCAGAACTTTGTAATAAATAATAAAGTGGATGGAAAAGTGATCACACCTTTTCTGAACCAACTAATCAGACAAGAAGATACGTATTATTTTAATAATTTCTATCATCAAACAGGACAAGGGAAAACGTCCGATTCTGAGTTCTTGTTTGAAAATTCATTGTATGGACTGCCAAGAGGAGCAGCGTTTTTCACACATGCTCAAAACGAGTATAATGGGCTTCCATCTTTGTTAAAAGAAAAGGGATATACAACATCGGTGTTCCATGCCAACAACAAAAGCTTTTGGAACAGGGATGTTATGTATAAAAACCTGGGGTATGAAAACTACTACTCCGAATCGTATTATGAGGTGAATAATGAAAACTCGATAGGCTGGGGTTTGAAGGATCAATCATTTTATGAACAGTCGATTCCATATTTAAAAGAGCTTTCACAGCCTTTTTATTCAAAATTCATCACGTTGACGAACCATTTCCCTTTTTCTCTTGAACAAGAGGATGAGTCGATCCCGGAATGGACTTCAAATGACGGAACGGTGAATCGTTACTTCACTACAGTCAGGTATGAAGACGAAGCATTAAAGCAATTTTTTGAAAGGTTGAAAGAGGAAGGTTTATACGAGAACTCAGTCTTCATCATCATGGGGGACCATTATGGAATCTCTCAAAATCATAATGAAGCAATGGGGCAGTATTTAGGTAAAGAAATCACCCCATTCGTAAATACCCAGCTTCAACGGGTCCCGATGATTGTTCATATTCCAGGTGAAACAAATGGACGCACCATATCAAATGTAAGCGGACAAATCGATGTGAAACCGACCATATTAAACATGTTGGGGATAAAGCCAGATGAAGACATCCAGTTCGGATCGGATTTATTTACGAAGGATCCTGATCAGTTTGTCGTACTCCGAGACGGCAGCTTCATTACAGATAAGTACGTGTATACCGATCAGAAGTGTTATGACAAGAGTACAGAAAAGCTGACGGAACAAAATGCATGTGAGCCCTATATCAAACAGGCAGAAGACCAACTCAAATATTCGGATCAGGTAGTTTATGGGGACCTGTTACGGTTTTTAGAAGAGAAGAAACAAGGTGAATAACCTAAAGAAGAAGCTGAAGTTACTAGAGGTAACTTCAGCTTCTTATCTTGGTGCCCAAAGAATCACTGAAACTCCTAAGAGGCAAATAGCTGCACCGATAAAGTCATACATGTCCGGGGTGTTCTTATCAACCCACCATCCCCACAGGATTGCGAGAACGACAAATACTCCGCCATATGCAGCATATACCCTTCCAAACGTGGGGAAGTTCTGCAGAGTAGGGATGATCCCATAAAGAACCAGGATAAGGCTTCCCCATACTCCATACCACGGAGAAGCGTTCTCCCTCAGCCATAACCAGACGAGATACCCTCCTCCGATTTCAGCCAGCCCGGCAACGATAAATAATATGATGGCAGTTAACAAATAGAAACGACCTCCCTTTCATAAAAGCCAGATCTGATCATATCACAGACCTGGTGATGATATATTACACCCACCCGAAGATCCTTGCTAATTGAGCAATTGCGAACGTGACTGCTATAGCCAAACCTGTAGGGATTGCAAAGGACAAGAATGTCCACTTTTTACTTTTTGTTTCTTTATAGATATTAATCAGGGTCGTTCCGCAAGGGTAGTGGAGTAGTGAAAATAACATCATATTTAAAGCTGTGATCCAGGTCCACCCTTGATCAATGAAAATTTTCTTTAATGAATCCAGATCCTCCACCTCGATCATTGCTCCGGTCGATAAGTATCCCATTAATAGGATTGGGAGAACGATCTCATTTGCAGGGAGACCCAGAATGAATGCCATTAAGATAAATCCATCCAAGCCAAGCTGTTGTGCGAACGGATCCAGAAACTGGACGATATGCATTAAGATACTCGTATCTCCGACCATGATATTAGCCAGAATCCAAGTAAGTACACCAGCTGGGGCGGCAATGACAATGGCCCTTTTTAATACAAAGGCTGATTTATCAATTGTCGCTCTTATGATGGTGTTCATAAATTGTGGTTTGCGGTATGGAGGCAGTTCCAATGTATAATGGGTTGGAACTCCCTTGAGTGCAGTTTTTGAAAGAACCCATGAGACTGCAAGTGTAACAATAATACCAAATACGACCATCCCGACCACAACTCCTGCAGTTACAAGAGTTCCAGCAGCACCAGTGAATCCGGCAGCCATAAATATGGATGCAAGCAATATTAGTGTTGGCCATCGACCGTTACAAGGAACGAAATTATTGGTAAGGATCGCAAGCATTCTTTCACGAGGCGATTCAATGATCCTCGTAGACATGATGGCAGCTGCATTGCATCCGAATCCCATTGCCATTGTGAGGGATTGTTTACCGTGTGCACCGGTTTTTTTAAACAAACGATCCATATTAAAGGCTACTCTGGGCAGATATCCGTAATTTTCTAAAAGGGCAAACATTGGAAAGAAGATGGCCATGGGCGGCAGCATAACACTGATCACCCAGGATGTTCCTCTGTAAAGCCCCAATACTAGTACCCCGTGAAGCCAATCAGGAGCGTTGATGGTCTGGAATCCCAATGACAGGTATCCTTCAAGCCATCCAAAAAAGCTGGCAAGCATGGAAGAGGGAACATTAGCGCCGGCAATTGTTAAATAAATGACGATTCCCAGCATAGCAAGCATAATTGGAAACCCAAATAATCTTGAAGTAAGGATTTTATCAAGTTTTTCTGTGTGTAACAATTTGCTTTGATCCTTCACTTTTGTCATGTCTTGACAAATGGCCTGTGTATGCCGGAATGCACTTGATACAATTTCATCACGTATTGATTCAGAGGAAAGATTAAAGGCTTTTTGTTTAAGTAAAGTGATTTCACCACTACTCTCCTGATGCAAATTCATACTCTTTCCCTCCTTTTCTGTTCTTTAATACTCGCTGATTTAATTCTTCAATAACACTTTCATCACCTTCCAACAGTCGCAGTGCAATCCACCTTGATGGTAGAAAATCATTATATACAGCTTCGATGTCAGGCTGTAACGTTGAAATTTTACTTTCTATTTCCTCTGAGTACTTGATATTAATGAGAGCAAACGTACGGTTGTTCTTTACGGTATCACTAATTGTGTTCAGCATGTTTTCTATTCCGATTTTATTTCGTGCTGATATTTTCAATACAGGTACTCCAAGTGTGTTACGTAGTTTTTGTTCATCGATATGAATTCCCTTTTTTTCAGCCTCATCAATTAAATTCAAGCAAACCACTACTTTGTTCGTAATCTCCATCACCTGTAAAGCAATATTGAGATTTCTCTCTAAGGAGGTGGAGTCTAATACAACAATCGTGATATCCGGTTTTTCAAAAGCAATATAATTCCGGGCGATTTCTTCATCAAGTGAATTTGAAAACAGTGAATACGTCCCAGGCAGATCAATGATTTCATATGAGGTCTGCAGATGATCGAAGTAACCCTTTGACTGGGATACAGTCTTACCCGGCCAGTTTCCTGTGTGCTGGCGTAAACCAGTCAACAGGTTGAACAAAGTTGATTTCCCGGTATTCGGATTACCTGCCAGTGCAATACGATATGTCCTTTGGTTATCCAATTAAACCAACTCCCCGATAATTTTTGTACTTTCTTCTTTTCTTAAAGCAATCATTGTATTACTTACTCGAAATGCGGTGGGATCGCCTAAAGGACTTTTCTTAACGGACGTGATAATGCCCCCGGGTACAAAACCCAAATCTAATAATCGTCTTCTCATTACCCCAGTAAGATGCAATTCTGTAATTCTCATACTTTTGCCTTCTTCAAGGTCATATAGTCTATTTGTGGACAAAGGCATTTGTTTTACCACCCTTCACATATTTTTTATTAAGTTTATTTTTTTTCCTTAGTGCAACTTTTTCTTTATCGTATGACCGAAATTTGATTTTGTCAATAGCTTTATTGACGAATGTTTGTACTTTTTACTGAATAAAGTTAACTAGTGGAAAGGGGGTGCTGATATTCACATTTATACAGGTTTATACGTAGGGATTCCTTTAATCATAGGGGTTGTAATCGGTATTTTTACATATAATCTGATTGGCAATTATAAAAAAATCCTCACGAACTTGATTGGGATAGGCTTGGTTTTATTTATAATATTGGAGTTCATTCCGCATATTATTGGGAAGTACGATTACACTGGTGTCTTGTTGGGGAGTACAAGTGCTGTTGTCTTCTTTTATGCATTGACTCGGCTTACTGATCGGCAAATAAGCACGAGCAGGAGGCTGCCATTCATTGCAATGATCTCAGGCTTTATTCTGCATAGCATTCCGACTGGTTTCAGTATTGGGGTCACGTCAGCCATCGATGGAATATTGGCGATGAAGCAATTGAAGGGGATGTTCATCCACCACCTAGGTGAAGGGGTAGGAATAGCGGGTCTATTGTTCAAACAAGGAAATGAGGTGCGTTTTGATTCCGGGGGTGCTTCTGTAATCGTTATTACTCTGGTCTTTTACTTTTCTGTGTTGGCTGGTACTAATTATCAAGTGAATGAACATATAGCAAACTGGGTTGTTGGTGTTGCACTAGGATCGCTACTCTATGCGTTGATGCATTTATTTGAAACGTGATGAAAATCTGTTTGACAAAAGCAGATCTTTTTTTTATCATATAAATTATAATACATGAACACATAATCATATATTGGAATAGGATAGGAGTGTCAGTATGGGGAAAAATGAAAAAGACGAGAAATTAATTGAATTGAACAAAACAAAGGTTGATCAGGTAGAAACGAGTGATTGCGAAGACATTGATGAGGAAACGCTCTTTATTGTCACCCAGACATTTAAAGCTTTATCTGAGCCTACGCGTGTAAAGATTCTTCATCTGCTTGCACAGGAAGAGCATTCAGTTAATCAGATTGCGGAAAAACTTTCATTATTGCAAACAACTGTTTCACACCAACTGCGTTTTCTGAAGAATTTACGCTTGGTTAAATATAGAAGGGAAGGAACGACTCTATATTACTCTGCTGATGACGATCATGTGATGAATATGCTTCAACAAACCATGCACCACGCCAGACATCACTAATGTTTTAATGGGGGATACTATATGAACGAATATAAACTGCAAGGACTCTCATGCGGAAATTGCGCGAGGGAAATGGAAGAGGAAATCAATAAGCTCGAGAATGGGGAAGGCTCCAGAATACTTTATAACAGCAGTAAGATGGTTCTGACTGAAGGTGTCGATCTTAAAAGGGTTGAAAAAATCCTTTCTTCGGATGGAGCTGCCATCTTGAAAGATCAAGAAGGTGACAATGATTCTCATGACCACGATCATGATCATTCTCACACTAACAGCAGTACCATGAAGATCTTGCTGGGAATCTCTACAATCATTTTTCTATCTGCCATATATGTCGATACACAATTGGACAATATAGTACCCGTTCTCATGTACTTAACAGCAGCTGCAACAAGTGGTTATCCGACATTCATCAAAGGAGCAAAAAACTTACTTAAGTTCAAATTCAATATTGATACTCTCATGACAATCGCGCTCATCGGTGCTTTTTCGATTGGGGAATGGAAAGAAGGAACATTGGTTGCCATTCTGTTCGGGCTCAATGAACTGCTTGAAGGAATGGGGATGGAAAAGGCCAGGAAGTCGATGGAAGAACTGCTGAAGGTTGCACCTAAAGAAGCGATTCTCCTTGAAGGCGGAGAAGAAAGAGTGGTTCCCATAAGCTCGCTTATGATTGAAGACATTGTCCTGGTCAAATCCGGACAAAAGATTCCTTCCGATGGAGTGGTTCAATCAGGTAAAAGCTCTGTCAATGAAGCAGCCATCACAGGAGAAGCCATGCCGGTTGAAAAGGGGCCCGGCGAAAAGGTGTTTGGTGGAAGTATCAATAATGAAGGCGTATTAAAGGTAAGGATTTCAAAAGAATACAAAGATTCTTCACTAGCAAAAATCCTGCACCTGGTGGAAGAAGCTCAGGAAACAAAAACACCGACAGAACAATTCATAAACAAGTTTGCCCGTTATTACACACCACTCATTATGGCAGTTTCCGCTTTAGTGATGCTGGTACCGCCTCTTCTTTTAGATGGGGATTGGGGTTCATGGTTTTATCAAGGGCTGGCTGTTCTCATTGTCGGATGTCCATGTGCATTGATTCTTTCTTCTCCAATTGCCATCGTCTCCGGTATTGCCCGTAACGCGAAGAACGGAATCCTTGTCAAAGGCGGCGTTTTCCTTGAGCAGCTAGGGAAGATTGATACGATTGCATTTGATAAAACCGGCACTCTGACCAAAGGGCATCCTTATGTAGAGGAAACGGTGGTGTACGAGAAAGAAAACTTTTTCCGAATAGCTGGGTCAATAGAGAAATCCTCTTCACACCCAATCGCAAAAGCAGTCATGAAAAAGATAAGCGAAGACGCTGAAAGCCAAACATATTCAGAACCGGAAGAAATCAATACGATCTCGGGTCAAGGAGTATCCGCAGTAATCGATGGGAAAACCTACAAAGTAGGAAATGAGAAAAGCCTCGATTTTTCCGTTCCGTCTGAAGTGAAGAGAAGTATTCAAACGCTAAAAGACATGGGATATACGCTTGTGATTGTGTCAAGTGATACAGAAGTTCTTGGACTATTTGGGATCACGGATGAAATCAGGGAAGAAAGTAAGGGAATTATAGGAGACCTTTATTTAGCTGGTATTAAAAATGCGGTCATGTTGACAGGCGACCATGACAAGACAGCAGAAAAAGTGGCAAAACAAGTGGGACTGACAGACTATTTTGCTCGTCTCCTCCCGGATGAAAAAGTCTCTAAAGTAAAAGAACTCACAAGCCAAGGAAAGGTTGCCATGGTGGGGGACGGTATTAACGATGCTCCGGCATTGGCGACAGCGGATTTGGGCATTGCAATGGGCAAAGGAACGGACAGTGCAATAGAAACAGCCGATATCGTACTGATGCAGGATCATCTTGGGAAACTCCCATCAGCCATAAAGATTGCTAAACGGGTCAATAAAATTATTAAGATCAACATCTCATTGGCATTGGGATTAAAACTGATTGCATTGCTCTTGACCATTCCAGGGTTATTGACACTATGGATTGCCATCTTATCTGATATGGGCGCAACTATTTTGGTCACATTGATAAGTCTTACGGTTATGCTGGGGGAAAAACAAAAAGCTATATAATAATAAAAGGAGCAGGATGGTATCTGCTCCTTTTAATTATGATTGTCACATTATGATCATTTTTCATACATTGTCCAGCCCGATGCTCGTGATACATTTATGATAATTAATACACAGGAGGACGAATAATGAAGAAATATTATTGGATTAGTATTCTCGTCTCTGCAATGCTTGTTCTTTCCGGGTGTGCAGAATTTGAAGCGGAAACAGATTGGAAGGTAAGGGATTTCAGCTATACGAACCAAAATAATGAAGAGGTAGGGTTAAAAGATCTGAAAGGCGAAATTTGGATTGCGGATTTCATCTTTACCAGTTGTGAAACTGTCTGCCCTCCAATGACGTATAACCTAACGAAAATTCAAAAACAATTAAAAGAGGAAGGAATCAACGATGTCCGGTTTGTTTCATTCAGCGTTGATCCGGAAGTTGATACTCCGGAAAAATTAAAAGAATACATAAGCAGCTACGAAGCGGATACAAAGAAATGGGATCTTCTCACTGGATATGATCAAAAAGAAATTAGCTCGCTTGCCGAAGAGTCGTTTAAGGCATTGGTAAGGGATGACCCTTCCTCAGACCAAGTCATCCACGGCACCAGCTTCTATTTGGTGAATAAAGAAGGGAAAGTTGTCAAGAATTACAGCGGGGTACAGGATGTCCCTTATGAAGAAATCGTATCCGACATCAAGCTTTTGAAAAAATCGTATGAATAGGGTGGAGTAGATGAAAAAAAGAATCATTTTCTTGTTTAGTATCATGCTTTCAATTGGGATTCTGGAAGCTTGCGGGTCCGACGAAAAGCAAAATGACAAAAAAGAAGGTCAAGTGCCTCAAATGTTAGAAGTTAAAGTGAAAACCGATCCGGGTGAACTTTCGGCCGGTAAAACCAATCAAGTAAGCGCCATCGTTACCCAAGGTGAAGAAAAGGTGTCCGATGCAGATGAAGTCCTGTTTGAAATCTGGAAGGAAGGTGTATCTGAGGAAGATCACATAAAGAAAGAAGCTGAGCTTAAAGAGGATGGAATATATGCCATCGACTATACGTTCGATGAAAAAGGGAAGTATTTCATCATTGCCCATGTAACAGCAAGGGATCTTCACAACATGCCAAAAGTAGAAGTGAATGTGCAATAGGAAGCAGGTGCAACAGATTTGAGATTGTTTAAATATATTCGGATTGCAAGTATTATTCTGATTGTCGGGATGGCTGTATTCTTTTATGTGCCATTTAACTTAAGCCCTCCGGATTCAACCAGGGTGATTCTTGATCATGATAAAAAGACGTATATTGCGCCTCCTTGTTTCAATCAGACTGATGCTACAAATTTCTTGGAAGAAACAACGGTTGCGAAACTTGATGAACTTGATTATGAAGCAAATTCTTCGTGTACGGAAGAAGCACTCACTAAAAAGAAGACGACTTTATTTCACCGCGTGACAGGGGAGCCTAAATTTGAATGGTGATACACAATAGAAAGGAATGAGAAGATGGATATTATTAACCTCATTTTGGCTTATTTGATTTTATCAATTCCTGCAGGTCTAGTAGTTCTGTTTTTTAAGAGAAAGTCATCCAAAGAGCTTCAGAAGTTGGAACAAACAGGTGATCATTCAGGGGCTGTTGCATCACCTGACAATAAGTAGGGCCGCTATATCGCCTGCTGCTATCTTGGTACATCAGTACTTATCGAAGAGCTTGTCCATATGGATGAGCTCTTTTATTTTGTTTCCGAATTACCTGTGTATTTCACCCTGTAGCACAAATTCCAATTAATTTTGACACACATATTAGAAATTGCTAATATGTTAGTTGTACATATTAGAAAAATCTAATGTGATAGGAGACAAGGATATGAGTACAAAAATTGATTTGAATACAAAGGTGAAATTCCTGCATAGCTTTGCCCACAAAATCAGGATACAGATATTAGAGAGTATCAAAACGGAAGAAAAGACAGTTTCTCAGATTGTAGGGGAACTGGATGGGAGCCAGTCGAGCATTTCCCAGCATCTTGCCTGCTTAAGGGGTTGCGGTCTGATTGTCGGGAGGCAGGAAGGAAAGTATACGTATTATAGTGTAAGCAACCAGCATGTCCGTGATTTGCTTGATATGTTTGACGTGGTGCTGGATGAAGTTGAAAATGATGTTGCGTGCTGCAGCAATCATATCGTGTAGAGGGTGGATTGAATGGGAGAGTCATGTTGCAACTCAAGAGAAAAAGAAACCAGCAAGGAGACCGGAACAGCAAGCTGCTGCAGCAGTCAAGGTAATGTTGAGAAAAAACAAGAACCTAAAGGCTGCTGCAACAGCCAAGAAACTTCGCGTAAAAAGGAAGAGGGATTGGTTGCGTTCAACTATGAATTCAACCAAATCGAAGAAAATAAAGATTCTGAGAAATCATGCTGCAGCAGTACTGGAACGACCGAACATGTTGATGTGAAAAACGGGTCTTGCTGCTCATCCAGCAATCATAGGACTGGGGAGACTGAAGCTTTTTCATCCACATCTGAAAAAGCTGATTACCGGATTTATGGGATGGATTGCCCTTCTTGTGGAATGTCGATTGAAAAAGCTCTCGTAAAGGTGGAGGGAATTGACGAAGCGAAGGTGAACTATAATTCTGCAAAGCTTCAAGTAGCAGGCAGCAATTTTGATTTGGTAGAATCAGAAGTACAAAAACTCGGATTTAAGATCGAACCAATAAATCAAAACAGGAATCTGAAGATATATGCTGTTGAGGGGATGGATTGTGGAAGCTGCGCCAAGAGCATTGAAAACCATTTAAATACGATTCCTGAAGTCCGGCATGTAAGTGTCAATTTCTCAACGGGAAAAATGAAAGTGGATCATGAGAACCGTGTGGAAGACATCGTTTCTGAAGTTTCAAAGATTGGATTTCATGCATCCTTGCAATCAAAGCAGGATGGAAGCACTGAAACTTCAAATAGAAAAGAAGGATATGGAGTCATCATCACTTCCGGAATTTTGATTGCTCTTGGTTTCTTAGGGTCGTTAACAGATGTTTCCTATCTGGTGACCACACTGTTGTATGCAACTGCTATGTTCATCAGCGGCTATAAGCCGGTTAAAAGTGCTTATTATTCGATCAAAAGCCGTTCGTTGGACATGAATGTATTGATGTCAGCAGCTGCAATTGGGGCAGCATTGATTGGGGAGTGGCTTGAAGGAGCCACGGTGGTTTGGCTGTTTGCCTTGGGAACTTCCCTTCAAAACATGTCAATTGAGAAGACCAGACATTCTATCCGGAACTTGATGAATCTGGCACCATCTGAAGCGTGGATTAAAGCAGGGGCACAGTTAAAGAAGAAGCCAGTGGAAGAAGTGAAGATTGGTGAAGTATTAATTTTGAAACCCGGGGACAGAATCCCGCTGGACGGGGAAATTATAACTGGTAAATCAAGTATCAATCAAGCCCCAATCACCGGTGAATCCATCCCGGTGGATAAAGAAGCCGGAGACTTGGTCTATGCGGGAACAATAAACGAGAATGGGTCTCTTGAAATAAGTGTCACGAAGCTTGCTGAAGATACAACCATTGCAAAAATTATTCACCTGGTGGAGGAAGCCCAGGAACAGAAGGCCCCTACCCAGGCGTTCATCGATAAGTTTGCAGCTGTGTATACGCCTATTGTGTTCGTGCTCGCGTTGGTCGTCATGGTTCTTCCGCCACTGCTTGGCTTTGGTACTTGGGGAGATTGGTTTTACAAAGGGCTCGAATTGTTAGTCGTTGCCTGTCCATGTGCCCTGGTCATTTCCACACCTGTCGCGATTGTCTCGGCAATTGGCAATGCAGCGAAGAACGGTGTTTTAATCAAAGGTGGTACATTCCTTGAAAAAGCAGGAGCGATTACGGCAATTGCGTTTGATAAAACGGGTACCTTAACCGAAGGGAAGCCAAAGGTTTCTGAAGTAAAGGCGTTTCATGCAACAGAAGAAGAGTTGTTATCCATTGCTCTGACATTAGAAGAGTATTCGACACATCCGATTGCACAAACTATTGTAGGGTTTGCCAATGAGAAAGGGATTGAATCTAAAGATGGGGAGTTCTTTAAAAGCATAGTGGGAAAAGGGGTTCAGGCTACCATTGATGGGGTCTTACACTATGCAGGAAATTCAAGGCTATTTGAAGAAATGAACCTCCCTTTAGACGAGGCTGAAACAATCGTTCAAGAGCTACAAAGCACAGGGAAGACGCTCGTGATCGTCGGTACAAAACAGGAGATCCTCGGAGTCATTTCTGTTGCTGACTCGATCCGTACAACGACTGTAAAAGCATTGGATGGTTTGAAAAAAGTTGGAATTGGCCAGGTCGTGATGCTGACCGGCGATAATGAAGGCACCGCCAAAATGATTTCAAAGGAAGCAAGCGTCAATCGTTATTTTGCTGAGCTTTTACCTCAAGATAAGGTAGATGCCATTAAGAAGTTACAAAGCGAAGGCCACAAGGTAGCGATGGTCGGGGACGGCATTAACGATGCGCCTGCACTTGCCACCGCTGATTTAGGAATCGCAATGGGCGGTGCAGGCACAGACACTGCGATGGAAACGGCCGACATTGTATTAATGGCGGATAATCTTGAAAAACTGCCTCACACGATCAATTTGAGCAGAAAAGCACTCACAATCATCAAACAAAACATCTGGTTCTCATTGATTGTGAAATTTGTTGCATTGGCATTGATTTTCCCTGGCTGGCTGACACTGTGGCTGGCAGTTCTGAGCGATACAGGGGCTGCAATCATTGTCATATTAAATGCTCTTCGCCTTTTAAAAGTAAAATAGTTGAGAGCTGTTTCCGTGTTCACTGAACAGATCAGACCACTTTTAATTAAGTGGTCTGTTTTTGATTGATAGATTCTTTGTTAAGTCAAAGAAGCTCACATCCTTTCTGTTATTAAATGCTGGATTGCAAATTCTTTTGCTGAACACAAATATCAATTGACCAGGTATCTCCGGTGAGCATTACGGTTTATACCCACAAAATATGCACTATCCATGCAAACGAAAAATAACTTTCTACGAGCGATAAAAATATTATTTATTCGTTTATTGGCATGATAACTGGATATAGTAATTATGTAACAAATAACTCAAATCCCAAGGAGGAATGTAAGATGTCACATGAAAGGTACCAATCTGCTATCAAAGCGCTGCATGAGTGTATGGAAGCTTGTAATCATTGCTACGATGCTTGTTTAAAGGAAGAAGATATCAACATGATGAAAGAGTGCATTCGGTTAGATCGAGAATGTGCGGATATGTGTGCATACTTAGAACAATCCCTAGTAAGAGGGACACCATTCGCATCTGAACTGGCTCAAGTGTGTGCGAAGATTTGTGAAACGTGTGGAGAAGAATGTAAGAAACATGATCATGATCATTGTCAAGAATGTGCAGATGCTTGCTTTAATTGTGCAGAAGAGTGTAAAAAAATCGCTTAAACATAAACAGGGGAGACAGTTCGAATGTCTCTCCTGTTTTATGATAAGAAATCAAAATGAGAAACGATATTTTGACTATTCAAGTGAATGCTTATCCTTAATACATATGCGTTTATTGTTTTGCATAAATTATTCATATTTTCAGGGAAAGATATAGTTAAGGTAGAAAATGATGTTAGGAGTGGTGAAAACTGACGACAAACATTGAAGGCAAAAAGGTTCAAGAAGCAGATAATAACAGAAAAAAGATAAAGCTGATCCTTCTACTCGCTCTACCCGCAGTTGTGGAGAACTTTTTTCAGACTATCTTAGGTTTCGTTGATACGTACTTTGTTTCAAAATTGGGTCTAATACAAGTATCGGCTGTAGGGGTAACAAATGCTATACTCGCTATATATTTCGCTCTATTCATGGCCCTTGGGGTCGCGGCTAATGTATATATTGCTAACTTTATAGGTGCCAATAAAATAGAAAAAGCACGGCACATTGCACAACAATCAATTATTGTAACGATTGTTGTGGGTATAATCACTGGAATTATTACTATATTTTTTGCAGAACCGTTGCTTAAATTAATGGGGATTGAGAGCAATGTACTGGATGCAGGGGTGACATATTTTAGGATTGTTGCCATTCCATCTGTATTTATGGCCTTGATGTTCGTTTTGAGTGCTATTCTCAGGGGGGCAGGTGACACAAAGTCCCCGATGAAGACGAGTATTATCATCAACATTGTGAATGCGGCACTGGATTACGTGTTTATCTTTGGTTTTTGGGTCATACCTGAAATGGGAATAGTCGGTGCAGCAACTGCTACAGTCGTAGCACGTGCACTAGGAACTTTTATACTATTTCGCTATACTCAAAAAAATACTTCTTTAACTTTCAAAAAAGAATATTGGAAAGTAGATCCTGTTCATTTAAAAGAGCTGTTTATCCTAGGGACTCCCGCAGCAGGAGAACGATTGATTATGAGAGCAGGTCAAATTGTTTATTTTGGATTTGTTGTGGCTCTTGGAACCAATGTTTTCGCAGCTCATCAGATTGCTGGTAACATTGAAGTGTTCTCTTACATGATCGGGTTTGGATTTGCCACAGCAGCAACGATTCTGGTAGGTCAGCAGGTTGGAGCCGGTAAGTTTGATGAAGCGAAAACATATGCTAAACTGTGTGTATTTTTAGCAGTTGGAAGTATGGCTGTCTTTGGACTCATATTATTTAGCTTAGGCGGATGGGCAGGAAGTTTATTTACAGAAGACAAAGTAGTGATCGGAAACATTGGAACAGCATTGAAAGTCTCAGGAGTATTTCAGCCATTTTTGGCAGTTGTCCTTGTTTTAACAGGTGCCTTTCAAGGAGCGAATAATACAAAATTTCCGATGTATTTAACAGGAATCGGTATGTGGGCTATCCGAACGTTACTTGTTTATGTATTGGGCATTCAGCTTGAATGGGGGCTGCTAGGTGTCTGGATGGCGATTGGTTTGGATATTGCCTTTAGAGCCGTCGTACTAACCCTACAATTTCATCGTGACAAGTGGATTGTGGTGAAAGTGGAGCCGGAAGAAGACCCAGAATCTCATTGCCACCCTCAAACATCGAAGGAGAATATGTCAGCGTGTGTGAATAACTACTAAAAAAAGATGGAGCGATTCTTGGCTCCATCTTTTTTTATTTCATGATTTAGTGGTGTCCCCCGTCACTTTCTGCAACGATTTCAAGCTTGTTATCGATTATCCCCTGGGTCTCATAAGAGATGGTTTCAATACTCCCCATTAAATAGGAATGATTATATGGACCTTCTTGGGGGCTATCTTGAAAAGTAGGTTTAATCTTTGCAAGGAAATGATAAACAGAGTCCTCCAGTTTACCTTGGTCCAGCCAAATTAGCGGACAATGCTTTCCCAGGTGGGAAAATGGAGCTGTAGTAATGGCCAATTCAGGCTGGGAGGTTGAGATGAAGGAAAGCCCCCTCCCTGGCTTGTCGATACCCCATCCAAAACCACTATCCTGGTCTTTAAACATTGTGAATTCAATTGAGACATCGACGGGATTATCTCCTGGAATTCTAGTAACGCTACCATACATGCTCAGTTCTTCTTCTACTTGTTTAGAAATTATTTTTTCAGGTCCTACAATATAAATATTTGGATTCTTTCTTTTCTTCAGGGCTTTAATTGTTTCTAATGGAACGCCATTCGTTTCTACATATAAAATGGGCTCAGGCATATGAGCAATCCAATAACCAGCTACTAGAGAAAAAAGCTTTGCATGATCCTCGGAGGATACAACGAGGATATTTTCAGGATACTCATCTGTCAATCTTGCATATTCCTCATCGACTTTAAAAGCAAACTGAGCAGCCGTCTCTGCTGTTAACGATTTAACCTTATAAGAAGCCAATTGTTCATTCACATGATCAGTAATGTCTCCCATAACCATTATTTGAATCCCTTCAGAATTTCCTTTAGGTTGTAGTCTGTCGATTTCATTAAGCACTTCTTCCGACACACCTTCCGAGTCAAAATGAAAAACAGGTCCGTTATTTGGGTGATGAATAAAATTTACCGATGCCAAGCCAATACTCCACGATTTATTCGGGAAAAGAGTAACCGTGCCAGGTCTGGTTTCATCATGTGTGGCCGGCCAAATCATTTGGGAAGTATAGATTGAAGCCTCCAGCGTATTATCTGTATTTAGTCTCGAGACATTTTTCGTATCATACGTCTTAAGGTTAACCCCTGCGCGATCATTATAAGAATTAGGTTTACTGGCAAACTGTTCTAATTGTTTATGTGTTTTCATCGAATCCTCCTATAAATATTGAATATAATTAGCATATTCCCCAAGGGATTGCAGATTGTTTGCAGATAAAAGAATTCTATTTTTATTCGATTATTTTATGGGTGTAAAATTACGCTTGTATGGTTAATCTAAACATTGCATTAAAGTACCAATACATTACTGAAATGTATTAAGTATGTATAAAAAAGGAGCTTTATATAAGGGTGGCTAAATGGTAAGTTTTGTATATTTTTACAAGTCAACAATTCTATATTATTAACAATGAATGCAGACTTATGTTTAATTTATTGGGATATTAAAGTTCAAGTAACATCGGTGAGTTGAGACCATATATTTGTATTTTTAGGCATGCTTATGCTTCTATATAATTGAGTCAAAATTATGCTTCTATTTGTAATTAAAAGTCATTTCCTGCTTGTTTTCGGACATATCTTTTCAACCAAAAAAATAAAAGTTCAAAACTTCTTCTGAAAATAAATTTATTACAAGTTGAAAAAACGTCTTTTAAGGCGTTTTTCTTTTGCTTAATCACTTTTTATATAAATAATTAAAATTATCTGAATATTATTGACATTAAGTTAATAAAAGATAATTATTAAATAAATACCTTACCTATGTACTGTACAGAGTAAAAAGAAAGAAGGGAGTGTTTTTTATCAGTGGTGAGCCTGCTTTTACAAACAAACAGATGATCTTTGCTATTTTAGCTTTAGCAATTCCTGCCGTCGTGGACAATTTTTTTCAGACCATACTTGGGTTTGTAGATACTTATTTTGTTGCTCAAATCGGTTTGGAGGAAGTAACCGCTGTAGGAGTGGCTAATACGTTACTTGCAGTGTATATTGCAGTATTTATGTCTCTGGGAGTATCAGTGAATGTCTATGTCGCAAAATTTTCAGGCTCAGGGAATAAGGAAAAAACCCAGAATGTTGCGGGTCAATCAATTCTCTTGGCTTTAGCTCTTGGTCTTGTATTTGGATTTGTTACCATCGTATTTGCTGAGCCATTATTAAGGATGATGGGTCTGGGGGGAGAAGTACTACAAAAGGGAGTTATATATTTTAGAATCGTTGGTATCCCATCACTTTTGATTTCTTTGATGTTCAGTATGAACAGCATTTTAAGAGGGATGAAAGATACTAAAACACCAATGGTTGTCAGTATAATCATAAATTTATTAAATATTTTGCTTGACTATATTTTAATCTTTGGTTTCTTTATCATTCCTGCATTTGGATTGGAAGGAGCTGCATGGGCTACAGTGATATCCAGATTAACGGGAGTTTTGTTACTGATTATTTTCCTTAATAAAAAGAAATTCGTTCGCAAATCGACATTATTTAGATGGGATTCATCTCTTCAGAAATTACTGCTGCAATTAGCCACTCCAGCAATGGGAGAAAGGCTAGCCATGCGGATCGGCCAGGTACTTTACTTTGGTATCATTGTTTATATGGGAACTCAATTATTTGCTGCACATCAGATAGCAGGTAATATTGAAGTCTTTTCTTATATGATTGGGTATGGGTTTGCAACGGCGGCAACTACATTGGTCAGTGATTATTTAGGGGCACAAGAATACGATCTTGCAAAAAAGGCAGCGAGGTACTGCGTATACTTAGGAATAGCATGTATGTCGATATTTGGAGTCTTTTTATTTTTTGGCGGAGAGTGGATCGGTTCTTTTTTCACAGTTGAGGAAGAGGCAATTAAGAATATTGGTATAGCTTTAAAGGTTGATGCTTTTATTCAGCCCATTTTAGCGATTGTTCTCATCATGACTGGAATATATCAAGGAGCAGAAAATGCCAAATCACCATTGTATTTGACCATGATTGGAATATGGATCATCCGTACGTTGGGGGTATACTTGCTTGGGATGTATTTCGGATGGGGGATATTAGGGGTTTGGATAGCGATCGGATTGGATAATGCATTTCGGGCATATTTTCTATACAGAGGATTCCATAATGGAAAATGGTTAAATAACATAGAAATCGTAACAGATATCTCGTATCAAAAACAAAGAACCCTTTAGAATGGGTTCTTTTGTTTTGTATACTAATTTACGATCAGTGTACCGGTCATACCGTTTTCTTTATGACCAGGGACGGTACAGAAAAATTCATAAACTCCTTTTTCGGTAGGAAGAAATTCTAGTTGATTTGAACTGTTGGCTTGAGCATGAAGATGAAATGATTCATTGGATATTGATGAGTGGTGGGCATGCCCACCATTTGAATTAGGCGCATTAGCTGTAATTCCTTTAATTTCAATATCGTGTTCTACTTGATCATCATTTTGTAACACAATTCTGGCAGTTGTGTCTTTTACAACAGTTATGGTGGATGGCTGATAACGCATTTCAGATGCAATGATGTTGATTGTGTGTATATCTTCAGTTTGGTTTGAACCGTTATGATTAAGGTGAGATTGATGCCCCGTCTGTTCTTTAGTTGGTTCTGAATGTGGCGAAGCAGTAGATTTAAAAAGTAATTCACCTGAAAAGAAAAATGCAAAGATGGTGACGAAGACAACCAAAGGCTTAAATAGCCATTTCTTCGTAATTAAGTACTGTTCAGGTTTGGTTCGCGGAAAAATAAAAAATAGAAATATAGAACATAATGAAAGCACCGACAAAATTTTCAAAATCATAATAGATTCTTTAGGAGAAATCATTTCTCCTAACATTGCTCCCATCATACCACCCATTAATCCTGCCATTAAACCTTCGATGGAAGATAGTGGACTATGGATGATTCCTATCAGCAGTCCGACAGTACCTCCTATCCCCATAGACAATAAAGTGGAATAGAATAAATCCCCTTGGTATAGTGCGCCGAACATTACTCCTAGCGTCAATCCAATACTCATTCCTGTATACATGGAAATCATCATGTATGACATAGAATGTAACCGTTCTTTTAATATTTTCCCCATAATCATACAAGCCAAGACTAAGAGAAAAAGAGTGATAGAAATAAATAGTTGATATGGTTGAATCGTTATCTCCTCCTTTGTTTGCTTTCATGATATGAGAAGAATAGACAGGCCATTCCAAAATTTTTTAAAACATTTGAACTATAAAAATATAATTTTCTTAAAATTCAGTATTTACAAAATATTAAATAAGGTATAGTATATTTAAAAACAAGCCCAATATACTATAGAGGGGTATTGTATTTTTTAAAAATTTATATAGGGAGGAATACAAATGGCAAAAGGACAAAAAATTTTGTTTCTTGGAGTTTATGGAATGGAAGTTGTGGAATGTGGAGGTGCACTGGCAAAGAACGTAACTAGTGGCGGAGAATCCTACGCAACAATTATGCTTTGTCGTGAGACCAGTCAGCCTCAAGTAAGAAAAGCCAGTGAAGAATTAGGAGTGAATGTTTCCTTCTTGGATTTTCAATATGGCACTGTCGATTTAAGTATTGATTCAAAGCTCAAATTGATCAAAGTCATCAGAGAAGTAAAACCAGACATTATTATCACTCAAGACCCCGAGCATTCCTTCCATGATCTTGACCCGGACCGCAGGCCGGCTATGACTTTACTGCTCGAATCCATCGCCCTTTCAAGTCGAGATTTTGGTTTGGAAGAACTTCCTGGTTTAGATCCGCATCCTATACCAACCATTTACTACATGACCCCTCATCACCCTAATACTGTAGTAGATATTTCATCTGTTTGGGGAAAGAAAGAAAATGCGATGAGTGTCTTAGAAAGTCAAATGGAATTCAGTGGAATGCATTTTGATGAAATGCTGGATCCGTCAGCTGCAGAAATTATAGCTCCCGGTTTTTCTAAACTAACTAATAATTATGAAAAAGGACGGGCCATTCATAAAGCATTGGATAAAGCGGTTCATGTTTATCATGGATTGGCAACCCACGGCCATTTTGCTTTAGCTGAAGCGTATAGAAGAGAAGGAAATTTCCATTTGCAGGAATTAATTAAATGATATGAAAAGGGGAAAAAGGATGAAGAAACCTCTACTATTAATTGCAGTCTCGCTGTTACTTGTTATTTCGAATCTCACCCCTGTATTTGCAGATCAGAAAACTAAATCCTTAAAAGTCGGAATTACAAAGGATGAAAATGGACTTAATCCCTACACCTATGTAACGGGTTATCCTGGCCTCGATTTGGTGAACCTTCTTTATGATAACATGTTTGTGTTAGATGAAGACAATCAGCCTCAACCATGGTTAGTTAAAGAGTACAATGTTAGTGAAGACGGTCTGACCTATGAGTTTACACTACATGAAAATATCACATGGCATGATGGTAAGCCTTTGACAACAGAAGATGTTAAATTTACAATGGAATATTTTATCGATCATCCTAAGTCTCGCTTCACGAATCCTCTTAAGAGCATCGCCTCAATAGATCAATCAGACGAAACCACAATCTCACTTACCTTATCAGAAGCAGATCCCAACTTCATGATTCAACCACTTGCAGATTTACCTATACTACCAAAACATATCTGGAGTGAAATAAGCAATCCAGATGAAGAAACGAATGCTATTGGAAGTGGTCCATACATTCTGGAAGAACATAAGTCAGGACAATATTATAAGATGAAGGCCCATAAGGATTATTTTCACGGGGAGCCTCCAATAGAAGAAATCGTTTTTCCGATTATAGAAGATACGACAGCCATGCTGAATGCCCTTCAAGCTGGAGAAATCGATGCTCTTTCTTCTAGTATATCACCTGAACTTGTAGAGCAATTTGAATCAAATAGTTCATTAAAAGTGGCTAGGGGACCTGGTTACAGTACGACACTTTTCCAAATTAATGCGGAGAAGTATCCGATGACAGAATCGGCCTTTAGGCAAGCTGTTAATTATGCAGTGGATAAGCAGAATCTAGTCGATACATTGTTGCTCGGATATGGTGAAGTGGGTAGTCCAGGATTTATCCATCCGTCTTCCACATTCCATAATTCAGAATTGAAACCTGTATACGATCAAGAAAAAGCGAAACTGATCCTTGAAGAAGCGGGCTTTAAAGATGTTGATAGGGACGGTTTTAGAGAAGACCCAAAGGGAGAGAAGATTGACCTTACCACTCTTGTATATGCAAACAGTCCGATCAGAATCCGGACAGCAGAGCTGGTTTCAGAAGCAATAAACGAGATTGGGATTAAAAATACGGTAAAAGCGATGGATGCAACAACTGTTGATTCCCTAATGTGGCCTGACTTTGATGTGACAAAGGGTCGTGATTATGATATGGGTCTGTGGGGTTGGTCTAACACGATGCAGTTATTCCCTGATCGTATGGTTGAGTTGTTCCACTCCGATCCTGCAGTAGGTTCTGTTAACATTGGTGCTTATAAGAATGCCGACTTTGATGCATTGTCTGAACAATTATCCACTACTTTTAAAGAAGAGGAGAGAATGAAGGTCATTAAGGAAATGCAATCACTAGTTGCAGAAGATTCTCCTTTTATCACTTTATATTACCAGGAGATCGTTAATGCATATAACCCATCAGTATACGACGGATATGTTTTCCAAGTAGGGAAGGGGATTATTAATAAGCTATCCTTTGTTTCAGGTGAGAAATCCGAAATCAAAACGTCTGACCAGAAAGAAGCAGCAACTGGGGATGTAGCCAGCCAAAGTACATCTGGTGGGGGTTCTAAAAACACCCTATTCATACTTGGAGGGCTTATTCTTATAGTGGTCATCGGCTTCTTCTTTATTAAACGAAAAGGTAAAAGCAAACCGAAAGATGATTTTGATTTTTAAGTGATAAGGAGGTCTGATTGATTACTTGAATCAGACCTCCTTGATTCACATTCTAATGTGGAGGTGTAACAGTTGGGAAAGTTCATAGCTGGAAAGTTTGTACAATATGCCATCGTCATTTTTTTGATGCTCACGCTGAATTTTCTTCTTCCGCGCTTGATGCCAGGCAATCCCTTGGTTTTCCTAGCGGGTGAAGATGTTGGGTTTATGTCGAGCAGTGAGAAAGAGGCAATATTGGATGAACACGGGTTGAATGATCCGATTCTTGTTCAATATGGAACGTATATTAAGAACATCGCTACTGGAAATTTTGGCTTCTCTTATCAGCAAAAAAGACCTATCTCAGACCTTTTGATGGAACGACTGCCATGGACATTGTTGCTTACCGGGCTAGGGCTGGTAATTTCAACGGTCATCGGAGTTATGTTCGGGGCAATTTCGGCTTGGAAACGCGGTACAAAGACCGATGCTAACCTGCTCACGGTGTTTATGTTCCTGAGTGCTATGCCCTCCTTTTGGGTAGGTATGATTCTGGTTTCTATTTTTTCTGCTCAGCTTGGATTATTTCCGGTGTTTGGAGCTGAGAGTGCCTGGTCAAATCTAACTGGTATTGATCGATTTATCGATATTATGAAGCACTTAGCATTACCCTTAACGACGCTAGTATTGATTTCGGTAACCAGCACATTTATGATTATGCGCTATTCAATGTTAAGTGTATTGGGTGAAGATTATATCATGATGGCAAAAGCAAAAGGGGTTAAAGAGAAAGTCATTAAATATAAGCATGCCATGAGAAATGCGTTATTGCCTGTAGCTACAGTCTTTATGCTTAGTTTAGGGTTTATGCTGGGCGGAGCTACCGTGATCGAAACGGTATTTGCTTATCCTGGTGTAGGCAGATTGATGTTTGAATCTGTACTAAGCAGGGACTACCCTTTGATTCAAGCCACTTTCTTAATTATCACCTTTAGTGTGGTCCTTGCAAACTTATTTGCTGATTTGATTTATCCTATCTTGGACCCGAAAGTGGGTAAAAATAATGGATAAACAAAAATTAAAAAATTATTGGTCCGTTCTCTCATCAAACAACTTAGGGATGCTAGGTGTTGGGATCTTATTGATGTTCTTGCTTATCGCCTTGCTGGCACCTCTTATAGCACCCTATGATCCGAGTGTCAGGGTGGGAGGCCCCTTTATAAAACCAAATGGTGACTTTCTTCTCGGAACTAATGATGTAGGTCAGGATATCTTCAGTGAATTGATTTATGGTACAAGAGTCTCCTTGCTAATTGGTATTGTTGCGGCTTTAATTTCCATTGTCATTGGCTGCCTAGTAGGAGTCATAGCAGGATATTACGGAGGGAAAATAGATTCGATGTTAATGAGGTTCGTTGATTTGATCCTTGTAATCCCATTCCTGCCCCTTATGATATTATTAGCCGCTTTCATCGGGCCAAGCTTTTGGAATATCATCCTGGTCATAAGTTTGATCTCATGGGCGAGTCCAGCCCGTGTAATACGATCACAGGTGCTATCGTTAAAAACAAAAGGATACGTGGAGGCCGCCAAATCGATTGGTACCAATATTAGGGTCATTCTGACAAAACATATCTTACCAGGGGTAATCCCCATTGCTTTGTCCCAGTTTGTACTGGCAGCAAGTCATTCGATATTAATAGAAGCTTCATTGAGTTTCCTTGGATTAGGAGACCCATTTACAAAGAGCTGGGGCACCATTTTATACTATGCACAAGCAAGAGGTGCTTTCTTAACGGACGCGTGGGTATGGTGGATACTTCCTCCTGGGCTTCTGATCACTACGCTGGTTATAGGGTTTGCATTCACGGGGTATTCCTTGGAAGAAATCCTTAACCCTCGATTAAGAAAGGAGCGGTGATAAATGAATTCCTTACTCACAGTGGAGAATCTGTCAACTTACTTCAAAACAGATAAAGGAATAGCAAAAGCAGTGGAAAACGTTTCTTTCTCGGTAAAAGAAGGAGAAATGCTGGGGATTATCGGTGAATCAGGATGCGGAAAAACGACAGTTGCACAGTCTATTCTACGTTTGATTGAATATCCTGGGAAAGTGGTTTCTGGAGAAGTTCAATTAAACGGAAAAAACATTATGAAACTCTCTGATTCTGAACTTACTGATTTAAGGTGGAAGGAACTTTCTGTTATTCCTCAAAGCGCGATGAATGCTCTTAATCCAGTCTATACCGTGGGAGAACAAATAATGGAAGCTATCTTCCTACATGAAGATGTAAGTAAAAAAGAAGCGGAAATCAGAGTCAAAAAATTGTTAGAGTTGGTTGGTATAGATGGAGAACGTTGGAAAAGCTACCCGCATGAGTTTAGCGGAGGGATGAAACAACGTGTTGCAATTGCCATGGCGCTTGCATGCAACCCTAAGCTGGTCATTTCTGACGAATCAACAACAGGTTTGGATGTTTTGACTCAGGCTCAAGTCATTGCCCTGATAAAAGACTTGCAAAGAAAATTAAATCTTTCTGTCATTTTGATTTCCCATGACCTTCCAATGGTAACAGCAATATGTGACAGAATCGTTATCATGTACGCAGGAAAGATTGTAGAATGGGCTTCTACTGAAGATATAATTAACGATGCAAGACACCCTTATTCTTCAGCTCTTTTGAAAGCTACACCAGACCTGGCAAACCCTGAAAGGGAAGTAATCTCCATTCCAGGAAGTGTTCCAAACTTAGTGAACCCTCCCAGAGGCTGCAGGTTTGAAACTAGATGCCCATTTGCAATGGAAAGATGTAAAACAGACACTCCTGAACTAAGAGAAGTTAAACCAGGCCATTTTACTGCTTGCTTCCTAGAAGAAAAGGGGGAGAATAAAATTGGATAAAACAGTATTATTCAGTATCAAAAACCTACAGAAAACATTTGTGAAAAAAACTGGACCGATTTTTAAGCGGGTGAGGAAAGAAGTCTATGCTGTCAATGACATTAATTTAGATATAAAGCGCGGGGAAATATTAGGGATCATAGGTGAAAGTGGATGCGGGAAAACAACTACCGCAAGGATGGTAATGAGATTAATGAAAGAAAGTGCAGGAAAGATTGAATTCGAGGGAGAAAACTTATGTAAATTAAATGATGCTCAAACGAACAAAGTACGGAAAAAGATGCAAATGATTTTTCAGGATCCTTACGATACATTAAACCCAGGGATGCGAATATTAGATATTTTAATGGAGCCATTAAATGCACATGAAAAGCACCTATCTCATCCAGAGAAATTAAAGAAAGTAAAAGAAGCGATAGAATCAATAGAATTAAGGCCAGCAGAAGATTTTATGTATCGGTATCCTCATCAATTAAGCGGTGGTCAGAGACAACGGATTGCCATAGCAAGAGCAGTGATCTTAAAACCATTATTTATTGCGGCGGATGAACCAACTTCAATGTTGGATGTTTCTGTAAGGGCAGGGATTTTAAATTTATTATTAGACTTAAGAAAGAAAATGGGCTTGACAATGATGTTCATTACCCATGATTTAACGACTGCAAGCTATATGTGCGACAGGATAGCAGTGATGTACCAAGGGAAGGTAGTGGAAATCGGGCCAACTAAGAAGATTATCCAATCACCATCTCATCCCTACACTAAAGCATTAGTTTCTGTGGTAAAAGATTTGAATTATTTTATTGAACATCGTGACCAGATCATCCTGGACGGAGAAGTCGATGCTACTCAAGAGTTGAAAGGTTGTCCTTTTGTTCACCGATGTCCTCACCAAGAAACTAAATGTCATGATATGGAGCCTCAACTAGAAACCCTTGGTAAGAATCATGAAGTTTCTTGTCATTGTCATGAGGAGTTATTAGAGAAAACATCTTAGTGGAGAAGGGAGTAATCAGCTTTGGAAGGGAAGAAAACTAAAATTGCAGTAAACGGAGGGATTGGATTCGGTGCCAAGCTGACTTCCAAACAGTTAATGGTCATTGCGAATCGCATAGGGGATGTCGAGTTGGAATTAACCACGTTCCAACAAATTTACTTGGAAGTATCAGAAGATGAAGTGGATGAAACCATCCAGGAATTTCAAGCAGCTGGGTTAAAATGTTACCCGGTAGGCAATGTGGTTAAAAGCCTGCGCACTTGTAATTTTTGTAAGGGTGAACTCGAAGAAGGAATGCCTGTTGCGAAGGAAATCAATGAGCGAACTGCGGGAAAAGAAGTGCCCTTTACTGTAAAGATGGCTTATACTGGTTGTCCCGTAGGATGTGGAGAGCCTCTAGTAAATGATATCGGTATTATGAAAATAAGGGATAAATATAATCTATATATAGGAGGGAAATCCAAAGGTAAGGACGCTGAGGCAGGTACTCTGCTTTTCGAGAATTTGGAACCAGAAGCACTCTATCTTTATATCGATCGTTTTCTTGCCAAGTATCAGGAATTGGGAAGAAAACGTGAAGGCGTTGCAAAGTTCATAAAGAGGATTGGATTTGATGAAATAAAGCAATCGATTAAATAGTCTAAATATTTGTCATACAGCTTGAAATCATGTAATTTGAATATGATGGAAAGCACTTTCATTGTTTTAACCAAATCGTTTGAAAGGGGTTGCGAAATGTCATCTAATCCAGAAAATATTATTGAGATGGATTCTTGTTGTGCAACGGATGGTGATCGAAAGAGCCATCATTCAGATAAAGTAAAAAATAACCTTGTAACAAGACTGAATAGGATAGAAGGTCAAATTAGAGGAATCAAAGGACTCATAGAACGTGATACGTATTGTGATGATGTTATAACACAAATATCGGCCACGCAATCTGCACTAAATAGTGTAGCGAAAATATTACTTGAGGGTCACATGAAATCCTGTGTCTTAGAACGCATTCAAGCTGGAGACAACGAAGTACTTGATGAAGTATTGGTAACCATTCAAAAATTAATGAAGAAATAAGGAGAGGATCGAGATGGAAAAAGTAACGCTGCAAGTAGAAGGTATGTCATGTGGTCACTGTGTGAAAGCCATAGAAGAAAGTGTAGGGAAATTAAATGGAGTTCAACATGTGAAAGTATATCTTGATTCAGGTACAGTCGACGTTGAATATCAATCCTCTAATGTTTCTATTGATACGATCAAAGAAACTATTGATGATCAAGGATACGATATTCAGGAATAAATAAAAGAAAACGTGCCATTATGTGCACGATTTCTTTTGGAAATGAATATACCCCATATAGGTATAAGGAGGTCTGATAATGACTGATAATTCTAAAGAATTCAATATGCAAATAACGGGAATGACTTGTGCGGCATTTGCTAGAAGAATAGAAAAAGGACTGACCAAACTGGAAGGTGTTAAGAATGCCACGGTCAATTTGGCATTGGAAAAAGCTACAGTTGCATTTGATTCTAAGAATGTGAATGAAAGTAAAATACAAGAAAAGATAAAGGATCTGGGGTTTGATCTGGTAACAGAGAAAGTTGAAATAAGTATATCCGGTATGACTTGTGCGGCCTGTTCAACAAGAATTGAAAAAGGATTGAATAAATTAGACGGGGTTTTTAAAGCAACAGTTAATTTGGCTTTGGAAACGGCTACTGTTGAATATAATCCATCCACTCTCACAGTAAACGATCTCATGAAAAAAATAGAAAAGCTAGGATATGGAGCTAGAGAGAACATCGATACAAATCAACAAGCTGCAGTAGATCATCGACTGAAAGAAATAGAGAACCAAAAAGGAAAATTTGTTTTCTCTACCATTCTTTCTATGCCATTATTATGGGCGATGGTGAGTCATTTTGAGTTCACTTCTTTTATCTATTTACCGGAAATGTTTATGAATCCTTGGGTTCAATTTGCTTTAGCGACGCCTGTTCAATTCATAATAGGGAAACAGTTTTATGTAGGTGCCTATAAAGCATTGAAAAATAAGAGTGCAAACATGGACGTATTGGTAGCGCTAGGAACTTCAGCTGCTTATTTCTATAGTATATACTTATCCATTCAATCGATAGGAAGTACTGAACATATGGTCAGTTTATACTTTGAAACAAGTGCAGTATTAATTACGTTGATCATTCTCGGAAAGCTCTTTGAAGTGAAGGCCAAAGGCAGATCTTCAGAAGCAATAAAAAAACTAATGGGTTTACAAGCGAAAACCGCCACTGTACTTCGTAAAGGAGAAGAGCTCGAGTTGCCGTTAGAAGAGGTTCTTGTAGAAGATATCGTCTACATAAAACCAGGAGAAAAGATCCCGGTCGATGGGGTGGTCATCGAAGGGAAATCAGCTATTGATGAGTCCATGCTGACTGGGGAAAGTGTTCCGATAGATAAATCAGAAGGCGACGAGGTGATTGGCTCCACGTTAAATAAGAATGGTTTTTTGAAAGTGAGGGCTACAAAAGTAGGAAAGGATACTGCCCTGGCTCAAATTATTAAAGTTGTGGAGCAAGCACAAGGATCTAAAGCTCCTATACAACGTCTTGCCGATAAAATATCCGGGGTTTTCGTACCTGTGGTAGTGGTGATAGCGATTATTACGTTTTTCACCTGGTATATATGGGCTACACCTGGTAACTTTGCTGAATCTTTAGAAAAAATGATTGCTGTTCTTGTTATTGCTTGTCCATGTGCATTGGGATTAGCAACACCTACATCAATCATGGCCGGGTCTGGCCGTGCAGCAGAGCACGGCATCTTATTTAAAGGTGGAGAGCATCTTGAGACGACTTATAGAATTTCAACAGTAGTTTTAGATAAAACGGGAACGGTCACCAACGGAAACCCTGTTCTGACAGATGTGATTACTCATCAAGATATTGACGAAACTGAATTTCTAACCTTAGTAGGCGCTGCAGAGAAACCCTCTGAACATCCTTTGGCTATTTCCATTGTCGAAGGGATAAGGGAAAAAGGGATTAATCTTGATGCAAACGTTGAGTTTGAAGCGGTTCCTGGATTTGGTGTGATAGCCAAGGTTGATTCTAACAATGTTCTCATTGGCACGATTAAATTAATGAACAAAGAAGGAGTGTCAATTGGAGGAAAGGTGTTGCAGATCAAAAATCAGCTTGAGCAAGCAGGAAAAACTGCTATGCTCGTTGCCATCAATGGTCAATATGCTGGATTAGTTGCAGTGGCAGATACCATTAAGAATACATCTAAAGAAGCTATTGAACGATTAAAAGATATGGGGTTAGAAGTCATTATGATGACTGGAGACAACCGGCAAACTGCGAATGCTATTGCCAAGGAAGCGGGTATCAGTCAAGTCATTGCGGAAGTATTGCCTGAAGGGAAGGCAGAAGAGGTCATAAAGCTACAAAAGAAAGGGAAGAAGGTAGCTATGGTAGGAGATGGGATCAATGATGCCCCGGCCCTTGCTGTAGCTGATATCGGAATGGCAATCGGAACAGGTACAGATGTAGCGATGGCAGCAGCTGATATCACACTAATACGTGGTGATTTAAATAGTATCGCAGATGCCATTAGAATGAGCCAAAAAACAATTATAAATATTAAACAAAACCTTTTCTGGGCGTTCGCTTATAACACATTGGGAATACCTATTGCAGCCCTCGGCTTCCTCGCTCCCTGGCTTGCTGGAGCGGCGATGGCCTTCAGTTCAGTTTCAGTCGTACTTAATGCTTTACGTTTACAAAGAGTGAAATTATAGGAGGGATAGAAGATGAAAAAGTGGGCTGTATCTGCACTTGTATATCTATTGCTAATAGTTGGAGGTTATACTGTGTATTCACAAGTGTTTCAGTCGGATGAAAAGGCTTCAAACGAAAAATCTGAAAGCCATAATAGCCATGAAACCGCTGAACCTGCCGATACTCACGGTGAACATGAAGAAACATCAACTGAATCAGACAGCCATGACGAACACGGTGAAGGTGTGGAGGGAAGCGAAGTCAATGTCGATGTAGCTGCAGAAAATAATTCAATCTCCATCATGGTGAAAGATACAGATGGCAATCCTGTAGACGAATTAGATATCAATCACGAAAAATTACTTCATCTAATTATTGTAGGATCTGATATGGAAATATACAAACACTTGCATCCAGAAAAAACTTCAGAAGGAACATTCAAGGTAAACCACGATTTAGTAGATGGAAGCTATAAAGCATTTGTCGATATCAAGCCAACCAACAAGAGTTATCATGTTGAAGCCATTTCTTTTAACATAGGTGAGCAAGGTGCAGATAGCCATCACGCTAAATTGATTGAAAGTGAAAAGCTTTCTGTGGAAATCGGTTCTCATCAAGTAACATTAAACCCCAGTACCCTGAAAAGCGGTGAGGAAGTGGAGTTGCACTTTGATTTGAACGGGGAAGTACCCGAGCAATACTTGGGAGCCCTTGGCCATGTGGTTATCTTGGATGCACATGCCGAGGAATATCTTCATGTTCATCCATTAGAAGGCGAAAATCCTATCTTTGCAACAAGTTTTGCTGAACCAGGACTTTATAAAGTTTGGGCAGAATTTAAATTTGACGGGGAAGTATTCGTGTTTCCGTATGTAGTGAATGTGAACTGAGGAACCTCCAAAAATTAAGAAGGAATGAAGTTAAGATGGATTGGTTCACGCATCTTTGTAATGACATCATAGACAAAATATTAAGGACAATAAACTCTTTACTGCTGTATTCAGTATTGCAATCAATGTTTTTATCAGTATTATAGGTGTTTTACCAACTTTTTTATAACACCAAAATGAATTTAACTCTGATTGGACTGGAAACAGGAATCGTAGTATCAATCCTGTGTGAATCTTTAGGAACTATTATCAGATTTGTATTGTACAGAAGAGGGACTTCCTCTTCAAAGCTTTACAAAGTAACCAGAAACAAATATTTTGTTAAATTAAAAAATGCTCAGGGGAATGAATGGATATTCCTGTTGTTTGCATTTAGAATTGTACCATTTATTCCTTCGAGTGTGGTGACCGTGGCTGCAGCTTTCAGCAACATTCACATTGTGGCGTTTTCGATAATCAGCACCATTGGGAAAATTCCAGCTCTTTTAATGGAAGCAATGATTGTTGTGAATGTAATTAAAGCATCGCAGTGAAGTTTGATTTTAATGGTGGCTCCTACAGTAATGGTCCTGGGCTATTTGAATTTCAAGATGAAAAGAATAAAAAAATAAGTATTGTACTGGCAAATATGATATAAAGCCCTGTAGGTTATTAAAGAATACTACAGGGCTTAATATATTTATCAGTAAGCACACTTATCATTCCGGCTGGTTATTTGCTTCAGGGTCTGGAGTAAAATTTGGTGTAAAACCTTTGTATTTCACCATATTGACCATTCCAGCACTTGCATGATGAAGATCGTGACAATGGAATAGCCAGTTTCCAGGGTTATCTGCCTTAAAGGCCACTACGTATTCATCTCCGGGCTTTAAATTTATTGTATCTTTCCAAATGGGTGAACCTTCTATTGGTTTACCGTTTTTACTCAATACTTGAAAAAAGTGTCCGTGTAGATGCATGGGGTGGTCATCACTTTTCGAATTGTTCGTCAATGTAACTTTTACAAGGTCGTTTTCATTTACCTTGATATTTTCTGTATTAGGGAACGTATTATCATTGATTGTATAGGCCATTCCTTCGTGGTTCATTGCGGTATTCAAATCCATTGTATATTCGACATCATATTGTTGATCAAGGCTGAACTTAGTCTCCTCAGGTTCCCCGTACGATGTAAAGTTAAATTCCGGCAATTCTTGAGCTTGATTTGACTTATCTACACTGGTCTCTGCACCTTCATATTTTATTAAAGTCTTCATTCCTTTTGTGCCTTCCATTTCACCATGACATTCGAGGAACCACTCACCTGGATTGTCTGCAGTGAATTCGATATCATAGCGTTCACCTGGAGCGATGGAGACAACTTCGTCTTTAAGTTTCTGTGGATTCGTTATTTCCTGACCGTCAATTGCGACTACTTTATAATCATGTCCATGTAAATGTATCTTGTGGGACAAAAAGCCAACGTTCACAAGGCGAAGTCGAACCTTTTCTCCTTCCTTGACTTTGAGTGGTTCTATTGCTTCCCCACTTTTACCGTTTATGGAGAATACATCGTACTCACTCATATCATGACCCATAGAATTTTCCTCATCGTTCTCCGTTTTTTCAGAGTTTTCGTTCTGACCCCCTTCTGAATTCATGTTTTCATGGTCCATGCCTCCCATCTCATCCATACCCGAGTTCTTTTCTTCGCTTATCCATTCATCGAGCATTAGCGTATAATCTCTGTCATAGCTGACTTCCTTTGGCTCGACAGTTAAAGATCCATATAGCCCTTTATCCATTTGATCGACTGCATTTTGGTGAGTATGGTACATATAGGTACCTGCATCTTCAGGAGTGAATTCATATTGGAAAATTTCTCCGGGTTGAACGGCATTCTGAGTAACCCCTGGGATACCATCCATGTCATTAGGAACAGTAATTCCATGCCAGTGAATAGTAACTGGGACGTTTAATTCATTCTTTAAATTAATTTTTACTTTTTCCCCTTGTTTGACTCGAAGTTGTGAACCTGGAACTGATCCGTTAAAGGTTAATGCGTTAACGCTGGTTGTAGGAGTTAGTTGATGGATTCCTTCTTTTGCAGTGATTGTAAATTCGTTACCTGTCAATGTTTCTGTATCGACTGTCTTTACTCCATCTGATTGACCGTCAGAATTAGTTGAACTTTGTTTGGTGTTATCGTTGGATTCACTATGCTCCATGCCGCCCATTTCGTCTTCTTGTGAAGAGCATGCAGTTAATATAATTGTGAAAAACAGGAAAAAACTAAATAAAATAAACTTTTTCATCTTGTTACCTCCATAAAAGTTATAACTTAAGATTAAGTGAAATAAATGCAAAACTTAAGGAAATAGATTTATGTAATAAAAAGTTCACAATTAAATAAAAAAGTGTTTTAATTCATAATTTCTCCTTATTTATCAGATAAACTATCCTATTAAAAGGAGGTATGTTTTACAGTGGAGGACATAAACACGATAGACCGTATAGCAATAGAAGTTGGACCCTTTACTGTTTACTGGTATGGAGTAATAATAGGGTTAGGTATACTGATAGGGTTCTTGCTGGCTACTAAAGAGTCCAGAAAGACAGGTCTGGACCATAACGTATTTCCGGATCTTTTGATTTGGGCAATTCCTATTTCCATTCTTTTTGCAAGAATCTATTATGTTAGTTTTGAATGGGAATACTATAAAGAAAACCCGTTGAATATCATTGCTGTCTGGGAAGGCGGAATAGCCATTCATGGTGCGTTGATTGGGGCGGTATTAACCACAATTATTTACTGTTATAAAAAAGGCATATCTTTTTGGAAAGTCGCCGATATTGCTGCACCGAGTTTGATCTTGGCTCAATCTATTGGACGATGGGGTAATTTCATCAATCAGGAGGCTCATGGAACTCAAGTGAGCAGAGAGTTTCTAGAATCAATGTTCCTGCCTGACTTTATAGTCGATCAGATGTTCATCGAGGGTAATTATTATCATCCGACATTTCTTTATGAATCAATGTGGAATTTATTGGGATTTATTGTTTTGATCACTATTAGAAAAAAGTTCACAAAATTAAAGCAGGGAGATGTGTTCCTCACTTACCTGATTTGGTATTCCACGGGCAGATTTTTTGTTGAAGGAATGAGGACAGACAGTCTAATGCTTACAGACAGTATTCGAGTAGCTCAATTGGTTTCGTTGCTCATTATTTGCATAGCTATTTTTCTGATGTATTACCGTAGAAAGAAGTATAGACTTGAACCTTATCTTCACAGCTATCGGAGGCACTAATGACTTGCGACGCTCAACGGCTGTGCAGCATTGAAATTATGTGATGCATGTGCATCTAAATTTGTATGCTGAAGTATGCCCTCAGTAACAGGTGCATCCCAATGACAGTATAATTACAATTATTGAACTTATTATGAAGCATAACAGCCATGCAATTTGACTGTTATGCTTTTTTGTTAATAGTAAAGGTATTGATTTTCATGAATTCTGCATATTTTTAGGGCATTACTAATTGAAAGATTGTTTATGAAGGAGGAATATTTGGATGAATCATCAAAATTCACATGATCATCATCGGCACCGAGAGTCTCACGGAGAACCAGGGATGAAAAATGAACATGTACACGGGGAGCAGGAAGATCATGCTTCTCATCATGCCCATATGGTTGATGACTTTAAACGAAGGTTCTATATTTCGCTCATCATCACTATTCCGATACTGATTTTCTCACCTATGATTCAGGAATTCTTAGGGATAGATTTAAGATTTACTGGCGATATGTATATTTTATTCGGCCTTGCTACGTTTATATTCTTTTATGGTGGATGGCCATTTCTTGAAGGGTCCTGGAAAGAGTTAAAGCGAAAAGAACCTGGAATGATGACACTGATTGCTTTGGCCATAACCGTAGCTTATGTCTATAGTTCGCTTACGGTATTTGGTCTTTCCGGAAAAAACTTCTTCTGGGAGTTGGCAACGTTGATTGACATCATGCTCCTTGGCCACTGGATTGAAATGAAATCGGTCATGGGTGCTTCACGTGCATTGGAGGAGTTAGTGAAGTTAATGCCGTCAGAAGCTCACCTCGTCGATGAAGAAGGAAATGTAAAAGATGTTCCGACTTCAGAATTGAAACAGGGGGACAAGGTTTTGATTAAGCCGGGGGAAAAAGTACCGGTCGATGGAATGATCATTAAAGGAGAATCCTCACTTGATGAGTCAATGTTAACAGGGGAATCAGTGCCTGTTGAAAAATTCAAAGAAGATCAAATCATTGGCGGTTCAATCAATGGTGAAGGCTCTTTGACAGTTTCAGTGGAGAAAACAGGGGAAGACAGTTATCTCTCACAGGTCGTGACGATGGTGAAAGAAGCACAGGAATCAAAGTCACGAACACAAGACTTATCAAACCGTGCAGCTAAATGGTTGTTTTATATAGCTCTTTTAGCGGGCATCATTACAATGGCAGTGTGGCTGTTAATAGGGGAAAGTTTTGTTTACGCATTGGAAAGAATGGTAACAGTCATGGTTATTGCCTGTCCGCACGCATTGGGGCTGGCTGCTCCACTCGTAGTCGCAAGATCGACGGCAATTGCTGCGAAGAGGGGGCTGTTAATTCGAGATCGTGCTAGCTTTGAAGGTGCAAGAATCCTTGATGCAATTGTATTCGACAAAACTGGAACGTTGACAGAAGGTAAGTTTGGTATCACTGATATACAATTGGTTGAAAGTTCGGAAGAAGAAGTTATAAGGCTCGCTGCCTCATTGGAAGCCCAGTCAGAGCACCCAATTGCAAGAGGAATTTTCGAGGAAGCTGAAAAACGTTCAATTAAATTATCAGAACCGGAAAACTTCCAATCCATTACAGGTAAGGGCCTTAAAGGGAGCATTAATGGCAAGAGCGTAATGGTGGTCAGTCCTGGTTATATGGCTGAAGAGAAGATTTCCTATGATAAAGATATTTATGAAAAACTATCCGGTGAAGGGAAAACTGTAGTGTTTGTACTTGTTGAGGAAGAATTATCTGCCATGATTGCTCTGGCGGATAAAGTGAGAGAAAGCTCCAAGGAAGCCATGAAACGATTAAAAGAACTCAATATCCGTGCTATGATGCTGACGGGCGACAACAAGCAGGTGGCCAACTGGGTGGCGAATAATTTAGATCTTGATGAGGTTTATGCAGAAGTGTTGCCTCACCAAAAAGCTGAAAAGATCAAGGAGGTGAAAAAAGAAGGTCTGAGAGTAGCAATGACAGGTGACGGTGTAAATGATGCACCGGCTCTTGCAAACGCCGACCTTGGTATAGCGGTGGGAGCGGGTACTGATGTGGCAATGGAAACAGCGGATGTTATATTGGTAAAGAGTAATCCGAATGATGTTGTGTCCATTATTTCATTATCGAAAGCAACGTATCGGAAGATGATTCAAAACTTATGGTGGGCTGCCGGTTATAACATTGTAGCTATTCCGCTGGCAGCTGGAGTACTGTACAATGCAGGAATTGTACTAAGTCCGGCAATCGGAGCGGTACTAATGTCACTCAGTACCGTGATAGTAGCTATTAATGCACGTTTATTGAAAGTTTAAGGTTTTTTGAGTAACGCGCAGGTGACTTACTTGAGGAACACTCTAAGAAATTTAACAGCATTTATCACAATATAGTAAAAGAGCATCTCTTTCGATGCTCTTTTACTATATATTCATTTGAAAATGAAATTTACATATATCATATACTTTCTCATGAGAATTTCTTTTTAATTGTTGGTTTACAAACTCCAATACGTGAGCGTATCAAAAACCCCAAGGATAACTAAGGCTACCCCAGAAAACTTCTGAACCAAGGAACCTACCTTTCTGCTTTTTTTAATCAACGATCCATCAAGTTCCAAAAAGCTAATCATGAATAGAATAATTAAAAGTGGAATAGATGTAGCGATTCCAAACAATGACGGTAGTATAAAGCCTGAAGGAGAAGAAATGGCAACTGGCATTAGGGTTACAAAGAATAAAATAAACATAGTTGGACAAAAAGCAACTGAAAAACTGATTCCCATCCAAAGCGATCCCCATTTCCCCTCTTTAAATGTAACTGGAATCCAACTTGATAGTTTATTAATGAAACGCAACTTGAAGAAGCCTAATAAAAATAAACCAATAAAAATAATCATGGGACCTATAACCTTCCGGAATGCAGAGAAAAAAATAGTGCTATTAGATCTGAAATCATTTCCAATCCACCAAAATAATAGACCAAGCAAAGAGAAGGCAATGATCTTCCCTGCTATAAAAAATAGTACTTCTGTCCACTTCATTTTAGACTGGATACTGCTGGTTCCATAAATTGTGATAGCGCTGATATTCGTAGTGAGCTGGCAGGGCGCGAGTGAACCGATTAATCCTAAGATTAATGCAACTAAAATAGGAAAATCCATTAAACTATCCACCATATTGTAAAACGGGAGACTTAATGTATTACTGATTCTAGTTAGTATTTCATACATACTTACACAACCTTATTCATTATTATCACTTAGGTTTTCCACTGTCCATAATTTCAGTCCAGTTCTTGCCGCCGTCAGACGTACGGTAGATATCATTTTTGTATGTCACTAACGTCATTTCTGACTGATTCTTTGGATTTTGTGCTATGAACATGATAGGATTATCGTTATTTATTGAAGGTAACGGTAATTCTACTTCTTCAAGTGATTCCAAGTTAAATTTAATCAAGCTGATACCCTCTTCTTCTAAACTCGAATATACCCCGGTTTTATCGTTTAATACTACACTGGTAACCGGTGTTCCTTGCATTATTGGTGAAAAGGTATCCCCGCCGTCTTCTGAGAAAAAGATCCCTTCCTGACTATTTATAGCCAACAGATTTTTTTTATCAGGATGGGCGGCAAGTCCAATCAACTTAGCAGGATCGATTCCTGACATTTTTCTCTTGTTCCAGTTTTCCCCTTCATCGCTTGAAGAATAAAGGCCTGTTTCCAATGTAGAATTAGGTTCTTGGTTTATGACAAACAACTGACCGGATTCATATCCTGCAGAAAGATAATGAAAGTCAGTTTCCCCATAGAATGCCAGCTTGTCTAAAGATTTCCCTTGATCAGTACTCTTGATGATTCCCAGTGGGTTCTTCAAGTCAGAACCATTCTCAGGATGCCCGCTGGAATAAAAACCGTCTTTATATGGAGAGAATCCCATGTAATCATGTTTATTGCGATTAGCCTCTGTCCATTTGTTTTCTTCATATTTATAGAGTCCGTTGTGAGTGGCTATAAAAAAAGCATCGTCATTATTTGGGTATCCTGCACCATGTAGGTGTTCGACATTTTCTGATTCTGGACTTACGAACTTATATTCTTGTGCTGTAGAGGAACATCCGGTTATTAGTAATCCAGATCCAATTAATATACCAATTGCTTTATTAAGTTTCATATAATTTTCTCCTGCCTTCTTGTTTATTTATACTTTCCACTGATAACCAAATCCCCAAATGGTGGTCAAGTGGTTCTCAATGGGAAAGTGAGCGGATTTTAACTTTTCACGAAGATTCCGGATATGAGAATCTACCGTGCGGATTTCAGTTTCCGCATGATTATCCCATACCATCAATAGAAGCTGCTGCCTTGTATACACTTGTTCAGGCTTCTTCATTAATGCTTCTAGTAATTTAAATTCCTTCAAAGTGAGTGATATTTGCTTTTCATTATGAATTAGTGTGAATGACTGATAATTCAAACTGAAATCCCCTCTGATTAAGAGGTGTGAGTTAGATGTTTTGAACTCATTCTTGTGCCTTCTCAAAGCTGCTTTAATTTTGGCCAGGAGCACTTCTTCGTCAAATGGTTTTGTGAGATAATCGTCTGCTCCGAGTTCAAGGCCTCTGATAAGATCGGCTTTTGTGTCCCTTGCAGTAAGCATGATGATTGGGACCGACGAAAACGTCCTGATCTTTTCACATACTTCCCAACCAGACATCTCTGGCATCATGATATCAAGCAGCAGTAAATCAAATTCTCTCTTCCTCAATTGCTGGATGGCTTCATGACCGTTGTTAGTTTTAACACATGAGTACCCACGCGGTTTGAGAAAAAGTTCAATGAGATTCAGCATTCTCGCCTCATCATCTACAATAAGAATGTTTTTCATTTAGAACCCTCCTTGATAGGAATATACAGTTGTATAATCGTTCCTTTTCCGATTGTACTCTTCACCTGAATATCACCTCTGTGTGCTTCAACCAGCTCTTTTACAATTGATAGTCCAAGCCCTGATCCCCCATGTTCTCTAGAACGAGACTTTTCAACGCGATATAAGCGTGTGAAGATATTCGGAATTTCATCTTCAGGGATACCGATACCTTCATCTTCAAGCGAGAAGATAGCATTCTTCGAGTCAGAGGTGACAGTAAGAGTGACCATCGTATCTTTTTTTGAATATTTCTTAGCGTTATCCAGCAGATTCAAGAAAATTTGTTCCAGACGTATCGGATCTGCATAGATGACCATATTAGTTGTACAATCTACAAAATGTAATTGAATGTTTTGATTAACAAATGCCGGCTTAACCTTTGTATATAATCTATTTAATAAAGGCCCAATTTCCACTGTTTCCTTGTAAATAGTAAAGGTATTTTCATCAAGCTTTGCAAGTTCAAATAGATTTTCCACTAGCTGGACAATTGTACCGGTCTCCTCCTCGATAATATGAAGATATTCCTTTCGCTCCTGCTCCCCGATTTCTATTCTCTTTGCAATAGTAGTGTAGCCTTGCACGTAAGTTAGAGGAGTTCTAAGTTCATGAGAGATACTTGCTAGAAATTCAGCTCTCTCTGCTTTTATTGACTTTAAATCATCAGATAACTTCTGTATAGCTTGTGACAATTGGCCAATTTCATCATTTCCAGCTTGAGGAAGCATGACATCATAATCTCCTCTATTGATACTCTCGGTTGCAGCCTTCATTTTAATTAGTGGCCGGGTTAAAATCTTGGAAAGAATAAAATGAATAATAATCATTAGTACTAAACTCAGCCAGCCTGCAATTAGAAAGTGAGAATTTAGTTCCTTGATTAGTTTTCTTAAAGGGCCAGTAGGTTTGAACATAAAGATATAGCCTTCCTGAGAACTTGCACGAAAAGAAGACATAGATACGATGTAATCGTCATTACGGTAGTCTTTTTTTAGCATGTTGCTATTGGGATAAGAAGCTACAACAGCTTTCTCTATAACCCCTTCCATTTCAGGTGAAACCTTGTCCGAAGCAATAATTATGTTTTTTTGTTTGTCAGTAACAACAACGATTGCACTTGTCCTTGATTCCATCAGGGCTATATGCTGCAGGGTTTGCTGAGTGTAATTATCCTCTAATATGTCACGATGACTTTCACCTCTGGATTGAATGGAATTTATCTCTTCATCTATCCTACTGTTCACGATACTTTCGTGGAGAAAAACCAAGATGAAAACAACCAAAATAAATACTGCAATCGTGAAATATACCGTTAACTTGGTAGATATCTTCATTATCAACCCTCAATTCTGAACTATTAATAAGTTTACATTTTATTTTTGAAGAAAGTGTGCAGTTTTAACAGTTAACTCTAGCTTATAAATAGTTTTTGTTTCTACATATATTTTGCATATCTACAGGGTAAAATTTTAATGAAACGTAAGTAAGGAGGAGTCAACATGACAATCAAAAGAATTGCTTTGCTTTTCGTAACACTATCTATTCTTGTTCTGGGGGCTTGTTCTAGCAACAACGGGGAAAAGACAGAAAACAACGAAAACCAAAGTGATCAAGAGAAGATGGAAGAAAAAGAAGAGATGGATGATATGGACCATGGTGAAATGAATCATTCTGGTTCGGGTGAAGTTCCAGAAGGCTTGAAGGAGGCAGAAAACCCTAAATATGCAGTCGGAAGCAATGCCTTACTCGAAACGGATCATATGCCGGGGATGAAAGGTGCAGAGGCGACTATCCAAGGTGCTTATGACACTGTAGTATACACTGTTACTTATACGCCTACAAACGGTGGTGAAAAAGTTAAAAACCACAAGTGGGTCATCCATGAAGAATTGGAGAACCTCAGGGAAGAACCATATAAGCAGGCAGATGAAGTCGTATTAAATGCCAACCACATGGAAGGAATGGATGGTGCTAAAGCCGCAATTGATTCAGCTGAAGAAACAACCGTCTATATGGTCGATTACACCCCAACGGATGGCGGAGAAGAAGTGAAAAATCATAAATGGGTTACGGAAAGTGAGCTGTCATCCAAAGAACAATGATAAACGAAAAGAGCTCATCCGTACATTGTGGATATGCTCTTTTTTGTAAACTATTACGAAATTTAATTAAACATGGATAATTTCTAGTTTATAAAATACGGTAGTGGGTATAAGGATAATAAGGAGATGATTTTATGATGAACGGCGGAGGTATGGGCGGTGGCTTTTTTGGAAGCGGATTTCTCTTTATTATTCTCATCCTTGCCATCATTGGAGTATTCATTTGGATGATGAGGTCAAATCCAAAAGGAGATGCCAGTCCTCCAACTCAAAACATGAACAACCAAGCATTGAATCGATTAAAGGAGAGGCTGGCAAAAGGAGAAATTACTGAAGAGGAATACGATCGGCTTAAGAGAAAACTGGAACAATAGAGTTGAGAGGTTTCTGTTTCGTGTTCACTAACTGCGCCTTAAATGGCGCAGTCTTCGTTTACGATTTACTTGCAAAGATTCTGCATGAGAGATGGGTACCGTGGTAGTGATTCAAAAAATGTATTAAGGAGACTCAACGATGAACAGGAAAATAATAGGATCTATACTTATTACAATATTGGTGATCATGGGTGTTTTTTTGTATCTCAATTCTCCATGGAATAAAAGTGATATGACTTTACCAGAGGGAGTGAAAAGCGGCGAAAGGAGTATTTTAAAGGTCGGGGCACAAGAGCAAGGTGAACGAAATGTAAAGTCATTTGATTTAACCGCTCAAGAAAAAGAGTGGGAAATCAGTGAAGGAAAGATTGTAAACGCGTGGACCTATAACGGTACAGTTCCAGGAGAACCGCTTCGGGTTAAAGAAGGAGACTTTGTAAAAGTAAATTTAAAGAACGAACTCAACGTTCCGGTTACGATTCACTGGCATGGGGTCCTATTACCGAATAAAATGGACGGAATTCCCGGACTCACTCAGGATGCGGTGCAGCCTGGGGAAAGCTTTACATATGAATTTATAGCAAACGACGCAGGGACTTATTGGTATCACTCTCACCAACAAAGCTCAAAACAGGTGGATAAAGGCCTCTATGGTTCACTTGTTATTGAAGAAAAGGAAAAAGAATATGAAAAGGATGAGTTTTTCATTCTTGATGAATGGGCGGTAGATCAGGATAAACGGGATATGTCGAATATGGGGGGGATGATGCAGGGAGCTATGTCCGGTGACGGTGAAGCGGATACGAAACAAATGTACGACACGTTTACCGTGAACGGTAAATCAGGGGATGCCATCGAACCACTTAAGATGGAATCAGGTGAAAAAGCAAGGTTGAGGTTCGTTAATGCGGGTTATCAGGTGCATAAATTAGTCTTCCCGGAAGGTTCTATGCGTGTAATTGCCAATGATGCAGAAAAGGTTATATCAGAAAAAAACACTTCCAATGTACTAGAAATTGCACCTGGCGAGCGAATCGATGTGGAGTTTACGAAACGAACCCAGGAGACTGCTTTCATCGGTCAGGAACAGAACATAGAAAATGCGGAAGACATGGTGATCCCGGTGATATCAGAGAATAATAACCAAGCGTCGGATCAAGAGGTTGTGCTTGCATCCGGAAAGGATACAGCAAAAGGTATTTCATATGGAAGTGAAAAACTCCTATTCGAAGATACCCCTGATCCAGATGTAAATTACGACATGGATTTAAGCATGGGAATGAACATGGGAGAAGGAATGTCTTTCCAAATAAATGATAAAACATTCCCCGAGACCCCGCCTATTCAGGTAAAGGAAGGTGACATTGTAAAAGTGACACTGAGAAATACAGGAAGAATGAATCATCCTATGCACCTGCATGGTCACCGGTTCCAGGTAAATTCTAAAAACGGGGAAGAATTTGAAAATCCAATTGTGAAAGACTTAATTCACGTGAAACCCGGGGAAGAATATGTCATCTACTTCAAGGCGGATAACGCAGGAGAATGGCTGTTCCACTGCCACGATAACAACCATGCTGATATGGGAATGGTGACGATTGTGGATTATGAAGGGGTATATTCACCGTTTGAGTTAGGCGGTGAAAAAGATAACCAGCCAAACTAATATATCTATTTAGAACTGGGCTCAGAGTTGAATTTTAGTGTTTCGACGCTATGGAATTTCTCCAACTGTAAAAATTCACAATGAGAGTGTAGGGATAAACAAGGAAAAAGGAGAAACGTTAGGGAATAAAAAAACCCTTGAATATCAAGGGTTTTAGGTATATGGAGCATAGCAGGATCGAACCGCTGACCTTTTGGATGCGAGCGAAGTTATTAAATACGTTAAAATAAGTCAATTTAAGTCGTTTCAAGAAAAAAAATCACGAAAAAACCCCATTAAAAAATCAAATGTGTGCTTTGTGAATTTTTTTGGTAACGTGCGGGGTCAATTTTTAATTGCAAAATGCTCAATTGTTCTTATGACTTTTAGAATTAATTCTAGTAAGAGTTCGCTTTTATTAAGAAAATAAATGATTAATTCCTATATTCTTTTGAATACAGATTACTAAAGTCTTAGAAATCCTCCCGCATCAACAGAGTTAAAAACTACATTGATAAAAGAATTGATTCATTCATCAAAAATAATTAAAAATAACCTTTACAAGAATTGGGTTGCATGGTATGTTATATACAGAAGTTCCCAGCCGAGGAAATACATAATCTCTTTTAGGTATTGATTGCATTTTTTTAAATAATATGAGTTAATAAAAGTACAATCATTTTATCAAATAATAAAGTAATTTAATATACAAAAAAGTGGAAGGACCACAAATTAAACGATGGGTTTCGTACCTGCATCGGTTCATTTGTGGTCCTTTTTTTATTTATTTACATCATATATACAAAAATTTGGGTGATAATCATGAGTTTTAGCATACATACCGCAAAGCTAGATAGAACATTACTTAGAGACTTTCCAATGAAACAGTTAAACATTTCTCAAACCGCTTTAAACTTAATCTTTCACCTAACTCCTTTCGTGGATCGCGACGGACGTATTCACCTGGACAAAGAAGTTGTAAGGAGAAAGATGTATTGCGACAGACGCGAATTACATAAAGCTTTAAATGAGTTACGTGAAACTACATATCAAGGTAAGAAACTTATAACCTACGAAAATGGTTATTATGTTTCTCATTTCCACCTGCCTACAAATGGGGATGACTCTTACCTTAAGCATATCCCTTTTTACAATTCAGCTGATTTCCAAAACCTATCTAAAAATCAGACTCGTCTATTCCTATACATCGCTACAAACAATATAAGGAATCAATTTACACGTGTAGCCGTTGAAAACCTGTACAAAAATACACTGCATGACCGCGAATACGGACTAAATATTTACGATAGCTATAAAGATATGACAGAAGACCTATTCTTTCTTATCGATAATGGCTATATTTCAGTGCGCTTCCAAGGACATAAAAAACCAATCGACAATAATGCAACCCACTACAAGTCCGATTTCCATAGAACTTTCGGGTTTAAAAATAATAAAAAATCACGCACTAGCAAATATTTCAAACCAAAACACAATCTCGATCTGAAAGTGAATCATATTTTGTTCAATGAAGAAGCTATTAAGAATGAAGCTGGTAAGGCGGAACTTCGCTTATTGGCTGAACGTTACCATATGTGCCATGAAGATATGAAAGCAGAAACATTTAATTTCATCATAGGTAGAAAGAAATCATTGATAGAACAATTCGGCATTGCCGGACTTGAGATATACCGTACAGCCCTCCAGAAATACTTCAAAGAAAAAAATGAAAGTATAATTTATTACGACCTTGTTGGCAAAGCCGTAAACACCTTCACAGATTTCTATTTATTAGAAGAGATCAAGAAGGTTATTTTGAGTACTCTTGAAAATCAGTTAGGCGGATTTGTGAGCACTTCTTTGTCAAACCCAATAAAAAGCGCCCATATTCCTACACTTATTAAATACTTTATTGCCAACTCGTCTGATGAACATAAGGTTCTAATAGATCAAGACATCAAGAAAATTGATAATGCTTACGATTTACTCTCAGGTCTAGCTGCAGAGGAGCCATGGATATACTTAGCAGAATCCATTGAAACCACTTACGCAGTTCACGAAGCTAAGTTATACAAGATGTTGAGAGTAGAAGGTGTCAAAGCAGGCATCCATCAACCTTTCGAACTGCTAGAAGCAGTGAACACAAAAAAACTCATTGCATCTTTTGCTGCTAATGCTCAACTCTCTAAACATAAATACCTAGAGGAGGAAGCTAACCAACTCAAACAAGTGGTACGTTTCTTCAAAAAGAAACAAACACCTCTTGCTCAACGCATACAAGAAAGCAGTAAGGAACCAGACCCAAAACCAAAGAATCATTTTGCCATGTTTGAAGAATATATGAATTCGTAACAAGCCGTTGCCTTGCTTTTGAAAAATTTAAAGCTAACGGCTTATTCGTGTTTATCTTTAGAACATATTTAAGCACAGTCAAATAAAAATAGACATTGCATACAATAATACGAACCAGTTCCACCTCCCAATTGAGGAAAAACTGGTTTTTTTGTGTTCATTACTTCCATTATTTTTCAGATGAAAACAATTATCGTTTCTATAAAAGCCATTACTTCTACTCCTATACGACTTCCTATAGCATTAAAAGATTTTATTGAACTTCTCTAAGTCATAAAAAGCACAATTCCGATACTCGTGAAAAATTGCTGTAATCTAAAAAATTCAAAAAAACGTGAATTACATATATATCAATGGATCCAATCCTTCTAATACCGTCAATTGCATTTTCCTAATGTTTTTTGTAATAGGGTTTGTAATTAGGTTTGTTATGAGTATTGTTATTGAAGCTATTATCTGTTTTCTTTAAACCGTATTCCGATTTATCGTTAGTTCAAACATATTTGATAAGACCGGCTACATGAGAATACAGGTTTAAACATTTTACATCGACAAAGCTGAACCTGTTGCTTGGAAGATCCACTCTCAAGGGGGAGACCATGTAAAAGTTTTAACTCAATAGAAGAGGAAAGAGATTATCTGAAAGTGCAGGTAGACTATTTTAAAAAAGTCTAGAAAAGGAGGGGAAATCAGATTCATTTAGCGAGCTATTATAAGTAAAGAGCTAGAAAAGGGCAAAACGGGATTAGAAACACACATTACGAGTGTTTTATTTACAAGTATAGAACGGTGCTTTTTAATACTTAAAAATTAGTACGATTAATTTTTATTTTAAATTCTCGTTAAGCAAGGAGAAACAAAATATGCAAAACCAAGATCCAATTCAGCATTCATTATCTTTTGTTGAATCTGACCAATCAGACAATATAGATAATTTGTTTACCCAAAAAGATATGAGCCGTTTCGGAAAGGGGAGGGAAATGTGGGGTTATATCAACCATCAATATGCCTATTCAGTAGAATTTGATAGTAAGGAATTGATTTAGAAAGCTAAACATATACTTCTCTTTCTTCCTTATAGTGAGTGATAAAGGTGTCCATAAGCGTCAAAAGCTGCTATAGAAAAATGATGTTCTAGGGGGTAAGGTATATAAAGACCGGGCAGGTTAAGTTCTACGATCCATTACACCACCTGCCACTTGTTAATTAATTCGTTTTTATTGGGTAGTCTTGATTTTGGATCTTCAAGTTGGATTCGCAGAAAGTCTACCCACTGCTTTTTTTCTTCCTTTAGAAAATAACGTAAACCACCAGAAGTTTTATGTACTGGAAGGTGTGGATGCTTTTTTAAATTACTCTTTATAAAATCTACAGATACTCCCAAGTAGGCAGCCATGTGAGTTGTTGTGAATTGTTTTTTATAATTGAAAGTTTCTTCATAAGCAATACTATGCTTTCTTTCTCCATATATTTCCGCGCCATCATACAACCAATCACGAATCTTTATTGAATCACGGCTGCAAAATAACATCTTCATAAATGACTCAGATTTACAATCATTATGATCAATAGGGTACCAAACATGAGAGGGGGTTATATTTAGATGTTTTTTGATTTTTAAATATACTCCATACATAAGTTTTTCGTTACCACAAATTGCAAGAAACAACTGACTATTCCTATGAAACCAAGATCCGTCAGCATCTATTAATCCGAGAATTACAGTACTATCTAATGAATCTGGGATTAATGGATAATTCACTACTAATGACTTATTTGGAACACACCCCAAAGCTACTAGGTCATTAAATAGATATGGACTATGTATTCTTAATTCTTTATATTTATCTCTTACTATTTTTAGTTCATTGGTGTAGTTTAATAATTTGGAAATTTTTTCTACAATATCATGGTCTTTTTGCGATATTGATACTGTCTTTGTTGCATTTTTTTTTGATGGAAAGGTATTACCGTCTCCTAACATAACACCAAAAGGATAAGCGATTATTTTATTAATAATCCCGTATTTAAAAAAGAAGTGGTTGCAAATTTCTTTGTTACGAAAATTCTTTTGTTTACCTACAATGTCATATGTTCCAAGTGTTTCATCAGGCGCAAAGAATTCATATTCTTTGGTATTGAACCTAAAATTTGACTCATCGAACTCTTTTACTTGAGAATCTGCAAAACAGCTTTGACTACAGAATTGATTATAAATAGGTGAATTCCGTATCACTTTAACAAAGGTAGTATTACAATTCTTACAAATAAACTCCGCTTTTTCTGCAAGAGGTAATTTATAAGGGTGAACACCGTACTTTTTAAAATGTTTTCCGACAGTGCTGTTATTTTTCCCTGATCTCCTTGCGAATTCAGTAATAGTAAGTTTATTTTCTTGTAAATATCTTGATAATTCATTTGGCGTTTTTCCATACTTTTCTATGCATTCTAAAACTAAATGATTTTCCATATTGTGAAGCATTTCCAATATTCAACTGAATAATACATAAAATTGAATTCTCTAAAAATTATTAAAGAATTAAAAGGTGTAGTTATAAATCCATTTCCCCTGTCCTTGTTAATTCTACATTGATGTGATTAAATTAAATTAATTCCGCAAATTATTATTATTTACACTGGGAGCACCAGAAACATGCCTACTTTATTATACGGGCATGTTTTCAGGTGCTTTTGTTTTTTTTGAAGAAAAATTATACATATACTCAGAGCACACATTAGCCAACAAATTACTCTTTTTGGTTGGTGTACTAATAAGCCTTAAAAGCTAGGTGATGGGTGCAGTGTGTGTATGTCAGTTTTTAAGCTGGATAAACTAATACTTAGAGGTGATTAAAATGAAATCCAATGATTTTATGACTATTTATGCTGCATGTAATGAATGGGGAATCTCTGAAGGATTCTTCAGTGTCTTAAAAAGCCTTCCCAAGCACGAGGCATGGTTTACTGGAGATGCAACACAATATGGGCAGGATCTTGTTCTAAAGACAGCAATTCCAAATATTAAGGCTTTATATGAAAAAACTTGCGAGGAATTTAATAATTACACCAAAGACCCGAATTACCTGAACATCGGTGGGCTCATTAAAGGGGTGACTCAAACCAACTCAGAGATAAAGAACATGATTGATTCAAAGCAATACGATCATCTATTTGTTAAAGTATTACGCAGAAAAAAACTCGACCCGATCTTTGGTGCCTATATATATTTTTTTAAATACGACTTCCTAGAGCATTGTGAGAACTTAACAACTGGTTTTCTTGCTAAATTACTAAAAAAGAGAGGGATAGTAGTTTCTGATGTGACTATATTAAGTTATAAAAAAGAAGGACTATTATCAGTTAAAGAAAATCAATATGGGATAGATACGATGTCTTTAAATGAAGTTGAAAGCCTTGTTCTTGCTAAAAAGAAGGAAAAATATATGCATTCAAAAAATACAGCAAATGAGAACTCGAATTTTTCTGTGCTCAACAGTCAACAGCAGAAGATAATAGAAGAGTATCTATCTTTTAGAAAAAAGGGGGGAAGAATATCACACAACAACTATCGGGCAAAAAAACACATTGCAAATAAAGAAGAAACACTTGCCAAACTAAGAAGTGCCTTGGCCACATTCTTCTTTAGAATTATTTGTGCTCGGTGCAATATTGATCAAAAACCTAAGATGAGGTATGCCTTTCTTACACAAGATGAAAAGGAGAAATACGACTCAAATAAGTTCCATCCCACACAAATTAGTGAGGATGATGCATTTGCATTTATGACAGAATCTAAGACTACATCAGCCGTCCACGTATTCCAAACTATTAAGCCTTTTTATGCTTGGATACTACAACGTCTAAAAAACGATGCATTGACTCCTGATAAATGGTTTGAGTATGGGCAACTGGAGCTAAGAATAGAGTCCTTCTTAAATCAGTTTCCAACAAACTATAGTGAACTAGCGTCTGGAGAGACCATTAATAAAGTTAATAAGTCTTTCTTAAATAGAGAAGAGATGATTATTGTGAGGGAAAAACTACTTAATGATCCTGGCTCTCATGACCCTTATAGAAATGCAACTATCTGGGAGTTATGCTGTGTTACAGGGACTAGACCGTACGAAGTAAGAAAACTCAAAATTGAATATTTCTTATTAGACAAGGAAGGATATATAAAATTAAATAGTCGGGGGTGGGGAGAACTTCACATCCCTCGTGAAGCTTCAAAACATGAAAATTCTCCATCTCACCCCGTACTAGGTACGGTAATTCCAGCAGGTACTGTAAAACGGGTAAATGAATACTTGAAACGATTGTATAAAAAACAAAAGAATGAGCCCAGGGGGAAGGGATTTTTATTCAGACCTGAAGATCTATTTCCAGAAAAGGGATACAAGTCGGCAATTATGACAGATGTGATGACGAGGTTGAAAACGCAATTGGATTTTCTATCGTATGAGCAGAGAAGAGATTTTGAGTTAAAAGCATCAAGGCGGAGCATGAATAATCTAATTGAGGGCTTTGGCGTAAGGTTACCTATTGAAAGATTAAACGGTAGGATTCAAAAAGTGGCTGCGGATATACAAATGCGGCATAAAATTTCTGGAGATATTGGAGAAATGCATTATACTGCACCCATATCAGATGATGATTTTTATACTGTTTTAAATCACACGATTAACTTTCCATGGAACCGAAAAGAATTGATTATGTGGGAAAAGGAATTGAACCTGCATTCTTCAAAGGATTTTGAAATAAAAAGTGAAGAGAAGGAAAGTAAAAAGAGCAGTCAGGAAAGAAAGGAATATGAGTTAAATGAGATTAATTCAAAACGTCTAGATGAAATTAATCTGCAATTAAATAAACTAAGGAAGCGGCCCAAGGGGTTAACCATAGAAGAATGGTTTGAGATGAAAGAGAGCTTGGAAAAAGAAAAAATGTACATTAATTAGCTCAATAAGGGGGAAGCTAATGAAAGATCAAAATCTAGAAATATTTTCAAAGTACTCTTCTTGGGAGGAGTTTGAAGGTTATATCCATGAATATGGCTTTGAAGGGAGCATCCCTCATGTTTTTGAAAAAATCCGGGATAACGACCTTCTTACGCCTTCTGATATATCTTATATAACAGGATATTCAGAGGAAACGGTTCGAAGATGGTGCCGTTCTTGGAAACTGAAAACTACAACTGGTCGTGCACCTTATCATGTGGTAGGAAGTGACTTAAAGAATTTCTTGTATTATTGGACAAGGAAAGAGTTGATACAAAACTATAAATAATGTAATAAGATGTCTACTATAGAGGTGCAGAATGGAAAACGTACTGGGTTTCCCAACGAACCTAACAGTACGTTTTTTATTGTCAAGACATATATGTAAACTAGTTATTAAATCTTTCTTTTTCTTTATTAAGCTAAGGGGGCGTTAATTAAATTACGTTAAGGAACGTGTGAATATGCCGTTCATAAAAATATCTTTTTAATAAAGATAAAGTAGATAGCTTTAAAAAACTAAGTATATTTCCAATCCTGGAAGGGAAGAGTTTTTATGGGATTATTTTAAAGTTCCTCCAGTATACTATTCAGAACGGAGTGCTTGTAATGAAGTGGGAAAATAGGCCATCAATTAGTGAATCGCATCCATTTAAAGAGGAATATGACCGTCTGTTAGATTTAGATAGGGATGAATTATTAATGGAAATTAAAAGTCATATAGACGACTACTTTGAAATGAAATCAAAGAGAGAACAACTTGGGAAACTTAATGTAAATGATCTCCTTACTGAGCAGTGGCATAAAAACTCAATTGAGACGTTCTACTGGAAGTTTATAAACAAAGATACCAAAGTAAAAGATTTATAAAGACATTTCAATTGGACTCTATTTTTTATTCATCCCAGATGATTTCCATATTTTTAAAGTGTCTTTATAATCAATAGTATTTATTCCAGTATCTTTTGATTAATTTCTCCAACTGTCAAAGCTAAATCAGTCCTTACTTTCGGTGAATTTTGTTTTTTTACGTAGATAGACTTTTATCAAATCGTCAGGGATGACTTCTAAACTTTTATGGATTCCCAGGTTATACATGATCAATATTAAAGCTCGTTGTAATTCTTCATCTGTGTATAGCATCTTACCCTCTCGCGGCATTTCCCATTTTGGTGGCAAATACGACTCCATGTCATCATATGTAATTGCTTGAGGTTCTAATTTCAATGTTAACTTTTCCATAATAATCTCCTTTGATTTAAAGAAATTTGCTAATTCTGAATCACTAAGCACAATCTGTTCCACAATTTGAAAAAGGGCTGGATTTTCAACACCATCTTCTAATTTGACTACTAATTCTTCCACTTTTTTCTTGAATTCATCGCTACACATTTTATCACCTCCTGCTATTGGAAATAATTTTTTTAACACTTCAATATGAACCTCAAACAAATAGAAATTCTCCGTTGCAGACATTCCCGGTTTCTTCGTAACAGCATTTCAAAAAATTTCTCAATACCTATAAGCAAGGCTTTTTCATACCCTTCCATGCACACTTAATTGAGTATTAATGTTGGATGAGTATTAATCCCTAAGCTCCTGAGAACGCACATTTTAATTTGCTTTGTGGTACAAATAGCATAACCTTGCTACAGCCATTATTTTTGAGATTAAAGGGGAACATACTTCTAGAAAATCTCCTCACTAATATTTTATTATTCGTTTTTAAGTACTCTTCCGTGTTTCTTATCTTTGTAACGCAATATGAAAGTATTTCTTTATTTTAGAAGCATTTTTTCTTATTCGGTTCTGATAACGCTTGTTTTATTCATCATAATCTTGCCCTTTATAAATAACTACGAACCATTTACAGCAGTACTAACTTCATCCATCTAATTACATCTAGTCTTATTTGTTTTATTATAATAAGTAAATCGCAACTAATAAAGCACCTATCAAAATAAGTATGTCGAGGCTTTAATCTACCAAGATAGTGACTGAGGAATCGTTTTATATCTAGTTTTATTTCTAGTCAAAAAAACTAAAGGAAGTGAATTTATCCTAATGCGCCAATTTCATTTTATTGACAAGATTATTAATGCTGCAGACAGCATAGAGACATATATACAAGGACTGTCGATTGAAGAGTTCAAAAAGTCGAGGTTAATTATTGATGCAGTAATTTGGAATCTAGAACTAATTGGAGAAACAGCAAAAAACATTCCTATTAAAGAGAAGGAAGATAATCCCCATATTCCTTGGGAAAAGATAATTGGCTTTCGTTATACTCTAATAAATGAATACGACAATCTAGATTTATCAGAAATATGGGAAATAGCAACAGTAGATACAATTACACTAAGAGCCAAATGTGCTGAAATAAAAAGTAAATAGGCTAATCTAAAAAAGTGGGTGATTAGGGAACTAATTATCCACTTTTTTACATGTCGAGTAGGTATTTTTAAACATAATGTCGAAGTATGTATTATCAGGTTTTTTTGGGGGAGTGTTGCTGTGTTAGAAGTAACCAAAGAAGAAATTCTTCATTTTATATATATGAAAAAATCAGAAAAATCGGATTAAGGAAAAGATACTATAATATCCTACATAACAAAGAATCAGAAGAGTATAAGAGGTTTATAAGTGTTTATCTAAATCATAAAAGTATGTTAACCGAGAGAGAACAGATAGTATTAGATTCTGTTTATGGTGTAAAAGGAAAACCCTTAAAACTAAGGGAAGTCGCGGAGATCATTGAGGTTACTCCTGAAAGGGTAAGACAATTAGTTTACAAGAGTGAAAGGAAATTGGTGGATTTCCTACGTCAAATATACAAGGTTAATTTCTTCATGAATTGAGGTAGTTCTTATAACATCGATTATAAGTACTGATTATTTTAGGTGTGTGGCATGATTTGCGGTTCCAGAGGAGAGGAGCAACCAATAGACTGCTATTCTTTAATTGAAATTAAAGATAGCATTTAACTATTAACAAGGTAAAGGAGCTTTAATTTGAAGATATCAAATATTAAGGTCAATAATTACCGAAACTTAAGAGCAGTTGACCTAGATACAAATAAAATTGTAGTTTTTATTGGAGATAATAATTGCGGTAAGAGTAATCTACTTAGAGCAATAACACTTCCTTTTATGAATCAAGAAATAGGAGCGGTTAATAAAAATCTCGGATGGCAAGACATTAATAGTGCCGCTAAGCAAGAATATTATTCTTTCATAGAAGGAAACTTAGAAAAAATTAAAAATAGTACATGCGACATAGATCAATTTATTGACCATATACCTTTTGTAAATGTTGAAGTAACACTTACTCCCCAAAAAGTGGCAGAAGAATATTATGTTAGAAATTGGACTACTAATTTAGATAATGACACACCCTTATTCACTATAAGGTATGAATATAAGGTTGAGGACCCTCAAGATTTACTTCGCCACATCTCAGACATATTACAAGATGTTGATTCGATAGATGATTTAAAGATGAATTTACTTCCAATCGAGTTTTATAAGTACCAAACAATCATACCCTCGACCAATGAAAAGGTTTCCTATACAGACCTGGCTTACTTCAAATATAATGCACTAGCTGCTGAAAGAGATGATTTTTCAAATAAATCTTCTCAGTTAGGCTCTAAATCACTAGTATCTCTCTTGCATAATAAGATGAATACAGATGATAAAAAGAAAGTGGAACAATCATATGAAACATTCTTCAATGACTTAAAAAACATTAGTAGCTTAGAAGAGGTATTTAATTGGCAGGAATCATCGGACTTAGAAAATGCTAAAGATTTTTTTGGAAAGATTACTTTGCTACCTAATGTTCCTACAATGAACTCTTTACTAAACAATGTGCGTTTAGGCTATGGTGATGAATCCTTAAATTCACAAGGTTTAGGATATAGAAACCTAATCTACTTATTCGTCATGTTGAATTCGTTAAGCATAGAAAGTGATGTAGCTTTAAACATATTAACAATAGAAGAACCTGAAGCTCATTTAAGTGTAAGCAATGAACACCTTTTAGCTAGTTTTATAAATTCGACGATGAATAGGAACAACCAACTACAACTTTTTATTTCAACACATAGCGCGGAGTTTCTTGATAAGCTCGATTTAAAGAATGTAGCAATATTAGCTGAAGGAAGCACTTATGCTCTAAAGAAAGAACTTGAAGGTGACCAATTGGATTACTTAGCCAAAAAACCTAACTTAGACTTTCTAAAGTTTCTATACTCAAGGAATTGCATCTTAGTAGAAGGTCCAACCGAGGAAATGCTTATCAAATCTTACCTAAGTACACAAAATGAACAATTGAATGATATTGAAGTAATCTCTTTACATAAGGGCTTTAGAGATATGCTTGATATATGGCTTAAAGTGAATCAAAATACAAGCCATAAAATAGGCATAATTAGAGATTTTGACAATCAAAGGAAGGCTCAAGAAGATCATGAGGCTTATAATCATTATCCGAATATTTATGTAACAACTACACAAGAGTATACCCTGGAACCTGAATTTGTTAACACTAGTACTAATTTTGAAAAGCTGAAAACATACTTTTCTACCAAGCATGGCTGGGAAGGTATTGATACTAAAGAAAACCTTTCAGATAAGTGGAGGGGAGCTAAGACGGATACAATGTTACACTTTTGTCGAGACATAGGAACTGAAGAATTAAAAGATGTGGTAATGCCCAACCACATTAGAGAGGTCATTCACTTTTTAATTACGGGAGAAAAAACATGTATATTGTAGTGGCTGGAGCTGGAGCCGGTAAAACAACCTCAATGGCTGAACTCGTAATATCAAGACTTAAAGAGATTACTGATAATAAAATAATATACGTTATCACTTATACAAACGCTGCAAGAGATAGAATAAAAGAAAAAGTTATAGAAAACGAAGGACGCATTCCTAAACAATTAAAAATTGAAACTATACATTCTTTTTTGTTAAAAGAAGTAATTTATCCTTTTAATCACTTAGTTTATGGGGATCTTTATAAATCTGCTTCGCAGATACCCCTTCATCCTAAACCGGCCTTTAAAGCAATTAAGAAAAAGGAGTTAAGAAGGGAACATATATTACACGTAGAAGATGTAACGAAGACAGCCAAACATCTTCTTTGTGGTAAAAACAAGGATACTGCGAAGATAAAACACAGGCGTAATAATGCCTTGAAAATGTTGTCTAGATACTTAGATTCCATATATGTGGACGAAGCACAAGATATGGATAAAGATTTTTTAGAGGTATTAACAATGCTTGCGAATTATAATATCAACGTTAATTTGATAGGTGACCCTAAACAAGACCTTAGAAATAGAGGAGCTTTTCGAGATATTATTGCAGGTGATTTATCGGTTGACTATAAGTCAGAGAACCACCGCTGCCCTAGTTTACACGTAGATTTTTCAAATAGCTTCATATCAAAGTCAGAGCATCAGACTTCAACAAAAGAAGAGGGAACATTACGATACTTATTGGAATCAAACTCCACAATTCAAGAAGATATTAAATGTGCAAAGTACGATTTAGCATATATTTACCAGAGGAATGCCCGCTTTAAGACTCATAGAGAAGATGTAACAAAAACAGAGAAGCAATTATCATACGAATTAACTGTAATAGCTCGTAAGGCATCTTCTGTAAAACAGAATAATTTAAATCAAGTTGTTTATGTGCTTAAAAAAAAGACTGTTAAATCTATCAAACGAGGAATTCCTACTTATAAAATCTTTTCTGGACTTGAAAAAGAACTTACATTAAGTCTAGATAAATATGACAAAGGTAAGATTGGTTCTGCTGTAAATGCATATCATAGTGCATTATCAAGTGAACCAGGTATATTAGTAGGTTCCATTGATGCTATTAAAGGATTAGAAGGCTATAATTGTTTGTTTATAATTTCCACTCAACTTGCTCCTTATTTATTTAAAGAAGTAGATGATTACAATAAAATGAGGAACTATTTATATGTAGCACTTACTCGTTCTAAACGTGACTTAACTATGTTGCTTACAACCGAGGTGGAAAAAAAGTATGGCCATAAATACATTCATGAACAACTTAATAAGTTAGGTATAGCAGAGTTAAAGACCTAAATTTGGTACTTTAACTGTTAAGAAACTGAGGTTGTTGAGATCGTTGCTAAAGTGAAATTGGTACAATGGTTATCTCGCTTTCAATTGGGTATTAAGTTGGTTATACAAGAAAAAGACAACAGGAGAATTGCTAAACAGTATAAATATACTTGTTATGAATTATATTTAAACGCGATCACTTTGAAAGTGATTGTTTTTTCGTATTTGACTCATATTGTGCAAAAGTCCCGTTAAAATTACTTTGTGAAAATATTTACTTTAGCTAGATGGTAACACGATAATAAGAATTTATAATGTAGAAAGAAAGGACTTTAATAGTTTTAAAAGTAAGTACAATTAACTATAAATAGTCTTGTTAATTACTTAAATAGGGGTGACATTAAAATGAACTACAGAAATATAATTAGAAACCAAATAGGTAAAAGTGGTAGAGGACCAGAAATAAATGAAAATAGCAGAAAAGGGGTTGATGGGGAGATAAATGCATTATGTATTATGAAAAAATATTACCTTGACACCAATGAGTTAGCCAAAGTTTTCTTTCTTAATCAAAAGAAAATAGAGCATGCTAAATAAAAAACATCCACTGCTTACTATGGAGTTATAGTACATTGGGTAGGTTTAAGCAATTTGATAGCTGTAATGTCTTAGGTAGAACTATTACAAAATGAAAACACTTGGAGCTCTTTACCTGTGCCAGACTATAAAGTTGATACTAATAGAAGCTGTTTAATTTAGTAGCATCAAGTAAATGGCATTTAAATTTGAGGCAGTTGTCATATCTATAAGCCGATCTAAGTTCCTTTATGTGTGATCTGAGTGTTCAAACTAGCATACTTTTGCCCGACTGTTTAAGAAGGCGACATATCACATTGAGACGTATCTGTGTACTTAACAACAAGTTTTGATGTTTTTGGCACAAAAGCTATATAATTTTCATAAATATATTCGATTAGATCTTCTCTTTTCACTAGCCATTTACGATCATTGCCTTTTGTCGCCTTTAATTTTCCATCTAATATATGAGGCTTTAAGACTCTGTAGTTCACATGTTTTCTCAACTCAAAAAAATCATCGAATCTAAAGATATATTGAACTTCTCTAAGTGTTAGGATTTTACCATTATCTAGATGGTTAATTTGATGTCGCACTATGAAATCATGCATGTATCCATTGTAATTAAAATCTGGTTTGGGCTCCCACTCCTTCCATAATTTAGAATCTGAAAGCTCTATAATGTCTGAAAGCCTTATGTTTGCGAAGTGTATTAGGTTTTTATCAAACGTATCTTTTACTGGCAGATAAAGATTTGAACTTTTAGCTACTTGCTCTTTTCTAAAGCTTTCATTTAAGGAGGGCTTACTGCTGGCAGTGCTAATAACGTTATTTTCTTTTAAACCCACCTCTACTTTTTCAGGACCAACCACTAACCTAAATTCGTACACACATTCTCCTGTTTTTAATAGTTGCGGTATAAATTGCACTAAGTAATAGTAGCTTCTACCTGCACATTTTTCATTTAAGTCTCTTATAGTATCCTGGTGTTCCTCTTTGAACTCCGGAGCTATCCATATATGATACTTTGCATTGAAACTTACCCCGTATTGTAATAACCTTGAGAAGTGATCGTTGTCACTTACAGTTAATTGATTTTCAATAACTACATTTTCCCTTGAAACTTTTGTTCTGCCTAAGACATCTACTCTTTTTCGGTTTTTGGCGTTCACCTCTTTTCCTATTACTTCTATATCTAACTTTATCACGTCACTTAATTCTCTTATTTTGTCATATTGAACTAGCCACGGAGTGAAATCTTTTGTTTCATTACTAAAGAACTTTCTGGGTTCTATTGTCTTTTTATCATGCAAACTTAACATTTCCCCTCCCCCTTCCCTATATGATTGATTAGTATTTTTACACGCAAAAAGATTTTCAAAGAGGCTTTTTATATTTTTTCCTAAATATTAATAAACAATTCCTTTTTGAAAGAAATTTAAAGCCAACGAGACCTTTTATTAAATTCCTTGGGATTGCTATGCTATGGCTGTAAAGTAGGAGCAAAAACACTCATTTGTGGTGAAGTTGAACTATAGCAGCAAGCTCTCATAGCAAAGTTAATAGTAATAAATTAGGATACACGATTATTCTACTTATGGAATAAGACCTCTCTTTGATCAGAATACAGATTATTCTTCGTATTATTACAAAAATAGTGTTATCAAAGTCTTTTATATCAAGCGAGTTGATAATACAGGATTATTAATCGGGTACATTCGGTAGTTGGAAAAATATAGTGTCTAGTGGAAGTTTTTATGGCTTCCGTTCTATTATTGTTGAATTCTAAACGGATGTTCAATTAAAGGGCCATATTGTTGAATAAAGCTTTTTGAAAATGGCAGTTTAAAATAGTAAATCGATAATATAGTATATAATACTTCCCTTGACCCTGTACTATAGTACAGGGTTTATACTTTGTATGAGGTGAGATAAATGCAATTTCGAATTGGAGAACTGGCTGAAAAGTGCGGCGTTAACAAGGAGACCATTCGATATTACGAGCGTTTAGGCTTAATTCCAGAGCCTAATCGTACCGAAAACGGATACCGAATGTATTCGAAGAAAACAGTTGATCGATTGAATTTTATAAAACGGATGCAGGAACTGGGATTTACCTTAAATGAAATTGATAAATTGCTAGGGGTTGTCGATCGCGATGAAGCGAAGTGTCGTGATATGTATGATTTCACTGTTCTTAAGATAGAGGACATCCAGCGTAAAATTGAAGATCTTCAAAGAATTGAACAAATGCTAGTGGATCTAAAAGAAAGATGTCCCGAAAATAAAGATATTTATGAATGCCCCATTATTGAAACACTGATGAGGAAATAAGAGGTGCAACAGGATGAAAAACACACTAAAAAGTTCAGGTTGGTTTCTTTTCGCACTAATCACATGTCCGTGCCATTTGTTTTTACTGCTTCCTTTGGTTGCAGGTACAGCACTAGGCTCATACTTTACGGAATTTAAAGATGTTATTTTCATCGTGATGGGTCTTTTATTTTTATTCGCCCTTTTCAAGGGCTGGAGAAAACTTGATCCAGAAACAAAAAGAGAAACAAAGAAAGAAACAACAACTCATGATTGCTGCAGCATGGAAAGGTTTAAATCATGAAGGAAAAAGTGTCTCAGTTAACTACTATATTTTCTGCTTTTGTTATGGCTGGATGCTGCCTGGGTCCGTTGATTTTTATACCCCTGGGTTTAACCGGTTTTGCCGGAGCATTAGCCTTCTACTCATTTAAATATCGATTATTGTTTAGCATCGTTACGATTATCCTTCTTGCTTACTCCTTTTACATGGTTTATGGAGGAAAGAGAAAAAGAAAAAATTCTATCATCGGCTTATGGCTCACGACATTTTTCGTTTTTTGTATGTTTCTTTTTTTATTTCTAGTTGAAGGTGGATTATAAAAATGAGGTGCTTATATGAGAGTACACTTAATCAAGATTATGATGCTATTATCGCTTTTGTTCGTGGTTAGTGCGTGTAATAACGAAAAAGAAACACAAAATACTATAGATGCTAAGGAGCATGTAAAAGCTACCATTGAAACAACTAAAACAGGGACATTCACGGTTTTGGGTATGAATTGTTGTCCGCCTTCAGTTGTTAAAGATGTTTTGAAACAAGTAGATGGTGTTGGCAAAACAACCATTAAAGTCAGTGGAAGTAAAGGCGAAGTAACGGTTGCCTTTGATGATAAGAAAACGGATTTACAGACAATAAAGATGTCTGTATCGGAATTTGGCCTTGGAGTCGAGTAGAAGGAGGAATTTTACATGAAAAAGTTTCAAGTAAACGTTCAAGGAATGACATGTACGGGTTGTGAAGAACATGTAGCTGTCGCCCTTCAAAAAATGGGGGCAAAAGAGATTGAGGTCGATTTTCGTCGCGGAGAAGCTATATTTGAACTTCCAAGTGACGTTAAGGTGGAAACAGCGAAAAATGCGATTGCCGAAGCCAAATACGAGCCAGGTGAAGCAAAAGAAGTACAACTGCATGAGCCTGTAAAGCTAGGCGAAGAAGGCGATTATGACTACATTATCATCGGTTCCGGTGGGGCTGCCTTTTCATCAGCCATTGAAGCTGTAAAATATGGGGCAAAGGTGGCTATTATTGAACGTGAAACAGTTGGTGGGACCTGCGTGAACATTGGTTGCGTTCCCTCAAAAACCTTGTTGAGAGCTGGTGAAATCAATCATTTAGCCAAAAACAATCCGTTTGTAGGATTGCATACGTCAGCTGGTGAGGTGGATTTGGCACCATTGATCAAGCAAAAAAATGAATTGGTAACGGATCTTAGAAACAGGAAATATGTAGATTTAATTGATGACTACGGTTTTGAATTAATCAAAGGGGAAGCAAAATTTGTAAATGAAAAAACGGTTGAAGTGAATGGAACGGAGCTATCAGCGAAACGATTTTTAATAGCAACAGGTGCTTCACCGTCTTTACCTGCCATTCCTGGAATAGATACAGTAGATTATTTAACAAGCACCACATTACTTGAATTAAAGAAAGTGCCAAAACGTCTTACAGTCATTGGCTCTGGTTATGTCGGTATGGAACTAGGGCAACTTTTTCATAATTTAGGTTCAGAAGTTACGTTAATGCAAAGAAGTGAACGTCTTTTAAAAGATTATGATTCGGAGATTTCAGAAGTAGTGGAAAAAGCTCTAGTTGAACAAGGAATAAATCTTGTGAAAGGAGCAACCTATAAACGAATCGAACAAGATGGAGACATAAAAAAAGTTCATATTGAAGTCAATGGCAAGAAGAGAATCATTGAATCAGAACAATTGCTGATTGCCACAGGAAGAACACCTAATACGGTAAGTTTAAATTTACCTGCTGCAGGCGTTGAAACAGGTTCGCGTGGTGAAATCATAATTGATGACTATTCGAAAACTACAAATGCTTGCATCTATGCTGCAGGAGATGTCACGCTTGGACCTCAATTTGTATATGTGGCAGCCTATCAAGGCGGAGTTGCAGCTGGAAATGCGATTGGTGGACTGAACAAAAGGCTTAATTTAGAATTGGTTCCAGGGGTTACGTTTACGACTCCATCAATTGCGACGGTTGGTTTGACTGAAAAGCAGGCAAAAGAAAAAGGGTATGAAGTGAAAACCTCCGTATTGCCGTTAGATGCAGTGCCCCGTGCACTCGTAAATAGAGAGACGACTGGTGTGTTTAAATTGGTTGCAGATTCAAAAACGTTGAAAATACTAGGAGCTCATGTGGTGGCAGAAAATGCAGGAGATGTGATTTATGGGGCAACATTGGCTGTTAAATTTGGGTTAACTGTGGAAGATCTCCGTGAAACCCTAGCTCCATATTTAACCATGGCAGAGGGATTGAAATTAGCTTCCCTGACGTTTGATAAAGATGTTTCAAAATTATCTTGTTGTGCGGGATAACAACACAATTAATCCACCGTTTAGGCAAGACGGTGGATTTTTCTAACCCTGGATAAGGTACGGGGTTTCATTTGATAGAAATAAGGCAAACGTATTATAGAATCAATATTCTGTGAGGAGGATAATAATGATTAAGAAATACGATCTTATTGTTATTGGTACAGGTTCTGCGGGTTCAATTGCAGCAGCAAAATGTAATAAAGCCGGTTGGAGCGTAGCTATGGTCGATGACAGGCCGTTTGGGGGCACGTGTGCACTACGTGGATGTGACCCAAAGAAAGTTTTGCACGGTGCTGCCGAACTAATTGATTGGAACAAACGGATGGTTAATAATGGGGTACCGTCTGGATTCTCCATAAACTGGAAAGATCTTATGAGCTTTAAAAGAACCTTTACAGATCATATCCCGGAAAAAAAAGAGCAAGCATTGAATAAACAGGGAATCGATACGTATCATGGCAATGCATCTTTCGTGAGTGAGGACAAACTTGAAGTGAATAAAGAAGTGCTCGAGGGGAGTTATTTCTTAATCGCAAGTGGTGCGAAACCTACTCCTTTGCCTATAGAAGGAGAAGAACATCTTACTTATAGTGATGAATTTTTAGAGTTGGATGAATTACCACAAAGAATCGTCTTTGTTGGTGGGGGGTATATTTCGTTTGAATTTGCTCATATCGCGGCACGTGCTGGATCAGAAGTTCATATTATCCATAGAGGTCAAAGACCTTTGGAGAATTTTGATATAGATCTTGTAGATATCCTTTTAGAAAAGTCGAAAGAGATTGGCATACAGGTACATCTTCAACATTCCGTTGAATCCATTGAAAAAGAACAAGGAAAGTTTCATGTGTACGCTCGAAAAAAAGAGGATATAACTCGGTTTGAAGCAGACATTGTTATTCATGGTGCAGGAAGGGTCCCTGCCTTAGATATGGATCTTGAAAAAGGGAATATAAAAAGGAAAAAACATGGTGTCCATGTTAATGAGTATTTGCAAAGTGTAAGTAACCCGAAAGTCTATGCAGCCGGGGATGCTGCAGCAACGGATGGCTTGCCCCTCACACCTGTAGCCAGTGCAGATTCTCATGTCGTAGCATCTAATTTATTGAAAGGGAACAGCAAAAAAATTGAATATCCCGTGATTCCATCTGCTGTATTCACCGTACCTAAAATAGCATCGGTAGGTATGAGCGAGGAGGAAGCCCAAAACTCTGGTCGGAATATTAAAGTAAAGCAGAAAAACATCTCCGACTGGTTTACATATAAACGGACAAATGAGGACTTTGCTGCGTTTAAAGTGCTGATTGACGAAGATCATGATCAAATTGTCGGTGCTCATTTGATTAGTAATGAAGCCGATGAACTTATTAATCATTTTGCAACAGCCATTCGTTTTGGAATTTCAACCAAAGAAATGAAACAAATGATATTTGCCTATCCAACAGTAGCTTCGGACATCGCACATATGTTGTAACTTTTATTAGATGTTTTTTCAGCACGATTTTTCCATTATCTCTTGCACACGCTTATTCAGAAAAGGGCGCGATTGGTGAAAATCAAAAGCTTAATTTCTCACTAAAAATAATGAGGAATTAAGCTTTTTTATCTTTCAAAATCCTTAACGTCTGTATTTACCCGACGGTACCTCGACTTTCAAGTATTTGATTTGTATATATAAAATCCTCGCTCAATACTATCCCTCCAAACTGTTGTTAACCACTCTATGCTTGAAATAATTATCATAGTTCAAAAAGGATACGTTAATAATTGCTATATTGATTAGATTGTTCAAGGAGTGCTTTATGATTTATACAATTGTATTATTCATTGTTGCAGGATTAGCTGAAATTGGTGGTGGTTATCTAATTTGGTTATGTCTCAGAGAAGGTAAGCCACTTTATTTGTGGATCTTTGGGGGAGTAGCCTTAGTTTTATACGGAGTCATTGCTACTTTTCAATCATTCCCATCGTTCGGTAGAGTTTATGCTGCCTATGGAGGAGTATTTATTGTTCTTTCTGTACTGTGGAGATGGGGCATTGATAAAAAACACCTGATTTATATGGTAGGGTTGGTGCTGGTATTTGCTTGGCTGGGGTATCAGTAATGTTGTTTGCACCACGTCAATAAAAAGACTTCTTCAAGTGGCGCTTTATTTGAAGAGTCAACCTAATAAAGTCGGTTCCTTAGCGTACAGGAAATTGACTATTTTAGATTGAGATTCGCTTAGCGTACGAAATTTCCGAAATGTTGGCGGTACCCCATATATGATAATCTACAAAAAATAGCTTTAAGTGCAATTACATCGAGGGAAAATAAAATGTTCTTCCGTTAAAGGGCGTTAGTGGAAGATGAGATCAAAATAAGACCTGACATTTTAGATATGTCTAATATGTGTAGTTCTTTTAATAACAAGCGTTAAAGTCCTATAACCTAAATATAACATTGGCTTTATAAGTATATGGATGATCGAGATGGTGATGGACTAGTAGGTGAGTAAACAGTTGCTATGTAATACAAATATAATGTCATATATGTTATTCCGTCTGAAAAATGACAAGGATCCTTGTTATAAAAGGGATCTTGGCATTTTTCATTATGTTATAAGTTACTCATAAAATCCCCATTAACGACAAAACAGAAGATATTCTAAAGGTCAGTAAGCTAAGATTCTTATTCTTCCGTTAAAGGGCCATTTAATTGAACATCGACATTGCCTAAAGTGGAGTAATTTGAAATAATTGGTAGAAGTAAACTAATTTTTAAGGGGCTAAAATTGTGAAGGATATAGAAATGAATATAAGTTTGAAATGTAGTGTTTGTGGAAATGATCAATTCTCCTTAATTGACAATAACAGTGATGATAAAAAGGAGGATACTGATAACATTTTCTTTAAATGTACTGACTGTGAGGTTGTTAAATCTAAAATGCAAATTATTGAAGAAAATAATTACATAATTGATGCAAACTTAATGGACTTACAAGACGACGTTATTAAGCAACTTATGAAAGATTTTAAGAAGGTGTTTAAATAGGAGGAAATTATGGATTACGTAAAATTATGGTTGGAATTTAAAGAGGTGTTCATTGATCTAGTTAAATATGGATTCCCAACAATTGCACTCTTTTTATCTTTACTCTCTTACTGGGATTCAAGAAAAACAAAAAAGGTTCAAGTTAGGCTAAACGAGTTAGAGGAAAAGCTTAAGAGATTTGAATTGGAAGACAAAGAAAAAGAGCGTGAAGAGTCAACAAAAGCAATGATTGAAGCAAGGATTATGAACATCTCTAGAGGTAAGTACAGAATGAAGTTGTGGAATTCTGGCAAAGTTACCGCCTACAATGTTGACTTTGAAACTCAGGAAGACTCGAAAGCTATAGTATTAAAAGAAAAGGTACCTTATGAGTTTCTAGAACCTGGAAAAAGCTTTGAAGAACACGTTATTGTTCATAGCGGGACTTTCAGAAAATTTAAAGTAACTACAATTTGGACCGATAAGCAAGGGAATAACTATTCAAAAGATCAAATTGTAACAATCTAGTATTAGTAAAAATGCATGGGACTTAAACCAAATAAAACAAGGTTAAAAGTAACCCAACGACTTGTAGAAGTCATCAAGTTTATTTTTGACTCATTTTTAAATTTAAGACATAAATGAGGGATAAAATGGTATTTTTAAAAAAACATGGATTAAGTAGAACGAAAATATATAAACTTTGGAAAACAATGAGGTTAAAGTGCTATGGGAGTAATGTAGATACCCGATATAAAGGGAAGGATTTATGGATATGCAGTGAATGGAAAGAAGATCCTGTAACCTTTGTGAAATGGGCTAAACAAAATGGTTATAAAGAAGGTTTGGAATTAGTTAGGAAAGACAAGGATGACGGTTTTTACCCAGAAAACTGTGTATTTCTTGAAAAGAAAGAAACAAGTAAAACTCATGGCATGAGATGGTCGAGATTATATAGGATTTGGACGCTAATGAAGCAAAGGTGTGTAAATCAGGATTTAAATTATTATGATAGATATGGTGGGAGAGGAGTTTCGGTATGTGACGAATGGATGGAATTTGAGGCTTTTGCAATGTGGGCGATGGAAAACGGTTATAAAGATGATTTGTCTATTGATCGTATAAATGTAGATGGAAACTATGAACCTAAAAACTGCAAATGGAGTACAGACGTGCAGCAACAAAGAAACAAAAGAAATAATCATTTTATAACTATTAAAGGCGAAACGAAGACTATCGCAGAATGGGCTGAGATAAGTGGACTCCCATATAAAACTCTGCAAAGAAGAATTTATACCGGCTGCAAGGAAGAACACTTGTTGTCTCCAATAGGATCACAGTACAAACATATTGAAATTAATGGTGAAAAAAAGCCATTGAGTGTTTGGGCAAAAGAAGCAGAATTACCTTACTCAACAATTAAAAGAAGATATGAAAAGGGTATTAGAGGGGACGATTTATTGAAAAGAGGAAGACTAAATAAAAATCCAGAGGAACAAATGTCATTTGATCTTTGAAAACAGTTACGAATTGTTTTTCAGACTTAGTTAAAGTTGTTCTCAGCCCGCGACTAATACAGAAACTTACAATTAAATACAATGTTCCAACGGATTTGTTTTTTCTAGGAATATATTTTGGGAAAATCAATCTCCTGTTAAAGAGGGCAAGAACCGAAGAATAACTAATTGATCTGGCTATTGATCTTTTTCAATTATTGGATTAACGGAGCAGAATACTTGAAGAAGAAAGTTAATGCAGAAACAAAGAACTTTAATTGAAAGCCTGTAAGAATGTGGTGAAACTATGGACATAAAAGACAAATTAAAGTTATTGCTAAGGGAGACTGTTTTAGATTTTGTAAATGGTGATTTCAAGAAAATTCACCCAAAATTAATAGATGAACTTACAATCGAGGACATTAAAGAAGAGTTGAATTACTGGGGTTCATTAACGGTTCCACCTGAATTTGCTTATGAGACCGTATATTATTATAAGTACGATGAGGGTTCAGGATATGCTATCGAATTTGACCTCTGGGTTGATAATCAACAAAGCGATTTAACACTATCTTGTGAAGCCGTTATAGACTCATATAATAATGTATTGTCTTTTAAAATCGAAAATCTACACGTTTTATAGTTCCTGCTTATTGCGCTAATGGGGGCATTACTTTAATTGAGGTGTTTAATTTGAGTGGCGAACAAACGATGTTAACAATTGATGTATCTAGTATTAAAACATCAAAAGGATGACATTTATTATTAAAAGAATCCCTTGAATTTCCTGATTTCTATGGTGAGAACTGGAATGCTTTTTGGGATGCAATAACAGGTCTTATTGAGCTACCAATGAGAATACAATTTATTGGCTGGTCTAATCTAGAAGAAAAATTACCTTCTGATGCCAATGCTTTATTAGAATGTCTTACTGATTTTAATGGAGAATATACTGACGAGAAAAGGGAATTCTTGTTTCGCTAACGGGTGCGAAAGTTGAGCAAGGAATTACAGGCAGCAAGTGCTGAATTCTTTGAAAAATATGAGCAATAATTTTTAATAAGCGTTTTATAGAATAGGGGGATTTAAAAGTGAGTTATTTTGAAAATTTTAATGTTGATATATTCTGGGATGATAGTGAATATGCAAAGAAAGAGTATATTTCAAAACCGCCTACAAATGAAGTCATTAATAAAATAGAAAATGATCTAGGGTATAAACTCCCTGAATCTTATATTTGGCTAATGAAAAAGCACAATGGAGGAACCCCAATAAATAATTGCTTTCCTACAAATACTCCTACAAGTTGGGCAAATGATCATATTGCTATAACAGGGATTTATGGGGTTGGATACGAAAAAAGTTCTTCACTTGGAGGCAATTTCGGTAGTAGATTTTGGATTGAAGAGTGGGAGTATCCAGATATAGGAGTTGCAATTTGTGACTGTCCATCTGCTGGTCATCATATGGTTTTTCTTGATTATAGAGAGTGTGGTCCTAATGGAGAGCCATCGGTTGTTTTTATAGATCAGGAAAACGATTATAAGATTACTTTCCTAGCGAACAATTTTGAAAGTTTTATTAAAGGGCTAATAAATGAAGAGGTTTATGAACAAGAATTTGATGATTATGAAATAGAAAGTATAGAAATAAGTGAGGATCTTTTAAAATTATTAAAAGATGAAGAATAAATCATTCTTAAACAAAAGGGGGCGTTAATTGAAGAAAATCCGTTTTTCAATCAGTAAATTTGCTACAAATTTGAAACCCTTTTGTAAGAATTATAACCATAATGGACAAAATTCGTTATGTTTTTTGTGCCATTTTTATAAACTACAATATATATTTCAGTGTTGCGGAAACGTGCGCGAAGGGTTAGATACGTAAAGGCACTCAAAAGCAAAAGGTATGCTGTAATATCAATAAAAAACAGCATACGAATAATGGTGCGAATTCGTATGCTTGAGACTATTGAATTTATACGTTGTGTACCTCTGAAGTGAAATACTTAGAAGTAAACTCTATGTCCTCTTTTTTTGGATGAATATGGTAAAATATAATTGTATTTTGACAATTTGAAGTTGGGAGGTATCTCCATGATAAATAAAGAGGAAGAATATAAATCTACTTTAAAGCTAATTCTCAAATGGTCTAAGCATTGGATGACTCCGAGTGCAAGAAGAAAATATTCAGGAGCAGGTGGAATGAAAGAACCAGCCCAAAGGACATTGGATTTTATAGCCAAGTTAGATGGGGCTTCATCTTACAAAGAGAGGTTAGATAGATTATACGTCTTTCTTAGTGAGAGGGAACAAGAAGAAAAACAAAGTCAGTTAATGGGAACAGGTTTTTATTTTGAGTTGATGTCACAAATTAGAACAGCATTTAAACAAGTTGAAAGAGGAGAACCTGTTCAGAGAAACATAAACAGGTGATATAAGAATGGATTTACCTGGATAGGAGGATGTAACTATTAAAATTATTCAAGATTCCTTTAATCAACTCATTTCAAATAAACTAAAAGAATTTCCTGAAATGGATAATCCCACAGAGAAGATTAATAAACTCATGGATGAATTACCTTCAATTATTGAAGAATCTACAGAAAAGTCATCCGGGTCAATTTTTAAATCGATGATATCTAATTTAGATAATTTATATTCAGAAAATAAGAAAGAGCAGCGAGAGTATTGTGAGCTTTTAGAATCTAAATGGTATCAAGCACTGTCTCTCTTACATGGAATCATTGTCATATCTACTGAAATATCTACTGATTTACTGGATAGATTCAATGAAGATGAATTTGATCTAAAAGAACTGGAAATATATTCGGTATTGCTAAAATTGCAATCTAGAGCTGTTTTAATCAGCAAAGAAATATTTTCACTAGTTGAAAATGGTTATCCGGACGGTGCGTTGGCAAGATGGAGAAGTTTGCATGAAAATGTAGTGATTTTTTCACTCTTAAAGAAAAATATTAAAGACACCACTTTCACTTTGGAGTTAATAGGAAGATTTATGGATTATTCACTAATAGAAGAATGGAAGTTTGCAAGAAAACTTTCTGCTGAAAAAGTAGAAAAGGGTTATTTTAAAGATTTAACTGACACTAGAGAAAAAATATTAAAGAAATACGGAGATAATTTTAAAGAGGCTAATATGTGGGCTCACCCATTATTTCCTAGAAAAAAGAAAATATTCTTCTCTGATTTGGAAACAGAAGCAGAATTAAATAACTTAAATATTTACTATAGTCAGGCTAACACTCAAGTTCACACTAGCCCTATGGGAATGTATGAGAGCCTTTCTTTGCAAGAAAAAGTAGATCAGAAGTCGTTTTATCTTTTTGGAAGCTCTTTTTACGGGAATGCTTTACCGATTCAATTAACAGGTATTTCGTTAGCCCAGATATCAACCGCATTATTATCAATTAATCCTAATATAGACGATATCATCGCTATGAAGGTAATAATGAAGTTTAATGACATGTGTAATAAAACATCAGATCAAATAAGAAGTGAAATAAAGCCAAAATAAAAAATTACTTTCTTTAGTAAATTATTGGTTAAAATACAATTTACTTTGTTATTAACTTATTTATAAAATATCATCACACAGTAACACCTACACCTAGCTTTGAGCGAGGGAGAAATCCTTTGCTCTTTTCCACTTATTTATAGTACAAAAGCACCTCTTGACTGCCTTGGTATTACTTGCCTCGGGATTAACGGATCTCGTATTTTAAACTCCTCCCTTATTTGTAGATAACTTCTTAGGTTGATAAAAGGAAGAGAGAATAAATAAAACCTTATTAAGCTAAACGGGGGCGTTATGGGAAGATTATTGCAAAGGTTTTATAACATTGATTATAAGTACTAAATTATCTCCAGTAATTAGGCCAAATTGCGAAGTAACATTTATATTGCGAAGTAGACATATACTAAGCAACAAATTTTTAAAAAGGAGGGCTACCGCGTTTATTCTGGTGAGATTCTATTTTTATGACCACATTCTGTACAAAATTTAAATTTTGCACTTCACAATAATTAGAACATCTAGTAATGTATTAATATTATTTTATATAAAAATCAAGAACTGCATTTACTTTATGTTGGATCTCAATAAGCAATGTATGTAATTTTTCTTTAGGTGGGTTTCCTAAAATTAGCTCAAATTTTTTATTAATTTGAGCTCGTTCTTTTACCGGGTCAAAGGTATCTACCTTTGTGGAGATGGGTTCAAGTTTTGTGATATGTATTAAGTCAAAGATGTTTCCATCTTTTTTACATTGAAGACAGTTCCATTCACTCGTCACTGCATCCATGGTTGTGTTTTCCCAGCAATGGGGACATGGAAAAACAATTGTCATCTCGTCTGCATTAAAGACATAATCAATTTTTCGTGTTTTAAAGAATGATAATACAACATAATGTTTGCCCATATAGTCACTCCCGCGCCCACTTAGGTTTTACACGAGCAGCTTTCATAAATACTTTAAAGTCATGCCCGGTTACAATATACTTGTTTCCAAAACAATATGAAGCCATCTTTCCATCTCGGCACCAGCGGCGAACTGATTCTGGGTGCATACCAGTTAGGTCAGATATATCTTCAATATGGAGAACGACATCATCAGGAACTTCAAATAATTGTGATAATTCAATTTCCATACAATCAACTCCTTATCACACATATTACACATATTGAACAACAACTATTCAAACTGAAAAAAAATTATCCCCTCTGTTTGCCTTCACTCTATCAAAAAACTTATAATTAAAATAAGAAATAAATATTAATGAGATAAGAATTAATGCATTTTGTACAGAAGGACTGGACGAATGTATTGTGGATTTTACACAATACGTTTGTCCTTTTTTTGTTAGGAGGAAAGATAGTTATGAGGGAATAGAATTACTTTAATCACGACATATAGTAATAATCAATTTCAATATAAGGAGGGGAGACATTGGGAAAGTCGATTGAGAGTTATCCAATTGTTCTTAAAGCAAGTCATATTGCTGAAATACTTGGTGTTTCAGAACCTACTGCGTATAAACTAATGCGAGAGAAAGATTTTCCTTTGATTAACATCTTAGGACGAAATATGAGAGCTCTTCGCAATGAATTTTTCAATTGGTTAGAAGAAAAATCAAACAATTCTTAACCAACAATTGTGCGTTTGAATTTTATTTAAAACAGGGGGGAAGTTGAGCTATGAAAAATAATAATCATGAAGGAAATATAAACAAGAAATGTTTGAAAGCTAGGTATGTCAGAAAACATACTCCAGTATCGGATAAGAGGGGAAAGGAAGGTAAAAGAGAATACTTAATTATTCAAAGTAAACCCAAGCAGCGGATGCAAAACCAACAGTTAAGTAATAAACGACCTTGGAGTTTAAAAGAAGTAAGTCAATTCCTAGCAGTAGCTGATAAAGAAGGAAAAGGTCTATTATATGACTTTACGCTTTCCACAGGATTAAGACTGGAGGAGGTTTTAGCCCTACCTTGGTTCAATGTGGATTTAAAACAGGGGACCGTTACAGTATCAAGAAGCGTTTCCTTCTTTTTAAATGGAGGGGCTGATCTTAGTACATCCAGGAGTCACCATCGTACGATATCCCTACCTCCATCCCTGGTCGAGAAAATGAAGAAGCATAAAGAGGAACAAAATGAAATTAAGCAACGACTGAGGGAAGATTATCGACATGGGCTTGACCTTGTATTTCCCAGAATGGATGGGGGATTACGTAACCCTTCAAGTATTCGATTTCAATTATATAGGCTGATAGAGAAGGCAAACGTATGGCAAATCAATTTCCATGAATTGCGTAATATACACGAGAGCAGGCTGGTTCAAAGTGGAGCACATCCTCAGTTCATACAAGAAAGATTAGGGCGTTAAAAACTTTGAAACACTTCTTACTCTATACATAACCTAGGCAGTGATATTGTATATAGCTAAAGATAGAGTTTTGAGTAAAAGAGTAATTCCAGCTGTATGTCATAATTCAAACAAGCTATTGAGACGTATAGGTAAATCGCAGGTTCAGAAGAATGAATATCATCAATAAATGAAATAACCATTCTAGGTCGGGTAAGTGACTACTGTAAATATTAATAGGAATAATTTGCACAGAAGAACTGGCAAATGGATTGTTTTATCAATCTATTTGCCTTTTTTATTTTTAAATATTGCAGGTAATTAGAATTTTCACCTCTGGTTTGATAAAGGGCATTGCATTATATATTTGGTGGCATGTGTTCATACTGTTGATGACCACGTGCTTACCTAAAATAGGAGGTAAGTTAAGCTTATGGCTAGTGTAAAGACGAAAGGAAAAGGAAATAAAAAACGTTGGGTGGTAAGGTATGACGGTGCGCCTGATCCTGTGACAGGAAATAGGAAACAACTTCAAAAGACTTTCAAGTCAAGTAAAGAAGCAGAAGAGTTTAGATCACAAGTAACGTTAAATAGAAGTTATCAAGGTGAAATGAATCAAAACGGGACTTCCAGCAAAAATGATGTAGAGGTGGAGGAAATCTTATTCTTCGAATATGCGACTAAATGGTTAGAAGTCGAGTACTTCCAAAAAGTCAGACCCACAACATTCAAAGCAGGCCGTTACTTTATGGAGAAGCACATCTGTCCATTCTTCGGGGGTAAATACCTTTCAGACGTTACAACTCAAGACATCAAGGAGTTTTATGCCAAACTGAAACGAGATGGATATGCTCAAAAAACGATCAGCAGCATTCACAAATTCCTATCGAGTTTCTTTCAAGCTACAATCGAAAATGGGGTCTTAACGGAACACCCGATCAAAGCCATTAAGAATAAGCCAAAAGATCCCATCCGCATAGCCCACCCTTGGAGTTATGCAGAGGTCGATCAATTCTTAGCAGTAGCTGAAAAAGAGGGGAAAGATGTAATGTATGACTTTACCCTTGCGACTGGGTTAAGGCAGGGGGAGGTCTTTGCCCTTCCTTGGTTCAATGTAGATTTGGATGGGAAAAGAGTCACTGTAACAAGAAGTGTTTCCTATGATGAAAATGGAGAGCCGGAGCTTCTACCGAAAGCTCCAAAGAGTTACCGAACGTTGTCCTTACCCACGTACCTGGTAGAAAAACTGAAGGTGCACAAAGAAAAGCAAGATATGATGAAACAGCGAATCGGTAAAGATTATCACCATGAACTTGCCCTGGTATTTCCAAAAATGGATGGCGGATTCCAAAATCCATCTAATGTGCGCAGGCAACTATATAATCTGATGAAAAAGGCGAACGTGAGGAGGATTACGTTTCACGAACTAAGACACACGCACTCTAGCTTGCTCATTCGAAGCGGAGCACAACCCAAGTTGGTGCAGGAAAGATTAGGTCATGAAGATATAGAAACCACATTCCGATATTATGGCCATCTTTGGCCGAATGCGGACCATGAGGCTGTTCGGGGCTTGGAGAAAGAAATGGAGAAACATAAAAATCAAAGGAATGTCTGAAAACAAATGTGGACTTGTGAAGGTGAAGGGATATACAAGGGAAAAAGAGAAAATTGAGGGAATATAAAAAAACCCTTGAATATCAAGGGTTTCAGGTGTATGGAGCATAGCGGGATCGAACCGCTGACCTTTTGGCTGCCAGCCAAACGCTCTCCCAGCTGAGCTAATGCCCCGTGAATCGGTCAAGATTTATTATAAGAAAGTTCAGAGTGTTCGTCAATGCTTTTTAAAAATTATTTTTTAGCAATGGAAAAGCGGCGAGCCACTCACCGCTTTCCAGATATGGATCAGCCTTCATTCGTTACTTCACATCTTTATTGGCTAATTCGAACCCTTTTACGAGTGCCGAAGCTTTTTCATCAGCGATCACCGTTACATGGTCATGATCATTCAGAATAGAAGCAGGGAAGCTTTCGGAAATAGTGCCTTCTACTAATTTTCTTAGTGCTTCCTGTTTCGCTTCGCCTGATACAAGGAGGAGAATTTCCCTGCTTTTCATGATCGATGAGATTCCCATCGTAATCGCATGTGTCGGTACTTCATCGATTGAATCAAAATAACGGGCATTTGCCTCCCGGGTTGATTGGGCAAGTTCCACAACATGAGTGCTGGAGTCAAAAGAAGTCCCGGGTTCATTAAATCCGATATGACCGTTGCTGCCGATCCCCAGTACTTGAATGTCGATGCCGCCGTGGGAACGGATTTTTTCATCATACGCATTGGATTCTTTTTCGGGGTCCGCCGCATCTCCTGAAGGAATATGGATGTTTCCAGAATCGATATCAATGTGCCTGAATAGGTTCTCATTCATGTACTGATAGTAGCTGTTCGGGTGTTGACGGGGTAGTCCGATGTATTCGTCCAGATTGAAGGAAGATACATGTCGATAAGACGTCCCATTTTGCTCATGGTCATCAATCAGTGCCTCGTAAAGCCCTTTTGGGGTACCCCCTGTGGCCAGTCCCAGGGTCAGATTTTCAGATGATTTCACTTTGGATAATAGATAGTCTGCAGCGACTTGACTCATTTCCTGGTAGTCTTTTACTTCAATTCGTTTCATGAGTGTCATCCTCTCGAATATAGGCTATTTTCCCTTTGCATATCGTGGTGTATACGTCTTTGTTTTCATCTAATAGGACGATATCTGCATCTTTCAGGGGTGCGAGGCTTCCTTTCCGGCTAAAAACATTTAATTGTTTGGCGGGATTCTCAGCTGTCATTTTAATCGCACTTCTCATATCACTTGTTGTGAATGATTGAATGTTTGAAAAGGCATCCTTCATTTTCAGTACGCTTCCTGCCAATGTGTCTTCATCTAACATGGCTTTGCCGTCATTGACCGTCACCATCTGACCGCCGAGATCATACTGACCATTCTTCAGACATTTCGCCCTCATGGAATCGGTAATGAGGATTAAACGTTCATCCGTGATCTGATTGAAAGCAAGTTGAATCACTTCAGGCCGGACGTGGATGCCGTCTGAAATCAATTCCACCATCAGTTCCTGTCGCAGGAAGGATGCTCCGACGATCCCCGGCTCACGATGATGGAGTCCCGACATTTGATTAAACAAGTGGGTCACATGGGATAAGCCGGCATCGATGGCCTCCCCGACTTCATCGAAGGTTGCACTGGAGTGGCCCACTGAAGAGACGATCCCGTTTGCTTTTAAGTAACGGATCAATTCGTAATCGTCATCAAGCTCGGGGGCGAGCGTGACTACTTTTATGTGGTTTTGAGATAGTGCCTGCCAGCGTTTAAATGTGTCAACGCTCGGCTTTTGGATTCGATCGAGAGGTTGTGCGCCTGCACGGTCCGGATTGATGAACGGTCCTTCTAAGTGAAGGCCGAGAATTTCCGCCTGACCATCTTTTTGATGATTGGCCATATAATCGGCGGTATTCTTCAATGCTTTTTCGATCGGCTCCGATCCTTCTGTCATTGTTGTGGCAAGGAAGCTCGTGGTTCCTTCTTTCGGAAGAGTCCCTGTCATCGTATCAAGGGCTTCCCTGGTCGCATCCATGGTATCGGCTCCATTTACGCCATGAATATGAATATCTATCATTCCAGGGACCACACTATACCCATGGGGAAGGGAAATCACTTTGTACCCTTCTGTATCTGTTAAAGGAGAACGTTCACCCATTTCGGTGATCATTCCGTTTTCAATTTTGATATACCCTTTTTCATACACTGTATCTTCTGCATAGATTGTTCCATTCAGTATTAGCAGTTTTTCTATATTTGAGGTCATTGAAATCACTCCTTGAGTACTTTACCATTCTACAATACCACCAGTAAGTATAGATGTCTATACCAGTTAGAAAGTGGGAAAAATATTTCAAATATGAAATGCGACGGGTAACCTATCCGAATCAATAAAGCAATAAGTCCCAATAGATGAATTGGTATAGACTTCTATTCCTTTTTAATGATATGATTTTTCCTAAGCGCTTTCAAATGAAATAAAAGGAGAGAATAGTATGTTAGGTTTCTTACAACGAATCGGTAAATCGCTCATGCTTCCCATCGCGGTTCTGCCTGCAGCTGCATTACTGCTGAGATTGGGTCAGGATGATCTGCTGGGTATCGCGTTCATGTCTGAAGCAGGCGATGCTATATTTAAAAATTTAGCACTAATCTTTGCCATCGGGGTGGCCATCGGATTTTCGAAAGATGGAAATGGTACAGCCGGATTGGCAGGTGCCATTGGTTATCTGGTATTAACTGGAGGGTTAAAAGCCCTTGACCCGGACTCAGATATGGCGATTTTCGGCGGAATCATATCCGGTGTGGTGGCAGGTTTATTATATAACCGTTTCAATGATATTAAACTTCCGGCATGGCTCGGATTTTTTGGAGGCAGACGTTTCGTTCCCATTGTGACAGCTGCATCCATGGTTGTACTCGCAGGGATCTTCGGCATCATCTGGCCGCCGATCCAGAGCGGGATCAATTCCATCGGTGAATGGATCATCGGGGCAGGTGCGACGGGAGTGGGTGTGTTCGGCCTGCTAAACCGTCTCCTGATTCCGGTTGGACTGCATCATGTGTTGAATACCCTCGTCTGGTTTGAATTCGGCACATTTAAAGATGCAGCGGGTGAAGTCGTGAAAGGGGATATTCCCCGATTTTTCGCAGGGGATCCTACAGCCGGGACCTTCCAGACCGGATTCTTCCCGATTATGATGTTCGGTCTTCCGGCAGCGTGTCTCGCCATGATCGTGACGGCAAAAAAACACATGCGTGCCAACGTAGCGGGGATGTTGATCGGACTCGCCGTCACTTCCTTCTTAACAGGGATCACGGAGCCGATAGAATTCAGCTTCATGTTCTTATCTCCTGTCCTTTACGGGATTCACGCTGTCCTGACGGCGAGTTCTATGGTCGTTACCTATGTACTTGGCATTCATCATGGATTCGGTTTCTCGGCGGGTGCCTTTGACTACATCCTTAATTTCAGCATCGGTCAAAAGCCTTGGCTATTACTCGGAGTGGGGATTCTCTACGGGATCATCTACTTCCTCCTATTTACTTTCTTGATCAAGAAGTTCAATTTGAAAACTCCTGGTCGTGAAGATGATGAAGATGTGGGGGCACCAGTTAAGAACTCAGGCGGGAATGGTAAGTACGAGATCATGGCTTCGCATTTCCTTCAAGATCTCGGTGGAAAAGAAAACCTGGCCGTCATCGATAACTGTGCCACTCGGTTACGTCTCGAAATCAATGATGTCACACTGGTAGACGAAAAAGCGTTAAAAGCTCACGGTGCGAAAGGTGTGATGAAGGTGAATAATCGGAACCTTCAAGTCATTGTAGGAACAGATGTGGAATTTGTCGCAGACGAGCTGAGAAAGCTGAAATAAGTGGAGACTGCTGACCGTACCGGGCTTGCCCTCATCGGAACGTTGTCTGCTTTTTACATGATAGATATAATAAAATAGAGCTTAAATCCGTTATATCGAAAGGAGAACCGTTCGTGGTTAATAAAAATTCTCCTCTTCCTTTGTATTATCAGTTAGAAGAACACCTTAACCACTTAATACAGTCTGAAGAGCTCAAACCGGGGGACGCCCTTCCATCCGAACGGGAACTTGCTGAGTCATTTAAAATCAGCAGGATGACCGTGAGACAGGCGATTACCAATCTGGTGAATAAGAATGTCTTATATAGAGAGAAAGGGCGGGGCACCTTCGTCTCCCATCGGAAAATCGAACAAAGCCTCCAAGGACTGACAAGCTTTAGCGAAGATATGAAAAGCAGGGGACTCGAGCCTGGGAATAAATTATTGCATTTCGAAATTTCTCCGGCATCAGAGGATATCCGGGAGCTCCTTTCACTGGAGGAAGAAGAACTTGTGTATACGATGAAGCGGATCCGCCTTGCAAACGGCGAACCGATGGCATTGGAGACGAGTTATATACCCGTCAAGCTGCTTCCTGGATTGAATCAGGAAACATTGGAGAAATCCCTGTATCACTATATCGAAAGAGAGCTGAACCTTCGCATCAGTCATGCCACCCAATCAGTGGAAGCGGCAATTGTGACAGAAGCGGATACGAAGCATCTGAAGGTGAAAAGCGGGGAGCCGGTGCTCTTCATCCAACGGGATTCATTCCTGGAAGACGGGACCCCTTTTGAATTGGTACGATCCGTATATCGAGCCGATAAATATAAGTTTAAAATCAACCTCGACAGAATGTGAAAAAAGGAGCAGAGGCCCCGTTTAAATAGGGATCCTGCTCCTTTTTGATTACAGTCCTTTTGTTAACAGGGGAATCCGTCTGCGGTACTTCTCGATCAACCTTTCATTATGATCCCCTGCACCATCCACGTTTCCACTGATGAAGATAGGCGGCTCAAACCCTCTTTCCGCCATGTGTCCGATGGCACCGGCCATGATACTATTCAAAATCGCAGCTCCGACGACGGTTGAGGAAGGTGAAAATGGAACAGCCACCCGTTCATCGGTCATGACAGCATCCCCAACGACGGAGTGATTGTTCATGGCAAGATCCACTACTTCACTAAGAAATTTCCCGCTTGGATGCCTTGATGTTTCTTTTTCTACGTAGTCAAAGGAGCTGATGGAAGCAACATAAGCGCCCTTTTCCTTCGCATGAAGAGCAACGTCGATAGGAACAGGGTTCTTTCCAGAGGTAGAGAGGACGATCACCACGTCTTGAGGCTGAATATCCTCTCCACTCATGAACTCTGACGCAAATCCTTCTGCTCTTTCTAATTGAGAAGACCGTACGGCTCCTTCGTGGAGCATGAGGGGCTCAATCAAAATCGGGTTGATGGGAACCAGTCCACCTGCTCTGTAGAAGACCTCTTCAGAGAGGATGTGAGAGTGTCCGCACCCGAAAAGGTGGATGATACCGTCTTGTTGGATGCAGGAAGAAATGCGTTGGGCAAGACTGGCCATTTTGTCTGCTTCTTTCGTTTGAACCACGTGAAGTTTTTCCTGGATTTTTTCAAAATATGTCGTAATCATTCTGTTCCCGCTTTCAGTTTTTCTTTCAGCATACCATAATGCTAATGAATCTATTCAATCCTCACGCCCCGCAGAAAGCGAGCACCTGCAGCGGAAATCAACCTGCACTCGCTCTTTCCAATCGCATAAAGGTAAACCCTTTTTCAAAATCACCAATAGATGTTATAGTAAGATAATATAAAATTGAATTTCCTGAAAGGATGTTCTTAATGAGCTATAAAATGATCGTACTTGATTTAGATGATACATTACTACGGGATGACCAAACGATTTCAAACCGCACAAAAGATGCCCTCATACAGGCGCAGGAAGCCGGAGTGAAAGTCGTCCTTGCATCCGGACGTCCTACCCAGGGAATGCGTTGGGTAGCGGAAGAATTGAAACTCGATCATTACGGAAGCTACATTCTCCCTTTCAACGGATCGAAAATCATAGATTGCAAGACAAAGGAAGAGAAATACAGCCGAACCCTTTCAGCTGAAACGGCACATTCCTTATATGACATAAGTAAGCGAGAAGATGTAGGTATTCTGACTTATGCAGAAGACGCCATTATAGTAGAAGAAAAAAATCAATTTGCTTCCATAGAAAGTGACCTGACGGGCCTACCGGTGAAAGTCGTTCCGGATTTTAAGGAAGCGATCACGGGACCGGTCGTGAAAGCTCTTATGCTGAAAGAAGCCGATTATCTGGCAGAAGTGGAGAAAAAGCTACAAGCCGAGCTTGACGGTGAACTCAGCGTGATGCGATCAAAGCCCTTCTTCCTTGAATTCACCCAGCTTGGTGTCACAAAAGGAGCAAGCCTTGACTATCTGATCAAACCTATGGGAATCAAGCCCGAGGAAGTCATTGCCATCGGGGACAGCTACAATGATCTGACCATGATTGAATTTGCCGGCCTCGGAGTCGCCATGGGTAACGCCCCGGATGACATGAAGGAAAAGGCGGATTACGTTACATCTTCCAATATGGAAGACGGAGTAGCAGAAGTGGTCGAAACATTTGTGTTGAATAAATTGTCCAAAATCTGATTGCAAAAGGACCGGAGTCCATATAGGGGACTCCGGTCTTTTTCCCCTTTTTTTAAATAAAAGGGAAAAAATGTATAAAATCTTCCGTTCTATGATACTATTAAAAGTAACATTGTAAACCGGAGGACAGAGTATTGAAAGTTATAGGTGGTGTAGTAGTTAAATTCCTATTATCGATCATAGGGATCATTTTTATAGGCGGCCTGCCCGTCCTGCTTTCGGGTATTGGCGAGCGGGAATTGAACTTGCAGGCGTACTGGCAATCCGTAAAAGAAATTGTATATGCCCTGTTTCACGCCGGGGATTTAACATACGTGGTAATCGGTGGAGAGAAGGAACGTGACCTGTTCCCTTATTTATGGGAACCGATCTTCTATTCACTAATCATTTTATTTTCCGCTTTTCTTCTCGCAAGTTTCTTAAGTATCCTCCTCACGATTTTCACCATGCTGTTTTCACAGAAAAAACGAAATCGAATCAAATTCTTCTTATATTTATTCGAATCAATGCCCGATGTTCTGGTCATCCTGCTATCACAGCTGATTGTCCTCTATCTGTACAAGCAGACAGGCATCCTGTTTTTTGAGATTGCTTCCGTAGCAACGGAAAAAGCGTATTTTCTTCCCATCCTTGTGTTGGCAGTATTGCCTACGGTACAGCTGTTCAGAATTTCAATCCTTTCTTTTGAAAGGGAAGAAGGAAAAGACTATGTGACACTTGCTCAATCAATCGGATTGGGGAAACTGGTGATCTTAACATTCCATATATTAAGGAATGCCATTATCTCCGTCTTTTTTCAATCGAAGAAAACAGTATGGTTCATGCTGTCCAATTTATTCGTTCTGGAGCTTTTATTCAATATCGCCGGGATCACCCGTTTCCTGAAGTCGACGCTACAGCCGAAAATGTTTACAATCGCGATTCTTTCGATTTTCATTCCTCTGTTTGTCTTCTATACGGTTGGAGAGATCGTGCTCTCTAAAAAGGCCAACAAAGGGGAGGAAATTTAATATGAAGAAAAGCGTATGGAAAAACCCATTCTTTCTAATTGGATTCACTTTCATTTCTGTGATGATTGTGTCAAGCTTCTTCTATTCGTTTGTGTGGGGGAACGAGATCAGAAGATTGTATTTTATCTCTGAAGAAGGCGTTGTCGTGGAATCTTCCCCGATTTCACCGAAGTGGTTATTTCCATTCGGGACGGATGCCCAAGGGCTTGATTTGCTCGGTAAAATCATCATCGGGGCAAAATATACAATCTTAACGGCCTTTGTGATTGCCTTCTTAAGGGTATTTTTATCGATTCCCCTTGGTTTGATACTGGGAACCTTTCTGATGAAGTATAAAAAATACATCAATGGATGGATCGATTCCTTCCATTACATCCCTTTGACGATTCTTGCTTATTTTTTGCTGCAGCCGGTCCTTTGGGAACCGTTTGAAGGATTTTCCACTTCCCTCGTGGAGCGGTTCGTCATCGAGATTCTCTTATTAACGCTGCTTATCGTTCCGATCTTATCTGCGCTCCTGGGAAATGAAGTGTCACTAGTGTACAAGCAGGAATTCGTTTTGAGTGCGAAAACATTGGGGGCAGGGAAGTGGAGAATCATCTTTAAGCATATCTTACCTTCCATGAAAGAAAAACTCGTCATTTTATTGGGACAGCAATTCATGCAAACACTCGTCATTTTCATACATCTGGGGTTACTCACCTTATTCTTGGGTGGTACGGACGTGGACTATCAGATGGTACATGACCCGCCAAGATCGATTACGTATGAATGGTCCGGCCTGATAGGCGATTCCTTTCGCTATCTTCAAGGGGCACCATGGATACCGTTGACGCCGATCCTGTTTTTTTCTGCGACGATGCTATCGGTTTCGTTCATGATCGAAGGATATGTACAGGCAACGAGCGGACAGTCCTATTATAAAAAGAAATTCAAGGCGGCCTACCGCCCATTGAAGGAAAACAAAGTAAAAGAGCTCGATAAGTCCGATTTTCAAAAGGTAAATATGTAAGGATGGAGCAAAATAAAGGGGAAGGTCTTTGCTTACTGGTAATAATTTCATTAGTCGTTTATGTTTTACGTAAAGATTTATAGGGAATTAGTTTACACTGAGCAAACAAAACAAGGATATTTTTAACAATGGAAGTATATTCAACCACCATAGTGGGAATATATGGGGCGTTCACTTCTTGTTCAAAATTCCTTAACCCTTGTCAGATAAGGATTCCGCACCGTAATTAGCAGCGTTTGTCGAATCCCCATGAAATATTTTTGATACATTTACCGCAAATTGTTATACACATGAAATCAATTTTTGTTATAATACTCGTTGTTGATTCGATTGGATTTACATTCGCTTAACATTTCCTTACTCAAATGATGCTAATAAGTGCTACAAATTAAATACAATAAAAAAGGTGATGAAGTATGAACTTCTTTAAAAGACAGGTTGAAGATATACGCAGTGGGAAGTTATCGTTCTTCTTTACAGTCGTCGTATTGTTTTGGATCAAGACCTACGCGGTATATTTAGCCGAATTTAATCTAGGAATACAAAATGCACTTCAGCATTTTCTTTTATTTCTTAACCCATTAAGCTCAGCTCTCTTATTCTTTGCTCTCGCATTATTCTGGAAAGGCAAGGGTCGGTATATCGCATTCATCGTCATTAACTTCCTGATGTCCTTTGTCCTCTATGCGAACGTCGTATACTATCGTTTCTTTAATGACTTCATTACAGTTCCGGTATTACTTCAGGCGAAGACGAATAACGGACTTGGAGGAAGTGCACTGGAATTATTGAGTCCTATCGATATCCTGTACTTCTCTGACTTGTTCATAATCATTGGACTGATGATTATGAAGAAAGTGAAACCACAAGAAAAATTACGTTTCCGTTCAGTATTCGCGGTCATGACATCAGCAGTCCTTGTGTTCTTACTGAACCTTGGCCTTGCAGAAATCGACCGTCCAGAACTATTGACACGAAGCTTTGACCGTAACTATCTTGTGAAGTATCTTGGTACACACAACTTTACGATTTATGATGTGATCCAGAATTCCAAGACATCTGCCAAGCGTGCCCTGGCAGACAGTAATGAAGTATCAGAAGTAGAGAACTTTGTGAAAGCAAACAAAGTGGACCCAAACCCTGAATACTTCGGTAAAGCAAAAGGGAAAAACGTCATTTATGTATCGATGGAATCCCTGCAAAACTTTGTGATCGGGAAAGAAATCGATGGGCAAGAGGTAACGCCATTCCTTAACTCATTAGTGGAAAAAGAAGATGCGATCTATTTCGATAATTTCTTCCACCAGACTGGTCAAGGGAAGACATCCGATGCCGAATTCATCATGGAGAATGGATTATACGGATTACCTCAGGGTGCCGTCTACATGACGAACGCCAACAACACGTTGCAATCAGCACCTGGAATCTTAAAAGGTGAAGGATATACTTCAGCAGCGTTCCACGGAAACTATAAAACGTTCTGGAACCGTTCTGAAATGTATCGAACGATGGGATATGATGAGTTCTACGATGCAACGTATTATGATATGAGTAATCCGGAAGAGCAGCTTCCGTATGGATTGAAGGATAAGCCGTTCTTTGAAGAATCCATGCCGATGCTTGAAAAATTACCACAGCCGTTCTATACGAAATTCATTACCCTATCGAACCACTTCCCGTTCGATCGTCATGAGAATGATACAGACTTCGAACCGGGTCAATTTGGCGATGGTGTAGTGAACCGTTATTTCCAAACGGCCCACTATATGGATTCAGCTTTGGAACAATTCTTTAATGATCTGAAAGAAAGTGGACTATATGATGATACCGTCATCGTCCTTTACGGTGATCACTATGGTATTTCTGAAAACCATAATAAAGCAATGGAACAAGTCACAGGCGAAGAAATCACAGATTTCAAAAATGCACAGCTTCAGCGCGTTCCGTTATTCATCATTGCTCCAGGGGTCGAGGGTGAAGTCAATCACACATACGGCGGTCAAATAGACGTCCGTGAAACACTATTCAACCTTCTTGGTGTGGATAACAGGGACTTTATCAGTTTTGGTCAGGACTTACTGTCCAAAGATCGTAAACAAATCGTACCTTTCAGAAATGGAGACGTCATTACTCCTGAATACTCTGATATCAAAGGAGTATGTTACGATAACGAAACGGGTCAACCTGTAGAAGAAGGAAGCAACGCATGTGAAGATGCGTCTAAAGAAGCTACGAAACGTCTCGAACTTTCAGATAAAGTAGTATATGAAGACTTACTTCGTTTCTACAAACCAGAAGGCTATAAACAAATCGATCGTTCAGATTATCAATATATAAACCCGAATCCGAAAAGCGCAGAAAATCCTGAAGCTTCTCAGGAAGAGTCTCACGAGTAATTCGGGTATAGTAAGCCAGTCCTTTCACCATGATGGTGGGGGGGCTGGCTTTTTTTGTTGTGGGTAGGAGTGGTTCGTTCAGCTGCTGATTATGTGTGAAAAATCAGCAGCTGAAAAATAGAAAGGTTTCAACAGGAAAAAACATCGACTGCTCACTTTTGATTGTAATATGATTGATTATGATAGTTTTTGATTAAAAATGATTGATATTTGTAACCGTTCTCATTATAATGAAGGTAACAAACGATCGGAGAAAGTAGGAGAGGCCATGTTAACCGAGGAACGTCATCGAGTCATTTTAGACTTATTGAAGGAGAAGGATGCGATCAAGATCCAGGATATCGTAGATGCAACGAATGCCTCAGAGTCAACGATTCGCAGGGACTTAACGCAGCTGGAGCAGGAAAAATACCTGAAAAGGATTCATGGCGGGGCGTCAAAGCTGCAAGGGAAATTGAAGGAATTGAGCGTTTCTGAAAAATCATCCAAAAGCCTTCATGAAAAACAGGTAATCGGCCAATACGCAGCCTCTCTGGTGGAAGAAGGGGATTGCATCTATCTGGATGCCGGTACGACTACCTTGAGTCTGATCGATCATCTTCCTGAAAAAGACATTGTCGTCGTCACGAATGGATTGACCCATGTGGAAGCCCTGCTTCAAAAAGGATTTAAAACCTATATGATCGGTGGGTACGTCAAGCCCGTAACGAGAGCGATGGTCGGTAGTGGGGCACTGGATTCCCTCCGACAATACCGATTTGATAAAGCATTTATGGGGGCAAACGGGGTGCATGCACAATATGGATTCACCACGCCAGATCCTGAAGAGGCCCTGGTGAAGCGGATGGCCATTGAGTTATCAAGAGAAGCTATGTTCCTTGCCGACGATTCTAAATTCGGTGAAATTGCTTTCAGTAAAATAGTGGATCTCGATAAAGCGATGATCATTACAAACACTTTGGATGAAGAGCATGATCAGGCAATGAGGAATCAAACTACAATAAAGGTTGTGACAACATGATATATACATTAACACTGAACCCTTCTGTGGATTACATTATGGAACTGGACTCCTTTCAAAAAGGCGGTCTTAACCGGAGCAGTGCAGAAAGTGCCTTTCCAGGGGGGAAGGGGATCAATGTTTCCCGCGTTTTACACATATTGAACGTGGACAGTGTGGCACTTGGATTTGCAGGGGGATACACGGGGGAGTACATCAAACAATTTTTGAACCAAGAGGATATCAGGACAGAGTTTGTCGAGGTAAAGGAAGCCTCTCGCATAAACGTCAAGGTGAAGGCGGATGATGAAACGGAAATAAACGGAAGCGGGCCTTCCATCAGCGAAGAGAACATCCGGGAGCTGCTCGATCAAATATCTTCCTTGACGGCAGATGACATGATTGTGCTTGCCGGAAGCATACCTGCTTCGGTTCCAAAGACATTTTATCAGGAGATTGCCGCTCAATGTCAAAAACAAGGGACGAAAGTGATCATCGATGCTGAGAAAAAATTGATTGAACCGGTCCTGCCTTTAAAGCCATTCCTCATCAAGCCGAATCATCATGAGCTCGGGGAAATGTTTGATGTAAAGATCGACTCTATTGAAAAAGCGGTACATTACGGAAAGAAACTCAAAGATACCGGTGTTGAAAACGTCATGGTATCAATGGCTGAAAAAGGTGCACTCCTGCTGACTGATAATGGGATGTTTTATTCTTCTGTACCTAAGGGGGAATTGAAAAGCTCGGTCGGTGCAGGGGATTCAACGGTCGCCGGATTCCTTGCCGGCCTTTCGAGGGGATGGAGCGTGAAGGATTCTTTCCGCTTGGGTACCTCAGCCGGGTCGGCGACTGCCTATTCCATTGGTCTCTGTTCATCTGAACACGTGGAAAGATTATTCGAAGACATTCAGATTACAAACATATAGAGGGGGAATTCAAAATGAGAATAACGGAATTACTGACAAAAGATACGATTCAGCTTCATGTATCTTCTCATTCGAAAAACGGAGTCATTGACGAGCTGGTATCCGTTTTGGATCAAAGTGGTAAATTGCAGGACCGTGATGAATTCAAGAAAGCGATCCTTAATCGGGAAGCACAGAGTACGACGGGGATCGGGGAAGGAATTGCGATTCCCCATGCGAAAACATCCGCTGTTAAAGCACCTGCGATTGCATTCGGAAAATCAGAAGAGGGTGTTGATTATGAATCTCTTGATGGCGCACCAGCTCATTTGTTTTTCATGATTGCAGCGACTGAAGGGGCGAATCAAACCCATTTAGAGGCACTCAGTCGCCTTTCGTCCATGCTGATGGATATGGATGTACGGAAAGCACTGTTGAACGCTGGTACAAAAGAAGAGGTATTGGAAATCATTAATACTCATGATGGTGAGGACGAAGAAGAAACGACCGCTGAAACGTCCGCTCCGGGGGGGAAGATCCTTGCTGTCACGGCTTGTCCCACAGGGATCGCTCATACGTATATGGCAGCTGATGCACTAAAGGCGAAAGCGAAAACGATGGATGTGAATCTGAAAGTAGAGACAAATGGTTCAGGAGGGGCAAAGAACATCCTGACACAAGAAGAAATTGAAAGTGCCATAGCCATCATTGTCGCAGCGGACACGAAAGTGGAAATGAATCGGTTCAAAGGAAAACACGTCATCGAAGTTCCTGTGGCGGAAGCGATCAGACGTCCTGAAGAACTATTGAATCAAGCCATGAAAAAAGACGCCCCGATATATAAAGGGGGAGAGCAGGAGAAAGATTCCGATAAGGGCTCTGAGAAAAAGCAAAAATCGGGGTTCTATAAGCACCTTATGAATGGTGTATCCAACATGCTTCCGTTCGTGGTAGGGGGAGGGATCCTGATTGCCATCTCCTTCTTATTCGGCATTCAGTCAGCAAACCCTGATTCTCCGGAGTACAATGAGTTTGCGGCGATCTTGAATACGATCGGTGGAGGGAATGCCTTTTACCTGATGGTTCCTGTCCTTGCAGGGTTCATTGCCATGAGTATAGCCGACAGACCGGGGTTTGCCCCTGGTATGGTAGGCGGATTAATTGCAGCAACGGGTCAAAGTGGATTTTTAGGCGGAATCATTGCCGGTTTCTTAGCCGGTTATGTAGTACTTGGAATTAAACGATTAACTAAGAATTTCCCTTCCGCTTTGGAAGGAATCAAACCGGTACTCATTTATCCGTTACTTGGTATTTTCATTACAGGGGTGATCATGCTTCAATTCCTGGTTGAACCTCTAAGTGCACTCAATACAGGCATACAGAACTGGCTTGATGGTCTCGGAACAGGAAACTTGATATTACTTGGGTTGATCCTGGGGGGAATGATGGCTGTCGACATGGGAGGTCCCATCAACAAAGCGGCCTTCACGTTCGGGATCGCCATGATAGAAGGCGGGAACCTGGCACCCCATGCGGCCATCATGGCAGGAGGGATGGTACCTCCATTGGGACTCGCCATGGCCACGACATTATTTAAGAAGAAGTTCAATGATAATGAGCGGAAAGCGGGTATTGCAGCTTACTTTATGGGCGCTTCCTTTATTACCGAAGGAGCGATTCCTTTTGCAGCAGCGGATCCATTCCGTGTGATTCCTTCGATTGTGACGGGATCTGCGATTGCAGGGGCATTGACCATGTTCTTTGGGATCGGTTTACCTGCACCGCATGGGGGATTATTCGTCTTCCCTGTAGTGGAAGGAAATCCATTCCTATATCTACTGGCGGTTCTGATCGGGTCCGTCATTACAGCGCTAATGGTAGGCTTCTTGAAGAAACCTGTAAAATAGCCGGGAGAAGAACAAAAAAGAACGAGGGAAATTCCCTCGTTCTTTGTTACGTTTATAAGCTCTCGATCTCTACATCCTTGATTCCTTCTATTTCTGAAATGGTGTAGTAAATGTCTACCGTCTTTTTCCTGAAGTCAACAATGATCTTTAACTCTAATAGATGGTGTTGATTCTTCAAGTCTTTGATCCGGATATTTTCAATGGTGATCTCTTCGGCTTTGATTTTTTCAATGATCGACTTGATCTCCTTCTTTTCGGATATCGTGGCGCGAAGGGACAATTCTTTTTCCCTCAGGCGTTTTGGACCTAAGTAAGTGATGATGATAGGGACCACTTCTACAGATACGATCAAAAGGAGGACCCCCGCAGTTGCTTCGAAATAAAAGCCTGCACCGACGGCTATCCCTATTCCTGCTGCCCCCCAAATCATCGCGGCAGTGGTCAAACCTGAAATACTATCGTTTCCTTTGCGCAGGATGACACCTGCTCCCAGGAAGCCGATACCCGAAACAATCTGAGCGGCTAATCGAAGCGGGTCCATGGTGATATTCACTTTGTCCGAACCCTCAGAAAGATAGGCGGATTCCATGGACACAATCGTTAATAAACAACTCACAATGCAGATGACAAGAGACGTCTTCAGTCCTACAGGCTTTCTCTTCAATTCCCTCTCTAGACCTATAATCAATCCCAATACGGCTGAAACACCGAGTTTTATTAAGAATGTCGTATCTAATAGCTCCATCCATCCCCCTCCAATCCTTCCAGACTACAAAAAAATTCATGTAGTAATTCGATTCGTCTGATTATAAAATAGAGCAATGAACAACATATATCAGGAGGTCTGTCATGTCGGATGCGAAAGTAAATCCATACCTTATACTTGCTATCGGAGTCATCTCCGTTTCCACCTCTGCCATCTTAGTGAAGGTATCGAGTGCGCCATCAGGCATTTTGGCATTTTATCGATTGTTTTTCACCGTTCTTATAATGTCCCCGGTATTTTTTTTAAAGTATGTGAAGGAATTGAAACTTATTACTCTGAGAGACTGGATGTTTTCGATTTTAGCCGGTGTATTCCTGGCGTTTCATTTCATCCTTTGGTTTGAATCCTTACACTACACTTCCGTTGCAAGTTCCACGGTGCTTGTCACGCTGCAACCGTTATTCGCTTTTATCGGTGCGTACCTATTCTTTCAGGAAAAGTTAACGGCAAAGGCTTTATTATCCGCTGTCTTAGCCGTTGTAGGGAGCTTCATCATCAGCTGGGGGGACTTCCGGATAAGCGGCAGCGCTTTATGGGGAGATATTTTGGCTTTAATTGCATGCGCCCTTATAACGGGATACCTCTTATTCGGGCAGACAATCAGAAAACGGCTATCTCTTATGACATATACATACCTCGTTTATGTCATAAGCTCTATCGTCTTATTACTCTATGTCCTTTTCCGATCTGAAAGTCTGGGACCCTACCCGAAAGAAGATTGGATCTATTTCCTTCTTCTTGCCATCATCCCGACGCTACTTGGGCATACATTGTTTAATTGGTCGTTAAAATGGTTAAGTACCTCGACGATCTCCGTGGCCATCCTCTTTGAACCAATAGGCGCATCTCTCCTCGCCTATTGGCTATTAGGGGAAAAAGTACTGATGACTCAGGTGATGGGCGGCATGGTCATTATGACCGGTGTCACGCTTTTCTTAATAGAAGAAAGGAAACTGAAAAAACTTACCCAAGCGAGTGAGGTGAAAACGGATGCACTATAGAAAGGCAGAACTGCAAGACGCAGGGAGCCTCGCTTACGTCCATGTGCATAGCTGGAGGACCACCTACCGGGGGATCGTTTCAGAAGATTACCTCGAGTCTTTATCCATAGTGGAAAGAGAAAAGAGGTGGGTCAGTATCCTTTCAGATGCCCATTACACGTATGTATGCGAAAAGGAAGACGGAGAAATCATCGGCTTTGTTTCAATTGGAAAAGAGCGTTCTGGTAAATATGAAGGAGAGTTGTATGCCATCTATCTTCTGGAAGATTATCAAGGGAAGGGCATTGGGAAAGCATTATTTGATATTGCCAGGGGAGGGCTCAAGAACATGGGCTTCAACTCCATGTGGATCTGGGTGTTGAAAGAGAACCCGTCGAAACACTTTTATTACAAATATAATCCTGTCCTTTTGAAGGAAGAGATATTGACAATAGGGAATGAAGAGCACCGGGAAGAGGGGTTGCTGATGGACCTCAATCAAAAAGACTAAGGAGCGATGGCCCCTTAGTCTTTTTGAATACGTCGGACTCAAGAAAATACGTATGTAAAGCCGGAAAAAACAAAAGCCATGACTACGGAAAAAATAAAGGTCAATCCCCTTACAGGAGCAGTACTTTCACATATCTTAAGGGCCTGTACATAAGAATACGCAAATAAATACACGGCCATGATGAAAGATAGAAATAGTGCAACGGTTGTAAGCATGTCAGAAAAATCCCCTTTCAGAATGCGTAGTACTCATGTATATGGAGAATATCCTTGTAACAGAACAGACCCGAGATTAATAATGTTTTAAGTTTTCCTTAAAAATATATTGCAATAGCATTAACAGCGTGTTATATTAATAAACGTCGCTGATACAGCAAACAACATTCAAGAAAAACAAATGAAAAAGTTGTTGACGCGAAAGTGTAAAACGTGATATATTAATAAAGTCGCTTCTTAGACAAGCGATAAACATTGAACCTTGAAAACTGAACAAAACAAGACAATACGTCAACGTTAATTCTAGATTTATTTTTAAAGAGCTATTCAAACTTTTATCGGAGAGTTTGATCCTGGCTCAGGACGAACGCTGGCGGCGTGCCTAATACATGCAAGTCGAGCGGATTGATGGGAGCTTGCTCCCTGATATCAGCGGCGGACGGGTGAGTAACACGTGGGTAACCTGCCTGTAAGACTGGGATAACTCCGGGAAACCGGGGCTAATACCGGATAACTCATTTCCTCGCATGAGGAAATGTTGAAAGGTGGCTTTTAGCTATCACTTACAGATGGACCCGCGGCGCATTAGCTAGTTGGTGAGGTAACGGCTCACCAAGGCAACGATGCGTAGCCGACCTGAGAGGGTGATCGGCCACACTGGGACTGAGACACGGCCCAGACTCCTACGGGAGGCAGCAGTAGGGAATCTTCCGCAATGGACGAAAGTCTGACGGAGCAACGCCGCGTGAGTGATGAAGGTTTTCGGATCGTAAAGCTCTGTTGTTAGGGAAGAACAAGTGCCGTTCGAATAGGGCGGCACCTTGACGGTACCTAACCAGAAAGCCACGGCTAACTACGTGCCAGCAGCCGCGGTAATACGTAGGTGGCAAGCGTTGTCCGGAATTATTGGGCGTAAAGCGCGCGCAGGTGGTTTCTTAAGTCTGATGTGAAAGCCCACGGCTCAACCGTGGAGGGTCATTGGAAACTGGGGAACTTGAGTGCAGAAGAGGAAAGTGGAATTCCAAGTGTAGCGGTGAAATGCGTAGATATTTGGAGGAACACCAGTGGCGAAGGCGACTTTCTGGTCTGTAACTGACACTGAGGCGCGAAAGCGTGGGGAGCAAACAGGATTAGATACCCTGGTAGTCCACGCCGTAAACGATGAGTGCTAAGTGTTAGGGGGTTTCCGCCCCTTAGTGCTGCAGCTAACGCATTAAGCACTCCGCCTGGGGAGTACGGTCGCAAGACTGAAACTCAAAGGAATTGACGGGGGCCCGCACAAGCGGTGGAGCATGTGGTTTAATTCGAAGCAACGCGAAGAACCTTACCAGGTCTTGACATCCTCTGACAACCCTAGAGATAGGGCTTTCCCCTTCGGGGGACAGAGTGACAGGTGGTGCATGGTTGTCGTCAGCTCGTGTCGTGAGATGTTGGGTTAAGTCCCGCAACGAGCGCAACCCTTGATCTTAGTTGCCAGCATTCAGTTGGGCACTCTAAGATGACTGCCGGTGACAAACCGGAGGAAGGTGGGGATGACGTCAAATCATCATGCCCCTTATGACCTGGGCTACACACGTGCTACAATGGACGGTACAAAGGGCAGCAAGACCGCGAGGTTTAGCCAATCCCATAAAACCGTTCTCAGTTCGGATTGTAGGCTGCAACTCGCCTACATGAAGCTGGAATCGCTAGTAATCGCGGATCAGCATGCCGCGGTGAATACGTTCCCGGGCCTTGTACACACCGCCCGTCACACCACGAGAGTTTGTAACACCCGAAGTCGGTGAGGTAACCTTTTGGAGCCAGCCGCCTAAGGTGGGACAGATGATTGGGGTGAAGTCGTAACAAGGTAGCCGTATCGGAAGGTGCGGCTGGATCACCTCCTTTCTAAGGAAGATTTACAAAACAAGTTGACAGTCGAAGTTTTGTTCAGTTTTGATGGTTCAACCATCAGGGATTTTTGCGAAAGCAAAATATCCAACCATAATGTCTCTTGTGAGACAAATGATTGTTCTTTGAAAACTAGATAAAGATAAATTGATAGTCAAGAAATTACCGAGTATCGCCATTTTAGGGTTTAAACCTTAATTAGTAAGTGATCAAATTTTGATTTAGCAGCAAAGCTGATAAAGCGAAATTTAGGTTAAGTTATGAAGGGCGCACGGTGGATGCCTTGGCACTAGGAGCCGACGAAGGACGGGACTAACACCGATATGCTTTGGGGAGCTGTAAGTGAGCTTTGATCCAGAGATTTCCGAATGGGGGAACCCATTGTTCGTAATGGAACAATATCCTTACTTGAATACATAGAGTATGGAAGGCAGACCCAGGGAACTGAAACATCTAAGTACCTGGAGGAAGAGAAAGCAATTGCGATTCCCTGAGTAGCGGCGAGCGAAACGGGATATAGCCCAAACCAAGAGGCTTGCCTCTTGGGGTTGTAGGACACTCTATACGGAGTTACAAAGGAATGAAGTAGACGAAGAAGTCTGGAAAGGCTCGTCAAAGAAGGTAACAACCCTGTAGTTGAAACTTCATTCCCTCTTGAGTGGATCCTGAGTACGGCGGGACACGTGAAATCCCGTCGGAAGCTGGGAGGACCATCTCCCAAGGCTAAATACTCCCTAGTGACCGATAGTGAACCAGTACCGTGAGGGAAAGGTGAAAAGCACCCCGGAAGGGGAGTGAAATAGAACCTGAAACCGTGTGCCTACAAGTAGTCAGAGCCCGTTAACGGGTGATGGCGTGCCTTTTGTAGAATGAACCGGCGAGTTACGATCCCATGCAAGGTTAAGTTGATAAGACGGAGCCGCAGCGAAAGCGAGTCTGAATAGGGCGAATTTAGTATGTGGTCGTAGACCCGAAACCAGGTGATCTACCCATGTCCAGGATGAAGTTCAGGTAACACTGAATGGAGGTCCGAACCCACGCACGTTGAAAAGTGCGGGGATGAGGTGTGGGTAGCGGAGAAATTCCAATCGAACTTGGAGATAGCTGGTTCTCTCCGAAATAGCTTTAGGGCTAGCCTCATGTGTAAGAGTCTTGGAGGTAGAGCACTGTTTGGACTAGGGGCCCTCATCGGGTTACCGAATTCAGACAAACTCCGAATGCCAAAGACTTATCCATGGGAGTCAGACTGCGAGTGATAAGATCCGTAGTCGAAAGGGAAACAGCCCAGACCACCAGCTAAGGTCCCAAAGTATACGTTAAGTGGAAAAGGATGTGGAGTTGCTTAGACAACCAGGATGTTGGCTTAGAAGCAGCCACCATTTAAAGAGTGCGTAATAGCTCACTGGTCGAGTGACTCTGCGCCGAAAATGTACCGGGGCTAAACGTATCACCGAAGCTGTGGATTGACACCTCTAGGTGTCAGTGGTAGGAGAGCGTTCTAAGGACTGCGAAGCTAGACCGTAAGGACTGGTGGAGTGCTTAGAAGTGAGAATGCCGGTATGAGTAGCGAAAGATGGGTGAGAATCCCATCCACCGAATGCCTAAGGTTTCCTGAGGAAGGCTCGTCCGCTCAGGGTTAGTCGGGACCTAAGTCGAGGCCGATAGGCGTAGACGATGGACAACAGGTTGATATTCCTGTACCACCTCTTTTCCGTTTGAGCAATGGGGGGACGCAGGAGGATAGGGTAAGCGCACTGCTGGATATGTGCGTCTAAGCAGTTAGGCTGATGATGAGGCAAATCCCATCATCTTAGAAGGCTGAGCTGTGACAGCGAGCGAATTATAGTAGCGAAGTTCCTGATTCCACACTGCCAAGAAAAGCCTCTAGCGAGGAAAAAGGTGCCCGTACCGCAAACCGACACAGGTAGGCGAGGAGAGAATCCTAAGGTGAGCGAGAGAACTCTCGTTAAGGAACTCGGCAAAATGACCCCGTAACTTCGGGAGAAGGGGTGCTCTGGTAGGGTGCAAGCCCGAGAGAGCCGCAGTGAATAGGCCCAGGCGACTGTTTAGCAAAAACACAGGTCTCTGCGAAGCCGTAAGGCGAAGTATAGGGGCTGACGCCTGCCCGGTGCTGGAAGGTTAAGAGGAGTGCTTAGCGTAAGCGAAGGTGCGAATCGAAGCCCCAGTAAACGGCGGCCGTAACTATAACGGTCCTAAGGTAGCGAAATTCCTTGTCGGGTAAGTTCCGACCCGCACGAAAGGCGTAACGATCTGGGCACTGTCTCAACGAGAGACTCGGTGAAATTATAGTACCTGTGAAGATGCAGGTTACCCGCGACAGGACGGAAAGACCCCGTGGAGCTTTACTGTAGCCTGATATTGAATTTTGGTACAGCTTGTACAGGATAGGTAGGAGCCTTGGAAACCGGAGCGCTAGCTTCGGTGGAGGCATCGGTGGGATACTACCCTGGCTGTATTGAAATTCTAACCCGCGCCCCTTATCGGGGTGGGAGACAGTGTCAGGTGGGCAGTTTGACTGGGGCGGTCGCCTCCTAAAGAGTAACGGAGGCGCCCAAAGGTTCCCTCAGAATGGTTGGAAATCATTCGCAGAGTGTAAAGGCACAAGGGAGCTTGACTGCGAGACCTACAAGTCGAGCAGGGACGAAAGTCGGGCTTAGTGATCCGGTGGTTCCGCATGGAAGGGCCATCGCTCAACGGATAAAAGCTACCCCGGGGATAACAGGCTTATCTCCCCCAAGAGTCCACATCGACGGGGAGGTTTGGCACCTCGATGTCGGCTCATCGCATCCTGGGGCTGTAGTCGGTCCCAAGGGTTGGGCTGTTCGCCCATTAAAGCGGTACGCGAGCTGGGTTCAGAACGTCGTGAGACAGTTCGGTCCCTATCCGTCGTGGGCGCAGGAAATTTGAGAGGAGCTGTCCTTAGTACGAGAGGACCGGGATGGACGCACCGCTGGTGTACCAGTTGTCTTGCCAAAGGCATCGCTGGGTAGCTATGTGCGGAAGGGATAAGTGCTGAAAGCATCTAAGCATGAAGCCCCCCTCGAGATGAGATTTCCCATCACGTAAGTGAGTAAGATCCCTAGAAGATGACTAGGTAGATAGGTCAGAGATGGAAGCATGGCGACATGTGGAGTTGACTGATACTAATCGATCGAGGACTTAACCACATTATAAAGCGGAGGCGGCTTGAACAGAGACGACAAGCATTTCTGGGCAATCAGAAGAGGGTGCTTTTTACCCTCAGCTGATTGAACTGAAATGACCTCGAGTCTCTAGCCGCCGGAGCTGGATTACTGTCTACTTGTAATAGTAGATACAACAATGGGTCGATATTCGGCTTTCTTGACATCAATTCTTTATCTAGTTTTCAGGGAATAATTTTTATACGAAAATATAAAAAAACCTTGAAATATTATGTCTACACGATATAATAATACTTGTCCTTAAAAAGAGACAAGACATAGTCTGGTGACAATGGCGAAGAGGTCACACCCGTTCCCATGCCGAACACGGAAGTTAAGCTCTTCAGCGCCGATGGTAGTTGGGGGATCTCCCCCTGTGAGAGTAGGACGTCGCCAGGCTATATAACAAGGAGGATTAGCTCAGCTGGGAGAGCATCTGCCTTACAAGCAGAGGGTCGGCGGTTCGATCCCGTCATCCTCCACCATTTTAACCACTTAGAAACTTACCGTGCCGGTGTAGCTCAACTGGTAGAGCAACTGACTTGTAATCAGTAGGTTGGGGGTTCAAGTCCTCTTGCCGGCACCATTTGGTTTTTTTATGAGATGAGCCATTAGCTCAGTTGGTAGAGCATCTGACTTTTAATCAGAGGGTCGAAGGTTCGAATCCTTCATGGCTCACCAAAGATTTTTGCCCTGGCAAAATATCTTACCATTGTTTTTCTCCAATGTGAAAAACAAAAATATATGCGGGTGTGGCGGAATTGGCAGACGCACCAGACTTAGGATCTGGCGCCGCAAGGCGTGGGGGTTCAAGTCCCTTCACCCGCACCATTTCTTTTGCGGAAGTAGTTCAGTGGTAGAACACCACCTTGCCAAGGTGGGGGTCGCGGGTTCGAATCCCGTCTTCCGCTCCAGAGACTTGCCGGGGTGGCGGAACTGGCAGACGCACAGGACTTAAAATCCTGCGGTAGGTGACTACCGTACCGGTTCGATTCCGGTCCTCGGCACCAGAATTTTTTGCGACAGCAAAATATCTATCCTTACGTTACTATTAAAGAATTCATTTAGCGCCCGTAGCTCAATTGGATAGAGCGTTTGACTACGGATCAAAAGGTTAGGGGTTCGACTCCTCTCGGGCGCGCCATATATCGGGAAGTAGCTCAGCTTGGTAGAGCACTTGGTTTGGGACCAAGGGGTCGCAGGTTCGAATCCTGTCTTCCCGACCACTTCTTTGGGGCCTTAGCTCAGCTGGGAGAGCGCCTGCTTTGCACGCAGGAGGTCAGCGGTTCGATCCCGCTAGGCTCCACCAAGATTTTTTGCTCCAGCAAAATAATCTTCATTGATTTTTGCGAAGCAAAATAAATTCCCTTTATGTTTTACGAAAGTGAAACTTAATACTATGTTATATGTTTCTTGGCGGTGTAGCTCAGCTGGCTAGAGCGTACGGTTCATACCCGTGAGGTCGGGGGTTCGATCCCCTCCGCCGCTACCAATAGGGACCTTTAGCTCAGTTGGTTAGAGCAGACGGCTCATAACCGTCCGGTCGTAGGTTCGAGTCCTACAAGGTCCACCAAGTACCATTTTTCATTACGGAGGAATACCCAAGTCCGGCTGAAGGGATCGGTCTTGAAAACCGACAGGGGTGTAACAGCCCGCGGGGGTTCGAATCCCCCTTCCTCCTCCATATTATCTTTTATATTTTATCGTCGCGGGGTGGAGCACGACCGAATAATCTTCGGAGCCTTCACATCAGCGCAACGACTGAGCAACAGCTTGAATAAGCTTACTGAAGTCGGAGCGGATCTGCGTGATGCTTTATGGGATAGTAGAAACTTAATAATATTTTATCGTCGCGGGGTGGAGCAGTTCGGTAGCTCGTCGGGCTCATAACCCGAAGGTCGCAGGTTCAAATCCTGTCCCCGCAATACCATTTTGATTTATTTATGAATTAGGAAATTGATAATTCGCGATGAGTCACGTATGGATAGTTATTTTCGCTAGCGCGAAGGTAATGAAAGTTATTTTTGCTAGCGCAAAAAAACTTTGGTCCGGTAGTTCAGTTGGTTAGAATGCCTGCCTGTCACGCAGGAGGTCGCGGGTTCGAGTCCCGTCCGGACCGCCATTTATTTTTTGATATAGTTCTGTTTCTTCAAATGGAAAAGGGTTTCGATAAGTGAGAAGGTCGAGGAAGCGATCGAAGGAACACCGGAGCGTATTTAACATACGTGAGGATGTGACTGAGAGAGCTGACGAAGAGATTCGAAGCTTAGGGGAAGCCGAAAACTATTTGGCTCAGTAGCTCAGTTGGTAGAGCACGATGAATAAGCTTCACCCGAGTAAACTTCAGCGTACAGCTCGAGCAGCTCCTTGATTCAGCATCCTGAGAGCTGGACGATGGACTACAACATTCTAATTGTAGGATGCATACTAAATATGGCTCAGTAGCTCAGTTGGTAGAGCAATGGACTGAAAATCCATGTGTCGGCGGTTCGATTCCGTCCTGAGCCACCATTTTTCTATTTAGACACATTATGGCGATTGTGGCGAAGTGGTTAACGCACCTGATTGTGGTTCAGGCATTCGTGGGTTCGATTCCCATCAGTCGCCCCATATTTAGTGCGGGTGTAGTTTAGTGGTAAAACCTCAGCCTTCCAAGCTGATGATGAGGGTTCGATTCCCTTCACCCGCTCCAATTCATTTTTGGGCCTATAGCTCAGCTGGTTAGAGCGCACGCCTGATAAGCGTGAGGTCGGTGGTTCGAGTCCACTTAGGCCCACCATTATATTATTCCGCAGTAGCTCAGTGGTAGAGCTATCGGCTGTTAACCGATCGGTCGCAAGTTCGAATCTTGCCTGCGGAGCCATATTTGGAGAAGTACTCAAGTGGCTGAAGAGGCGCCCCTGCTAAGGGTGTAGGTCGGGCAACTGGCGCGAGGGTTCAAATCCCTCCTTCTCCGCCATTAAGGCCCATTGGTCAAGCGGTTAAGACACCGCCCTTTCACGGCGGTAACACGGGTTCGAATCCCGTATGGGTCATTATGAAGAGACTATCATTGTTGATAGTCTTTTTTTGTTGTTCAAAGCAGCACTTTGCCTTGAAATGGAGCTGTTGTAATTATGTTTAATATGTAAAATGTGGTTCTAGGTTTCTGCGTCGATGGATATATTATCGACTTTTCCCTCCCTTCATTCGACACCGCTATTTCAACTTCCAAGCAACCAAAATCCTATACAAAATACCGGAATCCCTCTATATTTCCTACAAATATTAAATTTTTTCACAAAAAAACTTTCGACAAATTCCGCTAAGATTTCAACGTATTTCCCCTATGTTTTTACAATGTAAACCTTGCCATTTAGAATAAAATTCCAAATTTGAACTTTTTCAATGTAAGCATGTAGTAAATTGTCGTAATTGAACGACGATTATAAAGAGGATTTTGGTGATGTTGTTAGAAAGTAGTTAAGTAGATTGAAAAAATGTAGGTGAGATGATGAACGCAATGACCATAACAGATTACGATGTGTTTTTGTTTCATGAGGGAAATTTGCAGCAGGCCTATCAGTTTATGGGTGCACATGTGAGAAGGGATTCCACTGGGACCTATACAGAATTTTGCGTTTGGGCACCGAAAGCAAGGCATGTTTCATTGGTGGGTTCCTTTAATCAATGGAATGGGAATGGATACGATTTAAAAAAGCGGAACAGTGAAGGTCTGTGGACGATTCGAGTCGATAAAGATCTGACGGGAGAAACGTATAAGTATGAGATTACGACTCCCCTGGGGACAAAGAAGCTAAAGGCGGATCCGTACGGGTTTGCCTCTGAAAAGCGCCCTCATACGGCAAGCATCGTGTATGAGCTGGAGGGCTTTGCATGGGAAGATGAGAAGTGGCTCGAGGACCGTTCAACCACTACGATATACGACAAGCCTATGACGATTTATGAGGTTCATTTAGGTACGTGGAAGAAGGAAGCAGGAACGTTTCTATCTTATAGGGAATACGCGCAGCAATTGATTCCCCATGTGAAAGAGCAGGGATTCACCCATATTGAGCTGCTGCCAGTCACGGAGCATCCATTTGACCGTTCCTGGGGTTATCAGGGTACGGGTTATTATTCCCCTACCAGTCGCTACGGCTCACCACATGATTTGATGGCATTTGTGAACGAATGTCATTTACATAATATTGGCGTGATCCTGGATTGGGTCCCAGGTCATTTTTGTAAGGATGCGCATGGGTTATATGAGTTTGATGGTTCGTTTGCCTATGAGTACAGTGAGGAAAGGGACCGGGAGAATTATACGTGGGGTACGGCGAACTTTGATTTAGGCAAAGGGGAAGTGAGAAGCTTCCTGATTTCCAATGCCCGTTTCTGGATGGATCAGTATCATATCGATGGCTTCAGGATCGATGCGGTGGCGAACATCATCTATTGGGCGAATCAAGGTGAGCTTACGCCGAATGAAGGTGCCATACAGTTTTTGAAAAACTTGAACAAGGCCGTTTTTGAGTGTGATTCTTCGATTCTGATGATTGCAGAGGATTCTACGGACTGGCCACAGGTGACGTCTCCTGTTCATTATGGAGGACTTGGATTTAATTATAAGTGGAATATGGGATGGATGAATGACGTCCTTAAATATATGGAAACCGATCCATCTGAACGAAAGAATGTGCATTCTCTCATTACGTTTTCGTTGTTATATGCGTTTTCAGAGAATTATGTTCTTCCCTTCTCCCATGATGAAGTGGTGCATGGGAAGAAGTCGTTATTAAATAAAATGCCGGGGGATTACTGGCAGAAATTCGCTCAATACCGGTTGCTCCTCGGCTTCATGATGGCTCATCCAGGAAAGAAACTTCTGTTCATGGGAAGTGAACTGGCGCCGTTTTCAGAATGGAAGGACCTTGAGGAATTGGATTGGCATTTACTGGATTACGAATTTCATCACAAATTCAATTCATATTTTAAAGAGCTAATGCATTTATATAAAGGTGCTGAGCCATTATTTCAGATGGATCATCGTTCAGATGGATTCGAGTGGGTTGATGTCAATAATGCAGAGCAGCAGATTTTCTCTTTCATCCGTAATGGGATAGAGAAGGGAAATCATCTTGTGGTAATCTGCAATTTCAGTCCACATGTGTATCACCAGTATAAGGTGGGAGTGGATAAGGTTTCTTCTTATGAAGAGATTTGGAATAGTGATGATGAAAGGTTTGGAGGTTCCCATCAGGTGAATCCCAACCCGCTTACCGTGCACAATGAACCGTATCATGGAAGAGATGGGTATGTGGAAATGACGATTCCACCATACGCAGCCGTTTATTTAAGACCAACCGAGTGAAAGGGGAGAAGATTTAATGACAAAAGGTAGATGTGTGGCCATGTTGTTAGCAGGTGGAAAAGGGAGCAGGTTAAGTTCATTGACGAAGAGTCTGGCGAAACCGGCCGTACCATTTGGAGGAAAGTACCGTATCATTGATTTTACCCTGAGCAATTGTACGAACTCAGGCATCGACACTGTCGGCGTTCTTACCCAGTACCAGCCTCTGGTATTGAATTCTTATATCGGGATCGGGAGTGCGTGGGATCTTGACCGCAGAAACGGTGGCGTGACCGTGCTGCCCCCTTATGCTGAATCATCTGAGATGCGCTGGTATACGGGGACGGCAAGCGCCATTTATCAGAATATGAATTACCTAGAACAATATGATCCCGAGTTCGTATTGATTCTATCGGGGGATCACATATACAAAATGGATTATAGTAAAATGCTTGATTATCACATCGAGAAAAAAGCAGATGTCTCGATTTCAGTCATTGAAGTGGGATGGGATGAAGCGAGCCGTTTCGGACTAATGAACACGAATGAGGATATGCGTGTCACGGAGTTTGAAGAAAAACCGCCTTTCCCGAAAAGCAATCTTGCGTCGATGGGTATTTACATCTTCAACTATTCAGTGTTGAAGGATTTTCTGGAGATGGATGAACGGAATCCAGATTCGAGCCATGACTTTGGGAAGGATGTCATTCCTCTCCTCCTTGATGAGAAGAAGAAACTGATGGCTTATCCATTTGAAGGCTATTGGAAGGATGTCGGTACGGTCAAGAGCCTTTGGGAAGCGAATATGGACCTGATAGATGAACAGAATGAACTGAACCTGTTCGATCATGATTGGAGAGTGTATTCGGTTAATCCGAATGAGCCTCCTCAATATATTTCAGAAGAAGCCCATGTGGAGGGATCTCTTGTAAATGAAGGATGTACGATTGAAGGAACAATTCAAAAGTCCGTCCTCTTCCAGGGAACAACGGTAAAAAAGGGAGCGCATGTCAGTCGTTCAGTCATTATGCCGGACGCAGTCGTTGAAGAAAATACCTATATCGAGCAGGCGATTGTGCCTTCGAATGTAAAGGTTCCAAAGGGCTTGTGCATCATGCCGGAAGAGGGATCCGATGAAATCATCCTGGTGACGGAATCATTCATTGAAGCACTGCTGGAACAGGAAAGAGTGTAAGGTTCAAGACCATCTTAACAACATTAGAGGAGGAGAAGTGTTTTGAAAAATACGATGCTTGGTGTTATCGACGCTACGAGTTACTATGATTCCCTGGAGGATTTATTGTTACATCGCTCATTAGCGGCCCTTCCCATAGCCGGCAGATACCGATTGATTGACTTTGTCCTTTCCAATATGGTGAATTCCGATATCGGCAGTGTGGCGATTTTTCCAAAGTTTCAATACAGATCGCTGATGGATCATCTTGGATCAGGGAAGAACTGGGATCTGAACCGGAAGCGGGATGGCTTGTTTTTCTTTCCTGCTCCTGGGTTGGAAGCGAATGAAGAGGGTGTCGGATCCTTTAATCACTTTGCCCATCATATGGACTATTTCAGACGCAGTAAACAGGAATACGCCCTGATCAGCAATTGCTTCACGTTATGTAACATCGATTATCAACCGGTACTCGAGCGTCATATCCGTGTCGGTTGTGATATAACGGAAATGCGGCACAATGGCAGCTCACTAGAAATGTACTTAGTAAAAACGTCTACACTGATTGATTTGATCGAGAACAGGCGTGAAACGGGCTATACTTGTATGCAGGATGTGGTGGACGACATGGATAGCGGATTTAAGGTGTGCGGATATGAGCATGAAGGATTTGTTCAAACGATTGCTTCCATTGGAGAATACTATGAGGCCAGCATGAAGCTTATGAACTTATCCTATTGGAAAGAGCTGTTCAAGAAAGATATGCCCATTTATACGAAAGTGAAGGATGAGCCGCCGACACGCTACACATCAGCTGCAAGTGTGAAAAATAGCATCATCGCCAATGGATGCTTTATTGAGGGCAAAGTGAAAAATTCTACCATGTTCAGAGCGGTGAAGGTCGGCAGGAATACCACCATTTCTAACAGCATCATTATGCAGAAGAGCCAAATTGGAGATAACTGTGTACTGGAGAATGTGATTCTGGATAAAGATGTGAGAATAGAAGATGGCGTCAAGCTTATCGGAGAAGCAAACAATCCAATTGTCATTCGCAAAGGGATGATTCAAGGAGCGCTGATGAATTCGTGAAAGTGTTATTTGTAGTATCTGAGTGTGTCCCATTTATTAAATCCGGGGGCTTGGCGGACGTTGCAGGCGCTTTGCCCAAGGAGTTAAGAAGTTTAGGCACGGATGTCAGGGTGATTCTGCCTAAATACGGCGGGATCCCTCAAGAATTCCGTTCCAGAATGAAACGGAAGAAAGAGTTTTTCGTGTCAGTAGGCTGGAGAAATCAGTATTGTGGAATTGAAGAGTACAGTGAAAATGGCGTGACATATTATTTTGTGGATAATGAATATTATTTTAACCGGGAGCGTTTATACGGATACTTTGACGATGGGGAGAGATTCTCCTATTTTACAAGGGCAGTGTTGGAAAGTATCGCTGTTCTTGATTTCTATCCTGATGTGATTCATTGTCATGACTGGCACACGGGCATGGTGCCGTTCCTACTCCGGAGCGAGTATCAGGAGAGACCGGGCTACTCATTTATCCGCAGCGTATTCACGATTCATAACCTGCAATTTCAAGGAATCTACCCTAAACAGGTGATGACCGACTTATTAGCTATCCCGGAGAAGTATTTTCATCATGAGTACCTCGAGTTTTATGGGAATATCAATTTCATGAAAGGCGCGCTCATTTCTTCTGATTTCGTCACCACGGTGAGTCCTACCTATAAAGAAGAAATCCTCACGCCTTACTACGGGGAAAAGCTTCATAATATACTTGGCCAGCGGTATAACCAATTATTAGGGATCCTCAATGGGATTGATGATGAAGTGTATGATCCTGATGACGGGGAGTTTCCTTTCTTCAGCGGAAATCTTCAAGGAAAGAAGCAGGCGAAGCAACATCTGCAAAAAGGCCTGGGCCTCGAGGAAAATGAAGGAATCCCTCTTGTGTCCATCATTTCGAGACTGACGAACCAAAAGGGTCTTGAACTCATCAGGGGCGTCTTTCATGAGATGATCCAGGAAAATGTCCAGTTTGTCCTGTTGGGGACAGGTGATTGGGAGTTTGAACAGTTCTTCAGGGAAATGGAGTGGACGTATCCTGATAAGGTCAGGGTACAGATCGGCTTCAATGAAGAATTGGCAAAACAGATTTATTCTGCCAGTGATCTGTTCCTGATGCCCTCCAAGTTCGAGCCTTGCGGGCTGGGACAGTTGATTGCCATGAGATACGGAGCCCTGCCACTTGTAAGGGAGACAGGCGGACTGAACGATACCGTTGAATCCTACAATGAGGAGACGAAGAGCGGCAACGGCTTCTCCTTCAAAAACTTTAATGCTCACGATATGCTTTACACCTATCGAAGAGCCCTATCGTATTTCCACGAAGATCCGGAAACATGGACTCATATTGTACGTAACGCAATGAATAAAGATTATAGTTGGGCCCAATCGGCCTTTAAGTATAATCAACTATACGCTGACCTTGTATCAAGGAGTGAAAGCCATGTTTTCTGATCCGATTGAATTCAAAGAATTGTTTCTGAAGAAGCTTGAAATGATGTATGGAAAGACGTTCCCTGAGTCCACCAGTCAGGATCAGTTTTTCACATTAGGTCATTTGATTCGTGAATATATTTCGATGAACTGGATCCATACGAATGAGCAGTACCGGTTCAATAAACAAAAGCAAGTGTATTATTTATCCATCGAATTCCTGCTCGGGCGTCTGCTCCGGCAAAATCTGACGAATCTGGGGATTTACGATATTGTGGATAAAGGTCTTCAGGATCTTGGAATCGACCTTGCGGAAATGGAAGAGGTCGAGCACGATGCAGGCCTTGGAAATGGCGGCCTTGGCCGTTTAGCTGCCTGCTTTCTGGATTCCCTGGCTTCCCTTAATTTACCCGGCCATGGATATGGTATCCGTTATAAGCATGGATTGTTTGAACAAAAGATCGTGAACGGATTTCAGATGGAGCTTCCGGAACAGTGGCTGCGTCATGGACATGTGTGGGAGGTCCGCAAATCAGATCTTACCGTCGAAGTGCCTTTCTGGGGGAAGGTGGAATCATATACTGAAAAGGATGTCTTAAGGTTTCGACATGTAGATGCAGAAATCGTCGCGGCGGTTCCTTATGATATGCCTGTAGTGGGGTTTGAAACGTCGACGGTCAATACGCTTCGTTTATGGAGTGCCGAGCCTGCGGCCTATAAAGCGGGAAAAGATATGATGAAATACAAACGTGATACGGAAGCCATCACAGAATTTCTATATCCTGACGATACCCATGAGGAAGGGAAGATCCTGCGCTTGAAGCAGCAATACTTCCTGGTGTCAGCAAGTATCCGATCCATTCTGGATTCGTACCTTTACCGAAATGGGGATCTGAAGGAACTGCATGAGAATATTTCAATCCATATCAATGATACCCACCCGGTTCTTGCCATCCCCGAACTGATGAGGGTCCTTCTGGATGAATACTCCTTTGAATGGGAAGAAGCCTGGGAAATCACGACGAATACATTCGCCTATACAAACCATACGACTCTGTCAGAAGCACTGGAGAGATGGCCAATCCGTATATTCCAGCCCCTCCTGCCCCGCATCCACATGATTGTGAATGAAATCAATGAACGGTTCTGCAGGGAATTATGGAAAGAGTATCCCGGTGAGTGGAAGCGGATAGAGGACATGGCGATCATCTCACATGATGAAGTTAAAATGGCCCATCTTGCGATTGTAGGAAGCTTCAGTGTGAACGGTGTGGCAAAGATCCACACGGAAATCCTGAAGCAGCGGGAAATGAACTTATTTTATCAATATTATCCTGGGAAATTTAATAGTAAAACAAATGGAATCACCCATAGAAGGTGGCTCCTTAATAGCAATCCATCCCTTTCGAATCTGATTACCTCTTCGATAGGGGAGGAGTGGATCAAAGACCCTTCCAAACTGGTGAAGCTGAAGGAGTATCACCATGATACGGCATTCCTGAAAGACCTGTATGATGTGAAGCAGGGAAATAAACAAAAGCTTGCCGGGCTGATATATGAAAGCAATGGAATCATCGTCGATCCGTCCTCGATATTCGATATCCAGGTGAAGCGGCTTCATGCGTACAAACGTCAGTTAATGAATGTGTTGCATATTCTTCACCTGTATAATCGCTGTGTGGAAGATCCGGGATTTGATTTTCATCCACGGACATTCATTTTTGGGGCAAAGGCGTCCCCTGGATACTATTATGCCAAAAAGATCATTAAACTGATCCACTCGGTAGCAGATCTCGTGAATGATCATCCACTTGTGAAGGGGCGCATTAAAGTCGTGTTCCTTGAAAATTACCGGGTGTCCCTTGCAGAAGAGATCATCCCGGCAGCTGACTTGTCCGAGCAGATATCGACGGCCAGTAAGGAAGCGTCGGGTACGGGGAATATGAAGTTCATGATGAACGGGGCTTTGACCCTTGGGACACTTGACGGTGCGAATATTGAGATCCTCGAACAGGTCGGGAGGGACAATATCTTTATATTCGGATTAACGGCTGAGGAAGTGATGAAATATCAGCACCATGGAGGCTATTACGCCATGGAGTACTTCCACTACGATACAAGGATCAAAAAGGTGTTGAACCAATTGATCGATGATACCCTGCCGGATGCAGGTGATCATTTCGAAACCATTTATGACTCGTTACTGACTGAGAATGATCAATTCTTTGTGTTAAGGGATTTCGATTCCTATGTAAGGGTTCATGAACAGGCAGGAAAGGCGTATGAAAACAAAGAGCACTGGTCACGGATGTGCCTGCAGAACATTGCCAATTCCGGCTATTTCTCCAGTGACCGGACAATCGAGCAATATGCGAAGGACATATGGGGCATTGCACAGGGGAGTTTAACGAAATAGAAAAAACGCTTGGGAATCGAATCCCAAGCGTTTTTTCTATTTTTTCTTCTTATCGGAAACGTAGCTGTCCCCATCTTTATAAGGGATGTCACCCAGTGGTGATTCCATATCATTCTCATCGAGCATGTCCTCATACTCTTCATGTGTCTTCGACGGATAAGCTTTACGGTTCGATCCTTCCATGTCGGTCCCGACGAATGATTCAAAATCCTCGGTGAACCCTTCCGAAGTGTCCTCATCCTGATACAGGTCTGAGTAATCCTCGTGATCCCCTTCAAAATCGGATGGGGTTTCAGATGTCCCGAAACGGCCGACTTCCTGGAAACTGTCCTGGTCGTCACGCACGTTCCCATCTGTTTTATGTCTGAATTCGTTATCGACAGGCGGTTGCAGTACATCTTCTTCTACCGGCCTATCCTGGGGTGTCGACTTCTCTGGTGTATGTTCCTTACAATAAAGAGTCGTCGGAATGACTTCGAGACGCTCGTAAGGGATATCCTGTCCGCATTCTTTACATTGACCATACGAACCGGCTTCAATCGCGTGCAGGGCTTGCTGGATTTTATCCAGTTCAAGCTTCGCATGGTCGTCGATGGCGAAATCCTTCTCCCGTTCATATAACTCTGTACCCATATCGGCAGGATGATTATCATAAAGGGAGAGTTCTCCTGTGTTATCGCGTTCATTTGTATGGTGAAGATTATCTAAATCCTGATGTAAGTGTTCTTTTAACTGCTTTTCCTGTTGCACCAATTCTTGTTTTAAAGTCTGTTTTTGACTGTCTGTTAGCAATTTCTTCACATCCTTCATTATGTTCGCTTAAATCTTGTCCTAACCATACTTTATCCGAAAGTGGGATGGTTAAAACATAAAAAAAAGAGTCGACCCGGATTTGTCGGGTCGACTCTTTGCCTTTCTACAGCATATAAGCAAGTAATAATCCAATGGATAACAGGAAACCAAAGATGGTATTTGTTTGTGCGGTTGCTTTCATGGCGGGCATCATTTCGATGGGGTGTGATTTCCCGATGAATCCTTTTGTTGCTTTGATGGCTTTAGGGATGCTCAAGAAGGCTACGAACAGCCAAGGTGATGAGATCCCCGTTACGACCAATCCGATGATCCAGGCGTAGGATACGACAAACATACTGCCTAAGAGGATGATGGCGCCTTTTTTTCCTAACAGGATCGCAATGGTTTTCCGGCCGTTTTCTTTGTCTCCATCGAGGTCGCGAATATTGTTGGCCAATAATATGGAGCCTACCAATATGGAAACCGGAATTGAGATGAGTACGCTGTCCCCATTGATGTAGCCGGTCTGGATGTAAAATGAGATGATGATGATCACAAATCCCATGAAAAATCCAGCTACGATTTCGCCGAATGGTGTGTAAGCAATTGGCATTGGTCCGCCAGTATAAAAGTACCCCGCTGCCATGCACACTATTCCTATGAGAGCCAGCCACCATGTACTGTTAAGACAGATATAAATCCCTAACAGAAGGGCGATCCCGTACAGTGAAAAGGCAAGATTGATGACCGTTGATGGTTTGACACCATTACGGACGATCGCTCCGCCGATCCCGACCGAGTGTTCAGTATCGAGGCCTCTTTTATAATCATAATATTCGTTGAACATATTCGTCGCCGCCTGAATCAACAGGCAGGCAACCAGCATGGCTGCGAACAGCAACAGGTCCACTTTCGTAAATTGCAACGCGAGTACCGTCCCTAATAGTACAGGTACAAATGCTGCTGTAAGAGTGTGGGGCCGGGTCAATTGCCACCAGATTCTCCACCCTTTATCTGATTCCAACACGTTGGATGCTTGTTGTTCCATCATTCTCTCTCCCTTACGTAACAAGGAATTTTCAGAAAACATTACAATTCCTTTACAGATTAAAGTGTAGGTAAAGGGAAGTAGACTGTCAATCATTTTCTACAAATTCGTGAAGGTTCTATTTTCCAGTAATTGAGGACTTTTACAAAGCTTTTGGTTTCTCAAAAGAAGAAAAAGGGTTTATTATATATATAATAAGGATAAATATTGTAAACATGTCTTGAACTCCGTTGACACACCATAAGTACAGGTGTATCTTATAGTAAGTTTGACTATTGTACGTGATTTTGTTTGGGGGAATTCAATTGGTTACCATCCATAAGACCAATATTGAAAAAGCATATGATACAGCAAGAATGAAGGCTAAACAAATACATCGCCCCGTCCTTCTCAGTATAGTGGAGGAAGTTGATGCCGTGGATCCTCTTTCTTTTTATTATGGAGGAAACTCCTTTCATGGAGAGCGCTTCCTATGGAAGGACCGCGATCATACCATCACATTGGTAGGGCTCGGAGCGGCTCAGATTCTGTCTACAGATGAAAAAGAAGAGCGCTTTTTTACCGTTGAGAACGAGTGGAAGCGCTTTATCCGGGAATCTGTGATCGTGGCGGGGGATAAATGGGCAGGAACCGGTCCACTATTATACGGCGGGTTTCGTTTCGACCCGATGAACGATAATAGTGAAGAGTGGGATCATTTCTCTACTGGGACATTCCAACTCCCGATGTTCATGTTAACAAAGCCTGAAAAAACGAATTATTTGACGATGAATGTCATCTGTCATCCGGATGAGGATGAAGGCTTATTCCAAGAGCGTATCAGATTGAAAGAAGAGCTTCTTGCAAACGCCCGAAAGGCCATCATCCCTGAACGCCCTGAGTGGACTGGGAACCGTGATGTAAAACCTGAAGAATGGAAGGAATCCGTCCAGAGTGTAGTGAATCGCCTGCAAAAGGGTGAGATGGATAAAGTCGTCCTTGCGAGAAAATGTGAAGTGTCATTCGACCAACAGGTGTCATCTGATTTCGTATTGGACAATCTGTGGAAGCAGCAGCCCGACAGCTTCGTCTTCAGCTTTGAATGGGAAGGAAGCTGCTTTATCGGCGCAACTCCGGAACGACTCGTAAAGAAAACAGGGGGAGAAATCCTCTCCACCTGCCTTGCAGGTTCGATTGCCAGGGGGGATACCTTGGAAAGTGATGAGAAACTTGGGGAAGAGCTGCTCGAGGATGAGAAGAACCGGTACGAACATCAGCTTGTTGTGGACAACATCCAACAGGCCCTCAACCCGTTTTGTGACACACTTTCGATTCCTTCTACGCCACAGCTTATGAAGCTTAAGGATATCCAGCATCTCTATACACCGGTCATCGGAGAGGCATCTGAGCATACGTCGCTTTTGAACCTTGTTGAAAAATTACATCCCACTCCCGCACTGGGTGGCGTACCGAGGGACAAAGCGATGCATGTGATCAGGCAGGAGGAAAATATGGACCGTGGTCTATATGCTGCTCCCATCGGTTGGATCGATGCCTATGGAAATGGTGAATATGCCGTCGCCCTTCGCTCAGGCCTCCTGCAGGGAGACAAGGCCTACTTGTATGCAGGGTGCGGAATCGTAGCCGACTCAGAGCCTGAAAGTGAATTCAAGGAAACACAGATGAAATTTCGGCCGATGCTCCGGGCATTAGGGGGAACCGTACATGATTGATGAACATCAGAAGAACCTGACAGATTATTTAGCGGCCTTCATTGAAGAATTGGTTGGAAATGGAGTAGACGAAGTCGTCATCAGTCCCGGCTCTCGTTCTACTCCTTTAGCGTTGTTATTCGCCCACCATCCCGGGGTGAAGACGTATATCAATGTGGATGAACGCTCTGCGGCTTTTTTTGCATTGGGGATCGCCAAGGCTAAGAAAAAGCCCGTCGCCATCCTTTGCAGTTCCGGGACGGCCGGAGCCAATTACTATCCTGCTGTCATTGAAGCTCGCTATGCAAGGGTGCCCCTCATTGTGCTGACAGCGGATCGGCCCCATGAACTGAGGGAAGTGGGTGCCCCTCAAGCCATTGATCAGATCGATCTTTACGGGAAACACGTGAAATGGTCCATCGACATGGCATTGCCTGAAAACATCCCGTCCATGCTGCAATATGCACGATCCTCTGCTGTCAGGGGCGTAGCTCTTTCAACGGGATATCCGGAAGGGCCGGTTCATTATAATTTCCCGTTTAGGGAACCGTTGATCCCGGATTTACAAAAAGTTGAACTCTCAATCGGGAAACCGGGAAAAAGAGTCCTTCAAGGAGAGCGACAGTTATCTCCTGACTTCAAGCATGAACTTCAGGAAACATTAGGGAATTCAAAGCGTGGCCTCATCGTGTGCGGCCCCGGTCTAAGCGAAGAGGCTGTTCCGTCCATCATACGATTTGCCGAAGAATATGCACTGCCGATCGTTGCGGATCCACTGTCCTTCATGCGGAGCGGGAACCATTCTAAAGATAATATCATTGACTGCTACGACACGTTCTTACGAATTGATGAACTGAAAGAATCACTACATCCAGATCTCATTATCCGTTTCGGTGCCATGCCTGTATCGAAGGCGCTTATGCTGTTTATGAAAGGCCTGACGGATATCCCGGCCTGGGTTGTGAGTAAAGGGGAAGAGTGGCAGGACCCGACGGCACGCGGTACCGATTTTATTCACTGCGGGGAAAACCTGTTCTGTCAAAGCTTTATGGATCAAAGTGGGAAAAGAAATAGGGCATGGCTTGTTGAGTGGAAGCATGTCAATAAGGAAACGAAGAGTTTACTCGTCAAGGGTCACCAATCCTGGGATGAAGGAATGGCGGTCCATCAGTTGATACAGCATTTGCCTGAAGGAGCGACCCTGTTTTCCAGCAACAGCATGCCAATCCGTGATTTGGATACATACTTTTTCACGAATGACCTGTCCCAGCGGATCTTTGCCAACCGCGGAGCCAATGGAATTGACGGTGTGGTATCCACGGCTCTCGGCATGAGTACAATATCTCAGCCAATGTATCTCCTGATTGGGGATCTCGCTTTTTTCCATGATCTTAATGGGTTATTGACAGCGAGGAAATATCAATTGGATATGACGATTGTGGTGATGAACAATAATGGGGGCGGAATCTTTTCCTACCTGCCGCAAGCAGGTGATCAGACTCACTTCGAAGACCTGTTCGGAACCCCGATGGACTTGGAATTTGCTCATGCAGCCAAACTATACGGAGCACATTATTTCCATGTTGGAAGCGGGGAAGCATTCCTCCCGGCTCTCCAGGAAGCAGAGCAAAGCAAGGGAATAAAGATCATTGAAGTTGTGACCAATCGGGAAGAAAATGTAGCAAATCATCGTAAATTGTGGAATTTTGTTTCCCGGGAAATGACTCAGAACCTTAAGGGTGAAAATCTTGATTCTTCAAATAGATGATATCCGTTATTTTGTAGAAGTGAAGGGGGAGGGAGACCCTTTGGTTTTCCTTCACGGCTTCACAGGCGATACAACAACGTGGTCCAGGGTCACCGATCAATTGTCTGCTACATATCGATGTGTCAGCATTGATTTGATTGGTCATGGTCGTACGGAGTCCCCGAAAGACGTCACAAGATACACAATGGAGCGGGTTGCAGAAGATATCTGCAGCCTTCTAGATGAGCTCGAAATCGACAACGCAGTGTTGGTCGGGTATTCAATGGGTGGGCGTATCGCACTTCACTTCAGCTTGGCTTATCCTGAAAAAGTGAAGGCATTGATATTAGAAAGTGCCTCTCCCGGATTGAGGACGAGTGAAGAAAGAGAAGAGCGACGGAAGAAGGATCATGCATTGGCGGACAGAATAGAAAGTGAAGGCATTAAAGACTTTGTCGACTTCTGGCAGGAGATTCCCCTGTTCGCCTCTCAGAAGAGACTATCGGATAGAGAACGTTCCGATATCAGGCAACAGCGACTGAGGCAATCGGTCACAGGCTTATCCAATAGCTTGAAAGGGATGGGTACCGGGGCACAGGATTCTTTATGGGACAGGCTTGGTGAACTAACATTTCCAGTCCGGTTACTCGTGGGAGAACTGGATCATAAGTTCGTTCATATTGCAGAAGAGATGAAAAAGCTCAATCCCGATTTTCAAATCCTGACATTTTCCAACACCGGGCATGCAATTCATGTGGAAGAATCGCGAAAGTTTGGTACAATAATAGAGGAACTACTTTTTACTACATAAAGGAGGAACAAACCAATGGCTTTTGAATGGGTTTCAGAAAGAAATTACGAAGATATTTTATACGAAACATACAATGGAATCGCTAAGATCACGATCAATCGACCAGAAGTTCACAACGCATTCCGTCCTAAAACCGTCATGGAACTAATCGATGCATTTGCTTATGCACGCGACGATTCCAAGGTTGGTGTCATCGTTTTAACAGGTGCAGGTGAGAAAGCGTTCTGTTCAGGCGGAGACCAACGTGTACGCGGTCATGGCGGATATGTTGGGGAAGATGAAATTCCTCGCTTGAATGTATTGGACTTACAGCGTCTGATCCGCGTTATTCCTAAGCCGGTCATTGCAATGGTAGCGGGTTATGCGATTGGAGGCGGACACGTCCTTCACGTCGTATGTGATATTACGATTGCAGCAGACAATGCAACCTTCGGACAAACAGGTCCTAAAGTAGGAAGTTTTGACGCTGGATACGGTGCAGGATATCTTGCACGCATCATCGGTCACAAGAAAGCGAAAGAAATCTGGTACCTATGCCGTCAATACAGTGCTCAGGAAGCGCTTGATATGGGCCTTGTAAATACAGTGGTTCCATACGAGCAACTTGAAGCGGAAACGGTTCAATGGGCATCAGAAATGCTTGAGAAGAGCCCGACTGCCCTTCGTTTCTTGAAAGCTTCATTCAACGCAGATACAGATGGACTGGCAGGTCTGCAGCAGCTTGCAGGTGACGCTACCCTTCTCTACTACACAACAGAAGAAGCAAAAGAAGGACGAGACGCATTCAAAGAAAAGCGTAAGCCGGACTTCGGACAATTCCCTCGTTTCCCTTGATTTGAGGGTGGCCTGATGAATCTGATATGGATTCATCGGGCTTTTTTAAATGAAAAGTGAACCAATACGAAAGGAATGGAGAATGACAGGATGACAACACAGGAATTACCTAACTGGCTTAAACAACGAGCATTTTTAACCCCTGACCGGATGGCTTTAACGAATGGGGATGTGGAGTATACATTTGGTGAGCTGTGGGAAAAAGCCATTTCGATCGGGGAACAACTACATACCATCGTAAAACATTCGTCTCATCCTTTTTTGGGACTCATGATTAAAAACAAAGTGGAGTCTGTCTTACTTGTGCATGCCATTCAACAGCTCGGTTTCACGACTGTACTCTTAAACAATAAGTTAAGTGAAAGTGAACTTTCTTTCCAGATTCAAGATATGGGATTAGGGACGGTCATTTATGATGATGAATTTTCAGGGAAACTTTCTTTTTTAGGGGAAGACGCGGTCGGAGTCTCTTTCTCTCAATTATTCGACACTGTCCCGACAGGCTTTGAGGTGAAGGATCATTTTCAGTTAGATCAAGCATGCTCGGTCATGTACACATCAGGTACGACGGGAGCGCCAAAGGGGGTCCTTCAATCGTACGGGAACCATTGGTGGAGCGCCATTGGGTCTTCCCTGAATCTTGGTATAAATGAAAATGATACATGGCTTTGTTCTGTACCCCTTTTTCATATCAGTGGTTATTCAATCCTGATGCGAGGTGTTATTTACGGAATGAACGTGCGTCTGTTTGAAACCTTTGATGTGGAAGGGATCAACCGTGAATTAATGTCAGGGAATGTCACCATCATGTCGGTTGTCAGCAATATGCTCTCCCGTTTGATGAGAGGCATGGGGGATGAAACCTATCATCCAAGTTTCCGCTGCATGCTGTTGGGTGGTGGTCCTGCGCCACTTCCATTACTGCAGAAGTGTGAAGAAAAAGGGGTCCCGGTCTTCCAAACCTATGGAATGACAGAAACCGCCTCTCAAATTGTGACATTGGCACCAGAGTACAGTATGTCTAAGCTCGGATCGGCCGGAAAGCCCCTCTTTCCTTCTGAATTAATGATCAAGAAAAAAGAAGGTGCGAATCAAGAAGGGGAAATCCTTGTGAAAGGGCCGAATGTGACGAGTGGCTATTACCGGAGAGAGGAAGCCAACGCCAAAAGCTTTGAATCGGGCTGGTTTCATACGGGGGACATCGGATATGTGGATGAAGAAGGGTTCTTATTTGTCCTGGACAGGCGTTCGGACTTGATTATTTCCGGCGGGGAAAATGTGTATCCAGCTGAAATCGAGAGTGTCCTCCTCAGCTGTGACGGGGTGGAGGATGCAGGAGTGGCAGGCATTACAAGTGACGAATGGGGACAGATTCCGTGTGCCTTCATTGTGAAAAAAGATCATCTGACAAAAGAGGATATTATAACACATTGCAAGAAGAACCTGGCGTCTTATAAACGTCCGAAAAAAATGGTGTTTGTCGATGAACTTCCACGAAATGCGTCAAACAAACTGCTGAGAAGAGTGTTAAGAGAGCAGTGGGAAAAAGGAATGGTCGCCGATGAAGATTAAATCCATCACCCTTCACGTTATTTCCATGCCTTTAAAAAGTCCATTTGTGACCCATCTTCAAACGGTTAAAGACCGCGAAGGCATCATCGTCGAAGTCAAGGACAGAGATGGAATGTGCGGACTGGGGGAAGGAGTCGCCTTTTCCACACCGTGGTATACAGAAGAAACGGTCAAAACATCCTATCATATGCTGAAGGATGTCTTGATCCCCCTTATGAACAGCCGGCCTTTTCACCATCCTGAGGAAATCGGGAAGCGGTTTGAAGCCGTCCGGGGAAATGCCATGGCGAAGGCTGCCCTTGAAATGGCCTTATGGGATCTTTATGCGAGGCAGCAAGAGGTGCCATTATGGAATATGATCGGCGGGACGCGTAAAGAAGTACTTGCCGGGGCTGTAATCGGAGCTGGCTCGGTTCCAGAGATGGTCACGCAGGCTGAAGACCTTGTGCAAGAAGGATATCAACGAATAAAGCTGAAAATTTCTCCAGGGGCCGATGTGGAAATCGTAAAAGAATTGAGATCCCATTTTCCAAAGCTTTCCCTTTTAGCTGATGCGAATTCAGCGTATAGTCTTGAAGATATACCCCGGCTTCAAGCATTAGATGAATTCGATTTAGAGATGATCGAGCAGCCCCTTGGCATCGACGATTTAGTGGAACATTCTTTACTGCAAAAGGAGATAACCACGCCAATCTGTCTCGATGAAAGCATCGTTACCCCCCACGACATGAAGAGTGCGATTCATTTGAATAGCTGTGGAGTGGTCAACATCAAGCTTGGCAGGGTCGGGGGATATACGAGTGCGCTTGAGATCTATCGGTTGTGCCGGGAAAACGGGATAAAGGTTTGGTGCGGCGGGATGATTGAATTCGGGGTTTCCCGGGCTCATAATCTGGCGCTTTCAACCCTTGAAGGATTCCGGGTTCCTGGTGACATCTCTTCCTCCTCGAAGTATTGGGAAGAAGACATCATTACCTCACCGATTGTTGTGAGAAATGGTGTGGTGGAACGTTTGGAAGGCAGCGGGATCGGAGTGGAGCTCAATAGAAAGCGCTTGAGTGCCGTGACACTGTTTAAGGAATCCTTTCCATTCAATGAAAAGCATGTTTAGTCGATCAACAAAGATATAAGCCAGAGAGCACATGCTCCCTGGCTTTCTTTCATTTAAAACGGATTCGTGGCCCATTGAAGGGATTGTTTGATAAAGATCCTCTGGTGTAATTTCAGCTGTGATACCATATGCTCTGCCAAATCCTCGGGCTGCATATACTTTTCTTTGTCAGCTTCCTCAAGCTTGTCTCCAAAGGTCAGGTCCGTTGCCACCAGGCTAGGATTCAAGGTCATGACACGGATGTTATGTTTTCGGACTTCCTGCATCAGCGCCTCCGTCATCCCTTGGACGGCGAACTTGGATCCACTGTATGCCGTGCTTCCCTCAGTGCCTTTCAAGCCGCTGCTTGAAGAGATATTGATGATGTCCCCCCGGTTCTTCTCGATCAGCTGGGGCAGGACGGCACGGGTGACATAATAGGTGCCGAATACATTGACCTCAAAGGTCCGTTTCCACTCTTCCGGATTGATTTCGAGGAATGGACCGTACGTTCCGATACCTGCGTTATTGATTAAGATGTCTGCAGGACCCAGGTCATTTTTAAGTTTTGAAACGGCCATATCCACTTGGTCCATATCGGAAATATCCGCTACAGCCACACTGGCTTTCACTCCAAGGGATCGAGCTTCCTCTGCCACTTTTGCCAGGGTGCTTTCTGTGCGTGCGATCAACCCGACATGCACGCCTTCACGGGCAAGCTCTAATGCGGTCGCCTTTCCGATTCCGCGGGCAGCCCCCGTAATATAAGCCGTTTTGCCTTTAATCGATTGTGCCATCTTCCATCATCCTTTCAATCAGGTTCTATCGTAAGTGTAAAGTGTAGGAGTGCGGATAGGCAACTAATCTACCTGACGGATAGGAATGAAAAAAGCTCCGGGAGTCCCGGAGCAGATTCATTCACTTTTTTGCCGTAAATACCGTTTATCATTCATGAATAAACTCCAGAAGTAGACAAAACCAGGGAACAGGATGATGAACCCGACGATGTAGGTGATGAATACAGCCTTAAAGGAGTTGGGATCGGTAAAACCCGATTGGATCGTGACCTCAGGATAGATGATATAAGGTAAATGTGCCTTACCGTACACATAACTCGCCAGGACATATTGAAAGGTAACCGCAATGACGGCCACCCTGGGCATCCCTTTCATCCCTTCTTTGTTCGTCGGCAGGAACAAAGCACCTCCCGCGACGAGGAACCCGAGAAGGGAAACCCATAGTAGCGGCAAATCTTCCATCATCCGGTCATAAATCCATGCTGCCTCATGTTTCATGGTAAACATGATGAGAAAGGCCATGATAACCGAAATGGGACCGATGATCAGAGCATCCCGGCGATAAACTTTGAAGGCTTCAAATTCCTTTGAAGCCTTGGAGTAGTCAGCGAGAAGCAGAGAGGACAGAAATAGCGTACTCGCGACGGCGAATCCGAAGAAAGCATATTCATGTGGACTAGTGAACAATTTTCCCAGGTGAAGGGTCTGGCCGTCGCTGAAGTCAATATAAGGTCCGTGGGAAATGGGCAATACGCTGATGAGCAGGCCCGGAATCAATAAGCCGGTGATCCCCGTTACGTAGGTCAGCGGCTTTCTGTAGTCATCTGCGACATGAGAGAATACAAGGAAGGCACTCCGCAGGGCCAGAAGCAAAAGAATCAAACTTCCGGGAACAAGTAGAACGGTTCCCAATGAATAGGCGGCTCCAGGGAACATACTGTACACGGCGACGACCAGGGCTACGATGAATGTATTGGTGACCTCCCAGGTCGGGGACAAATAGCGATTGGCAATGTTTGTCGCTTTCGTTTTATCATGATTGATGTAGATCATCGACCAGAACCCTGCGCCGAAATCCATCGTCGCCATGACGGCATAGATAAAGACGAATCCCCATAGGATCGTAATGGCAATCAATGATTGAGTCATATCTTCACCTCCAGCTGTTTAAGTTGATAAAGGAATATCCTTGTGACTCGCTTCTGCTTTATTAATATCCTTTTCAGGTGGATTCCGTTTGAAATAATAGAGAAGAACCAGAACGACGGACACGGCCAAAATCGCATAAACGGATACGAATAGTATGAAAAGGGTTCCTAAGTTCCCTGAAGTGGTCACCGAGTCTTCCGTACTGAGGATACGATAAATCGTCCAAGGCTGTCGGCCGGTACAGGCGAAGATCCAACCGAATTCGATGGCCATGATCGACAGCGGTCCACCTGCAACGAACGCCCACATCAGCCATTTCGGGAATCGGTCCTTTTTCAGTAACTTGTTCCATACATAGGCGACCAGTGACAGTAAGATAAGCAGTGAGCCGATCCCGACCATCGCGTTGAATAGGGTATGGACGAATAGAGGCGGCCAATATTCTTCAGGGAAGTCGTTCAATCCGATCACTTCCGTATCGAAACTGTTCCCGGCAAGGAAACTGAGTGCCCATGGAATTTCGATCCCCCACTTTACTTCTTGTGTGACAGGGTCGGTGAATCCTCCAACGGAAAGTGGAGCATGAGTCTGGGTTTCGAACAGACCTTCGGCGGCAGCTAATTTCTCAGGCTGATACTCATGGAGCTTCTGGGCAGATTCGTGACCATTGATTGCGGTCAAGAATGCGAAAACACCACCGACTAATAAGCAAATCATGAGCGACTTGCGGTGAAAGGCATAAATTCTCGATCCGAATGAAGATCGGAGCATTTTAAAAGCGGATACGGTTGCAATCGTAAACGACCCCACTACATAGGCCGATAACGCCACGTGTCCGGCTGTCACGAAGAAACTTGGATTAAAGAATGCCTTCCACGGATCTACATTGGTAATTTGTCCGTTTATGATTTCAAATCCGGCAGGCGTTCCTTCAAACGCATGTACATTGGTAATGAGTACAGCTGAAGCAAGACCGCCGATGGCGACAAGGACCAGGCTCACAATCCTCATCCATGGGGCGATGCGACTGGCTGCATACACATAAATGGACATAAACAATGCTTCAACAAAGAAAGCATAGATTTCAATTTGAAACGGCAGGGCCATGACGCGCCCGATGACCTCCATGAAGCCCGGCCAAAGGAGTGACAGTTGAACGCCAGCGATCGTCCCGGTTGGGATACCCACCCCTAACAGAACGGCAAACGCTTTGGTCCAGCGCTTCGCCATCACCGAATAATCAAGGTCATTGGTCCGTTGAAACATAATTTCGGCAACAAGGATCATTAACGGAATACCCACTCCAAGTGTGGCAAAAATGATATGAAACCCCATTGTGATCCCAAACATGGAACGAGCGATTACTAATTCATCCATTTTCAAATCTCCCTTACTAGTCTTTAACATTTCCTTATTGTCCACTTAATGGAAAATAATATTCACATTTTTTAGGAGGGAGGGCTTCGTATACCACATAAAAAAAGAGCAGCCACGGTGGCTGCTCTTATTGCAAGGCTTTTTTCAACGTTTCAATGTTTCTTTTCATCAATGAAAAATAATCCTCATCCTTTTTTCGATCATCTGCTGTAAGGACGGATAAATTATGAAGTGTCAGTGACTTGGCACCCAATTCATTTTGAACGACTTCTGTCAGGCGTGAAGAGACGTTCTGTTCAAAGAGAATGTATTGAACGTTGTCTTTTTTTCCTTTTTCAATGATGTTCTTCAGTTCCTGCTGGGACGGTTCATTGGCAGTATTTAAGCCGGCGATGGCTTCCTGGTGAAGTCCGTAGCGTTCTTCCCAATAGCTGTAGGCTGCGTGGGACACGTAAAATGTCTTCTTTGGTGCGTTGTCAGCCATCTTTTTGAACTCAGAGTCCAACTCGTCCAGGTCACTCGACAACGTTTTAAGATTCGCCTGGAACTCATCCTTATGCTCGGGCATTTCCTTCGAAAGGGTGTCGGCGATATTCTTGGCCATTTCCTTCGAATACACGGGATCCAGCCAGACGTGAGGGTTCACATCGTGGTTATGGCCGTCATGGTCGTGTTCATCAGCACCTTCTTCATGAGGCACTTCGATTCCTTTAGTTGCCGGTACCACAGTAACGTCTTCATTTTCTAATAATGATTTGGAGTTTTCAACGAATCCTTCAAGGCCCATCCCAACATAGAAGAAAACGTCCCCATCGGCCATCTTCATCATATCTTTCTGAGACGGTTCGAAGGTATGTTCATCGGCACCAGGAGGGTAGATGCTTTCAACGTCCACATAATCCCCGCCGATTTTTTTCGTGAAATCCTCCAGTGGATAGACCGTCGTGTAAATCTCTAACACATCTTTCTTTTTGCCGTCCTCACCGGAGTCGTCTCCGCAGGCAGACAATACGAAAATCAATAATAATAGCAAACCCATGCGAATATAGTTCAAGAGGAATCCTCCTTTTTAAGTCTTAACTGTAATGATTACGATTTAGCACAAAGGTTATTTTACTACCGATATGGGGAATTAGCAAGATAAATGGATTGTTTTTATAAAAAAAGACTGCCTCCCCATTTGGAGCCAGTCTGAATCATTTATCTTTTTGCCCTGGCCATTCTTCCGGCACGTGGTCGATCCCTCCAGGATGAAATGGATGGCATTTTACAATCCGCTTGATCGTCAGCCAGCCGCCCTTGAGTGCGCCAAACCGGCTCACGGCCTCGACACCGTAATGAGAGCAGGTAGGATAAAAACGGCAAGTAGGGGGTTTAAGAGGAGAGATGACGCGCTGGTATATCTTGAATATGACTAACAATATTCGTTTCATGATTCGTCTCCCCGTTGATTTTCTTTTACTATATCAGACTCTGGAGGGGGATTGAAAGGTTTTGGCCTGTCAGACCGGGTGGGAATGGTTTTTTTGCCTAATTCAGATTAAGTTGATGAAATAACTATGAATTTACGTTATACTATGAAGTAGAAACTAAATGGGAGTGATTTTAATGCCTTCAGTAGAAAGTTTTGAATTAGATCATAATGCAGTGAAAGCTCCATTCGTCAGACATTGTGGTGTCCATAAAGTAGGAAGCGACGGACTTGTGAATAAGTTTGATATCCGTTTCTGTCAGCCGAACAAACAAGCGATGAAACCTGATTCCATTCATACTCTTGAGCATTTATTAGCCTTCACGATCCGTAAATATGCTGAGCCATATGCTCATTTTGATATCATTGATATTTCTCCGATGGGTTGCCAAACGGGATATTATTTAGTCGTCAGCGGGGAGCCGAAAGTGGAAGAGATCATCGACCTGTTGAACGCGACGATGAAAGAAGCGGTAGAAATCGAGGAAATCCCTGCAGCCAATGAAAAGCAATGCGGGCAGGCGAAGCTTCATGATTTAGAAGGAGCCAAAAAACTGATGCGTTTCTGGTTGAGTCAGAGCACTGAAGAATTGAAGCAAGTATTCGCATAAAGAAAAACCACCGTTCATGATTGAACGGTGGTTTTTTACTATTTACTCTTTATGTTCCTTTTCCTCGTCCTGTTTCATCTGTTGGAGGTGAGGATTGTTTTCGAGTGGATCAACTGTATGTTTAACGGTTGTATAGGCTTTGGACGTTGTAAGGGCACTGACGAAAATCACCAGGATACAAATGACAACCGCAATGATCAGAACAAGAGTCATTGACATCATGCAACCCCCTTTTTTTCACTATTTTACCATAGAAAGATCAGCCATTCAGGAGAAAAAACAACATTTCTATGACGTTTCCTATGTTTTCCATTGGAACTTTGTTATTCTGAATATAGTATGCACCATTCTTGACAGACGAAGCGAGGGGGAAGATACCATGGAAATGTCTTCTATGATGGGGAAACAGGTGGCAGAGCTTCAGAGGACGCTCAGTATGAATCTGCTTAAGAGCCAAATGGCGACTCAAACGGCACAAGTCACGGTGATGATGAGGGATATGCAGGCCAGTCAACCTGCACAGCATCCAAGTAAAGGACATGCAGTTGACACAAAAGCATGAAAAAAGCGTTGCTCCGGGTAATCGGAGCAACGCTTTTTAATTGCACTTGTTTAATGTAAGCTCTTCTTCTCCAACCTCACCCGTTCTTCGCTGTTGGACCATTTTTCTTTCAATGTTTCAAATATGTATAAGCGGAAGAAGTATTGTAATTCTTCTGTTTCCATTTCCTGGATCATTTCCAATAGTTCATTCCTGGATGTATCTTCTAAGATTGTAAGGGCAATGAGGTCTAAGTCTTCGTCGGTACCTTTGATTCTTCCACGGTACATTTCGTAAATCTCTTCGATCAACTTCATGCACATCACCTCCCTTTTGTTCCATTTTATCATGAACGTTTATGAATTACTCTACATATTATGCTAGGACAACTCTTATTTGTCTTTACCCTTTTATCGGACTTTTTAACCATGGAAAGGCGTTCTGCCACAGCCGGAGCAACGTTGCTCCAAGAGATGAACAGGTTGTCTGCGATAAACCAGCCACTAGAAAAGGAGATGCTTTAATTGGAGAAAAGCATGCTGTTCGTTGGGTCGGGTCTTAGTGCCATTATACTTACTCTATTCGGAGAGTGGGACATGTTGATTACGTTTTTATTGATCGCCGTGACCCTCGATTACTTCACGGGGATGATTGCGAGCGGGATCGAAGGTATGCTGTCAAGCAAATTCGGGGTGAAAGGGATCGGCCGGAAAGTGCTGATCTTCGCGCTCGTTACCGTAGCTCACCTTATTGATACTATACTAACAAATCAACACTTTATTCGTAATGCCACGATTATTTTTTATTTATGTAATGAGATGATTTCGATCATTGAGAATGTCGGGAGAGCAGGAGTACCCGTTCCTGAATTTTTACGAAAAGCGGTAGAAGTGTTAAAGAAGAAATCGAAGTGAATAGAATTTCGTCAATTGAGGAAAATGAAGGGTAAGTACAGTGAAGGAGTGGGAAGATGAACGAAGAACGACATGATTATTATATTGAAGTGGCCACCGGTGAAATTTCAAGAAGCTCGACGGATTCCGAATGGAACTTTAAAATATCTGCGACCGATGAAGAAATCACCCAGCTCCGGGAAGTGTTCGATTCCAATCACTCGGTCGACTGGCAAGGTTTCTACCGCTCACACGTTCCTTATGTTCAATATCATTTTGACCGGGAAAATGATGCCTATGATGAAAACCTGCATCAAGTATATGAAATGCTCCACCGGCTGGGAGATGAAGATGTGAAGACCTTCATCGAAAGCATAGGCATCCTCGATTCCAAGCCTCATGAAAACCACGAGTAATGATAAAAGTGTTGGTTCAGAAGTAATATCTGTGGACCAATGCTTTTTATTTGTGGTTAGATGAAAGAAAGTGTGTACGGATGAGGTGACGTAAATGGAACAGTTTATAGATGAAAATGGAAAAAGAGTAGAATTATCTTTTCATAAGGGTGAGTTTCAACAGGAATCCTATCATGTCCTCGTGATCTGCTGCTATAAAGGCCAATGGTTATTGACCCGCCATAAAAAAAGGGGTCTCGAGTTTCCAGGGGGAAAGAGGGAACAGGGAGAGACCCTCGAGGAAGCTGCGACCCGTGAAACGTTTGAAGAGACGGGGGGAGTGATCAAAGAGCCTCTATTCATCGGGGAATATAAGGTGTTTGACCGCACTCCGTTTGTCAAAACGATCTTCTTTGCGGAAGCAGAAGAGATGATCCAAAAATATGATTACCTGGAAACAGAAGGTTCCGTCCTTTGGAACGGTGATTTTTCACAGATTCACGGAGACCCTTCCTTTAGTTTCATCATGAAGGATCAGGTGGTGGAATCGGCACTGAAAAAGGTGAGAGAAATGGATCTTATGACTTGATCCATTTCTTCTCGAGCTGCTCCACGAGCTTATACATAATGGTTGCGAATACGGCAATGACGAGAAGGGAAAGAAGGACAAGGGTAAAGTTAAAGACTTGGAATCCGTAAATGATCATGTAGCCAAGCCCTTTGGCGGACACAAGGAATTCCCCCACGATGACCCCTACCCAGGACAGCCCTACATTGACTTTTAAGGTCGAAATAATGGTAGGGAAGGAGGCGGGAAGGATGACTTCTTTAAACATCTGTCCCCGTCTTGCCCCGAATGTCTGCATCACCTTCAAGTAATTCGGATCTACTTCCCGAAAGGATGTATAGACGACGATGGTGGTGATGATGACAGAGATGACGGTCCCCATGGCGATGATGGAGGTGAAGCCCGGTCCAAGTCCCACAATCAAAATCGGCCCGAGGGCGACCTTAGGCATGGCGTTCAGGATGACAAGGTAGGGATCCAGTACTTTCGAGAGAAACGGTGACCACCAAAGTAAAGCGGCAAGCAGGGTGCCGAGCAGGGTGCCGAGGATGAAACCGATGACGGTTTCTCCAAGTGTCACAGACAGGTTGGCTAAAAGGCTCCCATCCACAAATTTCACGATGAACAGTTTCCATATTTTCGAAGGAGAACTGAAGATGAGGGGGTCCACCCAGCTGTTACGACTGGCAATCTCCCACAGTGAGAAGAAGACGGTGAAGATAAGGGCTTGATAAAACCACACCCATCGCTGCTGACGTTTCAATGATAGAATGTATTCCTGGTGTTTTTGTTTAATCGATTCTTGATTCAAGTTTTTCAAGCTCCTTCCAAATGGTCTGAAAAAATTCCGGATATGCTTCATGATTTCTGACCTCGAAGGGCATCAATCCTTTTAACGGTTGTGGTACCTCGAATATGATATGGACACGCCCCGGTTTCGAACTGAATAGAATGATGCGGTCACTCATGGAGATCGCTTCCCCGATATCATGTGTGACGAGGATGGCCGTTTTTCCGAAAGACTTCAAAGTGGAAAACACCAGATCTTCTAACTTCAATTTCGTTTGATAATCAAGTGCAGAGAAAGGTTCATCCAGGAGAAGCATTTGAGGCTCGGTGATGAGAGTCCGGATCAGCGCGACCCGTTGACGCATTCCCCCTGATAATTCCCGTGGGTAAGCCGTCTCTACACCCTCAAGCCCCATTTCCCTCAATAAAGCATATGCTTCCCTTCTTTTGTCCTCTGTCAGGTTCCCCATTATGGCCAAACCGAGAAAAATGTTCTCCTCAATTGTCTTCCACGGAAACAGATAGTCCTGCTGAAGCATATAACCCAATTTCTTCTTCATATTTCTGATGGGCTTATTGTGTAAAGATACGGTTCCTTCTGTGGGCTGAATGAGACCGGCAACGATGGAAAGGAGCGTCGTCTTTCCGCATCCCGATGGACCGATGAAGGAGACGAATTCCCCTTCTTCCACCTGTAATGAAATGTCTGTGAGGGCATGGGTGGCCGTTTTCGGTGAGAAGTAGGTGTGATGGACGGAATCGATCGATAGAAAGTTCACTGTTTTAAGCCTCCATTTTCAAATTTTTACAACGGAAGGGCTGACGTGTGTCAGCCCCCGGGTATTGCTACTTTGATGCTTTTTCAGCGATGGAAGTATTTACGAGCGTTTTGTGATCGATGGACTGAGGGAGTTCTCCTGCTTCATCCATGATGGCCTGAAGATTGTTCCACTCTTCTTCATCCAGGATCGGGTCTGTGGCGAAGGAACCTTGTGATTTATACCGGTCCACAACTGTTTCGATCAGGTCCACTTCCGTATCTTCAAAGTATGGCTCAATCACTTTGGCGATGTCGGCGGCTGAATGTTCTTCCACCCATTGCTGAGCTTTATAAAGGGCTTTCGTGAATTTCTCCACCGTTTCTTTGTGTTCTTTCATATAACTGTCTTTCGCCATGAAGGTTGTGTACGGCACATGCCCTGATTCGGTGCCAAAGGAAGCGACGATATGGCCTTTACCTTCTTGTTCAAAGATGGAGGCGGTCGGTTCGAATAATTGGACGTAGTCGCCGGTACCAGATGCAAAGGCATTGGCAACATTGGCGAAATCAATGTTCTGGATCAAGTTTAAATCGTTCTTCGGATCAATGCCGTGGTTCTTCAATACGAATTCCCCGACCATTTGAGGCATGCCGCCTTTACGCTGGCCAAGGAAGGTTGAACCCTTCAGCTGATCCCATTCGAAGTTCTCCACCTTTTCCCTGGAGACGAGAAACGTACCGTCGGTTTGGGTTAATTGAGCGAAGTTGATGACAGGGTCATCCGACCCTTGTGCATGGACATAGATGGACGTTTCAGAGCCGACCAGTGCGACATCCGCGCCGTTTGATAATAGGGTGGTCATCGTTTTATCCCCGCCCCATGTGGTGGTCAGCTCAATGTCGAGACCTTCCTCTTTGAAGAATCCTTTTTCGATCGCTACATATTCAGGTGCGTAAAAAATCGAGCGGGTCACTTCCGCAACACGCACCTTTTGGACAGCCTCCTCTTTTTCTCCACATGCAGTCAATCCGATGGTCAACATGAGAATGAGGAGTATACCTAATCCGCTTCGAATCCATTTTTTCAATTCAATCTTCCTCCTTTATTTTTTCCGGATAATTCAGTAGTTGGGATGAGTGCAATTGCGCCTTGTTTATTTAGTTGGCAGTAGGGTAGGATGGTCATAAAGCAACGTGAATTCAATTTGTTAAAATAGTCTATGTAGAGTATAAAAATTGTGTGAATACCCATAGCACGTTTTGAAAGGAAGAGAATATGAAGAACGGAATGATCGTGAAGAAAACGTTGTTTCCCTCTCCGAACCCACAGGTTGAATTATATGAAATCACCTATATATCCTCGGGACTGAAGGTGAAGGGCTTACTGGCTGAGCCTGTTTTAAAGGGTACATACGACGGTTTCCTCTACTTAAGAGGAGGGATCAAAGGTGTCGGCATGGTCAGGCCCGCCAGGATCGCTCAGTTCGCATCACACGGATTCATCGTGTTTGCGCCATATTACAGGGGGAACCTGGGGGGAGAAGGGAATGAGGATTTCGCCGGGGATGACCGTGAAGATGCTGTTGCAGGAGTGGAACTGTTGAAAGATCACTCCCGGGTGGCAAAGAATCGGATCCATGTATTCGGATTCTCGAGGGGCGGCGTCATGGCCCTGATGGCAGGGATCGAGTCGAGGGACGTGACGTCCATCGTCACATGGGGAGGAGTGTCTGATATGTTCTTGACGTATGATGAACGAAAGGACATGCGGAGAATGATGAAGAGGGTGATCGGGGGAAGTCCGAATAAAGTTCCCGAAAGATACGAGTGGAGGACTCCCCTATATTCACTTGAAAATCTTGAGGCACCGGTCTTGATCATTCATGGTGAAAAAGATCAGAACGTTTCAGTCGAGCATGCATATAGATTAGAAAAAAGATTGAAGGAGCTCGGGAAGCGGGTTTCGTCCCATTACTTCAAAGAGTTTACCCACTACTTTCCGCCCCGAAAGAATCAAGAAATCGTTTCCCTGCTAGTATCATGGATGAAAAATCAATAATCTAATAAGGAGTGAGGTCATATAAGATGGGCATGGGTCTGGAATTAAATACGATGATTGTGACAAAAGGAAAAGAAGTGAGAAAAGAGGAGAATCTGTTTCAGCTTCAAAAGGACGGATACCGCCTATATCCGATGCATCTTCCCATTGATGTGAAAAAAACGAAGCACAGTGATCCGAGTGGTTTCGGGAGGATTGAAAAGATGGAGTGGAAAGATGAGAAGACGACGATCGTCTACCGGCTCATTTCCCTCAATTCCACCAATTAAAAACGGAAGGCTGTAAACAAATGCTTACAGCCTTCCGTTTTATTTGATTTCCTCATATAATAGATAGCGATTATCCTTCATTTGGGCGATAAGATAGTTCTTGTGATCTTTTACGCTATATATTGGGGTACCTTCCGCCAGCGTGTTGGCGGTGAAATTATTGACGGGATGATACTTGGTTTCAATCTTTTCTTTAATGGATCCAACCTTTTCCTGAAGGGTGAGTTTTTTCTCGGCGGAAACCTTTACGTACTCTTTGTCGTTCACGACCATCATATCCCCATACCCGCATAATTCATACGATGCAGGTTTCTTCTCCCCGCAGGCACTTAATACAAATACACATAACACTAATACGGCCAGACGCTTCATATGTCTCCTCCTTTTTATTCCGCACATACTCAAAAGATATTCAAGCTTGTACGCCAACATGTTTATTTTTTTCTAATCAATTTAATCACGTTAGGAGACGTTTCCATGAGTGAACTGGAAGTTATTGTACTGAATGAAGAAGATGCTAGGATTGCAGAGGGCTGTGGAGCAGACCGCCTTGAATTAGTATCGGCCATTCATGTGGGAGGTTTGACACCTGATTATCACGTCATTGAAAAAGTAATACATGCGGTTTCCATCCCTGTTCAAGTAATGCTGCGTCCGCATAGCAAGTCGTTTACCTATAGTGACTCTGAACTTTGCCATATAATTGAACAGGTGAAAATTTTTCATCAAATCGGAGTCCGGGGAATCGTATTTGGAGCTTTAACAATGGATGGGGAACTCGATAAGTCTGCCTTGGAGCAGATTCTGGAGGCGTCACAAGGTCAATCCGTAACGTTCCATCGGGCGATAGACGTCTCGAACAGCCCATTATCCCTGTATAAAGAGTTATTTCAATCGAATGTTAGCATCGATCGCATACTGACCTCTGGTGGGAAATCCGGGGTGCGGGAAGGGATTGGGACGGTTAAAGAGATGCAAAGGTATGAGAAACAAGGGGGACCTCTCATTATGCCGGGATCTGGCCTTACAGCAGAAAACATGCTGAATATACACAAAGAATTGCATGCAAAAGCATATCACTTTGGGTCAGGGGTTCGAAAAGACAACTGCTTTGAGTCTGGGATCGATCCCCAAAAAGTGCACGCCATTAAAGAAATCATAGACTAAATTAAGCTTCCCTAAATCCTGTACTTTGTGTTAACTTAATATTATACATAGTTTACATACATGAGGGGGATATGAAAGTGAACGGAGAGAAATTAAGGGTGATCATTCACTGTGCCATCTTTGCTGCGATTACGGGGATTTTCGCTCAAATCGAAATTCCACTGCCGCTCGTTCCAATCAGTGGACAAACATTAGCCGTCGGTATTACAGCGACGATTCTCGGGAGCAGATATGGGGCATTTGCCATGGTATGCTATGCAGCCCTGGGAGCCGTCGGTGTTCCAGTGTTTGCAGGTTTCAGTGGAGGAGCACAAGTGCTCGTAGGACCTACTGGGGGCTACATATTCGGTTTTATCGTAGCAGCATTTTTTACAGGCTTCATTCTTGAAAAGACGAAGTTTACCATTCCCATGGCGATGATTGCCAATACAACCGGAATGATCATTACGTTGATCCTGGGTACCATTCAACTGAAATTCGTGGCCGATCTTAGCTGGAGTCAGGCGATGGCAGCAGGAGTCTATCCATTTATTGTAGTCGGGCTTGTTAAAGCGTTCCTTGCAAGCTGGATTGGGATCACAGTGAGACAACGCCTGGTTCAGGCGAGGTTGATCGGGAATCGGAAAGTAGCGGCATAGTTACCGGGTTATAGGCCCTTCTTCAATGAGCATGCGGACGTGCTTCATACGGAATTCTGTTTCACGGATCCGAGCTCATTTCTTTTGATGTAAAGGTGAAAAAAATATTCTCCCACTGCCATCATTAAAGCCGATATAAAGGCGGAAGACGCTGCTATCCCGGCATTCAGCCCTTCAAACCAGATCACAACTGAAAAGACCAGTACAAATGTCAGGGCTAAGTCAACCGCAGTGGTAAGTAGGTTATTTGTTTTATGTAAGAAAGCCATGTCTCCGATACCATAAGAAATCGCTCCATATAATACAGCGGTGAGGGCAATGCTCTCTGCAGAGAGACGAAAACCCAAGCCCATTACAATGGATAACAATGCCAGGGTCATGATGCCTTTTAAGGCAAATGCTTTTACATGGTTCATGAGAATCTCCTCCTTGGAGGGTAAGGTATACATGCATCTTTTTGTGTGTATTTCCCGTCAGACTGAAAAATAAACAATCATGAAGCGAAACTGATCCGCTTCCTTGCAATCTGGTGAAAGGGAAAATCATCGATCAAATGAAGGATTCTTAGGGAAATAGATTGAAGCGAGGCTGGGACATAACTAAGTCCATTCCCTTTAAAAACTCTTTAATGACGAACAATTAAAAATTAGTGGGTCACTCGCTATACCGCTTTTGATTTCCGTGCAAGACTTCGCTTTCCTCGGGCGGAAGGCGAGCACCTGGAGCGGAAATCAACCACTACTTACTACATCCAAAAGTAACAATTACGTATACAGTCAAATAATCAATCCGAACAATTTCGATTTTCAAAAAAGAATTTCGAATGATTGTTCGGATTTTCTTTTGACTAAACACTTATGTTAGTATGTTTTATTTGTGTCTGAAAAAGCACCAATTAAATTTCTTGCCATTTAATCCCTCAAGTTGTGATTTAGACCACTTCAAACATAATGGTCATTGAGTATGATGACAATAAGTTCAGTAATTGAAGGGGGAGAGGGAATTGGAGAAAAAGATGGATGGGAAATCGAAAGAGGTTCAATGGGGTACATGGTTCTCGGTTGGAATCGTCGGGCTTGTCATTTTTTTAACATATCTCTTACTTTTTGGTTTTTATTTTTCAAGAGTATAGGAGGTTTACACGATGAAGCTGAGTAGAGCAGAAGAAATTTGGCTGATTGCAAGTTTTGGAATGATTCTCATATTTATGCTCATTACCGGATATCAAACATTTGCTCTCGGAATGGGACCGCCGAGCCACCAGGAAACAATCGATCCACAGCAGGTGGATGAAACAGCTCCGTTTGATAAACCCGGCGTAAAGAAACTCGCTGACAATGAATACGAAGTAGTGATGACTCTTCAACTGTTTAATTTTACTCCAAGTGAAATTGAGGTTCCTGCAGGGGCTACTGTTCATTTTATCTTAACTTCGAAGGATGTCACACATGGATTTCAGGTAGCAGATACAAATATTAACGCGATGGTGATGCCGGGATATATTCAGAAAATCACTCAAACGTTTGATGAACCCCGAAGTTATCTTGTACTGTGCAATGAATATTGTGGAGCGGGTCATCAGGCAATGAGCACGACCATTAAGGTGACAAAATAAGGAGGGAAGGGCGATGGAACTGGTTAGAAAAGAGGAAATGAACGTAAATAAACATGTGAGCCTGGGGGTATCTCCACAAGATGCAAAACTCTCCAAAACGTACTTATTGGTTGCATTTATTTCTCTCCTCCTGGGAGGAGTGCTCGGGCTGTTACAAGGACTCAACCGTGCCGGCCTGCTTCAATTACCGCCATGGTTAAATTACTATCAAGTGCTGACTGCACACGGTATTTTGCTTGTCTTAGTACTGACTGCGTTCTTTACAATCGGGTATTTCTACGCAGCTTTGTCCCATACCTTAGGGGGATTGCTTCCTAAGGTCCGGAAAATGGCATGGACCGGGTTTTACATGAAGGTGGCGGGGATTGTAATGGCGGTCATTCCGATTTTGAAAAATGACGCATCGGTCATGTATACTTTTTATCCTCCGATGGCGGCATCTCCCCTGTTCTATATTGGGCTGGTCTTTATCGTATTGGGTGTATGGATGTGCGCGTTCGGTTCATTCCTTTCAGTCGCTCACTGGAGGAAGAAGCACAAGGGTGAACATATTCCGATTCTTGCTTTCTTTGCCACAGGAGTGTTTGTCCTGCTGTTCTTTGGGAGTATTCCTGTGGCCCTGGAAGTGTTCATCATTATTCCCTGGACCTTCGGCTGGATTGATACGATCAATGTCATGCTGAGCCGGACGCTGTTCTGGGCTTTCGGGCACACATTGGTGAATATTTGGTATCTGACGGCCGTTTCGGCATGGTACGTCATCGTTCCTAAAATCATTGGCGGAAAACGATTCAGTGACACATTGACAAGAGTTGTCATTATCTTATTGGTCATAATGAACATTCCTGGAGGGTTCCATCATCAGATCGTAGACCCTGGTATCTCAGAAGAAATTAAGTATATGCATGTGTTTATGAGTCTGGCCATTTCTTTCCCTTCATTAATGACGGCTTATGCCATGTTTGCTGTCTTTGAACGGACCGGGCGGAACAAAGGAGGAAGAGGACTGTTTGGCTGGTTGAAAAAATTACCGTGGAAAGATGTAAGATTCCTTGCTCCGATGATCGCGATGATTTCGTTTATCATCGGGGGAGCGGGTGGAATTGCGCAAACAACGAATCAGCTGAATCAAGTCGTTCATAACACGATGTGGGTCGTAGGGCATTTTCATATAACAGTGGGAACTTCCGTCATCCTTACTTTCTTCGGTATCAGTTACTGGCTGGTCCCTTATGTTTCAAAACGGACCCTGACACAAGAAATGAACAGACTCGGAATTATTCAAACCATCACTTGGACAGTCGGGATGATTTTCATGGCTATTTCGATGCATTGGATCGGCTTACTTGGTTCGCCGCGCAGAACATCCTATACAACATATGGCGATCATGCAACGGCATTAAGCTGGGATCCATACTTGTTTCTCATTGCAATTGGCGGCACCTTACTGTTCATCGGTGTTCTGCTGCAGGTGTATATCGTTTTGAACCTCATGTTCTGGGCACCAAAAGGAGACACGGAATTTCCTATAGCAGACAGCGATCCCAAGGACGGAAAAACCCCTTATTGGACTGAAAAATGGGGCCGCTGGATTGTCATCATGCTACTGTTGGTCGCCATGGGGTACGTCATTCCAATCGTGGACTTCATCATGAATGCACCACCTGGTTCCCCGCCATTCAAAACATGGTGATAATCAGAAAGATAGAGCTGTCTGGCGGCGATGCTGCAGGGGCGGCTCTATTTCACTTGAACTACAGGAATGAAATGAGGAGGTCGTACGATGAATAAAGTGGATCGAAATCTTCTCTCAACCATTATTGTGCTCCTATTCGGATTAGGTTTATTTTTCACTGGAACTGACGGCTTTAAAGCTTTCACTGCAGAAGAAGCCAGATTACTAAACCTGCAGGATGAAAAACCTGAAGTACCTGATCTCGTGCTGGAAGACAGCAAGGGATCCTCTTATACATGGGATGAGTTTCAAGGGAAATATGTCTTTATCACTTTCTTTTATACTGCCTGCACAACCGTTTGTCCGCAGCTGGAAACGAATATGGCAAAGGTTTATCAGCAAGTGCCGGGGGATTCTCTCGGGGAAGATATCGTGTTCCTGAGTATCAGCTTTGCTCCTGATCAGGATACACCGGCAGCTTTAACGAAATATAAAACCTATTTCGGGAGTGATGGAGAAACATGGAGAATGGCCAGAATCACTGATGAAGGAGAGTTGAATGCACTTCTTGATGCCTTCGGCGTAATTGTTATACCTGATAACAATGGAAATTTCACTCATAACTCTGCTTTCTATCTGGTAGACCGGGAGGGGAGGCTACAGGAAGTGCTGGATCATAGCGACATAAATGGAGCGGCTGATGTTGTGGATTCTTATCTCAAAATGGAAGCCGATTAAAGGGAGGGAACGTGATGAAATCTTTTTTCTACGGGAGCCTATTGTTCATCTTTCTTATTCTGCCTCCAGTAGCCGAGCTGCTTGAATCGGTTATGATTATCCACATGCATATGCAAATGCCGCTCTTGATCATTGCAGGCATGCTGATGGCACCATTATTTCAAAAAAAATCTTTCTTGAGGAGATGGAATGAAAATGGCCAGCCGGGAATTCTTCTTTTTATGTTGATCTTTTCATATTGGCTACTGCCGAGAACAATGGATGAGGCGCTTTCTTCAATGTGGATGGAAGGATTTAAGTTTATCAGTTTACCATTTTTGGCCGGTGTTCCTCTCAGGGACAGCTGGACGAAAGTAACCAATGGAACGAAGAGGGTTGTCCTAATCGTTATGACCCTTTTATCCGCCCTCATGGGATGGATCTATATATTTTCTCCCAATCAGCTATGTAACAACTATCTGATTGTGGAACAGGTTACACTCGGCTGGGGGTTCTGGACGATGGGGCTTTGTATCAGTATTTATATCGTGTATGACATGTTCAGTGAAAAATGGGAAGACTCTTATTAGAGCCTGTGATTATCGTCACAAATGGCAAGAAAGAGTGTGTGTATAATTAACGGTAATCGATCACAGCAACTAATAGAATAAGAGTTGGGCAATGGTGAAGCAATCTTGACATTACAATGTTATAGTGAAACACTTATGCTTCGAAAGTTGATTGGAGCGGAAGGTGCTCGACTCCTGCGGGAAACGCTGGACAGGTGAGACCCCGGAGGCGCAGCCGAGGAGGCTCACCGCCAGCCCCGCGGAAAGCGAGCACCTGGAGCGGAAATCAACCACTACTTACTACATCCCAATGAAAAATCCGAACGATTTCGATTTTCAAAAAAGAATTTCGAATGATCGTTCGGATTTTCTTTCAACTAAATACTTTTGTCCCAACCTCACTATTTATTCCAGATTACATCGTCTGTACAGCACGAGGGAAAAGAATATTATTTTCCAAGTGGATATGCTCGAATAAATCGGATTCCAGTTCTTCCAGACGCTGATATACAAGGCGGTAGGTCACGCATGCACCTGGAGGAGGAGTGAAATCATAAGTGACCTTTCGTATTTCTTTTATAATATCTCCTGCATGTTGATGCTCGTCTTCCAAAGCAGAAAGAATGGTCGATAATTTCTCCTTGTTTTCAGGCTTTGGATCCTCTTCGAATGCAATAAGGGCCGGGAAGTCTTCCGTTTCTTCTTTGATTGTATGCTGCTCAAGTTCAACCTTCAACTGGTTAAACAGTTTATGAATCTGTGCTAAATGGGGGTGCTGTGCTCCGTGAACGCGAAGTACCTTGGTCACATATGGAGTCAGTTTAGGCAGTTCTTCATTTAAGTAACGGTGATGTTTGCCGACGATATATTGAATCAACTCCGTGAGTGAAGCCTGTTCCCAGTTGATGGTGGATTCGTTCAATCTCTTGGCTTCCTCGTACAGTGCATTTAACTCGGTGAGGACTTCTTCTGACGAAAGGTTCCTTTCTTCGATCGCTTCAATTAAAGGGCGATTTCCTCCACAGCAAAAGTCGATTCGATTCGCCTTGAAAAAGTCGCTTGCTTTCGGAAATTCTGTGACGATATTCCCTATTATGGATGACTCTGTGAATATTTGTGTCATTTTAATCCCTCCATATTTGTCGTTTTACTTGTTTAACTGTCTTTATCATATCAACAACTGAACGAGACTTTCGTGATACATATCACAGATTAGAATGAAATTCATCACGGGTTAACTGAATTTTTGACAGTCATTCTCTTCAGAAAAGAGCACTCGTCCTGTCCGTGATCAATGAATGATTTCCTCTTTCAGTTTGTCGGGGTCGATCACATAGAACCCTTCTGCATCAAGCTCAATGAGATCTTTTTTCCTTAGCTGGTTAAGAGTTCTACTGACTGTTTCACGCGAGGTGCCGATCATGTTGGCGAGTTCTCTGTTCGTAAAATGGGTAGTGATTTTATACAGGTTTTCAAGCTTCACACCATTGGACTTTGATAGACGCAGGAGAAGCATAATGACCTGTTCATACGTATTGTGGAGAATTTTCTCTTCCAGGCGGCTTTGAAGATCGACAATTTTACCCCCTAGAACCCGGAATAACTTAATGCAAAGCTCAGGGTGTTGAATCAGGATTTTCTCGAAATCTTTAATGGGGGTGACGATGAGCTGCGCTTTTTTTATGACCTCGGCGTTTGCAGGAAATGTCCCTTGCCTGAAAAAACCGGCGTGAGGGAACATTTCACCGTCCTCAAGTACCGATACAATCTGTTCTTTTCCAGTGGCATCGGTTTTATAAATTTTCACGATGCCGGAGTGGATGAAGAAGACACGGTCGAGAGGTTCTTCCTGCATGAAAATAATCGAACGGGCATTGTATATTCTTGAAGATGAGATTGATATGATTGGCTGCAGTTCATCGTCGGATAACTCCTTGAATAGTGGAACGGTTTGCAGATGCTTTTTAATATCTTCTTTATTTAACATGAAGGGCTCCTTTCTGCGTTTGGACTATCAACATTATCACCATCTAAACACTCTTTTCCTCATGCTCTTCGGTATATACACGCATGCTGGTTCGCTTTCCATGTAATCGCCTGTCAGGGCATAGGCTCTTGAGCGGGAACCTCCGCACACGTAGCGGAATTCGCATTGTCCGCATTTCCCTTTATATTTATCAGGATTTCTCAGGTCTTTAAAAATAGGTGAGTGCCTGTAAATTTCGGATAGCGGCTGCTGCCTTACATTCCCGGCTTTGATGGGGAGAAGTCCGCTGGGATAGACGTCCCCGATATGGGAGATGAAGACAAATCCATTCCCGTCATTTATTCCTCTCGGTGCCCGTCCCAGACCATCAAATTGACCAGTTTTGCCTGAATGTAAAGCATCCTGATATTGAATCTTTTTTTGTTCATCTTTATTTTGTCTCATTTTTTCTGAGATGACCACACGTCGGTAATGCTGCGCGGCAGTGGTTTTTATATCGAAAGGCACCCGGAGGCTTAATTGATTCAGCCAGCGGAATACTTTTTCGTGCTCCACGGGTGAAATCATGTCTGCTTCTTTACCTCTCCCGATCGACACAAGGAAGAAGACACTCCACAACACGCAATTTAACTCCTCTACCAATTCGGCCATTTCTTCAAGCATGTCGACATTATAGCGGGAGATGACGGTGTTGATTTGAAGAGGAAGTTCAAGTTCGAGGATGTAGTTGATCGCGTTCATGGTCAAGTCGAATGAACCGGATGTTCCTCTGAAATGGTCATGTACTTCTGCTGTCGGACCGTCCAGACTGAACGCCCAGCGAGCAAGACCTACTTCTTTCGCTTTCTCAATGGACTCCTTGGTGACGTTGGGTGTTGCGCTTGGTGTCATGGAGACACGCACTCCTTTTTGAATCGCATAGGAAGCAATATCATATACGTCAGGCCGCATGAGCGGATCTCCGCCTGTGAACACAAGCATCGGGTTGTTCATTTCATAGATGTCATCTATCAGTTTTTTTCCTTCTTCAAAATCCAATTCAAGCGGATGCCGTTTGTACTGCGCTTCTGCCCGGCAGTGAAGGCAGTGAAGCTCACACGCTCTAGTTAATTCCCAAATGACGATAAATGGGTTTTCGTCGAAATTCATATCAAACATCATATTTCCTCCCGTCTTGCAATGATTGAAAGATTTATATGTTTAATGATATAGAAGGATGGGGGAGTAGTAAGTGAATTACATCACACACTCTCTTTTCTCTAAGGAGTATGATTAAGGCATCATCTATAGGAAAGCAGGTGTATGATTGTGAAAATGGTCCTTCCCAAACAACATGGTGCCTGGGCGATGCTATTGATTCCTTACGTACTGGGAATCTCGGCAAGCACCTTTCACCTTATTCACATCCCTTTGTTTATTGGCTGGTTCTTTTTGTATCTTGCCACTTATCCTTTGATCATGGTCGTGAAGGGGAAGAAGGTGTCCTTCTATATTAAATGGGCATTGGGTTATTTAGCCGCGTCATTCTTTTTTTTAGCAATCGTTTTGGTTTATGACTGGCAAATGGTCTTCTTCGGCTTAGCCATGATTCCTTTCTTTCTAATAAACATCTACTTTGTAAAGAAAAAAAATGAGCGGGCACTTGCGAATGATCTATTCGCCATTTGTGTATTTTGTATTGGAGGGCTTGCAAGTTTTTACGTGAGTACAGGCAGTCTGACTGTTGAAGGATGGAATATTGCCCTGTTGTCATTCTTGTATTTTGCAGGCAGTACATTTTTTATTAAATCAATGATAAGAGAAAAGAAAAACACAAGATTCAAATGGTGGTCATGGGGTTATCATGCATTTGTTATTTTTCTGCTATTTCTTTGGAAGGAATCCTGGCTGTGGGTGGTACCATGCGTTCCAAGCTTGATTCGGGCGGTTTTCCTTCACGGTAAAAAACTGACAATCATGCAGCTGGGAATCATAGAAATCGTAAACTCCGCCTTTTTCCTTCTACTTACAACCGTCTTGCTATAAATCCCGTCCCTCGCTTCAGATTTAAAGAAGCAGGGGACGGGATTTTTATTTGAATTTCTGGTCTATGGCCTCTGCCAGCTGGCTGTAGTGGTGAAATAAGCCGGTATCTTCGCCGTAGATGGATGGAGTTTCAGACGTTTCGATTGGTTCTTCGATTGGGAGTTTCGCCAAAACGTCTGTATCTAATCGCTCCGCTAACAGATCCCCTCCGCCTTTTCCGAACAAGAAGTATTTTTCACTGCTTTCTTTGGGCTGAAAGTACGACATGTTTTCAATGACGCCTAAAATATCGTGCTCCGCTTTCAGTGCCATTGTTCCAGCTCTTTCAGCTACAATCGATGCTGTTTGATGAGGGGTGGTAACAATGATTTCTTTACTTTGCGGGATGTTCAGGTGCATATCGAGGGCGATGTCCCCGGTTCCGGGAGGCATATCGAGAATGCAGTAATCCAGCTCTCCCCACATCACATCCTTACTGAAATGCTCGACCATTTTCCCTAACATCGGTCCGCGCCAGACGACAGGGTCGTTGTTTTTTATAAGAAAACCCATCGACATGATTTTTACTCCGTGAGATTCGACAGGAATGATTTTCCCGTTAAATGTTTTGGGACGGCTGTCCACATTCATCATTTTCGGGATGCTGAACCCGTAAATGTCCAAATCAATCAAAGCGACGCTTTTTCCTTGTCTTGCGAGAGATACGGCGAGATTCGTTGAAACCGTCGATTTTCCTACTCCGCCTTTTCCACTTGTTATAGCTATTACATTACCTGATAGCATGTTCACACCTCTTTCACAAATTTTAGGTAAATTTCCATCGTGTGACGTACTTCACAGTCTGAAAAGTAGTCTTTCTGTACAATGATTACAAGTTGAAAATGAATCAACGTAATCAATGTACCAAATATACAACTGCGTTGATGTTAAAAAAGTCACATGGAGGTTGGGCATGAGATGAGAAAGCCGCTCGAACGCTCGTTTTATTCAAAAACCAGTCAAAAATCATTTTTCATTATCCTGTTTTTGATTTTCACATCCTGGATCGGGACCGGACAGTTTTTACATTTTGATATGGCCTTAATGGGGTATTTTATTTCTTCGTTAATATTTGCCATCGGGTTGACGATACGGATGTCTTCATGGCTCATCCGGCCGGCAACCCATCAGGTCATCAAACGGAGTTTCTCGAATTTGAAAACCAGTTCAAGGAAAAAACGTAATTTAATATCAATCGGTAAAACAGCATTTGAAAATATCTTTTTACAGAAATTCATTTTTAAAAGAGGGATTTACCGGGGTGTACAGCATTTCCTTATTGCCTGGGGGTGTATTGGATCCTTTGCGATTACATTCGGTCTGACGTTCGGCTGGATGCACTTCGAACTTGTCGATCCCGAAACCTATACCATCGTGGTCATGGGAGTAGAGACGATTTCAATGGCCGCCCATGGATTATTCGCAGAAATGGTGTATAACGGATTGAACATCACCGCCACGATGGTACTGATCGGTGTAACCATGGCACTTGTCAGAAGAATCGCCAGTCAGGACGTGAAAGTGACACAGCGCGCGGAATTTGATTTATTTCCTTTATATTTACTCCTTGCGGTAACGGGGACAGGACTTTTACTTACCGTTTCATATGCACTGTTAGATGGCTGGATGCACCACTACATGACATTGATCCATCAGGTTACAGTGGTCGTCTTACTCGTTTACTTCCCATTCGGCAAACTGTTCCACCTGCCGATCCGACCGCTGACAACAGCAGTACCGTTGAATTATCAGGAACAGATAAAAGTGGATACGAGACCATGTCTCAGATGCGGCACCACCTATAGCAACGATGATCAAATCACTGATGTGAAAGATATTCTGGCTGTTCAAAACTTTGATCTCCAGCTTGAAGACGGGAGTTATCTTTCTGACTACTGCCTGCCATGCCGCCGGAGGATCAGGGTGATGAAACAATTGAATGCAAAGCCCCATCTAAAGAGCAGGGATCCGATTTCAACGCTGAATGGGATTCAAATGGGCGGATTCAGTAAGAAGAGAACAGACGATTATTATCAATTCCCTGAAGAGGTTCAAAAAGAAATCGATCAGTACAAGGAAAAAGGAGGCAGTGAAAAATGAGTCAGTATATCGTAAAAGAAGGAGTAAAGAACCTTCACAAACCAGGCGAAGAGCTTATTACGACGCACTGCTGCTATTGTGGCATGCAGTGCGGGATGCATATACGTGTAAATAAGAAGTCGGGCAAGGTAGTGGGTGTTGAACCCCGCTATGATTGGCCAGTTACAAAAGGAAAAATGTGCCCAAAAGGTGTAACGGCCTATCAGACAATCGAACATGAAGAGCGTATCCTGACGCCGCTGATCAAGAAAAACGGAGAATTCGTGAAGGCAAGCTGGGACGAAGCACTCGACTTGATTGAAAAGAACTTCAAACGTCTGCAAGCTGAAAGCGGGAAGGATGCCTTGTCTGTATTCGGTGGCGTCTCGATGACTAACGAAAAATGCTATTTGGTCGGTAAATACGCGCGAGTCGGACTGGGCACAAGATTCATTGATTATAACGGCCGATTCTGTATGAGTTCCGCTGCAGGAGGATTTCTGAAGACGCTTGGAACTGACAGAGGATCGACGCTCCCATGGCCTGAACTTGAACATACCGATTGTTTCTTTATCGCTGGTTCCAATACCGCGGAATGCCATCCTACAAGCATTCAATGGATATGGAAAGCGAAAGACAAGGGGGCGAAACTGATAGTGGCTGATCCGAGGGAAACGCCGACAGCCCGCGTGGCAGATGTACACTTGGATTTGAAACCCGGTACAGATTCAGCCCTTGCGAACGGAATGCTCCATCTCCTAATAAAAAACAATTACGTCGATCATGAATACGTTAAAAAGAGATGCAATAACTTTGAAGAACTAAAGAAAGCAGTTGAGAAATTCACACCGGAGCATACGGCCAGCATTACTGGCGTGTCGGTTCAAAAAATCTTGAAAGCTGCACATATTTTCGGATTATCTCCTCGTTCAGTCGTCATGTTTGCCAGAGGGGTGGAACAACAGTCAAAAGGGGTGGATAATGTTTCCCTCTATACATCAATGGCGCTTCTCCGAGGACAAATTGGAAAGTTTGCCTCAGGTGTAGCCACTTTCACCGGGCAGGGAAACGGTCAGGGAGGAAGGGAGCATGGTCAAAAAGCCGATCTGTTGCCGGGATACCGCAAATTGACGGATCCCGAAGCTGTGAAATATATATCCAAGGTATGGGGGATCAAACCCGAGGAAATGCCGAAACCTGGTGTATCTGCTTATGAAATGTTTGATGAAATCCAAAAAGGCACCATTCGCGCTATGCATGTCGTTTGCAGTAACCCTGCCGTTTCCGCCCCGAATCTGGAACACATCTGGAACGGCTTCAGAAAACTGGATTTCCTTGTGGTGAGTGACTTCTTCCTATCTGAAACCGCACAGTTTGCGGATGTGGTCCTGCCTGCTGCCACATGGGCGGAAGATGAAGGGACGACCACGAACCTTGAAGGCCGTGTCATCAGGATCCGTAAAGTGCGAGAGCCTTTAGGTGAATCAAAACCGGACTGGGAAATCCTCAGTGTCATTGCCAAACGAATGGGCAAAGGAAAGCATTTCAATTACAAAAATGCAGGAGAAATCTTCGACGAATTCCGCTTGGCATCAAAAGGCGGAAAAGCCGATTATTACGGTATCACCTGGGACCGTATCGATAAAGAAAGCGGAGTCTTCTGGCCTTGTCCTTCTGAAGACCATCCGGGTACCCCGACAATGTTTACTGAGAAGTTTGGAACGCCTGATGGGAAGGCGAATCTGCCAAGTGTTGCATGGAAAGAAGCCGGAGAAATTCCCACTAAGGAATACCCATTATTTTTAACAACCGGCCGTGTGGTGTTCCACTACTTGTCCGGGGCACAAACGAGAAGGGTCAAATTCCTGATGGAGCAATGTCCTGAACCATATGCAGAAATGCACCCGGCACTTGCAAGTAAATACGGTTTAGAAGATGGGGATTTGGTGAAATTGATCACACCCCGCTCACATATGATTGTAAAGACCAAATTAACCAAGGCGACGCGAAGGGATACAGTATTTGTCCCGTATCACTGGGGGAAGGAATTAGCGGTCAATCAGCTGACGAATCCATGTTTAGATCCCATTTCAAGAATGCCTGAATTTAAAGTGTGTGCCTTGAAGCTTGAGAAACAACATTAAGAAAGGAGTCGGGATGAATGAATAAAATCATGTATCTGGAATTTGAAAGGTGCATTGGCTGCCGTGCCTGCCAAGCGGCTTGCCGCGAGTGCGGTGATCATGATGCAAAAGAAAGAAACTATGTGGAATATGTAGATTTCATGGAAAGCCGCCAGACGTATCCAATGCTCTGTATGCAATGTAAGGATCCCGCTTGTGCGCGTGTCTGCCCGGCCAATGCCATCCAAATAACAGAAGAAGGGGTCGTTCTTTCAGCAATGGAAGAAAAATGTATCGGCTGCCGCAATTGTACTTTTGGATGTCCATTCGGAATACCGAAGTTTGATTTTGAAGAAAACAAAATGTACAAATGCGATATGTGCTACGATCGCTCAAAACATGATATTGCCCCAATGTGTGCGTCTGTGTGTCCGAGTGACGCGATTCGCTTTATCGATTTTGATGAAATGCAGCAGCTTCGCAGAAAACGATCTCAAATGAACCTCGTAGAAGGTAAGAAACCACAGGAAGGAAACAAGTGGGATTACGTTCCGGAATTCTTCGGAGTATATACAGATTAAGTCAAGATAAGGCGAAAGGAGACGTCACCTATGCCTCAAGATCATAAAAACAAACGCAACAGTAAAGATACCAAGGATGAAATGATTCATCTAATCGATAACCTGAACCGTGATGATGACCTGAAATACAATCGCCGGGCTTTCCTGAAGTCTGCAGTGGGGGCATCGATTACGCTGGGGTTAGCGACTCTTCCGTTTTCAGTGATTGCCCTGAATAGAGAAGAAGATGACACGAACCGGAAGATGATTACACGATTAAAAGATCTGCCAAAAGACAGTTCAATGAATTTTAACTATCCGACTGATGATGAGCCTGCAATCCTGGTTCATACCAAAGAAGGAAAACTGAAAGCATACAATAATAAATGCACACATCTTCAGTGCCCGGTATTTTATGAAAAAGAAGAATCTGTCCTGCTCTGTCCTTGTCACCGGGGGTTTTTCAGTGTAGATAACGGCCAGCCTTTAGCGGGGCCGCCTCAGCGTGAACTGCCTCTGATCGAACTGGAAGTAAAAGATGGAGTGGTGTTTGCAGTCGGAAGGAAAGTCCGCCATGGTGAATAAGAAATATTGGATCATCATATTTCTGACATTAGCTGTAAACGTCGTGATGCTTCAGTGGACAATCGAGTCGTTTTATGGCGAAGAGTATGAGCATGTATGGTTGTATACAGCAATCGGGACTACTTCCTCACTCGTCTGTTTCCTCACGTATTGGCAATGGAGGAAACAAGAGTACCGGAAGTAAACTCTGCAAGAATAAACGGTGATACATTCAGAGGGAAAAAAGTGGATGGTAAAACAAAAAAGAGCATTCCGAAAGTGAATCTTTCGGAATGCTCTTTTGTTTAGTGGATCACCATTCATTTGTAGCCTCTACCTTCAAATTCTCGCCTTTATACGTTCTTTCACCAAACAGAGTAATGACGGTGCATTCCAATATGTTTGAAGAGACATCCGCACTATAGTTTACAAACATTCCGGCGGCAAGCTCTTTGCCTGCTTCATCCAGCACTCTTACTTTTTTACCTTCCAGGGTACGGAACTTCGCTTCCTGAAGAAAGGAGACCCATTGATCCCAGTTGGTCAAGATATAAGCCCCGGTCCCTTCAGATAGGTAACCCAATAGACTTCCGGAGTCATCACACTGAGCCTCGAGTTCTTTAATGAGTTCAACAAGCAGACGATGAACAGTCTTGTATTCTTCCAGATTCAATTGTGGAGAGAAGCTGATTTCTACCGTTCGATCGATGAAATCGGCCTCTGCCTCTACTTGTATTTTACTGTTTTTATAAATATAGTTTCCCCCGCGTTTTTTAAAACCTTGCTTCATTAATGCCTCTTCTATCGAGCGATCTGCAAAAATCGAATGCAGTTTAACTGATAACATGATGAATTTCCCCTCCTGTGAACTTTGTCACTTACTATCGTATCGTTACCATTTATTATAGTAGATAAAGAAAAGGAGCACTGTGATATTTATTACGCTAGAAGGCTTTTTTTAAAAAGGGGGGTATGCAATGAATGCTCGTTATTCAAGACAGGAGTTGTTTCGGGCAATTGGTGAAAAAGGCCAGAAGCAATTAACCAAGAAACATGTGCTTGTCATAGGTGCAGGCGCGTTGGGGTCAACGGGCTCTGAGGCGTTGGTAAGGAGCGGGATAGGAAAACTGACGATTGTGGATCATGACTATGTGGAGTGGAGCAATTTGCAGAGGCAGCAGTTGTATACAGAAAAAGATGTAACAGCACAGATGCCTAAGTCCATTGCTGCCAAGAACAGACTAACTGAGATAAATAGCTCAGTCACAATTAACGGCCGCGTAATGGAGGCAACGGCGGAATCCCTTCTCCCGTACCTTCACGATGTGGATTTAATGATAGATGCAACAGATAACTTTGATACACGAATGATGATCAACGATCTTTCACAGAAATATAACATTCCCTGGATTTTCGGATCATGTGGGGGAAGTACGGGGATGAGTTATACGGTCATCCCTGGAAAAACCGCATGTATGAGTTGTTTACTGGACCGACTGCCGATGGGGGGCACCACATGCGATGCAGCTGGCATCATCTCCCCGGCTGTCGGAATGGTTGCCGCTTATCAAGTCACAGAAGCGTTAAAGCTCCTGGTGAATGATGTAGAAGCCCTGAGGGGGGGATTGATTACATTTGACTTGTGGAATAATCAGCAATACAGCATGAAAACGGAAAAAGCGAAGAAGTCTGACTGTCCATCCTGCGGTGAACATCCTACCTATCCATACTTACAATATGAAAACCAAATAAAGTCGATGGTATTGTGCGGTAGAGATACAGTGCTGATTCGGTCGCCTCAAGAGCGGAATCTGGTTGAACTTCAGAAAACGATATACTCTTTGGGAGAAACGAAACTCAACCCTTACTTGCTATCTCTTCAATATGAAGGATACCGGTTTGTATTTTTCAAAGAGGGAAGAACCTTGGTTCATGGCACAAACTCAATAGAAGAAGCGAAGAAAGTGTATTATAAGATTATCGGTTAAGAACGGAGGATTTACAGGCATGGTAGAGAAACGAACGCCCATTAAAGTAACGGATGCTGTACAGCGGGTAATGAAGCGGTCACCGGCGGGAACGGTGGAAAGGGTGAAGATCGAGCAGGTTTATGGACGGTTTTTAGGGGAGGGTTTAACGGCAAGTCACGATGTCCCACACTTTGACAAGTCTCCTTACGATGGTTTTGCGTTAAAGGCAATCGATACGAAGACAGCTTCAAGAGAAACACCGGTCACACTGGAAGTCATCGCAGAAATAGGAGCTGGAAGTGTACATAAAGGAGTCGTACAGCGGGGGGAAGCGGTTCGAATCATGACCGGGGCCCAAATACCTGCCGGGTGTGATAGCGTGGTCATTCTCGAGCTTGCGGAATCTTTCAGCCTGGAGGGAAGAAACTTCGTCAGGATCAACCGCGTTTATAATGAAGGAGATAATATTTCACGCAGAGGCGAAGATACTCAAAAGGGAACGGTGCTTGCTGAAAAAGGAACGTATATCAACCCGGGGGTCGCAGCTCTCCTTGCCACGTTCGGATACAAGGAGGTACCTGTCAGCGTGAAACCGAAAGTCGGGGTGCTGGCAACCGGGAGTGAGTTATTGGAAGTCGGGGATGAGTTGGAACCTGGCAAAATCCGAAACAGTAACACCTATATGATTCTTTCCCAAATTGAAAGGGCAGGAGGAGAAGCGGTTTATTTCGGTCAATTCGCTGATGACTTCGAGGTCTGCTATCAGCAGGTCCTGTCCGCTCTCCAACAGGTGGATATGCTGATTACGACAGGGGGCGTGTCGGTCGGTGATTATGATTATTTGCCTGAGATTTATGAGAAGATAGAAGCGGTCGTGCTCTTTAATAAAATCGGCATGCGGCCTGGGAGCGTCACGACTGTTGCGGAGAAAGACGGGAAGCTTTTGTTCGGGTTATCGGGAAACCCTTCAGCTTGTTATGTCGGATTTGAGCTTCTCACAAGACCTGTCATCAGAACGTTCCTTCATATTCCGGCACCATTTCTTCAATCAGTGACAGGCATCCTGGGCAGGGATTTCAAAAAGCCTAATCCATTTACCCGTTTCGTCCGGGGAAGGATCAGATTTGAAAATGGCAGAATCATGGCATTCCCGTCCGGCCTTGACAAATCAAGCGCTGTCGCTTCCCTGGCTGACACGAATGCACTGATCGTCTTACCTGGGGGAACGAGGGGATATGAAGAAGGCATGACTGTACAGATCCTCCTCCTGGAAAATCAAGAAGGCCAATCAGGGATGTCAATCGAAAGTAAAATAGATTCCGTTGAAGGAGTGAAGTGATGGAGTTATTTGAAGTGAAATCAGAACCGCTTTCTATAGAAGAAGTCACAAGAAAAGTCGAACGCAGAGATGCAGGCGCCATCACTACATTTATCGGTACAGTACGAGAGTGGACCAAAGGCAAACGAACTCTGTATCTGGAATATCAGGCTTATGAACCGATGGCAGCCAAGATGCTTGCGCAAATAGGAAAAGAAGCAGAAGAAAAGTGGCCGGGAACGAAAATGGCGATTTCTCACCGGATCGGCAGATTGGAAATTTCCGATATTGCGGTGATCATCGCTGTCTCCTCGCCTCATCGTACAGCTGCCTATGAAGCGAATGAGTATGCCATCGAACGAATTAAAGATATTGTTCCAATTTGGAAAAAAGAACATTGGGAATCCGGGGAAGAATGGATCGGAAACCAAAAGGAAACCGTACCGTATCCATCAGGACGGCCTCATCTTTAAGAAGGGAGTGAATGCAATGATCAAGATTCTAGTATTTGCTGGATTGCGTGAAGAAACAGGGAAGAGTGAAATAGAGATAGAAGCTGACAATCTATCTATTTCAGGTCTTAAACAACAGCTGCTGGAAACATATAACTCACTTAATCTCAACGGTGCAATGATCGCCGTTAACGAGGAGTATGCAACAGACGATACAATGGTGAAAAGCGGCGATGTCGTGGCGTTTATTCCTCCGGTAAGCGGAGGGTGAAAAGAAGGTGTATCCGATGAAGAAGGATACACCTTCTAAAGAAAAATCGTAAAAGGAGAATCGACATGAAGTCCGCAGCAGAGAAAAAGATAAATGTCATGATCATTACGGTAAGTGATACCCGTACCGAGGAAACAGATAAGAGCGGCGACTGTATGATACAACTGCTGGAACAGTCAAGTCATCATATTGTGCAGCGGGAAATCGTAAAAGATGAGGAGCTGTTGATCGGGGAAGCGTTAAAGCGCGGATTGTCAAACGATGAAGTGGAGGTCATTTTATTGAACGGGGGAACCGGAATTTCAAAGAGAGATGTGACGATCGAAGTGGTTCGCTCATTTCTTCAGAAGGAATTACCGGGGTTTGGAGAAATCTTCAGGGCTCTTAGCTATTTTGAAGATATCGGATCTCCGGCCATTCTTTCCCGTGCCATCGCAGGAGTGGTGGATGAGAAAGCTCTCTTTTCCGTTCCAGGTTCCACCGGTGCCGTAAAGCTTGCAATGGAAAAGCTGATCCTGCCTGAAGTAAGCCACATTCTTACCGAGTTACATAAACATAAATCATGACGAAGAGAATCCTGCAATCTCTCTTTGTGCTGATCCTGTTTGCCGGTGCGGCAGGATGCCAGTCGGGAGAAAAAGAAGAGACGGTTATAACAATAGGTGCGGCAGCGAGTCTGAAAAGCAGTATGCTGGAATTGCAGCACCAGTTTGAAAGAGAGCATGAAGAAGTCAAACTATCCTTTCATTTCGGGTCCACCGGTGCGATTCGAAAACAAGTAGAACAGGGTGCCCCGATCGATATCTTCCTGGCTGCTTCTAAGGACGATTATGAATCCCTTTATAGGGAGGGACTGGTTGAAAAAGGCGATAGATTAGTAGGGAATAGAGTAGTCGCTGTGACGAACAAGCCTGAAGAGATTCAGTCACTCAAGGATGTCTGGAAGTCGGGTGAAAAAGTAGTCATCGGAAATCCTGCCTCAGCACCAGTCGGAAGATATGCGAAAGAACTATTGGAACAGAGCGGTCAATGGGAGGAAGCTGAATCGCGTCTTATATATGGAAAGGACGCAAGACACGTGCTCATGCTTATGAATCAAGGGGCGGCATCTGTTGGATTAATCTATCACAGTGACGTTGAGTTTGAAGAGAAGCTACGCATTATTGATTTTTTTGAGGAGTATCGGCAAAAAGATACAGGCTACTACGGGGCAAGGGTGAAACGAAGTAAGCATCAAGATGTATCGAATGAATTTCTCGACTTTTTAGATAGCAAGGAAGCGAAGGAGATATTCAAGAAAGAAGGATTTATCAATATCGGAGAATAAGAGGAGCAGGTGTTTTAAGTGAACGGTGATTTTTTCTTTCCCATACAATTGTCTATACAGGTTGCTTGCATGGCATCAGCCGTTTCATTAATACTTGCTGTTTTGGCTGCCTATCGAACTGTCATTACAGATGGCAGGGGCAGCAGTGTTTTGGAGACCGTTTATCTTTTGCCGCTTGTCCTTCCTCCTTCTGTACTTGGTTTTTTGTTACTATTTGTATTCGGTATGAATAGCCCAGTGGGGCGGACGGTCGAACTGCTTTTAGGACAAACCATCCTTTTTTCTAAGTCGGCAGCAGTCATAGCGGCTGTGATTGTGTCGTTTCCGCTTATGTATCAGTCTGTGAAAACAGGTTTTGCAGAAGTGAATCGTGACATTGTCGGGGCTTCAAAAGTAGATGGCGCGTCCAATTGGAAAGCCTTTTATCACGTCGTTCTCCCGCTGGCCAAGAGATCGATCGTCATGGGGGTCATTCTCGGCTTTACAAGAGCTTTGGGGGAGTTCGGGGCGACTCTGATGTTTGCAGGGAATATCCCTGGAAAAACGCAGACGATCTCGACGGCCATTTATGTTGCCCTCGAATCAGGGGAAAGTCATTTAGCCTGGAAGTATGCGGGAGTAAGCATCGGTTTATCTTTTCTATTATTGTTTCTGATGAAAGGGCTTGAAGGACGTAAGGATGGGTAGGTCAAAAAAGCCCAAAGTGAACAACTAGGGGTTTTTAAATATCAGGACTCTCTTAAGAAGTCACCGCTTTTTCCGCCGAAAATGATTTTGAAAGGAGCTGACGCGAATGAAAGTGATTCAAGTTGTCGGATTTAAAAACAGCGGAAAGACTACTGTATCTTCGAATGTGATCACCTATGCGGCCAGCAAAGGAATAAAGACCGGTTCGGTAAAGCATCATAGCCACGGTGTCCCGGATGTTGTGCCGGGGACGGATAGTGACCGTCATCTAAAAGCCGGAGCCACTCTTGCCGGAGTGGAAGGGGGCGGTATTTTCAACGTATCTCTCCAACTGGAAGACTATGATTTCGATGATATTCTTCGAATCTATGAATTAATTAAGATTGACGTGCTGGTGGTTGAAGGATACAAAGAAAAACATTATCCCAAAATTGTATGTATAGGAAATCAAAAAGACTTTTCCCTTCTTGACTCTCTGGAAAATGTTCAAGCGGTCTTTTTACATTCTCATCTTTCCTTGCCGCCGGACTATCATCTTCCCACTTTCACTGCAAAAAGGCAGGATGCCTTCGAACTATGGATCGATTCGTTCATTAACCCTTGATCATGTAAAGAGAAGCTGTTTCCTGTTGAGAGGAAACAGCTTCAATGAAGCTAGTTGATTTTTCTTTTGCTTTCAGAAATATCGCTGAACTGTCCGACATAATATTTTACATTGCCGGCATCATTACAAACCTCTGAAATAGTCAGCCATTGTAAATAGACTTCTCCATTTTTTCGTTTATTCCAGATTTCACCTTGCCAATATCCCTGATCTTTTAATTCATTCCACAGGGCTGAGTAAAAATGCTGATCATGCCGGCCGGATTGAAGAATGCTTGGTTTTTGTCCAACGGCTTCTTCTTTTTCATAGCCGGTTACTTTAGTGAACGCCTGATTTACCCGTTCAATGACACCCTTTTCGTTTGTGATCAACATTCCCTGGGCGGTGTTCTCGAGTACTTTATTTTCCAGCTTTAATTTTTCACGGAACGTCATCATTAATACGATGACAAAACTGAGAAGGGCGAATTGGGATAATGCCATGAAGCCGATGGCATAGTGCCCCGTTAAACTGAAGACGGTTGTTAATACTAAGGGAGGGAAGAATCCTCCCAGGCCTCCCATGGCAGCCACAAGACCATTTACGATACCCGCCTGTTTCGTGAAATAGAGCGGGACAAGTTTGAAGATCGTTCCGTTCCCGATCCCGGCACAGGCCGCGACGGTCAAAACACCAGTCGTATATACCTCAATCGTAGGGGAGAAAGATAATAATACACCTGAAAATGTTAATCCTCCGAAGACAAACAGCAGGATGATGTATGGATTGAATTTATCAGACATCCATCCGCCGATCGGGCGCATAAATGTTGATAAAGCGATGAAACCTGCCGTCCGTAACCCAGCGTCAACCGGTGTTAAATTAAATTCATTCACCAAGAAGTTTGGCAAATAAATGGTGAATGCGACAAAAGATCCAAATGTGATGAAGTAAAATAGACATAATGCCCATAACGTTGAATTTCGGTATACTTCTTTTACCTGTTTAACGATGGAAAGATTCACTTTCTTTTCTTTGCGGTCACCAAATACAAAGTTTAAAACGGCGAATGCTAACAGTAAGACAAGATAGAAGCGGACCGTTGTCACCCATCCAAATGAGCTGGCGAGGACAGGGGCGGAAAATGCGGTTACCGCAGTACCGATATTGCCCGATCCATATATTCCGTTGATGAATCCATGCTTGCTAGAAGGATAATATTTAGGGAGAGAGGTTACACCTATTGAAAAAGTGGCTCCTCCTATACCAATCAAAAGACCTCCAATGACTAAATCCGTGAGTGAGTCAGCTTGACTGATGTAGAATACAGGGAATAATAATGCGATAAAGCTTATCGTGAAGATTAATCTGGCACCGAATCGATTTGTGTAATATCCGATCGGGATACGAAGCACACTTCCCAAAATGACGGGGATTGCTGTCACTAAGGCAACTTCTCCGTCCGTTAAATTAATATCCTGACGAATATTGGGCATAAGTGAAGAAATGAGTACCCATACCATAAACCCGGCGATGAGACTTGATGTTTGAAGAGGCAGCTGGATTTTTGTACTCTTCATTGGATGATTCCCCTTTCAATCCTAAAAAAATGAAAATCTATATCCATATCCTAACAACGGTATACATATAAGGTTGTGAAGTTTATCACACGAGCAAAAAAAACTTCACAGGAGAAACTCTTCAACTCATTAAATTCACAATTTCTTCATAAGAGCTTTTCAAGTTTTTATGAAAAGATCGCAATATATTTCTTTGCAGCAATGGATGCTGGTCCGATATATTGATGATTAATTGAAGAGGGGCTTCCATATATATTGTGGTTTCTCTCACCTCAAGACTAATTGAATCCCCATCTTTATGATAATGAAGAAAGACACTCGGCATAAACATATCATTTGTTATGAATGACCCAATTTTATATTGAGAATCCCGGGATTCTTTAATGTGAACGTGGAGAGAACCGGATAATATGATGATCATCGAGTTTCTCTTCTGTAAGCAAATAATGTCACCCTCTTCTTTTTTTATGATGCTTGAAGCTTCCACTATCCTTTTCAGTTGACTATTCCCAATGTCTTGAAACAAGCTGAGACTTTTCAGGTAAAGCAGATAATCCTGCTTATGCATTCCTTCTCCTCCTCTTATAAATGCATTTTCATCATTATAAAAGAATCCCTGAAAAATAACTGTGACACTTTTCACAGTTATTGGAATATAAAAAGGCGGCCTCAACTTTACATTGAGACCGCCTCACATTCTCTTAATCTATGTTGCAAATATCAATCGAACAGTTTTCACAACCGATTTCTCCTCTAAGGTATTCTAAATCCATAATGATGATCTTGCCGTCAGATGTATAATCAATGATATTCTTTTTCTTTAATTCACTCAGCATACGGTTAACACTTTCTCTCGTCGCAGCACAAAATTTGGCTAATTCCTGATTGGTGAGATGAATATCGAGAAGAATTCCTTTTTCATTTTTAATCCCATAAGAGTTTGATATACGGATAATGGTGGAATAAAGGGCGCCTTTTTTTCCATTCATGATTAAATCCCTGATTTTTGATTGGTTTTTTCTAAGGTGAGTTGAAATCCATTTCATGAATTCGAAGGTTAAGGGGGCATCGTTTATTAGATTTTTTTCTAACGCATCTCTTTGTATGACGTGAACTTCTCCTTCTTCTAACGCATATGCACTTAACATGTAAGTGGCATCATCAGAGAAAAGCGTCAATTCTCCAATAAAGTCGTCCTTTTTACATATTCGCATGTTCAATTCCTTGCCTTCAAGACTCAACTTGCTAATTTGAAAAATACCGGATTTAATCAGATATAATTCAGCTGCTTCTTCCCCTTCCTGAAATAAGAAGGTGCCTTTCTTTATTTTTCGTGGAGTTCCAATTGACTGTAATAAAGAAGCCAAATCCTCAGAAACAGTGGAAAGGTCGCTTTTTCTTTTGTTATTCAATTCCATTAAGGTATCACCACTCCTAAATTTGAGTACCAATAACATCTACTAGATAACATATATTCTACATGTAACTTTTATCACTATTGCATTTAAAGTAACATGTTATGCTTACGTTTACAACTAAATTCTGGAAAGGAAGATATATACTTTATGAGCCTGAAGTGGAGTCAATAGACGTTCTTTATATAGAGGAAAAAGAGATGGGGAAAAATGCGAGCGGATCCTTTAGAAATGTGAATACAGTCTATGATTTGGAAATTTTTAAAAAGGTGGACTGTGATAAACATCATAATGAACCCTGACCCTTCGTGATAAGATGAACACATATCGCTACAAAAAGTAAGGAGTGCGAGAAAATGAAGAATGTTCTCGATACCCGAAAACGACCGATGCGTGATTTAAGAATTTCAGTAACGGATCGTTGTAATTTCAGATGCAGCTACTGCATGCCTAAAGAGATTTTCGGGGCGGATTATCCCTTTATGAAACAAGATGAAATCCTTTCCTTCGAGGAAATTGTCCGCTTAGCAGAAATATTTGCGGATTATGGAGTGGAGAAGATTCGTTTAACCGGCGGAGAGCCTTTACTGAGAAAAAATCTTCCGGTGTTGGTAAAACGTCTTTCGGCGATTGATGGGATTAAATACGTCACGTTAACAACAAATGGAGTATTCCTGGCAATGCATGCCAAAGAGCTGAAGGAAGCAGGTATATGCCGGGTAAATGTCAGTCTTGATTCTCTTGATGATGATGTGTTCAAGAATATAAATAATATGAATACGAGTGTCTCAGCCGTTCTGAAGGGGATCTTCTCAGCAAGAGATGCGGGGATTGAAGTCAAGGTGAACATGGTTGTCAAGAAAGGGTTAAATGATCAGGAAGTATTGGCAATGGTGCGTTTCTTTAAGGAAGAAAACATTACACTGCGTTTTATTGAATATATGGATGTTGGCTGTACGAATGGTTGGAATTTCAAAGACGTCGTCTCAAAAAAACAGCTATTTGATATGATTCAGGAGCATTATCAACTCGAACCTGTTAAGCAGGACTTCTTTGGAGAAGTAGCTAAGAGATATCGCCACAAAGGAACGGATACCGAGGTAGGGTTTATCTCCTCAGTGACGGAAACTTTCTGCGGTTCTTGTACGAGGGCGCGGTTATCAACAGATGGAAAGCTTTATACCTGTCTGTTCGCCTCAGAAGGATACGACTTAAGAGACATGCTCCGGTCAGGTGCATCTGATGAGGAAATTACTGCGAAGATCCAATCTATCTGGGAAAAGCGGGAAGACCGTTACTCTGAAGTCCGCACCGAAGAAAGCAAAATGAATCGTAAAATCGAAATGTCGTATATTGGTGGATAAGGTGAATCCGCTGGGCTTTTTTTATGGAAATTGAATCACCGTAAGAAAACGATTGGTACAGGCGAAATTGATCCAGAACCGGAACGTGGCAGCATAATAAAAAAGTGGATGCCTATTTATAGGAATCCACTTTTTTTCATTTGAATTTATACATTGACCAATAACCGATATCTTTGAATCCGATGCGCTTATAAATTTTTCCTGCTTCAGGATTATCATAAAATAGGCATAGTTCTTTTCCTTCGCTCAAAACGTCCCGGCAAAGCTTTGTCATGCACTCGGTGGCGTAGCCCTTCTTCTTATATTCCGGATGGGTGCATACGGCGACGATCATGGCGGACATGCTGTTCTCCGCTGTGGTGGAAGCGGAAGAAACGAACTTTCCGTCCTCTTCTACATAGTAACTGCGGGCAACCCCCTTTTCTATCCCATGCTTTCTCTTCTCTACGGTAAAGTCTCCACCGCTGAATTCCGGGATAGCGTTCAACAGCTCCACAAGTTGCGGTAAATCGGTGAAAGAAGCCTCTTTCACATGCGGCAGGTCCCGGTCTTCCATGGAGGAGGTACTGTCACATTTGGCATAATACATATGTCTTTTCGAATTGATTTCCCTGGATAAGAAGGGTTCAACTTCAGTGACAATCCGTTTTAATCCTGAAACGATGCTGTAGTTTTCTGTCTCATTGATAATGGCGGCGAAGCCTTCAGCGTCAAATTCCCTCATGGAAAAAGGGATGAAGTTTTCCCTGTATTTGAGAAGGATTCCCCTAAGGTTTCCTTCATTATCAAAATCTCCCCAAATTTTCTGGAAATCCTGTTTATATCCAAAGGCTTCGATGTCCCCAATGATAAACAAGTTCTCAGCAGGCTGCTGCTGAATGAGTTGCTGACATATCTCATGGTCTTTCTCTGTAAGCTGTCTGATCATCTCAATTCCCCCCTGTGAAATTTAATCATAATCATACCAAAATTAGTAATATTTAGTAAAGTGCTATTTTTCAGAGAAATCGTAAAAAAGAATAGGGAAATGGTAATGGTTTTAAAATTCATCTTTTAGGGAAACTTAAGAGCACAACAGTTTTTCTATAACAGTTTTAAGGAGGAGCACATATGCTTTGGACCATCATCGGAATCTTATTAGTTCTTTGGTTACTAGGGTTGATCTTTAAAATCGGTGGAGCCGTCATCCATGTTCTACTGATCATTGCCGTTGTGGTATTCTTATTTAACAGAATCACCGGCCGCAAAAAAGGGCTATAACGATAACAAAGGTCCGTCCCTCAGATTTGAGGGACGGACCTTTGTATGTTAAGTGATTTATTTTACGGCCGGGCCGCCTTTTTCCTCGATGTCAGAAGGGACGTTCGAGAATTTCTTGAAATTCTCGTTGAATTTGTGAGCCAGTTCTTTTGCCTTCACTTCATAGGCCGCTTCATTGGACCATGTCTTCTTCGGTTGAAGCACTTCGTCTGGAACACCAGGAACGTGAACCGGGATGTTCAGGCCGAAGATCTCGTCTGTTGCGGTTTCGACATTCGTAAGCTCATCCTCAAGGGCTGCCTGGATCATGGCGCGGGTGTAGGAAAGCTTCATGCGATTCCCAACTCCGTATTCTCCTCCGGTCCAACCGGTGTTCACAAGGAATACCTGCGCATTGTGCTCATCGATCTTCTTACCAAGCATCTCTGCATAACGAGTGGCAGGAAGCGGAAGGAACGGTGAACCGAAGCATGTCGAGAATGTTGCCTGTGGTGACGTGATTCCACGCTCCGTACCTGCAAGCTTTGAAGTATAACCGCTTAGGAAATGATACATTGCCTGTTCTTTCGTCAGCTTGCTGATTGGAGGTAATACGCCGAATGCATCAGCTGTTAAGAATACAATTGTATTTGGGTGCCCTGCGATACTTGGTTCCACGATGTTTTCCATCGCTTGAATGGGGTAGGCAGCACGCGTGTTTTCTGTTAAAGTGTTATCATCATAATCCGCGATGCGGGACATTTCATCAAGAACGACATTTTCAAGGACGGAACCGAAACGGATCGCATCAAAGATCTGAGGTTCTTTTTCACGTGTCAGACCGATGCACTTAGCGTAGCAGCCGCCTTCGATATTGAATACGCCGTTCGGGGACCAGCCGTGCTCATCATCACCGATCAAGCGGCGGTTGGGATCTGCGGATAAAGTCGTTTTCCCTGTACCGGACAATCCGAAGAATAACGCTACATCGCCTTCACGACCGACGTTCGAAGAGCAGTGCATGGAAAGGATATCGGATTCAGGAAGTACATAGTTCATGACAGAGAAGATTGATTTCTTCATTTCACCGGCATATTCCGTACCGCCGATCAATACGATTCTCTTTTCAAATGAAACGATGATGAACGTTTCAGAGTGAGTTCCGTCGACTTCAGGGTCAGCTTTGAAGTTCGGAGCTGAAATCACGGTGAATTCGGATTGATGCTCTTTCAACTCTTCTGTTTGAGGGCGGATAAATAATTGGTGGGCGAACAGATTGTGCCAGGCGAATTCATTGATCACTTGAATCGGCAGTCTATGTTTTGGGTCTGCGCCTGCGAACCCTTTAAATGAGAAAACTTCCTCTTTTTCTTTTAAGTATGTGATGACTTTTGTATATAATTTATCGAATGATTCCGAAGAGATCGGCTGATTGACAGAACCCCACTCGATTTTATCCTTCGTAGTTGGTTCTTCCACAATAAATTTATCTTTAGGAGAGCGTCCTGTGTATTTACCAGTTTCTGCTCTGACTGCACCTGATGATGTTAAAACGCCTTCATTTCGTTGAAGGACCTTTTCGACTAGTTGAGAAACAGATAATTGTTCCTGAATGTTTTGACCGTTAAGTAATTCTGTTAATTCATTAGACATGCTCACTGAATTCATTAGAACCCTTCCTTTATATAAATTTATTTAATGGTATCGTTTTCTTCACAAAAATAGTATAACACAATCGAGCTATTAGTCTATACTATTTATTTAATTTTATAAGGTGTCTTCATTTTGTCACATTTCTTGACCGAATAAAGCTTGTTTCTTCTTATTTATATGTAATACCTCCTGCAATGTTTAGCCTCATTACCCCATTAGGTTATTTTAATGAAGAAAAACAGGCTGAAATCATGAAATGAATGGTTAAACCTGTCATCCAAAAAAAGTTGACACCACTTGTCCTAACCGTTATCATTGTTCCTTGAACGGATACTCTTATCCTGAGCTGGTGGAGGGAGCAGACCCTATGAAACCCAGCAACCTGCTAAATAGTGAATGGATTCATTTCCTTAATGAATCCGATTAAGCGAAGGTGCTAAACTGAGGCAAGGTCTCTAAACCTTGAACGATAAGAGAGAAAAGGCGCGGCTATGATCTGAAACCTTTCCTCTGAAGCTTTTTTCCCCGAGGAAGGGTTTTTTCTGTTTATAGTGGACCATATGCACATAAATCATGATTTATTTATAAATGAATCATGTTTACTTCATACTACTTAGGGAAATGAGTACCGTATCTGTTTACTGTTTTGTCAGAAGAATCGTTCTGACAAATATGCTTAAGGAGGAACCTTGATGTCAACTAAACGTCGTCTGTTTACATCTGAGTCCGTAACCGAAGGACATCCAGATAAAATTTGTGACCAAATCTCTGATTCAATTCTTGATGCAATTCTTACTAATGATCCGAATGCCCGTGTAGCGTGTGAAACGTCTGTCACAACGGGTCTTGTTCTGGTTGCCGGTGAAATCACTACGAATACGTATGTCGATATTCCGAAAATCGTTCGTGAAACGATCCGTGAAATCGGCTATACCCGTGCGAAATACGGCTTCGATGCTGAAACATGTGCCGTTCTTACATCCATTGATGAGCAGTCGGCTGATATCGCTCAAGGTGTCGATCAGGCCCTTGAAGCCCGTGAAGGTCAAATGACGGATGAAGAAATTGATGCCATCGGTGCAGGTGATCAAGGGCTGATGTTTGGATTCGCATGTAACGAAACGAAAGAGCTTATGCCTCTTCCGATTTCCCTTGCACACAAAATCTCCCGTCGATTAACGGAAGTTCGTAAAGAAGAGATCCTTCCTTACCTTCGTCCTGACGGAAAAACGCAAGTAACCGTTGAATACGATGAAAACGATAAGCCGGTCCGCATCGACACGATCGTTATCTCGACTCAGCATCACCCGGAAGTGGCGTTAGAGCAGATCCAACGTAACTTGAAAGAATACGTCATCGACCCGGTTGTACCGAAAGAACTGATCGATGAACAGACTAAATACTTCATCAACCCGACTGGCCGTTTCGTAATCGGCGGACCTCAAGGTGATGCGGGACTTACTGGACGTAAGATCATCGTTGACACTTACGGCGGATACGCTCGTCACGGTGGCGGTGCATTCTCTGGTAAGGATGCAACAAAAGTGGACCGTTCAGCAGCTTATGCAGCGCGCTATGTTGCGAAGAACATCGTGGCAGCAGGCCTTGCTGACAAATGTGAAGTTCAATTAGCGTATGCTATCGGTGTTGCGAAGCCCGTATCCATCTCCGTTGATACATTTGGAACAGGGAAGGTTTCAGAAGATGTATTGATTGACGTTGTCAGCAATAACTTTGACCTGCGTCCTGCAGGAATCATTAAAATGCTGGACCTTCGTCGTCCGATTTACAAGCAGACAGCTGCTTACGGACACTTCGGCCGTAACGACATCGATCTTCCTTGGGAACGCACGAACAAAGCAGAAGCGTTAAAAACGGAAGCACTGGGCAAATAAGGGAAGATAGAAGAGACCAACACTTTTTCAGAGTGTTGGTCTCTTTTTTGATGATATTCACAAGAAAATCTTCCATGAGTATTCTCAAGGAGGATGGGGTATCCCAAGTATAGGAAGTTAAAACGGTTTGATGCTCTTATAATACTGTCCTTTTTCAGCGTATTCCCTTGAGATGCGCTTCATTTCACTGATATCGTGCTCATTGAGCTCCCTCACGACCTTTGCGGGTCGTCCGAATGCCAGGGTATTAGGAGGTATGACCTTCCCCTGTGGAACAAGGCTTCCGGCTCCGATGAACGCCCCTTCGCCGATTTCGGCATTATCGAGGATGATGGAGCCCATGCCGATCAATGCCTTTTTCCTGATCTTGCAGCTATGTAAGATCACCCCGTGTCCGACAGTTACTTCATCTTCAAGGATAAGAGGGTTATTTGGACTCTGATGAAGGATGGAGTTATCCTGTATATTTACTTTATCACCGATCTTAGTGGGAGCGACATCCCCTCTGATGACGGTATTGAACCAAATACTTGATTCTTCACCGATCTCGACATCTCCTGAGATGGTCACATAATCAGCGATGAAAGCCGAATGTGCGATGATGGGTTTTTTATCGTAATATGGATAGAGCATTTTTTACTACCCCTTTCAATAATATTTATTATAATAATGGTAGCAGAATTCATTCATGGAGAGAACTACAAAGGAGGATTTGCCATGTGGAAATGGGAATCAGATCAAGAGGCAAAGGCAGTCATCGTCATCATTCATGGGGCGATGGAACATCACGGAAGATATGGTTGGCTCATTGAAATGTGGCGTGCTGCAGGCTTTCACGTCGTCATGGGTGACTTACCCGGTCAGGGAATGACGTCAAGAAGCCATAGGGGACATATCGATTCCTTTGATGAATACATCGTGGAAGTGAAGGACTGGGTCCAGGCAGCCTATCAATTCGAATTGCCTGTCTTTGTGATCGGTCATAGTATGGGCGGGCTTATCGCCATACGACTCCTGCAGGAATCCCATGTGAACGTAGCGGGTGTCATTTTATCCTCGCCGTGTTTAGGATTGGTTACGACCCCGGCTAAACCGGTCGAGCTATTATCCCTCGGTTTAAATAAAATCGCTCCGATGGTGAAGTTCCCGTCAGGTTTGACCATCGATATGGCGACTCGGAACGCAGATGTCCGGGAAATCGACAGCAATGATACGCTCTATATAACGAAAGTGTCTGTCCGCTGGTACAGGGAGCTCGTACAGGCGATGAAAGCAGCATTCACCAACCTGGAAAAAATGCCTGATGTCCCCTTGCTTGTAATGCAGGCGGGGGATGATAAAATCGTCGAAAAAAAAGCCGTGAAAAAATGGTTCAATGAGCTGTCATTATCTGAAATGCATTACAAAGAATGGCCAAAGTGCTATCATGAAATTTATAATGAACCTGAAAGAGAAGAAATTTATGAGTATTCAAAGATCTTCATTGAAAGTCGCTTGAAAGCGCTGGGATACATTTTGTAAAAGAGGTGATGAAATGTCGATACCAAGTGATCCCTTTTCATTAATGACACGAGTATATCGCACCGTTTTTCCTATCGTGCATGAGGAATTGGACGGCTGGAAAAAAAGGGCGGAAAAGATACCCAATCAGGAACTGAGGAACCAGGCACTTGCGAGCATCCACCATAAAACGTTCCATTGCGAGGGAGGATCGATTCTTTCCCTTCTGGCATTGGATCATAAAGCAGATACGATCCGATTCATCGTCGCCTATCAGACGATCAGCGATTATCTGGATAATCTGTGCGATCGCAGTGTGTCCCTTGATCCCGATGACTTCGCCCTCCTTCATCAGTCCATGAAGGATTCCCTGACGGTGGGGGCGGAACCCGTCAATTATTATGCATTAAGACGGGATCAGGATGATGGAGGATATCTCAGAGATTTGGTCCTGACCTGCCAATCCGTTCTACGTCAATTAAGTCACTACGACAGTATCAAGGAAGATCTCCTGGAACTGTGTGAGTACTATTGTGATCTGCAAATACATAAACACGTGAAGAAAGAAGAGAGAGAGGGAAGGCTTCAGGATTGGTTTGAAACCCATCGCCCGAACCTGCCTGAAATGGACTGGTATGAGTTTTCCGCATGTTCGGGTTCGACTCTTGGAATCTTCTGCTTAGTCTCTTATGCCAATCGAAGTGACTTTAAGCCTTCGTATACAGAGAAAATCAAGCGGGGGTATTTCCCGTACATTCAAGGATTGCATATCCTTCTCGATTATTTCATCGATCAGGATGAGGACCGGGAAGGGGGAGATTTGAACTTCTGTTTCTACTATGAAAATGATGAGCATTTAAAAGAGCGACTCATCCATTTTCTGCAGAAGGCCGATGAACATACCCATGAGCTCCCCCATGCCCATTTTCACCGGTTGATCAATAAAGGACTCATCGGGGTCTATTTGTCCGACGACAAAGCCAGTAAACAGGCGAGCGTCCAATCATTCTCCAAGCAATTCATCGGAGAAGCCGGCTGGATCACCAGATTCTTCTACCTGAACGGGAAAATTTACCGCAAATGGAGAAACCGCAAAAAAACATCTTAATAGACGCTCGAGGGACGGACCTCCGAAATACTTCGGAGGTCCGTCCCTTTTTTTGTCTATTTTCCCCAACCAAAGTTGGACACAGTTATCCAATGTAAGACTAAATATACCATATTTATACAAAATATTTTTGTTGATTTTCCTGGTTTAGTGACTATAGTCCTATTATTCTGTCGAGCTTATATAGATCTTTTTAACTATATTGTATTTATTTCGTAATACTAAATAACCAAATTTATTCTGAATATATTTACTTTTCAGAATAGTGGAGTATATTGTAGTTAGTGTAAATATTTAGTACATAACTAAGGGGGAATCGTGTTTGAAATCACGTAAAGTATTATCCATGGCCATGGCCGCAGCACTGAGTGTAGGGGCATTTGCTGTACCTGCATCAGCTGCAACCGTGGGGCCTGAGAATGTGTTAGCGAAGCCAACGGTGAAATATGATCATAAGCATGGAGGGGCTTTCGATTTAGGAATTGCAAATGATGAACGCCTGATCGAGATGCTGAAGAAAGAAGGAAAGATCAAGAAGAATGCGACAGCTGCAGAAGCACAGAAGGGACTTCAAAAATTCCTGAAAGCGAAAGCAGATTCCGCTGAAAATCATCCAGGGGAACTTCAGGATGAGGTAGCGGAAACGAAGACCAAGCTGAAAAAAGAAATGAAGAAAAACGGTTTGACTCATGGTAAAGGAAATAAGCTTGGACATGCGAAGAAAAATAAACCTGACTCGGTTGAAGAAGAAGCATATGATGGTGAGAAACGAACAGATGAAGTGTTAGTCCTTCTCGTTGATTATCCGGACAAGCCACATAACACCATGACCGAAGATGAAACGGATATGTATTATGAAGGTGAAGATGCTTATTCAAGAGAACACTATCAGGATATGCTTTTTGGTACAGGTGGCTGGACAGGGCCTGACGGTAAGGCCTATGTATCCATGAAACAATACTATGAACAGCAGTCTGGCGGAAGTTATTCAGTAGATGGTGAGGTTGCTGGCTGGTACACAGCGGACAAGCCTGCCGCTGAGTATGGTGGAAATGATCCCCAGCCGGATGGCAGCGACGTAAACGCACGCGGCTTGATTAAAGAAGCACTTGCTAAAGCTGCTGCAGACCCTGAAGTGAACCTTGCTGATTATGATAAGTGGGATCGTTACGATCTTGATGGTGACGGAAATTATCTTGAACCGGACGGGCTTGTCGATCACTTAATGGTCATTCACTCAGGTGTTGGTGAAGAAGCGGGTGGTGGATCTTTAGGATCTGACGCTATCTGGTCCCACCGTTGGAATCTTGGCGGGATCTTCCCGATTGCCGGATCTCCTACTCCTGAAGTTGATTACTGGGGAGAAGGGACAATGTACGCGTATGATTACACAATCGAACCGGAAGACGGTGCAGTCGGAGTCATGGCCCACGAATATGGACATGATTTAGGATTGCCTGACGAGTATGATACACAATACTCTGGTGCCGGTGAAGCAATCAGCTACTGGTCCATCATGGCAAGCGGAAGCTGGGCGGGGGACATCCCTGGAGCACAGCCGACTGGATTCAGTCCTTACGCGAAGGAAATGCTGCAAGCTTCAGCTGTAGTGGATAGTGAAGGTACAGAAGGAAATTGGCAGACTGGTACAGAAGTAGCCCTTGAAGATCTAGATAGTAAAGGGATGGAAGTCCTTCTGGACGAAGCTGCTACAAAAGGTACGAACAATGATGTCGTGAAGGTGACTCTTCCTAAAAAAGAAGTGCAGGGAATCAAACCTGCCTTTGGTGAAAAGTACTACTACAGTACAAAAGGGGATGACCTCAATACGACGTTAGTATCTCCTGAATTCGACTTAACCAATGCTACAACCGCTACATTCGATTTCAAAACATTGTATGAAGTGGAGTTTGAGTACGACTATCTATACGTAACCGCTAAAACAGCCAGCGGCAAGGAAGTTGAATTGGATGTCATCGGTGACGATGATACGAATGGGGATGCAAGTGCTGAAACGACAAATGGTGAATGGGTGGATAAGTCGTATGACCTCAGCCAATTTGCAGGTGATAAAGTGACGCTTGAATTCAACTATGTGACGGACGGCGGCTTGGCCCTTGACGGGTTTGCTATGGATAATGCAACACTGACAGTGGATGGAAATGTCGTGTTTGAAGACGGTGCTGAAGGTGAGGCTCAATTCACAACAGATGGTTTTGAAGTATCAAATGGAATTTCGCTTAAAGATCATTACTACCTGCTTGAATGGCGCAGCCACAACGGTGTCGATGAAGGTCTTGCCAACATCCGCCGTGGTGCAAGCCTGATGGAATATAACGAAGGATTAGTTGTATGGTATGTGGATAATTCATTCTCTGATAACTGGACTGGTAAACATCCAGGGGATGGTTACCTTGGAGTTGTCGATGCAGATCAAAAGGCCAACTACTGGAGCGACGGTTCAGTTGGATCTACTCGCTACCAGATCCACGATGCTGCATTCAGTCTGAATAAATCAGAGAAGATGTTCCTTGATTACACTGATTTACTCGGCCTTACAATGAAAGACAACCACACTGCCCGTAATCCATTATTTGATGATAGCAAGGATTACAGCAATAAAGCTCTTGTAGACGCTGGACGTAATGTACCGAACTACGGATTGAATTTCCGTGTAACAGGAGAAAGTGCTGACGGTACAGTCGGTAAAGTGTTACTTTACAAAAAATAAGGAAGCAAAAAGGGTGATGGCCATTCCGGCCGTCACCCTTTAAGCATGTTAGTGGACATTTTTTTCCTCAGAATTGATAATAATACACACATCAATCAAAGGAGATGTCCATTTTGAAGCTAAGTGTACTAGATCAGTCACCGATTGCAGAAGGAATGAGCCCACAAGAGGCTTTAAATCATACAGTGAAATTAGCACAGCATACAGAGAAACTGGGGTTTGAACGGTTCTGGGTATCAGAACACCATGATTCCGCGAGCCTTGCCGGTTCATCACCGGAAGTGCTCATTGCCCATCTTGCACAGAATACGTCACGGATCCGCGTCGGATCCGGGGGAGTCATGCTTCCCCATTACTCTTCATACAAAGTAGCGGAGAATTTCCGTTTGCTTGAAGGCTTGAATCCGGATCGGATCGATTTAGGCCTGGGGAGGGCTCCCGGTGGAATGCCGATGGCCACGATGGCCCTTCATGACGGGAAGCCTAGAGATGTAAATCGTTACCCGGAACAAATCGATGATCTTCTCGGTTATCTTACGGATTCCCTACCTGATACCCATCCATACCAGGGACTCACGGCAGCACCGATGATCAAGACCATGCCGGAAGTCTGGATGCTTGGGTCAAGTCCATCCAGTGCCATGCTTGCCGCGCAAAAAGGACTTCCTTATACATTTGCCCAGTTCATCAATGGGGAAGGCGGTCCTCAATATACGCAAGCCTACCGGAATAACTTTGTCCCATCAGAGTACCTAAACGAACCGAAGAACATCGTAGCCGTTTTTGCCATCTGTGCCGAAACGGATGAAGAAGCTGAAAGGGTCGCGTCAAGCATCGATCTATCCATCCTGATGATAGAACAGGGCATGCGATCGAACGGAACCCCGAGCCCTGAGAAAGCGGCAGCGTATCAGTACACCCCATTCGAAGCCATGAGAGTGCGGGAAAACCGTAAGCGCATGGTGGTCGGAGGTCCGAAGAAAGTAAAAGAAAAGCTACTCGCACTCAGCGAGCAGTATCAAACCGATGAAATCATGCTTGTCAGCATCACCTACGATTTCAAAGATAAACTTAAATCATTCGAGCTGATCGCCAACGAATTATTATAAAAAGATAGGGACGGACCTCCGCGGAGGTCCGTCCCTACTTTCATCTTTTCTCAAGCGCCACGATAAATGGCGGGTTATTAAGCTGGTTTATGAACTGGTATCTCAGGACATGCACGTAGTTTTGGTCCAATCGCTCTACGTAGCGGAGGATATAGTCCCGTTCAACGGCGCCTTCAGGATGTCCATGATAAATGACAAGGACGAGGATCCCTTCAGGAGCCATCATTTCGAGAATTTGATTTAACGCGAGTATCGTCGTCTTAGGACGGGTGACGATATCCTTGTCACCGCCGGGCAAATACCCAAGATTGAAGACGGCCCCCGTCACTTTCCCGTAATGCAATGGCGGGATGACGTTCATGACGGTCTCATGTCCCTGATGGAACAGGGTCACCCGGTCAGCGAGATCGTGGGTGATCAGTTGTTCCCTCGTATTATGGATGGCTTCTTCCTGGATATCAAAACCGTATACCCGGCCATTTTCCCCAACCAGGCGAGCGAGGAACAGGGTGTCATGCCCATTCCCAAGCGTCGCGTCTATCGTGATATCTCCGGGTTCCACCGCCCGTTCCAGAAGCTCTCTCGCGAAAGGTAGTATTCGATCTAATTTCATGCTTTCACATCCATTTTATAATATTTTCCCTGCCAGCTGTCCCGGCGTTTCAATTCATCATCAATGGCGTTCAGTACGCTCCATTTATTCACGCTCCACATCGGTCCGATCATCAAGTCGATAGGTCCGTCCCCTGTGATTCGATGAACGATCATTTCAGGAGGGATGACTTCTAATTGGTCACAAACGAGTTTCACGTATTGATCAAAGTCCATGAACTCCACGAGACCTTTTTCATATTGCTTGACCATGGGGGTTCCCTTCAGTAAGTGCAGAAGATGGATCTTGATTCCCTGAACGTCAAGCTTTGCCACTTCACGTGCCGTTTCCATCATCATTTCCTCATTTTCCTGTGGAAGTCCGTTAATAATATGGGAACATACACGGATCCCGTGCTTGCGCAATTTATGGACACCTTCGACATAACACTGAAAATCATGGGCCCGGTTGATTAAGCCCGCCGTTTTCTCATGGACGGTTTGCAGCCCGAGCTCAACCCATAGATACGTTCTCTCATTCAATTCAGCCAAATATTCGACGACGTCGTCAGGAAGGCAATCAGGTCGCGTGGCGATGGAAATGCCTACGACTCCATCCTGCTTCAGAACGGATTCATATTTTTCCTTCAGGACGTCAACGGGTGCATGGGTATTCGTGAACGCCTGGAAATAAGCCATGTACTTTCCGTCTTTCCACTTTTTATGCATTCTTCCTTTGATGTCATTGAATTGTTTCTCTAAGGAGTCGACCCTGCTTCCGGCAAAATCCCCGGATCCGGATGCACTGCAAAAGGTACAGCCGCCGTGTGCAACCGTGCCATCCCTGTTTGGGCAATCAAACCCGCCGTCGAGGGCAACTTTAAACACCTTATGTCCGAAATGGTTTCGGAGGTGATAATTCCATGTGTGATATCGTTTTGAATCTGTTGCATATGGAAATGGGTTTGTCCCGATGACAAACACCTCCTAAATTTCAAGTGATATAGCGGTATGTATGACGCTAAAAAGATTTTATCATGAACACGGGGACAAATGTATCCTGCGCATGGAAATAGGCGGAGATTACCACTTTTGAAACGGGCAAACAAGTTCAAACTAAGATGGAGGAGAGTAAGGATAGGACCTTCCTCTCCTTGATTCCAACCATCAAGGAGGTAGTCGAAATGGCAACAAGGAATTCGATGGATGAATGCATTCAGAAGTGCGAAGATGCCATTCGTTACGCTCAACAACAATATAAAGCAGGGACACAGCAGGAGCATTATCATGATGTGGAGTATACACAGGCCATGCAGCAGCTTGAAGAGGCGGTCAACGACGTGGCTCACATGGCGAACAGTGCAAACTCCCAACAGCGTGAACAACTGCATCGCATGAGACTTCAACTTCAAGCGATGCAAAATGAAATGATTTTGTTGGATCATGATCCGAATGTAGTGGGAGGTAAATTACATTGAGTACACGCTCCGATCAAAACAACCCTGAACAAAAGACCCGTAGTGATTTCCGGAAATTGGATACGGAATTCGGTGCTGAAAACAATCCTGTCAAAGAAGCTAAAAAACGCTACGAAAAACAGGGTCAGCCCGTTAAATCCAATCATCATAACGGGAAATAAACGTCCCCGGCCAGGTGCTCAAAAGGAGTGCCTGGTTTTTTTGTGATTTCAAAAAAATAATTCTTGCCCCCTTTCCTGAAAAGGAGTAAAATCCTTTTGGGACTCGAAATAAAAGGGTGGAAAGGGGGCAGAATGATGCCCAAATCATTATGGTTACTTGTCATTGGAATGATGGTGAATGTGACAGGTGCCTCTTTTTTATGGCCGCTTAATACGATTTACCTTCATGAAAATTTAGGGAAGTCACTGTCTGTAGCGGGAATTGTGCTGATGATGAATGCAGGCGCGAGTGTGATCGGGAATCTGATCGGAGGGACTTTATTCGATCGTTTTGGCGGTTATCGTTCCATCCTGTTAGGAATTTCAATCACATTATCCGCCCTGATCGGCATGAATATTTGGCACGGCTTTTCATACTATATCGTCTTCCTGACCGTTGTCGGATTCGGGTCAGGTATCGTATTTCCTTCCATGTACGCCATGGCAGGTTCGGTGTGGCCGGAAGGGGGACGGAAAGCATTCAATTCCGTCTATGTCGCCCAAAACATTGGAGTGGCCGTAGGGGCCGCATTGGGCGGGTTCGTCGCCTCATTCTCCTTTAACTATATATTTATGGCCAATCTGATTATGTATATCGTCTTTTTCTTCATCGCCTTCTTCGGATATCGGAGCATTTCGGTTGAGGGTCATCATACGTCGGTGTTGAATGAATCGAAGGTGATAAGGGATAAATCGAAGCTGAAGGCACTGCTCTTCATATGTGCAGCCTATCTTTTATGCTGGATGGGGTACGTGCAATGGCAGTCCACCATCGCCACGTATACGCAGGAAATCAATATATCCCTGAAACAATACAGCTTACTATGGACGATCAATGGAGCATTGATTGTTCTTGCTCAGCCGCTTTTATCCAAAGCAATCAAGCGCTTTGAAAACAATTTAAAGCTGCAAATCATGATCGGGACCATCATTTTCATGATTTCATTCGGTGTAGCTTCGATTGCCGATCAATTTCAGTGGTTTGCCATTGCCATGATTATCTTGACGATCGGTGAAATGCTCATCTGGCCGGCGGTCCCGACAATAGCGAACTCACTTGCTCCAAAGGGCAGGGAAGGATTTTATCAGGGGATCGTTAACAGTACGGCAACCGGTGGAAGAATGATCGGTCCGTTTATCGGAGGGGTGCTGGTTGATGTATTCAGCATGCAGGTGCTCTTCATGACACTGATCGCGTTTTTCATCGTATCATTATTGATTACCAGTCAATATGACCGTCCATTGAAAAAGAAAAGCGCCGTGACAGTATCCGTTCAACAATGAAGAAACCCCCAATGAGTAAATCATTGGGGGTTTTCTCCATATAAAAAGGGCTCCCATTTCCTATGGAAGCCCACTTGCAAAAAAATTGAGGCGGATAATCAGCAAACGCCACATCGTTTGTTGTCACAAGGACGTGATCACCGACTTACACAATTCAGCTCATCGCTATAATAGAATAGCATAGGACTTGAAAGAAAACAAGACTATTTTATAAATATAATCTTTATCCGAAGATTATATTGTGCATTTATAAGTAATGATAGCCGTTTCTAAGAAGCATTACTATAGAGAAATAGGAATGAATACAGTGCAGAATGGTTTCTAACTCATTTTTTGAGCCAATATTTTATCAGAGGACCCTTATCGCCAAATACTGGGTCTGATGTTGGAAGGGGAACATTTTTGATTTCAATTAACACACTGGGGCGTTCACGTAATGAGCCCTTTTTTAAATTATAACTGTCTCCGTCCGGATAGGCACCGGCGACTTTAAAGTCGGGACTTGCTGACAATTTCTTATGACCGGTCCCGGCTGGCAGGACCATCACATCACCTTGATGGACCGTCACTTCCTTGCCCATTTCCCCGCCTAATTGAACGCTTGCCTCACCCTGCATGACACCCAATACTTCGTGGGCATTGCTGTGATAATGGTGATAATCGTAAATGCCGTTTGTCCAGCTGTTCAGCCAGTGATTCTGGTTGAAAATCTCTTCGGCTTCATTTGCCTGATTGAGTGCGTTCCGGTAAATGAGTACGGGCAGGTCCGGGTTATTTGGGATGATTCCATCGTCTTCGAAATAAAATATATTCAGTTCTGCGATTCTCATCCTTTCATTCCTCCATTCATTGTTAAGAAGATTCCCTAATACGACAGGCATTAAACCGAATCTCGACTGGTAATTGAAGTTATTGACAAATCTGAATTGTTTTCAAAAAGCCCATGATAGGATGTGCTACTATAGAGGTATATGTTCTCTTGCAAAACAGAGGAGGCGATGGGAAATGAGCAGTTTATTAAAAAAGGTGTCCGTCGACATGATCGAAATCATTCTTGAGAACGCTTTCGAGTGGCTGGTCGTCGTCGATGACGAAGGAATCATCATCTATATAAACGATAATTACTGTCGCTTTCTTGAGGTTGAACGGGAGAAAGCGATAGGAGCACATGTGACCAATGTGATTGAAAACACGAGAATGCACATTGTAGCTGAAAGCGGGAAAGAAGAGGTGGCCGACCTTCAATATATCAAAGGAAATTACATGATTGCCAACCGAATCCCTATTCAAGTGGACGGGAAGGTGATCGGGGCATTCGGAACCGTCATTTTCCGTGATACGAGTGAATGGATGCAAATGAGTTCACATGTGAAAAACATGATGTCAAAAATCCAAAGTTACATACAGGATATCAATACTGGGGTGAAATACTCGCTGAATGATATCATCGGGGAATCACCCGGTATGAATGAATTGAAGGACAAAGCACAAATGATCGCCCCGAGTGATATTTCCATCCTGATCAGAGGGGAAAGCGGAACGGGTAAAGAGCTGTTCGCCCACAGCATTCACCAGCTGAGTGAAAGAAGTGGACAGCCTTTCATTAAAGTGAACTGTGCAGCGATCCCTGAACAGCTCTTGGAGTCGGAGCTCTTTGGTTACGAAGAAGGAGCATTTACCGGGGCCAAAAAGGGCGGAAAGAAAGGTAAATTCCAGCTTGCCCATAAGGGGACATTGTTCCTTGATGAAATCGGTGACATGCCTCTTAATATGCAGGCGAAGCTTCTCAGGGTATTACAGGAAGGGGAAGTCGAGGCAGTCGGTTCAACCCGGATTCAGAATGTGGACGTGAGGATCATTGCCGCCACGAACCGTCCGCTGGAAAAAATGATGGAAGAAAAGAGATTCCGGAGTGATCTGTATTACCGGATCAATGTCATCCCGTTTCAGATCCCTCCACTGCGAGAGAGGAGAGAGGATATTGAAACCCTCTCATCCTTTTTCTTGGAAAAATCCACAAAATCCTCTGGAAAACGCATCAAGGATTTTGACCAAGAGGTGATGCAGATTTTTCTCTCATACAGCTGGCCGGGTAATCTGCGTGAATTGGAAAATGTCATTCATGCTTCAACCTATCTGTCGAATGGAAGCAAAATTTCCCTTCAGTCATTACCGACATATATGAAGTCGGGTAATGTATATGGAGTGGGATCGAAAACGCTGAAAGAAATCCTGGAAGAAACGGAAAAGTCCGTCTTGACTCAAAGTCTCCAAGCCCAACCCGATAAGCGAAAGGTTGCAGAGTCGCTCGGAATCAGTAAATCCACCCTGTATGAAAAATTAAATAAATATGGGCTTTTATAAACTCATTAGATAGTCCGGAAATGCGGAAAATAGTCCGCTTTTCCGGACTATCTTTTTTTAAAGAGAATGGTGAACATTTCGTGACTGAAGGATGAATTTGTCCAGAATTTCGGACTCACAAAAATTCCGCTGTGTTTTAATAGTAATCTGAAAGTTGGCACAATTATTGCATGTTTCTCAGTGAATATATTTTTGGGAAAGGGGAGCGTACACAGCAAGATAAAAATGTAAGCGTCATCATATTTAGAGAACAAAGGGGGAAATACCATGTTAAGCATGATCGGTTTGATTGGAGGACTCATTTTATTAATCTTTTTAACGATGAGGGGCATGAATATCCTGATCGTTGGGCCCATCTCGGCATTATTTGTCGCAGTGCTGAGCGGCATGCCGCTTTTTCCGCAACTGGCAGGGAAAGGTGAAGCGGATCTCGTCACGAACTATATGTCAGGTTTCACAAGCTTTGTCGCTGCCTGGTATTTGATGTTCTTACTGGGAGCCGTCTTCGGAAAAGTGATGGAGGATAGCGGTGCTGCAGACAGCGTATCCCGTTTCGTAGTAGAAAAATTGGGGATGAAATACGCTGTGTTCGCCATCGTGCTTGCCTGTGCGGTCTTAACGTACGGGGGAGTCAGCCTGTTCGTTGTAGCATTCTCGGTTTATCCTATGGCTGTCAGTCTATTTAAACAAGCGGATCTGCCACGCCGTTTCATTCCGGCGGCATTGGCGTTCGGGTCGGTCACATTCACGATGACCTCAGCCGGTTCACCGGAGATCCAAAACTGGATCCCCATCGAATACTTAAACACAACGCCTTATGCAGGCTGGGAAGTCAGCTTGATCGTTGCCGTATTCATGGCGGTGTTTGGGTACTGGTGGTTAAAGCGCATGATCACGAAGGCTGTGAGAAAAGGAGAGAAATTCCACGCACGTGAAGAAGATCCGATCATTGATGAAGGCAGACCATTACCAAACCCGTTCATGGGATTGATTCCATTATTGGTCGTCCTCACCCTGGCTTTTTCATTCCACGATTCTTTAAAGCAATCGGCTCTGATCATCGCCTTGCTCGGCGGGGTCATTTCCGCCTATGTATTGAATCGTAAGTATTTCAAAGGCTTCTGGGGAGCTGTTTCCGAGGGGACGGTCGGAGCGTTGATTGCGATCGGGAACACGGCTGCCGTTGTCGGTTTCGGTGGGGTGGCCAAAGCCGTGCCTGCCTTCACTACAGCAGTCGATGTCATGACGAATATTCCCGGTTCACCGTTGATCGGTGGAGCCATCGCCGTCAGTGTCATTGCCGGAATGACAGGTTCGGCTTCGGGTGGTCAGGCGATTGCACTGCCGATTCTTGCACCGCATTACGTCGAGATGGGTGTCAATCCAGAAGCCCTTCACCGGGTAGTGGCAATATCTTCAGGAGCACTGGATTCACTGCCGCACAATGGTTATGTCGTGACGACGATCCGCTCGATCTGTAATGAATCACACGGAGAAGCGTATGGCGCTGTCGGAGCATTGACGGTCATCGTTCCTCTTATCGGATTGGCACTTGCGATTATACTATTCAGCTTGGGAGTGGGGGTTTAAGAAAATGGTAGAAAATAAAGTGGTATTCATAACAGGGGCAGCCCAGGGCATCGGCTACCAAATCGGCAGGGAATTTGCCGTTGCTGGAGCGAAAGTCGTCCTGACGGATTTGAAGGAAGATGCTGCCCGGGAAGCTTCAGAATCCCTTAAAACAGAAGGATATGAGGTTATCGGATTGGGCTGTGACGTAACCTCGGAATCAGAATTAAAAGAAGCCATCGAAAAAACGGTGGATCATTTTGGGAAGCTCGATGTCCTGATCAACAATGCAGGGCTACAGCATGTATCACATATCGAAGAGTTCCCTACTGAAAAGTTCGAACTGCTGTTAAAAGTCATGCTGACGGCCCCATTTGTCGCCATCAAGCATGTTCTTCCCCACATGAAGAAGCATGGTTCGGGGCGGATCATCAATATGGCGTCCATTAACGGATTGGTTGGATTCTCCGGCAAAGCCGCCTATAATTCTGCGAAACACGGAGTCATCGGCTTGACGAAAGTCGCGGCACTGGAAACGGCGGAGCATGGCATCACCGTGAATGCGGTTTGTCCGGGCTACGTGGATACGCCTCTGGTCCGGAACCAACTGGCGGATCTCGCGAAGACGCGCAACGTCCCTTTTGAGAGGGTGATTGAAGAAGTCATCTATCCTTTGGTGCCCCAGAAACGATTACTGGACGTCAAAGAAATTGCAGACTATACGATGTTCCTTTGCAGTGATGCAGCAAAAGGGATCACCGGTCAGGCAGTTGTTTTGGATGGCGGGTATATGGTTCAATAGATTGGTGGAGAGAGACGGTTCTTAAAGGGGCCGTTTCTTTTTTTTTGAGGGGTGTGTCGAAAGTGAATATTGAGCTGGATGAAAATGTAAAACGGCTGGATTTTTCATCTAAACGGCCGGATTATTTTCCGTTTCGGCTGGATTCAAGGTCAAAACGGCTGGATTTTTCTCGATATCGGCCGGATTCTCAGCGGAATCGGCTGGATTCGTCTGGAGACCGGTCCCAACTTGTACTGAAAGGGCCGGACTCCTCTCCCGTGACCGGTCCCTTTCCAACGAAAAACCCCGATTCTTCTCAAAAACAGTATGATAACAGACGAGTACGGCCAAATTTTCAACCATACTCTGGAACAAATGACAAAATTCTTATCCACAAACCAACAATAGGCTTGCGCTTCTGTATATTTTTCACTAAAATAGTGAATACATATAGTGTTTACTTATATCGAAACGTTGATCAGGAGTAGTAGTGACGGTTTTCTGTCGTAGAGAGTTGACGGGTGGTGAAAGTCAACCAGAAGCATCATGAACTCGCCTGCTGAGTTGCAAGTGTGAAGTAACAGTAAGACTTGCCGTTTTCCGCGTTAAGGATGAATGAAGCTGAGTGCGCGTACACTAATGTGGGTGGTACCGCGGGAGAATGTACATACAGACTCTCGTCCCAAATATTTATTTGGGATGAGGGTTTTTTTGTTTTTTAAAAGAAAGGCATATGACAATCAAAGGAGGATCTCAATATGAGTTTTAATCATAAGAGTGTTGAGACGAAATGGCAGCAGTATTGGGAAGAGAATAAAACGTTCAAGGCAACCGAAGACGAAAGGAAATCCAATTTCTATGCACTGGATATGTTCCCGTATCCATCAGGTGCCGGCCTTCACGTCGGACATCCGGAAGGGTTCACGGCGACAGACATCCTTTCCCGCATGAAGCGTATGCAGGGGTACAATGTCCTTCATCCGATGGGCTGGGATGCATTCGGTTTACCGGCTGAACAATATGCCCTTGATACAGGGAATGATCCGGCAGAATTCACTCAAAAAAATATCGATACGTTCCGCCGACAAATTAAATCACTTGGTTTCTCTTATGACTGGGACCGTGAAGTCAATACGACTGATCCCGGTTACTACAAGTGGACGCAATGGATCTTCACGAAGCTTTATGAAAAAGGCCTCGCTTATGTGGATGAGGTTGCCGTGAACTGGTGTCCGGCACTTGGGACGGTCCTTGCCAATGAAGAAGTCATCGACGGGAAGAGCGAACGCGGTGGTCATCCCGTAGAACGCCGTCCGATGAAGCAGTGGATGTTGAAAATCACAGCTTATGCAGACCGCCTGGTGGAAGACCTTGAAGAGGTTGACTGGCCGGAAAGCATTAAAGACATGCAGCGTAACTGGATCGGACGCTCTGAAGGGGCAGAAGTGAATTTTGTCATTGACGGTCATGACAAATCATTCGATGTATTCACGACCCGTCCGGATACAATCTTTGGTGCGACCTATGCGGTACTTGCTCCTGAACATCCATTTGTAGCAGAAATCACCACAGACGAACAGCGCTCGAAAGTGGATGTGTACATCGATAAGATCAAGTCGAAAAGTGATCTTGAGCGTACAGATCTTGCAAAAGAAAAAACGGGTGTATTCACAGGTGCTTATGCCATCAACCCGGCTAATGGTGAGAAAATGCCGATCTGGATCGCCGATTACGTTCTGATGAGCTACGGTTCAGGCGCGATTATGGCTGTTCCTGCCCATGACGAACGGGACTATGAGTTTGCGAAAGAATTCGATCTTCCAATCGTGGAAGTGGTGGCTGGTGGAAACGTTGAAAAAGAAGCGTACACAGGTGACGGAGATCATGTGAATTCCGGTTTTCTTGACGGATTTGGTAAGGAAGAAGCGATTGCGAAAGCCATTTCCTGGTTGGAAGAGAAGAATATCGGAACGAAGAAAATTACGTATCGCCTTCGCGACTGGCTATTCAGCCGCCAGCGTTACTGGGGCGAGCCGATTCCAGTCATTCACTGGGAAGACGGCACGACAACGACGGTCCCTGAGAGTGAGCTTCCGCTTGTTCTTCCGAAAACGACGGAAATCAAACCGTCCGGTACAGGGGAATCCCCGCTTGCAAATATCAGTGAATGGGTGAACGTCGAAGATCCTGAAACGGGTAAAAAAGGCCGCCGTGAAACGAACACGATGCCGCAGTGGGCGGGAAGCTGCTGGTACTACATCCGTTATATCGATCCACATAACGAAGAGGCACTCGCCGATGCAAAGAAAATGCAGGAGTGGCTGCCGGTCGATACGTATATCGGAGGAGCCGAGCATGCTGTCCTTCATCTGCTGTACGCCCGTTTCTGGCATAAATTCCTTTATGATATCGGAGTAGTTCCAACGAAAGAGCCGTTCCAAAAGCTTTTCAACCAAGGAATGATCCTTGGGGAAAACAATGAAAAAATGAGTAAATCAAAAGGGAATGTCGTGAATCCGGATGAGGTGGTGGAATCTCACGGTGCAGACACCCTTCGCCTATATGAAATGTTCATGGGTCCACTGGAAGCGTCCATTGCCTGGAGCACGAACGGACTTGACGGAGCGCGCCGCTTCCTTGACCGCGTATGGCGCCTGCTTGTCGAGGAGGACGGTACCATTTCTTCTAAAGTGAAGGATGCACCGAACAGCGACCTTGATAAAACGTATAACCAAACCGTCAAGAAAGTGACAGAGGACTACGATGGCCTTCGTTTCAATACAGGGATTTCACAGCTGATGGTATTCATCAATGATGCCTATAAAGCGGATACCCTTCCGAAGGAATACGTGGAAGGATTCATCAAGCTTCTATCACCGATCGCTCCGCACATGACTGAAGAACTTTGGAGCAAGCTTGGTCATGAAGGAACGATTTCCTACGAAGCATGGCCGACCTTCGATGAATCGAAGCTTGTGGACAACGAAGTTGAAATCGTCCTGCAAGTGAACGGAAAAGTGAAAGCCAAAGTCATGATCCCACGCGACATGACAAAAGACGAACTAGAAAAAACAGCCATGGAAAACGATGAAATCAAAACACAGATCGATGGCAAAACCATCCGCAAAGTCATCGCAGTACCAGGCAAACTAGTCAACATTGTAGCCAACTGATAATGGTGAGGGACGGACCTCGAAATGGGTATGATTTTAAGCGTAAATCGCTTTAAATCAGCATTTCGATGAGGTCCGTCCCTCTTTTGGATCTGATGTTTTTGTTCTGGGGACGTGCTTTGGTATAATCTTGGTGAATGATTAAATGAATCTTGAAAGGAAGTTGAAAATGGATAGTATTAAGACGGTTACAACGGATGAGCTGGAGAAGAAGTTGAAGAATGGTGAAGATCTGCTACTAGTAGATGTTCGTGAGGATGAAGAAGTGGAAGAAGGTATGATTCCGGGAGCGAAACATATCAAGATGGGGGAAATCCCTGAGTCACTTGATCAATTCGATAAGGATAAGGAGTATATCTTCATCTGCCGCTCCGGAAACCGCAGTGGAAATGTTGCCCATTATATGCAGGAACAAGGATATAAAGTGGTGAACATGGAAGGCGGCATGATGAATTGGGCTGGGGAAACTGCAGCGAAGAAATAGTGGTATCCTGAGTGGAGGAACACATCCTTTTATAAGAGGGGTGTGCTCTTTTCGTATGTTCACACTCTCCGCTCCGTCCAAAAAATCCCCATCTCAATTGTTTGAAAATAAACTATTCTGACAATACTAATACCAAAACAATCCGGGAGGGGACTCCATGATCCAGGTGAAAGTCTTCGATTATGAGCATGAAAAAGATTTAGAGAAGGATATGAACCATTTCCTCAGTAAAATGGATGATAAAAAGATTGTGGATATTAAATATCATGTGGCTGCGATGTCGGAGGAAGTGGAGGACCAGATCTATTGCTTCTCTGCCATGGTGGTGTACAGAAAATAAAAAGGTTGATCACTCAGAATTTGAGGATCAACCTTTCTTTTTGACATTAAACCTTTGCGGCATTCAACCCGGCAAGTCGGCCGGTCACTAAGGCAGAGGTGATGTTGTATCCACCTGTGTATCCATGGATATCAAGCACTTCCCCGCAGAAGAAGAGGCCGTCCATCTTTTTCGATGCCATCGTTTTCGGTTCGATTTCTTTGATGGAAACTCCTCCGCCGGTTACGAAGGCTTTATCAATGGATAATGTGCCATTCACATTGAAGGTGAATTGTTTTAAGAGCTTTGCAAAATGACGGATCTTTTCTGCGGAGATGTGATCCCCTTTTTCATCATGATCGATTTCTACGCGATCCAGTAAAAATAGAAGGTAGCGTTCAGGAACCAGGCCTTTAAAAATATTTTTCGCTGCTTTCTTCCCATCGTCCTTCACCTGTTTATGCAGGGACTGGAATAACTGCTCTTCATTTTGATCGGGCATGGAGTCGATTTGCATGGTCACGTGTGTCAGGTTCCATTTCTTCATTGCCTTTACGACGTATTGGCTGCAGCGGAGAACAGCCGGGCCGGAAATGCCGAGGTGAGTAAAGATCATGTCCATCTTATGGGTGACGATCTTTTTCCCTTTCGGATTCAGCACGCTTAAATCGACGCTGCGCAAAGAAAGACCCTGAAGCTCTTTCTTTTTTACAAATGGCTCGTCCGACGTAAGGGGAACCTCTGTCGGAAACAGATCCGTGATGGTATGCCCCGCTTTTGTCGCCCATGGATACCCGTCACCTGTTGATCCGGTGTGAGGGACGGACTTTCCGCCGACCGCGATCACGACAGCATTGGCAGCAATCGTTTCCCCGTCTTTCAAGAGGATGCCCACCGTTTTGCCGTTTTCGTACAGAACCTCTTCGACACTGGTACTTGTCCGGGTGTCGACTTTCAATTCCTTCATGCGCCCGAGTAATGCTTCGACTACATCCATGGCCCTGTTCGATACAGGGAACATCCGTCCGTGATCTTCTTCTTTCAACCGGATCCCCAAGTTTTCAAAGAAAGAAATAATATCTTCATTATTAAATTCTGAAAATGCGCTGTATAGAAAACGCCCGTTCCCGGGGATGTGCTTGATGATTTCCTCAACAGGGAGCCGGTTGGTCACGTTGCAGCGGCCGCCTCCGGAAATGGCAAGCTTTCTGCCAAGCTTTGTTCCTTTATCTACAAGGAGGACTTTCGCGCCATTTTCCCCGGCTGCGATACTGGCCATCAAGCCCGATGGTCCTCCACCTATGATGATGACATCGTATTTTTTTACCATTTTTCCCACCAACTTTTAATATTCGCTTCAGAAAAGAAGTTTCACCTTATTTTAAATGGGATGTGTTTTAAATACAACATTCGAAAAAAATTGTCATTCGATTCGTACAGTAGTAAACTACTGATAGTGTGTAAATTTCTTAGTTCGAATTTATTTTGTTTGTGTAACGGGCAACAAGATATATAGAGAGGGATACTATGTCATCTAAATTAATAAGAGGAACGTTTATCTTAACGTTAGGGACCTTTATTTCGAAGTTTTTGGGTCTTTTTTATGTTATACCGTTTGATGATTTGTTAAAAGGTCATGAAGAAGGGGCGTCCCTTTATCAATATGGATATGTACCTTATACGATCTTTCTGACAGTAGCGACTGCAGGAGTGCCACTGGCCGTTTCAAAATTCGTTTCAAAATATAATGCCATCGGGGAATATGCCGTAGGGCGGAAATTATTTAAATCCGGGCTCGTGCTCATGACACTGACAGGGGTTGTATCATTCCTTATCATGTATGCATTCGCACCGATTTTCGCAGAAATGACGATTAAAAGCGATGAGCAGGTCATTTCCGTTGCTCAGGTGACCACCGTCATCAGGGCTGTGAGCTTTGCCTTGATCATCATTCCGTTCATGAGTTTGATCCGCGGATTCTTCCAGGGTCATCAATCCATGGGGCCGACAGCGGTTTCCCAGGTGATTGAACAAATCGTCCGGATCGTATTCCTCCTTGGCGGGATTTATGTCGTATTGAACATTCTGGATGGGACCGTGACAACGGCCATTTCCGTTGCGACATTCGCAGCTTTCGTAGGGGGGCTTGCAAGTCTTGGAGCATTGATCTGGTATTGGTTTAAGCGGAAACCTCATTTGGATGAACTCCTTGAAGAGGACCGCGGGAACGAAGAGGTTTCGTTAAAAGCGATGTACAAAGAAATCATTGCCTATTCGATTCCCTTCATTTTTGTGGGGCTCGCCAATCCATTGTTTCAACTGGTGGATCAGGTCACGTTCAATACCGCCATGGCTGATATCGGGAACGCGAAGGTCTCGGACCACGCTTTTGCCGTATTGAACTTCTACACGCATAAGCTTGTCATCATTCCGGTGTCACTGGCGACAGCTTTTTCCATGACGCTGATTCCTCTGATCACGACGTCTTATACGAGTGGTGACCGGAAGACGATGCGCAGGAACATTGACCAGACCTTTCAGATTCTGTTGTTTCTGACCGTGCCGGCAGCACTCGGACTAGCCCTTTTAGCTGAACCGATGTATACGTTGTTCTATCACAGTGATGCGCTCGGAACCTCGATTTTACGTTCCTATGCACCGGTAGCGATCCTGTTTGCATTATTTGCTGTCACTGCAGCGATTCTTCAAGGGATCGATGAGCAGAAATTCACGATTTTCAGTCTTCTAGTCGGCTTGCTGCTGAAGCTTGTTCTGAATATCCCGCTCATTCGCCTGTTTGAAACACAGGGTGCCGTGCTTGCGACAACGATCGGATATGCAGTGGCGATCCTGATCAATCTATATGTGATCAAAAAGTATGCACGCTATCAGTTCAGGTTGATTTTGAGAAGGACCATGTTCATCGGCGCATTGAATGCCGCCATGGCCGGGGTCGTATTGGTGCTGTATGGTATCCTGGTTAAATTCCTAAGTCCGGAGACAGGATTCCAATCAATCATCCTTGTAGCCATTTGCGGTGGAGTGGGGGCACTCGTTTACTTCTACCTGAGCTTAAGAAGCAAACTCGCAGACCGGTTGTTCGGTGACAAGATTTCGAAAATCCGCAGTAAACTGCGCATTGGGTAAAAGAAAAAGGGATGATGCTTGATCATCCCTTTTTTATTTTGATTAAAGCTGCTTACCTTCAGCAGCCTGTGTGAAGAATAATAGAAGGAAGGGCCACATGCCCACAGGAGACAGATATTAAAAGGAATAAATTGGAGAGTGATTGAGATGAGAATAGATAAAATGCTTGCGAATATGGGCTACGGCAGTCGGAAGGAAGTAAAGAAATTATTGAAGGATGGCGGCCTTCAGGTGAATGGGGAAGTCATCAAGGATGGAAAGATCCATATTGATACGGAAAAGGACACCGTCATGCTGAACGGTGAACAGGTCGAATATAAGGAATACATCTACCTGCTGATGAATAAGCCGCCGGGAGTCATTTCCGCTACTGAAGACGGACAGGATGAAACGGTTATTGACTTACTTCAGCTGGAAGATCAAATCTTCAATCCGTTTCCAGTTGGAAGACTGGATAAGGATACAGAAGGTTTCCTCCTCATTACGAACGACGGTCAATTATCCCACCAGCTTCTTTCACCGAAGCGCCATGTGCCGAAGACGTATTTTGCCGTGATCGACGGAGAAGTGGCAGAAGCGGATGTGGAAGCGTTCAAAAATGGTGTCACCTTGGATGATGGGTATGAAACGAAGCCGGGGGATTTAACGATCTTAAAATCCGGTCTGACTTCGGATATCGAATTGACGATTACGGAAGGGAAATTCCATCAGGTGAAAAGGATGTTTGAAAGTGTCGGGAAGCGCGTGGTTTATCTGAAGCGTTTGACCATGGGACCCCTTGAGCTTGATGAAGACCTGGAGCTTGGTGAGTACCGTGAACTGACGGAAGAGGAAGTAACGCTTCTTAAAGAATATAAACCCCAATAAAAAAACGGGGCAGCACCCTTCGCTAAAGGTGCTGTCCCGTTTTTTTTGCTATTTTAGTAAGTGTAGTCCGTTATTAGTTCTTTTAAGTTCAGTCTGCAGCCGTCAATGTCCGTTTAGGACGTCAGCTTTACTTTTTTCTCCGTAGTCGTCCACTGGCCACGGCTCGGGCTTTGGACGAGGTCGTTATAGGCTAACACGTTGAGATCTCTTTGTATGGTGCGAGGAGTAATGCCAAATTCGTCTACAAGATCTTGAGTTGTTACAGTACCCTTCTGTTTGATGTACATGTATACAGCTTTGATTCTAGTGAGCATACGATTGGTTGAAGGTTTCAAAAAACCACTCCCTCATCATTTTTCCAAAAAGGCAAAGACTACATGCGTCATGTGTGCACCTCACGTGCTACCATATGTACTATGCGCTTTAGACAACCCCTTTTCTACAAATAGAGTTTACTCATATGATGTCAGACAATTACATTGTACTCCTAATCCGACAAAATTTCTAGAATATTGTCCAAATTTACAAACAATTTACCTAGTAACTTGTTGGGTGTATTCCTAGAATATGAAGAAAATGCTAAAAATATGTATTTTGATTTAGATATGAGATGGGGGTGGGTGATTTCCGCCGCCTCCCCGTTTGGATTTCCCCGTCAAACAGTATAAAATGGGAGGGGAAGACAATACATATAAAGCAGGTGGTAGGTTTGAGTATCAATTGGACGAATGAAGTGGAGAAGCGGAAAGATGATTTGCTTAAGGACTTACAGAAATTCCTTCAGATTAAGAGTGTGCTGGATGAAGAGGATGCGACTGAAGAAGCACCGCTCGGAAAAGGTGTGAAGGAAGCCCTGTCTTACCTGTTGACTCTGGGTGAAAAAGACGGATTCACTCCTAAAAACGTTGATCATCTTGCGGGGCATTTAGAATTCGGCGAAGGGAAGGACCTTCTCGGCATTCTTTGTCATGTGGATGTGGTTCCTGAAGGGGACGGATGGAGCGTCGACCCTTATGGCGGTGAGATCAAGGACGGAAAGATCTTTGCCCGCGGAGCGATCGATGACAAGGGACCGACGATGGCCGCTTATTATGCTATGAAAATCGTCAAGGATCTGGATCCAACCTTCAATAAGAGGATCCGCATGATCATCGGGACGGATGAAGAAAGCGATTGGAGATGCGTGGAGCATTATTTCAAAAACGAGGAAATGCCGACGATGGGATTTGCTCCTGATGCCGATTTCCCGATCATCCATGCGGAAAAAGGGATCGCGGATTATGATCTTGTTCAGGTGAAGCCCGAGGAGATTGCTGAATCAGGGATCAAAGTCCTTTCCTTCGAGTCCGGCCGCCGGTATAACATGGTACCTGATTTTGCAAAGGCGATCATGGCTGTCGATGAAGACCATACGAAATGGGTACAGGATTTTGAAATCTTCACAAAAGATGAAGGCGTCAAAGGAAGCTATTATATTGAAAATGGGGAGCTTGTGTTCCAGGTGGAAGGCGTATCCTCACACGGAATGGAGCCTGACAATGGAAAGAATGCAGGGCTTTATTTAGCCGCTTTCTTATCAAAACTGCCACTCTCCTCTCAAGGGAAGCAGTTCTTTGAATTTACGACGAAGCATTTCTTCAAGGATTCAAGGGGAATCCAGCTTGGTATCAGCTATACGGACGACATTACGGGGGATCTGACCATCAATGTAGGGAAGCTCCGCTACTCGGAAGCTGAAGGCGGACGATTGGGCTTGAACATGCGTTATCCGGTGACGTTTGATATGGATAAAGGAAAGAGCATCATCGAGAACGTTAAGGGATATTCCATCGAGAATTTCACGGACAGCAAGCCACATCATGTTTCCAAGGATGATGAACTCGTACAGACCCTGAAAAAAGTATATGAAGATCAAACAGGCGAAAGAGGCGAGTTATTAAGTATTGGTGGAGGGACATATGCGAGAAGTCTGGAAGCCGGTGTAGCCTTCGGGGCATTATTCCCGGGCCGCGAAGATATTGCCCATCAGAAGGATGAATATATGTATATAGAGGATCTTCTTAAAGCGACGGCCATTTACGCCCAGGCGATTTATGAATTAGCGTGTGAAGCATAAGAGAGAGAGTGGGGGAGAGGCTAGGATGAACACAGTATTTGTAAACGGGGAACTGATCGATCGCGACAAGGCGAAGGTCGATATCGAGGACCGTGGTTATCAATTCGGTGACGGCATCTATGAAGTGATCCGGGTGTACGAGGGAACCACATTCACCATGAAAGAGCACATGGGAAGATTGTATCAAAGCGCTGAAAAAATGAAGCTTTCCATCCCGTATGAAGAAGAGGATTTCACATCAAAGCTCCTTCATTTGATTGACCTTAATGGGGTCAAAGACGGGATCGTATATGTACAAGTGACACGTGGTGTATCAGCACGTCAGCATCATTTTCCTTCAGAAGATGTAGTGGGAAGTGTCATCGCGTATACGAAGGACTTCCCTGTTCCAGCTCACCAGATGAAGCAGGGGGTAACAGCCAAACTCGTGGAAGATATCAGATGGCTGCGCTGTGACATAAAGAGCCTTAATCTGCTTGGTAACCTTCTGGCAAAACAGGAGGCGGCGACAGAAGGGCACTTCGAAGCGATTTTGCATCGCGGCGACACGGTAACCGAAGGCTCCTCTTCCAATGCCTTTATGGTGAAAAACGGGGTCATTTACACGCATCCCGTTACAAACCTGATCCTGAATGGAATCACAAGAAGAGTCATTGAAGATCTATGCAGAAAAAATGGGATTTCTTTTCAAGAAGAGACGTTTTCCGTTTCTGAATTGATGAAAGCGGAGGAAGTATTCATTGCCAGTACCACTTCAGAAGTGATGCCTGTAGTCGAAATTGATGGACAGGAAATCGGAGAAGGAACACCAGGTGCTGTCACGAAAAGGCTTCAGGAGCTGTTCAATAAAAGAAAAGGAATGCAAGCCCGTTAAACAAGTTGGAGGCCATACATGTTGATTTGTTCACAACCATTTATGAAGACCGAACGAAGAATAGAAGACAACCAGCAATTCACGGTAGAGACGGAGGAGCATCTTTATTTGTACAGTGACCGGATCGTCACTCCGACAAAAAGCTTCACCATTAAGGATGTGATGGATGTGTCAAGTAAGCCCCTGTCCGCTTACTATACATTTTTGTATCTTCACACCATCGAAGGGGTCTGGACGTTCGTCGTAAAATCTTCTCCCGAACAATTCATCTCACATTATCATAGCGTTAAATGAACATAAGAAAGAGGCTGCCCCATATTGGGCAGCCTCTTGGCATTTTATTAAAATCTGAATAAGTCACTTGATAGATAACGTTCTCCCGTATCGCAGGCGATGCAGACGACGACATCTTCAGGCGATAATTTTTTCGCCACTTCGATAGCGGCGTAACAAGCGGCCCCTGATGATGGTCCGACTAAAATTCCTTCTTCCCTTGCCATTCTGCGGGCGATGTCATAGGCCTGTTCGTCTTCGATTTTATGAATTTCATCATATACATCCGTATTCAGGATGTCGGGAACGAAGCCTGGACTTGTACCGACCAATTTATGCTTGCCTGGTTTCCCTCCTGATAGGACGGGCGACCCCGCCGGCTCCACTACATGGACAGCGAGCTCGGGATAATGCTCCTTCAACACTTCACCTGTTCCGGTGATCGTTCCCCCAGTCCCCGCCGTAGCAACGAATGCCGATAATGGCTTGCCGATTTCCTTCATGGCTTCGACGATTTCAAGGGCCGTTGTCTTCCGGTGGGCGTCCGGATTCGCATCGTTTTCAAACTGCATGGGCATGAAGCTGTTAGGGATTTTCTCCGTCAATTCTTTCGCTTTCTCGATGGCACCAGGCATTTTCTCATCCCCCGGTGTCAATACCACTTCAGCTCCATAGGCTTTCAAGAGGTTGATGCGCTCTTGAGTCATCGTATCCGGCATCACAAGGATCGCACGATAGCCCCGTGCCGCTGCATTCATGGCAAGGCCGATCCCCGTGTTTCCACTGGTAGGCTCGATGATGGTCGAACCTTCTTTCAAGAAGCCTTCCTTTTCCGCTTCGACGATCATTTGATAGGCGGCTCTGTCCTTGACGCTTTTACTCGGGTTGTAGAATTCTAATTTCACATATACATCTGCACCGTCAGCAGGGTTTAACCGATTTAATTTTACAAGGGGGGTGTCCCCGATCAAGTCTGCGATATTTTGTACTACCTTCATGTTCATCTTCCTTTCAGAAAACTTTCTTCTTCTATCGTACTAATTCAGACAAATCTTATCAAATAAATTAGCTTTGTATTTCATTTTTGTTGCATTTCCTTCTAGTCATTCTCTCTCATGACACATTTTGCTAAAATGAAAGTAATAATAGAAAGGACAGGTGATATGTTGAAACCTCACTATTTCTTTGCACTTTCCCTGCCTGAGGGAACGAAAGAATATATTAACGCGTGCATGGAGCCGATGAGGCTTGGGGGCTCGTTCAAGAAATGGGTCCACCCGGAGGATTATCACCTGACTCTGGCTTTTTTAGGGAGTGCGGATGAACTCGGGCCGGTCATGGATAAAGTGGGGAGGTTGAGGTATCCTTCTTTTCCGTTGACCTTGAGCGGGTTTGGTATGTTCGGTAAGAGTGATTCCCCGAGGATCCTGTGGATGGGGGTCGAACCTTCAGACATGCTGCACCGTCTCAGGGACCTTGTGTATGGTTCATGTGAAGAAGCGGGCTTTCAATTGGATCAGCGACCATTTTCACCGCATATCACAGTGGGGCGCAAATGGAATGAGGAATATCCCTTTACCCAAGAGTGGCTGAATGGATTCCAGCCTGCAGAGCGTCATACGTTTACAGCAACAGAATTGGCATTATATCAAACCCACACGGACCGGCTGCCTAAGTACGAAGCCATCCACACCATACCTTTACAGGCAAATTGACCTACACGAAAGGAGTGATTCCTATGGCACAGCTGATTAAACTTCAAGATTATGTTTCACGATACGAAACGGATTTATATAGATATCCTTCCCAATTTGTCCGATTAAAAAAGCAGCAATGGGAAAAAATGAAACAACATTGGGAGGATGGTGATCTGCCAAAGCCCTCACCACCAGTACAGGAATTGGCTGACGAAGAGAAGAACTCCATGAAAGACAAGCTCTTTTCCCTTTTTAAGAAGAAAGAGGATGAAGAAGAAGTAACGATTCCAGAGCCGAGTGATGAAGACCTTCATTTTGACATGGATGCAGGTCAGGATATCCATTCGGAAGAGGAATTGAAGGCGTCCTTCTTGAACCTTGTATTTGATTTTCAGCTGAGATGGGCGAGTTCCACGATCACGGAGAAATCCTATGTGGATAACAGTTACCATTATGACGAACGATTACGGTATCTTCTTCAACGCTTCCCGGATAATATTTTTGTCATGTACAACCCCGTCCTGAAAATTAAAAATGCACCTGTGGAACTTGAAACGGTCCTGATCACCCCTACAGGCATATGGTGTTTGACCTTTCTCGAGTTTGAAGAGGGAACAGCCTATATCGGTTCAGGGGAGCGTTTTTGGGTGAAAAAATGGGGGGATAGGGAGGAAAAAGTGTTAAATCCTCTCATCGGGTTGAAAAGGATGGAGAGAATCGTCCATCAGATCATCCGTTATGCCGGGGTGGAACTTCCCATTTATCAAGCCGTCATAAGTAGGAATGGTTACATAGATTATCCTCAATCCCCAGTCGGGATTCAGTTATTGGATAAACGGATCCACCATGAATGGTTCCAGCAGCAGCGTTCAAGTTCTTCACCAGTTAAGAGTGTCCAGCTGAAAGCGGCACAGGCCATTATGGAGTATTGTCAAACGACATCCTTCAAGAGGCTGCAGTGGGAAGAAACGGCGTCAGAGGAGTAGCCGTCGGTTTTGAGAAGACTCGTATAGGGTATATTCTTTCAAATAGCGGTTGATTGACTACTTCATAAAAAACAGGCATATATCTTAATAAAAGATTAAAGATAGAGATGGGAAATGAAACCGTGAGCAGCGGAGCAAATAGAATTGTAGTGAATAATATAAGGTAGCGGTCATTCTAACGAATACAATTCTTAAAGATGGCAGAGAGTCGGAAAATGTTAAACAAAAGTGGGTGGCAGAAGTGTTAGTCATTAGCAGGCATTATGACGCGTTTTTAGATACATTCAATGTAATTACCATGATCCTTCCATACGATTATCATGAAGGGAACTCGAATCACTTCACTCTGATCAAGGATGATGAAAAGATCTCTCTTCATATCGAAGAGAAGATTCCCCTGAATGATGCGATGAAATATGTGACGACCATTCAGAGTGAAAAGATCATTTTAGGTGACACGTATGAAATCGTCGACGAATATGGAACAAAGACAGATCTTCAGATCGGGGCGGTCATTCGGACCGAAGAATTTGATCAAAGGTACTATTACAATGGAAATGACCTCGGGGTAACGTATCAGGATGGATGCACCGTATTCAAGGTATGGGCCCCGACTGCGACAGAGGTTCGGTTGAAGCTCAAATCACCGGATGATGAAGAAATCCAATACCCGTATATGAGAATGGAAAACGGTGTATGGGAATGCCGGGTCGATACCGATATAGAAGGCTATTTCTATTCAATCCTCCCGTGCATCAATCTCGTTTGGGATGAGCTGATCGATCCTTATGCGAAAGCGGTCTCATTGAATAGTGAATGGGGCTGTGTCATCAATCCGGGGGAAAAGATTGCTCCCCTCGCCCCATTAGCCTCTCCGACGGATAGCGTGATTTACGAATTGAATATCAGGGATTTCTCTGCCCAGAAAGAGAGCGGGATGAAGTATCGGGGGAAGTACAGCGCCTTTACGGAAAAAGGAACGAAGACACCGAAAGGATTCTCAAGCGGGATTGAGTACTTGAAGGAGCTCGGCGTCACACATGTGGAGCTGCTTCCCGTAAATGACTTCGACGGTGTGACGGATATCCCTTCAGACACCACCTATAATTGGGGATACAATCCCTTATTTTTCAATGCACCTGAAGGGAGTTACAGCTTAAAGCCTGAAGATCCATATGAGCGGATCAGAGAATTAAAAGCTGTGATCCGAAGCCTTCACGATGAGAATATCAGGGTCATTCAGGACGTGGTCTACAACCACGTGTTCATCCGTGAACATTCATCTTTTGAAAAACTCGTGCCCGGCTATTTTTTCCGACATGATGAAAATGGCTTACCGTCAAACGGGACGGGGGTAGGGAATGACTTCGCCTCAGAACGTCTCATGGCAAGAAAGTTCATTGTCGATTCGATTCTTTATTGGATAAATGAATACGGTGTGGACGGTTTCCGTTTTGATTTGATGGGGATCCTGGACGTCAAGACGATGACCGTGATCCGTGAAGAAGTGGATAAGGTGCTCCCTGGAGCGATTTTAATAGGAGAAGGCTGGGATCTGAATACGCCACTCCCACCCCACCAAAAAGCCAATCTTCGGAATGCTCATCATCTTCAGGGAATCGGACAATTCAATGATTGGTTCAGGGACACCATTAAAGGAAGTACATTTAATTTGTATGACAAAGGCTTTGCCCTCGGTCACGGACACCTCGAACAGAAGGTGGAGCTGGTCCTCACCGGCAGCATCGGGATGAAGAGCGGGGAACGGGGACTATTTAAAGAACCCGCTCAATCCGTCAACTATGTAGAGTCCCATGATAACCATACCTTGTGGGATAAAATGAAGGCATGCATGAATGAAGAGGAAGAAACTCTTAAGGCCAGGCACAAATTAGCGACCACGATGGTGCTCATGTCTCAAGGGATCCCCTTTCTCCATGCAGGGCAGGAATTCTTCAGAACGAAAAAGGGAATCGAGAACAGCTATAACTCACCCGTAGAAATCAATCAGCTGGACTGGGTCCGAAGAGAAGAGTACGATGAAGTGGTCCAGTATGTGAAAGCCCTGATCCAGATACGGAAAAGTCACGGGGCCTTCCGGTTTCAAAAGGGTGATTTGATCCGGGAGCATGTAAAAGTGTCTCACAGCAAGGCGAATCTCGTGTATGTCACCTATCAGAATGTCCATCCATATGGTCCATGGGATGAGATCCTCATGGTCTTTCACTCGGATACAAAACCATGCGAATATACCCTGGCAGAAGGGAAACAATGGATCTGTTTGTCGGATGGCCACAAGGCAGGCGTAAGCGGCCTGTATGATGTGGAGGGGACTTCCATCACCCTCCGGCCGGTGTCTTCCTATGTATTTGTAAGGTGACCATTCATTCCTGTGCTTGACGAAAACGCAAGATGACGATAAAATCGTAAACAGATGGCTATTGATTTGTATTGCCCAATAGCTGTCTTTTTTATTTTATTAGACTTTTTCAATAAGTAATCAACATGATAAAAAAGAACCTATAAACGTGAACATATAAACATGACAAAGGACCAATAGAAGGTGAATATATTGGAACACTTATTTGACCAAGATTGGGAAATAGTCCCCGCAGGCGGTGCGACGGGAGAAGCGTTCTTTGCTCAGTATCAGGAGCAGAGGTTATTTCTGAAGCGTAATTCTTCCCCTTTTGTGGCTGTTTTATCAGCAGAAGGAATCGTACCCAAGCTTGTTTGGACAAAACGAATGGAAAACGGGGACGTCATCACGGCACAACACTGGTTAAATGGGAGAGAGTTAAAGCCCGAAGAGATGAAGGATGAACGGGTGGCGAGGCTGTTGAACAAGATCCACTCCTCGAAACCTCTTTCAACCATGCTCGAGCGGCTTGGTAAAGAACCGTTTCAACCGGAGCATATGCTGACGGAAGTGGAGACGGGACTCGAGTTCGATCTTCTTTCATTGCCTGTCATCAGAGAGGCGCTTTCATTTCTTCAAAAGGAGCTTATGGAAGTACAACAGGATGAATATGTGGTCTGTCACGGAGACGTCAACCATAACAACTGGCTGCTGTCAGATTACAACCAGTTGTATTTAATCGACTGGGACGGAGCGATGATCGCAGATCCGGCTTTTGATGTAGGCTTGCTGTTATACTGGTATATCCCTGAGGATCAGTGGGAAAGCTGGCTGACCCAGTATGGTGCGGAGCTTACGGATAATTTGAAGCTGCGCATGAAATGGTATGTGGTGGCTCAGACGATCCTATCCATTCAATGGCATAAGGGTAAGGCGCGTTTCCACGAAATGAATCACTGGATTCAATATTTACACAAGGTGATATGAATCAGGAATAGCTGTTCATATCCGTGACCCATTGGGACAGGTTTTGTTTATTAGTCGTAATATGGTTCGTTAAGTCAGATGATGAAATCCCGCTTTGACTGTACTGATAAATTTCCTGCAAAACGGGTTTGACGTTTTCATGAATATCGGCATTGACCATCAAGGACTTGACCAACCGTTCAACCTGCTCACATTCCGAAACCGAACCGCAGCAATCCGTCGAATGATTGCTTAATATATCTGATAATAACTGCATTTGATTCTGTGAATTTAAAGGCATCGAGTACACCCTTTCATTTTTCGTATGGTGGAATGAACCACGTACATTCTAAGGTCCCTTCAAATGAACAGACCCAAAAAGGAATTCACTACTAGTGTGTGAATTCCTTTTTCAATTATGCGCCCTTTTTTGAGGGACGGACCTCCACTCGGGCGCTCCATTCCATTTTTGGCTCTTGCATAGGACGGGGAGTCATGGTATGTTTTTTTCGATAATAAAAAATGAGGTGTCTACATGCGTTTACGTCATAAACCATGGGCTTCTGAGAAAATCAGTGATCATCCACAGTATGTTGTGGCAGAACCCCAGGAGAAAAAAGGTCAATGGAACAAAGAGTTTGAGAACGATAACCCGATCCATATCGAGGTAGGGACAGGAAAAGGTCAATTCGTCACGGAAATGGCAAGGGCCAATCCAGACGTTAATTATATAGGAATCGAGTTATATGAAAGTGTCATCGTGACGGCTCTTGATCGCCTGATCGAAGCGGAACTTCCGAACGTCAAGCTGTTGAGTGTCGATGCGAGGAATCTCACGGAATACTTCGAAGCGGGGGAAGTGGACAGAGTGTATCTGAACTTCTCTGATCCATGGCCCAAGAACCGCCATGAAAAACGCCGTCTGACATACAAGGACTTCTTATCCATGTATGAACAAATCCTGATCAAGGGCGGGGAAATCCACTTCAAGACAGATAATCAAGCATTATTCGAGTACTCCTTAAAAAGTTTCTCATGGTACGGACTTCATCTGAATTTCTTAAGCCTCGACCTTCATAATAGTGAATTCGAAGGCAATATCATGACAGAATACGAAGAAAAATTCTCAGCCAAAGGGCAAAGAATCTACCGCGTCGAAGCCCAGTTTCAAAATTAATCATAAGATAGAGGCCGCTCTGTGAATTCGCGAGGGCGGTTTTTGATTGCCGAGGCATCCGCCTACAAGTTGTCCATGTATTCTGATAAAATGAAAGGGTATGAACAAAGGAGGAATCAGGATGGAAACGTTGAAGGTTGGAGATCTGACGATACACTGGCTTAATGGCGGCGTGACCCATATGGATGGGGGAGCGATGTTTGGTGTCGTACCAAAGCCTCTTTGGTCAAAGAAATACCCCGTAAATGAACTGAATCAGATTGAATTGCGAACGGACCCGCTATTCTTCCAGTGGGAAGGGAAAAATGTATTAATCGAATCAGGTATCGGCAAAGGGAAACTGAATGATAAACAAAAGCGCAATTACGGTGTGCATGAAGAATCGGATATTGAAGCATCCCTTGCATCCCTTGGCCTTACGCCAAACGATATTGATATGGTCTTGATGACGCACATGCACTTTGACCATGCATGCGGATTGACGAGGTTTGAGGGAAAGGAACTGGTTCCTGTCTTCCCGAATGCCGTCATCTACACCTCTCAGGTGGAGTGGGATGAGATGAGGAACCCGAATGTGCGCTCCCGCAATACATACTGGAAGGAAAATTGGGAAAGCATTCAATCCCAAGTGGAAACGTTCAAAGACGAGATGGAAGTCCTTCCAGGGATCAAGATGGTTCACACCGGCGGTCACAGTGACGGCCATTCGATCATTCTCATGGAGCATGGCGGAGATACATTCATTCATATGGCAGATATCATGCCGACCCACGCGCACAAGAATCCATTATGGGTACTCGCTTATGATGACTATCCGATGACGTCCATCGGGGCAAAAGAAAAATGGATAGGGAAAGCGATTGAAGGAGAGTACTGGTTCCTTTTCTATCATGATGCGGTATATAGAGGCATCAAGTGGAATAGAGACGGGGAAATCATTGATAAGATAATGAGAGAAAAATAAGAAAAGGGTGATCCCGGAATGAATCGGGATCATCCCATTTTTTTACGCTAAAGGGTATACATCCACAACGGTGCCGGTATAAGCATCCGCTACGAACTCATACTGCTCGAGTTCGCCGTCAATTCGTCTTGATATACCACCTTTATACACTTTGGTGCTGACGGAGTGCTTCTGATAGTCCTCGGGCTTCATCCCGATCCATGAACCATCGATGCCGCCCTCTTTTTTGAAAGAAAGCTTGACGTCCTTTAATACTTTTTCAGCAGAAATAAGGCGGGAATCATCAAGCTTTTCTTTAAGTATATAACCGCCAGCAGCTCCGATTCCGAGTCCAAATACGAAAGATTTCCAGTTCATCCTTTATTCCCTCCACAGGCTAATTTCACGTGCCGGAAGCCTGGAACTGTCTACCTTAGTCCCTGCAAGCCTTGCCGGCAATGATCGATAATTTGTCATCCTTAGGTACATTCTATCAAAGAAAACAGAAAAAAGAGAACTGCTTTTATTCTTTAATAGGTGGTAAGAGGTGCGAAAGTTCTGTAAAATAAGATTATACATACAGCAGATTTTATATAAAAGGGGCATAAGACATGAAACAAGATACGTTAGAGTTATTTAAGACATTGACTGAATTACAGGGAGCTCCCGGTAATGAGCATGCGGTCCGGGCATTTATGAAAGAACATTTATCACAATACTCTGATGAAATCGTGCAAGATCGATTAGGCGGAGTATTCGGTGTGAGAAAAGGCAGCGATCAGGATCCCGTTGTCATGGTTGCCGGGCATATGGATGAAGTGGGCTTCATGGTTACATCGATCACAGACAATGGAATGATCCGTTTTCAGACCCTCGGCGGCTGGTGGAGCCAGGTCCTCCTCGCTCAGCGGGTCCAGGTCATGACCGATAACGGACCGGTAACAGGTGTGATCGGAAGTATACCGCCTCACCTGTTAGGAGAAGAGCAGCGCCGTAAACCGATGGACATCAAGAATATGCTCATCGATATCGGTGCGGATGACCGGGAAAATGCACGTGAAATCGGAATCAAACCAGGTCAGCAGATTGTACCGATCTGTCCGTTCACCCCGATGGCCAATGAGAAGAAAATCCTTGCCAAAGCCTGGGACAACCGCTATGGATGCGGATTATCCATTGAACTCTTAAAAGAGCTTCAGGGCGTAACCCTGCCTAACACCCTATACTCCGGTGCGACGGTTCAGGAGGAAGTGGGACTACGCGGTGCCCAGACGGCAGCCAATATGATCAATCCGGATATTTTCTTTGCACTGGATGCGAGTCCTGCGAATGATATGTCAGGGGATAAGAATGAATTTGGTCAACTTGGAAAAGGGGCACTGCTCCGCATCCTCGACCGTTCCATGGTCACGCACAGAGGAATCAGGGAATTTGTTCTGGATACAGCGGAGTCAAACGACATTCCGTATCAGTACTTTGTCTCACAAGGCGGCACAGATGCCGGAAGGGTGCACATGTCCAATGAAGGCGTCCCGAGTGCTGTAGTGGGAATCTGTTCGAGATATATCCATACTCATGCGTCCATGATCCATGTAGATGATTATGCCGCAGCCAAAGAGCTGATCGTCAAGTTGGTGAAAGAATGTGACCGCTCGACCATCGAGACCATTAAATCCAATGGATGATCACCACTAGAAAAATTGGAAAGGGCTGTCTCAATCATATACGAGTTGAGACAGCCTTTTTATAGAGAGAAAAAAAGGCGTTTGTCAGACCTTTTTAGAAATGAGGTATGAATTTGTTAAAGATAGCAATCGGAACAACGAATCCTGCAAAGGTGCAAGCGATACAAAAGGCGTTCGGGGAGCAATACAAAGAGGTGCAGTTTCAGTGCCTGAAAACCGAGTCCCATGTAAGTGAGCAGCCCCTGACCGATCAGGAGACGATCGAAGGGGCATTGAACCGCGCAAAAAATGTTCTCAAAAGCACAGATAGTGACGTAGGGATCGGCCTTGAAGGGGGAGTATCAGAATCCATGTACGGAATGCTCGTCTGTAACTGGGGTGCGCTTGTCGACCGGCAGGGGAACGAAATCATCGGCGGTGGTGCGAGGATCACCCTGCCTGCAGAGATCAGCCGGGAGTTAAAAGCAGGGAAAGAGCTCGGACCCTTAATGGATGAGTATACACGACGTACGGGAATCAGAAAGAAAGAAGGGGCCGTAGGGATATTCACCAATGGACTCGTCACAAGAGAAACAATGTTCATTCACGTCGTACGACTCCTGCTTGGTCAGTGGCAATACCGGACAAAATAATCTTACGTATAACTGTCCTTCAAAGGTACTTGGCCCATACCATATTCACCGTTCCTTCATAGGATGGAGTATATCAGACTTTCTTTTATCTGATAAATTCTTTCTAAGGAGGTTAGAATTTATGGGATGCAACTATTGCAATGACCGAGTTGGCGGACGCCGTGATGATCATCGTGATGATCGCCGGGACGATCGCTTCTGTTGCGACTGGGATAAATTCCTGTTTGGTGACAGAAGAAGATGCAACTTGTTTGGGGCGAATGAGGATCGCAGAAGATGCGGGTGCAAAAGAGACAATGTCAGAGGAGCAGAAGACCGGAACAGAGGCTGCAGAGGCAGAAGAGGCGAAGAAGAAAACCGTCGGAAATGCGGATGCAAAAATAGGCACAGAAACTGCTTCTGTAATCTATTCTGGTAATAAGAATCGAACTCCGTTTCTAACGGGGTTCTTTTTGGGCAAAAAAAACCCCTCTGAAATTATTCAGAGGGGTTTATCAATTATTTTACACCTTTCATCGCCCGTTGAATCATAGGGGAGATCAGGAATAGGATAATAGCCAGTAAGATTGCCATTCCACCGATTGAACCAAAGTAAAGTGTTTCATTTTCAGGTGAATAGAAGCGGACAAGCTGTGCATTCAGAGCCTGTGCACCGGCAGAAGCCAGGAACCATAGACTCATCGTTTGAGCTGAGAACGCTTCAGGAGCAAGCTTCGTTGTAGCTGACAGACCGACCGGTGATAAGCACAATTCACCAAGAACAACGATGAAGTAACTTAGCACAAGCCATAATGGATTAACAAGTGAACCTTCTCCACCCATTTGTGCAGGTAACAGGATCACTAAGAAAGATAATCCGGCAAACAATAGACCAAATGAGAATTTCTTCGGAATGGATGGCTGACGGTCACCCAATTTCACCCACATCCATGCGAATACTGGAGCAAGCAGGATGATAAATAATGGGTTCAGTGACTGGAACCATGCAGGAGAAATCGAAATCCCCATGAAATCAAGCTGTGTACGCTTGTCTGCATATGCAGCAAGGATAGTGGATCCTTGTTCCTGGATCGACCAGAACATCACTGCTGAAATAAATAATGGAATATATGCAATGACTCTTGAACGTTCAGTTGCCGTGGTTTTTGGACTATAGTACATCACAATAAAGTAGATGGTTGGAACGACGATTCCGAAGATCCCAACGATATCGATGAATACGTCCAGTGTAAATAAACCTGCAGGAATCGTGATACCTAGAATGATGGCAAGGGCGATGACGACCGCACCTACGATTAATCCGTATTTCTTCTTCTCGCGCGTGTTAAGCGGGTTGGGAACATATGTACCCGCAAGGCCAAGATTCTTTTTCTTCGTTAACATGAATACAACAAGACCTAAGAACATACCGATTGCGGCAGCTGCGAATCCCCAGTGGAAACCTTTTGATTCCATCAGGCTACCTACGATCAGTGGAGCGATGAATGCACCTAAGTTGATACCCATGTAGAAAATACTGAATGCCGCATCACGGCGGGTATCATTTTCACTGTACATTTCACCTACGACAGTGGAAACATTCGGTTTTAATAACCCTGTTCCGATAACAATCAATACCATTGAAACAAAGAACAGAGATAAATTTCCTGGAAATGATAAAGCAATGTGACCAAACATGATGAATATTCCACCGTAGAAGACGGCTTTCGAAGTTCCGAATATCCTATCAGCCAACCAGCCCCCGATGACCCCGGACATATACACGAGTGAACCATAAATGGACATGATGGCTAAAGCTTTGCCTTCCTCTAGACCCAGTCCACCTTTTGACACCTCATAGTACATGTAGAATACGAGGATGGCTCGCATTCCATAATAGGAAAAGCGCTCCCAAAATTCCGTGAAGAATAAAGTGAATAATCCCTTCGGATGTCCAAAGAAACCTTTTTGAGGGACACTATCCACAATTTTCTGTTTATTCATTGATGACATGTAACTACCTCCCTTATTCTTTTACTATAATATTTTAATATTTTCTTAAAGTCAAAAAAAGTTTGCAAATGGTTAATTATAACATAAAAATTCTTTAGATTGCTAATATTTAATTATTTTTAAATAGTTAAAATAATTGGGTCTTTTGGTTCTGCTATAATTCCGCATAAAAAAGCCTGCAGGGTTGATCCTGCAGGCTTTTTTAACGAATAAGGTCATTCGGATTCGAAAACGTAAGAAAGAGTCCTTAGTGCCTGTTCGATGGACGTTACTGTGACATTCGCCTTATTTGTAAGCTCTTTCAATGGGTGATGAAGTTTTTCCGGGCGAATGAGGATCAGGGGCTTTTGTAGGGTAATGGCCGTGCTCGCGTCCATCGCCGTGTTCCATTGCTTATATTCTTCTCCGAATAAAGCAATCACCACATCGGATTTCTTCATGAGCAGTTCAGTCCGGAAATTATTGATGGCAGAAGCAGCTTCATCCCGGAAAATCTTGTTCGGCTGTTCACCGAGGATTTCTTCCCCGATGGAATCGGACCGGTCATGATTTTCCATGGGACCGACGAACTGTAGGGGGAGTCTGAGGGCTTTCGCTTTCTCTTTTAATTCGTCCCTCCAGGAGCTATGTATCTCTCCAGCTAAATACACGGTTAATTCCAAACTGATCACCTTCCTGTTTTTAGTCATCTTATCATAAATACCCTTTCGAAGGTAATTCAACCACTTTTCCCATGAAAAAGGCAGAATTCCTTATTGGAAGGGTTGAAAGGGGGACTTTGTGAGGGTATCATAAGCGTAGGTCCTAAGTATGAAAGGGAGGGAAAACGAGGATGAAAACCACAGCATCGATCATTTTCTTTATACTATTGCTTATTTTAGCAGGATGCAATACATCAATCGACCAGGAAAAAGAGGAGACGGCAAGCGTGGTGGAGGGAGCTTTGAACTCCAATGAGAAAGCCGGTGAAGACGCTGGGAACATCAGCTTTTATCTCCCGTTTGGTGCCAAGATAGAAAAAGAATCTCCTTATAATATCATTATTTCAAAGGATTCTGATACGTTTATACTTTTCACGAACCCTCAAGAAGATAAGGATAGTGAGCTTCTATATAAAATGGCCATTAATGACAAAGAGAGTCTCGTGAAGCATGGGACTTTTAAAGAAGACAACCGCTTAGGATATTATGTCATTAAGGAATTGCCGGATACAGAAGAGTACGAACTTACTGTAGGAGTGGGCGGAACGAAAGTAACAACTCAGTCAGAAATGAAAGACTTAGCGGATAACGCTGAAATGATGATGAAAATCGCAGCTTCAGTCAAACACAACTAGATAGATATAGACCGGTTTTTTCTGCGGAAGCAGGGAAGGGCCGGTCTTTTTTTATGGATTTAGAATAGATAAGTAATGGGAAAGGGAAAATATAACAAATTCGCACCTACTGTATGGTGAAAAATTATAGACAAATCAAACATGTGTCTTTACACTAGTAAAAGGAAAGGTATACAGAGGAGTGAGGGGCATGAGGGGATATTTGGAGAGGAAGGGCGTTACGCTGTCGGCGAAGACGTATTTTATAGATGCTTTAAGTTATATGGCACTGGGGTTGTTCAGTTCGTTGATCATTGGATTGATCATCAAGACGATCGGAGAGCAGCTTCCCCTTCCAGCAGGGTTAAGTGAATTCTTCATAGAGATGGGGACACTCGCCATCAGCTTGATGGGACCGGCGATCGGTGTGGCGATTGCCTTTGGTCTTGGGGCGCCGCCACTGGTCATATTTGCTGCCGTCGTGACAGGGGCTGCCGGAGCGACCCTTGGAGGACCGGCAGGAGCGTATGTAGCGGCAGTCCTATCAACAGAAATTGGAAAGCTTGTCAGTAAGACGACGAAAATAGATATTATCGTGACGCCATTTGTCACGATTTTTGCTGGATTCACGGTCGCTTACTTCATCGGTCCGGGAATCGCAGACTTTATGAGTATGTTTGGAAGCTGGATCAGCTGGGCGACGGAACAGAGGCCAATCATCATGGGAATCCTGGTTGCGGCCCTCATGGGACTTGCCCTGACCGCCCCGATTTCTAGTGCAGCGATTGCTTTGATGCTTGATTTGAACGGGGTCGCTGCCGGTGCCGCCACGATTGGCTGTGCCGCTCAAATGGTTGGATTTGCCGTCATCAGTTATCGGGAGAACCGGGTGGGAGGATTATTCGCCCAGGGGATAGGGACATCCATGTTACAAGTCCCGAATATCGTTCGAAATCCTCTTATTCTCATCCCTCCGACTGTTGCCGGTATGATTCTCGCTCCCATCGGTACGACCGTTTGGCTGATGGAAAACAATGCAGCAGGGGCCGGGATGGGGACGAGCGGATTGGTCGGACAGATCATGACGTTCAAAACGATGGGATTCAGCTGGGATGTCACAATGAAAATCCTGCTGTTGCATTTTGTTGGACCTGCATTCATAAGCCTGTTAATATCTGAATATATGCGTAAACTAGGTTGGATCAAACCTAATCAAATGACGATTGAAACAGGGGGCAAATAAAATGCGTAAACTTGAATCAGTGGAAGAATTCCACCAGTTGAAAGAAAGTGGGAAGCATGTATTCATGTTTTCAGCCGACTGGTGTCCGGATTGCCGAATCATCGAACCGATCCTTCCGGAAATCGAAAGTGAGTACGGAGAGTATACATTCTTATATGTAGATAGAGATCAATTCATCGATCTCTGCATCGAGCTTGATATCTTCGGAATCCCGAGCTTCATCGCATACGGAGACGGTCGTGAACTCGGACGCTTCGTAAGCAAAGACCGGAAATCAAAAGAACAAATCGAAGACTTCATGAACTCACTAGCTTCATAAATAACAGCAGAGGGATCTCCTTTAAAAAATGGGATCCCTTTTCTTTTTCCCTAAATCAAAAGGTTCCTTTTGTAATCTCGCCATTTTCATGTAAAATGTTATAAGTGAATCATCTAACCAGAAAGGGAAGAGGTCGATTACTTTCCATTAAAAGGACGGTCTTTTTGCTTTCAAAGATCTAGTACAAAAGAATAGTGAGTTTGGTTTTATTTAGATTGTATAATTCCTCTGCGAAGAAAGTTGATTGTAGCGGAAGGTGCTCAACTCACGCCCCGCGGAAAGCGAGCACCTGCAGCGGAAATCAACTACCACACTCTACTGTAAAATATATTTTAGAATAAAGTCTAAATATAAGAATAAAGGAGGATCAGATTTGGACATAAAAAAGCTAAAAAGTATACTCCAGGAACGATTAGAGAAACCAAATCGTACCTTTACATATGATCGGGACAAAGATTCACTACGAATTGAAAACACCACCACGAAAAAAGGCATCACCGTCGCCCTGCCGCCGATCGTATCGAAATGGAAAGAAAACAATAAATCCATCATCGATGAAGTCATCTATTACGTAGAAGAAGCCTTAAATGTGATGGGGACAGAAGCGGATCTTGGCAGTAAACAGAAGAAGGTCTTTCCTGTCATCCGTTCCACCTCTTTCGCAACCGAATCCAATGAAGGTGTGGCACTCGTGACGGACGAGCATACAGCTGAAACACGTATCTACTATGCCGTTGATTTAGGGAAAACCTACCGTCTGCTGGATGAAAACATGCTGAAGGCGGAAGGATGGACTCATGAGCAAATGAAGGAGACTGCCCTTTTCAACGTCAGAAGCCTGCCAACGGACATGAAAAAGGATGAAGTAGCAGGAAACCTATTCTATTTTCTCAATAACAATGACGGATACGATGCCAGCCGCATCTTGAATGACGCCTTCTTAAAACAAGTAAGCAAGGATGTGCAGGGTGAGATGACGGTATCGGTCCCCCATCAGGATGTATTAGTCATCGGGGATATCCGCAATGAAACGGGCTATGACGTCCTTGCCCAGATGACGATGAGTTTCTTTACGACAGGAAACGTACCCATTACAGCATTATCCTTTGTATATGAAGAAGGGGAATTGGAACCAATCTTCATTTTGGCAAAAAATCGCAAAAAGGAAAGGGAGAAAAAATGATGAACGTATTTTATAACTTGGAAGGCATTGGTGATACCCTGATCGTTACACTGGATCCGGGCTTCGAAGGAGAAGTACAACACGAAAGAAAAGAAGACGCAGCACGTTTATTCGATGAGAAAACGGGGAAAACACTCGGCTATAACCTATTCCAAGCATCCAAGTATATAAGTGTAAGTGAAGTGGGACCTGTCGAAATGAATGATGAGAAGCTCCAATTGATCAACGAAGCCATCAAGAACAACGGTTTTGATGAGGTATTGGAAGCAGACTTTTCTCCGAAATTCGTTGTAGGGTATGTGTCAGAAAAAGAAAAGCATCCTAATGCAGACAAACTGAACATCTGTACCGTCGATGTTGGGGATGAAACCCTGCAAATCGTGTGTGGTGCCCCTAACGTAGACAAAGGCCAAAAAGTCGTTGTCGCGAAAGTTGGCGCGGTCATGCCAAGCGGAATGGTCATCAAAGATGCAGAACTTCGAGGAGTCGCATCATCAGGCATGATCTGCTCTGCCAAAGAACTTGCCCTTCCCGATGCACCCCAAGAAAAGGGTATCCTCGTCCTTGAAGACACATACCAAATAGGTCAACCATTCACAGCTTAAAAACAAATACCTGGGTCCGGAGTGTGGGCTCAGGTATTTTTATTTATTGGAATATTTATTTTTAGTGTTGAGAATGATCGATAAAAAATTCAGAGGGATTTCTTATATGACGTATGAATTCTTCAAAAAGAGTCGATGAGCTCATTGGTGTGAAACGATCCTTTGTAAGTTGATTGGAGCGGAAGGTGCTCGACTCCTGCGGGAATTGCGGGGAAGCCTGAAAAGCGGAGGTGGCTTGCTCAGCCCCGACAAGCATAAGATGAATGGGCTAAGAAGGCGTTCTTTTGCCTTCTTGGGCCATTTAGCTTATGACCTCGAGGGGCTAGCCACCGTAGCTGGATCTTGAGACCCCACAGGGCAAAGCCCGAGGAGGCTCAACTCCCGCCCCGCGGAAAGCGAGCACCTGCAGCGGAAATCAACCAAGCACTCACTTATGTGACAAATCTACGTATTACATTCTCTTTACGCCTATGTATATTTCGACACAATCCTTTAACAATTCTCTTATTCTACCGAAATGACTCGAATTTTTCTCTTTAACTGATAAAATAAAAAGTAAGTATGAAAGAAAGAGTGATATTTGTGAGCTGGATTAAAAAAATATTTGGTAAATTATCAGATAATGATGAACAATTTGAAGAGTACTATGATGAAAACCACAACGATGTTCAGCAGCTCGAACCGACAAAGGCTGAACGTAAACATATAGCAGGGCCAAATCATTCACGAGATGTAGAAGCAAGGATGACCTATCAATACCCAAAAGGGAATTTCAGATTTCCCCTTATATCAGACGGGATATCAGACGGGGAAAACAGAGAACGTCCGCGGAGAACACAAAGGAATCAAGAAAGAGAAAGAGAAAAGCCTAAAGAGCAGGAGCAGCGGCAGCCGAAGAATCGAACTCAATCTTCGATCAACCGGAAATGGAAAGAAGAGAATCAGTCCACACCCGTTAAGACAAAAAAAGTGACGAAGGTGGAAAAAGGAAATAGCCGGCCGTTTACGCCAACGGAGATTCCGTCGCCCATCTATGGTTTTAGAGGGAGACCAGTTAAGAAAGAAGAAAGTGTCGAATATGAGCTGAATAAGTTTTTACATAATGAAGAAGAGAGAAAAGAAGGAGTACTCGATCAAAAGGCTCTATCAATAGTAGAGGAATCTCTCCCTTCCGTAGAAAAAGCGTCTGTCATTGCTACTGAGCCAGAGGTTAAATCCCCTGTACAGCCGCTTACCGAAGAAGCGGAAGAAAGCAGCCAACCAGTTGAACATCCGGTTCAACCTAAAGAGCTTCAAGCGAATCGGAATGATGAAACAGTACAAGGTGACGACGGAATAGTGGACATTCCGACTACATCAAGTGACCGTATTTCACTTATAAACGAAACGGTAAACGAACCGGAGCAGGAACATGCTGAAAAAGAATCGGATATGTCAGTGCATCAAGATACCGTTCAAGAGGCAGGTCCGTCCCTTCCATTTGAAACAACGGAGTCAGCCGAACCCGTAGAAGAGATAACTGCTGACGAAACGGCTCATCCGCATCAAGAAACAGGAGTCCGGGAATCGGCAGATGAAGAAGTTCCGGCTGTTTATGAGAAGCCTGTCAATGAAGAACAGTCGCTTGTTGAAGAAAGGTCCGTAGACGAAGAACCTGAAACAGGGGTACCTTCAGAACCAATCAAGAAAGAACCGGAAAGACGAAAGAGATCACATCTTCCTTTTAACGTCTTAATGCTTAAACAAGATAAACGGCAGATGGATACCCGCAATTCGTCCGTACGTCCGGAAGGTTCCCCTTCAATGGAGAGACAAAGGACCACTGAACAAACAGCACCTCCCGTTCAAGAGGCACGTGTTGAAGAACCTGCTGAAGACGTGCAGCGCCCAGAAGAAAAGCCGTCTCAACAGATGCAGGTACAAGGAGAAGAAGCGGTCAAGAGCTACAGTGAATTAAGCTCGTCATCGAAACGGACGAGAGACTATGTCTTCCCGAAAGTGGATTATTTGACGCCGCCAGTATCCAAGGAAATGAGCGAAGAGTGGCTGGATTCTCAAAGACTATTACTCGACGAGACCCTTCATAATTTCAACGTCAGGGCAAAAGTGGTGAATGTCACCCAGGGGCCGTCGGTCACACGTTTTGAAGTGCAACCTGAACCAGGGGTGAAAGTCAATAAGATTACGAATCTGACAGATGACATCAAGCTGAGCCTGGCAGCCAAGGATATCCGGATGGAAGCGCCGATTCCGGGTAAACACACTATCGGGATCGAGGTGCCGAACAGGGAGAGCCGTCCGGTATGCATCAGTGAAGTCATTGCAAGTCCTGCGTTCCAGGAGCCGTCTTCACCATTGACCGCGGCCCTCGGACTGGATATTTCCGGTCAGCCCATCGTGACGGATCTGAGCAAGATGCCCCATGGTCTCATCGCCGGAGCGACCGGTTCGGGTAAAAGTGTATGTATCAATTCGATTCTCGTCAGTCTTCTCTATAAGTCATCTCCGGATGAATTGAAGATGCTCCTCATTGATCCTAAGATGGTCGAGCTTGCACCGTATAACCGGATCCCTCACTTGGTGAGCCCGGTGATCACTGACGTCAAAGCAGCGACCGCCGCCCTTAAATGGGCTGTGGAGGAGATGGAAAGACGATACGAATTATTTGCCCACACAGGAGTAAGGGATATCAAGCGTTTCAATGAACTGGCCAAGCGGAATAAACAATACAGCGACATGCTTCCATACCTGGTGATTGTCATCGATGAGCTCGCGGATTTAATGATGATGTCTCCGGCAGATGTGGAAGAAGCCATTTGCCGTATTGCCCAGAAGGCACGTGCCTGCGGAATTCACTTGATCATTGCCACTCAGCGTCCTTCTGTGGATGTCATCACAGGCTTGATCAAGGCGAATGTTCCGACAAGGGTCGCATTTTCCGTTTCCTCAAGCGTCGACTCAAGGACGATCATCGATGGGAGCGGTGCAGAACGCCTGCTCGGTAAAGGAGATATGCTATTCCTTGAGAATGGTTCATCCAAACCGGTCCGGTTGCAGGGCACGTTCGTATCCGATGACGAGATCGATGACATCATCCGCCATGTAAGGGATCAGCGGGAACCTGATTACCTCTTCCAACAGGATGAATTGATCAAGAAAGCGCAGGTTACCGAGGAAGAGGACGACTTGTTTTTAGAGGCATGTGAGTTTGTCGTCGATCAGGGTGGGGCGTCGGCCTCAAGTCTGCAACGCCGATTCAGAATCGGTTACAACCGGGCCGCAAGATTGATGGAAATGATGGAGAGTAATGGAATCATTTCCGAGTCCAGAGGCAGTAAACCAAGGGATGTCCTCATTTCCGAAAGTGAATTGGAGACACTCGCATAGACTAGTACAAATATTTAATACATGGTATTCTGTTTATATCTGTCAAGTCGAGGATATAAACAGAATACCTATTCTTTTTTTGTAGAAAGAGCCATAAGGAGCACTAGTGATGAAAGAAATCGAATTGAAACTTCAAGGGAAACTCAACAGGTTGACCAATCATACATTCAAGTTTGATGAAAGAATCAAGGATGGCTGGTTCTCAGCTGTCTATTTTTTAAAAACGAAGGAAATTGCCAAGAAACATAAACCGGATGCAGTCATCACCATGCAATTCTTTCAAAAGACACATGCCGTGATTTGTGGAACAGATGAAGTCATCGCCCTTCTGCATACATTCGCTGATAACCCGCAGAATCTTGAGATCCATTCCTTAAAGGATGGAGACCAGATCTCTCCGTTTGAAACCGTGCTGACCATCAAGGGCCGCTATCAGGACTTTGGTTATTTAGAAGGCATCATCGACGGAATCCTGGCGAGAAGGACGTCCGTTGCGACAAGCGTTTACAATGTGATGAAAGCTGCTTCCTTATCGGGTAAACAGAAGCCCGTCATCTTCATGGGAGACCGGGACGATCATTTTACCCAACAGGCGGGAGACGGGTATGCAGCCTTCATAGGAGGCTCTACCGCCCAGGCTACCCACGCCATGAATGAATGGTGGGGAAAAAAAGGGATGGGAACCATGCCTCATGCCCTCATTCAATTATTCAATGGGGATATCGTAGAGGCGACGAAAGCGTACAAGGAAACGTTCCCCGAAGACGAGCTCATCACCCTGGTCGATTACAATAATGATGTCATTACTGACTCATTGAAGGTCGCAAGAGAGTTTGGCCAGGAATTAAAAGGGGTAAGGGTAGATACATCAAGAATGATGATCGATAAATATTTCCTTCGTAATCAGCATGTGCTTGGAACCTTTGATCCGCGCGGGGTCAATATGCAGCTCATCAATGCATTGAGAGATGCTTTGGACGAAGAAGGGTACCACCACGTCAAGATTGTCGTGTCGGGCGGCTTTAATGAAGACCGCATACGCCAGTTTGAGGAAAATCAAGTTCCAGTCGATATGTACGGAGTCGGAAGCAGTCTTCTGAAGATCCATGTAGGATTTACAGGGGACAACGTCGTCATCGACGGTTCCCCGGAAGCTAAGGCAGGAAGGAAGCTTCGTCCGAACCCCCGTCTGGAAAAAGTAGAATTCGAATAGGTGAGAGCATGCAAGAGCAGGAAAGCACGTTAGATCTTGAACGGTTCAGGCAGAAAAAACAGAAAATCGCAGAAGATCATATTGAGGGCCTCTACAGGAAAGCGTATGAGTACGCTTTGAAGGAAACGAATATAAGAGAAAAAGTACGGGCTAAAATGATGTTCTCCAAACGGTTTCTTCAACACGATGAGGCACGGCTAGAGGCTGGAGTGGAGGAATTGTTTCAAGAATGGTTTCTATTTGATTATAAGACGATCAAGGGTCAGACCTTATTCTTTCAATTCCTTCAGTCACATCCCCTTCAGGAATCAACCAAACTCCTTGGTGCCGTTATTTTGACGGCTGCCTGGGAACCCGTCATAGTCAAAGGGGCAGAAGGACGGACCGTACGTTGCCACACAATCGTTCAGGGAGAAGAAGTGATTGTTAAAATGAACCCTGATTGGATAGAAAAGGAAATGATTGAAGGACAGGTCTATTTCGTGAGGAAAGTCCCGCTGGTCGTTCATCAGTGGATCTTAGGTCCTGTTTTTCCCGTGAAATCAATGGACGTGATAGCAAATCTACAAACACATTATAGTCAAATGAATCAAGAAACTGGGGTATTATGGAGAACGTTCTTAAAAGAAGAAGCACCAAACTTCATCCTGCCCAGTCTTTCGTAGCTTCTACATGGTCAGGGATTTCAAAAAATGATATAATGTTTCAAGTTGAAGAAAGTACGCTTTTTTCTAAACTCACATATCGAAAGCTAAAGACCGATGGCAAAGTAAATATACATTTCATATAATGCTTTTAGATAGACGATTGTTGGAGGTTCTATTATGACGATATATCATTTCGTAGGAATAAAGGGGTCGGGCATGAGTGCATTAGCCCAGATACTCCATGATATGGACTACGAGGTCCAAGGATCTGACGTAGATAAGTATTTCTTTACTCAGAAGGCTCTGGATGAATCAAATATTAAAATACTACCTTTCCAAAAAGAAAACATTGGAGGGGATATGCATGTGATCGCAGGGAATGCTTTCCCTGACACCCATGAAGAAATACAAGCAGCCGTTGAACAAGGACTGCCAGTGACCAGATATCATAAATTTCTTGGTGATTTCATGCAGAAATTCACAAGTGTGGCGGTAACGGGTGCTCACGGAAAAACGTCGACGACCGGTTTACTGGCGCATGTCATCAGTGGGGCAAAGCCGACTTCCTTCCTGATTGGGGATGGAACCGGTAAAGGCGAAGTGGATGCGAATTACTTTGTATTCGAAGCATGTGAGTACAGACGACACTTCCTGTCATATTTCCCAGACTATGCCATCATGACGAACATTGACTTCGATCATCCCGACTACTTTGCCAATGTGGATGACGTCTTCTCTGCTTTCCAGGAGATGGCCATGCAGGTGAAAAAAGGAATCATCGCATGCGGGGATGACGAGCAGTTACAAAAAATCCAGGCACAGGTACCGGTGGTGTTTTACGGCTTTGCCGAGGAGAACGACTTCCAGGCGAGAAACGTATCACGGGACAGAACGGGGACATCATTTGATGTGTTTGTGCGCAATGAATTTTATGCCGCATTCAAAATCCCGACATTCGGTGACCATAACATCATGAACGCCTTATCCGTCATTGCCATTTGTCATTATGAAGAGCTTGATACAGCAATCGTTCAAGAACGATTAAGCACATTTAAAGGGGTCAAGCGCCGTTTCTCTGAAAAAGAAGTAGGCTCACAGATCCTGATTGATGACTACGCCCATCATCCGACTGAAATCAGGGCAACCGTTGACTCTGCAAGACAGAAATATCCGGAAAAAGAAATCATCGCTGTCTTCCAGCCTCACACATTTACACGTACGCAGACCTTCTTGACAGAGTTTGCCGAGACGCTGAGTCTTGCGGACAAAGTGTACTTATGTGAAATCTTCGGTTCCGCACGGGAAAACCACGGGAAACTTTCCATCCACGATCTTGAAAGTAAGATTGAAGGATGCGAAATCATAGACGAACAAGATACGACCGCTTTACTCAAACATGAAAACGCCGTACTGATTTTCATGGGGGCGGGAGACGTTCAAAAGTTCCAACAAGCTTATGAACAGAAGCTTGAGCAACAATTAAAAGAATAGTATTAATAGACAAAACCGGTTCCTGTGGGAGCCGGTTTTTTATGTTTTGACAAAAGTAGCCACCGTCATAACCCTGACGGTGGCTTCAACTCTCTTACTTCAAATTCTCCGGATTCAACACTTCAAGCTCTTCAATGACAAACCTTCCATCTTTTCGAATCAATACATCATCGAAATAGATTTCGCCGCCGCCATATTCAGGACGCTGGATCATTACCATATCCCAGTGGATATTCGAGTGGTTTCCGTTATAGGCCTCTTCGTAGCATTCGCCCGGTGTGAAGTGGAAGCTGCCGTCGATTTTTTCATCAAAGAGGATGTCCTGCATCGGATGCTGGATGAATGGATTCACGCCGATGGCGAATTCCCCTACATATCGTGCTCCTTCATCCGTATCAAAGATTTTGTTGATCCGGTCTGTATCGTTCGCAGTGGCTTCGACAATCTTTCCTTCTTTGAATGTCAATTTGACGTTTTCGAACGTAAATCCGTTATAGGGAGATGGCGTATTGTAGGAAATCACGCCGTTCACCGAATCTTTCACAGGTGCGCTGTACACCTCGCCATCAGGAATGTTCAGGCGTCCCGCACATTTCACAGCAGGAATGTCCTTTATGGAGAAAGTAAGGTCCGTCCCTTCTCCGACAAGGCGGACTTTATCTGTGTTGTTCATGAGTTCAACGAGGTTATCCATCGCTTTGTCCATTTTGCTGTAATCCAGGTTGCATACATCGAAGTAGAAGTCTTCGAAGCCTTCTGAGCTCATGTTGGCGAGTTGAGCCATGGATGCCGTCGGGTAGCGGAGCACGACCCACTTCTTCTTAGGAACGCGGATTTCCCTATGTACTTTCTTCCCGATCGTATTTCCATGAATCTTCATCTTTTCGTCCGGCACATCTGACTGTTCGCTGATGTTATCACCTGCACGTAAACCGATATACGCATCCATCTGCTCCATGACATTTGCTTCGAAGCTTGCGATCATATCATATTGCTCTTCCTGCGCGCCCATTAATAATGCGCGGTCGACTGCGTGATCTTTGATGGATACGAAAGGATGTCCTCCGGCTGCATACGCTTCTTTAACGAGTGCCGTCACCAGTTCACGCTGCAATCCGAAGTTTTCGATCAGCACTTTTTCTCCAGGCTGTAATTGCACAGAATATTGAATTAAATTTTTTGCCAGTTTATCAATGCGTGGATCTTTCATTTTTATTTCCCCCTTATATGTAGTCCTTATTATTGTACCCTAAAATGTGGAGGGATGAGATAACCAAAATGTGAAATGCTAAAACAAGAAAAAATTATTTTTTTATGCAGGAAAATGGTTTGGGGAGGAAGAAATACTAGTATAATGTTTATTTGTTCATCATAAGGGTAAAGAGTTCCTATACATGGAGGTGTGTCATATGGAAATCATTCTTTATCTAAGCGTAGCTGTCATAGCAGTTGCATTTTTCATTTTGGTAATGAGTTTAATGAAGACTTTGAAGTCCCTGGGCTCTACATTAGACAGCGTTTCAACGACAATGACCGGCCTTGAGAGCCAGCTTCAAGGAGTAACAAGAGAGTCTACAGAATTACTACATAAAACAAATTTATTGGCTGAGGATATCCAGAAGAAGTCTGAGGATCTGAACACAGTTGTTTATGCGGTAAGAGATGTAGGGCATTCCATCCAGAACCTTAATAACTCGGTGAAGAAGGTAAGTACTTCCATTTCAACTGAACTGGAGCGCAACCAAGGAAAGATTTCGCAGGTGGTGCAATGGGGAAATGCATTTATTGAGTTAAAGGACAAATGGAAACAAAAACAGGAAAAACAGCCAAAACAACATGATGTTGCTGTTCCAAACCAAACATCCAAAGAAGTTCGAACTCGAGAAAAATTAGTTAAAAGAGCAAGATCTTATAACAATTAGAGAGGGGAATTTTAACATGACTCAACAGTACAATCAGAACCAAAATCAGAACCAGACCAACGATAGCAGCAACATCAACTCAAAGGACTTCATGATCGGGACACTGATCGGGGGAATCGTGGGAGCTGCAGCAGCCCTTCTAATGGCCCCGAAATCCGGTAAAGACCTCCGCCATGATATCAATGAGAAAACTGTTGTCCTGAAGGAAAAGACAGGTCAGTGGAAAGACACAGCTGTAGAGAAGAGCAATGAGCTTGCAGCAGTGGCGAAAGAAAAATCTTCTACCCTAACAAAATCCGTACAAGAGCAGTCCAACAATGTGGTTGGGAAGCTGAAAACATACCGCTCTAATAACAATGAACTGGAAGAAACAAATGAAGAGGTTCCAGCAGTTTCAGTAGCGGGAACGACACCTGTTGATGAAACAGAAGATGTGAATCAGAAGCTCGAAGAAACGAAGAAAGCTTTTGACGAAACTGAAAAAACGTACAATCAATAATCATTGATTCAAAGGGCGGTGAAGTGATATGATGACTTCACCGTTTTTTTGTTGAAAAGAAAAGGTCTATAAATCGCTTTGGCTACGGAACCAATACAATTGTGAAAGGAAGTATGGAATACATGAAAAAAATTGATACTGTTCAGGAATTTGAAACGCTTTCCGAGACAAACCCGCGTTTCTTCTTTATGAAACACAGCCTCACTTGCCCTGTAAGCTCGAATGCCTTTACCGAATACCAGGCATTTTTGAACAAGCATGAAGAGGAAGATGGCTACTATCTAGCCGTCCAAGAATCAAGGGAACTGTCACAGCATATCGCCGAAAAATACGGCATCCGCCACGAATCACCTCAAGCCTTCCTCTTCATAGAAGGAAAACCCGGCTGGAATGCCTCACACTGGAAAATCACCGAAAGCGAACTGGACAAACTATAAGGGAATGAGACTGGGATATAACTAATTCCATGGACTCTACTTGTTACACCGCTTTTGATTTCCGTGCAAGACTTCGCTTTCCTCGGGCGGAAGGCGAGCCTCCTCGTCACTGTCGTTCCTGCGGGGTCTCACCTATTCCGCTTTTCCCGTAGGAGTCTTCGTCTTGCACTCCAATCAAAAGCTAGATCCTGCTATATATACTGAATGTGCTTTAGCAATAATAATAAAAGGGTCATTCATCAAGGTTTGTGTTATTCGTACACAGACTATAGTTTTCGAATGTTCGATTATTTTGGGTCTGTCGAAGCAAAATGAGTCATTCACATCAGGTTAGAAAGAGAATTTATATAATAAACGCATACGGTCACTGCAACTAATAGAATAAGAGTTGGGCAATGGTGAAGCAATCTCGACATTACAATGTTATAGTGAAACACTTACGCTTCGAAAGTTGATTGGAGCGGAAGGTGCTCGACTCCTGCGGGAAACGCGGGAAAGCCTGAAAAGCGGAGGTGGCTTGCTCAGCCCCGACAAGCATAAGATGAATGGGCTAAGAAGGCGTCTTTGTGCCTTCTTGGACCATTTAGCTTATGACCTCGAGGGGCTAGCCACCGTAGCTGGATCTTGAGACCCCGCAGGGCAAAGCCCGAGGAGGCTCAACTCACGCCCCGCGGAAAGCGAGCACCTGCAGCGGAAATCAACCTCTACTTACTACATCCAAAAGTAACAATTACGTATACAGTCAAATAATCAATCCGAACAGTTTCGATTTTCAAAAAAGAATTTCGAATGATTGTTCGGATTTTCTTTTGACTAAACACATTTGTCCCAGTCTCTTTTTTTATTTGAAAATATTTGGTAATTACTCCCTTTACGTTTATTTAGCTTCACACAGGGAAGGTAACTTATAAGAATAAAAAATAGATAAATGGAGGAACGATTTATGACACAGCCTGTACCTTATGAAACTGAGACTAGAAATAATGCGAAAGTGAATGGAAAAAGAAGCGGCAAGTTAGTTAAAGGAATGGTGATGGGAGCCGTAGTAGGTGGAGCTCTTGCCATGCTGGATAAAACAACGAGAAAAAATGTGACAACAAGAACATCTGACATGAAGGACTCTACAATGGGGATGGTTGCCAAGGTAAGAGAAAATCCTTCAGGAGTGGTGAATAACTGGCAGGACCGCCTGAAAACAGCGTCCAATGTGTTGAAAGAAGCCATCAACGACGCGCAGAACCTGTACGAAAAGGTGAATGACGATGTGGTGGATCAAGTCAATCAAATCAAAGATGATTCAACTGAAATGATTGCCTCGACAAAAGAAGCGGCAGAAGAATTAAAGGACATCGGCAGCAAAGTGAAAGAAGCGGGAGAAGAAGTGACTGGAGACTCCACTTCGTCACAGTCTGGGACAAGCTCTACTTCCACATCTGGAGATCAGGCAATTCATCCAACGAACCGTACAAGCAGTATTCCGGGTCAAGTTGGATCAAAATAACAAAAAAACTGGCGTAATTGCCAGTTTTTTTGTTGTTTGAGATTTATTAACGGGAGGCTTGTGGCCAGATGATTTCCAGGTCGTCACCTTGCTCAATTTCTTCGTAAAATGTCGTTTCCACTCCATTTTTCAATAGGACAAAGCTTCCGTTTGAATGAGCGGGCATGTTGATTTCCACCGCATTAAATAAGTCCTGAAAGATAAATGAACCCGCATGCTGTTCTTCTATCAGGATGGAATCACCAGGGAATAAACGATCTTCCATTGCGAGCTTGATGCCATTCCGGGTGATGCTGCTGCTTTCTTTCTGAAGATTCAATTCTTGGCCGTTAAACGTGATCGTGATTGCTTTAGCCACTGTTAACTGCTTCTTAATAAGAAGTTCATTTACCGTAGGGGAGACACCGGGTTTGTATGAGATCACATCTCCATTCTTGACTTTAGCTGAGTGTTTAACCTTCATCCCATTTATCAATAACCTTCCGGAATAGACTGGGAAGAAAGTATCCACTCCGTTGATGGAGATTCGATAAGGCTTGGTACCCCCCATCCATTCGTTGTAGCCAAAATGGGTCAGAAGGTCCTGGAGGGTATCGATCAATTCGATACGGATCGAATCACGGTCACAAATGATGTCTTCCAAACGTGCAACTTGATTATTCCTGTAGACGAGAGGGGAGAGAAGATACGGGTTCCCGTCTATGACAATCTGTTTCGATGAGGAAGGATCCACAAGGTCTCCGATCGTCACATGGGGGGATGATCCGTTTTTCCCTTTCTGAACCGAAATCCGGTCATGATTCTGAATCGTTCCGTCCAGTGCACACTGGTGGCCATTTTTTTCGATGAGGGGCGGCTCGCCGTGACCACCGGGTAACGTGATGTCCTGTCCGTTGACGGTAACAAAGAAACCATTTCCAGGTGTGCCATGCAACTTGGTTAATTTTAATCCTGCAGCAAGGAGACAGTCGCCTACTGTCAGATCTTTGACTTCGAATAAGCGGACAGGCTGGTCATTTACATACGCCGTGACATATTGGACCGGGGCCTGCTTCGCTGCAATGGCAATCCCGATCGGCGTGACAAGTTCAGGTCCCTTTGTCACTTCATCTGATACAGTCACGTTCTGAATCGCGTCCACGCCTCTTACCGCCACCCGATTGGGAGGCAACTCAAGGGATGAAGCCAGTTGTACCGGGAGGCCGGGTGTCAGACTGCCGCCCCCTACAAGCATGACGGCCTGTGGCGGTTTTCCGTTGTTCAGGCGCAGGATTTCATTAGAAATCTCACCGGCCAGCCGATTCACAGAAGGGGAGATTTTCTCTACCACTTCATGTGAAGGGAAACTCGTTTCAAACCCGAGAATATCGGTCACCGTAATCTCTTCTGAAGACTGAAGATCCCGCTTCGCCTGTTCCGCCAAAGGGAAATCAAGCAATAATTCGTTACTGATCGCTTCAGTTATTTCGTCACCAGCTGTCGGCACCATCCCATAGGCAATGACCGTGCCCATATTGGTGATGGCGATATCCGATGTTCCCGCCCCGATATCAACCAGCGCAACGTTCAGCCGGCGCATGGATTCAGGAATGAGCACGTTGATGGCAGCGATGGGCTCAAGTGTCAGTGCTTCCATCTCAAGTCCAGACCGTGTCAGTGCTGCAATCAGTGAGTCTACAACGACACGGGGCAGGAAGGTCGCGATGATTTCGACGCTTGCTTCATCTCCCTGTTGGTCGATCAGACTGCCGATCTCTTCGCCATCCAGCCGGTAAAAAAGGACGGAGTACCCAACACAATAATAATGATAGCCCTTCGAATTGTTCTCGTTTTCTGCAGCAACTGCCTGTGCCTGCTGAACGGCGCTCAGTTCCAGATGAAGGACATCGTTTTTCTGTAGAAGGGGTTTCCCCTTGATAGTTGACGTTGAAAGGGCAGTTTCTGTTTTCAGTGCGCGTCCTGCAGCTGCGACACACACTTTGTAAAGGGGGCCGTGTTTCTTTTCCAATTGTTCTTTGATGGAGGAGATGACCTCCGAAACAGCGGGTACATCATGAATCTGTCCATCGAGCATGGCCCTTTTCTTATGTTCTTCTATTAATATATCTGAAACTTGAAATATTCCGTCTATTTCTTCCAAAATGATTCCGACAACCGATCGGGTTCCAATATCCAATGCAAAGATTTTTTGCTTTTTTTTCAATTCGTGTTCACCCACTTTAGCCTAGTCTCATACAATACTAAAACACTTTAGCGCTTAAAAGCGTCTAATTAATAAAGAATATTATAGTGACATTTTCGATGTGTTCTATTATAATAAGTTTCAATATCAAAAATGTATCATACTTTCTTAAAACTATAACAGTTTTTACGTATGAACAGGATAAAAAAAGAGAGGGTGCTGTATTGTGAGTAATCAAGAGCTCGATCAATTACGTAAACAAGTAGACGAGATGAACTTAAAACTACTAGACACCATTAATGAACGTGCTAAACTAGTTCAGGAAATCGGTCGTGTCAAGGAGACTCAAGGAGTATACCGCTATGATCCTGTTCGTGAACGAGGAATGCTTAATCTGATTAAAGAAAATAATAATGGTCCATTCGAACATTCGACCATCGAACATATTTTTAAAGAAATCTTCAAAGCCGGTCTGGAACTTCAAAAAGATGATCACAGGAAAGCACTTCTGGTTTCCCGTAAAAAGAAACCAGAAGACACGATCGTCAATATCAATGGTGAAGCCATTGGAGATGGAAAGCCTCATTTCGTCTTCGGTCCATGTGCCGTTGAATCTTACGAGCAAGTGGCTGAAGTCGCGAAAGCCGTCAAAGCAAAAGGATTGAAAATGCTTCGTGGTGGAGCGTTTAAACCAAGAACATCCCCTTATGACTTCCAGGGTCTTGGGATTGAAGGCTTGAAAATCCTTAAAAAAGTGGCGGATGAATATGATTTGGCTGTCGTTAGTGAAATCGTGAATCCAGCTGATATCGAACATGCACTGGAATACATTGATGTGATTCAAATCGGTGCAAGAAATATGCAAAACTTCGAACTATTAAAAGCAGCCGGAGCTGTTAAAAAGCCTGTATTGCTTAAACGCGGTTTAGCCGCGACGATCGATGAATTCATCAATGCTGCTGAATACATCATCTCTCAAGGGAACGGAGACATCATCCTTTGTGAGCGTGGAATCCGTACGTACGAGAAAGCAACAAGAAACACACTAGATATATCGGCTGTGCCAATCCTTAAGCAGGAGACACATCTACCGGTATTCGTGGATGTAACGCATTCCACAGGACGCAGAGATCTGCTGCTTCCGACTGCGAAAGCGGCACTTGCCATCGGCGCAGATGGAGTGATGGCAGAGGTTCATCCGGATCCTGCCGTTGCCTTATCCGACTCCGCTCAGCAAATGGATCTTGATCAATTCGATCATTTCTATAAAGAGCTTTTGAAAGGCAGAACGATAGAAGTATAAGAGATGAAGGGCTGAATCCTTTTTAAGAGGGATTCAGCCTTTTTTATTGATGGAGAGAAGTACTTATTATGGAGGCTGGTACGGTCTCACCACACAAAAAATAAACCAAATGCACTCCCCCTCAATATGCTATAATAATCTTTTTGCATAAATAAAAAGGTGGACATTGCACGAATATCAAGACTATCGTATGATTATCTACATAATTGCAGATAAATAACCTATATAACGCTAATGTGAACATAAATATGTGCATTTTTTAACAAACTATTGTAATCGCTTTTTTCTTTAGGTTTATTTGGTGTAGAATAAGGTAAATGAGTAGAAGAGTAAAGGAGTGTAAGCTATGAACGTGACAATATATGATGTAGCAAGAGAAGCCAATGTAAGTATGGCGACGGTTTCCCGAGTGGTTAACGGAAATCCGAATGTCAAACCGGCAACAAGGAAGAAGGTATTAGAGGTGATCGATCGACTCGGCTACCGTCCGAATGCTGTAGCAAGAGGGCTTGCCAGCAAGAAAACGACGACAGTCGGGGTCATCATCCCTGATATCTCAAATATTTTCTATGCAGAACTCGCACGTGGGATTGAAGATATCGCCACGATGTATAAATACAATATCATTTTAAGTAACTCGGATCAGAATATCGAGAAGGAACTTCATCTATTGAATACGATGCTTGGGAAGCAAGTGGATGGCATCCTGTTCCTGGGCGGCCATATTTCAGAAGAGCATGTGCAGGAATTCGAACGTTCTCCGGTTCCGATCGTATTGGCAGGTGCCGTTGAAGAAACGAATAAGGTTCCTTCCGTGAACATCGATTATAAAGCGGCGTCCTTTGACGCGGTTTCCAACCTCCTTGAGAAGGGACACAAGCGCATCGGTTTTGTAAGCGGTCCTTTCCACGATACGATCAACATGAAGTTCAAACTTGAAGGATACAGGGAGGCACTTGCCAAAGCAGGAGTCGAATACAGTGATGACCTGGTTGTAGAAGGTGAATACACGTATGATTCAGGACTTGAAGCATGGCAGAAGTTCTCAGAGCTATCGGACAAGCCGACAGCCATCTTCGTCGGGAATGATGAAACGGCCCTTGGTGTCGTCCACGGTGCTCAGGATCAGAACGTTTCCATCCCTGAAGAAGTGGAAGTCATAAGCTTCGATAACACAAGACTTGCCCTGATGGTCAGACCTCAGCTGACGTCCGTTGTCCAGCCTTTATACGATATCGGAGCAGTAGCCATGCGGTTATTGACGAAATACATGAACAAGGAAACGGTTGAAGAATCTACGGTTGTTCTTCCCCATCGACTTGAAAAGCGTAACTCAACAAAGTAAGAAGTTTGTCGATATAAAGGATAAAGACAAACAGAACTTATTCTGTAGGGAGAGTCAAAATGAAAAAGCTTGATGTTCTTACACCAATCGGGGTTGTAGTAGGGTTTCTATTCGTTGCATTCGCGATCATTTCCAATGCGGGAGTGACCGGGTTCACCTCCTTCATCGATCTTCCGTCCATGCTCGTAGTCATCGGCGGATTGATTGCGGCCATGCTGGTCAGCTTCTCGATCAGGGAATTGAAACAGCTTGGGAAAGTGATGAGAGAATCCTTCCGTGATGTGGAATACGATCTTCATGATTTGATCCGGACGTTTGTGACCCTGTCAGAAAAAGCAAGACGCGAAGGCCTCCTCTCACTTGAGGCAGAGGTGGAAGCGGTCGAGGACCCCTTTATCCGAAAAGGTGTCCTGCTCGCAGTCGATGGAATCGAGCAGGATGTGATCGTCGATATCATGAATGCTGAAATCATCGCCTTAGAAGAGCGGCACCGTAAAAATAAGAGTTTATTGGATAAGGCAGGGGAATATGCCCCTGCCTGGGGGATGATCGGTACGCTCATCGGCCTCGTACTGATGTTAAAGAATTTAAATGATCCTGCTTCACTTGGTCCCAATATGGCGATCGCCTTACTGACGACATTGTATGGATCCCTGCTTGCGAATCTCGTATTCCTGCCAATGGCATCAAAGCTTGCGATGAAAACAGAGAAAGAAGTATTTATGAAACAAATCGTGATCGAAGGTGTCGTCGGGGTACAATCGGGTCAGAATCCGAAAATATTGGAAGAAAAATTAAGAGTGTTCTTATCCAACGAAGAATTACAGATGTATTCAGACAGGAAACAAGAAGGGGCAGCACCAGATGAAGCGTAGAAGAAGACCGGCATCTCAGCCTCCGGGGGCTCCTAAATGGATGGTTACTTTTTCTGATCTTATTACTCTTATTCTCGTATTCTTTATTCTATTATTCTCGATGTCGCAGATTGATATTGTGAAATTCAGAACCATCGCTGATTCCTTTCAGCAGCGGCAGATCCTCGAATTCTATCCTTCTGTCATTCCCTTTGAGAACCCGTCGGCTGAACCCGATATGGAATCGGAGAAGTCAAAGCAGCAGGGAAATGAGGCAGAACAAGATCTGAACTCGTTACTTTCAACTATTCAGGGCTATTTGAAAGAAAACAAATTGAGTGACGTCGTGTTGGCGACCAGATCCGAACGCGGAGTTGTGCTCGTCCTTCAGGAACAAGCACTGTTTGCCTCAGGTGAAGCAACGGTCCTTCCGGATGCGTATCCGTTCTTGAATAAGGTCGGCGTGCTTTTATCCGAAATCCCGAACTTTGTAAAAGTGGAGGGACATACAGATAACCGCCCGATCAATACATATCGTTTCCCTTCGAACTGGGAGCTCTCATCGGCTAGGGCGAGCAGTGTGGTGCGTTACTTGATCACAACGGAAGATCTCGATCCAAAGCGGTTCATCGCCGTCGGATATGGAGACACGCGTCCGGTCGCTCCTAATGATAAAGTGGAGAACCTCCAGAAAAACAGGCGGGTCGAAGTGATCATCACCGATCCCGCCTATGAAGAACAATCGTAAATGCTTTCGGAAAAAATAGAAAACAGGCTGCCAACCTTAAAGGTCGGCAGCCTGTTTTTTTGTATTATTTCTTGTCATTTTTTATGTGGTTTTTACCGATCCCTCTTAAAATATAGATGATGATCGTAATGGTACGCTGAACTGCAGGGTCCCCAAGGGCACGAAACAGTCCGAATATCCCGGTTCTCTTCGTAGATGGCCTTTCTTTTCCTATATTCAGATTCCGCGTATTCCGGACACTCAATGTTTCAATCCCTTCCAGATTCAAACTCCCGAGTAATTCAGTCATACGGGCTACGTTATTAAGGATGGCCGCGTTCTGATCTTTATTGGCTTCCTTGGAGAAGTTATACAGGATATCTTCCTGATGGTTTACCATGGCGCTGATTGTATCCAGATTTCGATTTTCATCCATGTGCTTAATGATCTCAATGACTTTTAAAAGGGAATCTTTATTATCAGCAACGGCTTCTATCAGTTCATTCAAGTTCTGCTCCTGAATCTTTTCTTTCGGAATCTCGAGTGGAATAATCTTATCAATGGATTTAGCCATTTGTATCAACCTCACTTCCCGGGAAGACGTAATCTTTTCGATCCCATTTTCTTTCTACTTCAGGGCCCATTTGCGGATTGCGTGTTGCCCAGCGGTGGTTGTTATGGGGGATTGGCGATTTCCCTTTTTTCTCGAGTACTTCCACTTTGGCAGGAACCTCTTTATAAGCAGGTGTATCCGTGTCTTTATCTACATTGCTGCTGGTCAAATAGTTCACCGCATTTTTACCGTCACTGTTTAAGGTGATGAACAATTCCTTGCCAAACACTTCCTTCGTCACATGGACCCTGCCGGTGCTCTCGCCGTTATCATTGGAAAGCTTGATGAGGGCACCTTCTTCAATTTCAAGTTCCTTAGCCATTTTCTCGGAAACTTCAAAGAATGGTTCAGGCATTTTGTTTCGAATCCCTTTCGTATGGGAAGTCATATTTCCTTCGTGGAAATGTTCAAGAACCCGCCCGTTATTTACATGATAATCATATCCTTTTTGTGCTGGATAGTTGTATTCATATTCAAGGGGATAAAATTGGGCTTTCCCGTCATCGAAATGGAATCCGTCCGTGTAAAGGAGAGGTGTATCCGTCCCATCCTCCTGCACGGGCCATTGGAGACTGTTGAACCCTTCCAGCCTGTCGTAGGAAACCCCGGCCATCAATGGTGTGAGTGAGGCGGCTTCATCCATGACTTCTGCCGGAGAAGGATAGCCCCAGTTGAATCCAAGTTTTTCAGCTATACCAGAATAAATTTCCCAGTCGGGTCTTGCTTCCCCCAAGGGCTCGAGGGCTTGATAAATACGCTGGATGCGACGCTCTGTATTCGTGAAGGTTCCTTCCTTTTCGACACTTGGTACGGCAGGAAGCACCACATCGGCATATTCGGCGGTCTTTGTAAGGAACAGATCCTGGACGACGAAGAACTCAAGCTTCTCAAATGCCCCTGTCACATAATTGATGTTAGAATCAACGATTCCCATATCCTCACCGGTGACATACAATCCTTTAAGATTTCCTTTGTGGATTTCCTCCACCATTTCGTGATTGTTCATACCGATATCTTTAGGAAGCTCTGCATCCCAGGCCTTTTCGAATTTTGCACGGATTTCTGCATCCTCCACACTCTGGTAGCCCGGGAATGTATTCGGCATGCTTCCGAAATCGCTTGCTCCCTGGACATTATTATGACCGCGGAGAGGGTATGCGCCTGCACCGGGTTTTCCATAGTTTCCTGTAACCAGCAGGAGGTTGGAGATGGCAGTGGATGTATCAGACCCGATTTGATGCTGGGTAACGCCCATCGCCCAGCAAATGGCTGTTGAACCTGCACGGTGGATATTCTCTGCGACGGTTTTAAGATGTTCTTGGGAGATACCCGTTTTTTCCTCAGCATATTCCATTGTGAAAGGAGCAAGGCTTTGGTAATATTCATTGAAATCATTCACCTTTTCATCGATGAACTCTTTATCGTGCCAATCCTGGTCAATGATGAATTTGGATAGGGCAGATAGCCATACGAGATCGGTCCCTGGATTTGGGTGTAGGAACAGATCGGCTCTCTGGGCCATTTCATGCTTTCTTAAGTCAGCCACAATCAATTTTTGGCCGAAGAGTTTGTGAGAACGTTTGATTTTAGAAGCGAGCACAGGATGGGCATCCGCTGTGTTAGTCCCGATCAGCATGACCAGGTCAGCATGTTCGATATCCTTCATGGAACCTGCATCGCCGCCGTATCCGACTGTCCTGAATAACCCTTTGGTTGCGGGAGACTGGCAATAGCGGGAACAATTATCCACGTTATTCGTTCCAATGACTTGTCTGGCCAACTTTTGCAGGAGATAGGATTCCTCATTGGTTGCTTTGGATGAGGCGATGAATCCGAGGGCATCCGGTCCATTCTTTTCTTTGATTTCCCTGAATTTCTCTGCTACATAGTGGAGGGCTTCTTCCCACTCGACTTCTTTGAAATGATCACCTTCCCGGATCAACGGACGGGTGAGGCGTTTATCGCTATTCACATGACCGTAGCCGAATTTCCCTTTTACACAGGAAGCGATCCCGTTTGCCGGGGCTTCTTCAGTAGGGGACATCTTTAACACTTCTCTTCCTTTTGTCCAGACATTGAAGCTGCAGCCCACGCCGCAATACGTACACACGGTTTTGGTTTTCTTGATTTGATCATCCCTCATCTGGGCTTCTGAATCGGACACGGCGAAAAGGGGACCGTAGCCTGTTTCCACATTTTTCGTAATATCAATCATCGAACGCAAAAGGCTCGTATTATAGCCGGTCATATAACCCGCTTTTCCGAGCATATCGTTTTCCATGAGGGCGTTGCAGGGACATACGGTCACACATTGGCCGCAGCTGACACAGGAGGACTGATCGATCGGGACATCATTGTCCCAAATGACACGGGGATTTTTACGCTCCCAGTCAATGGACAGTGTTTCGTTGACCTCGATATCCTGACATGCTTCCACGCATTTTCCGCAAAGGATGCATTGATCCGGATCATACCGGTAGAATTGGCCGGAGAAATCTTTTTCATATGGCTTCGGTTCAAACGGTTTCATCTGATGTTCGAGCCCCATCATGGCCACTGTATTATGAAGGGTACAGTCCCCATTGTTTTTCTCGCAGACCGTACAGTATAGTTCGTGGTTTTCGAGAATGGTGTCCATCGCTTTGAATCTGGCCTCTTTCACATGGGAAAGCTCTGTCTGGATATCCATTGCTTCTTGAAGCGGTGTCCCACAGGCTCTTCTCAGTTCCCCGTTAATGGAGACAATGCATGTATCACAAGTTTCGATGGCACCGAGACTCTCCTGATAACAAACTTGTGGAATTTCCACTTTCCTGAGATTAAGAAGTTCCAGTACAGACATACCGGGCTCTGCCTCATATTGAATGCCATTAATGAAAACGGTTAACTTTCCTTCCATAAAAAAACTCCCCCTCTTTATCGATTTACGTGCTTTCCGAAATACGTAGTTCTGTACCGGTTATCCTTTCGGGGCGTGTATAGATATTCATTCTGTCACCCCTGATAAATCCAACGGCCGTGATCCCCAGGTCATCTGCCAGTTCCAATGCAAGGTTGGTCGGAGCTGACTTGGATAGCAGGATGGCAATTCCCATTTTAGAAATCTTCAGCAGCACCTCAGAAGAGATCCTCCCGCTGAACGCAATGACCTTATCCTTGACTGAAATGTGATTCATGAGGCAATATCCATAGAGCTTATCCAGTGCGTTATGTCTTCCGATATCCTGATAGCATTGGATGATGCCTGTGGTACTGCATATCGCTGCATTGTGCATTCCACCGGTCCTGTGAAAATCCCCAGAATGGTTCTGCAGCTCTTGCATGTGATGCATGGCCATGAGAGCGGTAAGTTCCGTTTTGGCCGTCACCGTTTTGGCTGTGAGCATATCGTTCGTGAAATAAAATTGTCTGCTTTTCCCGCAGCAGGAACCGATAAATCGTTTTGAGGTGTTCCTGGCCCTGTCTTCAGGCAACTTATCGATTTGTACATAGGCGAACCCTTTATCCTGATCGATGGAGAGACGGTTGATTTCGTTGAAGCGCCGAATGATCCCCTCTGAAGCCAGAAAGCCAACCACCAATTCCTCCAGGTTGGAAGGAGAACAGACCATCGTCGCCCATTCTTCCCCATTTAAATGAACGGTAAGGGGGAATTCAGCCGCCACCTCGTCCACTTCATCAAAAAAGGCTCCATTTCCATATTTGCGGACAGTACGGGTTAGAATACTTTTATCCTCCAACAGCATATCCTCCCATTTGTAAAACTATCGTCATATCGTGTTTTCCCTATTAAGTAAGAAAGGAAAACATGAAATGTTTAAAAAAATGAAAAAATAGTTCCTTATTTTAATATAATCGCTATAAACGGGGTGCCATCGGGCATCTGTATACGGGTGGGCCGGTGAAAAAGGTGTATGATGAGAGAGTGATAGAAAGTAATGATCCCCTACAGGAATATAAATGGATTTTTTAGGGTAAAAGATAATGTTTCTATAATTTTTGAGAATGCTCTGAAAAGATAGTGTTCGAGAAAGGTAGTCCTAATCCTTCACTTGAAACGAACAGAGCCAAAAGGGGCGGAAGCAGGATGAGTGACAGATATTCCCGTCAAGTATTGTTTAAACCAATTGGAGAAGCCGGACAGGGAAAAATAGCTGAAAAGCATGTCGTCGTGATCGGGGCGGGGGCGTTGGGGTCTGCCAATGCAGAATCCCTTGTCAGGGCTGGAATAGGTCGATTGACGATCATTGACCGTGATTATGTGGAGATGAGCAACCTTCATCGTCAGCAGTTATATACAGAGAGCGATGCCATGGAGGGGTTACCTAAAGCGGTCGCTGCCAAAAACAGATTGGAAAAGATTCATTCAGGAGTACAGATCACCGCATGCGTAGCAGAAGCTGACGCAGAATGGCTGTCGGAGCTCGCGAAAGATGCGGATCTGTTGTTGGACTGTACGGATAACTTTGATATTCGTTTTATCATAAATGACATCTCTCTTAAATATCACGTTCCGTGGATATATGGATCTTGTGTCGGTAGCACAGGGATGAGCTATACGATTCTTCCAGGAAAGACGCCTTGCTTGAATTGTCTCACCGGATCCTTCCCGATGTCAGGGGAAACATGTGATTCTTCCGGTATCATAGCTCCTGTGGTCCAAATGGTAGCGGCCTATCAAACAACGGAAGCACTGAAGCTTTTGGTGGAAGATCATGGATCATTGAGAAGTGGGGTGGTCACCTTCGATCTGTGGGGCAATCAATCCTATACGATGAACGTATCAAAGGCCAAGAGAGAGGGATGCCCTTCCTGTGGTGAAAATCCAGTCTATCCATATTTACAGTTTGAAAACCGCATTAAGACAACGGTCCTTTGCGGAAGGGATACGGTGCAGATCAGGTCGCCTCATCATCAACACTCATTACATGAACTGGAACGAAACTTAGAGGGTTTAGGGGAAATGAAGCGTAATCCATATTTGCTTTCATTTCATTATGAGCCTTACAGGATCGTGTTCTTTCATGATGGCAGGACATTTATCCATGGTACCAATGATATCAACGAAGCGAAAAAGATTTATCATCGCTTAATCGGATAGGAGGGAGCAGATGTTGGAACGTCGAACACCCATTAAGGTAGAAGAAGCCATAGAATGTCTCCTGAAGTATAAAAAGAGCGGCGCAATCGAAACCGTGGAAATCGAAAAGGCATCCGGCAGATTCCTTGGGGAAGATCTATTTGCCGATCATGATGTCCCTCTATTTGACCGCTCCCCATATGATGGGTTTGCGATAAGGGCCGAAGATACTACATATGCCTCGAGGGAACATCCTGTTCATATGGAAGTGGTTTCTGAAATAGGAGCAGGAAGTGTATACAATCAACCAATAAAAGAGAACCAGGCCGTAAGGATCATGACAGGCGCACCGATTCCAGAGGGAGCGAGCGCAGTGGTCATGCTTGAATTGGTGAAGAACTATGAGGAAAACGGGAGCGCATACATCACCATAAACCGGCCATATAAGGAGGGGGACAATATTTCCTTCCGGGGAGAGGATACGAAAAAGGGGACGATCCTTGCTGAAAAAGGAACGTACATCAATCCCGGGATCGTGGCACTCCTGGCTACATTCGGCTATAAGGAAGTACCAGTCAGCAGGAAACCGAAAGTAGGGGTCCTGGCGACCGGAAGTGAATTGCTTGAAATAGATGAACCACTCGTACCCGGCAAGATCCGGAATAGTAATTCCTATATGGTCCTCTCCCAGATTGAACGGGCAGGGGGCGAAGGGATCTTCCTGGGGCAATTGAGCGATGACTTTGACCTGTGCTTCGGGCACGTGGAAAATGCCCTTCAACAGGTGGATTTCCTGATCACGACGGGCGGTGTATCCGTAGGGGATTATGATTACCTTCCGGATATTTATAAAAAGCTTGGAGCAAATGTCCTGTTCAATAAAGTGGGAATGCGTCCTGGAAGTGTCACAACGGTTGCAGAGAAGGATGGAAAGCTCCTATTCGGGTTATCCGGCAATCCATCTGCCTGTTATGTAGGTTTTGAATTATTCGTCCGACCCGTCATTCGATATTTTTTACAATGCCACAATCTCTTTGTCAGAAGTGAAGAAGCCGTTCTCGGTAAAGATTTTCCAAAGCCAAATCCCTTTACCCGGTTTGTCAGGGGGGAAATGACGTATTCAGGCGGAACTGTGTTTGCCGGGCCTACGGGTCTTGATAAATCAGGGGTCGTATCCTCACTGGCTTCTGCCAATGTCCTTATCGTCCTTCCGAGTGGAACAAGGGGATATAAGCAGGGGATGCGGGTACTCGTACTTCTGTTGGAAGACCAGCAGGGCAGTGATCACTTCGGGAAACGCATGTTAAAAAATGAATCAAGTGAAGAAAGGATGCAGCTCCGTGAATGACGAATTATTTGTGATAACAGATGCTCCTATCCGTCCTGAAGAAGTTTCTGCGAAAGTGGAAAGCCGGGACGCCGGAGCCGTAACCATTTTCTGCGGCACCGTCAGAGAATGGACGAAAGGAAGAAAGACCCTCTATTTAGAGTATCAGGCCTACGAATCGATGGCTGTGAAGAAACTTGCTGAAATCGGGGGGCAGGTCCAAGACAGATGGCCGGCTGCCAAGGTAGCGATCACACACCGGGTGGGAAGGCTCGAAATATCCGACGTGGCAGTGGTCATTGCCGTATCATCCCCCCACAGGAAAGCGGCCTATGAAGCCAATGAGTACGTGATCGAACAGATAAAGAAAATCGTCCCGATCTGGAAGAAAGAGCACTGGGAAGATGGCGAACAGTGGATAGGAGATCAACTCCAGCAGGTAGAATATCGGGACGGGAAACCAATGAAAGGGAGTGAAGCGGATGATTAAGGTATTCCTTTTTGCCCATCTGCAGGAAAGGGCAGGCCGACATGAAGTGACGATAGATAAGGGGGAACTTACCGTGAGAGAGCTGAAGGAACGGCTGATGGACGAGTATCATCTTCCTTCTTTAGAAAGCGTCATGGTTGCCGTCAATGAACAATACTCCCTGGAAGATGAAGTGATTTCTGCAGGAGACGTTGTTGCCCTCATTCCTCCAGTCAGCGGGGGATGATAGGGGTACCCGCCAGACGATGAAGATATGAAAGGAGACGATCCATTGTTAGAGGAACATCGGAAGTCATCGGCTAAAATAGTGACATGTAAAGTGGTGACAGTAAGCGATACAAGAACAAAAGAAACAGATAAAAGCGGAAAGCTGCTTAAGGAGTTACTCCAACAATCAGGACATGCAGTCGCTGAATATGAGATCGTAAAAGATGATATCAGCACCATTACGGCTTCACTTGAAAAAGCGATACATAATCAAGAGATACAGGCGGTTTTATTGAATGGTGGAACCGGGATCAGCAAAAGGGATGTAACGATAGAAGCGGTAAAACCTTTATTGGATAAAGAATTGGTGGGCTTTGGTGAACTGTTCCGTTTCCTGAGTTACAGGGATGATATTGGCACAGCTGCCATCCTATCAAGGGCGATTGCAGGGGTATCGGGTGACACGATCATCTTTTCCATGCCGGGATCATCGGGAGCCGTGAAACTTGCGATGGAACAATTGATCATTCCCGAAATAGGTCATATGGCAAATGAAATGACAAAGGATTCGAGGTAGAAGGAAAACATGATGACTAAAAGGATATGGATCATCATCACCATTATACTCCTTATGACCGGCTGTTCTCCTAAAGACCGGGACAAGGTCACCCTGACCATATCGGCAGCGGCCAGTCTGAAAGAAAGCATGATGGAAGTGAAAAGGGACTTTGAAAAACAGCATCCCACCATTCAGGTCGTCTTTAACTTTGGCGGGACCGGCGCTTTAAGAAAACAGGTGGAACAAGGCGCCCCGAGTGATGTGTTCCTTTCTGCATCCAAAAAGGATTATGAAAGATTGGTAGTCCGGGGATTGATTGACTCAAGACTTGGAGGGTCGTTCTTAACAAACCGATTAGTGATCATCGCCCCTGAATCCAGGACTGAACTAAGTCTTGATGACCTTTCCCACTCAAAGGATAAGCTAGCCATAGGAAACCCGGCATTTGTACCGGCAGGAAACTATGCGAAACAGGCACTGATGGGTATGGATAAATGGAATACGGTCAAGGATCAGCTGGTATTGGCCAAGGATGTAAGAGGGGTGCTTACACTGGTGGAAAATCAGTCTGTTTCGTTAGGGATCGTCTATGCCAGTGATTTGACCGTAAGCGAAAAGGTGAAATCCATACAGGAGATCAATCCTTCCTTTCATTCAAAGATCGGTTACTATGCAGGAGTATTGCAAAACAGCAAGCATCCAAAAGAAGCAGCCGTTTTTTACAAATTTGTCGTCAGTGAGAAAAGAAAGGATACGTTTGAAAGATTTGGATTTACGAAAGGGTAATCTGTGAAAAAGTAGGTGGACATTCAAATGGAGTCATTTTGGTTCCCTATCAAGCTTTCCCTTTTGGTCGCAGCGTCGGCAACCATTTTCACGTTCATTGTTTCTGTAGCACTTTCACATAGGTTCTCCCGGATCAACTTTCAGGGAAAGACCGTTTTGGAAACTCTGTTCATGCTGCCGCTCGTATTACCCCCGTCCGTCGTCGGGTTTATCCTTCTCATATTGTTTGGGATCAATAGTCCGATAGGGAGAGAAATAGAAAAACTAATGGGAGAAACGATTTTGTTTACACCATATGCCGCCATCGTTGCCGCTGTCGTGGTGGCGTTTCCATTGATGTATCAATCAGCCAAAGCAGGATTTCTCGGCATAGATGAAGATATTGAGGCAGCTTCCCGGGTGGATGGGGCTTCAGAGAGGAAGACACTTATATACGTTTCGATCCCGCTGGCAAGCAGATCCCTGCTGACCGGATCAGTACTCAGTTTCACGAGGGCATTGGGGGAATTCGGGGCCACGTTACTGTTTGCAGGGAACATCCCGGGAAAAACCCAGACCATCTCAACGGCCATTTACGTGGCCATTGAATCCGGGGAAGACGCCCTCGCGTGGAAGTATGTAGGGATAAGCATGGCGGTTTCCTTCATCTTCCTGCTGTTGGTCAATCGAATCAATGACCGGCCCTGAAAATCGAAGGCCGGTAGATTCATAGGGGTAGTGAATCAGAGAGGATCCCGGTGGAAATCACCATTTTTCCCGCCCGATTTATGCAATAAGTAGGTCTGTCCGATGATCATGCCTTTATCTACAGACTTACACATATCATACACACAAAGGGCTGTTGCCGTAGCGGCAGTCAAGGCTTCCATCTCCACCCCGGTGCTCCCCTTCGTTTTTACTTCTGCCGTTATAAGTAGCTCATAAGCGGCATCACTCATCTCTTTCCAGGTGAAAGAGATATTGACACTGCTGATGGGAATGGGATGGCACATCGGGATGATGGCAGATGTCTGTTTTGCCGCCATGATACCGGCAACCTGGGCCACTCCTAGGACATCGCCTTTTTTAAAATCATGATGAACGATTTTTTGATGAATTTCCTGATTGACTTGAATCGAAGAGTGAGCAATGGCATTCCGGACGGTTTCCTCTTTATCCGATATATCAACCATTTTCGCTCTGCCCTCTTCATTAAAATGAGTAAAGTTAGACATTATTTTCACCTCTGTTTTTAGTGTAATCGTAATTTGAAGGAAAGTAAAACATCCATTACCCACAGTGGAGCAGCTGATTCTCACCAATGAAGGTACCTAACTCTGAGTGTTATGGCTAATCTGAATTTGCAGAGTTTATTGCTTTTGATGAAGCGAGTGGTGGTTGATTTCCGCTGCAGGTGCTCGCTTTCCGCGGGGCGTGAGTTGAGCCTCCTCGGGCTAAAGCCCTGTGGGGTCTCAAGATCCAGCTACGGTGGCTAGCCCCTCGAGGTCATAAGCTAAATGGTCCAAGAAGGCAAAAGAACGCCTTCTTAGCCCATTCATCTTATGCTTGTCGGGGCTGAGCAAGCCACCTCCGCTTTTCAGGCTTTCCCGCTATTCCCGTCGGAGTCGAGCACCTTCCGCTACAATCAACTGACTATGAAGCTGTTTTTACTAGTGTTAGAATATTACCCTTCAAAATTGATTATTGGTTTGAAGTCTATTAAATCATAATGGAAGAGAGGGGATTCGTGTGTTCAAGGGCATTCCGGTCATACAGGTCGTTGGATTTAAGAATAGCGGGAAGACTTCCCTGGTGTGCCGCATGATCCAACATGGGTTCAGGCATCTCTGAAAAAAGGAAGGGGGTGTTAGAGGATGCGTGATATCACATTAGCGGGCGTCATTGTGGCAGGGGGACAATCCAGGCGATTCGGAAGCGACAAAGCTTTCTCCCTTTATAAAGGAAAGCCGTTCTTTCAGCACTCGCTTCAGGCCGTTTCTTCATTTGCCGATGAGGTGATCATTGTAACAAGCCGGGCGTTATTCTCCCGATTCGATGCACTGCCCAATGTAAAGGTAGTAGAGGATGTAGAAGAATTCAAAGGCTGTGGACCTCTGGCTGGGATCTACACGGCCATGAGTGAATATCAAGCGGAATGGTACGCCGTACTTCCTGTCGATGTTCCGCTTGTGACGAGCAGCTTAGTGAACCGGCTGATAAGTAAAGTGGATGAAAGGTATGATGCGATTGTTCCGGTCATTGGTGGTAAGCTTCAACCTTTATTAGCCCTGTATCGGGAGTCTGTAAGGGAAAAGATCTATGACCAGCTCGTTAGTGAAGATTACAAAATGGGTAATATACTTAAAGGACTCTCTGTCCTATATTTGACAGAAGAGGAAGTAGGAGAAAGGAAAGCCTTTCATAATATCAATACGAAGCAAGATTACGATACTCATATTGAATGAAAATATGAAATATGTAATTGGAGGAACCCTGCATGGAACATATCATAGACAAGAGAACCCGAACCCTTCGTGATTTGAGGATTTCTGTAACGGATCGATGTAATTTCCGGTGCAGGTACTGCATGCCGAAAGAAGTTTTTGGTGCAGATTATCCATTTTTAGAAAGAGAAGAGATTCTTTCATTTGAGGAGATCACTCGTTTAGCCGGCATTTTTTCTGAATTCGGTGTGGAAAAAATCAGGCTCACGGGGGGAGAACCCCTGCTTAGAAGAAATCTGCCGGTCTTGATTGAAAGCTTATATAATGTGTCAGGTATAAAGGATATCGCCTTAACGACAAATGGAGTATTCCTGCCGAAGCATGCAAAGGCATTGAAACAAGCAGGCCTTACAAGAGTGAACGTAAGTCTGGATTCCTTGAATGATGAGGTATTTATGAAGATCAATGATGTGGGCAGGGGAGTGAAGCCCGTATTGGATGGAATTCGCGCTGCAAAAGGGGAAGGCCTTGAAGTGAAAGTGAATATGGTAGTGAAAAAAGGTCTTAGCGACAATGAAATCATGCCAATGGTTCACTATTTTAAACAAGAAGGGATCACTCTCAGGTTCATCGAGTTTATGGATGTCGGAACCACAAACGGCTGGAATTATAAAGATGTCATCAGCAAGAAGGAAATCCATGATGTCATAAACAGTCATTATCCATTGGAACCCGTCGAGCCCGGTTACCATGGAGAAGTGGCAAAAAGATATCGGTACAGCGGGACCAATACGGAGGTGGGATTCATTTCCTCCGTGACGGAAAGTTTTTGTACCAGCTGCAATCGGGCACGGATATCCACGGATGGAAAGCTGTTCACGTGTCTATTTGCCCAAAGCGGATTCGACTTGAAGGCTATGATACGGGGCAAAGCTTCTGATAAAGAACTGAAGGAAGCGATCAGGAGCGTATGGGAAAAACGGGATGATCGTTATTCTGAAATAAGGACGGAAGAAAGCCAGGCATCCCGGAAAATTGAGATGTCCTATATTGGAGGATAAATGAAAAAGCAAGGATTGCTCACCAAAGAGAAATCCTTGCTTTTTTGAACGGATTGACTCGATCACTGATAGTTGATGACTGCTGGACTTGGATCCATCTTAAGCACCTCTTCGGGTGTCAGGACAGGGAAATCCTTCTCATAGAAGACTTTGAAGGCGCCGTACTGAGTCGGTTCATCCCTGACGTATCGGCCATACAATGCCTTCTTGTCCGCAGCTGCTCCCCAGCCGTCGAAGTTGATGGCGACTTCAACGTTTTCAGTCGGCTTGATCGCATCCTTGTTCGTCAGCACGGGACCGGTGAATTGGTGGACGAGGACCAGTTTATCCGGCAGGTTATTTTTTTCCACAAGCGCTGATATATACTCGATGGCCTCCTGGATTTTGCGGCCATCGACTTCACCGAGATCCTCACCGGGCTTTTCCCCTTCGGCTACGTGGAATTCCGTATCGATCGCCAGGTGAACATTCGGACGCTTCAGCCACTTTTCAACCATCTTCACCTGATTCATCACCGTATCCGTTCCGAGTTGAATATCGAGCAATACGAGTGCATCATGCTTGTCGGCAAGCTTCACATACGTTTCGATATTTTCCTCAGAAGTCATCTGCACATAATCACCGTCTGGACCAGGGGCACTCTGGGCCATGGTGGTAATCAATTCAATCGTCGGGACCGCTGGACGATCCGGGTCGAGATTGGAATAGACCTGGGTTTGTTCTTTCAGTTTCTTTATGTATTCTTCTGGTTCGTATTTTCCGAGAATGCCCATATGTTTGGATGCTGGTGTTCCATAGTAGGTCACGAGACGATGGTTCTTCAATGGTCCGTCCGATGGGTCTTCCACACCGTTTGCAAGCGTCTCACCCAAAGGCACCGTTCGCTGAGGTTTCTCCTTCTGTCCCTCTTGATCAGTCTGAGTTTCTTCGGTCTCTGTTTCTTCAGCCAGTCTTTCCTTCAGGGACACTGCATCTTCAGCCGGTTCCAGCGGTTTGAAAGGTGGCTTACTTTCTTCCTTGCTTTCTGCGACCTTGTCTTCTTTCGGTTTCTTTTCTGCCTTATCTTGTTCCGAAGCGGCTTCTTTCTTTTCCTGTTCTTTTGTTGCAGTGGGGGAGGAACAGGCTCCCAGTGCAAGTGTTACGGTTAACATTAGCGGCAAATATTTATTCATTGCCTCACACATCCTTTTTCTTAGAAGATTATGGAGGAGTTTAACACATTTTCCTCTACAAGAAAGCTATGTAAACAAATTGATAGAAAGATTTAATCAAAAAAAGCGCCAAACCCTGGCTTATGCTTTGGGGCTTGGCACTTATTCTATCATTCTATGATCTCTACTGTATATTTGTAAGTTTTGCATTACATCGATGGCTTGTGTTTCAGTTGCTGCCGAATGGAGTAAAGGGCTTTTTCAACGGTTTGTTTGTTCTTTTCCGTGATTTCCCCTTTTCTCGGTATCGGCTTATAGATATCGGGTGCATCCGTCCATTCTGTCGGTAACGTGACGCCTGCTTTTCCTTTCCAGCGTTCGACCCATTTGGAGGGAAAAGATGATGCGAGGTCCATCTGCCCTGTCATTTCCATCCAGATCATGCCCCAGGCACGTGGGACGACCCTCCAAATGTCATAGCCACCGCCGCCGACGGCAATCCATTTCCCATCGCAATACTCATGGGCAAGCTCATGGGCGATGCGGGGGATTTCCCGGTAGATGTTCATGGTTGCTGATAGATGGGTGAGTGGATCATAGTAATGGGCATCCGCCCCGTTTTGGGTCAAGATTACGTCCGGTTTGAAGAACTCAATGACTTCCCGGAAGGACGTCTCGTAGGCCTCGATCCATGATTCATCTTCCGTGAAGGCATCGAGGGGGATATTGAATGAATATCCATATCCTTTACCGTGACCGCGCTCATTGATATTGCCCGTTCCCGGGAAGAGATACCGGCCTGTTTCGTGAATCGACAGGGTGCACACGTCGGGATCATCGTAAAATGACCACTGGACCCCATCCCCATGATGGGCATCCGTATCCACGTACAAAACCCTTGCCCCGTATTTTTCCTGTAAATAGCGGATCGCCACGGAGCTGTCGTTATAAATACAGAACCCGGAAGCCTTACCCTTGAACCCGTGATGTAATCCGCCCCCCAAGTGGATAGCATGCTTCGCTTTACCCGTCATGACGCAGTCAACGGCCGTCAGCGTGCCGCCCACTAAATACGCACTTGCTTCATGCATACCTTGAAACATGGGGGTATCTTCCGTGCCGATCCCGAACCCTTCTGCCTGATTTTGAGAAAGCTGGCCATTACTCGCTTGTCTGACAGCGTTTACATAGTTGGGATCATGATTAAGGAACAACTCTTCATCAGTAGCCATCCGCGGAGGGACGATGTCATCCGGTTGAAGAGCCTTCACTTCCTTTAAGAGGTCCATCGTCAGAGTGATCCGGGTCTGATTGAAGGGATGCTCATCAGAGAACCGGTACCCCAGCAGTTCATCTGAATAAATGAAGACAGCATCCTTTGTCATGATGAGATTCCCGGCATGTTTGGCCATAACACGTCATATCCTTCTTTTTTAAGATCACTGATCACGTTCATCGGGTTCATCGTCCGTACCCGGAATACAAGGATTTTAAAGGATTCGTCTTTTTTATCCGGATAGACAAGGACACTTTGGATATTGGAATTATGACGTCTGATGATGCCGGCCACTTCATAGAGGATGCCGGCTTTATGAGGGACCTTCACTTCAATCTGTGATCCAGGCTGATGGGCACCGGTCAATTGAATGAGGGTATAAAGCAAATCGGTTTCCGTAATGATCCCCACAAGCTTCTTTTCCTTCAGTACCGGAAGGCAGCTGATATGATGCTCATAAAAGAGGGCAGCGACTTCTTCCACGAAATCCAGTGGATGCCCCGTGATCACGTCGGTCTTCATGATGAATTTAAGAGGCTTCTGCAGCTCGGAAGTAACGGACCCATCATGGAAGATGGAAGGTGTACCATCCTTCACGTCCCGGTCACTTACGATGCCGACGACTTCCATCTCGTCATTCGTGATCGGGATATGCTTGATTTTCTTTTCCCTCATTAAGTTTATGGCCGATTCAATCGTATCGTCTGCTTTCAATGTTTCGATTTTCGTTTTCATTATCTCTTCTACAATCACGCTCTCCACCCCTTTTAGAAACAGTCACGTTAATACATAAAGCGATTCATAAATCGAAGCTGATCAAATTGCTGAACAGAATCTGAATCCACTCGTTTTCCGATTCTCGCCATTAAGCAGTTGGCCGGATGGGAACTGATTTCAGGGTCATCCGTTGCGTAATATTCAAGTCCGCCGGCGTTCATCATCTTCTCCATCACTTTCCGGTATTCCCATACGTTCAGGCCTGTTCCTTTGAGGTCCCAGTGCCAATAGTATTCTGTGGTAATGACGATGTAATCTTCCATATGATCATCCATCATGGATACTTTCAATAGATTCTTCCCAACGGCCGCCCCGCGGAATTTCGGGATGACCTCGATGGCCCCGAGCTCGATCAGGTTCTCCATCTTTCCCTGAGACCACCGTTCGAGGGGATCGGGATATAAGTATGTAACGTACCCGACAATGGTATGATTGTCCCTTGCAATCAAGATGCGCCCTTCCGGTAAACCGGCAATCTCGATAAGGGCTTTGTGCTGCTGGGCCGGGGGTCTGAAAGCGACCAGGTCCTCATGGAAATCAAGGCGGGATAACTCCTCTGCCGAAATCGGACCTTCAATAATGATATTTCCTTTTGTTGTCTTTAACTCTGTTGCATTATAGGTTTTTTTCAATTTCATCTGGACACCACCTAAAGATATTCCTCTCTTCCATTATACATGAAATAAAAAACGAGAGAGCGCTTTCACGAAAAATTCAGACCTTCAGATTAGGATTGTTATTCTGAAATATCTATTAGTGACAGGGTTTTGAGGGGGAATTGCATCAGAATCCAGTGGACATACTCCGTGGCAGATTTTTTAAAAAATTGAGAAAATATCTGTTTTATACTATAATAAGATTGTAATTTCTTACATAAGGGGGATACGGTATATGAAAGTGGAAGCGCTACCAGTGACTAAGGGAAACTATAATCTTGAAAACTATGAAAATACGTATGATTCATTCGATTGGAAAGAGGTCGAGAAGGAATTTTCATGGGCGGAAACAGGTCGCGTCAATCTTGCGCACGAAGCGATTGACCGGCATGCAGTGTCTTTCAGGAAGAATAAGGTCGCTCTTTATTACCGAGATGCAGAACGTGATGAAAAATATACGTACTCTGATATGAAGAAGATGTCGAACAAAGCAGGAAATGTATTGAAGAGGTTTGGGGATGTTGAAAAAGGTGACCGTGTCTTCATCTTCATGCCAAGATCACCGGAATTGTATTTCTCCGTACTGGGTGCGATCAAGCTAGGAGCCATCGTGGGGCCATTGTTTGAAGCATTCATGGAGGGAGCAGTCCGGGATCGCCTGGAAGATAGCGAAGCTAAGGTTCTCATCACCACTCCCGAACTATTGAAAAGGGTTCCTGTAAGTGAACTGCCGAATCTGAAACATGTCTTCCTTGTTGGGGAAGATGTGGAGGAAGATGATGTGCATGTGGACTTTATGGCTAAATTCGCTGAAGCGAGCGATAAGCTTGAAGTAGAATGGGTGGACCGGAACGATGGTCTGATCCTTCACTACACGTCAGGTTCCACCGGGAAACCTAAAGGGGTCCTTCACGTCCATAACGCCATGATCCAGCACTATCAAACGTCTAAATGGGTACTGGACCTTCAAGAAGAGGATGTGTATTGGTGCACAGCGGATCCAGGCTGGGTCACAGGTACTTCATATGGAATCTTCGGTCCGTGGCTGACGGGCGCCTCCAACGTCATTGTCGGGGGACGTTTCAAGCCGGAGAACTGGTATAAAACGATTGAAGACTACGGTGTGACGGTCTGGTACAGCGCACCGACTGCCTTCCGGATGCTGATGGGTGCAGGGGATGAAGTCGTGAAGCAATTCGACCTGAGCTCCCTTCGCCATATCCTGAGCGTCGGGGAGCCGTTAAATCCCGAGGTTGTCCGTTGGGGAATGAAAGTATTCAATCTGCGCATCCATGATACGTGGTGGATGACGGAAACAGGTGCTCAGCTGATCTGTAACTATCCAAGCCTTGAGATCAAACCGGGCTCCATGGGAAAACCATTCCCTGGTGTCAAAGCCGCGATCGTCGATGATCAAGGAAATGAAGTGCCTCCTTACCGGATGGGGAACCTGGCCATCAAAAAAGGCTGGCCATCGATGATGAATCAGATCTGGAATAACCCACAGAAGTATGAATCATATTTCATGCCTGGTGATTGGTACGTTTCAGGGGATTCCGCTTACATGGATGAAGACGGATATTTCTGGTTCCAGGGACGGATCGATGATGTCATCATGACTTCAGGAGAAAGGGTAGGTCCTTTCGAGGTGGAAAGTAAGCTCGTTGAACATCCGGCTGTCGCAGAAGCTGGTGTCATCGGGAAGCCCGATCCCGTCCGTGGTGAAGTCATCAAAGCATTTATCGCCCTTCGTGACGGATACGAAGTGACAGACGAGTTGAAGGAAGAGATTCGCCAATTCGTGAAAAAAGGCCTCGCTGCCCATGCGGCACCGAGGGAAATTGAATTCCGCGACAAGCTGCCGAAGACGCGAAGCGGAAAAATCATGCGCCGCGTATTGAAGGCATGGGAATTGGATTTGCCGACAGGTGATTTGAGTACGATGGAAGATTGATGGATAAGTTAGATGGACCCCTGCTCTTTGTGAGTGGGGGTTTATTTGTGAGGTGCGAATGATCGCAGACAAATTCAAAAGCATAATACACAGTTTAAATTCCAATCAAAAAGCCTTAGAGATGCAAATATCTCTAAGGCTTTTTTCGAATCTTTTTCCATGTTCATTAAGGGAAGGTGATAAAGCCAGTTTGGTAAATAAGCGGAGGAATTCCGCTTATATATTAAATAGAACTGAAATTACCTTAAATAGACGTAAAGATGAGACTGTCGATTAATTAAAATGTGAAACTTTTACTTGACCTCACTGAATCTCAACTGCTATTTTAATGCACTAGAGAGTCACGATCGTTTACAAAAATCCCCTTGAGACGCATTTAAATCGATTTTCAGACAGTTAAGGCTAAAAAAGGGGTCAAGATACTCTGGGTAATACTAAATTGATCATTGAAACCTAACGAAATTTTAAATTTTTATTTGTCTAAAATATGGAGCATTTATTAAAAGTAGTTAATCGACGGTCTCAAGATTCCGGCTATTTACTCAAAAAACGTGAAAATGGTTAGTTTTTCTTTGCTTAGTCGGAATACCTCCGCTTATATCCAGAATATAGCTCTATTCTGCAGTCATAACCGGAAAATCTCCGCTTATTCTAACTATCAGTGGTTACTCAATTAAGGATAAAGCACCATTAAACAAAAAGAGGGAGACGTCGTCACAACGACGTTTCCCTCTTTACAATCAATCACTAGTTCTGGGCTGGTGGTGGATCCGGTTCTGTAGGTGGTTCGGTTCCGCCGTCGTCCCCACCGCCGTCTCCGCCTCCATTGCCGCCACCGTCATCTGCAGGCGGTGGTGGCTCCGGCTTGTCCGGTTTATCCGGTTTTGGCGGTGGATCGGCTGGTTTATCACCAGGTGGCTTCGGATCTGTACCCGGCTTTTCAGGTTTAGGATCCGGTTTTGGTGCAGGCTTTCCAATCTGTACCGTATTGGAATGTCCAGACTCTTTGCCGGCTACATCGACGGCAACCACATAAAAATCACCGTTTCCAACGGATAGTGCTAAACTTGAACCGGATTTGACACTTCCGACTTTTCCACCGGATGTGCGGTATACCCTATATCCGACGACGTCGCCGCTTGCGGATGGCGTCCACGTGATTTTGTTGCCGTTTCCGCTCGCATTGACGGTTCCAGGAGCTGAGCCGTCATCGGAAATCTTGTTCTCCGCGATGAGGACATTTTTAAATCGTTCGTCCCCATCCGGGATCAGTTTGTCCGGATCTCCAGGCACTGCACCGAAGATGTTTTTCACAAAGTCAGGGTTCAGGATGACACCAGGCTGTGAAAATTCCGCCGGTGTATTCGGTAATGCCAGGTATTTCTTTCCGTTCACCATGACGTAACGGCTCATAAGTAAGCTGTCATCGGTTTTGGTAGGAACGTATTTTGCATTGAATAAATCACTTTTAACAAGTCCCGCCTGGCTGCATGCTTCAGATGGAAGCAGTCCGGATATGGAACAGAAGGACCTCCGGACGATCCCTTCCGGCTGTTGGAACGATGCATCAGGATCGATCAGATCGGGAGCCAGGTCCCTGACATCATTCAACAGATAAGACCATAAGCGGATGTTACGCAATCCGTAATGTCCGTACCTGGCACGGGAACCGGGAGTGTTCAGTGACGAAGGCGTGTCGTAACCGAACCAGGTTCCGAAGGTGATGCTCGGATTCGTTGCCACAAACCAGTGATCTTTGTAATCCTGACTCGTTCCGGATTTCCCGGCCCAGTCTGAATCAAAGTTCAGGAAGGTCTTCGCGTAGCGCCCGGTACCGAGGTTATGATCCAGGGTATCTCTCATCATATCGATTGTTAAATAAGCCGTTTGCGGACTGAACACATCCACTGGGTCTGACTTGTGTTCAAAGACGACCGTTCCATCCTTGTCGACGATCTTATCAATCATGAAGGCATCGATGAATTTTCCTCCATTGGCAAAGGTCGTGTAAGCATTTACGTTCTCTTCGACCGTGACACCCGTCGTCGTCGCTCCCAGAGTAAGGGACAGGTTATTGTCATATCTGCTAGAAAGGGAGTCGAAGCCCATTTTCAACAGAAACTCTTTAAATGGATTCCGGTTGTAAATATTCGCATACGTTCTGACTGCTGGGAGATTCAATGATTCTGCCAGGGCGAACCTTGCAGGGAAAAGTCCGCGCTCCCTGAACGAATAGTTTTCAGGTTTCCAGCCATTGATGTTGACGCCCACATCAGGAATCGGTGATCCAGGTGAGATGTACCCGTATTCAAGAGCTGGTCCGTAGGCGAGCAAAGGCTTCATGGTGGATCCGTTTGATCTGTGTGATTGAGTGGCATGGTTGATTTGTTCCAATTTGAAATCCCGGCCGCCGATGAAGCTGATGATGCGGCCCGTTTTGTTCTCGATCATCACGGCGCCGACCTGAACCGGCTCTTCGATTTCTACTTCTTTCCCTGTGTCAGGGTCTTTTACCGTTCTGGTTTTGGTAGGACCGTACATCTCATACGCATCTTTTGTTTTTTGCATCTGATCATAGATCTTCTTATTGATGGTTGAATGAATTTCATACCCGCTTTGACGGACATTGCGGTCGGCAAGCGTCTGGTACTTATCTTCAAGTTCATCATTGTTTTCGAGATCCTCTTCAGAATATCCATCTTTCTTGGCAAGCACATTTTTCATGATTTCCACTGCCCTGCTTTCAAGTTCGGCAGTGAGCCATGGATATTGCTCTCGAGGTGATGGCTTTGGTTTCACGAAATCCTTTGAGAGGTCATAGGCAACGGCATCGTCGTATTGCTTTTTCGTGATGTATCCTTCCCGGTGCATCCGGTAGAGGACCGTGTTTTTTCGGCTCATCCCGGCTTCGAGATTCTCTTTGATTTCCCCATTATTTTTGAATGGCGTGTAAGAGAAGGGAGCCTGCGGAAGTCCTGCGATGAAAGCGGACTGTGGCAGGGACAAATCCTTTGCGTCCACTCCGAAAATTCCTTTGGCAGCCGATTGGACACCCGCGATGTTTTGACCGGAAGAATTCCGTCCAAGAGTCGCTACATTCAGATAGGCTTCCAGTATTTCATCTTTATCAAAAAATCTTTCCAGGCGAAGAGCGAGAAGGATTTCTTTCGCTTTTCTTTCAAATGAAACTTCATTCGTGAGGATCTGATTTTTGATCAGCTGTTGAGTGAGTGTACTCCCGCCCGATTGGGTAGCTGAATTCGTGAATTCCTGTAGGACGGCGCGCATGATCGCTTTCGGCACGACACCGTTATGTTCGTTGAAGTACTCATCTTCCGTGGCAATGACGGCATGCTGCAGATCTTTCGAAATATCTTCAAGCTTCACTTCTTCCCGTTCCAGGTCGGTCCGGAGTTTCCCGAGATAGACATCGTCCGAGAAGTAAAGTCGAGAGGTTTCCTCGTAGTTGTAGATGTCCTTTTTCATTTGGTCATAAGGACGGATTGGTTCTTCCTTGACGAGTGAAGCGAAATAACCCGCTCCGACTCCTCCTGCAAATGCGAATCCCAATACAAAGATCACGATCAGGATCAAAGACAGGTTCCAGAATACACCGTATGTAATTCTTGCTCGTTTTTGTAGTCTAGTATTTGAAAAGAACCTGATTGCAGGGTCTAATTTTTCACGTAATATGTTCCATTTTTCCTTCATATATCATTCCCCCCAGAACATTCCCATTATAGCATAATTACAGGAAGGCTGTCGTAAAAAGTCAAATAAAATGGTCTTTTATCATCCGTTTAGTTGACTATTATTTTGGAATATGGTAAAAACCTAATATAGTGAAATGAATGATGATCCGGCATATATTCGGATTTCTGTATGAAAAATAAATGTGTAAACGCAATGAGAGGAATAAGTAGTCTGCCTTCCCTGTTACGAAGAGAGTCAGTGGGTGCTGTGAACTGACACAAATGGCCGATGAATTACATCCTGGAGCTTTTGCTGTGAACTTCTAGTAGCAGCAAACGGTGCAAGCCGTTATCTTGAATGAGTGAAGGATGTTATTCCTTAATTTGGGTGGTACCGCGCGACAGCGTCCCTGCATATATGCAGGGACTTTTTTGTTGTCAGCATGTTTATCAAAAGGAGGAAATAAAGATGGATTTACTAAAGGACTTGGAATGGCGCGGGATCACGTATCAGCAAACGGATGCAGATGGCTTGAAGGACCTGTTGAATAAAGAAAGCATTTCGATTTACTGCGGGATCGATCCGACAGCGGACAGTATGCATATCGGGCATCTGCTTCCATTCCTGACGCTTCGCCGTTTCCAGAATCAAGGGCATCGTCCCCTTGTACTGGTTGGAGGGGCAACAGGTTTGATCGGTGACCCGAGCGGTAAAAACGAAGAGCGGAAACTGCAGACGGTTGAAGCGATTCAGGGAAATGTAGCGAGCATTAAAGGGCAGCTCCAAAGCATCTTTGATTTCGAAGGGGAAAATGGGGCAGTGATGGTGAATAACTATGACTGGATCGGAGCAATGGACGTTGTGACTTTCCTTCGTGATTTCGGTAAGCATGTAGGGGTGAATTACATGCTGGCGAAAGATACGATTTCGTCCCGTCTGGAATCGGGTATTTCGTTCACTGAATTTACGTATACGATTCTCCAGGCGATGGATTTCAATCATCTATACGACAACTACAATTGTAAGCTGCAGATCGGAGGCAGCGATCAGTGGGGGAATATCACGACCGGCCTTGAATTGATCAGACGGACACATGAAGAAGAAACGAAGGCATTCGGTTTCACGATTCCACTTGTTACGAAAGCGGACGGAACCAAATTCGGGAAAACGGAAAGTGGAGCGGTATGGCTCGATCCGAAGAAGACGTCTCCATATGAGTTCTACCAGTTCTGGATCAACGCGGCTGACGCGGATGTCGTGAAATACTTGAAATACTTTACCTTCCTTTCTCATGAAGAAATCGAGGCGCTTGCTGCTTCTGTTGAAACAGAACCTCATCTTCGAAAAGCACAAAAGACACTGGCGGAAGAAATGACGAAGCTGATCCACGGAGAAGAAGCCTTTGATCAGGCGATCCGTATCACTCAGGCGTTATTCAGCGGTGACATCAAGTCATTATCCGCTTCTGAAATACTGGAAGGATTCAAAGATGTCCCTTCTTTTGAACAGGCAAAAGGAGAAGAAATCGGATTGATCGATCTCCTCGTCAATGCGAAAATCTCGCCATCCAAGCGTCAGGCACGTGAAGACGTCGGGAACGGTGCGATCTACATCAACGGTGAACGTATCACGGATCTTCAGCATGTGATGGGCGAAGGGGATAAGATCGAAGGACAATTTACGATCATCCGACGCGGAAAGAAGAAATATTTCAGAGTTCAGTACGTATAATAGAATATAGAATCTATCAGCGCGGTATCCGTTTCTCTTATTTTGGAGCGGGTGCCGTGCTTTTTTGTTGTTTTCAACATAGTAACTGCCGAGGCTCTGTCTATTTGTGGATGGGTAGATGGTGAGGGAAACGGCTTCGCTTTCCGGCGGACGAACGGCCATGCCTCCTCGCATTCGCTGCGGGGTCTTGTCTCGCCCGTTTTTCCGCAGGAGTCTACGCCGTTTCCCTCTCCATCTATAAGATATATCGTGACAGAGCACACTAGTGAAAAAAACAAATGAAATAGTACTTTACTATTCAAGCTAAAATCGACCACCATACACATTGAAAAATGATGTTTTCTAGAGCTGTACAGTAGTAGGTGAATCCTCCAAATCAACCACTCCTCGCTAACATCCATGACATCCAAGTTTACGAAAAGAGCCTATTTAAAATACACAAAAAAACACTGCCCATAAAATGGACAGTGTCTCTTTCACAAAGATTAACGAGAGTAGAACTCAACGATAAGAGCTTCGTTAATTTCAGCTGGTAATTCAGAACGTTCAGGAACGCGTGTGAATGTACCTTCTAGTTTGTCAGCATCGAAAGTTAGGAATTCAGGAACAAAGCTGTTCACTTCCATCGCTTCTTTGATGATGTCAAGGTTACGTGATTTTTCACGAACTGAGATTGTTTGACCAGGAAGTACGCGGAATGAAGGGATGTCTACGCGAGATCCGTTCACTGTAACGTGACCGTGGTTAACAAGTTGACGTGCTTGACGGCGAGTACGAGCAAGACCTAAACGATAAACAACGTTATCCAGGCGGCACTCAAGTAGCGCCATGAAGTTTTCACCGTGTTTACCTTGTAATTTGCCAGCTTGGTCAAATAGGTTACGGAATTGACGCTCAGTTACTCCGTACATGTGACGAAGTTTTTGCTTCTCTTGAAGTTGTAAACCATACTCAGAGATTTTTTTACGTTGGTTAGGACCATGTTGTCCAGGAGCGTAAGGACGCTTTTCTAATTCTTTACCCGTTCCGCTTAGAGAGATTCCAAGACGACGAGATAATTTCCAGCTTGGGCCAGTATATCGAGCCATGAATGACTCCTCCTTTATTGTTTTTATTTTGTTGTAAAATAAAAACACCTGTGAATAAACAATTATGTGCATTTTGTTTTCATGTACCTTCGCCCTAGCAGCAGAGGGTTACAAGATACACCTCAACACAGAGGAACAAAATACGAGCATAAAGGACTTCACTGAAGCTGCATTATTTTACACAAAGAATATTATATGATGCGAGAGAATAGAAGTCAAGTGAGTATTTTATAGATTCATGAAAAGAGCAATCTGGATTGCACAAACAAAATAGTCCATAAGTCATTTGTTGTGATATAATAAAAGTTGAAAATTATGTTAAATAGGTGAGCAGATTTGCAGGAATCAAAGAGAGAGAAAATTCTTCGATATCTATTGATCGGTATCTGTCTGCTAGTCGTATTGGGAGGTTTCCTTTATTCCTCCTCATCGGAGAAAGTCGAGGAGATCGAACCCTCCATTCATGCCGAAGTGTTGTCCAGGGGAGACGGCAGTCGTAACCCGGTCATCGCAGTCGCAAAGGTGGTAGAAGAGCAGCCGGTCCTTGTCATATATGAAATTGATCAAAAAAATCATGATTACTTTAAGGTATTACATAGTGTGTCGTTACATAATTCAGTGAAAACGCTCGGCGTTACAAAGGAACATAATGGGATCTGGGTCCAGTTAGAAGAGAAGAAATGGGTACTATTTTCTGAATCATTAGAGGTATTACAGGAGCGGAATCGTGATCCGTCTTCCGTCATCTCAAGCCGGCAGCCCTTTCACATTGAGAAAGAAACCGGATTTATCAGCATTCCACAGGGGTCTCGTGATGTCCAACTGGATCTTACAGACAAAAGCGGGGAACCGAAAGAAATCCATTCCTTATCAGGAGACGATTCAGTATGGCTGGTTGTCTTTCAAAAGGATATGGTACTGGCCAGGAGCCGGTGATGTAATTCGTTTCACAAACCTTTCAGGTGTGGGTGAGAAAAATGTACGTTATCCAAAATGCTTTGCATGAATACAAGTCAAAGTTATTCGATTTAATATACGAAGAAATGTCAGTAAATGCAGATCATTCTGTTCAATTGCAAAAATGGCTGACGGTTGTAAAGGATTGCCTGGAAATCGATCAGGCATTTTTATATTTTTATACCGATTCTATTTATTTCCTATACCATCCCCATCATAATGGTGGTGCTCCCCTCACACTTGCTGAAGCGACAGAGGAGTATATCATGCGTCCTATCTTAATAGAGAAGGAAGACCATTCCTCTATTAAGTTTCACTTTACGAAGAGTGATGGAAGTCCTTTGGCGATCCTCCAAGTGAAGACGGAGGATCCGAAAGGGTGGGCCGATGAAAGCTGGCTTCGTTCCTTTTGGAAGGCAAGCAATCAGTTTTTACAGCATACAGGAGGTATCCAGACCGTCCTTGAAGACGAGAGAAGATATAGGGAATTATTCAAAGTGACAGAGATCTTCCATTCAACGAGGGACGTTCATACTCTCCTTGTACAGATCATCGAGACGTTGAAACAGGTATTCCCGATTGATGAGTTCCGTTTGCTATTGTCCAATGACCGCTATGACTTCGGAGAACTGCCCATTAAGAGTTTCGATTTTGAGCGAGCCAATGAATCGGCCATGCAGGCATTTGTGAACGGAAGCATTGAGTCCGGCGAAGAAGGCATCCTCTATGCACCTTTAAAAGGGAAGCAGGGGATCTACGGTGTCCTTGAGGTGAAGTCCGATTCCCGTGATTTTACGGATCAGAAGATCGAGTTCATCCGCCTCTTAGCCTATACGGGTGGGAGCGCCCTGGAGAACGCCAAGCTTTATGAACAGTCGAAAAGGCTTATCACCGATCTTCAGCTCATCAATGAAACGTCCCATCAATTAAACTTGAATTTACGTTTATCTGAAACCGTCCTGTTTTTAAAGAAACAGATTAAGCGTTCCTTCCAGGCATCCGCCATTGGGTTCGTCCTCCTTCAAAAAGGGGAGTATACCATTCTGGACGAAAGTTCCCCGGTCTTTTTTGAAGAGATCGGCAGGAGTTATATTTCGTATGTTAAGAAGCGTATTGAAGAGGAAAAGGACTCCATCTTTTTAGGGGATGTCAGTGATCGATTTGAAGACGCGACCGCCTTTCCGTCGATCATGGCTGCTCCCATGGTCCAAAACGAAGCATTGATCGGATTCTGTGTGGTGCTCCATAAGGAACCGTATATGTTTTCATTTGATATGTACAAGTTGCTGCAGTCGTTCATCCATCATTCCACCCTGGCCATCACCAATGCTACTCTCCGTGAAAAATTGGAGCATATGGTCATCACCGATCACATGACAAAACTGTTTGCACGGAATTATTTGGATGATGAAATGGAATCCTCCATGAATAAGGATGAACTGGGTACACTGCTCTTGATCGATATCGATGACTTCAAATCCATCAACGATAACTACGGTCATCAAATCGGGGATGAAGTCATCATAGAAGTATCCAATCTGATCAAGGGGATCGTCAGCCACCACGGATTCGTCGCAAGATGGGGAGGGGAAGAACTGGCCGTCTACCTGCCTTCCCTCGGTCGTAAAGAAGGAATGGAAATCGCAGAACGCATCATTAAGGACGTCCCATTGAAAACCGACCCATCCGTCACCCTTTCCTGCGGACTATCCATTTGGAGAGCCCATGACGACCACTGCCCCAAATCCGTCAAAGAACTAGTCAAAAAAGCCGACGAAGCACTCTACCTGGCCAAAAACAACGGAAAAAACCAGGTCGTGAAAGATTGTCAGTAAATCATATAAAATCAACAGGAAGAGCCGATAATGGTTCTTCCTGTTTTTGTTTTGAAAGGATTTTTTCAGAATCTGATATGAAACGGTCAATTAGAATTTGAAGATGTTGATAGGCAACCTGTCACTGTGGTAAAAGAAGTGGATTTTACTTTATTAATTATGGAAATCAACCAAAGCGTCACTTTGTATATAAATGAAGATTAAGAAACAGCTAACTTCCTTTACCACTTTAGTGTAAACGCTTTCTTTTTCACTCAGATTATCATATTCTAGAATAGTAGTTACTTAGACTTAAAGGGAATACTGGGAGGAATACTGGATGAGAGAAGAGAAACGTTTTGAAACAAGAGTGATTCACGAGGGGTATCAATCGTCTCAGCATTTTGATAGTTTAGCACCGCCATTATACCAAACCTCTACTTATTCCTTCGCAAATGCGAAACAAGGTGAAAATCGGTTCGCCGGTGAAGAAGAAGGATATATATATTCAAGACTGGGAAATCCGACGGTAGCGATCTTGGAAGAACGGATGGCGTCATTGGAGGGGGGAGAAGCGGCTCTTGCATTCGGTTCCGGAATGGCGGCCGTAAGTGCGGTGTTATTTTCATTAACGAAATCAGGTGATCACATCCTTTGCTCGCAAGGAGTGTATGGCTGTACGTTCGGTCTACTCGAGCTCCTAAAGGAGAAATTTGCGATCGGACATGATTTTTCTTCCATGGATTCTGAAGAGGAGATCCGCGGGAAAATCACGGATAACACCAGCTGCATTTATGTGGAAACCCCGATCAATCCGACCATGCAACTCATTGATTTGGAACTTGTTGTAAAGGTTGCGAAGGAAAAAGGGATCCCTGTCGTAGTGGATAACACATTCTGTTCACCGTATTTGCAACGTCCGCTGGAGCTTGGATGTGACATCGTCATTCATAGCGCAACGAAATACATCGGGGGTCATGGAGATGTCGTTGCCGGCCTCGTCGTCGGTTCTCAGGAGAAAATGGCCGAGATCCGCATGACGACTCAAAAGGATATCGGAGGAATCATTTCCCCATTTGATGCATGGTTATTGCTGAGAGGATTAAAAACACTGGCTGTACGGATGGACCGTCACTGTGACAGTGCTGAAAAGATTGCCGATTTATTAGCCGGTCATCCCGCCGTGGAAACGGTCATCTATCCAGGACATGAGAGTCACCCTCAGCACGCGGTCATGAAGAAACAAATGAAAAAACCGGGCGGAATGATCTCCTTCACGCTGAAAGGGTCCAAGGAAGAAGCGCAGAAGTTCATGGATGATCTCGGAATGATCAAGATTGCCGTAAGTCTAGGGGATGCCGAGACATTGATCCAGCATCCTGCCACCATGACTCATGCCGTCGTGCCGGAAGAGTCGAGAAAGACCATGGGAATCAATGATTCACTTCTCAGGCTATCTGTAGGACTTGAAGCACCGGAGGATATTTGGAGTGACTTACTTCAGGCGTTGGATAAAGCATAAGAAAAAACAGGAAGGAACCTACCAGCGGTTCCTTCCTGTTTTTTGTCTATTATTTTTCCACATAGGCTTGCTTGGATTTCTTTGTGCTGACTCCATAAAGCTCAAACAGAATCCCATAAAGGAAGACCGATAGAAAGATCGAGCTGGTCACATCGAGGATATAATGCTGTTTCACAAAAAGGGTGGAAAGGATGATCAGCGATCCCATCACCGGTACAAAAGCAGTGTGGAATAGATGTTTATCCTTAATATTGAAATTTCCGAAAATAATGGCAAATGTCGTTAAAACATGGATGCTTGGAAACGCATTATAAGGCTGATCATGACTGTAAATCATCCGGACCAGGTCGACAAACAATCCGTCACCCGCAACATCGGGGCGTGGTACCGTCGTTTGAAAATAAAAGTAGATGACAAAACAAACCAATTCACCGATGACAATGATGACGAGGGTTTTCAGGAATGTCTGGACATCTTTATACCAAAAGTAAAAAAGGTATCCTAAAATAAAGGCGTACCATAAAATATACGGCAAAATGAAAGCCGGCACGAATGGGATCCATTCATCTATGGTCGTAGAAAGGATGACCGCTTCCCGGGCATCCGTATTCAATAGTGTATATAAAAAACCTAATGCCGGCATCACCAGCAAACATAATAAATAGGGTAAGTCTTTTTTCTTAGCGCTCATATCACACCTCTTTTTACTACTCCATTCTGGATATTGTATGGGATATCACTGTGTAAAGTTCTCAAGTATGTTACTCTTTTCCCTATAAAAAGGGCGGGGAAACGTGAACTTTTTAACAAGTCACCGAATTTCTTCCAACACAAAAAAACACCCTGGCGGAAATGTCGTATTCCCGGCAGGGCTTTATCCCTATTATACAGTATTAAAGATGTCTTAAAAGCTCATCTGTAAAGATTTCCAAATACTTCTGGTCTTCTTCATCAAATCTTTCTTTTTCAGGGCTGTCAATGTCGAGGACCCCGATCAGTTTTCCATCTTTGACGAGAGGGATGACGATTTCGGATTGGGAGGCAGCGTCACATGCGATGTGCCCGGGGAATTGATGGACATCCTCGATCCGCAGCGTCTTCTGTTCACTGGCAGCCGTACCGCAAACGCCTCTTCCTAAAGGAATCCTTACACATGCAGGCAGTCCCTGGAAAGGTCCGAGTACCAATTGATTGCTTTCTTCTTCAACTAAATAAAAGCCAACCCAGTTAATACGGTCCATGAATTGGTTCAGTAAGGCGGAAGCATTGCTCAAATTCGCGATCTGATTCGGTTCACCTTCCAATAAAGCCTTCAATTGTTTCGTGACAAGACCAAAGCCCTGTTCCTTTGTACCTTGATATTTTTCTACTTGAAACATCATAAACTCCCCCAATTCTACATATTCTGCGCTATTTCATGTCTAAGCGTTACCACAGGAACTCCAAGCGACAAATCCTGTCGAGAAATACTTAAAGGAAATCCATACGAAAACACGAATTCTTAGTGTAAACAACTTATAATAGAAACATCTATTGAACCATTTTTAGCATATTTCTTCATAACCTTCAATGATTTCGTTTTTATCTGAGAAGTTTTTATACATTGATCCTCGCCACTGTTTTTTTCATTCACCTAATATACAGGAAAGAAGGGGAAATATGAAAAAACTAGATACCTCCAAGTCGACGAAAGAGTCCATCTTCAAAGCGGCTGTGTACCTGTTTAATGATCATGGTTTCGATGGGACGTCCGTCAGGGATATTGCGAAGAGAGCGGATGTGAATCCAGCTACGATTTCCTATTACTATAAAGGGAAGCAGGGTGTACTGGAAGCATGCTTCACCCATTTCTTTGAACCATACCTGCGTTTCCTTCAGGAAGAGGTGGAGGCGTTGAACTATATCAGTGCCGATCTGTGCCTGAAGCGGGCCGTCTATAAAATATTAAAATTCCAAAGCGAACATCATCAACTATCCCGATTCATCTGGAGGGAAATATCCATCGATTCCCAGGTGGTCCGGGAAATCATTTCTTCCTACTTAATGAAAGAAAGGCATTATATGAAGCGGTTGTTCGAACAGGGGATGAAAGACCATGCCTTGAAAAAACAGCCCGTCAGCTTCCTCGTCATCCAGCTCAAGTCCATGCTGACGATGCCGTTCCTTCATAGCCAGCAGCTAAGGGAAGTGTGGCAGATGTTCCCTCAGGAATACTATTTCATTGATCAATATTATAAAAACATTGATCAATGGATCGATCTCTTACTCGTTTCTGAAGCGAAAGAGATCATGAAAAAAGAGCTGATCATCTGAAAGAAAGAACTCTTCTCCGATTGAAGAAGAGTTCTTTCCTTTTATTTCATCAAGTCTCTTCCCTGATCCAGGCCATCAGCCGTATGGGCATCAGATCCATAGACGATTTTGATCCCCAACGTGCGGGCCTGTTTGATGACATCCGGCGGCGGGTAAGACTCCCCGCAATAAGGTTTCACGAACCCCGCCCCGTTATAATCAAGCGCTAAATTCCTTCCGGCAATTTCCTGAAGGATGAGGGAAATCTCATCGGTAAAGGACTGGGAAGCAGGAAACAGCTTCTGAAATTTCTTTACGAGAGTGATGTGCCCGATACGCTTCGGCTTATAAAACCCCAAGTCTGCCCGGACCGATTGAAGGACCGTCTTATAATACCGCTTATAGATCTCATCGACCGATCCATAATAACCGATCATGGATTCGAACACATCGGGACTGTAATCAAGACAATCCCATTTCCCGCGGTGCTCTAAAAAATGAACAGAAAGAATACTGTCATCCATCCGCGGTCCGTAAGTTGCAAGAATTTCCGCGGTCTCTTTTTCAAACCCATCAATATAATCCACCTCGAGCCCCGAGCGGATGATGATCTTGTCCTTGTATTTCTCCTTCAAGACGTCCAGTGCATCAAAATAGTCCCCAATACGTGAAGGATCCATCCCGCTGTCCTCTTCAGGCGTCGTATCCCTGAACCCGACTGGCAGCGGAGCATGCTCCGTAAACGTTATAGCACTATAATCAAGAACAATCGCCCTCTCAACATACATCTCAAAAGAATCCCGACTCCCATGCGGACAAAACGGAGTATGCACATGCCCATCAACCTTAACCATGAGACTTCACTTCCTTGTTATAATAATCATTTGTGCTGTTAAATTGAATATGATAGAGATATTGTAAATTTGATAGGGAAAAGAATATATAGGGCCAAATGATGATTAGCTTAATTTATTTTTGGTTTATAGATTCTATATAAGTTGATTGAAGCGGAAGGTGCTCGACTCCGACGGGAAAAAACGAAAAGCGGAGGCGGCTTGCTCAGCCCCGACAAGCATAAGATGAATGGGCCGGGAAGGCGTTTTTTGCCATCCTGGACCATTTAGCTTATGACCTCGAGGGGCTAGCCGCCGGAGCTGGACAAGGTCGGACACCACTTTCAGCCGAGGAGGCTCAACTCACGCCCCGCGGAAAGCGAGCACCTGCAGCGGAAATCAACAAGCACTCACTCATCCAAACGGTGTAAAACAACTAGCCAAATAGACACCAAACCCAATAATCATACCCATTTCCCCTCAAATCTGCTAAAATTAACTTTTATCACTAAAAAATCAGAAATTAATAGTCAAAAAATGTCGTTAACATGGTATCATTATAGCAATGACAAATTATTAATGAAACATTCACATTCATATAGATGTCTACTGAATAGTTGAACAGGGGGCTTAAGATGCAATACGTCATCGCTGGAATAATACTTATCTTAATCGTATTCCTAATCGGATTTATCTCTAGAAAGAAATATTACGCCGAAATCGATCGGTATGAAGCCTGGAAAATCGATATCATGAACAAACCGGTTTCAGACGAACTTTCCAGAGTGAAGCAACTGAATATGACAGGTCAGACGGAAGAATTGTTTGACGGCTGGAGACAGGGTTGGGATGAGATTGTTGCTGTGCAGCTTCCTGATGTTGAAGAACTACTATTCGATGCAGAAGAGTACACCGATAAATTTCGCTTTAATAAAACCAAAGAGGTCCTGTCAAGAATCGATCAGGTTCTCACCGATACCGAAAAGAAGATCGAACAGATCCTGAGCGAATTAAATGAACTGGTCGGCAGTGAAGAGAAGAACCGCGAAGAAATCCAGGCTCTTCAAGAAGAGTTCCGGAATAGCAAGAAACAATTGCTCGCCTATCGTCATACATACGGCCAAACGGCAAAGCATATGGAAGCCGTCCTTGATAAGCTTTCTGAACAGATCAAACAGTTCAATGAGCTGACGGAGCAGGGGAATTATCTGGATGCAAGGGAGATCGTCCTTAGCCTGGCAGAGGAAATGAAAATGGTTGCCTACAAGATGGAGACGGTACCGAAACTGATCACCGACTTTGAAAACGTATTGCCTTCCCAATTGTCCGAGCTTGAAGCAGGATACGTCGAGATGAAGGAACAGGGCTACACCCTTGATCATATTGAAGTGGACAAAGAAGTGGCCTCGTTGAAGGAAACCCTTCAAAACTTCAATAAAAATCTGGAAGAGCTTCAGGTCGAAGAAGTGGAAGCAGGCATACAGGAAATAAAAGTGAAGGTCGAGAGCCTTTATGATTTACTGGAAAAAGAAGTCCATGCCAAACATTTTGTAGAGCAGTATAGAGACCAAACGACGGAAGGGCTCATCAAGGCAAAGGAAGACAATGATGACATTCAATCGGAAGTAAGTATCGTGAAACAAGGATACCATCTTCAGGACGCGGATCTTAGTACACCGAGCGAGATTGATAAGAAGATCATCCAGCTCTCAAAGCGACATGAAATGCTGATGCACAAGGAAGAAACGAATGCGACGGCTTTCTCGAATTTAAGTGATGAACTGAAAGAGATCAGAAGTGGACTGGAAGAACTGAATCAACAGCAAAGTGAGTTCTCCGTCTATCTGCAGAACCTCCGTAAAGATGAATTGGCTACAAGGGAAAAAATCCAGGAGCTTAAGAAAAAGGTGGCTGAAGCAAGCCGGATGATTTCAAAAAGCAATGTACCCGGATTACCGGCCGATTACAAGGATCTCCTTGATGAAGTCCATCGTAAGATCGAACAAGTGAATGCAAGTTTAACGGAAAAACCTTTAAACATGAAGTTCATCCAGGAAACATTATTGGGTGCTGAGGATACTGTTGACCATTTCTATACGAAAACGGGCGATCTGATCGAGAATGTTCTCTTATCCGAGAAAATCATTCAGTATGGAAATCGCTACCGCAGCAAATATAGCTCGGTACGGGAAGGTCTTCAGACGGCTGAACAAGCCTTCCGACAATATGATTACCGAAGAGCGCTGGAAGAAGCGGCCACAACCATCGAGAAAGTGGAGCCGGGCGCACTGAAGAAAATCGAGAAGATGATGGATCTTGAAGAAAGATCATAAATAAAAGGACTGATGTAGACGTTTCAATCTACATCAGTCCTTTTTTCATATGACTGCTTCAGCTCGCTTCGATCGTCCGTTTGGTTTGTCCTGCGAGTACGGCAATGACGAATCCGATAATGGCACCGATCATAGCTGGAACGATCCAGCCGATTCCTTGAGTATAAAACGGAAGGAATTCAAGTGATTGACTGACGGCCGTCACGTCAACACCAGCTGTCTTGATGCCATCGATCAAACTGATCAGACCCGTTGGAATCAATGCCCCTCCATAAACAAGGGAGTAACCGTTAAATCCATTATGCATGAATGATAGAAGAATCAGTACAATCGCCAATGGATAAATGAATATTAGAACGGGTAAAGATATGGCAATCAACTGAGTCAATCCGAAATTGGCTATGACCATGCTGAACAGAGAAATGATGATCACCAATTTAGGATAGGATACCGGCAGGATTTTTGCGAAAAATTGTGAGCATGCCGACACAAGTCCGACTGATGTCGTAATGCACGCAAACGTAATGGCAAGTCCCAGGATGACTGTCCCCATTGAACCGAATAAATGGCTCGCTGCAGCTGAAAGGATTGCTCCACCGTTGGCCTGCACGCCGATGGAATCCGTACTGCTCGCACCGATATAGCTTAAAGATAAATACACAAGAGCAAGTCCTGCGGCCGCAATGAATCCGGCAATGATCGTGATGCGCGTCAGGCTGGATTTATTGGTGATACCGCGATCTTTAATGGAATTGATGACGACAATCCCGAACACTAAAGCAGCGATCGTATCCATGGTCAGGTATCCCTCGATGAATCCCTTGAATAATGGTCCATCCTGATAGGCTTCATGCGGAGTGCCGAAGTCTCCCATCGGACTGATGATACTTTTGACCACTAGAATCGTCAGGATGACAATGAGGGAAGGAGTCAAGATCTTCCCGATTCGGTCAACAAGCTTTGACGGATTCATCGCAAGCCATGCCGTCAATCCAAAGAAGATAATTGTATAAATCAGTAAAGAAACTCCGTATTTTGCTGTTTCTTCAGGCAAGAATGGGATGACCCCGATTTCATATGCGACTGTTCCGGTCCGTGGAATTCCGAAGAACGGCCCGATCGCAAGGTACATAACAATCGTAAAGATAAGTCCGAATAATGGATGTACGCGGTTTGCAAGTGTCTGAAGATCCCCTCCGGATTTCGCAATGGCGATGACACCGAGTAAAGGAAGCCCCACTCCCGTAATAAGAAAGCCGATGATACCGGTCCAGACATGTTCTCCGGCCTGCTGCCCCAGGAATGGGGGGAAGATCATATTTCCTGCTCCAAGAAAAAGAGCGAAGAGCATTAATCCAATCGTCAAGATCTGACTGGATGATAGCGCTTTCTCGTTCATATATACCCCTCCGTTTGTAATCGTTATCATAAGCAAAAAATATCTTATCATAAGTTTGTAGAAAAATGTCGAAAAACTAAATAGTCTTACAATTTAGTATATTTAAATAACTTCGGATTCTGTTACCTTTTAGATTCTCGCAAAAATTCTGTCATTTTTCAATAATAATTTTTGGAAAATGAAAAAATATTTGTGAATGATGTGTTAAATCGTTTTTCTACTATAATTAATTCTTACGCCAAAATGAATTTCATTTGGGATGGGCAGGATTTATGGTAAGATTAATGATTGAGTATAAAAGCGTTATGTAAAAGAAGGTGTAAACTTTGATCTATTTTGATAATAGTGCGACAACCAAGCCATATAAGGAAGTGCTGGACACATTCCTGAAAGTAAATGAAAGCTATTATGCCAATCCATCTTCCATCCATTCGTTCGGTGGTCAGGTGGAAAAGTTAATTCAACAATCCAGGGAGCAGATCGCTTCCCTAATAGGGATAAAGACAAAAGAGGTATTCTTCACCTCTGGAGGGACTGAATCAAATAATCTGGCTATAAAAGGAACCGCTCTGCAATACGGTCACAGAGGGAAGCATATCATTACGACCAGGATTGAGCATCCTTCCGTCATCAATGCCTTTAAGCAGTTAGAAGCGTTTGGTTACACAACGACCTATCTTGATGTCGATGCAGAGGGAAAGGTCCGTCCCTCAGAATTGAAAAAGGCGATTCAGGATGACACGATTCTTGTTTCGGTGATGCAGGTGAATAATGAAATCGGGAGCGTCCAGCCGATTAAGGAAATCGCGGAGATTTTGAAAGATTATCCTAAGATACTCTTCCATGTCGATGCTGTACAGGCCTGTGGGAAGGTCCCCCTTATTCTCGACAAAAGGCTCATCGATTTATGCAGCCTATCCGCTCATAAAATTCATGGCATCAAAGGAACCGGCATGCTATATGTGAGGGACGGACTTGAGATTTCGCCTATCCTGTCAGGTGGCGAGCAGGAAGGGAACCTGCGAAGCGGCACGGAAAACACCGGCGGGATCGTATCCTTCGCGAAGGCACTCCGAATGCATATGGAAGAAAGGAAACAAAAGTTGGTTATAATGGAAGAAAGCCAACAATTCCTGAGGGAAGAGCTGGAGAAAATCCAAGATGTGACGATTCATACACCGGTCCGGAATCATGCCCCGCATATCCTGAATTTTTCAGTGGCGGATTTTAAAGGGGAAGTACTCATTCACGCCCTCGATCGGCATGAAGTGTACGTATCGACGACAAGCGCTTGTTCATCAAAGCAAAGTAAGCCCAGTCAGACCCTCTTATCCATGGGTGTACCGGACAACCTTGCCGGCAATTCGATCCGCATCAGTCTTTCCTTCCATAACACGATGAAAGAATGCAAAGAATTCATTGAATTACTAAAAAAAGAAATCGAAATCTTACAACATACAATGAGGAGATCAAGATGAAATATAATCGCATACTCGTACGATACGGTGAAATTTCAACCAAAGGAAGAAACCGTAAGATGTTCACAGCCAAGCTCCGTGAAAATATCCTGCACACGCTGAAGGATTTCCCGACGATTTCCGTTGCGGCGAGCAGGGATCGCCTCCATATTCAATTGGGAGACGAAAACGCAGAGGAAATCATTCCGAGACTTGAAAAAATCTTCGGGATCCAATCATTCAGTCCTGTTGTGAAAGTCCCTCAAAATATGGATGACATCATGAAAGCAGGGCTTACTCTCGTCGAAAAGAGCTTTTCCCCCGGCAAAACCTTTAAAGTGGCTGCCAGAAGAGCGGATAAAAAGTTTGAACTCGACACGAATGAATTAAACTATGAAGTAGGGTCCTATATTCTTCGCAATTTGGACGGATTGAAGGTGGATGTAAAGAATCCCGATATTCAACTGAATGTGGAAGTGAGGAAAGAAGGCGTATATCTTTCTTCTGAAATTTATCAAGGGTCCACCGGGATGCCGGTCGGGGCGAGTGGGAAGGCGATGCTTATGCTTTCAGGCGGAATCGACAGCCCTGTCGCCGGTTATCTGACAATGAAAAGGGGAGTGGAGATCGAAGCCGTCCATTTTCACAGCCCTCCATTTACAAGTGAACGGGCGAAGCAAAAGGTAATCGACCTCTCGAAAAAGCTCTCTGCATTCAGCGGAAAAGTGAAGCTTCACATCGTTCCATTTACAAAAGTTCAGCAAACGATCCATGATCAGGTTCCTGAAAATTATACGATGACGTCAACACGACGGATGATGCTCAGGATCGCGGATCAAATCCGTGAGAAGAATGAAGGACTGGCACTCATTACCGGGGAAAGCCTCGGTCAGGTGGCGAGTCAGACGTTAGAGAGCATGCAGGCGATTAACGATGTCACGAACACACCGGTGTTAAGACCTCTCATCGCCATGGATAAGCTTGAAATCATCGATATCGCCCAGAAGATCGATACCCATGACATTTCGATCCTGCCTTACGAAGATTGTTGTACGATTTTTACACCGCCAGCACCGAAGACAAGGCCTAAAAAAGAAAAAGTGAAGTACTATGAAAGCTTCGTTGATTTCGAAACCCTCCTCAAAGAAGCTGTGGATGGTACAGAAACAATGACAATCGACGGTTCTACAGGCTCAAATGTAGAAAAAACGTTTGACGAATTACTCTAAAATTTTAGGATAATTTACCAAAGAAATTAACTGTATGAAGCCATGTGTTTTGACACAATCTATATTCAACAAGGAGGTGAAAACACATGGCAAACAACAGTTCAAATCAATTAGTAGCTCCAGGAGCTCAACAAGCAATCGACCAAATGAAATACGAAATCGCTTCTGAATTCGGAGTTCAACTTGGTCCAGATGCAACAGCACGCGCTAACGGTTCTGTAGGTGGTGAAATCACTAAACGTTTAGTTCAAATGGCTGAACAACAAATCGGTGGCGGATATTCAAAATAATTAAATACAATGGCTACAAGGAGCGGGATTCCCCGCTCCTTTTCTATTTATATAAAAAATGATGGCTGTTTTTCTTTTTAAGAAGCGAGTGGTGGTTGATTTCCGCTTCAATCAACTGTCAAAGTTTTTTTACTACATTTAAAATGGAGCCATTTTATTTAATATTAATAAGATAAAATGGCTCCAGTAACAGTGCATTTAAAAATGACAGTGTGAATTAACAAAAAAATTTGAAATCATTCATTCTTAATAAATGTATTTTGCAGGTTCTAGCTGTTGATTGGAGTGCAAGACGTAGACTCCTACGGGAAAAGCGGAATAGGTAAGACCCCGCAGGAGCGAGAGCGACGAGGAGGCTTGCCTTCCGCCCGAGGAAAGCGAAGTCTTGCACGGAAATCAACAGCGGTATAACAAGTGATCCTAAAAATGTTTTATATCATTAGATAGAATTGATTTAGTTATGTCCCAGCCTTTTTGTCGATTAACCTCACATATTGACGATGATAGAATATAGCCAAATAATTTTAAAAATTTATATTATTTTGTATAATAGAAAAGAATCGACAAACAAGGGGGAGTCATAAGTGAAGAGGGAAGAATTGATCGCACCGGAAACGTACAATTTGGTGGAAGAAGTAGAGAAGTTTGCAAGTGATGGAGAAAAGCTTGCCATCAAGTGGGAAAACGAAGAAGGTAAAAAAGAAGACATTACATACAAACAATTATTGAAAAATGTAAATAAAATTGGAAACGTTTTCTCTGGAGAGGGGCTTGGAAAAGGGGATGTCATCCTTGTCATGGTACCCCGCTTAATTGAGGCATATGCAGTTTATCTTGCCGCACTGAAATCCGGACTTGTCGTGATTCCAAGCTCTGAGATGCTGCGGACGAAAGATCTCGAATACCGCATCGATCACGGGGATGTAAAAGGGATTGTAGCGTATTCTCCGTTCGTCGAGCAGTTTGAAAACGTAAGGGGCATGGATAATCTCAAGAAGTTCGTAGTAGGGGACAAGCAGGACGGCTGGATTGCCATTGAAGAAGAAATGAAATCGGCCTCAGAGGATCTGGCATTCGCTGATACGAAAAGGGATGATATGGCCTTCCTTTCTTACACGTCAGGGACGACTGGGAATCCGAAAGGGGTTGTCCACACACACGGATGGGCCTATGCTCACCTGAAAACAGCGGCACGTGAATGGTTATGCATCGAAGAAGGAGACACGGTTTGGGCAACGGCAGGTCCGGGCTGGCAAAAGTGGATCTGGAGTCCGTTTCTGTCTGTCCTCGGTTCAGGTGCCACTGGTCTTGTGTACCAAGGGAAATTCGATCCGAACAAATACCTTCAGATGCTTGAGGATAACCATGTCAATGTTCTATGCTGTACGCCGACAGAGTATCGCCTGATGGCGAAAGTGGATAATCTGGGAACGTATAAGCTCGATCACCTGCACAGCGCCGTGTCGGCAGGGGAGCCGCTTAACAGGGAAGTCATCGATGCCTTCAAGAGACACTTCGAGATCGAAGTCCGTGACGGCTACGGCCAAACGGAGAATACCCTCCTTGTCGGAATTATGAAAGGGATGGAACTGAAACCGGGCTCCATGGGGAAACCAACCCCTGGAAACAGGGTCGAAATCATCAATGATGAAGGCTACCCTTGTGAAGTCGGCGAAGTGGGAGACATCGCGGTTCACGTAGAAACGCCGGCCCTGTTCAAAAATTATTACAAAGATCCTGAGCGTACGGCCATGCAGTTCAGGGGAGATTACTATATTACGGGAGATAAAGCCAAGAAGGATGAAGACGGCTACTTCTGGTTCGAAGGCCGTGGGGACGATATCATCATCAGCTCAGGCTACACAATTGGACCTTTCGAAGTGGAAGATGCCCTCGTAAAGCATCCTTCGGTTCAGGAATGTGCCGTCGTAGGAAGTCCCGATGAAGTAAGAGGACTGATCGTAAAGGCGTTTGTCGTCTTACGGGATGATGTGGATCAGAGGGATCCTGAGCTGATTCCTTCCCTTCAACAGCATGTAAAAGACTTAACGGCTCCTTACAAATATCCGCGTAAGATTGAATTTGTGAAGGAACTGCCGAAAACAACATCAGGAAAAATCAGAAGAATCGAACTGAGACAAAAAGAAATGAATTCAGTGAAAAACTGATCACGGATAGGGGGCCATTAAGGCTCTCTATTTTTTTGGTTTTTATCATTTCAGAATCTTCCTATAATATGATACATTTGAAAAATAGACTTTTATGAAAGAAGGCAATGCATCATGGGTACTTTATGGAGAAACGGCACCATCTATACAATGCAACAAGAAGGACATCATGTGGAAGCGGTTTTTACAGAGAATGGCCTGATTAAAGGATTAGGGACTTCGGAAGAACTTGAGCAGACGTTCACGATAGATTCAGTGGTGGATTTAGAGAAGAAGATCATGTTCCCGGGATTTGTCGATAGTCACATGCATCTCATCGGTCACGGTGAGACGCTGATGAGACTTGATCTTTCCAGTATGAACAGCAAGCGTGAAGTGCTGGATGCCATCAAGGAAAAAGCCAAAGGCGTCGAAGAAGGAAAATGGATCATCGGGGAAGGCTGGAATGAGAATTTATGGAGTGATGCAGCGGTCTTGACCAAGCAGGAAATCGATGCAGTCGTTCCGAACCATCCGGTGCTTCTAAAACGGATCTGCCGACATGCCATGGTGGTGAATTCACTTGCCTTTAAACATGCGCGTATCGATGAAAGCACTCCGAATCCAGCAGGCGGTTTAATTGAACGAGATGATGAAGGCGGGTTAAATGGTTTATTAAAGGATAAGGCACAGGATCTCATGGTCGATGCCCTGCCTGCCATTTCGTCAGAGTATCTTGTCGAAGCCCTGACAAAAGGAATCGAAAGCTGCTGGGAGCATGGATTGGTGGGCGGACATACAGAGGACCTGAGCTATTACGGAAACTTCAAGAAAACATATGGTGCGTTCCTTAAAACCATAAACGAAGGCAAAAGGAAATTCAGGGCCCATCTTCTTGTCCATCATGAAGTAATTGAAGATTGGAAGGAAGATGGCCATCAGTTCCTGAGCGGAAATGAATTCATTGAATTCGGTGCCATGAAAATCTTCGCGGATGGTGCACTGGGTGGCAGGACGGCACTCTTAAGCTATCCGTACGCCGATGATCCAAACACGACGGGAGTCAGTATCCACACGAACGAGCGACTTCTGGAACTTGTGAAGAAAGCAAGAAAATATGAACTGCCGATTGCCGTCCATACGATCGGGGATCAGGCATTTGAAAATGTCGTCGACAGTATTGTGGAGGCGCCGACCCTTCATGGTAGACGGGACCGGTTAATCCATGCCCAGATCCTCCGTAAAGAACTGATCGAGAAGATCAAAGGGCTGCCCCTCATCCTGGATATTCAACCAAGGTTTGTGGCATCGGATTTCCCATGGGTCGTTGAACGACTGGGTAAAGAAAACATGAAGTACAATTATGCGTGGAAAACGCTCCTGGACGAAGGCATCCCGTGTGCAGGCGGCTCGGATGCCCCGATCGAACCGATCAATCCACTTTGGGGAATCCATGCAGCGGTTACCCGCACGAACCCGCTGGACCCCGACAGAACCGTGTATCGTCCGGAAGAAAAACTGACGATGTATGAAGCCATATCCCTTTTTACAAAGGGAAGCGCGTATGCCTGTCACCATGAGGAAGATCGAGGAGAGATCCGTGAAGGGTACACGGCAGACTTCACCGTATTGGATATCGACCCATTCACCGTCGAAACAGACGAAATACTTGGCAAAGTCGTCGATATGACAATCGTTGACGAGACCATCGTCTATAAAAAAAGTAAATAATCATTGCCCCCAAAACTTTTCACCGATATAATGGAGATATTTCGGAAATAGAAATAGTTTTGGGGGTGTTTTTTATGAAGCAAGATCAAGCCGGTATCCTGTATATGGCGTTTTCATACTTATTATGGGGGATTCTGCCGATCTATTGGAAATGGGTCAATCATGTGTCAGCGGATGAAATCCTCGCCAACCGCATCTTTTGGTCGTTCTGGTTCATGCTTCTATTCTTGTTTGTCAGCAAGCGTTGGAGGGAATTCACCAACTATCTGAAAACATCTCTCACTAAAAAGAAGCAGTTATTCGCTTTGCTGGTTGCTTCACTACTGATCAGTACGAACTGGTTCATCTACATATGGGCCGTGAATACCAACCAGATGGTGGAAGCAAGCCTAGGTTATTATATCAATCCACTGGTCAGCGTGCTGCTCGGTGTATTCATCCTGAAAGAAAGCCTGTCGAAGGCCCAGATCATTTCCTTTGGATTAGCCGCCATAGGAGTGCTGATCCTGACTCTGTCATACGGGGAATTCCCCTGGATCGCCGTCGGTCTCGCATTCTCTTTCGGCCTATACGGATTAGCCAAAAAGCTCATCCAAGTGGAATCATCCATCGGCCTCACACTCGAAACGATGACCATCGCGCCATTATCCCTGATTTACCTTGGCTACATGTACAAAGAAGGAACCCTTTCCCTCTTCCATGTTTCAGTAGGGACGGACCTCTTACTGATGGGAGCCGGGGCAGCAACGGCGATTCCATTATTATTTTTCTCCAAGGGTGCCCAGCAGATCCCGCTATACATGGTCGGATTTCTGCAATATATCGCCCCGACGATCACGTTGATACTCGGTATATTCATGTACCATGAGGAGTTCTCTGTTACCCATCTCGTTTCGTTCATGTTCATCTGGCTCGCCTTGACGGTCTTCACGGCGTCGCGTGTGCAGTATGCCAGGAAACGCAGAAGGGATGCCAGATTGTCGGCATGATGAAAAACGCTCCAGTCTTTTTGACTGGAGCGTTTTTGTTTGGGTTTTAGTATTGTAATCAACCCCAAAAAATCTCACTTTCACAACCCATTCAACCTACAAAAACGAACGCTTCACTTTCTCCCAGAAAGAATTATCCTTCAATTTCACCGTTTTGATGATTTTATCACTGAGTTTGGCTTCGACTTTTTCCACGTGCTGAATGCTCAATGCCTCATTGTCCATTCCCATGGCAGGGTAGTCGTTTCCGTCCTGGACGATCTTCAGTACGAGGCGGCGCTGTCCGCTCACGATGAAGGAGGATCCGAGTGTACGGTAGCGGTTATTATTCAGGGAAGCCATTTCGCTCACCTGGATGCAAGGAAGCATCGGATCGACAATGGCGCCGTTGACGGATTTGTTATAGGCGGTGCTTCCCGTCGGGGTGGCGAAAATCATGCCGTCGCCCCGGAATGTTTCGAAATGTTTGTCGTCGATGAAGACGTCCATGACGAAGGTCTTGATGATGCCGGAGCGGATGCTGAATTCATTCAGGCAGTGAAAGGACGTCTGATTATCGACGGTCACTTCGATGGTCGGATATTTACGTACTTCGATCTGCTCTGTTGTCATGGCTTCGATCATCTTGGACGTGTCATCGATATGGAAGTCACAGTACATGCTCAATGTGCCTCCAGTGGAGATACCTGCGTACAGACAGTCCTGTCTGAAACCGGTTTGACGGACGGCCTGAAGGAATGTTCCGTCGCCGCCGATACTGACGATGATATTGGCGGTTTTAGGAGATTCGACAATAGTGAAATTATAGCGGGTCGCAAGTTCATATAAATGATCGAGCTTCGCCTGCATGCCTTCTTCGTGTAAAGCATAGAAATAGATATTTCGTCGGTTATTCATCATATGTACCTCCCTGAAATATAAAAATCAGATAATTTTTCCCATTTCCATGAAATTTTGCTAGAATCTAACTTAGTGAATATTCTATCATGTTTTCACATGAGAATGATATTCATATCCTTACATAAGATAGGGTAAACGAGGGAGGAATATACAGATGAATGCAAAAAGGTGGACAGCATTGGGAATCGCTGGCGCATTATTCTTTGTTTCGGTAATCGTCAACTTTGCGACCTCTGCTGTGACAAGTGATGTTAATCAAGCATTTGAAGACATGTTCGGAGGGACGGACAATCCTTTCTCCGAGGAAATCATCGATGAAGGAAATGCGAATAAACGGATCGCGGTCCTGGAAGTGGAAGGTGTCATCCAGGATACGGGTGGTGCAAGTTCCTTATTCGAAAGCCCGGGCTATAATCACGAGCTCTTTATGGATAAGCTTGATGCCGTTGAAAAAGACAAATCTGTCAAAGGGATTATTTTAAAAGTGAATTCCCCAGGCGGCGGCGTTGTGGAAAGTGCACAGATCCACTCGAAGCTTGTGGAAATCATGGAGAAGACGAAAAAGCCGATCTATGTATCGATGGGCGGTACGGCGGCATCCGGCGGCTACTACATATCGGCTCCTGCTACGAAGATTTTTGCCAGCAAAGAAACGCTGACAGGTTCTCTTGGAGTCATCATGCACAGCATCAACTACTCGGAACTGGCAGAGAAATACGGCGTCGATTTCGTCACGATCAAAAGTGGACCGTACAAAGACATTATGAGTCCAACTCGTAAAATGACCGATGAAGAACGGAAAATCATACAATCGATGATCGATAACTCTTATGAAGGCTTCGTGGATGTCATCGCCAAAGGCCGTGATATGTCTGAAGCGGAAGTGAAGAAGATTGCCGACGGACGTGTGTACGATGGAATCCAGGCGAAGGAAGTCAATCTGATTGATGAATTCGGCTATGTGGAAGATACGATTGCAGCGATGAAGAAAGATTATAAATTGAAAGATGCACAAGTATTTGAATACACGGCAGGCGATCCTTTCTCCGAATTCTTCAGTATGGGTGCAAAGAAAATGATGGGTCAGGACATGGAAGCGGCGGCACTGATGAAACTTCTATCAAACCCGGGTTCTCCACGATTGATGTATCTCTATTCTGAATAAGGAAGGTGAATGAAGTGAGTGATCGCTATGAACATAATGAAACACGGGAGCATATCGAAGTTCAATCTTCTTCTCCTGACTTTTCAAGGACAATCCCGCATGACGGATATTACCTGGCGGGATTCTGGATACGGTTCTGGGCATATCTGGTGGATCTGATCGTCATTGGAAGCATCACGCGGCTGATCGTGAATCCAATCTTCAAACTATTGGACATTTCTTTATCCGACGGCTCGATGTTTGCCCCGATTTCCATTTTGACGAGCATCGTGTTCTACGGGTATTTCGTTTTAATGACGAAATACTTCAGCCAGACGATCGGGAAGATGGTATTCGGTATTCGTGTCATTGAGCTGAAAGGCGGTAAACCATCATGGGGAACCATCCTCTTCAGGGAGCTGATCGGCCGGTTCATCTCCACGACCGTCTTTATTTTATACGTGGTCGTGGCCTTTACCCATAAGAAGCAGGGCATTCATGATCTGTTTGCAGATACGACTGTGGTCCAGGAAAAGAAAAAGTTGGAATTTACTCCAGCTGTGTGATTTAGAGAGGCAAACCTGCTGATGGGGCGGGTTTGTTTTTTTTGTGCGTGATTGGACTTCTGTGAAAAAAATGGACATTAAATAATGAGATGACGATTTGAATGGATTACCTTTTTATGGAAAAAACGCAATTACGTGGTGAAATGACGCAATTAAATAAAAAATGACGCAATCACGGGAATAATGACGCAATTAATCGAAAAACGACGCAATCACCACCCGAAATGACGCAATTCCCCCTCAGGACCCCTCCAAAAGAGCCTCTTTTCACCGCAATTTCCATCAGCCCAAGTTTAATTCTCCCAATAAAGGCCATAATAACAGGTTGAAGGGTGTGAATGTATGAGCTGGTGGGTCTGGACGTTAATCATTATCGCGGCACTTATTATTTTTCTATTATTCATTCTTATAATCACGAAGCTGACGGTCACGATTTCCTTATACCATGGAAATGACAATGATCATTTCAAGGTGAAGCTGAGGGCGTGGTTCGGTTTGATCAAATATACGATCGACATACCGCTCGTGAAGCTTGATGACGACGGTCCGAATGTCGTCGTGGAACAGGAAACGAAGAAAGGGAAGGAAAGCGACCCTTCCAAGAAAAAGGCGTCTAAAAAGAAAATCACGCCTCATGATTTCATTGCCAGTTTAAATGATACGAAGGAAATCGTCATTCACGTACAATCCATGCACCGGATCATCCGGGGGTTTCTTAAAAAAGTCAAACTGGATCAGGTCAAGTGGAAGACTTTATTCGGGACTGGGGATGCGGCATCGACGGGGACGTTGACTGGGACGATCTGGGGAATGAAAGGGAGCATCATCGGCATCCTGAGCGGGTATATGCGCCTGCAATCCATGCCGGTCATCGAAGTGACACCGACATTTCAACATGCGGTGATTCAAACACAATTTTCATGTATTATCCAGTTTCGCATAGGGAATGCTATCCTAGTAGGTTTCAAGATACTTCGGTATTGGAGAGGCGGTATGGCTAAGTTCAAGACAAAGCCCCTTTCCACCATTTCTGGAGAAAAACATTCAGTCTAATTAGGAGGTCTTCACATGTCAGAACATCCGATTGAAGGTCTGATGACCACGGCAATGGAAAATTTAAAAGAAATGATCGATGTGAATACGATCATCGGTGATCCCGTTGAAACACCCGATGGAAGTGTCATCCTCACCGTTTCAAAGGTAGGCTTCGGGTTTGCTGCAGGCGGCAGTGAGTTCATCATCGACAATAAGGGTAAAGACGACAGCGGTAAAGGCGGAGAAGGCGGCGGTGATAAGTCATCCCCTAAGCAGCAGCCGTTTGGCGGAGGTAGCGGGGGCGGTGTCTCCATTACGCCGATCGCGTTTTTGATCGTCGGCTCGAAAGGTATCAAGATGCTTCATTTAGATGAAAGCACTCACCTGATCGACCGCTTGCTGGACCTTGCTCCTGGTGCCATCGAGAAAATCCAGGGCATGATGAAAAAGGATGGCAATAAAGAGGATCAAAACGGGCAGCACAATCAAAATCATAAGATGGAGCTGTAAATGATTGCGAGCTTACTCGAATGAGTGAGCTCATCTTTTTTTTGAAAAGGACCCCTATGATTTGCTTTCCCCCTTCCTTTTTCTGTACTATGAAGGGGTACATACTATTTATAGAGGAGGAACAAATAATGGCAAATATCACGTTTAAGAATAATCCTGTCACTCTATTAGGTAATGAGGTTAAAGTAGGAGACAAAGCTCCCAACTTCACAGTATTAGCTAATGATCTATCGGAAGTCACACTGAATGATTCCAAGGGCAAGGTACGTTTAATCAGTGTCGTTCCTTCCATCGATACCGGTGTTTGTGATGCCCAGACACGAAAATTCAATGAAGAAGCAACGAAATTTGATAACGTAGAAGTATTGACGGTTTCAGTTGATCTTCCATTCGCACAAAAGCGTTGGTGCGGAGCGAACGGAATCGAAAATGTCCAAACCCTTTCCGATCACCGCGACCTTTCTTTCGGTGAAGCATTCGGCGTGCACATCCAGGAACTTCGTCTTCTTGCACGTGCTGTATTCGTTGTAAACAGCAATGATGAAGTGACGTATGTGGAATATGTGAGCGAAGCGACTGACCACCCGGATTATGATGCTGCCGTAGAAGCAGTGAAAAACGCGAAATAATCCTGCCCCAACTGAACATATATACAGACATGCTGACCTGACTTACCCATGGTCAGCATTGTTTTTTTTACAAAAGGGTGGGACAAAGGTAAAATAGATGAATGAAATTGTGATAAAGGAATGAATGCCGATGATTAATTCGCCAGTCGAATCATTATTTGGAATAATCGATGAAACGGCCACCCTTCTGAAGGATGAACTTGCCTGCAGTTATTTAGAAGCCGTTGCCGAAACGGGGGAAAACCTTTTTCAAGGGGACGTCCTCCAGGAAGAAGTCAGCGAACTGACGAAGAAGCGCCTGAACAAAAAGTACGACGAAGTAAATTTTTCTCAACTTGAGAATGAACATATCCGTAAAGCGTTTCAATTCGCGATTCTAAAAGGAATGAAAGAAAACGTACAGCCGAATCATCAAATGACGCCGGACTCACTTGGATTATTCATCAGCTATCTGGTGAATAAATTCACAGCTGGCGTGAATAAGCTGACGGTCCTTGATCCTGCGATCGGAACGGGGAATCTCTTAACGACAGTATTGAACCAGATGCCGGGGAAAGAAACCCAATCCATCGGTGTGGAAATCGATGAAGTATTGATCAAGCTTGCGTATGTGGGAGCAGATCTGCAAAAGCATCCACTGCAGCTTTTCAACCAGGATTCCCTTGAGCCATTGTTCATTGATCCCGTCGATCTTGTCCTTTGCGACCTGCCGATCGGGTATTATCCGAACGACCTGCGCGCCCAGGATTATGAGCTGAAAGCAGATGAAGGACATTCGTATGCCCACCATCTATTCATCGAACAAAGCCTGAAGCATACGAAAGACGGAGGATATCTCTTCTTCATCGTGCCGAACGGACTTTTCGAATCGCCGCACAGTGCACAGCTTCATGGTTATCTGAAAGAAAAAGCAGACATCCAGGGCTTCCTGCAGCTGCCGCTCTCCCTGTTTAAAAATAAAAATTCTGCAAAAAGCATCCTGATCCTTCAAAAGAAAAAGACAGGAATTAAGCCTCCTAAAGAGGTATTGCTTGCGCAACTGCCAAGCCTTTCGAATCAGAGAGCCCTTCAGGACATCCTGTCGAAGATCGATCAGTGGCTTGTGCAGAATAAATAAACGTATGAATCGAGACTGCCTTCTGGCGGTCTTTTTTTTTATGGGTGTTTTATTGGATAGGTGTTGGGGGTATGCAGAGAATGAGAAGTTTATCGACCGTTATTTAGATTTATAGACCGCTCAACATTAAAAGCCACATTTTGCACGAGTAGATACATGGCGCTCTGTTTTCTAACTTTTGTGAAAACATTTAATTTAACATGAAAACGATGTCATTTCAAGCTTTTTCTTGAAATAGGGTGGAGTCAGTGATTTAATGGGGAATTGAGAGATAAAAAATGATTCAATGAACAGAATAATGGTAGAGTCGATAGATCGAAAACAAAAGGAGCGATACAACGTGGCAAAAAAAGTGATTGCAATTAATGCTGGAAGCTCTTCGTTAAAGTTTCAGCTTTTTGATATGCCTGAAGAAACAGTCATTACCAAAGGTCTAATTGAGCGTATCGGATTGAACGATGCGGTTTTCAATATAACAGTAAACGATGAGAAACGTGAAGAAGTAACGGATATCCCGAACCATGAAGTAGCCGTTAAAATGCTGCTTGAAAAGCTGACAGGCTTTGGCATCATCAACTCACTTGATGAGATTGATGGAATCGGACACCGTGTCGTGCACGGCGGTGAGGTCTTCAATGATTCCGTTCTGATTACAGATGAAGTTGTGACGAAAATCGAGGAACTGTCTGATCTGGCGCCACTTCATAACCCTGCAAACTTAACGGGAATCAAAGCATTCCATAGCGTGCTGCCGAATGTTCCTGCGGTTGCTGTGTTTGATACAGCGTTCCACCAAACAATGCCCGAAAGCTCGTTCTTATACAGCCTTCCGTATGAGTACTATGAAGATTTCGGAATCCGTAAATATGGTTTCCACGGAACTTCCCACAAGTATGTATCACAGCGTGCAGCTGAAATGCTAGGACGTCCGGAAGAGCAAGTGCGCCTGATTTCCTGTCACTTAGGTAACGGTGCAAGTATCGCAGCCATCGAAGGCGGTAAATCCATCGACACGTCCATGGGCTTCACACCACTTGCCGGTGTTGCCATGGGAACTCGTTCAGGTAATATCGACCCGGCCCTTATCCCGTTCATCATGGAGAAAACAGGATCAACGGCTGATGAAGTATTAAATATCCTCAACAAGAAATCCGGTATGCTTGGTGTATCTGGATTCTCAAGTGATCTACGTGATATCGAGTTGCAGGCTTCAGAAGGTAACGAGCGTGCGGAACTGGCTCTTGAAGTGTTCGCCAACCGTATCCATAAATACATCGGTTCATATGCATCACGCATGTACGGTGTAGACGCGATTGTCTTCACTGCAGGTATCGGTGAAAACAGTACGCTGATCCGTGAAAAAGTCCTTCAAGGGTTGGAATTCATGGGCGTATACTGGGATCCGGCACGCAATCAGGTCCGTGGTAAAGAAGCATTCGTCAACTACCCGCATTCACCTGTCAAAGTCATGATCATTCCTACGAATGAAGAAGTCATGATCGCTCGTGATGTTGTGGAAAAAGGGAATATCTAATCTAAATGAAACGGGATCGCTATCTATGGCGGTCCTGTTTTTTTATAAAGCATTTCCTTTCCGTTCAAAATAACTGACTATTCCCACCATTCTCCCCTTCACCAACGAATTGTCCCTTCCATATATGGTATACTATACGTAATTTAAGGAATGTAAGGAGTGGGGAGAAGTGAACTGGTCAGAACGAGATAAGCAGGTATGGCAGGGGATCAAGGCTTGGAGAGAAGAGTTGTATGAATATGAAGCGAATGATTTGGAGCATACATATGTGAAGTGGCTGGATTACGCGTTTGAATCGATTCCTGAAGATGTTCAGGATCAATTTTTTCAGCGGCTGGATGGCTGGTTATTTCATATGCATTCCCTGATTCAAGGTTCACAGATGCAAAATGACGCACGGGAGCGCATCCTTGTAACGGCGCGGGCCTTCAATCAGGATATTCAGACCGTCGAGGACCTGCACCATTTAACGATTGACCAGCTTCATTACATAGCGGAACAGCATGCGGGACGACATCGCATCTATTCCCTGCTGCAAGGTGGGGTGACGGGTACCGGGGGGCTTGTAGCTCTAGGGTCGGATCTGCCCGCGATGCTCGTCATCAATCTGCGTTCCGTGCAGCTCATCGCCATCACCTACGGATTCGATGTTCAGACGCCGTTTGAAATGATGACGTCGCTGAAGGTGTTCCATGCAGCGACCCTGCCGGCAAGGCTCCGTGCCCTTGCTTGGGAAGATCTGATGGAGGACTTGAATAAGAAGGATTCGAACTACTTCTATGACGGGTCGGAGCAGCTGACGGATTATACGTGGCTGGAAGGGTCCATGAAGCAGGCACTGAAAGCGATGGCCATCACCATGTTTAAGGGTAAGAAGTGGTCGGGTCTGCCTCTTGTCAGCATTGCCATCGGGGCGGGATCCAATTATCAGCTTTCCAGGAAGATCACTGATTTTGCCGAAAAATATTATCAGTACCGCTACCTGCGCGATAAGAAAAACGAACAATAAAAAAGGGGAATGATGTGCTCATCGCATCATTCCCTTTCTGTTTTTTCCGGATTGGTCCGGTACCAGAGCCATAGATCATTGATTTCAGAAGCCCGTTCAGAGATTTCATGATTAATCTTGCAGGATCGTTCAAAATCATCTTCCTGAGCGAGTTCATCCTGAAGGCGCTCGATCTCCACATCAATTTCCCCGATTCGGTCTGGAATCGTTCCCCGGACACGCTCCCACTCTAGGAGAATTATTTCCTGTTCCTCTGGAGAATACATCGGCCATTCCTTCACCTGCAGTGGAAGGTGGATGCCGAGTCTTGAATCATATGAAAAAAATTCGTTCCACATCTTTCTGGATGCTCCTCACATTTCATTCTTCTTTCATCCTACAATAAATTCTGCGTGAAGCCCAGTGCGAAGGCGATGTCACTATTTGTCCATAAAATATTTATACAAATTAATGAATAAGTATTGATGTATTTCTCGTAAACTGCTAATATAAATTCATCTTAAAGAATAAATATTCATTTATATAGAAAATCAACAGGAGGAGATACGGATGAATAAAAAAGTGGTATTAGCCTACTCAGGTGGTTTGGATACGTCGGTAGCGGTTCAATGGTTAAAAGAAAAAGGATACGAAGTCATTGCATGCTGCCTGGATGTCGGGGAAGGAAAGGATCTTGATTTTGTACAAGAAAAAGCGTTGACGGTTGGAGCGTCCAAAAGCTTTGTCATTGATGCAAAAGAAGAGTTCGCGAATGAATACGCACTTCTTGCCCTGCAAAGTCACGCACTGTATGAAGGGAAATACCCACTGGTGTCCGCACTCTCAAGACCGTTGATCGCAAAAAAACTTGTTGAGATCGCAGAACAGGAAGATGCAACGGCTGTTGCACATGGCTGCACGGGGAAAGGAAATGACCAGGTGAGATTCGAAGTGTCCATTGCGGCATTGAATCCTTCACTGGAAGTAATCGCACCGGTCCGTGAATGGAAGTGGTCACGTGAAGAAGAAATCGAATATGCGAAAGATAAGGGGATCCCGATTCCCATCAATCTTGATTCACCATATAGCATTGACCAAAATCTTTGGGGCAGAAGCAATGAGTGCGGGGTGCTGGAAAATCCTTGGACTGCACCACCGGAAGATGCATACGATCTAACATCAAGCATCGAAGAATCGCCAAATGAAGCGGATGTGGTTGAAATCACATTCTCAAAAGGGGTGCCTGTGGAACTGAATCACGTGGCATATCCTCTTGATGAAATCATTGCGAAACTGAATGTGCTGGCCGGTAAGCACGGAGTCGGCCGTATCGATCATGTGGAAAACCGCCTTGTCGGGATCAAGTCACGTGAAGTATACGAATGTCCGGGCGCCATGACCCTTTTAAAAGCACATAAAGAACTTGAAGACCTCACATTGGTGAAAGAATTGGCCCATTTCAAACCGGTGATCGAGAAGAAAATGACGGAATTAATTTATGAGGGGCTTTGGTTCTCTCCATTAAATAAAGCGTTAAAGGCTTTCCTAGATCAAACTCAGGTGTATGTGAACGGTGTGGTACGCGTGAAATTATTCAAAGGCCATGCCATCGTCGAAGGAAGAAAATCACCGAATTCCCTGTATGATGAAAACCTTGCGACGTACACAAAAGCGGATGAATTCGATCACGATGCTGCCATTGGATTCATTCAACTATGGGGTCTGCCGACGAAGGTGTCTTCCATGGTCAACGCTGAGAAGAAAGAGAAAGTCACTCTATGAGTAAGCTGTGGGGAGGACGTTTCACCAAGAAGCCGGAAGAGTGGGTGGATGAATTCAATGCATCCATCTCATTCGACCAGGAGCTCGTACTAGAAGACATCGAAGGCAGCATCGCCCATGTGAAAATGTTAAAAAAATGCGGGATCCTGACGGAAAGTGAAGCCGATCAGATCCTCGATGGCCTCCATGTGCTGTATGGAAAGGCTGAAAAGAATGAACTTCAGTTTTCCGTTGAGTATGAAGATATTCATTTGAATCTGGAGAAGCATCTGATCGATTTAATCGGTGAGGTCGGCGGCAAGCTCCACACGGGAAGAAGCCGTAACGACCAGGTTGCGACAGACATGCATCTCTTTTTAAAAAGACGGGTGGAGGAAATCGTCAAGCTCGTTGAGGACCTTCAGGAAGCGATCATCGTTCAGGCGGAAGAGAATGTGGAAACGATCATTCCTGGCTATACTCATCTGCAGCGTGCCCAGCCGATTTCGTTCGCTCATCATTTGATGTGTTATTTCTGGATGTTGAACCGTGATAAGGAGAGACTTGTCGACTCGTTAAAACGAATTGATATCTCTCCATTGGGTGCCGGTGCACTTGCCGGGACAACTTTCCCCATTGATCGTGAGTATTCAGCCGAACTTCTTGGCTTCGATTCTTGTTATGAAAACAGTCTTGATGCCGTAAGTGACCGTGATTTCATCCTGGAATTCCTGAGCAACAGCTCGATCATGATGACTCATCTTTCCCGTCTGGCGGAAGAGATGATTCTGTGGTCCACGGAAGAATTCCGATTCATCGAGCTCGATGACAGTTTTACGACTGGAAGCAGCATCATGCCACAGAAGAAGAACCCGGATATGGCGGAGCTAGTCAGAGGAAAGACGGGCAGGGTGAATGGGAATCTCATTTCCCTTCTTACTGTGTTAAAAGGACTGCCGCTTGCGTACAACAAGGATATGCAGGAAGACAAGGAAGGCATGTTCGATACGGTGAAGACCGTGGTGGGATCGCTTAAGATCTTTACGGGCATGATTTCGACGATGAAAGTGAATACGAAGCAGATGGAGGAAGCAGTCGGAAACGATTTTTCCAATGCGACAGAGCTTGCGGATTACTTGGCGACGAAGGGGATTCCGTTCAGACAGGCCCATGAAATCGTTGGGAAGCTTGTGTTGTATTGTATTGAGAAGGGCTGTTATTTGAAGGATGTTTCGCTTGAGGAGTATGGTGAGTTTTCTTCGTTGATTGAGGAGGATATTTACTCGATTTTGACTCCTTATTCGGCTGTTGAGAGAAGGAAGTCTTATGGTGGTACGGGGTTTGAGCAGGTGAAGGTGCAGATTGGGAAGGGGAAGGCTGAGTTGGGGTCTTTGGCTACTCAATCTGTGTAATAGATAGTGCTGGTTGATTTTCTTTCTAATATCACCAAAAAGAGCGGTTGAAAAGGAACCTCCTCCTTCAACCGCTCTTTTTTTGTTGGAAAGATGGTAAAATCAATCTTCCACTTCTTCCGTTCTGACAACCAGTACGTCGCAGTGGGCAGCCCGGGTGATGTGTTCGGAGACGCTGCCGATGAGGAACCGTTCGACGGCGTTGAGGCCGGTGGCTCCGCATATGATGAGGTCTGCTTTGACGTTTTTGTTTGCTTCTCTTGGGATGATCACTTTCGGGGAGCCATATTCGACATAGGTTTTGACTTTGGTCAATCCGGCTTTGGCCGCTTCTTCTTTGTACTCGTTTAATAATTCTTCAGCATACTTGATGGCTCTTTCTCCTACTGTGCGGTCGTAGGATTCGATGGCCGCGAAAGAGCGGGTGTCGATGACGTGGATCAGGGAAAGAACGGCGTCGTTCCGTTTGGCGATGGCAATCGCTTTTTTGAAGGCCCACTCTGCTTCCCTTGATCCATCTACAGCTACTAATATGTTGTGATATTTTAAACTCATTGTGATCCCCTCCTTACATTCATCATACTATATTTTCCCACTTATATCTGTAGCCAATTTTCGAACAATAAAGGGGAATAGATTACTTATTTTTAAGGGGGAATCATGATGAAGAAGAAGGATCCGAAAGAACAGTTCACGTATGACGAAAATGCGAACCAAGAGGTGAGCCAGCAGATCATGGATTCGTATACGAGCGGTGTCATCGATACGGAGAATGGTCAGTACGGGACGTATGAAAACGAACAATATGAAGAGTAGGAATAAGAAAAGCTTGCAGAGACAGTTAATGTTTCTGCAAGCTCTTTTTTTTGCTCAAGCTCCCCTGAATGAAAAGGTCCGTCCCTTCTGCTACAATACTCTTTAGTATAAAAAGAGATAGGAGGTCACGGCATGAAGAAACCTGTGATTATTATCGGGGCAGGCCTGAGCGGTCTCAGGGCCGCTTCCCTTCTCCACGCGAAAGGCATTGAGTGTGTGGTCCTTGAAGCCAGGGAAAGAATCGGAGGAAGAGTCATAAGTGAGACCATCGGAGGGACGGACCTTGCGAAAATCGACCTTGGACCGACGTGGTTCTGGCCGGATTATGAGCCGCTCATTACACGTCTTGTAAAGGAGCTCGGTTTACAGACGTTCCTGCAGCATACGGAAGGAGCGCTTCTCTATGAGCAGTCAGAAAACGCCAGACCGCAACGTCATGTATTACCGGAAGGGGCTGTGCAAAGATCTTTCAGGCTGCATGGAGGCATGGAGGCAATCATTGATGCCGTCTATGATACTCTTCCGCCCGGTACTGTTCATTTGAATACAACCGTAAAGGCAATCCATATGGATAACGAAGGAGAAATCACGGTCGAAGCTGATGAACAAGGCGGGAAGAAGGAATGGAAGGCGGAAGCTGTGATTCTTGCAATGCCACCAAGGCTTGTGGCACGACGTCTTGCCTTCTCACCTTCTCTTCCTGAAGAACTCATGCAAAGTCTGATTGAAACACCAACTTGGATGGCGGGACAAGCGAAGGCAGTGGCCGTTTATGAAACTTCATTCTGGCGGGAAGAGGGACTTTCCGGTCAGGTGACGAGCTGGGCGGGTCCGCTTCAGGAAATACATGACGCCTCACCAGAAAAAGGGTTAGGTGCACTTTTTGGATTCTTCGGAATGCCGGCAGCTGTGCGCAAAGAGCTTGGGGAGGATAAAGTATTGAGTCTTGTCCTGGAACAGCTGACACGCTTATTCGGTGAGCAGGCGGGTTCGCCCATCTCACTTCTGTACAAGGATTGGTCAGATGACCTACATACTGCGGTAAAAGAAGATGCTGAACCGCTGACAAGTTTTCCTGAATATGGTCCACCGGGGAATGCAGGCATATGGGAACAGAAGATCCTATTTGCCGGGACCGAAACCGCAGCAGCAAACGGGGGTCATCTTGAAGGCGCGCTATTATCAGCTGAGCTTGCAGTTTCGCAATTCTTCGCCAATGTTTACAAATGAAAGAGCCATCACCTCCTACGGTGATGGCTTTTATCTGTCATGCTTCTTCGTACACAACCTCAAGGGCCCCTTTAATCTGCATATCGAATAAAGCTGTAAAGCTGTCTCGAAGCTGATTCCTTTACCGGCTCCAATAATCACAATCGTTTTATTCATCATGAATTCCTCCAATTATTTATATTTGTATATGCAAATGAATGGTCAAAAAAAGAGCGCCTAGACATGATCACTCTTTTTCAAGCTTCAAACTTGCCTCATGCAGCATCCGGCTCAAATCCAGGCTGAAATCCTTCCCAAGTGTTTGGGAATAGTCATCGAACAGCTCTTTGATCGATACTCGGAACTCCCGATACAATTCTTCCCCTTCATCGGTTAAAGAGATGAACGTTTGCTTGCCCGACATTTTGCGCAGGACGATGTTTCTCTTTTCCAATTTATCGATGAACCGTGTACTGGTGGAAGGGGCAATGGCCAGCTTCTGGCACAGTTCCTTCTGTGTGATCCCCGGCTTATAGTGGATGACCATGATCATATAAAAATACGATGGAGCAAGTCCGCCGGCATCCAGGTGTTTTTCTGCAAGCTTGGTGATGCTTCTGGAAAAACGGCTTGCCGTGAAGTATAAGCAGTGAATCAGAACGTCGTCTTGTTCTTCGTTCATTAGATCAACACCCTTTCATTTGCACATACAAATTAACATAGAGAAGAACATCTTGTCAATATAAGCGCAGATTATGGATGTTCTTTCAGTTTTTCTATTATCTCAATCTTACTCTGTTACAGTAGAATGAAAAGGAGATGTTGGAAAAGGGGTGTTGTGATGAAAGCAGTGATTCAAACCGAATTTGGAGATTCCGGTGTGCTTCAACTAGCAGATGTAGAGACTCCAAAAATAAGAAAAGAAGAAGTGTTGATCAAAACGGCGTTTACCAGTGTGAACTATGCAGATATCAAATCCCGGAAAGGCAGCAAAGGAAAGGGGAGTTTCCCCCTCACTCTTGGGCTCGATGCAGCGGGGACCGTTGTGAAAGCAGGGGAATCTTCCGGTTTTGCAGCCGGGGACCGCGTCATCGCTTTTCCTATAGGCGGTTCTTACGCAGAATATGTGAAGGCCCATAAACAATTGACGTTCAAGATTCCTGAGAGTCTTTCTTCTGAACAGGCGGCTGCAATGCCTACTGTGTCGATCCTGTCCCATATCCTCCTACACGAAATAGGCCAGGTAAAGAAAAACGATGCGATCGTTGTTCATAGCGGGGCTGGTGGTGTCGGTTCTATGCTTATTCAATTAGCGAAGCTTGCCGGGGTTGAGACGGTCGTTGCAACGATTGGCACCTTAAGCAAAGAGGACTATGTAAAGAGGTTGGGTGCAGATCATGTTTCTACATATGACACGTTTTCAGAAGAAGTGCTTCAGCTGACGAACGGCAAAGGGGCAGATGTCGTTTTCGATTCCATGGCAGGAGAAGTCACGACGGCGAGCCTCGACTGCCTCGGTCTATACGGATCCCTCGTTCAATTCGGCAACAGCAGCGGCAGTGCCGGACACTTCAAAACGAGCGATGTTCATTCCTCCTGCCGAAATGTAAAAGGATTCAGTCTTGGAACGACGAGGAAACATCGACCGGACATGTTGGCTCCTGCTGCTGAAAGAGTGATTGAGCTATTTGCAACAGGCAAAGTAACGCTCCCTATTGCTCAGGTCTTCGATTTGAGTGAAGCCAAACTGGCTCATGATTTGATCGAGAGCCGTGCGTATGAGGGAAAAGTATTGATCAAACCATAAAGGGAGCCAAGGGGACAGGTACATTGGCTCTTAAAAGGGGCAGTTGTACCTGTCCCCTTGGTGCTTTTGGAACTAGACTGAAAAGGAGTCAAGATTTATGGGATACGTAGAAGAACTAAGGGAAATCGTGGGTCACAGGCCATTACTGTTTGTAGGTGCCGTTACGGTTATAGTGGATGAACTGGGAAGGATACTGCTTCAACAACGGACATTTCCGAAGGGTGTCTGGGGAATTGCGGGAGGACTAATGGAACTTGGAGAATCAACTGAAGGGGTTGCGAGAAGAGAAGTATATGAGGAAACGGGATTGAGAGTAAATGAACTACATTTAATCAATGTTTATTCAGGGCCGGAACATTATGTTAAGGCCGAAAATGGTGATGAGTTTTATGTCGTGACGGTGGCCTATTATTCGGAGGGGTATGAAGGGGAATTGAACATAGACCAGTCTGAATCGATTACATGTGAGTTTTTTTATCCAGATGAACTGCCAACCAATATGGTGAAAAGCCATAAAGTGATCTTGGATGAATTTTTGTCTAAACATTATCGAAAAGGTGTATAATCTTCGGTTTATGTTCAACTTAGCTGGTAAGTAACTGAGCAACACTTGATTGTAAATAAACATGGTCGTTCATCCAAAAAGGATAAACGGCTATTTTTGTTGAATTCCTTATGTAACAAGTTGCTCTGGATTGAGTGTGTAAAAACAAAAGGATTCAGAGTGTTTGAACACACAAAGGAGATGAAATCATGAAATTACTGCTCACATCGGCAGGCGTCAATAACAATAGCATACACGAAGCCCTGGTTGCCATGCTCGACAAACCAATCGCTGATTGCACTGCTCTGTGCATACCCACCGCCATGTACGGACACCCATGGGTCGGTCCCGGCGTCAGGACATGGGAGTTCATCAGCGGGAATTCAGAGAATCCCATGGTGGACCTCGGATGGAAGTCTGTCGGCGTGCTGGAACTCACAGCGCTGCCAAGCATCAACAGAGACCGATGGGTACCGCTTGTAAAAGAAACAGACGTCTTTCTTGTATCGGGCGGAGACGCTCTCTACTTAGCTCATTGGATGCAACAATCAGGACTTATAGATCTCTTGCCGTCGCTGAACGCAGTTTATGTGGGAATGAGCGCAGGGAGCATGGTGATGGCGCCTAACATTGGGGAAGATTTCGTTGGCTGGAAATCTCCGAACGGCGGGGATGCAGCGCTCGGAATGGTTGATTTTTCAATCTTCCCTCACCTGGATCATGAGATGCTGCCGGAAAATACGATGGCTGATGCAGAGAAATGGGCCGCCAGCATGAAGGGGCCGGCATATGCGATTGATGATCAGACTGCCATCACGGTGATCGATGGTGAAGTGGAAGTTGTTTCGGAGGGGAATTGGAGACTGTTTCCATAAAGGTAGTTCATCCCGAATGATTCAGGTAAAAGAGTCCTTACCTGGAAAGATGAAATGTATTATGAAGTAATCTATTACCCTAAACTAACCCCAAAAGAAGTGAGTAAAACACAGTTGATTCAAATGGCAGAGTCTTTTCAATAAAAAATTCCAGGTGGTTAAGCATAATGAAATGGAAAGCTTTTTTCAGCAGTCTATCGAAAGAATGTCAGTTCAAACCACCCGCAACTGAATCTGAGATAGTAGCAGTTAAAGATACTTTAGAAATTGAATTGCCAAGGAGACTTGCCCAATTATACAACGAGACGAATGGGGTCTACGGCGACTATGGGATTTCATTTATTTGGTCAACAGAACAGACGATCAGGGAAAACGTGTTTTGTAGAAATACCCATCAACAGAGTGATGTGAATTCTTTGTTATTTTTTGTCGACGCAGGCAATGGTGATTTATTTGGATATCTCATTGAAAACGGGAGAATACAGTCTGAGGATATTTACATATGGAACCACGAAAACGGAAGTCGAAGGGTAGTAGCAGTGTCTCTAGAAGAGTTTGTGGAAGGGTGGATTATGGGAGAACTGAGTGTTTAATTCACCGCAGTAGTAAGTGATACTTATTACTGATTTAAATTGTAAGCAGAACCGTAGAGGGAATAAGGGAGGTGTGAAGGAGTATTTACGAAAGTGCTGTAATAGAAATAGATGCAAAAGGGCCTGGTATGACTTTTTAGTAGCCAATCGAACTTTTGTGTCTTTTTTTTCGTTAGAATGAATGAGTTAATGTTCAAATAGCATTTTGCACAATTTAGAAGGAAGAATTGGAGGGGGGATGGAATACATTTAGTATGATATTTGACTTAGATCCGGTCCTGTTTCTATAAAAAGACTATAATGGGAGGAATGTGTATGGCAATCGTTTCAATTTATACTATTGGCAGGTTAGCTCACCCGTATGACCATCCGGCTTCTCGTGAATTTTATGACGTTGGACAAAGGGTGATGCGGCAGGCTTATGTAGCAGGACATCTAATCGAAGAGTTTTCATCAGACGGTGTTTCGGTACCTGAAGAAGGAGATGGAAGTGGTTACCCCGTCCTGACATTAACTGTATGGAATAGCCTGCAATCCTTATATCGCTTTACATATGCGGGAAAGCACAGTCAGGCACTGCGGAACAGGAACAAATGGATGGAGCCTGATGATGGGAAACATTCTTCGTATGTAGTCTGGTGGACAGAGAGGGTCAAGGATGTCTCATGGGAGGAGGCTTTTACGAGATACCAATATTATCTTGAACATCAAGCTACTCCTTTTGCGTTTGATTTAAAGAGAGCATTTGATGAGAGTGGAAAACCGTGTATTCTGAAGTGAAGATAACGAGAAATTCGGGAAGAAGGATGTTTCTATGCTGTTTATGATGATCGTCAAAGCCTCAAGAAACTCGGAAGCCGGAAATCCACCGAGCCCCGAGCTCATGGAAGCCATGACAAAGTACAATGAGGATTTAGTGGAAGCAGGCGTGCGGGTGATGGCGAAAGGACTCCATCCGAGCTCTGACGGTATTCGCATATCGTACCCGAAACCAGGTGGTGAACCGGTTGTAACCGAGGATCCATTTGAAGTCGGCGGGTTAGTGGCGGGGTTCTTTCTGATCGATGTGAAGTCAAGGGAAGAAGCTATCGAATGGGCCATGCGGGTGCCGGATCCTCAAGGATATGGGGAAGGACAGGTGGAATTGCGTCAAGTCTTCTAAGGAACGGAACAGATGTAAGTGAAAAAAAAGTAAGTATTAGCACGGTTATTTACAATTGAAAATTGGAGAATAGTGAATGGAAAATGGATGGTTATAAGAGAAATAGAAGAACCGAGGGGAAAGAGATCTAGTGAACATTGATTTATATAATAATGTAGTAAAACAAAAGGGAGCGATTTTAGATGATAAAAGGATTCGGAGGAATATTTTGGAGAACGAAAAACATGGATGCTCTAAAGAAATGGTACAGTGATGTGTTGAAAATTGAAATGGGAGATTGGAACGGAACCATGATTAAACCTGATCCGGAAAATGAAACGATCTTTTCTTTCTTTAAAGAAGATGACCCCTATTTCCCGACAGAACAGCAGGTCATGTTGAATTTTCAAGTACATGATCTTAACGAAACGATGGAACATCTTGAACGGGTGGGTGTACCCCTTACAAAGGAAAAAGAAGTGAGTAAATTTGGTCAGTTTATCTGGATTAAAGATCCTGAAGGCAGGCTGATCGAGCTTTGGGAGAAATAATGGTTGAAGTCATACGGTTAGGAGAGTCGGATCTTTATGGGGTTAACATCGTCACAGTGTCAGGCAATCGATTATTTTACAGCCTATGCACTGAAGCATAAATCGAATGCAAAGGCTACCATCCATCATGTCCTGAACATGTCCAATATTTCAGATGAAGTGTTTGCACGGGCAGTTCACCATATGAAAACTCACGCACAGATCGGTTTGCACTTCCATCCGGATCGACCGACTTCCACGATGAAGACCGTTGCCCAGTCCCTGCTCGAACTAGGGGAATACAAGAGCCAGTTCGAAACATTCATATCGAATGGGAAGGTGTCCCCCCATTTAGGTGGTGAACGGGATAGGTGGGAAGAGAGTATGTTTGGAGGAGCTTATCAATTGGACGGTACATTGATGAGTGAACGGCCAAAGTACGGGGCATTGAATCTCATGTTACATCCAGATGGACCTTCCCCCCGGTTCGGCTCATGCTATTTTTTGCTGAGCCCTAATGTATCATCCCGCTCTACTTATACATATTTGGACTCCCATCAAAACCCATTCGAAAAGGGGACGTATCAAGCATTTGATATGATCCACGCCGCGCTTTTGGAAGAAATATTCTTAAGAGATTTTGCACTTGGAGAGAAGGATTTGACTCCTGCAAAGCTCATTCATCATCTACTGAATAATCTTGAAAATGGCAGGAAAGGTAGCGTGGCGAATCGAAATTTGAATCATTATATAGAATCACAGATTCACGGGCCGATTTCTCTGAAAGAAGATGTGGAAGTGCTGGTTGCCGATCCATCTTTTAAGGACACAAATGTTGGTGAAACCCTTGAGCAAATGTGCTCCAGGTATTCCATCAATCTTAAATGGCATATGGGCTTTATCCTTCAAGTGGACGAGGTTCCTGCTGACTTTAGAGGAGCGTCCATGCCATCACTGGCAAAGCGGATCGCTTATAAAGACAGGATTGATGCCCACACAATCGGGTTAGCCGTCATGAATTTGAAACGAGATCCAGATTCCTGGAGTGATCGGGGTACTTATGAAGACGTGCTGCAGGAATTAAAGCTTTTATGGCATGTTTTGGTGAAGTACGGAAGACCAAAGGATCAGTAATAGAGGTGATTATAAGGTGAAAAAAACATCTGTGACTGCAGTAGCTTTAAGTATGATTTTAATCTGTATACTATTTAATGAATACTCTTTTTATCATGCCGAGCAGTCTTGTATCAAAATTGATAAAACTCCAATCGTAGAGAAGACCTTTCTATCTTTTCATTGGAGTGTATCTTGTAACTAAATCAGGTCTGGCCTTTATATTCTGGGGGCCAGTCCTTGCAAAGTGTATGGGGCGGAATTCTAGTAAAATCAGATGGGGAAATTCTTTAAAGATCATCGTGAGATACTGGCATATAAGGAAGGTACACTGAGATGGATCGTCTTCATAAATATTGCTTACCTATCCACACTGAAATTTTACTTTGCCTTTACTAACTGAAGTTCTTCCGCCTTCGCTAATACACATTTCTTTTCATCCGAACTCAATTCCACATATTCGGAATCATAGATCCAAAATACGGTATACAACTTATCTTCATACTCTACAATATCGCCGAGATTATATTTCATTTTCTCTCCTTGAAGAAGATCGATCCATTCTCAGTGAACAGTGTATATTTTACCATTACCTTGGAACTATTGATGTTTCATTGTTATTATTGAGAGACTATTCAGGTTGGTTTTCATCATGAAACCTCAGGCGTACGTTGAAATTTATCTGAAATTATTCTTCTAAGAATGTATGGAATCTACCCCTGCCAAATTTTTAGACCGGTCCATTCGGAAGGGGGAAACACACGTTTGCCTGTGATATAATGGAAGGACACAACATAATACGGAAGATGGGGTAGCGGCTCACACTCCCAAGTGAAGGGAGGTGATACGCTAATGATTGCTGTAGGAGATGTATTGCAAATTATGATTGCCTTTGGAACATTGATTGTAGCAATTGTCGCGGTTACACAAAAAAAGAAGTAACCATCGTCCCCACCGCTCATGAGGATCATTGATGATTACTTCTGTTTCGATTGACTCTAAGTGAGCCGCTGCACTTTCCATGCAGTTTATGTTGTGGAGGAGTCCTGATTGCCGTCAGGGCTCCTTTTTTAGTGTACTTAACTACTTTTATTATATACATAACTCCATTCGTTAGTAAAGAATAGTGAATAAATGGATCATCTTCCGTCAAGTATAAAATAAAGTATTGACAAAATTAACCTGTTTCGTATAGATTAATTGTAACATAACACTTACATTCCATGACGAGAACGAGTAGGTATGGAGTCTGTTCTACAGAGAGTTGACGATTTGGTGGAAGTCAACGTACAGATCATATTGAATATCCTCTCTGAGAAGCAAAGCTGAAGGTACTTTAAGCTTTGACGGGTTTCCGCCGTTACAAGGAACGCGTATGATTGTACGTTGAATGAGCGCTGTCACGTAAACTTGAAATCGAGTTTATGGGCAGAATCAGGGTGGTATCGCGGGTTACAAACTCGTCCCTAACTTAGGTTAGGGGCGGGTTTTTTTATTTATATAAAAGAAGGTGTGATGACATGGAGAAGGTCAATGTAAACGAAAAGTCGGTCGAAAGGGAGCAGCGGATCCAGGATTTCTGGAATTCGAATCATATTTTTGAAAAGTCGGTGGCCAACCGTGAAGGGGAAAAGACATTTGTGTTCTACGAAGGTCCCCCGACAGCCAATGGCCTGCCTCATGCCGGGCATGTCCTCGGGCGTGTGATCAAAGATTTCGTCGCCAGGTATCAGACAATGCGGGGGTATCAAGTGAAACGTAAGGCAGGCTGGGATACTCACGGCCTGCCGGTGGAGCTCGGTGTCGAAAAGAAAATTGGCGTCTCCGGAAAACAGGAAATCGAGGATTACGGTGTAGAGAAATTCATTGAAGAATGTAAAAAGAGTGTGTTCGATTATGAGAGACAGTGGCGTACATTCACTGAGGCAATCGGATACTGGGTGGATATGGACGATCCTTATGTGACCCTTCAAAATGATTATATCGAAAGTGTCTGGCACATCCTTTCGAAGATCCATGAGAAAGGTTTGCTCTATCAGGGGCATCGGGTCGTTCCGTACTGCCCGAGCTGTCAAACGTCCCTCAGTTCCCACGAGGTGGCTCAAGGATATAAGGATGTAAAAGATCTTTCTGCGACAGCTAAATTCAAGATAGAAGGAAAAGAAAATGAGTACTTTCTTGGATGGACGACGACACCTTGGACGCTTCCGTCAAATGTGGCTCTTGCCGTCCATGAAGACGTGGATTATGTGAAAGCGAGGCGCGGAGAAGAGACATATATCCTGGCGAAAAACCTTGCGAATGAGGTGTTGGGAGAAGACTTCGAAGTGATTAGTGAGCATAAAGGACGCGAATTTGTTGGCGTTTCCTATCAACCGCCATTCGATAATCTCACTCTTGGCCGAGGCCATGAAGTGATCTCGGCAGGGTTTGTGACCGACGACAGCGGGACCGGGATCGTTCATCTGGCGCCGGCTCACGGGGAAGATGATTACAATGCCATCAAAGATAGCGGATTGGATTTCGTGAATATCGTGGATGTGAAGGGTTGTTACACCAGTGATTTCAAACCTCTCCAAGGAGAATTCACTAAGGACAGTGATGTGAAGATCATCAAGATGCTGGCAGACAGCAACCTTCTTTTTGCCAAAGAAAAGTATGAACACAGCTATCCTCACTGCTGGCGCTGCGACTCACCACTCATCTACTACGCAATGGAAGGCTGGTTCATCAAAACAACGGCTGTGAAAGACACGATCATCAAGAACAACCAATCCGTCGAGTGGTACCCGGATCATATGAAGGAGGGCCGCTTCGGGAAATTCCTCGAAAATATGGTCGATTGGAACCTTGGAAGGAACCGTTACTGGGGAACACCGCTGAACGTCTGGGTTTGTGGGGGATGTGACCATCAATTTGTCCCGGGAAGCGTTCAGGAGCTAAAAGAACATGCGAAAAGCGGCTGGAGTGAGGGTCTTGAGCTTCATAAACCGTATGTCGACGAAGTGACCGTGGAATGTCCTTCCTGCTCTCATGAGATGAAGAGGACGAAAGAAGTCATCGATGTCTGGTTCGACAGTGGTTCGATGCCATTTGCCCAATATCATTATCCATTCGAGAATGAAGAGTTATTCCAACAACAGTTCCCTGCGGATGTAATCGCAGAAGGAGTGGACCAGACGAGGGGATGGTTCTACAGTCTGTTGACGGTTTCGTCACTTTTTACCGGAAAAGCGCCTTATAAGCGGGTCTTATCACTAGGGCATATCCTCGATGAAGACGGACGGAAAATGTCCAAAAGCAAAGGGAATGTCATGAATCCAATGGAACTCGTCGAGAAGTTTGGTGCCGATGCTCTCAGATGGGCATTGCTCGCAGACAGCGCCCCATGGAATAATAAGCGCTTCTCGGAAAACGTCGTCAGTCAGGCAAAATCAAAGCTTGTGGACACGCTGAATAACGTGCATTCCTTTTACACCCTGTATGCCGTGATCGATGGGTTCGATTCTGAAAAACACGGACCCGGAACTCCTTCTCTGCTTGATCAGTGGATGTTATCACGATTGAATTCTGTGATCACAAATGTAACGGAGCATTTAGATGGGTATGACTTTACTGCAGGAGCGAGAGAATTATCCATCCTGGTTGATCAGGTGAGTAACTGGTATATCCGTAGGTCACGTGAACGCTTCTGGAGTGAAGGATTGAATGAAGATAAACTGGCGGCGTACCATACGTTACATCGAGTATTGGTCAGTGTAAGCCGGTTACTGGCACCTTTCACGCCGTTCATCGCAGAAGATATCCATATGAACTTGACGGGTGAAAGCGTCCATCTGGCCGATTTTCCTAAAGCTGACGGAGATGAGATCAACCCAGCACTCGAAATGGAAATGGATCATGTGCTGCAAGTCGTCGAGCTTGCCCGGTCCGCCCGGAATATGACAAGCATCAAAACGAAGCAGCCCCTATCCGAGCTTACGGTGGTTGGCTCAAAACAGGATACAGAGCGACTCCAGAAGTATGAGTACATCATTAAAGATGAAATCAATGTGAAGAACGTCCAATTGCAGGACAATGCAGGGGATTCCGTACAGTATGAACTGAAACTGAATTTCCCGACTGCAGGTCCAAAACTCGGGAAGCTCGTTGGCGTCGCGCAAAAGCATTTACAAATGTTATCTTCCGAAGAAGCGAAGAAGGTTATAGAACAAGGATTTGTGGAATTTGAGTCTCCTAGCGGGGAGAACGTTTCGGTTGTGAAGGATGACATGATCGTTCATCAAAAAACACATCAAGGCTTGGAAATGGCTTCAAATTCTCAATTCAGCGTATTCCTGGATACAACCATCACAGAAGATCTGCGGAAAGAAGGGAAAGCCCGGGAACTTGTTCGCGCCGTTCAGCAGTACCGTAAAGAATTGAATCTGCCGGTGGAACTGCGTGTGGATCTTGTGTTGGATGTGGATGATGTGATGAAAGAGGTAGTGAAGCAATTTGAAGATTTACTGCAAGGCAGCCTCTTGATCAAGAGCATGACGTTTGAGAAAAGAGAAAGTATGAAGGCAGTTGATTTGGATGGAGATCGATTAGGGATCTTTGTAGGAGTGTAGTGCAACGAAGGGCTTACCCAAACCAGGGTGAGCCCTTTTCTAGTTAGAATTATCTTGAGTTAGTGGGGATAATTTGAAATAATTGGTAGGGAGGAGTGGTGGATATGCGAAAATCATGAATACCAAATTACATGAGTGTTTTGATGTCATTTTGATTTCTGAAGAAGTTGGATTGGAGAAGCCTGATCCACGCATATTCCAATTGGCGCTAAATAAGCTTCAAGTCCAGCCGGAAGACGCATTATTCGTCGGGGATGATCTGGAGAAGGATGTGGGTGGGCCACAAGGTGCTGGTCTTAAGGGTATATGGTCCAATCCAAGTGGAACGGAAAATGATTCTGATATAAAGCCAGATGACGAGATTCAATCGTTAGATGAACTGTTATATTATTTTACACCTAAACAATTATCTTGATGAGGAGGCACCGCCTTGAGTATTCAATACCAACAGTTTAGCACGTTACCCGAAGACCCTATCGTGAATGGAATTGTGACATTACATCAATCCGTATTTGGAAATTCGGACGACTTGATTAACAAAATGGCTCATAAGCCTGAAATACTAATAGATATGGCGATGGAAGATTCCAGAGTCATTGGATATAAAATAGGCTATGAACTGGACCCCGACACCTTTTACAGCTGGTTGGGCGGTGTAGATCCGGAATATCGAAAACAGGGCATTGCGGCAGAGTTGATGAAGCGGCAGCATCAAACCTTGAAGGAACGTGGTTATACGGTGGTGCAAACCAAAACGATGAATAAATGGCGCAGTATGCTGATTCTCAATATCAAAAATGGTTTTGATGTCATCGATACGTGTACAGATGAGAAAGGCTTGCATAAGATCATTCTGGAAAAGAAGTTATAGCAGAGCGGGGATTTTCTTGCAAAATATTTAACGCTGACTGCGTATAAAATCAAATCCTTCCTGCCCGCGATAGTCGCTCATTCACTCTGGAATTTATATACGGTGCAGCTGGTTCTATATTTTTAAAAACTTGTAAGAAAAAGACAGGTAGGATATTCATCTTACCTGTCTTTATATGAAGAGTGCTAACTTCTAATTATATCCCTGTTCCCCATAGGGCTGCATTTTCTCCAACCACTTTTCCTCTAGCTCAGCCAGAGCTTCTTTTTCAGTAACGAATGGATCATCATTCTTTTTCAATTTCTCCAGCAGCTCAAAGGTAAAAGTATCTTTCCCGAACTGGTTCCAGTCGGATTGTAACGCTTTGCTGGTGGTGAATCCGTTGTTCTCAAGCATGAACTTAATCCCGTTTAGGGTCTTCAGGTTCTTCGTGCTTCCGATATAGATTTTATTGTTTTGCTTGTTTGTGATTTGAAAGACACCAGCTTCAACCGGTGTTTCTTTATACTGTTGTTTTAACTCCCGTTTTCGTTCCATGGTTCTGACCTCCCGTTTATTTTTTCACCCAATACTTGCTGCCGTCAGGTTTCCGGTCCAGTAAGCCGTATTCAATCATGTATCTTCTGATGAGGGCGTAATCGTCATAGATTACTTTAAGTATTTGATTCAATTCTTTTTCATCGTACATATCGTCTTTCTTCAATTGTTTTGAAATCTGACGAAGGACGACCAGCCTTTGCTTTTCCTTAGGGGGGAATTTCGTCAATGCCCCGTTGGAGAAATACTTCTTCAATATTTTATCCTGTTCGTCCTGAGTGATGTTGTACCGTTCGTCTACCATGGTGGCGGTTTTATGAACGGGTACAAACGTCGGGGCGTTCTCATCTTTTTCTTTCAGTAATTCCATCATGGTCAGGAAGGTCTTGGCCTGACGCTCCTTTTCTTTTAATGCAAAGCGGTGATGACGGATGGTGGAGGCACTTCCGATTTCCATTTCTTCCTGAATGTCCTTATCGTTTTTCCCTTGGTAAAAAAGGGTCAGTAAACGTTTCTGATGATCGGTAAGCCCCGTTAGCTTTTTATCCATCCCGATCAAATAATCAAATACAGATGTGTGCGCCTTTTCAATATGAACAGCCATATATTTTTCGGCCAGGTAAAATTGATTTTCGTATGGATAGACCATGCCTTTTTCAAGGGTCTCTCCGCACATAAGGCAAATACATGCATCATCTTCTTCAATATAGCCTCTCTTCATTTCTTCCAAAGAGGCGCTCCAAAATAGGTTGGAAAGTTCCATTTCTTCACACGTCCTATTTAAACTTAATTTAATTTTGTTTGTTTATTTATAAACATATTATATTTTTGTTTGTTAAATGTCAAACGGATTTCTGAATTCAACTTGCATTTTTCCTCTATATAAAGGAGATTGATCTATAAGAATAGAATCTATCCTTACAAGATTCATCCACTGGAGGTCATAAACATGAAAGAACATATCGTCGACGTCATCAATCAAATCGAAATCGATCACTTTGTGAAAATTTTATTTGCCTGCGAATCGGGCAGCAGGGCATGGGGCTTTCCCTCTAAAGACAGTGACTATGACGTCCGCTTCCTTTATATCCATAAACCAGACTGGTATTTGTCCATCGATCAGAAAAGGGATGTGATCGAAGTTCTGGCGGGAGATTCCGTCTCGCTTCCGATTGATCCGCTGTTGGATATGAGCGGCTGGGAGCTGACGAAGGCACTGAGATTATTCAGGAAATCGAATCCGCCTCTTCTCGAGTGGCTCCAATCAAACATTGTATACTACCACTCTTATTCCACCATTGATCAAATGAGGGAACTGGAGCAGAAGATCTTTTCCCCCGTTTCCTGTATGCATCATTATTTAAGTATGGCGAAGGGGAATTTCCGGGATTATGTTCAGGGAAAGGAAGTAAGGGTTAAAAAGTATTTGAATGTACTTCGTCCCCTGCTGGCTGCCAAATGGATTGAGAAATATGATTCGATCCCACCGATTGAATTTCAAGAGCTGGTTGAAGAACTGGTGGCTGCGGGAGAATGGAAAGATTCGATCGCAAACTTGTTAGAACGGAAGAGAGCGGGAGAAGATATATTTGTTGAAACGAGGATCGATACCATCAATGAGTCTCTTTATAAAGAAATCGAACATTTGGAAGCATATGCGAAGTCGTTAAAAAAACAGATTTCTGATCCAACTTCTGAATTGGACATGTTGTTCAGGGGTACATTGAGGGAAGTGTGGGATGAAGAGTGGATGGAGTTGGGACATCGGGGTTAGGTGAAGATTATTAAGTGGCCGATAAAGGACAGTGTTTGGTTGAAAATGTTGTAAAATCATAGTTTAATAGAGCAAAAGGCTCAAGAGTACGTTCAGACTAAAGAGTTCCAACCTTGCTCATGGGGTTGGAGCTCTTCTTTGGTCGTAATTATCATGAAGAGAGAGGGGGAGAGGAATTAATTGCGTCATTTTCGGCGATGATTGCGTCATTTTAAGATTTATTGCGTCATTTTTTCGTTAATTGCGTCATTTTTAAATTTATTGCGTTTTTTCCAAATATTCCCTCACTCCCTTTACTAACGACGTCCTGCTCCCTTCTCACTACCCCGATTAAGCCAATACATAAGAAAAAACCCGAGTGTAAATCCACCACTCAATGTCAGGATCAAAGTCATCTCATAATCGCCAAGCAGGAATAAGAACAAGAATATAATGATCCCGACTATGAATGGAAAGTACCAGCGATTCATATCTTCACCACCTAACAAAACGTTTTTTAACGAAAAATAACCAAGCGACTGCACCTATTGCCACTTGGTGAATAATAAATTACCGGATTAACTTCAACAATTCCTCATTGCACTTTTCTTTCTCATCATAAACCAGTCTGTGTCCGCTCTCCTCGAATGGAATCAATGAAGAATCCTTAATGTGTTTGTGGAGTTCGACAGAGAAATCAAAATCACACGTCTGATCATGTTTGCCATGCATGAGAAGCGTTGGGACGCCAATGTCACTCAGTTCCTTTCGAAGGTCTTCATCCCTCAAAGATTTGGCGCAAGCGATGGTTGCGTGGGCAGAGGCTTCGAGAGCGAGTCCATCAAACCATGCGGAGAGATCATCAGAAACGTCAGAGTGGAAGGAGTCAGTGCCAATATCAGCTAATGTTGCCGGTCGGTCATTTTCAATGTCTCGTATGAGCATATCTACTTCTTCTTTTTTTATTCCATAGGGGAAATCGTCCCTCTGGGTGAAAAGCGGTGCAGCTGGTCCCATTAAGATCAATCTTTTTAAGCTGTCTGTCGCAAATGTCGTTGCATAACGGATCGCAATGGGTCCACCCATCGAGAAGCCTGCAAGAAAAAAGCTTTCCAAATTCAGTTCTTTGACGACTGCATGGATATCCTTTGCAAGAGTAGTATAATCATATCCATGAACAGGTTTGTCTGATTGACCGTGCCCTCTTAAGTCCACTCCAATAAAACGGTAACCTTTTTGAGGTAATTCGTTCATTTGATATTCAAACATTTTATGATTCAGCGGCCATCCGTGGATAAACACGATCGGCTGCCCTTTTCCGATATCTTCTACAAATAATGAAACGTATGGCTCTACTTCAACGAATCGACCCATTTATCTTGCACTCCCTTTGAATATGAGATACACACTATTTACCCTATGAGAAAAAGAGAAAACGTAACATTGAGCAGGTAAGCCAAACTGAAAGCATTTTGGAGAATTGATATCGTAAGAGACGTCACGAGTGCCAAGATACCTCAATTCAATGGTTCAACCCCGATTCGTGTGGGGGGTGCGAAGACACAAAAAAGCCAGGCACTTATTTCTGCCTGGCTTTCTTCTTCTGATTAAAATAACTGACTGCCGTCATCCGGCTCAATAAAGCAACTGTCAGAATGGACAGGATCATGTGTACGGACGATGTAATAGGGCTCAGTTCTTCTGTTTTTACGACAAATCCACCAAAGGTTGTCAGAATGGAAAGGAGGATCAAGAGTAAGGCGGATTTCCTCATGACGTTAAACCTCAACGCTAGGAAAACGGCGTATCCAATGAAGAATAACGCAATCATACCGAGCAATCCGTGGATCACATAAGTGAAATTGGCAAGTTCTACATCGGTGTTCCTTACTTCAAATAGTAATTGGCTCAGTTGAAAATGTTTAAAGAGTGCCCCGATTAACACCTCGAGCATAAGTGCGGAAAATCCGATTAATAAAGGCTTCTTTACTTCATTCAACTTCATGTTTCCAGTTCCTCTCTGTAATCCTTCATGAAGGAAAATAAGAGAGATTAATAGGAAGAGGCTGAACATGACATCGAGTGTTGTGAAACCGGTTGGTGTTCCGAGCAGAACATTCATCCCGCCAATCATCGCCTGAGTGAATAAGAGAACCAGGGATAGTAACGAGATGACTTTCACTGCTTTATCGGTTGTCTTTCTCCAGGCAATGATGGCATTGATCAGAATGACCAGTCCGAGCAGTGTCGTGAATAACCGGTGAGAGTATTCAATCACGACGCGATAATTGGTGATATCCGGGATGATTTTCCCGTTACAGATCGGCCAATCACTCCCGCAGGCATCACCTGAATGTGTCGCTACGACCAGGTTGCCGAGCACTAATGCAGCAATGGTGACGATGATCGTAAAGAATGAGAATCTATTTTTCATATCATTGAAGTCCTTTCGTGTTAGAATCAATCATATATTGATATCTGTTCATATAGTAACAGGATTGTGAGATGGAACACAATCCATAAACGTCAATGTCACATAACGTTCATCTATCGTTAGAAATGATTGGAAGATTATTAAAAGGTAGCGAGTGCTGGTTGATTTCCGCTGCAGGTGCTCGCTTTCCGCGGGGCGTGAGTTGAGCCTCCTCGGGCTTTTGCCCTGTGGGGTCTCAACTTTCCCGCTATTCCCGTCGGAGTCGAGCACCTTCCGCTCCAATCAACTTACTAAGTATGGACGACAATCATAATTCCATTCCTAATAACTTAAGCTTGAATACTTAGATGGAAAGATTTTTTTTCCGGATATCCCCCCTGTTTGAAAAGGACAACAACTTCTGTTTGACAGTGGCATGTTCTTTTTTTTATCATATAAATAAGAATACATGAACACATTGTCATATATTGAAATAGAATAGGAGTGTCGACATGCGAAAGAATAATAATCATGAAGAGCTGAATGGGCATAATCAGGATGAAAAAATAGATGAACCGTGTGTGGAGATTGATGAAGAAACATTGTTTATCGTCACTCAGACGTTTAAAGCATTGTCCGAGCCGACTCGTGTAAAGATTCTTCATCTTTTGGCGCAAAAGGAACACTCTGTTAACGATATCGCTGAAAAGCTGTCGCTGCTTCAAACGACCGTATCTCATCAATTGCGGTTCTTGAAAAATTTACGACTGGTCAAGTATAGACGCGAAGGCACGACATTGTACTATTCTGCCGACGATGATCATGTTATGAACATGCTTCAGCAAACGATGCACCATGCGAGACACCACTAAGGAACACTGGGGGAGTTCAAGATGGACGAATATAAGCTTCAAGGACTCACGTGCGGAAATTGTGCGCGAGAAATGGAAGAGGAAATCAATAAGCTTGAAAATGGAGAAGGATCGAGAATTCTCTATAACAGCAGCAAATTAATCCTGAATAAGGGCGTGGATATGCAAAAAGTGGAGAAGATCCTCTCATCGGATGGAGCAGTCCTCGTGAAGGATCATGGGGATGAACATGCTCATGACCATTCCCACGAGCATACGAACAGCAGTCACATGCAGATCCTGCTTGGAGTGTCAGCCATCATCTTTTTCTCAGCGATCTATGTCGATTCGCAGTTGGATAATCTGGTACCGGTCATCCTGTATCTGACGGCAGCTGCGACAAGCGGATATCCAACCTTCATCAAGGGAGCAAAGAATATACTGAAACTCAAATTCAACATCGACACGCTGATGACGATTGCCTTGATAGGGGCGTTTTCCATAGGAGAATGGAAAGAAGGGACGCTTGTAGCCATCCTATTCGGCGTCAACGAACTGCTTGAAGGAATGGGCATGGAAAAGGCAAGGAAGTCCATGGAGGAATTAATGAAGGTCGCGCCGAAAGAAGCGATTCTGATTGAAGGGGACAAGGAAAGGGTCGTACCGATCAGTTCGTTGAAAGCAGGGGACCTTGTCCTTGTGAAATCAGGTCAGAAAATCCCGTCAGACGGAATTGTCGAATCGGGGAAGAGTTCAGTAAATGAAGCGGCCATAACCGGTGAAGCCATGCCGGTGGAAAAGGAAAAGGATGAGAAAGTCTTCGGGGGTAGCATCAACAACGAAGGAGTGCTCAAGGTAAGAATTTCGAAAGAATACAAAGATTCTTCCCTTGCGAAAATCCTTCATTTAGTCGAAGAGGCCCAGGAAACCAAGACTCCGACAGAACAATTCATCAATCGATTTGCCCGGTATTATACACCAATCATCATGATCGTGTCCGCATTGGTGATACTTGTTCCGCCCCTTCTGTTCAATGGGGACTGGGGAGAATGGTTCTATCAAGGGCTGGCCGTCCTCATTGTCGGCTGTCCGTGTGCATTGATCCTGTCGTCTCCGATCGCCATCGTGTCCGGAATTGCCCGCAATGCGAAAAACGGAATCCTTGTAAAAGGTGGCGTGTTCCTAGAGCAACTCGGAAAAATTGATACCGTTGCATTTGATAAAACGGGTACGCTCACCAAAGGGCATCCCTATGTAGAAGAAATGACCGTCTACGATCAAGAAAACTTTTTTCGGATTTCCGGTTCAATTGAAAAATCATCTTCACATCCGATTGCTAAGGCTGTCATGAAAAAGATCAGCGAAGACGCAATAAACCAGGCATTCTCGGAACCTGAAGACATCAACACCATCTCGGGTCAAGGGGTATCCGCCGTGATCGAAGGGAAAACCTACAGAGTCGGAAACGAGAAAAGCCTCGAATGCTCCGTTCCGTCTGAAGTCGAGCAAAGAATCCAAGCGTTGAAAGAGAACGGGTATACGCTTGTGATCGTCTCAAGCGATACAGAAGTTCTTGGAGTATTCGGCATCACGGATGAAATCAGGGAAGAAAGTAAGGAAATCATCCAAGACCTTTATGCTGCCGGCATTAAACAGGCAGTGATGCTGACGGGAGACCATGACAAGACGGCAGAAAAAGTGGCAAAGCAAGTAGGATTGACCAATTACTATGCAGGTCTCCTGCCAGACGAAAAAGTCGCTAAAGTAAAAGAGCTCACAAGTCAGGGGAAAGTGGCCATGGTCGGTGACGGAATCAACGATGCCCCTGCTCTTGCTACGGCAGATCTGGGAATCGCCATGGGTAAGGGAACCGACAGTGCCATTGAAACAGCCGATATTGTACTGATGCAGGATCACCTCGGGAAACTTCCCTCCGCCATCAAGATTGCGAAAAGGGTCAATAATATCATTAAAATCAACATTTCCCTGGCATTGGGGTTAAAACTGATTGCATTACTCCTAACCATTCCAGGGTTACTGACACTATGGATTGCCATCCTGTCTGATATGGGTGCAACCATTTTGGTTACGTTGATTAGTTTGACGGTGATGGTTGGGGAGAAATCGAAAGTGTCAAAAAAAATGAAAGGAGCGGGATGATCCCTGCTCCTTTCATTTTTTTTATTGGGTATTACAGGGTTTTCGCAGCTGTTTGGAAGATCAGGCTAAGTACCAGAGCTGATAAATAGTCGGAAAAATTCCGCTTAATTAGTCATTACTATTAAAAATAGCCAAAATAGGCGGAATCTTGAGACCGTCGATTAACTACTTTTAATAAATGCTCCATATTTTAGACAAATAAAAATTTAAAATTTCGTTAGGTTTCAATGATCAATTTAGTATTACCCAGAGTATCTTGACCCCTTTTTTAGCCTTAACTGTCTGAAAATCGATTTAAATGCGTCTCAAGGGGATTTTTGTAAACGATCGTGACTCTCTAGTGCATTAAAATAGCAGTTGAGATTCAGTGAGGTCAAGTAAAAGTTTCACATTTTAATTAATCGACAGTCTCAATCCTCCGCCTATTGATCCCCAAAACAAGGTCCGAGCTGATGGTAACCGGAAAATCTCCGCTTATAAACTTGCCACATATACTAGGGCTGGTTCGACCCAAGCGGGGAGGGCTCTTACTTTTCTATACGTATGAAATCCGGAGAAAAAAGCATCAAATTACATTACTGTATATGACTTTATGTTAACAAATAGTAACACTATATTTTTGCACCCTAAACTTGGGTTATTAAAAGAGTTTTTACAATTTTTTCTAATGGTGAACTGGTAGTATGCTAAACTTACATATAAAGAATCTAGTGTTTATTTGCTAAAGAATAATCCAAATGAGGTGCCAAATCGTTCGGTTGACGTGATGACACAGGCTCAATTCGTTGAGGAGTTAGTTGGCAATCTTACGAATAAAGGTGTTACGTTTCATGATTGCCTGCTTGAAGATAAACCGGAGACATTTCATTTTGGGTTGAAGAGCATTCGAAAGGATCTTCCGGAGCATTTGGTGAAGACGAATAGGGCATTGATAAGCGATTTAGTTTAGGCAGATCCTGTTGAAATGGGGGCTCACAAATGTTTGATACGTTTAATTTTGACCTGATTTACCGTGAACGAAATGATGTAACCCCATTAGTGGTCATGATGTGTGGTGTGGCGGGTTCCGGTAAAACGACTTTTTCACAAATATTGAAACGATCTGGGTTTGTTCGTCTTTCAATCGATGAAGAAATATGGTCAACGAATGGTCGTTGGGGGATTGATTTCCCAATGGAAAAGTTTGAGGAATATAGAAAAGATGCAGAAGTAACATTACGCAACCGTTTAATAAAGTTAATCCACGATAAACAACAGGTGGTGATTGACTTTAGTTTTTGGGACCGTGGGAGAAGGAATCGATATAAAAAACTGATCGAGGATTCCGGCGGTAAATGGATACTGGTTTATTTGAAGGTTCAAGAACATGATTTGCGTGAACGACTTAAGGTACGTAACCAGCGTTTTGATGCAAATTCCTTCCCGATTTCAGAAGAGCTTTTAGTGTCATATCTTAATGGTTTTGAAATACCTCAAGGAGAAGGGGAAATAGTGATAGACAATTAAACGGTCGTAAGTAATAGTGCAGCCCCATGCTTTTTGAACAAAAGCAGGACTTCCCCTCCCCATCTCAGAATACATAGTGAAAAAGGAATGAAAGGAGAATAAGTATGAATATTGAAAAACAGATACTAGAATGGTTCACTCATTTCCACGCTCATCCGGAAGTGAGCTGGAAGGAAGTTGAAACAACGAATACGATTGCAGGGATCCTCGATGAACTGAATGTGAGCTACAGGAGATTTTCTGATGTAACAGGGTTGATTGCTGAAATAGGGGAAGGGGATGAAGTGACGGCTGTGCGCGCGGATATCGATGCCCTGTGGCAAGAGGTGGACGGGGTGATGCAGGCGAATCATTCCTGTGGTCATGATGCCAATATGGTGATGGTTCTCGGAGCGCTTCTTTATTGCCTTCAGGACCCTCCAAAGGATAAGCGGATCCGTTTCATTTTTCAACCTGCAGAGGAGAAGGGGAATGGCTCGCTGACTATGATTGAGAAAGGGGCACTTGAGGACGTCCGGTATTTATTCGGGGTTCATTTGCGACCGAGAGAAGAATTGGATTATGGGTCCTTTTCGCCTTCTGTTCATCATGGGGCAGGCATTTACATGGAAGGGAAAATAAAGGGTGTTGATGCGCATGGTGCAAGACCTCATCAGGGGAAGAATAGCATCGATGTGATGATGAGCATCCATTCCTTATTAAAAACGATCTATTTGTCTCCATTTGAATCATATTCTGCCAAACTGACAAAGCTCGCTGCAGGAGGGGAGAATTTAAACATCATTCCGGGGAATGGGGAGTTTGCCATCGATGTACGTGCCCAGAAGAATGAGGTGATGGAAGAGATACAGAGTCGTCTTAATGAAGGGGTCGATTGGATTGCCAAGCTGTACGGAGTCACGATTGAGTATGATTGGACAGACTATACACCCGGAGCGGAAGTGTCTGCTGAAGCAGAGAGCATCACGAGGGAAGCGATTATATCCATCGCGGGTGAAGAAGCATTGGCTCCGCCCGTCATTACATCGGGCAGTGATGATTTTCATTTTTACACGATCAAGCATCCCGAAGTGAAAGCGGCGATGATCGGGGTCGGGGCGGATTTGACTCCCGGGCTGCATCATCCGGACATGACGTTTAATGTTTCTTCGCTGAATCAAGCGGCAAAAATATTGGCTGAGACGTTAAAAAAAGCATCAACCTGATTGTAAACGGTACCAAAAACGGATTGACGACTCCAACTTCTGCCCTTATGATACTCATATAGCGACTATTTAACGACAATTAGGAATAGTCAAAAAACTGAGTGCTTTCAAGGGGGAATTTGGATGAAGAAAGAAATGTCTTTTTGGCTGGCAATCATACCATTGCTTGTCATGATTACGGTAATGGCCATTACAATCGTGGTTTTGGAGCAGGGGCCGCACATTCCTCTGATCATTGGTACAGTCACGGCTGCACTTGTCGCCTGGTTCTCCGGGTTCAAGTGGAAGGATATAGAGGAAGCGATGTATAAGGGGATTCGTCTTGCTTTACCTGCCGTCGTCATCATCATGCTTGTGGGATTGACGATCGGTGCGTGGATCGGCGGCGGAGTCGTGGCGACGATGATCTATTATGGTCTGAAGATGATCACACCTTCGCTTTTCCTATTATCGATTGCTGTCATCTGTGCGGTTGTGTCGCTTGCGATCGGAAGTTCCTGGTCAACAATGGGGACAATCGGTGTTGCAGGCATGGGAATCGGCATCAGTATGGGGATTCCAGCTCCGATGATTGCGGGTGCCATTATCTCCGGGGCTTATTTCGGTGATAAGATGTCGCCGCTCTCAGATACAACGAACCTGGCTTCGGGACTGACCAACACGGATCTTTTTGTACATATTCGCCATATGCTTTACACGACGATCCCGGGCTTTGTGATTGCCCTGGCTGTATATGCTTATTTAGGAAGGAACTTTGGAAAAAGCGGCGTCAATACCGAGGACATTGAAAAAACGATCGGGGTACTGCAGGACAGCTTTGTTGTCTCACCATTTTTACTGATTGTACCACTGCTTGTCATTGTGCTCGTTGCCCGGAAAGTTCCGGCCATCCCTGCCCTGATCGTGGGGATCATTCTTGGGTTTGGGGCACAGGTATTCATTCAGCATGATTCGTTTGCGGATGCTGTTTCTGCTCTTCAAAGCGGATACGTAATCGAGACGGGCAATACGATGGTCGACGACCTGTTTACACGGGGAGGACTTGATTCCATGATGTACACGGTCTCGATGACGATCGTCGCGATGACCTTCGGTGGAATCCTGGAGCACACAGGTATGCTTCGTTCCATCGTCAACCAGATCCTTAAGGTGACTAAAACAGCGAAAGGCCTGGTGGCTTCCACTGTGGTGTCTTGTTTTGCCACAAATGCATCATGCTCTGAACAGTATATTTCTGTCGTGGTGCCTTCAAGGATGTATGCAGATGCCTATAAGGAAAAAGGACTGCATTCAAAGAACCTGTCCCGTGCCCTTGAGGACGGGGGGACGTTGACATCGGTCTTCATCCCATGGAATACATGCGGGGTCTTTATTCTAGGAACGCTCGGGGTCCATGCATTTGACTATGCGCCATATGCGGTGTTGAATTTTATCGTGCCGATCATCTCCATCATCTATGCCTTTACGGGCTTCACCATTACCAAGCTGAGTGAAACCGAAATGAAGGCAATGGAGCAGGAGGATGCCACACTTTCCTCCTGACCAGGTCAATAAATAGGGAAGGTCAGTTCATAAATGGCGCGCGGCCTTCCTTGTGCATAGGTCATTTCTTCTCCAATGATCTTGGCTGAACCATTGTCGACCAGCTTCTTCAAGATTCGTTCTGTGGAGCGCCGTGTGATTCGCATGTAGTCAGAAAGCTCTGCCGCAGTGAAATCACGGGATGAACGGGATTTGTAGAATTGAATAATTTTAGATAAATTCGATGGACTTAATTTTAATTGTTTGGCAAGGGACAGCATTTCTGGAGTATCATTTTTCAGATGCTGTTTCTTGCTTTTATCAGGGTAAGGTCCTGACAACTCTTTTTCCTCATTTAGAATAAAAGCGCAGCCATCAGGATCAACCTTTCTGGCAAATACCAACGCGGTCTGTGCGTTTGCCTCTGCCTCCGCTGCTGTATGACCGTATCCGAAGCCTGCAAGAATAGGGTGTTCAAGGAAGCCGGTGCTTTCCAGGAAATGTTCGATGCTTCCCCTATTGCTGTAGATTGTGTAGGAAGCATCATCCTTATTTTCTTGGAGTGTTCCGTTCATCAAGCGGGCGATTTCATGGAGACGTTCATGTTCACCTTCCCAATTTTGAACGGAAAGTCGGACAGCAGCGATTGTGGCTGCTTTTCGTTTAGAAAGAAGGGATTGGGAATAAGCTTCATCAATGGCACGTATGAGCGACTTGGCAGGATCAATCATTCTCATGCAAGGGATATGCAACTCGACAAGCCGGTCATAAACCGCATGGATGCTCGTTAAAGCCAACTCCGTTTTACCTTCTTGAAATAATTGGCGGTGGAATTCTGTATAGTCATTGATGTTAAAGGTATGGGGCAGGCTGTCTTTATAATCCTTCACATATCGGGGCGGGTTCTTGAGGTGTAGGTCTGACTGGGCGTGAGCGATGAGAGAACGATCCATCAAATCGATGGACACGCGGTCTGGTTCGATCCTATGATGGTGCAGGATATAAAGCAGTGATGTCACAAGGGCCGTTTCATCCTGTTCCAGGTAAAGGACCGGGATGGATAGTGTGCGGCATTCTTGTTGTGAAAAAAAGTAAGGCAGGGCTCCGGAAAACAATACGGCATCACAAGGTGTGAGGTCTTTCATAAGCTTGCTTGCTTCCTGAGGTTCAACGTACATATAGGGGACCAGTTCGATACTGTTCAGGTCATAAGGGATGGACGTCAGGGCGTATTCGATGAACTCCCTGGACCCGATCAGGGCGATTTTCGTTTTCATGGCAATCTCCTTTCTGAATTAACGACTATATAACGACATTATACCAAGAGGAAAGAAAATTTGTTAGTTTAAGGAGTGTTTATCTTATGATCATAAAAAAAATCAATCTGTATGCCATTCGATTACCACTGAAACAGCCTTTTATTATCAGTTACCATACCTATGACGATATGCCCTCTATCATTTTGGAAATGGAGACGGATGAAGGAATCATTGGATACGGTGAAGCGGTGGCGGATGAGCATGTGACAGGCGAAACGTGGGAAAGCACATTTCAGGTGCTTCAGCACACCCTAGCCCCGAAACTGATCGGGGAGAATCCGTTTCATATTGAACGGATTCATGAGCTGATGGATAAAGCCATTTACAACGCCCCGACCGCAAAGGCGGCCATCGATATCGCTTGCTATGATGCCATCGGGAAAAAAGTGAATCAGCCTGTTTATCAGCTGCTCGGCGGTAAGTATCATGAAGAATTCCAGCTTACCCATGTCCTCAGCATAACAGAGCCTGATACGATGGCAGACGAAGCGGCCAGGATGATCGAGGAAGGGTTTCAATCCTTTAAAATGAAGGTTGGAACCGATATCGACCAGGATATTGAACGAATCCGGAAGGTCAGGGAACGTGTCGGGTCGGACGTGCCGATCCGTGTGGATGTGAATCAGGGCTGGAAGAACAGCAGTCAGACATTGAAGGCACTAGGGCATCTTCAAGGGCTGAACATCGATTGGCTGGAGCAGCCCGTTTTGGCAGATGATCTAGATGGGATGGTCCGGATCAAATCCAGGACAGATATCCCCCTCATGATCGATGAAGGGCTGAAGGGCGTACGTGACATGCGTGAAATCATCCGGAAGCAGGCAGCGGATAAAGTGAATATCAAGTTGATGAAAAGCGGCGGGATCTACCCGGCAGTCAAACTTGCCCACATGGCTGAGATGGCCGGGATGGAATGCCAGGTCGGTTCGATGGTGGAGTCCTCGATTGCATCAGCAGCCGGATTCCACGTGGCTTTTTCCAAAAAGGTCATCACTAGTGTAGAATTGACGGGTCCGATTAAATTTTCACAGGACATCGGAGATCTGCATTATGACGTCCCATTTATCCGACTGTCAGATAAAGCGGGCCTCGGTGTTACAGTAGATAAAGATATTCTGGAAGAGCTGACGGAGTTTAAGAGTATCGTAGAGTAAGGAGCATAGAATCATGGAACATCTATTCGAGGGATTTCTTGATAAAAATAATGAATCATACAATGTCCGTTTGTTAACTAAAGAACATATGAGCCAATTACAGCAGCTGCAGGAGCTTGTCGTGGATACGTTGACAGAAAAAAAGAACCTGCAGCCCCTGACGTATGAGGAATTGGACTATATACTAACCGGAAACGGACTGATGATCGGCGCCTTTACAGAGAAGGGATTAATCGCATTCCGCGCTTTGTTAGTCCCCCCTATTGATGAAGAGCATCTGGGGCTGGATGTTGGATTGGATGAAGAGGAACTGCCACGGGTCATCTATCAGGAAATTTCGAATGTACACCCTGATTACAGAGGCAACCGGCTCCAGCAAACACTGGCTCATCTGATCATGCAGGAGCTGGGGGAGCTGGATCAAAGGTTCACCTATGTGGCGTGCACCGTCGCTTCCTTTAATATTCCCAGTTTAAAAGATAAGTTCAAGCAGGGAATGGAGATCGCTGCACTTAAAATCAAGTACGTCGATCAATTGCGCTATATATTCATCAAGTCACTTGTTGGAGAGGGCCAGGGGGGAGAGATCTCCGAGATTGCCAGAGTTCCCATGGGGGATGTCGAGGGCCAGCAGGCTTTATTGGATGAAGGCTGGCGCGGCATTTCTATGGAGGATGATGATGGTGGGTATAGGGTGTTGTATGTGAAGAGGCAGTGAACGGCCTAACAGCGGGTTTGTGTTGAGAGGCAGAAAATTTATCCTTCACTTTCAGTGTCCTCTTTTTAATAAGCGGAGTTTTTCCTGTTATCGTGCAAAATAGGGCTAGGTTCAGGGGGAATAAGCGGAATTTTTCCGTTTAAGGCAAGCCAAAGTGGTCCATTTTAAAGCTTTTAGAGTAAATAGGCGGAATATTGAGACTGTCGATTAATTAAAATGTGAAACTTTTACTTGACCTCACTGAATCTCAACTGCTATTTTAATGCACTAGAGAGTCACGATCGTTTACAAAAATCCCCTTGAGACGCATTTAAATCGATTTTCAGACAGTTAAGGCTAAAAAAGGGGTCAAGATACTCTGGGTAATACTAAATTGATCATTGAAACCTAACGAAATTTTAAATTTTTATTTGTCTAAAATATGGAGCATTTATTAAAAGTAGTTAATCGACGGTCTCATATTTCTGTCTATTACTCGATATTTCGTGCAGAATTCCTCAATAAGCGGAATATGTCCGCTTATGACGGTCGTTTATTTTATGGGTATTTAGAAATTGCTAAAAAATGCTTGGAGCATCTGTTTCCAAGCATTTTTATTATCTTTATGAAGTCTTCACAGGCTCATTGGACAGCATGCCTGATGGAACTTTCCTGAACATACGATGCTTCGTTTTAAATAACGAAAACAATACGAACCCTGTCAAAACGATCATGCTGCTGCCGATATTGGGGGAATTTATGAAAAATTCACTTCAAACGTGACCAATCTATTTCCAATTGCGTCTAAGTATAGGAGGGAAAGGGGGAACAGTTTTGAATCAACAAGAACTAAATGAATGGTTTACACAATATGGAGAATCGATCCTCACTTACATACTGTTAATGGTACGAGACTATCAACAGGCAGAGGATTTAACACAGGAAACCTTCCTGAAAGCCTATAGAAGTAAACAACAATTCAAACAGAATTCATCTGTGAAAACATGGCTATTTTCCATTGCACATAATGTGACGATTGACCATTTCAGAAAAAAGCACCCGCTGAAACACTATCTCGGCCTAACAATGGAGGAGAAAGACGGCATGCCGTTGCCTGAACAAATCGTCGAGATGAATGAAGAATCGGAAGAATTATACAGAGCGATTCAACAATTAAAGTCAACATACAAACATGTCATCATTCTAAGAAAGTTGAAAGAATTTTCAACAACAGAAACAGCCCATGTGTTGAACTGGTCAGAAAGTAAAGTGAAAATGACGTTAAGCAGAGCGCTGGTTGAACTGGAAAAGGTATTAACGAGGGGAGGGGTCATCAATGAAATCAACTGATCCATTTAAAGAATTGGAAGAACAGCTAATGGTAACAGACGAATCGAAAGATCAGCTTCGAAGTAAAATTATGCAGAGCACAAATGAAAGGAAGAAGAGCCATTTTAAAAAATATGGATGGATTGCGGCAGCGTGTATGCTCTTTATTGTCACATCCCCGTTCTACTCAACCACGATGGCAAGTATTGTGGCAAAAGTGTTACCAATCACGATCACTCCACAGATTTCAGACGGCGAACCCAACCCCAATTTGACTTCTGACCTTTTTAAACTAGTCGAAAAGGAAGGATACCGAGTAGGTTCAGTTGGAACAACACCGTCTCCCTTCACGATTGAAGTGTCGCTCGTTTTGAAGGATTCCACATTAAAGCAAGCGAAAAAAAACCTTGAATCCAAAATCACCAATTATCTATATGAAAACGGGTACGACGATTACGAATTAAAGATTATTAAAGCACCTGAAGTTCCCACTCATGAGGGAAGCGATGGCTTAAATAAGGAATATGATCAAGTACGAGAGATAGTGAAAGAAGTATTCGCTTCCTATGGATATGCCGAAGAGGCTGAGTATGAGTTAGCAGGTATGAAGGGGGCCGGCGCTTCAACAATCGTCACCATTGATATGCCGGACCATATTGATGAATCAAAGAAAATCATTGCAGACATTGAAAAAGAAATAAAACAACAAGATCTAGATGTGAAAGGGGTCGAGGTGGATCCTTTCAACTTGAAGCATCGTCAGCAGGATAATCGTTGGTCCATGATCTCTTCTGATATCTATGATGCCATGGCAGGGAAATCGACGTATCAATTGGCCGGGCTATCGTACCAAGTGAAGGATGGACACTCTTATGTGTGGATAAAAACAGATCTGGATAAACCACTGCCCCAAGAGCAGATTGAAGAAATCAAAAAAGCAATCCAAGACTATTTGGCTTTACCTGAAACGAAAGAGCAAATTCGTGGTGACGAGTATACGATTGAATTTTTGTTGAAGAATGGGAAGTCGTTTGTGGAGATAACGAATCAATAGTTGTTTCAAATTTAAAGCTGTCGGATAAGTTTGAGAGTTCCGTTTTCAGGTGAAGAATTGACGTGTGATGGGTATACGTTCTTTATATATTAAGGTTTCTATTAACTTTGATATATCAATTGAAATGATGATTGAAATTTAAAAAGAGGAGTCGTACTTATCGATTGGGAGATCAGACTAAACACCTGAGCTGATAAATAGACGGAATAATTCCGCTTAATTAGTTATTACTATTAAAAAAGGCTGAAATAGACGGAATAATTCCGCCTATTTACTCAAAAATACAAAAATGCTTGATCTTTTCTGTGCATAAGCGGAAATCCTCCGCCTATTTATACCAAAAACAAGGTCCAAGCTGATTATAACCGGAAAATCTCCGCTTATAAACTCGCCAAATTTACTACTGCAGGTTCTACTTATATATATAGTGAAATATAACTGTTGGATTTGAGGTGAGAGGGAGTTCAGGTACATCCTCCCCGCTAAATACACCATTGCTATCAAAAAATAATTAGTGTACGATAAAAAGAAATTTTAACGAACGAATCCCGTTGGTAAGTATAGAAGGGACACTCACAAAGCGAACGGTATGATTTTTTCATAATAGGCAGATTCGTTTTGTGGAGCGGTCTCTTTTTTTGTTAAAGGAGGATGCCGGCATGACGCATTACATAAATGAAATTACAGACTTCTTCTGGCAGCATGACATCTATTTCCGGATCGTGGTGAGTGCGGTGTTGGGGTTCATCATCGGCTGGGACCGGTCATCGAAGAATAAGCCGGCCGGTTTGAAAACCTATACGTACGTTTCGGTGGCGTGTACGTTGATCACGATCGTCTCGATCGAGGGTGCCGATATGCTCAGTGAACCGGATAGCGGGAAAATGATGGATCCCCTTCGACTTGCTGCCCAGATCGTATCGGGGCTCGGGTTCTTGGGTGCAGGTGTGATCCTGAAAGATGGACTGCGGGTGAAAGGACTCACTTCGGCTGCGATGATCTTTTATGTCGGGGGCATCGGAATCGGCATCGGGGCAGGGTTTTATTCGATTGTCATCTTCGCCACCCTTGTCACCTTCATCATGACGAGGATCGGAAACTTCTTTGAAGAACGGGAGATCAAGGCGATGAGTCTGCCGAAGCTGCGGAAGAAAAATGATAACAAAGAGGAATGAATGAAGGGTGGGAATTGATCATCAGTTCCCGCTTTTTATTTTGTAAAAGATTCGTAAATACCAAGAATTTCATTGCCAACTTTTAGTTAATGTTGTATTATTGTGAATAATCAGACATATATATTAGACAAGTTTTAGTCTAAGGGTAGAGATGAGGAGAATCCCTGTGACCAATAAAATGCATGCCACATTTTTGTGCTGCAGTTTATTGTTCATGGGTTTTTTTATGAAAAAAAGGGGAGGAAATGACATGAAGGTCAGGCTTTTATCATTCGTTTTAGTGTTGATGGTTGTGTTTGCCGGATGCAGCAGCAGTGATACCGCTGGAGGTGAAACGACAGAGATTGATTTCTGGTTCCCGGTAGCGGTTGGCGGGGATGTGGCGAAGATCGTGGATGGGTTTGTGGCGGATTTCGAGAAAGAGAATCCCGATATCAAGGTGAATGCGAAATACGGAGGAAGTTATGCGGAGACGATGACACAGGTGATGGCGTCGGCCCAGGCAGGAAATTCACCTGAGCTTGCCGTATTATTCTCCATCGACCTTTTTACGTTGCTTGAGAATGACTTGATTGAGGAATTGACGCCGATGTTTAAAGAAGATTACTTGAATGATTTCTATGATGGATTCATGGCGAACTCTTCCATTGGTGATAAAGTGTACAGCTTGCCGTTCCAGCGCAGTACGATTGTCCTTTACTACAACAAGGACGCTTTCAAAGAAGCCGGACTTGATCCGGAAGCTCCACCTGAAAACTGGGATCAGCTCGTGGAATACGGGAAGAAGCTGACGAAGAATGGCGGAAAGGACCAGTGGGGTCTTGAGATTCCAAGTACCGGCTATCAGTACTGGATGTTCCAGGCGTTAGCTCTTCAAACTGAAAAGAATATCATGTCCCAGGATGGAAAAGAAGTGTATTTCAATGCTCCATATGCAAAAGAAGCAATGGATTTCTGGTTATCCCTTGGGAAGGAACATAAAATCATGCCGGAGGGCGTCATTGAGTGGGCAACGGTTCCTTCAGACTTCCTGAGTGGAAAAACGGCGATGATGTACCATACGACGGGGAACCTGACGAATGTGAAGAACAATGCGGACTTTGAATTCGGTGTGTCCTTCCTGCCGGCGAACGAGCAATATGGTTCCCCTACAGGCGGCGGGAACATCTACTTGTTCAAAGACCTGCCAAAAGCAAACAAGGAAGCGGCCGTCAAGTTCATGAAGTTCCTGACTGAACCAGAGCGGGTAGCTCAGTGGTCCATCGATACAGGATATGTAGCCACCACCGAGTCGGCTTATGAGACAGACGTGTTGAAGAAGTATGTAGAGGAATTCCCTCCTGCACTGGTTGCACGTGAGCAGCTTGAATATGCAGAAAGTGAACTCGCCACCTATCAAAATGGTGAAGTACAGAAAATCTTCAATGATAACATTCAATCGATCTTAACGGGTCAAAGCCCTGTGGATGAAGGATTGGACAATGCACAGAAGAAAGCGGAAGACGTGTTGGAACCATTTCAATAAAGGGCAACAGGTGAAGCATTGAATGGAGTGGAGCTCAAGTGGAAGTTTGCTGACCTTGGGCTCCTTTTACAAGAAAGGTGGGACTGATCGATGTCAACGAAGCATAGAAAATTCAGTTCCCGGGCAAGGAATAATCTGTTCGCCTACGGGTTGCTGTTACCTTCTTTCATCTTTTTAACATTGTTTACGTTTTATCCGACGCTCAAGTCGATTCAGCTAAGCTTCTACAGCGGTCCGATGACGAGGCTCCAATTTTCCGGAGTGGAACAGTATAAGGAAGTCTTCGGAGATGAAATATTCAGGAAGGTTATCCTGAATAACATCCTCTTCATGATCGGGACTGTACCCACAAGTTTGTTCCTGGCGATGTATCTTGCCATCTGGTTGAATAAGAAAATGGCGGGAAGTGCTTTGCTCCGTACCTCCTTTTTTTATCCGACGATCGTTCCGCTCATTGCGGTGGCGAATATTTGGCTTTTCATCTACACGCCTCAGTATGGATTACTCGATAACTTTCTCCATACGTTCGGCCGTGGGGATACAAGCTGGTTGGGGGACCCGAGTACCGTCATGGTTGCGATGATTGTCATGATCATCTGGAAAGATGCGGGTTTCTTTATGATCTTCTATCTGGCGGGTTTGCAGAATTTACCAAGTGACGTGTATGAAGCGGCTGAGATGGAAGGAGCGAAACCGTTTCAGATGTTCCGGCATATCACGTTTCCTCTGCTGATGCCGACGACGCTGTTCGTCATGATCGTGGCGATTACGAATTCATTCAAAAACGTCGACCACCTGTACATAATGACCAAAGGTGGACCGGATAATGCCAGTAATCTATTACTCTACCATATTTACGAAGCGGCGTTTACGAACTGGGACCTTGGTAAAGCCGCGGTGCTGACCGTGATCCTGATCGTCATCATGCTCAGTATCACCGCCTTCAACTATCTATATCTTGACCGGAAAATCCATTATTAAGGAGGGGAAGAGACGATGAAAAAATTGAACTATGGCATCATTGTTGTTCTAGGGATCCTTTCATTTATCCCCCTGCTTTGGGTGATCATCACTTCTTTCTCTCCGGGGAATCAAGTGATTAATGGAGGCTTTCCGTTCTGGGTCACGAATCCAACGTTTGAGAACTACATTCAAGCATGGGAGACGGCACCATTTTTGCAATATTACTTTAATACATTTGTGATCGTGTTTGGCGTGTTGATCGTCCAGATCGTCACGGTTACCCTTGCAGCCTATGCGTTTGCACGGGTGAACTTCACCGGGAAGAATGTCTTGTTCATCCTGTTCCTGCTGCAGCTCATGATTCAGCCTGAAATCCTGCTGTTCCCTAACTACCAGGTCATCAGCCAGCTGGGACTTGTCAATACCAAGCTTGCCGTCATGATGCCGTATTGGGCTTCAGCGTTTGGGGTATTCCTGATGCGCCAGACGTTCAAGCAGGTTCCATTTGATCTTGATGAAGCGGCAAGAATGGACGGATGTAAATGGTATCAAACCCTGTGGCATGTCTATATCCCATCGGCGAAACCGACCTATATTGCCTTTGCCCTTGTCTCCGTCAGCCACCATTGGAGCAACTTCATGTGGCCGTTGATCATTACGGATTCCGTGGAGTCCCGCCCATTGACCGTCGGACTTGCGTTATTTGCACAATCCTATGAAACCGGCGCGCAGTGGGGGATGGTTGCTGCAGGTACGGTTATGGTCATCATGCCTTTGGTCATTGCCTTCTTCCTTTTTCAAAAACAATTTGTATCGAGCTTTATGCACTCAGGAATTAAATAGGAGGGGAACTGATGGACATTCATTTTTTAGGAACGGGGAGTGCATATCCCGGTTCGGAACGCGACAATACCTCCATCTGCTTCTCGAATGATGAGTATCATGTGCTGGTCGATGTGAGCGGAAATCCTTGCAGGAAGCTGAAGCAGCTGCAGGTGGATTTAAAGAAGCTTGATGCAGTCGTGTTCACCCACTTTCATATTGATCACATTTACGGGTTGCCATCCTTGCTATGGGGGATGTGGCTTGAGGACAGGAGAAAGCCGTTAAGGATATTGTGTGACGTGCGGAATGAGAGGAAGCTTCAGGAATGGCTCGTGACGATGGAAGCCGATCAGTGGCCGATCGCCTTTTCAATCAAGATCGAGACCTTTGATGGTGACGAGGAAAAGGAAATTCTGTCTGGAGGAGGAATGACATTTTCCTGCTTTAAGGCATTACATTCGGTTCCGACTGTTGGCCTTGAAGTACGATGTGCCGGACGGGTGCTCGTATATTCGAGCGATTCGGAAATCAACGCACGGATTGGTGAGTATGACCATATAGATGTGTTAATCCATGAAGCAACGTCTGCCCGTAAAGTGGCAGGGAACCACAGCAGTCTTGTTGAGATTGTTAAAAAATATGACGTGGAAAGAATCGGGAAAATCATTCTTGTCCACTTATCCGACGGGGAATCGTATGTAGAAGAGGTGGAGAAGCTCGGGACATCTAAGGTCATCATCGGTGAAGACTTGATGACCCAACACATGTAAATGAAGAGGGACAAGGATAAAGATGAGGAGATTCCTTGGGTATGACGAAAAATCCAATTATTCAATTGGAGAAATCGTCATGCTCAAGGAATTTTTTATTGTAATAAGAGAGATTAACTTGAATGTGAGAATTGGCCAGCTCCAGCGCCTAGCCCCTCGAGACATTCCGGTCCGACGAATGAAGTCAAAGAACGACTTTACCCGTCGGCCCTCCAATGCTTGTCGGGGCTGAACTAGGCGCTTGCGCTTTTCTAATTTGGAGGGGGTACAGATGAAGAACTTAAAGGGGTATATTTTTGACTTGGACGGGACCGTGTATCTCGGTAAGCAGTTGATAGAGGGAGCAGACACCACCATCAATGCACTTCTCAATGAAGGGAAAAAGGTGCTGTTTCTGACCAATAAGACCATTGAGTCCCGTCAGCGCTATGTGGAAAAGTTGCATGGATTCAATATTCGGGCTAATCTTGAGAATATTTTGAATCCGACGGTCACACTGATTGACTATTTAAAGGAACATCACCCCCAAGCGACATTGTATGTGATTGGTGAGCAGCCCATCAAGGATGAGCTGACACTTGCGGGATTCAGGGAAGGAATGACACCGGCTGAGGTTGATATCGTCGTGCTGTCATGGGACCGGGATTTTCATTATGACCATTTGAATTTTGCCTACCAGTCGATTAAGCTAGGCGCGAAGATGATAGCGACCAACCCAGACAAAACCTGTCCGGTAGAGATGGGCGATGTGCCGGACTGTGCGGGGATGATCGGGGCGGTGGAAGCCGTGGTCGGGAGAAAGATTGATGTCCAGATTGGAAAGCCATCCATCCTGACCATCAAGGCAGCATTGAAAATATTACAACTGAAGCCGGAAGAATGCGTCATGATCGGTGATCGCCTGGAGACCGATATCCGGATGGGCATCGAAGCTGGGATGAGAACGGCCCTTGTGCTGAGCGGGATCACAACGGAGGAGGATTTAAGGGGGACGGTTTGGACGCCGGATTATGTGTTGGGTTCGGTTAAGGGATTGTTGTCGGAAAAGAAGTTGTAAGTAGCAAATCGGGGAGGGTTCTTACTCTACTTTTTTGGGAAACGGTAGAGACGGAATCGTCCCCACTCTGCCCTAGAAGCCGGATGTGGTTTTGGGGAGTGAGCTTTTTGATGAAGAAGGCTGGTGAAAAGGGAATGGCCCGTTTATGCCGGCTTTTTATTTGGTAATGGAGTGCAGGATGTCATTGGGTTTGTTGGGGATTGTATTTCGGTTGTAAATATTGTCAAAAACATTAAGAAAATGTATGCAGCTGATCATCAAGGTCCCTGCTTATCATAGATATATCTATATTTCTCCTATAATCATCTTTGGTAGGACTTCTATTGTCCTTCATTGAGTCATTATCCAAATAATTGCGTCATTTCCAGGGGTGATTGCGTCATTTTACGGATAATTGCGTCGTTTTTTTATTTATTGCGTCATTTTTCAACATAATTCCGTATTTCGGAAAATTATGGAATGACTCTGACTATACCTCCATTGAGCACCTAATCCTTATCTACATTGACTGTATAACCTTCGTCCGTGAATCCGTCTTTAATACCTTCAAGGACGGATTCCCCATTAAGGATAAAGAAGGTCAATGCCAGAATAGACAGCAGAATAATAGAACCGAAGATGATGGAAGGTATCATGCCCTTTTTCTTTTTCATTTCCACGCCCCTTATCAACATATGTTTATTAATTAGGAAAACCATGATATAAAGTTTCAAATTATTACATTTGCCTATTCCAACACCCCCCTTTTGTGCATCCACCATAACTCAACCCACAAATGTTTGTGGCTCGAGCACGTTGTTTCGGAGCCACTATTCCCGTTATAATTTTCTTAAGATTTACATTTCTTCGTTTAATCACCCCGTGCTTGAGGTAACAGTCACTATAAGAAGTATAAGGAGGTGTTGTAATCTTGGAAGCAATAAGTAAGCGCTTTTTCCTGTTTCTTTCCCACAATAAGGCATTGGATAAAATGGCTAAACGGTGGGGATCGAGATTTGGGGCTAACAAGCTTGTGGGTGGAGAAACCTTTTTACAAGCGATTCCATTGATTACGCAATTGAACGGGGAGGGATTTCAGGTAACGGTCGATCATCTTGGTGAGTTCGTCGATTCCACAGATGTGGTTCGGGAGAATGTCCAAGGATGTATTCAGAGTATCAGTGCCATCGCGTATCATGGGCTGGACACTGAAATTTCTGTTAAGCTGACCTCCTTGGGATTGGATATCAGTCAAGATCTTGTCATGGAAAACATGGAGTTGATTCTGTCGAAGGCAAATGAAAGCGGAATCACGGTCACTCTCGATATGGAGGATTCCTCGAGGTGCCATGCCATCCTTGACGTTTATAAGAAGCTCCGTCAAAAGTACGACAATGTGGGGACGGTGATCCAATCCTATCTCTATGTTTCAGATAAGGATGTGGAGGATCTCAATGAGTATTCCCCTTATTTGAGGCTTGTGAAGGGTGCATATAATGAATCGGGTAAAGTGGCGTTCCAGGAAAAGAAAAAGGTGGATGAGAATCTGAAGCATCTTATCAAGAAGCAGCTCTTGAACGGCCATTATACAGCGATCGCAAGCCATGATGATGCAATCATCGATTACACGATCGGATTAGTGAAAGAACACAATATACCGAATGACCGCTTTGAGTTTCAAATGCTTTATGGCATGCGGAACCAATTGCAGTCAGACTTATTGAAAAAAGGATATACCGTCCGCATTTACCTGCCATATGGCGAGGACTGGTTCGGGTATTTCATGCGACGTCTGGCGGAACGGCCGGCGAATATCGCATTTGCATTGAAGGGGATTTTCAGCAAGTAAACTTTTTATAAAAACATCCAGACAGAATGTAATCAGAAAGGAATGTGAAGAGAATGAGTAACGGAATTTACAACATCCCAACACCTACAAATGAGCCTGGTAATACATATGCCCCAGGTACGAAAGAAAGAGAAACGTTAAAAGCTGAATTAGAGCGCCAAGCTGGTCTAGAGGTTGAGATCCCGGTCATCATCAATGGTGAGGAAATCAAGACAGATACAGTGAAGCAAGTGGTCATGCCGCATGATCACAAACATGTGTTGGCTACCTATTCACAAGCAGGTGAAAAAGAGCTTCACGATGCAGTGGAAGCAGCAATGGCTGCAAAGGATTCTTGGTCCAATATGCCATGGCAACACAGAGCATCGATCTTCTTAAAAGCGGCTGACCTGATTTCTGGTCCATATCGCGACGTCATCAATGCGGCTACCATGTTGGGTCAATCAAAGACAGCCATCCAAACGGAAATTGATGCGGCACAAGAATTAGCCGATTTCTTACGCTTTGGCGTGGATTATGCAAACCAAATCTATCAAATGCAGCCGGACAGCATGAAAAATATCTGGAATCGCCTGGAATACCGTGCATTAGACGGTTTCGTACTAGCGATCTCACCATTCAACTTCACAGCAATCGGTGGTAACCTGCCGTCAGCTCCTGCGATCATGGGGAACGTAGTTGTTTGGAAACCGGCGACAACGGCTATCCTATCAAACTACTACTTCATGCGCATCCTGGAAGAAGCTGGACTGCCTAAAGGCGTCATCAACTTTGTTCCTTCACGCGGTTCACAAGTATCAGAAGTGGTATTAACAGATCCACGTATGTCAGGATTCCACTTCACTGGATCTACAAGCGTCTTCCAGACGATCTGGAAGACAGTAGGGGAAAACATCACTAACTACAAATCATATCCTCGTCTAGTTGGTGAAACAGGCGGTAAAGACTTTGTCTTTGCTCACGAAACAGCTCAAGCAGACAAAGTAGTCGCTGCACTTGTTCGTGGTGCATTCGAATACCAAGGTCAAAAATGTTCAGCTGCTTCACGTGCTTACATCCCTGCAAGCATGTGGGAAGAAGTGAAAAATGGGGTCGTGGAAGAAACGGCGAAGCTTAAAGTAGGGGATGTCCGAGACTTCAGAAACTTCATGGGTGCGGTGATTGATAAACCTGCCTTTGATTCCATCACAAGCTATATTGACTATGCGGCTGATTCTGAAGAAGCTGAAATCATTGCCGGCGGTACGTATGATGATTCTGTTGGATACTTCATTCAACCGACTGTCATTGTGACAACGAATCCAAACTTCAAAACGATGACCGAAGAAATCTTTGGACCGGTCTTAACGATTTATGTATATGAAAATGATCAATTAGAAGAAACACTGACTTCAGTGGATACAGCTTCCATGTATGCATTAACGGGTGCGATCTTTGCACAGGATCGTGAAGCGATCATGCACTTGGAACGCCGCCTATCCGGTGTAGCTGGTAACTTCTACATCAACGATAAACCAACCGGTGCCGTGATCAACCAACAACCATTCGGCGGTTCACGCGGTTCAGGTACAAACGATAAAGCAGGTTCTGTCTTCAACATGATTCGTTGGACCAGTCCTCGTATCATCAAAGAAAACTTCGCGCCAACAACAGACATTACCTATCCGTTTATGGATGAAGAATAAATCGAACTCGGAAAGGCTCTCCCGTCATGGGGGAGCTTTTCTTTTTTTATTGGGGGATTTAACGCTATAATAGGAATCACAATCACTCGTGGAAAGGTAAGATTCCTATGGAAGCACTTGATATCATCCTCCAAACAGAAGATATTCATAAAGCGACGGAATTGATCAGTTCAAAACTGGGCAATCCCGTCATCATCGAAAATAAAAATTTTGAATTGATTTCATACAGTTCCTCTTCTAATAAATTCGACCAAACACAGCTCAAGACAATCCTCACGAAAAAATGTCCGGTCTTCATCATCGATCGATTGAAAAAAGAAGGGATCGTCCACCAGCTCGAGAAACATACGGATCCGATCCGGGTGCAGGCGATGGAAGAGTTAGGATTCCACCAGCGTGTCGTCATTGCGGCAAAGTACCTGGGGAATACGATGGGATATATCTGGGTCCAGGAATCCAGCCGTCTCCTCGAAAATGAAGAGCTCGCTTTCCTTGAAGAAATCTCATCGCACCTTGGAAACCTGATCAATGATATGTTCGCAAAGGTCAATATCAAAAAGGACAGAAAAGAAGAAGTACTGTGGCATCTCCTGCAGCACGAGTACGGAAGTGAAAGCCAGCTCCGCCATGATGCATCCCTCGTCAAGCTGACCCTGCCGGAACGGTTCACGGTAGCGGTGTACTCGATCGCATCGTCGCAATATAAGTCCATGCTCGACCAACTGGAGAAGCTGGTCCAGGAGTCCAGCTTCAACACAAACATTTATTCACTGCGGACGGAATACCAGGTGATCCTCGTTCTCTACGGCAAAGCTGACACACCAGCTTCTTCCCTGGAATTAGCAAGGGACCTTGTCGAAAGGGTGAAGGAACAAACTGGGGAAGAAGATTTCTACAACTTCCTGATCGGGATCGGGAAGGAATACACCACCTTATATCAAATGAGAAAGAGTTTCTTGGAAGCGTCAGAAGTCATTGAAACGGCAAACTTCATTAGTCCGCGTCCGGAATCGATGCCCCGGGAATTTGCTCAACTGGGCATTTACCGGTACCTCCCGACACTCTATGAGAAGAACACGTCAAAGGATTATTACAGTGATGATTTGTTGTCATTGATTAAGAATGATGTGAAGAAACAGACGGATTTGCTTAAAACGCTTGAGGTATATTTGGCGAATGACGGGAAGGGGAAACAGACGGCGAATGAACTGTTCATCCATCCGAATACGTTGAATTACCGGATTAAGAAGATACAGGAACTGACTGCGATTGATTTTAATGATTTTAATATGAAGGTGTATTTGTATACGGAGTTGTTGTTGTTGAATAATGTGGAGGCTTATTATCAGCGGTATAAGGATGCTTTGAAAGGGATTTAATACCACATATTAATAAAGCTAGTGCTGGTTGATTTCCCCTACCGGTGCTCGCTTTCCGCGTGGGGTGAGTTGAGCCTCCATCACCCCGATGCATAAAAAAGTAGTTTCGGAACAGTTGGAAATCTCTAAAGATCCCGTACGTTCCAAACGATCTCTCCTTGCTCCTCCCACGTGCTGTGGTGCCGCTCAAATCCTATCTTTTCTAGGACTCGGAAGGAAGCATCATTCCAAGCACCTACAGTCGACCAAAGCCTGTGGCGTCCGGTAGCAATCGCAGCGTCCAGGACCACGGACGCTGCCTCAGTCGCATAGCCTTTACGGTGAGCGCTGCGGAACAACTCATATGCGATCTCCGGCTCTTCAAGTGTGGAACGGCCGATAATCAAGCCACAGTATCCGATAAAATCGCCTTCGTCCCGGCGGCGAATAGTGAGAAGAGAAATGCCATTTTCGACTGCTTTCTTGCGCATCTCGATAATATCGCTTCGAGCGGAGTCAAGTGTTGGCATGTCTACACCACGTTCGCCAACCAGTTTTCTTATCCAGGCTGCATCGGAATCTTCCCACATACCCAGATCAAGTCGTTCAGTTTGCAGCTGGAATGCCATAGGTTTAAAGAAATTTGTCATAATAGAACCTCCTCGTTATATCACCAGGGTAGAATGGGGACATTTCCCTTTCTACCGTTTCTTATCGATTATCACCCCGAATTAGGCCAGAAAAGTAGAGTGAGAGCCGTCCCTTGTTTACATGGACGTGATATATATATCTTTTATAGAACAATGAACGTTAAAATATTCCGAAAATTATAATACAATTTTATCATATGTTGTGTTAATGAAAAAGAACAACTGTTTTAAGAATGGGGTCGAATTAGGGGGCTAAATGACTGGACAATTCGCAATTTGTTCTCGGGGATATGAGCCATTTGTATGGAAGAGTATGTTAAACTTGTAAATAATGGATATTTCGATAACTGGTTAGTTTTATTAAATAAGAGCTATCACTGAAGATTGCTTTTTTAATTATTGGGAAGTGGAGTTGGATAAGATAGAGTTGTAAGATCCTTAAATAATAAAGTCTCAAAACATTATAAAAGGAAGTGTGTACTATTGGGTTGTGAAGGCAAACTCAGTATTTCTCCATTAACTAATGACTTAATAGAGGACATCAATAAAACAAATGATTATTTTAAAGTGTTTGGTAAGCTTGTCCCCAGTTTACAATCAGGAAGGTGGTCATATGAAGAAGTTCTTTTTGAAGAGATTAGAGAAACACGTTTCCCAGATGACAACCTTGATTGGAGCCAATATATAAACCGAGAGGATAAAGCATTGTTCTTAGCTTATGTGAATAATACCTGCATAGGACAGATTAGGGTAATGAAGGAGTGGAATCGCTTCTGTTATATTGAAAACATTGCTACGAAGAAAGATTATAGAGGCAGTGGAGTCGGAAAGTTGCTTTTAAATAAAGCAGAAGAGTGGGCGAAACAAAGAGAACTGATAGGAATGTCCTTGGAAGCACAGGATGATAATCTTGGTGCATGCAGATTTTATGTGAAACAAGGATTCATACTAGGTGGAGTTGACACATTGAAGCAGTCCTATAATCCTGATATAGAAACCACTTTGTACTGGTATAAGTTATTCAAGTAACGGGGCTTTAACGGGATAAGAAAAAACCAGAGCCAAATTTTAGCTCTGGTTTTTTCACTCACTGAGATCCTTCACTCCTATGACGACTTTATGCTACTCAATCCCCTTATCATCCTTCATCAACTTCTTCATATCAATCTTAAGCATCCGGTCCATCGGGTAGGTGGTGGTGTAGCGGTATTTATTAGCCCCGGATTCGAATACGACGTACAGCTCCTTCTGTATTTCCACAATTCCCTCAGGCATCGGGATGGCTTCGACACTCTGACGGGGTTTTGCCGTGTGACCATCGAGGAACCATAGAGGTACTTGTTTTCCTTCGACTGTGACAAATGTATGAGGATCTTCTTTCAACGGATATTCATAGCGATACAGTACACTGTCGTTTGCCCTCCCATAAGAAGTGCTGAGGGTGACGCCGTTTCTTGCTGCTTTCTGCATGATGGCTCCCTGGACTTTTCCTGTGGTGGATAGGACGTAATCCGGTACGGCGTTGACATCAGGTGAGCCATTCCACTGGTCTTTACTTAGCATGTCGTTGTTTCGTTCTAAACCGTATCCGATCATCCATGCGTAGTGCATGTCTCCGTCCCTGTTCTCGATGTGATGAGTTGGATCGGTCGGATAGGAGCTTGCTTCATAGAATTCCCCGACCCAGAGGATGCCTTCATCGTAAACGGTGTAAGCCGCTTCGACGGGGATGGGAATCTGTTTGGTGAACTGGATTTCCCCGTTGTTTTCTGCATTTACCAAGTCGCTTAGATTGAAGCTGAATAAGTGGTTTTCGGATGCGACCCAGCCGTGATCACGACTGACGGTCACTCCGCCTGCATGCCCGGTATAAGGTGTGCCGTCCGTATTGTAGAGGACAACGGACTTCACTAGTTCTCCTGTTGTGCGGTCTGTAACGGTAATGGTACCCGGTCGAATCCCATCATCGACGTAGCCGATGGTAAGGAGCCAGTCTTTTTTCTTGTAATAGGTCAATCCTTGTGGAACGAGCCCTTGTGATAGTCCGGCGATCACCGGGCCGTCGGTACTGATATCCCACAGGTCCTGGTAGGCGGGATCTTTCTCATGTTGGGACCGTTCAACCTGGGTGATGAGCTGGTGTTCCGGTGTGACGGATACAGGATCTGATTTCTCCGATACATTCCCTGATGTATCCTCTGCGCTAACCTGTAACGTGTATGTTTGATGACCCACTAGCGTATAAAGAGTAAAGTCGGTCTGGGATGGATCCACGGAATATTCAAGTTCTCCATCTTTGTAAATATGATAACGGTACAGATCGGTTTCACTGGAAGCGGCCCACGTTAAAACGGCGTCCCCGTTGCCGGCAGTGGCTACCACGTTGGTCGGTGTTTGCGGTGCTTCCTCATCTGACACGGGACGATCCGGTGCTTGGTCTTCAATGACCCATCCAGGTGTCGGACTTTGACCCGCTGCCAATTTTTCCATCGTCCGGGTATTATCCTTTGGATAGGAATAGGTGACGGTTTGTTTCAGGGAAACGTCCTCTCCTGAATACTCGGCTCTGACGACTTCGCGTCCATCAGGGTCGTAAACAGTCAGAGTGTTGCCTCCGTTCACCAGGCCGGGGATATCATCTAGGACAATCATATCTTCTTCCAGAAGATACTTACTCTTATACCCATAAAAATAGTTATAATTGAAAGCTTCAAGTGAGATAGGGTTGATGCTTGCGTTCCGGGTCCAGATCACCACCGTATCCCAAGGCTCCACAATGTGAGTGTCCCCGATTTCTTCATCCCAGTTATAAGAAGCGAACCGATATCCTTTCAAATCAATCGGGTCCGGGCTGTTGTTATAAAGCTCAAAGTATTCAAATGCATCATAACCTGCATAGTTATCTGTATTCGGAATCAATTCCGTGATCAGCAGGTTTGGTGTCGGGACGTTTTCACTCGGTCCTGTGACGAGTGGTTTGGTAGGTTCAGATTCGTTTCCGACTTGATCGATTGCCGTTACTTCGAAAGAGTACTCCCTGTTCAATTCCAGAGGGGATACGTTCATGCTCTTTTGGTCAGCAGGGGCGGTCCCATAAAGCGTCCCGTTGATGTAGACGCGGTATCCAGCAAGATCACTTTCTGTATTGGCACTCCAAAGCAACTTGACATGATCTTTGCCAGGAGTTCCTTTCAATCCTGAAGGCGTGGCTGGGGCTTCACTGTCAACGACCGCTTGTGGGACAGCCCGGACTTCTTTGGTTGCCGGGGATTCATTTCCTTCTGCGTCCACGGATGTCACCCTGAACGTATAGGAATTCCCGTTCTCCAACCCCGTAAAGGTTGATGTGGCAACGTTCGTGGAAGTGATCGATCCGTCAGACGGGTAGACTTTATAGGAAACGGCACCGTCAGTCTCTTCCCAGTCAAGGGTAACCGACTGGTTGGCAGGAGTTGCCGTCAGGTTTGTAGGTGTCGCGGGACCAGCTACCTGTCCGCTCAGAACGACGCCGGGAGTCGGCTGTTCATCGTTATTAAGCTTGATCATCGCAGCAGAGGTTGTAGCCTGATACGTGATGCTCCGGTTCGTGATGCCGTCGACTTCTCCATCATTGATGAGAGCGGTACTGAGGACTGTGCCGTCTGCGTCCGCAATCCCCACCTGTCGAAGACTGCTGTCATGCAACCCTTGACCTGCTGAGGTCAGCTTGATTTCGTAAACATCTTCGGGCGTGAGGTACATCTCATAGTTGGAGTTGAAGTCCCAAAGCGATACATCAGGATTGGCCAATTTCTTTAACCAGAGGACGAGGGATTTTTTCGGCTGGATAATTTTCTCTTCGATGGGCCAACGGTTGGCCGGACTTGAGAAGTTACTTGTGTAGTATTGAAGCTGATAGTCTTGCAGGTTGATGGCTTCTGAGGTGGTATTATAGATTTCGACGTACTCATAGGGCTGTCCTGATCCTGCAGATTTGGTGACGATTTCCGTTATGATGAGGGGCGGGTTGGTTTCTTTCGCGCTTGCGTTGTGAACCTGAAGCCATAACAGTCCTGTGAAGGCTAAAGCAATAAGGATGGCTATCCGGGTGATTGAGTGGTTTTTCAACTTCATTTCCTCCTTTTTTTATTGTTTATGTAAAAAAGAAAAGAACCCCATGGCAATGGAGCGCACGGTGACCGTACACACGATTGACACAGGGTTCTCCTCATCTCTACCCACTATATTCACTCTGTAATTCCATCATACAATGTACCCAAGCTAGAGGAAATGGGCATTTAGGTTTAATTTAGTGTATATTTAGAATTTTTAGATATATCATTGAAATTTAGATAGGTCATTGAAATGAAGCGGAAATTGGTGTATGATTAAAGGAATAAGATGAAGCTTGGTAGGAAGAGTAGAAGAGATCCCCAAATATGAATAAACGTGGTTTTCCCGGCTTCCTTCAGCTTTTTCAGATAGCCGTTCATCGTAATCAAATTGCCGGTAAGAATGAATACGATATTGGCGTTTGACTGAATGGCCTTTTCAAGGTCTTTTTCTTCCTTGATGGAAGCGATGACCTGAGATTGGACGATGTCGATAATGTTTGGTTTCATGTACTTGGCCCCTTCGAAAAGTCTGAATATTGGTTATTCTTTTAGTATAGCACAGTTGTTTTGGGGGTTGAGAGGAATAATCTTTGGTAGAGTAGTGAAGGTTCTCAGAAACATGTTCACTAATAAAAAGCAGAGCCCAGGGAATCTCCTAAGCTCTGCTTTCCGTATTTGTTCAATTGATCTTTACGCTTTCACTAAAGATTCCTTGCCATAGAAAGCGGCTTTAAATAGCTCTTTCATTTGTTCTTGACTAGTCTCACGTGGATTGGTGCCTGTGCATGGATCTTCCATAGCATTTTCAGCCATTGTATCAACATGCTTGTTGAACTCATCTTCGGATACACCGTAGTCCTGAAGGGTGGTAGCAAGACCGAGATCTTTGTTCAATTGATAGATATATTCAACAAGAGAATCAGTCAGTTCGGTATCGTTATTTCCTTTCAGGTTAAGACGGCGGGCAATATCAGCAAAGCGATCCTCCACGACTTCACGGTTAAACTGGATGACGTAAGGCAGGTAAATCGCATTGGCATAGCCATGCGGAATGCCGAACGTTGGACCACTTTTGTGGGCAAGGCTGTGCACGTTACCGAGTACAGCGTTGGCAAAGGCCATACCTGCCATGGCTTGAATGGTGTGCATTTTCTTAGCGGCTTCCTGGTCGCCTTGATAAGAAGCAAGAAGATTTTCCTTGATCACTTCAGCTGCGCCTAATGACAGGATATCTGTATACATCGTACGCGGTTTCGCTACATAAGCTTCGATGGAGTGCGTGAATGCATCCATACCGGTATAAGCAGCAATGTGCTTCGGCAGTTCTTTAATCATAACCGGATCGATAATGGCGACATCCGGTGTTAGTTCAAAGTCAGCAAGTGGATATTTCACGTTCGTGGTTTCATCGGCTAGAACAGAAAGGTTGGATACTTCCGAACCACTTCCGCTTGTCGTCGGAATACCGGCGAATTTCGCTTTATTACGAAGACGCGGCAGCTCAAATGGCTTAATGGCATCTTCAAAAGCAAGGTCCGGGTGCTCATAATAGAGCCAGATGGCTTTGGCAGAATCCATAGCGGACCCTCCGCCGATGCCGATTATCCAATCCGGCTGGAACTCCTCCAGTTCCTTTGCTCCTTTTTTGACCATTTCAAAGGTCGGCTCTGTATTGAAGCCTTCCAATACTTTTGTTTCTATATTTGCAGCTGCCAGATGTTCCTGTACCTTGGTGAGGTTTCCGTTACGTTTAACAGAACCTCCTCCAATAACGAGTGCGGCTTTTTTACCTTCAAAAGACCGTAACACTTCAAGTGCATTCTCTTCGAAATAAATATCGCGTGGAATGGTAAAACGACTCATAGTAAAAATAGCCTCCTTCAGTTTCATTCATTGATGATCATTTTTTAGTGAAAAAATTACCCCTGTCGTTCTTCGGAGGGCAATGGAATGTAATATTCCCATTAATTGAATGTATAAAACATCCTCGATTGCTCGCAAAGTATCTGGAAAGTTTCATAACGGACTTGTGGTAAGACAGAATTCACATACGAATGAAAAGTGAAAATCGCCATGCTACTTGCTCCAAACGTAAGATCTCTCCGTTCTTCATAAGGGTGGAAATCAACTATAAGTCTCTTTATCAACCATTGGTCTTTTTTTATGGTTGGGCAGAATAATGGGGATATTTGCTTATGTAAAATTAGTGAATTGAACGAAATGAATTTATTAGACAATGGAAAACTAATCTATAAATATCTTGATTCAAGGTCTTTAACTAGAGGGTGAGAAGATGTGAGCAGTCCAAATAACCATGCTTTTATTTGAATCGTTCAGAAGTTTTTCTAATTCAGGAATATGACATGTGGTATCGTTGGGAAGATATTTATGGCTTTTATATGAATAAACTTCCATCCCTTGGCTGGAAAATTGAATATGTCCAGTCAGCATTGGATGATAACGATGTTGAAAATGATTGGTCCGGCTTTTATTCTCGATGGAGAAAAGAAGGTTTTGACGGAGAGTTATGGATTTCATCAAATTATAATCAATTTGATGAAAAAACAGAGGTTATATTTGATAAGACTCCTATTTATCAATCAACTTCATGGATCGAAGAATTACCAAAAAACGTTTGTATCTATGAAAACTTAAACCAAGAGGATTGTGTAGTTATAGAAGATAAGACTAAGGTCAAATGAATAAAAACTCTAATAAATAAGGCAATTAATTGGGATGATGAGAAGTTACCTAATCGAGAGAAAACAAGTGTCATTAAGTTCGGGAATTTAGAAATTAAGGTGTACTACGGAAATGATAAAGAAATTTATTTTCAATCCCAGAAAGGAACAAAAATAATGAAACCAGAACCTGAATTTTTTAAACTGACAAATCTGTCACAGTAGTTCTTATCCCCATTATAAGGGGGGCTGAACAAGCAGCCGCCCTTCCTTCAATTACACAGCTAACGGGCAGGTTAGCTTAAGTACATTTCTTCACAAAGTAGAAAAGCTGATCTTCCAAAATAGGAAAATCAGCTTTTTGTTACCTATCGTCAGAATAAGATCAAAAAACACAATTAAGAGGGTGGGGTTTTACAAGCCGTTGAAGCCTTTGCTTTTTTCTGCAAGATTAGTAATCGACTCAATATCTTGTTCGGTTAATAAATCTAAAAAATACTCGCGTATTGCCATGGATACGACAGGGCGGGCATCATCCAATGCTGATTTTCCTGCCGAAGTAATGATTACCTGGACTCCTCGCTCAGTCTCTATTGGTTCCCTTGAAACAAGTCCACGTTTTTCCATCCGCGTTAAATGATGGGATAACCGACTCTTTGTCCAATCCAGCGAGTCTGCTAATTCTTGTTGGCGTAGTCTGCCTTTTCCATGGAGATCCAATCGGTCTAATATACCAAAGTCACCCTCCGATAGCCCAGTTTTCTCGAACATGTCTTTTACTACGCGTCCAAAAATGTTTTTATATGAACTTTTCCACATATGCCAAATTTGCATTGCTTCTTCACTTATCATTTTTTTATTCATAACTGGAGTATAACATTGTTGACGTATCAACCACAAGATGGTAAGGTGTATTAAGGTTGACGTGTCAACTGAAAATGGAATATAGATAAAATGTTAGAAGAATTTATCAGTAACGGCAAAAGTAGCATGCAGAAAGGAGTTTACAATGCATAATAAACGAATTGCTCTGGTTACTGGAGCAAATAAAGGGATTGGTCTTCAAATCTCAAAGGATCTTGCGGCACACGGATTCACTGTCCTTGTTGGATCACGAAATTTAGAAAAAGGAAAAAAAGCAGCAATTAGCGTTGGGGCAGATGCACTGGCCATCCAGCTTGATGTTACCGATCATCATTCTATCACCGCAGCAGTAGAAAGTATCCGTAGCGAGTTAGGTCGTCTCGACGTCCTTATCAACAATGCGGGTATATCGCATGCGGGTGAACCTGGAAGGAAGCTTGAAGAGGTAGGTAAGTCAGGCAAACCAAGTGTTGCATCTATCGAAGAAGTACGCATGGTGTTTGAGACAAACGTATTTGGTGTGATTGCTGTCACACAAGCGATGCTACCGCTTCTTCGTAAAGCACCTGCCGCACGCATAGTCAATGTATCTAGTGGTTCAGGATCGCTGACACTTAACGCTGACCCGAACAATTCGCATCGTGAAATGTTCGGTGCAGTTTATAGCCCTTCAAAGACTGCACTTAATGCCATCACGCTTGCTTTTGCTATTGAACTTGAATCAACAGGTATTAAGGTCAATGCTGCATGCCCAGGTTTTACTGCAACGGAACTTAACAATTTTGAAGGGACAGGAACCGTTCAACAGGCAGCTCGCCATCCGGTAAGCCTTGCTCTTCTTGATGAGGGCGGTCCTACAGGCACGTTTTCGAATGAGAGACGTCAACTTCCGTGGTGATAATGGGAGTCTCTCGCTAATTTTAAAAAGTTAATCATTTTTTTTTATAAATTGCAGAAGGAGTGAGTTATACAAATGGAGTATAAAAAACTTGGAAAGTCTGGATTGGATGTTTCAGAACTATGTCTTGGAAGTATGAGCTTCGGAATACCTGAACGAGGAAATGCGCCATGGTCACTAAATGAAGAAAAGAGCAAACCAATCATAAAAAAAGCCCTTGAATTAGGCATAAATTTTTTCAGTACCGCTAATATGTACTCTGACGGCACAAGTGAAGAAATTCTAGGAAGAGCATTAAAGGATTTCTCTCGCCGTGACGAAGTAGTCATTGCTACAAAAGTATTCGTTCCGATGCGTAAAGGTCCAAATGCAATGGGGCTTTCCCGCAAATCGATTATGACGGAAGTTGATAATAGTCTAAAACGCTTGGGTACGGACTACGTCGATTTGTATCAAATCCATCGATGGGATCCTAACATACCGATTGAAGAGACAATGGAGACTCTACATGATCTAGTTAAGAAAGGCAAGGTAAGGTATATCGGAGCATCCTCCATGTCAGCTTGGCAGTTCGCAAAAGCTCAACATGTAGCAGAACGCAACGGTTGGACTCGGTTCATTTCTATGGAAAATAGACTTAACTTGCTTTATCGAGAGGAAGAAAGAGAAATGTTGCCTTTTTGTAAAGATGATGGAGTTGGCGTGACACCATATCTACCTTTTGCTGCAGGTCGCTTAACCCGAGAGTGGAATGAGCAGACCTTTCGATCAGAGAATGACCAAGTAGCTAAGGCCCTGTTTATAAAGACAGAAGAAGCCGATCGCAAATTGGCGGAAAGAGTCGCAGAGGTTGCTGCGAATCGAGGCATTCCACGCGCACAGGTCGCACTTGCATGGTTGTTACAAAAGGAAGAAGTCACAGCACCAATCATTGGGGCGACCAAGATAAGCCATCTCGAAGATGCAGTGTCCTCCTTATCAGTCAGATTGACATCTGAAGAGATTAAGAGTTTAGAAGAACTTTATGTACCACATCCATTGGTATAAATAGTTGAAGATCAAATTAAAATAAGACCACACATTTTGGATATGTCTCATATGTGTGGTTTTTTTACTATCAAGCAATGCATTCCTCTAACCAAAAGTCATATTTTCAATTCCTTAAATTAGTGTTGAAAGTTGAAATTATTATATGATCTTATTTTTGATTCCCGTTAATATTTGCTTCAAATAAATCAATGATTTCCAAGAATCTCTCAGCCTCTCTAAATGTATGATCAGCTAAAAGGGGGTGAATATTGCTTTTAATACGACATGCCTCAATTAATTCTCTTGCTGTTTTCTTAAAATCTCTTAACGAAACCACTGAGACTCTGTTTTGATCCAAGAACTGATCCAGTAATGGTTCAGTCTCTGATTGATGACGCATAGAATCTAAATCAACTGCCTGAAACATTAGCTGATCAAAATCATGGCTGAATTCTCTGGCCTGTTCAACCAACTGCCTTTCTGAAGGATCTAAAAGATGCCCGATGAACTTGGCGTGGTCAGCCATAATTTTTAAAAAGAATACATTTTCCTGGATTACATCATCCGGTGTAGGTGCGAGCCTGCCTTCATTTAGTTCCTTTAATCGATTAGCAAAGTAGGCAGCCTCCCTACTTGTATGATCAATTAACAGGGGGAAATTATTATGCCTGATTTCACATCTAAGGGTTAACCCTAATATCTTTCGTTTATAACCCCATATAGCAGCAGCTGCTTGGTAAACCTCGCTATTGAATGCTTGAACCTGACGTAATTCAGAATTTAACGTGAATCTAGATAATTTTTCTTCTATCTTTTTAAATAAAGTGATGAACTGTTTAGCTTCTTCAATTAGTTGTGATTGCTCATAGGTGAAACCCAAACTTAAAAATAAGGCATGTTCTTTCATTATCCTGGACCAGAATCTAATTTCATCCAACGATCTTGCAACGAATGGATTTGTCATGAAATCCTCCTCTTATTTGAATATTCCTTTCAATATACGTGTTGTAACGTTGTCTTATTCCAGATGAACCGTTTGAAAAGATTTGTGTAGGAATGGATTTTTTTCGTGAGAACGTATCGGATTTTGTGTCACCACAAAAGTATCTGCCGAGGAAAATCTGTGCTTTTTGCAGCAAAATTTTATCGTCTGAACTTTTTTGTCGATCTTCAATTTGCTTCTCTTTGAAAAGCGTAAAATAGCGCTACAACTAGTTAAAGACAGGCTAAAGTAACCAATTTGATGATGTCCTCCTTAATGAAATTTTTTCAAAAACAGGATTGACAACCCAACTGAAATCCTTTACCATTACCCTAATGCATAAACGCATCATAACTTTAACTTAATAAAGCGATATCTTCTTATCAAGAGAGGTGGAGGGACTGGCCCTGCGATACCTCGGCAACGGGTTCTTATGAATACCGTGCCAATTCCATCAAGTCATATGACTTGAAAGATGAGAAGAGCGGGACATATACATATTTTTGTGCCTCTCTTCTTATGAAGGGGGGCACTTTTTATTTTCAGGCATGTCCTTAAATCCAGGCATCAGGAAGAATACATAGGGAAAGGAGCAAGTCCTATATGATCAGAGTTCAGAATGTTACGAAAGTTTTTGAGACGAAGGATGGCCCCTTCACCGCTTTGAGGGATGTTTCCTTTGAAGTGAAGAAGGGAGAGATTTATGGTGTGATCGGATTCAGTGGGGCAGGAAAAAGCACGCTTGTCCGCTGTCTCAATTTTTTAGAAAAACCATCTTCGGGTGATATTTTCATAGAGGGGCGCAGCCTGAAGGACCAATCGGCCATCGATCTGAGGAAAGAGCGGCACCGCATCGGGATGATTTTTCAGCACTTCAATCTGTTTCAATCCCGGACGGTGGCGGGGAATATCGCCTATCCTCTGAAACTGGCAAAATGGCCGAAAGATAAAATCAACAAAAGAGTAAAGGAGTTGCTTGCATTTGTCGGGCTTGAAGACAAAGCGAAACATTATCCCGATGAACTATCAGGAGGGCAGAAGCAAAGGGTGGGGATAGCAAGGGCCCTGGCGACGTCGCCTTCGATTCTGCTCTGTGATGAAGCCACATCAGCACTGGATCCTCAGACGACGGAATCGATTCTGAATTTATTAAAGAGAATCAATGCGGAGTATGGCATTACGATTGTGATGATCACCCACGAAATGGGGGTCATCCGGGAAATCTGTGATAAGGTCGCGGTCATGGAAAATGGAGAAATCGTGGAAGAGGGAAGCGTCTTCGATATCTTCTCCAACCCGCAGACCCGGACGACGAGAAACTTTGTGAAGAGTGTCATGAATGATCAGCTGCCGGCATCGGTTCTTGATAAATTGAATGACAGCAAAGAAGGACGCATCTGCCGTCTCATTTTCAAAGGGGATTCAACGGGCACGCCGATCCTTTCCGAAACGGCAAAGAAATTCAATGCCCATATCAATGTATTGTTCGGACAGATCACGGAACTTCAGGGCAAGCCGTTCGGTAATCTCATCGTACAGATCATCGGCAGCAAGAACGAAACGGAAGAAATCCTGGAATATTGGAAGAACAGATTATTCGTAAGCGAGGTGGAGAAGCGTGCAAGTTAACTGGGAATTATTCTGGCCACGAATTATAGAAGCGACATGGGATACATTGGCGATGGTGTCATTCTCCCTCCTGTTTGCAACGTTGATCGGACTTCCCCTCGGCATCATCGTCGTGGTGACGAGGAAGGGGCACTTACTCGAACATAAAGCCGTCTTTTCAGTACTCAGCAGCATCATCAACGTGTTTCGTTCGATCCCATTCATCATCTTGATGGTGGCGATCATCCCTTTTACAAGATTGGTAGTGGGCACTTCGATCGGAACGGCGGCAGCCGTCGTACCGCTTGTCGTATTTGCGGCACCGTATATTGCAAGACTGGTAGAGAGCTCGCTCCTTGAAGTGGAACCGGGTGTCATTGAAGCGGCGGAGTCCATGGGGGCAGGGCCGTGGCAGATCATCTTCGGGATCCTCATTCCTGAAGCATTGAGCACACTGGTCCTGAATATCACAATCGCGACCATCGGACTTGTCGGGGCATCGGCCATGGCCGGGGCAGTCGGAGGCGGTGGCCTCGGGGATCTCGCCATTGCTTACGGATATCAGCGATTTGAAACATCCGTCATGATTGTGACTGTCATCATTTTAGTCGTGATGGTGCAGGGACTTCAGACAGCAGGAAATACATTATCAAAAATCATCAGGAGACGATAGGAGAGAGGAATATGAAAAAATCAATCAGCCTGGCAAGTATCGCGATTCTATTATTTACCCTACTATTGAGCGGATGCTCGGGAAACAGTGCATCCGGCTCTGGAGAAAAAGAAGTCGTGAAAGTCGGAGTGAATGGATCCGGGGTGCCGATTTGGGAGTATATGAAAGAGAAAGCAGCGAAGGAAGGGATTGACATCGAGATTGTGGAGTTTGCCGATTACGTGAGACCGAACCAGGCGCTGGCCGATGGGGATATCGACCTGAACGCCTTCCAGACGATTTCGTATTTTGACTCTTTCGTTGAAGAACATAATCTGGACCTTGTACCAATCGGCTCGACGATCATCGCGCCGATGGGCATCTATTCGGAAAAATATAAATCGGTAGAAGACTTACCGAAAGGAAGCAAGGTAGCCGTCCCTCAAGAGGCGACGAACCTCGGCCGTGCCCTTCTCTTACTGGAAGAAGCAGGTTTGATACAACTGAAAGAAGGATTTGATCAGTCACAGGGTCTCGAAGCCATCAAAGAAAACCCGAAAAACCTTGAATTCACACCGGTCGTTGCTGCCCAGACACCGAGGGTACTGCCGGATGTTGCGGCATCGATCATCAATAATGGTGTGGCGGTGGAAGCAGGACTCGTCCCGGTCGATGACAGCATCTATATCGAAGGAGCGGAATCCAAGCCGTTCATCAATATCATTGCGGCCCAGGAAAAAGATAAAGACAATAAGACTTATAAAAAAATCGTTGAGCTCTATCAGCAAGATGACGTAGCGGAACATATCAAGAAATCATACAAAGATTCCCTGATCCCGACATTCGTGCCGGTCAGTGAATTGCATTAGGAGGGAAAAGAGATGAGTCAACCAGCAGTGATTGCAGATCGTAAAAACAATATCGTCTCAGCAGTCGATCAATTGGCGGTGAAACTCGTGTCGACCAGCCATCAGATCCACGACAAACCTGAAATCGGAAACGAAGAGTTTTTTGCTTCAGAGACCTTGACCACCCTCCTTGAAGCCAACGGGTTCTCCATTGAACGGGGAGTGGCGGGTCATGAGACTTCCTTTGTGGCACGCAAACATTCAGGGAAAGAAGGGCCGGTCATCGGCTACCTGGCTGAATATGACGCCCTGCCTGGACTCGGTCACGCCTGCGGTCACAATATCATCGGGACGGCAAGCTGCGGGGCGGCCATCGCCCTGTCGTCCGTACTCGAGGAAACAGGAGGGGAAGTGGTGGTGTTCGGGACTCCTGCCGAGGAAGGCGGCCCGAACGGAAGTGCGAAGGGCAGTTTTGTAAAAGCAGGCTTGTTCGCAGGAGTAGATGCCTGCATGATGGTTCATCCGTTCAACCGAACAACGCAGACAGGAAAAACCCTAGCGGTGGACCCGCTTGATTTCGAATTTAAAGGAAGGTCTGCCCATGCGGCAGCTTCCTCTGAAGACGGCATCAATGCCCTCGATGGTGTGATCCAGCTGTTCAACGGGATTAACGCCCTTCGCCAGCATGTGACCGATGATGTACGGATCCACGGCATCATCACCCACGGCGGAGACGCCCCCAACATCGTCCCTGACTATGCAAAAGCCCGTTTCTATATACGCGCTGCAACCAGGGAATCATGCAATGAAGTCACGAAGAAAGTAAAAGCGATCGCTGAGGGATCGGCCCTTGCCACCGGGACGAAACTAAATATCATCAAAATCCAAAATGAAGTCGATCACTTTCAGCTCAACCGCCGTTTCGATCAAGTATTCCAGCGCTCCATTGAGTCACTGGGCGAATCCTTCGACGATACGGAACGAAAGGGACTCGGCTCATCCGACGCCGGAAACGTCAGCCGGGTGGTCCCGACCATCCACCCCTATATCAAAATCGGGCCCGAATCCCTCGTCGTCCATACGAACGAATTCAGGGAAGCGGCGAAATCCACCGAGGGTGACCGTGCCCTTGTGATCGGGGCAAAGGCACTTGCCTTGACGGGGTATGAACTGCTGACAGATATGGGGCTTTTAGAAGAAATATGGAAAGAGTTCGGTTCAGGAAAATAAAGACGAAGAGACAGCCAAATCACGGTTGTCTTTTTTGTATTAATGGAGAATGTTCCAATGTTTAACAAAAACCCTAAGAGGATAATGAATAAATGAGAGAAAGTATCGTAGAAACCAAAGAAAGGAGAACGACATGAAAAAACTACTGATTGCAGGAAACCTATTTTTCGCACTCTTGATCCTGGGAGCATGTGGTTCAGAAGAGGCCGAGCCGGAAGAGAATACCTCAAGCGATACGGCAGAAATGAGCGACCAGCAGGATTCGAAGGAAATGGAAGATCAGGCGGCCGAAATGCTCGACAGTGAGAAGCTGCAGGAACGAATCCAAAAGGGTATGGACCTCGATTCCTATTCTGCTGAATTAACAGCAATGGAGGAAAAAGGAAAAACCACCCTCGTCAAAAAATACAACTTGACCGGGAATAAAGAAATAAAAGCGCAAATTCTCCAATCCTCAGACGGGTTTGTCGCAGTCGAAACCGATGGACTTGAAGTGACAGATGTTTCAAGCTATAAATCCATGAAAGAAGTCGAGGATCATTTAAACGAAAAGGATATGGAAGAAGATATGAGTGAGTAAACGTTCCATACCAGGCGTAATCCAATAATATATAAATGAAAGGAAGCGTTGATCTAAAAAGGATTAACGCTTTTTCCTTTGAAGTGAATGGATTGAAGGGCAGGTTAATGCATTTAAATCAAGAATAACTACATCCGCCTTCCAAAATTTATTAGAATCCCCGTTTATGAAACATCCAGTTCCAGCGTAATTTAACAGTTGTTTAGCTTCTTATTGATCTCCTTAACTGCTTTTGAGGTTTGTACATAGTTCAACCAATCTTCTTTTACAGTTTCATGCCCTTCCAACAATATTTCGACTAGATCCATATCCTTTAATGTTGTATAAAGAGGTTTTGGTTTCCCATTTACTTTGGCACCGCCCATCCTTGTTGCTATTGTAGGATTTAAAAAGAATGCAAAATCTAAGACGGTTGAACCATCGGGTAGGGATACTACATCCATTTTAGGAGTGTAAATTGTAATATCATTATGCAGTAATTCGAATGAAATCAATTCATAAAATTCTATAGGATCAGTCGAAACAGCCTTAACAGACTGAATTGAATCTCTTAGCAAATCGGAACTGAGCACTTCTATTTCTGGGACAGAAAGTTCATTGAGTAAATGAAATATACTCATATTCAAAGAGCTTTTCGTTTTGATTTCAAAGTTGACCTCAACATCTTGAACCATGACGGAGGTTTTAAGATGGCTATCGAATCTCTTTCGCTGACCTGAAATTTCATCTCGAAACATACTTGGAACAGGTCTGAATGAGTTATGTATGATTCCTAAATGTGTATAACAGTTTAGTTGGGTATCTGTGATGATATGAATGGTGAAAAGCTTAGAGAGAGACTCTCCTTCTTGAAGTTTTGAATAAGAAACGTAGATGGGTGCAGAATGCCATTTCATGTCTACAGTAAGAGGTGTTTGGTTATTTTCTAAGATGTCTCTTTTACAATAATGAAAGATGTTGGAGAAAATTTTTTCATAATTAACTTTAAGATTCTTTACACTTACATACCTTTGGGGGTTGAGATACTTAAAAGCAAGTTCCTCGAGTTCCGATTGGAATTCAACTAACCCTAACCTTTCACAAAGCGGAGAGAAAAAGACTAATGTTTCATTTGCATAAGGAACTTTCTTTTCGATCTTTTTAATACCAAGCGTTCTCATATTGTGAAGTCTATCTGCTATTTTAACAATCGCTACCCTAATATCCTTGGCTGCGTGTGAAAGTAGTTTTTCGGAATTCAAGGCATTATAGAGCTCTTTGTTTAAGGAACCTTTCTCAAACTTCGTTAATCCATCTACAATAAAGGCAACCTCAGGACCAAACTTGTCTTTAATATCCTCTAAGGAGCAATCAGTATCTTCAACTACATCATGAAGGAGAGCTGCTATAAGAGTTGTAATGTCCGCTTTATAGTCCATCAGAATTTCACACACTGTAAATGGATGACAAACATAAGGTTCTCCAGTAGCCCTTTTCTGTCCCAGATGTGCTAGTTCTGTAAACTCTAAAGCACTCTTAAAAATATTTAACTCTTTAGGTGTTAAATAAACAGCCTTTTCAATCAAAGAATTTCTTAACTCCATTACCATCTTATCTACTCCAATTTTCTTTTGGATAATTATAACATTTAAGCTGAGCGGGGGAGATGATAATTTTAAAAAATCGATTTGTTAATTCGCTTTTATACTATTTCTTTCTACTAATGCTCCTAAAAGCTAAGTAGCAAAGTAAGAATTGTCCCCAGTTTACATTAATCACAGTTCCTGCTTAAATGGCAGTCTTTCATTAAAGGGCCATTTAATGGAATATCACTTTATTACAGAGTAGACTGTTACTGCGTATTGAAACGACATGAGAAGGTAAATGTTGATGGTGATAAAGCGACTGTAGAGTTTAAGTTAGGGGTTGAGCTTGACGTTGAAAAATAAGATATTGAACCGACTGCCAATCAAGGAAACAATAACCTGAATGGCGGTTTTATTGTTTATGCAGATATATGAAGATATACATAGATAAAAGGATATAAGGTATGTATAATTATGGTAATATATCAAGCGTGCCGAGGTGTAAAGTAATGAACGGAGAAACTATCAAAGGAGGCGGCGGGCTGCATGCCAAGAATAGGTATTACTGCATATGATTTATTAATTTCGTGTCCTGGAGATGTATTAGACTATTTGGATGTGATAAAAGAAAGTGTTGAAAGTTTTAACAGAATGTATGGTGTACTCAATAATATTGAAGTAGTTACTAAGCATTGGTCCACTGATAGTTACCCCCAATCTGGGGATAAACCTCAAGAATTGTTAAATAAACAATTTGTAAGAGATTGTGATGCGGCAATTGCAATTTTTTGGACAAAATTTGGTACACCAACGGAAAAGTATGGTTCAGGCACAGAAGAAGAAATAGAAGAAATGTTTTCAGTTGGTAAACAAGTGTTCATGTACTTTTTAGATGCTCCAATTAACCCCTCAAAAGTCGATATGAATCAGTATCACAAAATTCTGGATTTTAGGGAGAAGTATAAAGATAGAGGAGTTTATGCTGTAATTAAGGACAAGCATGAACTTCAGCGTCAGTTTACAAATCATCTTGCATTACACTTTTTACCATTGGTTTCTGGAGAGAAAAGCACAACAAATGAAAAGTTAAAGCCTATTATGCAAGTAAAGGATATCAATACATTATCAGAAAAAAATTATTCTTTGTATAGGAGTAACTTGTGTGACAGTAAATTTATTAATGATAAAAAAGAAGATATTCTCAAAAAAATAAAAGTACTAAAAAATACAGGTTTACCAGGTCGGGTAGTAGTTGATTCAAAGGAGTCTGAGGATACACTTAAGGAACCCCCTAGTTATCTGAAGAATATTGATTTCCAAAAGCTAATGGGCAACATTAACAAGGTGTCGGGAACTATGAATGATGCAGATATTAGTGATAATTGGAAAAGTACTATAAAAGATTTTGCTGAAAAAAATGAAATTAGACTTGATGATGATTTCTGGAATGTGGGCGACTTAAAAAAGCAAAATTCACAGTTTAAACTTCCTTTCGGTAATAGTGGTCCTTCATTTGAGGGAACGGAGGAAGAAAAAGAACGATACACATTATTAGAGGAGTTATATTGGGATGTTAGAACTTACAATGAGTACAACGAATATTTTAATCATATTGATGAAATTAGTGTTGCAAAACTTGCAATCTCAAACGTCGGCAATTCTTATGATGAGGACATTGACGTTAAACTAATACTTCCCAAAGGTTACATCTTAAAGCATTCGGATTTACCATATCCGGGTATAAATATAATAAACGAATTATTAGAGATGAGATTTATAGATTTTATATTTTCAATCGAAGAGAGCGACACTGTTGAAAAATATGGGTATTATCCTATAAGGCCTCCATTTAAAGATATGGGGATGATAGATCCCTTTAACCAAATTAGTGCTTCGGAAGAGTATGAGAGTGATAAAGAAGAATACAGAAAGTCCTTAGAATCTCTTTTTCTGTATAGGGTATTTGAAAACGAAGACAATGATATTTTGACCTTTCATATAGAGTATTTAAAGCATAATACATCTATGTCATTTCCTTCTGTGCTTATGTTCAAGGATACTCCATCATATATTGAATATGAAATTTCTTCAAAGCATGTACCGGAAGTTTTGAAGGGTAAACTAGAGTTTAAACAAGAGTAATAATTTAGGCATTTACCGGTGTAGATAGTACCTCATTAGCATAAATTTCCAATGTCATTAACTAAAGCCAAATGGTATGTGGGAACATAATCTACACCTAACAAAACTTTAATGTTATGAAAATTTAGGAGAAGTTTGAAAATGCTTTTAGATTTTGTTTGACCAATAGTGCATAGTCTTATTTAAAATAGGTGGCAATAACGGAAGATCAGCTAATTGATAATTTGCTATTGCCCATCTTCAATTATTGGGCAGGTTAATGAAAAAATAACAAAAGTACAATCAAGCATTTCTCATATGGATAAATGCTTTTTGATTTTTGCCTGAATTGAATAGGTTTGTTTATAAAACAACAATAATATACTGATAAAAAACATAAATTTATTGAATGTCGATAAATGTTTGTTAAAATAAGCTTATAGTAAATAAGCGAGGGGTAATACTTTTGAAAAAGTTTATGGTGTTAGCATTATTGATATATGGTGCTATTACTTTAGTTGGTTGCCAATCCACAAAAGAACGAATGCCATTATTAGATACAATAACTGAAGTTTCAATTTCAAAATCTGGAGGATATGGTGGGTTAAATGAAAACTACTCCCTAACGATTAACAAAGAAGAAACTATATCAGGTTTTGAAGAAGTTCTGAAAAATACCAAAGGAGTAAACCAAGATAAGGATGTGACTAATGAGAAACCTGACTACGACATATTGCTTACTTATGCAAACGGGGATACTCAAGGATTACATCTCCTACTCGGTAAGGCGGGAGATGAAAGTGTACTAATGTTTATCGGTCACGAAAAAAATGGGTTTATTTTTTCTGCTAAAGATACAAACGAATTAAGAAAGTTATTAGATATTTAATAAAACTTTCTTCAACTAACGGGGGTGCTAATTGAAGATCGGTTCCCTTTGGTTGGAGAAATATATATTAATAACCTTGTATAAATAATCTTCTAATGGGGCACACTTAAACCAAAGTTTACTTGTTTGGCAGCCTCGTAGGAGTTGATGAAATATGAGAATGTCTGAAGCATGGGAGAAATATCAGTTAGATAAGAAAATCGAAGGGTACTCCCCATTAACATTAAAAGCTTACTGTTTCCAATATAGTCTATTGTTAAGACACTTTGGCGACATCAACATAAAAGACATCACGACGGAAAATCTGAAAAGTTACCTTATTCATGCTGGAGAACACCTAAAGCCAACAAGCTTAGGACATCGGGTTAGATGCATCAGATCTCTATTTAAGTGGATCCATGATGAAGACTACCTACATTACAATCCTGCTTCAAAATTAAAGGAACCAAAGATAGGAAAAAGAATTCCTAAGTTTCTAACTGATATAGAAATTGAACACCTCAGAGAAGCTTGTCAAAGTTCATTAGAAAATGCGTTGTTTGAATTCTTCTATTCAACAGGTTGTCGAATTGGAGAAGTTGTAAAACTAAACCAAGATGATATCAACTTCTCAGCGAACTCCGTGATTGTTCACGGAAAAGGTGACAAAGAGAGGGAAGTGTATTTTAATACTCGCTGTTCTTTATGGCTGAAACGCTACCTGGATGAACGAGACGATCTGGAGGGTTGTCTATTCATCACAGAAAGGAAGCCCCAAAATAGGATGAGCATTGATATGGTGAGGTACATTATAAAGAGGATATCAAAACGAGCAGGAATAAAGAAGAGCATTCATCCTCACCAATTAAGGCATAGTTATGCCACACATTTAATTAATAATGGTGCTCCACTGGAAGTAATTCAAAGTCTTTTAGGACATGAGAAAAGTGAGACGACAAAGATCTATGCTCAACTTAGCGGAAAGCTGCGCCAAGACTTTTATTGTAAATACTTTTAACTGTAAAGAGCCTTACACCAATTGGTGTGAGGCTTTTATTTTGGACTTAGACTAGTTAACGCAGGAAAGTATTGAGTATATTGTCATAATTTGAAATAATTGGTTTTATAGATGATCACAAATCAAATCCATATAGAATTAAGAAATTCATAGTTAGGGAGTAGTATCTTATTAAAACAAAGGAATGATGTTTCTTGGCACACTTAGATTTAAAAGCAAGATCACCATGGTCAGAACTGAAGGATATTAAATCTTTGGAAATAAAACCGTTAGGATCTAAAACCTTAAGAAAAGACATAAACATCCCGGGTAGTAAAAGCTTCACTAATCGGGCTTTAATTCTTGGTGCAGTTGCAAATGGAACGACCCAATTATCAGGCATTCTAAAAAGTGATGATTCGTATTGGTGCATAAAGGCGTTAAATGAATTAGGTGTGAAGACAAATATTGTAGACGAATCAATATCCATTGAAGGATGTGGAGGAAATTGGGTTGATCATCTCAGCCTTTATATTGGTGCAGCTGGTACCATCGGCCGGTTCCTTCCAGGCGTATTAGCAGCTGACCCATCTTCAGAAAATAGGTGGAATGTAGAAGCCAGTGAACGAATGAGTCAACGTCCCATAAAGCCTTTAATTGAGGCAGTCAATACCTTGGGTGGAAGGATAGAGTACAAGGGGAAAAAAGGTTATTTCCCTCTTGAAATAAGAGGTGGTGGACTTTCTGGGGGTGAAGTTAGTATTTCCGGGAAGACATCCAGCCAATTCATAAGTGGATTACTCCTTGCCAGTCCGCTGGCTAAACAAGATGTGAAGATTACGGTCATGGATGAAATCGTTCAACAAGAATATGTAAAGATCACAATTGATTTAATGGAGAAATTCGGTGTGAACGTCTCCTATTCCGAAGACTTTAAAGAGTTTGAGATTCCCAGAGACAGTTATAAAGGCAGAGACATACAGCTAGAAGCAGATGTCTCTACTGCATGTTATTTCTTTGCCTTGGCTGCGATCAATAAAGGCAGTATAAAAGTGACAAATGTAAATCCGGAGACGAATCAGCCAGATAGTAAGATGCTTGACGTGTTCGAAAGGTTAGGTTGTGAGATTACCAAAGGGGAGAATTGGATCGAGGTCAAAGGACCAGAAGTATTAATAGGTGGTTTTCAAATTAGTATGAAGGAAATGTCTGATCAAGCACTCACCTTGGCTGCTATTGCCCCTTTCGCCAATGGACCGATTACCATTCGGGAAGTGGAACATATTCGGACCCATGAATCAGACCGTATCAGTGCCATATGCACTGAATTGAAGAAAATGGGTATCAAAGTTGATGAATACAAGGATGGTTTGACCGTTTATCCAGGGGAACCGAAATCGGCATTAGTAGAAACGCACGATGATCATCGGGTCGCAATGTCCTTATCATTAATAGGTACTAGGGTTCCTGGTATAAAAGTAAATAACCCGAGTACTGTCTCAAAAACCTGTCCCAAGTATTACTCACTATTAGAAAATATGGGAGTGGGCATTACCTATCATAAAGTGTAGAGGCGGAGGTTGAAACATGGATCGTACTCAATTTACCTATCTAGAATTCATCAAGCAGCAGTTTACCCATTTTAAAAAGCGTGCAGAAGAGGCCATGGAACAGCTGACTGAACCTCAATGGCACTGGAAACCAAATGAAGAATCGAACAGTATCGCCGTCATTATTCAACACCTTCATGGAAATATGAATTCACGCTGGGTCAACTTCCTTATTTCTGATGGGGAAAAGCAAACGAGGAAAAGGGATATGGAATTCATTGACCAACACTTCACGAAAGATTCCTTAATGCAAAGATGGAATCAGGGGTGGGACTTGCTCTTCAAAGTGATTGAAAACTTAAAGGAAGAAGACTTAATGAAAACCATCACCATTCGGAATCAATCATGTAGTGTCATGCACGCCATCCAGATAGAAATTGCTCATATAAGCTATCACCTCGGTCAAATTATTTATATAGGCAAACAAATTAAGAATCAAGACTGGAAGATCCTTAGTATTCCGAAAGGATAGGACAGAGGGGGGAGTCTGTGGAAGTTCTATACAGAAGAGTGAAATGTAGCGATCAAGATCAATTATTTGGACTGGCAAAGAAATTAGCCACCAGTTTTGAGACCAATTCAAGAGATTTTGCAATCGTTTTTGATTCACTACTAGTGGACAAAAGTGTAGATTTAATCGTTGCTGAAAAGGAACAAGAGCTGATTGGTTATGTACTCGTCCTTCATCATCCAGCATTTTATGCGAACGGAATAGTCAGCTGGGTTGAAGAGCTGTTTGTCGTTGAACATGATAGGGGGAATGGCATTGGTAGAAGCTTAATGTCTAAGGTGGAGAGTCTTTCAATAGAGCGAGGATCTAAGCTGGTTGCTCTTGCGACAAGAAGAGCAGATAAGTTTTACAAATCGATTGGATATGATGAATCAGCTACATATTTTAAAAAGACTTTTTGATCATCACGGGTACTCCATGCAAGTTCAAGAAAAGAGGTTTTATTATGTTCATTAGTCTCGAAACTGAACGGTTAATCATACAACCTTTTATAAAAGAAAATGCCCCAAGAATTTCAGAGCTGGCAAACGATAAAGATTTGGCAACCATTCTAGGTCTCCCTCATCCATATCAATTGAAAGACGCGGAAGAGTGGATTGCCATTCAGCCTGAGCAAATTCGCAAAGGTACTGAATATCCCTTAACAATTACAAATAGAGAGTTTGGTGAAGTAATAGGGACGATTACCATAAGGATAGATAAAAGTAATAATAAAGGTGAGCTTGGTTACTGGATTGGAAAAGAATATTGGGGTAACGGTTTTGCAACGGAAGCAGTACATATGATGCTCGATTTTGGATTCAATCATTTACATTTGAACAAGATTTGGGCATCGGCTATTTCCAGAAATCATGCTTCATCTATTGTGTTACAAAAAGCTGGTTTACAAAAAGAAGGAGTCTTAAGGCAGAATAGGTTACTTCTCGGTAAGTATGAAGATGTTGATGTATATGGTCTTCTACGGGAAGAGTACTAAACTCTTTTCTTCTAAATAGGAACTATGATAGGAGTTCATTCTCTCAATATATGGAATCAATGGAGGAGAAAACTGAATGATTACAGGTAACGTATCAAAACTACATTTAGTCCAGTTTGACAGGAAAGACATCCCGACATTAATAGAACTGTCTAAATCAGTTGGGTGGGACTATGATGAACGAGAAATTGATACAGTGCTGTCAGCAGGTAACGTATTCGGACATAAGAATTCTAAAGGGAAAATTATTTCAAGTGCGGCCATCATACCATATGAAAAGAGTGTCGCTTCCATTGGGATGGTCATAGTTAACAAAGAATATAGAGGAATAGGATTAGGTAAAGAAGCAACGCAACAATGTATAAATTCCCTTTCAAGTAACATTGCCATCATGCTCATTGCGACTGAAGAAGGGAAGCTTCTCTATGAGAAAATGGGATTCCAAATCGTTGATCGTGTTCATAAGTATATATGCAACACCTATTCACCTTCTCACTTAAGCCATGGAACAGTTACCATTGAACGATTTAGAGCAAGCGACTTACATAAGATTATTGAATTGGATGAAGCGGCTTATGGAGATAGGAGAAGTTGCTTCCTTAAGCATAGGATCAATCAATCTGAGGAATGTATAGTAGTTAAGAATAGCACAAGAAATATTGTAGGGTTTGGACTATCTATATTAAACCCTATCAATCTCATAATAGGTCCCATTGTGGCAATAGATTCTCAGGTAGCATCTGTCATTCTGGATAAGCTGGCAATTGGGCATAAAGGAAAATTAAGGATTGATATACCTTCAAGTAATGATGTGTTTAGAAAAGCCGTAGAGAAGTGCGGATTTTTAAAAGTGAGTAGTCCGCCAGTTATGATGCTTAATTCAACAAAGATGCCAGGGAGGAATGGTGAGTTATTTGGTATATCTGCTCAGGTATTTGGGTGAGAGAAACGACATTTATTGTTTCTCCGGTCTGGATGGTGACAGCTTTTTTACAAAATAAAGGACAGGAAAATTAAAGAGGAGGAAAAAATGAAAAGCGGTATTAATGAAGATTGGAAAAAAGACAGAATAGCATCAGCACATACTGGAGAAAATCCAATGGTGATGACAAAAATGAGAAGTGGTTTTGTTGCCATTGGAGATACTCAATTCCTACCGGGTTATTGTGTACTACTACCCTTTAGAGACTATAGTTCACTTGAAGAATTGGGTTTTAAGCAAAGAAGTGAATTCTTGTTAGACATGAGTTTAATAGGAGAAGCTATTTTAAAGGTATGTAATGCTAGAAGAGTTAATTATTCAATTTATGGAAATACAGATGCTTATCTACATGCCCATGTGTTCCCTCGTTATAGCTGGGAACCTAAAGAAAGGCTTCCTGATCCTGTTTGGCAATATCCTGTTGAAAAGTGGCGTAACTCTGAATATCAGTACTCTGACTATGATCATAGAGAAATGAGAGATAAGTTAACCAATAAAATTCATATGTTAATGGAGCACGCTTATTAACTAAAGTGGGTTTTGCTTTGCCATCTCCTAGAATAGAAATTTTACCGTATGATAAAAGATGGGATGAGACTTTTAAAATAATTAAAGAAGTGATAAGCAATTCTTTAAGTGGTTTAATTATTGAGATTGAACACGTAGGAAGTACATCTATAGTTGGCTTGGCAGCTAAACCTATTTTGGATATTGATATTGTAATTGAGGATAACAGTGTTTTTCCAAATGTAATTAACGAGCTTGAAAAAATAGGGTACTACTATCAAGAAGAATGGAGCTTTAGAGGTAGAGAAGCATTTGGAAGAAAAGATGAACTTACTCCGTGGGACGGCAAGGATACACAATGGATGGAACACCATCTATATGTTTGCAATAAAGATAGCGAAGAGTTGGCAAGGCATTTGGCTTTTAGGGACTATCTAAGTAATAATCAAGATGCACTAATGGAGTATGAAAAATTTAAAAAAAACTTGGCTAATTCAGTGAAAAACAGAACATCTTATACTTCAGCCAAATCTGAATTTATAAGTGGAATCTTAAAAAAATCATCTGAAAACCAAAGATACTAACTTAGGGCATCTTCAATTTAAGGGGGCGTTGATCTAAGAAGGATTAACGTTTATCTTATTGAAGTTATTAGATTAACGGGCAGCATTCTTGAATAACAGAAATAGAATGGAAGGGGGATTAAAAAATGAGGAAATCAGCAGTTGAAGCTGCAAAATGTTTTGTTATAGAAGAATTTCCAAATAGTGATTTTGCTATATTGGCTGGGAGTGCTTCCAGAGGAGAAGAAACGCCTTCTTCTGATTTAGACATAATTATCTTTGATGCAAATTCGGAAAGTTATAGAAAAAGTGTTGTTCTTTATGATTGGAGAATTGAAGCTTTTATCCATAACTATCAGTCATATTTGATAGAATTCGAACGAGAAAAACAAAAAGGAAGACCTATTTTAGGTAATATGATTTCCGAAGGTAAAATTCTAAAAAATAATAACGAATATTTACAAGTCAAAGACAATGCTTTTCAACACGTATCAAGTGGACCTGTTCCCTTAACTGAAGAATATATAAAAGCATCAAGGTACTTCATTGGAGACTTATTAGATGATTTTATAGATGCGAAAAGCAATGAAGAAGCTCTGATAACGTTAAATAACCTTTCATTGGAAATGCCAGATTTTATTTTAAGGTTGAACAAACAATGGTCTGGAAGAGGGAAAGGACTAACTAGGGCTTTACGCTCTTTTGATGAAGGTATTTATGATGAATTTTTCAATTCTCTAAACGAGTTCTATATAGGTAACAATAAACAACCATTTGTCGATTTTGTGAATAGAGTTTACAAACCACTTGGAGGACTATTGTTTGAAGGCTTCTCCACTAAAAAGTAGCGTTATTTATTTGCAGTATCCAACAATCGGTGGCAATAGCAGAATCAATGATCCTGCTATTGTCCTTATTCAATTATTAGGCAGGTTGATGGAAGATGCTTAAGTTAATATATATTGGTTATGTAACATTGTTTTTAAATTATGAGTTGAAAATTTGAACTTAAGGAGGAGTGTCCATTGAGCAACACAGATATAGATTCTAAAGAAGTTCTGACTGTGCGTGGCACATTAACGTTTAAAGAATATAAAAAGTTCTCATCTTTTCATAGTAGAAGATGGGTTATATGGTTTACGCTTTCTACATTTATACTGTTCTTTGCTTTAAGTATTTACTTTCTTTATAATCCAGGAGACATTTTTTCTTTTGGAGAAATGGCAGCCATTTTATTTGTGAGTTCTACGGTTTCAGTTTTTATTTCAGTAATATTTTTTCTTTACGCCAAAGCAGTTATTAGAATAAAAGCTACAAGAGAATATAAGAGTGACCAATTGATAAAGAAAGAATTCATTTATACATTTAGTGAAGAAGGGATAAATCAAAATAGAGGTAGATCGATAAATTATATTGAATGGAATGAAATTGTTTTTGTTCGAGAAGACCCTCCTATGTTTCTTTTATATGTGTCAAAAAATAAATCCATCGTAATACCGAGAAGGTTTTTTGAATCAATTGAAGAATTAAAGCTATTTAAACAAATTATTAGAGAGAATGTTCCATCAAAAAATAATAACATTACCTAGAGATTTCCTCCATTAAAGGGGGCGTTTGCTGAACAAGCAGCCGCCCTTTGTTCAAGTAAAGGGCAGGTTAATTGAATAACAACAGAATTAGGAAATATAGGGGTGATCAATTTGGAACTTATTTTAGCATTATTAGGTATTCTATCTACCGTAGGCATTCTTTATTATATGGGGAAGTCTGGATTTGAATGGGGCAAGAATATCGACGAAGATGAAAAGTGACAATAAGGAAAATTTAGGTCTTTCATTAGATGTTCAAGTAGAGGAACTCTTGCTGAACAATCAACCACCCTCTATTCCAGTAAAGTGCTGGTTAACGGAATAATCGAAACACTGGTGAACTATAAATCGTCTAACTAAAGAGGAGGAGTGACTAATTTGAAGAAAATGTACCTTTTAATATTTGTCTTAATGATTGCTTTTCTAAGTGCCTGCGGTAGTAATACGTGGGTGTTGGAGAAAAATAAATTGGATGAAGTGGAAAGTGTAAAGAACTATGTAGAGCAACTACAAAATGACTACACGGATTTTAGAGGGTTCAAAGTCTTTACTATATCAGAAGGTAAGAAAATGGTGGTTGTTTCATCAGGTACAAGTAACCAGGCTCTGGAATTTAATGGAGCAGATGTGTCGAATAACAGCACAACAATAACTGTTGAAGAGAAAAGTACGGAGACGGACGAAGAAAATCCCTATATTCTGATAGGTATAGATGAGATTGAGGGAGAATTTTCTGTGGTTAATGAGAGTGGGGAGAAATTTAAAGAATATGAATAAGTTAAAATCGGTACCCTTCAATTAACGGGGGCGATAATGGCATAAAAGTCTGTACCCTATTTACATATAAGGGCCATTTAAGATAATAACTTCTTGTAAAGGCCCTGGGAAAGGGAGGCTCTCTGTATGAAGTATGTAGTGGGTTTGTATATAGTTATGGCAGTAATGGTATTTGTTAATGGGGCAAGTGTATTTATTTTTAAAGACGAATTTTCTGCCATTGCAAGCTGGCTTACAGTTATGTTATTTCTTTTGGGGACTATATTTTTCGTTAATGTGAGATATTTCTATCCAAGAAATAGCTTTTGGAGTTCTTGAGGAAAGAGGCCCATACTTCCAGAATCGGGCGCCTTTATTGAAGAATGCGTCCTTTTCTTGTTTTGGGCCATAGATTGGATTACAGGTCAGATTATTCATTCAGAAGGTGGATTTAGAAGATAAATCAAACTGGGCTCTAGATTTAGAGCCTTTTTTGTTGTGAGACATTGTATTAAAAATAACGGGTAGTGATCTTTCAATTAGCGCAAGCCGACATAATGGATCTTCCGCAATCGGGGGCAATAACTGAAGATCGGGCAGCTGATCTCCAGCTTTTTCTTTGTTCCGTTAACGGGCAGGCTAGTTGAATAAATCGAAACTTAAATAATTCGGCTTCGTCTAATTAGTAAAAGGTTATTATAGAAAAAAGGAAAGAGGAGGGATTTGATGAGTGTCTTGAGAGTAGGAATAAATATACTAATTCCTTTTCTAATACTATTCTTGGTTTTTGCTACTTGGATGGGTTATATCGCTGAAAATATTAGGGATTACTATAATTTTAAATGGGGTGCGATTTTACTATTGTTAGCAGGATACATTCTTCAATTTTACAAAAAAACAATTGGCCTTATTCTCGTAGGGTTAAGTATTGTTAGTTGGTTCTTGTTATAAACCCATTTTTCAAGTAAAGGGCAGGTTAACGGAATATTCGAAACTTGTATACTTTGGTGTTCGTCAAACTTAGGATAAATTCAACTAAAAGTAATTTAATTTTAGGAGGAATTATGAAAAGGTTAGTTATTATCACAGTAGGTAAAACCCATAGTGGAAAAACTACATTCGCAAAAGCTTTAGAAAGTAAGTTAAACAATTCTTTTATAATGGACCAAGATAATAATGCTGAATTTTTAAATACATATTATAAAAATCTATTACCAAAACAAGGACCTAACGTTCTAAAGCATTCTATATCAAAGGTAATTATTGATTATGCTAAAGAACATACGGATTTTCATATTATTGCTAGTAGTGCTAATCGTACTAGAAAAGGGAGAAAATATTTGCTCGAAGAAATATATGATAGGGATGCGTTTGTAAGTATCTTGGTTCATTTTGATATTCCTGATGAAGTTCTTCGTGAAAGAGTAACTAAAAGTCAACGAAGTGCCAATATACTAAGGGGGAGTTATTCTAACTTTGAGGAAGTGCTTGTTAGTCAGCAGAATGGTTCTATGAATAAGGATGTTGTGGACCCAGAAGAAGGGGAAGCTGATTATTTATTTGTGATTAGAAATAATAAGGAAGTTGATTCTATAATTAAGGAGATCGTTCAAATAGCAAAAAGTTTATGATTCATTTTCATCCATTGTTAAGTTAACGGGGGCTTATCCGGAATATGGGTGAGCTTCTTTTTTTGTTTGAATTTCCCTTGAGTATGCTGCTCTATTTTGAAATAATTGGAATAATGAAATGTATTTTGGAGGCTTGCAACAAATGAAGGTAAATCATTAATAGATATCGTAAAAAGGACACATCCGGATATCCAGATAAATGAAGTACAGACAAATATCAATGGATGGGATAATGACATTCTCATTCTGAATAATAATATTGTTTTTAGGTTTCCGAAGTCGAAAGGAATAGCAGCAAAGGTTAAAGATGAGGTGGCTTTGATGAGCCAGTTGCAGTTAAAGAACCCTTTGGTTCAAATTCCTAAATATGAATGTGTTTACTTAGATGGAGTATTTAGAGGTGTGAGATATGAATATCTAGATGGCGAATCTTTAAGTGACTTAGAAGTTATTAATACATTAAAACCACAAAATGCAGAAATTATAGGGGACTTCCTTACAAAACTACATAGTATTGACTTATCAAAATTAAAGGATACAAAGATAGTACCGATCCATACCAAGGAATATTGGGAAGACTTATATAACTCTGTAGAGACTTTAGTTTATCCATACCTAAAACAGCCTCAAAAAACAGAAATTAATAACCTCTTTAAGAACTTCTTTAATAATTCTATTTTCTTAACCCGCAAAAAGGTATTGATCCACGGAGACTTGACAATAGCAAATATTCTTTTTCAAAAGGACAAAGGACTTGTAAGTGGTATCATCGATTTTACAGATGCACAAATAGGAGACCCTGCATTTGACTTTGCCGGGCTATACTGGTCTTTCGGTCCTGATTTTACAAATAAAGTTCTATCTTTTTATCAGGTTAAAGACAAAGAGTCCATCTTTAACAGAGTACAGTCTTTCTATGGATTACAACCGATTTTTCATAACTTGCTTTATGCAATAAAAGAAAATAAATATGTGGATTGGGAAACAGCGCTAGACAGGTTCTCATCCCTTTATTCAATAAGAAATAAAAGATTTTAATGAACCCTTGCCAATTAAGGTACAAAGGGTGCCCTTTTAATGTTATTCAATTATTGGGCAGGTTACTTGAATAAAGCGAAACTTAATGCTCTTGCCTTATGTCTAATTCAAAAAGGTGGAGAACTGGGTTGAAATCAAGTGAAAGTACACCGTCAGAGGAGGAATTATTTGAATACATCAGTCTTAAATTTTTTGGCAGGATTTATTTTTCCGTTATTTATAGTGGTAGCTTTTGTTTATTGGACGATAAAAATTAGCTACCAAAAAAGATTTATACCAACACTTACGGTAATATTCTTAGCCATTTTAGCGTTTTTCTTGCCTTTTTTACTTGCTACCCTAGATGTAATAGATAAAGGTTTTGGAGCAGGCATATTAAGTATTTATTTCTCAGGTTTCCTTGGGTTGGGTGTATTGGTGAATATTATTGTAGCGACTTCTATAAAGAAGAAAAAAGAATCTAATAATAAATTATAGGGGCAATAACTGAAGATCAGTCAACTGATCTAGCCAATTGTCTTCTTCCATTATTGGGCAGTTTAGTCTAACAAGGATTAACTATAATATGAGGTGTGATAATGAAAATTGAATTCTATAATATAGGATCAGTAAATGATAAAGAATTAAAATTTGCTGTAATAAGTGCAATTTATAAAGATAAGTGGGTTTATGTTAAGCACAAGGACCGAAACACTTGGGAAATTCCTGGTGGGCATAGAGAATCAGGAGAAACAATTGATGAGACAGCTAAAAGAGAGTTATTTGAAGAAACAGGGAGCAAGAAAGCTGATTTACTTCCCATTTGCGATTACTCAATGAATAATTCCGGTCAAAAAATTTTTGGGAGGTTATTCTTCGCGAGAATACAGGGAACTGGTCAATTACCTGTATCGGAAATTGACGAAGTAAAACTATTTGAGAACCTCCCATTAAACCTAACCTATTTCGAGACTCAGCCAAAATTATTTGAGAAGACACTTGCTTTTATTAAAGATTGTAATGATTTACTCTTAAACTAACAGGAGCATTTGCTGAAAAACGCCCCTTTCTTCAAGTAAAGAAGCAAGATATATTATGGAATAAAGATATGAAGGGTGATTATATGGAAATCATTATCGGATATTTACTTGGCGCTTTTGTCTTAGTTTTATTCTTTGTTTCGTTGTTTAAAATGGTGTCCAATCGAATGAAAAACTCCACTAATGAAAGGATAAATAACTTAGAAAAACGTATAGAGGATGTAGAAAACAAGTAATTATTCTTCAACTATAAGGGAGTTCGCTTAACACGCAGCCGCCCTTTGTTCAAGTAAAGGGGCAGTTTTGTTGAAGAACGGATTTTATAGAAATATCTTGATTAAAAAACTAATAAAGGGGTGATCAGATGAAAAAGATTGGACTTATTCTAGGTATTGTAATAGTTATTATTGGTGTGTTCATATTTGTAAATAAACCATATTATCCCTCTCTTCCAATAGAAAATTTATCAGCAAACCAAGCAATTGATAACCTAAAAGAATCGGATAGTAAGATAGCTGAAATTGCAGTGGAAGGGGATTTTATTTGGTATATCACAAGTAGTGAGGATAAAGGTATATCAATTGCTGATGAAAATATAAAGAAATTGATTGTTTCAAATGGATGGGAATTTAAAGATAAAGATGGTGCTGGTCTATTCTTTGAAAAGGATGATAATAGTTTAATTGCGACCACACAGATGTGGACTAAAAATTATCTTCTCGTTAAAATTCCGAGTGATTTTAAACAGCTGCCCTCTTAAGTAACCAAATGTTAGCATCCTCAGCTAGAGGGCAGTTTTGTAGAAGGAACAGTTTCAATATTCAGGATAATTTAAATATTTTGGCATTAATCAATATACATCTTCTATGTATTTAGAAAAAAAGTATTGCAAGATAAGTTGAGTCAAATGAAATCCAGGGGGGACAAAGTGATGAAAACGATTGGACTTATAGGTGGAATGAGTTGGGAATCCTCAGTAAAGTATTACAAAGTAATTAACGAAGAAGTAAAAGAAAAATTAGGAGGTTTACATTCAGCAAAGTGTCTATTATACAGCGTAGACTTTGAAGAGATTGAACGCTATCAAGCTGAAGGTGATTGGGAAAATGCGGGTAGAGCATTAGGAGAAGTTGCCTCCTCTTTAGAAAAAGCAGGTGCAGAATTCATAGTCATTTGTACAAATACGATGCATAAAGTCATTGATCATGTTGAGGCACGGATCAACATTCCGGTATTACATATTGCGGATGCAACAGCAAATGAAATTCAAAGAGCCGATATGAAAACAGTTGGCTTACTTGGGACTACCTATACAATGGAGCAAGATTTTTATAAATCTCGGATTCAATCTAACGGAATTAACGTGCTGGTTCCAGACAAAGAAGAAAGAAACAACATCAATAAAGTTATTTTTGAAGAGTTGTGTTTAGGGAAAATGGAACAATCATCTAAGGATTATTATATGAGTGTTATTCAAAAATTAGTGGATAGAGGAGCTGAAGGAATCATCTTGGGATGTACAGAAATCGGATTGTTAGTTAAACCCGAAGATTCAGAAGTTCCATTGTTTGATACAACAGTTATTCATGCGACTGAAGCAGTAACTACGGCTTTAATTAAGAATTCTTAAAGTAGCGGGGCAATAATTGAAGATGTGTTCATTGGTCCAACTACTGCTCTTATTCGATTATTGAGGCAGGTTAGTACTTCCTATTTAAATTCTTATATAAGCTATAGGGCAGTTTAGTAAAAAAAGGATAGGTGGAGGGGATTATAATTCAAAACAGTAATAGTAGTCTCTCAAATGAAAGGTTATGGTTAAGGGAATTTACTACGAGTGATTGGATGGATGTACATACATACGCATCAAAAGATATAGTTTGTCAATATCAACCTTGGGGACCAAATACAGAAAAAGATTCGCAGGATTTTGTAAATCAAGCGATAAAAGACTCTACAGAAAACCCAAGAACAAGGTTTATTTTTGCAATAATATATGATGGAATTTTGATTGGAGCTGGAGAGTTTAATATAAGGGACTTTACTAATAAAGTTGGAGAAATTGGCTATATTGTTAATCCAGATTATTGGGGAAAAGGGATAGCCACAGAAGTTGCAACGCTATTAATTGATTTTGGATTTGGAGAACATAAACTTCATCGTATATATGCAACCTGTGACCCAAGGAACATAGGTTCATCAAGAGTTTTGGAGAAAGTTGGAATGACCAAAGAAGGTAGAATGCGTGAAGGTTTGTTAATGAAAGATGGTTGGCGAGATTCATTACTATACAGTGTTTTGGAACACGAATGGAAATCGTAATATAACACGTGGGCTATAGCTTAAGATCTATCGGGAAGCAAATCTTTAGCGTTTTTTCCCTGATCATTCAAGGTTCACTTAATGGCATAAGAGGATTAATTAAAATGATATATTCTTTATTGTAAGATGTTTACTCATTATATAGAGGTGGAATCATATGCCCAAAATTGACAATATGCTAGCCATTCTATGGATGCTTCGTTCAGGTAAAAAAGTGACGGCACAGCAAATTTCAGAAAAGCTAGAGATGAATATAAGGACGGTGTATCGTTATATTGATACCATTTCTACAAGTGGCGTACCGATCGTTTCAGAACCAGGACATAACGGTGGATACTCTTTATTGAACCATTTTGTTGAGGCTCCGCTTTTTTTTGATTTTGAGGAGCAAACTTCACTATTTCATGCGGCTGTGTTTGCAGAGGAAGCCGGATATTATGGAGGGGAAGCACTCGATAGGGCCATATCTAAACTAAGTCACCACTCCAATCAAGAGCAGGAAACAAAGTTCAACCAACATGTATCGAGTCTTGAAGTCATAAGTCGATTACGTTCACACCCTATGGAACCTTTTTTGAAAGATTTGGAGCAGGCCGTAGCTGACGGGTACTCAGTCAACATTCTTTATCATAAAAGTGGCGAACAGCCGTTAAGTGAAAGATTGGTCGATCCGTACAGAATGATTTATTGGAATAACAAGTGGTATGTGATTGGGTTTTGTCATCTTCGAAATGATATCCGTAGTTTTAGAGTGGATCGAATGGAAAGTTTGGTGCTAACCGAAAATACGTTTATCCGGCCGGAGAACTTTTCAGCACGTGACTTTTTCGTGAAAAGCCTTCTTCCAACGATAGAAGATAAGGAAGGAATTATTTCTTTGGTTCTTAATGGGGGAAAAAGTGCATTGGATGATATTTGCCAACATTGGTTTTTAGGGCATTATTTACAAGTACGGTCGTCCAATAAAGCCGTCTTTCTTCTTGAAAAAGATGTGATACATACCTATGTACCTTATTTACTTTTACCGTACAATACCTCGATTAAAGTGATTGAGCCAATCAGTCTTAAGAAAAGAATTATTGAAGTTTTGGCGGAATTAATAGAATTTCATCAAGTATGAGAACTTCCCTGACGCTAGCTGTCAGGGAAGTTTTATTATAATGGCTATATCAATGGTGATTGGAGTGTGATTGGATGCAAACAACAAAAGCTTTTCTCTATGTATTTGATACAATGTCCGACTGGGAATATGGATATTTAATGGCTGAATTAAACTCAGGAAGATATTTCAAAAAAGATGCAGCACCTATAAAAGTCATGACAGTAGGAGCTACTAAAGAAATGATTACGACGATGGGAGGACTGTGCATAAAACCGGATATTTCGGTTGATGAATGTACTCTTGAGAGCAAAGATCTTTTGATTTTACCGGGAGGGACTACTTGGAATGAAGAAATTCATCAACCGATCTTGGAGAGAATTAGCCACGCTTTAGAGCTTGGCACGATTGTGGCTGCCATCTGTGGTGCAGTTGAGGGCCTCGCAAATATGGGGTACTTAGATACCAGAAAGCATACAAGTAATAACTTGGAATATACTAAAATCGTATGTCCTAACTATAAAGGAGAAGAGTTCTATGAGTCGGGACCAGCGGTAGCTGATGGGAATTTAATTACGGCATCAGGAATAGCTCCTCTGGAATTTGCGATGGAGGTACTGAAAAAAATTGATGTGTTTACGCCGGAGACATTACATTCATGGTATCACCTGAATAAGACTCATCAACCCCAATACTTCTTTCAGTTAATGGATTCAATAAATAGATGAAGGTACTGAAAAGCTCAATTTCTCTTTTTAGTTTTTGTAGAGAAATGGAAGAATTGCAGTTAGTGAAAAAAGCGGATGGTAAGGTTGTGATGACGGATCATCCGGGGGTGTTTTTGGATTATCTATAAAAACTAAAGGGAACTGTCTAAAGGGTACCGATTCGAGGTGCTCGTACATAAGTATAGTGTCACTCTTTTTGACACTTAAACTGGCAGCAATAAAGAGATTCGTCTATTGACGAGTCTCTTTGTTTTGGAATATAAGTTATTTGCGACATATTAGCGAGTATGCACGAAAAAATTATATTTCTGAAGGAGTAGTTCTGGAAGCAGCCAATGCAGTTAAAGCCTTCTCAATATAACTATATACTTCTTCTGCAATCCCCAGAAATTCTTCAACATCTACATTACTATCCATGTAACACGCATACAGATAGTCCACTAAAGCTGAATCAATAGTGCAATAATTTGATATCGCACTCTTCATCTTAGTGATGTCATCTTGCCAAACCCCTGTATCTGCTAAAACCAAAGAGTATAATGCACGAATTAATTTCTTAGAGTAACCTTTGGTATATCTAGATTTCAGTGTATCATCATTGGCATTAGATAGAAATCCGCGAACGCGCTCCACTGCCTCTTGAGTGTCTGAATTCAAGTCTAATATGAACTCAGGTGAAATAAGAATAGGCGGTACTTCTTCGCCAATATCAGTACCATGTATACAAACACAGATTATCTTGATCCAAAATCCCCATTCATTGGGCTTACTTCTTACATCATCCAGTGAACAAATAACCGTATCAATCTTAGTTACGAATCGATATTTTAGTAAAATCTGGTCCTTCAGACATGATACTCTATCATAATCTATATCTTCGGGTCTTTCACATACTATTGTAAAATCTGCATCAGACTCAAATGGCTTAGCAGTACCTTTAGGAATTGAGCCACATATATAAATACTGTGAATCTTCCCATTGAATTCTGAAAGCAAGCTAGCTGTATACTCATCTACAAAAGTCTTGTACTCACTCTGAATATTGATCTTCTTAATAGCCTTCTCCAAAACCATATCTGGTCTCTTTTTATCTTCTAAAATCATGTTATCTCCCCCTCTTTATAAGTATATTATTTTATGAATTTTTCTCTTATTGCTTTTTCACTATCCTGCCCCGATAATGGAATAACTTAAATTCTAATCAATTTCTTTGAACTCGATGTACGGCATATCATCTTCCTTTGCCTTTTTCCTTGAACGATACAACTCTAAAACTTCTTTTTCATACTTGTTTTCCGCACCGAAATTTTCTTCATAATACTCACCTATATATATTGCACGATACTTATTACCCTCATTGTCGATAACGTCTACCAATCCTGAAGAAAAGTGGTCATTCAACCCAGAAAAACTATCTGCAACATACAGTCTAGCAGCTTCTTCACCCACCTCTGCTATCTCGACCTCAGTGTATCGCATTGTTGTATTGTCCATCTCTTCCTTGCTTAGTAGAGTGAACTCTGGAACAGCTTCATCCTGTGATACTTCTAGCTTCTCAAAAACTATTGAATCCCTTGAATCATCAAAACATCCGACAAGAAGTAAGGCAACCATTATTATATAAAAACAATACTTGATCATAACGCCCCCTTTTGAATTAGATGAAACCCAATAGAATTAAGTTTCCCGTTAGGATATACCTCTTATCAAGAACATGGTTGATCTTTTAGAAATAATAAAAAAACCTTTGGGTCCCCTTAATCTTTAGACTTCTTCTTTTCAATCATGGATAATATCGAATACATGATAATTCCACAGGCGATCATCAGAAGAAAAGTGTTTGTGATCAGGTTAAAATCAAGCTCATGAATGACTTGTTCTACTTCTCCGTTACCACTGACCGTAATGTATTTCCAGCCATCATATTCGAGGGTAAAGAAAGCGATAATCAAGCCTGAAATAAATCCACCGACCATTGAAATCCAACCTTTTTTCATTGTTTCACCCCTTAAAATAAGTATAAAGGAACAAATGATATATTATTAGTAAATTCTGTAATATAGGTTGATATCGGAGGTGGTTTTTTTTGAGACAGGCAACATTCAATAAACCTAATAAGAGGACAAAACAAACAAAACTATTGCAAACGATTACAAACATATGTTACCTTATATGTAACCGGTTACATAATAACCAACCAAGCGAACAGGAAGTGACAAGCGTGGCAACAATCAAGGATGTGGCGAGTGAAGCGGGGGTGTCGGTGGCGACGGTCTCCCGGGTGCTGAATGATAACGGCTATGTAGGAGCCGAGACGAGGAAGAAAGTGCTGGGGGCGATCGAGAAGCTGAATTACAGCCCGAATGAGGTGGCCCGCTCCCTTTATAAACGGGAGTCGAGACTGGTCGGGCTGCTGCTTCCGGATATCACGAACCCATACTTCCCGCAGTTGGCAAGAGGGGTCGAGGATGAAGTGAGCGAGGCAGGGTTCAGGCTCCTCCTTGGAAACAGTGACGAGAACATCCAGAAGGAGCTGGATTATATCCAGACCTTCGTTCAGAACAATGTCGTCGGCATGATCTCAGCAACCAATCATGTGGAGCATGATCAGCTGTATAGTGAATTGAATCTCCCACTCGTCCTCCTTGACCGAACCACGGACAACTATCCTGCTGTCTATGCGGACGGCCGCAAAGGAGGACGCCTGGCGGCAAAGACCTTAGTTGAAAAAGGAACGAAGCGGATCACCGTCATGAAGGGGCCGGCCCACGTGAAGCCGGCACAGGACCGATTCCGTGGAGCCGTCGAGTACTTAAGCGGGACAGACGTCGATTTCACCGTGATGTCCACGACTTCGTTCTCCTTTGAAGAAGCAAAGGGCTGGGCAGAGGAACTGTTCGCCACCTATCCTGATACGGACGGGGTCATCGCGAGCAATGATATTGTCGGGATTGCGATTCTCCATGAGGCACTCCGGCTCGGGAAGAAGATACCTGAAGACGTACAGATCATCGGTTACGATGACATCCCTCAGAGCAGCCTTTCGTATCCGGCGCTCTCCACGATCAGGCAGCCGGCATACGAAATGGGCAGGCAGGCCGCTGCACTTCTGATGAAATTGATAAAAAAAGAAAAAGACATCGATACAACGGTTCAGCTTCCCGTTGAACTCATACAGCGAAACACAACACGAAAGGGATGAAGGAAGATGAAAAAAGCGAAGATTGCCGTGATCGGCAGTTCATCCATGGATCTGGTGGTGACATCAGCGAAACGCCCCGGAGCAGGGAAAACAGTGCTTGGCGACAGCTTTGACACGGTACCCGGCGGAAAAGGAGCCAACCAGGCCGTCGCAGCAGCAAGGCTTGGGGCTGAGGTTTACATGATCGGATGCGTCGGCGATGATCCGTACGGCAAAGAAATCTTGGGAAACTTTAAGAGCAACGGTGTTCATACGAACTATGTGGAACCGGTTACAGGTGAGAAATCCGGCACCGCTCATATCATCCTTGCTGAAGGGGATAACAGCATTGTCGTCGTAAAAGGAGCCAATGACCTTGTGACACCAGAGTACGTGGAGAAAACAGCCGATTTCCTCAAAACCTGCGATCTCCTCATGATTCAGCAGGAAATCCCGGAGGAAACAGTCGAGTATGTGGCAGACCTTTGCAACAAGATTGAAGTACCATTGCTACTAAACCCGGCTCCGGCACGAAAGATTTCACAAAAAGTTATCGATGGTGTCAGCTACCTGACACCGAATGAACACGAAGCAGATGTCCTTTTTAACGGAATGAAGCCGTCGGAAGCGCTGAAACAATATCCCGACAAAGTCATCATAACCGAAGGAGCAGCGGGAGTCCGCTACCATAATGGAATAAAAGAAATTCTCGTTCCTTCCTTCAAGGTCGAGGTCGTTGATACGACAGGGGCAGGCGATACCTTCAATGCCGCATTCGGAACAGCCGTGGCTGAAGGACAATCAATGGAAGAAAGTCTCCGATTCGCAAACCGCGCCGCATCGCTTTCGGTTACCGGATTCGGGGCACAGGGCGGAATGCCGACAAGAGACGAAGTGGAAAGGAAGCTGGCAGAATGAAACGACATGGCATCTAGTCACATTGCAAAAATACTAGCGGATGCCCATTGGGTCATGTAACAAAATTAGTGAGACAGCCACTAGGTCTTAAAAAAATTTTGATTTATATTAACATATAAAGCGTGAAAAGGACCTTCTACCCCAAATTGAGTTGCATTCAAGGAGAGCGACCAATTTGAAAGAACTACTAGGAAGGATTGTCAGGATTTTTATTGAAGTTAATCTATAAATGGTGTGGATAGTTTACTAGAAGAACATAGGAAATCAATGGACGGTTTACACTCAGTTGAAGCTAGCATGAAGAAAACAGAGTATTAACGATTAAGTAAAATTGTATCTGGAATTATTGAGTTACTTAATTAAGAATAAGATTAATGGCACTTAACATAACAGTGGAAATTTTGAATAATAATTATAATACTTAAATGTACCGAGCGTGTAGTACGGCTCCAAATGAAGAATAACTAGGGGGAATTTGATTGTGAAACATTTTGCAGAAGTATGTGGACAGGGAGAAAAAACAGCTATATTTTTACCTGGTACGGGTTGGGCAGGTAATTTCGGAATGCCCATAGCAGAATTATTAGTAGATGAATATATGATTCATATGCTGGACTTGCCTGGAATTGGTAGGAGTGATGGGCTTGATGGTATAGTGAAAATGAATGATGCAGCTAACTGGTTAAATGAGTATTTAGAAGAGAAAAAAATAGATAAAGTTACAATAATTGGTCATTCTCTAGGTGGAGGTATCGGAATGTCTTTTGCTTATTATTATCCTGAAAAAGTAGTAAAGATGATTTTACTTGATATTGGTTTTGCTAGAATTGAAAGGTTTCCGGTTGATATGTTTGGTTCAGTAGGGTACTTCCTTCCGATGATAAGTATGTTACATAGGATTTTTGGACAAAGATTTTTAGGAGAAGAAAAAAACAATAGTACTAATACAGAACAGATCTCTCAAGAAGAAATAAAAGAAAAAATCAAGAGTTTTGGATTTGAAGACAATGAATTCATCAGGAATGCAATGAAAAATCAACAAGAGGCTTCTTCAAAAGGCCTTAGTCTTCTCTTGGCATTATATCGTTGGAATTTACCAAAAACGTTAAACCGAATTAAAACACCCTGTCTTGTTTTATACGGGAATCGTAAGGACAAACCAATTAAATTTCAAAAAAAATTACATCGTCAAGTTAATCGAATAAAGAATCCCAATATTATTTTTAAAAATCTAAATGGTGGACATTATGCTCATGTTAATGATAACCGAGCATTAAGTATTATCAATTCCTATTTACAATAATAAGGGGCAGGCTTCCGGTCAAATTAAATAATGAAAGTATTTGGAGCGTTTGTGTTCCCTTTAAAAAAATTTTTTAACCAGTTTACGACATAAAGCGAAATAAGGCTTCTTCTTTAGCTATCCCAACATTCAAATGTTTCTATTTTGTTTGAGGGAAAACTAAGCGCTTGGATAAGGCGATTCCCCCCTCATCAATGTCTGGCAATATCCATCCCTATAATAAGTGTCTGTTCATTGATTTGCTTAAGGCGTTCATTTTGTGTAAAATCGTCTCCCTTCGATACTTACTTCGAGGTCATGTATGACACTCTCTATCGTACCAAGGGGGCTTTTTTTATGCCCATCAAAAACTTCAATATAACCCTAATTTACTTTTTGTTACAGAAATTCCAAATCAGTGCCTCTCCTGCGGGGTCTCACATATTCCGCATTTCCCGTAGAAGTCTTAGCCTTGCGCTCCGTTCAACAGCTTGAACCAGTAAAAGTACACATTATATGTTATATAAAAATATGTTATATAAAAAAATCCGAACGAATTCGAGTTTCATTACGGAATTTCGAAGATCGTTAGGATTTTTCTTTGGCTAAAACACTATTCTCCCAGTCTCATCTTTTAGTTCATTAGATTTAAACAAAGAAAGATTGGCAAGGGAATATGAGAAAACACCTATATAGAACAAAAGGCAGTTCATATTAGATATTTAATATGAGGAATTTACAGGTTTATTAATGATTTCATAGGCATATTGTCCTTTCGCTTGCATTAATTGTCCCGTAATTATCGTTTTTTATAAAAAATAATTGAAATATTCCTAAAAGAATATATATATAGAATATTAAAGAAATTGACCTTATTCATTACTTTTTTGGATTAAAATGGATAAAATAATTAATTTAACAAATTTGGATATATTTAGAAAAATGATATTATATGGTTGTAAGTTATTTCTTTAAGTGTTTCATTTGAAGGAAGAATGGTAGAAATTAGTTCCGAATTACTAGATCTATACTACCGCTTGTTTCAAATATGAACCTTATTTAGAGGAGGTGAAAATAATGAAAGCAGTAAAAAAAGAAGAAGTTTCAGTGGATATCGTTATTACAAAATTATGATAATTCATCAAGGGACTTAGAAAGCAATTGATATTATCAGTACATCAAAAAACCAGACAAATTGGGTATGAAGAAGTCTTCCATACCCAATTTGTCTGTCTATCTACAGAAAACGCTGACTTGCTCTTTTGAATGATGAATGTTTAACAAAGGATATTTTATCAAGAATGAGAATGGTTGGGATTTAGAGATGAAGAAAAGGTATGGGAATATATTATTGCTAATTAATTTCACTGATGGGTTAGTATCTTCAACTTATGCCCTTGCGATTCTATATTTTATGCAATTAAATAGTAACAGTATTTTTAAAAATAGTGTTATAGCGAATTTAGGATCTATCGCATTAATATGTGTAACTTTATTATTAGGAGCATTTATTGATAGGAAATCAAGTAAGTTCATTCTAATAACAGCAAATTTAATCATGTTTATCATAGCTTGGATTCCTGGACAATTTGTTTCGTCTGCCTACTTTTTTCTAATTGTACTAATTGTAGATTTGGTGGTGACCTTGCTAAATTTGATGATTAGTATTACTTCTGAGGCATTTATTAAGCTTATTATTTCTGAAGAAAATATGAGTAGATATGTTTCCGTTTCAAGTGGCCTCGTAATGTTGGGAACAATTTCTGGGATCGTATTCCTTTATTTTGGTTTTGATAATATTAGACCACAGTTTATTTTTTTGCTAATGGCAAGTGTTTTTCTATTGAATGTATTATTATCACTATTATTGCCAAATAAAAAGGTGGTAAAACATGAAGGGGAAAAGATAAGCACGTGGGAAGAGTTAAAAGAAGGAATTAGATACATGAAGTCATCTACATATCAAAAGAATAATTTGTTGTTGTATACAATTCTAGGGACAATTCATACTGTCTCTTCCAGTTTAATTATCTATTATTGGGCACAAGTCGATAAGCAATTTATAGAAAGTTCATTTTTACTTTATGGGCTTGGCATTGGAATTGCTGTAGGTGTAGTTCTGACAAATGTAATAAAAAAACATAACTTAACAGTACTATGGATATTTAGTATTCTCATTTCTCTGGCGTTGTTCTCGTTAACGGTTGCGCATACTCCACTTATGTTAAGTGCCGTTTTTGGTAGCATTTTAGGGTTTTTAGTTGTACCTTTGTCCATATTAAAGACCGTAAGAATTAAGAGGACAACTTCTGAAATGCAGGCAAGGGTATTGAGTATGAATCGTATGTTTATAGCGATTTTATCACTTGCCGTCGTTATGATTTTTGGTGCAGTCGGAGAGTTCACTGGTTTTATTTATGCACCAATGGTATTTCTAGGTGTATTAAATATTATAGGTTTAATTGTTTTTTCAATAAGAGATTCAAAAGACAGCTTTACACAGCATGTCGGAGAATTAGAAATGTCTAGTAGCGTTTCAGAATAGATAATCTAGGTGGGATTATATTATGAGTGTTGTAATCACAGGGTTAGGGCAAGTATCTTCATTAGGAAGTAATATCGAGGAATTATGGTCAAATATTTTAGTAGGTAATCGGGGAATAAGTAGACTAAAGAACATTGATACTTCTGGATTCAGTACATTAAATGGAGCGCAGATAGAAATCGAGAAGATAAAACAGGTAATTCCATTAAGTAAAATGTTCGAAAAATCTATTCAAATATCTCTTGTAGCAATGGATGAGGCTATAAAATCAAGTGAACTAATTATTGAGAAAGATGATTTATCAACAGGAATCGTAATTGGAACTTCTTTAGGTGGAAATGAAAGCTTCTTTAAATGGAAAGATAGGCTAGAGGGGAAAGATATTAATCAAAAAGAATTATTACCTCTTGAAGTATTATGGAATAATGTATCGAAATTTTTAGCAAGAAGGTACAACATTTCTGGACCAAACTCAACAATGGTGACAGCATGTGCAGCTAGTGCCAACTCATTAGCTTATGGATATAACCTAATCGAGACTGGAAAATGTAAACGAGTGATTTGTGGAGGATTTGATTTATTAAGTAGAACTTCCTTTTTAGGTTTCTCCGCATTAAAATCTCTCGCAAAGGATTATTGTCGCCCATTCGATAAAAATAGATCAGGAATATCGATTGGAGAAGCTGCAGCATTCCTTGTATTAGAAGCGGAGGAGTCTGCAATTGAAAGAGGAGCAAAAAATATGGTTAGATTCTCCGGTTATGGTATTGGAAATGATGCTTACCATGCAACAAGTCCTGATCCGAGTGGAGTAACTGCTCAATTTGTAATGGAAGAAGCAGTAAAAAAATCAAAAAAAAGTTTAAAATCTGTTGATTATATCAATGCACATGGGACCGGAACATTATTAAATGACAAGATGGAAACTTTAGCCATAAAAAATCTTTTTGGTTCTGATGCATATTCAATTCCCGTGAGTTCAACCAAGTCTATGCATGGGCATACCCTTGGAGCTGCAGGAGCCTTAGAGGCCATCATAACCATTTTGGCTATTAAGAATAACGTAATACCTCCTACTATTGGGTATGAGCATCAAGATTCAGAATGCGATCTGTTTTATTGTCCCAATGAGGCTTTAAGTAAAAATGTCGATTTTGCAATTAGTAATTCTTTTGCTTTTGGGGGTCACTCCGTATCGTTAGCATTTGAAAAGATGGGGGATGTTTGATGATGGGCGGTAGATGTGTACTCTCTGGTATCGGTATTGTCACTCCAGGTGATAACATGGTAGGAACAAGGGACATATTAAAGAAAATAAGAGAAACAGAATCTCTTTTTTCATTTGATAAAGGAGAGTGTTATCCTTCAAAGGTTGGAATTGTAGATAAACAACTTGTAAATCAAAGTCTATCCATACCAAAGAATAAGCAAAGGAGAATGGATAATTTAACAAAGTATCTGCTTCTAAGCACTCAGTTTGCTATTGAGGACGCAGATCTAGATGTAAGTAAGGTTACCCAAAGAAGATTTGGAAATATTACTGGGACATCATTTGGATCATTTAGCGTAACAGAAAAATTCCATGATGATATCAATGAGAACGGAGTAGAAGCTGCAAGTCCTTTACTATTTCCAAACACTGTACTCAACCAGGCTACAGGGCAAGTAAGTATCCAATATAATGCAAAAGGTGTGAGTACAACTATAAATGGTGCAGGGAATTCAGGTTTACAAGCTTTAAGCTATGCAATAGACAACATTGAAATGAACATGTTGGATGTTTGCATAGTAGGTGGAGTAGACTTGATTTTTCCGACATTGTACAAAACATATAATCATTTAGGCTATTTGGCTAATAAAGGGAATAATGAAGAATTTTCAAGCCCATTTGATAGTAGTAAAAGCGGACTGATTTTAGGTGAAGGGTCTGTATCCTTAATAATTGAAAGCGAGGAACATTGTATTAATAGGGGTGGTAATCCTATTTGTTATATAGATAATGTGTCTTGTTCTTATAGTTTGGACAAACAGATTTCAAAAAATATTATGCTGAACACCTTAGTAAATGCTTTGGAAACTTCGAAAATAGAGTGGGACAATATTGATTATATTTCTTCAAATGCACGGTCAGATTACTATGATGACATTGAATTAAGCATCTATCAAGAAATGGTTAATAAATGCAACAAGAAATCATCGCCCTATATTACTTCACTAAAATCAATCACAGGTGAGCTTAATGCGGCAAGCACATTATTATCAATTGCGGATGGAGGTTATTCTTTACATTCAAATGAAGTCAGTCCATTAAGGAATTTTCACAAGAACGAAAATTATGAGATGTTAAATTTGGGTGGGGAAAAACCAGAAGAGATATTCACTTCATTAGTCGTTGACTTTGATCCTTCAGGATATAATGCTATAACAGTTTTAAGGAGTTTATAGAAATGAATATTGGACAAGAGGAAAAATACAATTTACATTCGTCTTGGCTTTCCTGGACAGATATGGACTCATTTATTAATGACTGGGGTGGAACGGTTTTTGTAGATTCATATGATAATACTTTGATAGATAATAAGGGAAAACATTATCTTGACTTATCCTCTGGTCTTTGGAATGTTTGTTTGGGATATAGTAATCAATCTATAATCGCATCAATTCAAAAACAGTTTGAAGTTCTACCATTTGCATCTAATGCTTGCTTCTCAAATGAGCCCGCAATTAAATTAGCCACAAAACTCTATGAAATAACAGGATATGAACATTCCTTCTTTACTTCTAGTGGTTCAGAAGCAGTAGATACGGCACTAAAAATGTCGAGACAATATTATTACAATCAAGGATATAAATTCAAAACAGGGTTTGTTTCTTTAGAAAAAGCATATCATGGCTCAACATTTGGTGCTTTAAGTGTATGTGGAATTGAAGAAGATAAAAAAGCCTTTGGCCCACTACTAGAGGATTCTTTCCAAATTCCTGCCCCTGACTGTGATTTTTGTCCGTTCAAAAAAGAAAAAGGAAGCTGTAACTTAGAGTGTGCCTATGCTCTGGAAGATTTAGTGTATGAAATTGGGACCGAGCGAATTTGTTCATTTATTGCTGAGCCGATACTAGGTTCGGGTGGTGTGATAATTCCCCCGAGCGGTTACTTTAAAACAATAAAGCGAATTTGTGAAAAAAATGACATCTTGTTTATTTCTGATGAAATTGCTACAGGTATGGGAAGAGTCGGAGAATGGCTTGCTTTAAAGAAATCAGAAGTTAAAGCAGATCTTGTGTGTATGGGGAAAGGACTAACCGGTGGTTATGCGCCATTAAGTGTGGTTCTTAGTACCTCTGCTATTTATGAAGGGTTCAAAGGAATTAATCAAAATGATAAAAAGTTTTTTAACCATGGATTCACATCATCAGGAAATCCAATTGGCTGTGTAGCGGCGCTCAAAACAATTGAATATATTGAACAAAATGATGTCTTAACCCATATTAAACAATTAGAAAAAGAAATAGAGGAAAGTTTACAAAAAATTTCATCTGAAAATTCTCATGTGAAGAGAATTACAGGAGAAGGGCTAATGTGGGGCATATGGTTTGAAGACAGACCAAGTAAGATGAATCCTAATTTTAACCTGGTGGAAATAATTTGCTATGTCGCGAAAAGATTGAATATTTTGTTGTTTCCCACAAATGGTAATTGTCTGATTATTATCCCCTCTTTTAGTTTTGAACCTACTGAACTAAAACTTGCTTTAGAAAAAATTAACCGGATATTAAGGATGGTAGAGTAATGGAGATGAAATATTCAAAGAAGAAAATCATTCTTCCCCATGGATGGACGACATTTTCTAAACTAGCTGAAAGGTATTTTAGTCAAAATGGATTTCATGTTGTAAAGCTGAATTCTAAATTTCTCAATACAGTGAACTCAATTAATTGGGAAGGTCACTTTGAGCAGCATCTTAACGAGGAAGCCATTGTTATTATTGGACCACTGGATTACTTGAAATCGACCTCAATAATTCAAGAGTCTAAGGAAGTTATTCAATCTATTACAACTTTAAATGAATATTTAAGAGGAGCCTCTACTAGAGTAAAATTAATAACCATTTTATCACTAGCTTCTATATTTCCTAGGTTTTTTGAAAATTCAACACATGTTGTTCAACATGAATGGAAAGTAGAAGGAATGACTCTATCAAACATTCACGCTTTAGGTAGGTTGGGTAGTGAATCTATTATTGTTAAATGTGGAATAGTAGACTTCTTAGAAGATATAAATGAAATCCTATCAAACAAGGAAATTAAAAGGGAGTATTTTGTTAATGAGAAGGATATCATTTCCCAAGAGGAGTTATTTGATGCCATAAGTTTTTTTACTGAGGATCAAGCAGGCTATATATATGGTAATTCTTTCACGATTGATAAAGGGGTATTCATTCAATGATTATGGAAAAGAAGTATGCGGTGATTACTGGTGGAACAAGAGGTATTGGAGCTGCCATTACAGAAAAATTTCTATACGAGGGTTATGAAGTTATTGCAACGTATGTTTCAAATTATGAAGGGGCAATGGCTTTCAAGCAAAATATGATTGATAAGGGCTTCAGTCCCGAAATACGGAGATTGGACATTAGAGAAGAAAAGGAGGTACTAAAATTTTTTTCAGAAATAGAGGAAAAGGTAGGCTGTCTTGATATTCTGGTAAATAATGGAGGGGTTACCGACGACAATCTCATTACAGAACTAAGTATAGATAGTTGGAATAATGTGATAAACGTTAATTTAGCAGGTACATTTTTATGTTCAAAATATGCAATACCTATGATGAAAAATAGTAAGGATCCAACTATTATCAATATGTCATCTATCAATGGGAAATTTGGATCGGTAGGACAAGTAAACTATTCTTCCTCAAAAGCAGGAATCATTGGCTTTACAAAGTCATTATCAAAAGAATTAAAAAGATATGGAATTAGAGTCAACGGAATGATGCCTGGTCTTATCAAGACAGACATGACGGAAAAGGTTTCACCAAGAATGATAAAAAGATACTTAGATTCAACATCTTCTTGTGAAATTGGAAAGAGCTCTGAGGTAGCAAGTCTTGCATACTTTTTATCAACAAGAAAATCACGAGGAATTAATGGACAGATGATACCAATTTGTGGTGGATTTCATTTATAAATTGAGAGGGGAAATAAAAAATGAAAACTGAAATATTAAATCGAGAAGAATTAGTAAATCGATTAAGAGAAATGATTATTAGGCGGCTTGGATTAGAAATAGAAAGTAGTGAGTTAAGTGAAGAAGAGTTATTATTTGACCCCGAAGGAGTCGGTCTCGATTCTATAGATGCATTTGATATTGCGCTAGGATTAGAATTGGAGTTCGACTATAAGTTAGAAGAAGAACAGTATTCAACTAGCTTAGAATCTCTAAAGAAGATAACTGATTTATTATTATCAAGAGAAGAGGTTAATGTAAATAATGATGTATGAAATTGAAGGGATGGAAGGGGGATTATTGGAATTTGTTACTTCTAAAGCGGATGAGAAGATCCTTTTTTCATCCGCTGTAAATAATCTTCAAAGGTTGAATCTATTTGATTCCTATACAGGGGACCTTGAGCATATAATCTATGAAACGAAGTATAACTTTGGCAGTTTTAATTTTATTGATAACAATAAAAAAGTATTCTTTTCTATTATAAATTCTAGTGAAATATGTTCACACTTTATATATGATTTGGCATCTGAATATGTGGAAGAGATTCTGATTAGTGACACAGTTACAGATGGAATGTGTATGGAGAATGTTTATTACTATGTAGATAGAAATAGCAGTAGTGACCAAAATAACGTTTTTAAACTGGACCTTAATACAGGGAAGATTGATCAAATTTATGAAGGGACTAGTGGGGTATCGTCTATATTAAACGTATCACCTTATGGAGAAAGTGCAATTATATCTCAAATGTATAGTTCCACCACCTTCAAAGCATTATTTTACCACTCGGAAAACATAATCGATTTGCACTCAATTTCTAAGTTGAGCTCCATTCAATCAGTAGATTTTTTGAATGAAAAGGAATGTATGATTTTAGGTCGCGAGGAAAAGGGCAGTTTATGCATTTTCCGTTACATCTATCCAGACCAAATAACGAAACTAGCAGAAGGTATTGAGGATGAAAGTTATTGTGTACTGTATAATTCAGATTTAAATAAATGGGTTAATGTTGTTCGTAAAGGAGTCGTAGATAAATTATATATCTTAGGCGAAGATTTTAAATTGGAAAAAGTAATACTAGATGGTTTCAAAGGAGTCATTCACGATATCCAGAAGGTAGGGAAAGATTATTTGGTAAGTACCTCTTCAGTGAAGGAAAGGAAAAATATATATAGGATAAGGAGTAGCGGAAAAGTAGAAAAAATCACGAGTTTTTCACTATATGAAAGTTCCATAATTCCAAGCATAGAAACATTTAGGAGTAAAGACGGTACTTCAATAGAAACTTTACTCTATAAAAATAATGAGTATGATGAAGCTCCTGTCATTATCTATTTACATGGTGGGCCACATGCTGCAAACCGTTATCAATTCTCTATATTGCCACAAATATTAGTTTCGGAAGGGTTTCATGTCATGCTACCTAATTTCAGGGGGAGTACCTGTTATGGTGAACTATTTGAAAAGGAAGTTTATGGAGATTGGTCAACTAAACCCTCAGAGGATATTAAAGCAACTATAAATTTTGCTCGGAAATTAGGTCTTTCACAGGATAAGTTTATTCTTTTCGGAGCTAGTTATGGAGGGTATCTTTCATTGATATGTGCAGGTAAATACCCTGATTTAATTTCAGGAGTCATCAGCATGGGAGGACCGACGGATTTAGAGGCATTTATTAAGCACGTTCCATCAAGTTGGAGTTCTATGATGAAAGAGTGGTTTCCATCAAAGAATTCAAGATCTATGTCACCTTTACATTATATTGAACAATATTCTAGTTCTACCCTATTAATATACGGTGAGGATGATATCAGAGTACCTTATCAAGCTGCTGTGGAATTTCATGATGAACTGATAAAAAAGAATATTGACTCTACATTTGTTAAATTGTCCGGAACTGGTCATGATTTTTCAATAGCAACTTCTCAGATTTCTGAAGCTTGTACATCCTTTTTAACCGAAGTCATTGAAAAGGAGCAATTAAATTAATATGTTACATATTCTGAATTTTATTGAATTTAAAAAAGACCCTGATTTTATCCATTTTTTTGATAAAAGAAAAAAAGTAATAAAAAAATATAAACAAAATGAGGAACTGTGGTACTTTTTGACACTTTTAGAGGAGACAACTTTAAGTGAAGAGGAAATCTTTCATAAGGTAAAGGAGAATTTTCCTACATTGACTAAGGAGGAATTTTCAGAAACTGTTCAATTGCTTATTGAAGATTCCATATTAGGTGATGAAACATCTGCCGTAACTTTAGAGGAAAATATATATGATTATGAAAGAAATAATATATTTAAATACGATAATTTAGAAGGGTACAATCCTTTATTTCATGCATTAAATGATCAAACAGCTGATGAATTTCTACAAATTTTAATTCAGCTAAGAAAACTTGATGAAAAGCATGTAGGTTACCTACAGTACAAAAATGAAGTTGTCGAAAAGATTCGTGAAAATTTAAAATTCACGAATCTTTCTCATCAAGAGGAACTATCACAGGGGATTTTTGAACAATATCGAAAATCTTTGATGTTGACTTCATTTTTTCTAAATCTCTTGAATAGAAATAACCTGCATAACTATGTGGAGTTTGAAAATTATGAACTGTTTGAAGAGGTGTATGAATCTGGAGGGGTTATTTTATTTCAGCATCATGGGGATTATGAATTAGGTATTGCAGTTCTTTTATTAATGGGATATGAAAATCTGGTGGTTGTAGCAGACGAGAAAGCGATAGATGGTTATAAATCAATTTCAAATGTTGGAAAATATAAATCCTCAAATGAATACCTTGCAGTTAATGATGAATTCCTTTTAATGAATTGTTATAAAAAGTTAATGGAAAAAAAGACACTTGTGATGGCTGGAGATCATTCTACCTCAGTGAATCGACCAAAACGAGAGACCATTGACTTTTTAGGAGCACAAATAGGCGTACCATTAGGTTCATATAAGTTGTCTGAAAGGGCAATTAAACCAATTATTCATTTCCATGTGTACATTACCCAAGAAAACAAACTAAAGATTATTTTCAACCACAAAATAAACGTACCAGGAAGAGATTATGAAGCACCTATTAAGAGCACCTTTCAATGTTTTGAAGAGCAAATTAGAGAAAGGCCCGAAAGCTGGATTGGGTCATGGAATTTCAACCATATGCTTATAAAAAATTGATAATTGAATGGAGTATATTATTATGGGAATTAGTTTAGGGATTGATGAAATTATAAAATTATTGCCTCATAAATACCCTTTTTTACTATTAGATAAAGTAATTGATCTTGAACCTGGAAATTTTGCAAAAGGGATAAAAAATGTATCAATTAATGAAGAATATTTTCAAGGACATTTCCCGAAGGAAAAAGTAGTACCTGGTATTCTGTTAGTAGAAAGCTTAGCGCAGCTTACTGCAATAGTATACTCATATGATGCACAGCAAATTAATAATAATCAGTCATCTGAAAAGGTAGGCTATTTGGCCGCAATCAAGAATGTGAAATTTATAAAAAAAGTAATTCCTGGTGACCAGCTTATTTTAGAAGCAAGAATAAAGAAAAAAATCGGCATGCTAAGTGAAGTGGAAATAAAGGCATTTGTAAACAATGTTATTGTTTTAAAGGGTGAAATTATTGTTAGTGAAAAAGAAGAGGGAAAGGATAATGATTGATAATAACATGTTTAATGTAAATGATCATGTTGTGATAATAACTGGTGGAGCAGGAGAGATTGGTCTTTCCATTGTTCATACTCTAGTGTCAGCGGGGGCATTAGTAGCAATCCTTGATTTCAATCTGGAGCCGATCAGAGAAGTTTTTTTCGAAAATGACAGAGTGAAATTATACAAGTGTGATGTGACAAATGAGAGGAGAGTAACAGAAGTTGTAAAAGAAATTCAAAATCATTGGGGAAGAATTGACGTTCTCATAACTGCAGCAGCAGTCATTGAGGACGAGAAAATGAGTGGAACCAATGTGACTAGTTATTCGACTAGTGAATTTAGTCACATTCTAAATGTGAATGTAAATGGAGCGTTTATCATAAGTAAGCAGGTCTCAAAAGTGATGATGAAGCAAAAATCAGGATCCATCATCTATTTATCCTCAATATTTGGAAAAGTAGGAGAATTTAGTGGGAAAATAGGTTATTGTGTATCAAAAGGAGCAATAGAGCAACTTACAAAGTCTTTAGCTGTTCAATTGGGGGATTATAATATTCGAGTCAATAATGTAGCACCCGGATTTATCGATACGAAATTTTTCTCGAGAGAAATAAATGGGAAAAATAAAATGATTTTATCTGAACTCAAGAGAAGAACACCACTTAGAAAATTAGGTACAGTTCAGGATCTTCAAGGAATCCTCCTTTTTCTTTCTTCAGATTCTTCATCATTTTGTACTGGTTCAAGTTTCGTCATTGATGGAGGCTGGGTTGCACAATAATGAAAGGGGAAGCATATTGAATTTGGGACCTAAATTCATTTCAAAAACTATTCACTATCAATTTCCATCCCTTCTTTCAAATTTCTTTATTATATCATTTGGGTATTTGCAAAATGAGAGTGAGCTTTCATTAGAATGTCTTGATCCTCGTGAAACAGAAGACCTAAACAAAATATATCGTGTGAAAAGAAGAAGGGATTACCTCATAGGTAGATATCTTGCTAAAGTTTCAATTGCTAAGTATCTCAAAAATATTGAGCTGAACCAAATAATCGTCTATCGAGGTCTTGCTAATCAACCAATTCTTTCACTACCTTCCCACCATACGCATAATCAAGTAAGCATAGCACATAGTAATGGATATGGAGTTACGGTTGCTTATAAAGAAGACATTCTTTTAGGAGTAGATGTTGAATTAATAGATCATTCAAAATCTCATTTTTTTGGAGAATACTTGGAAGGTCTTAATCATAACTTGCCTTTTTCTAATAATATAGTAGGATTATTAATTTTTACAGCAAAAGAGGCTTTAGTAAAATCAATTAAGCTAGGGTTAATATTTCCTATACACTTATTAAGGGTTAAAGATATTATCATGATTGATAATTCTTATTTCGTTATAAAGTTTGAAAATTTCGATAAATTCAAGGTGATTTGTATTAAAATATACGACGTCATCATATCAATTGCTTATCAGGAATCTTTGGGACTGTTAGAAAAAGACCTAAAAGAATTTAGTTCAAGCATGGAAGAGTTTTGTAATAGTGGTTTATTTTAATTAGTAAATAGCAGGGAGATTTGGTTTTGATTTAACTTTTTTAAATTATTTACGTAAATAAATATTACTAGAAGGGTGCATCTTGAATGGGAGAATTTATTGAAATTAAAGTGAATGTGGATTTACAGACTAAAAAAAGCCTCAATAATATTGTGCATGAAAAATATAATAATAAACATGAAGATTTTTATCGTGACTTGATAGAAAAATATCTCCAATCACAAATTCCTTATACTGAATTAAATTTTGCTATGGGCATCTCTTACCTGACAAAAAGAAAGTTAGAAAATTTAGTGAGAAATAACAAGAAAGTTAATGTCATTCTTATAGGTACAATGGTCTTTAGTAGAGAGATTTCTTTTGAACTTGCAAAAAAAACCTTAAATTCTTTAAAAGTATACGGGATTTTAATATGTAATAGTAAAATGAAAAAAGAATTGATATCTAAACATATATTAATTTAATCAAACTGAATGTAATCGATTTAAAAAATGGAAAATGAACAGTTATTCTGATGCACATTGGGACTGTTTTCATTTGTGATAGATAAAATAATACTGATGCCTTTCAAAATAATTAGTATTTTGAGTAGGTTCTTTTATACTTGTAAAAGTATTAAATCGATAAACTGACGCGGAACCAATAAACTTAGAGAGGAAGAATTATCATATATATGAAACCAAGAATTCGTGGGTCTCAATGCACTAACGCTCATCCTGAGGGATGCCGTGCTCAAGTAAAAAAACAAGTGGATTACATAAAAGAACAACCAAAAATATCCGGCCCCAAAAATGTGCTAGTCATTGGTGCCTCAAAAGGGTATGGTCTTGCAGCTCGAATTGTTTCTGCATTTGGTGCAGGTGCAAGTACAATAGGAATTTCTAATGGAAAACCAAAAACCAAATATCGTAGCGCTTCCGCTGGTTGGTATAATACGATTGCATTGGAGGAGTGGGCAAACGCTGAAGGAGTGTATGCTAAAAGTATAAACGGGGATGCTTTTACTCACGAAATCAAGCAGAAAACAATAGATTTGATTCGTCAAGATTTAGGTGAAGTGGATCTAGTTATTTATAGTTTAGCTACTGGGAAGAGAGTTGATCCTCAGACTGGTAACTTTCAACATTCAGTGCTAAAACCAATAGGAACTACTTTTACCAATAAAACGGTTGACTTCCATACAGGTAATGTAACAGAAGCTGAGCTACACCCTGCTTCGGAGGAAGAGATCGCTGATACAGTAAAGGTAATGGGGGGAGATGACTGGAAAGAGTGGATACATGCATTGAAAGAGGCAAATGTACTGAGCAACGGTACTAAAACAGTTGCCTTCTCCTACATTGGTCCAGAGATGTCGTTCCCAATTTACCGTAATGGGACAATAGGACAAGCCAAAAGTCACTTAGAAGCGACTGCTCATGACCTAACCAAATATCTACAAATGATTAATGGACAAGCTATTGTGACTGTTTGTAAAGGTTTGGTAACTCAATCTAGTACTGCAATTCCCGTCGTACCTCTTTATTTATCAGCACTTTATAAAGTAATGAAGAAAAAAGCTATTCATGAAGGCTGTATTGAACAAATGCATCGCCTTTTTAATGATTTTTTATATACCAAGGGCACATTTCATACAGACGAAGAAGGTCGTATTCGAATTGATGAATGTGAGATGCGAACCGATGTTCAAGCTGAAGTATTGGAAATTATGCAAAAAGTTAACTCAGGGAACATCTTTGAACTTACAGATTTACATGGCTTCCGAGAAGATTTCTTCCATTTGTATGGATTTGAATTAAACGATGATCTCGAAAGACAAAAGGACCATTCCCCGACTGTGAAATAAATACAAATGTCACAAGGAATCATGGCAATATTGTCATGTTTTTTGATTTTTGTATTGTTAAGGAGAAAATTATAAGCTTCTTTCAGCAAAAAAAAACATGCCATTTGTGAGCATACTCATCTCGGGCATCCAAGTCATGATCTACTCCATTGGCGGTTCAATGTTGGCATTTGTTGTAGCTATCTCGACTCGCGTTCAGGACGAAGCGAAGAAACAAGGCATGGAAGTCGTCGTCGTCGATGCCCAGAACGATGCCGCCAAGCAGATCAATGACGTAGAAGACCTCATCCAGCAGGGCGTCAACGTCTTACTCATCAACCCGACGGACTCAGCGGCCATTTCCACCGCCGTTCAATCTGCCAACAGCCTGGGCATCCCCGTCGTCACCCTTGACCGCTCAGCGGAAAAAGGAGATGTCGCCACACTCGTCAGCTCGGATAACGAAAAGGGTGGCGAAATGGCCGGAGAATACCTCGTCAAACAGCTAGGGGAAGGTGCGAAAGTAGCAGAACTTGAAGGGGTCCCTGGAGCATCCGCCACTCGTGAGCGTGGAGCCGGGTTCCACAACATCGCGGATGAAAAGCTTGATGTCGTGGCCAAACAGACGGCGAACTTTGATCGTACCGAAGGATTGAATACAATGGAAAACCTGATCCAGGGGAATCCAGATATCAAAGCGGTGTTCGCTCATAACGATGAAATGGCATTGGGAGCACTGCAGGCGATCCAGAGCTCCGGTCGTGACGTTCTAGTCGTTGGATTTGATGGAAATGAAGATGCGATGACTAGCATTCGGAATGGCAACCTGTCTGCGACTGTCGCTCAGCAGCCTGAGAAGATTGGTCAGTTGGCCGTTCAGGCTGGGGCTAATGTGTTGCAGGGTAAGAAAGTGAAGAAGAAGATTCCGGTGCCGTTGAAGTTGGTGACGGAGGAGAATATAGAAGACTCATCAGAATAAATTGTGGTGGTAAACCTCATTCGTGCATTTGTACGAATGAGGTTTTTTCTTTTGTTGATCAAAGTAGTGGAGAAAAGAATTCAGCTTTTCTTGCTTGCGTTTGCTCTAAATGAGTTGGGGGTCGCCTTGTTTTTCAGATAACTATTGGATGGAGATGTCTGTAAAAAGGAGGTGTGATGATTCTGGGATTGACCGACTTAATGATAAAAAATCAGGATTGTACCAATCATTAAGATTTGAACAAAACTACATTTTACCTTGCAATAAAATAGGTTGTCAACAATGAATTTGTATTTTTACCAAAAAAATGCTATAATTACTACCTAGTAATTTTTTGAATTGAACGTTTAGTTAAATACCTTATTTATTCCCAAGGGAAATTCGAACAGTTTTTGTGAGCTTTTTAGGCAATAGTACCCAAGTTATTATACAAGGAGGACTAATATATTGAATTTAATCAATAAGAAAGTTACACATGAGCGGTTTGGTATGGGAAGTATCGTTAAACATAATGATACGGTAGTTGAAATACATTTCGCCTCGGAAAATAAAAAATTTGTTTACCCGGATGTATTTGGACAGCACTTGAAACTACATGATAAAAATGCTGCCAATTCACTTGAAAAAATTTTACACGAGCAGGAAATGGAACTCAAAGAGGAAGCAATGCAGAAGGAAGAGGAAAAGGCAAGGCAAAGAAAATATCAGGAGCTTCGAGTGGGTCATGAAAAACTTATGAAAAATCATAAACTTCATCCCGAATCGCAGATGGTTTACAGGTGCGATACAGAAGAAGAACAGAGTAGCTCCTTTTCAGATTGGACGGTTTTCTCTGGTGAAATAAAAAGTGGTAATAATAAGGGTAAGCCAAACAAGCCCAGTCGCTTACACCAAAACAGTGCGGTCCTGCTGACAACGGTCGATCCCGGTATGCCTGAAAAAGACAGACGGATATTAGGAGTCTATATGGTGAAGGATAATTTCATCGGTAAACTTTGTGAAGATGGGAATATTCCTGCCCATTCCCATTACAGACTCAAACTTACAGACGAGGAATCGAAGCAGATGCCTTTTTGGAAGTACTATGTCAATGAAAAATCCCCTCAAAAAACGACATGGAATACAGGTAAGTATCGTTATTTTGATAATTCGTGGATGGCTCAGATTTTGCGCGACATCGTTTCATTGAAAAGTGATACGGAGGAACAAGAGCTGGCACAACAATTTCTGGACCACTTCTCTAAGATGAATCAAATAGTAGAGCAGGAGTTAAAAGAACCAAATGGAGCATTAATGCGTGCTTAGATAAGAACAGCGGGGGAACTGGCACATATAAGGTAAGAGAGTGTGTTAGGTTCACTGCGAATAGTGTTAAAAAGGGACAAGGCGGCCGCCTTGTCCCTTTTGGTGGTTTTTGGACACTTTACTTGTTCCTTGGTTTCCCTGATTTAATGGTGAATCGTTAGTACGGGGAAAACGCCCCTAAAATGTTGGTGTTGAAAGCACCAACAAGGATGTCTCCAACACCATTCATATAGCAGGAGTGACTACCACTCTGCAATCGATCCATCCTTATGACGCCAGATCGGGTTGTGCCAGTCGACTTCGGTTTCCGCGATTTTCCTTACGTGGTCTTCATTGATGTCGATCCCAAGTCCTGGACCTTGCGGGATGTTCACATAGCCGTTTTCGTATTGGAATACGTCTTTATCGGTGATGTAGTCCAACAGATCGCTGCCGACGTTGTAATGGATGCCGAGGCTCTGTTCCTGGATGAATGCGTTATGGGAAGTCGCATCCACCTGCAGACAGGCTGCCAAGGCGATCGGGCCGAGCGGGCAGTGCGGCGCCACGGCTACATCAAAGGCTTCTGCCATGGAGATGATTTTTTTGCATTCGGTGATTCCTCCTGCATGCGAGAGATCAGGTTGGATGATATCGACATATCCATCCATCAGTAATGGCTTGAACTGCCATCTGGAGAACATTCTTTCTCCGGTTGCGATAGGGGTGGACGTGTGATTGGCGATCTCTCTCAGTGCCTCATTGTTTTCAGGCAGGACCGGTTCCTCGATGAACATCGGTCGGAAGTGTTCCAGCTCTTTCGCTAATGTTTTCGCCATCGGTTTGTGGACGCGGCCGTGGAAGTCGATTCCGATGCCGACGTATGGGCCGACTGCTTCACGTACAGCTGCCACACGTTCCAGTACCTGATCAATTTTTTCGTGCGAATCTACATATTGAAGCTCTTCTGTACCGTTCATCTTAACAGCGGTAAATCCGGTGTCGACGACTTTCTTGGCGGCAGTGCCGACGTCGCTCGGGCGGTCGCCGCCGATCCAGGAGTAGACCTTGATGGAATCGCGGCATTTTCCGCCGAGAAGCTGATGAACAGGAGCATTATAGAATTTCCCCTTGATATCCCACAACGCCTGATCGATGCCGGCGATGGCACTCATCAAGATCGGACCGCCACGGTAAAAGCCGGAGCGGTACATCATGTTCCAGTGGTCCTCAATATGGGCCGGATCCTTGCCAATCAGATTGGACATCAGTTCGTGGACGGCGGTGCGAACCGTTGCCGCTCTGCCTTCAATAACGGGTTCACCCCAACCGGTGATGCCTTCATCCGTTTCAATTTTTAAAAACAGCCATCTTGGCGCGACCTTAAAAAGTTCATAACCTGTAATCTTCACAATGATAACCTCCTACATTTATTGAACAGAAGCAACTTTATCTTTGAATCGGCGTGCTTTCTCGGTAAGTTTCTGCAGATTTTCATCTGTCACGGCTTCCCTGGAGTTGACAAGTGAGCTGCCGAGACCAACACCTGCAGCCCCTTTTTCGATGTATTCAGCAATATTCGTCAGATCGATTCCTCCCGTCGGCAGTAATGGTATCTGGGGAAGCGGACCGTGAATATCCTTTACAAAACCGGGTCCGAGGGAAGAAGCAGGGAAGACTTTGATGATGTCGCCACCTGACTCATAGGCCTCAAGGATCTCGGTCGGGGTGAATGCCCCGGGGATGCTGACGGCGCCGTAGCGCTTCGTCATTTTAATTGTGTCACGATTGAGGGAAGGGGAGAGGATGAACTGGGCACCCGCGAGTAAGGCCGACCGAGCTGATTCCGGATCAAGAACTGTTCCCGCACCCACTACCAGATCATCTTCCAATTCACTGCGGACCTTCTCGATGGAAGAGAGGGCTCCGGGTGAATTGAGTGTGATTTCAATGGCACGAACTCCGCCTTTGTACAATGATTTTGCAATCGCGAGAGCCTCACTTGGTTCGGAACCGCGAATGATGGCAATCATCTTTTCCTGTTTGATCGTTGAAAGAACATGCATACTCTTCACTCCTTATCTTGAAATATCTTCGCCTATGGTGCTGCTCATGAATTGATGAAGCCTTTTTTTATCGGGGAGGCCTTCATAATCACCTTTGACGGTCACGGTCAGGGCTCCCATCGCACAGGCTCGTCTAACTGATTCTTCTATGCTTTCGCCGTCCAGGAGTCCTGAAAGCAAACCGGCGGCAAAACTGTCCCCGGCACCGACGGGATCTACCATTTTTCCGACGTCGAAACCTTTGACGAACCCGTTCTTGCGCCCATCTGTGTAATAGGCACCGTCTTTACCTGTTTTGACAACCACGAGTGATGCACTAAGTTGTAAAAATGATTCGGCCATCTTCTCGGCATCATTCGTTCCAAAGAGGAATTCCCCTTCACTAAGGCCGGGCAGAATGATGTCAGATTGTCCTGCGATCTCCAGTAGGGTCTTTTTCGCGGTTTTTTCATCCCATAGTTTCTTTCTGAGATTAGGATCGAATACAACCTTGACGCCATGTTCTTTCGCGGATTTTATACTTTGAAAAATGGCTTCTTTGGCAGACGTGCTCAACGCCGGAGTGATCCCGGTGATGAACAGATATTTTGCTTTTTTTATATAGCTTTCCTGTATGTCGAAGGTACTGATTGTACTTGCCGCTGAATAATCCCGGTAATACTGAATCCTGACTTCACCTTCACGGATGATTTCCTTAAAAAAAGTGCCGGTACGGTATTCCGGATCCATCTGAACCTGGCTTGTATCGACGCCTTCCCCGCGGACGGCCATCAGGATCCTGCGGCCGAACTCATCGTCCCCTAGCTTGCTGATCCAGCCAGTCTCATGACCGAGCCTGGACAGGCCGATCAATGTATTGGATTCTGCTCCTGCGATTTTGGCAGTGAACGAATCAGCATGTCTCATGAGCCCTTCTGATTGAGGGGAAAACTGAATCATCGTTTCACCGATCGCGACTACATCCATTCTATCTCCCCCTTGTTTGGCGTTTGCGGCCGTCCGCCGATGTTCACTGTAATCTTTCCGGCGGTTTCGGTCAGTGATTTCACGATGGCTTCTTTTCTTGAAAGCATCCGTTGTTTCGGGCCTGCAACACTGATCGCAGCGACCAGCTCTCCTGCTGACCCGAATAAAGGAGCCGCCAGGCAGTAGAGCCCCTCTTCGTTTTCCTCATCGTCAATGCTGTAACCTTGTTCTTTAAAAACGTCCAATTGGGCTTTTAACTCTCTTCGGTCCGTGATCGTGTGCTCGGTGATTGGAATCAGTTCTGTCTCATCGAGAATTTGTTCACGTATGCGGGGCGGCATAAATGCAAGGAATGCCTTCCCCAGTCCGGTGCAGTACAGGGGCTTCCTAAGTCCGGGCTGGGCGGTCGTGCGGATGGACCTGTTGTTGTCGATCTTAGCCACATAAAATAATTCTTCTTCAGATAATACAGCCATGAATACCGTTTCCTGTACTTCTTCCATTAATGAGGTTAAGTACGGGGTACCCACCGTTGAAAGATCGAAGGAATCCATGGCGCATCGGCCGATATGGATGAGCTTCGCCCCGAGCTTATACTTTTTCCCTGAGTCCTGGGAAAGGTAGCCCTCAGTCTCAAGTGTCTTAATGACATTGAACGTACTGCTTTGCGGTGCTGAAAGCAGGTGACTTATTTCCTTTACTGTCAGCCCATTAGAATAGGCAGCCAGCAGTTCAAAAATATCGAGCACTCTTTTTGCAGATTTTACAGACATTATTCTTCACCTAAAATTCATATATGAGATTTTGATTCACAAATGTGAATTTGTTAATAGAACCCTATCACTTGAAAGCGTTTCAGTCAACTGAATTTATTTTATTCAAATAATTTAAAATTTAAGTTGAAGCGCTTTCAACCGTGTGTTACCATATGGAACAAATAAATCGCATATATGAATATAAATCACATATGTGAATTTTAATAAAAGGAGGAAATACAATGAGTGGAGGTACTTTAATACTGATCGCCGCACTTGGGGTGGCATTATTGCTATTCCTTGTCATGCGCACGAAGCTTCAGGCGTTTCTGGCATTAATCTTGGTCAGTTATATTATCGGATTGGTAGCAGGATTGACTCCTGCAGAGGTGTTGAAAGCCGTCCAGGACGGAATGGGAGGCACCGTCGCAGAGATCGCGGTCATCATCGGGATCGGTGCGATGTTCGGTGAAATTTTGAAAGTATCGGGCGGAGCAGAACGGCTTGCCCTGACGTTAATGAAGAAGTTTGGAGAAAAGAGAGTCAACTGGGCTTTAATGCTGACAGGTTTCATCATTTCGATTCCTGTATTCCTTGATGTAGCATTTGTTATTCTTGTTCCTATTCTATACAGCTTGGCCCGCAAGACAAAAAAATCACTTCTATACTATGGGATCCCGCTACTCGCAGGTCTTGCCGTCACGCACAGCTTTGTCCCGCCAACACCGGGACCGATCGCCGTATCTTCTTTACTCGGAGCCAACATCGGGTGGGTCATCCTGTTCGGGCTGATTTGCGGTATCCCTGCAGCGATCCTTGCAGGACCAGTATTTGGAACCTATATCTCAAAGAAAATCCACGTCAAGGTTCCTGAAAATATGATTCCTGAAATGGAAGAAAGTAAAGATGTAAAAGAACTGCCGAGCTTTAGTATGATTGCGACTCTTGTAGGGCTCCCCCTCTTGTTGATCCTTCTTAATACTGTTCTATCAGCTACCCTTGCAGAAGGGAATAACTTGAGAACGACAATGTCATTCATCGGAGACCCAGGTGTGGCCCTGACTATCACTGCGCTTCTTACCTTTTACTTGCTGGGAACGAGAAGAGGATATACGAAAGAAGAAATCCAGACGATTGCCACGAAATCCCTGGAACCTGCTGGAATCATCATCCTGATCACTGGTGCCGGTGGTGTATTCGGACAGGTGCTCGTTGAAACCGGGGTAGGGGATGTTCTCGCTGAAACGATGTCCAACCTGAATGTACCGATCATCGTATTCGCATTCGTCGTAGCTTCAGCTGTCCGTATAGCGCAAGGTTCTGCGACAGTCGCCATGATCACAACAGCGAGCTTGATCTCGCCAATCATCGACTCACTCGGAATCGGCGGGCCGATGCTTGCGCTCCTTGTAATCACGATCGCATCCGGTGCAACAATCGCGTCCCACGTAAATGACTCCGGATTCTGGATGGTCAACCGATTCTTCGGACTTACCGAGAAAGAAACACTCAAATCATGGACAGTCATGGAAACAATTATCGCATTTGTCGGTTTCGGAGTTTCATTATTGATCAGTCTCTTTATCTAGTTTCATAGTTTGACAGAAAAGCCTGCCGGTTGATTGGCAGGCTTTTCTGTTTTGTGCCGTGGGCAACGAAAATATGTTGCGTGGTGGCCGGTTTATAATAAGTAAGGTGGCGAGCTCTACGATCGGCAGCCTACTCGGAGCGCTAAAGGGAAAAGGAAAAATTGCCCCATTTATCGGGACATTTGCTACGATGTCGATGTTCCGTGTTTTGATGCTAGTGTAGCGTATAGAGGATCAGACTCTGATTTTAAAGTAATAATTATCTTTAAGAAAACAAACCTGCTCTTCATTTTCTCCTCCACTTCAAGCGTTTAGCCTTCCTCTACTTAATAACAACATATTTTAAAAAGAAAATTGATATAAGGGGTATCCTTTCCCAGCCAATCTCACTATATAAGGGTTGAATACATATTGAAACAGGAGTGAATCAAATGGATAGATGGAGAAATTTAAACCAATGGATGTTCGATGTGGATACATTTAATCACCTGTATTTGTGGATTCTGTTGAATGCCATGTTTGAGGGCCGAGTTAAGTTAGGGTGTGTAGTGTTCGGTGAAAGGAACTATATCTGGTAGATTGAGAAGTTTCGAGATGGTCTGTTTTATAAAGTGTGTGGCCATTTTGTAAGTGGTTGGAGTCTGAGAAGTATAAGTATGGGAGTGTCTGTACGTTTAAGCCGATGAATGATTTAGCTTTTGGGTATTATGTCTATTGGATCGGTATGTCTGTAAAAAGGGATGTGATGATTCTGGGATTGCCAAGCTTGATAATAAAGCTGATTCCGGAATGTCTTCGTGTGGCGAAAAGCATGTGAATTGGGTGCGGAAATAACCTTGCAAACAGACTTAAGATCTTAGAGAAAGAATAGATATTATAGAACACCACCAACATAGCGACGCTAAGTATGTAGATAGAGTGTAGATTATGAGTGGACATTTTGTTAGCAGTGAATCCTGGAGTCTTGAGGTATTGGGGTCAGACCCTCGTCACGGTGAAGCATTAATGGGTCGGGGGTCTGACACAGACATTCAAAAGGCGTTCTAATAAATTATTTATATCTTTTCCGCCTATCTGCTTTCTTTATTTCATTGCTAGTCATTATTGGGCTTATTCTTTCTCTAATTCTATTGTGAATAAATTCTTCATCAAATCCAAACTCTTTAAGTAAGTAATATTCTAGTATGTTACGAAGGATATGGAAGGCAGTTATTAACTCTTCCCCTTTAAGAGCCTTATGTTCTAGGTTTTGATTATAGTGAGTATAGTAATTCCTTGTTTTTGCAACAATTTGAGGAAAATCCGTTAATTTGAAGTCACCAGTATGAAAGATGAAGCTATATTCTGCTAGTAAGAGGTCTGCCAGGCGACATCTTAATGTGACAAAACCTCTGCAACCTTCTAATAAAAATTTCTTATCTTGTTCATGGAAGGGTTCTGGTCGTACTTCAAGTAGTTGCTCTACTCTTTTCTTAAAGTCATCAAGAGAGTATGCAATTCTTCGAGAATGATAAGTCTCTAAAGCCTGTATCATGTTCAAAAAATGTCGACTTACAGAAAGGTCTTTATTGTACAAACTATCAATATATAACTCTATAATTGGCTCCATAATGGTTGAAACCTCTTGCCATTTTGGAAAGTCACCTTGTTTAAGTTCGTTCAAATTAAATAAAAAGTCATGCTTTAACTTATTTTTAGTGTTGTTTACTTTACTCATGTTCTGCTTAAAAGCATGAACAACTTCTAACGGCCGAATATGTTTCTTATCGTTACCGTTTTCAAATTCATAATTTATTTCAGGTGACTCTACAACCATAGAATCAAAACCTAATGGGATACCTACAGCAATTTCAATTAATCTTTTCATTTGATTGGCTATTTTCATAAACCACTCAATTGGTTGGCCTGATTGAGCTTCAATAATAAGATAAGGAATTTGTTTTAATATGATCTCCTCCCTCATCATTTCAAATGGAGAGTTAAAAGTTAAGTCGTAAGATAAAGTGTAATCTCTACATGAGTATATTTCAATCGGCTCTATAATCTTTAAACCGATAAGAGTTTCTCTATTATCTATATCAGGTATTACGTAGTTTGAGGCATCCCCCCATTGAATAATTCCTGGTATACTAATCCTCATTTTAGTGAATTTGATTTTTTCTTCTTTATTAAAACTTACACCCTCGATCATAAATTTTGCCTCATATCCGAATACTTCTTCTGATCCAATCCTGCTTTGTGTGCTTATTCTTTTACAATCGATAAGTGTAAATTTAGCTCCATTTGGTGTGGACCCGGCAATAAATGGGATGGTAAGAGGTAGCTCCAAATAGCTCATAATAGAACTATTATTAGGTATGCGAATATAGAGAACTATTCCTCCCTCATCTTTATTTAAGTATAAGTCTCCGTGATAGTGTTTATTTGAATTATCTATTTTCCAAGTTCCAGTCGCGGATAAATTTATATTTATGATGAGCACCTCCCTATTTTCTCTTATTAATTATAACAATATTTCCCTTTTTTGTATCGTTGGATAGAAAGAGTGATAGTAAAGATAAAATAGAAATGTATTAGGATATCATTGCAAACTAAGATGCTCTTTTCTAAATAGCTCCATTTTCCAAAACATTATCTAAATCTCTTCTGCCATCTTCTACTGGTGTTACAAGTATGTGAACAGCTTTGATATTGTGTTTGTCCATTTATTTTTTATGTTTTACTAAATAAGAAAATAGGAAATTTTTAAAGGCCATTTACTATAGTTAAGGTCTTTTATTTTATGTTATTATTTGAATTATTTGGTAGAATGTTAGTATAGAAGAAGAGGGGAATGCGTCTTAATGGCTATAGATTATAAAGACAGTATACAATTTTTTGATGAGCAACATGATATAAGCAACCATATGAGTTATCTCCAATCATTACCTGACTTTTGTCCAGTGTGTACTTATTCAATTTCACCTAGCTACATCCTTATGTATGATAAAGATGATTTCACATCAGAATTATTATGTGGGTGTCCAAGGAATGAATGTGGCTCATTATTTATTGCTGAGTATAGAGGAAATGGACATTACTTCTCATTGGCTAGGTGTTACCCAAATAATAAATTAACTAAGGAATTTCCTGATGAAATATCTGAATTATCAGCTGATTTCTGTGAAATATACAATCAGGCTCATCATGCTGAACAGGAAGGACTTGACTTGATATGTGGAGTAGGGTATAGGAAAGCACTAGAGTATTTAATTAAAGACTATGCTTTAGAAATTAGTCCAACTGATATTACAAAAATTCAGAGAATGAATTTACAACAATGTGTTCAGAAATATATCACTGAAACAACCATAAAGGAAATGGCAGAGAGGGCAGTTTGGCTAGGAAATGATGCGACTCACTATGTAAGAAAATGGGAAGGTAGGGACATCCAAGATTTAAAAAACCTGATTGAGTTAACTGTTTTCTTTTTAAGTATGACTATGAAAGCTAAAAAGTATATAGATATAATGAATTAGGATAGTTGTTAGTTGGAGGTTTAAGATGAATTTAAGATTTATTCAAAACACCTTAAAAGAATTGGAATTAGAGAGATATAATGTTCATGACCTTATTAATAAGGTATTAAGGATTGCCCAACATAAGGTAGATTTGGATGTAATAATCTATGCAAGATTAAATAAAATTACTATCAATGAGGATAATGTACTTCAAGTATTTAGAGAATTATATAAAATTGCTGTAAAGAAGAAGCAGAATTCTTCTTTTAAAGATCTATTTGAGAAGATCTATCAACAGGTAATAACAATGAGAACAGTAGATATGTATGATGTTAGTACAAAAAAAATAGAAAAGAATTGTATAGTAGCTTCCTCTATAAGTGAGATGACTAGTCATTTAAGTCATCTAGAATTTCTTGTGGGTAATAATAAATTACCTGAGGGTTTACATACTCAAGATATGTACTTTGCGAATGAAAGAAAACAACAACTTGATATTGCTTACTTTAATCAAATTGGGAATTATAAGAGCATTTTAAATAAGGTTAAGGAGCACCTGGTTGATTATTTAATTAGAGTAGAAACTGATATGCTAGAAATAGAGGAGAGAGAAAACTTGGATGCAAAAAAGGAATTAGAATTGTTAATAGAAGATGGTAATAAAGTATTCCACCAATGTATTGTGAGAAGTCAGGATGGCTATCTGGAATATATTAAAGGCTCAGAATATATAGCTTGGATTGAAAGAAGTAAGAGTTTTATCAAAACAAATATAAGCGATAAAGATATTTATGAAGAATTCTTATCATATTCAAAAAATGCAAATGGTAATGATGAGAGTCATTATGAGGGCATGATAGGGATATTAACTGCCGTGCAGGGTATGGAACTGTCCAATAACCAAAATACAGAGGCAATAAAAGACACTAAAATAAAAAAAATATTTATTAGTCATGCTACCAAAGATAAAAAGTATGTTGGGCACTTAGTACAATTGCTAAATGATATTGGAATAACTAAAAGTGATGAGAAGATATTCTGTAGTTCTTTACCTGGATACGACATTCCTTATGGTGAGAGCATTTATGACTTTTTAAAAGGGGAATTAAATAATAGCAATATCATGGTTCTTTTTGTCTTGTCAAATAACTATTATAAAAGTGCAGCATGCCTAAATGAAATGGGAGCTGCTTGGGTTACATCTAAGGCACAAAATTTTATATTACTGCCTAATTTTAATTTTAACCAGATTAGTGGGGCAATAGACGCCTCTAAGATTAGCTTTAACATGGACGATGAGCATGGACTAGACAAGTTTAAGGATAAGATAGTTGAAATATTTGAACTGGAGAACATAAACTACAAGATTTGGAATGAAGATAAAGCTAAATTTCTTGAATTCATAAACACCCTAGCAAAAGAAGATCAGGCTGTTATGACATCTAATATTGAATTAGAAAAAGTAAGGAAAGTGGAAAGTAACTTAGAGTTTCAATTGAGGTTAATTAATAATACTGACAGAGCAGTTGAGTTTAAGTTTATTGACATTGAGCTGACTGATTCTTATGGTAAAACAGCTACATTTTCTTTAGAGGATGAACTTGATGAATTTATTTTGTACAAAAATGAAAATAAAATTACTAATTGGTCACTTCCTATTGGTGATAAAGATATTAGTGCAAGAAGAATTGAAAATAGTAGAACAAGAATAAAGTATGAGGTAAGTTGATTTAGTTTTTTATTACAACTCTCTTATTTATCAAATAATTCAGTGAATGGAAGACTTATTTGCATGAAATATTCCTCACAAATCTTAAGCAATTATCTGGATAGATACTCGGTAATTGAGTGAAAATGCAGTTCCAGTAAGAATAAAAGTTGAACAGACCCTATCCCTCTTTACGCTTATCACTAATATACCTTGACAGGGTAGAGGTCCATTGTAATAGACATAATTATCATCATGTGTAGTTAATTCGAGATGTTAATTCTACATTATGGAGGACATAATGTTGAGATAATGATGCATATTTTTACTGGAAGGACAGGTATTTACATTGACTATTCCTTGGATATTATTGATCAAGAAAGAGTGAACCTAACAAACAGGTTCACTCTTTTCACTTAACCAAGTTTCTGAACAGGCTTCTGTTCTTCCACCTTACTTGTTTTTTTACTAAACACATATATAATAGAGGTCAAAATAAAACAACTAAACCCCGGCGAAAACGAATCAGGAATCCCCAAATAAACCACCATCCCAATCACTAAAATGTACAACGCCTCACGATTAAAATTCGACTCCCCACTCGCTAGCCTCACAAGCGCACTCTCAGAAATCCTCCCTTTCCTAATAACCAAATAATCAGCCACCACAATCGCCGATATTGGAATGATCAGGATCCCGAGATAAGAAATATACTCCTGAGCATTATAAACCAGCTGCGGAAATGAGCTTAAAATAATCCCGGCGACACTAAACAACAGGGCACTTTGAATTCGCGACAGGGACGGCAATGCATTAAGCAAACTATATCCCCCTGTATACGCATTACTAAGATTAATCGAAATCATCGACACCATCGCACAAGCGGTGATTACCAATAGTAGCAGACTGGAGTCGGTCAGCTGCCCAGCTGCCACGAATGGATTCAGATCCTTGAACAAGCTGGCACTCAATCCTCCAAGAAGTGCGGTCATCATGAATCCGACGACGTTTCCTCCGTACAGTCCCCAGAATCCGTGGCGGTCGCTTTTGCTGTAGCGGGTGATGTCGGAGGATGCGCTGACGCCTGAGATGTATTGGACGAAGACGAGGCTTGAGTAGAATAGGAACGTTCCAATGGAGAAGGGTTCCTGGCCTTGTGTTAGTGTTGAAAGGGAATCGGCACCTTTCGTTAGGAAGAGGTACAGGATAATTCCCTGGCCGATCACGAGGATCGGGATGAATAGTTTGGTCGCTTTCTTGACGGCTTCGAAGCCGATGAGGGCTAGAAGGGTCATGATGATGGCGAGTCCGATGGCGACGGGTACGAATGGTATAGTGTACGGTGTTACTTTTTTCACCATGGAGATGATGACGAAGGTGCCTCCGATGGTTTGGACGCTGAACCAGTAGAGGGACGTCAGGGACCGGATGGGGGATGCGATGAGCATCGACAGCCGGGTTCCGATGATGGATCTCAAGACGTATTGAGCGGGCAGGCCGTAGCGTGAGCCCGGTAGTGATAGGAATGATACGAATAGGAAGGCGACGCTTGCTCCGAGTACGGTGGCTAGAAATGCTGCCTGGAAGGATAGTCCGCCTTCAAGGACGGCCAGTGCCGGGATAAGGAAGTTTCCTGCGTTCACGGAGAAGGCGAGCTGTATGATGAAGTATTCGATCCATGTAGTTGATTTTAACTCGGGTGGGACCTTTTCGAGTCCGAGCCGTTCGATCATGGGTTGTTTCATAAAAAAAGTCTCCTTTGGGTATACTAGGATGCATGGTTTCTATTTTAAAGAATTTTTGAAAAAAAGCGAAGAAATAATCATTTATTTTTTTAAAGAAAAGTAGAGATATTTCCTAAATTTTTTGTTAGAATGTAAGTGCTTACAGGGTGAGTAATTGCCCTTCGCTATTATATATGAATAGTGTTATATTTAGGAAGTAAATGCTCCAAGGAGCAATAGTGCATTTAGGAGGTTGGCTTAGTATGCGTATTGGTGTACCAACGGAAATTAAAAACAACGAAAATCGTGTGGCCATGACGCCGGCTGGTGTTGTGAACCTTGTTCAATTCGGACATGAGGTTTACATCGAAGCTGGAGCGGGAATGGGTTCAGGATTTACAGATGAAGATTACAAAGCAGCAGGTGGACACATCGTTGATTCTGCAGCGGAAGCATGGTCCATGGATATGGTCATGAAGGTAAAAGAGCCACTTCCAAGTGAGTACTCTTATTTCCGCGAGGGGCTTATCTTATTTACATATTTACATCTTGCTCCAGAGCCGGAATTAACGAAAGCGTTAATCGATAATAAAGTGGTCGGAATCGCGTACGAAACGGTTGAACTGAATCGTGCCCTTCCATTACTGACTCCGATGAGTGAAGTGGCAGGACGTATGGCGACTCAAATCGGTGCCCAGTTCTTAGAGAAGATCCACGGTGGTAAAGGTGTACTCCTTTCAGGTGTCCCTGGGGTTCGCCGCAGTAAAGTAACGATCATCGGTGGAGGAGTTGCCGGTACGAACGCCGCCAAAATGGCTGTCGGCCTTGGTGCCAACGTCACGATCCTTGACCTTAACCCAGATCGCCTTCGTCAGCTTGATGATATCTTCGGTAGCGACGTAACAACGCTTATGTCGAACCCGTTAAATATCGAACAAGCTGTAAGAGAAGCAGACCTAGTCATCGGTGCTGTACTGATTCCAGGAGCGAAAGCACCTAAATTGGTAACAGAAGACATGATCAAAGCGATGACACCTGGTTCAGTTGTTGTCGATATCGCCATCGACCAAGGCGGAATCTTCGAAACAACGGACCGCATCACAACGCATGACGATCCAACTTACGTGAAGCACGGCGTTGTACACTATGCCGTTGCCAATATGCCTGGTGCCGTACCACGTACGTCTACCATCGCACTGACAAACGTAACCGTACCTTACGCGGTTCAGATCGCAAACAAAGGCTACAAAAAAGCGTGCCTAGACAACGAAGCTTTATTAAAAGGTATTAACACATTGAACGGATATGTGACGTACCAAGCGGTTGCTGAAGCGCATACTGTAGACTACTCAGATACTAGAACACAATTAGAGCAACAATAACAACAGGAAGCCGACTGCATGGGAATGTTCAGTCGGCTTTTTTGTGTTTTTTTACCGAAAATTGACTAGCGTTTTTAAAGTGAACTGGGTTACGCCAGTTAGCTGATTGAAGCGGAAGGTGCTCGACTCCGACGGGAAAAGCGGGAAAGTTGAGACCCCGGAAGCGAAGCTGAGGAGGCTCAACTCACGCCCCGCGGAAAGCGAGCACCTGCAGCGGAAATCAGCCTGCACTCGCTTAATTTTATGAAATTCGGGTATAACATAAAATAGCATACGAGAGTAAGAAAAATAGATAAATTTATTTGGAGGAGAGAAATTATGAAGATTTCATATCATGGACATTCAGTAGTGAAAATCGAAACCAATGAAAAAACGATCCTTATCGATCCATTCATCACCGGAAACGAACTGACAGATCTTAAATTGGAAGATGAAAAGCCAGATGTCATCATCCTTACACACGGTCACAACGATCACGTAGGGGATACAGTGGAACTTGCGAAGAAAAACGATTCCCTTGTCATCGCAAATCACGAACTGGCAACGTACCTAAGCTGGCAACTGGTGAAAACTCACCCAATGCACGTCGGTGGAGCCTATGAATTCGACTTTGGTAAAGTGAAATTCACACAGGCCTTCCACGGCTCTGGTTTAATTACAGACGGCAATGAAATTATCTACATGGGGATGCCAGCAGGAATTCTCTTGATGATTGAAGGGAAAACCATTTTCCATGCAGGGGATACAGGATTATTCTCAGACATGAAACTGATCGGGGAGCGCCATCCAATTGATCTGGCATTCCTACCAATCGGAGATAATTTCACAATGGGACCTGAAGATGCGGCAACGGCAGCAAGCTTCCTAAAAGCGAAGAAAGTCGTGCCGATTCACTATGATACATTCCCGCCGATTAAGCAGGACCCACATAAATTCGTGGAGATGCTTGAGGATTCTGAGGGGCAGGTTATGAAGGCTGGAGATGTGATTGAATATTAATAGGGTTTACGTTACCTGAATAAGAAGTGAGTTAACAATACAATTAACACAACAAAAAGCTTGGGGTATTCCAAGCTTTTTGTTATTGTTCTTATTCAATTAAAGCTCCCGTTTATTGAATAACTCAATTTCCATATTTATCACCTCTTATTGGAATACCGTACCTTTCAGGATGATTAAAGTAGTCTTCATATGTTAATGAGCTAACAACTTCAAAATCTTTTGTTTCAGGATTATATTCAAAAACAACAAGTTGTTCCCAACCACTGTTATGACCACTATCAATCACTCCAACTCTGTTAGGTGCTAACTGAACAACTCGCCCACCTTGGTTATTAACCTCTACATTCGGTGGTGGTTGTTGAACATTCTGGTTGGTATTTAATTTGAGTGCTATTACAATTAAACAAACTAAAATTCCACTTAAAATCAATTTGGTAAAAACATCATTTTTCATTACCAGAATTCCTCCTCTTTTACTTCATTTAACCATAAAATTTCAGTTTTCCTTTGTTGATTAATCCTGCCCTATAGCAGAAGATGCTAACGATTGCTGGTGTAGTTGCAAGGAGGATGCTTTATCAGCAAACGCCACTTCACTTCAAGACAGAATTGAAAATTTACTTCTTAATTATTCTTTTTAAATCTGTTTCCTGTATTTGCATAAACTAATCCAAAAACAATAAGGCATATAAATAAAACCAGACCAATATAAAACATGAACTGGATTTCTAACACTTCGCTTAATGCCCATAAAAATATACTAAAACTAATTCCATACATCATTTTACTCATGAACTTGCACAAACTTAATTCATTGTATTTAGCCTTTTCATTATCAGACATTGTATTATAACCAGCAATTAAGAATGCTCCTTTTCCTTTCGATAGAAAAATAGCGAAAATTAAGAAAGCAATAGAGCCGATAAGGTTAATAATAGCTACCTCCATAACAATTATCCCTCCCCTTTTACTATCTTTACGAATAAAGAAAGTAAAAGTTCCAAACTCGTCTAAAAGAAGACGAATTATCCAATGACTCGCCCGTTAACTTGATTTAATATTCTAATTTATATGCCATTTACGATGTTCCTCCACAAAAACTGAACTCCTTAGTTGCAAATGCATCGCCTTTTTCGCAAGTTCACACAACATCCCCCACTCACTCGCATATACATGATACAAGCCTAGAAAGGAGGAACCACCCTTGAAACAACGATACATTCTCTGCTTACTCATCACAGGGGCACTCATCTACTACGGAGCCCCACGAATGTCTATTTTTGCAGAAGGTCTCCAAGGAACCTTCGCCATCGGCTGGCTCATCCTCGCCACCTGTGTCCTAGCCGGCAACCTGGCAGCCGTGCTTTACACACCGAAAGGAACAAGCAAAGGTAAAAAGTTGAAATCGAAGCCGGTTCGTAAGGTGAAATCACGATCATTTGGCTAAAGAAAAGCGGGGCTTGTATCACTCAAAGCCCCGATTAAATTGAAACACCGCGCTTTTCACATTATAATAAACATATAAAGTAGGACGTTACAAAGAAGGGTGAAAAGCTTGGCTACAAAACACGAACAAATACTAGAGTACATAGATACCCTGCCTGTCGGAGAAAAAATCTCCGTCCGCCAGATCGCAAAAGCACTGACCGTCAGCGAAGGAACAGCATACCGGGCGATCAAGGATGCCGAAACCAAAGGCTACGTCAGCACCATCGAACGCGTCGGAACGATCCGCATCGAACAGAAGAAGAAAGAAAATATTGAAAAACTCACCTACGCAGAAGTGGTCAACATCATCGATGGACAAGTACTCGGTGGACGATCCGGCCTGCATAAGATGCTCAACAAGTTTGTCATTGGAGCCATGAAGCTTGAAGCCATGATGAGGTACACGGAAGCCGGAAACCTCTTGATCATCGGGAACCGGACCCAGGCTCAGGAACATGCCCTGCGCGCAGGGGCAGCCGTCCTGATCACAGGGGGATTCGATGCAGACGAAGACGTAAAGAAGCTCGCGGATGAACTCGAGCTCCCAATCATCTCCACTTCCTATGACACCTTTACCGTTGCCACCATGATCAACCGGGCCATTTACGATCAGCTCATCAAAAAAGAGATCGTGTTAGTGGAAGACATTTTAACCAAAGTGGATGATACGATCTATCTGCATCTGGATGACACGTTGGAAGAATGGTTCGAAAAGAATCAGTACACATTCCACAGCCGTTTCCCGGTCGTGGACCGAAACCTGAAAGTCCACGGGATGGTGACGTCAAAAGACGTTATGGGCCAGGAAAAGTATGCAGGCATCGATAAAATCATGACAAAGCAGCCAATCACCGTCAGCCCAAATACGAGTGTCGCATCTGCCGCCCATATCATGATCTGGGAAGGGATCGAATTACTTCCCGTCGTCAATGAACAGAACAAGCTGCAGGGAATCATCAGCCGCCAGGACGTTTTGAAAGCCCTGCAAATGATCCAGCGTCAGCCGCAGGTCGGGGAAACGATTGATGACCTCATCTCAAACGCAGTGGAAGTAGTCGGTGAGAAGAAAGACAACAAAGAAATCTACCAATTTGCCGTCACACCGCAGATGACAACCGGAATCGGAACGCTCTCCTATGGTGTATTCACCACCTTAATGACAGAAGCCGCCAACCGTGCACTGAAACCATACAAAAAAGGCGACCTCGTCATCGAAAACATGACCATTTACTTTATCAAGCCTGTCCAAATGGAAAGCATACTCGAAATACATCCAAAGGTACTCGACGTCGGGAGAAAATTTGGTAAAGTGGATGTAGAAGTATATAGTGAAGGGGTATTAATGGGGAAATCCCTGATGATTTGTCAGTTGATTGACCGGCATTAGGTCATTTTAGAAATAATAAGTGAGAGAAAGTAAAAAGCTAAAACTCATGTTGATTGTAGCGGAAGATGCTCGACTCCTGCGGGAAAAGTGGGACAGGTGAGACCCCGCAGGCGAAGCCGAGGAGGCTCACCGCCCGCCCCGCGGAAAGCGAGCATCTGCAGCGGAAATCAACCACTACTCCCTAATTAAAAAGTACTTACAATCAAAAAAAAGACTAGATAAACATCTAGTCTTTCAAATTCCTTATTGGTTATCCAGTTCCTTCGCTTCCCTCTGTGCAAAGGGGAGCACATGCTTGTACATTTTATATCCGGCCCAGCAGCTTCCGAGTCCCAGCACGATAAAAAGCGCGCCGATGACATACGTTAGCGTACCAGGGAATAAAAACAGCTGATTGATCCCGAACAGGGCAACGAACAGCCCAAGGGCAATGCTTGCTTTAGCCGATAACCATTTCTTTTCCATCGGTCGTCTTGTCCGCACTTGTCTTATTTTATAAAAAACATAGAACGTGAACGTGACGACGATCAGTAATGCGAGAAAATACATAGTTTTGTCCTCCATCGTTGACATCTCTCGCTACTATTTTACAGATAACCGAGCAGAATGCCAAATAAAAATTCCACCACAAAGGAGATTCCCATGAAAGAACAAATCCTGAACCTAATCAAACAATATGAAACGATCATTGTACATAGACATGTCCGTCCCGACCCGGATGCATACGGATCCCAGGGAGGGCTTGTGGAAATGCTGAAAGCCTCATTCCCTGAAAAACATATCTACGCTGTCGGGAAAGAAGAAGAAACCCTTCACTACCTAAAGCGTCTGGATGTTATCGAAGATTCCGTATTCGAAGGGGCCCTGATCATCGTCTGTGATACGGCTAACGAAGAACGGATCTGTGACCGTCGCTATAAACTTGGGGATAAGCTTGTGAAAATCGATCACCATCCAAACGAGGATGCCTACGGGGATCACCTGTGGATTGACACGACAGCGAGCTCGGTCAGTGAAATGATCTATGAATTTTACCAGTTCGGAAAAGACAAAGGATTGACCCTGCCTGATTCAGGGGCACGACTCCTGTTCGCAGGGATTGTCGGGGATACGGGAAGATTCCTGTATCCGAGCACGACCCAGAAAACCTTTGACATTGCGGGTGAATTGATCCGCTATGATTTCGACCGGAATGAATTATTCAATAAAATGTATGAAGTCGATTCCAACGTTACGAAGCTTAACGGATATGTGTTGCAAAACTTCGAGATGGATGGGGATGGCTGTGGGATGATGGTCATGACGAAGGATATCCTCGAGGAGCACGCGGTCGTCCCATCTGAGGCATCCTTGCTTGTCAGTACTCTGGGGAATGTGAAAGGAATGAAAGCATGGGTCTTCTTTATTGAAGAACATGATCAGATCAGGGTTCGCCTTCGCTCGAAGGGTCCTGTCATCAACACCATCGCCAAGAAATACAACGGCGGCGGACATCCCCTGGCTGCAGGCGCGTCCATTTATTCTTGGGACGAGAAAGAAGAAGTGATGAAGGATTTACGGGAAGTGTGCAGGAATCATCAATAATTTTTACCAAGAGTCGGCGGATGCCGGCTTTTTTTGTTGCCTGAATCATTCAGATAGGAAAGGGAAAAGGCACAACGGGTTTAAGCAGGAGCTTTTTCCGATTTCACAATCAACTCCGGTCCATTGACGGGAGTCTTTTTGGATTCTTCCTTACGCCATGTCCCTACAAAATAGGCTTATGTATCAGTAACAATACCCAGCGAATTTACATAAATTGTTGAGGATGATTCACCTTTATAGTGCATTGACCTAAATGCTGGCAACTCTTTATAAAAAGACTCATGACTACACGTTTCGAGAGCCATATGATACTTTTTTGGGAGGTAATGAAGATATGAATAATTTTTATAATGAACTTCAAGGTTTGAATGTAGGTGATTTCCAGGCAACACAGCCCGTTTCCTGGGATCAAAACATGTATGATCCGAATGACGAACGGCTTTTCCTAGGAGGATTTGGAGGCTGCTTTGGATTTGGATTCTCATGCTTCTTTAGTTGTTTTGGGTGCGGTGGTTGTGGAGGATGCTTCCGTTGCGGCGGGTGCGGGAGATGTGGCGGAGGTGGCCGTTGTGGCGGCTGCGGAAGATGTGGACGCTGCGGTCGTTAATCGGCTTTTAGAATATCGTGTTCGGATTGACTCCTGTATGAGTTCGTGCAGGGGTCTTTTTATACATATGGGACAAAGTGAGACTCATACTATGGTAATGACAGCCAAAATACAAGAGATAAGTGGGGGTAAGGAGGAGCATTATGGGAAAATTGGACCCTTCGATGCGTTTAAAAGTGAAGAGGGATACGTTTTACCTCCCTGAACGGGACAGCGGAGTTTACTTCAGGAATAACCTATGTTCTTTCCGTATGGAAGGTAGTGGAATTGATCAATGGGTTGAGAAGCTGCTGCCGATGTTCAATGGGGAATACTCCCTTGAGGAATTGACGAGTGGACTGCCTGGACCTTACCGAAACAGGGTCATGGAAATGGCAGAGGTTTTGCATAAAAATGGATTTGTCCGGGACGTCAGCAGGGACCTTCCACATCAGCTGTCCCCACATGCCTTGAAAAAATTCGCCTCACAAATCGAGTTTGTCGATAGTTTGGCAGACTCCGGAGCTGCAAGGTTTGAAACCTACCGGCGGGCCAATGTCCTGGCAGTGGGATCTGGTCCTTTTCTGACTTCATTGGTTTCATCACTTATCGAATCAGGAATCTCAAAGCTGCAGGTTCTCGTGACCGATGAGGTACCTACGAATAGACGCCGGGTGACCGAGCTTGTGGACCATGCCCGGAAAACGGATCCGGAATTGGAGCTCATGGAAGTCGGGTTCAGTGAAGGTGGTTGGCGGGAGACGCTTGAGCCATTTGATTCGATTTTATATGCGAGTCAAAACGAAAAACATGAGGAACTCGACCTCCTCCATGCGATTTGCAGGACGGATCACAAGTTGTTCATTCCGGCCATTTCTCAAAAGGAGAAAGGAATGGCCGGACCCATCATCCATCCCGATACGGAGGCAGGGTGGGAATCAGCTTGGAGGCGAATCCATGCAACAGCCTTGGAAAAAGAGGACGGCAAATCGCTTGAATCGGCGATCCCTGGAGCCATGCTCGCGAACATGATCGTCTTTGAATTATTCAAAGAAATAACAGGAGTGGCAAAAGCCGATCAGCGAAATCGAATTTTTCTCCTGGATAAAGAGACTCTTGAAGGAAGCTGGCATTCCTTTTTACCACATCCGTTGGAGACAGGGCGTTTGGCAGCTGAAGCTGTTCAAGGTCTGGAGGCATCGCTGGAACAGGTGACGGAAAGGTCTGATCCTGAAAAAATGCTGTATTTCTTCAGTCTGCTGACGTCAAAAGAGACAGGAGTTTTTCATGTGTGGGAAGAGGGGGATACGAAGCAGCTGCCACTCGCTCAATGCCGTGTCCAGCCCGTCGATGGACTGTCGGAAGGTCCTGCAAAACTGCTGGATGAGGTGATCTGCAATAGCTTGACCCATGCAGATGCACGTCGGGAAGCCGGGTTAAGAGGAATAGAGGCATACGCTTCAAGACTTGCCGGTTTGATCGTTCCTCATCATACAGGTGAATCTATGGCCATCAGCACAGGAGCGACGTTTACAGAATGCGTGGGACGCGGGCTTCATCACTGTCTGACTGATGAGCTGCGAAAAAGAGAATCCGCTCAAAAAAACACCATTTCACCTCTTGCACTAGATGCGGTTGAAGATGAAACATGCCGTTTTTATGTAAACGCATTGACCACCATGCAGGGAGAGCCGGAAATTGGAATAGGGGAGGATGTGGCTGGCTTTCCTGTCGCCTATGTCCGGGGTAAGAAAGGCTGGTATGGAAATACCGGCTTCACCGTCACAATGGCGCTGAGGAACTCTCTGCAGCATGCACTCTTTCACGCTCAGAACGCTTCGGATGCTCTCGACGCAAACCCTGTTGCCGTTACATTAGATGAACAGAGTGTGCACAGGATAACCATTCCGGCCATTGATGATAGGATCCAGTATGAAAACCTGAGAGAAGCAATCGACACCTTGAAACGGAATCGGAAACAGGTAGTGGCGTACGAACTGGATATGGAACCTGCTTTTAAACAGGAGCTCGCAGGCGTGTTTGGTGTGCTGCTGCGAGAGGAGGAAGGGCAATGAGTTCTTTCGTGGTCATTGTGGGAGAGGGGATGCTCTCAAACCTTGTATGTGAGCAAATGTCAGCCCGGTACCCCGTTTTCAGGCAAAAAAACGTAGACAAAAACATCCCGGCCAATACCGATTTGGTGCTGACACTGGACGATACGTGGAATCCGGCCGTCCATGAAATGGCAGAAGAGGTAATGAGGGGGACCGGGGTTGCTTGGCTGAGGGGCTTCGTTGCCTTTGGAGAGGGAATCATCGGACCACTTGTGCGACCGCATACACCAGGATGCTCACATTGTGCCGATGTGAGACGTCTCCTTGGAGGAAAGGAACGGCATGAAATGCGGGAAGTGCAAAGGAAACTCGCGGATGATGGTGGAATGACGAAAGACCCGTGGGCTTCAAAAACAGGTATCTTGCACATGGCTCACATCATCACCTCAGAAGCTGTCAGGATCCTTGAGGGTGACGAGGCCAATGCTGAAGGACGGGTATGTTTCACCGACTTGAGGACGTTGAACAACTCTTGGCACTCTTTTGTTCCGGACTCGTTATGCCCGGTTTGCAGCGGCATTCCGGATGATTCACCGGAGTTGGCACATGTGTCCCTCAAGCCCAGCCCGAAAATCCGTGCCGACAGTTTCCGCTGTACACCACTCGATGAACTGGAGAACGTTCTGATAAAAGATTATCTGGATAATCGGACCGGACTCTTCAACAGCAAGATGTATGACCTGGTGACGCCATTTGCCGATGCGAGCGTCAATATGCCGATGTTCTCCGGGGATGAGGGGACAGCGGGACGGACTCAAGCTTACTCAGACAGCGAGCTGACCGCCATCCTTGAAGGGTTGGAGCGTCACTGCGGGTTGGAGCCACGGGGGAAACGGACCGTCATCCATGACTGCTATCGGAATGTGGAGGAACACGCACTGAATCCATTAGACGTCGGCGTGCACACCGACGAACAGTACAGCATGCCGGGATTTCCATTTGAAAAGTTCGACCCAGTCAGGGCCATTGACTGGGTGTGGGGATATTCACTCATCGAAGAGCGACCGATTCTTGTTCCTGAGCTCCTTGCCTACTACAGTCTGGGTTGCGGCTCATCCGGCTTTGTCTACGAAACGTCCAACGGCTGTGCCCTTGGGGGAAGCAGGGAGGAAGCGATTTTCTATGGAATCATGGAGGTCGTCGAACGGGATTCATTCCTTATGACCTGGTATGCAGAACTGGGGCTGCCTCGTCTCGATCCCATGACAGCAGAAGACGAGGAGCTGCAGTTAATGATCGAACGGATGCGTGCGGTCGCAGGTTATGATCTCCATTTATACAACTCCACCATGGAGCACGGAATTCCAAGCGTCTTTGCCATGGCCAAAAACAGGAAGGACAGTGGATTGAATCTGATCCTCGCGGCAGGTGCCCACCTGGATCCCGTTAGAGCTGCCAAAAGCGCGATTCAGGAACTGGCCGGGATGATGCTGAATCTTGATGAAAAGTTGGAGAAGAACAAGGCGAACTATGAAAAGATGCTGTACGATGATTCCCTCGTCAGGCAGATGGATGATCACGGCATGCTGTATGGATTGCCCCAGGCGGAAGACCGTTTTGCCTTTTTGCAGGGCTCGAGCCGAGGCTTACGGAGTTTCCAGCAGGAATTCAATTGGCGATCAGAACACACCGATCTGACGGATGACCTGAAGGAGATCCTTGAAAGATTCCGAAGCCGGAACCTTGACGTCATCGTCGTGGACCAAACGGCACCGGAACTTGAAAAGAACGGACTTCACTGCGTAAAAGTCCTGATCCCCGGCATGCTTCCCATGACGTTCGGGCATCACCTTACCCGGCTGACAGGGCTAGATAGGGTCCTGAACGTCCCGGCGGAACTGGGATACAGAGACCGGCCATTGACATTTGAGGAGCTCAATCAAAAACCGCATCCGTTTCCTTAAGGTGTGAGGAGGTGAGGAGGATGAGTCTGGAAGAATTTCTGCACAATCTGCAATTCGATATCAACCGGGCCAATCAGCCAAACTGGGAAGTAGACTGGGAGGATGCGCCCCTTCCCTATAAGCTGTACCGGGGATTGCCGGTTGTACCATTGTCACTTGAAGTACCGTTGTCACTCACCGGGGAACAGCCTCCGTTGAAACCTGATGTTGAAAGGATCGGTCATTTCCTTTGGTATGTCTACGGCATCTCAGGGGTAAGTCAGTCGGAGCATCCCGACGATTCCGGGGAGGAGTCGTATCCCATCCACTCCTATCGACGGTTTCCTCCATCCGGAGGGGCGCTGTATCCGAATGAACTCTATCTCTATTTGAAACTCGAGGATTTGCCCCAAGGAATCTATCATTATGATGCCGCCCACCACCGACTTGTCCTGCTCCGGGATGGGAATGTCGATTCGTACTTAGAACGGGCACTCGGCAATCACTGCGACATCACGACGTGTTTTGCCACTGCCTTTGTGTCGGTGAGATACTGGAAGAACTTTTTTAAATACAATAACTTTTCCTACCGGCTGCAGGGGCTCGATGCCGGCGTTCTGATGGGGCAGCTCTTGGAAACATCCAAACGGTTCGGATTCGAGACAGGGGTGTATGCTCAATTTCTCGACTCCCCGATCAACCATCTGCTTGGACTGTCTGAGGAAGAGGAAAGCGTCTATTCCGTCATCCCGCTTTCGGTTGCTGCAACGAATTGGGGTGGCAGGGGGATGGAGCGGTCAGTCACCGCTGAAGAATTATGCCGGGAACTGCCGGCTATTTCTCTTGGACATTATGAAAGGTCTGAAAAGGTTCGAGAGTTTCCTAGGTTACTGGAGGTGAATGAGGCTTCTAGAATCGATTGTACGGGTGATTTTCAAAAGGTGATGAAAAAGCCGGTTATGAGAACGGGAGAGAAAGAAATCCATCTTCCTCAAATCGAGTCCGTTCAGTATGAGTTTGTTGAAGCCTGCCAAAAGCGCCATTCCCCGGAGATGGATTTTGTCATGGGGAAGGTCAGCCAGGAGAGTCTCGCGGCCTTATTGAAAAGGGCCACTCATTCATACTCGTTTAGAAGTGACCTAGACAACGTTTTTGACGGTGAAGAACCCCGTGTTTCCATATACGGCTGTTTGTATAACGTAGAAGGCATACCAAATGGCGCATACGCATATGACAGTGGCCGCCATTCCTTGAGGGAAATCGGTACCGGGGATTATCGTCTCCAGCTGCAATCGGGATTGTCACTTGATAACGTTAATTTGTTGCAGGTGCCGTTGTGCCTTCATATCATCGGGAACAAAGATTATTTCAAGGATTCTCTTGGATACAGAGGGTACAGGATCATGCAGATGGAAGCGGGAATGCTTGTCCAGCGCCTGCTCTTGGCGTCTTCGGCTATAGGATTTGGGGGGCACCCGCTGCTTGGATTTGATACGGCGGTGACGGATGGGATTTATCAACTGGAAGCTGAGAATCTAACCACCTTGATCCAGATCCCAATCGGACCTTTTCGGGAAAAGGCTTGGATGAGGGGGAGTTTGATGAGTTGAAAGGTAATGAGCCGCGGTGCCTGTTCCCCGTGGCTCATTTCTTCCACGGATAAAAAAATTCTACACCGTGGCATGATTATCGAATATCTCGCATGATTTCTATTAAACTCGCACGATTAGGACGTAAGCCGCATGATTAACCCAAATCCCGCACGATTATTTCAAATCTTGCATGATTCTGCTGATGCACTTTATCTAGGAAGTGAGTTAAGAAGGGGATATGGTGGAAAAGAATAGATCTTTAGAAGTAACATTGAAAAAAACGTCCCTTGAGTAGGCCACGGGACGTTTTTTTGATGAAAGTAGATGAAACTGGGGATCAAGCACATTTTCAATTTAAAGTAGGGAGGTATCTTTTTTTAGATTAGGTGGTTATTCGGTTATAGGGCCAGTTCGTTGAAGAAGGATATTTTAATCCGATGTCGTAATTATTTCTTAGAGATATCACTTAGGAGGATTTAAATGCCACTGTCTAAAGATAATGTAGAATACATAATTCGAAACGTGAAATTAGAGGATGCGGAGGTACTTTTGGATATTGAGAGATCTGTTATTTCTGAAGGTGAATATTTCATCGTAGTATCAGAAGAGGTAGAAAAAAAGCCATTGCAGGAGGAGAAAGAACGAATACAAAGTGTATTGGATAACATAAAAGAAACTCTTATTGTAGCGAAAGTAAATGGTGTGGTTGTCGGATCGATAGAATTTCGTTCGCAAACTAGGAAGAGATTATCCCATACTGGCTCTGTTTCAATGTCGATAAGTAAAAATTACAGAGGCATGGGAATAGGGAAGGCGCTTTTAAAGGCATTATTAGAGTGGGCAGAAGAGAACCCATTAATTGAAAAGGTAAGTTTAGGGGTCCTATCAACAAATCAAAGAGCAATTTCCTTGTACAAGCAGATGGGCTTTTTGGAAGAAGGTCGTTTAATTAAGGAATACAAGTTAACTGATGGGAAATATATTGATGATATTCTTATGTACAAATTTGTACAATAACCTAATGTCGCTTTAGTTAAACATTCATTAAGCAAACGGGCGCAGTCTAGACTATTGGATAGCGTCCATTGTTCCGTTATAGGGGACAATAACTGATCCAGCTATTGTCCTTCTTTAATTATCAGACAGGTTAAAGCAAGAAGAAGTTATACATTATAAAGAAAATGTAGTATTTAAATAGAATTGAGGAGAAATGGATGTCTCAAGATGGAATTGTATTAGTAGCAAGTGTATCAATTTTTAGTCATGATAAAGTCTTGATTATAAAAGAAAATAAACCCAATGCCGTCCATAAGTGGAACTTTCCAAGTGGGCATATAGAGTATGGTGAGGATATTCTTTATTCAGCTAGGAGGGAAGCTAAGGAGGAAACGGGGTTAGATGTAAAACTGATCGGCACGACAGGTGTAAATAATTTTACCAGTAATACGAACAATCAAGTCATCTTGTTTCATTTTATTGGTGAGGTTACTGGAGGTACATTAAAGCTCGAAGAAGATGAAATTACCGACAGCAGGTGGATAAAAATGAATGACCTTTTAGCATTTGATAAAGAAGATTTACGGGAACCGCATTTATTAAAACAAATCATTCATAACTTAGTAGAAGAAAACATCTATTCAATTAGCGTAATGAATGAGCAACTTTTTAAGGGCTAATAAATTATCGCCTTTTCAAATATAGGGTAAGCTACGGTGCCGATCCCGTTGGCTCTAAAAATCACCTATCAATTTTGGATAGGTGATGTTAGTTTTATTTAATCAGTATCTGCTTCTATATCTGCCTTCAATTCCTTAAACCATTTTAAATTCACTAAATGGTGAGAACGGGAATTTTCGTTCATGCGACCAAAATAATCAATCTTACCAGGTAATTCCTCAATGGTAGCTAAGTATTCATCGAGAAGAGCAATTCTGGCTTCAGTTTGATCAATTTGGGATTGGATTAAGTCTACTAATTTGTTTTTATCGAATACATCTGCAAAGAGTAATGCGCCATAGACTGGTAAGTTGACATACTCGGATTTCGTTCCGTATTTGGCCATTAATTTATCAAATTCTGCTATTCCTGAAGACGTGACTTTAAAGGTGTGAATGTCACGACCGTTGTTTGGACGTCCTTCATGTGTTTCTTCAATCAACCCTTTTTCTTGGAGTTGTTGCAAATTGTAATAAAATGATCCTTTAGTAAAATTGACGATATATTTATAATGTCGTTTTTCCATTAAACTTAGTAGCTCATATCCATGTGCGCCGGGGTTTTGAATAAGTAAGCCAAGGATGAGTAAGGGAATCAAGGTTGCATCACCTTCGCCATCTGTGCTTCAAATTCAGCGTATGTGATTTTGCCCAGAGCCAAATTCATACTGTGAATATACATTTGTTCCGTTTTCGAATAGGTATGGTTGACCGTTAGGGATTGGTCTTCATCCGAAAGAGGCCCAGAGATATGACACTTTTTTGAAAATGCCTCGAAGTAGCGAAAACCGAATTTTCGTTGGGAATCGGCGTTCAAATGAATACCATCCGGATTGGCAGTTAGACCTTCTGCCGAAACAAAATAACAATTTGGCTGCTCATGAGCAAACCGATGTAATTCAGCGTTGATTTCATGAAACTCTGATGAGTACTTTCCGAAACCTTCCTTCCCTAAGAAATGACCAAGCTCACCAATGATTAATGGGACGTCTTGAAGGTTTAATTCTATACGTAACGTTTCAATGATAAGAGATAACTTGTCGTAATACGTTTCATTGAGAGAATGATGGCTATCACTTTCACCTTGATGCCAAAGGATGCCACAAATTTCACTGGTTTCAAGAGCAAATCGCGCTTCAGACAAAGCATGTCGGAATAGAGTGCCTTGCGGGTGCCAATCATTCAGGGAACTGCCGCCTTCCGCACAAGGAATCAACCCGATTTCATCATCCGGGTTGGCTTTCGAACACAGGTCTGCAAAAGAGGCTGCCAGACTTACACCAGCCACAGGACGGTCATAATTAATGGGCTCTGTCATCATTTGCCACTGACCGTTGCGAAGCATTTTTATTTTTTCATTATAGATCGGTTCTACCTCATGCAAGAATCCACGACCTGCCATATTCGATTGCCCTAACATTAAAAAAGATTTGATCATTTCATTTTCATTCCTTTACACAATAGTCTAATTAGACTAAGCTAGTATAAAGTCTAATTAGACTATTGTCAATAAAATAGGAGAGGAATGATGATGTTGAAAAGTGTCAGAATGTTAAAAATCTGGATGTGTGTTGGACTGTTAAGTTTAAGTCTTATCGGGTTAAGCCTCGTTGGAGACGGATTAAAGCAGGCGGAGGCAAAAGAAAAGGGAGACGAAACACAAGGTACAAGTCATGGGTCTGCTCATAAGTTCATGCAACTCGAGAAAAAGTTTGATGCACGGCTCGGCGTCTATGCTATTGACACCGGTACAAATCGCACGGTGGTCTATCGACCTGATGAACGGTTCGCTTACACATCCACCTATAAGGCTTTGGCTGCAGGGGCAGTGCTACAGCAAAACTCGATTGACGAACTTGACGAGGTCATCACCTACACCCAAGATGACCTGGTCACGTATTCGCCCATTACTGAGCAACACGTGGATACCGGGATGACCCTTAGGGAAATTTGCGATGCGGCTATCCGGTACAGCGATAATACCGCGGGGAACCTTTTATTGCAGGAACTCGGAGGACCTGACGGCTTCGAAAATGCACTGAGGCAAATCGGAGATCAAGTCACCGAGGCTGATCGCTTTGAGACTGATTTGAACAGTGCCATCCCAGGAGACATCCGTGATACCAGTACAGCAAGAGCACTTGCCACCAGCCTGAAGGCTTTCACCGTCGACGACGTGCTCCAGGAGGGTAAGCGTACACTCCTAACCGATTGGATGCGGACGAATACTACTGGGGACGAACTGATCCGAGCCGCTGTACCTAAAGGATGGGAGGTAGGCGATAAATCCGGAGCAGGAGACTACGGAACGCGAAACGATATTGCTATCGTTTGGCCGCCGAATCGAGCTCCCATCATCATCGCGATCCTATCCAGCCGTGATACTAAGGATGCTGCCTATGATAATGAACTTATAGCAAAGGCAGCCAAGGTCGTACTGAATGCTTTCAAGTGATTTTCCGAAACGTTCTTTAATCTTTTTTTTTAAATGAATTCTTCTTAGTTTGTTAAGAGGAAGTTAAAGTATAGTGTTGTTACTATCTATCATAAAAAAGGAGAATCCAAAATGAGAAAACTTGTTCTATTTTTGCACGCATCGCTTGACGGTTTTGTAGAAGGGCCGAAGGGGGATATGGACATTGGCTGGGTTTCCTACGATGCTGATCTTGAGAAGCACGCGAAGGAAATTCTGAGTACTGTCGACACCGTCATCTGGGGACGTGGGACATACCAGATGATGCACAGTTATTGGCCATCTGTCTCTTCGAACCCATCAGCTTCACAGCATGAAAGAGATCATGCCGAATGGATCGAAAAGACAGAAAAAATCGTATTTTCGAGGACACTGGAAAAAGTCGAATGGAACAATTCCAGACTGGTCAAAGAAGATGTCATGAAAGAGATCAACAACCTCAAACAGCAGCCGGGTCAGGATATGGTCATACTCGGAAGTCCAAGGTTCGCACACTACCTTATGCAGCTAGATTTAATAGATGAGTATAAAATGACAGTTTCCCCCGTTCTAATCGGGAGCGGGCTGCCGTTATTCCAAGGTATCAAAGAAAAGATCAATCTTAAGCTGATTGAAAACAAGACATTTGACTCTGGGGCCATAGGGCTCGTTTATCAGACGATTAAATGACCTTGTTTCCCAAAATGAGTTTACGCAAAGTCAGCACGAAAAAAACATACTTTTCAGATCTTCATTCGACGTGATCCTTATAGGATTGCGTCTTTTTGTAAACAGCATTTAAGAATTAATTAAGAACTACATAAGAAATCATTTAGAATTGCTCCTTACAATGAGTACATGTCAGCCGTTGAGGTGACAAAAACGAATTGAGAAGGAGTTTTTTACATGTTCAAAAAAGTAGGTTATTACTCCGTTTTATCCCATCTTTGGATCCAGTGGATCATATTGGGAGGCATCTTGCTTAATACATTTATGGTCTATCCGAATATTTTTCACAACGTACCGGAGACATTGGAATCATCCATGGATTGGATGCAAGTCGCAAGTCCCCACACATACTTTCCGCCATTGGGGTTTGTCAGTATCCTGACGGGTGTCCTGGCAGGAATCTTTGTGTGGAAAGTGAAACCTGCAAGAAAATGGGTACTCTTCAGCCTGATGGCCATCATATTAGAAGGGGCAGCCTCCATTCTTTTTGAGTGGCCGCGGAATGAAATCATGTTTATTGAAGGTGCTGACGTCCATTCTGTTGAATTTCTAAAACAAACGTTGAAGGAATTCAAAATCGTCCATTGGTTCAGGGTTATGTGTAATATCTTTGGTTCATTGTTCATTTTTATCGGGTTTATTAAGTTCGATCGTTTTGTGACAACTGAAAATCTAGGGGAGAATCGTAAATAATATGAACGCTTGCCGGACAGTCCGTTTTATGCAACTGGAGAAACGTCCGGCATTTCCGATACTTATATTGGAGTTGTGATGTTGAAAGAGGAGGTGACAGTGCGATGTCCTTAAAGAAAAGACTGGTTTTATCGAATATCGGAATGATTTTTATCCCGATACTCAGTTTAATCATTGTCGAACTTGCTGCCGGGTATTTGTTTTTTTATGTGCTTGGAAAGAAACCTGAAGGGGAGGATATGCACGTCTTTCAAACCTTTCGTTTTGGGGCGATGATTGTGATACTCTTCGTCACCAACGCGATCCTGACTTATTTTATTTCCAGGAGTATTCTCGAACCAATCAAGAGTTTATCCCTGGCAGCAAAAAGGATCAGTGAAGGGAATCTTGATGACAGCTGTGCTTCAGAGAAGAAGGATGAATTGGGGGAACTGTCCAATACCTTTGAAGACATGCGGTTGAAACTGAAGGAAGCGGCTGCGGTTCAACATCAGTACGAGCTGAATCGTCAGGAGCTCATTGCCAGTATTTCGCATGATTTGAAGACGCCACTGACCTCGATCAAAGGATATGTGAGCGGCATTCAAGATGGAGTGGCGGGCACTCCTGAGAAACTGAATCGTTATATTTCCAAGATTGAAAAAAACGCTCATGATATGGATGCTCTCATCGATGAACTGTTTCTCTATTCCAAACTGGACCTTGAACAAATTCCATTTATATTTGAGAAGATAAAACTGGATGATTATTTTCATGACTTCATTGAAGAACTCTCGTTAACCCTTGAACATGACCATGGGAAAGCGGTACTGATCCATGATCCTCTAAAGTCTTACGTTGTGAAGGCGGACAGGGAAAAATTAAACAGGGTCGTCATGAATATCACACAAAACAGTCTGAAGTATATGGACAAATCAGTGAAAGTAATACAGGTCATCCTCAGTGAGAGCATGAATGAAGTCCAGGTGGAAATCAAAGACAATGGGAGCGGAATCCCGAAAAAGGATTTATCCAATATCTTTGACAGCTTCTACCGAACAGATGAATCGAGGAATTCAGCCACGGGAGGCACTGGGCTCGGACTGTCGATTGCCAAAAAAATCATCAAAAACCACGGAGGGAAAATCTGGGCAGAGAGTGAGCCGGGAGTGGGGACGAGCATTTATTTTACATTGAAAAAGGTGAATGAGCGTGAAGAAAATATTGATTATTGAAGATGAGATGGATATTGCTGAACTGGAAAGGGATTATTTAGAGGTGAACGGATATGGCAGTGATATCGCTTCGACAGGGGAGGAAGGGTTGAGCCTTGCAAGGACATATTCATACAACCTCATCCTGTTAGATTTAATGCTGCCTGGAATCGACGGATTTGAGTTATGCAAAAAGCTGCGGGAATTCTTAGATATTCCGATTCTTATGGTGACCGCCCGAAAAGAAGACATTGATAAAATCAGGGGATTTGACCGCGGAGCAGATGATTATATCGTGAAGCCCTTCACACCGAGTGAACTGGTTGCCCGGGTAAAGGCGCATATGTCAAGATATGACCGATTAATCAGTAGGGAAGCCCCGAAAGATGAAATCCAAGTCAAGAACCTCAGGGTGGACCTCGATTCCCGGAGAGTATACGTGGACAATGAAGAAAAATCATTAACAGCAAAAGAATTCGATTTATTGGTGTTCCTGGCAACCCATCCTGACAGGGTCTTCACAAAGGAACATCTATTCGAAAGACTCTGGGGATATGATTCTTTCGGGGACATCACGACGGTCACCGTCCATATCAGAAAAATCCGGGAGAAGATTGAAAAGGACCCTTCAACCCCTGAATTTATTGAAACTATTTGGGGCGTAGGGTACCGATTCAAGAAGCAATAGGAAATCCACATTGATTCATGGGGATCTTTCCCCCAATCATTTCCTTATTGATAGCGAAACAGGTGAACTGACAAATAGCCAATAGTGGATCGTGGGAATCCCAGGCCCCGTGGTACCTTTTTTACTCTCGGACAAAGAAAATCCGACACTGTGGCATGATTATCTGAATTCTTGCATGATTGCCTCTGAAACCCGCACGATTACTTGTGGAGCCGCATGATTGTTCCAAATCCCGCTTGATAAATGTGAACCTCGCATGATTTTTTTTCAGACCTCTTTTCAAGGGTAAGAGATTGAGTGGCTAAACGGTTGAAAAAGAAAATTTAGAGGAAATACATCCAAAAAACTCCCTTCTTTCATATTTCTTTTTGAAAATTCTATAATTTGATATGATGGACTTTGTAAGCAGAAATTATAGTATACAGAGGGAGTGCTTAGACATATGGAATACATCACGCTTAATAATGGGCTGAAAATGCCGATTGTAGGTACAGGTACAAATACGTATGGGAAAGAAAATAATGAATATAACGCGGCGTTAACCAATGAAATTCCTGAACTTCTATCAGCACTTGAGTTGGGGTACCGTTCTATTGATGCAGCCATCGTTTATCGAAACGAAGAACTTGTCGGAAGAGTGTTAGCAGAAAGTACAGTGCCTCGGGAAGAGTTATTTATTACGACAAAAGTTCCAGGTGATGAAAAATATATTTCTTCAAAGGAAGCGACTCGTGCAGCAATCGATAACAGTCTAAAAAACTTTCAAACCGACTATCTTGATCTGCTTCTTATTCACTTTCCTATCGAAGACAAAGGACAACTTCAAAACACTTGGGAAGTCTTTGAAGAATATTACGAAGCCGGCAAACTAAAAGCTATCGGCGTTTCAAACTTTAGAAAAGAGCATCTGGAAGAATTGAAATCATTCGCTAAAGTGAAGCCAGCAGTTAATCAAATACAAATCAACCTAACAGAACCTAACAAAGATCTCCTTGCTGTATTAAAAGAAGAGGGCATTGCACCGGTTGCATGGGGACCTATGAAAGCCGAAGCCCATCAAAAAGAGGCTTTGGATGAAATTGGTGAATCTTATAAAAAATCTGGCGCACAAGTTTTATTAAAATACCAAATCCAACGTGGTGTGATCGTTATTCCTAAATCTCATAACCGAGAGAATCAAGCATCTAATCTAGATCTTTTCGATTTCGAATTGTCTGCAGAAGATATGAAAAGAATTGAAAACTTATAATTCGTTTGTCCTTGATCCTAGTGATAGAGATAGTATCGCTAGGATTTTGATTTATTAAAGCAATGAGATTGGCGGAGTACGGCTTTTTAGAGAATGGGCATTGCATAAGTGAAGAATAATTGAAATAATGAGGATTAGTATATATTTAACAAAATAAGGTAATCCGAAAGGTGTTTCCAAGTAGACTGGTTACACCTTTTTTTAATACAAAAAATTTTTATGAAAAGAAGCAACTTTTTGCATCCCCACACGTCTCACTAATGAAGCTGATCATTAGAAAGGAATATTCATGAAAAAATACTTTAGGAAAGACACGTTCAGTTTAATTGAAAAAGAATATACCATGAACTATTCCTACTTGAAAAATTTTTTGGTGAAGCTGACTAATGACCAGAATCTAGCTGAAGATGTAGTGCAGGAGGTTTTTTCAAGGTTGTTAAAAGAACCTGAAATAATCTTGGAAGTTCAATATATAAAGAGTTGGCTAGTTTCAGTGTCTAAAAACATTTTGATTGATCACTATAGGAAAAAGAAACCCCACTTGTTAGATGAAGTGGATCTAATGGAAAATCTCCTTGAGGATCATCTAACACCTGAAAAGATTACCATGAGAAAAGAAATTTTCGATGACGCTCTTTCTAGTATCAGTAAAGAAGAAAAGACGATCTTTTTGGCGAAGGAGTACTATGGATATAAGTATGAAGAAATATCGACGCTTATGGGGTTACCTGTTTCCACAATCAAATCCAGATTATTCAGGGTAAGGAAGAAAATACTCTCAAGTTTAGAGAGAGGTGAAAGTATTGAATGAACATAAAAAAATTCATATCCTTTGTAATGAGCTAATGCCACTATATAGTGAATTGGATCAGCCAACACAAGAAATTATGGATGAACATGCTGAACACTGTAAAGCATGTAAGGAGTCCATTCATAGGTTTAAGTATACTTTTTCTGAAGAAGTATCACCAGAATTCAAGGACCATTCGGTAACTATCAAGCCATTCAAAAGTCTTATTCTATTTAAAACCTTACTTACTTTATTCTTTATTTTAATAAGGGGAGTAGTACTTGGCCTCTTAACAGCTAATTGGATAAACCATTACAGTAATGAGCAACCGGCACTTCTTATATCTAGTCTGCTGCTTTATTATTTCCCTCTAGTCACATTAATCAATTCAATTAACTTTGTGTTTTTTAGGAATAAATGGTTCTGGATAATGTTGAGTATCGACATTTTGATTTTATGTTTCTTTGACAATATGATTATTTAACTAAAAATGGAGAGTGATTTAATTATGAAAGGTTTAGCTATTACCGGAGGGTTGCTGGGTATAATCCTACCCCTATTTGCTCAATTGTTTGCAATGATTGATGATTCATATACATTTGGAAATATTGGATTTTTAGGTGTGATCAGTGGAATAGTGGCTTTAATTGGTGCATTCCAGATCAATAAGAGAAGCAAGCTGGCAGTAACCTTACTTATCATCTCTTCCATTGTAGGATATTACTCAGTCGCAATCTTTTACTTGATACCAGCTATCATCACGATGATTGCCGGGGTTTTACTTCTATTTAAAATAAGTAGGTAGGATAAGGCATCTCAATCGTTATAGGTTTTTATTATTATTGAAAATGGAGGTGTGAAATGGCTACTTTCTTTATCACACTAATGGGCATTTTTATCGTAATGGCAAATGTTTATGGATTCATAACTTACAAAAAGAAGCAAAATTTATTTTCTGCTGCGTTTTCAATATTTTTATTAGCCATTGTATTTGGGGGAATTGGTGCGCTGTTGGCACTGGCTATTATTCGTGATCCTTTTGCGATATTTTATGGGTTGAAAGTTGGGTACTATTTGTTGATAAATAGCTTCATTGTTTTGTTTATTGCAATCATAGTTACATTTATAAAGAAATTCAGCAATGGTTAGAGTTGCTGAGACCATCTTTCAAATTAAATTAGAGAGGCGTCTGTTTTAGAATAGATGATTATTTCTTAATAGGGCAACACGTTTTCTTTCACCGGTGAATGATTTCCCCCTCTCTGTAAACAAAAGTTGATATAAAGTTTATATTCAGGCTTTACAATGAGTAACGAATTACATACGAGGAGGTTACATAATGAAAAAATGGCTGTATCCCATTACAGACTGGGTATCGACAAAGCGGGGGATGTGGATGACGATCATCGTCTGGCTTGTGCTGATGATAGGGTTGAGTGCAGGGCCTAAGATTGGTGATTATCAAGTGAGTAATTTTCAATCACTTCCTGATGAAACGGCGTCGATGATCGCTGACGATAAAATAGAAGAATTATTTCCAAATGAGCAGGGAACTCCCGGTATCCTTGTGTTCCATAATGATTCCGGTGACATCAAGTTGGATGAAGTCAATGAGATTCTAAAAGGGATCATGGATGAGGATATTAAGGGGATTGATCGTATTGTTGATATCAGTAAGCTCCCCCCTCAAGCTCTGGAAGGGTTTATTTCCGATGATGGATCAACGGTGATCGCCCCGATGGAATTGGAAAAAGGGCTTGGAAGTAAGGATTATTCTGAAATCAACGACCGTGCATCGGAAGTCGGTAATAAAATTGCAGATTCTTTCGAAAGCACGAAATTCTATATAACCGGTCCTGCGGGAATTGCGGGGGACGCGACGAAGCTGTTTGAACAGGCGGATGTCGTTCTATTGCTTGCGACGATTATGATTGTATTGGTTTTACTCATTGTCATTTATCGTTCACCGTTGCTGGCGTTCATTCCACTTCTCGCGACGATCATCGTCTATCAAGTGGTAAATCAAAGTGTGGCTCTGATGGGGGCTGCCGGGTTGGAAATCAATAACCAGACAACTTCCATCATGAGTATTCTACTATTTGCGGCCTTGATTGATTACTCCTTATTTGTATTTTCCCGATACCGGGAAGGGCTCCTTCAGGTGGAAAGTAAATATGATGCCATGAAGAATGCCATGCGTGCTACGGGAGAGCCTGTCTTTTTTGCCGGTGGTACGGTGCTTGCGGCCATGCTGGTTTTATTCTTTGCGAATTTCCGTGATTATCAGAACTTTGCCCCGATCTTTGGACTGGCTATGTTCTTTATTATGTTGGCGTCGATCACGCTAGTACCTGCACTGTTTACGCTGTTTGGGCGGAAGGCGTTTTGGCCGAAGGTACCGAAATATGGTCAGGAACAAATAGTGAAACACACGTTTTGGGGATCGATTGCCAAGTTTGTGGTGAGAAAGCCATGGCTCAGTGGTGGATTGGTCGGAATTTTCCTAGTAGTGACAGCGATCAATGTTGTGAATATTGAGTTTGAGTTCGATACGGTCAAGAAATTTCCTAAAGATTTACCATCTCGTGTCGGATATGAGATCGTGGAGTCGGGGTTTGATAAAGGAGAGCTTGCTCCTTCTACTTTACTCATTGAAAGTGATGAGGCCCTTACACAAGAGAAGACGGCTGAAATCAAGTCTGAATGGGAGAAATTGGACGGGATTTCATCGGTCCGGATATCAGGACAAACAGAAGATGATAAGGCAGTGAAATTGAGTGTTGCTTTTTCCATGAATCCCTATTCAAAGGATGCCATTGACTTTATGGAAGATCTAAGGGAATCGACACCTGATATGCTTCAGGACCTATCCATCGATGGAGAAGCGTATTATGGGGGTGTGACGGCAAAGCTTGTAGATGAGAGGGACCTGAATAATAAAGATATCGTGACGATTGTGATCCTTGAAACGGTCCTTATTCTGGGTCTCTTATTTGCCCTTACCCGTTCAATTAAAATGCCTCTTTATATGGTGGGAACCATCCTGCTATCATATGTCTCTGCATTGGGACTTGGAAGCTTCCTGGTGGATGTGTTGTTTGGTTATGATGCACTCAGCACAAGGGTACCTGTTTACGCCTTCATCTTCCTGGTGGCATTAGGGGTTGACTATAATATTATCCTCGTTTCCCGATTTAATGAGGAACGGAAGACTCATGGTGTGAAGAAGGCCCTTGAAATCGCTATGACAAATACAGGTGGCGTAATTTCATCTGCAGGGATCATTCTGGCCGCCACCTTTGCAGCCCTGACAACGATGCCGATTGCTGACCTATTTATATTTGGTTTCATGGTGGCCGTCGGGATTCTGATGGATACCTTCCTTGTGCGGGGAGTGCTGCTGCCGACGTTGATTTTGGCATTTGAAAAGGATCATCAAACCTCTCATAATAGTCAATAGTAGACATACGAAGGTTGCCTTTGTGTTGAGCAATAGGAGGTTCTATCGATGAAAATTCTGGTTGTGGATGATGATGTCTATATACAACAACTTGTTTCCATCCATTTAAGCCGTGAAGGATACCAGGTATATAAAGCGAATCATGCTGATGAAGCATTGAAGATATTAGAAGAAATGACGGTTGATTTAGCTGTAGTCGATGTGATGATGCCGGGAATGGACGGTTATCAACTGACGAAGATCTTATCACAGGATTATGACATTCCAGTGATTCTTTTGACGGCAAAGGGACAGTTGGACGATAAGGAACAAGGCTTTTTGTCCGGATCGGAAGATTATATTGTAAAACCCTTTGAGGTCAAAGAACTGTTATTCCGTATAGCTGTCATCCTGCGACGAGTGGAACGGGCAATGGAAACGGTGATCACGGTAGGGAATGTGAAGCTTGACCGGAAGAACTTCGAAGTGGTGATCAATCAAGAAACCATCCTGTTTCCATTAAAGGAGTTTGAATTGTTGAGTATCCTTGCATCCCGGGCCCATAAGATTGCCCCTCGTGCTGTATTGATCGAGCACGTGTGGGGGATTGATTATGAAGGAAATGAACAAACGCTCAATACCCACATCAACCGGATCCGTGACCGCCTTAAGAAATATGAGGCCACAGTAGAAATCCTCACCGTAAGAGGGATCGGCTATAAGCTGGAGGTCACGGGATGAGGACGCTCTACCGAAAATTCGTTGTTGCGACCCTCTCTATCCTGACCATCAGTGTCATTACTGGTTTCATTCTGGCAAATTGGGTTTACATGACGACCACTAAGGAGAAAATCGATCGTCAAAACGTCGAGGTAGCAGAGGAAATCGTGTCGAGTCTCGAGGGGATGCACGGTCACCAATCTGCTCTGTCTCCATATTTGGAATCGGTCGGGAAGCTGGGTTATCAGGTTCTCGTGATCGATGAGAAAGGGAGAAAAACATTTTTTGGAGAGCCATTTTCTAAGACCGATCTTTCTGGGGAGGCCCGGAAAGTGTTGGAGGATCAGGAGATTTATCATGGAATGAGTGAGGATTCCAGTCGGTCCTTCGTGATGGAACACTTTTCTAACGATGTCCGGAATACGGTCGGGGTACCGTTTACGTCTAATGGACAACAATATGCACTGTTTATGCGTCCAAACAACAAACTGCTCTTCTCTGATATTCACATGATTCTCGCCTGGTTCGTTTTAGCGGTTTCAGTCGTCAGTATCATCGGGATGATCTGGTTTGCCAAACATTTAATCCAGCCCATCACCCAGCTGACGGAAGCCACAAAGGAATTGACCCGCGAGAACTTCCATTATGACTTGACGATCAAGCGCCGGGATGAAATCGGACAACTGGCACAAAGCTTCACCACCATGCAGAGACAACTGAAGCATAATAATGAAGCCCGTAAATCCTTCATTAATAATGTGTCCCATGATTTCCAATCACCCCTGATGAATATTCAGGGATATGCCGACCTATTGAAGTCGGATGTGGCAGAAGAAGAGAGGAATGAGTATCTCGAAATTATTGATCATGAATCCAAGCGTCTATCTCATTTAACGAAACAATTATTAATCCTCACTTCCCTTGATCAGAAAGCCTACCCGATGAACTATTCCGAGGTTCAGGTGGAGGAACAGATCAAGCAGGCCATCCGCAGATATCAGTGGCTAATAGAGGAGAAGGGCATCGAGGTCTCGTACAAGCTGCCTTCCCGTCGATTTAAATATGATGCCGAACTGATGACAAATGTGTGGGATAACCTTATGACCAACGCCATCAAATATAGCGGTCGTGGAGACAGTATATGGATTGGATTGAACGATAGAGGATCAGACCTGGTTATCACGTTTAAGGATAGCGGAATTGGAATGTCAGAAGAAGAGATGGGGCAGATCTTTGACCGCTTTTACCGTGTTGATGCAGCTAGAAAAAAGGGAGGAACCGGTCTCGGTCTCTCAATTGTCAAGCAGATCATCGACTTGCACAAGGGGAATATCACTGTTCAAAGTACAGTCGGGGAGGGAACGATCTTCACGATCACCCTTCCTTCTAAATAAAGAAATAATGGGAGAGAAGAATATGGAACAAATCTGGAGTATACGCTTGATCCGGTTTGCCGCAATCTTCGGGTTGGTCGGTACCTTTATCGGATCACATATGGCCGGGCAAATGGACTATGCTTTAAAACCAATTCATGCACACATTTTGCTGGTCGGCTGGCTTTCGGTATTCGCCTGGGGAATTTTTTACAAGGTCTATACAATAAAATACAAAAAGCTGGTAGCAATTCATAGCATTTTGGGAATGGTGGGAGCACTGGGGCTGACAGTAGGCATGTGGATGTACAACTTGAATCCATTTCAACTAGATGAATCATTCGTCACCGTGTTTTTTATCGTTGGGGGAACCCTCCTGCTACTGGCATTTTTGTTATTTGTGGTCATTACGTTCATGGTAGAAAGAAGGACAGTATAGGATTTATTCCTATGCTGTTTTTTTCGAAAGTGTCTTTCTTCGGTTCCTCTAACTATGTGAATGGAGAAAATGAATAGGATGAATTTAAAAACTATATGCGGGGTATCCATGGGGACAGGCTTCTTAATTATGATTAGGAGAAGCGGTGTCTCTTTCAAATAAGTTGTCTTGCTCTTTATAGAGAAACCAGCAGGAGTAGAATAAGCGGAGTTTTTCCGGTTAGATTCAGCGTGGAACTTGGTTTAGGTATAAATAAGAGGAGGAATTCCGCTTATACAGAAAAACATTATCCGTTTTTGTGTTTTTTGAGTTAATAGGCGGAATTCCTCCGTCTATTTCATCCTTTTCTCATATCAAAAAGTTCAATAAGCGGAATTTTTCCGTCTATTTATCAGTTCTCAGTTCTTGGGCTTAACCTAATCATTGCAACTCATGAAACTTGATGCGGTAATCTGCAGCTTTTTAGACCATTTTATAACAATCAAAATAAGAGCATTGCTCAAATACATAAAATTTGGAATAATTAATATTGAGGAAGATTCTTCTAAAAAATATCTTTGCAAGAAAAACGAAGCAGGTGAAAAAGTGAATATAGCAATAGAAAAACTGAAAGAAATAGATGTAGGAGAAGTAGGAATAACGATCTATTCCACTAAAGAAAATAAAGAATGTATCTCTTTAAATAGCGAACTCACAATCCCCCTTGCTTCAGCAGCAAAAGTGGCAATAGCATACTGTGTAGCGAAATGGGTAGAGGATGATGAGGTTAAGTGGGATTCCATTGTTGAAGAAGTATCCTTTAATCCAGAAGAAGATAGCAAAGAACTTTATCCACATCTACAAAATAGACAAACCCTTCCTTTAAGGGAGGCGGTTGAAGTAATGATTGCTTGTCACGATAGTTATATTGCTAGATGTATTGTGGATTTTTGTGGTGGTTGGGAAAAGGTAAATGAGTCTCTCCAGTCTTATTATCCCTCCATACAGGTTACTGAAAACCCAAGGGATATTAATAATATGGGTCAGCTTAACGAATTGCTAGATTTGATGATACATATTTATCAAGGGTACAAAATACAGCCTCTCTTGTGGACACCTATCATTAATGGCTTGGTGAGACAAAAGGGAGATATAAACCAAGTTCCACCACACCATTTAAACCATATGACAGGTGGACTGGAAAATGTGGCTGTTGATATCGGTATAATGGGTGATTTCAATGAAAACCCTTATCTCTTTGCATTAGGGGCGATTAACTTACCCAATCGATTAAACCATCAGGATGCTGACCGTAAGATTATGGAAGCGATGGAGATGCTTTATAATGAATATGTAAAGCAGCGGGGGGGGGGGATATTTCTGAAGAACATAAAGTTAAGAATCATTTAGATTATTCCTAATGTATTTTGTTACTTCATGCTGATTGGATTATCAATATGGGTAGCGGCTAACAATGAAGGTTTACAAGATATCAATAGATTATCCATTTACGTTATATTTATGATTTTACTTTTATTAGTGTCAGTATTCGGTAGCTACCTTATTTGGAGAGGGATTAAAGAAGGTCGAATGTAAAAGTCTCTTATTTTAAAAGAAGACTAGTATCCAACGTACGTTTATTCAAGGGGGAAAATGATGAAGAATGCACTACTGGTAATAGACGTTCAGAATGGGATGTTCGAGGAAGGTAATGTTGTTTACAAAGGAGAAAGGTTACTACAAACTGTAAAAGGTCTAATCGAAAAAGCACGCTCTAACGAGACAACGATATTCTTTATACAACATAATGCACCTGCTGGAAAACCATTAGAGCATGGTACAAGGGGATGGGAGATCCATCCTGAAATCACTCCAACCCCTCAAGATATCATCATTCAAAAAACGACTCCAGATTCATTTTATAATACTTCTTTAGATGATGAACTGAAAAAACAAGGGATCGAACATGTAGTCATTGCGGGAATTCAAACAGAAGCATGTGTGGATACAACGTGTAGAAGAGCCTTTAGTTTGGATTATAAGGTCACTTTAGCTTCAGACGCACACAGCACTTGGGATTCGCAAGATATTACGGCCCAACAAATTATTAACCATCATAATGGAGTGTTGCGTTGGTTTGCAGATGTATACCCAAGTAAGGATATTACGTTTGATAGTTGAGTGTGCAACTATACATATTGTTTAAACAATAAAGGACGGTGGTTTCCATGAATAAATTAAATACAGGTGACAAAGTGGGGATCTTCACTCCATCATCACCAGCAACAGTTACTGCAAGAAAACGATATGAACGGGCAAAATCATTCCTGGAGAGCAAAGGTTTATCTATAGTCGAAGGGAATTTGACAGGAAAGGCTGAAGGGTATCGCTCAGGTACCCCTAAAGAGCGCGCAAATGAATTAAATGAGTTATTGCGAGATCCAGAAATTAAAATGGTAATGTCCACGATAGGTGGCACCAATTCTAATAGCCTTTTACCCTATATAGATTACGATGCGTTGATAAAAAATCCTAAGATCGTAGTAGGTTACTCAGATGCAACGGCTATACTTCTTGCTCTTTATCATAAAACAAATATCACTACTTATTATGGTCCTGCACTCATTCCTTCCTTTGGTGAATTTGAACCATTAGTTAATGATACTTACCAATACTTTGTTAACTACTTTATGAAAGAAAGCAGTCTTCCATATGTAGTTCCCATGCCTACATATTGGTCTGATGAACCTGTTAACTGGTTAGACAAAACAAAAGAAAAAACTTTATATAGAAATGAATGGATAACAAGAAACACTGGAGTCGCGGAAGGCAGATTAATAGGTGGAAATGTTAATGCGATGTATGGTTTTATTGGTACGGACTATTTCCCTCCTATAAAAAATGGGGATGTCTTACTGATAGAAGATTGTGCGAAAGATGCGTCGATAGTAGAAAAGAACTTTGCAATGTTAAAAATGCACGGGATTTTAGAAAAGGTGTCAGGAATCATTTTGGGGAAACATGAGGGATATGATGATTTAGGAACGGGTAAGAAGCCAATAGATATTCTTATGGAACAATTAGACGACAAAGAGATTCCTATTATAGCTGAGTTTGATACGTGCCATACTCATCCCATGCACCCTTTGGCTATAGGAAAGAAAGTAAAAGTAGATACAAAGACAAAATCAGTCCATTGTATTGAAGCGTGGATCTAGATTTATCTTGATTCACTAATTGCGATTGGTTATCTTGAATTTGAAATAATTGGTATTGAGTTTAAGTGATGATATACCGTAGGAAAAGGTTGTTATTTTGGTATTTCCATTAAAATAAATCATTCTCTAGGAACGAAAGTGTTTATATTATTGATTTCAAATTAGATTACAACTACAGCGAGGGATTCAAATATGTTTTTCATTCAGATGTCCGGTTTTCCAGGCTCAGGGAAGTCTACACTATCTAGACAGATTGCAAAGCGAACAGGAGCTGTACTCATTGATCACGATATTGTTAAATCAGCTTTATTAGAAGCCATTGAAGGCGAAATCGATAACAACTTAGCTGGGAAGATTTCGTACAATATTGATTGGTCTTTAATTGAATTTCATTTATCCCAAGATCACGATGTTATTTTTGATAGTCCTTGCTTATATGATGAATTGGTTAGTAAGGGCACGAACTTATCTACTAAATATAATGCTAAGTACAAATATGTTGAATGTTATATCGATGATGTAAAGGAAGTTAATTTTCGATTAAAGAACCGAGAAAGGATGACCAGTCAAATAAAAGAAATTACTTCAGAAGAAGCATTTAGATATACAATCAATAACAGTAAAAAACCAGCGGATATCAAATGTTTGTTAGTAGATACAAGTAAACCTCTGGAAAGCTATGTTGAGGATGTTTTGGAGTATGTGGAGGACTGACTTTCCTACTTGAATAAACTTGGTCAATAACTACAGTTCAATAACCGGTACGGCTATTGAACTTCTTGAATTAATGAGCAATTAACCTAACGAGTCTTCAACAAAATTTCCAATCAGGACCCATCATAAACCTGGTACGTTAGAAGAGGGAAGGATTTTTTATTTCGGGGTCCTTCCAAGCGAAAGAGGGAAAGGGAAAAGCAAACTCCTACACCAACAATCGCTAGAAATCTTAAAAGAAGACTTTAACGCTTCTTATTACATTGGCTCAACTGGTCATCACAACCTCCCGATGCTTAAGACATTCCAAAATAATGGTTGTACGGTGATAGAACGAAATAAAGTATTCAAAAGGAAAAATTAAAACATGGTGTCGAGTAGTCCTTAAAGTAGCGGGGACAAATACATAAGATGAGCTTCAACCAGGTATTGTCTTGTAATGGGTGGGATAACGAAAAAAGGAGAATAGTAAATGGGCTTAATGCAGTCTTCCTCAGCTGAAGTTGAAAGTATTATTGTAAGTATACAAGAAGAACTCACTACTATATTAAACGATGACCTTGCTGGATTGTATATTCACGGTTCCTTAGCAATGGGGGGATTTAATCCAGACAAAAGCGATATAGATTTATTGGTCGTCACGAAAAAAACGATTCCAGTTGAAACGAAAAGGAAGTTGGCTGAATTCTTTTTGAATTGTTCCAATTCCCCATACCCAGTCGAAATCAGTTTCATTAATAAGGAACAATTAAAAGATTGGCAGCACCCTTGTCCATTTGATTTCCATTATAGTGAGTTTTGGAGAAAGCGGTATGAACATGATTTGGTAAGGAATACACACGAGTTTTTAAGTGGAGGTAGTAGCACTGATCCGGATTTAGCAGCCCATATCACTATTTTGCATAAGAGGGGGATTTGTGTGGCAGGCGAACCTATAGCTGAAGTTTTCCCCATAGTTCCGCGTTCAGATTATCTATCGTCAATAGTCGGAGATTTCCAAGAATGTCTAGATCATATTCAAGAGGATCCTATTTATTGCACGCTAAATATGATTAGAGTGTTCTGGTTTGTAAAAGAAGGAGTCATATCTTCAAAGGAAGAAGCTGGGCGTTGGGGTTTAGCAACCTTGCCGAAAGAATTGAGCAGCACCGTCAATAAAATAATTGGTTGTTACTCGAGTGAAAAAGATGATTGTCAATTTGAGAATGATGAACTAATGAGGTTTAGAGATTATGTTGCTAATAATGTTCAGGTCATTTTAAGCTAAGCCTTTAATCACTTAAGATCAGCTAATTGTCCCGTTACTCACCTTATTTAACAAATGGGTACGTTAGTGATAGAAAAAATACATTAAGTTCGAATTGAGATACCGATTCAGAAAGCACATAGAACAATGATTTTCTTATTTAACAGGAGGCATTATGACTTATAGATTTAATGTTATGACACAAGAACAGGCAGAAAATATTGCATTTAAATGGCACTATGATGTTGACTATTCATTTTACGATATGGAAGCTGATGCAGAAGATTTAGATGAATTTTTAAACCCGGAAGAACGAGGGAATACAACGTTTGCTGTTTCAAAAGATAAGGAACTGGTTGCCTTCTTCAGTGTTAATAAAATAGCTGACGGAATTTTTGATATTGGGTTAGGGATGAGACCGGATTTAACTGGAAAGGGTAATGGGATCGAATTTCTAAGGGCAGGTATTAGCTTTGTACAATCAGAATTCAAATCTGAAAAAATCACATTATCAGTAGCAACCTTTAATCAAAGAGCAATAAAACTGTACAGAAAAGTTGGATTTAAAGATGTAGAGACTTTTATGCAAGATACAAATGGCAGCACATTTGAGTTTCTAAAGATGGAATATACATGTTATTAAAGCATGGGGACGGTTCTTCTGCCACCTTTTTATCGAAAAGGGAGCACAGGAACCGTCCCCGCGCTTCCTGATGATTATGCGAGAAAGTCGAGAACCCGCTTGATCACAAGCTTCGTCGCGTCAGCATCGTAAGAGGGTATACTGCTGTCGGTGAAGAGGTGTTCCTTGCCCTCATATAGAAAAAGCTCAGCGTGATTTGCTGACTTCACTAGTTCACGTGCTGCATCGATGTCGCCGTCTTCCACGAAGAAAGGATCTTCATTCATGGCATGTATTTGCACAGGCAAGTCGGATGGCCATGGAGATTCGAACTCCGAGGTCGGGAGGCAGGCATGGAAAAACAGTGCGCCTTTTGCGCCATCGCGCGTTTGAGCGAGCTGCTGTGCTGCCGGAACCCCAAGTGAAAACCCAGCATAAACGACATCTCGCGATAGATCGCCGGCTGCCTGAATGCCACGCGCAGTCACTTCTCCAAATCCGATTTCTTTCACAAATCCCAAGCCTTCTTCCAGCGAGGAAAATGTGCGGCCATCAAATAAATCCGGCACATGCACAGTATGCCCTGCATCTCTCAGCTGATCTGCGAATGCTTCAATCCCCTTCGTTTTGCCCAAAACATGGTGGAACAATAAAACTTCTGCCATCATTTACGCCCCCATTTAATACGTCTTATGTATAAATTTCGACATAAATACTGTTTGACCTGCCGGAGCCTTAACTTCTTCTCCAAGGTTATAGCCATGAAAGCCATTGTTAAATTTTTCTTGCATTTTATAAGCTTCATTTGAAATAATTGGGATTAATAGTAGAGGAACCCATTCTGGGGCGTGCTCTTCAAGAATACGAGCTTAGTCCCGAAATAGACATTACAGACAAAACAATAGTAAATTCTTCTGCTTGTATTTATTTAACGAATGTGAAGCTCACACCTTTAACATCACCGAATTCAACTATGTATCTAGAAGAGTTTATCTTGTTTTCAGATCATATATTAGGGTTATCAATTACATAAGATGTTCTACTGAAGGCGCATACCAAATCTGGAGAATATGTTTTTGAAAGGAGGCTTTAACAATGGGCGTTAAGAATTTTCTAATTGAAGGGGTTTCCTGCACCGGTAAAACTACCGTCTGTAATGAATTGCAGCGGCGCGGCTATCAAGCCATTCATGGTGACCGGGAATTGGCTTATCAGGGCGATCCAGAAACTGGTAATCGGACCGATACTGCCTCCCATGAGAACCATATATGGGATGTAGAGAAAGTGAAAGACTTGATCAATAACAAGAGTGAACCAGTAACATTTTTCTGTGGTGGGTCTAGGAACTTCTCGAAATTTATCGATCTATTTGATGGTGTGTTTGTTCTCCAAGTCGATATTGAAACATTGAACCGACGACTGGACGCTCGACCGGAAAATGAATTTGGTGGTAAGAAATCGGAAAGGGAGCTCATTGTTCGTTTGCATGAGACGAAAGAAGACATTCCAAGAAATGGGATGATCATTGACGCAACTAAACCAATTGAACACATAGTCGATGAAATCGTCCGTCAAAGCGAAGGAAACTAGCTGCGGTAAAGCATTGCTCAACCAACTGAATGGTGGTCAATTTGTCACAGACGATGGTGATCAAATTAGAAAGAAATAATTCTTCTTTTTATAGAATATCTGTGTAAAGGAATGAGTATGGAATAGGTCCAAGCTGGGGGCAGAAAATTTGAGTGTAGCAGTACATAAAACAGTAGAACTACTGATTAAGAAAAATATAAGAAAAGACACAGAAATAGAGATAAAGAACTTACAAACAAATAAAGATGGGTTTAACAATAACATTGCAATGTTTCATCTTACCTATTCCCATGATGAGGGGGTATTTAGTGATGATGTTGTCCTAAAAGAATTTAGCGAAAATCTGAAGCTTACTAAAGAATTAAAACTTCTAAGGAGTAATGCTGTAAATTCCTTAATTAGTACTCCAACTGTCTATTTTGTAGATATTGAAAAGGGAATAATGCTGATGGAATTTGTGAAAGGGGATACATTGGACAGATACATCACATCCAATTCAGAAGATAAGGAATTAGCGTTTGGAAAATTTGGTGCAACCCTTGCGCATGTTCATTCCATTTGCACTGAAGAGGTACATGGCGATATCGATATACGACAAAAAAATGATATTCACTTTTATCTAGAAAGTTTAAAAAATAGAGTCTCAAAGTTTGAAAACTCTATTTACGTTAATTGCCTTCAAAACATATCGAATAAATTTAGGGATGTTTCATTTACTGAAGCTTTAAATCACGGAGATTATCACTTTGGGAATACCATCCTAACGAACGAAAATAAATTATATATTTTAGATTGGGAAAAAGCTTTTATAGGAGATCCTCGTTTCGATATAGCGAATAGCCTCACATTGGGATATTCGTGGTATGGAGTGTGCCACAAAGAAATGATGGTAGATACTTATCAGAGCATCATTAATAAGAAAATTGAACATTTGGAGTGCTTTGAAGCTTTATCAAGTTTCGACTCATTTACTAAAATGGTGCCCCTAATTCAAGGTGCAGATGACTCGCATATTCGTGACAGGTCTTTTGAGTGGTCAAAGCGACGTTATGAATTATTTGTAAAACATAACGGAACAAGGATCAATGAAGCGGAAGAATACTTACTATCTAAAGGTTTATCATTTAGTATTTTGTAATATCTAACGGGGGCAATCACTGAAGAACAGCTAATTGATCCGGCTATTGCTTTATTCGCAGGATAGCTAAAATTGAATTTATTTTTAGGGGGAATATTTTGTGTTTGTAGTCAATGTAGAAGGTGCTATTCACCGAGATGGGAAGTGGCTATTAATCCTTAGAAGTGAAAAGGAGGAACACGCTGGAGGGACTCTTTCATTAGTCGGCGGAAAGTGTGAAATTGAAGGTGTTTCATCTGATATTCTAGAAAGGACTTTAAAACGAGAGATCTTTGAAGAAGTAGGTTGCGAGGTTACAGGCCTTAAATACGTAAATAGTTCTTCCTTTGTGACTGAATCAGGAATCAATGTGATTGATATCGTTTTTCTGTGCCATCACAAAACTGGAGAACCTTACTCTAAAAGCACTGAAGAAGTTGATGATGTTATTTGGATGACTACTTCAGAGATCCTTGTCCATACGGAATTACCTGTATATCTAAAGGAGAATATTAAACTGGCGGAGAAGTTGCTACAAGATAATTTACATGTATGAAAAATTAACTAAGGAAGGAATTGAAACAGCAATAAATGAGCGTGTTTAAAAAGATCCTCACTCTAAAGTATGTACTATGTGGATCTCCATGAAAACCACTCAAGAGGTGAAAGATATGAAAAGAAAAATCCAACCAACTCCAGACACTATGAAAAAATGGATAAAAATGTATGTACCAAATAAAGACCTGTTTTTCCTCCCAGAGAGCAACCTTGCCAGTTTTAAAGAATATCTAAGTAATGTCTTAGTGGTTCCCCACGAAGAGTTCAAAAACCATTCCTCTTATAAACAGGTACAACTTGCGAACAGCTTTGAGTATTGGAATCTATCAAAGGACGTTGACTATGTACTCGTAACACCTCCAGGCTGGGTGAATCATCTACCAGTTGAGAAGAAAATCGAGCTTTTTCAGATTCAAGTGGCAGTGGGCAGGGGCTTGATTCATCCAACCTCTGACTTTTCTGTAGACATATCATTCCTCCGTAACAATGTTGTTGAAGTGAATGGAGAGAAGTATCTAGTTCTTCATAAAGCGATATGGGAAGACCTCTCTTATACTCGTAAAGAAGACCTCATAACAGATATTGCCCAACAATGGGAGGAGTGGACTTGCTATGATGTTCCGACCCAAACTTCTCCGCACTTGCTACGGTTTGCCAACACCTTCTCATCCAGAGCGGGAAGTAATTGTTTATCGGCTACACTCTTCGCCATCACTCAACAAGAATGGATGATACATGAATGGGTCCATCCTCAAACGTTTCTTCAAAGTTTAGAAAATGAGAATTATCACTTGATCACTTCTGAAGATATAAGAGCAGGTGATGTGCTTACATGGGAAAATGCAGACGGAATTATTCAACACGCCTCTTACTGCATAGATGGTCACTTCTTTTTTAACAAACGGGGACAGACCTTCTTTAATGCCTGGAGTATTGTGCATAGTGATGATCTTAAAGAAGACTGGGGTCACTATCCTATGAAGATCTTCCGGAAACATTCATAGGGAGGAGCAATCCATGACTACATTCAAAGAACTGACCTCAAGTTTTTTACTGATCATCAGTTGGTTTCTGTTTGCCATAAGTGCGTATCTCCTTTATTGGACGATCATTATGCCCGCATATGTCATCATTCCGTTCCTTCTTTTTGTGGCTACTGGTTTGGTGTGTTTTTATAGTTCTAGAAAACTTGATAGTAGAAAAAAAGCTAATAAGTAAAATTTCGAGATTGTAAGGGAGAGAAGAATATGAGCAAATCATTCATTGAACAAGTCCACTATATTAGGATTCCTGTGAAAGATGTGGAACAATCTGCACACTGGTACAGAGATGTATTAGGACTCCAGTTAGTAAACATGACGGAGGAACTTGCCGCTCTTAAAGTGAATGAAGGACCTTTCCTACTGATCCTCATCCCAACGGAAGATGAAACCTTTGCCCATTTTACAGTGAATCATGAACAAGAGTTCAGCATCGGCTTTGCTAGTCCGGAGCTTGCTAATTTTCATCAACACTTGATTGATCACGATGTGAAAGTCGATGAGATGAAAGAAGATGCCGGCCACGCTTTTTTCCACTTTTATGATCCAGATGGCAATAAGCTGCAAGCACATTGGTAATAGGTCATACAGCAAGTCGATCTCCGAATGTAACGGAAATCGGCTTTTTTAATTTTTCCAAAAATATGGTTTACTATTCAGTTGAACTGTAATAAACTGTTATTAAGCTGAACTATATAGTTGAACTGAATAAAAGGGTGAGAACATGAAACATAAATTATTGCCATTATCAGAAACGATGCATTACATTTTATTAGCTCTCCGTGAGCCGCTTCACGGTTATGCCGCCATGCAGAAGATTGAAAGAATGAGTAATGGGACCGTTATGTTAGCGGCGGGTACATTATACGGTGCGATTGAGAACCTAAGTAAACATGGTTGGATCGAACCTGTCGGACATTCAGGCAGGAGAAAAATTTACAGTATCACTTCAGAAGGTAGCGCCATTTTGAAAATGGAGCAAGAAAGGCTCGTGCATATTTTATCCTTGTATGAAGGAAGTGAAGCGAATGAAGAAGTTTAATTGGTTCATCAGTATTGAAAAGGAAGAACGTTGGCTGAACGAGCAATTGCAACAAGGTTATCGCTGCACTAACATCAGTGGACTGGGCGTGTATACCTTCGAAAAAACCGACAAGAGATATGTGATGCGCCTGGACTATCAGGATAATCTATCCAAGAAGAAGTTGGAGGAATACAAAGGGATCTATGAGGATTTCGGTTGGAGCTATCTGAAAGGGTACTGGCTAAGTAGAATACAGTATTGGCAGAAAGAAAGTGATGATCAAAATGAAATCTTCTCTGATCGAGAGTCAAAGCGTCATTATTACAAACGAATCATGCGCTATTCCTTTTGGTTCGGTATGATGTTTCTGATTTATTCATTTAGGTACTACAGGGAGCCGGAATTATATCATGAAGGTCTTTGGAGTATGGAGAATGAGATATTTTGGAAAGCGTTTATCTTTGAAACTCCTTTTGTTCTGTTGAAATTGTTCCCTGCCTTTTTGGTTGTTTTATTTGCCGGGAGCTATTATAAGGCTTATCGGAAATATTCGGTGTTGAAAGAGCAATAGAGGGAATGAGGGCTTATCCGGGGAGGATAAGCCCCTTTTATTTAAGTTTTCCTTGAGTAAGATGCGTGATTTTGGAATAATTGGTATTAAGTTACATAATTTCAGCTTATCTTCTCCGTCACGCATTGTACCTTGTCGTTCTTAATGGGAGGTAATTAGATGGAAACAATAAATAGAATACAAGAACTATTAACCAGTGGGAAGAATCACTAGGAGGACAGATAAGTATGTCTGATAAAAAGTATCATAGAGCTTTTGGAGTATATGGCATCTATATAGAAGATGGAAAACTCTTAGTTATACATAAAAATGGTGGCCCTTATATTAATCGGTTTGACTTACCTGGAGGAAGTTTGGAAGAAGGTGAGAGTTTAGCAGAAGCGATGAGGAGAGAGTTTCTAGAAGAAACAGGTATAGAGATTGAAATTGAGAAACAAATCGGGGTTATTGATTTCAAGTTTCCCTCAGTGTGGAGAGATTTTACGAATGTTCATCATATTGCCGTTTATTACTCTGTGAGAAAGACCGGTGGAGAAATAGGCATACCGGAACAGTTTGAAGGACAAGACTCACTAGGAGCTGTGTGGGTATCCGAGCATGAGGTATCTCGGGAAAACGCTTCCCCTTTAGTGATGAAAGCTTTTGAGTGTTTGAAAACCAATGAGTTGGGGTTGAACGCAGAGGTTTATGAAGAGTGGGAAGTTTTGAAATGACGGTTTTTCATTAAAAGTGGTTGGGGGGACAATTAAATGATATTACATACAGAAGTATATGGAGAAGGAGAACCGATTGTTTTTCTCCATACGGGGCTACAAACGGGAACTACTGATTTTGAAAAACAAAGAGAGGTACTTCAAAAAAGCATGAAGGTCATAGTGCCGGATTTAAGAGGACATGGAAAGTCAGTAAGTGATGATTTCAGCAACTATTTTGAAGACGTTGCAGATGATTTAAGAGAAACACTTGATTATTTACAAGTAGATCAACTTCATATAGTAGGGTGCTCACTGGGAGGATTAGTGGGTTTGCGATTTGCCAAGAAATACCCTGATCGATTACGAAGCTTAACGTTGTCTGGTATTACTTCTGACAAGCCGGACAATTGGGCGGACATGCATGCTCAAGATGTTCAATTCCAAAGAGAATTATTGGAAAATAGTGAATTCACCAGTCAATTAGATCTACAGCACGAATCGGACTGGAGACAGTTCATTTATATGGCTAGAGACGAAGACTGGTACCCATTTGAATATACGTCTGACTTAGATAACATAAGTGCTCCTATCCTCTTTATGGTGGGTGAAGGGAATCCAGCAGAAGTCGAAACTGCCGCCAAATACCGGAACATACATAGTCAAATACATGTGTGCGTCATTCCATTTGCGTCGCATTTGGTTCATGTGGAGAACCCCAATTTGTATACGAATGTACTGTTAGAATTTCTAAGTGAAGTACAGAGTAAGAGCTGATTTGTCTACCAGTAGGGGGGGAGTACCAAAAAATGAACATAGAAGCTGTTTTCATTGACCGTGATGGAACGATTGGTGGTACGGGACACTTTATTCATCCGAAAGATTTCTCCACATATTCGTTCAGTCGAGATGCATTACAAATGTTAAAGGATCATTCTATTAAAACCTTTGCCTGTACGAATCAACATAGAATTAGCAAGGGTGAAGCTACTCTCGATGATTTCTATAAGGAATTTCAATCATATGGATTTGATGATGCCTTTATTTGTCCTCATGGTTCAGATGATGACTGCCATTGTCATAAGCCAAGACCAGGATTGCTTTTAGAAGCATCACAAAAATATAAGCTGGATTTAACCAAAACTGTGTTTATCGGTGACGTTGGTTCAACAGATATGTTGGCAGCTCATTCTGTTGGAGCCATGAAGGTTTTAGTGCTTACGGGATGGGGACATGGTTCTCTAAATCAATACAGGGAAAGCTGGGCAGATATTGAACCGGATTATGTTGCTAAAAATCTTTTAACTGCTGTTAAATGGGTCATAAGTAAAAATGAAGAATAATATATTAATGCACAACAGGGGGATTATCTAATTGATCTCCTTTTCACCATTCAGCGGACAAACAGGAGGTGTTAATGATTTGAGCTTACCTTTTATCCTTTATTGGATTCTACGTTGGCTTTATCCTACTGGCTTCCCTTGCAGAAAACTACGACATCTCATCCTTGTACGTTGTACATGTAAAAGAGGATGGGGTAGAGATTTTCCCAATGATAAATCCTTTCATCATCATGTTTTTATATGTATTAGGTTCTCATAAATTGATTTCCAGAATGAAAAAGAAGGCTTGAAAATCGTGATATCCTAATCGTTGTCGGAAGGGGATAAATACTATGAATTCCGCCAAACAAGATAAAAATCAGCGGCTTCGAATAGCGCAGGGTTTATACAGAAAGAAGAAGCATAGAAATATAAAATATAAAGAAAGCAAACTGTGGTCAGCGGTTCTTGTTATTTCTGTCTTGCTGGCACTCTGCATTCTTATTATTACGGAGTTGTACTATATTGATAGTGGTGTAGCATTGCCTGGTTTTTTGAAGAAGATGGCTGAAGCATTTAACCTTGTTTTCTGGAAGAAAGAATTTATATTTATGTTGAAAAATATTTATTTGGAGTGAATGGAATGATAAAAGAATTAATAGAAGAGAAGGAATGGCTTGAAGCATTTCCAGTTTTAACCGAATTAAGAACCGATCTGAACAAAAGCACATATCTTGGATTTCTCCAAAGTATGAGAGATGAAGGATATAAGCTGTTTGCGATATATGTTAATGAAAAAGCTGTTGCAGTAACAGGAATAGCAATTCGAACCAACTTTTATTATGGAAAGCATGTTTTTGTTTATGACTTGGTTACTCAATTTTCACAACGTTCCAAAGGATACGGTGAACAATTACTTTCATATATACACCAATATGCTATTCAAAACGGGTGTGGGATCGTTGCGTTAGAATCAGGCTTATTTCGCGAAGAAGCACACAGATTTTATGAAACTAAAATGGGTTACGAAAAATTTTGTTACTCATTCAAAAAAGTTTTATAATTTTTTTCAAAAATAAAGTTGTGAAGTGAAGATAAATGTCTAAGTATGCATGTGAATATCGAAGAAAACGAAAACCAAATATCCATCCCCGTCGAATGGTGGATTGGAACAAATACTAATTTTGAGGAGCACGGCACCTGTCTCCGTGGCTCTTTTAGATGTATTTTTTGAAAATTAGGAAATCAATGCTTGTTTATTCACTAAATTTCGTGTTAGAATACATTAATTTGTGTATTACGCGATGACAGAAATTAATAAAAAAGAAGTAGATTGGGAGATGTTTCAATGGAATTCAGAGGAGCCAGTGTGTACGATCAATCGGATTTTTTTTCAAATTATATGAAAAGAAGAAATAGACAAGACAGTCCAAACAATGCCATTGAAGGTCCAATGATACATGAATTAATTGGCAGCATTCAAAATAAAAGTATCTTAGATTTAGGATGTGGTGATGCCTCGTTCGGAAAAGAACTCATACATAAAGGGGCAAAACACTATACAGGAGTAGAAGGTTCAAAACAAATGGTAGAAGCGGCTTGCTCTAACTTACTTGAACAAAACGGAACAATATACAACGAAACAATGGAATCGTATGATTTTCCGAAAGAGACATTTGATCTAGTAACATCTCGATTTGCTATCCATTACGTTTCTGACATTAACCACCTGTTCCAACATGTTCATAAAACGCTTAAAGAAGACGGTAGATTTGTTTTTAGTATCCAGCATCCCCTTACCACTTCGTCATTTGCGAGTAAGCAAACCGGTGATAAACGTGGTAATTGGATTGTCGACGATTATTTTCATGATGGTGAAAGAAAAGAGCCTTGGATTGATCAAGTAGTGGTTAAGTATCACCGTACAATTGAACAATATTTTTCAGCGCTTAGACAAACAGGCTTTACTGTATTGGATTTACGTGAAGGTACACCTAAACGTGAACATTTTAGTAGTGAAGAGGAATTTGTTAGAAGACAGCGTATTCCAGTCGTATTGGCTTTTTCATGTGTAAAGTAAATGAATTCCAAAGATCATTTTTAGTATAAGTTGGCTTATCCAGAATAGGGTAAGCTTTTTAAATAGCAGAGGTGAATCTCATGAATATTAAAGGAATTAATCATTTTCTCTTCTCTGTTTCAGACCTGGAACGCTCCATCCGTTTTTACCAGCAAGTGTTCAATGCAAAGTTACTCGTAAAAGGGAGAACCACAGCCTACTTTGATCTTCATGGCTATTGGCTTGCCTTGAATGAGGAAAAGGATATCCCTAGGAATGAAATCTCACAATCTTATACTCACATAGCCTTTTCTATTAAAGAAGAAGATTTTGAACAGGCGTATAAAGAGTTAACGGATTTGAAGGTGAACATTCTGCCTGGTCGAAAAAGAGACAGTCGTGATAAGAAATCAATTTATTTCACAGATCCCGATGGTCACACATTTGAGTTTCATAGTGGCATGTTGCAAGATCGAATCGATTATTATAAGGAAGCTAAACCTTATATGGAATTTTATGAGTAGGGGGGAAGCTATGCCGCTGATTAAACGCGACTTGATCCTTGATCACAAAGACAATCCAATTTTCACACCAGTAGTTGACCACGTAAAATCAACTTTTAATAATGTCATCTGTTCAGGAGCCTCCACTCTTATCATTCATCAAGATTCCATTGTGTTGGAGCGGTACATAGGGAAGCAGTCGGGTAAAGGAGACGCTAGAACCGTTCAGGCTGATACTCAATTTCATGTTGCTTCAGTTAGAAAAAGCTACATCGGTTTTGCAGTTTCTTATGCATTGTACTATGGCTGCATAAACAGCATAGATGATCCGGTTTTATCCTATTTGCCTGAACTTGCTGAGAACGTCTGGAAAGGTACAACGATAAGACATTTACTTACTCATACACATGGACTGACACATGAGTCGAATGAAGACGTTCGTGAGTTTACTCCAGGCTCAAGCTGGTCTTATAAACAAATTGGGATCGAGTCACTGACTCAGATTGTCAAACGCACAACAGGTAAATCAGTTGCTGCCATCATTCATGAAAGCGTCTTTACCCCTTTAGGGTTTACTGAATCTGGTTGGTATTCACAGAAGCACGAAAGGCTGGTTGATGTCTTGTTGCGTTATGAAGAGGATAAAGATTGGAAAACGAGTGAAAGCACTGAAGGGGACAAAATGAACATGTATGTCTCGACCAGGGAGCTCGCATACTGGGGATACCTTCATTTGAAGAAAGGAAAAGTGAATGGAAAGCAAATGGTTCCCAGAGAAATAATTGAGGTCGCCACCTCTCTTCAGAGTCCATCCACCCTTCATAAGGACTTACCTCAAAATGGTTTCTTGTGGTTCGTTAAAGATTTACCCGCCAAAAAGACAGAGATAGGTGATCAAGTCCCTAAAGGTTCCTATCAAATACTTGGATTTACAAATGTAACCCTATTAGTCATCCCTGAAGAGGATATTGTGGCAGTTCGGATGTTTAATAGTTTTGGCTCTCCGGAGGGTTATGATTACTTATCCGATGTACGATCGTTTGGAGATACGGTTATGTCATGTGTGAAGAATGTAAGAGGAGTAAGAAGATGAAGAAGCTTTTAATAGAGTCTCACTGTATTTTTCCAACACAGGATATAATGAAAACGGCGAATTTTTATGAACAGAAACTGGGGTTTAAAGCTGTTCAATATTTGAATGCGAATGAACCACATATTTGTTTGTATCGTGATACAACGGAGATCATCTTAACCCAAACGAATGGACAAAAGGTCATTCCGAATCGAGACTTATATGGTTATGGGTATGATGCTTACTTCATTACAAAAAATCAAGAAGAACTTCAGGAAGAATTGGTGAGTTCTAATGTTAAAATAGTCCGTTCCTTAGATCTTACCGATTACAATAATAAAGAATTTGTAGTCGAAGATATTGATGGAAGATGGTTAGCTTTTGGGCTGAAGGTGGATTGAAGGCAGTGGTGTAATGTGAACCAACTGCTCTGTGTTCAAGTGGAAATAATCAAAAAGAGAGCCAGCTTGCCAGCTCTCCTTAGTTGACCTCCTCATCCAAATAAGAAACCACTATCTGAAACGCCTTTATCCTTCTCTCAATATACGTCCGCTGCCCACTCCCGGGCTTTGTCTTCTCAAGAAAGGAAGGAAGCATCAACAACAATCCCTTCAGCACCTCTTTTGCCATAAATAATTCCTCTTTGCTGACAACCAACTCCTTGCCTTCCCAGCATGCATGAAGAACCTCTTCGCCAATCCTTGCTGCTTTCAATCGTTTCTCAAGCAAGTTCGTCTGCGGCGTACCTGGTTTCATGCGAGCAAGAGCATTTTCCGATTTACGGATGACCGAACGAAACGCTTCAATCGACTGCTGTTGTTCTTCCGGAGTGAACTGTTTCATAACCATCACCTCAATTCTCTATAATTGAACTATATGTAGTGTACCAAAAATGAATCCCCATTACTGACTTTTGATATAATGACAACAAAGAAACTTAAATAGGAGTGTGACTGATGGAACAGAACGTCTTTGAAGAAATGGCCAAGCGATACGATACAGAAGAGCGCATGGAATTGGCCAAGGTTGTCGTGAGGGAAGTGAAAAAAGAACTGCTAGACAGTCAATCTAAATCCTTGATCGATTATGGGAGCGGTACTGGGCTCGTAGGTTTGGAGCTGACCGATATGGTCGAATCCGTTCTGTTAATCGATTCATCTGAGCAAATGTTGGAAGTGGCAAAAGCAAAAATTACTCAGAGAGGAATCACCAACTCAGATGTCCTTCATTCCGACTTTACAAAGGGAACACCTGATGTGAAAGCAGACATTGTCCTCATGTCGCTCGTTCTTCTCCACATCCCAGATACCCGAAAGATTTTACAAGAAATGTTCACGATCCTCCATGACGGCGGCAAGCTTATCATCGTGGACTTTGACAAAAACGAAGAAATCAGCCATCCAAAGGTACATAACGGATTTGTACAAGAAGAGTTAAAAGAAACACTCTCTGACGTAGGATTTACTTCTACCGGGATTAAGACATTTCACCATGGAAAGCGCGTATTCATGAAGAAGGATGCTTCGATGTTTATTGCGAGCAGTACGAAGTAAAGAAACAGTCATTCTAAAAGAAACCGAGTCGGAGGTAATGACTCGGTATTTTTGTTGTGTGACAAGAATTCTACTTGTTCCACATAGGGAGGGGATTTTAGAATAATTGAAGAATAAGTAGACAGAGATGTAATTTATTTTGGAGGATTAATATGAAGATAAGACCAGTAAAAAAAGAAGAATATCGTTTCATTGAAGACTTTGTCTATGAGATATTCAAGAACACCACTTTTTCAGATGGAGTCATTGAAAAAGCATTGGTAAGGGAGATCCGTGAAAACGCCTATTATATTCCCCAGCTAGATCTGGTTGTGGAGGAAGAAGGAAAGATCATCGGTCACTTTATCCTCTCAAATCTCCCCATTAGTCATAAGCATGAACATGAAATCTTGATGTTATCCCCCGTTTCAGTCGTAAAGGATCAACAACAACAGGGCGTTGGCACGTTTATGTTAGAGGCAGGAATCACGTTAGCGGCTGAAATGGGGTTTAAAGGAATCGTGGTTGAAGGAGATCCCCGGTACTATCACCGTTTTGGATTTAGGACATCGACTGCATTCGGAATCTACGCGTCGGAGAAAAACCTCCCACCTTCTGAAGAGAATTTAATGGCCCTGGAATTGGGTGAAAATGGGATGGAAGGTATCTCAGGCGAAGTGGATTATTCGATTTATCGTGCGTTGAGACATTAGTATTTAAAATGCTCAAATGTTAGACCAAAGGAAAAGGGCTCCACATTCCCTTCCCTTTTCCTTTGGAAACTAAATGTTTATTCAGGAAAAGATGAAACATTCTTTCTCAGTTGGACTGTTTCACGCTAAGTACGGTGATCGTCACCAGGATGACTGCCATTCCCAACATTTGAATGAGGTTCAAGTGATCACCGATTACCAGAACACCAAATAATGATGCGGTCACCGGCTCTACCATAGCAACCATTGAAGCATTTGCCGGAGTAGTCCTTCGAATTCCAATTACATACACTAAAAAGGACAGTCCAGCACCCAGGAGCCCTAATAGTAAAAATAGCCCTAAATCCTTAGACGCCAGTACAGCTGCTGATTCCCCTTTGTCCGTAAAGAAAAAAAGGATGAGACAAAATGAAAAAAAAGCAATGGTTAACGTGGTAGGTGGTTTTCCATGAGAAGATGCATTCTTAAACCCGAATATAAATAAAGCATAGGAAAGGCCAGCAGCAAGCCCGGCAGCCATTCCTAAAAAACTTACTGAAATCGACTCAGTATTATAGGCACCAGTAAGCAGGATAATCCCCAAAAGAACACCGGTAATGCAACTCCATTTAAACCAAGTAGAACGTTCTATTCGTAATAAAAAGGAGATTAAAAGGACGAATACAGGCGCGGTGTACATTAAGGTAGCGGCAATGGCAACGCTCGAGGCTTGGATACTTAGAAAATAAAAGGTGAAGTTACCAGCAACGCCAACACCTGCTAAAAGAGACCATATCCAAATACGAGTAGAGATGCCACGGTTTTGTTTAAAGCGAAGGAGAAACCACACGAAAAAACAAATAAACCCAACAGCCCCTCGGTAAAGTGAAATCACTCTAGGATCCCAGCCCTTATTCATTAAAATATCGGCAATTCCCCCACTAATGCCCCAGCATATAGCGGCAACAATAACTAATCCTATCCCTGTAAATTTCATCGTGTGCCTCCTAAAGATAATATTTGGTACGAAAAGCTTGAGCAAGATGAATAAAGTTGTTAACGGTGATTCCTTTAAACTGCCTTACCTAAACCAATGAAAGGATAATTTCTAAAAAATGGGTAAAATGAAACAAAAATAAAGGGTTACAAGAGGTATGGGTACATAGTAGCGTCAGGGGAATATAGCAGTTATCTTAATAAGTTTTAAAAGAAGCTTAAGAAGGAGCAGGTTAGTAGAAGAATTGAGGATCCGACAAGCAAAGATTAAGGAAGTGAAGTAAATTTTGTAGGGGGGATATGTGATTAGAAAACTATTGTTTTTGTTACTGGTCATATCGATTATGGGGGCTTGTAGTCAACAAGAAACAGAAGAAAACCCAACTGAAGGGAAGAACTTTACGTTGGAAGAAGTAGAAACGATCATAACGGAGCAGGGGATTGAATTAGATAAAGAGACAGATTTGCCAAGTGAGAACGTCTTTATACAAGAATTAAACGGAATTACTCCCGAAGTATATAATGTGAAAAGTCATACATTATCGGTTTATGATTTTTCTTCTGGAGGGGATAGAGAAAAAGGATTTCAACGGTTTGAAGAGAATACAGCAACAGCAGAAGTAGTTGAACATAGAGCATACCAACTTAATAATATTCTAGTGTTTTATATAAGTGATGATGAAAAGATGCAGAATAGATTGTTTGAGGCATTGGAGGAATTGGATGCTTCAAAATGAAATTCGGCCCTGCTGAAGAAGGTTAATTCGAAGTGATAAAAGTACATTAATAAGAAAAGTGAGGATTTATATGACTCAACTGACATTCCATGAGTTACAGAGCTACCTGGCACTAAAATACAAAGAAGGACGCACTTCGTCTGGTTTGTTTATGAAGCTAGTAGAAGAAATTGGCGAGGTTGCAGAGGTACTGAACCAGTTAGAAGGCAGAAAAGAAAATACAGGGAATGCTTCTTTAGAAAAAGAGTTAGTGGATGTTATACACTACGCAGTTGCCATTGCGAGCATAAATGGGATTGATCTAACAAAGGCCATCATTGAAAAGGATAAACAAGCTGCAATAAAGTATGATCAATCTCCAAACTTAGAAGAATATTTAGTTGTACATAATAAAGAGGATCAAATCAAAGGTAGTTTAGCAGAATAAGAAGTAAAGAAGGGGGTTCCTATGGAAATTATTTTTATCAGGCATGGACAAGGAGAACACACAGTGGATTTACCAGGGAGTTTGCAAATTCAAGATCCTTCATTAACCCAGGTGGGAGTGCATCAAGCTGAAGCACTTGGGACTCAGTTCACACTAACGGAGAGAGATCTTGTAGTCGTTAGTCCAATAAGAAGAACGTTAGAAACGGCAAAGGTTTTAACGGAAGACATAAGTTGCAGAAAAATCGTGAGCCCTTTCGTATCTCCAAGAATGTTTCCGCAAAACCCTGAGTGGAAAACCCTTCCCTGCGATAGGATGTTAGATAAGGAATTAATAAAAAAAGAGTTTCCAAGCTTTACGATTGATGAGGCACTTTCAGAAGAGCTATGGACTTCGGGAATCAATACAATTCCGGAGCAAGAATTTAGTATAGTAGCAGAAACGTTTCTGACTTGGTGCAAAAGCCAACGTGTTGAAAATATATACGTGGTTTCTCACGATGGGACAATCAATTCGTATAGGGAGTTTATTGGAGGCGAAAAACTGACGAGAGAAGACTTTTTAACAGATGCTGGGTGGATGAAGCAAAGTATCTAATCTATAGAAAAATCAGCCCATTTAGATTGTGCTGGTTTTCCATATCATTATTAGTCCTTTATTTCCCACTCTGGATTCAATACAACTTTCCATACATGACCGTCTAAATCAAGGAAGAGAATATGTCGGTTGGGTGGTCAGGTTGAGTTCGAGAGCTGGCTGATAAATAGACGGAAAAATTCCGCTTAATTAGAGATTTCTATTAAAAAAGATTGAAATAGACGGAAAAATTCCGCCTATTTACTCCAATAGTCCCAATGATAGGCGATTTTTCTGGGCGTAAGCGGAAAAACTCCGCTTATTTAACCCGAAAACAGGTTCCAACTTAAAGGTAACCGGAAAAACTCCGCTTATTAAGTATTCCTAACATTATGAAACTCGTCAAATACGGCGAGTTCTTCTTTTTTAAGCGATGGCCAGAAGCTCTTTTCAACTTTACGGCTGACTCGGAACTTTAATCGCTTTAATCATCTGACGTATGGAACCAAGGTGGTAGGCGGAGTGGGCGATTGCCCCAAGCATTCCTGTTACTTTCTGTTCATCTAAGGAGTCAAGCGAGTCAATCGTTGTAAGCAGTGAGGTATATTCTTGTTGAAGTTCAGAGGTGTATTGTGTCCATGTGTTTGCGTCTACGCTCGTGATTTTCCAGGAAGCTTCCCAGTCCTTGTCAGGTTCTTCTCCATTCAAGTAGGATCTCGCAACCCATACATAATAGCGGGTATGATCGGTTTGGGAGGCGATGGTCGTGCCGTTGACCGGTATCGAAGCGTCTTCTGCCGATAATCCTTCAAGCGTTCCGAATAAACCACTTCCAGGCTTCGATTCTGTGTACCAACTTCCGTTTCCTTCAGGTCCTTCAAATGTTTCCTTTAACAACGTCTTAACAGCTGCCAACATCGGATTCTCCATCTTAGTACCTCCTGAATTTGTATTTAACCATCTAAAACACTTTAGATGGTTATAAGTTTACTCCGGTTGTTTCTAACTGTCAATATGTATTATGATGGTTAGAGTAAAGGAGTTATGATTATGTCGGAAACAAACCCTTATATGATGGTCGGAGAACGTTTGTGTATGGATTTCATCAATACCGTCAGCTGGCGGGAAAGTACGGAGAAAAGGCGGGACTGGTTTACGAGTTACGCCAAATTGGTCGACTGGTCCGTACATGCAGAAGTTTTGACAGTTCAACAGGCACAAGGTCTTCTTAGTGAAGCAGAGAAAAACCCCTCAAAAGCAGAAGATGTCCTGAAGCAGGCAATCGAACTGCGTGAAGTCATGTATCGATTGTTCAAGAGCATTTCAAAGAAAACCTCGCCCCACGAGGAGGATCTGGCACGCTTCAATGAATCAGTGAGCCACTTCTATCAATCATTACAAGTCATCCAAGACGAGGATCAATTCACATTAAAGTTCAAACAAAAAGAGAAAAACCTGGATACCATGCTGCCACCCATTCTACAATCAGCTGTCGATTTACTCACTTCAAAAAATGAGTTGGAGAGGGTCAAACAGTGTGAGGGAGACCCTTGCGGATGGTTATTTTTCGATACGAGCCGGAATAAAAGTCGCCGATGGTGTTCCATGGCAGATTGCGGGAATCGTGCGAAGGTACGGAGGTTTTATCAGAAAGGAAAGTGATGATGCTGGTTTACTTACCTCATCATTCTGTAATCAACCTAATAGGATAAGTATGTCAGAAAGATTGACGTACTTTTTTCAATAGAAAGTTCAAAAATCGAAAGGACGAATGCAATTGAAGCGACTATGGATCATAATGGTCATCTTGCTCTTGTCAGGGTGTAATGCTGCTGAACAAGGAGAGAAATCTTCTAAAGAAGTAGAAAAAACTCCTTCAACAGTAACTAAGACAATTGGAAATCTCAAAGAGGGGTACACTTTCGATGAGTTCATGGAAGATCAGGAGGTCTCGTTAAAGGGGACTGACATTCCTTACAGGGTGGAAGAAGAATTTACAGATCAATCAATTGCTCTTGAAGGAAAGGCACAGCTCGGCAGGTATTATAATTATGGCTTCAACAAGCTAGAAGGCAGTCACTTTGTCATCAAGGTGACGAAAAAAGATGAGTTGGATTGGTATGTTTATTTACCAAGGGAAGAGTACCCGGACCTGTTTGAAGCGTTAAAGAAAGGACCGGTTGATGTGTACGCGACAGTGTCCATACCGAAAGAATATTTCGAAACGGGGCAAGGTCACCTTTCAATCGTTGAGGAAATATTGTTTAAACAAAGCGATGTAGAAGAAAAGCCTCTGGATGACGAGCTGGCAGATTATATGAAGGAACACTCCGTTGACCTTACAGCAAGGGATATTCTGTATGACTTAAAGGGGATGTCTGATCGTCCATTCGCCCTCAGTGGGAACGCACAGCTCGTGACCTATCGCTATGCCAGCGCATACAAGGACCTGGAGCCGACCCATTTCGTATTAAGTGTGCGGGACACGGTAAACAGTGAGGAGCAGCTTTGGAGGATCGTCTTTGACAGGATGAAGTACAAGGAATTGTATGAACAGGCACTTGGTGGGATGGTCCATGTCAATGTCACCGCGATGGTGGAGGAGGATCGCTTTACCGAATATTCTGGAACAAATGCCGTCGGACAGGATGTGGAGTTTGAACCGTTGGAACGCTATGCCGATACGTCGGTGGAGGGACAGTCCTATATGGAGGAAAACGGATTATCATTCATCGGAAGGGAAGTATTGTATGATCCGATTTCCTATATTGAAGAACCTTTCTTTGTAGAAGGAACGGCCGAGATGGACCCATATGCCACTGCCAGCGGAGAGTATGAAGATCTGCAGAACACCCACTTCCGGATGGATATCGTCGAAGATCCTTACGGTGAACAGTATGTCGATTATCCCCGGGCGCTGGAAGGGTGGACGCTCTACCTTGACCGACAGAAATATCGGCATATCTATGAGAAACTCAGCCAGGAAAAATACCTTGGTGTCATGGTGACTGCACGCATTCCCCGGGACAGATACAAGATGGGGCAAGGCGGGACAGCGTTGGTTGAGAATGTGGTTATCAAGTAGTGCAGTCCATTTTTAATTATCAAAACTAATCAATTTACTAATGATGTGAATTGTTTCGCAATATAGTAAAGGGAAAAATCACTGGAGCGTGAACCGATGCCCCCAATAAAAAAAGCATACGCCTACGTCACTAGAGTAAGAGATGGAAGACTACAAGTACTGGTATTTCAACACAGGGATATTCCTGAAGCTGGTATCCAGATACCTAAAGGTACAGTAAAAGAAGAGGAAGACACGTATAACGCAGTAATAAGAGAAGTTAGAGAGGAAACTGGAATTCAAAAATTCGAAGTGGAAAAATTGATATCAGCCGACAATTGGGAAAATGATGACGGCGCTATGCATAATAGGTATTTTTATAAGATCGTTTGTAATGAAAAGGCTGATGCGTGGGAGTACAACCCAACAGGTGGAGGAGAAGAAGACGGACTTACCTTTCAATTCTTTTGGATTTCATCCGATGAGGAAGTCGAACTAATAAGAGGTCACGCTGACTATTTGAATCTGGTTTTTGATGAATAAGAAGTGAATCATATCATTGCAGTGGGCTTATCCAAAACAGGGTAAGTCCTTTTTTTTGAAAATTCAAATCTCTAATTGCTAAAAAAAACCAGTTTGTTATAATTAAATAGGATATGAAATTGATTAGTGAAGGAGGTTGAAAATCGTGCGTTCAAAGAAACTTCATACAAGAACAACTACATTTACGATGTCAAAACCTTCTTATCGCATATAGTAAATCCTGAGATTTTTTAATCTTATTAGTGAGTGGGGACTATCGTATCTTGATAGTCTCTTTTTTTTATTCGGAAGAGAGCAATTGAATGAAGTTCAATAGGAGGAATTGTAGATGGTGGATTTTCGATCAACAGAGTTGGTAATGGAAGAACAGGAACTGAAAAGATACTTACAAGAATATAAGAGCGGAGATAAACCATGGGGCGTAAAGAATCATGTTCGTCTTGTAAAGTCCATGATGCATTTCATCGGATCTACGGATAGTGAGCTTAGGGACAAATTGATATACAGCACCTTTTTTCACTTAACTATAGACAATCAATTGGAGCATGATTTATTGAGTGATCTGCTGGATTACAGTTTAAGTAATGACATGTTATTCAAAGGGATTGGTGAAAACGGTACGGATACCGTGTTTACAAGGGCGTTTAGTTCACTTGTCATCGCCGTTATTTTATACAAGGATAATAAGGATGATTTTCTCTCCCGGGACACTGTGTATAAAACCAAAGATCACTTAATCAACTACATCAACTCTGAAAATGACCTGAGAGGCTTTATCCCGGTGAAAGGCTGGGCACATAGTATAGCCCATGTGGCAGATGCGTTTGACGAATTGGTACTCAATAAAAAAGTTGAACAGAAAGATTTTTTAGTCATGTTGCCTGCACTTTGGGAAAAGATCCTTGTATCTGACAGTGTTTATGTTCATGGTGAAGACGAGAGAATGATCACACCGATCCTCGCCATGGTGGAAAAGGGATTGGACATCGTGGAAATAGAACACTTATTAAAAGCAATACCAGCTGATCTGAAACGTAGGAAGGAACATCTAAAGGAAGAGAATTATTGGTTTTTAGAAGCGAACTGTAAGACATTTTTAAAAAGCTTATACGTAAAAATAAGTTCCCGTGAAGAGTTGATTTCTCTTCGTCGGGATATTGAGTTGTGCTTATCTGAATTGTAGAGGAGGCAGGGGATGAAAAAGAATAAAATGGTGCGAGCATTCGTTGATTCGGAATTCAAAGCAGAAGAGGGATATGAAGATATTCTAGAATTATCCCGGGGTTGTAAGTATTCGAACTGCACTCATATAACCGAGGAAGACTGTGCGGTTCAAAGAGCCATCGAGGAAGGCACGCTTTCTGAGGAAAGATTTAACGCCTTTTATAAAGATAAAAACGAAGCAGAATATGTTTCTAAACAAAAAAATAAAACCAAGGCCATAGAGTATATGAAGCAAAGGGATTTATTTAAAAGATCATAGAATCAAGCCATTACGACGATAGTATCTGTCATTAAGGATAATGCAGCTATTAAGCTATATGAAGATCTTGGATTTCTTAGAAGTAAAACGATCATTGATATGTATTTAGCATGAAAAAGGGAGTAGAAGCTATGTTGAAGAAGCCAGAAACAAACGAATACCCACCGTATTATAAGGAATATGTAAACAATGTACCCGACGGAGAATTGCTCCAGATTCTTGATGATCAACAAAAGGAAACCAAGGAATTGTTGAAAGACTTAAGTGAGGAAACGGCAGAATATCAGTATGCTCCGGGCAAATGGACCATCAAGGAAGTCATAGGCCACATAACCGACACGGAGCGAATCATGTGCTACCGCCTTCTCAGTATTGCCAGGGGAGAAAAGGGGATGCTGCCTGGATATACCGATGATGATTATGTGAAAAGAGGGCAGTTCAATTGTTTTTCACTATCGGACCTTCTCCATCATCAGGCACTTGTCCGCCAACACACCATTCTTCTTCTAAGCAGCCTGGATGAAGAAGCGTTGCGCCAACGTGGAAATGCCAACGGTTCGAAGGTGACGGCTCTTGCAATCGCTTATATTATTGCGGGACATGAAATCCATCATCGAAGGTTGATTGAGGAGCGATATTTGAGGGACATCTTGGAAAATAGTGATAATAATTTGAGGTGATCATTATGGGGAATAGCTGAATCGCTTAACAAGCATCAGCACTCATTATTAAAAGGGGTGAATCCATTGTTATCCACAGAAAGATGCGAGTTACATATGTTAAAGGAAAGTGATTCTCACCACATGAAAAAATTATACGACAACGAGCAGGTACGAAAATATTTAGGTGGAACCGTAACTGAAGAGTCATTTAAAAAAAGATTTTATGAGATGGTCCATTCACCCAATAAGGAACATTACTGGACTATTTTCAATAAAAGTTCCCAGGAATTTGTCGGGATGGTCTTCCTTGATACCTATCATGATGGAATTTACACTGAGATCGGCTATCAATTTTTACCGGAATTCTGGGGGAAAGGCATCGCCAAGGAAGTAATTAGTAGAGTATTACACTATGGGCTCCATACTATAAAATTAGATAAAGTGATGGCCGAAACGCAGTCACAAAATAAGGCGTCTTGCAAACTATTATTATCCGTAGGGATGAGGTTGGAGAATAAGATTCAACGCTTTGGAAATGAGCAATCCGTTTTTGGCATTTCGAATGGCTAGTTTATCAATGTAATACATATGAATGCGAAAAGAAAATGGTAGGTGAATACATGAGTTTATTAAAAGGAAAAAAGATCCTCATAACAAGCGGAGGTACGCTGGAGAAATGGGATACGGTTAGGGGACATACTAATTTAGCAAAAGGGACGATGGGGTGTTATCTAGCGGAAGAAGCGTTGAATCATGAAGCAGAGGTGATTTACTTACACGGCTATTTTGCAAAGGTTCCTGAAAACCATGGAAGCATGCGATTGATACAATTTGAGGGGATAGAAGATCTGGGTGAGAAAATCAAATCGATTGTACAATCTGAACCTATCGATGTCGTGATCATGGCAGCTGCCGGATCAGATTGGGTGGTCGATAAAATGTTGGACCAACGAGGGAATCCGATTTTGGAAACAGGAAAAATGACGAGTGATGAACCCCCGATCATTCAATTTAAAAAAGCCCCCAAAGTATTATCAGAAATAAAAAAGTGGAATCCCAATGTCTTACTTGTTGGATTTAAGTTAGAGCATACAGATGACTCAGAGTATTTATTCAAGAGGGCAAACCTTCGAATGGATTCTTCCGGGGCGGAATTCATGGTTGCGAATAAAACGGCGTCACTCTATGGTGAAAATGCCGAGCATTTTATTGTTTCAAGAGGTCAACTTTCCCAAACGTACATAAGTAAGAAAGATACAGCAGAGGGGTTGATGGAGTTACTTGCAGGTCGTGTAAACTATTGATTGCCCCCAATCTGGCGTAGCCCTTTTGAGTTACGCCTTGAATGTGGGATTCCTTGGATTGAATAATGTATCAAAACTTCATTTATTAACAGAATTTTTATAACCAAGCCTTCGCTAGCTGAGATACCCCGCTCGTAATCTCTTCTTCAGACAAATTACCTAATCCAAGTTGCACATGAGGGTAGGTTGGTTGTTCTCTTACGTAATACCTGGAGCAAGGATAGATCATGACTCCTTCTTCAAAGGCTCTGCCAATAAGCTGCTCTTCCCTTAGGTTTACTTTCACTTCAATGATGATAAAAATACCTGAGTTTTCTCCTTTTATTTGAATGAGGTCGCCAAAATGCTTTTTTAATTCGGTTACTAGTAAATTCATCTTCCGTTTATAGACGGCTTTCATTTTCCTTAAATGGGGGTACCAATGTCCTTCATTCATGAAAGTGGCAAGTGTTCTTTGATGGATGGCTGAAGCGGTTTGTTCGAATACCGCCATTTTCTCTCTATACTTCATCATCAGCACCTCTGGTAAAGCCATGTAACTGATTCGGATGGTTGGAAGCAATGCTTTAGAGAAGGTACCCATATAGATCACCTTTTGAGTCGAATCAATACTCTGAAGGGAAGGTACCGGTTGATGGATGTATCGGAATTCACTATCATAGTCGTCGTCGATGATATATCCCCCCACTTCGTTAGCCCACTGGATCAATTCGACGCGTTGGCTGACCGGAATGGTCCCGCCATAAGGAAAGTGATGCGTAGGCGTCACATATACCAATTGGGTAGCCGCTGAGACTAATTGATCGACCATGATGCCATCATCTTTCGCCGGGATGGGGTGAACGGAGAAGGACATTAAGCTGAACAGCTCTCTTGCCACATCATATCCTGGGTCCTCAACGGCGATTGAACGAACGCTATCTTTTAGCAATAGTGATACTAACACTAATAACTGTTGGGTACTGCTCCCGATGATAATCTGGTCCGCACTCGTCTTGACCCCTCTGGATTGAAAAAGATAATCTTCCAATTCCATCCGCAACCATCTATCTCCCTGTTTATCTCCATACGAATATATGTCCGGATTTTTCATGACTTTATTTGTGAGCGTCCTCCATTTTTTGAGAGGGAAATTCGCTTCGTCCACTGTTCCAAGCTTGAAATCAATAAGCCCAGGTTTCGTTAGGGTTTCAACATGAAGAGATTGATTCTTTGTGTCAAAGGCAAGCATGTCATCGGAAATCATCGCTTCGACAAAGTAGCCCTTCTTGTTTTCACTCCGGATATACCCTTCTGATTGCAGTTGTTCATAGGCAACTTGTGTCGTATTCCGACTTACATTGAGTTGTTCAGCCAAACGCCTGACGGAGGGAAGCTTCGTGTTTTTCTCTATTTTTCCAGACAGAATCTGCTTACGCAGATACTGATAGATTTGATGATACATCGGGATATGGCTTTCTCGATCGATACTGAATAAAAGCTCAAACATCTTAGGTCCTCCGATCTGTCATGTACAATTATTGTAAACTGACCCTTTAGGAAATGACAGTGAAAACCAATAATAAGTGGAGAAAACATCTACTGGAGGCCATCGTATGACAAAGCTTTTATTTGGATTCTGCACATTGGTTTGGGGGTTGAATTTTATTGCGGTTAAGATTCAAGGAGATCCGGTCCCTTTGGAACTATCGTTATTCTTCCGATTGATCATCACAACACTTCTGTTCTTACTGCTCCTCTTTGTAAGGAAACCTTTTTACACACTTAAGAAGAAAGATTATCTGACAGTCATCCTCTTTGGCTTATGCAATTTCGCATGGAGTTATTTATTCCTTTATTATGGGACGATCATGAGTTCAGCGTCTATCGTCACGATGATCTTTTCCCTGAAAGTGGTGCTGACACCGGCAGCCCTTGCACTAGTGAAGAAAGAACCTGTAAACAAAAGGTTAGGCATTGGGGGAGCACTCGGAATCATGGCAGTGTTTCTATTGTTATTTCCAACCCTGATGAAGGACCCTGAAACGTTATCGGTTAAAGGAATTCTCTTCGCACTGACAGGAACCATCATCACGTCCATAGGAGATGTATGTTCCTCCATTAATTCTGACAGGGGGATTGATCCAGTTTATTCGAATGCCATTGGATTCACGGGTGCAAGCATCTTCCTTGGAGGCGTAATAGTTATGCAAGATACCGAGATGACGTTCCCTGCCATACCTTCCTACTGGATGGCAGTTGTGTATCTTTCATTGTTTGCTTCCTTTTTCGCCTGGCTGTTTTATTTGAAATTAGTGAGTGAAATGGGAGCGGGAAAGAGTGGCTACATGGTGGCTTTGTTTCCTGCCGTTGGTGGTGCTGCCTCAGTCATCATCGGTGAGACGGAACTGAACGTATTTTTAGTGGCGGGATGTTTGGTATCGTGCCTGGGGGCATTTATTGCATTGAGAGCTAATAAGAAACAGGCAGTAGGGAGAAATAACATTGGATTCTATCACAATCAAACAACTGGTAACCGATGAGGAGTGGATATGTGCATATGAGATCATGAAACAGTTAAGAACAGATTTGACGCTTGAGAGGTATATGGAGCTTGCTCAGGATATGAGGAAAGATGGCTATCTATTGTTTGCGTTGTTTGTTAAAGATGAAATCGTCTCGTTGGCAGGTGTAAGAAAGTCGATTAACTTCTATAATAAGCATCATTTATATGTATATGACCTGCTTACTCTTCCGTCCTATCGGTCCAAAGGGTACGGGGAGGAACTTCCAGAACATATCCATTTCTATACGAAAAGTATAGGGGCAGAATACGTTGCTTTAGAGTCAGGGATCACGAGAAATAAAGCTCATCGCTTTTATGAACAAAAGCTAGGGTATGAGAAGTGGTGTTATTCTTTTAGAAAGAAAATGTAAAAAGTGAGGCTAGGTAGCTTTTCCAAAGGGAGACAGAAAGTTCGTTCTGATAGTTGGAGAGGAACTATTTGAGTGATCGATCGTCTTGTTACCTCTCAGTATATTGTCAAAATTAAAAAAGTTTGAAATAATGGGTATTTGTGGCAGGTGATTTTTTACTGAAAGGCGGATACGATGAAACAACTATCAACCAACATTTCACTTATCATTTTAGGACTATGTATTTTAGCTGGTGCATGGATGATTTCGAATGCCATACAAACCAGCGACTATCAAAATGCGGATGAACAAGTTACGGTGAGTATGAACTCAACAGAGGAACCTCAATTAATGAGTTCTATGGAATTAAAAGATTACTTAGGAATAAGCGACGAGCAATTAGAAATGGTATATCCCAGAAAAGAAGATGATGTAGTTAAAAGTGAAATTCCGTACATAAAAATGGGCTATGAATACTACTTTCCTGTTAAAGCGATCGATCGATGGTTAGAGGAGACGGAAGGTAAAACCTTTCAGTGATAGTTTTATACTGGGCTCATTAAACAGCTGAAGGTCATTTCAATGACCTTCAGCTGTTCACATTTTTTTTAGGGGGAATGAGATTTTGCAGCACTGCAAGAACTGTCATACCCAATTCAATTGGAAAAAGGTCTACCGGTATGTATGGGGCCCAATCATAAAACCGTTCAGATGTCATGCATGCAATCAAGAGCACTTGATTACGATGAAGGGTAGGTTCATGCTTAGTCTGTTGTATTTACCGGCGACACTCTTTATCCTGTTCCTTACTCCTTTTCAAAGCATTTTATTGAATCTTGGAATTGGTATGCTATTACTACTTATCGGCTCTCTGCTGAGTCCATTGGTAGTGAGGTTCAAACTTGATCATACCATTTATTAAGAAAGGTTTAGTTAATAATTTAGAGGAGTGATACTATGAATCTTAAAACATATAGAATCATTCACCTTGTTATTACAGGAATGATCACTGTACCGGTTACTCTTTTTATCGCAAGTGGGGGATTGGGTGAGAATTATACAGGTGATACATTTGTATACGCTGAATTTCTTTTCGTTTTAGCAGTATGGATTATTGGTTCCGTACTCTCCTTTATTAAAAAAACAGCGAGATTGGGATTAGTCATCAGTGCCTTACCGGCATTGTTTTTCATTTGGAATGTTCTTATTACATTCTTCACATTTGTAAGCGGTTCGATTATAGTAAAACAAAACCAAGGATGGGTGTAATGATGGAGATACGGTTAGAAAAAGCAATAGTAAAAGATGCACCATCTATTTATGATCTTCAGGTTAAGTCATTTATGCCGCTATTGGATAAGTACAAAGATTATGAAACCAATCCAGCGAACGAGGACATTGAAAAAGTGAAGAAGAGAATCATTAGACCTGAAGGCGGTTTTTATAAGATTATGATGGAAGATAGACTTGTAGGTGCTATTTGTGTTTACTGGAAAGAAGATGTGAAGTTCAGGATTAGCCCAATGTTTATTTTACCTTCATATCAAGGGAGGGGAATCGCACAGAAGACGATCCTTTTAGTGGAAGAAATGTTCCCCCGGGCACAAATCTGGGAATTAGCTACACTATTAGAAGAAAAGAGAAACTGTTACCTTTATGAAAAAATGGGTTATAACCAAACCGGAATCCGTAAGAAATTAAACGAAAATGCAACGCTCATCTTCTATAAAAAAGTTGTAAGCCATGGGGCAATTTAAAAGACAAGTTCACTAAAGTAAATAACCTACAAGGAACATCCAGGAGGAAATACAATGCAAACACATATCCGAGAAGCCACAAAAAATGATTATGATGCAGTTCACCGAATCCAAAGACAAGTGCACGAAATGCATACAAAGAAAAGACCAGACCATTATCAGATGGCAGACACCACGTTAGACCGGCAGTATTTTAACAGCTTAATAGATGGAGAAAACACGAAGGTATTCATATTAGAAGAAGACCAGCCCATCGCCTATACCATCATCACAATCAAGAATTCTGCTGAAAGGCCGATTCTCATTCCTAAGAAAGTGGTCTATATGGACGACTTTGGTGTGGATCAGACGTTCAGAGGAAAAGGCTTGGGGAAAAGGTTCTTCGGGGAGGTAGTGGAGTACGCTAAGACGATTGGTGCAGATTCATTGGAGTTAGGCGTGTGGGAGTTTAACGAAGATGCGATTAAATTCTATGAATCCATGAATCTAAAGACTAAATCAAGGCTGATGGAAATCCGTTTATAAGATTCTCTCAAGCTTTCACAATTAGGGGAGGGACTGCGAGTTGAAGGAAATAAGGGAAATCAATCATTCTACATACGCCTCATTTTGTTCACTTGCCAACGGGGCATTCCCTGGTTTACATGCCGATCAGTGGCTGCAGGGGCATATTGAAGAAACACCGAGCGAAAGCTTATATGGATTGTTCAAAGGGAAGGATTTAGTGGCTGGCATGAGGACATTTCTGTTTGAAATGAACTTGAACCAAACCACTATCCCTGTTGGCGGAGTCGGGATGCTTGCCGTTGATTTGTTACATAAGAAAGAGGGAAATGCGCATCAACTGATTAAGTATTTTTATGAACTGAATAAGTCCAAAGGGCATCATCTTGTGATGTTATATCCGTTCAACGTTTCCTTTTATAAAAGAATGGGATTTGGAATGGGGACACAGGTTTATCAGTACTATGTCAGCCCATCCTCTTTTCAGAATGGTTCCCGTAAAGAGCATCTTGAACACTTAAACGATGAAGACAAAGAACTCATTCTGGATTGTTACAACCGTGTTTATCGAAAAACGCATGGGATGACGAAACGATTTCCAATAGAGCGGGAATTGAATCGACCATTTAATTTTGGAAAAGTGGTGGGTTTTAAACAGGATGGCCAAGTACTTGGCTACGTATTGTACGAAGGCAAGGGGAAGGATCTTTACATCCATGAGTTATTCTTTGAAACAAGGGAAGCGATTGAAGAATTATCTACCTTCTTACACCAACAGGCCAATCAATTTAAACGAATCATCATTAATTCTAACGATGATGACCTCATTCATTTTTTGAGTTCACCTGAAAGTGGTATGGACACCATACTTGATACGGCGCCTACAGTTGACAATAAGCATATGGTGAACCTTGGGGTTGGGGTGATGTACAGGGTCATTGATTGTAAAGGGTTATTGATGGAACTGTACGAGAAGAAGCATCGATTCGGCAGTGCTTCTTTAACGATAGGATTTGAAATACAGGACGATCTGCAAGGTGACGAGTCAAAGAACTTCACCGTGACGTTTTCACGTGGAGAGATTCAACGCTTTCATGGACAGGCAGTCGATACTGTCGTACGAATGGATATCTCCGAGTTCTCTTCGATGGTCATGGGGGCTGTGACTTTCCGTTCTTTAATTAAATGGGGCAAAGCAGAAATATCGAACCCAACCTTCGTGAATCAAGTCCATGACCTTTTCCAAACGCCAGAAAGACCGGTATGTACGAAAGCATTTTAAAGATGAAGGGGTACCTGAATGAATAAGAGTGATACATATTTAAGTATTGAAGAGCTTCTTTCCATACCTGCCATATCAGAACTACACATGAGTGAGGACGGACGACGCGTAGCATTTGTCAAAAACACGGCTGACTGGGAAGAGAATACATATAGGAATTCCATCGTGATATATGAAAAAGACAAGGGGGAATGCACCCCATTTACAGAGGGGACATCCCCACTATGGTCGCCGGATTCCACACGTTTAGCCTATCTTTCAGCGGGTGATGGAGGTACGGTGAATCAAATCTTTGTGGAGTCGATCGATGGTAATGGCAGGGTACAAGTCACCGATGAAAAAGAAGGGGTGATTCAATTCAAATGGGATCTTTCTGGCAAGGGAATTTACTATGTTGCCTCTTCACCGGAACCTGAGGAAATCAAGAGACGCAGGGAGAAGTATGGAGATTTCCACCGTGTAGGAAAGGAATACCGGAATCATTGTTTATGGTACGTTGAATTAATTGAGCAGGTTCCGAATCAACTGACGGACGGAAGAGATTTTCACATCCAAGAATTCGATGTTTCAACCGATGGGGACAAGGTGGTGTTCATGGTTACGCCAAGCCCGGAAGGAGAGGATAATCAGAATGGAGAACTCTACCTGCTCGATCGCCCATATGGACAGTTGCGGAAGCTGAAGGGAGATAAGGTAGTCGGAGGTAACGTATGCTTTTCTCCTCAAGCAACGAAAGTGTGTTACACGGCAAGCTTACGTGAGAAGGATTACTACAAGACTCATATCATGGACAGTACACTCGAAATCTATGATCTTACGAATGGTGAGCGGATTCAACCATTGCTGGATTTTGACCATGCGGTTGTTCCCATACGCTGGACAGCTAAAGGGATTATGCTGATGTGGCAGGACAAAACGAATTATCGGATCGGGTTATTATCTGAAGATGGGAAGCTGAACATGATAAACGAGACAGCGGAAGGTTGCACCATGGAGGCTTCTGTAACAGGAGATGGAAATCATCTCGCCTATCGCAAGGCTTCACACAATGAAATATTTGAAGTCTATGCTGATGGTGAAAAAATCACCAATGAGAATGGTCTGCTCCAGGGAAGCCTTACAAGTAACAGGGAGATCATCTCATGGATAAGCCGTGATGGCCTTGAAATAGAAGGGGTATTAACAACCCCGAAAGACATGGATTGGAATGAAAAACACCCTTTACTGGTCTTCATCCATGGCGGTCCGGACTGGGCTTCTTTCCCCATCCATTCAAGCTGCTTCAATGAAAAATATCCAGTTGAGTCGTTTATTGAAAAGGGCTTTATCATTTTGGAACCAAACTACAGGGGAAGCTCAGGATATGGGATTGACTTCTTGAAGGCAAACTATCGAAACCTCGGCTTCGGTGACTACCAGGATGTGATATCCGGTGTTGATGCACTCGTGGACCGGGGGATTGCAGATGGAGATCGAGTCGGGGTGATGGGTTGGAGTCAGGGCGGGTTCATCTCAGCATTCTGCTCAACCTATAGTGATCGATTTAAGGCTGCCTCAGTTGGAGGCGGAATAAGTAACTGGGTCACGAATTATGTGAATACAGACCTGCCTTCCTTTATCAGGATGCATGTAGGAGAGACACCGTGGAACGACCCGGAGATCTATGCCAAATCTTCACCAACGACCTATATTCAAAGAGCCTCTACGCCAACTTTGATCCAACATGGTGAGAAGGATGCAAGAGTTCCGCTTCCTAATGCATTTGAGCTCTATAAAGGACTCAAGGATATGGGAGTCGAGACAGAATTAGTCGTATTTGAAGGCATGGGATACAGCTCTGACAAGCCGGGAATACACCGGGCTATTATGGAACAGAATTTGAGTTGGTTTTTAAAGTGGTTGGTTGATTAGGGATGAAATTTATATAAAAAAGCCATGGGGACAGGTCCGATGTGAATAAACGGACCCGCACCGTGGCTTTCTATTTCTTACAATCAAGTCATCACGTCGATGATTTACCCCCGCATACAGCCACCGTATGATACCCACGCGACACGGGTCCTTCGAGTACGCGAAGATCCTTAAACTTCAATTGTTCCATGATCGGGAGTAATTCACCTTGAATCATCTTCTTGATTGTAGTCCAGTCTTCCCCGTCTTTCCCATCGCAAAGCGTGATCAGGACGGTTCCTCCAGGAGACAGCACCCGTTCGATTTCCTTCAATGATATGGACAGGTCCTCCCAGAAGTAAACAGAATGGATGCTGAACACGGCTGTGAATTTTTCATTAGGGAAGGGCATTTCTTCAACGCTTCCGTGAACGAGTGCCATCTGCTTTTGTCTGATGGCTTTTTTGTTGCGCAAAGCGGCTGACTGAAGAAGAGTTTCTGACACATCCAATCCGGTGACTTTGTGGCCTTCATTCAACGAAGCAATCTGTTTCATCGCAGATCCTGCCCCGCATCCAATCTCAAGGATCCGTTCATTTTCCTGGAGCTGGAGATTTTCAATGGTCCACAGGGTTTCAGGCTTATGCTGACGGATCATTTTCTCCCCGATGAACCATCCTAGAACCCCTGCGGGCCGGCTATACTGGGTGTCCATGAGGTGCTGGAATTTTGCTTTCACATTCATTAAACGCCCTCCTTTTATTCATTGTGTATTTACACTATAATTTTCTTGTAACCATTAAACAATCCTATATTACTTATAGTTGTTATAAGATATTTTTATAGTAGGAGGAGTCAAATTGGAAATTAATCAGCTGATCGCGTTTGAACTTGTTGCGAGGCTCGGTTCATATAGCAGAGCTTCGAGATACCTGGATGTCTCGCAGCCTACTATCAGTTTGCGGATCAAAGAGTTAGAGAAAGATGTGGGGGGATACCTTTTTGTCAGGGCAGGGAAACAAATGGAGCTGACAGATTTGGGTAAAGGGTTCCTTCCTTATGCCAGGCAGGCTCTTGAAGTATTACATAAAGGTAAAGAAAGGGCTCAGTCGATAAAAGAAGGGAAAAGAGGGGAGATCACGATCGGAACCCTTCCGACATTTACATCGGGACATTTCACGTCGATCATCAAGAAAATGTACACTGCATTTCCCGATATCCAGATCGCCATCCACACCGGTCATAACCAACAAATCATCGATATGCTTTATGACGGAAGCATCAAGCTGGGGATGATCACTTCCCCGTTTTTTAATAAAGATCTGAGAAAGCTTTATAGTATTAAAGAACCCCTGGTCTTCGTTGCCCGCCGTGATCAGCCATTAAGCGGGATGAAGGACGGGAGTTATAAGGTGGAAGATGTTTTTGAAAGGAGTAAACCGTACCTCATGACCGATTGGAGCGAGGAGAGTAAGCATTGGCAGAGAACCCATATGTCATTCGGTAGTGACTCCATCGAATTACCGCCTGCCACTGCTCTAGAATTCGTCCAGAACTACAGTGGAACAGCGCTTCTCACGGAGTCCATGGTTTCTGCCTTTTTAGAAGATGGAACATTGGTAAAGCTGGTACCAAATGATATGCCGGCTCTCTATAGGGAAGTCGCTTTAGTAAGCCTGGATAGCGAACAGTCCCTGCCTCCAGCTGCCCGGAGCTTTTTGGAAACAGTAAGGTCCGGGGCATGGGGACAGGTATAGAGCGGGTGCCATCCCCGCTCTACCGTTATGCCTCTAATTCCTCAAACAACCCAACTGAATTACCATACGGATCGCTAAACGAACACCAGGCAGCGGGAACGCCTTCCCGGGTTTGGACTTGCTCTATCATCATATTCAGCGATTCTATCAATCTTTCACGTTCAGAATGGATGTCTTGAACGCCCAATCGTAATGGACCATTCCCAACTGCAGGCTTCCCTTTTGCCACTTGCAGCCAGGTATCTTTCACGATTTCCCACTCGGCAAAGTCTTCATGTGGTATGAAGTCGGGGTTGCGGTTGAAGAGGGTTTTGTACCAACTAAGCCCTTTTTCGTAATCTGTCACTCGAACTTGAAAGGTGACTCCTGTATATTTCTTCATTCTATTTCCTCCTATTTTGTGATTACATTTTAATGGTATCGGAGGGATGAACTCCCTTATAAAGTAAGCAGAGCTCCCCGGATAAAAACGGTTGCCAAAAGGGGACCTGCATCTTATAAAGGGAAGCCAGCCAGTAGCAGCAAATGTAGGGGCGGAGAAACGATGCCGGTTGGAATTCCTTATATTTCGTATAGGGGCTCGGCATAATCATTGGCCGAAAAAAATCAAAACGTGTCATCGCTTGCCCTTCTTCCTTTCCATTCGTCTACTATAGTACATTCAAGTAAACGCTCCATTCTCCTGCCGTATCTTTCACACTTCTGGCATCTTTCCACCCCGTTAAGAATAAAGTGGAAACAAAAAGGTGCACGCCATTTATCTTCTACTTCAAATTACTCCTATTATTTCGAAACTTTTTTCGTTCATAAGACGTATAAATGACTAGAACAACTGTTTGATGAGCCGGCTCACAACGGTGTGGCATAGGGTCTGGTGTAGATGACGATCTGCCATAAATGGATTCTATGAAAATAAAAGAAGTTAACAGAATAATTGAAACTATTCCGATTCGGCACCCGTCTAATGAATAGTGTATAAGATAAAATACCCAAAAAAACAATACAGACAAAACAGACTGGGGGAAATAGGAATGTGGGAACAAAAGCTGATTCAAACAAACCGTGGGATTTTTGAAATCTTTGAAGCAGGTAACGGGGAACCGTTATGCGTGACGCACCTTTATAGTGAATTTAACGAGCGCGGGTATCATTTCGCTGATCGATTTGTCGAGGACTTTAAAGTGTACCTGGTGAATCTGAAAGAAACAGGGAACTCCACTGAAGTGACCCATGAAGACGAACTGAGCATGAGTGAGACTAGCAAAGATTTAGAAGCGATCCGCCAAGTTCTCGGATATGAAGACTGGAACTTTGCTGGGCATTCAACCGGTGGGATGCTCGGGCTGCATTATGCCGCTCATCATCCGGAGTCTGTCAAACGATTGGTTGTAGGTGGGGCTTCCGCAACAAACGAATATATGGAGCATCAGGATAGTATCTACTGCGATAAAAATCCGGAAAATGAACGTTTGAAGGAAATCGTTTCCGTCTTATATTCTGAAAAGGCAACGAAAGAAGAGCGCCGGCAGGCAGGGAAGGCGTGGACGGAAATGTCATTGTATGATGCGGAAAGATACGATGAATACTTCGGCAAGCTAAGCAGTGGAAAAATGGTTAAAAAACGGCTGGAATATTACTCTAAGAAGGAACTTCCTGAGTATGATATTCGAGAAACCATTTCGGATATTACCACTCCGACAATCATATTCTGCGGAAGGCACGATGCTCAATGCCCGTTTGTGTTTTCTGAAGAAATCTTTCATTTAGTACCAAATTCAACCTTTTATATTTTTGAAAATAGCAATCATTCTCCGCATGTCGAGGAACAAGAGAAATTCAATGACATGGTGAAGGATTTCAGATGTCTGGTGTAAACTTTAATCATTTACCTCGGGGAGCTCTCAGTATGATCTAATAGGAGGTTTCAAATGGATAAGCGGGTTCAATTTGACTTTGAAATCGATTTTACCAACGGTGGTGGTATTCAAGGACAGGAGTTCCGTCTTGATATTGACGGGGATGACATCTCTGATCAAGAACTGGCCAACTACATCGTGGAAGATATGAGATTACTGATGGTGGGAGAAGTAAGAATACTAAATAAGAAGATCATCCATGAGAAGCATAAACGCATGGTTAAAAAGAGAATGGAGTAACACGGAAAGGTGCATTTCTTTGTCGGAAATGCACCTTTCCTATTTTAAATAAAGGGGAACAAGTATTTAAGAAGAATGTCATTAACGTAGTTTAATATAACCGTTTAAGCATAAAAAGGAAGTTTCTATGAAAAAGGGGGAATTGTATGTTGGAAATTTATCTAACCCGTCACGGTGCAACGGAATGGAATAGAAAATCGTCTGCAGGGCTCTCTTAATTCCTACTTAACTGAAAGTGGAGTCAGAAACGCGACCGCTTTGGGAAGGCGTCTGTCAGACATTGAATTTACGAGGATATACGTAAGCCCAAGTAAGCGGGCGTTAGAGACAGCAAAATTGATCATATCCGATGATTCCTCATTCACGATTATAGATGAGTTGAATGAAATATCTTTTGGAGACTGGGAAGGGAAAACCAGGGAAGAAATAGAGTTAAAAGGGAAGGAGGAATACGATAACTTCTTGAACCGTCCACACAAATATAATCATCTGCACCACAACGGAGAGTCGTTGGAAGCCTTTAAACAACGGCTGGCAGTCGCCATGGAACGGATTCTTTCCGAAAATCCAGAAGGAAGAATACTGATTGTGACACACGGTGTTGTTATCCGTGCGCTTATGGCATTCTTCTGGAATATACCCCTTGTGAAAATGTGGGATCCACCCAATATTCACGGGACAAGTCTGTCCATCGTCCGCTTTGACGGTGATCATTTTGAGAAGGTGATATTAGGGGATACGATCCACATGAAAGAATAAGGGAAAAGAAAAGAAAGAGATTTACTCAGGATAAAAGGACTAAGAAATTTACTTTAATAGACGTTTGAACAGACAACTTCTAACCCTCCTAAATATAATGGTAAAGATCATATCATTTATAGGAGGTTTTTTCTGTGGCATTTCCCAGTAATTCACAGTATACCCCTGTTATAGTGGGGGGGACACCCGTATTTGATGTCTTAGGAGATGAAAGTCCCGTTTCAACAGACATTGTAGGGAATTCAACTTTTCCTGCAGGTTTCTTTGCGTACGACGGGACGAATGTATATTTCCGATTAAGACTGAACGGGGATCCCCGGAACAATCAATTAACAGGTTTCAGAAATTTCGCATGGGGGGTTTTAATTAATACAACCGGTGTTGCCGGGACATACGATTGGCTTTTTAACGTGAATGGATTGAATAACCGAGTGAGTTTGATTCAAAATACGGTGAAATTGGTCAATTCGTGGAATGACCCTGCGGAAGGGACTGGAGGAGGGAACCCAAACTTCTCCCAGCCCATCACCAATTTTGATTATGCCCGGGTGACGCCTGCAGATTCAAGCATCGGAGGCGATCAGGATTTTTTCCTGGAATGGTTCCTTCCAGCAAGCACGGTATTCTCCCTTTTGGGCATAAATGAATCAACAGCCATCCGTGCCATTTATTTTACATCAGCAAACGCAAACAACTACAACAAAGATTCTTTAAGGACGAGTGAAGGATTTTCCTTTGCGAATGCATTAAGTGACCCCGTCACGCCAAGTCAGGCCGATATCAGGGCCAGGCTTTCGACCAACAAGGTAAGAAATTCCGGACCACAAACGGTTCTTCTTGGTCAGCAGGCAACGTGGACAGGTACCGTAACTGTGACGAATACGGGTCTTTCACAAGCTACGACGGTCTTTCTCGATGACATCATCGGGCCGGATCAGGTTACCGGATTTGTCGTGAATTCCACATCCCAAGGGCTCACCACGTATAACTCAGCTACTAAACTACTGACGTGGAATGTCGGAAACCTGAATCCGGGTGCCACCGCTACCCTAACATTCTCTCTGAGCGGTGCCTATACAACCAGCGGATCGAGAAACTTGGATCGGGTACAGGCATCAGGTGTAGATTCATCGTCGGGTAACCCCATTCAATCCAACACTTCCGTGGTGACGATCACCGTTCAACAGAGCGCTACGGTCAATGGGACCATCACGGATCAAACAACCGGGTTGGTACTCCCGAACGCTACCGTTTCGCTTCTGCAGGGAATGAGCGTCATTGCCACCACACAAACGAATACAAGCGGCTTTTATTCGTTTACCAATGTCGTGCCTGGAAACTATACGGTTCAGGCTTCATTAACCAATTACGTGACAGGAAGCGTGAATGTGACGGCGACGGCAGGAACTTCGACAACCGGCAATATTGCCCTCGTACCTCAGCCAAGTACCATAACAGGTAACGTTTCGAATGGTGGTGCCATCAATAATGCGACCGTCCAGCTTCTGAATAATGCCGGTACGGTGGTGGATACCACAACCACCAACATAGCCGGTAATTATTCCTTCACTAATGTGACACCTGGACTCTATAACGTATCTGTTGTGGCCACAGGATTTCAATCTCAGACAAAAGCGGTGATGACAGAACCGAACCAGGCGTCTGTGGTCAATTTCACGCTTCTTGCAAATCCCGGTGCAATATCCGGTACAGTCCGTGATGCTGCTACTACTAACACAATCCCATTTGCCAATTTAGAGCTCTTGGACTCCAATGGGGTGCTCATTGCTACGACCACGGCTGATGGAAGTGGTCAATATACCTTCAATAATTTAGCACCTGGAACGTATCAGGTCAGGTCCTTTGCTGCTAACTATAGTTCCACGACGGTCTCTTCGATTGTCACCGCCGGAAATACCACCATTACGAACCTCTTCCTCGACCCGAATCCAGGATCTATTCAAGGGACGGTCATTGACGCTGACACCATGACGGCGATATCCGGTGCTTCCGTTCAGGCAATCAATAGTCAGAATGTGGTTGTAGCGAGTACCACAACGAATGGAAGTGGGCAATACTCCTTCACCAGTCTCACTCCCGGTTCTTATTCTCTCATATTTACAGCGAATGGTTATGCGACTCGAACTCTCGGTGCCATCGTCGTATCGAATACAGTCACCATTGTTGATGCTGGGTTATCCAGGCTTGCGGGTGCGCTGGTTGGTACCATTCAGGACCCTAATAGTGCAGCGATTCCCGGAGCAACCGTCACGGTATTTCAGAACAATATCCAAATCAGTATGGTCGTGACAGATGCAAATGGGCAATATATGGTACCCGGCCTCCCTCCTGGAAGTTATTCTGTGGTTGTGAGTGCACCAAATTACACTACTGAAACAGTTGCTGCCATGATTGAAAGTGGCCAAACGACAACGCTAAATGTCACATTAAATGAAAACCCCGGTACATTGACCGGTTTTGTCAGGGATACCAATAGCAATCCGATTGCAGGTGGAAGTGTCACCGTGCAAATCAGCACGGGAACGGGCATCATCGTTGCTACGACTGTGACGGCACCTGATGGGTCCTATACGGTTCAGAACCTTGCTCCGGGAAATTATATTGTCATCGCTGCCGCTACCAATTATCAGGCAGCCACTCAAGGGGTGACAATTGCGTCCAATGCGACGAGCGTTGTGAACTTTAATTTGGCATCCGATCCAGGATCCATTGCAGGGAACGTAACGAATGCTCAAACGGGAACGCCTATCATTGGTGCAAACGTTCAGGTGAGAGTGGTGGACTCCAGTGGAGCCGTTATCGCAACAGCTCTAACCGACAATAACGGTCAATATGCCGTGAATGGGTTAGCACCGGGAGTATATACGGTGGTTGTATCAGCACTCAATTTCCAGACTAACGCTGCAACTGTACAGGTTTCATCCAACCAAACGGTCGATGGCAGTATTGCCTTGGAGCCTGATCCAGGAAGGATAACGGGAACCGTTGTGGACAGTCCGGGAGGCAATCCTATCGCGGGGGCTAGCGTGAATATTGTCAACAGTTCCGGTAGTCTGATTACGACGGTACTGACGGATTCAAATGGATTATTCATGGTAGAAGGACTGGCACCTGATAATTATACAGTGAACGTGTTCGCTGCCAATTTCCAGAACGCTACAGTCGGTGCTCTCGTTTCATCAGGTCAGACAACACCCGTCTCGGTTTCATTGCTACCCAACCCTGGAGCGATTACAGGAACCGTTTCTCCTATCGTGCCAAACACAATCATTCAGTTAAGAGATGTAAACAATGTCCTGATCGATTCTACAGTCGCCAATCAAGACGGGACTTTCTCTTTTACAAACTTGACCCCAGGCACCTATACAGTGTCTGCATCAGCTCCCAATTATTCCACGGCTCAGGCAGGGGTTTCTGTTCTTGCCAATCAAACCTCTTCGGTTGCCATAACACTTACCCCAAATCCGGGATCTATATCAGGATTTGTAACCGATAATGTAGGAACTCCAATCGGAAACGCCATCATTCAGGTGTTCGATCAAAACAATATCTTGATTGGGACCGGATTCACGGACGCATCGGGTCATTATGTAATAGGAAATTTACCAAGTGGCTCTTTTACCGTGGTGGCCAATGCACCTGGATTTGGACAGGTGATCACCGGAATCAGTCTGGGAGTGGGGGAAGATTTAACCGGCGTCAATATTTCATTGGTTCCGAATCCCGGAAGTATCAATGGGCAGATCACCAATCTGACAACTGGCGATGCCATTCCCGGGGCCACGGTAGTCATTATCGATGGGATCTCCCAAATCCCCGTAGCAACGACAACGACATCCGTTTTCGGTAACTATTCTGTCAGTGGGCTGGCTCCCGGATCTTATATCGTCTCGGCCTCGAAAGTGGATTTTACGACAGAACAAATCGGAGCCATCGTCCAAAGTGACTCATCGACGATAGCGAATCTGGCTTTAAATGAGAATCCTGGTACGCTTACAGGAAATGTGGAAGATACAAACGGAAATCCAATTACAGGTAACAACATTCAAATCTCTGTGTTTAACGAAAATAATGTGCTCGTTGTCAGTTTCTTTGCGAACTCTGATGGGACATATTCAGTGCCTTCACTTGCACCAGGGACGTATTTCGTTACAGCTACAGCCCCGAATTATTCGTCGTCCACCGTATCGGCGATCATTCAATCCAATCAAACCACAACCGTTACCAACGTGCTAGCAGCAAATCCTGTGACCCTTTCCGTGCAGGTATTGATTCAGAATACTTCGACTCCTATAGAAGGATCGACCGTCACCATTCGGCATTCCAACAATATCACGATTGCCACCGGTATTACGGATGCGAACGGAAATGTCACCTTCACTTCTTTGCCGGTAGGTACACTGAATATTACAGCGGATGCAGCCACATTCGGGACAGATACGAAGTCTGTTATCGGGGGACCTGGAGACATTCTCTTTGCTGAACTCAATCTTTCTCCAAATCCTGGACAGATTCAAGGTTTCATTACCAATCTTGCAAATGGAAATCCCATCTCAAACGCCGTCATCCAACTTTACGATGTCACGAATGTACTCGTCCAAACCACATTATCCAACCAAAATGGGGAGTATACGTTTGCCGGTGTCACTCCTGGAGTGTATACTGTCGTGGCCAATGCAGCCGAATTTGGTCCGGAGACAGCGGGAGCGATCGTCATATCTGATCAAACCAGCTTTTTGAGCTTTGCATTGAAGCCGAACCCTGGAATCGTTCAAGGATTCGTAAGGGACTCGATTACGCTTGCTCCAATAGCTGGAGCCACTGTAGTCGTCCGTGAACTTTCCGGAACCGGTCCGATCATTTTCACCACCATCACCGATTCGAGCGGATTCTTTCAGACGACGACTCTTTCTCCTTTGGTGTATGTACTGGTGGGAAGCAGTCCGAGTTACGGGGCATCTGCTGTTTCGGCGGAAGTCACGAGCGGAGGAGTCACCAATGTTGAAATTCTTCTCACGCCGAATCCCGGTTCATTAACGGGGACGGTCAGGGATGCGCAAACCCTGCTACCTTTATCGGACACCCTGGTCAGGGTCATTGACAGTCAGGGTACCGTTATCGGCACAGCACACACGGATGTGAACGGGGAGTATGTCATTCCTGGTCTGGCAGAAGGAAGCTATACCGTTGCGGCGATCAATACGGGTTATCAGGCATTGCTCCAACAGGTAAATATTCAACCCAACACCACCACCATACTGGACTTCAATCTCCTGGCTAACCCTGCCACACTCAGTGGGAATGTAGTGGATGCCGTTACAGCTTCTCCTTTGACAGGAGTCATCATTGAAGTTTATGCAAGTGGCACAGGTATATTAGTGAGGAGGGTCCTTACGGATGAAAACGGTGATTATTTGATAGAAGGTTTGCCTCAGGGAGCGTTTGACGTCATTGCCCAACTTGAAGGATACGCCATCAATGTAAATAATGTCTTCTTGGCACCTGGTCAAGCTGAGGTACTTGATATTGCCCTTACGCCGTTTCCTGCAACGATTCAAGGGACGATACTAGATGCCGTTACTATGAATCCGATCAGTGGAGCACTTGTCAAAGTGGTGATGCCAAATACAGATATCGTTGTTGCAAGCGCCTTGACGTCGAGTGATGGAACGTATTCCATCGGCAACTTGCCAACCGGCAATTACAATGTGGTCATTTCAGCAGACGGCTATGGAACAGTAATCATCCCGGTCATCCTTACCCCGAATGGGACAGAAACGGTGAATGCAGCCTTAGAACCAAATCCTGCTGGAATGACAGGTACCGTCTTCAATGCACAAACTGCGACTGGAATCCCAGGGGCACTCGTAAGGATCTTTAACTCAGACGGTGTGTTTATTACCAGCACTCTGACTGATGAAAATGGAGCCTATGTGATTACCGGGTTAGCAGCAGGTCAATATACGGCCATAGCAAGCGCGGATGGATTTGGAGATCAAATAGCGGTTGTGACGTTGTCACCAGGTGAAACGGAAATTGTTAACTTCAGTCTTTCGAACCTACAAGCGGTTCTTAAGGGAACCGTTCGGGATAGAGCCAACAATCAACCTATTCAAGCAGCACTGGTTCAAGTATTCAGGGTTGGGACGACACTGCCGGTAGCTTCTGTCCTCACCGATAGCTCTGGGAATTACTTGATTACGGGCCTTGAGCCCCGTGAGTATCGGGTGGTGTTCTCTGCAGAGGGTTATACGAGTGAAGTATTCAGGATTTTCCTGACGAATGGAGAAACGAGGACTCTCGATGTAGAACTTGGACGTCAGCCTGCCACGCTGACAGGCACGGTTACGGATGCCGGGACGGGAACGCCAATTCTCGGTGCCGCTGTCGTAACTGTCATCAGTGGATCAGGAATTGTTGTGGCATCAACATTAACCGATCAAGAGGGAAGGTATATTCTGACCGGGCTTCCTGCAGGTGATTACAATGTCATATTCTCCGCAGAGGGATATGTAAGCCAGACAATCCCTATCACCCTTAGTCCAGGGGAATCGGCGGTTCTAAATGCAGCATTGGAATCAAACCCTTCCACGATAACAGGAAATGTCAGAGATGCTGGCACTCTGACAGCCATAGATAATGCCCTTATCCAAGCCTTTACAACCGATGGACGGTTACTGGGGGTGACGCTGACGGACATGGATGGGAACTATACGCTTTCGGGGCTCCCTGGAGGAGAAGTGGTCATTGTTGTGAGAGCGAGAGGCTATCAAAGTCAGTTCCAAACGGTCACGCTCATCAGGGGAACCACAAGGACCCTCAACTTTCTGCTGGAAGGCAATCCTGCAAGCGTCAGGGGATATGTAACAGATATCCAAACGGGGGCACCGATTTCTCAGGTGCTGGTTCAAATCTTTCCGATTGGATCACAGGTGGCCATTCGCTCAACGTTAACCGATCCGAATGGATTCTATATCTTGTTAGGACTCCCGCCTGGTAATTTCATCATCAGGTTCACAGCACCGGGATACCCGGTGAAAGAGGTGAGTATCACTCTGCAAGAAGGTGAGGATCGGGTGCTGAATGTTCAGTTAGGAGAAGTAGTCCCTCCACCATCAAATTTGAGACCTGAATGCATCGCTGTAGATAAAGTATATGATTGGGTGATTGCTACCCATAACGCAACCCAACCTATTTGGTTATCCGAAGGCTGTAGTGAGCTGGTCGATGAACTCCTGAATAGGGGAGAAGGTATACAGGTACCATGTCAGTTAACCCCTGCCGGATGTTCGGTCATCGGGTTTGAAAGAGGGACACCGGGATATGTGGAGGTGCGTGGCCAAGCAACACTTCAATTGACCATCCAATCCAGAGTAATTGAAGCAGAAACCTGCACGATGGAAACACCGGTCTTCTTTGATAAAAAGATCGCCATTTGTTTACCTGAAGGCATCGATCCTGAGAATGTGAAATGCTCCATCATCGATATCAAATGTGGGGAAAAACAAGGAACCCTCACCCAGGAACAGGTCCACATTCAATTCATTGCATGCCTGGAAATTGAAATTCTTCACCCGGTTATACTGGAAGTGCTTGCTTCTTTCTGTAGTCCAAGAACAACGGTGGATATGGTAGAAGAAGAGGATGACATGTGTTACTAAGAAAAAAGAGGTGTTCTCAGAGAGAGAGCACCTCTTTTTATATTTGCTTCCATCCGATACCAGGTTTCAAAATCAAAGGGATGATACTTTGATGCTCGTCCATTTTCTATGAGGACTAGAGAACGAACTTCCAATATGCAAAGCAAATAAACGTACAAATCCACGAAACAAATCCAAAGGCGGTCACAATCGTCGTTTCCCCCCAGCCGTATTTTAAGCCGTAGTGATAATGAATCGGAGTCATTCTGAAGATTCGCTTACCCCTTGATTTAAATGAAGCCACCTGCAGAATGACCGACAGTTGTTCAGCAAAGTAGATAAAGAACAATAAGGGAATGAGAATCTCCACTTTTTCAATGATGGCCAGAAAGGAAAGGGACCCTCCAATCGCAAGTGACCCCGTATCGCCCATGAAAGCCTTGGCCGGAAAGATGTTATAAATCAGAAATCCGAGTAGGCAGCCGATCATGATTAAACAAAATAGTTTTACCTCGTGTGTATCTGAAATCATGAAAAAGAAAAAGTAGGTGGGGATGGCCACCACTCCCAATAGCCCATCCAAACCGTCCGTGAAATTGATGGCATTTGCAGAACCCACCACAAATAGAGTGATCACAATGAAATATGCCACAGCTGGAAGGTTGATGGAGAGGTTATAATACACATCAATTGTCGTATCAATCTCCATTTCATACATCAAGTAGTAAAGAAGGGCACCTGTAAAAAGAAATTGGAAGATAAGCTTCGTTCTACTTGATACACCGCCGGGATCCTGACGGGATGCTTTCCAGAAGTCATCCAGAAAGCCGATAAAGCTGAATAGGATGTAAGTGATGGCCAGGAAGTACATCAGTGGGGTAGGTGAGATCACTAAGGCTACGATAATTCCGATGAAAAGAATGATCCCAAACATTAACGGTGTACCCTTTTTTATTTGATGATTGGAAGGTAATTCTTTACGAATGGGCTGCAGGAGGCCCAGTTTTCTTAATAGTGCAATGAACAAAGGGGATAATGCCGAGACTAATACAAAAGCAATAATGGCCGGGATGAGTTGATCTCTCACTTCTTATCTTCTCCTATTCTATTTAATCGTCTTTACATAAGTTCGATGAAGAGAGAGGATATCCTCTCTCCTGAAGAAGATACTTTTCAAAAAAATGGGTATTCGGCAGGATTTGACATGGATTGCCGCGAATACAGTAGGTGAAAAGTGGAATGTGGGTGGAGGAACTGAGTACTATTATCGACTATTACAATCAATATGATGAATGGGGAAGACTTGAACGTGAACCAGTTGAATTTCAGGTGAATTGGCATTATATACGGAAACATATGCCTACTGGGGGGACTGTTCTTGATAATGGTGCCGGACCGGGGAAATATTCAATGGAGCTCGCCAAAGCGGGATATCAAGTGACATTGACCGATTTAACACCAAGACTAGTGGGAATTGCAGAAGGTAAAGCAAACGAACTTCATCTGGAAGGACAATTCGACGGTTTTCATGCAGCCGACGCCAGGGACCTGCACATGCTTGAAGATGAGCAGTTCGACTCTTCACTCATGCTCGGGCCCATGTACCATCTGCAGGAAGAAAGCGACCGCATAAGGGCCGTGAAAGAACTTAATCGAGTGACCAAAAAGGATGGCCTCGTATTTGTAGCCTTCATGCCGAGGATCAGGCATATCCTCACCTCGCTCGTCTCTCCTGACAACTGGAAGCCCCATGATGAGGTGGATGCGATCCTGCAATTCGACCAAACAGGCTGTTTCAACCATGCCGATCAAGGACGTTTCACGGGTGCCTATTATTTTGATATAGAAGACATCAATCCATTTATGGAAGTCAACGGCTTTGAAACCATTGACCTCATCGGATCGAATGCAGGTGCTCTTCTAAATCAGACCCACTGGGATTACTGGAGAGAAAAAGGGGAAGTAGAAGTGAGGAAAATCATTGATCTTATTATAGAAAGAGCAACAGATCCTTATATCCTTGGGGTATCATCACACTTGCTTTATATCGGCAGGAAAAAATAACAAATGTTTCGGAGGAATCAACGATGAACGAAAAATTAATAAGAGTCGGAACCACGTATATACCAGTTCACGACGTGGAAATGTCTTCAGAATGGTATGTGACGAAACTGGAGGCTGAATTAAACTATAAAGATGAAGATAAGGCGATTTTGAATCTCGCCAACCAAAGCATCTTTCTTGTGAAATCAAAAGAAAACGAGAGTGCTAACTTTATAGATGTCCATGGTAATGAACGCTTTTCTTTAACATTTGAAGTGGATGGGTTAGAAGCGTTAGAAAATGTGCGCGGGGAGTTTTTACATCGCGGTATGAAGGTTGGAGAGATTGAGGACCGAGGTCACTCTGGAAGGAATTTTGTTTTTTATGATGTGGATGGGAATAAGTTTGATGTGTGGAGTGAACTTAGTCCGACGTTTAGGGAGAAGTATTTGATTTCTGAATCAAAGTGATATAGATGGGGGGGCCACATCTGAGGGGTGTGGCTTTTTTTATGGTTGAGGTTTGCGGGTTCAGCTGCTGAATATTTGGAGATAATCAGCAGCTGAATTTTTGGGTTGAATCAGCAGGTGAAAACCAACGAATATTCAGCAGCTGATAATAAGGGTTCATTCAGCAGCTGAATGAACCAATATCCAAACTTTTCCCCACCAAAAAAGGTGCTTATCCAAAGCAGGATAAGCACCTTTATCAAATTACTGAGCGACTTTCTCCTCACTCTCCAACTGCTGAGCACGTTGACGCTTCGACTTCCTGAAATACAGCAATTCATAAAACACAGGAACGACCACAAGTGTCAGCACCGTGGCACCGGCAAGACCGCCGATCACCACAACAGCAAGTGATTTCGAGACGAGACTTCCATCTTCCGTGTGACCGAAGAGAAGGGGAAGCATGGCACAGATGGTGGCAATTGCAGTCATGACCACAGGACGGAGACGGGTGCCGCATGCTTCCAGGATCGCGTCACGAATGATCATCGTTTCCTCATTCTGCTTGACGCGGTCAATCAAGACAATGGCGTTTGTCACAACAATCCCAATCAGCATCAACGCTCCTATAAGCGCCGTTGCGTCTGCAGGTACCCTGGCAATGAGCAGTCCGAGGACGGCGCCGATTGAAGCGAGTGGCAGCGTGATCAGAATCGCGAGTGGTGCTTTTAACGTCTTAAAGGTCAGGACCATGATCAGGTAGACGATCATGATGGATGCAAGCATCGTCATGCCAAGGTCCTTGAAGTCGTCAGCTTGCTGGGCAGCGGCTCCACCGGTATCAAGGGAAACCCCTTTTGGCAAATCGATGTCCTTGATTTCGGTATCAATACTCTTCGAAATGACCGAAAGCTCTTCAGGCTTTACTTCTGCCGTGATCCGGACATATAAGTCACCATCTTTATGCAGGACGGTGCTAGGTTTTTCTTCTTCCGTGATGGAAGCCACTTCCGTAAGAGGTTGGATGCCTGAGTTTGTTGCAATCGTCAAGTCTTTCAAATCTGACGTTGATTCAGGATTGACGCCTGCGTCCAGAAATACAGGTGTCGTTACATCATCCAGGTTGATGGCCCCGATCGGCTGTGGATTCAATAAGGAACGGATTTGCATGGCCGTTTGCTGGGCATTCGCTTTCTCCGTATTGACGTTCACCGTGAAAACAGGTGACGTTTTCTCCTGATTGCTTGAGACTTTCTTCACACCGTCTACATCTTTGATCTTATCCATGATGGTTTTGGAAGTAGTCAGAAGTTCATTGGCGTCATTTCCGACAACATCATAGGTGATGCTTGAGTTGGATGAGCCTCCGAAGATGGACGATGGTGAAGCTGTAATCGTCACACCTTTTTCATCCTTCTTTGTTTCATTCACTTCTTCGATGAAGGATTCTGCATCGGATCCTTCTTTCATGATGACGGTATACACCGCTGTGTTTGGATCACTCACGGCTCCGTATTCGGCGTTTTCTTCACTTGCACCGTACTGGGTGATCAAGTAATCGTACCCTTTAAACCCTGATAGCGTTTCTTCGAATTCCATGGTGCGCTCTTTAATCGTGTCTTCTGGTGTATCACTCGGAAACTCCATGGAGACGGCTACGAAAGAGGCATCATTCGCACTCGTTGCAGCTTTGGGTAACGTGATATAAAGAGCAATGGATCCCCCGAATACAAGAATGGCCAACAGGATCGGAATCCATTTGTGATTGAGTGACCAACGCAACACATTCACATAGCGGTGCGGCTTGTTGTGTTTTGGCAAGGTTGTATTTTTCAACATTCCTCGGCTTAATAATGGCACGACCGTAACGGCTACAAGCAGAGATGCGAGCAATGAATACGTAACAGTCAAACCGAACGGAAGCAGGAATGCTTTCAACGATCCGTTGACAAGTCCCATCGGCAGGAATACAGCCACTGTGATGAGAGTGGAAGACGTAATCGCACGGGAAACTTCCTTTGTTGCGAGCAGGACATTCTGTTTGGTCAGTTTCTCATTTTGGCTTCGCCTGAAAATATTCTCGACGACGACGATGCTGTCATCAACGAGTCGACCGACCGCTACTGCGACCCCTCCCAGTGTAAGGATGTTCAAGGTGACTCCGGATAACCAGAGCAGGAATAACGTGATACAGAGTGATAATGGAATAGACACAACGGTAATCAGTGTTGGCTTGAACTTCCTTAGGAACAACAGAATGACAAGGGTTGCGAAAAGAGCACCAAGTGCCACTTCGCGAACCATGCTGTTCACTGAGTTTTCCACCATATCACCTGTGGTAAACAGTGCCGTTGCTTCTACACCGTCATAGTCCTTATTGATTTGATCGACTGTTTCTTTCACATCGTCTCCGGCGGTAACGGCACTGGCATCGCTCTCTTTGAAAAGGACGAATGCCAAAGCTTCTTTCCCATTTACACGGGTGATGGTGTTTTCCGCTTTCACTTTTTCAACGTTTGCGATGTCTTTCAATTTGACTGCAGGAGCATTCGGGACTTGCATTGGTACCGGCAAGTTCTCCAAGGCTTCTACGGAAGTCAGATTGTCCGTGACGTTGATCGTACTCTTCTGGCCGTCAATCGTCGTGCTTCCGACAGAGGCAGAAACATCCTGCCCTTGCAGTACGCCCATAACCGCATTGACCGGAATATGTAACTTCTCCAGTTTGTCGTGATCAAGATTGATTTGGACCCGTGGGCTGTTTTCTCCAGCGATGCTTACCTGAGAGAGGGAGCCCTTATTTTCAAAGAGCGGCTTGAACTCATCATTGACGAGATCAAGGTTCTTTTTCGTCAATCCATCATCAAATGTCACAGACACCTGACTGATCGGGATCATCGAGGTGTTCAGCTGAGAGATTTGCGGCTGTCCGACTCCTTCAGGAAGCTGGATTCCTTTGATGGCCTCTTCGACCTTGTTCTTGGCTTCCTTCATGTCACTTTTTGAATCGAAGTTAATGGTCACCTGGGAATATCCTTCCCCGGTCGTGGACAGGATCGATGTCTTCCCTGAAATCGATGTCACTGCCTGTTCAACGGGTTCTGTGATGTTCGTGGTCATGGAGCCTGCGTCATACCCCTGACCCAGGGTGACGACGGTCACTTGTGGATTATCCGCTTCAGGCAGGAATTCCATAGGCAGACGGAAATAACTTATGATGCCGAGAAGCAATGTGATGATGATAAATAGTGTCATGGCTGCCTTATTGCGGAATACCCAATTGGTTAAAGCTTGCATGTGTTTCCCCCCTAATACTGATTTGGCTTTTAACCTTCTTTTTAAAGATACTGTAATACGGACTGCATCACAGCCACCTCCAGGCTAATATTCGCCTAGGTCTTGAGGCGGATTTCCTCCTGTCACAAAATTCATTTTACTGTAGAGCACTCCCTGTTATTCTTAAAAACTTGTAAATTTTATGTAAGGACCTGCTCTGTGTAAAAATATTCCTGTCACAATATAGTATTATAGTATGAATGGTAAGAAGTGGGAATAGTGAATATCGTGTAAACCAAAGATTTAAAAACCGATTGTTTATTGGAGGAGTTTTTGGAATAATTGGAATTGAATGGAATGAAGGGATAAGAAAAAAATGTTAATTGAAGCAGACATATTTAGAGGGGGATTGATATGAAAGATTTAAAAGCTTCTATTTGGATTAATCTCCTTGCTGCGATTGGTATCGTGATCAGTTTCTTCGTGTATGGGCCCTACACATATGTGCGAATTGTATTATTAATTTTCGCATTTACTGAACCAATGCTTCTGTACTTTCAAAAGAAAATGGAGCGTGCCAAACTTTGGTTCTGGACATATTGTATTTTCATCCTGTCCAGTGTTTTTCTGGCTTATTCTTTAGATGAACCCCTTATGAACACATCTAAATTATTTTATTTTCTTCTATTTACCATGGTGTTGCTAACGGCAACATATAAAGGATTACTTCAATCAAATAAACAATGCATATGAGAAATAATCGTTTTCTTATGGAGGAGAAGTGTGAGAATGAAGAGGATCATAGTCTTAGCCATTTTAGTGCTCTCGATATTAACCGCATGCAGTTCATTGAAGGATTCGTCAACATTAAGCTTCAGTAAAGTGAAAACTGTCCCAGCTGATGTACAAAATAAAATCGAACCGGAATACACACTCCAGCTGATGGATGAAGGAAAAAAGGGTTCATATATCGTATTTCAATCAAGTGGAGAAGTAGAAACAGATGTGCAGTCAAAAGATGATACGGTCACAATCAAGTTCAACACCTCCGAGTCAAAAGAGAATGTTGTGGAGCAACATGTCTATTATTTAACAAGAGATAAAGGGCAAGACGTCATTCATGTTTTAGTGGATGGTAAGCCTGCCGTTTTTGATAATGTTACTGGGTTGTGAGCAGAACGATTTTGCACGATGACAAAGAGAAAGGAACACTTATAATGACACAATCATTGATCTTCGATATGGATGGAACACTCTTTCAAACAGACAAAATATTAGAAGTCTCTCTTGATGATGCGTTCGAACGATTACGGTCAGAAGGCAAGTGGGATGAGGTAACCCCGATTGAGAAATACCGGGAAATTATGGGTGTTCCTCTGCCAAAGGTATGGGAGGCACTGTTGCCTGACCATTCTCTTGAAGAAAGAGAGAGGACGGATGCCTTTTTTCTTGAGAGATTAATTCAGAATATAAGGAATGGAAAAGGGGCCCTATATCCTCATGTTCAGGAGGTTTTTAGCCATTTAAAAGAAAATGGATTCAGCCTTTACATAGCCAGTAACGGATTAATTGAATACTTAAACGCTATTATTGATTATTATGCCCTGGACCAATGGATAACGGATACATTCAGTATTCAGCATATTGAATCTCTTAATAAATCAGATTTAGTCGGGCATATTGTGGAGAAATACGAGATTACGAGTGGAGCTGTGGTAGGGGACCGGTTATCGGATATACATGCGGCGAAGGACAATGGGTTGATTTCCATTGGTTGTCGTTTTGATTTTGCCCGGGAAGAGGAGCTTGTTCAGGCTGATGTGGTTATTGAGGATTTACTGGAACTGAACAGGCTTTTCCCGGTGAAAATGGCAGAAGTAAAAAAATAGATTAAGTTCGTCCTGGAGGTGGTCATATGATTTCTAATCAAACATTTCATATTCTGAATGGAACAGAGATGTACAAACGCTTCAAAGAGACTGGGTTCCTTAAAACAGAAAAGATGATCCCATTTAACGAAGCCATGTGTTGGGGAGAGACGTGCGAAAACATATTTTCAGATGAGTTTATTGAGATGCGTTCGAAGGTTCATCATGTAACACGGGATCAATATGTTGATATCACTCAGAAGCCCTTGCAGCCGCTCGTTAATGAGAGTGTGGACCATATGGCCTTGTGGTTTGATGAAGATATGTTTTGTCAAATGAATATGCTGACGATACTCGCCTGGCTGGACCAGAGAGAGTATAAAGGGACGGTTGACCTTCATCTTGTGGATCATCAATATAAGCCAGTGAGCGAATACTCTCTCCAAGCGAAAGGGTATGCAGCTCTTTACGAACTAGTAATGATTCATCGAACGAGGCCTGAGGACGTTGTGCTAGAGCCTTTAAAAGAGGGAATTGAGCTTTATTTAAACTACCGGGAGAAGGATAGTGAACTGATGATGTATATCCTGAAGCATCGGGATGTTCCTGCAGAGAAGCTGGTATGGCTTATGCTTGAGAATTTTAGAGAGTATGGGTTGGGGGATACGCAGTATGAAGAAATGATTAATTCTACTCGAAAGAATCTTTGATATTCAAATAGATGATACAAATGTACTTATAGATATTATGATCAGCAGGTTCATATTATAGATCCTGTAGGGGAGTGTCAATGTATGCCAATCTATAATCAAATAGGAAAAACCTACAACACAACCAGAAAAGCAGATCCACGAATTACTCAAATGATTCTGCAGCAACTCAAACTGGAACCCTCTGCGACGATCTTAGACATTGGTGCAGGAACCGGAAATTATAGCTATGAACTTTCTGATAAGGGATACCATGTCATTGCTCTTGAACCTTCAGAAATCATGAGGACCCAGGGCAGGCAGCATAGGAATCTGACTTGGAAAGAGGGCGCTGCAGAGCAAATTCCATTAGAAGATGCGTCTGTTGATGGAATCATTTGCACCCTCGCCTCTCATCATTTTCACGATTTATCCCTTAGTTTTCAGGAAATGAGAAGAGTGTTAAAGGAGAATGGCAAGATTGTCATTTTTACTTTGGATCCAAGATTATGTGAAGATGAATGTTGGTTGTTCGATTATTTCGGACCAGTATTAAAGGATGCGTATAGGATCCATCCTCCAGTGAAAGAACTGTCCCAATTACTTGCGGAACAGATCGAGCGTACTGTTACCATGGTTCCCTATCCATTGCCTCATGATTTAGTGGACCAATTCTTCTTTACAGGTTGGAGAACACCAGAGCGATATTTAGACAGGGACTTTCAACAAGGGACTTCTCCACTTGCAAAGGGTGATGAAGTGAACCGTTGCCTGGAACATTTGCAGAATGATCTTGAGAATGGAAATTGGCATGAAAACTATCAGTACGTCATGAACTTAGAAGAGTATGACTGCGGGCATTTCTTTTTAGTGGTTTGAAAAATACGAATGAGGTGATGTAATGGGTGTTTATTATTTTGCTATTCTATTTATAGGGTTTTTCCTCATTTTCCGTGCAGGTTTGCAGGCGTTTAAGCAGGGAACAATTCTAAAACCAAAGGTGTTTTTCTATGGTGTAATGGGTGCTGCATTGATTGGATTATCTATATTTATGTTTACACCGGGGAGTGCGGATATGGTTGCTGAACTTTTAGGATTGGCTAATAAACCAGATTAGAAATACCATTTCTATTCAACTATACTTAAGAAAACAGTTGTAAAAGGAGTAGATTTACAATGAACAAGGTCACACCATTTTTAATGTTCCAAAACCGAAATGCAGAAGAAGCAATGAACTTTTACACATCACTGATTGAAGATTCAGCCATTACCAATATTGTTCGATATGGAGCAAACGAAAGTGGAGATGAAGGGACAGTGATGCAGGCCACTTTCACCTTGAAAGGGCAGGAATTTATGTGCATCGACAGTAATGTGAAGCATCAGTTTGACTTCACGCCTTCTTTCTCCATCTTTCTTACATGCGATACGGAAGAAGAACTTGAGACGATCTATGAGAAACTGAATGAAGGTGGTCAAGCTCTCATGCCACTTGGAGATTATGGATTCAGTAAGAAATTTGGCTGGCTGAATGACCGTTATGGGGTTTCGTGGCAGCTGAATCTGCCTAAATGAAGCAAAGGAATGAATTTATGCTTAAAAGAAAATACGGAAACCGTGCTGATTGGAAGAGAGTAGAACAAAGGAAATACGCTCAAACCCATCTTCACACGAAGGAGTTCCAAGGGTATATCACTCTGTTGAACACAGTGAAAGTGAATGAACCTTTAATCACCCAATACGGAGACAGAGAAGTGTGCATCGTTGATAACGGATATATGTGGCTACAGCACTTTCCTTTGGGAAAAAATCATTCCGTCACTACCATGTTTGATGCAAATGGAGAGATCGTTCAGTGGTACATAGATATATGCCTGGAAAATGGAGTCGAGGACGGTGTTCCGTGGATGGATGATCTCTACTTGGATATTGTGGTACTGCCTTCAGGTGAGATCTATTTACTGGATGAGGATGAGTTGGAGCAGGCGTATAAACGTGGAACTCTCTCTAAGGAGAAATATGATATTGCACGGATTGAAGTCAAAGAAATTCTGAGACAGTTAGATAATAACGAGTTTAGATTAATGACACTGGCTCAAGAACATAAGAGAATGTTGGAGAACTTAAGTAAATAGTGTAAAGGTGTCTGACCTCAGCACATTGAGCCAGACACCCGTTTTAATTTATAGATCTTTACCAAAACACTTCGATTTATTTTTCATTGCCTCAATTAACCCTCCTCTTAAGCCTACTAACCATTCCGGTTCATGGTTCCACTGATCTTCTGTTGACTTCAAAATACGCACATACCCGTATAAATCGGCAAACCTTCTGAAGGCCGACAGTAATGGCAGCATATCATCTTGGATTTCAAATTCGGTTCGATATCCATCCAGGAAGCATTCTTTTTTCTCTTGATACTTTTCAGGTGGAATACAATCTTGCAAACTATCAAGTGTCTGCTCAATGTCCATCACATACCAATGATACATCGCATCGTCAAAATCAATGACATGACAATATTGAGATTTTGTATCATAGAAGACATTGTCGTATTCAAAATCATAATGAATCAATCCAAAATGGCTCTTTGTCTTAGGAAGGGACTTAAAATAATCTTTTAGTAACTTTGTTTCCTTTAACGCTAATGTTTCATGAGGAAGATCCATCAGAACCGACTCAATGGAAGCGAGAACATCGCTAAAGGACCACCGCTTGGATTGAACAGGATGGTACTCACTGGACAATCGATGGAGTTTCCCTAATGATTTTCCATAATTGAACATAATATGATCATTCAGTTCAGTCTCGCTAATCGGTACACCTGGTACCTGTTTGAACACGGTAGCATAGTACTTACCCCATGGTGTTTGAACTTCAACCAACTTCTCTCCGCTTTTTGATTCCACAACTTCTAATACGCCATACTCCTTTGAACGAAGATAAGAAATAAAATCAAGTTCCGCGAGAAGATTTTCCCGACACTTCTCTGATGTTGGGGCAAATCTGAGAAACTGCGTCTTGCCATTGAATTGATAAGAATAGGTAGCATTTGATGAGATCCTGTAGGTTTTGAACAGGTCAGGTGATTGTCCATCATATTCCCAATTACTTACCAACATTTCTGCCAGGTCTTCGTTGTTAAAAAGATATTTCAGCTTCAACATTAAACAGTCAACTCCTCATTTTGTTTGGTCATCCATTTGAGAAGATTAACTGGAGAAGATATTTGCTAGTAAGATACGAAAATAGTAAAAGCCACAAGGTATATAACATAACCTTGTGGCTAAAGTTTCGTTCTTCATAATAAGCAGATGATGCCATACTCATTCTATTTTCACAATGTATCCGTATGAGTGAGAGGGCAATCCATATCATTCTCCAAGGTTATCTTCATGAAATTAGTCATTGCGTTCTCTCACTCCCTTCCTTAATAATATGAAAATTATACCATTTTAAGGGTTGGGAAATCAAGGGATTTCGAATGGGTGAGTCTGAGGTATAATTAGTGTTAAATATATTGAAAGCGAGTGAATGACTCATGAATAACATCTCTCAAATGAAAATCCAAAAGCCGGCACATGAAATCTTCGAGGCATTTGTTGATCCTGAAAAGATAGGAGGCTTCTGGTTCTCTTCAAGCTCTGAACGATGGGAGGAAGGAAAGACTGTTACGTTGAGATATGAAGAGTATGGGGCCGAAGGGGAAATACATATAGTAGAAATGGAAGAACACAAAAAAATTGTCTTCGAGTGGGCAGGAAACCACAAAGTAACCATATCCTTCATTCAAGAAGAAACAGGCAGCACAATTGTGGGGGTTAAAGAAGAAGGGTTCGATGAGGACAATGAAAATGTTATCAACGAATTAGTAGACAATAAAGAGGGCTGGGTATATATGCTAACATGCTTGAAAGGGTACATGGAGTATGGTGTGAATCTTAGAGCATCGCTTGTTAAATAAATCTGAATGATAGCCCATTTTAAAAAAATCATCCTTACACATAAGGATGATTTTTATATAAATGAATACCTTGCATTATTAGGTAATATATTATATAAATATGTAAAGAGGTGTAAAATTTGGAAATTAATAAAGAGGTCTTAAAAGGGCATATCGATACATTGATCCTTTCTCTACTGAATAGCCGGGATATGTATGGTTATGAGCTGGCAAAAACGGTCCGTGAAAAAAGTGAAGATCAATTTGAATTAAAAGAAGGTACGCTTTATTTATCATTGAAAAGGCTAGAAAAAAACCAGTGGATCTCTTCTTACTGGGGTGATGAGCAGGGGCCGGGCGGAAGAAGAAAGTATTATACGCTTACCCCAATAGGCCAAGAGGGCTTTGAAGAAAAGCGCAGAGAGTGGCATTTCGTAAAGAAAATCATTGATACCTTTATTGAAGGGGGAGAGAACCTTGAGACAGATTGATGCATATGTAGATTCTGTTTATGAAAATATCGGGGGTAATCGAAAAGAGATTCAGGAATTGAAAGCTGAGATGAAAAGTCACTTATTGGAGGCTGTTCACGAACTTAAAGCTGAAGGAATGCGTGAGCAAGAAGCCGTTGATACGGCCATTGAGCGCTTCGGTGGGGAGCAGGAAATGCGTTCGATTGTAGGACAGCTCTTCAAGGCTCAAAAATCGTTCGCTAAATGGGTCCTTTATCTTGCACTTGTTGTTCTTCTCTTTACCGTTTCTGCGTTCGGGTATATTTGGTCACTGGAAGAAGAAAATGCTAATGAAAATTCTGAAGTAGCTACACAGGTTTCAACTATTTTACAAGATAAAACCAGCGTTTCTGATGACATGAAAATGAAAATAAATAGCTTAATAGAAGGTACGGATCAAATCGCCAATATTGAAATTTACGATGTAAGCAGTGTTAAGAATACTAATATGGTATTTGACTATGTAAGAGATGCAAAGCCGGAATACCGTTACGAACAAAAAGTGTGGAGTCCAAAATGGCTACAGGCTGATTTCTTCCCATACGGAAACGGGGATGGCAAACAGTGGTATGTGGAAATGGAAACAAGACATATTAGCGATTTGATGTCGATCATTTTGTTCTCGGGAATGGCGATTTATATCACACTGTTCACGATATGGGCAACGGTTAATGCCTATCATAACAGGCGATTAACGATTGGATGGATCGTTGTGTTTGGAGTGTTTAATGTTTTAGGGTATTTGGTTTATTATCTGGTGGGGAAAAAGAGAAACCGGAAGTTAGTAGTCTGAGGGACGGACCTCAATTCCATAAAGGGACGGACCTTGCATTTCAAGGTCCGTCCCTCATCTTTTGGATTAAAGGTGTCTGACCCTCAGCGCATACCCGTGAGAGCCAGACACCTAATTATTAAATCGTTAATAACATTTATTTACAGAAATGTGTGGAATAGATAAACTAATCTATATAGATATGTAAAAGCATTTGAGGTGAAGAAATGACAGGTTGGCGTTATAAACGAATCATTCTTATTCTATGCTTATTCCCTTTGTTGAACGGATGTCGCGTCATTGTTTTTGATGAAAGTAAAGAGGAACAAAAAGTTGAGAAGATTATACAAAGTCCAAGTGAAAATTGGAAGTTGGACGCAAAGGTGCAGGTATTCAAAAAATCTCTCCTTATACGCAGTGAGACCACTTTACCCAAAGGAGCAATCGTGGATGTTCAATTAAAACCATATCCCGATGATGCGACCTCCCTTCAAATCATTCGAACCGCTGTCGAACCACTGGACACTGTCGCATCTTCAGGGACGGTCAAAGTGAAGAAGGATGGAACAATTGAGTCAATCACGATTCCGAGACCGGATGAAAACAAACGCTATAGACTGGAGATCATCCTTGATCCGAGAAAACAAGATGAAGATGTACAAGAGGCCATCGGTCCATTTGGTGAAAAGCTATCCAACAGTGACGGGAATATTTCCATCACAGAAAAATCACAAGACATAACCTTCCTAAAAAAATTCGCCAACATCATGAAAAGAGAAGAACCTGATGGCTTCATGGCAAAAATCAACCTCGTCGCCTTAGACAAACAATAAGAGGGACGGACCTTGCTATGCAAGGTCCGTCCCTCTCTCTTATAGTGGTGGAAGGTCAAATTTCCCTTCTTCGAATAGTTGTTTGAGCATGTGTTTGGTGTAGCCGGCGGCTTGGGAGAATTGGATTTTGGCCGGCATTGGTGCTTCGTCGGCGTCGACTACGACGTCGATGATGCATGGTTTCTTTTGTTGGATTGCTTTTTGTAGCGATGGCAGGATGTCCTCCGGGCGTTCGACGCGGTATCCGACTCCCCCGCAGGCTTCGGCGTATTTAGCGAAGTCCGGGTTCTGGAGGTTGGTGCCGAATTCAATATTCCCCATCACTTCCTGTTCGAACTTGATCATGGCAATCTTATGATTGTTTAGTATGACGACGATGATGGGTAAGTCATATTTGACTGCTGTGACGAAGTCCGCCATCGTCATGGCGAAACCGCCGTCGCCGCAAATCGCAAATACCTGTCGATCAGGATAGGCGATTTGACCGGCAATGGCACCCGGAAGTCCACAGCCGAGGGTAGCGAGCCAACTCGAAATGATGAAGGACTGATTGGTGATCGGGAAATGCCGTGCCATCCACACTGTTACATTTCCGACGTCAACGGACAGGATGGCGTCGTCCGACGCGACTTCCTTAAGGGCATGAATCAGTCGCTGCGGTTTGAGCGGGACCGATCCATCCTCCTCTTGTGACTCTAAGTTATCCCACCATTTGCTCGTGCGTTCCTGATTTTTCTCCAGGAATGTTCGATCTTCTTTCCTTGCGACATGTTCGGTCAGCCACTTAAGGGAAGTGCCGGCGTCCCCTGCAAGACCGACATCTACAGGGTAGCGCTTCCCGATTTGGGATGGGTCAATGTCGATATGAATCGTTTTGGCACTGTCAGGCAGGAATCCGGTGAACGGGAATGAGGTCCCGATCATCATGAGCATATCGGCTTCCTGCATCGCTTCATACGATGGCTTTGTCCCGATTAGGCCGAGACCTCCCAAGCAATAGGGATGCTTATCAGGAATGACCCCTTTGCCGGGCAGGGTCAACACGATGGGTGCCCCGACTTTTTCAGCAAAGGATAATAGTGTTTCGCGGTGACCGTGAACGCCTTTTCCCCCAAGAATAATCGGTCGTCCCGCACCTTCGATGAGTTCTTTTGCTCTTTGCAAATCCTCAGGAAGAGGCGTAATGTTCTGCTTTACTGAAAAATGGGACGTCACACGTGCTTCTTTTCCGACTTCAAAGCGGGGGATGTCATCCGGGATGGTCAGGACAGACACCCCTTTTTTCGCATAGGCCGTCCGGATCGCCTGATTGACGACAGCAGGGAGCTGATCAGCAGACATGATGCGTTGATTATACACGGCCACATCGTCGAACATCCGCTCAAGATTCACTTCTTGAAAGGAGTCCGTCCCTAAAAGGTCCGTTTCCACTTGACCTGTGATGGCCAACACCGGAGCTTTATCAAGCTTAGCATCATACAATCCGTTGAGAAGGTGGATCGCTCCTGGACCGGCAATCGCCGTGCATACGCCAAGTTTTCCCGTTAATTTCGCATAAGCGGCAGCGGCCAGTGCCCCTGCTTCCTCATGCCTGACTTGAATGAATTTGATTTTGTCCTGTCGTTTCCGAAGTGGTTCTATAATGGAATTGATGGAGTCCCCGGGCATCCCGTAAATATGGTCGACTCCCCATTCAATCAAGAGATCAATTAATTTTTCTCCAGCGTTTTGTTTGAACATTACATCGTCTCCTTTCGAAATTGGTTATTCCTATTTTGGTACAATACTTCCTAAATTACTCAATATTTCTATTCCGAGATGCACATACTTTAAAAAAAGATCTGGAGTGATGAACATGAAGAAGCTTGTGTTCCTTCGACACGGCGAGAGCCTCTATAATCTTGAAAACAGGTTCACCGGTTGGACGGATGTCGATTTAACCGATGACGGCTATTCAGAAGCAAGAAAAGCAGGGGCGATCCTGAAGAAACACGGGTTCATTTTCGATGTTGCCCATACATCGGTCTTGAAAAGGGCGATCCGGACGCTATGGATCGCTCTGCACGAAATGGATCTGGTCTGGATTCCCGTGTATAAATCATGGAGATTAAATGAGCGGCATTATGGGGGTCTGCAGGGACTGGATAAAGATGAAGTGACGGAGCAATTCGGCGAAGAGCAGGTCCATGAATGGAGGCGGTCCGCCGATGTCCGGCCACCGGCGATTTCAGAAGAGGGGCATCGCGGCAACCTATCCGATCCGAGATACGCCACCGTTGGCAAGGAGAATATGCCATTATCTGAAAGTCTCCTCGATACGGAAAAAAGGGCCCTCGTCTATTGGCACGAGGAGATTGTCCCGAGCATCCGGGACAATAAACGTGTCATCATCTCCGCACACGGAAACACTCTCCGGGCGCTCGTGAAATTCCTTGACCACATCCCGGATGACGGGGTTGTCAGTCTCAACATACCAAATGGCATCCCACTCGTGTATGAATTGGATGACGACTTGAAACCCATCAGGCATTATTACTTGGACGACGAGGGAGAGGTTCCTCATGATCGAATTCCTCGGCATATGGATATAGAGGATAGGGAGAATTGGGATTGGATGGGGTGAGGGCAAGGGAAAAGGACCGGTTGCTTAACGTGTGAAAATGAGAAACGGCCAGTGGTTGGGTGCCACTGGCCGTTTTCTTGTTATTTAATTAACTCATTAACTTTTGTTCGAACTTCTTCTAAAACTCTGTTATGAACTGCTCCAATTTCTAAAAGATGGTGAGCTGAAGGTTACATCTGCAATTAGAGCCGACAAAGTTTATACACTTTCAAAAGATATAGTTAGGTCTAGAGTTTACAGAACGAGCACATCTGGTAAATCTTTTGATTCAATGATCACTGAATAATCAAAATTCCTTAATTGTGATGTAACAGCCATAACAACAATATCGTCAGTTATTTTATTATAACGATCACTTGAAATTACGAGAACAGGACGTTGCTTTCTATTTGTTAAATCACTGAAAGGAATAGGTAATAAAACTATATCACCTTGTTTATACATCATTCCACACCTTATCATCAGTGTCATTATCCCAAAACCCCAGGCTACTTTCACTAGCTTTTGTTAAGTTATCTGATAAGGTTTTTTCCCTCTTTATTTTAAGATACTCTGCGAAGTCCAAGATTTTATTCACTTCTTGTTCAGGTATTTCATTAATTATCTTAAGTAAACGCTCTTTGGGTGTATTCATATTGCGTTCACCTCTTCCGTAAGTAGTTTATTTTGTTATATCATGACATGTTATCTTCAACGAAATTCCTTATACAAAATATTCTTTTATTGTACATGTTACTCATTATTTAAAGGTAAACGTTTTATAGTCCCCAGTATCTGATGAAAACTTTAATAAGTTTCCATCAGAAGGTATCCCTTCGAAGAAAGCACCAATACAACCCGTGGTACACCTATGACCAGATATTAGTATATTAAGTTCTTTCTTCCCATAGCTACATTCAAGGTCGTTCATAAAGCTAAACACTCGAGTAATAAATTTATTGGGTTCTTCGACTCCTTGGTAGACAGAAGAATCAGGAGCTGGACCTGCCATTTTTACTTCGTTAATATGTAGTCTGTCCGCTTCCCCCAAATCAAAGACATTCAATCTATCGTCCAAAACAGTATGTTTTCCTGAAACAACTTCCGCTGTTTGGATAGCTCGCTCTTGCGGGGAAGAATATACAAGATGGAAATCTATATTTTGTAAACTCTTCTCTAATATGTTTGCTTGTTCGATTCCGTATTCATTTAATGGCAAACCCATTCTCCCTTGCATTTTGCGTTCTTTGTTCAAATCTGTTTGTCCATGTCTAATTACATATATCAATTGAAATACCCCCTTACTGATAAGTTTTGGATAAGCATCTTTCCCACCAAACACATTGACCTACACTTGAGTAAATGACTAAGCAGCAGTTTATCCCTTGTACTAAACTGTCCTCTACTTGAAAAGGGCAGCTGTTTGAGCAGCACTCGTGTGTTCCCTTTAACCTGCTCGTTAATGGAACATTCCCACTCCGATTACAAGGTCTCGATTTAGATCTTACAACTGATCCAACCTATCTAATTCCAACTTGTCCAACCAATTATGCACGAGAGAATTGAACACATCCTCCTGCTCGATCTGCACATTATGACCACCCATATCAAGCACTGCGAAGGTGGCCCTTGGATAGTTCTCAATCAATCGCCACGCATCCTGATAACCGACTACATGGTCTTGCCGTCCCGTTATAATCAACGTTGGATAGGCAATTTTCTGCGAGAGCTCGAAGGTGAAGCCATACCCATTCTCCCTGATCCTGTTTGCGAACTCCTCATTCGTTTGAGTAGATGGAAGCAGGATGTCATCCCTGAACCTTTCCCATTCCCTTTTTCCTTGAACCACACCCATGGAGGCAAAAGCTTCGGCTTCCAGTGGAGAGAGGTTCGATAGTAAATCAGGATCCTTTTTCAATACGATTTGCTGAGGTAGTTCTCTTTTACCAGCATCAGGTATGACCATAGGTGCCAAGAGCATCAAGCCTCGTACTCGATCATGTCGCGCCTCTACGATTCCCCTCGCCATATATCCCCCGAATGAATACCCGCAAATGATAAAGGGTTGATCGGGAATCAGTTCGTTCATCAATTCAAGAACAGCTTCCAGCATGTCGTCTGAATTCTTGATGGAAGGTTGTGCGTTCGATTTTCCCATTCCAGGCAGGTCAATGTAAATCCTTTTCCATCCGGTGCGGTTCTTGAAATTCGGTTCCATAGCATGCATCATCGCCTGATGATCCAGCGTCCACCCATGGACCATCACGATGGGAAATCCTTCTCCGGTAATTTTATGGTATACAGTCATGCGTAATCCCCTCCTATTAATCTATTAAAAGTATATGTTATTTTCTGGATTAATCAAAGGATACACCGCTATGCTTGTTGAATGCAGTTAAAGGTAGTATTTTTGAAAAAATGAAACCATATAGAGATTGATTCGTCTTAGCATTAAACGGAAATGAGGTGAGGGACGTGTGAGAAAGGTAAAGAACGAAGACCATTCGGACCGGGATGCCTGGCTTGAAGCGATTATGGATGAATACGGGGAGCGCCTGACGAAATTGGCTTATAACTATGTGAAGGACTGGAGTCTGGCTGAAGACATCGTGCAGGATGTCTTTGTCACATGCTTCAGACATTATGAAGAAATAGATGAGATTACTTCGTACAAAGCGTGGATCTACAGACTCGTTATCAATCGGGCGAAGGATGTCCTAAAGAGTTCTGCGTTTAAGAGAGTGGTGATGAATTCAAACCTTTACTCTCTTTTCACATCAAAGGAACCGTTACCTGAAATGAGTTTGGTGAAGCGAAGCGAGGAAGAGATTCTTTCAAGGAGCGTTCTCGACTTGCCCATAAAATATCGGGAAGTTATTATCCTTTATTATTATGAAGAATGTTCCATAAGCGAGATGGTGAATGTATTAGGTGTAAATGCCAACACCATCAAAACAAGATTGAACCGAGGAAGGAATAAGTTGAAAAACAGGATGGAAAGGTGGGGGCATGATGGAAAATAAGCTTGCTGAGTTGAAGGAAGCGATGGATAGTACCACTCATAAAGGCCGGCGCTTCACAGAATTGCAGAAAAATAGAATTCGCCTTGCCGTTCATCGTCCTGTGGAATTAAAAACTCCAAATCCATTCATTATTTTCATCATGACGACTGTAGCTCTTTGTTTAATAGCATTCTTTGTTTCAACTGAGTTGATGGTAAAGAAAAATGAAACTAAGAATGGGAGTCCAAATATTGTGCTAGAAAGAAGTGCCATCATTTTACCTGAAGATATACCGACCTTTGTTCAAGAAAGTGACTTTGATACTATCCAGTGGGATCAAAGGGCAGCAACCTTTGGACGGAATTTGATCGGGAATGAAGGTAAATCGGGCATCATTGGCGCCGATATGCCAAGCTTGAACGGGCAGAAGTGGATGTGGCATCTTTGGGGTACGGATGCTTCTGAATTAACCGTGGTTGCTTATCAAAAAGATTCAGGAACCGTGAATCCTATTTTGAATAACGGTGAAAGTTGGACGATTCCACTCGGCGGAGAAAATAACGGAGCGGATGTCCATGCTCCATCATCCGTGACGATTCCAGAACAAGGTGAGTGGGCGTTTGTGCTTTATGCCGACGGGAAGTTGTTTGATGTGATTGTGATGGAGATTACCAATTGAGCGTGTAGGGACAGAAATATAGTTGTTTATATCCCATTTGTATCAGAATGATTATCTAATTTAGCTGAGATGGTATTTCACGACCTGATTCATGGTCAAAAGCCTGGGAGAATCATGCGGCTTATTGGATGAATCATACCAGATGGAAGATTATCGAGCGGGATCTGATATTTTCATGCGGGTATAGGATTTATCATGCGAGAATACGAATAATCGTGTTAGGATGTCGAATTTCCTTTATATGAACTTTAGGAAGAAAAAACGACATCCATCCATCGACTCCATCAACCAGGGTAAAATACGATCTCCTCAATATTCCGAAGCCACTCCTTAGCTTCAGTCCCATTCTTATTTCCAATCCACAGATCCCTTTTCGTATCAGTAAGGGATTTCCCCCTTAACCAAGAGAGTTTTCCAATGGAAGGGATATACTGAGGAGCATAGTCCCCATACCCTTTAGGAGGACTCGTTATCTTCGTTTGTTTCTTCGAATCGATATTCAAGGTGTAAAGGACGGGCAGCGGATGCTTGTTAAAGTCGTTCGTCCACTCCTGTTCCTTAATCCTCGACACGACCAGTGATTTGTCAGTCATCCAATCAAAGTCAACATCAGCATAATCAGCAGGTGTGTAAGTTCCTGACGCAGGCATTTCTTTCACCTTTATATCCTTGTTTTTGAAGCCGAACACGATTCTTCCGCCGCCTGCGATATAGGCTAAAGTATCGGTTGAAGGTGACCATTTGGGCTGTCCTACCTGCAAAATCATTTCATCCAATACCTCGAAATTCTTCCCGAGATTATCAATGACACAGACCATATCGCTGTCCATGGACCAGGAAGCGGTGGGAGATACGACAAATGAAATCCAGTTGCCGCTGGGTGAATAGGTCAGCTCTTCTGCATTGACGGCAATCAGTTTGTTTTGTTCATTTGTCCCGATTTCTTTAGGTAGTGTGAAAAACGGCTCCACGCCTCCGAACAAAACAATATCCTCATAGTTTTCGCCGACTTTTTTAGTAAACAAAGAGGCGCTTGACCATCCATCCGGGTTAAGGGTTCCTGATGAAGAAAGAAGGAATCCACTGCCGTCCGGAAGCCACGTGAAATCACTGACCCCGGTTGCGATGTTGTAGAAGCGGTTGAGGTCAGAGATATCTAATATCCCTTTGTCATTATAGGCGATATGGTTTTTATGGGGAGCCCATTCCGGTGTGGTGCCATTATATGAAATTCGATTCTCTTGTCCGGTTTGGAGATTGTAAGTCCATAGTTCTGACTGCCCTTCCGATGCTGTCTCTACTTGATAGGCAAGGAGGGTGCCATCAGTCGACCATTTGGGCTTAGAGTGAACATTACCGGTATTGGTTAGTTGTTTTTCCTTTCCATCTACCAAGGTCCACACATTCCCCTCCCTGACAAAAGCGGCTTTCACTTGATTTACTGGGGCTGCAGATGTGGCTAATGGAAAAAGTAGAAACAGGACGATGGTCAGGAGGATTGCTTTTTTCATTTGGTAAGGCTCCTTTTTTGTAGATGGTCTTACTATTTTCCTTAAGGGAAAACTTTATGTGACAAAGAAGGTATTTCAAAAGAAGGAGTTCTTCCCTTTATGATGAAATACTATCCATGGCACGACAATATAAAGGAGGCAGACGAAAATGAATCGTACCGATCTACTCTTAAGAATGCTCGACACTACATACGACCAGGAAAGTTGGTATGCACCGTTAAAAACAGCAATTGAAGGGCTCTCTGCAGAACAGGCTTGTTGGAGACCGGATGGAGAAGCGACGAAAACCATTTGGGAGAATGTGAATCATCTGATTTATTATAAAGAGAGAATGACGGCAAAGTTGGAAGACCGTGAATGGACGAATACTCTTGATGGCAATGATACTTTCTACCTGACCGAGCAACTAAATGATGACAAGGAATGGGGGGCAGTCGTTGCACGTGTTGAGGCGGCTCATCGGGGATTAAGAGAGGCGCTTGGTAAAACAACCGAGGCAAAGATTGAAGAGGATTCCCTTGAGGAAAAGCTACTGGACATCATGCTTCATGATGCTTACCACACCGGGCAAATTATGCAATTGAGGAAGATGCAGGGGTCGTGGCCGTCGCATCGGTGAGTGGCGGGAGAGAAATTTATAAAAAAGCTGGGGATCAAAAATGATCTTCAGCTTTTTTCTATGTAGAAAATAAAACCCTTTATTTTACATCGTATATTACGATATAATCTTTAGTAACGATATAAAGGGGTGTTTTTTTGAAAGATAAAGTTATGTTGGTAAATCAGTATTGGACAGATATTTATTTTCACTTGCATTATCTCCATAGAGAAAAAATTTCTCATCAGGTGGTGCGTATTCTTCAACTTGTAGACAAGAAGTCAGGGGTTGGAGTAAATGAAATTGCTTCATACTTACAAATTTCTCATAATACTGCGTCAGAACATGTGAAGAGAACGATTGAAAAAGGGTATTTAGTGAAGGTGAGAGATCCCCTTGATGAACGAAAAGTAATTCTGAGTTTAACTGAATCTGGGGAAGAGGTTCTGTATCGGAATACAAGCCTTGATGAAGAAAAGCTAGGAAAGGTTCTGGAGCAACTGAACGATCATGAAGGAGAACTGGTTGAACAAGCTCTCAAAATACTAAGTAAGAGGGCAAAAAAATGTACGTAATGGCGAAAATTATTGTATCAGCAATTGTTATAGGTGTGGTGACTGAAATTTCAAGAAGGTTTCCTTCATATGGTGGAATAATCGCTGCACTGCCTTTAGTGAGTTTACTGAGTATTATTTGGCTCTACGTTCAAGGAGAACAATCCACTGAAATAAGCAAATTTGCATTAGGGGTCCTTTGGGGATTCCCGGCTACCGCTTTCCTTCTGGTAATCGTTTATGTAGCGATTCAGCATTCGATCAATCTATTTTTATCTATTGGGATAGGAATATGTGGCTGGGGATTGTTCTTATCCATTCAAGAGTTGTTTTTGAAATATTTTAAAGAATCTTTTATAAATTGGTTCGTTCAGAAATAGGACATGTGCAGTTTTTTCTCTAGTAGATCAATAGTGTTGTTATGAATTAGAAATTATTGGATAATGGGTATAGGCTTAATCATTAAAGTTGGGAGAAATTAAAATGATCATTAATCCAATAAAATTTCATAATCGAAATCTAACCTATACCATAAGATCAGCAAAAGTAGATGATGCTCAGATCCTGTCAGAAGTACGGCTGCAGGTAGACGGAGAGACGGAAAACATGGATAGGGAAAAAGGTGAAGCGTACATAGATGAAGCGGGTTTTAAACAAATAATCAGAGAAGATACAGAGAGTCCCCTGAATCTCTTTTTGGTTTGTGAAGTGGGGGACAGGATTGCAGGTTTCTCCAGGTGTGAAGGGAAATCATTAAAGCGCATCGCTCATAAAGTTGAGTTCGGTGTAGGAGTATTACAGGAATTCTGGGGATACGGCATTGGGAAAAATCTATTAAAAGAGAGCATACGCTGGGCAGATGAGAACGACATTAAGAAGATCACTTTGAATGTACTTGAAACCAATGAAAAAGCCATCATGCTCTATAAGAATAAAAGTTTTGAAGTTGAAGGAGTATTGAAGAGAGATAAATTATTATCGGATGGACGTTACTACAATACTGTGGTGATGGGACGATTTCATCCGTAAGGGGTGGTTCCTATGAATCTGACATATAAGCCAATGAAAAAGTATAGCCTTCTTTTATTTGACCTGGATGACACGTTGCTTGAAAATTCGTCCTGGTTTGACGATGGACTGGTTCAGACTCTTGCGGAACATCCATTGACAAAGGGAATGGATGGACAACATTTTTTAAAGAAAATAAAACAACCTTCAAGATTTCTAATAGATAAACTTGTAAGTGGTGAACTAACTACATTTGAATTTAAAAGAGAAAGATGGAAGAGTGCTCTTGATTCCTTTGACGTGAAAGCAGAGATTGAGGAAATTGATCAGCTTGAATCACTCTTTATTAGCGCAAGTATGAACTTTATAACGATTGACGAATACGTATTAAATTTAATGAATGAACTGACTAAGCATTTTGAAGTTGGCATTGTTACAAACGGGCTTTATGACCCTCAACAAAAGATTCTCAACATGGGTTTAGGGGATATATTCAGCCAGGATAAAATATTTCATGCAGAACCATTAGGTATTAGAAAGCCTGATTCCAGAATCTATACTACTGCTCTAGAAGCATTTAATAAGAAACCTGAAGAGACGATATTCATAGGTGACTCGTGGACGCATGATGTTGTTGGTCCCATGGAAGCAGGGATGGAAGCGATATGGGTCAATTTCAGAGGGGAAGAAAAGCCAACGCATCATACTCCGTATGCAATTGTGTCTTCTATTATGGAAATAAGAGATATTTTGGTGAGTGGCAGTGGTAAATAGTCAGATTGATCGGATTACAAGATAATCAAAAAGATATTAGATAGGTACAGGATTCAATTGAGTAATTCAAAAGGGGGAGAAGTAAGTTATGAATAAAACTTTAAAAGAACAACTCCACCAGCTAGAAGAGAACCTATTGAAACCAGAAATTCGCTCATCCAAAACAGAGCTCAACAGGATTCTAGCAGATGATTTTTTTGAAATTGGGAGTTCGGGTAAGATACTTTATCAAGATGAGGAGATCAGTGAAGAAGGTATTGGTTTAGTGAAGATGACAATGGATCACTTTGAAGTTCATCCATTATCTGATGAAATCGTACTGACTACATATAGAATTTTCAACGAGGAAACTCAACAACATTCGTTAAGAAGTTCGATTTGGAAATGGGCAGATGAGAGATGGCAAATGGTGTTTCATCAAGGTACCAGGGTTAGTTAGGAGAACACATTTTTTTGGGAGGGGTTAAAATATGCAAAATGCAAAGCCTAGATTGGTTTTAAGGGTGGAAGATCTTGAACGATCTCTTTCATTCTATCGTTATATATTTGGTTGGAGTGAGGAATGGAGAAAAGATACGATTGCACAATGGAGGCTTCCTAGTGGTGGGGCGGTTTTATTCACGGAAGGAAACCAAGAGGATTTCAAGAAGTATACCGATGTCGCTTTTGTCAAACCTGATCCGGGCCAGCGGTTTTATATTATGGGGGAGAAAATTGAAAACCTGAAGCGAAAGTTTGAGGAAGAACAAGTTGATTATGAACTGGAAGTAGATCCGGGGTTTGGTCAGTTAATGATGGTGAAGGACCCAGACGGGTTCATCGTTTCACATTGGGAAGAGTTGTTTATGTCAGACGAAGAGATACTATCGCTTTATAAAAGTGGGATTGATCGAATAGACACCGCGCTAAAGGGGTTATCTAACGATGATTTGGACTTGGTTAGAGCTGAAGGGAAATGGTCCATTCGACAAACTGTGCTGCATTTCATTGATTCGGACTTGACCATGTTCCATCGTATCAAGTTTGCGCTCGCTGAAGACGGTAGAAATTATAAGAATAACCCATACGACCCCAATCTATGGGAAATGGGAACGAATTACAAAGGTCGATCAATCGAAACCGAGGTATCCCTTTTTAAATTGATAAGGGAACACGTACTTAATCTTTGTGAGAGCTTACCGGACTCCCTCGATAGAAAAATTCAAACGGAAGACCAGGGTGAGCTTACCGTCAGGAGAATGATCAAGATGGTAGCGGGCCATGCAAAAGGGCATCTTGAACAGATTGAAGAAACAAGAGACATTCATCACGTGTGAGGCGGGAAGCTTATCAATTTCTAATGATAAGCTTCTTTTTTATAACTATATATTGAGTTGTTGTCAGTAAACTGGAATAATTGGAATTGTCAGTAATAAAGCTATTGTATCAGGGGGGACTTCATTTGACCCTTGATGAGAATGGATTCCTCAGGGACAGCAGTGAGTCGAATCCCACGAATGCCAAAATGAGTGAAGACACTGAGGTTAAGGTAACGGTGAAGTGGGATGATCAAGAGGAAACATTTACTCTAGAAAAAAATTAAAAATTTACTCTAGAAAAAAATTAAAAAGGGTGGATTCTATGTCAGAGAAAACATTTCAAGTGGGGTTGTGGTTGACAGCCGTACTGGGCTCGCTTGCCCTGTTTGTTGCGACAAAAATCATCTGGAACGAAGCGAATGATGTACTTTTACTGGTTTATTTAGTCGTTGGGTTTCTGATGAATTTTACTGTTTCGAAAATCAGAAGTATGAGGACTGGGGAAGCAAGACATATAGGGTGAATGATCTTGAATCAGGTTGAATGATCGTTATGGTAAATGGCACAAGGAGGGAAAATAATGAACTACGTCAAAGATCTGCGTAAACTGGTTGGCACCAGACCCTTAATCCTGCCCGGGGCTGTCGTCATCATCTTAAACGACCAACAGGAAGTCCTTCTCCAGCACCGGACAGACGGTGGCTGGGGGCTTCCGGGAGGATTGATGGAACTAGGTGAAAGTTTAGAGGAGGCGGCAAGGAGAGAAGTGAAGGAAGAAACCGGTCTTGAGATAGGGGAGCTGACCCTTGTAAATATCTTCTCCGGTAAGGACTATTATTTCAAAGTATTGAATGGGGATGAACTATATTCCGTCACGGCTGTTTATGTCACAAAGGATGTGAGGGGAAAAATGGACATCGATGAAACCGAATCGGTTGCAGTCCAATTTTTTAAACTGAATGAACTGCCGGATGGATTAACGGATGAATATAAAAGCTATATTATGCCGTACATAGATCAATTAAAGAAGGTGCAAGAATGAACGCTTCAGAAAGCATATTAAAAACATGGACTAAATTTAATGATTTTCCCATGGAAACGTTAACGAAAGTCTGGTTTTATCAGCAGGGTAGTGTGAAGAAACAGCGGGATGTTTCTCTAATGCGTGAGCATCGGGAACAATTCGGCATGTCTGGGAATTGTTTCGATCTCGCACTCTGGTTACTGGATGAATTTAAAAGAGATGGTGTCGAGGCTTATCCCGTCGGTCATAACCTGAATTCGGAAGAGGCTCACGCAGCCGTCATCGCTTTGAATGAAAATGGGGAACGATTTCTTTGTGACCTGGGCGATCAGTGGTTGAATCCTATTTTAATAGATACGAAGAGTCCCGATTACTCCAACGAAAAAGTAGATGGTTTCTTTCCTGCTGCAAAGGTGCAGGTTCAAGCTCATCCATCAGGTACTGAAATCCTCTATCATCGACCGAATGGAAAAGTATCGAAACAAGTTTTCCAGACTGAACGAATTGAGATGGATACCTTCTTAGAGGCGGCTGAGCATTCTCAACATATGATAAAGAACCATCCATTATTGGAGTGCAGAATCCCGTATAAATCTGAAACGGCGCACTGGGAGTTTTATAATTGGGAGAGCTTTCTGAGTACGACAGAAGGATTAATAAAAGACTCGAAGCTTGAAACGGTGTCCGAATGGGCTGAAAGGATTCATGGGAAAACGGGCTACAACAAAGCAATTCTAACCGAGATATTAGAGCATTACAAAAGCATCGATTATGTATGAGTATTCTCAGGGAGGAGTTCTTTAATGAAGGGGAATGAAAAGTTTAATGAATTTATTAAAATTGCCAGGAAGCTAAATGGCATTGGAATTACACCACTGCTAATGGGCTCGGTGGGATTGGAAGTGGTCACCGGCAGGAGCTGGGATGCACAGGACCTGGACATCCATGTGCCTGGCGATAAGAGGGGATGGGAAGTGCCTGCAGAAACATCCATACATAACTGGAGTGAAATTGAAGAGCTCATGAATTCCATGGGCTATGCGCTGATCGATTTGCATGAACATGAATTCTCGAAAGCTGGACTATCCGTGGAGTTTGGGATCATCGATACGCTGCCGGCATTTGCTAGAGTTCGTATGGAAGATTTAGAGATTCATCGAAAGGGAGAAGTGACCTATTATTTGTTGAATCAGGAACAATACTTGCGTGTCTATGAAGCGTCATCTAAAGACAGCTATCGGGCAGATCAGAATAATCATAAGGACTTGGAGAAGATCGAGTATTTGAAACGTGAGTTAAGATCTCATAGTGAAGAAGCAAACTCATAAACTGTTTATGTTACAGTAAAAATAAGGAAAATTCGAAATGAGGGAGGTGTAATCATGTATTTCTTGATCTTTCTGGGAATCGTCATCTTATATTTTGCCATCCGTATTTTCATCGGTTCAAGGAAAATGGAGTTTTATGGAGACAGCATTAAAAAGAATTCGTCAGATCCAAGAGACGAAGCTTATCAAAAGTCGGCTCAACATTCTCAACAAGCCATGAATGCCAATCATCAAACAGGTGGTGGCGGTGGTCCATCAGCTTAATTTTTCATCAATTTTCAAGAAGATATGAAAAGAAAGTGAGATGTTTGCCTTGAGAAGCTTGCCTTTCTCCCTCTCTCTCGTAGTAGGTTTGGTAGTTGGCTGTAATAACCATGAAGTTAAGCATAATAAAGACTTCGAGAAGTCCATCTATTCTATGGTTAAAGATCATAACAACAGGGAAATTGAGGTCAATTCAATAGCAGACTTCAAGTGGGACAAAGCTTACCTGTTTGAACCCTATTCCCCCGAAGAGCACATTGAAAAGCAGTTGGGGGTTGAATTTAACGACCCAAGCAATATCAGTAGTAGAGATGATATCTATTTACTTGTTTTTCTACATGAGGGTATAGTGACTCAGTATGCAGAAATAAATCGTCAAAAAGGGAATTTTTCAACTGGGGGAAAAGAGTATCTGTCCCCAAGTGAGGATGGATTGAAGATTGAAAGCCAGTAACATCTTAAACTCTTCTTCTTGCCAAACCAAAAGGGAACTTCTTATTTAAGAAGTTCCCTTGGGTGTAAGGTTTTACTGGTTCATTTTCTCCAGTAATCCCCGTGTTGAAGTGGGGAATGTTTCAAATTATTTTAATGAGTATTTGGACCTGAATGCAGTTGGGTCTTAGTAGGAATAAAAAAAACAGTGTGTGGAGGGAGAAAACATGAATTCATTAGAAGAACAATACCGTAATCCAACGAAACTTAATACCCGGATCAACATTCACGAAAAATATAGTGAAAATAAAGTGGATTGGCATCGATGGCTTTTTGAACAAATAAACATATCTCCTAATAGCAGGGTTCTTGAAATCGGATGTGGAGACGGTACTTTTTGGTTGAAAAATAGAGAGCGGATTGATCCGAGCTGGAAATTGATTCTCTCTGATTATTCAGAGGGGATGGTCCAGTCTGTCCAACAAAATTTAATAGAAATACCTAATATCCAGTACACTCAATTTGACATCGAGGATATTCCTTTTGAAGATAACCGTTTCGATGTGATCATTGCCAACCATATGTTGTATCATGTCCCGAATAGAAAGAAAGCTTTAAGTGAAGTAAGGCGAATTTTAAAGCCAGGTGGAATTTTCTACTGTTCAACGATCGGTCAGAATCATTTGAAGGAATTTGGTGAGTTGTTAAAACGCTTTGATCCAGCTCTGGACTTTCCATCTGCTAGAGAACATGCTTTGAACTTCGGAGTGGAAAACGGGGCTGAGCAGCTTCAGGGCTATTTCATTGAAATAGTCTATAAAGATTTTCCAGGTGGGTTGAACATTACAGACGAAAAAGCCATTGTAGATTATCTGCTTTCTTCAAATACAGACTTAAATAAGATCTTAGTCAATGAGACACTAACAGAGTTCCTTCGTTTTCTTACATCTGAAAAAGAAGCTAACAATGGAGTTATTCATATCACAAAGTCAACGGGATTGTTTGAGTCTAGATCATTTAGCTTGTAAGTCTATCCATTTTATAAGAAAAGCGAGGCAATCACTATGACCAATATCATCATCCTAAACGGAGGCTCAAGCTCCGGCAAAACGACCCTCGCAAAACGTCTCCAAAATTCGTTTTCAGAGCCATGGCTGAGATTCAGCATAGATGACCTGATCGAGTCTATGCCTGATGCCATGCTTAAGAAAGACAGCGGAATAAAATTGAATGAGGACGGATCGGTCAGTCCAGGTGCGAATTTTAGAGAGCTGGAATCGGCATGGATGCACGGTATTGGAGAGATGGCACAAAGAGGAGCCAGGATCATTATCGACGATGTTTTCCTTAATGGGGTGGAAGCCCGCAAACGATGGGAAGCTTGCTTGGAAGGATTGCAGGTGCTGTGGGTTGGCGTCTTCTGTGATCCGGTCGTAGCGGCTACACGTGAGAAAGATAGAGGAGACCGCATTGAAGGCATGGCTGTATCACAGGCAACTATCGTGCACAAAGATATGAATTATGATGTAACGGTGGATACGTCCAAGTCACCGGCGGAGGAATGTATTCGATTGATTAAACAAAAAGTGTAAGCTTATTAAAGGTGGTATATTGTGTTATCAAAAAAGAGAATGTTCATTTCAGGAATCGTTATATTCATCATGTTATTTGCCATATTGGATTATACATCTCCAACTAGCGAAGAAATGGAACAATGGATGTTGGATGAGAATGACATTGTTTGTACAAATGATGGAGGAGTTAATTACTGTGAAAAAGACAATCAAGCCGTCTGGGGACGATCCGGACACTTTAAAAATGTTGGATTTTTTTCTTCATACGAGAGGAATTATGAGTATGATACGGGAGAACAACTGACCTTCAGAACCTTTGGCTTTCTAGGTAAGATCATCCCAATGGAAGGTGGTCGAGTTTGGGAGGTAGTGAATTAATTCATATCGAAAGCAGCAGCTATCGATAATGGATATTTATGTTAAAATCTATTATATCTTATTTTTCCTGGAGGAAGATTCATGACTCATGTATCAAAGGGTATCGTATTTGTTTTAGCAGGAATTTTATTCTTATTATTATCATTCATTCTCCCGCTCCCAACCCCGTTGTGGGCTGTCATCCTTAGTGCGAGTATTATTCTAAACTGTATAGGGACTGCGTTTCTGATCAGATTCATTCAGAAATCTGATCAGAAGGGTAAGGAGTTGGAATAGAAAGTTATATGAAAAACGGCAGAAGTTATGTGGCATACTTTCTATTTTAGACTACAAAAAAAATAGCTTACCAACAACACTGGTAAGCCGCTACAAATAAGGAATTTTTCGATTTACATAAGGGGTCCTGCCTTAAACCACTATCTTCAAGATGAAGAATAATTTCAGTATACTATTTATTTCAGGTTAGTAAAGGTGATATGCCTAGATGAATATTTTTTTCTTAATATGTTGTTCAGAATAAGTTATGTTTGAAAATCTTTAGGAATTCAGTGGAGGTAGGAAATGATTATTAGAAAGCGAAACAAAGATGAAGAACTTCCCATGGAGTTGCTTCTCCTGGCAGATCCTTCAGAGACAATCGTGAAGGAATATACTACCAGAGGAGAATGCTTTGTAGCGGAGCTCGAAAAGAAAATCGTAGGCGTTTACGTCTTACTGCCAACAAGACCGGAAACGATCGAGCTAGTGAATGTCGCGGTTGCCGAAGAGCTGCATGGGAGAGGGATAGGTAAGCAGCTTGTGATGGATGCCGTAAAGGTGGCCAAGGAGAAAGGGTACAAGACCATTGAAGTGGGGACCGGGAATGCAGGCGTTGGCCAATTAGCCCTTTATCAAAAATGTGGTTTCAGGATCGTTGGGGTGGATTTGGACTTCTTCATCAGACACTATCCTGAAGAAATTTATGAAAATGGAATTCAGTGCAGAGATATGGTTCGGTTGTCGCAGGATTTATAGAAAGAGACCCTTCCGAGTTGGATAGGGTCTCTTTCAATTTATTTAAGGGATTAATAATATTTTCCCCGTGCTTTTCCTGCTTTCTAAATATTCATGGGCTTTTGCACCCTCGCTTAAAGGAAAGACCGTTGGTTCAGAGATCTTTAACTTTCCTGCTTGGATCCAGCCGAACAATTCGTGGGAACGGTTCACCCGTTCTTCGTGAGACGTCAATACATTCCATAAGTCCCCTCCGGTCAGGGTTTTCGAGGTGTCCATCAGCATCCGTGGATCAACTGAAACAGGATCGCCTCCTGCCATACCGAAGAAGACGACCGTCCCACCGATGCGAGTTGATTCGAAACTGTCCATCAGAGTCGAACCGACTGATTCATATACCACGTCTACGCCGTTACCATCTGTCACATCCTGCACGCTCTGTTTCCAGTCTTCCCTGTATAAAAACATATGGTCGGCTCCAACAGCCAACGCTGCCTGTCTTTTTTCTTCCGTAGATGTTAACCCGATGACAGTTCCGCCCATTATCTTAATGATTTGGACAAGCAGCTGCCCGACCCCGCCTGCTGCTGCATGAACTAAAACGGTATCCCCACTCTTGATACTATAGCTGTCTTTCGTTAAGTAATGAGCTGTAAGACCTTGTAACAAAAGGGATGCAGCCGTTTCATACGAAATTTCATCCGGCAGTGGGATGGCTTTATCCTTTGGCACTGCCACCAGTTCCGCATTCGCATAAGGTACATCGGCAAAAGCGATGCGGTCCCCAACAGCCATTCCTTGCACGTTGGCCCCAACCTTTTTGACGACGCCTGCTCCTTCATACCCACATGTGTACGGTGGATCTCCTGCTAAGTGGTAATTCCCTTTTCTTCTATATACATCGGCGAAATTCAACCCAATTGCCTTCATCTCCACTAACATTTCATCCGGTCCCATTTGGGGAGAATCAATCTCCTGAAAGTGAAGGACATCTGGTCCGCCGAACTTTTCAAATACAAGTGCTTTCATCATGTACTCTCCTCTTTAACATTATTCTCTTTTAGTGTAACCAGTTGTTTGATTTTTGACTAGGAAAGAGCTTATCTGATACAAAGCCCAAGACTAATGGGATGTAATGTATAATACTGGAATAGAGCATTGGTTTAATGAAGTCTACAGCAATCATAGTTCTCTATTGATTTTACCTTTATAAAAAAATTAAAGCCAAATCGTCTTTTCAGTTGTCTAATGGATAAAAGAAGTTAATAAGGGGTGACGAACATCGATAGATTAGTTAAGAAAGCTCAAAAAGGCAATGAGAAGGCGTTTTTAAAACTTTTTAAACAATATGAAGAAGACATTTACAGAATGGCCTATGTGTATGTGAAAAATGAAAATGATGCGTTAGATGTAGTACAAGAGGTCGCATACCGCGCTTTTAAGAATATTGAAACGGTAAAGAATCCTGCGTATTTTAAAACCTGGTTAATTAAAATTGCGATAACTACTGCATTAAATATATTGAAAAAAAATAAAAAAGTGGTTCAACTAAAACCGGAATATGAGGAAATGATCGGATTGGAAGATCAGGATACTCTCCTTAGCATCACTCTTCATGAGCTATTGGAGAAATTAAGTGAAGAAGAGAAAAGCGTCGTTACCCTGAGATTCTATGAAGGGTATTCCTTCAAAGAAATTGCAGAGATAGTAGAAATACCCTTAGGTACTGCAAAAACCATCTTATATCGTGCGTTAGGAAAACTTCGAAAGCACGTGAGGGAGGCTGATACGAGTGAGTAATATCAAGGAGGAGATAAACAAAATTGTCATTCCACCGACCCTGCACGAACGATCAAAAATGGGAGTGAGAAAAGCATGCCTCGAAAAAGGTGGCAGAGTTAACAGGTTTATCAAGAAAAACATTGTATCAGCTATACTTGCGGCTTCTTTAATCGTTCCAACAGGAGCTATTGCTTATCAAACGATTCTGGCTGATGAGCTCTATGGCTCATTTGAAAATGTTAAGGCTCATCTTTCGAGTGCCACAATGGAAGGATATCTGCTTTTGGATGCAAAATTGACTCAAGCCCAAGGGGACATGGAAAAAGTAGAGTTCAAGCGCTTTAAAGAATTATTAAATGTAGTAACGAGTGCGAAGGTAGAGTATGGAGATAAATATGGAAACATTGATTATTCAAAGGTTCCGGATAAACAGCTGACTGAACTGAAAAACACCTTATATGAGATACAGCCTTTCTTTGATCGACTAAATGGACAGAAATCAAGCAAAGAGGTATTGTCATCAAAAGAATATGAAAAATATATCGAAGCAATCATGATATATGAGCAAACGATGGCCAAAGGTGGAATGAAAGAATCCGATGAAATCGATAAACTTTCTGATGATCAAAGAGAAATTTTTTTAGAAGCTCAACATGTACTTAGAAAAGTAAATGAAAAACAATTAGATCAGTAATGTAACTAAATCCAATGAAGCATACTGCTTAGATGATGGCGACAGATTTATAAGCGGAGAAATTCCGGTTAAGGCAGCTGGTTGAGGGTTACAACGCTGATTTAAGCGGAAAAACTCCGGCTAATTTTCAATGAAATAGCTATATTTTCCGGTTTAGACGGAATTTTTCCGCTTATTTTCATACGCCACAGAAGCGATCGGTTCTCCTTATTCAACATAAGGGTGCACTTTAGAAATTGATAAAAATGGATGGCTCGAAGCATAAGGCTCTGAGCTTTTTTACGTGTTCATTTCACTGCTGAAATATTCTACTGATTCTACTGAAATTCCCTGTGCGAAAAGCACTGCTAATTCAAATTTTTCACCTTTAAAACCGAACCCGTTATCAATAGAGTGAGCGTTTTTTGCATTGACTAGGGTACTTCCAGGTGCCTATGCCACTTCAAAGTGCGTTCTTCCCAAAAAGTTAGCTAGCCCTCATAATTCAATTTAGCTTTTCAAACAGTACCTGCCTATTTTCATTGAAGAGGTTTGAAAGATATATAGGCACTTAGGAGTCCCTAGGTTACAAAAAAGTACCTACATGACTTTAAAGTGCGTACTTCTCATAAACATTTGTACCCATTATCATGTGTGTACAGAGAAACGAAAGGCGCCTTCGTTTTCTCATTTCAATTAAAAAATTTTAGGAGGATGTTACGTTATGAGTTCAAATTCAGCTACTATACATCAGTCAAAAACGAAAGGCGGCACACCGGCGTTGCTTGCCCTTGCCATCAGCGCCTTTGGAATCGGAACGACAGAATTTGTTCCTGTTGGATTATTATCATCGATTGCCGATGATTTATCGATATCAATCACACTCGCAGGATTATTGATTTCAGGTTATGCCATTGGAGTCGCCATTGGGGCACCGGTATTAACTGCATTAACAAGTAAGATGAGCCGAAAATCGCTGCTTATGTCCTTGATGCTCATATTCATTGTAGGAAACTCGGTTGCGGCCATGTCCACAAGCTTTGGGCTATTGCTAGTAGCCCGCTTTATCACAGCATTTTCACACGGGATTTTCTTCTCGATCGGTTCAACGATTGCTGCCGATCTAGTGCCGGCTCATAAACGGGCCAGTGCCATTGCCTTTATGTTCACAGGATTAACGGTTGCGACCGTTACAGGAGTACCACTTGGAACATTCATCGGCCAGGCTTTCGGATGGAGAGCCACATTCTGGGGAGTTGCTCTTCTCGGTATTGTCGGAATCATTGCCAGTTCCATTCTTGTACCAAAGAACCTTAAAGAAGCACCACCAGCCAAGTTCAGTGAGCAATTGAAGATTTTAACAAACGGTCGATTATTATTAGCTTTTGCCATCACAGCCCTTGGGTATGGAGGAACGTTCGTCGCATTCACTTATTTAACACCGTTACTACAAGATGTAACAGGCTTCAGCGCGAAATGGGTGAGTATCATTCTTCTTGTTTACGGAATTGCCGTTGCGATCGGAAATGTTGTCGGAGGAAAAGCATCTGACAAAAGCCCATTAAAAGCGTTATTCTGGATGTTTGTTCTGCAAGCCATCATTCTAGTTGCTCTTACATTCGCAGCACCATTCAAAGTGGCAGGTCTCATTGCCATCTTCCTGATGGGATTATTCGCATTCATGAACGTGCCGGGACTGCAGATCCTTGTGGTGAACCTGGCTGAGAAATACGTTCCTTCAGCAGTCAATGTAGCATCTGCCTTAAATATCGCCGCACTTAACGTCGGGATTGCCATCGGTTCTTTTGTTGGAGGACTTATCGTGGATGGAATTGGTTTGATTCATACACCGTGGATCGGAGCTATCATGGTGGCAGGAGCTGTTCTGTTAACAGCGTGGCTTCGCGGCATCGAACGCAAGTCAGCCTGAAAAAACGTATGAATAGTCAGAAGGGAATTAAGTAAAACCTCAAGTCATTGAATTTAATGACTTGAGGTTTTTTGTCTTCATAACGGGAGCGAGCTTTCTCCTGAATACATCTGGTATTATGGAAGATTTCCCAGTAGTATTAAAATCATAGTATTGATTATGGGGGCAGGTACATGAATATTGAACAAACACTATTCAAAGCTGCGGTAGCTTTAATCGAAAAAAGATATCCAACTGGCTGGGGCGGTGCTGCGGCCATGTATACAAAAAGCGGGGAAATCCTGACCAGCGTTTCCCCGGAAATCATCAATGCGTCCACGGAGCTTTGTATTGAAACGGGAGCGATATTGGAGGCGCACAAATTGGATACGGAAGTGACTCATTCGATTTGTGTCGTACGTGATGATGAAAACTCCGAGTACAAAGTATTAACACCTTGTGGAATTTGCCAGGAGAGGCTTTTTTATTGGGGAACGAATGTGAAGGTAGGCATCTACCATTCAGAAGGTGATCTTCAGTTTAAGACATTAAAAGAAGTCTAGCCTTTTCATTGGTATGAAGCCTATAGAAAGTAAGTGTAAGGAACATTTCAAAAATACGAAATGTTCCTTTTTTTAATGCTATAATATGGTTGGATAAAAAAGGGAGTTGTCATCGTTAAGTATCCCGGGTTCATATTATATCGCCTGGATGTCTCAGTTTTTTGTGTAATAGCAAACCGCTTGTAACGGGAAATGGTATGTAAGTCAATTTTAGAATATATGGGGGGAGTCTATGAAACATCCAAAATGGTTATGGATACTTGCCATCATCTTGGTCTTTCTCACAGCATGCAATGAATCCAATCAGACCGCAGAACCTACCGCAGAACCTACTGAAGAAAACGATTCTGAACTGAATGCGGATGTAGTGGACATGCATGGTGGGATTTCAGGATTGGATAAAATGGAGAACTATTTTCAGCAGGTAAAGAAGCAGAAAAAAGGAGATTTGAGAGTCGTATCCTACACGATCGAGGGAGATCCAATACTTACGGATTTAGCTTACGATGGGAAACACATCAATGTGACATTTGACCACACAAGAGACCAGTATGGCAATGGAGAGGTGAAGTCCTTTCATTGCGGAAAACTGAAACGGGAAGAGAATCCTACCAATCTGTCCTATTATCTGACAGATTGTGATGGGGTAAAGGGTGAAACCTGGGGGGTTCTCGAGACTTCTTATGACGTAAAGCGCCAGGATGTGTTTGAGGTGGAGTTAAGGTATGGACCCAAAGAAGGAGAAAAACAAACGATTCAACTAAATGATGAGGATAAGCAAGAGGTCTATAAACAGTTGGTGTTGGCGAATTATCTAGACTCCAAGCCTAAGAGCGATGAATGTCCTAAAGAAAAACATGCGGACAACTATCTGATGAAAGTGAAGATAAATGGAGGTGGCCGCACGCTTAACTGGAATGCCTGCGGATCTCATGAAAGCTCCAAGGCGTTCACTGATATTGCTGAGTACATTATTTATGCCTCCGAACATCCCAAAAAAACCAGTGAAAATGTCGTCTACGGATACATCTTGGAGGTGAAGGAAAATCAGATCCTGATTGGAGAAGATTTGACGGCCGCTGATTTAGTGTCTCTGGAAAAGGTGAAAGTGGAAGATTTAGCGAATATGAACATTACGTTTTTATATGTAGAAACGGAAGACGCACAAGAATTTTCAAAGGGAGACAAAATTATCATGAAAGTCGATGAGGTGTTGGAGGAAGGTTCACCTGGAAGGGTTAGGGCAAGTGATATTAAGAAGGTAACTGAATAGATATAGGTAATGATCAACCTTACTTATAGGGAATCCCAGGTTGAAGAATCGTGAGTAATCAGGTTTCCCATTTCGGGAAGGCTTTTTTAAAAGTGAAAAAAGGGGTGAAAGAATGGAAGCATGGGAAAGAAAGTTACTGCATACAGCACGGGGAGTATTTGAAGTATTCATCAAGGGGGAAGGGGACCCTCTATGTGTCACCCACCATTACTCGGAGTTCAATGAGACTGGAGACTATTTCGCGGAGACGTTCACAGAGACCAACCAGGTTTTCTTGATCAACTTGCGGGAAGCAGGAGAATCAGAAAAAGCCCATGAACCTTATCACTTGAGTATGCTGGAAACCATATTTGACCTGGAGGCAATCCGGGAAGCTTTAGGATTTCGTCAGTGGGGGTTTGCCGGTCATTCAACGGGTGGAATGTTAGGGGTACTTTACGGCATTCATTTTTCAAGAAGTCTGGATTACACGGTGATTGTCGGGGCGGCGGCAAGAGAGTATATGACCTTCTCGAAGGACTGCATATACAACGAATCTCATCATGACTTTAGCAGGATGCAGGAACTGATTGAAGCGTTAAAACAACCGGGCTTACCACATGGAAAAAGAAAAGAGCTATCAGTGGAAAGGACCAAGTTGTCTTTACATAAACCTGAAAGGTATAGTGAGCTATTTTCCCTCGGTATTCATAAAGGGATGTCGGCAGCACGGATGAACTTCTTTATCCGAGAATTGCCAATATATGATGTTACGAGAAAGCTGGAGTTTATTGGGGTCCCGACGTTAATCATGTGTGGCCGTTTCGATGTGCAATGCCCATTGAAGTACTCGATTGAAATGGCTGAGGGGATACCGGATTCGAGACTGGTCATCTTTGAGAGGAGTAATCATTATCCGTTTCTGGAAGAGGCAGAGCGGTTCACAGAGGAGTACGGGTTGTTTTTGAAGAAAAGGGGGGATGCTTATGGAAGAAATCAAAACAAAATCCATTCACCCGGATATTAAAAAACTATTATCCTTTGCAACTTCAGTAGAAAAAGTTGAAGAGGAATATGATCAGTACATCCATTCCACCGAACGAAAATTATATGGGTTTACGTCTGGAGATGAGCTGGTCGGATGTATAGGAGTTGAATTCCTGGATGAGGGAGTGTGGGAAATAAAGCATTTAGCCGTGATACCGAAACACCGGGGCAAGGGGATAGGCCATAAGATGATCGATAGTATCGTCCATTGCGCTATGATTACTGCTGAAACGGATCAGGATGCAGTGATATTTTATAAGAAAATTGGGTTTGAGATTACGAGTTTGGGTGAGAAATACCCTGGGGTGGAGCGGTTTAGGTGTGTGATGGAAAAGCTTTAGTCAGATTGTTAATAGAAAGTGTGACCATCTGGTAAGATCACACTTTTATAAAAAACAAATCCCCTATTAAAATCGTTCAATTTCAATAGGGGAATGGGAATTATTTTTCTAAATCAAAGATGATCGGTTCGAGTTCAATCTCTGTATGACCTTTCCCCGACCCGAGACTGGCGATTTCAATGGGTTCGATGATGAGTCGGCTGGCTCCATCCTGGATGGTTCCGAATTCTGTTGTCCCTTCGTATGTTTTTCCGTTATCTGTTGAAAAACCGCCACCGCCCGTTCCATCCATATACACATGACCCAGGTCGTCGGTCACTTTGAAGACGGGTGAAACCTCAGGCCACTCCTCGAGCAGATTGTCCGTCGCCACTTGTTTGTATGCAATGACGGTTGATACATCGGTGAACTCAACAGATTTCAACGTGAAGGTTACATCTTTACTCTGAACCGTTTCATTGATTAGCTGCAGGTCGCCTTTCAGCCGTTTTAATGAGAAGGCGAAAGACCAGTCTCCTTTGACTTCTGTATCATTGGACGTGCTGTAAAGAGTCTGAGGTTCCCAGGTTATCTCCACCTTCTCCGGAAAGTCGCCGCCTTTAAAGCTTGGGGTGATGGTGGACAGTCCGACATAGCGGGTAGGGCTGATCTTGGTGAGTTGACTGCTTCCGCCGCTTCCGTTCGCACCCTTAACGTCAAACCAATTCCCTCCGCTGTGTATGTCTTCCCCGAAGTCTTTGTCTGTTTCGATGGCATAGGATATTTTAATATTCGTGCCGTCATAAACGGCGTTATCAATCAGGATGGTCACACCATTGCTTGTTTCGGTAAGACCGATATCAGTCGAGTAGTCTTCAAACTCTTTGTACGGTTCATCAGTAAAATAGCGTATGACATCGTCCATAAACGGGAGTTGTGTGGCAAAAGACGGATACGCAAAGCTTGCGGCTGTGGAGACGCCGATCAGCATAACGGACGCGACGGCCATATTCCTCCAAACATTTGTCTTTTTACGTTTATTTAATATATGTTGTTTGACCCGCTTTTTTTCCAACTCCGTCACTTCTTCAAGTTCAAGTGAATCTATATCTAAATCCATCCATTCCTTCATGCTCATACCAGCCGCTCCTTTAAATTCACATTCGTAGCTAATTTTTTCTTTCCGCGGTATAACCGGTTATCCACCGCCGCTTTCGAAAGGTTGAGGTGATCTGCAATCTCCTTATTGGTTAAATCTAAATAATACTTCATCATGAAAATATCCCGATCCAGTTCCTCCAGCTGACTGATGGCTGCCAATAATTCGTTTTTTTCTTCCCGATGCAAAATGGATATATCGGTCCCGGGAGTACTTGATTTTGCAAGGAGGGATTCGTCCTGCTGTTCACGGGCATTCCGTTTTTCGGCCTGCCGGTATCGGTCGATTGCCTTGTATTTCGTGATCATCCCGACCCACTTTCTGAAGTCTTCACGCTCTCCTTTAAACTGATTTGCGTTTTGCCAGACGGTCAGGAAGACATCGTTGATACATTCATCGACGTCCAGACGATTTTGATTGTGTAGGATTTTTGTAGCGATTGTTTTCACAAGCGGCATGTATGCATCGATGATATACTCCAATGCATCCTCTTTTTTCTTTTTTAACCTGGTGATGAAATTGGTCGGTGAACTTTTCATTGAATTCGCTCCTTATATGGTTGAAAGGCCTTTACACTATATACAACGAAAGGATGTGGAAGTTATTCTCAGGTAAGTTGGAATTTTTTTGGACTTATTCCAGTATACAATTAAGGCTGGGTATGGAAGTGGGTAATTTTGTAATTTGACGCAATTATCGGTGGGAATTGGAAATGACGCAATCAAGGACGTTTTTGACGCAATTATCAAAATAATGACGCAATAAATTGAATTTTGACGCAATTGCGGTCGAAAATGACGCAATCATGATGAAAAAGAAGAAGATGTCTCTCAGAAAGCGTGTCAAAGAGGCAATCAAACAACCATTTCAAAACCATCGCGAGCAAATTAAACAAAAAAGAACCCATCACACGACAGGTTCATCCAACAAATCTAATCATCCTCATACTTCAACTCCAGCGTAATCTGAGTAGTCGTGTAAAAGTACATTTCCTTCACTTTCAGCCGGAAGTTCTTATCATTCAGCTTGACGGTTTTATTTTCAATGATTTTCTTGATGAGCTCTTTATTTCCGTACACCGTTTCTAAATCCTTGGTCAAAAGGCTCCGCAAATCTTCGCTCAGTTTGTCCTCGGTTTCATGAATACTGAGCAGTTCCACTTTTGTCTTGGTGTTATTGATGATCTTAATCTTGACTTCCTGGATGATCAGTTCGTTTTCGTTTTCCTGATTTAACTGTTTATATTCTTCCTGTAAGTAGGACAGAGTGTTTTTCAATTTGCTGATGTCGTTTTTCTGTTCTTCTATTTTAAGGGCCTGTTTTTCATGCATGGTGCCGAACATGAAGAGGAAGATCATCCAGCTGATGATGCCTCCTACGACCATTCCGGCGAAGAACCGCTGCCAGGAGGGAAGCCGGTAGAAAGGGGGGATTCTCATGACGGCATATGTTCCTGGGTGAGCCAGGTGATGATCATGGCAGCGGTGTTCGCTCCTCCGAGTGCAGACAGGATCCACAGGAATTGCTTGAAGAGTTCTTTTGTCTCCCCGTTCAGGAAGCCTTTTTCAAAGCTGTACACTGTATCGAATGTGCCGCCGATTGCTGCGATGATGGCCCAGATGCGCAAGAAATCGGATAGTCGTCTCATTTCAATGAACAGGGGCTGCCCCATGGCAAACGAGGCCAATCCGCCGAGCAGTGATCCACCGAGCAGTACTCCCATAGCGATAAAGAAGCTTTTGAATAATTCCGGAAAGAAAGCTTCCGCCATTTCATCATCTCCATCTGTTACGTGTCTTTACGATAACTATATGGGATTCGGGGACAAGATATGAGGGAGAACATATTTTCTTTTTTGCGGTTTCTTACCTATAATAAAGGTATATTGAGAAAAAGGTTGTGCATAACATGTCATTTGTTCATTTACAAATAGCGAGTGCCTATAGTCTCTTGTCTAGCACGATTTCGATAAATGGACTTGTACATAAAGCGAAGAAGTCAGGGTATAAGGCGCTTGCCTTGACCGATAAGAATATGATGTATGCCGCGATCCCTTTTTATAAGGCGTGTATAAAAGAAGATATCAAGCCGATCATCGGATTGACCGCAGATATTGCCTCAGATGAAGGTTCCCATCCCCTTGTTCTCCTTGTGAAAAATCAGACGGGCTATCAGAATCTATTAAAAATCTCAAGTGCCATCGGGGCGAAGTCGAAAGAAGGACTACCGCTGAAGTGGCTTTCATCCTACAGTAAGGGATTGATCGCCATCACTCCAGGCGTCTCTGGTGAGATTGAGAGTCTGCTATTACATGATCAAACTGAAAAAGCGAAGGAATGCATCCACACCTATCAGCAGATATTCGGCCGGGACTCCTTTTATTTAAGCATTCAAAAGCATGGCATTGCCTCTGAGGATGCGCTTATCCCAATACTACAACAGGTAGCGGAAGAGACCGGGACGGAAATGGTCGCCACCAATGATGTGCAGTACCTGGAGCAGGAAGATCATTTTGCCCATGAGTGTATGGCTGCGATCCGGGACGGGGTGAAATTGGCTGAGGATGACCGGGACGTACTCGGATCACAGGAGTATTACTTCAAAAACAAGGATCAGATGGTGGAGCTATTCTCTGATCATGTTGAGGCACTGGAAAATACGATGAAGATTGCCGATCTCTGTCATTTGACCATTCCTTTTCATCAACAGCTCCTACCGAAATATCCTCTGCCTGAAGGAGTCACCGCCCTCGTGGAATTGACTCATCTTTGTGAAAAGGGGTTAAGTGAGCGGGTGGAGTCTGTTTCCGATGAGTATATTGAGCGCTTGGATTATGAGCTTGAAGTCATCGGCAGGATGGGGTTCAGCGATTACTTCCTGATCGTGTGGGATTTCATGAAATATGCGAAGGACAAAAAGATCCTGACCGGACCGGGACGTGGGTCGGCAGCAGGTTCCCTCGTTTCCTACGCTCTCCGGATCACGGACGTGGATCCCCTGGAGCATCAGCTGTTGTTTGAACGATTCCTGAATCCTGAACGGGTGTCAATGCCGGATATCGACATCGATTTCCCGGATCATCGGCGCGATGAAGTGATCGAATATGTGGAAGGGAAGTACGGCAGCCTGCATGTCGCCCAGATCATCACGTTCGGGACGTTTGCAGCGAAAGCGGCGCTCCGTGATACGGGGCGTGTGTTCGGACTCAATATGAAGGAGCAGGAGCAGGTATCGAAGCTCGTGCCGAATCAGCTGGGGATCACGCTGCAGGAAGCGTATGAAAAGTCGAAGGGGTTCCGGGAATTTGTGACGGGCTCTGATCATTATAAAAAGTTGTTTCAGACGGCTCTTAAACTGGAAGGGCTTCCGAGACACACCTCCACCCATGCGGCGGGAGTCGTGATGAGTGAAGCTCCTTTAGTGCAATGGGTGCCGATCCAGGGGAGTTCATCTGGTATTCATCTGACACAGTATTCTATGGATATTTTAGAAGAGATCGGATTGTTGAAGATGGATTTCCTCGGACTTCGCAATCTGAGTATATTGGAAAGAATCGTGAAGAACGTTGAAATCGGGACGGGAAAACCGTTTGCTATCGAGTCGATCCCGATGAATGATGCCAAAACGTTCGAACTGCTCACTAAAGGGCAGACGAATGGGATCTTCCAGCTGGAATCGGATGGGATGCGGAATGTGCTGAAAAGGCTCAAGCCTAATTCCTTTGAAGACATCGTGGCGGTGAACGCCTTGTACCGTCCGGGTCCGATGGAGAACATCCCGATGTATATCAATCGGAAACATGGAAAAGAACAGGTGGAATATCCTCATCCCGATTTGAAACCGATCCTTGAAATGACGTATGGGGTCATCGTGTATCAAGAGCAGATCATGCAGATCGCTTCGAAAATGGCCGGGTTCTCCCTCGGCGAAGCGGATCTCCTCAGACGAGCGGTTTCCAAGAAGAAAAAGGACGTCCTCGATCAGGAGCGGGAGCATTTCGTTTCCGGTTCGATCCGTAAAGGCTACAAAGAAGAGGTCGCCCATACGATTTATGACTTGATCGTCCGCTTCGCCGATTACGGTTTCAACCGGTCGCATGCCGTTGCCTACAGCATGATCGCCTATCAGCTCGCTTACCTGAAAGCACACTATCCTGCGTTCTTCCTATCATCCCTCCTGACTTCCGTCGTTGGGAATGAAGCGAAGGTGGCTCAGTATATGCGGGAAGCCACGCAGTATGACATTGAGATCCTTCCCCCGTCCATCAATAGCAGTCAGTTTGTTTTTACAGTAGAAGGAAAGAATGTGATCCGCTACAGCATCGGGGCGATTAAAGGTATCGGGGCTGCGGCTCTAAAGGAAATCACCCGTGCGAGAAAGGAAAAGCCGTTTCAGGATCTGTTCGATTTCTGCATGAGGGTGTCATCGAAGACGATCAACCGGAAGATCTTAGAGAATCTTGTTCTCTCCGGGGCGTTTGATGAATTCGGGATCGACCGCGCTACCTTGCTTGCAAGCCTTGATGTGGCAGCGCAGCATGCAGAGCTTGTGAATCCTGATGACGATCCTGACTTGTTCCATGAGGAAGAGGCGTTTATGCTAAAGCCTAAATACGTGGAAGTGGATGACATGACGATCGATACGAAGCTTCAGTTTGAGAAACAGGTACTTGGACTATACTTATCGGATCACCCGGTTTCTTCTTACCGGCCTTTATTTGAAAATCTCGGATTGCAGCAGATAGCCGACCTTCAAAAAGGATCGAAAATGTCACTCGGCGGTTATATTACCGGGATGAAATCGATTCGAACAAAAAAAGGGGAAGTGATGGCTTTCCTTGAGATCGGGGACGAAAGCGGTGAGATGGAAGCCGTCGTGTTTCCGAATGTGTACAAACATAATATGCCATTACTGAAAGAAGGAAATATTCTCCTATTCGGGGGCAATGTGGAAGATCGCAACGATAAGCTTCAGTTCATCGTGAACCAGCTCGAAACGATGGAAGACGTTCAAGCAAGGGTGAAAGAGAGCAGCCAAAAGCTCTATTTAAAAATCGCCGCGGGTCAGGACGAAGAAGCTTGTATGGAGAGGATCCATCAAGCCATTAACCGGTTCAAAGGAAAGATTCCGGTCATCGTCTACAACGAGCAAGCCAAAAAGAGTATAAGGCTTCCGGATCATCTGCGCATCAATCCTTCACAAGGGGCTCTTAGGGAATTGTACCGAATTCTTGGGGAGTCAAATGTGATATTGCAATAACATACTTTACTAAAACCATAATTTATATTATTGTTTAATAGAAAAAGGTGGTCTGACCACCTCTGAACTTATTATTTTATTTATCCATTTTTACATTTAGAAGAGTCGTCTTTGGCACGATTCGATCCATAGCATGTAAAAGAATCAGAAGGAGTGAGCCAATTTGTCATTACGTGAAGAAGCTCTGCATATGCATCGAGTGAATAAAGGGAAATTAGAGTCGAAATCCAAGGTGGAAGTCCGAAATGCGGATGACTTGAGCTTAGCTTACTCCCCCGGGGTGGCGGAACCTTGTAAGGTGATTTATGACAAGCCTGAAACCGTCTATGATTACACGATGAAAGGGAATATGGTCGCGGTTGTTTCCGATGGTACGGCTGTTCTGGGTCTTGGGAATATCGGACCTGAAGCGGCTCTTCCCGTCATGGAAGGAAAAGCGGTACTATTCAAGAGTTTTGCAGGAGTAGACGCATTCCCGATCTGTTTGAACACAACGGATGTGGACAAGATCGTTGAAACCGTCAAGCTCCTTGAGCCGACGTTCGGAGGCGTGAACCTTGAAGATATCGCCGCTCCGAATTGCTTTGAAATTGAAGAGCGCCTGAAGAAAGAAACGAATATCCCTATTTTCCATGATGATCAGCATGGTACGGCAATCGTTACTGTGGCGGGACTTGTGAACGCTCTCAAAATTGTCGGGAAGAAAATGTCCGAAATCAAAGTCGTGGCGAATGGCGCCGGTGCTGCCGGTATGGCCATCATTAAGCTTCTCTACCGTTACGGGGTAAGGGACATCATCATGTGTGATTCCAAGGGTGCGATTTATGAAGGTCGTCCTGAAGGGATGAACAGCACGAAAGACGAAGTGGCGAAATTTACAAATCGTGACCATATCAAGGGCGGCTTAGCTGAAGTATTGAAAGATGCCGACGTATTCATCGGTGTATCTGTTGCCGGTGCACTGACGGAAGAAATGGTTTCTTCCATGAAACAGGATCCAATCATCTTCGCCATGGCGAACCCTGTTCCTGAAATCATGCCGGAGCTTGCGAAAGCAGCGGGAGCCAAAGTGATTGGAACAGGACGTTCTGATTTCCCTAACCAGGTGAACAATGTCCTTGCCTTCCCTGGGATCTTCAGGGGTGCACTGGACGTACGTGCAACACACATCAATGAAAAAATGAAGCAGGCTGCTGTAGAAGCGATTGCTTCTTTGATCACGGAAGACGAACTGAACGCGGACTATGTCATTCCTGCGCCATTCGATAAACGCGTCGCACCGGCTGTAGCTGCTGCCGTAGCCAAGACGGCTATGGAAACAGGGGTTGCCCGATTAAAGGTGGACCCGGAAGAAATCCGTAAGAAAACAGAAGATTTAGCAGTCATCGGGAAGAGTGAATGATGACAGAAGTGAACTCTCTCCAAACTCACGCTAAGGTATATATTGGAATTGTTCACCAGCTTAGAGAAATGATATCAAAGGATTGTCTGAAGCCTGGAGATAAAATCCCGTCCGAAAGGGAGCTGTCCGAGCGCCTGAACGTCGGACGCTCCTCAGTAAGGGAAGCACTCAGGGCCCTAGAACTGTTAGGGCTGATTGAAACCCGCAGAGGGGAAGGTACCTTCCTTCGGGATTTCAGGGACCACCATCTGATCGACCTTCTGGGCATGTTTATCCTCCAGGATGACATGGCTCAGGAAGACATCCTTCAGACGAAGATGATGATTGAAAAAGAAGCATTGAAGGCTTTGTATATAGATAAAAGGAAAACAGATTCCCTGCATGTGAACGTTTCAGAATCAGAGAATCTGGACGACGTGTTCAGGGAGATCGTCATGATGAGTTCGAATTACTTATCCCAACGGATCTGGAATATCCTGAATGATTTCGAGACGTTGATCTGTGGTGAGAAGAAGCTCACGGCAGCTATGAGGGAAGAACTGATCTCAATGCTCAGTGGCATCGATCACCAGGAGAAAGAGACTGTGCAAGAGACGTATAGAAGGGTTAGGAAAATTGTCGATGAAGACGCGACAATTTCCAACATCTTTTTTTAAACACTTCCATTAAACTGATAGTCAAGCAGTTAAAGCACTTACTATAGAGAAGCGAATGGGCAGCTGTCATGTAAGGGAATATTTCCCCGCTGAAGCAAGCTAGTGTCATTCGGTAAGGAGGTTTCACCTTGCTAAAGGAACTTTTTAACAAATCAAAAAAAGAAAAGAAAAAATATGCAACGATTCCTTCTGAAGCGGCCAAACATGACGTTCCGGAAGGCATCATGACAAAATGTCCTGATTGCAAAAAAATCATGTACACGAAAGAACTTCAAAAAAACTTAAAGGTGTGCATCCATTGTGGATACCATCATGGCATGAGCTCACCAGAGAGAGTCGATAGTTTTATAGATGAGGGCACGTTCAAGGAGCTCGATCATGACCTGACTTCAGGTAACCCCCTGAACTTTCCTGATTATGAAAGTAAAGTGGAAAAGGACCGTAAGAAGACGGGCATGAATGAAGCCGTCCTGACAGGTTCAGGAAAGGTTAATGGAGTGGAAGTCGTGACAGCCATCATGGATTCCCGTTTCCGGATGGGAAGCATGGGATCGGTGGTCGGAGAAAAAATCACGAGAGCCATTGAAGAAGCAGATAAACGGAAGGTACCATTCATCATTTTCACGGCTTCAGGCGGAGCGCGTATGCAGGAAGGTGTCCTTTCCTTGATGCAGATGGCGAAGACCAGTGTAGCGTTGAAACGTCTGAGCGATAACGGTGGGCTCTTCATCTCGATCATGACCCACCCTACGACAGGCGGAGTATCCGCGAGTTTCGCATCCGTCGGGGATTATAACTTTGCGGAGCCGGGAGCACTGATTGGATTTGCAGGCAGAAGGATCATCGAGCAGACGATCCGTGAAGACCTGCCGGAGGACTTCCAGACATCCGAATTTTTATTAAAGCATGGACAACTTGACGGAGTCATCTCGAGACTCGAGTTGAAAGAGAAAATCGGGACAATACTTGATATACATCAGTGGGACGGTGATCTGCCATGGTAAATGAGATGGAATTTGAAAAGCCTGTATACGAACTCAAGAAGAAAATTGCCGAACTGAAGGAGTTCACCCAGAAGTCGGACGTCGATTTATCGAAGGAAATCGAGAAGCTTGAGAACCGTCTCACAAAGCTTCAAAATGATATCTACGAAAACATGAAGCCATGGGAAAGGGTCCAGGTGGCCCGTCATCCGGAGCGTCCGACGACTCTGGATTATATCAAATATCTCTTTACGGACTTCATTGAAATGCACGGAGACCGTCTGTATGGGGATGACGAAGCGATTGTTTCAGGCGTCGGGAAGTTTCACGATGTCCCTGTGACGATCATCGGTCACCAAAGAGGGAAAGATACGAAAGAAAACATCCGCCGGAACTTCGGGATGCCTCATCCTGAAGGGTACCGAAAAGCACTCCGCTTGATGAAGCAGGCGGACAAGTTCAATCGGCCGATCATCTGCTTCATCGATACAAAGGGTGCGTATCCCGGGAAAGCGGCAGAAGAACGCGGTCAGAGTGAAGCCATTGCACGGAATCTTGTGGAGATGGCCGGACTCACGGTTCCCGTCATCTGCATCGTCATCGGTGAAGGCGGAAGCGGCGGTGCATTGGCCCTTGGAGTGGGAAATCATATTCATATGCTTGAAAACTCCACCTACTCCGTCATCTCACCTGAAGGGGCAGCGGCCATCCTCTGGAAAGATTCCACCCAGGCGAAACGCGCGGCTGAATCCATGAAGATCACGGCTCCCGATCTTAAGGAGCTTGGGATCATCGATGACATCATCACGGAAGTAAAAGGTGGAGCCCATAAAGATGTAGAGGAACAGGCGAAGTATATCAACGACGTCCTTAAGAGCTCATTGAAAGAGTTGGTTCCGATGAAAAAGGAAGAGCTAATCCAACATCGTTATGAAAAATTCAAGGCGATGGGTGAATATTCGGTTTTAAATGATCTTATCGGGGTAAAATCATAACAAACGATGGACTGACAAATAGGAGATACCATTTGTCAGTCTTTTTCATTCAAACGTTAAAAATAAACGGTTTGTGACGATATTTTGAAGGTTTTAACAATTAAAACGCTTCCATTTAATAGATTATTTCGTCTTTTGCTTTTCCTCCTAGTAACTTGTTGAGAACCTTGAACCTTCGTGTTATTTTAGAAATAATCCAAAGTCTATTGGTCCATAATAATGTAATGAATGAAACCTGTAATTTTCCTTTTCTTTGATTTATGTGAAACGATTAACAAGTAGTCCCATTCATTTACATATAAAGGCATATTTCTTAATGAGGTGATCGTAGTGAAAAAGATTGGTGTATTGACGAGTGGTGGAGATTCACCCGGTATGAATGCAGCCGTCCGTGCAGTTGTGCGTAAAGCCATTTTCATGGATATAGAGGTATACGGTATATATCAAGGGTATAATGGATTAATCAACGGGAACATCAAGAAGCTTGAGCTTGGTTCTGTCGGTGATATCATCCATCGTGGCGGAACAATGCTTTATACAGCCCGCTGTGAAGAATTCAAAACAAAAGAAGGCCAGAAAAAAGGGATCGAGCAATTAGAAAAACACGGCATTGAAGGACTTGTTGTCATCGGTGGGGACGGTTCTTACCAAGGGGCAAAAGCCTTGACGGAATGGGGATACCCATGTGTCGGTGTACCGGGAACGATTGATAATGATATTCCCGGGACTGAGTATACAATCGGTTTCGATACAGCGCTGAATACGGTTATCGATGCGATCGATAAAATCCGTGATACGGCTACATCCCATGAGCGGACGTTCATCATTGAAGTAATGGGACGCAACGCGGGGGACATCGCTCTATGGTCAGGTCTTGCCGGTGGAGCTGAAACGATCCTGATCCCTGAGGAGAAATTCGATCTTGATGACGTTGTCGGTCGTTTGAAAAAAGGACAGGAACGCGGAAAGAAACATAGTGTGATCATTGTTGCAGAAGGTGTCATGTCTGCAAATGAATTTGCGAACCGCTTCACAGAAGAAACAGGAATGGATACGCGTGTCTCCGTCCTTGGTCATATTCAGCGCGGTGGAACACCGACAGCTGCAGACCGTGTCCTTGCAAGCCGCTTAGGGGCTCATGCCGTTGAGCTATTGGCCCAGGGTAAAGGCGGAAGAGCGGTAGGAATTGAGAAAAATCAATTAGTTGATTACGATATCATTGAAGCACTTGCCAAGCCACATCAAATTGATTTAAACATGTACAGACTTTCCAAAGAGCTTTCAATCTAAATTGTTGTAAGATTTCAGGAGGTAAAGAAAATGAGAAAAACGAAAATAGTATGTACGATCGGTCCTGCCAGTGAAACTGTAGAAAAGTTATCACAACTGATCGAAGCCGGAATGAACGTTTCCCGCTTGAACTTTTCACATGGTGACCACGATGAGCACGGACAGCGTATCATCAATATCCGCGAAGCAGCAGAAAAAGCCGGTAAAACAGTCGGGATCCTGCTTGATACAAAAGGTCCGGAAATCCGCACAAACAATATGCAGGACGGAGCTATCGAATTAACACAAGGATCCAACATCATCGTTTCCATGAAAGAAGTACTGGGAACAACTGAGAAATTCTCCGTTACATACGAAGGATTGATCGATGATGTTCATGTCGGTTCCAAAATTCTTCTTGATGACGGTTTAATCGGTTTGGAAGTGACGGAAATCGACAAAGCGAACGGCGAAATCCATACACATGTTGCCAACAGCGGCACCCTTAAAAATAAAAAGGGTGTAAACGTACCGGGCGTATCTGTGAACCTGCCGGGAATCACTGATAAAGATGCCAGCGATATCGTATTCGGTATTGGACAAGGCGTTGACTTTATCGCAGCATCATTCGTACGTCGTGCATCCGATGTACTTGAGATCCGTCAATTATTGGAAGAGCACAATGCTTCACATATTCAAATCATCCCTAAGATCGAAAACCAAGAGGGTGTAGACAACATCGATGAAATCCTTGAAGTATCTGACGGATTGATGGTTGCACGTGGAGACCTTGGTGTGGAAATCCCTGCTGAGGAAGTACCACTTGTGCAGAAAATGCTGATCAAGAAATGTAATTCTCTTGGTAAGCCTGTCATCACAGCGACTCAAATGCTTGATTCTATGCAGCGCAACCCAAGACCGACAAGAGCCGAAGCAAGTGACGTAGCCAACGCCATATTTGATGGTACAGATGCGATCATGCTTTCTGGTGAAACGGCAGCAGGTACTTACCCTGTAGAAGCGGTTCAAACGATGCATAACATCGCGTCGAGAGCAGAAACGGCGCTAGATTACAACGCGATCCTATCTTCTCGCAGCAAAGACAGCGAGCACAATATGACGGATGCCATCGGTCAATCCGTTGCCTATACAGCTCTAAATCTTGATGTGAATGCCATTGTCGCTCCGACTGAGAGTGGCCACACGGCACGCATGATCTCTAAATACCGTCCGAAAGCACCAATCGTAGCCGTGACTGGTACAGACTCTGTATCACGCCGCCTGGCACTTGTATGGGGCGTATACCCTACAGTCGGCCGCAAAGTGACGACAACCGATGAAATGCTTGATATGGCAGTAGAAGAGAGCGTCAACTCAGGTATGACGAAGCACGGAGACCGCATCGTCATCACAGCGGGTGTTCCGATTGGTGAATCCGGAACGACGAACCTGATGAAAATCCACGTAGTGGGCGATGTCGTTGCAAAAGGTCAAGGAATCGGACGTAGATCTGCATACGGTAAAGCAGTCGTTGCCACATCAGCTGAAGAAGCTGTGAAGAACATGACTGACGGTGCCGTCCTTGTCACAATCGGCACGGATAAAGAAATGATGCCTGCCCTTGAAAAATGTTCAGCACTGATCGTTGAAGAAGGCGGTCTGACAAGTCATGCAGCCGTAGTCGGAATCAACCTTGGAATTCCTGTCGTGGTCGGAGTCGATCATGCCACCTCATTATTCAAGAATGGCCAGGAAATCACGGTGGATGCGACTCATGGCGTGATTTATAATGGGTATGCGAGCGTATTGTAAGTAGATATTTATGGGGAAACCAGAGTCTTTATAAGGGCTCTGGTTTTTTGTATTAGGTGGAGTGTTGTGGAGGCAACACTTCAAAAGCACCGTAACAAGGATAACCCGTACGCACTCAACCAACATAAAACACAACTTCCCTAATATGCTATAATAAATACCAGCAAGTACTAAACCAAGTGGAGGAATCCATCATGAGATATATGCTTTTACTATTGATTATCATACCTGCGCTTGAAATTGGATTATTGGTCCTTTCCGGACAGGCCATTGGTCTGGTCCCGACCGTGTTATTGATTATTACGACAGGGATCCTCGGAGCGTACCTGGCCAAGAAGCAGGGGATCGAGACGATAAGAAAAGCGCAGCGGGACATGCAGTATGGGCAGATGCCTGGGGAGGCCATCATGGATGGTTTGTGTATCCTTGTGGGAGGTATCCTCCTGTTGACTCCGGGATTCGTTACCGATGCCTTTGGATTTTTATTATTACTCCCACCTACTAGAAGAATGTTCAAGCCATACTTTTTCCGGTTATTCAAACGTTGGATCAATAAAGGGAACGTTATTATATATCGATAATGAAGAAAGCACTGCTCACGAGCAGTGCTTTTCCCTATTTTACACCCATAATGAATTTCCACGTATCTTCAAACACTCCTGCCCGCTTCAAAGTGGATAGGATCACGAGTACAACAGGGCCGACGATCAGTCCGAGAAAACCGATAAGCTTAAACCCGACGAATAGAGCGATCAGGGTAGCGAGGGGATCGAGACCGATGCTTGAAGACAATACTTTCGGCTCCATGATCTGCCGTTGGACGACAACGACCAGGTACAGGACCGACAGGCCGATCCCCAATCCTGTATTGCCCGTAATGAATTCATAGATGATCCAAGGCACGAATACTGCCCCTGTCCCGAGATAAGGGAGGATATCCACGAGACCAGTCACGAGTGCAATGGTGATAGCGTAATCTACTCTGAGGATGATCAACCCGATCAACACGATGATGGCCGTGATGGAGATGAGAGTGAATTGAGCACGGATGAACCCGAACAGTGCCCGTTTTAAGTCGAAGAACACTTTCCTTCCACTGCTCATTGCCTTACCCGGAATGATTTTCTCCGCTTTGGAGGATAATGTATACCAATCCTTGCTGATGAAGAATGTGGCGAGTGCCGCGAAGATCAGGACCGATGCGGCATTTGGGATCCACGAGATCAGCTGCGGCAGTTTGGTAAAAAAGTTCTGCAGGAAATCACCAGCCGACGTCGCGATTTTCGTTCCGGCTGTCTGGACATTTTCAAGTATCGTATCCTGCTGACCGGCTTCAAGATTTTTAAATAATCCGGCAAGCTGATTGTAGAGGGGGATAACGTGTTCCACGATGATATCCTCTGCATATGAAACAAGAGTTTGAACATGCTTAGGCAGCTCTTCTGCTAAATAATTGGCTCCGGAGACGATCTCCGCAATCAATAACGTGATGAGCCCTGCAAAAATGGCGACGATCAAGATGAGGGACACAGTGACGGCCCATATCCTTGGCAGCCATTTCTCCAGCCCGTTCACCAGGGGATTGATCAACAAGGCGATGGCAACGGCGATAATGAATGGATAAGCAAGTTTCCATATGTAATAGAGTGAAATCAATGAGAAAATGATGATCGAGAGAACGATCAGAAAGCGGATCGTTCGATAAACATAATCTAAATTCAAGGGTTTCCCTCCTACCGGGTCTAGTACTTCTATTTTATAGGAGACAGGAAATGAAAGGAAGATATATTTGCAGTGGTTGGAGCATTTTATGAATGAAGTGAAAAGTTGATATGGTAGGATAATGATTGGAGTACATAAAGGAGAGGCAGGGGAATGATATGATTCAGCCATTCATGTTTTTACTGCTTTTATTGGGAATCGGGCTGATGGCGAAAAATCAATCCATCATTATAGCCGTAGCATTTCTAATTGTACTAAAGCTGATTGGGCTTGATGAGAAAATTTTCGCGACGATCCAGTCGAAAGGCATTAACTGGGGGGTGACGATCATTACGATTGCCGTACTCGCACCGATTGCGACCGGGGAAATCGGCTTTAAGGATCTCGTTGATTCGTTGAGGTCCCCTTATGCCTGGATTGCACTCGCCTCCGGGATGGCAGTGGCATTGATTGCGAAGAATGGGTTGATTCTATTGGAAGATGACCCCCACCTGACGACGGCCCTCGTCCTTGGTACAGTGTTAGCCGTCGCTCTCTTTAAAGGGGTGGCAGTCGGGCCGTTGATCGGAGCCGGTATCGCGTATCTTGCTATGAAACTGTACGAATTATTTCTGTAAACATGAATGGGGGTGATCCTCCGGTTCGATCCTCTTTTTTTTAATGGTTTATTTTTCTAGAAAAATAATTTTTATAGAAATTGGTGCGTTTCCGTTCACAAAAGTCAGATAATTGTTTATAATAGGAAATGTAAGCGCATCCCAAGCTCTCATGATATTATAGGAAGAGCCGGGAATCATTTTTTGTATAGGAATTGAGCAATCGCTCAGCGTTTTTTTACGTTCTTTTTAAACAAGCCTACTAGACTTGATAGATCGTTCTGTAGGGTTTTATACTCATATGAAAATGGGTAAAAGAGAAATATATAACTAAAGGAGAGGTTATTATGACAGCAACTCGCGGATTAGAAGGAGTTGTAGCGACGACATCGTCCATCAGTTCGATCATTGACGATACCCTTACATATGTTGGCTACAACATTGATGATTTAGCAAATAATGCAAGCTTCGAAGAGGTAATTTACCTATTATGGCATCTGAAACTGCCTAATGCATCAGAACTTAAGGAATTTACAGAGCTGTTAGCAGCTAACGCTGAATTGCCTAAGGAAGTCATCGAGCATTTCAAGATGTACAACATCAAGGAAGTCCACCCAATGGCCGCTTTACGTTCAGCTGTATCCCTACTTGGATTGTATGATGATAAAGCAGACGTGATGGAAGAGAAGGAAAACTATCTGAAAGCCGTTCGCCTTCAAGCGAAGATCCCGACGATCGTCACGAGCTTTGCACGTATCCGCAACGGTCAGGAACCGATTGCACCACGCCAGGATTTAGGTTTTGCAGCTAACTTCCTATACATGCTGACAGGGAAAGATCCTGAGCCTGTTGAAGTCGAAGCATTCAATAAAGCACTTGTCCTTCATGCGGACCATGAGTTAAACGCTTCCACGTTCACAGCACGTGTGTGCGTTGCGACTCTATCTGACGTCTATTCAGGTGTTACCGCTGCGATCGGTGCCTTAAAAGGACCGCTTCACGGTGGGGCAAATGAGCAGGTTATGAAGATGCTTACTGAAATTGGTTCTGTTGATAAAGCAGAAGAGTACATCCTCGATAAATTAGAGAAGAAAGAAAAAATCATGGGCTTCGGTCACCGCGTTTATCGTCAGGGAGATCCACGTGCCAAGCATCTGAAAGAAATGTCCAAGAAATTAACTGAATTAACGGGACAAAGTAAATACTACGAAATGTCCGTTAAGGTTGAAGATGTATTCACATCAAATAAAGGTCTACCGCCAAATGTTGATTTCTACTCAGCATCTGTCTACCACAGCTTAGGCATCGATCATGATCTATTCACGCCGATCTTTGCAGTAAGCCGTGTATCCGGCTGGTTGGCACATATCCTTGAACAATATTCCAACAACCGCCTGATCCGCCCTCGTGCTGATTATGTAGGGCCTGGCAAGCAGGAATATGTACCTGTTGATCAAAGAGGTTAATCATCAATATTTACAAACAGTAAAAATATTGGTGTAATAATAAGAGAAGGGGAATGACTCAACATGCTTAACAAATGGGTCATCCCCTTTGATAATGAAAAAATGGAGGTTACATAATGACACAAGGTGAAAAAATTACAAACGAGAATGGCCAACTTAATGTGCCTAACAATCCAATCGTCCCATTCATTGAAGGTGACGGAACGGGTCCAGATATTTGGGCATCAGCGAAGCGCGTCCTGGATGCTTCTGTAGAGAAAGCATACAAAGGCGAACGCAAGATTTCATGGAAAGAAGTATATGCTGGGGAAAAGGCATTCAACAAAACAGGCGAATGGCTTCCAAACGATACGCTTGAAGCAATCCGTGAATACTTCATCGCGATCAAAGGTCCACTTACGACTCCTGTCGGCGGCGGAATCCGTTCATTGAACGTTGCGCTCCGCCAGGAATTGGATCTTTTCACATGCCTGCGTCCAGTACGCTACTTCGAAGGTGTTCCTTCACCGGTTAAGCGCCCTGAAGACACTGACATGGTCATCTTCCGTGAAAACACTGAGGATATCTATGCAGGTATTGAGTACGCAAAAGGTTCTGATGAAGTGAAAAAATTAATCACTTTCCTTCAAGATGAAATGGGTGCTAACAAAATCCGTTTCCCAGAAACATCCGGTATCGGAATCAAGCCTGTTTCTGAAGAAGGGACAAATCGTCTTGTGCGTGCAGCGATCAATTACGCGATCACAGAAGGCCGTAAATCAGTAACGCTTGTTCACAAAGGGAACATCATGAAGTTCACTGAAGGAGCTTTCAAAAACTGGGGTTACGAGCTTGCTGAGAAAGAATTCGGCGATAAAGTATTCACTTGGGCTCAATATGACAAGATCAAAGATGCTGACGGATTGGAAGCAGCGAACAAAGCTCAATCTGATGCTGAAGCAGCTGGTAAGATTATCGTGAAAGATTCAATCGCTGATATCTTCTTACAACAAATCCTTACTCGTCCTGCTGAGTTCGATGTTGTCGCAACAATGAACTTAAACGGGGATTACATCTCTGATGCACTGGCTGCTCAAGTAGGTGGAATCGGTATTGCTCCTGGAGCAAATATCAACTACGAATCAGGACATGCGATCTTTGAGGCAACTCACGGAACGGCTCCTAAATATGCAGGTATGGATAAAGTGAATCCTTCATCTGTCATCCTTTCAGGTGTACTTATGCTTGAACACCTTGGTTGGACAGAAGCTGCTAACCTGATCACAAAATCAATGGAAAAAACAATCGCTTCTAAAGTGGTAACATATGACTTCGCCCGTCTGATGGATGGAGCGACAGAAGTGAAATGCTCTGAGTTCGGTTCTGCGTTAATCGATAACATGGAAGCATAATAATTAGACATAAGGTTGGGGTGCTTCGTATAGGAGCACTCCTTCCTTTACATAATGAGACGAATAGGAGGAATCATGATGGCAATTAAACGTAGAAAAGTATCTGTGATCGGTGGGGGTTTCACCGGGGCGACAACGGCATTGATGCTCGCCCAGAAAGAGCTTGGAGATGTTGTATTGGTTGATATTCCGCAAAACGAGGATCCAACGAAAGGGAAAGCACTGGATATGCTTGAGGCAAGTCCTGTACAGGGGTTTGATTCAACCATCATCGGTACGTCCAATTATGAAGATACTAAGGGTTCAGATATCGTTGTCATCACTGCAGGGATTGCCCGTAAACCAGGTATGAGCCGTGATGATCTGGTTCAGACCAATCAAAAGGTCATGAAATCAGTGACTCAGCAAATCGTGAAGCATTCACCTGACTGTTACATCATCGTCCTGACCAATCCCGTGGATGCCATGACCTATACAGTGTTCAAGGAATCCGGTTTCCCGAAAGAGAGAGTGATCGGTCAATCAGGAGTCCTGGATACAGCCCGCTTCCGGACGTTTGTCGCACAGGAATTAAACCTGTCCGTAAAGGATATAACAGGCTTCGTCCTGGGTGGTCATGGTGATGACATGGTTCCTCTTATTCGTTACTCATACGCTGGAGGAATCCCTCTGGAGACATTGATCCCTAAAGAACGCCTGGACTCAATCGTTGAGCGCACCCGTAAAGGCGGAGGCGAAATTGTCGGGCTACTCGGGAACGGAAGTGCCTACTACGCCCCGGCCGCTTCCCTCGTCCAAATGGTCGAAGCCATCCTTAAAGACCAGCGACGCGTCATCCCGGCCATCGCCTACCTCGAAGGCGAATACGGATTCGAAGGCATCTACCTCGGCGTCCCAACCATCCTAGGTGGAAACGGCCTCGAGAAAATCATCGAACTCGAACTCACAGAAGACGAAAAAGCAGCACTATCCAATTCAGCTGACGCAGTTAAAAACGTCATGGCTTCATTGGCTTAACGACATAACTAAAAACTGACTTCCATTACGGGGGTCAGTTTTTTTATTGTTTTAACTCTATTTAAGACTGCGTTTATTTTAGGATTATTAGAAGGGGACTAGATTATAATAGATTTTGAAGTAGTATAAACATATGCCCCGATAGTTGATTGAAGCGGAAGGTGTTCGACTCCTGCGGGGAACAACGAAAAGCGGAGGCGGCTTGCTCAGCCCCGACAAGCATAAGATGAATGAGCCGGGAAGGCGTTTTTTGCCTTCATGGACCATTTAGCTTATGACCTCGAGGGGCTAGCCGCCGTAGCTGGACAAGGTAGGACACCACTTGCAGCCGAGGAGGCTCACCGCCAGCCCCGCGGAAAGCGAGCACCTGCAGCGGAAATCAACCAGCACATGCTCCGTATAATTTCACAAAAAAATATCAGCCATTCAGAGAACATGAATTTCCCACACCCACGCGTAAAAATTCTTTGTATGGTAACCCTAAAAATGATAAAATACTAATAGACAGACAATAAAAACAATTTTTATTATTTAAAATTGTAATCGTTTACATACTTGGAGGTGCTTCTTATGTTATTAGGGAAAAAGAGAAAACTGGGAAGGAAAATCGACGAAATGACGGTCGGTGAAAAACTGACCCTCACAGAAAAAATTGAAGACAATGAACTTCTTCTATACCTTGGGCTCACAAATGATGCCAATCCATTATATATCCAGCACGACTATGCGTCACAAACGCCGTTTAAAAAGCCGATCGTTCCATCAATCATGCTGACGGGGATCATTACATCGGCCGTATCCAAATATCTGCCGGGGCCGGGCTCCCATATCGTGGAGCAAACCATTGAATTTCCAAAACCGGTCTATCATTACGCAACGGTTCAATTCCTTTTTGAAGTGACAGAAGTAAATCCACATAATCATCTGGTTACCATCCAGGTATCGGCCACGAACGAGGAAGATGAAAAGGTGATTAACGGAACCATCAAAGTTTGCCCGCCTCACCGCCTGGAAAAAATGAATAGTCATGCATTGGAAAACTTCTAATGCCGGGAAGGAGCTATGACACATAGCTCTTTTTTTTTATGCATGAAAAATGATAAAGAAAATGATCGAAGTGCATCCTATAAATAAGTAAAATGAAAAACTAAAAAGGATTAAATCTCTCTAAATGATGGTAAGCCCCGAGAATTATATTATAATGAGGATACAATTACATAAACAGTTTGGATGTTGGGGTTAATTTTCTTTGGTATGGAGGCACAACAAATGAGCAAAAAAATCTTGGTAGTCGACGATGAACAGTCCATTGCAACACTCTTGAAGTACAATCTGGAGCAATCCGGATATTCGGTGACAACGGCACATGACGGAGCAGAGGGAAGGGACCTGGCGATTGAACAGTCCCCGGACCTGATCGTCCTTGACCTGATGCTTCCGTCCATGGATGGCATCGAGGTATGCAAAGAACTGCGTCAGCGAAAAATCAATATCCCGATTCTGATGTTAACGGCTAAGGATGATGAATTTGATAAAGTCCTAGGCTTGGAGCTTGGAGCTGACGACTATATGACAAAGCCGTTCAGCCCCCGTGAAGTGGTTGCGAGGGTGAAGGCGATCCTGAGACGCAGCCAGGCCATTCGGGAAACGGCAGAAGCGGCTGCCGAGGAACCTACCGATTATAAGGAAGTCGGGGAACTAAAGGTGTATCCTGAACAATATGAGGCGTATTTTCAGGGGGAATTACTAGAACTGACACCGAAGGAATTCGAGCTTTTATTATATTTGACGGATAATAAAGGAAGAGTTCTGACAAGAGATCAGCTACTGAGTGCTGTATGGAACTATGATTTTGCCGGAGATACGAGAATCGTGGATGTGCATATCAGCCATCTGCGTGAAAAGATCGAATCCAATACGAAAAAACCTATTTATATCAAAACCATCCGTGGTCTCGGGTATAAATTGGAGGAGCCTAAAAATCGATGACCAAATTTAGAACAAAGCTCCTATTTGCTCTAATTACTCTGATCATCGCTGTCTTAATAGGGCTGGGTCTGCTTTTGGGCCAGATTTTCAAGAACTTCTATTTAGATACCTTTAACTCCAGGATTCAAAAGGAGGCCAGGTTACTGGCGAGCTCCATTGAAGAAAACGGAGCACCGAAAGAAATCAATCCCGATATGATTAAAGAATTGAGCGACATACTGGATGTCCGGATTACGGTACTTGACAAGGCCGGTGATGTGGTCCACGACACGGACACGTCTGATTCACTGGTCGGTCCCCAGCAAAAGAGGATCGTACAGGAAATCCAAAAGAACTGGGATGTGAAAGAGAAGCATAAAAAACTTGTCACGTCGGGAAATGAATACCGATATTATTGGTATCCATTAAAAAATACCAATGATGAAATGATGGGTCTTCTCATTATGGGCACGGAAGTAGAAGCCTTGCAAAAAGGGAACCAGCAAATCTGGTTTGTCTTATCCGTTTCATTGGGCCTTGCCCTGGTCCTCATCATCATCCTGGGTTCACGGATTACGGTGAGATACACAAAGCCCATCGAATCAGCGACCAATGTGGCCATGGAGCTTGCCAAGGGGAATTACCGTGCGAGGACATACGAGGATCGTCTGGATGAAACGAGTATGCTCAGTACTTCCATCAATATTCTGGCGAGAAACCTTCAGGAAATGGTGAATGCCCAGGAAATGCAGCAAGACCGCTTAACGACTTTGATTGAAAATATGGGGAGTGCTCTCCTATTGATCGATCACCGGGGTTTTGTCGTCTTAACGAACAGGACGTTCAGGGAATTCTTTAACCTGGAGGAAAGCCAACTGAAAAAAGTACGGTATCATGAGGTGATTCACTATTCGGAAGTGAATAAGCTCGTAGAGGAAATCTTTATGACGGAGGAGCGATTGCGAAAGCAGATTCTCCTTCCGTACAAGCTTGATCGAAAGCACTATGAAGTGTATGGTGCACCTATTATCGGCAACAATGACGTGTGGAAAGGGATCGTCGTCGTATTCCATGACATAACGGAGCTAAAAAAGCTTGAACAGATGCGTAAAGATTTTGTGGCGAACGTGTCACACGAATTAAAAACGCCAATCACCTCGATCAAAGGATTCTCAGAAACACTATTGGACGGAGCAATGCAGGAGCCTGAAACGCTGAAATCTTTTTTAGACATCATTCTAAAAGAAAGTGACAGGCTGCAATCCCTCATTCAGGATTTGCTGGAGTTGTCTAAAATAGAGAAGCAGGGATTCCAGCTATTTATTGAAGAGGTTGAAGTGGCAGGGCTGATAGAAGATGTGATCCCTATTTTAAAAGAAAAAGCGAAGCCGAAGGACATTTCACTTCAAGCCGATTTCAAATCAAGGGGAATGGCAGATGTGGATTCATACCGGTTAAAGCAGGTCTTCATCAACCTGATCAGCAATGCGATCGTGTATACTCCAAAAGGCGGAAATGTGTCGGTCACGGTAAAGGAAGATCAGGATATGGTCTATGTACAAGTAAAGGATAACGGAATGGGAATCAGCCAGGAAGAGCTCCCCCGCATCTTTGAACGTTTTTACCGGGTGGATAAAGCGAGAAGTCGCAATTCAGGTGGAACCGGTTTGGGCTTGGCCATTGTCAAGCACATCATTGAAGCTCATGAAGGTGATATTGAAGTGGAAAGCGAACCGGATAAAGGAACGACTTTCACTGTCACATTGAATAAACGATCTTCATCCATCGCTCACCGTGGAAATCAAGGAAAACCTTAGTCGTTTTTCACCTTATTTACATTGTTTTTACAATAGCTTTAAATTCAATTAACAATGGGGTGGTACGATACTAAGTGAAACCCCTTCATCCAAGGTGTTACGAAAAGACGAGAACCAACCCCGTTCTCGTCTTTTCGCTATTAAATTATGAAAGCGCTTTCTTATTATCTCTTGTCATCTTCTCTTAATATTCTTGAAACCTTTTTGTCTTACGCCCGTATATCTTAGTAAGCAGAAAATAAGATATAGAGATGGAAAAGGGAGGGTGCATATGAGCTTGAAGCGTGTTTATACTCTTGCAGGAATGGTGCTCACAGCCATTATTTTAATTGTTGTCCTACTGACATCGTGGTATACCGTCGACGAATCAGAACAGGCACTGGTGTTGACGTTCGGGGATGCAGGCGAACCGGTTGTCGAGCCTGGACTGCATTTCAAGGTGCCGTGGCCGGTACAGTCAGTGGAAGTCTTGTCGAAAGAAACCTTCAGTCTTCAATTTGGATATGAAGAAAAAGACGGGAAAATCAAGGACTTTCCAAAAGAAACAAAGATGATCACGGGGGATGAGTACATTGTGCTGGCTGATCTTGTGGTTCAGTGGAAAATCACGGATCCTGAAGGTTATTTATTCAACTCGGATAATCCTAAAGAAATCCTGTACGATGCAACTTCATCTTCGTTAAGAAGCATTATCGGAAGCTCCTTGATCGATGATGCCTTAACGTCAGGAAAAGCCGAAATCGAGGCAGATGTAAGGGATTTATTGACTGAGTTGATCGATGATTACGATATTGGAATCTCCATTCTTGCGGTGAAGCTGCAGGATGTTGAGTTGCCGAATGCAGAGGTCCGCTCGGCGTTTACAGCCGTAACGGATGCAAGGGAAACGATGAATACGAAAATCAATGAAGCCAAGAAATACCGAAATCAGCGGACTAACGAAGCCCAGGGTGAAAAGGATGCCATCATATCAAGAGCCAAAGGGGATAAAATTGCACGTGTGGAGCAGGCGCGTGGAGATGTAGCGGTATTTGATAAATTGTACAATGAGTATAAGTCAAATCCCGAGATTACAAGAAAGCGTCTCGTGTTGGAAACACTTGAAAATGTCCTGCCGAATGCAGAAATCTACATTATGAAAGACAGCGGGGACACATTGAAATATTTCCCGATCCGTCAAATGGAGAATCAGACTCCTCCGGCGAAACAGGAAGGAAGTGATGAGAATGAGTGATCAAAACGTATTTGATATCAACACAAAGAAAAAAGAACCGATCGAGTGGAAACGTTATACGAAATTAGGTATCTTTTTCGTGATTCTCATCGCTGTCCTCCTTATCCTGTTTACGAGTCTCTTCATTGTCAAAGAAGGAGAATACAAAGTCGTCCGTCAATTTGGGGAAGTGGTACGAATCGATAAGGAACCGGGTATGAAATATAAGATCCCCTTCATCCAATCCGTCACTACCTTACCGAAGCATCAAATGACGTATGACGTGACAGAAGCAGAGATCAATACGAAAGATAAAAAGCGGATGCTCATCGACAATTATGCCGTGTGGCGCATTGAAGACCCTCTTAAAATGATCAAAAATGCCAGAACGGTGATCAATGCAGAGACAAAGATGGAAGAATTCATCTATTCCGTTGTCCGCTCAGAGCTTGGTCGATTGGAATATGATGAAATCATCAATGATGAGAAGTCTTCAAGAGGAAGCTTAAACGATAAAGTGACAGACAAGGTGAATGAGCTGTTGCAGCGGGACAATTATGGAATCGTCGTTCAGGATGTTCGCATGAAGCGGACGGATCTTCCTGAAGCGAATGAAAACTCCGTCTATACCCGTATGATCTCGGAACGTGACTCCAAAGCACAGGAATACCTGTCCATGGGGGATGCCGAGAAACAAAGGGTGACAGCTGAGACCGATCGTGAAGTAAAAGAGCTGCTTGCAAAAGCCGGTGCCGAAGCCAATGTAATCCGGGCGGAAGGAGAATCAGAAGCGGCGCAAATTTATAACAAATCCTTCTCGAAGGATCCGAGCTTCTATGACCTTTATAAAACGCTCGAAACCTATAAGAAAACCGTGGATGATAAAACCGTCATCATTTTACCATCGGATTCACCGTATGCACGGCTGTTGATGGGGTATACGGAATAACGTGAAGAAACTCTTGGGATGGGTAGTTTACCTGATTTCCGAGAGTTTTTTTCTTGGATAAGGTCCCCGTTTTTCCTTTCATTCCTCAACATGATAGAATGACTATATAGAAACAGAAGCCTTTACAGGAGGTACTTATATGTCCAAAAAATTAGTCCTGATTGACGGTAACAGTATTGCTTACCGTGCATTCTTTGCCCTGCCTTTATTGAATAACGACAAGGGTGTACATACAAATGCAGTGTACGGCTTTACCACCATGCTGCAGAAAATATTAGAAGATGAAAAGCCGTCTCATATCCTGGTGGCCTTTGATGCGGGAAAAACGACTTTCCGTCATAAGACATTCACGGAATACAAAGGCGGCAGGCAGAAGACCCCGCCTGAGTTGTCCGAGCAATTCCCTTATATTCGGGAACTGTTGGATGCTTACGGGATCAAACGGTATGAAAAAGAAAACTATGAAGCGGACGATATTATCGGAACCCTCTCCCTTCAGGCTGAGTCCGACGGGTTCGAAGTGAAAGTGTATTCAGGGGATAAGGATTTAACCCAGTTGAGTTCCAAAGATACCACGGTGTGCATCACGAGAAAAGGAATCACGGATATCGAGGTGTATACACCCCAGCACATTAAAGAAAAATGGGAGATCACCCCTGACCGGATCATTGATATGAAAGGCTTGATGGGGGACAGCTCTGATAATATCCCTGGTGTACCCGGTGTCGGTGAGAAAACGGCGATTAAGCTCTTGAAGGAATTCGATTCCCTTGAAAAACTTCTGGAGTCGATCGACAAAGTGAGCGGTAAGAAACTGAAAGAGAAGCTTGAAGAAAATAAAGATCAGGCGATCATGAGTAAAGAACTGGCAACGATTCTGAGAGAAGCTCCCATCGAAGTCACGGTTGAAGAACTGAATTATGATGGATGGGATGAAGTGAAACTGAAGGAAGTGTATCGGGACCTTGGATTCAACTCCCTTCTTGAGAAAATGGGTGAATCCGTTCAAGAGGAGCCCCAGGAGCTGGACGATATCTCCTATGAAGTGGTGGAAACCATTACAGAAGAGCAGCTTTCAAGTGAGAGCTACCTATACATCGAAATGCTTGAAGAGAATTATCATCTTGGTAAAGTCATCGGCATGAGTCTTCATAATGATAATGGGACGATTTTCTTTACCCTTGAAACGGCATTGAATTCAGAAGCCTTTAAAAAATGGGCAGAAGACGAATCGAAGTCGAAGAACGTCTACAACTCGAAAGAGACCGTCGTTGCCCTGAAACGCCAAGGGATCGACATCAAGGGGATCGAATTTGACCTGCTGCTTGCGTCTTATATCATCAATCCTTCTGAATCGAGTGAAGACTTTGCCTCCATTGCGAAAGGGCATGGTCAGCCATCCATCGAATCGGATGAAGCGGTGTATGGAAAAGGGGCCAAGCAGAAAGTCCCTTCCACGGACGTATTATCCGAGCATCTGGCAAGAAAGGCCTTCATCCTTCAAGACTTGAAGGACACATGCATAAAAGAGCTGGAAGAAAATGATCTCTATGATTTATACATGAATCTGGAATTGCCTCTTGCCCTTATCCTGGCCGAGATGGAATTCACCGGTGTAAAAGTGGATCAGGAACGTTTGATGACCATGAAGGAAGAGCTTGCCCTCCGACTGGAAGAATTGGAAAAGAACATTCATGAACTGGCAGGGGAGAGTTTCAACATCAATTCACCGAAGCAGCTCGGCGTGATCCTTTTTGAAAAACTGGGTCTACCGGTTGTGAAGAAAACGAAGACTGGTTACTCCACTTCTGCTGACGTATTGGAAAAACTGCAGTCCAAGCATGAAATCATTGACCATATCCTTCATTACCGTCAGTTAGGAAAGCTGCAATCCACTTATCTGGAAGGGTTATTGAAGGTCGTTCATAAAGATTCAAGCAAGATCCATACGCGGTTCAACCAGGCCCTTACCCAAACAGGCCGGCTAAGCTCAACGGATCCGAACCTGCAAAACATTCCGATCCGCCTTGAAGAAGGCAGGAAGATCCGTCAGGCGTTCATTCCTTCTGAAAAGGGATGGGTCATGTTCGCAGCCGATTATTCCCAGATCGAACTTCGGGTACTCGCCCATATAGCGGGGGATGAGAAATTGGTGGAAGCCTTCCGTAATGATATGGACATCCATACGAAAACGGCCATGGACGTCTTTGGAGTGGAGAAGGGCGAGGTCACGTCCAATATGAGAAGGCATGCGAAAGCCGTTAACTTCGGGATCGTGTATGGAATCAGTGACTACGGACTGTCACAAAGCCTTGATATAACACGAAAAGAAGCAGGGGAATTCATTAAGAAGTACTTAGAAAGCTTCCCCGGCGTGAAAGAATATATGGATGATATCGTACAGGATGCGAAACAGAAGGGGTATGTGACAACACTAATGAACCGACGCCGTTACCTTCCTGAAATCACAAGCCGTAATTTCAATTTACGGAGCTTTGCAGAACGTACAGCGATGAACACACCGATCCAGGGAAGTGCAGCAGATATCATCAAGAAAGCTATGATCGATATGGCGGCCCGTTTAAAGGAAGAGAAACTTCAAACACGGATGCTCTTACAGGTGCACGATGAATTGATCTTCGAAGCTCCTGAGGATGAAATCGAAACATTGAAGAAAATTGTTCCTGAAGTGATGGAAAACGCAATGGAGCTCGAAGTTCCATTAAAGGTTGATTACTCTTACGGACAAACATGGTATGACGCGAAGTAGTTTTATGAAGAAGGAGGTGGCCTCATGCCAGAGCTGCCTGAAGTAGAAACGGTCAGAAGGACATTGGAGCTTCTTGTATCAGGGAAGAAAATAAAGGATGTCAGTGTGTTTTGGCCAAAAATGATCAAGAATCCACTTGAAACGGATGAATTCATCCATAGCTTGAGAGGTCAGGAAATTCATGAAATGAGAAGAAGAGGGAAGTTCTTGATCTTCTATTGTGATGATGTTGCCCTCGTTTCCCATTTAAGAATGGAAGGGAAGTATAATCTGGCTGAACAGGGGAATCCCATTGAAAAACACACCCATGTTATCTTCCACTTTACGGATGGAACGGAACTCAGATACCGTGATGTCCGGAAGTTTGGAACGATGCATCTGTTTAAGAAGGGGGAAGAACTACTCCACCTTCCCCTCCTTCAGTTGGGGCCGGAGCCGTTTCTATCGGAGTTTACACCAGACTATCTGGCTGAAAAGCTCAGCAGGACGGAGAGAATCGTGAAGGCCACCTTATTGGATCAAACGGTGTTGGTGGGCCTTGGAAATATCTATGTAGATGAAGCTCTATTCCGTGCAGGCATACATCCCGACCGGAAATCAAAGTCCCTGTCACAGGAAGAAATCGAACGGCTCCACAGTGAAATCATCCACACGTTGACAGAAGCGGTGGAAATGGGTGGCAGCACGATCCGGTCTTACGTGAATTCTCAGGGACAGATGGGAATGTTCCAACAGAACCTTTATGTTTACAGCAGGAAAGAAGAGCCGTGCCGGAACTGCGGTACAGCCATCGAGAAGAAAGTAACGGCTGGGCGGGGGACCCATTATTGCCCTCGCTGTCAGCGGTAGAAAGAACGTTTAACATTTGATAAGCCCTTACCATATAGTATTGTAATGATTTTCGGGGGGGCTATTAGATGAGTGAAACAATCTCCTTATTACTGCTGGCGTTCGCTGTAAGTCTCGATAGTTTTAGTACCGGTTTAACTTATGGATTGCGAAAAGTGAAAATCCCTACAAAATCAATCAGCATCATATCGATCTGTTCAGCGAGCTCTTTATTGCTTGCGATGTTACTCGGTCAAACCATCGGGTCCATCATCACCCCGGTCTGGGCAGGAAGAATCGGCGGACTGATCCTTGTCGTGATTGGCGCAGCCGTTCTTTATCAGTTCTTCAGGCCGCAAAAAGAAACGGTACTGTCACATGAAAAAACATTGATCAATTTTGAAATTAAATCCATAGGTTTAGTGATTCAAATATTAAGAAGACCGCTCACGGCGGACTTTGATAAATCGGGCACGATTACCGGAATCGAGGCATTCATGCTTGGAATCGCCTTGTCACTGGATGCCTTTGGTGCCGGAATCGGTGCCGCATTATTACATTTCTCGCCACTACTACTGACCCTGGCGATTTTTATGATGAGCTTTGCGTTCTTATTTTCCGGATTAAAGATGGGGGAATTCTTCTCTCACCTGCGCTGGATTCACCGCGTTTCATTTCTTCCGGGCGTTCTGCTCATCCTGATCGGGATCCTGAGGTTCTAGTGCCCGGCGAGTATTGGAAAGGACACGATCATGGCACGTATTATAGGATTAACAGGTGGAATTGCAAGTGGTAAAAGTACAATCTCAACCATGTTACATGAAAAAGGATATACTATAATCGACGCAGACCTCGCAGCCCGTATGGTGGTCGAGGTGGGGCAGCCTGCATATCTTGCGATAGTCGAAGAATTTGGTGAAGGCATCCTCCACGAAAACGACGCGACCATCAATCGCGAAAAACTCGGTCAAATCATCTTCAACTCTGAAGAGAAAAGGAACGTGCTGAACAGCATCGTGCACCCTGCCGTCAGAAGCATGATGCTCCAGCATAAAGACGAAGCTATCGCATCCGGCAAGAACACCATATTCATGGATATTCCCTTGCTATTCGAAAGCGACCTCACGTGGATGGTAGAACGTACCCTCCTCGTTTACGTAAACGAAAAAACCCAGCTATCACGCTTAATGGAACGCAATCACTTAAAACGTGAAGATGCAGAAGCGAGGATCGCGTCCCAATTCCCACTAAAAGACAAAGTCAACCTCGCCGACGCAGTCATCGACAACAACGGAACCCTGAGTGAAACAAAACAGCAGCTTGAATCCCTATTAACAGAATGGGACCTGCACCCATAACATCACAAATGACCGACAAGAAACCCTTGTCGGTTTTTTAATGTTGTAATATATGTATTAATGAATATTAAATCTTTCTTTCAATGATCCTATACCTAAAAAGAAATTAACTGTTGTTTAATCTTCTTACATGTTGACCTTTGATAGAAATAAAGAGTGGATTGGAGCGGAAGGCACTTCCTCCCCGCGGAAAGGAAGTGCCTGGAGCGAAAAGGAACGGTCGATTATTCACACCCAGTCCCATTTATAATTAACATTCATGACATGAAATGTTAGGGATGGTTACAAATCAAGTATGTTTCCAAACCACAAAAATATACATACAATAAGCCTATTTGTCAGAATAATAAAACATTTAAAATCCGCAAAATACTTATTAACTAATTCTCTAAATATGTTATACTATTTTTAGCAAATAAACATATAAGTATAACATTAATATAGAGGGGAGCCGGATTTATGAAGGCGAAAATTGCAATCAATGGTTTTGGACGTATTGGAAGAATGGTTTTCAGAAAAGCAATATTAGAGGAAAACTTAGAGGTTGTAGCCATTAACGCAAGCTACCCGGCTGAAACATTAGCCCATTTAATAAAGTATGACACAAATCATGGTACATTCCAGGCAGATGTAGTGGTGGAAGATCATGCACTCATCGTCAACGGAAAACGTGTCCTACTATTAAGCAATCGTGATCCTAAAGCGTTACCTTGGAATGAACTGAACATCGATATCGTCATCGAAGCGACGGGGAAATTCAATTCAAAAGATAAAGCGAGCCTTCACTTGGAAGCGGGAGCGAAAAAAGTCATCCTGACGGCCCCTGGTAAAAATGAAGACGTTACCATTGTGATGGGCGTAAATGAAAGCGCATTAAATATAGAAGAACACAGCGTTATCTCGAATGCTTCCTGCACGACGAACTGTCTGGCTCCTGTAGCGAAAGTGCTGGATGAGCAGTTCGGAATTGAAAACGGTCTCATGACGACCGTGCATGCTTACACGAATGATCAGAAAAATATCGACAATCCACATAAAGATCTAAGAAGAGCAAGAGCATGCGGACAATCGATCATCCCGACGACAACGGGTGCTGCGAAAGCATTATCATTAGTACTTCCTCAATTAAACGGGAAGCTTCATGGCATGGCGCTGCGCGTACCGACTCCGAACGTTTCATTAGTGGATCTGGTCGTGGATGTGAAAAGGGACGTAACCGTTGAAGAAATCAACGAAGCATTCGTCACGGCATCCCTTGGTTCCCTGCACGGAGTCCTGGAATATACGACAGAACCACTGGTCTCAATCGATTTTAATACGAACCCTCATTCTGCCATCATCGACGGCTTGTCCACCATGGTCATGGGCAACCGAAAAGTGAAAGTCCTTGCCTGGTACGACAACGAATGGGGCTACTCATGCCGCGTCGTCGACCTGGCAAAATTCGTCGCCAGCAAATTGAACGCCAAACAAGAAGTCAACGTTTGAAAGAACCAACATAAATCATAAAGCAAAACCTTAGAACGTACCTTTTTCAGGTGCGTTCTTTTCTTTTTATAAATGGACAGAGTAAGTTTTCTTAAAAATGAAGGAATCTAGAGGCTATCGTGTAATGTCTGTTTGTAAGTTTTAAAAAGAGTTGATTTCCACTATCTGTAAAAATGTAAAGCTAGTGTAGTACCACAGAGTGGAATGAAGCGGAAGGCACACGACTCCTGCGGGAATAGCGGGACAGTTCGAAATGCGGAGGCGGCTCGCTCAGCCCCGACAAGCATAAGATGAATGGACTAAGAAGGCGTTCTTTTGCCTTCTTGGGCCATTTAGCTTATGACCTCGAGGGGCTCACCGCCAGCCCCGCGGAAAGCAAGTGCCTGCAGCGGAAAGGAACGGTCATGGTTTTTACACCATAGCCAAATCAGATAACCTACCCATATAAAAAACTTTATAAAAATTTATTGCAAAAGAGTTTTAAACAAAGTATACTATTTTTCGTGAACTTCTTATTAGCAAATGAATACTGATTTAACTACTTAAAGGGTTAGGACCTCTTCGGACTAACTTTCCCCCGTGGTAGTTAAGATTTTGCCAAAGGATACGTTCATTTTGACGAAAAAAATTATGTCAAAGGGGGAAATACGAAAATGGAAACAATGGGTCGTCATGTAATCTCAGAATTATGGGGTTGCGATTTTGAAAAATTAAACGATGTAGTAGGAATTGAGAAAACATTCGTAGATGCTGCGCTTAAGTCAGGTGCAGAAGTGCGTGAGGTAGCTTTTCATAAGTTTGCGCCTCAAGGTGTTAGTGGAGTAGTGATTATCTCAGAATCACACTTAACGATCCACAGTTTTCCTGAACATGGTTATGCCAGTATTGATGTATATACTTGCGGTGATTTAGATCCTAATATCGCAGCTGAATATATTGCAGATGCTCTTGGTGCTGACACACGCGAAACAATTGAATTGCCGCGTGGAATGGGTCCTGTACAAGTGAAGAAGTCCCAGGCTCAAGCCCTTTAATCGATAATAACTCAGAAGAGATGCGTGATTCATGCATCTCTTCTTTTTTTTCGCGCGTTCCGACGTGCACTTATGGGTTTTTCAATCGTGCCTTTTCGTGTAAAATAAGGGTAACTAAAGGGAGGAACTTGATATGAGTGGAATACGTACCCTGTTAAAGCGATTTCAATCGGAGTGTGAAACGTCCGATCAGCATGAAGATAAGGAACTGCAATCACGCTATTATAAATCCATGCATCAAGGTGCATTTAATGCAGTACTGGGGTTATTCTCATCGTCAGAATATGACGTGATCTCCCAGTCCAAGGACAGAGGGGAAATTACGGTCCGGAAAAACGGCACGCCTCAATTATTTATCGTTGCCACGGTCATTACCGTGCGGCCGCTTGAAACGGCAGTCGATTTCAAGGTCAGTGCGGATAAAGGGAAGATCTTTGGTACATATACCGTTTTAAAAGCGCAAATCAACCATTATTATCACCAGCTTGATAGCGAATTAAAAAAGGTGAAATAACGCTAAATCCTATAGAAGCTTGTGTAAGTGACAGCTTTTTTATATGATGAAGGTAATAGTATGTAATTACGGAGCTGATATTATGAAATGCCCGTCTTGCCAGCATAATGGTACACGAGTGGTGGACTCACGACCTGCTGATGAAGGACGTTCCATCAGGAGAAGAAGAGAATGTGAAGAATGTACGTTTCGCTTCACGACCTTTGAGAAGGTTGAAGAGCTTCCTTTAATTGTGGTGAAAAAAGAAGGGGTAAGAGAAGAGTTTAGTCGAGAAAAGATTTTGAGGGGACTGATCAAGGCTTGTGAGAAGCGGCCGGTACCTCTTGAGAGATTAGAAAAGATCTCAACAGATATTGAAAAAGACCTGCGGAATCAAGGGGCTTCTGAAGTAGAATCTGTGAAGATCGGTGAGATGGTCATGGATCACCTTGCGAAAGTTGATGAAGTGGCATATGTCCGTTTTGCATCCGTATATCGACAATTTAAGGATATTAATGTATTTATAGACGAATTAAAAGAATTAATAAAAAAAGAGTAGAAGAATGAGCTGAAGATGGAATTCTTTGGCTCTTTTCTCTTTATTTATTGAAAGGTAGAATCCAACTATGATGAAGAAGCATTGGAATGAAATACAGCCGATCGATCACTACACGGTAGGGACACATGGAATGCTTCAGGAATATGACCGGAAAATCATTACGTTTCTATACCAGCCTTTAATCGGTTCCATTTGCTACAGCCTCTATATGAGTTTATGGGGGGAAGTGGAGGAAAATCGGCTCTGGTCGACGGATTCGACCCATTATCACTTGATGAACGTCCTGTCCGTCAATCTTCAGGACGTCTACGAAGCAAGGATGAAGCTTGAAGGGATCGGATTGTTGAAGGTTTATGAAAAAAGGGATGATGAAGACCGCCGTTTTCTTTATGAACTGCAGCCCCCCCTCTCCCCTCAGGAATTCTTTCATGATGGTATGCTGAATGTGTATTTGTACCGTAAGATCGGCCGGACCCATTATTTGCGTTTGAAGAAATTTTTTACGGATGTGTCAGCTGATAAAAGTCAGTACACAGCCATTACCCGATCATTCCAAGATGTTTTCACGTCTGAACCGATTAATTTTCTCCACCATGATGCGAATGTGGATTCGGAAACCGGGTCAGGTGAACAATATATGAAATACGGTAAGAATGATGGACTTGCACTGGACGAAATCGATTTTGATTTTTCGCTGCTGCTAGCCGGGTTATCGGAATCCATGGTCCCGCGCAAAGCCTTTACGCCGAAAGTGAAGGAAACGGTATTGAAGCTGAGCTATCTGTACGGGATCGATCCTCTTCAAATGAAGAATATCGTCTTAAGCTCATTGGATGCGGATGATACGATCGATATCGAATTGCTGCGTAAAACGGCCCGTGACTGGTATGGTATGCAAACAGGTGATCAACTGCCTGATTTGACGACCAGAGTGGAAACGAAGAAGCCTGTAGAACGGGATAAACCACTTTCCCAGGAGGAAGAGCTCATCGACTACCTGGAAACGACCTCACCAAAGGACGTATTATCGGATATATCCAATGGCGGATCCCCCTCAAAAGCTGATCTGCAAGCTGTAGAGGAAGTCCTCATGTCGCAGAAGCTGCCGATTGGCGTCATGAATGTACTGATCCAATATGTGTTGTTAAAAACAGACATGAAGCTCACGAAGGGTTATATGGAGAAAATTGCATCACACTGGTCCAGGAAAAAAGTGACGTCGGCAAGTGAAGCGATAGATCTCGCGAAAAAGGAACACAAGCAGTATCTTGAGTGGGCTGAAGGCAAGAAGGATACCAAAACGAACAGGCGGAGAAAACCGATCCGTACCGAGAAGCTTCCGGAATGGTTCAAGGAAGACGAATCATCGGAAGAATCCGAAACCACTGTGGAAGGATACGACTTCGAAGCAGAAAAGAAAAAACTCGAAGAAGAGCTTAAAAATTTTCGGAAGTAGGTGAACAAAACGATGGAGAGAATCAATAATACCTTAAAGAGGCTTGCGACTTCCGGGTCGTTTCAACAGCGATATGAACAAATGAAAAAAGAGATTTTAGAAAATAATGATGTAAAAGATTTTATCCGCAGGAATGAAGGACGGGTAACTGGTGAAATGGTCAATGAAAGCCTGATGAAGCTGTATGAGTACATCTCTCAAAGCAAGGAATGCCGTTACTGCCCTTCTTTGCAGGAATGCAAGAATATGATGGAAGGGTATGATCCTCATTTGGTAATCAGGGGGAATACGATCGACATCGATTATCATCGCTGCCCACGGAAGGTCATCCATGATGAAAGAACGAGTGCCCAGCGTCTGATCAAAAGTCTTTACGTACCAAAGGATATTTTACAGGCCTCCTTCCAGACCCTCGATCTTGATTCGAAGAGCCGTCTGGAAGCAGTGCGCCTTGCGAAGAATTTCGTGGAGACGTATACAGAAGGGAGCAAAATGAAAGGTCTTTATTTTTACGGGAAGTTCGGAGTGGGCAAGTCCTATCTGTTAGGTGCCATGGCCAATGAACTCGCTGAGAAAAGAATCGGATCCCTTATCGTATACGTTCCCGAGTTTTTCAGGGAGATCAAACAATCACTCGGTGATAATACGGTGAATGAAAAGCTTGAGATGGTCAAGTCAGCGCCGATCCTCATGCTTGATGACATCGGAGCGGAAACCATGTCGAGCTGGGGAAGGGATGAAATTCTTGGCACCATCCTCCAGTACCGGATGCTTGAAAACTTGCCGACATTCTTCACCTCCAACTTCAACTTCAATGAACTGACCCACCATTTAACGTACAGTCAGCGCGGGGAAGAAGAAAAACTGAAGGCTGCGAGGATCATGGAGCGGATTAAATATTTATCTAAGCCTGTGTTGATTGACGGGAAAAATAGAAGAGAATAGTTTGATGGAGAGGGAATCGCGTGCGGTTCCCTTTCTTTTTTTGATCACCCAAAAGAATTTCCCTCATCAACTTCTAATTTATACATGCCTCCCATATATATAAATCAGGGAATTGGGTTTAAGGAGGCGAGAAAGTTTGATTGAATTTATTTTCAAGCAAAAAAATGATGCGGTTAAGCTTCAAGAATACCTTAATAAAGAGTTCATCCAATCATGGTTTCATGAAACGCTCTTTCAACATACAACTCACTATAATCTGACGATAGAGGTTTCCCCCTTCTTCAAGGAGCGGGAAAAGCTTTTCAACGGGGTTTCCAAATTCGTCATGAATGATAAATGCATGGACTGGTCCGAATCAGCCCTGAGAGAAAATTACCTGTATGAAGATAGTGATGAGATCAATCAAATATTAGAAATCGTATCAGAGATGAGGATGGGGGAGCGGCCTGAGCTGATGGAGCTGGTGGGTGAATGGGACGAGGCTGCATATGTACATGCGGGCCTTGAGCTGCTGATGGAAGGGAAGGCCCCCATATCATTCGACTCCTTCAGCAAGTTCAGACTGAAGAAGCTTCAGGAGAGACTCTTGCTGATGCTGGATCTGGCCATAGACGAATATAAGATGGAGCAGGAATATCAGATGTTCGTGCATATGCTGAGGGAATATCTCTCATCAAGGGAACAGAAAATGCGCACGGTCCATCTTTATTCGACGGGCTATGGCTTTCGTTTCTTTGATGAAGACATGAAAGAAGTGACCCGGCAGGAGCTGACGAAAGCAATCGATAAACGGCTGCTCACCAATCACCCTTTGTACGTTGATTCATTCACGATTGCCCCGTTATTGTCCCTTGCCCCTGAGAAGATACTTGTCTATGGAAATAGTGATCATCAATTGATCAGGACACTTCAGAATATTTTTGAAGAACGGATCGATCTCCTGCCGCTGAGTTATTTCCCCGATACACTTCTTTATCCTTCGTGGGATATAGCGAATGAATAGACTTGCTTTTCAAAACATAACCGATTATAATACCTACATAATAAGTCAATAAATAAAGGTTATGATGAGGACAACAATATTTCTATTCATTCACAGAGAGGGAAGTCACAGGGCTGCAAGCTTCCTAATTCGGTAGTGATATTTACCACCTCGGAACTTCAATCATGAACGGGACCTTATTCGGTTCATAATAATGATTGACGGCTAAATGTCGTTATTCGTTTTCAATGAAGTCATTGTCTTTAAACTAAGACAATGAGAAGTTGGGTGGAACCACGAGTTTACTTATTAACCTCGTCCCTTCAAACGTGAAGGGGCGGGGTTTTTTTATGTTTCATAAAGATATTTTAAGGAGTGAAATCACATGTCACAAGTAGTGAAAATGCAGTTCCCGGATGGAAATGTCAAGGAGTTTCCTAAAGGAACGACGACAGAAGAGATTGCTGCGTCCATCAGTCCGGGACTGAAGAAGAAGGCGCTCGCTGGAAAAATAAATGGTGGAATGATTGACCTTCGTACAGGGATTCAGGAAGATGGGGCGATTGAAATTGTGACGGCTCCTTCAGCAGATGCCCTTGAAGTCCTTCGTCACAGTACGGCCCATTTAATGGCACAGGCCATCAAACGTTTATACCCTGAAACGAAGCTTGGGATCGGTCCGGTCATTGAAGGCGGATTCTATTACGATATCGATTCAGAGCATACCTTCACTCCGGAAGATCTTCCTGAGATCGAGAAGGAAATGAAGAAGATCACAGGTGAAAATCTTGAAGTGGTCCGTAAAGAAGTAAGCCGCGATGAAGCGCAGAAAATGTATGAGGAAATCGGGGATGAGTACAAGCTTGAACTGCTTGAAGCCATTCCTGAAGGGGAACAGGTTTCCATTTACGAGCAAGGTGAATTCTTCGACCTTTGCCGTGGGGTCCACATCCCGTCAACAAATAAAATCAAGGAATTCAAGCTGTTAAGCATTGCCGGCGCATACTGGCGTGGAAACAGTGATAATAAAATGCTACAACGGATTTACGGTACGGCTTTCTTCAAGAAGGAAGACCTTGCAGAGCACCTTCGTCTTTTAGAAGAAGCGAAAGAGCGTGATCACCGTAAAATCGGTAAAGAATTGAATTTATTCATGAACTCACAAAAAGTGGGACAAGGCTTGCCGATGTGGCTGCCTAAAGGTGCGACGATCCGCCGCATCATCGAGCGTTATATCGTCGATAAAGAAGAGCGTCTCGGTTACGACCACGTCTATACACCTATCATGGGGAGCGTGGAATTGTACAAAACAAGCGGTCACTGGGATCACTATCAGGAAAACATGTTCCCGGTCATGGAAATGGATAATGAAGATCTTGTTCTCCGCCCGATGAACTGTCCTCATCATATGATGATTTACAAAAACGGTATCCACAGCTACCGTGAGCTTCCGATTCGTATCGCCGAGCTTGGTACGATGCACCGTTATGAATTATCAGGTGCCCTGTCAGGACTTCAGCGTGTACGCGGGATGACTCTGAATGATGCCCATATCTTCGTGCGCCCGGATCAAATCAAGGAAGAATTCAAGCGCGTCGTACGCCTTGTTCAGGAAGTGTACAAAGACTTTGATCTGAATGATTATTCTTTCCGTCTTTCTTATCGTGATCCTGAAGATACGGAGAAGTACTTTGATGATGATGAGATGTGGAACCGTGCTCAAGGCATGATCAAGGAAGCGATGGACGAACTGGATGTCGAGTACTTCGAAGCAGAAGGGGAAGCGGCATTCTACGGCCCTAAACTGGATGTTCAAGTGAAAACGGCCCTTGGTAAGGAAGAAACGTTATCCACTGTTCAATTGGACTTCTTACTTCCAGAGCGTTTTGACTTAACATACGTAGGGGAAGACGGGAAGCAGCACCGTCCTGTCGTTATCCACCGCGGAGTCGTATCCACTATGGAACGCTTTGTGGCCTTCCTGATCGAGGAATATAAAGGAGCTTTCCCGACATGGCTTGCTCCAACGCAGGTTCAAGTGATCCCGGTTTCTCCGGATGTCCACTTCGACTACGCGAAAGAAGTGAAAGAAAAGCTTCAGGCTGAAGGGCTTCGTGTCGATATTGATGACCGTAATGAAAAAATCGGCTATAAGATCCGTGAAGCACAAATGAGCAAAGTCCCTTACATGCTTGTAGTGGGAGACAATGAAATCAAGGAAACGGCCGTCAACGTCCGTAAATACGGAGAGCAGAAATCCGAAACCATTTCCCTTGACGAATTCATCGCCCACATCACAAAAGAAGCGAATCGCTAATAGGGGAAGAGGGACGGACCTCCAAATGGTCATTACGGTTTACAATAATGTTTCCGTTGGAGGTCCGTCCCTCCCGCTTTAATTTCAAAAAAACTGTTGCACTCTCCTTAGATGTCTGATATTATGAAATACGTTGTGATATTAAATGATTATTTGACAGCGGTATTGTCATGTGATATATTATCTAAGGTGAATTGAATACAGTTTGGTACAAGTAGGAGCTACCCGCTTCTCACCTGAATAACGCGTTAAAGCTGTTACCAGGTATGTGATTGACTATTAAAGCCGTTTATATATGCTTAATGATCAGGTGCGGGTGTTTCGACACTCGCATCTTTTTTTGTGTCCTGGACATGGAAAAGGGAAGCGGGTGCGTCGGCCAAAGCCGTGTATTCTTTTAATAAACCTTGGAGGTGGCTAATTATTAGCAAAGACATGATTTTAAACGAAACGATTCGTGCCCGTGAAGTACGTCTTATCGATCAAAACGGTGAGCAACTTGGGATTAAAACCAAGAATGAAGCTCTTGAAATCGCTGAACGTGTAAATCTTGATCTTGTTCTGGTTGCTCCAAATGCAAAACCACCCGTTGCTCGTATCATGGACTACGGTAAGTTTAAGTTTGAACAACAGAAGAAAGACAAAGAAGCACGTAAGAATCAGAAGATCATCAATCTTAAAGAGGTGCGTTTAAGCCCGACGATTGATGAGCATGATTTCAACACCAAGCTTCGTAACGCTCGTAAGTTCCTTGAAAAAGGAGACAAAGTAAAAGCGTCAATCCGATTTAAAGGTCGTGCGATTACGCACAAAGAAATTGGTCAACGCGTTCTGGATCGCTTCAGTGATGAGTGTAAAGATGTAGCAACCGTTGAATCAAAACCGAAAATGGATGGTCGCAGTATGTTCTTGGTGCTTGCACCAGTTAACGAAAAATAAGAGGACCCGAGGAGGAAAAGCATCATGCCAAAAATGAAAACTCACCGCGGCTCAGCTAAGCGTTTCAAGAAAACAGGTTCTGGTAAACTTAAACGTTCACACGCTTACACAAGCCACTTATTCGCAAACAAATCTACTAAAGCAAAGCGTAAGCTACGTAAAGCGGCTGTTGTCTCTAAAGGAGATTTCAAACGCATTCGTCATATGCTTGACAACCTAAAATAAGAAGTAATAGAAACAGGAGGGAATTATTATGCCACGCGTAAAAGGCGGAACAGTAACACGCAGACGTCGTAAAAAAGTTCTTAAATTAGCCAAAGGTTATTTCGGTTCAAAACATACTTTATATAAAGTAGCCAATCAACAAGTCATGAAATCATACATGTATGCTTATCGTGACCGTCGCCAAAAGAAACGTGATTTCCGTAAACTATGGATCACACGTATCAATGCGGCTGCACGTATGAACGGTCTTTCTTACAGCCGTTTAATGCACGGATTAAAGCTTGCTGGTATCGAAGTAAACCGCAAAATGCTTGCTGAGCTTGCGATTTCTGACGAAAAAGCATTCAACCAATTAGCTGACGCTGCTAAAGCTCAACTAAACAAATAAGTTACTACTGACTCAGTCAGTAGATAAAAAAGGACTGGCCCCTGGCCGGTCCTTTCTTCTATCATTCACATTAGAAAGCAGGTAGAAATCATGGATGCATTAACAGGGATCTTATATCTATATGTCGTCATCATCAATATCATCGGCTTTACGGTCATGGGGAGAGATAAACGGAAGGCTGAGCGGCATGAATACCGTATCAGCGAGCGGGTGCTGTGGCAGGTGGCCATTGTGGGAGGCAGTGTCGGGGCGTATATGGGTATGAAGGTGTTCAGGCATAAAACGAAGCACAAAGCGTTTGCCATCGGCTTCCCATTGCTTGTCATTATACATTGTGTGTTGTTCATCTGGCTGAATGCGAATCTGTGACCTCAAGTTTTCATTCTTTAACCCGTCTCTATCACATACTATATAAAGAGGGTTTGTAGAAACAGCTTAGAATAGCAGAAGGAGGTCGCATAAGCCATGGACGAACGGTTGGTTGCTGCATTCGCCCTGATGGAAGCAAGTGGATATATGGCTCCTGTTCTGTTTATCTTATTTCACATCCTGAGGCAGTTTCTGTTCATTCCCGTCGCCCTTGTCTGTATGGCGGGAGGGGTTCTGTTCGGGAGTCTCTTCGGCACTCTGTATTCGTTGATCGGATTAACGCTCTTATCTGTCACTTTTTATTTTGTCATTAAAAGTTTCAAATCGTTTTATGAAAAGCTCCTGAGGCTGAAAGAAAAGTGGTTCGGCCGGAATGCCACCCTCACCACGGGTCAGATTGCGGTGCTCAGGCTGATTCCCTTTGTCCATTACCAGCTCTTGAATCTTTGCCTGCTCGAGCGGAAGAAGGAGCTCAAGCCCTTCATACGTGCATCCGTCCTTTCCAACATTCCCCTTGCGTTTTTCTACACGGTATTCGGCCAATATATCAAACAATTTTCCCCGCCCATTCTCGTCATGATCTTCATCGCGCTCATCGTCCTATTTTACCTCCTGAGGGAAAAAGTCAGAGTCATTCAATGGAGAGAATTTTTTCCAGGTAAATAAAAATAAAAAACGACCAGCTCTGCTAGTCGTTTTTTTGTTGGGATTTTTGAAGGAATTCGTGAATCGGACTTTTCCAGTCGAGTTTGGCATTCGGGTATCTTTCTTTGATTTCGTTCTGGAGGTATTCAAAATCCTCCCGGGTAAGCCCTTTTAATGAGGAAACATGTTTGGTCCATACGAATATGGAAACCACGTCGAATGACTTCTCAGTTGCACCAAGATATTTTTCCCCTTCAAATCGTACACCCTTGTACGTTATGTGAAAATTCTTCCGGACATTTTCCTGATCATCGAGAAAATAGAAACGTTTCTGCTCCTGGGCAAGCTCCAGTTTTCGCTTTGGGTTGATAATGTATTTCACGCTGCTGTATAAAAGATAAAGAATAAGGATGAAAAGCACTAACCGAATTAGCCAAAGCATAACCATTACCTCCATAGGCATATTTCTTCCACTACTATTTACGGTCAAAACAGAAAAAGGTTTCATATTATTATAAATTTGTTTAAAAATTTGTCATACTAAGAGGGTGTGCAAGAAGAAATAAAGGCATCAAAGGAGAGATATCACATGAATATTGAAAAATTAATGGACATGCAGAAGAAACTTGATCAGCATATCGAAGAGGAACACGGTCTGGAACAAGAAGATCTGATCGACAAAAAAATCCTTGCCCTCCTGGTTGAGGTAGGAGAACTGGCCAATGAAACGAGAAGCTTTAAGTTCTGGAGTACGAAACCTTCTTCATCAAAGGAAGTGATCCTTGAAGAGTTTGTGGATGGGGTCCATTTCATCTTGTCACTGGGAATCGAAATCGGCATTCAACAATTCGATATAGGGGAGACGAATTATACGAATGAAGATGTGACAAAGCAATTCATGGAAGTATTCAAATATGCCAACCACTTTGCGGTAGAGCGTTCAGTTGAACATTTCCAGGAATTATTCAGGCACTACGTGTACCTTGGCGAACTGCTCGGATTCACTCATGAAGAAGTGTTCGATGCATATGTGAAGAAAAATGAAGTGAATTATGATCGTCAAAAGGAAGGATATTAATCCAAGAATCTTCATTACGATAATAAAGAAGATTCAGGAAATTTTGATGAATCACACAGGTTTTAGTATAATGAAAAGGTAAAACAATATTTAGGGGGTCGAAACAATGGCGAAATTAGATGAAACATTGACAATGCTCAAAGACTTAACCGATGCCAAAGGTGTACCGGGTAATGAGAGAGAAGTACGTGAAGTCATGAAAAAATACATAGAGCCATTTGCAGACGAAGTGACGACAGATAATCTGGGGAGTCTGATCGCGAAAAAGGTGGGCGATGAAAACGGTCCTAAGATCATGGTGGCGGGACATCTTGATGAAGTTGGATTCATGATCACCCAGATCGACAGCAAAGGATTCCTTCGCTTTCAAACTGTAGGAGGCTGGTGGTCTCAAGTTATGCTCGCACAGCGGGTGACGATCGTGACGAGCCAAGGGGAAGTGACAGGTGTGATCGGTTCCAAGCCGCCGCATATTCTGCCTCCGGAATCACGTAAAAAACCGGTCGATATTAAAGATATGTTCATTGATATCGGTGCATCAAGCCGTGAAGAAGTACAGGAATGGGGTGTGAAACCGGGAGATATGGTGGTCCCTCATTTCGAATTCACGGTGATGAACAACGAGAAGATGCTCCTTGCGAAAGCATGGGATAACCGCATCGGCTGTGCGATTGCCATCGATGTACTAAGAAACCTGAAGGACGAAAGTCATCCGAACATTGTATATGGAGTCGGTACCGTACAGGAAGAGGTTGGTCTCCGTGGAGCGAGAACGGCTGCTGCCAAGATTCAGCCTGATATCGGCTTTGGTGTGGATGTTGGAATCGCCGGGGACACACCTGGTATTTCTGATAAGGAAGCTTCAAGTAAGATGGGTGAAGGTCCACAGATCATTTTATATGATGCGTCAATGGTTTCTCACAAGGGACTTCGCGATTTTGTGACGGATACAGCGGATGAGCATAACATTCCGTATCAATTCGATGCCATCGCAGGAGGTGGGACGGATTCAGGTGCGATCCATTTGACAGCCAATGGAGTTCCGGCCTTATCCATCACCATTGCCACACGCTATATCCACTCACATGCAGCGATGTTGCATCGTGATGATTACGAAAACGCCGTTAAATTGATTACAGAAGTGATCAAGAAGCTCGATAAAGATATGGTTGCGAAGATTACGTTTGATTGATTGGAGTGAAAGAGACCCTTCTGAATGAGGGTCTCTTTATATGTCTTTATTTGAATGTCATTTCTTTGGCAGAGGTCATATCGGCGTCAATCGTCTTTTTGATGATACGAATCGCGCTTTCATTATCCTCATCGGTTTCTGATGCCATGCAGTCCTGTGGTATCGATATATCATATTCCCTCATATAGGCATCATTGGCGGTGTAAAGCACGCAAATGTCACCTGCGATCCCTGTTAAGATCAGATGCTTCACATCAAGCTGATGAAGCAGGATATCAAGCTGTGTCCCGAAAAAACAGGAGTGCTTCGGCTTGATGATGAAATAATCGTCTGTATCGGGGTGGAGTTCTTCGATCACGTCTTTTCCTTTCCCTTTTTTGCACTCCTTTATGATGTCATTCATATTGTCCTGCCAAAGACCGTAGTTGTCATTCACATAAATGACCGGCATCCCGGCTTCCTTCGCTTTCTTCTTCAAATCCCGAATGTTTCCGACGATGTTCATGGTGTTTTCGTATAATTCCTCTCCACCTTGGAAATCAAACGTATTAATCATATCGATGATCAATAATGCACTTTTCTCTTGACTCATACATTCGTCTCCCCTTTCGTTTCCTTATGTAGGTTTTAATACCACTGATAGGATTAGACTAAAACCACTCAGGTGAATATTAGTTCGGATTTTCCAATAAACAAGGGCAACCCCTATTCAGGATTGCCCATGCCTTTACTGTTGCATCTGTTGCTGCTGCAATGATTCCTCTAATGTTTCAAGGACCATTTTCTGTTCCTGTGGATCTGCGTTTTGCCAGAAGACTTCAAGGAGTACACCGAGACCTGGAAGGGTTTTTTCTTCCCCTCCCTGGATGGCATCGACAATGGTGTCTCTCAATTCGTCCTGGTTGTTTCCAGATACGTTGTGTATGACCGCTTTTCGTAAGTTGAGATTCATCAAGCATTTCTCCTTTTTGCTAGGATGAGGAATTCATTGTTATCTTGTCTCAAATTGAATTTATTATGTATGAAAGTTAAGGTATAATGAGACCTTGAATAGTAATCAAAAGGAGCGGATACGATTGAAGTATATTCAATCCTCGAAAAATCCTGTTGTGAAACAGTGGAAGAAATTATTGACGAAAAAAGAACGGGATCTCACCCTTACATATATTATTGAAGGATTCCACCTTGTGGAAGAAGCATTGAAGCAGGAGGATACGGTCCTTGAGCTGATCCTGGTGGAAGGAATCGATATCCCCCAGAAATGGACGGTTGACTCGGTTCCCATCACCATGGTATCGGAAGAAGTAGGGAAAACCCTCGCTGATACCGAGACTTCTCAAGGGATTTTTGCGATTTGCAGGCAAAAGGAAGATGAGTATGACCCCGATAAGGCAGCCACATTCATGTTGCTAGACGGTCTTCAGGACCCGGGCAATATCGGCACGATCATCCGCACAGCCGATGCAGCCGGAATCGACATGGTCGTGTTAGGTAAAGGGACGGTTGACCCTTATAATCCGAAAGTATTACGCTCGGCACAGGGAAGTCATTTTCATATTCCAATCGTCAGAAAAGAACTGCCTGAAACCATTTCAGCCCTGAAAGAGCGCAGCATCCCCGTTTACGGGACGGCGCTTGAAAATGGAGTGGAGTACACATCAATCAACCCGCAATCTTCTTATGCCTTAATCGTAGGGAATGAGGGGAAAGGCATGTCGAAAGACCTTTTAAAGGAAACCGACCAGAACCTCTACATCCCCATCTACGGTAAGAGTGAATCATTGAATGTGGCCATTGCGGCAGGCATTTTATTGTACTATTTTAAAAATGGGCAGTGAATTTCGTGAAAAGGTTTGAATTATGCCGTGAAATTCACTATAATAATGCACATATAACTTAAAAAACGTTGAAAGAGGAAAGTAACACATGACCTTCTTCAAGGGAGAGAATGCCCTGGACTGTAAGCATTCTTAAGAAAACATAGTGTGAACATTTCACCTCTCGAGTTGGCATCGGGACCATTCCACATGTGAATGTAAAGATGCTCCGGCATAAGCCGTTATCCGAATGAAGTGAGTATATCCACCTGTGGATATGCTTATAAGGGTGGTACCGCGATATAAACCTCGTCCCTTTTTGGGAAGGGGTTTTTTTATTTGTCTTTAGGTTTTTTTGTAGAGCTTCCTATAAGGTGTTATACCACATAAACTCTACGTTGATTGAAGCGGAAGGCACTCGACTCCTGCGGGAAATGTGGGACAGGTGAGACCCCACAGGCGCTTTTCGCCGAGGAGGCTCACCGCCCACCCCGCGGAAAGCGAGTGCCTGGAGCGGAAATCAGCTACACCTGAACCCATCTACACGACTATTCGGACGATATACATTAAAGGAGGAAGAAAAATGGAGGACAAATTACGATCCCTTCAACAAGAAGCCATCGAAAAAGTGAACGTAGCACAAGATTTGAAAGAACTGAACAACATCCGCGTTGCTTATTTAGGCAAAAAAGGACCTGTCACCGAAGCCTTAAAAGGAATGGGGAAACTTTCAGCAGAAGAGCGTCCTAAAATGGGGGCACTTGCCAATGAAGTACGTGGAGCGATCACAGAAACAATTGAAGCAAAGCAGGCTGTTCTTGAAAAAGAAGCGGTCGAAAAGAAACTTCAATCTGAAACGATCGACGTGACGTTACCCGGCCGTCCTGTAAAAAAAGGAAATCACCACCCCCTGACGATGATCGTGGAAGAAATCGAAGACCTCTTCATCGGTATGGGCTACACGGTTGCTGAAGGACCGGAAGTGGAGAAGGACTATTATAACTTCGAAGCCCTGAATCTCCCTAAAGGACACCCGGCACGTGATATGCAGGATTCTTTCTATATTACGGAAGAAACCCTTCTGCGTACCCACACATCACCGGTTCAGGCAAGAACGATGGAACTGGCCAAAGGAAAGGGACCCATCAAGATCATCTGTCCCGGGAAAGTGTACCGACGTGATACGGATGACGCGACACATTCACATCAATTCACCCAGATCGAGGGTCTTGTCATCGACGAAAACATCCGGATGAGTGATTTGAAAGGGACGCTGAATGTGTTTGCCAAGAAAATGTTCGGTGAAGACCGTGAAATCCGCTTGCGCCCGAGCTTCTTCCCATTCACAGAGCCATCTGTCGAGATGGATATTTCATGTAAGATCTGTGGAGGGAAAGGATGTCGTGTATGTAAAGGGACGGGCTGGATCGAAATCCTTGGAGCAGGGATGGTTCATCCGAATGTCCTTGAAATGGCTGGATTCGATTCGAAGAAATATACAGGTTTCGCCTTCGGTATGGGACCAGAGCGTATCGCCATGCTGAAATACGGCATCGATGATATCCGTCATTTCTACACAAACGATACTCGCTTTGTGACACAGTTCGGAACGCAAGAGTAAAGAAAAACGATAGGGAGGTACTAACACATGTTTGTTTCATATAAATGGTTAGAAAATTATGTAGACTTGTCAGGTGTCACACCTGAAGAGTTGGCAGAGAAGATTACAAGAAGCGGGATTGAAGTCGAAGGTGTCGAACGGATCGGCGAAGAAATCAAAAATGTAGTCGTCGGGCATGTCCTGCAATGTGAACCGCATCCCGATGCAGATAAATTAAATAAATGCCTTGTGGACATAGGGGAAGAAGAGCCTGTCCAGATCATTTGCGGGGCACCGAACGTGGCAAAAGGCCAGAAAGTGGCTGTCGCGAAAGTAGGGGCGGTCCTTCCTGGTAACTTCAAAATCAAAAAAGCCAAACTTCGCGGCGAAGCCTCCCACGGGATGATCTGCTCCCTGCAAGAGCTTGGAGTCGAAGGAAAGCTCGTACCGAAAGAGCATGCAGAAGGAATCTATGTATTCTCTGATGATGCCGAGGTAGGCAGAAATGCTGTTGAATTATTAAATCTGGATGATGCGATCCTCGAACTAGGATTGACACCCAATCGTTCGGATTGCTTAAGTATGCTGGGAGTGGCGTATGAAGTGGCAGCCATCCTGGACCGTGACGTAAAGCTCCCGACAACCGAGGTTTCAGAAGGCAACGGTAAAGCATCGGATTATGTATCGGTAAAAGTGGAAGCGAAAGAAGATAACCCTCTTTACGGTGCTAAAATCATCAAAAATGTCAAAATCGGACCATCTCCACTTTGGATGCAGAATGCACTGATTTCAGCCGGGATCCGTCCACATAATAACGTAGTCGACATTACAAACTACGTGCTATTGGAATACGGTCAGCCTCTTCACGCTTTCGACTACGACCGCGTCGGTTCAAAGGAAATCCTTGTGCGCCGGGCAAACGACGGCGAAACATTCGTGACCCTAGATGATGCGGAGAGAACGTTGTCAAAGAGTCAGCTTGTGATTACGAACGGGACTGAACCCGTTGCCCTTGCCGGAGTGATGGGGGGAGCGAATTCAGAAGTCCAGAACGATACGACCACTGTCCTTCTTGAAGCAGCTTACTTCACCGGTGCCATTGTCAGAGGTGCATCGAAAGACCACGGACTCAGAAGCGAAGCGAGCACCCGTTATGAAAAAGGCGTGGATCCGAATCGTGTCCTGAAAGCAGGAGAAAGAGCGGCTGGTCTGATGGCTGAATATGCAGGTGGAGAAGTTCTCGAAGGCACTGTTTTATTTAATGAATTGGATGTTGAACCGGTCAAGGTTGAAATCTCCCTTGAAAAAATCAATTCTTCACTTGGAACAGCCATTTCCGTTGAAACAGTGGAAGATATCTTCCGCCGACTTCAATTTGATGCAGAAGTAAATGGCGAAACGTTTGTCGTAACAGCTCCGACAAGAAGAGGGGATATCACCATCCCTGAAGATTTACTGGAAGAAGTGGCCCGCCTCTATGGGTATGACAATCTTCCAATGACACTTCCAGAAGGAGAGGCAACACCTGGTGGCCTTTCGAATCATCAGCTGAAGCGCCGTACGGTCCGCCGTTATCTGGAAGGAGCGGGACTTCTGCAGGCGATCACGTATTCATTGACAAACGACAAGAAAGCAAGCCTTTATGCACTGGACGCAAGGGAGCCTGTCCGCTTATTGATGCCGATGAGTGAAGAACGCAGCAACCTTCGTTTAAGCATCATTCCACAGATTCTTGAAGTGGTTTCATATAACAAAGCCCGTCAAAATGATTCGCTTGCCTTTTATGAAGTAGGATCCGTATTCCTAACGGAAACAGGCGAAGAACTTCCCCGGGAAGAAGAGCATATTGCAGGAGCGCTTACTGGCCTGTGGCACCAGCACCCTTGGCAAGGCGAGAAAAAGCCTGTCGACTTCTATGTAGCCAAAGGGATCCTAGAGGGCATGTTCGAAGAAATCGGCGTATCAGAAGCCGTCTCATTCCGTCAGGCAACCGTAGATGGCATGCACCCAGGACGTACGGCCGAGATCCTGCTGGACAACGAAGTGATCGGTTTCGTCGGTGCGATCCATCCGGAAGCGGAAAAAGAATTGGATCTTAACGAAACGTATGTATTCGAACTGAAGGCATCACCTGTCTTCCATTATGAAAAGCCGGCATTGAGCTACACGCCGATCCCTCGCCATCCATCGATCACACGGGATATCGCCCTTGTAGTGAACAAGGATGTGAAAGCCGGGGACCTTGCATCCATCATCAAAGAAGCAGGAGGAAAACTTCTGAAAGAAGTGTCCGTCTTCGATCTGTATGAAGGCGAGCATATGGAAGCAGGCAAGAAATCACTTGCATTCTCCTTGAAATACTTCGATCCGGCGAAAACATTGACCGATGAAGAAGTTGTGAAAGTGCATGATGGAGTACTTGCAGCCGTAAAAGAAAAAGCAGGAGCCGAATTGAGAGGATAATTCGACTTGTGAAGAGAGGTGTCAGACATTGGTCTGGCATCTTTTTTTGTGGTGGGAGAGGGTGTGTTTGCTCGTTTGCCTGTTAAAATAACCCCAACATTCAACAGGTAAAATAACGGCAAAATTCACCTGCTGAAAAACCAAGAAAAATCAGCAGCTGATTCCTAACGAAAATTCACCTTCTGAACAAAAACCATCCCACCACCCCAAAAAAACACAAACAAAAAACCCCACCGGCATAACCAGTGGGGCCTTCCTCATTTCCTCGCCAACCTCATCGCCTTCTCACTATTCGCGAAATGCCATTTCGTCATCGACTTCAATTCCTCGATCCCTTTTCGTTTGATGATCTTCGCGGCGGCCACATCCACGTGTTTTCCGGCGCCTTTCGGAATTTCCACCCCGGCTTTCGCACTCAGCTTGTCCATTTCTTTTAAGAAGGCGTAGCGGGCAATGATCGATGCCGCTGCGACGGCCAGATGGATGCTTTCTCCTTTTGTACTGAAGTATACGCGTTCCCGCTGGATTTCCGTTTGGGCAGCGATGTGTTTGAAATATGTATTCTTTTCGACGAACTGATCGATCAAGATGCCTTCAGGTTGTTCCGGTGCCATCTTTTCCAGCAGGTTCAGTATGGCTTTGTTATGGAGGAGTGCTTTCATTTTCCCCTGGGTCATTCCTTTTGCCTGCATCTCATTGTATTTCGGGTTGTGCAGGATGAGCAGTGAATAGGGAATGGTGGAAATCAGATCCCTTGCAATACTGATGATCTGAGGGTCGGATAAGTTTTTGGAATCCTTGACCCCGAGCTCTTTCATGAGTGGGATCTGCTCTTTCTTTACGTAAGCGCTCACCACGGTGATCGGGCCGAAGAAGTCTCCTGTCCCTACTTCGTCAGAACCGATGACGGACCAATTCGCGAAATTTTCGGGGAGGTTGGCAGTCCCTTTGGAAGGGGATTTCGCCTTGGTTGGGGCGCTGCTTCCCCACTGGCTTGCTTCTCCTTCACCGTTTGCTCCCTGAAACATCACTTTACCGGATTTATAGGCGGTGATCGTGCATCCTGATGGCTTTGCCACAAAGACTGCCCCCGGCGGAAGTTTTTCAATCAATGCATGTTTGTAATGGCTTTTCATTTTTTCGATTGTATCTTTCGTTGTTTGTATGACGGTATTGGCCAAGTTTCTCTCTCCTTATGACAAATATCTTGAATTTAATAAAAAATGTGAGCGTATATGACAAATTCCTTCCATAATCAAAAGACTTCATGGTATGATTATGTGTAGGATTCTTATGAATGGGGGGCTTTCAGGTTGTCTGATGAACAAAAAAATCGCACCACGGTGGACATATATGGTCAACAATATACGATTGTTGGGACTGAATCAACAAGTCAAATCCGATACGTTTGTTCTAAAGTGGATGACAAAATGAGAGATATCAACTCCATGAATCCATCTCTCGACACAAGCAGGCTTGCGGTCTTGACAGCTGTTAATGCCGTGAATGATTATCTCAAACTTCAGGAAAAGTTTGAAGAGCTTGAACGGGAAATTAAACGATTAAAGGATTGAATAAAGATGTTGGACTTAGCTTTGTTGGTCATCCTGGTGATAGGGTTTTTAATAGGTTTAAAACGTGGATTCATACTGCAGGTCATCCACATTTTTGGATTTATCGTTTCTTTCATTGTAGCATACATATATTATGATCAGCTTGCACCGAAGCTGACTTTATGGATTCCTTATCCTGTATTGGACGAGCAATCCACGTTGAATATGATATTTGAATCCACCCATCTGGATCAGGCATATTACCGTGTAATCGCGTTTGCAATGATTTTCTTCGCAGTACGCATCATTCTTCAAATCATCGGATCGATGCTTGACTTTGTCGCCCATCTTCCACTATTGAAGCAGCTGAATGTTCTTGGCGGTGGGATACTCGGTTTTGTTGAATCCTATTTAATGATATTCATACTCTTGTATATTGCGGTATTATTGCCGATCGAGTCGGTTCAGACATTCATCAATAACTCATTCATTGCACAGGCGATGGTGAAACATACTCCTGTTTTCTCCGATATGGTGAAATCCTGGTGGATTGAATATGTAGCCTGAAAAAGGGCTGACTATAAGTATGCAACTCAAATTCGTTAGGGAAGCCATTAACGATTGGTTCATCTTATAAGTCAGTCTTTTTTCTTTTTCTGCCAGTTTTGCTACTATATAAATGGAGACGTTCTGGATTTCTGGATGAACGTGAATCTTGAAGGTTAATTCTATGATTGTAGGTGAATCCCTTGAATAAAAAAGATATTATAAAATTATTAGAAAACATTGCGATATATATGGAATTGAAAGGCGAGAATTCGTTTAAAACATCTGCCTACCGAAAAGCGGCAGCGGCACTTGAGAATGATGACAGGAGCCTGCAGGAAATCAGCGACTTCACGAAGCTCGCCGGGATCGGCAAAGGGACGGCCTCCGTTATTGAAGAGTACATAAATGAAGGAACATCTTCTGTACTGGAAGAGCTGAAGGAAGAAGTTCCGAAGGGGTTGATCCCTCTTTTGCAATTGCCGGGTCTTGGTGGGAAGAAAATCGCGAAGCTATACAGTGAGCTTGGGGTCGAGAGTATAGAGGACCTGGAAGAAGCGTGTAAAGAGAGCAGAGTACAGGCGCTTGCAGGCTTCGGGAAAAAGACAGAAGAAAAGATCCTTGCTTCCATTGAACAGGTCGGGAAGAGACCGGACCGACTTCCAATCGGCTTTATGATGGGTATAGCGGAAGAAATAGAAGGCTTTCTTTCTGAAATCGACAGTATTGGAACGTATTCGAGAGCCGGAAGCTTAAGAAGGATGAGAGAAACCATTAAAGATCTGGATTTCATCGTTTCGACAGAGCATCCCGACAAGGTGAAGGAAGGGCTTCTGAAGTTGCCGAATATCGTTGAAACGATTGCTGCCGGCGATACGAAGGTGTCATTGACCCTTGCGTACCATTGGGATGTGAGCATCGATTTTCGCATCGTGAAGCCTGAAGAATTCGCGACGACCCTGCATCATTTCACGGGATCGAAGGATCATAACGTCCGTATGCGCCAGCTTGCTAAAGAACGCGGAGAGAAAATCAGTGAATATGGCGTCGAGAATAGTGAAACAGGGGAAGTGAAAACATTCGATTCTGAAGAAGCTTTTTATCATCACTTCGACCTTCCCTTGATCCCGCCTGAACTCCGCGAAGATGGAAAAGAAGTGGAGGAATTCAAGAGGGATTACCCGCTCCTTACCCTGAAAGACATAAAGGGCGACCTTCACATGCACTCCACCTGGTCCGACGGGGCCTATTCCATAGAAGAAATGGTGGAGGCTTGCCGTGCCAAGGGGTATCACTATATGGCCATCACAGACCATTCCCGGTATTTACGGGTGGCGAACGGCCTCACTCCCGAGCGGTTAGTGAAACAGATCGATGAAATAAAAGAACTGAATAAGAAGTATGATGATATAGAAATCCTTTCAGGGATCGAGATGGATATCCTTCCTGATGGTACCCTGGACTATGATGATGACCTTCTTGAGAGAGTGGATCTCATCATTGCGTCCATTCATTCAAGCTTTTCACAGCCCCGTGAAAAAATCATGGAGAGACTGAAGACCGCATTGAAAAGTGCCCATGTGGATATCATCGCCCATCCTACGGGCAGGATCATCGGGAGGCGGGTAGGGTATGACGTTGATATGGATCTTCTTATCCAATTGGCGAAAGAAACCGGTACGGCTCTTGAACTGAATGCCAATCCGAATCGTCTGGATCTGTCTGCTGAAAACATCCGGAAAGCACAGGAGCAGGGTGTGAAAATCGTTATCAACACGGACGCTCACAGTATCGATCACCTGGAGTTTATGGAAGTGGGTGTCGGTACGGCACGTAAAGGATGGATCAAGAAAGATGCGGTCATCAATACATGGGATAAAGATGAGTTCATACAATACATTAAGCGAAACTGATAAAAGGTGGAATACATTCCGTGAATTCTAAAGTATTAAAAACGTTAGAGTTTGATAAAATCAAAGAATTATTAAAGCAATTTGCTGCGTCTGCCCTTGGTCATGCAAGGGTATCCTCCCTCATGCCGTCGGTCGATTATGAAGAGATCACTGCCCTTCATGAAGAGACGGATGAAGCCATGACGATTCTCAGGTTGAAAGGACATGCTCCACTTGGCGGGATTTTTGATATACGTCCTCACGTGAAGCGTGCCCAAATCGGCGGTATGCTTTCGCCGTCTGAATTCGTCCAGGTGGCAAGTACGATCCGGGCAAGCCGGAAGCTGACCCTTTTTGTAGAAGAGCTCTTGGAGGAAGAGGTGGAGATTCCCCTCTTACAAGGAAAGATGAGTACGGTCATCCCGCTACCCCATTTAGAGCAGGATATACGTAAAGTGGTGGATGACAACGGTGAAATATTGGACACAGCGAGTGAAACGCTCCGGACGATCCGTACGCAGCTGCGTGCCAACGAAGGGCGGATCCGGGAGAAGCTGGAGCGGATGATCCGTTCATCCAACGCTCAGAAGATGTTATCCGATGCGATCGTCACCATCCGGAATGATCGGTACGTCATCCCGGTCAAACAAGAGTACAGGGGGCAATATGGCGGGATCATCCATGATCAATCTTCTTCCGGGCAGACGTTATTCATCGAGCCTGAAGCGATTGTCCAGCTGAATAACCAGCTGCGTGAGCTCCGTTTAAAAGAGCAGACGGAAATAGAGAAGATTCTTCTGGAACTGTCTGAAAGTGTACAAGAATCGGGAGAAGAACTGCTTCTGATCGTCAACGTCCTGTCAGACGTGGATTTCATGTTTACGAAAGCAAAATTCGGACGATCCATCAAAGGGTCTAAACCGACGATCAATAATGAACGCCGGGTGAAGCTGAATAAAGCACGTCATCCCCTCTTGCCCATCGATGAGGCAGTAGCGAATGATATCGAACTAGGGAATGAATTTTCTTCCATCGTCATCACCGGTCCGAATACCGGGGGTAAAACTGTCACATTAAAAACACTGGGCTTAACAAGCTTGATGGCACAGGCCGGTCTTCCAATCCCGGCACTCGATGGTTCCGAGGTGGGTGTATTCCGGACGATTTACGCTGATATAGGGGATGAGCAATCGATTGAACAAAGTTTGAGTACCTTCTCTTCCCATATGGTGAACATAGTCGACATCTTGAAAAAAGTCGATCATGAGAGTCTGGTGCTGTTCGATGAGCTTGGTGCCGGTACAGATCCTCAGGAAGGGGCGGCATTGGCGATTTCCATCCTTGATGAAGTCCATGGAACTGGGGCGAGGGTCATAGCGACCACTCACTATCCCGAGTTGAAGGCGTATGGGTACAATCGTGAAGGAGTCGTGAATGCCAGTGTGGAATTTAATGTAGAGACATTAAGTCCTACGTATAAGCTATTGCTTGGGGTCCCGGGAAGAAGTAATGCCTTTGACATTTCCAAACGTCTTGGATTGTCAGATGGTGTCATCCAACGGGCGAAGTCCCATATCGGAACCGATAGCAAAGAAGTCGAGAATATGATCGCTTCACTTGAAGACAACAGACGTCAGGGTGAACGGGAGCTCGAGGAAGCCCACGAGCTTCTAAGACAGGCTGAGAAGATGCATAAAGACATGCAGAAGCAAATGATGGAGTATTACGAGAAGAAGGATATCCTTTACGAAAAGGCACAGCAAAAAGCCAGTGAGGTCGTTGAAAAAGCGAAGGCGGAAGCTGATCAGGTCATCAAGGATCTGCGGAAAATGCAGCATGAAAAGTCAGCCCAGATCAAAGAACATGAATTGATCCAGGCGAAAAAGCAGCTTGAAGATGCGACTCCTAAGCTGAAAACGGGTCAAAAGAAGAAAGCGACTGGATCTAAGCATGAATTGAAGGCCGGGGACGAAGTCAAAGTACTGAGCTTTGATCAAAAGGGTCATTTGATCGAGCGGGTATCGGCGAAGGAATGGCAGGTCCAGATGGGCATCATGAAGATGAAAGTGAAGGAAACGGATCTTGAATTCATTCAATCTCAACAAAAGGTCGAAACGAAACCCCTTGCTACGGTGAAAGGGAAAGACTTTCATGTCAGCCTCGAACTTGACTTGCGCGGAGAGCGTTTTGAAAATGCCTTATCGAGGGTTGAGAAGTACATTGATGACGCTCTGCTTGCAGGCTACCCACGCGTTTCCATCATCCACGGAAAAGGAACGGGAGCGCTAAGACAGGGAGTACAGGAGTACTTGAAGAATCACCGGTCGGTCAAGAGCATCCGTTTCGGGGATGCAGGTGAAGGTGGCACGGGCGTAACGGTCGTTCAATTTAAATAACAAGGTAAAGGGAGCTTTACGATGGAGAACTTTTGGGAAAATGAATTTGTTCAAACGGCTGGGAATTACAGTGTGGTCATCCTTTGTCTGGTGTTGTTCTTAGCGATCTTTGAACTGGTGACGAAATATCGGAACTGGGAAGAAATCAAAAAAGGAAATATGGCCGTCGCCATGGCAACGGGAGGGAAAATATTCGGAATCGCGAATATTTTCCGGCATTCCATCAGTCATAACGATACCATCCTCACGACGATTGGATGGGGTGTGTTTGGCTTTTTCCTGCTGTTGATCGGGTATTTCATTTATGAATTCCTGACACCGAAATTCAGGATTGATGAGGAAATTGAAAATGATAACCGGGCGGTAGGCTTCATATCACTGGTCATTTCAGTCGGATTATCCTATGTCATAGGAGCCGGTATATCGTAAGGAGAGGGAATATGGAAACATTGGCGAAAGTTCTGCTCACCCTGTGCGGCGGCTTTATAGTCGTCGGCATCATCTATATGCTGTTCTTTACTTGATTGTGGAGACTCAGGGGGAAAACGCAATCCCAAAATAATAATATTGTACAAACAGACTGTCATATGGTTGAATAGGCAGTCTTTTTTCTTTTGAAAAAAGTTCTGTAAGATAGGTCAAGCTTCATAGATAGGAAGAAAGTATGGTCAGCGATTTTTTCAAATTGTAACTGAAGTCCCCTTATATTATAATAATGAATAGAATAAATTTTCTAACTATTCAGAAGGAGGGATTACAATGAACCAACCATGGCTTGCTGAATACCCGGCGGAAATACCAAAGGAGCTCAACCTTGTTGAAAAACCTTTGCAGTCCTATTTGACCGAAGCTGCTTCACTGTATGGAGATAAAGCAGCGATTCATTTCATGGGCAAAGAGATAGGATACAACGAACTATACGAATCGGCTCTCAAGTTCGCCGGCTACCTTAAAACACTGGGGATCAACAAAGGCGATCGGGTGGCGATCATGCTTCCCAATACCCCCCAATCCGTCATTGCCTATTACGGCATCCTTTATGCAGGCGGTGTGGTGGTGCAAACCAATCCATTATATATGGAAAGGGAAATCGAATATCAAATGAAAGACTCCGGAGCCAAGGTGATCCTTACATTGGACATTCTGTATCCAAGAGTATCGAAAGTGATGAAAAACACCGATCTTGAGCACATCATTGTAACCGCTATCAAAGACTATCTTCCATTCCCTAAGAATCTCATTTACCCATTCATCCAGAAGAAACAATATGGTATCGTCGTGAAGGTGGACCATAGAGGTCAGAATCATTTATTCACGGAAATCATGAAAACGGCGGTGGCTGAAGCGATATCCCAGGAAGGATTCGATTTTGAAAATGATCTGGCCCTGCTCCAATACACAGGCGGTACGACAGGTTTCCCTAAAGGTGTCATGCTGACCCATAAGAATCTGGTGGCCAATGCCTCCATGTGCGATGCCTGGCTGTATAAGTGTAAAAAAGGGGAAGAAAGAATGCTCGGGATCCTTCCATTCTTTCATGTGTATGGCATGACTGCCGTGCTGATTCTCTCCGTCATGCAGGGATATAAGATGATCCTGCTTCCTAAATTTGATGCAGAAACAACATTGAAGACGATACAGAAGCTGAAGCCTACCCTGTTTCCAGGAGCTCCGACGATCTATATCGGACTCTTGAATCACCCGGATTTAAAGAAATATGACTTATCATCCATCGATTCATGTCTTAGTGGAAGTGCGCCATTACCGGTTGAGGTGCAGCAGCAGTTCGAGGAAGTCACGGGTGGGAAGCTCGTCGAAGGATACGGATTGACCGAATCATCCCCCGTCACTCATTCCAATTTCCTTTGGGATAAAGCGAGGATAAAGGGAAGTATCGGTGTCCCATGGCCGGGTACGGACAGTGCCGTGTTTTCAATGGAAACGGGAGAACCCCTGCCTCCAAATGAGATGGGTGAGATCGTCGTCAAAGGTCCACAGGTGATGAAAGGATACTGGAACCGGCCTGAGGAAACGGAACAAACGTTAAAGGACGGATGGCTGTTGACGGGAGATATAGGGTATATGGATGAAAAGGGCTATTTTTACGTAGTGGATCGTAAGAAGGATATGATCATTGCCGGCGGCTTTAATATCTATCCCCGGGAAATTGAAGAAGTCCTGTACGAACATCCAGCGATTCAGGAAGTTGTCGCAGCAGGGGTTCCAGATCCGTATAGAGGGGAAACCGTCAAGGCATACGTTGTCTTGAAAGAAGGAGAGTCCCTGACTGAGGAGGAACTGAATGAATACTCCCGTAAATACCTGGCTGCCTATAAAGTGCCGAGGATTTATGAATTCAGGAAGGAACTGCCTAAAACAGCTGTAGGGAAAATCCTCAGAAGGGCCCTCGTGGATGAGGAGCGGAAAAAGATCGAGGATGAGCAGAAAACAAGTTAGATGATCACCCACTTGAGCTTTTTCTTTTTGATTGGAAGTGGGACAGGGATCCTTCTTGACAATCAATGAGAAACCTTTTATTATTGAAATATGAATGAACGGTCATTCATATTTTGTTAAGGCAGGTCTAAACTTATGAAACGAAATAAACCAAAATACATGCAAATAATCGATGCTGCTGTTATTGTGATAGCAGAAAACGGGTACCACCAGGCACAGGTGTCAAAGATTGCCAAACAGGCAGGTGTGGCTGACGGAACCATCTATCTTTATTTTAAAAACAAAGAAGATATCCTGATTTCGTTGTTTAAAGAAAAAATGGTTCTCTTTGTCGAAAAAATTGAAGAAGTTGTTGCAGGAAAACAGACAGTTTCAGAGAAATTATTAGTGATGATTGAAAATCATTGTAGGATACTGTCGGATGATCATCATCTCGCCATCGTCACACAATTGGAGCTTAGACAATCGAATAAAGATATCCGATTGAAAATAAATGATGTGTTAAAGGGCTATCTGGAATTAGTCGATAAGATCCTGATCAGCGGGATCGAATCAGGCGAGTTCTCAAGTGATCTTAATGTTCGCCTCGCCCGCCAGATGATCTTTGGTACTCTGGATGAAATGGCGACAACATGGGTGATGAACGATCAAAAATACGACTTAGTCGAACAAGTCCCTGCTATTCATAAGCTATTGCTTCATGGATGCGGAGGCAGGAACTAAACTAGTTTAGGGGGATTAGAGATGGAAAGTTTATCATGGGTCTTAGAGGGACAGGTTGCAACGGTCCTGATTCAAAGACCTCCCGCAAATGCACTCGCAAGTGGACTCATCAAGGAAATCGACGCGGTTCTTGATGAACTTGAAACCAATTCGGATGTCCGGGTGATCTTACTGAAAGGTGAAGGACGCTTCTTCTCGGCTGGTGCCGATATCAAGGAATTCACGACGATCGAAACTGGTGAGGAATTCTCCAAGCTTGCGAAAAAAGGTCAGGACGTCTTTGAACGGATGGAGAACTTCCCGAAACCGATCATTGCAGCCATTCATGGTGCCGCTTTAGGTGGCGGACTGGAACTCGCAATGGGCTGTCATATCCGATTGGTGAGTGAAAATGCCAAACTAGGCTTACCGGAACTTCAACTCGGGCTGGTTCCCGGATTTGCAGGATCCCAGCGCCTTCCGAAACTGGTTGGACGGGCGAAAGCGGCAGAAATGCTGTTGACGAGTGACCCGATCAGCGGAACAGAAGCGGTTCAGTGGGGTCTTGCCAATAAGGCGTACCCTGAGGACGAGCTTTTCGATAAGGCGAAAGAAATGGCCGATAAGATTGCGAAGAAGAGCCCGGGAGCCATGAAGGCTGCCATTGAACTATTAAGTTATACAAAAGATGACCGGTTCTATGAAGGTGTTATGAGAGAATCGGATCTGTTTGGTGAAATATTTGTGTCCGCGGATGCCAAGGAAGGTATTTCGGCGTTCGTTGAAAAGAGAGAACCACACTTTAAAGGCTAGAATACATTCTAGTAATATAGTAAACTCTAATTGAGGGGCAGTGTTGAATGTCAATGCTGCCCATTCAAAGGGGTTGAATTGTCGAAATCTTTTTAAGGGAAAGAATGTTTACATTATTAGGAGGGACTTACGAATGAACATCTATGTACTTTTGAAAAGAACGTTTGATACTGAGGAGAAAATTTCGATCCAAAACGGTCAAATTGCCGAAGACGGGGCTGAATTTATCATAAATCCTTACGATGAATATGCAGTCGAAGAAGCAATTCAAGTCCGTGATGCACATGGCGGCGAAGTGACAGTGGTGACTGTCGGAGGGGAAGAAAGCGAAAAGCAATTGAGAACCGCTTTAGCAATGGGTGCTGATAAAGCAGTCCTTATCAATACAGAGGATGATCTTGATCATGGAGATCAATTCACAACAGCCAAGATCCTTGCTCACTATTTAAAAGAGCAGGAAGTAGATTTGATCCTTGCAGGTAATGTAGCCATTGACGGTGGATCTGGACAAGTCGGCCCACGTGTGGCAGAACAGCTTGATATTCCTTATGTAACGACGATCACGAAACTGGAAATCGATGGTGAAACGGTAACGGTCACGCGTGACGTTGAAGGGGATTCAGAAGTCATCGAAACGTCCCTTCCACTCTTAGTGACAGCTCAACAAGGATTGAACGAACCTCGTTACCCATCCCTTCCTGGAATCATGAAGGCAAAGAAGAAGCCTTTGGATGAAGTGGAATTGGACGATATCGATTTAGACGAAGATGATGTAGAAGCGAAGACCAAGACAATTGAAATCTACCTTCCACCGAAGAAGGAAGCCGGTAAAGTATTAGAAGGCGAATTGGACGCTCAAGTATCAGAGCTTGTTTCCCTTCTTCGCAATGAAGCGAAAGTTATATAAGCGGGAATCACAGGAATAACTAACATTCAGGGGGTATTTTAACATGGCGAGAAAAGTATTAGTACTTGGAGAAGTTCGGGACGGATCATTACGTAATGTTTCCTTTGAAGCGATTGCAGGAGGTAAGACAGTATCTGAAGGCGGAGAAGTTGTGGGCGTTTTAATCGGCAAAAGTGTAAGCGCTTTAGGAAACGAAATGATTCAATATGGTGCCGATAAAGTAGTGGTAGTTGAAGATGATAAACTGGAACAGTACACCTCAGATGGCTATTCACAGGCGATTCTGTCAGTCATTGATGAAGAGAAGCCTGAAGGAATCATTTTCGGCCATACAGCACTTGGAAAAGACCTGTCTCCTAAAGTGGCAAGCAAACTCAGCACAGGATTGATTTCGGATGCAACGGATCTTGAGGAAGCAGGCGGTAACCTCGTCTTTACAAGACCGATCTATTCAGGAAAAGCATTTGAAAAGAAAATCGTGACTGACGGTGTAATCTTTGCGACGATTCGTCCAAATAACATCGAGCCTTTGGCGAAGGATGAGTCACGTACAGGAGAAGTTACCTCCCTTTCTGTCGATATTAAAGACTTACGTACGATCATTAAAGAAGTCGTTCGCAAAGCAAGCGAAGGGGTGGATCTTTCTGAAGCGAAAGTCATCATCGCCGGCGGTCGCGGAGTGAAGAGTGAAGATGGATTCAATCCTCTTCAGGAACTTGCTGACGTGCTTGGTGGAGCTGTCGGAGCTTCCCGTGGTGCGTGTGACGCTGACTACTGCGACTACTCATTACAAATTGGTCAAACAGGTAAAGTCGTAACGCCTGATCTGTACATTGCATGTGGTATTTCAGGAGCTATCCAGCATTTAGCGGGTATGTCCAACTCCAAGGTCATCGTTGCGATCAATAAAGATCCTGAAGCGAATATCTTTAACGTAGCGGATTACGGAATCGTTGGAGACCTGTTTGAAGTGGTACCGATGTTAACGGAAGAATTCAAGAAATTAAAAGTATCTTCTTCTTAATCCGTTTAATCCGTCCATACGTTTACAGGAACGATTAAGGGGTATGAGAATAATATGAATACAAATAAGGACGTAGCTGAATCACGGGCTGCGCCTTATTTTTTCTCCCCCGAGTATATTCCATATTCAAACGGGAATATTACCTACGAGCAGAAAGATAGCATCCATAAAAAAACGGTGATATACTTACGTTACATTCAAAGATTTTAGGAGGCGCATATATATGGCTATTACACATGCAACTGATCAATCATTCACAACGGATACAAACTCTGGACTGGTACTTGCAGATTTCTGGGCTCCTTGGTGTGGACCTTGTAAAATGATCGCTCCCGTACTGGAAGAGCTTGATAGCGAAATGGGCGACAAAGTGAAAATCGTCAAAGTAGACGTTGATGAAAACCAGGAAACAGCAGGTAAATACGGGGTTATGAGTATCCCGACTTTAGTTGTCCTTAAAGACGGCGAAGTGGTAGACAAAGTAATCGGTTTCCAACCTAAGGAAGCACTTGCTGAATTATTAAACAAACACGCATAAGAAATGTCGATGGAAGACCGGGGCTGAATTTCAGCTCCGGTTTTTTGTGCGACGGGCAGTCGCACCTTGAGTGTTCCACACTCAAGATGAATTGTTAAGGGTTGGAGTACGATACGTAGTATAAACGGCTCCCGAATCCCGGAAGATTCATCGTCTCGAAGGTGAAAGTCCTTCCGTTAGAGTGCTGATACAACTAACGAAGACTAATCTAGGGCATAATTGTGAGATTGTGTTCGGAGGAGATGCGGATAATCGAGAGACCCGTAGTCGGATGTGCAGACCCAAATGCAAAAAGTGTGAAGCACGGCGGCTGGGTAAGTTGGCGACCATGCGAAAATAATGGGAAGTCTTAAAGGTGTTCATTCAAAGAATCAGCCGAATGAGCTCAACTTATCAAGTGATGGTGCTGGGTATGTACAGAAGGAAAGTGCGATGACCCCGTGAGATCTCTATCTTACCGTCAGGGCATTGTCCTATAAGGAATTCCGAAATGGATAATGTGGATAGAGAAGTCAGACGTTCTCATAGTACGGAAGTAGCCAGATGACAAAACATCTGGTGAACGGAAGGGGAACGACCTTGTGACTCTACACAAGTAAAGGTGTGTAATGACAACAGACCACGATACTTCGGTATAAACGAACTGAATGTACACAATGAAAGGTGTGGAATACGTAGTGAATCAAGAATTAAAGCTTAAATGGCATAGTGTATACGGACAACTACTGTTTGACCGTAAATTGAAAAGTGCGTGGGAGAAAGTAAAAGCCAACAAAGGTTCAGGTGGAATCGACGAAGTAACTCTTGAAAAGTATGAGGAGAACCTGGATGAAAATCTAGATAATCTACTCGGCAAACTGAGAGCGAAAGAATATGAGCCTACTCCTGTCAGACGCTCCTATATACGCAAGAAGAATGGAAAACAGAGACCTCTCGGTATTCCTACGGTCGAAGATCGGATTGTTCAACAATCTCTGCGAAACGTATTAGAACCAAAATTCGATGACCATATCTTTCATAATTGGTCATGTGGGTATCGTCAAAATCGCGGAGCCAAACGAGTTGTACAAATTATAATGTGGAATATTGAACAAGGATACAATCACATTTATGATTGCGATATCAAAGGCTTCTTTGACAATATCCCGCACAAGAAACTGATGAAGGTCCTAAACAAATATGTAGCGGACGGTACAGTCCTAGACATGATTTGGAAATGGCTAAAAGCTGGATACATGGAAGAAGGGACCTACCATCGCTCAGATTCAGGTACTCCTCAAGGTGGAGTGATTTCTCCACTTTTAGCGAATATCTATCTGAACGAACTGGATTGGACACTTGATTTACACGGCATTCGATTTGTACGGTATGCCGATGACTTCCTCCTTTTCGCCAAATCCAAAGAGGACATTAAGAAAGCCGAACAAATCACAAAAGAGAAACTCGATGAACTAGGTCTGGAAATTTCTATCGAGAAGACTAAAATTGTCGATTTCAATCATGATGATTTCGACTTTATTGGTTTTACGTTCCAACACTGGAGAAAACGTAAGAAGGATGGTAAACCTTACTATTTAGCCAAACCAAAAGATGAGACCTGGAAAGACTTTCGAATGAAAATTAAGAGAGCCACCAGGAAAACACTCACCTTAAGCAGAGAAGCGTGGTACCAACGCGTAAACTCCATCATTCAAGGAAAGGTAAACTTCTATCTAACCTTGTGGAAAGCGATTGAAGAATTCAAAGAGAAGGGATATCGACTGAACTGTTGTTTCAACATATTCAGAGATGAACTACTGGCAATAGATTCTTACACTCGCCGAAGGCTGAGAGTCGCTATGCTTCACAAACATCCTTCACAACGAAAAGGATGGGTGATGAGTACGAAATGGAACATTGAATTCTTTGCGTGTACAGGTCTTAAATCTGCTTTTCAAATATATTACGGAAAACAGTATGGAGATGGTATTGAATACTACCTCCAATACATGAAAGATAAGCAAAAGAAGAAATACAAAAGAAGTCTGGAGAGAGCAAAAGAAAAGGGAGAGGAATACTTTTCTTCACAACGACTTTCTAAAATACACTGTGCGAATAAGTTTGCATCATCTTGAACTAAGCGGAATCACATTGGTAAGCCGTATGCCTTAATAGGGCACGTACGGTTTGATGAGGGGGTGGCCTTGAGAAAGGTCACCCTACTCTATTGTTGTTTTACCCCCCCAATACACTGCAACGAACTCCCTAAAGTGTTCCCCGCCAATAAATTTTCAAAAACTCGTTGACTATGAGAATCGTTCTCGATATAATTTAAATGGAATTGAAAATCATTATCAATTAAACAGTCGGAGGTTTATACATATGAGAAAGAGAGATTTAACGAAGATTTTTGCAGCATTCTTATTAACAGGTTCCGTTTTGGCGGGTTGTGGAACAGATGAGAAGAGCAGTGAGGACAAAACGTCTGCTTCAAATGATTCAAAACAGGTTGAAAAAGAAGATGAAGCTGAACAAGCGGACATTGATTTCTCTGCCTCATTTGAAGAAGCAAAGGCTGAACTTTCAAAAGCGAAAGAAGACAAAGAAGTCGATTATGATAAAGTGACGTCCATTTATAAGGATGACTTACAGGAGCTTGTGCAAAAACGTGATCAGGAAACTGAAGGTAAAGTGGATGAACATATTTCCACAGCTCTTGAAGCAGGTAAGGATGGTTCCCTCGATCAAGTGGTGGTAGCACAGATTTTTGATAAATTAATGCAAAAAGTTTTCTATACATCGATGAAGCATGAATTTACGGAAGTAGCGGAAAACTGGGGAAATAAAGAAGAAGTGAATGAAGAAATAGCAGAAGCGAAAGAGTTCTATGACATTCTTGAGCCAACTGTTCAAAAGCGTGACCAGGCTTATGATACGAAAATGATTGATGCGATAAATGGTGGATTCAGTGAAATGGAGAAGGCGGTCGAAGAGGATGATGAGCTCGGCTTCCAACTGGGCAAACAAGTTGTGGATAAGACGCTCATGAAGACATTTTATCTTGCAGCAGGTGCCCTTCCGAACGGTTATGCGATGAAAGCCTCTGAAGAAGCGAAGGAAAATGCTGAAGCTGCAAAAGCAGAGCAGGCAGAAGGCTGGGCATTCTATCAATCTCTTGATAGTTATCTATCAGGGAATGCTCCTGAAGAAGCAGAAATGATTAACAAACAATTCGATCTGCAAACCGATGTGACATCCATCGACCCTGAAGCAGTGAACCATGCATTTGTTCGCGGTTTCTCTAAAATCGCCATACACGAATATGAGGAAAGTGGAGAGAACTGGGGCGAAGATAAAGCGGCAATCACAGCCTTGGAAGGTGCACTGTTCATTGACCTTATCTCATCAGATCTAAAGAGTCTCATGGGAGAAGAAGAATATGAATCTCTATCAAGCGATGCTCAAAGCTACTTAGAAGCTGTTAAGTCACAGGATAAAGAGAAAGCAGAAACGCTCAGAACGGACATTCAGAACGTATTGAATGATGTGGTGGCGAAAGCGAATAAATAGTTTATTGGGTTGACCCTGAATAGTGTGTAAAGTCCATCCTTCAAGTTCTGCTTGGGGGATGGCGCTTTTTTGCACATTGGGGTCAACCCTTTTTCACTTTCTCACTTATGTGAGGTACAATATAGAAATGATTAAATCGTAATGTACGAGGTGTAAGGAATTGAAGATTATTGTTACAGGCGGTGCCGGGTTCATCGGATCCCATCTATCCAGAAAGCTCATTGAAGAGAAACACGAGCTGTTGATCATAGACAGCTTTCATCCCTATTATTCACCTGAAAGAAAAAAGAGGCAGTTGTCCTTTGTGAGGGAAATGGGTTCATTCCGCTTCGTCCAAAAAGATTTACTACTAGATGAACAGGAATTACAAGAAGTATTTCATGATTTTAAAGCCGATTGCGTCGTCCACCTGGCGGCCATTCCAGGCGTTTCCCATTCCTTGCGTGTGCCGAATGAATATGTCGATTACGACATCAAGGCGACCATCAACACGCTGCGGATAGCGGGGGAGAGCGGCATCAGGAAATTTGTCTTCGCTTCTTCTTCATCCGTTTATGGAAATACCGGTCACAAACCATCAAAAGAAGATGACGCAACGGGTGAGGTAGTGTCTCCATATGCCGCTGCAAAGTACAGTGCCGAATCGTTCTGTAAAGCCTATGCGTCCATTTATGGAATGGACTTGACGATCCTTCGTTTCTTTACGGTTTATGGGCCATGGGGCAGACCCGACATGGCTATTTATTCGTTTATCAAAAAGCTGATGAATGGTCAGGAAATCCCGATATATGGACTGGAAAATAAGAGGGATTATACATACATAGATGATATCGTGGATGGTACATATAAGGCGGTCAGAAGTGAAGCGTCGGGAACATTTAACCTCGGCAATGGTTCGCCGGCTTCTATGGAGGACCTGATAAGTGAACTGAGAACACACTTCCCCTCTCTTGAGCTCTGCGTCACGGATAGAAGAGTCGGGGATGTCACGACAACATATGCAGATAGTATGAAAGCAAAAGAGATCCTCGGCTATTCTCCTTCTGTCTCATTTGAAGAAGGTATAAAAAGAACGGTTCAATGGATGAAAGAACATGAACAAAACGTATTATAATTTCGCAAAAAATGCTGTTAGATTAGTATTACTGGGACTGTTTTTCATCCTGGTCACCTTCTATTTTGACAAAGAGTTTATGATGGAAGCCATCGGGCAGATGGTTGAACACCCTTTTATCCTATTCAGTGTTCTGGGAATCTATTTTTTATCTTTTTTACTGAAGGGGATGGCGTGGAAAATCTACCTGAATGAACATGTGCGATTATCAAGCTGTTTAATCGGATTGTTTTACAGTTTGTTGTTCAATCATGTGTTTCCGTTGAAGGTAGGAGACGGGCTGCGGGTCATGGTGATGAATCAGCGTGAAAAGCAAATCAGTGTTGCACGCTCGTTTCATTCTGTATTTGTCTTGAGAGTGATGGACATTTTATTTCTCATGATTCTGGCAGGAATCGGGCTGCTCTTTATTCCGCTGCCACTAAAACTGCCGGGTTTATACTCGATTGGATTGGTCGTGGGTTCTGTATTGATAGGGGTACTTCTACTAAGGTACGTCGCTTCCGACTTTCTCTGCATGCAGTTCAGTATGCTGAAAGCTGCCTTATCAGGCGGCAGGGGGCTCCTGGTCATCACCCTCGTATTCATGAGCTGGATATTGGAAGGGGCCATTCTTTATGGAGTTTCCATAATCATGCTTGAACCCCTATCTATGGGTAAGGCGGTTTGGGTCAATAGTGTGACGATCATCGGCCAGTTATTTCAATTTGCCCCTGGAGGAATTGGTACGTATGAATCGGTCATGAGCTATACATTGCTTACTGCCGGTATCCCACTTGGCATTGGTCTTTCCATGGCGATCGTGAGTCATGGGTTAAAGTTTATATTCTCCTTTATAGCAGGAGGAATCGTAATTGCTGTATGCCCCGTTTCCATCAAAAATGTGAAACGGTGGAGCAGGATGAAAGGATGAATGAAATTGAAGAGCGCATCAAAATTTGAAAAAACGGCGGCCAGATGCTGGAACCTGCTGAATGAAGGGAAACCATTCACCCCTATTTTTGTCATAGGGACCATGACACTCTTTCATTTACAAGGGTTGCTGCAAGGGGAATGGTTTCCATTCCTCATAAGCTTGCTGTTTACCCTACCCCTATTTATTTTGTATTTCTATTATGATTTTCCGTTGTTCCTGAGAAACTATTTATGGATTCCGATCATCGGCTATCTGTTATTCTTTGAATCACCCAATTTAGCTCTGTGGGGCTTCGGGATTGGTCTTTATTTCTTTTTTACCGTCTTTTTCTGGGGAACATTTTATTACCATCTCCGGATCGGGACGGATTGGCTGAATTTCACCCGTTTTTGGAAACTGGTGTTGAAGAACAGTGACTCAACGAGCGGAAATGCCCAGGAACAGCTTCCGAAATTCCTGCTGCTGCTAGCGGTGTGGGATGGAATGATGACGAATCTAGCCACAGGGGAACTGCTTCCGGCCACTCATTATTTCGTATTCTGCGGTGCAGTATTCGCTTTAGCGTTCATTCTTCACCATTTCCTTTTTGACTGGAAGCCGAAGCAGTATGACTCCTTTACAACCGGTGAGGCGATTGACGAGGAGCTGATGAATGAAAAAGTGGTTGTCATCGTGATCGACGGTATGAGGAAAGAACGCTTCTATGAAGCGAATACGCCATATCTTGATTCATTGATGGAACAGGGGACCGAGTATTTGAATATGGAAACCGTCTATCCTGCAAGAACGGTTGTCTGCTTTTCGTCCATGTTCACAGGCACTTATCCGAAGGAACACGGCATGAAATCCAATATGGTCTGGAAGCTTGGGATCAAGGTGGAAAGCATCTTTGATTCTCTACGGAAAGTAGGGAAAAAAGGGAAGATGCTGGGGATTGCCCATCTGGTGGATTCCTTCGGCAAAGATGTTGAGACGGTCACTGCCGTGATGCATAAAGACAAAGCAGATCGAAATATTATCAATAAAGCGAAAGTCATCATGGAAGAACAGGACCCTGATCTATTCATTGTCCAATTGATCGGTACAGATCAAATCGGGCACAGCAGGGGCGTCCTATATGATGAATACATCGAAAAGATTGAAGAGGCGGATCGCCTGATACAAGAATACGTCAAGTGGCTCGAAACGGAAGGGAAGATGGAGAACACGACCCTTATGATATGTGCGGATCACGGACAGGCAGATGGAATCGGCGGACATGGTCATCTGGATGAAGGGGAAAGATACGTCCCATTCTTTATGGTCGGCCCGGGGATCAAACAGGGAGAGAAAGTCCAGGAGAAGCACAGTCTCGTTTCCATGGCCTCTACCATCGCCCATTTATTAGGGGCGCCATTTCCGAGTCACAGCAGGGGACCTGTCCTCAACGAGGCGTTAAAGGAGCGTTGGAAGCAACATGAATAAACAGAAAGTCATTGTGTTTATGCCGGCCCATAATGAAGAAGAGTCGATCGGGGATGTCATTAAGCGGGTGCCCCGCTCCTTCCATCCTTCCGTAGATGTGGAAGTATTGGTCATCAATGACGGGTCAACGGATCGAACGGTTGAAGTGGCTAAAAGGTCTGGTGCCGATCACATCATAACATTTGAGAATAATCGGGGCCTGGGTGCCGCGGTGAGAGAAGGACTGCGTGCTTCCTTTGACCTCCATGCTCACATCGGGGTCATGATTGATGCGGATGGAGAGTACCCGCCAGAACAAATACCCGAACTATTGCAGCCGATTTTTAAAGGGGAAGCAGATTATACCATGGGGTCTAGATTCTTGGGTACCATCAATGGGATGAAGCTTCACCGCCGGTTGGGCAACTATTGTTTTACCCTTCTTCAATGCGTCCTTCTCAGAAAGTGGATCTACGATGGGCAGTCCGGTATGAGGGCGTTCTCGAGACAGGCCATGGAACATGCAGAAATCATACATGATTACAATTATGCTCAAGTGTTAACCTTGAACCTTATCCGTAAAGGATTTCGGGTGAAGGAAATCCCGATTTTGTATTATGTGAGAACGACGGGCCGGTCCTTCATTAAGTTCAAAGCCTATATGTCTTCTGTTCTTCCCGCCATTATACAAGAGATGAAAAAACCGGTGGAGAAGGTATATGTGGAAGAGCAGGCTCATTACATCCCTTCAGATGAAGGAACGAACCATTTTGCAAAATAACAACATAAAACCTCATCTTTAACAAAAAATAAGTACTCCGGCTCCTATGCTTGAGTACTTATTTTTTATTGACAATACGAATGATAATCATTATCATTGAAAATAGGAGGGAATCATACATGAAAAAATCGTTCATAACCACCGTACTACTGTTTTTATTAGGAAGTATCATGCTGTCTTCACAGGCATCCGCCTATTCATACGGCGACCCGAGTGAGGAGAAAATAGCAGAAGCATATAAAGAAATCATGATCAAGCTTGATGAAGACCCTCCGAATTATTCAGAGTCCAAAAAGATTTATGAAACGGTTCGAGAAGAAGTGGATCAGCATATGGGTGAAGAACCTTCGAAGATCATCCTTCAGAACCTTGATAACAAAGAAAAGAAAGAGGCAATTGAAAACCTGGATGAACTCCTTGTCCTCAATATTGCCAGAAGACTTGAAAGCATTGATAAAAACTTCTCGGAATATGATACGAGTAAGCGATTACTCGCAAAAGGATTTGCTACATATAAAACGTTATCCCCGAAAGTAGAAGGGGAAAACCCTGAATTGGATCAAAAGATCAGGACTGAATTCGATCAAGCGCTCTCATCCCTCGGGAACCCGGGGTTGTTCGGAGTCGGAACAAAGGAATCCGATCAGGACGCTTTTAAAGAAAGTAAAACAGTCATAGTGGATTCGCTGCAAAAAGAATTCGACATTAAAAGTCTTGAAGTCGGACATTTTTCTGAAAGTGCCACTGAGGAATCAAGCGGGAAACAGGAGTGGACGGATATTTCCAACCTGAAGAACTGGTTACCCATCATCATTATCGTGGGGGTTCTTGCTGCAGCGATTGTGTATGCCGTCAGAAAACGTAAATAAGGTCACTATAGAAATAGTCTTTAAGCAAGTAAGGGGGAACTAATGTGGAATTACAAGCTTTACTGATCACCTTTCGTGAAGTCCTGGAAGCGTTACTGATCATCGGGATCATCACTACCTATCTGAAGAAAACGAATCATGGCCGGTTTACAAAGTTTGTCTGGCTGGGTGCAGGATTAGCGATAATAGCCAGTGTAGGCGTAGCGATGCTCTTTCAGGTCGTCTTTACGGGATTTGCCGCCATGGGAAGCGAGATGTACCTGAAGATCGGCATCATGCTGGTCTCCTCCGTCCTTCTTACCCAGATGGTCTTTTGGATGGCGAAGCACAGCCGTGATCTTAAAGGAAACATGGAAGGGAAAATGAAGCATTTTATTTCGACAGGTAATATCGTCGGGATGGTGATCCACTCGTTCCTCGTTGTGCTCCGCGAAGGTGTGGAAACCGTATTCTTTTTCGCCGCCATCACAGGTGGGGATATCGGAGCGGCCATGCAGGGCTGGGGAGCGATTACGGGAGTCGTCATCGGTTGTGTCGTAGCTTACTTCTTCTTTAAAGGCACAATGAGAATTTCATTAAAGAGCTTCTTTAAAGTGACCGGTGCATTCATTATCCTCATATCTGCAGGACTTCTTGTACAGGCGATTTCCATGATGCAGGATATAGGGTTGATCGGCAGTGTGATTCCACATCTTTACGACCTGACCTGGTTACTGCCTGAGCATCCGATCGATTACGCCCATTACTTGCGTGATACGGGAACTGCCCCGTTGTTATCCGGTGATGTAGGCATTTTCCTTAAAGCGTTGTTCGGATATTCTTCCATGCCGTCCATCGAAGAAGTGATTTCGTATATCGGCTATTTCGTAGCGATTTACTTCCTGACTGCACCGAAGCGGGAGTCGGTGAAAGCAAAGGAAGAGGTCAAAGGCGGAGTGAAGGATTTGAGTCCACAAGCTAAATAAATTGTATCAGTGCCAAACCTCATTACCCTTAAAGATTGAACACCCTTTTCGAAAGGTGTACACTCTTTAAAGGAATGTATGTTTGGTGCTTTTTTTAATGGTTGAGAGTCTAACAAAGTATGAGGGTGAAGTCGTTGAGAGTGAAGAGTGGGGAGTTTATGAGTTGGCCGAATGTGGCAGGGGCATTTGCTGTGATGGCTATTTTTGTTCTTCAGGTGATGTGGATCCCATCCTACGCGGCTACTTGGGATATGGTGGATTTTGCACTGGGTGTCCTGCATTTTGATATGTATCAGATGCAGCCCCATTTCCCAGGATATCCTTATTTCATCTTGGGAGGCAAGGTCCTTCATCTGATGGTGGGAGATCCCGTCCAAGCCCTGACCCTATTTAATATCATCCTATATGGAAGTGCGATCATCCCTCTTTTTCTGTTGATGAAACGAATCGTGCGACCGGCTTATGCAGGGATGGCAGCGGCGATCGTTTATACGAGCAGCTTCACAGTCCTGATGGTGAATCAGCCGATGTCCGAGGGAGCGGCAGTCGGGGTGATGTGGTGGTACATATGGAGTTTGGTTTTCGCCAATGAGAGAACTCATAACGGATTTCTCATCCTTCCCCTGTTCCTATTCAGCCTGCTTCTTGGAATCAGATTATCCTATCTGGTCTTTGGAATCGGGATCCTGATGGTCCTGTACAGAAAGTGGAAGGAAGGCATGGTAACATTTCTGGATACCTTCGTTTACCTCCTCATTGCAATCCTGTTCCAGCTCCTCTGGGTAGCGGGCATCAGCATGTCAGAAGGGGGATATGAAAGCTTCCTCCGATTGGGCCTCTCCTTCACGAACGGACATTTTCAAGAATGGGGGGGAACGATCCGCGCCTCAGGTCTAAGCCTCTTGGACAGAATCGTGAAACTGATCTTTGTCAACACGATTTGGGTTGGGGGTGTAGGTGAATCCCTGCTCCTTCTCATTCTAATGGTGGTCGGTTTGGCTGCAGTAAGGAAGGATTCGCATGGGAATCGTTATATGACAAGCCTGATGCTGATGCTAATGGGAAGTTATTTTCTTTGGGCCCTTTTTGCCCAGAATGTGATGAAGCCCCGTCATGCTTTGCCTTTGATCGGGATCGCTTTGTTCCTTGGAGCGGGAAAGCTGCTTTCACAACGACTTTCCCGGGCAGGTTTCAAACTTGTCCTCTCATTCCTTCTGCTTCAGGTTTACCATACAAGTACGTTATTATATAAACATGCATCGGACGTTCCGGCTGTCTATCAAATGGCCGATTATTTAGAGAGTGAAGGGAAAGGAAAGCCTCTCGTCGTATATACATGGGAAGAGTCCAGGGTACTCGAGTATCTTGACGTCCCTTTTATTCATAAGAAAGTACAAACGTACGAAGTGTTTACCACTGACGCAGGGTATTACCCTGAACGGGATATTTATCTGACAGATAAAGTAGTCGAAGGGTTTAAAAAACAGGGGATCCAGGTGGATGGATTCGTTAAAGTCGAGAAGCATTTCCATTCCAGTGAGCTCATCGATCCCATCTATCACGACCTGACATTATATAAATGGGAGAAACAGAGGGAGGAGGAAGAAGGATGAATCAGAATATCACGAATAAATTAGCGCTGCTTCCCGACCAACCGGGCTGTTATTTAATGAAAGACAGGCAGGGTACGATCATCTATGTGGGAAAGGCCAAAGTATTGAAAAACCGGGTGCGTTCCTATTTCACCGGCTCCCATGATGCGAAAACCCAGCGGCTGGTAGGGGAGATCGAGGATTTCGAGTACATCATGACGTCATCTGACCTGGAAGCCCTTGTCCTCGAAATGAATTTGATCAAAAAGTATGACCCTAAATACAATGTCATGTTGAAGGATGATAAAAGCTATCCGTTCATTAAGTTAACGAATGAACGCCACCCGAGACTCATTACCACAAGAAAGGTCCAACGGGGAAAGGGAAAGTATTTCGGTCCCTATCCTAATGTCGGGGCGGCAAATGAAACGAAAAAACTTCTCGACCGCTTGTATCCTTTACGGAAATGCTCGAATCTTCCCGACCGTGCCTGCCTTTACTATCATATCGGCCAATGCCTTGCTCCCTGTATTAAAGAAGTGAGCAAAGACACATACCGTGACATGACAGATGAAATAACCCGATTCTTGAACGGCGGATACAAGGAAATCAAGAACCAGCTGACGGTGAAAATGAATGAAGCCTCGGAAAATCTGGAATTTGAAAGAGCGAAGGAATTCCGCGATCAGATTCTTCATATCGAAGCGACCATGGAAAAGCAGAAAATGACGATGACCGATTTCACGGATCGTGATGTGTTCGGATATTTCGTTGATAAGGGCTGGATGTGTGTTCAGGTATTCTTCGTCCGGCAAGGTAAGCTCATTGAGCGGGATGTGTCATTATTCCCTCTCTATAATGAACCTGAGGATGAGTTTCTCACGTTTTTAGGTCAGTTCTACTCCAAATCCAACCACTTTAAGCCGAAAGAGATCTTTCTGCCTGAAGCGATTGACATCGATCTCGCGGAAAAACTTCTGGAGGTAAAAATGACCCGGCCGAAACGTGGAAAGAAGAAAGAGCTTGTGAAGCTTGCAGAGAAAAATGCCAAGCAGGCACTTGGAGAAAAATTCGCACTGATCGAGAGAGATGAAGAGCGGACGATTAAAGCCATTGAGCGCCTGGGGGATCATATGGGCATTTATACGCCTTTCCGGATTGAAGCCTTTGATAACTCAAATATTCAAGGAAGTGATCCTGTTTCGGCGATGATCGTCTTCTTGGACGGGAAACCTGCCAAGAACGAATACCGCAAGTACAAGATTAAAACCGTCAAGGGGCCAGATGATTATGATTCCATGAGGGAGGTTGTCCGGAGGAGATATACGAGAGTGTTGAAAGACGGACTTCCTTTACCGGATCTCATCATCATCGATGGAGGAAAAGGTCAGATCGAAGCGGCAAGGGATGTGATTGAGAATGAATTGGGTCTCGACATCCCGATCGGTGGCCTTGCGAAAGACGACAAGCATCAGACGTCGGAACTGCTTTACGGAAACCCGTTGCAGATCGTCCCCCTCGAAAAGCGCAGCCAGGAATTTTATCTCCTGCAGCGGATCCAGGATGAAGTTCACCGGTTCGCCATCACCTTCCACCGTCAACTTCGAGGAAAGAGCGCATTCCAGTCGACCCTTGACGACATCGACGGCATCGGTCCAAAACGGAAAAAACAGCTTCTTAAACACTTTGGTTCAATGAAAAAGATGAAAGAAGCGACAGTGGAGGAATTTACAGAAATCGGAATTCCAGAAGCCGTGGCAAAGATATTGGTGGAGAAGTTGAAGTAGCAGCTGAATAAATGAATTCAATTTATTTAAAAATTGTGCATTGAATCACAATTTTTTATGTGCTATACTTAACAAAAATTTATAACATTATCACTTTTTAAGTGGTGATAGAGGTGCGAACTTCAAAAGTACAGGTAAAGAGGGGGATGAGCCCCGCCGACATGCCTGGAAAGGGGAGAATCGCCGAAGTGGTTATAGTCTCATGCTATATCTGCTGGTCCTGCGTTTAAGAAATGCAGGATTGTCAAGATGATTCAATCTTGGAGAGCTATCTCACAATGCCGATGAACCTATTTGTATGTTCTGCTGTATGTTCATAAAGCAATGAGATATTATTCTCATTGCTTTTTTTATTATCAGCGCAGGATTTTGTTATAAAGATCCTGTCCTATGAACGTTTAGGATGATTGTGATTGTACTCTTCATCATGAAAAAGAGCGGCGACGCTCAGAAAGAGGGAGAAGTCGTGAGTATTATTATTCAAAAATTCGGTGGCACTTCAGTAGGGTCTGTGGAAAGAATTCAAAATGTTGCGTCTAGGATCATTGAAGAAAAAGAAAGAGGGAATGATGTGGTCGTCGTCGTATCTGCCATGGGAAAAACGACGGATACACTTGTTGGTCTTGCAAGGGAGATCACGTCCCAACCGAGCAAAAGAGAAATGGATATGCTGCTCTCAACCGGGGAACAGGTGACCATTTCACTCCTTACGATGGCCCTTATCCAATCGGGACATGATGCCATTTCATTCACGGGCTGGCAGGCTGGCATCGAAACGGAATCTGTCCACAGCAATGCAAGGATTACAAATATTCATACCGATAAAATGACGACTCACCTTCAGAAAGGAAGAGTGGTCATCGTGGCGGGATTCCAGGGCATGACAAATTCGGGTGAAATCACAACACTTGGCAGGGGCGGGTCGGATACAACGGCCGTTGCGATTGCAGCTGCCCTGAAAGCGGAGCGCTGTGACATCTATACAGACGTAGACGGGGTTTACACGACAGACCCCCGCTATATAAAAGGAGCAAGGAAGTTACCGTCGATTTCCTATGATGAAATGCTCGAACTTGCAAACCTCGGGGCGGGGGTCCTGCATCCAAGGGCTGTGGAGTTTGCCAAGAATTATCAAATTCCTTTAGAAGTCAGATCCAGTATTGAACGAGTGGAAGGAACGTATATTGAGGAGGAAGCAAGCATGGAACAGAACTTAATCGTACGAGGGGTAGCCTTTGAGAATGAAATTACACGCGTCACTGTATTTGGACTGCGAAATGCTTTAACAGGACTATCATCTGTGTTCACAACGTTGGCCGAAAATCATTTGAACGTAGATATCATCATTCAGACCCAGACGGATCAGAAAACGACCAATCTATCTTTCTCCATCAAGGAGCACGATCTCGATGAAACCCTCGCTGTTCTGGAACGAAATAAAGAGCAGTTGAATTTCACACACGTCGAGCATGAGAGTGGGCTTGCGAAAGTTTCCATCGTCGGTTCGGGGATGATTTCAAACCCGGGTGTGGCCGCGGAAATGTTTGAAGTACTGGCTCAAAATGACATTGTGGTGAAAATGGTCAGCACTTCTGAAATTAAAGTGTCGACAGTAGTGGATGGCGAGAATATGCAAAAGGCGGCAGGTGTCTTACATACGGCCTTTCATCTGGATGCCGTGAAGATGGAAGAAGTCACGCTGTAAGATCATCATGAAAAAGGGTTGTCCTGAATGATCAGGGCAACCCTTTACTAGGAGATTGACTACTCAATCCGGTCTTTGTCGTCCCATCTTACAACCACTTTGACCGATTGACTCCGTTTATGTAATTCGTCAGCAGCTTCTGCCACACATTTTCTTAGAAGCTGAATTTGTTCGGCAATAAAGCCCGTTTCCAGTTTGAAGTTCACATCCGTTTTCAGTGACAGACGCCGTTCGATTACAGGTCCATTCAATTCAAATGTCATCTCATTTCTTTTTTGTTCCAGAAGTGTAAGGGTGCCCCATCCTGCTTCCTCGAAAAAGGAAGATATTTCTTCCGTTGACTGAAGGGGGAATTTCCTCGAGAGCTGCTTTCCTCCCCAGTACAGGATATCGGGTGTGTGCTTTCCTAATATGTCTGGAATCAAGATGTCGCGTAACATTTCATATCCGAAGATTGGAACGGACGGCTGATGTACTTCTTCTTTTTTCTGTTCCAAGTAAATCCCCTCTTTCTATAAAACTATTATATACATGAAAGAGGTAATTATCATCCCATACCTTGAAAAAATGACCTTGGGATATTTTGGTGCTATAATATTTATTGTTTATTTATTAGAATTTTCGAACATTTAATCAGGCAAAACCTCATGTTTTTCGTTGTTGATATATTGAAAATATTTTTGCGATATTGTCGAATTTATGTATACGTTTTCTTGACGCTTCCACTCCTTGGGAGTAAAATGAACATGTCACATTATTGTTACAATATAAAATATGTATCGTTGTCTAATCATTAGTAAAAGGTATTAGAAAACGAATTCATATTTTATCATTAAGGGGGGTAAATCATGGCTGGAAATCGAGAATTTAATTATCGCAGGCTTCATTCATTGCTAGGTGTTATTCCAGTTGGATTATTTTTAACACAACATTTAGTCGTGAACCATTTTGCCACTGGTGGGGAAGAATCATTTAACCAGGCGGCACATTTTATGGAAAGTCTTCCTTTCCGTTATTTCCTTGAAATCTTTATCATCTTCCTTCCATTGTATTTCCATGCAATTTACGGAATTTACATTGCATTCACTTCCAAGAATAATGCAAGCAGGTTTGGTTATTTCCGTAACTGGATGTTTTTACTTCAACGCGTATCTGGAGTGATCACATTTATTTTCGTAACATGGCATATTTGGGAAACAAGGGTCGCTGCAGCGTTCGGCGCTGAAGTGAATTTCCAGATGATGGAAAATATTTTATCCAATCCGTTGATGTTAGGATTTTACGTGCTAGGTGTTCTTTCAACGATTTTCCACTTTGCAAATGGATTATGGTCATTCTGCGTTAGCTGGGGACTTACGGTTACACCTCGTTCTCAATTAATTGCTACATATGTTACGATCGGGATTTTTGTTGCGTTATCGATTGTCGGTATGCGTGCAATCTTTGCCTTCGTATAAGCAGAAAAAATATACGAGTCTGATAGATAGGTAAGTGCTCTTAGAAGTATGGTAGGAAAAGGAGTGAGTCACGATGAGTAAAGGCAAAATCATTATTGTCGGTGGCGGTTTAGCCGGCTTGATGGCCACAATTAAAGCAGCAGAAAAAGGAACGCAAGTCGATTTATTCTCACTGGTACCCGTTAAGCGTTCTCACTCTGTTTGCGCGCAAGGCGGTATTAATGGAGCCGTTAACACAAAGGGAGAAGGGGATTCTCCTTGGGTGCATTTTGATGATACCATTTATGGTGGGGATTTCTTAGCGAATCAACCGCCTGTTAAGGCAATGACGGAAGCAGCACCCGGGATCATTCATTTGCTGGATCGTATGGGTGTCATGTTTAATCGTACACCGGAAGGATTACTGGATTTCCGTCGATTCGGTGGCACGCAGCATCATAGAACTGCTTTCGCCGGTGCAACGACTGGTCAGCAATTATTATATGCATTGGACGAGCAGGTTCGCCGTCATGAAGTGGCCGGGTTAGTAAGCAAGTTCGAAGGTTGGGAATTCCTTGGAGTCGTCATTGATGACGATGGAGTCGCAAGAGGGATCGTTGCCCAGAACCTTCAAACGATGGAGATCAAATCATTTGCAGCAGATGCCGTAATCATGGCTTCCGGTGGACCGGGGATCATCTTCGGTAAGTCTACAAACTCTGTCATCAATACGGGTTCAGCTGCATCAATCGTCTATCAACAAGGTGCGTATTATGCAAATGGTGAGTTCATTCAAATTCACCCGACAGCCATTCCTGGTGACGATAAACTTCGTCTTATGAGTGAATCGGCGCGTGGTGAAGGTGGACGTGTATGGACATACAAAGACGGTAAGCCATGGTACTTCCTTGAAGAGAAGTATCCTGCATATGGTAACCTTGTACCCCGTGATATCGCCACACGTGAAATCTTTGATGTGTGCGTAAACCAAAAGCTTGGTATCAATGGCGAGAACATGGTTTACCTCGATCTGTCTCATAAAGATTCAAAAGAGCTTGATATCAAGCTTGGCGGAATCATTGAAATCTATGAAAAGTTCATGGGCGATGATCCACGTAAAGTCCCAATGAAAATCTTCCCTGCCGTTCACTATTCAATGGGTGGACTATGGGTCGATTATGATCAAATGACGAATATCCCTGGTTTATTCGCAGCAGGTGAATGTGATTATTCTCAGCACGGTGGTAACCGCTTAGGTGCTAACTCATTACTATCCGCTATCTATGGCGGTATGGTTGCAGGTCCTAATGCGATTAAGTATATTGAAGGACTTGAGAAAACGGTAGAATCTGTCCCATCTTCATTATTCGACCGCTATGTGAAACAGGAAGAAGAAAAATGGAACAACATTATGTCTCTGAATGGCACTGAGAATGCTTATGTCATCCATAAAGAGCTTGGGGAATGGATGACGGATAACGTAACGGTCGTACGTCATAATGACAAGCTTCAACAAACGGATGAAAAGATCCAGGAATTGATGGAACGTTACCAAAATATCAACATCAATGACACGGCTAAATGGAGCAACCAAGGGGCGACATTCACACGTCAATTGTGGAACATGCTGCAACTTGCCCGCGTCATCACAATCGGTGCATTAAATCGTAACGAAAGCCGCGGAGCCCATTACAAACCTGACTTCCCGGACCGTAATGATGAGGAATTCCTGAAAACGACGATGGCAAAATACAATGCCGCGACGAACACTCCTGAATTCCATTATGAAGATGTAGATACATCACTGATTGCACCGCGTAAGCGTGACTATTCTAAGAATAAAGGGGGAAGTAAATGATGAGTGAAAATAAAAAAGTCCGTTTTATCATAACTCGTCAAGAAAGCCCGGAAACAGCCCCTTTCCAAGAAGAGTTCGAACTTGATTACAGACCGAATATGAACGTCATTTCCGCCTTGATGGAAATCCGTCGTAATCCGGTCAATGCAAAAGGGGAACACACAACTCCGATTAACTGGGACATGAACTGTCTAGAAGAAGTGTGTGGAGCTTGTTCAATGGTCATCAACGGTAAACCGAGACAGTCTTGTACGGCTTTGGTCGACCAACTCGAACAGCCGATCCGTCTTGAGCCTATGCGCACATTCCCTGTTGTCCGTGACCTGCAGGTAGACCGCAGCCGCATGTTTGACAGCTTGAAGAAAGTGAAAGCATGGATTCCGATTGATGGGACGTATGATCTTGGTCCTGGACCGCGTATGCCTGAGAAGAAGCGTCAGTGGGCATATGAATTATCGAAATGCATGACTTGTGGTGTATGTCTGGAAGCCTGTCCGAACGTAAACAGTAAGTCAGACTTCATCGGACCAGCACCATTATCTCAAGTGCGCTTGTTCAATGCGCATCCAACAGGTGCCATGAACCAGGATGAACGCCTTGAGTCAATCATGGGCGACGGTGGACTTGCCAACTGTGGGAACTCACAAAACTGTGTTCAATCCTGTCCAAAAGGAATTCCTTTGACGACTTCGATTGCGGCACTAAACCGTGAAACCACGTTCCAAATGTTCAAAAACTTCTTCGGAAGCGACCATATGGTTGATTAATACTTTCTAATGAAAAGCACTTTCCTTCGGGGGAGTGCTTTTTTGTTATGGCTCATAAAATGAAGTCAATTGTCGCATAGTAGACTACAAATGAGCATATGGAGTGATGAGTGTGAAGCGAATCGGATTGATATTCGTCATCTTGTTATCCAATCTATCCCCTGTTTACCTGGATGAGGTGAAAGCAAAGGAAGAGGAAGATGGGGGATCTTTCCGTCTGACGATCCTGCATACGAATGATGTTCACTCTCATTTGGAAAATGTTCCGTATTTGCATACAGCAATTAAAGAAGAGCGTAAAAAGGATAGGGAAGCCCTTTTGCTGGATGCGGGGGATGTGTTTTCGGGTACGTTGTTTTTTAATGAATATCTGGGACAGGCTGATGCTGGATTCATGAATGAAATTGGCTATGACGCCATGACGCTGGGAAATCATGAATTCGATAAGGGAAGTGAGGTGCTCGCGAACTTTATTAAGAAATTATCCTTTCCCGTGGTGAGCAGCAATGTGGATGTCCGTCTTGATCCTAATCTTGCTCCTTTAATGAAAAGTAATATTCCGGAACAGTCAGAAGGTGGAAAGATTTACCCTTTTATCATTCAAACTGTCAAGGGAGTGAAGATTGGCATCATCGGACTCACAACCGAAAATACGGCTTTCCTTTCTGCTCCAGATAAGAAGATAGTCTTTCTTGATGCCGAAAAGAAAGTGCGTGAAGAGATGACAAAACTTCAGGCAAGGGGCGTGAATCACATCATCCTGCTGTCTCATCTGGGAGTTCGACAAGACAAAGTGTTGGCTCAAAAGGTGAAAGGAATCGATATCATTGTCGGCGGCCATTCTCATACACGATTAGAATCCCCGCTTGTGTACAATTTGAATTCGGAACCGACTCTGATTGTACAGGCGGATGAGTATGGAAAGTCACTTGGTAAATTAATGGTTGTATTTTCCGAAAAAGGGGTACTGACCGGGTGGAATGGTGAGCTGCTGGATGTGTTGGCCAAAGATCAAATAGGGAATGACGTTTATCCTCCTGATCATTGGGCAGAAAAGAGATTGGCACAATTGCGGAAGCCCATTGAAAAGGTAGTAAAGACCATGGATGTTGGTGTAACCAACATCCCATTAAACGGGAATCGTCAGGACGTTCGGACCAAGGAGACCAATCTAGGCAACCTCATTACAGATGCCATGCTGGAAAAAGCGAATCAATATGCCCCGACCCAAATCGCATTTCAAAATGGTGGTGGAATCAGAAATTCTATCGGTACGGGGAACATTACCTTGGGAGATGTGTTGGAGGTGCTGCCATTTGGGAATACCCTTGTCACATTGAACCTGACGGGTGAGGAGATCCTTCTCGCCTTGGAACACAGTGTAGCGAACCTGGACGGGGAGACAGGTCAATTTCTTCAAGTATCGGGCATGACATTTCGCTTTGATCCCTCAAAGCCCATTGGCAATAGAATAACGGAAGTGAAAATACAAGGGGCTCCTCTTGACCATTCCAAGAGGTACGGGGTCGCAGTCAATGCATTCCTTGCAGATGGAGGGGATGGTTTCACGGTATTGAGACAAGCGAAGGAAAACGGCAGGATATCCGAGTTGCACCTCAATCTGTATGAGGTGATGAGTGAGTATCTGACCAGGCATTCCCCTGTTTCCCCGCAAGTGGAGGGAAGAATCGTGGAACGAAAAGAATAGGTAGGAAAGAGCCGGTTTTTCTTGCCGGCTCCATTTTATGCATATAGGTTTCTTATTTTTCAGAAAAGGGGTATAATAAAAATGAATGATCATTCATTTTTTATTTCCATTTTCGTTTACTAAAGGAGGAGCCAATTTGAAACATTTTACATACATTGAAGATATAGAAACATGGCAACAAGAATTTTCATTTTCTATCCATATTAAGGTCCGGTTTTCTGAGACTGATATGTTTGGACACATGAATAACACCGTTCCATTCACGTATTTTGAAGAAGCCAGGATCGAATATTTAAAGCACATTGGATTTATGCAAAACTGGGTTAAACCCGAGCATGATACGATCCCTGTCGTTGCAGATTTACAATGTGATTTTGTAAAACAAGTATTCTTCGACGAGACGTTGAAGGTATATGTGAAGGCAGATCGTGTTGGTCGCTCTTCAGTAGATTTACATTACATGGGTCTGAATGAAGAAGAACAGGTTTGCTTTACTGGTAGAGGAACCATGGTGCAAATATCAAAGGAAACTGGAAAAGGTGTCCCTTGGACGGGAGAAATGAAGGCGAAGCTCCACAGCGAAAAGGTGGTCTCGAGCCCGGTTTAGGTTGTGAAAGAAACCGCTGCCTATTTTTTCATCTAACTTCCTTCTCTATGTCACTCTAAACCCTACCTTCACATATGATATTCTGACGACCAACAATACCCATCCCCGCGGTTTAAAGCTGGCGAAGGCAAGGAGGGTTACCATAATTGAAGGACAATGATTTTACACACAAACCGTTGCTCACCAAAAGAGAAAAAGAAGTATTCGAACTGTTGGTTCAAGACAAAACAACTAAAGAAATTGCTAGTGATCTATTTATTAGCGAGAAAACAGTTCGAAATCATATTTCCAACGCCATGCAAAAGCTTGGAGTGAAGGGGCGATCTCAAGCTGTTGTAGAGCTTCTTCGCATGGGGGAACTCAAGCTTTAAATGTAAGGGACTGATTCTGATGCCGAACAATTAACAGGTTTCTAAACATGATACCTATTAATGTTTGAATGAGGGTCAGTCTCTTTTAGTTCTGTTCCCTTTTGAGAACTTGTCTTGAATTTTTCCACGAAAAAGGCGAAAATGCTAGTAAGGGGAATACGTGCTTGACCAATTATGGATATACGGAGCTAAAACTAAAGCGTTCCGGGTTATCAAAAGGAGTAAATGTCCGGTTTCTGAATGTAAAAGGAGAGAAATAATGACGAATTCTAATGAGCAATCCACTGAAGATATACAAGTTGTGGCAGATATTGAGAAAGACCTGCGATACATATCATCAATCATTAAGCAAAAAGGAAGAGAGATATTAAGTCAGTACACCATCACGCCTCCACAGTTCATCGCGCTGCAATGGCTATTCGAATATGGGGATATGACAATTGGAGATCTTTCAAATAAAATGTACCTTGCTTGCAGTACTACGACGGATCTTGTTGATAGAATGGAAAAAAACCAGTTAGTGGAGCGGGTCAAGGATGAGAATGACCGTCGCGTCGTGCGCATTCATATGTTAAAAGAGGGCGAAAGAATTATTGAAGAAGTAATCAAGAAAAGGCAGAATTATTTACAGAGTGCCTTAACGGATTTCTCTGACCAGGAAGTGCTATTATTAAAAGATCATTTAGCAAAACTTCATCAAGAAATTAAACCAGAATGAGGGAATAATGTGATTCAACCAATCGGCATCATTGATTCTGGGGTAGGGGGGCTCACCGTCGCAAGAGAAGTGATGCGTCAGCTGCCGAAAGAGACCATCTATTATTTAGGTGATACAGCCCGTTGTCCCTACGGACCCAGATCAGCACAAGAAGTAAAAGCTTTCACGTGGGAAATGACTCAATATCTCATGCAATATGATATCAAAATGCTGATCATTGCCTGCAATACAGCCACTGCGGTTGTGCTGGATGAAATTCAGACACACTTGGACATCCCGGTGATAGGGGTCATTCATCCTGGGGCCCGTGCTGCGATCAAGCATACTCATAATAGGAAGATCGGTGTCCTTGGAACCGTGGGGACGATTAATAGCGGCGCCTATGTGGAGGCCCTTCACTCCCTACACGGTAGTCTGGACGTCACGTCACTCGCCTGTCCGAAGTTTGTTCCGTTAGTGGAAAGTGGAGAGTACGACAGTTCCATGGCGGCTGATATTGTAGGGGAGACGCTTCATCCCCTTAAAGAGTCCGGGATTGATACGTTGATCCTGGGGTGTACCCATTATCCATTGCTGCAGCCGAAGATACAGGCTTATGTGGGCCCTGAGATCAGTGTCATAAGTTCCGGGGACGAAACCGCCCGGGAAGTCAGTACGATCCTTGATTATTACAACCTCCTGTACAGGGGAGTCTTTCAGCCGGAACACCGCTTTTTCAACACAGGATCTTCGGCGATTTTTTCACGGATCGCCTCCGATTGGCTGACAGTGGGGGAAGTAAAAGCAGAAACCATCCGTTTACAAGAGTAGGATCTTGTGGTCGGGTGGTTTTTTTATATTGTTGTCCTTATTATGAAAAGTTTCGGTCTATTTTTTGGACGGGGCTCGTATATATGTTAGTACAAACTGTCTTTTAGGAGGTTTCCCAATGGCAAAAAAAGCGAAGGTGTCAATTGCTGTAACGGTTTTAGCTTCTTCTGTATATCTTTCCGGTTGTGGATTACTCAGTTTCGGTGATGACAAGGAGAAGATCGATCCTCCTCAAGACTTATCCTACTTAAAAGAAGGGGAGAAAGTCGATACTGCTAAGAATGAGGATTCAGAGAAAAAGGTGAGCAAAGAAAAAGCGGGTGCAGAAACCGTCATGACGGAATTGTATTTAATCGATAAAAACGGCTATGTCGTTTCCCAGTCCATCCCCCTACCCAATCAGGAAAGCGTGGCCAAACAGGCCGTGGAATACCTTGTGAAGAATGGTCCGGTAGAAAACATCCTGCCTAACGGATTCAGGGCTGTATTGCCGGCAGATACACAAGTGACGGTCGATATTAAAGACGGAAAGGCGATAGCGGATTTTTCTCCGGAATTCAATAATTATCAGCCTGAAGATGAACAGAAAATCCTGCAGTCCGTTACTTGGACATTGACCCAGTTTGATTCGGTTGAAAAAGTCGAGCTTCGAGTGAACGGGTATCCTCTGACGGAGATGCCGGTGAATGGTACGCCGATCGACGAAAATGGACTAACGAGAAAAGTCGGAATCAATGTGGATACTTCAGGTGTTGTAGATCCGACCAGCACGAAACCGCTTACGGTGTATTATGTGTCGCAATCCGATGATAAAACCTATTATGTTCCTGTGACGAAACGCGTCAGTACCAAATCAGTGGATGAAGTCAAGGCAGTGGTGAATGAGCTGATCGAAGGACCGGGTTATTCTTCTTCCCTGGCAAGTGACTTTACGGGGGCGAAGCTGTTGGATGATCCGAAGCTGGAGGATGGAACCGTGACACTGAACTTCAATGAAGCGGTGTATGGAAGCCTTGAAGAAAAAATGGTTTCTGAGCATATGCTGAATTCCCTCGTCCTTTCCTTAACAGAGCAAAAGGGCATCAAAGGGGTCTCAGTACTCGTAAATGGTGAAGCGACCACCGTATCTAAAGACGGGGAAACGGTGACTGAACCGGTGACAAGACCAGAAAATGTGAATGCAATTAGTTTTTAAATCACGATTTTTTGATATACTATGAATAGAATCACCTGAAAAGAGGTTGGCAGATTGCCACCTCTTCTATTTTTGAACAGGCCATTTTTTACATAAGACACCAATAAACAGGAGGGAATTATATGAGAACAGACGGCAGAGAAAAGGATCAATTGCGTCATATTGAAATCGAGACAGGTTACGTCAAACATCCGGAAGGTTCAGTATTGATAACGGTTGGTGAAACGAAGGTCATTTGCAATGCGAGTATCGAAGAGCGGGTGCCGCCATTTATGAGAAACAGTGGAAAAGGGTGGATCACAGCCGAATATTCCATGCTGCCAAGAGCGACGGAAACGAGAAATATCCGTGAATCGTCCAAAGGGAAAATTTCCGGCAGAACGATGGAAATTCAACGTTTGATTGGACGTGCCCTGAGAGCGGTCGTTGACTTGGATGCTTTGGGAGAGCGCACGATCTGGATCGATTGTGATGTCATTCAAGCTGATGGCGGGACAAGAACGGCTTCCATCACAGGGGCATTCGTTGCCATGGCCATCGCCCTTGCAAAGCTTCAGGATAGTAAAAAGATTTCTTCATTCCCACTCAAGAGCTTTCTTGCAGCGACAAGTGTCGGGATTGTAGAAGAACACGGAGCGGTCCTTGATTTGAACTATATTGAAGACAGCAGCGCATTGGTGGATATGAACATCATCATGACGGGTGAGGGTGAATTTGTGGAGCTTCAGGGAACTGGTGAAGAAGCTACATTTACAATGGATCAATTACATCAATTATTGAAGCTTGGACAAGGTGGGATTCACGAATTATTCCAAATCCAGCAGCAATCATTAGGCGATATCGTAAAGAGATTTCAATAAAGGGATGAGAGAACCGATGACAAAACGAGTGATCATAGCCACAAAGAACAGGGGAAAAGCAAAAGAATTCCAACATATGTTTGCACCTTACGGGTATGAGGTACAAACATTACTAGACCTTCCTCATATTGAGGATGTGGAAGAAACAGGCGTAACCTTTGAAGAGAATGCGATTCTAAAAGCGGAAACCGTAGCCAGGGAATTAGGGGAACTTGTGATTGCCGATGATTCCGGACTCTCCATCGATGCCCTTGAAGGTCGTCCAGGCGTGTATTCCGCGCGCTATGCCGGGGAAGAGAAAAGCGACGAAGCGAATATGGCGAAAGTATTAGAGGAGCTTGAGTCAGTGGAAGAATCCGACCGAACGGCCCGTTTTTACTGTGTGCTTGCCATTGCCGGCCCTGACATGGAAACGAAAACGGTGACAGGAAGTTGTGAAGGGATGATCCTGCGTGATAAGAGGGGGACGAACGGGTTTGGCTACGATCCGATCTTCTTCGTGCCTTCCCTTGGAAAGACCATGGCCGAATTGACACAAGATGAAAAGAGTCAGATCAGTCATCGCGGCCATGCACTAAAAAAGCTCGGAAATATGATTTCAGACTTAGTTTAAAGGGTGAATCTGAATGAAATTATTAGTTGTAAGTGACAGTCATGGATCCAAAGATGAATTGTTGAATCTATCAGAGAAGTACAAGTCCAGTGTCGACGCTATGATCCACTGTGGTGACTCGGAGTTGAGTGCAGATGATCCTGCATTGTCATCTTATCTGATTGTCCGGGGGAACTGTGACATGGATGCACGATTGCCTGACGACTTGGTAGAGAAGGTAGACGGGCAAACCATCATGGTGACTCATGGGCATCACTATGGAATCAAGATGTCATTGATGAAACTCCGCTACAGAGCGGAAGAGATCGGGGCGCAGTTTGTGTTCTTTGGTCATTCACACACCCTGGCGGCAGAATTGATTAACGGCACATTATTCCTGAACCCTGGAAGCATCCTGCTGCCACGGGGGAGAAGTGAACGTACTTACGCATTGGTAGATACTAAAGATCAAGAAATAAACGTCACATTCCTGACCCACGATCATGTAGTGATGGATGAATTGACGCAAACATTTAACTTGTAAAATACAGTGTGGGAACCCATGTAGTACGGGTTCCCATATTGATTTTAGGTAGTAAAAACAAAGGTGAAAAATAAAATGAAACTTTTTTTGAAAACCTGTTGACTTATTTATGCTATGTGAATATAATAAATATTGTCCTTGAAAAACAAATAACGAAAAAAACACGTCCCAGTAGCTCAGCTGGATAGAGCAACGCCCTTCTAAGGCGTCGGTCGGGAGTTCGAATCTCTCCTGGGACGCCATAATCATTACATACGAACCTTGATACCGGGGTTTTGACTAACAAGGGGTACTGACACAGTAAACTGTGAGGTATCTCTTTTTTTATCCGATACATGGTGCAATGCTTTTTGAGTCAAATTGCTATTTTTAATGTGTCCCAGTAGCTCAGCAGGATAGAGCAACAGTTTCCTAAACTGTAGGTCGGGAGTTCGAATCTCTTCTGGGACGCCATAAACTCTACATACGCTAAGCTTACCCCAATGAGGTAGGCTTTTTTTGTTATCCAAATGATATCGTGCTAAACTAATACAAACTAAACAGTATAGGCGGGTACGTTTTATGAATAAGGGAAACCAAGAAGGAAAAGGAAAGATCGTACAGTTTCCAGGATTGAAGGACCGGCTGCTGGAAAAAGGGGTGCAGGCTTTGGAAAAAGGGGAAGTCCACGAATCTTCCCAACTCCTCGCACAAGCATATGAACTCGAACCGGATAATCCGGATATCAATACGGCACTCGTATTATCGCTCTATGAAAGCAAACAATACGATCAGGCCGGATCCATATGTAAAGAGATGCTCCTCGAAGGAATCGGTGACTATTTCGAGGTCGTTGATATGTACTTAATGATTCTTATACAGCTTCACAAGCACAGTGAAGTAATCGATACAATCAATGCCCTTTTTGATGAAAGGGAAGTACCCTTTGAAAAGGAAGAGCACTTCAGGAAGCTTCTCCATTTCAGTGAAAAGGTAGTGAACGGGAAAGCGGCTGTTCCTCATAATGAAGAGCAGACGGAAGAACAACCGTCCATCTTGTCAGGAAAAAGCCTCGAGGAACAGACGCTTATCGTGGCAGAGCTCGTTCATCGTAATATTCACCCGTTTATCGATGAACTGCAAGGGGTTTTACAGGATCCCGATGCCCATCCATTTTTACAAACGATGATTTTAAATGTTTTAAAAGAGCATGGAATGGATAAAGAAGTAGTTGTGGTGAAGTTAGGAATGGAAGAGCGGGTTTCTCCTGCAGCGTTGGAAGACGTTTTCGAGTCGGATTTCTTCATCGGGGCAACACATGCCCTGGATGATCTTCTGGCACAAACGAATCCTACTCTATTTCAGCATGCACAGGAATTACTGAAACGTCATGCCTTTCTTCTCTATCCTTTTACACTTAAGGAAGAACCGGAAGAAATCGCTGCAGTATATGCCTACTACATCGCAGGGATGTTTGCCGATGCGATCCTTGAAGAAGAGTTAAAAGAACAGGTTGAAACGATTCAAGCCAGAGGGATTCTATCAAGACTTGCGGAACTAGAGGAAATTTCCTCTCCGAATATTTAAACCCCCTCTGTTGAAAGACAGTGGCTGTATGTTATAATGTAATGGTTGTAATGTAAAAGTTTTTCATATATTTACGATGATAGTGCTAGATTCACACGGGACTATCTACTACTATGCGTAAAAAAATAAGATCAACTATAGATTTGTTGGAGGGAACAGTATGTCTGCAAAATGGGAAAAGCAAGAAGGAAATCAAGGAGTACTTACAATTGAAGTAGAAGCTGCAAAAGTAAACGAAGGTTTGGACGCAGCATTCAAAAAAGTTGTGAAACAAGTGAACGTACCAGGATTCCGTAAAGGGAAAATGCCTCGCGGAATGTTCGAAAAACGTTTTGGTGTAGAATCACTTTACCAAGATGCATTGGATTTCATCTTACCTGAAGCATATGCGAAAGCAATCGAAGAAACAGGAATCGATCCGATCGACCGTCCTGAAATCGATGTCGAGCAAATGGAAAAAGGAAAAGAGCTGATCTTCACTGCTAAAGTACAAGTGAAACCAGAAGTGAAACTTGGCGACTACAAAGGTCTTGAAGTAGAAAAAATGGAAACAGAAGTAACAGCTGAAGACGTTGAAACAGAACTTACTTCACTTCAAGAGAAACAAGCTGAGCTTGCTGTTAAAGAAGATGGAAAAGCTGAAGAAGGCGACACAGTGACAATGGATTTCGAAGGATTCGTTGACGGTGAAGCATTCGAAGGCGGTCAGGCTGAGAACTACTCACTTGAATTAGGTTCTGGTCAATTCATCCCAGGCTTCGAAGAGCAATTAGTCGGGGTTGCATCAGGAGAAGAGAAAGAAGTTGAAGTAAACTTCCCTGAGGAATACCACGCAGCTGAACTTGCTGGCAAGCCTGCTACATTCAAAGTGAAAGTACACGAAATCAAAGCGAAAGAACTTCCGGCACTTGATGATGAGTTCGCAAAAGACGCTGACGAAGAAGTTGAAACGCTTGCTGAACTAAAAGAAAAAATCGAAAAACGCCTTCAAGAGTCTAAAAAGAACGAAGCTGAAACAGCGGTTCGTGAAACTCTTGTAAATAAAGCTTCTGATAATGCTGAAGTTGAAATTCCAGACGTAATGGTGAAAGCTGAAGTAGACCGTATGATGCAGGAATTCGAACAACGTCTGCAAATGCAAGGTATGAACCTTGATCTTTACTTCCAATTCTCTGGTCAAACAGAAGAAGATCTTCGCGGTCAAATGACAGAAGACGCTGGCAAACGCGTTCGCACAAACCTGACACTTGAAGCAATCGCGGCAGCGGAAAATCTTGAAGTAACCGACGAAGAAGCAGAAGAAGAAGTAAACAAAATGGCTGAACAATACAATATGACTGCTGACAACATCAAACAAGCACTAGGCGGCCTTGACACACTTAAAGCTGACCTTAAAGTTCGTAAAGCAGTAGAATTCCTTGTTGAAAACAGCAAAACTGTAGCATAATAAAAATAGAAACAAGGCGCGAATCATTCGTGCCTTGTTTTGTACAATGAACGGTCTTTATTACACCTTATTTTGGCTCATTCGTGTGAAACGAACGTTTCACACGCTTTTCAGCAGAGCTGAAAAGTTGCCACCGAAACAAAAAGCGAATGAGCAAACGAGCTTGCTCCAGGCGTTTTTTGTTTCGTTGGCAAAATGAGCCAAAATACTATACTCTATTGACTAAGAAACTTTCTCCATCAATTAAGAATAAGAACCACTATTTTTGGAAAAAGCTTATGAAACGGGGTTACTTTTCAGCATGAACATACATAATAAGATTCCTTACATCACCTGACTTCAATTGGACAAAATAAACTTAAGCAATGTAAAAGATTTGCTAAAATGCACGATACATAATAAGATGATTCTTAAGAATCGTATCCATTTCTTTACGAACATATAATATGATAAAATGCAGTACATAACTTTAGGTAATAGGGATGTAAGGAATCGTTCGTTTGATGAAACAGAGCACGATTTTATGAAGTTTTAACGAAGGGGTGAAAATCATTGTTTAAATTTAATGATGAAAAAGGGCAATTAAAATGTTCTTTTTGCGGAAAAACACAAGATCAAGTTCGTAAACTAGTGGCTGGACCAGGTGTGTATATTTGTGATGAGTGCATCGAGCTTTGCACAGAAATCGTAGAAGAAGAGCTGGGTACAGAAGAAGAAGTAGAATTTAAAGACGTACCGAAACCTCGTGAAATCCGGGAAATCCTGGACGAATACGTCATCGGACAGGACCAGGCGAAGAAATCACTCGCAGTAGCTGTCTACAATCACTACAAGCGTATCAACTCCAGCAGTAAAGTCGATGACGTTGAATTGTCTAAGAGTAATATTGCCATGATTGGACCAACTGGTAGCGGGAAAACCCTCCTTGCCCAAACGCTGGCTCGTATTCTTAACGTTCCTTTCGCCATCGCGGACGCGACTTCTTTAACAGAAGCCGGTTACGTTGGGGAAGATGTAGAGAATATCTTACTTAAACTGATCCAGGCAGCTGACTACGATGTAGAAAAAGCTGAAAAGGGAATCATCTACATCGATGAAATCGATAAAGTGGCAAGGAAATCCGAAAATCCATCCATCACGAGAGACGTTTCAGGTGAAGGGGTTCAACAAGCCCTCTTGAAAATTCTTGAAGGTACGGTAGCAAGTGTTCCACCACAAGGCGGACGCAAGCATCCTCATCAGGAGTTCATTCAGATCGATACGTCCAATGTCCTATTCATTTGCGGTGGAGCATTCGACGGTATTGAACAAATCATCAAACGCCGTTTAGGTCAAAAGATAATCGGATTCGGTTCTGATCCTAAAAACGCTGAAGTGAAAGAAGATAAGTCGCTACTTTCTAAAGTTCTTCCTGAAGACTTATTGAAGTTCGGATTAATTCCGGAGTTCATCGGTCGTCTACCGGTCATTTCAAGCCTTGAGCCTCTTGATGAAGAAGCACTGGTTGAAATCCTGACTAAACCTAAAAACGCATTGGTAAAACAATACCAAAAAATGCTTGAATTGGATGAGGTCGAGCTTGAGTTCACAGAAGATGCCCTGCTTGAAATCTCTAAAAAAGCGATTGAGCGTAAAACAGGTGCACGTGGACTGCGATCCATCATCGAAACAATGATGCTCGATGTGATGTTCGATCTTCCTTCCCGTGATGATATTAAGAAATGTATCATTACGAAAGAGACGATCCTTGATGATGCGGCTCCTCATTTAATGCTTGAGGATGGCACCATGATCGATCCAAACGAAGAAAAGACATCAGCTTAATAGCTCAAAAAAAAGCCAAGAATGATCATTCATTCTTGGCTTTTTTTACGGCTGAACATATAGAGGAGATGGGACAATTGGACAATAAGAAAACCAAGGTGGCAATTAGCTGGAGTGGGGGGAAAGACGGGTGTCTGGCTTTGTATCGTACGTTAAAAAATGAACATGAAGTAGTGTGCCTTGTATCCATGGTTTCTGAAAAACATGAACGGAATCATGCCCATGGTCTGCGGTTGGAAATCGTGAAACAGCAGGCAAAAGCATTGGGAATTCCTCTCGTATTGGTGAATTCGGGTGATGATTATGAACATGCCCTCATTCAGGCATTAACGGAATTAAAGCAGGATAAAGGGGTAGAAGAAATAGTCTTCGGGAGCTTATATGCTGAAGACGACAGAAAATGGAATGAAGAAGTGACATTGAGAGCGGGGTTGAAACCCTCATTCCCCGTATGGGTATCGGAGGGTGAAAGTAGTCAATTGTTGAAAGAATTCATCACCCTTGGATTCTCCGCAGTCATATGCAGGGCTTCCGACAAAATATTTGACCACTCATGGGCAGGGAGGATGCTCGATCAGGAATTTTATAAGGATATCCACCATATGAAAAGCTGCTGCGTCATGGGAGAAGCAGGTGAATACCACACCTTCGTCCTGGACGGTCCCATCTTCTCTAAAAAAGTACATATAGTGCAATCAGGAGTCGTCTTGAACTCCGGACTATGGTCTTTGGATATAGAGGATTGTCGATTAGTAGAGAAGAAAGATGGAATTGAGCTTATTAATCGACTCTAGGGATACTTGAGATTTACATAGAAGTGTAAGGACAAATAGGAAAATGAAAAAATTTTAAATACACTTAATTTGAAGACCGGGTGTTGATTGTAGCGGAAGGTGCTCGACTCCTGCGGGAAACAACGAAAAGCGGAGGCGGCTTGCTCAGCCCCGACAAGCATAAGATGAATGGGCCGGGAAGGCGTTTTTTGCCTTCTTGGACCATTTAGCTTATGACCTCGAGGGGCTAGCCGCCGGAGCTGGACAAAGTCAGACACCACTTGCAGCCGGGAAAGCGAGCACCTGCAGCGGAAATCAACCAGCACACGCTAGGTAACGGATTAAAAGGACTATCCATTTTTTTATCCCTTTTTAAACCAGCCACTCACCGAAATTTTTTGTTTATTCCCATAAGGTCAAGGAGATACTAACCGATAACAACTTGTATCTACTTGGAGGGAGACGTATGAGCTTTACGAGCATCGCTTTATTCATCCAATTATTCTTCGGAATCATCATTGGATTGTACTTCTGGAACCTGTTAAAAAATCAGCGAACGCAAAAAGTTTCCATTGACCGTGAATCAAAAAAAGAGATGGAAGAACTCAGAAAGATGAGATCCATTTCATTAACCGAGCCCCTTGCTGAAAAAGTAAGACCCTCAAGCTTTGAAGATATTGTCGGCCAGGAAGATGGAATTAAAGCATTAAAAGCAGCGATATGCAGTCCGAATCCCCAACATGTCATCATTTATGGACCGCCCGGTGTCGGGAAAACGGCAGCAGCCCGTTTGGTCCTCGAGGAAGCTAAGAAAAATATGAAATCTCCATTTAGATCTTCTGCTGTTTTTGTTGAACTGGATGCCACAACGGCACGATTCGATGAACGGGGAATTGCCGATCCTCTGATTGGTTCCGTTCATGACCCCATTTATCAAGGGGCAGGAGCCATGGGACAGGCCGGGATCCCACAGCCAAAACAAGGGGCTGTGACGAATGCCCATGGAGGCGTATTGTTCATTGATGAAATCGGGGAATTGCACCCCATTCAATTGAATAAGCTATTAAAAGTGTTAGAAGATCGCAGAGTGTTCCTTGAAAGCGCGTACTACAATGAAGAAAATCATCAAATTCCCACCCATATCCATGATATTTTCAAAAATGGCCTACCGGCAGATTTCCGCTTGATCGGTGCCACAACCCGTACACCGAATGAACTTCCTCCGGCGATCCGCTCCAGGTGCATGGAAGTTTTTTTCAGGGAGCTTGAACATGATGAAGTGAAAAAAGTAGCGGCAGGTGCTGTTGAGAAAGTAGAAATGACGCTCAGTGACAAAGGGCTTGAAACCCTTGCATCTTATGCACGTAACGGACGTGAAGCAGTCAATATGGTTCAGATTGCTGCCGGTGTCGCCATCACAGAAAATAGAAAAGAAATTTATGATCATGAACTCGAGTGGATCATTCAATCCAGTCAGCTGTCCCCGCGCTATCAGAAAAAAATCAATGAAGAAGCAGCGATTGGTCTGGTCAATGGGTTAGCCGTGACAGGACCCAATACCGGCTCTCTCCTTGAAATTGAAGTGAACGTGATTCCAGCTGCCGATAAGGGTACTATCAATGTGACGGGAATCGTGGAAGAAGAAAGCATCGGTGATCGGAGTAAATCCATCAGAAGAAAAAGTATGGCGAAAGGCTCGATCGAAAATGTGATCACCGTCCTTCGTTCCATGGGAGTACCTGCCGATCAGTATGATATACATGTGAACTTTCCGGGCGGAGTGCCGGTCGACGGACCTTCTGCGGGAATTGCCATGGCTCTTGGGATCTACTCGGCCATTTACCGGATACCAATCAAGCATACGATTGCTGTTACAGGGGAGATCAGTATTCATGGATTCGTAAAACCTGTCGGCGGCGTGTATCCTAAAGTCAAGGGTGCAAAACTCGCCGGGGCGACCATGGCCATCATTCCTTACGACAACCAACAGGCAATGTTGAGAGAGATTGAGGGAATTGAAGTGGTTCCGGTCAAACAACTTAAGGAAGTGCTTGACCTTGCCTTGATGAAGGACCAAGTTCCCCAGAGCGTTCCTGAACAAAATAAGAAAAGTGTATAGACTATTGACCGATTCGGGTCTATCCGAATCGGTTTGTTTTTGAATAGGGTGGGAAAGGGAATAAGCGAGACCCCTTTCGAATAAAGTTGTAAATACCTATTTGATAGACACTACCTAGTAAATAAGTTAGAATTGTACAAAGACTCATGAGCAAAATTCGGAGGTGTTATATGTGGCAAAGCAAAATAATTTAACGGTTCCCCTCCTTCCATTGAGAGGCTTACTTGTGTATCCAACAATGGTCTTGCATTTAGATGTTGGACGTGAGCGCTCCGTTCAGGCTTTAGAAAAAGCCATGATGGATGATCATTTAATTTTCTTAACGACTCAAAGAGATATGAATATAGATGAGCCAACACAGGAAGATTTCTACGAGATGGGAACCCTGACGAAAGTCAAGCAGATGCTCAAACTGCCTAACGGGACCATCAGGGTGCTGGTCGAGGGAATGAACCGTGCGTCGATTACTTCATTCACCGGGCAAAAGGATTTCTATGAAGTAACGGTGAAGGAATTCCATGATTCTGCAGATAAGGAATCGGAAACAGACGCCTTGATGAGGACGTTATTGAACTATTTCGAACAATACATAAAGCTATCAAAAAAAGTTTCAGCCGAAACGTATTCAACCGTTTCGGATATTGAAGAACCGGGAAGGCTCGCGGATATCGTGGCATCCCATCTCCCCCTCAAAATGAAGGAAAAGCAAAATGTCCTGGAAACACTCGATATTAAGAAGCGGCTTCAAATGGTAATCGAAACGATCAACAATGAAAAAGAAGTGCTGAGCTTAGAGAAAAAAATCGGGCAGCGTGTTAAACGATCAATGGAAAGAACCCAAAAAGAGTATTATCTTCGTGAGCAAATGAAAGCCATTCAAAAAGAGTTGGGTGACAAAGAAGGTAAAACGGGTGAAATTGAAGATTTAACCGCAAAGATCGAACAGGCCAATATGCCGGAAGAGGTGGAACTTACGGCATTAAAGGAACTCGCCCGCTATGAGAAAGTGCCTTCAAGCTCTGCTGAAAGCTCTGTGATCCGAAATTACATCGAGTGGCTCGTTTCTTTACCATGGTCCACCGAAACGGAAGATCAATTGGACATCAAGCGTTCTGAACAGATTTTAAACCGGGATCATTATGGTCTGGAAAAAGTTAAGGAAAGAGTGCTCGAATATCTTGCCGTTCAGCAATTGACCCAATCTCTGAAAGGACCGATCCTGTGTCTCGCAGGACCTCCAGGAGTCGGGAAAACGAGCTTGGCCCGTTCCGTTGCTGAATCACTGGGGCGGAATTTTGTCCGCATTTCCCTTGGAGGCGTTCGTGATGAATCCGAAATCAGGGGTCATAGACGTACGTATGTAGGAGCCATGCCCGGAAGGATCATTCGCGGGATGAAAAAGGCAGGTACGATCAACCCTGTGTTCCTTCTCGATGAAATCGATAAAATGTCCAGTGATTTCAGGGGGGATCCTTCTTCTGCGATGCTTGAGGTACTGGATCCTGAACAAAATTCAAACTTCAGTGATCACTATATTGAAGAGACATACGACTTATCAAAAGTCATGTTCATCGCAACGGCAAATGACCTTTCAACCATTCCGGGACCACTCCGGGACAGGATGGAAATCATTACGATAGCGGGTTACACTGAACTTGAAAAGTTAAACATCGCGAAGCATCATTTACTGGAAAAGCAGATCAAAGATCACGGTTTATCCAAATCGAAGCTTCAAGTGAGAGATGAAGCAATCGTTGATATCGTCCGCTATTATACCAGGGAAGCCGGTGTAAGGAGCCTGGAGCGCCAGCTGGCCGCTCTTTGCAGAAAGACGGCGAAGATCATCGTTTCGGGGGATAAGAAGCGAGTTGTGATCACTTCAAGCAATATAGAAGAGTTCCTTGGGAAGAGAAAATTCCGTTACGGCCAGGCAGAAATTGAAAATCAGATCGGTGTATCAACTGGTCTTGCCTATACGACGGTGGGCGGAGATACCCTTCAAATTGAAGTATCCCTTGCACCGGGTAAAGGGAAGCTTGTCCTGACTGGGAAACTGGGAGATGTCATGAAGGAGTCTGCTCAAACAGCCTTCAGCTACGTACGTTCGAAGGCGGGGGAACTTGGGATTGATGAGAATTTCCACGAGAAACACGATATTCATATCCACGTTCCCGAAGGAGCAGTCCCGAAAGATGGTCCTTCAGCCGGGATCACGATCACGACAGCACTCGTATCAGCCTTGACAGGGAAATACGTGAACCGTGAAGTCGGGATGACAGGTGAAATGACCCTGAGAGGAAGAGTCCTTCCGATCGGGGGAGTGAAAGAAAAAACATTAAGCGCACATCGTGCCGGGATTAAAACGATTATCCTTCCGAAAGATAATGAAAAGGATATAGATGATATTCCTGAAAGTGTAAGGGGAGAATTAACGTTCATCCTTGTATCCCACATCGATGAAGTCTTAGAGAAAGCATTAGTAGGTGAAAAGTAGTGAAAGTAAATCAAGTTGAGTTAGTCATCAGTGCGGTCAGGCCAGAACAATACCCTGGCGATATCCTTCCTGAGTTTGCCTTAGCGGGGCGCTCAAACGTAGGGAAATCCTCATTCATCAATAAAATGATCGGCAGGAAGAGCATGGCGAGGATTTCATCCAAGCCTGGTAAAACCCAGACGCTGAACTTTTATAAAATAGAAGAAACCCTCTATTATGTAGATGTGCCCGGTTACGGTTTTGCCAAAGTATCCAAAACAGAGCGGGAAGCATGGGGGAAGATGATTGAAACCTATATCACTTCCCGTGAGCAGCTAAGGGCGGTCATCCTGATCGTGGACCTGCGCCATGCCCCGACCAAAGACGATGTGATGATGTATGATTTCCTCAAGCATCACGGACTTCCATGTATCGTCATTGCCACCAAAGCGGACAAGATCCCCAAAGGCAAATGGCAGAAGCACCTGAAAGTCACAAGAGAGACCCTCAATATGGACAGTGAAGACGACCTTATCATGTTCTCTTCCGAAACAGGCCTTGGAAAAGACAAAGCCTGGGACGCCATCAAGTCGTACTATAAATAATCTCAGAAAGAACCGATTTCCATATGTGGAGATCGGTTCTTTTTTTGCTATAGCTGAAAAGTAGTAATAAAGAAGGTCTACCGAAGTCCGTATAAGGTTTTTTGGCCTATAGGGTCAAAGCATATGAAAGGAAATGAAAGGATAGGGACGCATATGTATCTGTAATCAAGCTGAATCATCTTCATCCACCAAAATGGATAATTATAAGCTGTGGAAGCTATATTTGAATTTTGAGAATTTTCTCTTTTGTTGATAAAATTATGAAAGATTAAAAATATTACAAGCTACATAAGGGGGACTCTAGACAGTGAAGAATTGGAAAAGCCTAATCTTGTTAGTACTTGCTGCACTTCTTCTATCCGCATGCGGAGACAAAGCTACAACAAAGAGTGGTGCGAAGTTAGTGGAGAAAGGCAAATTGGTTTATGCAGCTTCAGGTGAATTCAAGCCATTCAGTGTGACGAATAATGATGGAACCATGTCAGGTTTCGATATTGATGTGGCAGATGCAGTTGCAAAGGAAATGGGTCTTGAACCCGAGCAGAAGAAATTTAAATTTGCAGGGATTGTAGAAGGGGTTAAATCCGGACGTTTCGACGTGGCGGTTGCCAGTCATACAATCACGGAGGACCGTTTGAAAGAAGTAGACTTCTCAACTCCTTATTATTATTCAGGTCCCCAGATTTTCGTCCGCAAAGACAGCGATGTTGAAACCCTGGATGATTTGAAGGACAAGGAAATTGCCGTATCCAAAGGGTCCACTTATTCAGATACTGCCAAAGAAGTAACCGATAAAATTCAGGCGTATGATAGTGACGTTGTCGCACTCGAAGCGTTAAACAAAGGAAAACATGATGCCGTCATTACAGACTTCATCACAGGTAAAGAAGCGATTGCTGCGGGCCTCGACATCGAAGCGCGTGAACTGATCGGACGCAGTGAACAGGCGATTGCCGTCAGTAAAGATAATGAAAAACTATTGAAAGAAGTCAATAAAGCTCTAGAAGCATTAAGAGAAGACGGTACATTAAAGAAAATCAGTGAAAAATATTTCAAAACAGACATTACATCAGATCCTGAGAAAGAGTAAGAGCAGCATGACACAGAGCGAATGTGCTTCTATGCGCATTCGCTTTTTGTCTTAATGGGAAATAAATAGAACGGAGGGAAGTCCATGCACTTTTTAGAAACCTTTGCCGGTACATATGATGTTTTTCTTAAAGGGATGTTGCTGACATTCCAATTAACCTTTGTATCTGTCCTGATTGCGATTGTAATCGGTTTGTTTTTCGCTTTCCTTAAGATATCAGGGATCAAACCTTTGTCCCTCATTGCGGATTTATACATTTTCGTTGTAAGGGGTACACCATTAATCGTTCAAATCTTCATTTTCTATTTCGGGTTGACTTCATTGAATATTTCAGGCTTCTGGTCTGTCGTCATGGGTCTTGCATTCCATAATGGAGCGTATATCGCAGAAATCTTCCGGGGGGCCATTCAATCCATCGACAAAGGGCAAATGGAAGCGGGACGTTCCCTTGGAATGTCACTTGGCCTGTCCATGAGAAGGATCATCCTTCCTCAGGCATTCAGGCGTGCCTTGCCGCCCCTTGGAAATCAATTCATCATTGCATTGAAGGATTCATCCCTTGCTTCCTTCATAGGGATGTTTGAATTGTTCAGCGTGGCGACGACACTCGGTTCGAATAACTTTGATTATATGACGTATCTGCTCGTTGTAGCGATCTATTACCTCGTTCTGGTATTACTATTCTCAACGATCGTCAATGTAATTGAAAAACGAATGTCTATCAGTGATTAAGAATGAAGTGGGAGGGATGAGTGTGAGTCAGGAAATGATTAAAGTAGAAAAATTAAATAAATCCTTTGGTGATTTGCATGTATTGAAGGATATTGATATCAACGTAAGGGAAAGTGACGTGGTTTGCCTCATTGGAGCCAGTGGATCAGGGAAGAGTACATTGCTTCGCTGCTTAAACTTCCTCGAACTGAAAGATAACGGGAAGGTTGTCATCGAAGGGGATGAAGTCAACCAGGATACCCATGATTTGAATAAAATCCGTCAGAAGGTAGGAATGGTCTTCCAACATTTCTATCTCTTCCCCCACAAAACCGTACTGGAAAATGTAATGGAGGCACCAGTGTATGTAAAGGGTGTCTCTAAAGCGGAAGCAAGGAAGGATGCCAAAGCGCTGTTAAAGAAAGTCGGCCTGGGGGATAAAGAAGATGTCTATCCGTCCAAGCTTTCAGGAGGACAGAAGCAGCGTGTTGCCATCGCGAGGGCCCTTGCTATGAAACCGGATATCATGCTGTTCGATGAGCCCACTTCGGCACTGGATCCGGAATTGGTCGGTGAGGTACTCGCTACCATGAAGGAGCTTGCTTTAGAAGGAATGACGATGGTCGTCGTGACCCATGAAATGGGATTTGCCCGTGAAGTGGCCGATTGGGTCGTCTATATGCATGATGGCCGTATCGTTGAAGTGGGGCCTCCACAGGAATTGTTCCATTCTCCAAAAGAGCAGAGGACGAAAGAATTCTTGGACTCGGTTCTCTAATAAACGTGAAAAAGCCCGGATGCCAATCCGGGCTTTTTCGTGCCTACTTTTTTCTTGCAAATAATAAATAGACACCGATCCCGATAATGACGATGGGCCAGAATTCCCAGGCGCTTCCCACGCTTCCTTCAATGAAACCGAACCATCGCACCACTTTATCAGAGAATAGAAGAATGATAGAGAGTGTCAAAAAGAGCACTCCTTGAAATAAGCCTGCACGTGTCTTCTGATATCTTAGAAGAAATCCGAGAGCAATGATGAGAATGAAAGTTCCCATATGATCCGGCCAAACGTCAAGCTTATTGACCACATGGAAATGCAAGCCGAATCCAACCAGGATTGTACCGGGGAGGATGGCTTCATAATCCCTTCCTCCATATCCCTGACCGAGAAAAGCCAGTCCGACAATGATAAGCAAGGTGGGCCAGGTGAAAAATTCCTGAAACAATACAATGTTTGCCTGCTGTAAATAAAAGTAAGCGCCAAAGCCAATTAAGATGATTCCGGGGAATATCCGCTGCTGTTTCATACTTTTCCTCCTGAAAATTAGTAAAATGACGGTTTTAATTCCTATTATTTAAGGGAAAATGGCACATAATATGAAAAATAAATCCCTATGTCCCGTTGAATAGTGAGAAACCTTTCCATTACTTGATTCTTTAGGCTTGTTTTGGTACTCTACATGAGTAGGGAAATGTCGAAATTTAAAAGATTTACGAAGAATTGAAAATGCTTTCATGTTTATTTCTTTCTTCTTTATAAATGTACTGATGAAATGAATGTTTAGCAAGTCCCGGAAGAAGCATTAGGTTCTACCCCTTAAATGTAGCACAGGTTTCAATTTCTGTTCACATTTCAGGGCCTGAGGACTTATTTGGACATGTTATAATAACAGTAATGATTTTACTTGGGGGTGTAGTGCATAGCATGTATACAATAGTCGTTGGTTTAAATTATAAAACGGCCCCTGTAGAGATTCGTGAGCGTTTATCTTTCAACGAAACTGATCTTCCTTCAGCAATGAAAGCATTAAAGGAAAAGAAAAGCATCCTTGAAAATGTGATTGTTTCTACATGTAATAGAACGGAAGTTTATGCGGTAGTGGATCAGCTTCATACAGGTCGTTATTATATTAAAGATTTTTTATCTCAATGGTTTGATATAGATAAAGAGGAGTTCACGCCTTATCTGTTCATTTATGAACAAGAAGGAGCGGTCGAACACCTGTTTAAGGTTGCCTGTGGATTGAACTCTATGGTACTCGGGGAAACCCAGATCCTTGGTCAAATCCGTTCAAGCTTCCTGAATGCACAGGAATCGGGAGCGACGGGTACCGTATTTAATCACCTGTTCAAGCAGGCGGTCACTGTTGCCAAGAAGGGTCACTCGGAAACAGAGATTGGTTCCAATGCGGTATCAGTCAGCTATGCGGCTGTTGAATTAGCTAAAAAGGTATTCGGCAGTCTGGAAGGTAAGCATGTCCTCATACTTGGGGCCGGGAAAATGGGGGAACTTGCCATCAAGAATCTCCATGGCAGCGGAGCCACCAAGGTGACCGTGATCAACCGCACATATGAGAAAGCCCAAAGCCTTGCAGAGCGTTTCAGCGGGAATGCGAAAACGATGCAGGAGCTTCAATGCGCCCTTGTAGAAGCCGATATCATGATCAGTTCTACGGGAGCAAAGGATTTTGTCATCACGAAAGAAATGATGTCCCATGTGGAAAGCATGAGGAAGGGCCGTCCCCTATTCATGGTGGACATTGCGGTACCGAGGGATTTAGATCCGGCAATCGGGCAGATCGAGAGTGTATTCCTTTATGATATCGATGATTTGGAAGGCATCGTCCAGGCGAATCTGGCGGAACGCAAAAAAGCGGCTGAACAAATCGAAATCATGATTGAAGCAGAAATTATTGCGTTTAAAGAATGGTTGAGCATGCTCGGTGTGGTACCTGTCATTTCCGCTCTCAGACAGAAAGCACTTGCCATACAGGCAGATACGATGGAAAGTATCGAACGGAAAATGCCTGACCTCTCAGACAGGGAACGCAAAGTATTGAATAAACACACGAAGAGTATCATTAATCAGCTATTAAAAGATCCGATCCTCCAGGCGAAGGAATTTGCCGGTCTTCCGGATGCAGAAGATAAATTGAATCTATTCATCAATATTTTTAACATTGAACAACAAGTGTTAGAGCAGAAACAAGTGAAAGCAGCCAACGAAAAGACTGAGAGCGATCATAGCTTTACACCACAACCCTCTTTTCAAGCGTAAGTGAGGTTAATGTCGATGTTTGAACAAACGATGACCAGGCTGCACGAACTTATGATTGTTCTGTATGCTATTAGTATTCTCTTCTATTTTATAGATTTCTTAAACAAAAACCGGAAGGCGAATCTGTTTGCCTTCTGGTTACTTGCGATTGTTTGGGTCCTTCAAACAATCTTTTTATTTCTATACATGATGAATACAGGCAGGTTTCCGGTCCTCACCATCTTTGAGGGACTTTATTTTTATGCCTGGGTACTCATCACCCTGTCCCTTATCATCAACCGATTGCTAAGGGTGGACTTCACTGTCTTTTTTACAAATGTTCTCGGATTCATCATCATGGCGATCCATACTTTCGCACCGGTACAGGTGGAGTCCCAGGCGATGGCAGAGCAGATGGTATCGGAGTTATTACTGATTCACATTACGATGGCCATCCTATCATACGGGGCCTTCAGTCTTTCCTTTGTGTTTTCCCTTCTCTATCTTCTCCAGTTTAAATTATTGAAGGAGAAAAAATGGGGGCAGAGGTTATGGAGGATCAGTGATTTGTCCAAGCTTGAGAAGATATCCTATATCTCTAATTCCATCGGGGTTGCGATGCTTCTGTTGAGCCTGATTTTAGGGTTGCAGTGGGCATATATCAAGCTTCCTGAGTTTCTATGGTATGATCCAAAGATAATAGGATCATTCATTCTATTAATTTTATATAGCAGTTATTTATACCTTCGCATTAAAAAGAATGTCTTTGGTAAATCATTAGCATTTCTTAATGTGGCAGCCTTCTTGATTATATTAATCAACTTTTTCTTAGCTAGTCGGTTGTCTTCATTTCATTTCTGGTATTCATAAGTTTTCAGGAGGTCATTATGAGAAAAATCATTGTTGGTTCAAGACGAAGTAAATTAGCCCTTACCCAAACCAATTGGGTGATCGATCAGTTGAAGGCCCTCGATCCTTCTTACGATTTCGAAGTGAAGGAGATTGTGACGAAAGGGGATCAGATCCTGGATGTCACCTTATCCAAAGTGGGCGGTAAAGGCTTGTTTGTAAAAGAAATCGAGCAGGCGATGCTGGATAAAGAAATCGACATGGCCGTTCACAGTATGAAAGATATGCCGGCGGTTTTGCCAGAAGGACTGACCATCGGAAGCATCCCGGTTCGTGAGGATCACCGTGACGCATTTATCAGTAAGAATCATGTTGCCCTTAAAGATCTCCCTGGCGGAGCGATCGTCGGAACGAGCAGTCTCAGGAGAGGGGCTCAGATCCTGTCTGTGAGACCGGATCTTGAAATCAAATGGATCCGCGGCAACATCGATACACGCCTTTCTAAACTGCAAAATGAAGATTACGATGCCATCATCCTGGCAGCGGCGGGACTATCACGCATGGGATGGACGTCGGATGTCGTAACGGAATTCCTTGATCCGGACCTTTGCTTGCCGGCAGTCGGTCAAGGGGCCCTTTCGATCGAGTGCAGAAATGATGACGACGAAGTCCTCGAACTGCTTGAGAAGTTCGCGTGTGAGGAAACGACGAGTACCGTGACGGCTGAACGGGCTTTCCTTCATAAAATGGAAGGTGGCTGTCAGGTGCCGATTGCAGGATTTGCCGAGTTGAAAGACAATGGAGATATTGCATTGACCGGACTTGTCGCTTCCCCTGACGGACATACGATCTACAAAGAATACATGACGGGTCAGGATCCGAATGAAGTTGGAGAAAAAGTGGCTGAAAGTTTAACAAATCAAGGTGCAAAAGCCTTGATTGACCAGGTGAAAGAGGAGCTGGATCAATAATGAAGGGTAAGAGGCCTTTAGAACAAGTAAAGGTTTTGATTACTCGTGGCAATGAGGGATCCAGTGAAACCGGGTCTCTCATTGAAAACGAGGGAGGGGTACCCATCTTGGTACCGCTCCTTCATTTTCATCCACATATAGATCCATTTGAAGCATCGCTTCACACTACCCTACATACATACGAATGGATCATTTTCACCAGTAAAAATGGGGTGAAGTTCTTCTTGGAAGCATTAAAAAGACAGGGGATCCCTTTACCCTCTTATACGGGGAAATTCGCTGCCGTCGGGACCAAGACAGAGCAGTATTGTTATAAATACGGAATACCGATTTCATTTGTTCCGGAAAATTTCACCGGAGATGACTTCGCCGAGGAATTCATTTCTAAAGTGAAGACTGACGGTCAGGTGCTGATTCCAAAAGGGAACCTGGCAAGGAATGTGATTGCAACGGAATTAGCCTCAGCAGGAGTCAGCTGTCAGGAATGGATCGTCTATGAAACGGTCCTTCCAGAGAACAGCATCGTGCAGTTGAAAACGATCATTGAAAAGGAACAAGTGGATATCATTACATTTACGAGTTCATCGACGGTCCATCATTTTATGAAGGTCATCCGTCACTATTCTCTCTATGATCAGATCAGGGATATTCCCATTGCGTGCATCGGACCGATCACAAAAAAAACTGCTGAGCAATACGGATTACATGTAAAAATCTGTCCAAGCGTTTATACTGTAAATGAAATGGTGAATGAGATGAAAGAGTTCATCTCTGCCTGTTAGCTATCAAACATTAGGAGGCTTTTATTATGAAAGACCTGCAATTTAATCGACACCGCCGCTTACGTCAATCGGAAACGATGCGTGCCCTCGTGCGGGAAACACATCTAAGAAAAGAAGATTTAATTTACCCGTTGTTTGTCGTGGAAGGGGAAAACATCAAGAATGTCGTTCCGTCCATGCCAGGTGTTTACCATATTTCACTCGATAATTTACAAGCTGAAATGGATGAAGTGGTTTCACTCGGGATCAAGTCCATCATTCTTTTCGGTGTTCCAGCTGAAAAAGACGAGTTGGGGAAACAGGCGTATCATGACCATGGAATCGTCCAGGAGGCGACACGTTTTGTGAAGGAACGTTATCCGGACCTCGTTGTCGTTGCCGATACATGTCTTTGTCAGTATACAAGTCACGGTCACTGTGGAATCGTCAAAGATGGGAAAGTCCTGAATGACGAGACCCTTGATCTGTTGGCTAAAACAGCGGTCAGCCAGGCTGAAGCGGGAGCGGACATCATCGCACCGTCGAACATGATGGATGGCTTCGTAGCAGCAATCCGTCACGGTCTCGACGAAGCAGGCTATCATGATGTGCCGATCATGTCATACGCTGTGAAATATTCATCAAGCTTCTATGGTCCTTTCCGTGATGCGGCTCATTCAACACCTCAATTCGGAGATCGCAGAACGTACCAAATGGACCCTGCGAATCGCTTGGAAGCCTTAAGGGAAGCCCAGTCTGATATGGAAGAGGGTGCCGACTTCCTTATCGTGAAACCGGCCCTTTCGTATCTGGATATCATGCGTGAAGTGAAAGACCGTTTCAATGCACCGGTTGTCGCTTATAACGTAAGTGGAGAGTACAGCATGGTGAAAGCAGCGGCTCAAAACGGATGGGTAAACGAACAGGAAATCGTCATGGAGAAACTGACCAGCATGAAACGTGCAGGGGCAGACCTCATCATTACGTATTTTGCAAAAGACGTAGCAAACTGGTTATCCTAATTGGTGAAGAATTCCTGTCAGGATGACTGAAAGATCACTAAAGGAGGAACCGATATTGCGTTCATATGAGAAATCGAAACAAGCATTCAAGGAAGCAGTAAACCTGATGCCCGGCGGAGTGAACAGTCCCGTCCGTGCGTTTAAATCAGTCAACATGGATCCGATTTTCATGGAAAGAGGAAAAGGATCGAAAATCTATGATATCGATGGGAATGAGTACATCGACTATGTCCTGTCATGGGGTCCGCTTATTCTAGGTCACAGCAATGACCGGGTCGTGGAATCCATTAAAAAAGTGGCTGAAAACGGGACGAGCTTCGGTGCTCCTACAGAAATTGAAAACAAACTGGCCCAACTGGTGATTGACCGGGTGCCAAGCATCGAGATCGTCCGCATGGTGTCTTCAGGTACAGAAGCGACGATGAGTGCACTGCGTTTAGCCCGTGGATACACAGGCCGCAATAAGATCATCAAGTTCGAAGGCTGTTACCACGGTCATGGAGACTCTTTATTAATTAAAGCGGGCTCCGGTGTCGCGACCCTCGGTTTACCGGACAGTCCCGGTGTTCCTGAAGGAGTGGCAAAGAATACGATCACGGTACCTTACAATGATCTGGAAAGCATCCGCTATGCCTTCGAACAATACGGTGATGACATAGCAGGTGTGATCGTCGAACCTGTTGCAGGGAATATGGGTGTCGTGCCTCCTCAACCCGGCTTCCTTGAAGGTTTGCGTGAAGTAACGGAAAACCACGGTGCCCTTCTGATATTCGATGAAGTCATGACAGGCTTCCGTGTTGGTTACGGCTGTGCCCAAGGCTTCTACAACGTGACGCCTGACTTAACATGTTTAGGGAAAGTCATCGGCGGGGGACTTCCTGTCGGGGCATACGGCGGGAAAGCTGAAATCATGGAAAGGATCGCGCCGAGCGGTCCGATCTATCAAGCCGGAACTCTTTCAGGTAACCCGTTAGCCATGACGGCTGGATACGAAACACTGAGCCAGCTGACTCCTGAAACATATACCGAGTTTACACGTAAAGCAGATCTACTGGAGGAAGGCTTAAAGAAAGCCGCGGAAAAATACAACATTCCTCACAGAATCAACCGTGCAGGCTCCATGATCGGGATCTTCTTCACAAACGAAGAAGTATCGAACTACGAAGGTGCCAAGTCTTCGGATCTTGAGATGTTTGCCGACTATTACCGTGAAATGGCCCACGAAGGGGTATTCCTGCCACCTTCTCAATTTGAAGGACTTTTCTTATCGACAGCCCATACGGATGATGATATCGAAAAGACCCTTCAGGCAGCTGAAAAAGCGTTTGAGAAAATCAGTAAGAAGTAATAAAGATAGCCGATCCTTTTTGGGGGATCGGCTATTTATATTCGTTTTCCTATCATATTCCTCCTTTCTGGTTCATAAAGTGATAATGGCATTGTTTACTATTTCTTTGTTTGGAACCTGAAAGGAGGAATTTTCTTTGTCACAAGAACAACAATCGTGCTTACGATTTTCTTTGGAAGAATCAATTTGGTTCAAAAAAGGACAGGAAGTTGAAGAATTGCTATCTATCTCCTTAGATCCTCATATAACGATACAAGAACAAGAGCAATACGTACTTATCAGGGGAAGCCTCGATTTAACCGGTGAGTATTTACCGACATCATTTAGAGAAGTGGAGGAAGATGAGTTCGAAGCAGGCGGGAAGTTCGTGCAGACCGTTGAAAAGAGGGAGAGGGGTGAATATGAATTTGTCCATCGATTCCCGGTGGACGTCACGATCCCGAAAAATCGAATCGCAAATTTAGGGGATATTGATGTATATGTCGAGTCCTTTGACTACATCGTCCCTGAAAATGCCTGTTTAAAGCTAAACGCAGACTTGACCATCACCGGCATCTATGGTGAACAGCAGGCTCACACTCCTCTTGAAGCAGAGTATGAGAGAGAAGAGGAATTCGAGCCCCTTTACCGTTCAAGTGCCGTAGCCCAAGCAGAAGAAATGGAAGAGGCAGAAGAAGAGGTGGAAACCGAAGAAGAAGAAAGAGAAGAAGTGTACGAATACGAAAACTATAATGAAGAAATCACGGGTTATGTTGAAGAAGATGAGGAAGAAGATCCTGACGACGAGTATCAGCCGTTTAATCTGGAGGGAAGGACTCCACCGGCTGAACAGGAAGATGAAATTCCTGTCCAGATTCAATACGATACACAACCGCCTCCTTCCTATGAGGAAGTCGACTACCGGAAAGAAAATGTATTCCAGCTTCCCCAGCATGAGCTGAGTGAGTCGTCTGAGGAGCAGCATGCTGAACCGAAGGCCGCTTATACGCCGCCTCCAGCACCTAAGTACAAGGAGCAGGAGATGGAAGAAGAAGAGTCCTCCTCCTCATCAGCCGTAGAAGCAGAGATGGAAGAGGAAGAAAAGGAAGAAAAGAAAAAGACGAAGGGCAAAAAGAAGTATGAATCCATTTCATTGACTGATTTCTTTGCCCGGAAAGAAGAGGAAAGGGGAGCGACTCTTCGGGTATGCATCGTCCAGGAGGGAGAAAACCTGGATTATATTGCTGAAAAATATGATTTGACCATTCCACAGCTATTAAGGGTGAATCAACTCGAAGCGAATCAGGACGTATATGCCGGTCAGGTTCTATATATCCCGAACAGCGAATTCGTTTTCAAGGGATAAAGGAAAATAGCAAGGTCACTCCCATCAGAGGACCATAGAAGAGAGTCAAAGTATCATAGTGGAAATGACGGGGCTGACACCAAATTCATTGGAGTTGGTCCGTTTTTTTTAGAAAAGTAATCGTAGAAGGTGAGAGAAATGGCGCAAACGCTGGAGGGATTGAAGCCTGTCTTGCAACCTTATGGGGTCGAACCTCATTTTGTTGAAAGCTACGGAAGGATTTCGAAAGTATTTTCAAATAAAGGCACTCTGGCCGTCAAACAGCTTCCAGCCCAAAATGGCGTGGACTTCGTCCGGAATGTACAAATGCTGTTTCAGCGGGGCTATAATCGTATCGTCCCGATTTATCCCACCCTGGATGGCCGCTATGCTGTGTGGAATCAGGGGGATTTATATTATGTCATGCCGTGGCTGATGAACCAGGAAAGAGAAGATCAGTTTGAAAAGCACCAAAAGATGTTCAGGGAATTGGCGAGGCTCCACACTCTTTCCTCCCACGAAGTGAAAATCGATAAGGAAGAGAGAGAATCCCATTATGAGCAGCTCACGTCGAGATGGGATAAAGAGCAGGCGTTCCTTGATGAATACGTGGAAGCATGTGAAAAGACCACCTACATGTCCCCTTTTCAATTTCATTATTGCATGTATTACAAGGACGCTTCACAAGCGTTGAAGTTTTCCCGTAAAATGCTGGATGAATGGTATGAGGACACGAAGGAGCTTGAAAAGGTAAGGACCGTGATCACCCATGGAAAGGTTTCGACGGAGCATTTTTTATTCGATGAAAGGGGTTTGGGGTATTTTCATAACTTTGAGAACTCAAAGATGGCGTCCCCATTTCATGATCTACTCCCGTTCTTGTCGAGAACATTGAAGACCTATCCTAAATACTACGAGGAATGTATTGAATGGCTCACCACCTATTTTCAGCATTTTACCGTCCGGAATGAAGAAAGGCTTCTGTTCATGAGCTACCTGGCATATCCGAGCTCCGTCATTGCAGTTGTGGAAAAATACTTCCATACCCCGAAGGATAAGCGGAATGAACGGAAGTCACTAAAGAAGTTGCAGCGTCACTATTGGTTACTGAAAAATACCGAATATGTGGTCATGCGACTGGATGAAATGGAAAAGCAGAAGAAAGAGCAGGCCGAGCAGGCTGAATAAAAAAAGGACTGACGAATCCACCTTTCGTCAGTCCCTTAAATCCAATCGAAGTAAATGGCAAGACCGATACCGATAAACAGGGTTAACAGAAGAACATCAAAAGTGGTTGGTAAGAGAATCGTGCGGATGCCTTGAAAGATGGTAAAAGGTATGATGAATTGCTTACATATTAATCGGGCGTTGCCCATCCATTTCTGTAAGGTGTACTGGTTGATTTTTTTCATCATCATCCACTCACTTTCCTGGGTATATTCACTACTTTATCTTATGAATCTGATATGGAATGGTGCCTATGTATGGGCAAAATGAATATTTTTCAATGAAAATGCCAATAATGATTGACGAAAGTTTATCTTATCCTATACTATAATGAGTAAATAAATAATCATGAAAAGCAATGAACAGGAAGAGTACATTGGTCCTTACTTTCAGAGAGGAAAATCGTTTGCTGAGAGATTTTCTACGTTAAGACAATGGAAGGTCGCCTGAAGAGCTGCTTCTATGAATGTCAGTAGTAGAAGCCGGTTAAAAGCCGTTATAATCGTCGAGAGTTCAGGAGGTTTCTTACTCCTGAGAAAAAAGGTGGTACCGCGAATGGAATCCTTCGTCCTTTTCACAGGACGGGGGATTTTTTTATTTTTTTTTAGAACGATATAGGAGGAAATCACATGGAAACTCAAGATCAACAATTATCAATGCCGACAAAATATGATCCGAATGCCATTGAACAGGGCCGGTACAAATGGTGGCTTGAAGGGAAATTCTTCGAAGCGACAAACGATAAGGAAAAGGAACCGTACACTATCGTCATCCCGCCGCCGAACGTAACGGGGAAACTTCATCTTGGTCATGCCTGGGACACAGCGCTGCAGGACATCCTGACAAGAATGAAACGCATGCAAGGGTACGACGTACTATGGCTGCCTGGTATGGACCATGCTGGAATTGCCACTCAGGCGAAAGTAGATGAAAAACTCCGCAGCCAGGGGATTTCACGCTATGATCTCGGTCGTGAGAAATTCGTGGAAGAAACGTGGAAATGGAAAGAAGAATATGCCGAGCACATCCGCCAGCAGTGGGCGAAAGTCGGACTGGGACTGGATTACAGCCGTGAGCGCTTCACACTTGATGAAGGCCTGTCCGATGCCGTTCAGAAAGTATTCATCGATCTTTATAATAAAGGCTTAATCTACCGCGGGGAATATATCATCAACTGGGATCCTGCGACGAAGACGGCACTATCCGATATCGAGGTTATTCATAAAGATGTACAGGGTGCATTTTATCATATGAGATATCCACTTGCTGATGGAAGCGGCCACATTGAAATCGCGACAACCCGTCCGGAAACGATGTTAGGAGATACAGCGGTTGCGGTACATCCGGAAGACGACCGATACAAGCACCTGATCGGGAAGAAAGTCATCCTCCCAATCGTAGGGCGTGAGATCCCGATCGTCGGTGATGATTATGTGGATATGGAATTCGGTTCCGGCGCGGTGAAAATCACACCTGCCCATGACCCGAATGACTTTGAAATCGGTAACCGTCATAATCTTGAACGCATCCTGGTGATGAATGAAGATGGTACGATGAACGAAATGGCTGATAAATATAACGGTATGGACCGTTTTGACTGCCGTAAGCAAATTGTGAAGGACCTTCAGGACTCCGGTGTATTATTCAAGATTGAAGAGCATATGCATTCGGTTGGGCATTCGGAGCGAAGCGGGGCAGTGGTTGAACCTTATCTTTCAACCCAATGGTTCGTTAAGATGGATCCATTAGCTGAAGAAGCAGTTAAACTTCAAGAAAGTGAAAAGAAGATTAACTTTGTACCTGACCGATTTGAAACTTCTTACTTACGCTGGATGGAAAACACACGTGACTGGTGTATTTCACGTCAATTATGGTGGGGGCACAGAATCCCGGCATGGTACCACAATGAAACTGGAGAAATATACGTAGGAAAAGATGCTCCAAAAGACATTGAAAACTGGACACAGGAAGAAGACGTACTAGATACTTGGTTTAGTTCAGCACTATGGCCATTCTCAACAATGGGCTGGCCGGATGTGAATGCAGAGGACTTTAAGCGTTACTACCCAACCAATACGCTTGTGACAGGGTACGATATTATCGGATTCTGGGTATCACGAATGATATTCCAAGGCTTGGAGTTTACTGGTGAAAGACCATTTAAAGACGTACTCATTCATGGGTTAGTGCGTGATGCCGATGGCCGTAAGATGAGTAAATCATTAGGAAACGGTGTAGACCCGATGGATGTCATCGAAAAATACGGTTCCGATTCCCTTCGTTACTTCCTGACAACTGGAAGCTCACCGGGACAGGATCTGCGCTTCTCATTTGAAAAGGTTGAGTCGGTTTGGAATTTTGCGAACAAGATCTGGAACGCATCCCGTTTTGCACTGATGAACATGGATGGCATGACATACGACGAAATCGATTTATCAGGTGAAAAGTCCGTAGCCGATAAATGGATCCTCACCCGATTAAATGAAACGATTGAAACGGTGACACGACTGGCAGATCGTTATGAATTCGGTGAAGTTGGACGCTTATTATACAACTTCATCTGGGATGATTTCTGTGACTGGTACATTGAAATGGCTAAACTGCCTCTATACGGTGAAGACGAAGCTGCGAAGAAGACGACCCGTTCAATTCTGGCTTATGTCCTCGACAACACCATGAGACTCCTGCACCCATTCATGCCGTTTATTACCGAGGAAATATGGCAGAACTTGCCGCATCAAGGCGAATCGATCACTGTAGCGGCTTGGCCGACGGTTGACGATAAGCTGACAGACAAAGCGGCTGCAGAAGAGATGAAGCTCCTGGTTGATATCATCCGTGCCGTACGGAATGTTCGTGCCGAGGTGAACACGCCGATGAGTAAACAAATCAACCTGATGCTGAAAGCCAAAGACGCACATACCCTGAAGATCATGGAAAAGAATCAATCGTATATCGAGAAATTCTGTAATCCGGAAAAGCTTGAGATGGGTACGGATTTAGAAGCACCGGAAAAAGCGATGACGGCAGTCGTGACAGGCGTTGATCTGTACCTTCCATTAGAAGGGCTGATCAATATCGAAGAAGAAATTGCGCGACTTCAAAAGGAACTGGAAAAATGGACGAAGGAAGTATCCCGTGTCCAAGGCAAGCTTAACAATGAAAAGTTTGTAAGCAAAGCCCCTCAGAAAGTAGTGGACGAGGAAAAAGAGAAAGAAAAAGATTATTTAGAGAAACAAGCGACTGTGAAAGCGAGAATCGAAGAGCTTAAATCGGTTTAATGTGTCTGAATAAATAGAAGGTAAGGAAGAGGGCTTTAGAATCGGGTCTGATAGATAGGGGGATCCCTCCTCAATCAGGCCTGATTGGGGCCCTTTTTCTAATGAAGCCTATGTGGGAGTGAAAAAATTGATGAATTATGAACAAGCTGTCGCATGGATCCACTCAAGACTCAGACTTGGGATCAAGCCGGGGTTGATGAGAATGAATTATCTGTTGGAGGAACTCGGGAACCCTCATCAAAAGCTGAAAACTGTCCATATTGGCGGTACGAATGGAAAAGGGTCCACCGTTACCTATTTGAGGAATGTGTTACAGGAATCAGGATATACAGTCGGAACGTTTACCTCTCCATACTTTGAACGTTTCAATGAACGGATCAGCATGAATGGAGATCCTGTCAGCGATGAGGATTTGACGCGTCTTGTCGAGAAGGTTAAGCCTATCGCGGAAAAGATGGAACAATTGGAGTGGGGTACTCCCTCTGAATTTGAAGTCATTACGGCCATGAGCTTTTATTATTTTGCCGAATTGGAACCCGTCGACCTGGTGCTCTATGAGGTTGGGCTCGGGGGAAGACTGGATTCGACGAATGTCATCATCCCCATGGTTTCCGTGATCACGAGCATCGGAATGGACCATATGCAGTTTCTTGGAAATAGATTGGAAGATATCGCATTTGAGAAAGCGGGAATCATTAAACACAATGTACCTGTCATTTCAGGGGTCCAACAGCCTGAAGCAAGGAACGTTATCAAAGAAAAAGCCCTTGAAAGGGAAAGTGATGTATTTCAACTTGAGCAGGATTTTACTGTCGAGCGTCTCGCCTTATTGGAAAAGGGGGAAAGATTCGAGTATAGGTCTCCCCTGCAATATGACATATTCGAACTTTCCATGATTGGAGCCCATCAAATCAATAATGCAGCCCTCGCCATCAAAGTCGTCGAGCTCCTTGTGAAAAACCAGGAGATGAAAATAGAAGCGGAGCACATCAAGAGAGGATTAAAGAAGGCATCATGGCCGGGGAGAATGGAGGCATTATCCGCTACACGTGAGATATACATTGATGGTGCCCATAATCCAGAAGGAGTGGATGCCCTCGTGAAGACGGTCAAGGAACGCTTCCTTCATAAAAAAGTGACCGTTCTTTTCTCGGCACTTCACGATAAAGAGTTAAGGCCGATGATCTCTCAATTGGAAGAAGCAGTGGATGACATCGGGTTTACGAGCTTTGATTTTCCGAGAGTGGCATCAGTTGAAGAACTGTACGAGGCTTCTTCACACCCAAATAAGGCAGAAGTCCATGATTGGAAAAAGTATCTTGAAGAGAAAATCGCCGTCATGGAAGAAGATGATGTCCTGCTCATAACCGGATCCTTATACTTTTTATCTGAAGTAAAACCATATTTACTTCCTTTATTGGAAAATTACAGAAAAAAGTAAGTGACTTTATTCAGATGCTTTGATAAAATATTCTTAAACTTGTGACTATTTAACTAGTATAGTATGATCAGACTATATTAAATTCATGGAAAACCTATGGGGGATAGATATGACGTTACCATTGAAGAAAAAGCTATACATATTGCTGGCATGGTTTGCGGTTGTACCGGCAGGTTTGTATTTTACATATCAATACTATCCCCCTGAAAATATTGCGGGTAATGAGCTTGAGTTTATTACATTAGTGGCATTTGCGACTTTTATCCCACTCATGCCCATCGTGATCAACGGTGCGACCATCTTCTTCATCCAGTGGGTGACACTCGTCGGTTTCATCAAGTATGGCCTATTTATTGAGATTGTACTTATGCAGTTCTCGATCATCCCCTTACTCATAAGGCTCCGGGTGACGAAGAACGACTGGCACAGGATCCCATTAAATTCGTTGATGTTCTTTTTGGTTTCATGCATCAGTGGTTTAATCTATTTTATGGTGGGAGGGGAAATCGCCGAAAGGGAACTCGGTCAGCTGATCTTACCGATCCTTTGTTACCAGATCGTATCCATTATGATCAATCAGGTCCTCCTCCTTCTCTATCATCATTATGTGGCTAACAATGACGTGCGTTTTTACAGTAAGGACTTTGTGTGGGATTTCACCGCCAATATGATCATGTTCCCTCTTTCACTCTCACTCTATTATTTGACATTTGAACTGGGGGCGTTTGCCTCGTTGCTGATTGGAGTCCCGTTCGTCAGTCTCTCCATCATCTTAAAGCTCTATAATTCATCCGAGAATATCAATGAATACCTTCAAAAAGCAGGGGAAATCGGGCATCAACTAACAGAGAGCCTAAAGGTCAAAGAAGTCCTGGATATTTTCATCGAGAAGATCATCGAGACGCTGCCCGTCGAATATGCGTATATACTCGACTGCCATGAAGAGGGGTTGGTGCTGCTTAGACGGTTTGAAAATGGAGAAATGAAATCGAATAATCTTCGTCCCCTCAAGAAAAACCAGGGGATCAGCGGAGTGGTCTGGGAAACGGGGAAGTCCGTCCTGTATACTTCCCGGTCGGAATGGACCGACATCGCCGAAGGCTATATGCCGGAGGATGTGGAAAGCGTACTATGTGTGCCCATCGTCAGAAGCCAGAAGGTGAGAGGGATCCTTCTTCTCGCTTCCTCTAAAAAGAAAGCGTATGAGAAATTCCAATTGATGATCGTCGATATCCTATGCTCCTATTTTGGGATTGCCATTGCCAATGCAAGGCACCATGAACGTACGAAACAGAACAGTGAACGATGCGCTCTTACAGGTCTCTACAATTACCGCTACTTCGAGGATCTGCTTTCCATGGAATATAGCCATCTCGAGGCAGGGAAGAGAAAGAATCTGTCCCTCATCATGCTGGATCTTGACCACTTCAAAGTGATCAATGATAACTACGGTCACCAGAGCGGTAACGAAATCCTCATACAACTGGCCGAACGCCTCCGTGCATTAATTTCCACTAAAGGAACCGTGGCAAGATACGGCGGAGAGGAATTTGTGATCCTCCTTCCCGACACGGAACGGGAAGAGGCACTCCGCATCGCAGAATACGTCAGGGGCACGATTGCCAATCAGCCGTTCACGCTCCATGACAGCCTGGACGAATCCAACAAACAGATGATGGTCAGGGTCACGGCGAGCATCGGCTTATCGACCGCACCCGAAGACGCAGACGATACCATGGCACTCATTCGTCATGCCGACCGCGCCCTGTATACGGGAGCGAAGCAGGCAGGGAGGAACCGGGTAGCGCAGTATGTGAAATAAGGAAAAGGATGTCTAAAGGAATCGTGGACATCCTTTTTTTAATGAATATACTATCATGTGAGTATTAAGTCCTATTAAAATAGTTTCAAGATTGATATAATACATGTATTATAGGATAGCCAAAATGAGGGATATTATGAGAATGCAACCAAAAATTCCATTACTATTCATCCTGTTTCTTACACTACTAATGAATTCGTCCATAACATATGCTAAAGGGAATGCTGATTTAAATGTGGATTTTAATGTAACACCGTCTCAAAGTGTGATCGTGAAACTGGCAGAAGGGAATGCAAAAGCGTCATTAGACTTCAATATTATTCCGGCAGGAGAAGTGAAGGAGGCAAAGCGTCCCCCTATTGATGTCGTCTTTATCTTTGATAAATCAGGCTCGATGAATAGCACGAAGGATAAAATGCAAAATGCAAAAGACGGACTGACCAGTGCCGTTCAATTCTTTGAAAAAAACAAGCAGGAGAATGACCGCTTTTCTCTCATTACCTTTTCATCCGAGATTGAAACAATCCTTCCCCTAAGCAATGACCTCGATGCTATTAAAACATCTATGTTCCATACAACGGCTTATGGTGGCACAAATTACACAGATCCTATGCGTGCTGCAAAACACATGCTGAGAGATTCCAAAAATGAAAAGTATATTGTTTTCCTGACTGACGGACAGCCCATGATTGCAACGGCCGTTGAAAAAGTAAAAAGAGAAGAATGTACAAGACCATTTTGGTTTATTTGTGGTGAAACAGATATTGTCGAGAGTGATCAACAAGTGATATATGACTTTCAAAACAGATATTATTATAATAGATGGCTTCATAAAATATATTCCCCGGATAGTAGTAAGTTGAGATCATTATACATTCCTTCCGCATTTTCGATGGATGGAACTTCTTTTCAATCGGGTTGGTACAATCCAGGAGATTTGGAAATAAACAGTCAACAAATGCAGGCTCTGATTAAACAAAAAGGCCTTGAAGTTTCCAAAGAATTATACAACTCCAACATCACCCTGCACACGCTCGGATACGGGGAAGGCAACCTTGATGACCGATACCTTCAAATACTGGCCGAGCAGACTTCCGGCAGCTTCATTAAAGCAGGTGAGGGAAGTGTCTCGGGTGCATTTGAAAAGCTGGCGAATAAGATAAACTCCGTTAAATTGGAAGGGGAAGCAGTCGTACCTTTGCCTGCAAACACAGTAGTTGACCGTAATCAATATAAAGTGGTCAATAATTCGGTATATTTACCGTTTTCTACCGTGTATGAAGTGGGCCAGGGAGCACCATCACCCATTACCCTATCATTACCGGTTGAATTTACGACAAAGGGCTCATACACATTTAATCATTTAAAAATACAATACAAAACAGCAGAAGAAACTTCATGGAGATATACCGAAAATAAATCGGTGACGATCCAGGTGAAGGATGATGCACCTGCATCCGTTACAGGTAAGCTTGAACTGAATAAGATCAATCAAGAATTGTTCAATTTAATTATTGAGCAAGGAAAAGATACCAACTCATTTACGGGTAAGTATCAGCTGGAATTCGGTGGCCTGGTAAATCCAAATGCCAAGGGGAACTTAAGTGATATCACCATCTACCAGCCGTTACCTGAAGGGGTGGAAGTGGAAGCTGGCAATAACCTTACAGTAGAAAATATGAATGGCCAACGAACCGCTGTCATGAGATTGACTCAAAGGGTGAATTTTGAGAACGGGAAATTTTCTCAACCCGCGCTTTCCGCCAATATGAAAATAAAGGCTATATGGGCCATCAATAATGTAAAGATGCCTCAGCCGAAGGTTTCTTACGTTGATTCGAGATATGGTACAGCAGTGGTCAGTAATTTGAACCCAGATCAAAGTGAATTAAGTGCAAAAGTAAGAACTCGGAAGTATCATAATCAAAAAGAATATGCTTATGACGGTTTTGCTAACGGAACATTAAAAAAGGTATTGATCTCAGGCGAGGGGGAAACGACTGTCTCTGTTCTAGAGCCGGGCGTGAGTAGCGGTCTCCCGAATAAAGCCGTAAAGGAATTAGTGGCTGATTCAACTCAATTAACGATCACATATAAAGATGGATCAACATCTGTATTATCATTTATCCCTGCTCTGACGGTAAAGGATGCCGTTACCAAAAAAGTATTGGATGACGGGTCTTCGATATCGAATCAAGCAGAATTTTATCTATCTACCGGAGTTCCCGGAAATGATGTGAAGTATCAATATCGAATTTTGAATGAGGATGAACCGATAGAAGAATGGAAAGACATCAACCTTCAGGAAATGAAAACTCTCGACATGTTCGGGAAGAATGAAGTCCAGGTGAAAGCAAGCGGAGGATTTGCTGTCGATGATTATATTATTAGGAAAACCGTCTGGATCGAAGGGGACGATTTAATACGTGTTCCTTCCCTAATCGAATTATATGTCGGTGAAACGAAGTCATTCGCTATCGATATATTTCCTTTTGGGAAACCAAATAATAATTATAATGTCCAGGTGACTGAAGGAAATGATGGGGTCATCAACTCTGAATATACTCAAGTCCGTTCTATCAAGGAAAATAGAATGACAGGTTTATCCCCTGGTGAGGATACCGTTGTAGTAGAAACGAAAAATGGAAAGTTCAAAAAGAATATCCGTGTAATTGTGAAGTCTAAGTTCGTAGATCTTGAAAGTATGGATTTCACCAAATCGAAATACACACTGCTCCTAGAGGGGAATGATTTCGACATTTACTCAAACTTGATCTTTAATCCTCATGATGCCACCAATAAAAATATTAAGACTGTCACCGATACAGGGAATGGGATAGTAGAGATAACGAGGGAAAATGACGTATGGAAAATAACCCCGAAGAGTAAAGGTGTGACAACCATCACTGTAACATCCGATGAAGACCCGGATATTAAAGCCATGGCCATTTTTGAGGTGGTTTCAGAAGAAGGTGGAAATCCGGGTACAGATAATGGAAGCATTGATGGCAGGTGGTAAAATGAAAAGCGAAGCTATGAGCAATCATAGCTTCGCTTTTTTACTCCACAATTATTTCATCACTAATGAGGGAGAGGGCGTCTACCTTGGGAAGATCATCTAATTTGGAGAGCAGTACATCTTTATTATAATGAACGATGAATCGGGATAATTTCTTTTCCTGGTTAGAAAAAAGATCCCTTTGTATCGTATCCATGCTGTCAACATTCCCACGGACGGCGTTTACAGTCAGGTTTCCCTTCGAAAAGACGCCACCGTTCACATAAAAGAGGGAGCCGACGCCATATAATGTTGCGTCACTATCGGTGTATAAGAAAGCCTGAAGTGGTTTAATATTTTCTGATGCATCAGGCAGAAGGTCAGCCTCTCTCTTCTCTTCTTCATCCGTGTAATATTGGAATTCATTCATCCTTGTGACCAATAGTTCTCCTTTTGAAAGTAAAATCAATTGACCCCGTTGATTGGAATTACCGGGACTATTTTTACCGGTGATATTCAAATTCGAAATACTTGTCTTTCCTTTTGCGTAAATGACAGAATCAAATTTAATTTCATCGTTCTCGTCATCCGGATCATTGGCGTCACCCTGTATCGTTAGGTTACGTCCGGAGTAGATGTTCCCTTCAATAGAAGATGTAGAGTTTTGGGACTGGAATAAAACATCATCAAAACTGACTATGTTTTCTTTCAAAATCACTGGTGCATTGGCTTCGATCGATACCTTGCCGGCTGCAACAATATTTCGGATTGACATCTCCCCTGTTGCGTTCGAAATGGTTACATTTCCGGTAGAGATGATATTCCCAATATCCATTGTGGAATTTGCAAGGATGTTTACATCTCCTTGGACAATCAGATCCACGCCGGGATGTCGTAACCCTTTTACTGTGATACTTTGATCCGCTTTTACAGTCCCCTGTACATTTTCACTCAATATACCATTTACCAGAGGGGAGAAGAGAGGACTATTGGATAGATAGTTGGCAGTAATCGTATTCCTTATATTAGCCTTAGTCAACGCCTGATCAAGTGAAATCCCAAGAGCGTCCAATACTTTCCCAACCTCCTCCTCATATGTTTGATCAAAGGAGATGTCGGTAAATTGACTGTCCTGCAATATGTCTGGTATTGGGAGGTGCGGGTAAAACTGCCGGGTGTCCACCAGGGATTTCATATGGTCATAATTCACTTTGTTATAGCTGGTATACAAATCTCCGATGATGGATGGAAATGGTGCGCTCACTTTCTTATCATCTAGATTGGACAATTGATAGTTTGCATCTTCACTGATGCCGAGTGAATGAGCATATACATTTCCGACCAGATGGGGTGAACCGTTCAACTGCAGCTGTTCCCGGGAACCTAACGTATATTTCAGGAAGCTTGGAATTGGAGAAAGGATGATTCTCTTCCGGACGATTTTCTCAACTTTTCCTTCTTCGGAATCAGGATTTTTCGTATGGACGATAATCTCATATACCCTTGTAAGGTTCGTATCTATGAAATCCAATCCGAACGTGTGATATTGAAGGATATTGGCTCTCCCGCAATGAGCCCCAAGTAAATTCAAAGCTTGATTCCCGCTGACATCCACGATCGTAATGCATTTGATGGTATCAGAAGATTGATAGGATGGAATGATCTCTGTTTGAATGAAGTCCTTCACTTTCGTGTTAATATTTACAGGGGTTAATTGAGTGATCTCCAATTGCTTAGTGGGTTGTAATTGAAATACAAGCTTGGCAGAGATCTCTTCAACCGCTTTTAAGCCTTCATATGTAATATCGATATCTGTTTCCCTGACTTCTGTTCGTTTGGCTCCTCCTATCGTTGAACTCATGATGGCCATGCCGATCGTCACCATGACAAGGGAAGTGATCAAAACAGTCAGCAACGCATTTCCTCTTTGATTGGTTAACAAGCGATTCTCTCCCTCCTAGAATCCGAAGCGGCTCTCTAATTGAAGTGTTTTATTGAATTTTGGATGCCTCACCTTATATGTCATTTGAATCATCGCATCCGTGCACGGGTTGGACGTACAACTCGTCGTAATCGTGGATCCTGAAAAGTCGGATGAAGTAGCAAGTATCTCACCGTTAAAGCTCCATTGCTCTTTCCCGTCAATGTTTACCAGTTCCAACGTCTGTTCATCATGTAAAACGTCTTCATTTTTCACCTCATAGAAGGACTTTCCCGAGTAGGAAGACACATTTTTTTCAGTGTTATTCACGAATTTAATGCAGCCTGAGTGATCAGGGCTGCATTCTTCAATGCTGTCTAAGGGATACGAATATAAATGTTTCATCACCATAGAGGATACATAATCCGCATCTTCCCGAAGTTGAGCATCAATCGATACTTTTTCATAGACTTTATATCCAGTGATCAAGGCGCCATAAGTAACGGGCAAAAGAATGGCCGATATAGTAAGAGTGACCAATAACTCAATTAAGGTTATCCCTTTATTATCGAATATCTTCACTTTTAATTTTTCCATCGACCGACGTGCTATGTTCTCTATCATTCATATTCCACCTCACTTTGACTGTAATGGGAATATAGTAATCCATTTCTTCAGGAGTCGATACTTTCTCGGAAAAAATGGTAGCTTCATATTCTAACCCATTAATCTTAATATTTTTCTTTCCGGGACAGTTATTATTTATTTCGGATTCGGTAGATGAACTGGAGAACAGCTTATACTTCTCTTCACAAATGAGTAATGTGAGGTAATCAGCTTCTGAAGATTTGTCCCCGGTGTTCACATCATGAAAATAGTTTCTGACCTCGAGGAAGTTCTGTTTCTCCACGAACATGAGGACATTCCTGGCTACATTGACTCCTACCGTCTTTTTTTGATTAGCATTGGTATATGTACTGGATTGAAGAAAAAAGTTCATAAAGCTTAGTAAGACGATTCCCAGTATGGTAATGGAAACCAATAGCTCTATTAACGTGAAGCCTCTATTATTTTTTAATATTTTTATCTGTTTCAACCCAACACCTGCTTTCAATCTACCTAACTTTATTATACAATATCTAGTAGTCGAAACTTGTAAAAAATAGTCTAATTTATAAGAAATATATCATAGGGAGGAGCTGAATGTAAGTTGATTTACCTATTTTCATTAATGGCACTTATTCTGCTATTACCTATTTTATATTTCATTCCAATGGGGTTCTCCAATAAAGGGAAACTACTGATTGCCGGCGTATCATTTGGTCTGACGCTTTTGGGATTAGTCGCAACAACCCTATACCCGATGTGGGTAATTAGTTTGATGTTGCTGGCTTTGCTGACGATCCTTTCCTATATGATGGAACAGCGTTTTGGCAGGCAATTGTTAGTGGCAGCAGGACCTGATTCGGATGTGAATGAGGAGCAATGGCATGAGATGCATGAACATAAGGAATTTAAGGTTGATTTACATAATGACGAAGATGTGTCGAATGAAGTTTCTACAGTGAAAGATGAAGAAGAAATCGTTTCGGTTGAAGAACTCGTGGAAGAAATTGTATCAAAGGCTCCTAAAGAAGAGGAGACGGCGCACGGTGAAGAAGCAACCGCAACCTTGGAAGACATTAAGCCTTTACAGGAACATGATGAGATATTGCCTGGACATGTTGATACAGAAATAGCATCCACACAGATTCAGGAAGATGAGAGTGAGTGGTTTATCGAAAATGCAAACGAATTGAATGAAGTACCGGATGTTACTGAAGAAGACATAGGGTTGTTTGAGGGCGATTTGAGTGAAATCGAAAGTATGATCAATGAGTCGGATGAAACAGCAGTAGAGGAAACGGAAGAAACAGAGATATACATGGAAGAATTAGCTGAAATAATCGATGAGAGTAATGAAACAGTTGCTGAAGAATTAGCGGAACCTGTCATTGCAGGGGGAGAGGCTGACCTTGAGGGTTCAATAGATGAGGAAGAAGAGTCAATGGAGAGTCAGCCAGTAATAGATGAAGTCTTTATGGATGAACTTCCAAAGCGCACCAGAATCATGAGAGAAGTAATGAAGACCATGATTGAACAGATCACACTTTCCCGGAGTCTGTTAACCACTGACCAGATGGAAAATATGATAAAGCATTATTTACATCCAAGTCTACACGATCAAGATTACTATACATTTGCAAGAATATTAATGGATCATTACATTTCAACGGAGCAATATGAAGATTTGAATATGTTCATTAAAGGGATCGAAGAGAGATTCAGGGAGTACCCTTATATCACAATGGACTTGGATCAGACAAAGGAATATGCGTGGGAAATGACAAGAAACTAAATTGATGGAATAGGTGAGATGACATGAAGAAAAGTGCAGAAATGAAAGCTTTACCGATTATCAGTATTTACGATGGAAGTGAAATAGGGAGAGTGAAGTCCCTCGTTATAAATCCGGAGAAAGGCTCAGTCGACTTCTTGACCATTGAACATGAAGATTGGCAGGTGAGCGTGAAAGCGATCCCTTTTAAAAAGGTAGTCGGGATCGGGGAATATGCTGTGACCGTGGAAAACGAGAATGCAGTCATTGACTTGAATGAAATTCCTATCGCAAATCAGCTCGTGAACAAGAAGATTAAGATCAATGATACACGTGTCATGACCCGTAAAGGACAGATGATCGGTAATATCCAGGAATTCTATGTGGATGATGAAACAGGGGCCATCGTTTCATTGGAGTTACAGTCGAAGGACAATACTTATTTCCTTGCAACAGAACATGTGCTCACTTTCGGGAAAGATATCCTCATCGTAAATGAAGATGCTGTTGAATACTTTAAAGATTCATTCGATCAACTGAGCGATCCTGAACCTGTATTCGAAGAAGGGGTCGAAGCCTTACCTCAACAGCATGCTCTGGAAACAATCAAATCGAAACAGACTGAATTATTGGCTGGTAAAAGGGTGACGGAAGATATTTATAACTTAGAAGGGGATCTGTTGATTGCCAAAGGTTCCTCTTTATCGGAATCAGACATTAAAGCCGCTCAAGAAGCGGGACCTTCTGTATTTGTTGACTTAACGATGAATATTAAGTAGGAATTAGCAGGAAGGAGCGCCTGATGTGAAAAAAGGTCTGCCTGTAAAATTAATGACCGTTTTGTTCTTATCCACGTTTTTTCTGTATGGTTTTTCTCATTTAGGCGTTTATGCTTATGAATCGTTCTTTGTTCAGTCACTCAGTCTATCGAAACATGCAACTGTTGCATCTGTTAATCTCGGTGGAGCAAACAAAGAAGAAGCCGTGAAGATACTGGAAGGGAAAATAGTTAAGTGGAAAGGGAATCAAAACATCATACTTGAATTCAATGGGGAGAGTGCGAGGGTCGATTCAGCACTCTTTCAATTCCACTCGAAAGAAAGTATAGAAAAACTCGATGAAAATGAAAATACAAGTTTAATGGTTACCTTGGATAAGCAAGCGTTGGATTCATTCCTATTAGATCATTTCCCTGACTACAGCTCTGATGACATAAACCTGTCTTCTTTAAAGGAGTATGTCCTTTCTTTAGCGGGAAATCTCAACAAAGGCGAGACCATTGACGTATATGATTATGTCGATAGTAATGCATCGACACAGATTTTATTTGAAGCTGTATCCAATGAATTAAAAGTTACACCGACGATCAAGAGCTTCATAGAAAACTTTCCCTCCATTCTCATTGCACCCAATTCTCAGTTTTCTTTTTCTGACTTCCTGGAAACGGAAGGTTTTGTCGTTGAATCACAGGCTGACTTAAGTCCGGTTGCATCATTACTATATCAGATCACTTTGCATTCCAATTTTTCCATCATAGAACGAAATATCAGTAAAGAGCTTCCGGATTATGTGACCCTGGGCTTTGAAGCGAAATTCAATCCGATGAATAACCAGGACTTTGTCATCACAAATCCGAATTCAACGGAGTATGAGATTAAGCTTGCCATTCAAAATAATAGAATCAAGGCTAAGCTTCAGGGAATTCCCTTTCCAAACTCTTATAATGTCCGATTGTCTGAAAAGGAAACATTCTCTCCCCGTGTGATTAAACAATTTAGTCCCTTCGTTGAAAAAGGAAGCGTCGATGTTCAACAACAAGGGAAAGACGGGGTCTTGATTCGGGTCTACAAACAAAAACTGAGCACTTCAGGGGAAATCCTTTCAGAAGAATTGATCAATGAAGATTTTTATGCACCTCAGAATAAAGTTGCGATATATCCGTTGCAGGAAGAAAAGGAAGCACCTAGTGAAACATTTGACAATGTTTCGAATGGAACGGATGAGATAGACGGTGAAGTACCAACGCAGGATGAATTGAATGAGGAAGAAAAGGAAGCCCCCTCCTCGCAGAATGAAGAAGATAAGAAGAACACTTCTACTGAGCAGGAAAGTGAGGACTCTTCTGAACAAGATTCTTCAAAAACATCATCTGACGATAAATCTCCACAAAAGAAAAAAGATTTTAAATAAGGCAAAAAAAGCGGGTGATAAGGTGACCACCATTAGAAAAAGGCTCGGAGACCTTCTGGTAGATGCAGGAATCATATCCGAATCACAGTTGCAAGATACCCTGAAAGATAAGGCTAAGGGGCAGAAGTTAGGGGATGCACTCCTTCAAAGAGGATATATTACGGAACAGCAATTGATTGAAGTGTTGGAATTTCAACTGGGGATCCCGCATGTCAGCTTATATCGGTATCCCTTTGAAACGAACTTATTCCACCTGATCCCTAAAGAATCTGCGAAAAGGAACTTAATGATTCCACTAAAAAAAGAAGGGGATAAGCTTTTTGTCGCGATGAGTGACCCTTTGGATTTTTATGCTATAGAGGATCTCCGTCTGGCTACGGGCTTTCAGATTGAAACAGCGATTGCGACGAAGGATGATATCCTGAAGGTCATCAATAAATTCTACGACCTGGAAGACGGATTTGAAGATCTCTTTCAAGAAAATCGGAATCAAAATAACGTGGAAGAAGATACGGTGGTGGATTCCGATTCACCCATCGTTCGCTTAGTGAACGGGATCCTTTCGAATGCCGTTACCCAGAAAGCCAGTGACATACATATTGACCCGCAGGAAACGAAAGTGGCCATCCGTTACAGGGTGGACGGTATCTTAAGAACCGAAAGAAATCTTCCGAAGCATATGCAAAGCATGTTGATTGCACGCCTTAAAATCATGGCAAACCTCGACATAACCGAATTCAGAGTGCCTCAGGACGGTCGGATTAAGGTGAACATCGACTTTCATCCGATCGATCTGCGAGTATCGACATTACCAACGGTGTATGGTGAAAAGATTGTCCTTAGGATCCTGGATTTAGGTTCCAGCCTGAATGACTTGGCAAAACTGGGGTTCAACAAGGTGAATCAGCAGAGGTTCATGAAAATGATCCAGCAGCCGACAGGGATTGTCCTTATAACAGGACCAACGGGTTCAGGGAAGTCTTCTACTCTGTATGCAGCTTTGAATCACCTAAATAGTGAAGAAGTGAATATCATTACAATCGAAGATCCCGTTGAGTACCAGCTGGAAGGGATCAACCAGATCGGTGTGAACCAGAATGTCGGATTGACCTTTGCTAGGGGACTCCGGGCCATTTTACGTCAGGATCCCAACATCATTATGGTCGGGGAAATTCGTGACAGGGAGACGGTTGAAGTGTCCATCCGGGCTTCCTTGACCGGACACCTCGTCCTTAGTACCATCCATACCAATGACTCGATCAGTACAGTGACGAGACTACTGGATATGGGGGTCGAGCCGTTTTTAGTTGCCTCTTCATTGAGCGGAGTCGTGGCTCAACGCTTGATCAGGAAGGTGTGCCGTGACTGTAAGCAGGAAATGCCGGCTACGAAGCGGGAAGTAGAAATATTCGCCAAAAGAGGAATGAAGATTGAAACAATTACGAGGGGGAGAGGCTGCTCCTCTTGTAATATGACTGGATACAAAGGGCGGATCGCCATTCATGAAGTCCTTGTCATGAATGATGAAATGAAGAAGGTCATCCTGAACAATGAACCTTTTTCGAAGCTCAGGGAGCATGCTGTCCGAAATAAAACCATCTTCCTCGTCGATGACGGTTTACTGAAAGTAAAACAGGGATTGACCACGACCGAAGAAGTATTACGAGTAGCAATATCAGAGTAGGTGAATGAATTGAAAGAAAAAGTTGATTATCTTCTCAAGTCCGCTTACGAGCTGGGAGCGTCGGATATCCACCTGACCGTGGGTTCACCCCCTATCTTCCGCATTCATGGGGATTTGAAAAGATTCGGTAAAGAGAACCTGTTGCCCGATCATACAGAATTAATGGCAAAAGCCATCATAACAGAGACGATGTATCCTTCCTTTGAAGAAGTGGGAGAGCTGGACTTTTCCTATGGAATACCCGGTGTATCACGGTTCAGGGTGAATGCATTCAAACAACGATCATGTGTATCTTTGGCTATACGCGTCATCCCGACTTCCATCCCAACAATGGAAGAATTGTTTCTTCCACATGCATTAAAGAGCATTGCAGAAAAACCACAGGGACTGTTCCTCGTAACAGGACCAACGGGAAGCGGCAAGTCGACGACACTTGCATCCATCGTAGATTATATGAACCGGAAAATGAGGAAGCATATCATCACACTGGAAGACCCAATCGAGTACCTGCACAAACACGGTGCATCCATCATTGATCAGCGGGAAGTAGGGTTTGATACAAGATCATTTTCAAAAGGGCTGAGAAGTGCTCTGAGACAGGATCCGGATATCATTCTTGTGGGTGAAATGAGGGACCTGGAGACCATCCATACAGCCATCACGGCAGCGGAAACCGGTCACCTGGTACTTGCCACCCTTCATACTTCGAGTGCGCCTGCCACCATCGAGAGGATTGTAGACGTCTTCCCTCCTGAGCAGCAATCGCAAATTCGCGTTCAGTTGGCATCGGTCCTTGTCGGGATCCTTTCCCAAAGGCTGTTTGCCACAGTGGATAAAAAGGGGAGAAGGGCAGCAACAGAGCTCCTGATGAATAATGCGGCGATCGCCAATTTGATCCGTTCTGAAAAAGTCCATCAGATTCAAAATGTCATGCAGACGTCTAAAAATTCAGGCATGCATATCATGAGCGACAGTGTGATGAAACTGTATGAAAGTGGCATCATATCAAAGGAAATGGGGTTTCCTTATAGCAGAGAGGAGATTCCTCAATAGATGGGACGGTATAAGTACACAGGCAGGGACCAAAAAGGGAAGAAATCAGGAATCATCACGGCATCAACAAAGAAGGATGCGCTCCTTCAACTGAAGAAGCAGGAAGTAAGGGTCATAGACATCCTGGAGATGCCGGAAACGCTTATGACGAAAGACATTACGATAGGAAATCCTGTGAAGTTACAGCATCTTGTCATTTTTCTGAGACAGTTTGCCACCCTTCTTCAAGCTGGCGTCACGGTCGTCGATGCCACTCATATTCTATCCGAACAGACAGAGAGCAAGGCACTCGGTAAAGCCTTAAAGGAGATCGAGGATGAACTAAGGGACGGTAATCCTTTGTCTGAAGCCTTTTCCCGGCATAAGAAAATATTTGAGCCGCTTCTGATCAATATGATAAAGGCCGGGGAAGCGTCAGGCAGCCTGGATGAGACCCTTGAAGGACTCGCCACCCATTATGAAAAGCAGCATATCACCAGACAGAAAATCATTTCTGCCCTAGCGTATCCGATGGTTGTAGGGGTCATCGCCATTGGGGTAGTCATCTTCTTATTGGCGGCCGTTGTACCGACATTCGTGAATATGTTGAACGATTTCGGTGGCGAACTTCCTGCCATCACCCAGTTTGTCATCTCATCAAGTGAATTTATGCAAAAGTTCTGGTACATCATCATTTTGTTCTTTGTATTCATTGCGATTACCTTGGCCATGTTAAGAAAAGACAAACGCTCGAAATATTATCTCGACTACGCCATCCTCAGGTTGCCGATTTTCGGAAAGATGTTGCAGAAAGCGGTCCTTGCGAGAATGACGAGAACGTTAAGTTCCTTGTTTTCTAGCTCTGTCCCTATTTTACAGGCATTGGCCATCGTGGAAAAAGTGGTGGAGAACGAAGTGGTGGCCAGGGTGATCGGCGAATCACGGAGATCATTGGAGAAAGGGACATCCCTGACGGACCCCATGAAGCGGCATTGGGCTTTTCCACCACTGGTGACGCAGATGATTGCCATAGGGGAAGAGACGGGTTCCCTGGACTCGATGCTCGCAAAGGTTGCCGACTTCTATGAAAAGGAAGTGGAAAGCGCCACGGACCGTCTGAAGTCATTGATCGAGCCCCTCATGATTGTCATGCTGGCAGGTTTAGTCGGGACCATTGTGACATCCATTCTTGTCCCGATGTTCGAAATCTTCAACAGTGTTCAGAACTATTAGAAAATACCTATAATTTTACAAAAAATATGATTTTTTTGTCGATTGATTGTTGTATACTAGTACTAGATTACTAGTTTTTGCAAAAAGAACATTAAACAGGAGGAATTACCATGTTAAAGAAAATCGGTCAAAGATTGAAAAATGAGCGAGGGTTGACACTTATCGAATTACTTGCAGTTGTTGTTATTTTAGGGATCATCGCTGCGATTGCAATTCCTAGTATTGGTGGGTTGATTAATAATTCTCGTGCAGATGCGCATATTGCGAATGCTCATCAGATGGTGAGTGCTGCTCGATTAGCAGTCACTGCAAATGAAGTTGGTGCTGGAGATAATATTGATCTTGATACTTTAGTGGATAATGGTTATTTGGAGCCTGTGGAAGACCCTTCTGGTGATGAGTACGATGGGGATGCTTCAGATGGAACAGGTTCAATAGTTTCCATTGCCGAAGGTGCTAATGGAAACTTAACCTACACTGTAACTTTAACAGATGGAACAACAACATATATTAATAACTTAGATCCTGATGATGTAACAAGAGCACAAGTAAATATGTAATATGAATTATATAATTAGTTTTATCTACGGTCTCCTCCTAGGCTCCTTCTACAACGTAGTCGGCCTCCGGATTCCGCTCAAAAAATCAATCGTCAAACCGAGATCAGCCTGCCCGTACTGCCGGCACACGCTGACGACCAGGGAACTGATCCCGGTAGTCTCTTATATCATTCAAGTTGGAAAATGCGCTCAGTGTAAAGGGCGCATTTCTCCTCTTTATCCTTTAATGGAATTAACCACCGGACTATTTTTCCTACTTTCTTATACGATATTAGGCATGCAGCCGGAGCTGATTGTCGCTCTGACACTTGTTTCCCTGTTCATGATCATCACGGTCAGTGACCTGAAATATATGGTCATCCCTGATAAAGTGCTGTTGTTTTTTTCGGGACTGTTTATCATCGAACGCATCTTAATCCCGTTAAATCCCTGGTGGGACAGCATAGCGGGCGCACTCACAGGCTTTTGTCTGCTCCTCCTGATTGCCATCATCAGCAAGGGCGGGATGGGAGGCGGCGATATCAAACTGTTTGCTGTCATCGGCTTTGTCGTGGGAGTCAAGGTGATGTTGTTTTCCTTTTTCCTCGCTACGCTTTTTGGGGCGGTGGCCGGTATTAGCGGCCGGATTCTCGGTGTTTTCAAAAAAGGACAGCCCATCGCGTTCGGCCCGTATATCGTACTGGGAACACTCGCAGCATACTTCTATCATCAGCCAATCCTGGATTGGTATTTTTCTTTATATAGCTAAAAGGGGTCATTCATGATGTTATCTCGTCTCTTCAATAAGAATAAAAATAAAATCAATATCGTCATCAGTGATCAATGGATTCGGTTTGTCGAATTGAAATCTGTTTCTCCATTATATATTCAACAATTTGGAGAGAAGCGTATAGCAGACGGGATGATCTCCGATGGAAAAATCATCGAAAAAGAAGCGTTTCAAGCCTTTTTGGATGAGTGTGTCCTGGACTGGAATCTAAAAAAGCGGGAAGTTCAATTTATCGTTCCGAATACTCAGATGATCATCAGAAAGATGGCGATTTCTTCTGATATTGCGGAAGATGAGGTAAAGAGTCATTTGTTCCTTGAAATCGGGACGAGTATCCATCTCCCATTTGAGAATCCGGTTTTTGATGTAGTGGTGGTTGGAAATAAAGGGGACAAGAAAGAAATCATACTTGTGGCAGCACCGGAAGACATTGTCATGGAATACCAACAGATGCTGACTGACGCCCACCTGAAACCTGTTGTAGCGGATATTAGTCCACTTGCCTTCTACCGCTACATCCATGCATTGGATCTGACCCATAGTGAAAACCATGAAATGCTCCTCTATTTTAATCCGTCCAATGTGACCGTATCCATCTTTCATGATCATCAGCCCGTCTTTTTCAGGCCGATCAGTTTAGGGGAGGAACGGGAAGTAAAGGATGAGCGGAGTGATTACGATGAGTTTCATTCTCTTCAATTCGAAGACGTGATGAAGGAAATAGACAAAGTGATCAGCTTTTATCGATACACACTGACAAACGATGAAGCAATGATCAATAAGGTATACGTAGCCGGTGACCACCCCATGGTTGGGGACATCCACACCCTTTTGGCGGACCGGTTTGAGATTGACATCATCAAGGTACCTTCTATAGCACGGGACACCTACACCAATGAAAAACTATCGAGTGAGTTTCTGCTCTCCATTGGTTTAGGATTAAAAGAGGTGATATAGTGCTCGTCGATATCAATTTATTACCTCAAAATGAAAAACGGAGCCGCCAGTGGCTGTATGTGGTGATCGGTGTTCTGTCTGTCGGGATCACTGCTCTTATCATACTATTTATCCTTGCCGGGAATATCGGAAAAGACGTGGATGCCCTGACGGCGAAACTTCAAGAAACTAAACAGCAGAGGGCTGAAAAAGAACAAAGCATCTCTGACTTTGAATCCTCTGATGCGTGGGTTCAATTGGAGGAGGCAGTAAGCTGGGTAGAAAGCTACCCTATTGATACTGTACCGATTCTGGATCACCTGGTGGAACTGCTTCCGGAACGTGGGTTCTTAAAGGAGTTCACTTATGCTGAAGATGGGAGTATCCAACTCTCGATTCAATTCGATACAAGCAGTGAAGCAGCCTATTATCTAACTCATTTGAAAGATTCCAATTACATTCAGGATGCTAAGCTATCATCCCTTGCCACTGAAGCCGTCATGGAGAATGAACAAGCAGCTGTCAATACCGAACCCGTCCTGCCAAGGTACATCGGCCAATATGAAGTCATTTTAAATAGAGATAGCATCAAACAAAGCGAAGCAGAATCCGATGAGCAGGGGGGCGATTCGGAATGAATGTTCAATTCGATAAAAAAGAATGGTTTCTGATTGGAACATCCACCCTTTTAGTATTGTTTCTTATCTTTGGTGGTGTCTGGTTTTTCTACTTACCGGTGATGAATCAAAAAGAAAGTGTACAAAGTGAAATTCAAACGGAAACTCAATTGATAAAAGCGCTGGACTCCAAAATTGGCTCGATCAAACAGGATTCATTTGAAAACTCCAGTTCCCTTCAACAAAAAGTTCCGGTGAAACCACTGACGCAACAGCTGCTTATAGACCTTCAGAAGGCGGAAATCGTCTCTGACAGCTTTATTACAAGCATCGAGTTTACAGAAGGAGCGGTGGCGCTTCCTGTAACCGCTGAAACAACTGGGACGACCATTGAAGAATCAGCTGAAACCAATGCCGGTGAACCGTCAAACAGTCCCGACACACCAGCAGATGCCCTTCCACAAGGCCTGCAAAAGTTGACGGCCACCATGTCTGTTGAAGCCAAGAGTTATTTTGAAATAGAAAAGTTCATCAAGAAACTGGAAGAACTGCACCGCATCGTAGAGGTTGAACAGATTTCTTTCAGCGGACCACCTGAGATGCAGCAATATCAAGATGAAGTTGAGAACATCCAATTAAATATTGTGGTATCCGCATTTTATTTACCTGGTTTAGTAGAACTTGAGAAGGAATTGCCGAAGCTCGATGCTCCTCTTCCATCAAACAAAAAGAATCCTTTTCAGCAGTTCCCAGAACAAAAGTCAGAAGTACAAGATACTAATGTAAGGTCTGATGAATGATGACTGAAAATGAAAGAGGATACACCCTTGTCGAATTACTGGCCGTGATTGTCATACTGGGAATCATCGCCGTCATCGCCATCCTGGCGGTAAATACGATCATCGAAAAGTCGAAACAGCAGGCATTTGTTGCGAATGCCCTTGCCATTAAAAGCTCTGCTGAGTATTATGCAAAAGACGCCATGCTTCAGGAACGGCAAATCAATAAGGTAACCTATAAAGAATTGGTAGAAGCCAATCTGATCGAACCGATCCTCGATCCCCACTCTAAAACAGTCCTGACACCTGATGATGACTCATATGTTCTGGCAGATGGTGAAATTGTGCTATCTATTTGTTTAATGGGGGACGAGTACAATCTTTGTACAAATGATAGTGGAGAGCGGGAAGAAATTCCGTTTTCTACTCTCTCGATTCAATCCCTGAAGAAAAACTAAAAAATTTGACGAAAACCTCTTAGGACAAGACGACAAAAGTCTTGTTCTTTTTTTTATGGGATGTGATAGCATGGAAAAAAATAGATGAAGGAGGGTGGAGATGATGGGCGATCGTGGGAAAAACGACAAAAAGATTTCTATTAAAATCAATGGGAAAAAAACGAAGTTCGATGAAGATCTTCTTGTGTACGATTGGAAGTTGGGGGAATCGGAAACAGCTGCCGGGGAAGAGGCGAAGGATGACGGGTTCGATTGGATCCTTCCCGATGAAAAAGCCGAGCCTCCCCAGGAATATAAAAAGATCCATTATGTGTCTGGAAGTAAGAAAAAGAAAAAAAAGTTTATTAACCCGTTTCAGGATTCGGTCAACCTGGTGATGTCCTTGATCGGGGCGATCGTTGTGGGGGCGGTCCTTGGTTTCGGGACCCTTAAGGTGATCACGACGACGGATGGACCGGCTAAACCTGCGACTTTGTTGCAGGATAACACCTCAACAGGGAAAACGGAAGATCAGCAGGCGGTTTCTGCCGTCGAATTAAAGGATTTTTCTACCTCAATCCTACAGGGTGGTGTGTTTTCGACAGAGGAAGCGATGAAGGCCATGAAGGATAGTTTAGGGGCAAAAGGTCTTCCTGCTGCATCTGTGGAAAAAGACGGCCAGTTCTTTTTATTGCTCGGAGTTTCTGGAGACTTGGAAACGGCCAAAAGCCTTGGCGGGAAACTTAAGGATCAAGGGGTGGACGTCTACGCGAAGGATTTTGTGATGGGATCCAAAGGGGTCAATGCCTCAAAAGAAGAGAAAACATTCCTTGAAAAAGGAAATGCCCTCTATACTGCAATCGCACAGGTTAGCAGCAGTGGAATGATCGGGGGGACTGCGGATGAGGCAACGATCAAAACGATTCAATCCGGAGTGAAGGAATTGGAAGGAATCAAGGTCGGTCAGGATTCCATCGCCTCCATGAAGAAATCATTGATGGATGCAGGGAATCTCGCAGCTGCGATGAAATCCCCAGAAGATGCACAAAAAGTTCAAAAGGATTTATTATCTTATCTTCAACTCTATAGCGGGTTATAATTTCGACTGAATTAGACTATTTTCTAGGAAATAATGGTTTGTGAGCTGCCTTGTAACGCGGGATTCTCCCTTTCTCGCGCTACGGGGCAGCTCTATTTTCACTTGTTTACTATGGTGGGATTTGGTAGTATAAGTTTGTATCTCCCAATTACCCTGAAAGGAATGGTATGGTGTGTCCAACCTCATACTCGCTTCACAATCTCCCCGACGAAAAGAACTTCTCGAACAAATCCAACTCTCTTTTTCCATTATGGGCTCAAGTGTGGATGAAACCTTTTCTTCTGATTTAATGCCCCATGAAGTCGTCACGTATCTCGCAAGGAAAAAAGCAATGGTAATATCGAATCAACACCCCACTCACTATGTGATCGGTTCAGACACAGTCGTGACCAAGGATGGGAAGATCCTAGGAAAGCCGGGCTCCAAGGATGAAGCGAAAGAAATGCTGGAGATGCTTTCCGGGTCTTCTCACGCGGTTTACACAGGTGTTGCGATCCTCCATGGTGAGGAGGAGAAACTCTTTTATGAAAAAACAGATGTTACGTTTTGGGAGTTAACCTCTAAAGAGATCGATGACTATATCGCAACAGAAGAACCTTTTGATAAAGCCGGGTCATATGGGATCCAGGGAATCGGCGCGAAATTCGTCAAGGAAATCAAGGGCGATTATTTCTCAGTCGTCGGCCTCCCGATTTCCAGGGTGAATCGTGTTTTACTCGAAATGGGCTATCTTCAACCAGAATGACTCCAACACGTAAGAATAGGAGGAACAAATGGTAAAAACGATGCCCCATCAGGAAGAAAACCGTCTGATGATCAGGGATTTCCCCCAGGATGAGAGACCGAGGGAAAGAATGATCCAAAGCGGAGCAGCCAGCCTGTCCAATCAGGAGCTGCTCGCCATTTTACTGCGGACAGGAACAAAATCCGAGTCCGTTCTTCAATTATCCAACAGGCTCTTAAATCAATTTGATGGATTGAATCTATTAAAGGATGCGTCCCTGGAAGAAATCACGAAAACGAAAGGGATCGGACTTGCCAAGGCGGTCCAGATCATGGCTGCCGTGGAATTCGGCCGGCGCATCAGCAACCTCGCCTTTGATGACAGATACTCGATCCGTTCCCCTGAAGACGGGGCCAACTACGTCATGAATGATATGAGATTTTTGGCCCAGGAGCATTTTGTCTGCTTATACCTCAACACAAAGAATCAAGTTCTCCACAAGCAAACCATCTTTATCGGAAGCCTCAACGCCTCCATAGTACACCCAAGGGAAGTCTTTAAAGAAGCCTTTCGCCGCTCCGCCGCCTCCATCATTTGCATCCACAACCATCCTTCGGGAGATCCGACTCCGAGCAGGGAAGACATAGAAGTGACAAAAAGATTGGTGGAATGCGGTCGGATCATTGGTATTGATATACTCGATCATCTTATAATAGGGGAGAAGAAGTTTATCAGTTTAAAGGAAAAAGGGTATTTATGACACTATGATTTTTTTCCTGGTTACGATATAATAAAGCTTATGATTTTTACAAACAATATCGTGATTCAATATAACGCGGGCTTACTGAAATAAGAGAGTCATTCTACAAGGGAATGAGTCTTTTCGTTATGCATGAACGAAGCATTATTGTGACGAAAATTAAGAGGTAGAGAGTGATTGGACAACTCTCCTATGAAAACACATAAACCTTTATAAAAACCAGCCAATTTGTATCAGAAAGGGAGATACCATTCATGTTTGGAACGAAAGATTTAGGGATTGATTTAGGAACTGCTAACACATTGGTGTACGTGAAAGGCAAGGGGATTGTCGTTCGCGAACCTTCTGTTGTGGCACTTCAAACAGAAAATAAGCATATCGTTGCTGTGGGTAATGACGCAAAGAACATGATCGGCCGTACACCGGGGAATGTCGTGGCGCTCCGTCCGATGAAAGATGGAGTGATTGCTGATTATGAAACGACTGCCACGATGATGAAGTACTACATAAAGCAGGCGACACGAAATAAGGGTGCTTTTTCGCGTAAGCCTTATGTCATGGTTTGTGTACCTTCAGGCATTACAGGAGTGGAAGAAAGAGCGGTCATCGATGCGACAAGACAAGCAGGGGCGAGGGACGCTTACACGATTGAAGAGCCTTTTGCAGCAGCGATCGGAGCTAATCTCCCAGTATGGGAACCGACAGGAAGCATGGTCGTGGATATCGGTGGAGGAACGACTGAAGTGGCGATCATCTCTTTAGGTGGAATTGTGACAAGTCAGTCAATCCGCGTTGCCGGGGATGAAATGGATGATGCGATTATCAACTATATCCGTAAGACTTATAACTTGATGATCGGGGACCGTACAGCGGAAACCATCAAGGTGGAAGTCGGCTCTGCAGGGGATTCTGAAGGCATCGAAGCGATGGAGATCCGCGGGCGCGACCTTCTGACCGGACTGCCGAAAACGATTGAAGTAACGGCTGTGGAAATTGCATCCGCCCTTCATGATACCGTATACACGATTGTGGATGCCGTTAAGAGTACACTGGAGAAGACTCCACCTGAACTTGCAGCAGACATCATGGACAGAGGGATCGTGCTGACCGGTGGAGGAGCGCTTCTTCGTAATCTTGATAAAGTGATCAGCGATGAAACGAAGATGCCGGTGCTCATTGCGGAAGAACCATTGGATTGCGTGGCAATCGGGACAGGGAAAGCCCTGGACCACATTCACTTATTCAAAACACGGGGAAAATAATAATTGATCGTAATGGGGGACGTTTCCTTAAGGATGCAAGGGCAGCCTTAAGGCCGGCCCCATCTTTTTTCGAAGAACCATGAATATTTTGACGAATGATATCAAAAATAAACGATTTTTGATATAGTATTTACTAGAATGAGAAAAGGTTGAGGTGTACATCATGCCACAATTCTTCCTGAATAAACGTTTGATCATTCTGCTCGTCAGTGTCATTGTCCTGGTGGGATTAATCGGATTTTCTTTGCGGGACCGGGATAGCATCAGCTGGCCTGAGCAGTTTGTGAAAGACATGGTAGGATTCGGACAGTCATTGGTTTCAAAACCTGTCAATTATGTAGCCGGAGTTGTTGATAACGTTCAAGATCTTCAAAATACATATACAGAAAACGAAAAACTGAAAACGCGTTTGGATGAGCTGATCAAGCTTGAAACAAAAGTGAAAGACCTGAAACAGGATAATGATGAATTACGGGGGGTCCTGGATAAGAAGGAAAACCTTCGCGCTTATAAAACGGTTCAGGCAACCGTCATTGCAAGAAATCCGGATCAATGGCAGGAGCTCATCACGATCGATAAAGGTGAAGTGAACGGGATCCAATCGGATATGGCCGTCATCTCTTCAGCCGGATTGATCGGAAAGATTAAGAGTGTTAATGAATTTTCATCTACAGTCGAATTAATTTCGACCAATAATACAAAAAACCGGATTTCCACTGTCATCCAAAGTAAAGACGAGGATATAAACGGATGGATTGAAGGGTACGACAGTAAGAAAGAAGAAATCTTAGTGAAACGGATTTCCAACGATATGAAGGTCGAAAAAGGGTCAAAAGTGATTACCTCAGGACTCGGTGGCGTATTCCCTAAAGGATTGGTCATCGGTGAAGTGAAGGAAGTCAAGCCGGATCAGTATGGATTGACGCAGACGGCATATGTGAAGCCTGCTGCTGATTTCTATCATTTAGAGCATGTCATGGTCATCGATCGTGAAATTCAAGGTGTGACGGAAAAAGACGCGGTTGAGGAGGAAGAGCAATGATCAGCAGGCTCCTCCTTCCGTTCATGACCGTGCTTTTCTTCTACAGTGAGAGTCTATTTGTCCATCTTTTTCCCAGTGAAGGGTGGTTCGATCAGAAAATAGTCGTTCCGCATTTCCTGATTATTGTGCTGTTTTTTATTTGTGCGTTTTATCAATACCGGACCGCACTCCTTTATGGGTTCATCTTTGGCTTCCTATTTGATATTTATTACACTGAAATCAATGGGATTTATCTGGTGTTATTCCCATTTGTCATTTTTCTGTCACATCAGATGATGAAGGTGTTGCATAATAACCTCTTTGTTTTAGGGATCATAACCCTTGTGAATATTTCTGTTTTAGAGTTTTTGGTTTACGAGATCAACTATATTATCAAGAGGACAGATTTTACGTTCATGCAGTTTGTGGACTGGCGTTTATGGCCGACATTGGTCCTGAATGCCCTGTTTTATATCATTCTTGCATTTCCATTTAGAAACTACCTTCTGAAGAAACGGAAAGAGTGGTTGGATGAATAAATTCAATTAGTAATTTTTTCATATAAAGAGGAAATGACACTGCTTATGTCGAATTTATAGACGACTGAGGTGAATAATTGCGACATGAATAAGAAGCCAAATGTGATGATTAAGGGAACAAAAGAAGGACTGACTCTTCATCTCAACGATCAATGCTCGTTTCAGGAATTAAAAAAGGAACTGGACGATAAGCTTTCTGCCCAATACAGGGAAACAGAAGGAACCCCTCTCTTGACGGTCAATATTCAAACAGGCAATCGTTACCTGGCAGAGGATCAAGTGGAAGAGTTGAAGGATATTGTAAGACAAAAACGCAATTTAGTTGTAAACGAAGTATGGAGTAATGTCATAACGAAAAATGATGCAGAGAAACTCATAGATGAACGAAATATCGAAACCCTCACAGGGGTCATCCGTTCGGGACAGGTCATTGAAGTGTCCGGCGATATCCTCGTAGTGGGAGATGTCAATCCCGGGGGGAAGGTCCTCGCCGGAGGGAATATTTACATATTAGGTTCATTAAAAGGGATTGCCCATGCCGGCTGCAATGGAAACGACGAGTCGGTCATCGTGGCTTCGAAAATGGTCCCATCCCAGCTCCGGATCGCGGATTCCCTGAACCGTGCCCCTGATCGGGTGGAGGAAGAGGATGACCGCGAAATGGAATGTGCGTATGTGGATGATAGTGGCCAGATCGTTGTCGATCGATTACAAGTTTTGAAGCATCTTAGACCAAATATTACTAGTTTTAAAGGAGGAAGCTAATGTGGGTGAAGCGATAGTTGTTACTTCAGGTAAAGGTGGAGTGGGAAAGACGACTACTTCTGCCAATGTTGGTACAGCATTAGCTCTACAAGGCAAAAAGGTTTGTCTGATTGATACGGATATCGGCCTCAGGAACCTGGACGTGGTAATGGGCCTTGAAAACCGGATCATCTATGATTTAGTGGACGTTGTGGAGGGCAGATGTAAAATCCATCAGGCCCTTGTGAAAGACAAGCGATTCGAAGATAAACTATTCTTACTGCCGGCTGCTCAGACGAGTGATAAATCCGCTGTCAATCCTGAACAGATGAAAAAGCTGGTACTGGACTTAAAGCAAGACTATGATTATATCATTATTGATTGCCCTGCAGGAATTGAGCAAGGATATAAGAACGCCGTTGCAGGCGCGGATCGCGCGATTGTCGTGACCACTCCGGAAATTTCGGCTGTACGGGATGCGGACCGGATCATCGGTCTTCTGGAGAAGGAGAACATCGAACCTCCGAAATTGGTGATCAATCGTATACGTAATCATATGATGAAAAACGGTGAAACGCTGGATGTGGATGAAATCACCTCCCATCTTTCCATCGATCTTCTTGGAATCGTCGCCGATGATGACAATGTAATCAGATCATCGAATAAAGGTGAGCCGATCGCACTTGATTCGACAAGTAAAGCGTCGATTTCTTACCGGAATATTGCGAGGCGGATCTTAGGTGAATCGGTCCCACTGCAATCCCTGGAAGAAGAAAGAACAGGCGTCTTTATGAAAATTAAAAAGTTATTTGGTGTAAAAGCCTAATGATATCCCCGGTCCCGGCAGGTCGCATGATGCGTCCTGCCGGGACTTTTTTACGTTCTCGATGAATATTCTCAAGGGACAAGTCATACATTGTAGCAAAACATGTGTAATGGAATCTTGGTATGGATCTGACACCCGTTTGCCCATCAGCAGGAATGGACCAAGCCAATCACTGGTTATGAAACAATACCTTATAAAAAGGAATGATGTACATGGGGAATCGAGCGGATGAAATACGGAAGCGGATAGCCAAACGAAAAAAAATGGGAGGGGCAGGCTCTGGCGGGGATCCATCGTACTTTCTGCCGACGGATGAGGAACGCTATGGAATGGAGACCCAGACAAGCTTTGAAGGCGGTCCTCCCCCGGAAGGAGTCCATCCTCTTTTTAAGAAAGAAACCTTTATGCTGAAAATTCTTGGGGCAGGGATCATGGTATTGGTGACGGCAATCATGTTCAAAAGCCCAACTCCCTCATTCAATGATGCAAGGTCCGTTGTCATGAAGATGATGGATACGGAGTTCCAATTCGCCGCCATTTCCACCTGGTATGAAGATCAATTCGGGAAACCACTTGCCCTATTGCCTGCAAGTAATTCCGGCAAAGAATCCGCATCTGAACAAAGCGCTGAATATGCAAGGCCAGCTTCAGGGAAGATCGTAGAAAACTTCAAGACCAATGGGCAGGGGATCATGCTGCAGACGGTCCTTGATGAGGATGTAACGGCCATGAAGGGAGGTTTGGTTCTATTTGCAGGGAAAAAGGAGGAGCTGGGGAATACGGTGGTCATTCAACATGCAGACAAATCAGAATCGTGGTACGGCAATTTGGAATCGATTGATGTGAAGCAGTATGAATCAATCAAGAAGGGCTCTCTTGTAGGAAAGGTTTCATCCAGCAGTCAAAACGAAGCAACGGGTGAGTTTTATTTCGCCATTAAAATGGGTGATGAATTCATCGACCCGATCCAGGTGATGTCATTTGACTAAGTTCATTTCACTCCTGAAGAAGTTTTATGTCCATCCCTTGCTGTGGCTTGTGATCGGGATTGCCATAATGACGGCTCACTTCTTTGAACTGATCCTGCTCCTCGTCATCATCACCATCCATGAACTGGGCCATGGAATCATGGCTCAATCCTTTTCGTGGAGGGTGAAGAAGATTGCCCTGCTACCCTTTGGGGGTGTCGCGGAGATGGATGAGCACGGGAACCGTTCCTTAATGGAAGAGTTCTGGGTGGTGGCGGCAGGCCCCCTGCAGCACGTCTGGCTTATTGCATTTGGTTATGGACTCTTGGAGTTTGGAGTAATCAGTCAGGACACCTTTTCGCTTTTCTTTCAGCTGAATATGATGGTGTTGCTGTTTAACCTTCTGCCCATCTGGCCATTGGACGGGGGGAAGTTGGTCTCCCTGCTCCTTGCGACGAAGTTTAATTATTTGAGAGCGTATGAATACACGCTCCTCTTTTCGTTTGGATTATTATTGCTGTTCCATCTGGTTGTACTCATAACCGCTCCTTTTCACCTGAATTTGTGGATCGTCCTGTCCTTCCTGTACTTCTCCCTATGGGTCGACTGGAAGCAGAGGAGATACGCGTTCATGAAGTTTTTATTGGAAAGGTATTACGGGAAGAGTCATCAATTTGTGCAACTGCGGCCGTTGCCGATTGAAAGTGATGAATCCATCATGACGGTGGTGGAACGGTTTCAGCGGGGCGTGAAGCATCCCCTTGTTGTATTTGAAAAGGGGGTTGAAGTGGGGAAACTCGATGAGAATGAGCTGCTCCACGCCTTCTTTGCGGAAAAGATGACATCAGCCAAGACGAAGGATCTTCTCTACCTTTATTGACGAATGGAGACGAACTGTATAAAGTAAGGGCATACTGGTAAAAGGGTTGGAATCAACCCTTTTTTCTTATGAGGTTTTCCGTGGAAAAGGGGTTTAGGTATGGAAGAAATGATTGTACACAGTAAGGGCAGGGAAAAACGGTGGGTACACCGTTTACATAATAAAATTATCGGTCTATATACATATCCGCCTGGAGAAGAAAGCTTAACGGGCAATATTTACTTGGGCCGGGTCGTCAAGGTCCAAAAGGGACTGGGTGCGGCGTTTATCGATTTTGGGCAGGGAAAGAATGGGTACCTCCATGAAAAGGACTTTCCGCAAAATGTGAAAGCGTATCATGAGGGGAGCGATCCAACCCCGATCGGAAATTGTGTCCATGAAGGGGAAAAAATCATCGTTCAGGTCTTAAAGGATGAGATGGGGACGAAGGGTGCCAGATTGACCGCGGTCATTGAGCTGAAGGGTGAACATCTGGTATACATGCCAAAGGGGTACTATGTGGCGGTATCCAAAAAAGTGGATGATGAAAACCGCAGGGTGTTGAGGCGGTTAGCCTATGAGTGGAAACAAGTGGGAGAAGGCATTGTGATGCGCACCAACGCCTCCGGGGTGGAAGAGGCAGTATTACAAGAAGAGGTCATCTCACTGCGGACGCGCTATGACAGTCTGGAGAGGGTGTCGATGAGGGCAAAGTGTCCGTCCCTCCTATCCAGGCAGGATACCTTCTATGAGGATCTCAACGAGTATCTGAAAAAAGGAGAGGGCGGGAAGATCGTCTTTGATGAGTATGACAGCCTTCTTCAGGTTGAGGAAATGAGCGGAGCGGGAATCAAAGAAAAATGGACTTTCGAACTTTATCAAGGTCACGAAAATATTTTTAAACATTATGACGTTTACTCGGCATGGGAGAATGCCCTGAAAAAAATAGTGTGGCTTCCGAACGGAGCCACTCTTATCATCGAATCAACGGAAGCCATGACGGTTGTCGATGTCAATTCCGGAAAATTCACTGGGAAAGACAACTTAGAGCAAACGATACTTGAGACGAATAAACTTGCGGCAACAGAAATGGCGAAACAGCTTACGATCCGCAATTTAAGCGGGATGATCCTGATTGATTTCATCGATATGAAAAAGGATAGCCACCGCCAGGAAGTGATCGATGCTCTTTCAGAATCTCTCATTTCAGATCGGCAGCGCACAACGATTGTAGGGTTCACTAAACTCGGGATCCTAGAATTGACGAGAAAGAGGACCCGGCAGCCCCTTGCCGGGTCCCTGACCCGTCCGTGCTCGGTATGTCATGGTACGGGGAGGGAAATGAATCCGGAGACGATGGCCTTCAATCTCGAACGGGAACTGTGGGAATGTGAAGGGAAGGACGGCTCACGAATTGAAGTGGAAGCGACCCGGGAAGTGGCGGATAGTTTTGCCGGGAAACAGGGCATCCACGTGGAGAGACTTCAGAAAGCATTGAATAAAAAGATCAACATAAAGGAAATCACTCACGATCATCCTTATTTCAGGATAACGAAAATACTATGAATTTCTTGAATGTTATTGACAGTATATCGATTTATGTGATAGGATTCTAATGTTATTGATTGTAGCACCCGTGCTACAACCGCTCATTACAGGTACAAAAGCTTGGAGCAATCCAACACCTGTCATTGGCGAGTCTGAGTTTATAAGGAGGTGCGATTATGTACGCAATTATCGAAACAGGTGGTAAGCAAATCCGTGTAGAAGCTGGTCAAGCTATCTACATCGAAAAGCTTAACGGAGAACAAGGCGATACGGTAACTTTTGACAAAGTTCTATTCGTTGGTGGTGACGATGTGAAAGTAGGAAGTCCTTTAGTGGATGGAGCTACTGTAACAGCGAAAGTTGAAAAACAAGGCCGCGCGAAAAAGCTTGTAGTATTCAAATACAAAGCGAAAAAGAACTACCGTCGTAAGCAGGGTCACCGTCAACCTTACACTAAAGTTGTCATTGACGAAATCAACGCGTAAGGCGTGGTTACATGATTAACGTTTACGTAGAGCGTTCCTCCAGGAAAAGAATCCGTTCTTTCTCCATGGATGGACATGCTGATTTTGCCGAAAATGGGCAAGACATTGTCTGTGCAGGTGCTTCTGCTGTTTCCTTCGGCAGCATTAATGCCATTATGGCGTTAACCGGTGTAGAGCCGTCCATCGAGCAATCCTCTGATGGTGGATTCCTTCGCTGCGTCATCCCTGATGATCTTCCGGAAGAAACGGAGAGCAAGATTCAGCTGCTGCTTGACGGCATGCTTATCAGCCTCCAGACGATTGAAAGAGACTATAGTGATTTTATTAAAATAACCTTCAAAAAGTAGGAGGTGGAACAGATGTTAAGATTAGACCTTCAGTTTTTTGCGTCCAAAAAAGGAGTAGGTTCGACTAAGAATGGTCGTGACTCTATCTCAAAGCGCCTTGGTGCTAAGCGTGCAGACGGTCAAATGGTTTCTGGTGGATCAATTCTTTACCGTCAACGCGGTACGAAAATTTATCCAGGCCTAAACGTCGGCCGTGGCGGCGACGATACACTTTTCGCTAAAACCGACGGTGTTGTTCGTTTCGAACGCATGGGTCGTGACAAGAAAAAAGTGAGCGTATACCCAGTTGCGAATGAAGCTTAATCGCATATCTTTAACGAAAACTCTAACCGACTTTCGGTTAGAGTTTTATTTTTATCAAAGGTATAGGAATATTCTTATCCGATTTTCATTCACATACACCAATTTCACAGAAACAATATACGCACCACGCCCATCTTTGATATACTTACAGGTAGCACTTAAGTATAGGAGTTAGATTATGAGCGAAAATTGGGGTGTAGTCGAGGCGTTGAGGCATGCTCGCCACGACTGGATGAATGATTTGCAATTAATTAAAGGGAACCTTGACCTTGGCCGTGTGGAGCGGGCGAAACAGGTCATCGAGGAAATGGTCCTCGTTGCACAAAATGAATCAAAGCTTTCGAATGTAAAACTTCCATTGTTGGCAGAATGGATATTAACTTATAATTGGTCAAGACATTTGATTAAGCTGGATTTTGAAGTCCTTCGACTTGAGCCTCATCGGCTTGAAGATAAAAGACTTTACAACTGGTGCAAGGAGTTTCTGGCATTCCTTGAATCAAATGTAATGAACAATGCAGAAAATCAATTATCCATCTTACTGGACATTACAAAAGAACAATCCCGTTTTATATTTGATTTCACAGGTATACTAAAGAGTACAAGCTTAGTGGAAGACTGGATCAAAAATCAACAATCAAACGGAGAAAATATAGAAATAGAACAACTTCAAGAAGAGGTTCTTGTCGTTCATGTAATCGCTGAATGATTGAAACGATTGCAGGGATAAGTTAGGAGTGAAAGTATGTTTATAGATCAGGTCAAGGTTTATACAAAGGGCGGTGACGGAGGAAACGGTATGGTTGCCTTCCGTCGTGAGAAATATGTACCAAAAGGTGGTCCCGCCGGGGGAGATGGCGGTCACGGTGCAGACGTCATTTTCGAAGTGGATGAAGGCTTAAGAACGTTAATGGATTTCCGCTATCAACGTCATTTCAAGGCACCTCGCGGAGAGCACGGGATGAGTAAGAATCAGCATGGACGCAATGCGGAGGATATGGTTGTCAAGGTTCCACCCGGGACAGTCGTGAAGGACGATGATACTGGTGAAACGATTGCCGACCTTGTGCAGCATGGTCAACGTGCAGTGATCACGAAAGGCGGACGCGGCGGACGCGGAAACTCCCGATTTGCTACGCCTGCGAACCCTGCACCTGAGCTTTCTGAGAAGGGTGAGCCGGGTCAGGAACGTTATATCGTGATGGAATTAAAGCTTCTTGCCGATGTTGGATTGGTAGGATTCCCGAGCGTCGGGAAATCGACACTCTTGTCCGTTGTTTCAGCAGCGAAGCCTAAGATCGCTTCCTACCATTTCACCACGATCGTACCGAATTTAGGGATGGTGGAAACGGGAGATGGAAGAAGCTTCGTCATGGCCGACCTTCCTGGATTGATTGAAGGTGCCCATGAAGGCGTCGGGCTCGGACATCAATTCCTTCGTCATATTGAACGTACGCGCGTCATCGTGCACGTCATCGATATGAGCGGTATGGAAGGAAGGGATCCATACGAGGATTACCTGACGATCAACGAAGAGCTTAAGCAGTACAATCTCCGTTTAACCGAGCGTCCTCAAATCATCGTTGGGAATAAAATGGACATGCCGGATTCGGAAGAGAATCTGAAGGTCTTCAAAGAGAAACTTCAGGAAGATTATCCTGTGTTCCCGATTTCAGCCGTTACCAGACAAGGTCTCGCTGAGTTGTTGTATGCCGTTGCGGATAAAGTGGAAACAACAGCTGAATTCCCGATCCATGAAGAAGAAGAGACGGGTATTCACCGGGTTCTTTACAAGCATGAAGAGGAAGAAAAAGAATTCGAAATCACGCGTGATCCTGATGGTACATTCGTCGTCGGCGGTGCGAAAATTGAACGCTTGTTCAAAATGACGGACTTCTCCCGTGAAGATTCGGCAAGACGTTTCGCGAGACAGCTTCGTTCGTATGGTGTAGATGATGCCCTTCGTGAACGTGGTGCCAAAAATGGCGATACAATCCGCCTAATAAAATACGAGTTCGAATTTGTAGATTAAGTTTCATCCTTCATCTATTTCAGACAATGGAGCTGGTGGCGGCTGCCGCTACCTGCTCTACAAATAGAAAGCGAGAGCGGCTTTTAAAGGGGCAAGCTGCCTTTGACCTCTCGTGCCAGACAATTGGAGGAATAGTCATTGGGGAAAAAATTTCAAGAAGGCAAGTTTTATTTAGTGCGTGAAGACGTGCTGCCGGAAGCGATGAAGAAGACCCTGGATGCAAAAGAATTAATTGAAAGAGGCAAGGCTGATTCGGTATGGGAAGCGGTCCACCGGGTCGATTTAAGCCGGAGTGCCTTTTACAAATACCGGGATACGGTATTTCCTTTCCACACCATTGTGAAGGAGAGGATCATCACACTGTTCTTTCATTTGGAGGACCGGTCGGGGACGTTGTCTCATCTATTAAGTGAAACAGCCAAGCATGGTTGCAATATATTAACGATCCATCAGACGATCCCGCTCCAGGGAAGAGCGAATGTCACACTCTCCTTGAATGTAACGGACCTCACGATCGGATTGGAAGACTTACTCTCAAAGCTCCGTCGTTTGGAATTTGTGGAGAAAGTGGAAGTGTTGGGCTCCGGAGCCTGACGCTTCTTTTTTTATGGGAAAACCTTCCCCTTTGATTCCATACGTGTTAGAATGTTCAATAAATTTTAATTTCAAGTGAGCGGGAGGAAGATCAGAGTGAAGATTGCATATTTAGGACCACAGGCTTCCTTTACAGATTTAGCCGTCAAAAAGGCTTTTCCCGAAGAAGAAAAGGCTTCGTATGTGACGATACCCGATTGCATCGAGGCGGTGATCGAGAATGAAGTGGATTACGCCGTTGTGCCTTTAGAGAATGCCCTGGAAGGCTCGGTGCATATTACGGTGGATTATTTATTTCATGAAGCGAACTTAGCGATTGTCGCTGAATTGACGTCCGCCATTCAGCAGCACTTAATGATCCATCCGGCGTGGGGTGACAGTGAAGACCAAATCGGGAAAGTCCTTTCCCATTCCCACGCATTGGCGCAGTGTCATAAATTTTTACATAAGCAGTTTCGCGGGGTACCCCTGGAACAGACGACGAGTACGGCTGCCGCTGCTAAATTCGTGAGTGAGAATCCTGATTCATTCCTCGGGGCGATCGGGAACGAGCTGGCTGCAGAAAAATACGGGTTGAACATCCTGCATGAGAACATTCATGATTTTGCCTATAATCATACCAGATTCATCGTCTTACATAAGACACCGGATCCACTGACCCTGCCCCAGGAAAAGAGCATGGAGAAGACAACCTTGATGGTGACTCTTCCGAAAGATCGGTCTGGAGCGCTTCATCAGGTATTGTCCACGTTTGCCTGGAGACAGCTGAACTTAAGTAAAATCGAATCAAGACCACTGAAAACGGGACTTGGTGATTATTTCTTCTTAATTGATGTGGCTCATGAAATGGATGATGTCCTTCTTCCGGGAGCCATTAGTGAAATGGAGGCCCTCGGTTGCTCAGTGAAAATGATCGGGACATATTCTTCTTATTTATTGGACAACTAAAGAAAAAAGGCAGATCCCTTGTGGATTCTGCCTTTTTTCGCGGGCCGCCATGAATGGATATGCCGCTGTCAGTCCTATAGATCACCCTGAATCAAGAAGCCTGCTTCATGGAGCGCATTTTCTGCTTTATCCAGAGTTTGTTCCGTTTGGGCCATTAATGTATGTAAATGGACACCATCGGTCAATTCTGATAAAAAGGAGGCCCCGGTTTCTTCAATCTTCTTCATGAATTGCTCCACTTCCTTGCGATTTGACACCATGATGGATGCGGTCAGATCACCATACACACCGTGTTCGATCTTGACATCCTTGACTGTGACCCCGTGATCGACAAGTAAAATGAGTTCTTCTTCCGACCGGTGGGGCAGGTGCTTGCAAGCGACCGTCCGTTCAACCATCGTATCCTGATTGGAGGCAGGCATATACAAGTAGCCTTGGCTCGTTGCGATGATGGGTTCGCCTTTTGCTTTCAATAGGGTAATGTCACTTACGATCACCTGCCGGCTGACATTGGTCTGCTTCGCGAGCTCTCCCCCTGTAATCGGGGCATGTTTCACCATTAGTTTATCGAGGATCCACTGTCTTCTTTCTTCTCCCAGGATTTTTTTTCCTGCCAACATTATCTCCTCCGTCCCGAATCGATATAGGAAATCATATCACAACCGGCTCTTTAAGTTAAGGAAGATGTTAGGGACGCATGTATGTCAGCCAATGCGTTGACCAATTCTGCTATTTGTTCCTCCCTTGTATCCCTTCCAAATGATATCCGGATGAATTCTTTTCCTGCTCTTTGACTGACTCCCATGCTCTGAAGGGTCTTGGGTAAGTCGTGAGAACCGGCACCGCATGCACTGCCGGTGGAAATTCCCATTCCACGTCTGTTGCATTCAAGCATGAGCCACTGTCCCTCAAGGCCGTGGATGCCAAGACCGATGACATGTGGGAGCTGTGCATGTACAGGTCCTTCATAAAGAGTGTACCGTCCGGACAGCTGTTCTTCCAGTCCGGTTATAAAATGCGTTCTCAACCCCTTGCAATGGGCTGTTGCGAGAGAATGGTGACATCGATCGGCGGCTGTCACAAATCCTGCTATCCCCGGAAGATTCACCGTTCCCCCCCTGAATCCGTCTTCATGAGTCTGTCCGGGTATCATGGGAGTGATGTCCAGGGCTGGATTGATATAAAATGCGCCGACTCCTTTGGGACCGTATATCTTATGGGATGAAAGGGTGAAACTGTCGACCTCCGAGGTGAATTCCGTGACGTCCATTTTCCCGAATGATTGAACCATATCGCTGTGAAGGAGGATACCACGATGTCTCAGTAGATCATGAATGTCATGGAGAGGCTGGATCGTTCCAATTTCGCCATTGACGTGTCCGATGCTCACGACGGTCGTCTGTTCTGAAAGCGATTCTTTTATGATTTGAGGATCAATTAGGCCATCTGAAGTCAGAGGGATCTTCGTGACTGTAAAGCCCAGCCCCTGAAGAAAAGCGGCTGAGGAATGGATGGAAGAATGCTCGCCTCCTCCGATAATGATATGTTTTCCTTTCTTTTGCCTGCTTAATGCCAGAGTGACGAGGGCTAAATGGTTCCCTTCTGTCCCTCCGGAAGTAAAGTGGATTCCTTTAGAGGGGACACCGAGCAGCGCAGCCAATTTTTCTCTGCATTTTGATAGGAGATGCTCTGCTTTACCCCCAATATCGTGAAGGCTGCTGGGGTTGCCCCAGAACTCTTCACTTACGGTCCGAAATACGTGTAAACTCTCAGCATCTACAGGAGTTGTAGCAGCATAGTCAAAATAGTTCATCATGTAACCTGCCTTTAATGGGAATTGTCTGAATATATGAGTCTTGTAAAAAACTCTTGTCATTAGTTTAAATATGTGTAAATATATGTGTCAAGACACCTGTAAATAATCAGGAGGGTTTTTGATGGAAAAAGCCGATATAATCATCGTGGGAAGTGGCATTGCCGCTTTGCAATTAGCACGCAGACTTCAAGATCATTTTTATGTGATAATTATCACAAAGGGTGAAATCGAAAGTGGTAACTCGTATCTCGCTCAAGGCGGGATCGCGGCACCTCTGGGACTGAAGGATTCTGTCCATGCCCATATGAAGGATACATTGGAAGCGGGTTGCTATCACCAGCTTGAAGACAGTGTGAAGCAGCTCATAGTAGATGGAAAAAGGATTGTGGAATCCCTGGTAAATGAAGGGGCACCTTTTGATCGGAAAGAGGATGGAAGCCTTTCTCTCGGAATGGAAGGGGCTCATAGTGAACATCGCATCCTTCATAGCGGGGGAGATCAGACGGGGAAATATTTAATGAACCATTTATTGAAATCCCTTTCATGGGAAAAGGTTCAATTCGTGGAACGGGAAATGGTGTACGAACTTGTCAAAGATGACAGGGGGCAATGCTGCGGAGTGAAGACAAAGGATAAAGATGACGCCATCCGCTTTTACTATGCTCCTCATATTGTTCTTGCGACAGGTGGGATCGGTGGTTTATATCCGTCTACATCCAATCATCCGTCCGTAACGGGAGATGGAATGGCTCTTGCCTTTCTTGCAGGAGCAAAGCTTTCAGATATGGAATTCATTCAGTTTCATCCGACGCTCCTTTGGTCTAAGGGAAAAACATACGGCCTGATTTCAGAAGCGGTAAGAGGAGAGGGAGCCTTACTCTTGAATGATGAGGGAAAAAGGATCATGGAGGGCATTGATCCCCTCATGGAACTTGCCCCCCGGCATATAGTGGCGGAGTGTATATATAAGGAAAGACAGAAAGGAAGAAATGTGTTTCTGGATATTAGTAGAATAGAAGATTTTCAAGGGAAATTCCCTTCTATCACCGCCTTATGTTTAAAACATCACATTGCGACCTGCGAAGGGCGGATCCCTGTTTCCCCTGGTTGTCATTTTATGATGGGTGGAATCGTCACTGATCGGGCAGGGAGGACCAATATTCCCGGACTTTATGCGATCGGGGAAGTTGCGTGCAGCGGCATCCACGGTGCAAATCGCCTGGCCAGCAATTCATTGTTGGAAGGTTTGGTGTACGGGGAGCGGCTCGGGGAATATTTGATCCAGAGTGGAGCCCATTTCTCCCCGCATGTCCATTCCCCATTTGACCGGATCGTCGAGGGGGAGCCCTTATCTATCCCTTTTCATGCACAGGAATTAAAAGAAGGAATGATGAAACACGTCGGAATCATACGGAAGGAAGAAGGTTTATCCGCTCATTTGAAGTGGTTAAAAGAACAGCCTCTTACCTTCTGTGAGCATATTGATTTTAATTCACGTGAAGAAATTCACTTGTATTTCATGTGGATTGTTAGCCTTCTTGTTACAGAGTCTGCTTTATTAAGGACAGAAAGCAGGGGAGGTCACATCCGGGCAGATTTCCCGAAGGAAGATAATGCAGGATGGTTGAAAAGGAAAATGGTTCTACAAATAAATGAAGAGCGATTGAGGGTGGACTATCATGAACAAAATGAAACTAAAATCTATGCTTGAAGCGTTTTATCGGGAAGATCTTGGGGACGGTGATTTGTCGTCTGATATCCTGTTCAGAAAAAGCGACAATGGTTCCTTTTCGCTTTTCATGAAAGAACAAGGCGTTTTTTGTGGGAGGGATGTGATTGAGATTGGCTTTTCCCTTCTTGGTTCCACGGTCGATGCCCGGGTTTTTGTTGACGATGGTGAATGGGTGGAAGAGGGGCAATCCATTGCTGAAATCCATGGTCCGATGGGGGATCTCCTCCAGGCGGAACGGGTTGTCCTTAATCTGATCCAACGTATGAGCGGTATTGCAACGGAAACCCACCGGGCGGTTGAACAGGTGAGAGGCACCGGGGTCCGGCTGTGTGATACACGGAAAACGACGCCGGGACTCCGGATGCTTGAGAAGTATGCTGTAAGGACCGGGGGCGGGTTCAACCACAGAAATGGTCTATATGATGCTGTCATGCTAAAGGATAATCACATTTCTTTCGCCGGGTCGATCACCAAAGCTGTGAAGCAGGTGAAAAAGCAGATCGGTCATATGGTGAAAGTGGAAGTGGAAATTGAAACGAAAGAACAATTATTGGAAGCGATTGAAGCAGGAGCAGATGTCATCATGTTCGATAATTGTACTCCATCGACGATTAAGGAGTGGGTCCCTCTTGTCCCCCCTCATATTGTGACAGAAGCATCGGGCGGGATCACCAGGGAGAGTCTTTATGCATATGCGGAGACACGAGTTCATTATATCTCCCTCGGGTACTTGACACATTCTGTGAAATCACTTGATATCAGTGCAAGAGTAGGAATAGGGAAGGGGTATGAACATGGGGTTACTCGATGAATTAACGAAAGAAACGAACGTCCTGCCTGAATCAATCAGCAGCCTCTCGACAGTCGAGATGGAAAACAGAGTGAGGGAAATCAAGCTGCAGTTAGGAAAGAAGCTTTTTATTCCCGGGCATCATTATCAAAAAGACGAAGTGATCCAATTTGCTGATGCCGTTGGTGATTCCCTTCAGCTTGCCCAACTGTCCGCTGAGAATAAGGAGGCTGAGTTCATTGTGTTTTGCGGTGTTCACTTCATGGCTGAAACGGCAGATATCCTGACGGAGGACCATCAAGTCGTCATCTTGCCGGACATGAGGGCCGGATGTTCCATGGCGGATATGGCCGATATTTATCAGACAGAAAAGGCATGGGGGAAGCTCATGGAGATGTTAGGTGACAGTATCATCCCCCTTACCTATGTGAATTCGACTGCAGCCATCAAAGGCTTTGTCGGAAAGAATGGGGGAGCGACGGTTACATCTTCCAATGCCCACAACATGGTGGAATGGGCATTGGGAGAGAAACAACGTATCCTCTTCTTGCCTGATCAGCATTTAGGACGTAATACGGCGGCTGATCTTGGCGTTTCCTTAAGTGAGATGGCCGTTTGGGATCCCATTCAAAACGAATTGATCTATGATGGTGACATGGAAGAAGTGAAAGTGATCCTATGGAAAGGCCATTGCTCGGTGCATGAAAATTTCACTGTGAAAAATATCGTGGATATTCGTGAAAATCATCCAGGCATGAAAATCATCGTTCATCCTGAATGCCGCCGGGAAGTAGTCGAGAAGTCCGATTTGAATGGCAGCACAAAATACATTATTGAAACGATTGAAGGGTCACCTCACGGATCTGCCTTTGCCATCGGTACTGAGATGAATCTTGTGAAAAGGTTGATCCATCAGCATCCGGATAAACAGATCGTTTCCCTGAATCCATATATGTGCCCCTGCTTGACGATGAACCGGATCGATTTACCACATCTCCTGTGGTCTTTGGAAAAAATAATGGAGCGAAATCCCGAAAATATCATCAAGGTGAATCGAGACGTCTCAAAGAATGCACTCTTCGCTTTAGAACGCATGTTGACACGTGCTTGATGCATCTGATTATAAAAATGAACAAGCTAAAATATACCGTCCCCATCTTAGGATACGGTATATTTTTTTTTCATATCTCATAAGTTTTTATGTAGATGATTAGCAATTTGCCTATCTTGTCATAGGATATATAGACTTATGCCTGAGGAGGGAAAAAGAGTGAAAATCCATATCGTTCAAAAAGGGGATACTCTTTGGAAGATCGCCAAGAAGTATGGCGTGAATTTCGAAGAATTAAAACAGATGAATGCCCAGCTTTCAAATCCCGATATGATCATGCCCGGCATGAAAATAAAAGTGCCGACTACAGGCGGAACCGTAAAGAAAGAGACACAAATCAAATACGGATCCAAAGAGATGCCTATGAAGGAGATGCCTAAAGCAGAGCATCCATTCAAAGAGCAGAAGCCTATGGCCATGCCGGTCGAAGAACCAAAGAAAGAAATGCCGAAAGAAGTACAAAAGCCCTTTGCACCAAAAATGCCGAAACCAGTCGTACCTGAAATTGATATTAACAACTATTACATGATGAATATGGCCAACATGCAAGTACAACAGCCAAAGCAACAGGCCAAACCAATGCCAAAACCTAAATCACCACCTAAACCTACCAACGTACTCCCTAAAGCAAAAGAACAGCCAAAGCCGATGCCAAAACCAAAACAAGAAGCCGTAAAAGGTGTTCAAGAAGAAGAAAGCTTACAAATGCCATCACAACCACAAGGAGGGAACACCCAGCCTATGTATTATAATCCGAATAATTGCGTACCTGTATCCCCGGTCATGCCAGGATCAGGTTTCTGTCCGCCGCATGGAATGCATCCAGGAGCAGGTTATGGGATGCCGATGGGCCAAGGAATGCCAATGGGTCAAGGGATGCCTATGGGACCTGGCAGCCAGGTTCAAGGTGCTCAATCGATGCCAGGAATGCAGAACATGCCGATGATGCCTCAAATGGGGTATGACGAAGAGTCGTCTTCTGTTATGCCGTATATGCCTCAAGGACAAATGCCGATGCAGCAGCCAATGCAGATGCCGATGCATATGCAGCAACCAATGCAAATGCCGATGCAACAGCCGATGGGTCAGCCGTCTGGAGTAATGGGTGCATCCGAAGAGAACTTCCCATCTGCTCAAATGCCGCAGCAACAGGCTCCATACATGCCGTATCCACAGAACTGCTATCCGGTCTCCCCAGTCATGCCGGGACCGGGATTCCATGGCGGCGGCATGCCGGGCGGGTATCCGATGGGACCTGGTGGCCAGGTTCAGGGAGCGATGTCGGAAGAGTCGCCTTCCATGGGTGGATATCAAATGCCAATGGGCCAACCGTCCAATGTGATGGGAGCGCAGTATCAAACGCCTATGGGTCAGCCATCAAATGTGATGGGAGCAAGTAACCAGGGGGATTGCGGGTGTGGCGGACCTCAATATGGTCAAATGATGCATCAACCGATGATGCCGCAGCAAATGCCTCAAGGAATGCAGCAGCCATACGGCTTCGGTCCGGGAATGATGGGGCAGGGAATGCCTGGTCAAGGAATGCCGATGGGACCTCAAGGTCAAGGAATGGGAATGCCGATGGGTCCTCAGGGTATGCAAATGGGACCTCAAGGCCAGGGTATGCAAATGGGATCACCGGGAATGTTTGGTCCAAGAGCATTCAGCATGCCGAATTTCAATGACGATGATTTTGAGGGATAAGATGCATGCACGAGGGGACGATTATTCACATCGTCTCCTTTCTTTTTTGCAATATAAATTAAAGGATCCCGGGGCATCCCTGAAAATGATTAAAGAAGGGAAATGGGTGCTGAAAAGCCATGGGAGTAAATGGTTCGTCAAACGATTTCCCAATCAATTGAAGTTCCTGCTTCAGGAACGGCTGATTTCAACCCTATTAAGTGAAAAGTTTTATCATGTCCTGCCATTTCACCCCATTCATGAACGGGAACTATTATTATTTGAAGGTTCCCCTATCGGTATTACGATGTGGCTGGAAACTTCGAGGGCCATTCATTACGATCAGGCCGATGACAGAGAAGATGCATTGCACGTATTGAAAAAATTTCATGCCGTTTCAAAAACGATCCGTGGTTCATGGACAGAAGAGATTCCTCACTATCGTTGGCTGAAAAAATGGAAAAAACGGCTGCTGCAGTTTCAATATAATCTCCCCTATTTGCAGGCATTCATTCAGCCATATTACTTGTATACGTATTTAGAGTGGGGGAAATGGGCACTAAAAGAATTGAAATCGGTCGGCATTCATGAAAATGGGGACTGCATCACTCATGGAGATGTGGCGCATCATAATTTCTTAAGGGGAAAGAATGGGCTTGTCTATTTGATCGACTTTGATCTTATGTCACTCTCAACGGAAATAACGGACGATCTGCAGTACTGCAATCGGATCTTGCCCTATTTAAATTGGTCCCTCAGTGATATCAAAGAAATGGAACCCCTCCATACTTATCGTAATCATCTCATCTTTCACATCGGATTGATGTATCCTTCCGATGTATTCAGGGAGTGGAACCGCTTCATCAGGGAAGATCAATCGTATAAACAGCGTGTATGGGGTTATTTAACGAACTTGACGATCCAGCAGTTCTCCCAGCGGATGCAATTTAATCAAGAGCTGCATGGTGAAGTGAAAAGGATCAATACCCAATTGTAGGGGATGTCTCCAAACATTGACCCGAATGAAAGAGAATGTCCTTTCACAACCTAATGGTGAGCAGAAAAAATGCTCAAGTATCGGGTTGAAGGGGGAAACGTAACTTGAATAAACGATTATTCATGGTACCATTAACAGCCGTCATGACCCTGGGTCTTGCTGCATGTAACAGTGGAGAAGAAAAAGCTCAAGATCGTTATTCAGACTCCTACGAGCCACTCGGCTTCTACTCCAACGAGGGACATGGCGGGGACAACCGGGACGAGAGGGACGGACCTCTGACTGAAATGTATGATCACTCTGCCGGAAAAGAAGGGCAGGATATCCGTCAAAAGAAACGCCAGTTCCTTCAGGTGAGGGACGAGAATGGAAATCCGAAGAACCCGTCCCGGCCACTTGCCGATTATGACAAGAACTTCTTGGCAAGGGACGCCCGTGCGAGTCATGGGGATGCGAACTATCATGGACATCTTGATGATAATACCCGATCTGCAAGAAGATCCTATTATACAGCATATGAAGGGGATCTCGCCGAGAAGATAGGCGATGTGACAGGGAAGGTGGAGAACGTCAGTGACGTTCGTGCCGTCGCCTATGGAACAGATGTCCTCATAGCCATTGAACTGGATGATCATAGTAAAATCGAGGAAACGAAAGCACGTGTTAAAGAAGCCGTGCAGCCTTATCTGAATGGAAGAACGGTTTCAGTGGTGACTGATGAGGGAACATTCAGCCGGGTAAGAAACATTGACAATGATTTACGCGACGGTGGTCCGAGGGACGCTCTCAACTTCGACATGCACGATATGTTCCGGTCAGTGAAGGACCGCATCAACCGTTAACAAGGATGGACTACTTAAAGAGTGAACGCTCTTGGGTAGTCTTTTTTCATGGGGGGAGGTCCGTCCCTAAAAAGTTTGGATATTCCTAACAGGCTTTGGTAAGACTAGTGGATAGAGTATTACATAAATCAAGTTCGAGGTGATCACGATGACGATGAAGGTTCGAATCGTGTTTATGGTGATGTTATTAATCGGTGCGTTTTACTTCACGTTTTTTTATACAGAGGAAAAACAGGCTGCAGACGGCAGTTCCCTGGAGATGCTGAACGAAACCCCTGCTGAGGTTGCTTCCGCCCATACGGTCACGGTAATATTGGAACGCGTGTATCTGGACGGGGAAGTGAGTGAGGAAATCGTGCAGGAAACGATTTGGAGCATGGAAGACTTCTGGGCTGCGTATGAAGACTGGCAGCTGATGGATATGACGGAAGAACAAATCGTGTTCCAGAAGAAGATGGATGATATCTCTCCTCTTCTAAAGACCAATGGCTACTTTGGTATATCGGATAAGGGTGTACTGTCCATCTTTAACGGCAGACCCGGACAGGCGGAAATCATTCAATCCTTCTTCCAGATTGATGTGAAGAAGCTTGAGAGCAAGCGTCACGATGATCTCGTCAAAGGCATCCCCATTAAGTCGAAGCAGGAGTACGAAGAGGTACTTGAACAATATAAACCCTACTCCGTTCCTAAATAAGAGAAGAACCAGTGCATACGCCACTGGTTTTTTTATTTTACAGATTCCTCTGCCCAATACCCACATTCTTTGATAAAATTAGAACAGGTGTTTCTCTTTCGTCTCCCTTTCCCATCCCATCAAATAGTGATATGATACAATAGATTTTATATGTCTTTTTGAATAGGAATGTGAGACGAAAGAAAAAACAGTAAGTTGTACCATATGGGGAGAGAATGAAATGTATGAATATATAAAAGGGACGGTCAGTCAAGTGGGTCCCGAGTATGTTGTGGTGGAGAATAATGGAATCGGATATCAGTTGTATACCGCGAATCCATTTGTGTATTCAAAATATCAAAATCAAGAGATTCAGATTTTTACATATCAGCATGTAAGGGAAGATCTTATTGCCCTGTACGGGTTCCTTGCCATCGAAGAGAAGCTGCTCTTTATGAAACTATTAAATGTCTCGGGGATCGGGCCAAAGGGAGCCTTGGCGATTTTGGCCTCAGGTGCCCCGCAGCAGGTGATCACGGCCATTGAAGAGGAGAATGAAAGTTTCCTGACGAAGTTCCCTGGTGTCGGGAAGAAGACGGCCCGTCAGATGATCCTGGATTTAAAAGGGAAGCTTCAGGATGTTGTGCCTGATTATTTCCCAAGCCTGTTCTCAGATCATGGGGAGGCGGAAGTATCCCATGGAAAGGATGAGGCATTTGATGAAGCCATCCTTGCCCTTAAAGCCCTGGGCTACTCTGAACGTGAAATTAAGAAAATCACGCCTAAACTGAAAGGGGAAGGGCATTCGTCAGACGAAATCATCAGGAAAGCCCTTCAACTTCTCTTGAAGTAAGAACTGCTAAGAAAGGAGGAAGTCTAAATGGAAGACAGGATCGTATCAGGTGAATCGGAAATAAATGAAGATTCCTTTGAATATTCCTTGCGTCCTCAGTCAATAAAACAATATATTGGGCAAGATAAGGTAAAGCATAATCTTGAGGTTTTCATTGAAGCGGCAAAGATGCGACAGGAGACCCTGGATCATGTCCTTCTTTACGGGCCGCCGGGATTAGGGAAAACGACCCTGGCCGCCGTCATTGCCAATGAGATGGGTGTGAACATGCGCACCACCTCAGGACCGGCCATCGAGAGACCGGGAGACCTGGCTGCGGTCCTTACGGCACTCGAGCCAGGTGACGTATTGTTCATCGATGAAATCCACCGGCTGCCCCGGGCGATCGAAGAGGTTCTTTATCCTGCAATGGAAGATTTCTGTTTGGATATTGTCATCGGGAATGGTCCCAGTGCACGGTCTGTCCGTTTGGATCTTCCGCCTTTTACGCTGGTGGGGGCGACGACCCGTGCAGGTGCCTTATCGGCTCCCCTTCGAGATCGATTTGGTGTACTATGCCGGTTGGAATATTATAATGAAGAACAGTTGAATGAAATTGTTCAGCGGACAGCCGCGATTCTGAACACGAAAATCGAAGCGACGGCTTCTGAAGAGTTGGCGCGAAGATCGAGAGGGACCCCGCGTATCGCCAATCGGCTGCTACGGAGGGTAAGGGATTTTGCCCAGGTGAAGGGGAATGGGGATATTACCACAACCCTTTCACGGGAAGCCCTCGAACTCCTTCAGGTCGATAAACTCGGTCTCGATCATATCGACCATAAGCTTCTTAAAGGGATCATCGAGCGCTTCAGGGGCGGACCTGTGGGACTCGATACGATTGCAGCAAGCATCGGGGAGGAGTCCCATACGATTGAAGATGTGTACGAGCCATACCTTTTGCAAATTGGATTCATCCAGCGGACGCCGAGAGGGAGGATCGTCACTCATCTTGTGTATGACCATTTCCAACTGGAGGTGCCGGACAATTGACAGGGCTGCCTAAATTAGTCATGATCATCGGCGCGATCATCCTTGTGATCGGCTTCCTTATGCAATTCATCAAAATAGGGAGGTTGCCGGGTGACATCATTATCAAAAAAGAAAATGCGACATTTTATTTTCCACTTATGACTTCTATTCTGATAAGTGTTATACTTTCCGTTGTCTTTTATTTCATCGGGAGATTTAAATAGGATTCATGAGTGAGATTTACATAAGCCAGGTGACGAACTGTGAAAGTAGAAGATTTTGATTTTCATTTACCAGAAGAACTGATTGCCCAGACTCCTCTTGAGAACCGTTCCGAGAGCAGGCTGATGGTATTGGATAAAGAAGATGGTTCCATGGATCATATCCGTTTCAAACAGATCACTGAGTTCCTAGGGGAAGGGGACTGTCTCGTCCTGAATGATACAAGAGTATTGCCGGCACGCCTTTTTGGACAAAAAGAAGATACAGGTGCCAATATTGAAGTGCTCCTTCTGAAACAGGAAGACGGCGACAAGTGGGAGACACTTGTGAAGCCGGCAAAACGGATCCGTGTCGGAACGGAGATCGTTTTCGGGGAAGGGAAATTAAGGGCAACTTGCGTTGACTTGAAGGATCACGGTGGAAGAATCCTTGAATTCCGATATGAAGGGATTTTTTACGAAGTATTGGATGAATTGGGTGAAATGCCACTGCCGCCGTACATCCGTGAACGATTGGAAGAACAGGACCGCTACCAGACGGTGTTTGCCAGGGAAAGGGGCTCAGCGGCTGCTCCGACTGCAGGTCTCCACTTTACGGAAGAACTGTTGGATGAGCTGAAGGAAAAAGGTGTACACATCGCTTTCATCACCCTTCATGTGGGACTCGGAACGTTCAGGCCGGTTTCCGTCGAGACGATTGAAGATCATGATATGCATGCCGAGTTCTATCAGGTATCCGAAGGGACCGCCCGCCTCTTAAATGAGGTAAGAGCAAATGGAGGCAAGATCATAACGGTCGGAACAACCTCCACCCGCACACTTGAAACCATTGCATCCAAGCATGGGACTTTTGTTGAAGAGAATGGATGGACGAATATTTTCATTTATCCAGGCTATGAGTTTAAAGGGATTGATGGGCTGATCACAAATTTCCACTTACCGAAGTCGACCCTGATCATGCTGGTCAGCGCCTTTGCGGGGCAGGACAACGTGATGCATGCCTATGAAACCGCCGTTAAAGAGAAGTACCGCTTCTTCAGTTTTGGAGATGCGATGTTGATTAAATAATGAATGATTGAAAACCCAATGGAAATTGGAAGGAGAATTCCCAAGTTGACTGCAATAACATATGAATTGATTAAAACATGTAAACAAACCGGTGCAAGACTGGGCCGCGTCCATACGCCACACGGTTCATTCGAAACGCCTGCCTTCATGCCCGTAGGAACCATGGCTACTGTAAAAACGATGTCTCCGGAGGATCTGAAATCCATGGAATCCGGCATCATCCTTAGTAATACGTATCATTTATGGCTGCGTCCCGGCCATGAAATCATAAGGGAAGCAGGCGGCCTCCATAAATTCATGAACTGGGATCGCGCCATCTTGACCGATTCAGGCGGTTTCCAAGTGTTCAGCTTGAGTAAGCTCCGCCAGATTGAAGAAGAAGGAGTCCATTTCCGTCATCACTTGAACGGGGATAAACTCTTCCTCAGTCCGGAGAAAGCGATGGAGATACAGAATGCGCTGGGCTCTGATATCATGATGGCATTCGATGAATGTCCACCGTATCCTGCCGAATATGAGTATATGAAGAGTTCTGTAGAGCGTACCACGCGATGGGCAGAGCGTTGTCTAAATGCCCACGAGCGCCCTCAGGATCAAGGATTATTCGGTATCGTCCAAGGCGGAGAATACGAAGAACTGAGGAAGCAAAGTGCCCGCGACCTTGTATCCATGGATTTCCCTGGATATGCAGTCGGTGGACTTTCTGTCGGTGAGCCTAAGGACGTCATGAATCGCGTGCTTGATTTCACAACGCCACACCTTCCGTCGGATAAGCCCCGCTATCTGATGGGTGTCGGATCTCCTGATTCACTGATCGATGGTTCGATGCGCGGAATCGATATGTTCGATTGTGTCCTTCCGACCCGTATCGCCCGTAACGGGACGCTTATGACAAGTGAAGGCCGTCTGGTCGTGAAGAACGCAAAGTATGCAAGGGATTTCAGACCGATCGATGAGAATTGCGACTGCTATACGTGTAAAAATTATAGCCGTGCCTATATCCGTCACTTAATCAAATGTGACGAAACGTTCGGAATTCGCCTTACGACTTATCATAACCTTCATTTTCTGTTAAAATTGATGGAGCAAGTCAGACAAGCGATTCGTGAAGATCGTCTAGGAGACTTTAGGGAAGAATTTTTCGAGCAGTACGGCTTCAACCGTCCTGATGCGAAAAACTTCTAAAATCCATAATAATAAAGAATGCACTTGAAAGGAGGGGAAAAAGAATGGGAGGAAGTTTAGGAACAATACTACCTTTGATATTAATGTTCGTTCTGTTTTACTTTTTACTGATCCGTCCTCAGCAAAAGCGTCAAAAAGCGGTCTCGAAAATGCAAAATGAGCTTGCGAAGGGTGATAGAATCATCACGATCGGCGGTTTACACGGATCAATCGATGCTATCGAAGAAGGTAAAGTAGTCATCCTGTGTGGTGACGGCAGCCGTCTTACATATGATCGTAATGCGATCAGGGAAGTCATCAGAGCAGAGCAGGTATAATTAAAAAAGGGTTTCTCTCCATGTGCCTAGGCACGTGAAAGAGGGACCCTTTTTTTATTTTGCGGATGGACTAGCCCTCCCTCGGACCGCCACTCATGTTTACTCCAAGGATTCCCCCCATCATGGCCGTCAGGATATAGCAGCCGTGATAGATCAGCTGTTCGATTGAAAACAGGCTATCGTATCCCAGGTATTGAAATAAGAAAATGACGAGGGTGTAAATGAGTCCTGTCGAACCTCCAAGCACCCAGCCTTTTGTCTTTCCTTTTCCACCTGACATAAATCCACCAACAAACAAAGAAAGAAATGAAATGATCGTGACAAACATTGTGATGGAGCTTTCATTAAGATTGGTAAACCGGAGCAATAATGAGAATAATAAACTTGCGGCAATCGCTATGACAAATATGGTGGTCGTCCCGTAAAGGACGGCACCACCCATTTTTTTTGCTTCGATGACGGTCCTCTCCCTTCTAAATCGATAATTTTATTCCGTATTAGTACAAGCATATTCATCGCAATGGTAAAAAAGACTAGAAATTTTATGTGGTCAAGCCTCATAGACTAGTATGAATCTTCCTGGAAAAGGAGGGGCTGTGACCATGTCTCCGATAATTCCCACAATATCCGTATACTTTAAATACATCCGTCCATGGGTGGATAAAAATTCCTCCGATTTATTTTCTCCTTCTGTCGATACTACATAATGACATGTGTATGGGAGGGAAAAGTAGTGGAGGAATATTTTATCATCATTTTACGCACTCTTTTTCTTTATGTTATGATCATCTTCATTTTTAGAATCATGGGTAAAAGGGAAATCGGGGAACTGAGCATCCTGGATCTGGTCGTATTCATGATGATTGCCGAGATGGCGGTCATGGCCATTGAAGAACCGGAGGATCCCATCATTCATACAGTGCTGCCCATGGGGATCATCGTCCTCGTCCAGATCCTGTTTGCATGGTTTTCCCTCAGGTCTAAGTCTTTTCGGGAATTACTTGACGGAAAACCCACCGTCATAATCCACAATGGAAAAATCGACGACAAAGCCATGAAGAAACAGCGTTATAATTATGATGATTTACTTCTTCAATTAAGAGAAAAAGATATCTTTAATGTGGCAGATGTTGAATTTGCGATTTTAGAGCCATCCGGGAACCTATCTGTCCTTCAGAAAGATAAAAAGACTCCGCATTCCCTGACACTTCCGCTGATCCTCGATGGACAGGTCCAAACCACCCATCTCGACATGATCGGAAAAACGTCCTTCTGGTTACGGAAAGAACTGAGAGAACGCGGATTCAAAAACGTACACGAAATCTCCTTCTGCAGCTTCCAAAACGGACAATTTTACATTGATGAAAAAAACAAATAAAAATACTCCTCAACAAAATGTTAAGGAGTATTTTTATTTGGGGAGACTATGGAGTGATGAATCGCCGGATGAACGGGATCCTGACAAGGTCGGTTTTCACGATGAGCTTGAGGGTGATGGAGAGCACGGTGTATAGAGCCGTCGAAGTTAGGACGCCGAATAGCAAGCGGAAAACGGTGGACTGACCATCAAATAAATAAAGGTAAGAAAAGTGTCCCCATACTCCGGTAATCAACAGGACTATGACTGTCTTTACATAATCCCTTGCATAAATCGTCATCGGAATATATTTCAGGATGGTCATGAAATGAAGCAGGGTCACGAGCAGGAACCCGGTGACAATTCCGAGAGCCGCACCATTGATGCCAAAAGCCGGCTGTGAAGCGAGAACAAAGATGACACCGGTCTTCACCACGGCACCTATCAGGCTGTTGATCATGGCGGCCCTTGCCAGATTCAACGCCTGGAGCACGGCCTGCAATGGCCCCTGATAGTAATAAAATAAAAAGAAAGGGGCCATGATCATCAAGAAACCTGCTCCGTTTTCATTCCCGTACATGACCTGCATGAGCGGCTTTGCATAAACGTAGAGGATGACGACGGAAATCCCACCGGTGATTAAACAGAACCTTAGGGCCTGCTGCAGCCGGTGTTCGATTAAGGCGAAATTTTTTTGAGAGTTGGCTTCACTAATGGCCGGGACAAGAGATTGCGATAATGAAAGGGTCACGAATGATGGAAGGAACAGGAGGGGAAGGGCATATCCCGTCAAGGAACCATACTGTTTCGTTGCCATCCCAGCTGCCACCCCGGCGAGGGCAAGGCTGTTTGCCACCACGATCGGTTCAAAAAACCATGCAATCGACCCGATCATCCTGCTGCCTGTCGCCGGCAGGGCCACACTCATGAGTTCATTAAAGGTTTCCCGGCCATTCTTGATCGAGGTAAAGAAGTTGCGCCTGATCTTGAATTTTTTCTTCAACTTGAAACTTGCGAACAAATATAGTAGGGAGGCGAGTTCCCCGAGAACCGACGCCACCATGGCAGCGGCTGCTGCGTATTCAATCCCGTAAGGAAGGAAAGTTTTGGTCAATACGGCAATCAGGGTGATGCGGACCACCTGTTCGATGACTTGGGAATAAGCGGAAGGTTTCATGTTCTGTCTTCCCTGGAAATAGCCGCGGATCACAGAAGAGATCGCCACGATCGGAATGATCGGGGCAATGGCCACCAATGGATAGTAAATTCGATCATCCGTAAATAAGACGTCTGTTAAATAGGGCGCGAGCAGGATGAGTGCCGGGGTGAAGATGAGGGATAGCCCCATGGTAATGGAAAGGGAGACCACCAATATTTTTTTCACCTTCCGGATATCTCCCTTTGACTCTGCTTCGGCCACATTTTTTGAGATCGCTACAGGGAGTCCCAGTTGAGTGATGGTGATGACGAGTATGAGGGTAGGGAAAGCCATCATGAAAAGGCCGACACCTTCTTCTCCGATGAATCTGGCAACGACGATGCGGTTCACGAACCCTAATATCCTGGTTATAAAGGCGGCCATCATTAAGATCATGGTGCCTTTCAGAAATTTTGACATAAAATTCCCTGCCTTCTCAAAATTGGTATTATCGTATACAATGATGTATATGCATAAGGGTGGACAAAGCATGACAAGTAGTGAACAATTCGGGCTGAATATAGCTCAAATGGGGTGGACGGGGAATGAAGAAAAATCAGCATCCTTACGATCGTTTTTATGAATCATTAGTACCAGCGCTTGTAAGCAAAGTAGAAGAATTTGAAATTCTTGGATACGGAAAGGCAGACGCTGACCGCCTATGGTCCTACTTAACGAAGAAGAAATGGAAGAAGCCTGAAGTGGATGTAAAGCTCTTTCAGTTAGTGAGTGATGTGTTGACGGTCAAGCCTGGAGAGTATATGAGTTTTGAAACGATCGAAGCGTACAGGTCTCCCAATTGGTTTGCAGAAGTGAATGAAGAAGAGTTGAACGAGCTTCTTCGCCCGAATAAGAATGGAAAATAGCCTGAAAAGAAATTGACAGTCATTTCTTTCTCATAGATAATGAGAATGCCCGAAGAATTTAGGAATTATATTACTTTTTGAAGCACATAGTTCGCATGGTTTTTTAAAACGGCAAGGAGGATCTATACATAATGGTAAAGCGCGGCCGAATCATTGCCTTCTTTATACTTGTGGTATTGCTTGCAGGTACTATGGGAGGAACAACGAAGAGTATTGTAGATAACATTAAACTGGGATTGGACCTGCAGGGCGGATTTGAAGTTCTTTATGAAGTTCAGCCGATCAAAAAAGGCCAGGAAATCACGAAAGAGACCGTTGCTAATACAGCCGATGCACTCGACAGGCGTATTAACGTATTGGGTGTCAGTGAACCGAATATCCAAATCGAAGACGGGAACCGCATCCGTGTTCAATTGGCTGGTGTCGAGGACCAGAACGAAGCAAGGGAAATCCTCTCCACTCAAGCCAATCTGACGTTCCGTGACGTAAACGATAAAGTCCGTCTGGACGGATCGGATCTTGCATCCGATTCTGCGAAGCAAACGTTTGATGACAAAAATAATCCAATCGTTTCATTAAAATTAAAAGATCGCTCGAAATTCTATGAATTAACGAAAGATATTTCTGCTATGGCTCCACAGAACAAGCTTGTTATCTGGCTGGATTTCGAGGAAGGGAAAGATTCTTACAAAGCTGAAGTAGGGAAGGAAGACCCGAAATTCATCTCCGACCCGGCGGTAAGAAAGCCAATCAACTCGGATGAAGTCATCATTGAAGGGAACTTCACGGTTGAGAGGGCACAGAATCTTGCGTCCCTTCTAAATGCCGGGGCACTTCCGGTCAAACTGGAGGAGAAATATTCAACTTCAGTGGGAGCGCAATTCGGTCAGCAGGCATTGGATAAGACAGTGACTGCGGGGATCATCGGGATTGCCATCATTTTCTTATTCATGATTGCATACTACCGTTTCCCTGGACTGATCGCCACGATCACCCTTTCAGTATATATTTACTTGATTCTGTTGATTTTCGATATGATGAACGGGGTCCTGACGCTGCCGGGAATCGCAGCCCTCATCCTTGGTGTGGGTATGGCGGTTGACGCGAACATCATCACGTATGAACGGATCAAAGAAGAAATGCGGGTCGGGAAGCCGATACGCTCTGCATTCCAGGCCGGTAACAAATCGTCCTTCTTAACGATCCTGGATGCCAACGTGACGACGATCCTTGCCGCTGCTGTTCTATTCTTCTACGGAAATAGCTCGGTTAAAGGATTTGCGACGATGCTGATCGTCAGTATCCTGACAAGCTTCATCACGGCGGTATGGGGCTCGCGTCTATTAATGAGCCTTTGGGTCCACAGCCGCATCTTTAATAAAAAGCCGGGCTGGTTCGGTGTGAAAAAATCCGAAATCAAGGATCTGTCGGAGAATTATGATACGCTGGATCTGCCTACCCGCTTCGACCGATTTGATTTTGCTGGACAGCGTAAGAAGTTTTTCGCATTTTCAGCTGTACTCATCACGGCGGGGATCATCATTCTGGCCATCTTCAGACTGAATCTTGGAATCGACTTTGTCAGTGGTTCCCGTATGGAAATCCTGGCTGATCAGAGCCTGAAGACGGAACAGGTCCAAGATGAACTGAAAGAAATAAAACTGCCTTCTGAAGATGTCGTCATTTCGGGTGATAAAGAAAACATCGCCGTTGTCCGCTACACGGATGACTTGAATAAGAACGATATCGCAAAGTTGAAAGATCACTTTAACGAGCTTTATGGAGCTGAACCGAGTATCAGTACCGTATCTCCCGTGATCGGCAAGGAACTCGCAAAGAACGCCATGATTGCTTTGGCGATTGCCTCCATCGGGATCATTATTTACGTAACACTCCGTTTCGAATGGAGAATGGCTTTGGGAGCAATCCTTGCCCTTATGCATGATGCATTCTTTATCATTGCATTCTTCAGCTTGACCAGGCTCGAAGTGGATATCACATTCATTGCAGCCGTCCTGACGATTGTCGGTTATTCGATCAATGATACGATCGTTACCTTTGACAGGCTCCGGGAGAATCTTCATAAGAAACGCCGTTTGAAGACCGATAAAGACATTGAAGAGGTAGTGAACCAAAGTATCAGACAGACGATGGGCCGTTCAGTCAATACAGTATTGACTGTCGTGTTCACGGTCATTGCACTCATGATCTTCGGAAGTGAGTCGATCCGTAACTTCTCCATCGCTTTATTGGTCGGGTTGATTTCAGGTACCTATTCTTCCGTATTCATCGCTTCCCAGGTATGGCTCGTGATGAAGAAGAAAGAACTGAAGAAAAAAGGAAGCATCAAGACCGTAAAAGAAAAGAAAACGTGGTCGGATGAACCGCAAGTATAATAACCATCAAGAGGTCCGGGAAGTATTTCTTCCCGGACCTGTCTTTTTTTGTTTTTTTACGCCATTGGGTTACACTAATAGAAGTCATAAGGGAGGCGACGCGAATGAATCATGAGGATCGTTTTAAAAAAGCGGAATTTGCCGCCATGATCGGTGTGGTGGGCAATATTGTACTGGCGGTAATAAAGTGGGCGGCCGGTATCATGGGGAATAGTAGGGCGCTGATTGCCGATGCGGTTCACTCTGCATCGGATGTAGCAGGATCCCTTGCCGTCTTTATCGGTTTGCGTGCTGCCAAGCAGCCCCCTGACCAGGATCATCCTTATGGTCACGGAAAGGCGGAGTCCATTGCGGCAATCATCGTGGCCGTACTGTTGTTCCTTGTGGGGATCGAAATTGGGAAATCATCGATTGAATCCTTTTTTCACCCTCTCACCCCGCCGACAGCGATTGCGATTTATGCGGTCATTTTCTCCATCATCGTGAAAGAAGCGATGTTTCAATACAAATATCGGTTGGGTAAAAGGTTAAAGAGTGATGCATTGATCGTGAATGCATACGAGCATCGTTCGGATGTATTCTCTTCCATCGCAGCACTTATCGGGATTTCAGCTTCCATCCTTGGCGGGAAGTTCGATATCGGCTGGCTTGTTTATGCGGACCCTGTTGCAGGAATATTCGTTTCCCTGCTTGTCCTCAGGATGGCCTGGCATCTGGGAGCGGAATCCATACATACGACCCTCGATCACGTTATGCATGACGAGGATGTACTGCCTTTCCGAAAAATTGTGGAGACCGTCCCGGAAGTGAAAGAAATCAATGAGCTTCATGCAAGGGAACATGGACACTACGTCATCATCGATTTGAAAATCAGTGTCGATCCTTACATGACAGTAGAGGAAGGTCATCGCGTCGGGAAGAGAGTCAAAGAAAAGCTCTTGGGAGAATCGAATGTGAATGATGTTTTTATACATATCAATCCATTCAATCCTGCTTCTGAAGAAAGTGATGATCAAATAGACTTAACTTAAAGGGAGGGAAGTCTCATGAAGTTTCAATGGACTCTATTATTAGGTATTTTCTTTGCGCTGGTGGTATCGATTTTCGCAGTCATCAACGTCGATCCGGTCACCGTCAATTATCTGTTCGGTGAATCCGACTGGCCTCTTATATTAGTTATTCTCGGATCTGTCTTGATGGGTGGTATCATCATCGGTTCCGTAGGGCTGTTCCGATTATTCGTCGTCCAGCGGAGGGTTAAATCCCTTGAAAAAGAAAATATGTTATTGAGGGAACAGACAGAGGGAATGCATAAAGAAAAAACCGAAGATATCCCGTTAAAAAAACGAGCCCCGGATTCAGTAGGGGAAGCAGGGGAGTAAATGAGTCTGGTGGCTGTTGCCGCCGGGCTTTTTTTGTTTTTGTGCGGACGCCTATCGTCGGTTATTTTTGTATGAAAAAGTCATTTGGCTGAATTTAGTTAGATTTCGGCCTGATTTTTAACCGTAACGGCTGGATAATGGCGGAAACCCGCCGGATTATTCACGATATCGGCTGGTTTTTCACAAAAAACGGCTGGATTTCAACCGAGGGACATCAGAGACGACGTCCCCTCACCATTTTTCCCCATCTTTTTATCAGGGTCTCATTTAGATTGAAACAACCCCCTCACTTTTGTATAATGAGTAAGGCTGAGGGGTGAACGTATGTTAAAATCAAAAACACGTTGGACATTGACAGAAACAGATAAACATAAAATAGCAGAATTGGCAAATGAACTAAAAGTACCTTCGCTTGTAGCGAAATTATTGATAAACCGGGACTTGGATGATGTCGAAGAAGCCAGGAATTTTTTATTTGATTCAGGCGACTCATTTCACGATCCATTTTTATTTGAAGATATGAAGAAAGCAACGGAACGGATCCACAAAGCCATTGAGAACGGGGAAAGAATTCTCGTTTATGGTGACTATGATGCAGATGGAGTCAGCAGTACATCGGTCATGATGACCGTACTGAGAGATTTGGGAGCTATGGTGGAATTTTATATCCCGAACCGGTTCAGTGAAGGATATGGACCCAATGAGGGGGCGTTCCGCTGGGCCAAGGATGAGGAATTCTCACTCATCATCACGGTCGATACAGGAATCTCTGCCGTGAACGAAGCCAGGCTCGCGAAAGAGCTAGGGATCGATCTGATCATTACAGACCACCATGAACCTGGACCCGAATTACCGGAAACGTATGCTCTCCTACATCCAAAGGTGGGAGAAGTAGCATATCCATTTGGAGAACTTGCCGGTGTAGGGGTTGCATTTAAATTGGCCCATGCCCTTTATGGTGAGCTGCCAAGTCATTTACTGGATCTTGCGGCGATTGGAACCATTGCGGATCTCGTCCCTTTGAGAGGGGAAAACCGTCTTTTGGCTAAACGGGGTCTTGCCGAACTTCGTGGTTCAAACCGATTGGGGATTAAAGCTTTATGTAAAATCGCCAATGCGAAGCAACAGGAAATCACCGAAGAGACGGTCGGCTTCATGATCGCTCCACGGATTAATGCCGTTGGTCGTTTAGGTGATGCCGATCCGGCCGTCGATCTCATGCTTACTGAAGATGACGAAGAGGCTAAGGCACTGGCGGAAGAAATTGACGGCTTGAATAAAGAGAGACAGGCAATCGTCGCTCAAATGACCGAGGAAGCCGTTGAGATGGTGGAGAGAGATTTTCCATTGAAGGATAACCATGTACTTGTCATCGGAAAGGAAGGCTGGAATCCCGGAGTGGTCGGCATTGTGGCTTCACGTCTGGTGGACAGGTTTTACCGTCCGACCATCGTGCTTAGCTACGACTTGGAAAAAGGAACGGCGAAAGGGTCTGCGAGAAGCATCGTAGGATTTGATTTATTCAAAAACCTTTCAACCTGCCGGGATATCCTTCCCCACTTCGGTGGCCACCCAATGGCTGCGGGCATGACGCTGCAATTGGACGATGTAGCTCAGTTGAGAAACCAGTTAAATGAACTGGCCGGGACGGATCTGACACCGGAAGACTTCATCCCGGTCACACAACTCGATGCTCCCGTGACAGTGGACGAAATCTCTGTGGAGTCCATTGAAAAGCTTCAGCTTTTGGCACCTTTTGGGATGAAGAATCCAAAGCCTAAGTGGATCATCGATCATGTGAGCATCGAGCACTATAAAAAAATCGGGTCTGCACAAAATCACCTTAAGCTCGTTTTAGAAGACAAAGGAGTCCAACTAGACGGTGTAGGCTTCGGACTCGGTGAATTGGCAGATCACATGACGCCATTTTCAAATGCGTCCGTCATTGGTGAATTATCCATCAATGAGTGGAACAACCGCAAAAAGCCTCAGGTGTTTTTACATGATGTGAAAATCGATCATTGGCAATTATTTGATGTGAGGGGAATTAAGCAGGTCCATAAGTGGAACGGACTCATCCCTGAAGAAAATAAGAAAATGGTTTGTTTTCATTCATCCACGTTGGACAAACTGAACCTGCCGAAAGAGGAGGTCATCCTCTTGGAGGAAAGCTCGACGCTTGATGGATTATCAACGGATAAAGCAAGCCTTGTGCTGTTGGATCTGCCGAATTCCAAGCCTTTACTTGAAGAGCTTTTGAAGAAGGGGCGTCCTCATCGGATCTATGCTCATTTCTTCCAGGAGGAAGATCATTTCTTCAGTACAATGCCGACCCGGGACCATTTCAAATGGTACTATGGATTTTTAACCAAACGGGGATCGTTCGATGTCAATAAGCATGGCGATGACCTGGCCAAATATAAAGGCTGGTCAAAAGAAACAATCGATTTTATGTCACAGGTGTTTTTTGATTTGAAGTTTGTTACAATAGACAATGGATTTATTTCTCTTAATCCTGAGAAAACCAAGAAAGATCTTTCTGAATCTCGAACATATCAGAAGAAACAACAACAATACGAACTCGAAAACGAATTGTTATATTCTTCCTATCAAGAGTTGAAGACTTGGTTTAATGAAAGGATAGAAGAGTCTGTTACAATTGAGGAGGAAGTAGAAGCATGGACTTAAAACAATATGTTACAATCGTTGAGAATTGGCCAAAAGAAGGGATTAAGTTTAAAGACATCACACCCCTTATGGATAATGGTGATGCTTATAGATATGCTACAGACCGAATCGTCGAATATGCAAAAGAAAAGCAGATTGACCTGATTGTAGGACCTGAAGCCCGTGGATTCATCATCGGATGCCCAGTCGCTTATGCACTCGGTATAGGCTTTGCCCCTGTCCGTAAACCTGGTAAATTACCACGTGAAACGATTCAGAAGGAATACGGCCTTGAGTACGGTAAAGATGCGTTGACCATCCATAAAGATGCCATCAAGCCCGGCCAGCGTGTTCTGATCACGGACGATTTACTGGCAACCGGCGGAACGATCGAAGCAACGATCAAGCTTGTGGAAGAACTGGGTGGAATTGTTGCAGGGACTGCGTTCTTAATTGAACTTACGTACCTTGACGGCCGCGACAAACTTGAGAACTATGATATAATGACATTAATGCAATACTAAATTCGATTATTAAAACTGACTTTGTGATATACTGAAATAAGGGACTGACAACTGGTTAAAGTGTCAGCCCTTATTTTTTTAATTTCAAGAAGAATAGAATCGACATTTATCGACAAAATCAGATGGATTCTGAGAATTTTCTGCTAAACCCTTTACAGAATCTCTTTTTTTTTTGATAATAGTAACAATCATTAAAATCGAACAATCGTGAACTATATTAAAATACAAAGGTGATTTTGATCATGGCTAAAGATCAAGTACTAACCCCGGAACAGGTTATTGATAAAACAAGAGCATACTTAAATGATGAGCATGTTGAAATGGTCCAGAAGGCATACGTATATGCAAGGGATGCCCACAGTGAGCAATACCGTAAGTCTGGTGAACCCTACATCATCCATCCCATTCAGGTGGCAGGGATACTGGCGGATCTAGAGATGGATCCGGCAACCGTTGCTGCAGGGTTTCTTCATGATGTAGTGGAGGATACGGGTATTTCCCTCGGTGAAATTGAAGAAGCGTTCAATGCCGAAGTGGCCATGCTCGTTGATGGGGTCACGAAGCTTGGAAAGATAAAATACAAATCCCATGAAGAGCAACAGGCTGAAAATCACCGGAAAATGTTTGTAGCGATGGCTCAGGATATCCGGGTCATCCTGATTAAATTGGCAGACCGCCTCCATAATATGAGAACCCTGAAACATTTACCACAGGAGAAGCAGCGGAGAATAGCAAATGAGACACTTGAAATCTTCGCTCCTTTGGCCCATCGGTTAGGGATTTCAAAGATCAAGTGGGAATTGGAAGATACGTCGCTCCGATATTTAAATCCTCAACAGTATTATCGTATTGTCAATTTGATGAAGAAGAAGCGTGCCGAGCGTGAACAGTACTTAGAGGAAGTCGTCAATGAAGTGAAAGATAAGCTGGGCGATGTGAAAATCGTGGCTGAAATTTCCGGACGACCTAAGCATATTTACAGCATTTACCGTAAGATGGCCCTGCAAAACAAACAATTCAATGAAATTTACGACTTGCTTGCCGTGCGGGTTGTAGTAGACAGCATCAAGGATTGCTATGCTGTACTCGGAATCGTCCATACATGCTGGAAACCGATGCCCGGAAGGTTCAAGGATTATATTGCCATGCCGAAACCGAATATGTACCAATCCCTTCATACGACGGTCATCGGTCCTAAAGGCGACCCACTGGAAGTGCAAATCAGAACTCTTGAAATGCACCAAATCGCTGAATACGGGGTTGCGGCACACTGGGCGTATAAAGAAGGAAAAGAAGCCAATGAACCTGTTTCGTTCGAGAAAAAGCTATCCTGGTTCAGGGAAATATTAGAATTTCAGAATGAATCGGCCAATGCTGAAGAATTCATGGAATCTCTTAAAATCGACCTGTTTTCCGATATGGTCTTTGTATTCACTCCTAAAGGAGACGTATTGGAATTGCCATCAGGCTCCGTTCCCATCGACTTTTCTTACCGGATCCATTCGGAAATCGGCAATAAAACGATCGGTGCCAAGGTCAATGGAAAAATGGTCACTCTTGATTACAAGCTGAAAACGGGGGATATCATCGAGATCCTTACGTCCAAACATTCGTATGGTCCGAGTCAGGATTGGCTGAAGCTCGCCCAGACTTCCCAGGCGAAGAATAAAATCAAGCAGTTCTTCAAGAAACAACGCAGAGAAGAAAATATTGAAAAAGGCCGTGAGCTGGTCGAAAAAGAAATCAAAAACCAGGATTTCGATGTGAAGGAAATCCTGAATCCCGAAAACATCAAGCGTGTGTCTGAGAAATTCAATTTCTCAAACGAAGATGATATGTACGCAGCCGTCGGGTATAACGGGATCACAGCGGCTCAAATCGCAAACAGGCTAACCGAAAAACACCGGAAGAAGCGGGAACAGGAAGATAACCTGGAAGAAACGATGAAGGAATTGAATGCTCAACCCGTCAAGCGGAAAAAAGATGCAGGTGTACAGGTAGAGGGGATCGATAATCTCCTTATCCGGCTTTCACGCTGCTGCAGTCCGGTTCCAGGGGATGAAATCGTCGGCTTCATTACCAAGGGGCGCGGCGTTTCAGTCCATCGTGCGGATTGTACCAATGTGATGGCGGATGAAGTGGAACAGCGCCTCATTCCCGTCTCATGGGAAAGCGACGGAAATGACCGCAAAGAATACAATGTCGATATTGAAATCTCCGGCTATGATCGAAGAGGGCTCCTGAATGAAGTACTTCAGGCGGTGAATGAAACGAAGACGAATATATCGGCTGTGAGTGGAAAATCGGACCGGAACAAAGTGGCCACCATCAACATGTCCATTTCGATTCAAAATATTTCCCATTTGCACAAAGTGGTAGAGAGAATCAAACAGATTTCAGATGTTTATGCTGTAAGGCGAATCATGAACTAAACTAAAGGAGATTTCTTTATGAGGGTTGTGCTGCAGAGAAGTAAAGAAGCCTCCGTCACTGTTGATGGAGAAGTAAAGGGAGAAATCCATTCAGGCGCTGTACTGCTTGTAGGGATCACCCATGAAGATACACAGGAAGATGCCCGTTATGTGGCAGAAAAGGTTGTGAATCTTCGCATTTTCGAAGATGATGAAGGAAAGATGAATCATTCCCTGCTTGATGTGGGAGGGGAGATTCTATCAATTTCCCAATTCACCCTGTATGGCGACGTCCGAAAGGGAAGAAGGCCGAATTTCATGAATGCGGCCAAACCCGAGCATGCAGAAGTGATCTATGATTCTTTCAATGAGATTCTCGAGGGAAAAGGAGTGAGGGTAGCTACAGGCGTATTCGGTGAGATGATGGATGTGAATCTGACGAATGATGGTCCTGTTACACTCTTGATCGAGAGTAAAACCTGATAAAAAGGCTGATTCCAGTAGCGGAATCAGCCTTTTTATTTGAATGGACATCAATCTGAGAAATAATCACTCAGCCCATGATAGATGGCCGTCGCAGCCAAATCTTGAAAATACTGAGTATTCGCATTGGCTTCTTCTGATGGATTGCTGAGGAATCCCAATTCCAAAAGGACGGCTGGCCTGTTGTTTTCACGGATGACATGATAATCCCCGATACGGACACCACGGTCCGAGGTGGGTAATCGATCCGAGAGACTCTCGTGGACCTCCTCTGCCAGCTCTTTTTGCTGGTTCTGATAGTAGTAAGTCGTATGACCTGTAATGGAAGAATCCATAATGCTGTCAAAGTGGATGCTGATAAAGGCGTCTGCCTGATTATAATGAGATAATGATACCCTTGATGGTAAAGATAAATATTCATCGGTTTTTCTTGTTAACTTGACCTTTGCCCCTGCGCTTTTCAATTTTTCGGCAAGGAGTTCCCCGGTTTTCATGGTAAGGAGCTTCTCAAGTGTACCACTTGCTCCCGTAGTACCACTGTCCCTTCCTCCATGTCCGGGATCGATCACAATCACTTTATCTTCGAGACCGCCGCTTTTTTTATGATCAGGCGTCGTGTTTTCACCTGCTGCAGAGCGGACCGAAACGACCCAGCCGGCTACAAAACCAGCACTGCCATCGGCTAATTCCACCTCATACCAGTCTCCATCCTTACTCTTTACTTGAAAAGACTCTCCACTTGCTGCTCGTTTGACGACACTTGCCTGGGTGTTTGCTTCGCTGCGAATATTTGTACCGTTGTATAGAATCGTGATGTTTTCATTTGAGCTGTTACTTGAACGGGAGGCGGCTGTCACTGTTTTTTGAACATACCATCCGGCAACCCATCCTTTTTCCCCATTCGGGAGCTTGATTTGATACCAATTATTTTTCTCTTTTAACAATTTGAATTTCTCACCCTTGGATACCTTACCGACAATTCGGCCGTTCAGGGAGGTTTCATCCCGAACATTGAGACCATGTACCGAAATGATCCCGACCATGTCTCCAGTGGAGGATGATTCCTCTTCGGATGGGCTTGTTTCACCTTCATCAGAACCGGTAGAGAACTCTACGTATGAATCACTGATCCATGCAATCTCATCGCCGAACCGGATCTCATACCAACCGGAAACACTTCCGGTCACCTCTATCTCATCTCCTTTATTCAATACCCCAAGGATGGAGCTCTGCAGGGATGGTGATGTTCGGACATTCAAAGCGTCATCAGTGATGATCCCTTTTTGGTTTACCTTTTTTTTCTCTTGGGCGGCTTCTGTTCCCGTTATGTAATCACGGTGGACCCACCCCCTCGTGCTTCCTGATTCAATGTTCAGCCAGTCTCCATCTTCTTTCGTAACTTTCACCGTATCTCCATTTTGTAATACCGTCACGACGTCGTCTGAAGTGCTTGGACCATTTCTGACGCGGAGACCGTCTGTGTTCACCTGACCTTCTCGAGGGGATGAATCATCGGAGACAGTCTTTTCCACTGTGACGAGCCAATCGGCCACCCAGCCGTCGCCACTATTTGTTTCGACTTTATACCAATCCTTTTGTGTCTCTACTATTTTGTACTCTTCCCCTCTATGTACTGTTGTCAAAACGGGGAAGCTCAGTCCCGGTCCTGTGCGGACATTAAGGGTGGAAACACTGATCGTGACCTTTCCGGTTTCAGCCTGTGCCTGATCCGTGAAGGGCTGCACCTGGAACATCAAGAGTACAATCAACATTGATGTGATTACTTTCTTAATCTTCGTCACCTCCTGTAAGAAATACAAACACCCATAGTAATATCGGATTTTCCTGCTCAAGTGTTGAACACCATCTGTCAATTTCTTTAGAAAAAGGGGTGTTCCTGAAGAAATCCTTATGGTTTTAATACGATAAAAAAAATAAAATCCCTCTAAAACGAAAGAAAAATAGGTAAATGGAAATGATAAAGGTAGGAATGTTTTTGAAAGGATGAGTGTACGTGAGGTCGAGTGAAAAAGGATTCATGAGCGCAAATGGAGATAACCAGTTATTTGGAGTGGATTTCCATCAGTTTTTAGAACGTGAAAAAGATGCATTGAATGTAGAACTTGCTTCCGAATTCGGATTATCGTTACGGGAAGTGAAATTGTTAAAAAAGAAAATGGAGCGATCCTGACGAAATTTCTTTTAACCTCTTGACATGGACCTGCGCCAACCGTATCATTATACAAATAAAATAACATTTACAAAAACCGTTGATCGAGCACAGTAGCTAACCCCCGCATGTAAAGAGAGGAAATGCCTTGGCTGAGAGCATTTCTACAATGTGACTTAGTGAATGAACACTCAGGAGGTTTCTCTCTGAAAACTTATTCGTTAGTAGGAGATGAACGTACCAGGCGTTAACTGGCTAAGTGGAGGTCTTTCATAGACTTCAATTAGGGTGGCACCACGGGAATAACAGCTCTCGTCCCTTGTATAGTATACAAGGGACTGAGGGCTTTTTTTATTTACATAAAAATCAACGTGCACGATAAAAGGAGGAAATCATCTTGTCCATTCAGATTCCAAGAGGTACACAGGACATCCTGCCTGGTGAAGTGGAAAAATGGCAGTATGTAGAGGAAGTGGCAAAGACCCTTTGTCACAACTATCAGTATAAAGAAATCCGCACCCCGATTTTCGAGGCGAGTGAACTGTTCACCCGTGGAGTGGGGGATACGACGGATATCGTACAGAAAGAAATGTATATGTTTGAAGATCGGGGAGGCAGAAGCCTGGCACTACGACCTGAAGGGACCGCTTCTGTTGTCCGCTCCTTTGTAGGAAATAAAATGTTCGGTCACCCGAATCAGCCGACGAAGCTTTATTACTCGGGTCCGATGTTCCGTTATGAGAGACCTCAAGCCGGCAGGTACCGTCAATTTGTCCAATTTGGCGTCGAAGCTCTCGGAAGTGAAGATCCTGCCATTGATGCAGAAGTGATTTCCCTCGCAATGGGAATTTATAAGAGATTAGGGCTGACTCAATTAAAGCTTGTCATTAATAGTCTTGGTGATGCCGGAAGCAGGAATGCACACAGAGAGGCATTGATCAATCACTTTAAACCGAGGATCGATGAATTCTGTGGCGATTGCCAGAATCGCCTGGAGAAAAATCCACTGCGGATCCTTGATTGTAAGAAAGACCGCGACCATGAATTGATGTCTACAGCACCATCGATTCTTGACTATTTAAATGACGAATCGAAGCAGTATTTTGAAAAAGTTCAAACTCACCTTTCAGACATGGATGTGGAATTCGTAGTGGATCCCACCCTTGTCCGAGGCCTTGATTATTATAATCATACAGCCTTTGAAATCATGAGTGATGCAGAAGGCTTCGGGGCCATTACGACTCTTTGCGGAGGTGGGCGCTACAACGGACTGGTTGAAATGATCGGTGGTCCTGAAACGCATGGAATCGGATTTGCCTTCAGTATCGAAAGGCTGCTTGCGGCATTGGAAGCAGAAGGCGTCGAACTCCCGATTGATCAGGGAGTCGAGTGCTTCATCGTATCATTGGGTGATGACGCGAAAGATTATGCTGTCAAGCTTCTTCATCATTTAAGAGCGGCAGGGATTTCTTCAGAAAAAGATTATCTGGATCGCAAGGTGAAGGGCCAATTCAAAGCGGCCGACCGCTATGAAGCGAAATATGTGGCCGTCATCGGTGATAACGAATTACAAGAAAATAAAATCAATCTGAAAGACATGGCTACTGGTGAGCAGGAAGAAGTGAGCCTGGATCAGTTTGTTGACAATGTAAAGAGCAAGCTCGGTAAATAGAACGCGTTGATTTGATAAGGAGGAGAACATGATGACAAAAAGAACCGCATATTGTGGAGACATAACAGAAACATACATCGGTGAGAAAATCACGATCAAAGGCTGGGTGCAAAAGAGAAGGGACCTGGGAGGCTTGATTTTCATAGACCTTCGTGACAGAGAGGGAATCGTACAGGTCGTGTTTAATCCGGATTTATCGGAAGATGCCCTTTCCCTTGCAGAGAAAATCCGTAATGAATATGTCCTGAGCATAACGGGTACGGTCGTGGCAAGGGGAGAAGGAACGGTGAACCCGAACCTGAAAACCGGAAAAGTGGAAATCCACGCAGAAGAGGTTCAAATCATCAATGAAGCGAAAACCCCTCCATTCATGATTGATGACCAAATGGAAGTGTCGGAAGATGTCCGCTTGAAATATCGTTACGTAGACCTTCGTCGTCCAGCGATGATGGAAACCTTCAAGATGCGTCATCATGTAACGACATCATTCCGCAATTTCTTGAACGATAACGGCTTCCTGGACGTGGAAACGCCGATCTTAACGAAGAGTACGCCGGAAGGGGCACGTGATTATCTCGTTCCGAGCCGTGTCCATAAAGGGGAATTCTATGCCCTGCCACAGTCACCACAAATCTTTAAGCAGCTGCTGATGGTTTCCGGATTCGACCGTTATTATCAAATCGCCCGCTGTTTCCGTGATGAAGATCTTCGTGCAGACCGTCAACCTGAATTCACGCAGATTGATATGGAAATGAGCTTCATGGATAAAGAACAGATCATTTCACTTGTCGAAGATATGATGAAGAAGCTCATGAATGATGTGAAAGGCGTAAACGTTACATTACCTATCCAGAGAATGACGTATGACGATGCCATGAGCCGTTATGGTTCTGACAAACCGGACACACGCTTCGGCATGGAACTGATCGATGTATCCGAAATCGTCAAGGATTCAGGCTTCAAAGTATTTGCCGGCGCTGTCGCGGACGGTGGGCAAGTGAAGCTGATCAATGTGAAAGGTGGGGCATCACAGTATTCCCGTAAAGACATTGATGGATTGACTGAGTTTGTTTCCCGCTACGGAGCAAAAGGGTTAGCATGGCTAAAGGTAGAAGAAGAAGGCTTGAAAGGACCGATCTCAAAATTTGTGACTGAAGAAGATGCTTCGGCGATTTCAACTACTGCGAATGCAGAAGCAGGTGACTTGCTGCTGTTTGTGGCAGATAAGAAATCAGTTGTGGCAGACGCCCTTGGTGCCCTTCGATTGAAATTGGGGAAAGACTTGAAGCTGATTGATGAAACAGTATTCAACTTCCTGTGGGTGACAGACTGGCCTCTACTTGAGTTTGACGAAGGGGAGAACCGTTACTATGCAGCGCATCATCCATTCACGATGCCGGTGAAGGAAGATCTTGAACTGTTCGAAACGGACCCTGCATCTGTCCGTGCCGAAGCGTATGACCTTGTCTTGAACGGATACGAACTTGGAGGCGGATCACTGCGGATATACGAGCGTGACATACAGGAAAAAATGTTCAAGGTCCTTGGATTCTCGAAAGAAGAAGCGGAAGAGCAATTCGGTTTCTTATTGGAAGCCTTCGAATACGGAACGCCTCCACATGGCGGGATCGCCCTTGGGCTGGACCGTTTAGTGATGCTCCTTGCTGGCCGCACGAATCTCCGGGATACGATTGCGTTCCCGAAAACGGCAAGTGCAAGTTGTGTACTGACAGATGCACCGGGTGGAGTAAGTGAAGCTCAATTAAAAGAGCTGTCTTTGTCACTCGATGTAGAATAATGTAATTAAATTCCGGGGGTCATTCGTTGAAATCATCCTGGTGGTATGATATTATTTAGACAATCACAAACGAGTCCTGATGTGTACGACGTTTTTACCTAACAGTTTTGACCGAACAATTCAAACTTCGGGAGCTTGATGTTTCCGCTAGGCGTTCATGCCCCGTGCCGGGGACTAACAAATAGTGGAATAAAGCACCCACCTGCCGAGAGCGGGTTCAAAACGAAGGAAATGATGGCGGCGGCACGATTGGGACTCGTCCAAACAAATTAATAACAGATATTTAAATAAATTGAAGAGTCAGGCTTACACCAGCCTGGCTTTTTTGTCGGGGCTAAACCTACCCTAAATAGGGTAAACGAATGAGAAGGACAACATTTCATGTTGATTTTCGGTCCCCTATCCTTTATTCTAATTCAGTATAAACCTAGTTGAATACTTATAATGGAGTTGATTATTTTGCTACACCAGTTTTCTCGAAATGAACTAGCGATCGGCAAAGAAGGTCTTCAAACCCTTAAGAATAGCACGGTGGCCGTACTCGGAATCGGGGGAGTGGGATCCTTTGCAGCTGAAGCGTTAGCACGTTCCGGTGTAGGCCGTTTAGTGTTAGTGGATAAAGACGATGTGGACATCACCAACGTAAATCGTCAGGTTCATGCATTGCTCTCTACTGTGGGTCAGCCAAAGGTTGATTTGATGAGGGACCGCATTATGGACATCAATCCGGAGTGTGAGGTCATCGCTTTAAAAATGTTCTACACGGAAGAAACATATGAGGAATTCTTTGATCAGGGCCTCGATTATGTCATTGATGCCTCTGATACGATTTCCTATAAAATCCATTTAATGAAAGAATGTCTGAAGCGGGATATTCCATTGATTGCGAGCATGGGCGCGGCGAATAAAACCGATCCGACCCGCTTCAAAATTGCTGACATCAGTAAGACGCATACGGATCCTATCGCCAAAGTGATCCGTACCCGCCTGAAAAAAGAAGGAATCAAAAAAGGTGTGACGGTGGTTTTCTCTGATGAGAGCCCTATCGTCATCCGTGAAGAGATCAGAAAGGAAGTAGGGAAAGATGATGCGAAGATCCGTAAAGCACAGCTTCCTCCGTCTTCCAACGCCTTCGTTCCTTCCGTGGCCGGGCTGATTGCAGCGAGTCATGTGACGAACCAGTTGTTGAAGGATATTGAAATCAAAAGAGTAAAAGACAAATCATAATTCTTTAAAAGGACTGAATCCCCAAGGTGGATTCAGTCCTTTTGTCTGTCCTTCGTTCTTTCTCCTTTTTCATGAGCATCCTTCATCTGAAAAAATTCCAATAAATAGGTAAAAAAAGGATTGACGTTTTATTCTGTCATAGTGTACTATCTAACTAGAACACTAAAACACATTACGGAGGAGTGTAAGGATGAACGCGTTTAAAGGTCTTCTCTGGAAAGACTTCAAAACCTCCAGTATTTGGTTTTATGGCTGGATAGCCATTATTTTTCTCATTTTTATCATAGGGTTGTTGATTGGCCATTATGTCCAGGAGCCAAGCATGACACAAATATTCCTCATTATGATCGGAGTATTCCATTTCGCCTTTCTTCCGGGAATCGTCTGCTCCATGCTGAGGGTGGAAGGGAAAACCCAATTGTGGCTTCATAGTCCCCATAGCGGATTTAAGCTCCTATTATCCAAAATCATCATTGCCTTTATTTATTCCACTCTATCACTGTTACTAGTAGATATATTGGGGATTCTGACCATGGTCATTTTTCAGGAGGAATCTCTTTTCTCTTATTGGCCATTCAAAGAAGGCATTCTCTTTAATCTTGGCGTGACGATTGTCGGACTCTACTTTTCCGGATGGACGATATTCCTGTGGACACTCTACCATTCACTCTCAAAGTATCCGTCACTCAAGAGTATACGCTGGATCGTTATAGGGGGTTGTATCATTGTCTATCAAAGTATAGTGGCTTTTTTCATGAGTATTGAATGGGTGGAAAGATTCTTCTTTGAAACCTTTACCGTAAAGGTGAGTTCCGGATTCTTTTTCTCCGTTGGTGCCGATGAAACGAATGCTGGCTTCGATGCTGAAATGATCCCATTCCCGGTCATGCCTTTCCTGTTTGAAGGAATGATCATGATCATCGTCTTTATCATTTCCTGCCGGTTATTGGATCGTAAGGTTGAGGTGTAGCTTATGACAGAAGAATACACAGCTTCCAAGCCCATCTACCTGCAGATTGCTGATCGAATCATCCGTGAAATCGTGCGGAAAGAGTTAGCACTTGGTGACAAACTGCCTTCCGTCCGGGAAATGGCCGTCCAATCAGGAGTGAATCCGAATACCATTCAACGTACGTACAGTGAATTAGAAAGGATGGACATCGTGGAGACGAGGAGAGGGCAGGGAACATTTGTGACGGAAAAGAAAGAGGTTCTGACAGAGCTGAATGAAAAAGTCCAGAGGGAAGTGATCGAGTCCTTCATCCGGAACATGAAAGAACTGGGTCTGACGAAAGTTCAAATGATCCAAGGTGTTGAAAAATACCTTGACAGAAGAGGGGAGGAATAGAGATGGTGGTGAAATTTGAAGGTGTCACCAAGAAATACGGGAACGAAATAGCATTGAACCAGACATCCTTTCATTTTCAAAAAGGGAAGATATATGGTCTCCTCGGTCCGAACGGCAGCGGCAAATCCACCACATTAAAAATGATTGCCGGACTTGTGCTCCCGAATGCGGGGACTGTCACCATGAACGGGAAACCGGTCACCAGGAAAAGTGCCAGCGAAGTCGCCTATTTGACAGAACTGGATATGTTTTATGAAGCGTTCACCGTTGAGGGGATGATCCGGTTCTACGCCTCTCAATTCCCTGATTTTGATACAGGGAGAGCGAATGAACTGGTGGAATTCATGGAGCTTGATGGCGGGAAGAAGATCAAGCATTTATCGAAAGGGAATCGGGGCAGACTGAAGCTCGTATTGGCATTGTCCCGCAACACGGAAGTGCTGCTACTCGATGAACCATTCTCAGGGCTGGATCCCATGGTTAGGGATACGATCGTGAAAGGCCTCCTCTCCTATATTGATTTCGGACAGCAGACGGTGATCATAGCCACCCATGAAATCGATGAGATTGAAGCGATCCTGGATGAAGCCTATATCATCTCGGATGGAGAAATAAAAGGCCATTGTCAGGTGGAAGAGCTGAGAGAATCAGAAGGCCTATCTGTCCTGCAGTGGTTGAAGAAGACAACAAAATCAGAAGGGAAGATGAAATGATGAAGACGGTTGTGCAATTACAAAGTGTTTCCAAAGTCATCAAAGGCAAGACCATCATTGATAATTTAACGTTCGACGTGTATGAAGGGGAAGTATTCGGTTTCCTTGGACCGAATGGAGCAGGGAAAACAACGACGATCCGCATGATCGTTGGATTGATGAATATATCAAAAGGAGATGTCCTTATCTCAGGAAAAAGCATCAAGAAAGACTTTGAAGGCGCCATTAAGGATGTGGGGGCCATCGTTGAAAATCCTGAGCTTTATAAGTTCATGTCGGGATATCAGAACTTACAACACTTTGCCCGCATGCAAAAAGGGATTTCCGATGAACGAATGAAAGAAGTCATTGAGCTGGTCGGTTTAACGGACCGTATCAATGATAAGGTGAAAACGTACTCCCTTGGAATGAGACAGCGTCTGGGACTTGCCCAGTGCCTGCTCCATAAACCGAAACTACTCATCCTCGATGAGCCGACAAACGGTCTTGATCCGGCTGGAATCCGTGAAATCCGTGCGTATATCAGAAAACTTGCCGAGGAAGAGGGCATGGCGGTCATCGTATCGAGTCACTTATTATCTGAAATGGAAATGATGTGTGACCGAATCGGGATCATCCAGTCCGGTAAGCTTGTCGATGTGCAACAAGTCAGGGACTTTGTAGAAGGGTCTGAACAAGTCTATCACTTCGAAATCAACGATGTGGAAAAAATTAAAGCCGTTCTTAACAGTTTCGACCCCGGCATCAAGTTTGAATCCCAAGGATCACAAGTTCAGGTGGCCCTGACAAAAGAACAAGTACCGGATGTCATCCGGGCACTGGTAGAAGCCGATGTGCAAATATACAGCGTCATGCCTGTAGCCAAAACATTGGAGGACAGGTTCCTGGAAATTACAAATGATAAAGGAGAGGTCATGCATGCTTAGTCTTATTAGAAATGAATGGACCAAAATCTTCAAGCGGGTCGGAACGTTTGTCATGCTTGGACTGTTGATTCTCATTATTGGAGTGACAGGCGCATTCACCAAATATAGCGATTCGAAAGCAAAAGAAATGAATAACTGGAAACAGGAACTAACAGCCCAGGTGGAATCAGATAAGCAGATGTTGGCTGAAACTCCTAATTTGAATAAATTTATTAAAAAAGATACTGAACGAAGAGTCGCGATAAACGAATACCGCATTGAGAACGATATCGAACCAAAAGTAAAAGAAACGACCTGGACGTTCGTAGAAACGAATGCCAATGTCGTTCTGGTTGTAGGATTATTCACCATCATTGTGGCAGCAGGTATCGTCGCAAGTGAATTTAGCTGGGGGACCATCAAGCTATTGCTCATCCGCCCTATATCGCGCACCAAAATCCTTCTTTCTAAATACTTTACCGTCATTTTGTACGGCATGAGTTTGTTGTTATTATTATTCGTCGTATCACTCCTTCTTGGGCTTCTATTGTTCGGAGGGACAGATCAGTCCACTCACCTGGCATTTGTCGATGGGAAAGTGGTTGAGCAGAATATTGTTGGATACTTGATCAAGACGTACTTATTACAAACCGTCAATATCGTGATGATGGCTACTATGGCCTTCATGATTTCAGCTGTGTTCAGAAGCAGCTCACTGGCGATCGGAATTTCATTATTCCTACTATTCGTCGGGGGCAATGCCACAAGCCTGCTCGCCCTTAAATTCGACTGGGCAAAATACAGTCTGTTCGCCAACACAGACCTGACTCAGTACACAGGCTTTACAGCGCCACTCGTCGACGGCATGACCATGGGCTTCTCCATCACCATGCTGATCATTTATTTCATCATCTTCCAGCTGCTTGCCTTCCTGGTATTCAATAAAAGGGACGTAGCGGCATAGAAAAGCCTCCAGGGTCTAGCCGCCGCAGCTGGACAAAATAATGTAAAAACAACAAAGTGACGAACTCATCAGAGTTCGTCACTTTTTATGTGTATCGATATAAATCAGAAAATTTTAGGCGTGTAACTTGTTCAAGGAGGTAGGCGGACTTCGTTGCTTCCTTTTTGCGAAGTGTATTCAGGGCTTCAATCATTTCGTCGTGTGTCATGAGCCCCACACCGTGGCCGAAATACTGGTCTTCTTTTATAAAGACAGAGTTTTCACCCATCCAGATCGGATCTTCAAAATCGGGATTAAAGAAGTAATAGACATCCCCGGGGATATAATCCAGCCCTTTGTATGTGACCATCGGAAGGTCATCATCATAGTTGTGGCCCCAGACAAGGAGATGTGAGTACAGTTCATTGAAATAGGAAGGTTTGATCGTATCAAGGATGGATTTATAGTAAAGCAGGACGATACTTGTTACGCATTCGAAGCTGTACGAAGAACTGTTGGTGAAGATATCATCAATGGCGTCAGATGGAAGCTTGGATTCCTTCAACTGGTATCCGTAAGGGGTCTTGGTCCAAAATGTCGGGTTGAACTTTGAATGTTCGAAAGCTGAAAAAGTGGCGTCACTTTCATTCATTTTTTTTGCATTAGAAATGATTCTTTCCCTTACTTTCAGCTCATATTTGAGCTCTGGAAGATTCCGATACCGATAGTCGGTGGGGCTTTCTTTTAATGTAGTAAATATGTTTTCTTCAACAGCGGTCAGGTTCGGTAAATCCTTTGGGTTGGATTCATTTTCGATGATGATCAATCCATACACCTCCAGGCCTTTTTACTAATGTATGATTGGGTGGGGGGATATGGTAATAACACAGTGAAAAAAATGGAAGAAGAAACGATACTCTTCCGTCTCTTCTTCCACTAAGTTTTCAGGTTATTTTACCTGCTTGTTTATCTTCTCATACACCTGAGCTATGGCCTGTTCGAATTTCCCTGTGGCTTTGGGGGTGTAGTATTGAGCCTTTTTCAGTTTATCCGGCAGGTAGGTTTGTGGCACCCATCCTGATTCATAGCTGTGTGGATATTTATATTCCACACCTCTGCCCAATTCTTTCGCGCCTTGATAGTGTGCATCTTTCAGGTGATCCGGCACTTCGCCGCTCTTTCCTTTCCGGATGTCTGCAAGGGCAAGATCGATGGCGGTTATTGCCGAGTTTGATTTAGGTGATAGACAAAGCTCGATGATTGCGTTCGCTAACGGAATCCTGGCTTCTGGAAACCCGATCTTCTCAGCTGTTTCCACTGCCGCGAGTGTCCGTGGTCCCGCCTGGGGATTGGCAAGGCCGATATCTTCATAGGCAATCACGAGCAATCTCCGTGCAATGCTAGGCAGATCTCCTGCTTCAACGAGTCTTCCGAGGTAGTGGAGGGCTGCATTCACATCACTTCCGCGAATCGATTTCTGAAATGCGCTGACGACATCATAATGAGCATCGCCATCTTTATCGTGAGAAAAGCTTTTCTTTTGAAGGCACTCTTCTGCAATGGAGACATCAATATGAATGACCCCATCCTCACCAGGTGAAGTGGACAATACAGCCAATTCCAATGCATTCAGGGAACTTCTTACATCACCGAAACTGCTACTTGCAAAATGTTCAATCGCTTCATCGGTTACATCGAGTGAATATCCGCCCAAACCGCGTTCTTCATCTTCAATGGCACGGTTCAGGGCGATTTTCATTTCTTCTATTGAAAGAGGCTTTAATTCGAAAATCTGGCATCTGCTTCGAATGGCTGGATTGATGGCATGATAGGGATTGCTTGTTGTCGCCCCGATCAATGTAATCATCCCGTTCTCTAAATAGGGAAGGAGGAAATCCTGCTTTCCTTTATCCAGTCGGTGGACCTCATCCAATAGGAGGACCACACTTCCTGACATTTTCGCTTCTTCTGCTACGATTTGAATATCTTTTTTATTATTCGTCACGGCGTTCAGGGTTTTGAAACGGTATTTTGTACTTCCGGCTATGGCACTTGCAATGGACGTTTTTCCAATGCCGGGAGGACCGTACAGGATCATGGATGATAGCTGCTTCGCCTTCACCATCCGGTCGATGATTTTTCCTTCCCCTACTAAATGCTGCTGCCCGATGATTTCCTCGATGGTTCTTGGTCTCATCTTGAAGGCAAGTGGTTTTATCGACATGAAACATCTCTCCAAACTGACGTTCTAGTACCATTCACTTTATCACAGGAGATCCCATTAAGGAAATATTGTGGATGCACAGTGAGAATGAAACCGCCCCTTTCACAGTGAGAGTGCGAATATGCTATAATAACAAAAGTCAATAAGAAGAAAAACGTCCCGTCTCAACATGTGACGTTATTAAATATAATAGAGGTGCTGGACATGAAGATATCAACTAAAGGCCGCTACGGTTTAACCATTATGATCGAACTTGCAAAACGCCACGGTGAAGGGCCTACTTCACTGAAGACCATCGCACAGCAGCATGAGCTGTCTGAACATTATCTTGAACAGCTTGTCGCTCCACTGCGGAACGGCGGTCTGGTCAGAAGTATCAGGGGGGCGTACGGTGGTTATGTATTGGGCCATGAGCCTTCTGACATTACAGCGGGGGATATTATCCGGATCCTTGAAGGACCGATCAGTCCCGTGGAAGGAATCGAGGACGAGGAACCGGCAAAGCGTGAACTGTGGATCCGGATCCGTGATGCAGTCAAAGATGTACTCGACAATACCACAATAGAAGATTTGGCCAGCCACTCTGATGACGGGGAATCAGATGCGTATATGTTCTATATCTAGGAGGTAACAATCAATGGAAAGAGTGTATCTGGATCATGCTGCAACATCGCCCTTGCATCCTGAAGTGATCGATGAAATGACAGCTGTGATGAAGGAGTCCTTTGGTAATCCTTCAAGCATTCATTCATTTGGACGTGCATCACGTCATCTTGTGGATCATGCACGGACCATCATTGCAGAAAGCATCCATGCCGATTACAATGAGATCATTTTCACCAGTGGTGGAACTGAGGCGGATAATTTAGCGATTATCGGAACGGCCGAAGCCAATAAGGAAAAGGGTAACCACATCATTACGACACAGACCGAGCATCATGCAGTGCTCCATGCATGTGAATTTCTCGAGTCAAAAGGCTTCGAGGTCACGTACCTGCCTGTGGACCGTGCAGGAAGAATAGCGCTTCCGGACCTAGAAAGGGAACTGAGGGATGATACCATCCTCGTGACGATCATGTACGGGAATAATGAAGTGGGGACCCTTCAGCCGATTAAAGAAATCGGTGAATTATTACGGGATCATCAGGCCATTTTTCATACGGATGCTGTACAGGCATTCGGGTTGACTAACATCGATGTCAAGGACCTGGGGGTCGATTTGCTTTCGGTTTCAGGGCATAAAATCAACGGTCCCAAGGGAATTGGATTTCTTTATTCCCATAAAGGTGTGGACCTGCAACCGGGATCATACGGCGGCGAGCAGGAACGGAAGCGTCGTGCAGGAACAGAGAATGTCCATGCAATCGTGGGTCTTGGCAAAGCAGTGGAGCTGGCCCGGCATTCTCTTGAAGAGAAGCATGCGGCGCTCTCTGGTCTCAAGAATTTACTTAGGGAAACATTGGCCCATAATGGGATAGAATTCGAAGAGAACGGATCCCTTGAGCACGGATTACCCCATGTGCTAAACTTAAGCTTTCCCGGCACGGATGTAGAATCCATGCTGATGAATTTGGATATGGCAGGTATCGCCGTTTCAAGCGGTTCCGCTTGTACGGCTGGATCGATAGAACCATCACATGTACTTGTGGCGATGTATGGGAAACAGTCTGAGCAATCAAGGAACTCCATCCGTTTCAGCTTCGGTCTTGGAAACACGGAGGAGCAGATTGAGAGGACTGCCCATGAAGTCGCAAACATCGTGAAGAGATTAACAACATAAGATGGTCGTCTAATTCAGGCGATCGAACGGAAATAAGGAGGTGGCGTTAGTGAAAAAAGAACCAAAGGATACGAGAGTGGTCGTTGGGATGTCCGGTGGAGTGGACTCTTCTGTAGCCGCATTATTATTGAAACAGCAGGGCTATGAAGTCATCGGGATTTTCATGAAGAACTGGGATGATACGGATGAAAACGGAGTATGTACAGCAACCGAAGACTACAACGATGTGATTCGGGTATGTAACCAAATTGGGATTCCTTACTACGCTGTGAATTTTGAGAAACAATACTGGGATAAAGTGTTTACGTACTTCCTGGATGAATATAAAGCCGGAAGGACCCCGAATCCCGATGTGATGTGCAATAAGGAAATCAAGTTCAAGGCATTCCTTGATCATGCGCTGAAATTAGGGGCGGATTATCTCGCAACGGGTCACTATGCCCAGATCGAATATCGTGACGGAGAATATAAGATGCTCCGTGGCGTCGATAACAATAAAGATCAAACATACTTCCTCAATCAGCTGGGGCAGGATCAGCTTGAGAAAGTGATGTTCCCACTTGGAGCGATCGATAAGAAGAAGGTAAGGGAAATCGCGAAGGAAGCGGGCCTTGCCACGGCGACCAAGAAAGACAGTACGGGAATCTGCTTCATCGGTGAACGTAACTTCAAAGATTTCTTGAGTAACTATCTTCCGGCGCAACCTGGAAAGATGGAGACACTGGATGGAACAGTGATTGGGAAACATGATGGTTTAATGTACTATACCATCGGTCAGCGTCACGGACTTGGCATCGGCGGTGCAGGTGATCCTTGGTTCGCCATCGGGAAGGACCTGGAAAGAAACGTCCTTTACGTAGGTCAAAGCTTTGAGCACCCTGCCCTTTATTCCGATTCCATCCTTGCGACGGATGTGCACTGGACATCGAACGAAGAGAAATCGTCTGAATTCGCATGCACGGCAAAATTCCGTTACCGCCAGGCTGATAATAAGGTAACGGTCATTCCTATGGAAGATGGCAAGGTAAAAGTGATCTTTGATGAACCCATTCGAGCGGTGACGCCGGGACAGGCCGTTGTATTCTACAATGGAGATGAATGTCTTGGTGGTGGAACGATCGATACCATCTTTAAAGATGAAAAAAAACTGACGTACGTCGGATAAAGCAAAAGGACTGAGAAAAGGAGAGCTGGAATCTCTTTTCTCTCAGTCCTTTTTTTCATCAAGGAAGGATTCCATTTCCGGATGTCCCTTATGTTATACTAGTAACGATAAAAGGAAGTACATACATAAATAATAGACCATATAGAGGTGTTTACATTGGATAAGAATTTAAAAGGAATAGAGTTATTGCAAGAAGGAAAAGTAGAAGAGGCGGTAAAACTCTTTACAGAAGCCATCGAAGAAAACCCAAAGGAGCCGGTTGGGTATATCAATTTTGGAAATGTATTGATGTCGGTTGGCGACAATGAAAAAGCGAAGAAGTTTTTTGAACGGGCGATTTCCGTCGATGAAAACGCAGGAGCAGCTTATTACTCTCTCGGAAATCTCTTTTTCAATGAGAATAAGTTTGACGAAGCAAAAGATCAATTTGAAAAGGCCATCTCAAAAGGCATGGAGAATGCCGACGTATTCTTTATGCTTGGAATGAGTCTGTTCCAGTTAGATCAGCCAAGGTTTGCACTACCGTACTTTCAGCGAAGTGTTGAATTGAATGAAGAAGACATCGAAGCCCGTTTTCAATTAGGATTGTGTCTTGCGAAAGTGGAAGCATATGAAGAAGCGATCACTCAATTATCCCAAGTGGTGGAAACGGATCCGGAGCATGCAGATGCTTATTACAATCTGGGGGTTGCGTATGCAGGACACAAGGATGAGGCGGATACGGCACTCATGTATTTCAACAAAGCCATTGAGGTTCAACCTGATCATATGCTGGCGGGTTATGGAATCAAGATGATCGAAAAGCTTAAAAATGAACAAAGTGAATAGTTAGGGGGTTCTCTGCCTTGAGCCAGCAAGACTCTTTAAAGCTGTTTGGTGAGGAAGAAATTTATATAAAAGGAAGACATCTTGTCACTATTTTTCATAATGAGGAAAATCTCTATTCTGTTGTGAGAATCCGTGTGGACGAAACGAATGATTCATACGAGGATAAAGAGGCGGTCGTAACTGGGAATTTTCCTAAGATACATGAAGATGAGACCTATGTATTTTATGGAAGGTTTCAAGAGCACCCAAGGTTTGGCATGCAGTTTCATGTCAAGCATTTCAAGAAAGAAATCCCCCAAACCACACAGGGCGTCGTCCATTATTTATCAAGTGATCTATTTAAGGGGATCGGAAAAAAAACAGCTGAGAAGATAGTGGAGCATATCGGGGAAAATGCGATCAGTAAAATACTCGAAAATCCAAGCCTCTTAGATGAAATTCCAAAGCTTCCAAAAGAAAAGGCTAAGAGTATCTATGATACGTTATCTGAGCATCAGGGGCTCGAGCGGGTCATGATCATGCTGAATGAGCTTGGATTCGGTCCCCAGATTTCCATGAAGGTCTATCAGGCTTATAAAGAGCAGGCACTTGAAATCATTCAAAAAAATCCTTATAAGCTTGTGGAAGATATTGAAGGGATCGGGTTCACCCGGGCAGATGAATTGGGATCCAAGATTGGTTTGACAGGCAGTCATCCGGACCGGATCAAAGCCGGCTGTTTATATACCCTGGAACAAACATGCGTCAAGCAGAGTCATGTGTATCTTGAAGCGGAAGAACTCATTGTAACGGTGAAAGAGCTCCTAGAGAAAAGTCAGCCTGAAAGAATTGAATTCACCGATATATCCAGTCAACTGGTTTCGCTGGAAGAAGAAAGTAAAGTCATCGGTGAAGGGACGAAGGTGTATGTCCCCTCCCTCTATTTTTCTGAAAAAGGGATAGTGACAAACATTGAAAAGATACTGTCCCAGACCCAGTATAAAGATCAATTTCCCCAGTCTGAATTCCTTCTGTCACTGGGGGCCCTGGAGGACAGGCTTGGAGTGCAGTATGCGCCTTCTCAAAAGGAAGCCATCGAGACGGCCTTGATGTCTCCCATGCTTCTGTTGACGGGTGGACCGGGTACAGGGAAGACCACTGTCATTCAGGGGATCGTCGAACTGTTCGCGGATCTTCACGGGTGTTCTCTGGATCCCAAGGATTACAAAGATGAACCGTTCCCCGTATTGCTGACGGCCCCTACAGGACGTGCAGCTAAGCGGATGACGGAATCAACGGGGCTGCCTGCCATGACGATCCACCGACTCCTCGGATGGAATGGTCAGGAAGGATTTCAGAGCGATGAAGAACGGGCCATCGAGGGCAAGCTGTTGATTGTGGACGAAGTGTCCATGGTCGACACTTGGCTTGCCCATCAATTGCTGAAGGCTCTGCCTGAGGATATCCAAGTGATATTTGTCGGGGATGAAGATCAATTGCCGTCTGTCGGTCCAGGTCAGGTACTGAAGGACTTATTGAATTCGGAAAGCGTGCCGACTGTCAGGTTGACGGATATATACAGGCAGGAAGAAGGTTCCTCGATCATTGAACTCGCCCATTACATGAAAAGGGGACAGGTTCCCGCAGATTTGACCAAACAGCAAAAAGATCGTTCGTTCTTTCCATGCAGGACGAATCAGATTTCCGAGGTCGTTCAAAAAGTGGTTGAAAATGCAAAGAAGAAGGGCTACTCACCAAAAGATATACAGGTACTTGCCCCTATGTACAGGGGTCCTGCAGGAATTGACCGCTTGAATGAACTTCTTCAAGAGATATTTAACAGTAATGATGGGACCCGGAAAGAAATCGCCTTCGGGGATGTGAAATACCGGATAGGGGATAAGGTTCTTCAGCTTGTCAATCAGCCTGAAAACAATGTTTTTAACGGGGATATCGGTGAAATCGTTTCGATCTTTTATGCAAAGGAAAACACTGAGAAACAGGACATGATCATTGTTTTATATGAAGGCAATGAGGTAACGTATACACGGCAGGACCTCATGCAGATCACCCATGCGTATTGCTGCTCGATCCATAAATCCCAGGGAAGCGAGTTTCCCATTGTCATTTTACCTGTCGTGAAGAGTTATTATCGGATGTTACGGAGGAATCTCTTATATACAGCCATTACAAGGAGCAAGCAATTTCTCATTCTCTGCGGGGAGCTGGATGCTTTCAAACTTGGAGTGGAGAGGGAAGATGACTTTCTCAGAAAAACGACCTTGAGTGAGAAGCTGAGAGGCTTAATCGATCATGATGGTAGTCAGGGGGAAGTGGATTCATCAGATGGGGACTTACCCATTGAAGAATTCCTCCTGAATGAAGATCCGATGATTGGGATGGAAGGGATCAGCCCTTACGATTTCATGAAGGCATAAAGTTGATGAATGACGATTTCATTCATCAACTTTTTTTTAGGTTTATTGTCAACTTAAAATAAATTAAAGTTGACATATATTTAATGAAAGCGATATTCTTATCTTGTAGAAAAAATGACAGATGGGGGAAGACAGATGAACAGAAAATTAAGGACGATCGATCTTACACTGGCAGGGATGTTTGTTGCACTTATGGCGATTGGTGCCAACATCACCACATTCGTACCTTTTATGGTAGTGGGGGGTGTCCCTATTACGCTACAAACGTTTTTCGCCATTTTAGCAGGAGCAATTCTTGGAAGCAGGATCGGGGCGATTTCCATGACAGTGTACGCATTGGTTGGACTCGTGGGGGTCCCTGTATTTGCACGATTTGGAGCAGGGTTATCATCTATAGTGAGCCCGACTTTCGGATTTGTGGTTTCGTTTATTTTCACAGCTTACATCACAGGTAAAATCGTAGAAAAACATAAACATAAAGGAATCAAAGTATATATCTTCGCAGCACTGGTCGGGATGGTGGTCAATTACGTAGTCGGAACGAACTGGATGTACGCTGCTTACAAGTTCTGGGCACAAGCTCCGGAAGGATTCACCTATAAGCTCGCATGGGCATGGATGGTGGTTCCACTGCCTAAAGACATCATTTTAGCCGTCTGTGCAGGTGTCATGGCACATCGTCTAGAGAAATCGGTCCTATCAAAAAGTACATTCAGGAATCTGAATCGGGCAGCATAATGGGGGGAAGATGACTTATGAAAACGTGGAAAGCACTTGCGGAACAGGTCATTGAGGGAAGAGAAGTAACGAATGAAGAAGCTTTATCCATCCTGCGAAGTCCTGATGAGGAGCTTTTGGAGTTATTGCACAGCGCGTATTTGATCCGGAAACATTATTATGGAAATAAGGTCAAATTAAATATGATCATCAATACCAAATCGGGACTGTGTCCTGAGAATTGTGGGTACTGTTCCCAGTCGAGCGTCTCTGATGCACCGATCGAGAAGTACCGCATGGTGGATAAAGAAACCATCATGAAGGGAGCAAAAAATGCTCATCAACTAAATGTAGGCACCTACTGCATCGTGGCAAGTGGCCGGGGTCCGAGCAATCGGGAAGTGGATCATGTTGTATCAGCGGTTAAAGAAATCAAGCAACAGTATAATTTGAAGGTATGTGCGTGCCTCGGATTATTAAAGGGTGACCAGGCGAAACGGTTAAAGGAAGCAGGGGTGGATCGCTACAACCATAACATCAATACATCCGTTAACCACCATGAAAACATCACCACTTCCCATACATATGAAGACAGGGTGAATACCGTAGAGCAGGCAAAAGCACAAGGGATCTCTCCTTGCTCTGGAATCATCGTCGGAATGAAAGAAACGCTGCAGGATGTGGTGGATATGGCACATAGCCTGAAGGTTCTCGACGCCGACTCGATTCCGGTCAATTTTCTTCATGCCATCGACGGGACGCCTCTTGAAGGAACGGATGAACTGAACCCGAGATATTGCTTAAAGGTCCTTTGCTTGATGCGCTTCATCAATCCGACGAAAGAGATCAGGATATCCGGTGGACGTGAAGTGAACCTGCGAAGCCTGCAGCCATTGGGCCTTTATCCCGCAAACTCGATCTTTGTCGGGGATTACTTGACGACAGCCGGCCAGGACGGGACAGCGGACCATAGAATGCTTGAAGATCTCGGATTCGAAATTGATTATGTGAAAGAAGGAATCCGGCAGTCCGTCACCACCCGATAAAAATATTCAATGGATGCTATGGAAAAGGTTACTCCTTATGAATTCAGGAAAATATCCCACACTATATAAGAACGTTGATATTGCATCAATGTTCGTGCGTCAGAACTCATTAAACAAGTATAAAACATGCACTGATTGGACATGATGGTAGGGAATAATCACCATTATCCGGTGAAGCCCTGAGGTGAACGTACCGATGAAGTGTCCAAATTGTCAGAGCAAAGATATCGGAAAGATCGGCATCAACCAATACTATTGTTGGGGCTGCTATATTGAACTTTCCTTATCTAAGGGAGTCATTCATACTCACCAGGTAGAAGAGGATGGATCACTCAGCTCCTTAGATGACTTGTTTGATGAGGAAGAACGCCGACTAAGCTAGGAAGAGGTGTCTTTCTTGAATAAAACATTTGCATCCATCGTTGGTTTTGGAGCAGGCGTCGCGGCTTCCATCTATTCTCAAAGATCCAATATGATGAGTCAGAGACAAATGAAACGAATCCGTAAACAAGTAAAGAAACTTTTTTAACAGCTGAAAGAGACTGGCTCATTATGGGTCAGTCTCTTTATTGTTCTTTTGTGAATAAGGGTGAATGAATCCCAATGAATAAAACCACCTCTTATCTTCAAACACTAGAGGAGAAAAGAGGGAGGTGTGGATGGTGGAAAGAAGATCCTATACAAGTTGGATATACAGGCTTTCAATGGCCCTCATATTTGCATTATTACTATATGTTCTCTATTTATTGAAGCCTGTGTGGCATCCGGTATTAGAGGTCGTATTCTTTTCCCTGCTTCCCTTCTTCATAGGCGGCTTCATTGCCTACCTGCTTCATCCGGTAGTGGAGAAGCTGCATGAAGCAGGCATTCACAGGGGGATCGCCATACTGCTCATCTACCTCCTCTTCTTTGGGGGATTGGGCTATAGCATCTATAAAGGGACCCCGGCCATCATTCATCAGCTGAAGGATTTATCGGAGAACGCGCCGATTTTCACAGAGCAGTACCAGGGGTGGTTGAAGGTTGTGCAAAGCGAGACTTCCACATGGCCGGACGGGATCCAGTCACAGCTTGAGAAGAGAATAGACGGACTCGAAGCGTGGGTGACGGGGCTTGTGGCTTTGGTCCTGGCAACCGTCATGAAGTTTATGAACAGTCTGCTCATCGTCGCCATCATTCCCTTCGTATCCTTTTATTTGTTGAAGGATATAACAAAAGTAAAGGCGTTCATGTGGCAGCTCACGCCGAAAAAATGGAGGCAGAGTGCGATATCATTTTCATATGACGTGGATAAATCCCTCGGAGGTTACATCAGGGGGCAGCTCCTCGTCTGTTTGATCATCGGAGGTGTTTCAGCCATCACCCTATGGATGATGGGTATGAAATACCCCCTCATTCTCGGGTTGATCATTGGAGTCACGAATGTGATCCCTTATTTCGGACCGATCATCGGGGCTGTACCGGCAGCCATTGTGGCAAGTACGATTTCCACGAATATGGTGATTTATGTGGTCATCCTTGTCGTGGTCCTGCAGTTCCTGGAAGGTAACATCCTATCACCTCTCATCGTCGGGAAAAGCCTTCATATGCATCCTCTCTTTATTATGGGGGCTTTGATCCTCGGGGGCGAGGTGGGAGGAGTGATCGGAATGATCGTTGCGGTTCCGTTTCTGGCGGTCATAAAGGTGGCAATATTACACGGCAGGACCCATTTTCTTCATGCGATGAAGAATGATAATGCTGAAAAATGGGAATGATCATTGACAAATACCATGAATATTTCTATAATCCAACATATACAAGTATTCGCATAAAATGAAAGCAATGAAGGACCGAGTACGTTATAGTCCATCTTCCAGAGAGAAATCCCCCAGGCTGCAAGGGAATTCAGATGAAGGATAACGGAATGCTAATCCTGAGTGCAGGTAAAGCCTGCCGTCTTGCCGCGTTAAGGTGTATTGAGGGATGAATGAACGCCATCGTGTTTATTCATAACCAGGGTGGTACCGCGAGAAACAGCTCTCGTCCCTGTTTTAGGGATGAGGGCTTTTTTGTATTCTTTTTTAACCATACATATAAAGGAGGAAGTTTGATATGAACAAATTAACAGGCGCAGAAATCCGTCAGAAGTTTTTAGATTTCTTTCAGGAAAAAGGACACGGAGTAGAGCCGAGTGCATCACTCGTCCCTCATGAAGATCCGTCCTTATTATGGATCAATAGTGGAGTAGCGACATTAAAGAAATATTTTGATGGACGTGTGATTCCTCAAAATCCGAGAATCGTGAATGCACAGAAATCGATTCGTACGAACGACATCGAGAATGTAGGAAAAACAGCCCGTCATCATACGTTTTTCGAAATGCTCGGAAACTTCTCCATCGGGGATTATTTCAAAGTGGAAGCGATTGAATGGGCTTGGGAGTTCCTGACGGATGCAAAATGGGTCGGATTCGATCCGGAAAAGCTATCTGTCACGATCCACCCTGAGGATCACGAAGCATTTGACATCTGGAACCAAAAAGTGGGCGTACCTGCTGAACGCATCATCCGTATCGAAGGGAACTTCTGGGATATCGGCGAAGGTCCAAGTGGTCCGAATACAGAAATCTTCTATGATCGAGGACCAGAATATGGAGACAATCCGGAAGATCCCGAATTATATCCAGGCGGGGAAAATGATCGTTATCTTGAAGTGTGGAATCTGGTGTTCTCACAATTCAATCACAATCCTGACGGAACATATACACCTCTTCCTAAGAAGAACATTGATACTGGTATGGGCCTTGAGCGGATGGCATGTGTCGTTCAGGAAGTCCCAACCAACTTTGACACAGATTTATTTATGCCGATCATCGAGGAAACGGAAAAAATCTCAGGTCAATCCTATGGTAAGAATGATGATATTGACGTTGCATTCAAAGTGATCGCCGATCATATCAGAACGGTTTCCTTTGCAATCGGTGACGGGGCCCTTCCTTCGAATGAAGGCCGCGGGTATGTCTTAAGAAGACTTCTTCGCCGCGCTGTCCGCTTTGCGAAACAGATCGAAATCAATCGCCCATTCATGTATGAGCTGGTTCCGGTCGTTTCTGACATCATGGTTGACTTCTATCCGGAAGTGAAGCAAAAAGCAGAATTCATTCAAAAAGTGGTGAAAAATGAAGAGGACCGGTTTCATGAGACATTGAATGAAGGCCTGGCTATCCTTTCCTCCATCGTAAAGGTGCAAAAATCTTCCGGAAGTAACGTGATCCCTGGTGAAGATGTCTTCCGTCTTTATGACACGTATGGTTTCCCTGTTGAATTAACGGAAGAGTATGCCGAAGAAGAAGGATTGACGGTTGATCATGAAGGTTTCGAAAGAGAGATGGAAGGTCAGCGTGAAAGAGCGAGATCTGCCCGTCAGGATGTAGGAAGCATGCAGGTGCAAGGTGGAGTCCTGAGTGATATAACCGTTGAAAGCCGTTTTGTCGGATATGATACACTCGAAAGTACAGCTACAGTTCTTGAATTATTGGTGGACAATGAACGTCAGCCCCAAGTCGGTAAAGGTCAGGAATGCCAATTCATTCTAAACGAAACTCCTTTCTATGCAGAGAGCGGAGGACAGATCGGGGATAAGGGATATATCGAGGCAGAAGGCGTAAAAGTATCCGTTAAAACGGTCAAGAAAGCGCCAAATGGACAAAATCTTCACACAGCAGTTGTTGAAGAGGGGACATTGGTCCAGGGGGCCGAAGTCCTTGCGAAGGTTTCCCGTGAGTCCAGAACAAGAGTGGAGAAAAACCATACAGCGACCCACATTCTTCATCAGGCATTGAAAGATGTCCTTGGAGATCATGTGAATCAGGCAGGTTCCCTTGTTGAACCTGATCGTCTGAGATTTGATTTCTCCCATTTCGGATCTGTGTCTTCAGAAGAAATGGAACGGCTCGAAACCATCGTCAATGAGAAAGTTTGGAAGGCGATGTCGGTGAACACGGCCCTTAAATCTCTTTCCGAGGCTAAAGAGATGGATGCCATGGCGTTATTCGGTGAGAAATACGGTTCAGAAGTGCGTGTCGTATCGATTGGAGACTACAGCCTGGAGCTTTGCGGAGGCTGTCACGTATCCAATACATCCGAGATCGGCTTATTCAAGATCCTCTCTGAAAGCGGGATCGGTGCCGGTACTAGAAGAATCGAAGCCGTTACGGCAGAAAATGCATATAAAGCATTGAATGATCAGGTATCTCAACTGAAAGAGGTTGCAGCGAAACTGAAATCGAATCCGAAAGAAGTAGTCAATCGAGTTGACTCATTATTAGGTGAGATGAAAGAGCTTCAAAGGGAAAATGAATCATTATCTGCAAAGTTGTCTAACATAGAAGCAGGCAGCTTAACGGATCAAGTGAAGGTCATTGATGGTGTGAATGTCCTGTCTGCAAAAGTGGCATCAGGTGACAGCAATGGATTGCGCACGATGATGGATGATCTTAAGCAGAAGCTTTCATCCGGGGTGATCGTACTGGCAACAACTGGAGAAGATAAAGTGACCATCATTGCAGGAGTTACTAGTGATTTAGTCGAAAAAGGATATCATGCTGGTAAATTGGTCAAAGAAGTCGCATCACGCTGTGGTGGAGGCGGCGGCGGTCGTCCGGATATGGCCCAGGCCGGCGGTAAAAATCCAGAAAAAGTCGAAGAAGCCCTTCAATTTGTAGAAGAATGGGTCAAATCCATTTAACTCCGTGTGAAAGTGGTGTACAATGGAGGTAACGATTAACAATTCGGTTGTCAAAAAGACAAGCCTAAAGAGAGGTGCTAAAAATGAGTTCTTTTGACAAAACGATGCGGTTTGATTTTTCAGAGGAGCCGTTCGAACATGACGTGAAGGAAGTGCTCTTACAGGTTCACGATGCTCTGCAGGAAAAAGGGTACAACCCGATCAATCAAATCGTAGGATACTTATTATCTGGAGACCCGGCTTACATTCCCAGACATCAAGATGCCAGAAATATCATCCGCCGTTTAGAACGAGATGAAATCATCGAAGAATTAGTCAAATCGTATTTGAAACAACACAAAGAGGGATAATAGATGCGTGTAATGGGTTTAGACGTTGGCTCTAAAACAGTCGGAGTCGCAATCAGCGATGAGCTTGGCTGGACAGCTCAAGGAATTGAAACGATTAAGATCGACGAAAATCAAGGTGTGTTCCGGATGGATCGAATTAAGGAACTTGCCGATGAATACCAGGTGGATACCGTTGTGGTTGGAATGCCTAAAAACATGAATAACACGATTGGTCCACGTGGGGAAGCGTCTAAAGCTTATGGAGAATTGATTCATCAGGAGTTATCCCTTCCCATTAAATACTGGGATGAAAGACTGAGCACAATGGCTGCTGAACGAGTGCTTTTAGAAGCCGACGTAAGCAGAAAGAAACGTAAGAAAGTGATCGACAAAATGGCTGCGATGATGATCCTTCAAGGATACCTTGACAGCCAAAAATAATGAGGTGAATGTTCATGGAACACGGAGAAAAACAAATTACAGTAGTTGACGAACAAGGAAATGAGCAATTATGCGAGGTCCTTTTCACATTTGAATCAGATAAATTCAATAAATCTTATGTTCTTTATTATCCACTTGGAGCAGATGAGAACGATGAAGAAGAAATCGAGATTCATGCATCTGCATTCATGCCTGGGGACGAAGGTCAGGAAGGCGAATTAAAGCCGATTGAAACAGAAGAAGAGTGGGACATGATCGAAGAAATGTTAAACACTTTTCTTGATGAAGAAGAAGACGCTGAATAAGCAGTCGTCATAGGACTATATGAAACAGGGACCGCAAAAAGGGACAAAAAATTCACCCTTTTTGCAGGTCCCTGTTTCACTTTGTGCAAAATATTGTATAATAGTGGAGATGATGTCGAATTACGCATGACGGATAGCCCGCTTTTTTGCTCGAAAGGGGGAAATGAAAGCGTTGGAAGAAAAGAAAAAGATAAAAGAGACACTTATGAAGAAATTGCTTGAAAGGCAAGAGGAGGCAAAAGTCATTAGAAAAATAGTAGGACTTGTCATTCTTTGTCTTGTCATTATCATAGGGGGAACGGCCATTGGCGGCTACCTTTATGTGAATTCAGCCCTGAAACCGGTTGACCCTGATAATACCAAAACGGTGAAAGTGGACATACCTATTGGCTCCGGGGTATCGAGTATTGGAAAGATCCTGGAGGACAAAGGGATCGTCAAGAATTCAACAGTCTTTAAATATTACGTGAAATTCAATAACGAAGCAGGGTTCCAGGCAGGTTCTTATGATTTGACGCCTTCTATGACATTGAATGAAATCGTCAACAGCTTGAAGACTGGTAAGGTCATGAGAAAAGCAGAATTTAAGATTACCATCCCAGAGGGACTTCAATTAGATCAGATCGCAGAAATCATCGCTGATAAGTCCCCATATAAAAAAGATGAGATTGAAAAGAAATTAAACGATAAGAAATGGCTCGAGCAATTAAAAGAGGAATATCCGGAATTGATTACAGATGAAATCTTCAAGAAAGAAATTAAACGACCGCTGGAAGGATATCTTTATCCTGCCACGTACCCTTTCTATGAAAAGAAGCCATCCTTGGACACAATCCTAAAGAAGATGATCGCGCAAACGAATGAAGTGTTGGCTCAATACCAGGAAGCCATGGCAGCAAACGATTATACTCCTCATGAGCTTCTCACCCTTTCATCCCTTATCGAGGAAGAAGCGACGGAAAAAGCGGACAGAGGGAAAATATCAAGTGTGTTCTATAATCGTATGGAAGAAGGAATGCCGCTTCAGACAGATCCGACGGTCCTATATGCATTAGGGAAGCATAAAGATAAAACCGTATATAAAGATCTTGAAGTGGATTCGCCATATAACACGTACAAAGTGAAGGGGTTGCCGCCTGGTCCGATTGCAAATGCGGGCTTGTCTTCGATCGAAGCTGCCCTGCAGCCTGAGGATACAGAGTATTATTATTTCCTCGCTGCTTCCAACGGCTCGGTTTATTATTCTGAAACACTGGATGAGCATAACGAGAAAAAGGCAAAATATATTACCAACAAAGAAGAATAGCACTGTGAGAAGAGGAAAGAAACATTCGCTTTCCTCTTCTCTGTGTGGTAAAATAGTACAAGTTATTTTTATATCCGGGCGTTGTCTTGATGAACGTGTGAAGTAGAAAGCTCATTGTAGCTTTCTTCTTTTCATGTTAAGAAAGAAGCGTTACACGGACACCATTTATGAACATGATCGTGAGGCTTATATATGAACGAACAAGTGATTGGCTATATAGAATCAATCGTGAAAGGACGTCCAGCCTTGATTTCCGAGATGGAGCAATATGCAGAGGTTCATAATGTTCCCATCATGGAACTGGTCGGGATCGAAGCACTCCTCGGGATGTTACGGATCCAACAGCCGAAAGTGATCCTTGAAATCGGGACGGCCATCGGATATTCGGCCCTCCGAATGGCGGGGGCACTTCCAGAGGCGACGGTCGTCACCCTTGAGCGGGATGAAGAAAGATTTGAAGCAGCACAGGAGTTTCTCTCGCGTTCTGAAGATGGCAAGAGGGTCGTCACCCTGTTCGGTGATGCATTAGAGCTTGCCGAAGAAGTGAAAAAGCACGGACCGTACGATGCCATTTTCATAGATGCTGCAAAGGGTCAGTATCTGAAATTCTTTGAACTATACTCCGGTATGCTGTCAGAAAACGGCGTCGTATACTCGGATAATGTCTTATTCAAAGGACTGGTTGCAGAGGAACACGTCGAACAAAAAAGAATTCGGAACATGGTCAAGAAGCTGCAGAATTATAACGCATGGCTAATGAATCATGAAGAGTTCGATACGAGTATTTTACCAGTCGGGGACGGAATCGCCATCAGTAAAAAAAGAGGTGAACAACGATGAAAAAGCCGGAACTTCTTGTAACCCCTGCCTGTGTGTCCGATATTGAACCGTTGGCCTCTGCAGGTGCCGATGCCTTCATGATCGGTGAAGAGCGGTACGGTCTGAGGCTTGCCGGGGAGTTCTCCAGGGAAGATGTGGGGGAAGCTATCAAAGTCGCCCACAAACACAATAAGAAAGTATATGTGGCGATGAATGCCCTCTTTCATAATGATAAAATCGCCGAACTTGATGACTACATTGCATTTCTTAAAGATCGGGGGGCGGATGCCATTGTCTTCGGTGATCCCGCCGTACTGATGGCTGCACGTGAGGTGGCGCCGGAGATGAAACTTCACTGGAATACGGAAACAACGGCCACCAATTGGTATACCTGTAATTATTGGGGCAGAAAAGGTGCAAAACGTGCAGTACTTGCCCGCGAATTAAGCATGGATAGCATTGTAGAAATGAAAGAACATGCAGAGGTCGAAATCGAGGTCCAGGTGCATGGAATGACCTGCATGTTTCAATCCAAACGTTCATTGCTCGGGAATTATTTTGAATATCAAGGCAAAGTGATGGAAATCGAAAACCGGAAAGAACAGCGCAATATGTTTCTTCACGATGAGGAGCGTCATAATAAGTATCCTATCTTTGAAGATGGGAACGGCACGCACATCATGAGTCCGAATGATATGTGCATCATCGATGAGCTTGGTGAAATGATGGAAGCGGGTGTCGACTCTTTCAAGATCGATGGAGTGATGAAGTCTTCGGCTTATATCCTGGAAGTGACGAAACTGTATCGTATGGCCATAGATTTGTGTGCAGAAGACGAAGAGCGTTATGAGGAACAGAAAGACGAGTTTCTGGAAGAAGCGAAAGGCAAGCAGCCGGATAATCGTCCGTTGGATACAGGATTCTTCTTTAAAGAAACCGTGTATTAATAACGATAGATAGATTGATCAGAACGGAGGAGTTATGATGACCACGGTTGTGAAAAAAACGATCTCGAAGGTTGTGGACGGGAAGCGTGTCATTGTGAAGAAACCTGAATTACTGGCTCCTGCCGGTAATCTGGAAAAATTGAAGATTGCTGTCCATTATGGTGCTGATGCCGTCTATATCGGCGGGCAGGAATATGGACTGCGTTCAAATGCCGGTAATTTCACCTTTGAAGACATGAAAGAAGGCGTGGAGTTCGCTCGGAAATATGGTGCAAAGATCTATGTTACCACGAATATCTATGCCCATAATGAAAACATGGATGGTCTTGAAGATTATCTTCGAGGACTGGAGGAAGCCGGAGTAGCGGGGATTATTGTTGCAGATCCCCTTATCATTGAAACCTGCAGAAGGGTGGCGCCGAATGTAGAAGTGCACTTAAGTACACAGCAGTCCCTTTCAAACTGGAAAGCCGTTCAATTCTGGAAAGAAGAAGGACTGGACCGGGTGGTGCTTGCCCGTGAAGCAAGCGGCAAAGAAATCCAGGAAATGAAAGAGAAAGTGGATATAGAGATTGAGACCTTCATTCACGGAGCGATGTGCATTGCCTATTCCGGACGTTGTACATTAAGTAACCATATGACGGCGAGGGATTCAAATCGCGGGGGCTGCTGTCAGTCATGCCGCTGGGACTATGATTTATATGAATTGAATGAAGACGGGGAAAATCCCCTTTACGATAAAGCAGATGCCCCTTTCGCCATGAGTCCAAAAGACTTGAAGCTTGTCGAATCCATTCCGGGAATGATTGAATTGGGAATCGACAGTTTGAAAATTGAAGGTCGAATGAAGTCCATTCACTATGTGGCCACGGTGGTTAGTGTATACCGCAAAGTGATCGATGAATATTGTAAGGACCCGGATAACTTCAAGATTCAGAAAGAGTGGCTCGAGGAGCTTGAGAAGTGCGCGAATCGTGAAACTGCCCCGGCATTTTTTGAAGGGGTACCCGGATTCAAGGAGCAGATGTTCGGAGTTCATAACAAGAAGAATACAAATTATGAATTTGTAGGACTGGTATTGGATTACGATGAAGAAACCCAGATCGTCACCTTGCAGCAACGGAACCATTTTAAGGCCGGACAGGAAGTAGAGTTTTTTGGTCCTGAAATCTCCAATTTTACCCAGGTTATAGAAAAAATGTGGGATGAACGGGGAAATGAACTTGAAGTAGCCCGCCACCCGTTACAAATTGTAAAATTCAAAGTTCATCAGAGAGTATATCCTGATAACATGATGCGAAAGGAGAACACCTAATACTTATGAAGCAGAAACCCGTTGTGATTGGTGTAGCAGGAGGATCCGGCTCAGGTAAGACGAGTGTCACCAAAGCCATTTATGAAAAATTCCAAGGTCATTCGATTTTAATGCTGCAGCAGGATTATTATTATAAAGATCAATCGAATCTACCTTTTGAGGAACGTCTGAAAACCAATTATGATCACCCATTAGCCTTTGATAATGATTTGTTGATTCAACATTTGCACGGTCTTTTAGATCATCAGCCCGTCAATAAGCCGGTGTATGATTATAAAATGCACACTCGTTCGGATGATACGATTCTCGTTGAACCGAAAGATGTGATTATTTTAGAGGGGATTTTAGTATTAGAAGATGAAAGATTGCGTAACTTAATGGATATTAAGCTTTATGTAGATACAGATGCGGATCTTCGGATCATCAGAAGAATGCTTCGCGACATTAAAGAGCGCGGACGTTCCATTGATTCTGTCATCGATCAATACATTACCGTCGTTCGCCCGATGCACAATCAATTCATCGAACCGACGAAGCGATATGCCGATGTGATCATCCCTGAAGGCGGTCATAATCACGTGGCAATCGATTTGATGGTAACTAAAATTCAAACAATTCTTGAACAAAAGTCATTTTTGTAATACGATAGCATAGATAAAGACATATAGGCGAGATTTAACATTTCCCACAATGTAAAGAAGCAGGGAATGGAGAGAGAAGAAATTCCACCTCCATTCCCTCCCTTTACATACGTAGAACATTTACATATGGAGCATGGGGAAGCTCTTAGATAGAAAAGGAGTGAAGAGGGTCATGAGTACAGATAAAGTATTTCCGATGACAGCAGAAGGTAAAGAAAAGTTAGAAAAAGAACTGGAGAATTTGAAAACGGTTAAACGTAAAGAAGTCGTTGAGCGCATTAAGATCGCCCGCAGCTTCGGGGATTTATCCGAGAACTCTGAGTACGATGCAGCGAAAGATGAACAAGCATTCGTTGAAGGACGTATTTCCACTCTGGAAAACATGATTCGCAATGCGAAGATCATTCAAGAAAATGATATGAATTCAGATACAGTTCAATTAGGTAAAAAAGTGACATTCGTCGAATTGCCGGACGGGGACAAAGAAACATACACAATCGTCGGTAGTGCAGAAGCGGATCCATTTGAAGGAAAGATTTCAAATGATTCTCCAATTGCGAAAAGCCTTCTTGGACATAAAGTAGGCGCTGAAGTGAATGTTCAGACTCCAGGTGGGGAAATGAGCGTCAAGATTGTAGAAGTAAGCTGATCACCCGGGAAGGGGCTCGAATTTAGAGCCTCTTCTTTTTTATGATTAATTCGCCTAAAACTCGTCAACAATGGGGACGAGGTGACAAAATGAAGCGGAAACGAATCAGGTTGTTCAGTATCGTCCTATTACTTGCTCTCTCTGGGCTTTCAGGGAGATTGATGCAATTGCAATTATTTCAGACTGAATCCTATTCCAAACATAAAATCAATCTTCTTGAAGAAAGCGTCGCGCAACGGACGCAAGCATTGGTGATCGATGAAGGCAGGGGGGAGTTTCTCGATCGGAACGGTGAACCCCTTACGTTTACAGAAAAGAATGTTCTGGTCCTTTTCCCGTTTCTTAAACAACTGGATTGGCCGGTTGCAAAAGTGGCAGAGATCCTTCATGTTTCACAGCAAACGATCCGAACGAAAGTGGAGCAAGCGAAAGGGCCGATCGTTTTCGGAGGGAAAGATCCCTTAAGACTTTCAGAAGAACAGATGAAGGAAATTAATTCCCTTGAAATACAGGGAGTGTTTGCCCTTACGAAAAAGTTTAAAAGCGACGAGGTGCCTGCATCCCAGCTGATCGGGGTGACGGGGGAAAATACAGACGTATTCCACGAGCGCTACCCTGACAAAGTAAAGGGCGCCAATCAGAAAATCGGGGTGTCAGGACTTCAGGAGAGCTTTGATGAATGGCTGGTCGCAGAAGAGGAAGCGAAATTGATTTATCATGTCGATGCCAGAGGAGGTCCATTATTCGGGGTGGATGTAAAGTATCTGGCACCAGCCAACCCATTTTACCCCCTGAATGTGAAGACGACCATCGATGCAAGGATGCAGCAGGCACTGGAAGAAGTCGCTGATACGTATAACATTCAAAAAGGGGGGCTTCTGCTACTTGATATCGAAAAAAGTGAAATACTCGCCAGTGTTTCAAGACCAGCCATGAAGAGCCGTGACCCATTCAGTGGAGGAGCGACGAATAACATGTTGAAAGCGCTGATCCCGGGTTCTGTGTTTAAAACCGTCGTCGCAGCTGCAGCGATGGATGAGGGGATGGTGGATGAACGGAGGCTTTTCCCTTGTGATGAAGACATCTATGGGGAAACCGCAGAAAAACCTCACGGGGACATTAATATAAAGACAAGCATAGCTGTCAGCTGTAACCGTACATTTGCGGATCTTGCTAAAGAGCTGACAGAGAAGGATGACCACCTACTCGATGAGTATGCCGAGAAAATCGGACTGATCGGTGACATTGCATGGAAAGGCAATGTCTTTCATTACGAGAGCTTTCCCCAGCTTCAGGTGAGTGAAGGAAGGATCTTCGCCTCCGATGGGGACAGGGCGGAACCTAAACTAGTCGCCCAAACAGGCATCGGGCAACAGGAAGTCCGCGTCACCCCACTCGGCATTGCCAATATGATGGCCACGATTGCCAGGGGGGGAGAGAAATTTCAGGTGAGTGCCGTCTCTTCCGTGCAGTATCAAAATGGGACCAACATGTTTTCCTTTCCTAAACAGAAGGTAGAGGGGGAGACGATCACCCCTTTCACGGCCATGAAGCTTCAGCAGTATCTTAGAGGTGTGGTGAACTCACCGGAAGGTACCGCACCCTATTTGCAAAACGCCGCCTACACCATCGCCGGAAAGACTGGAACGGCACAGACAGGGAATTACCGGGGAGAAAGGATGAAGGCAAACGAATTATATAATAAATGGTTCGCAGGCTATTTTCCCTTCGAAGATCCCAAATATGCCCTGGTAGCCGTCAACATGGACGTGACCATAGGCGAAGGAGGAATTTATCCGATCTTCAAAGACAGCGTCGATGCTGTCTACCGGATTGATCATGAGTAGAAGGGAGGTTCCGTGAGTTCTGTGACCTTTTTCCCTTTATAGCTGAATCATCCCGTTATGGATAATGTTTCGCTTTATTCTTTTCCTCTTATCATGTTAAAATGTTTAGGATAATAGGGAGGGAACAAAATGGCGAAATACCAATCTCGATTAGACAAACGATCTAAAAAGAATACAAATAAACTGTTAAACATAATGATTGCAATCGTACTTCTATTAATTGTCGTGGTAGGAGGCACCCTCGTTTTTGGAGGGGGCGGCGACGAAAAGGCAACAACAGATGCTCCGAAAAATTCAGAAACCAAGGATGCGGACAAGAGCAACAAGGAGAAAGAAAAAGACAATACCGTTTCCATGGATGAGAAAGACGATTCGAAGGATAAAGCGGACGATAAACAAAAAGACAAAGATAAGAAAAAAGAGGATGAACAAAAGAAAGACGAGTCCTCTGATGAGGATCAAGATTCTGTCGAATTAGATGGGGAAGACCAAAGTAAGATGAAAGTCGAGGAAGGTACAGAACCGAATGTGGTGAAAACCATGGTGCATCCCGACTGGAAGCCGATCGGCACCGAGCAGACAGGTGAACACGTATCCGTCTATGAAGAAGGATCTGTCGACTGGCAGGAGAAAATCGAGGCAACTTCTTATGCTACAGGCATCCCTGAAGGCAACATGACCGTCTGGTGGATGGAAGGGAATGGCGGTCCTCAGAAGTCCATGGCGACCGTGACGGCTAAGGATACAAAGACACCTTACAGAGTGTACCTCCAATGGGTCGACGGCAAAGGATGGCAGCCGACGAAAGTACAGGAATTAAAGGAAAATGATAAAGACTGATTTAAATGAAAAGGCTCTTCCAATCATATGGAAGGGCCTTTTTGCATGAATTACTTCTTCACCTTAAAATGAACCATGGCACTGTACAATCTTCTGCCGTTCTCATCGATGGAAACGGAATGATCCACGTGATGGACGCTCAGCATGATGGCTTTATTATGCTGGATCTGTTCGTCTACCTTTTTCTCCAAAGTCCTGAGATTGTCAGCTTCAAAAAATTCCACTTTATCTTCTATTAAATCGAATGAAATATTCATGGTGAACCTCCTTATTACGCATGATCTGGATAGGCTTTCTCCCTCTATTTTAGAGTCCCCCCACCCTTTTGACAATGAATAATTGTTGAATTCATCAGGAGAATATGATAATTTAATAACAGTTTTAAAATTAATTCATAGTATGTTTATAGGAATTATAAACTTAATGTGGCTGAGGTGCTGAACGATGGGGAGAGAATTTTTGGATTTGTTCCAGGACTGGGCAGATTCTTATGATGATACGGTGACAGGGAAAGATGAGGAATATCAAGCGGTATTCGAACACTATGATTCGATTCTTGACGAAGTGGTTTCCCGTTCAAAGGGGAAGGTGGTCGAGTTTGGACCCGGTACAGGAAATTTAACAAAGAAGCTATTAGATGCAGGGCTCGAGGTCATTCCTTTTGAACCGTCTCCTGAAATGAGGGCGATTGGAATGCAGAAGCTTGGCGATTTGGTCACATTCCGTGACGGTGATTTTCTGGATTTTTCCTTAGAAGGAAACGCTGATTCCATTGTAAGCTCTTATGCATTCCATCATTTAACCGATGAAGAAAAGGGAAAAGCTTTCGGCATTTATGGAAAGCTCCTAGTACAAGGTGGTAAAATAGTATTTGCCGATACGATGTTTGAAACGGATCAGCATTATCAAGCCGCCATATCCCAAGCAATAAAAAAAGAGTATATCAATCTGGCTGAAGATTTAAAACGGGAATATTACACGACTCTTGAAGTGTTAAAAGAGCTTTTACGTGATAATGGGTTTTCCGTACAGTTTCAGCAAGTGAATACATTTGTGTGGATCATGGAGGCGACTAAACAGTAGAAAGAGGTTTTAGCAATGAAAATCGCCATCATCGGAGCAATGGAAGAAGAAGTAGCCTTACTGAGAGAAAATATATCAAACCCGACAATGGAAACGATCGCCGGGTGTGAATATACAAGCGGTACCATGAATGATAAAGAAGTGATCTTACTTCGTTCAGGAATCGGAAAAGTGAATGCAGCGATGTCAACTGCGGTTCTGCTGCAGCATTTCAAACCGGATTGCATCATCAACACAGGGTCAGCAGGAGGATTCGATCCTTCTCTAAACGTTGGGGATGTCGTCATTTCCACTGAAGTAAGACATCATGATGTGGATGTAACGGCTTTTGGATATGAATACGGCCAGGTCCCGCAGCTCCCGGCAGCCTTCACAGCAGATGAGAAATTGAAGCAAACCGCCATCGACAGCGTCAAGGAGCTTGGAGGTGCACAGGTGGTGTCCGGATTGATTGCCACTGGCGACTCATTCATGAATGATCCAGTGCGGGTCGATGCGATCCGTGATAAATTCATGGATTTGCAGGCAGTGGAAATGGAAGCGGCAGCCATCGCGCAAGTGGCGCATCAATTCAACGTACCATTTGTCATCATCCGCTCCCTTTCGGATATCGCCGGTAAGGAATCGGATGTGTCGTTCGAACAATACCTGGAAAAGGCTGCACTTCATTCGGCTAAAATGGTCATGAACATCGTGAAATCTGTTTAATACAAAGAGAATACAGCTGACCCAGGCATCTCCCTCTCATCACGTGAACGAGACATGTTCAGACGAACGGTCCATTCATCGGTAGTGAAGACGGATTGGTGAAAGGGTCAGTTTTTGTTTGAAAGGGGATTGAATGAATGGACGTGTATAAAAGTGTACATGACCTGATAGGGAATACACCGATTGTTGAACTGAGACATTTCCAGCTGAAGAACGGAGTCCGTCTCTTCGCGAAGCTTGAATTCTTTAACCCCGGAGGCAGCGTGAAGGATCGATTGGGACTTGAGCTATTAAGAGATGCAGTGGAGAACGGTAAGATCATGCAGGGAGGAACCTTCATCGAACCGACGGCAGGCAATACGGGAATCGGCTTGGCTTTAGCCGCCGTGAACTCAGGATATAAAGTGAAATTCTGTATTCCTGAAAAATTCAGCATGGAAAAGCAGGAACTGATGAAAGCCCTTGGAGCGGAAATCGTCCATACCCCTACTGAAGAGGGGATGATGGGAGCGATCGCGAAAGCAGCGGAATTGGTGAACGAAATTACCAACTCGTATTCCCCGCAGCAATTTGGGAACGAAGCCAACCCGGACACGTATTACAAAACATTGGGCCCAGAACTGTGGAAGCAGATGGATGGAGAGATTCATACCTTCATCGCCGGTGCCGGCACCGGGGGAACCTTCATGGGGACTGCCCGCTATCTCAAAGAAATGAAGGATACCATTAAAACGGTCATCGTTGAACCTGAAGGATCCATCTTGAATGGGGGAGAATCAGGACCTCATAAAACAGAAGGAATCGGTATGGAATTTCTTCCGGATTATATGGATTCAGCGTATTTTGACAGCATCCACACCGTCACGGACGAGGATGCATTCAGAAGAGTGAAAGAACTGGCCGCTAAAGAAGGCTTACTGGTGGGAAGCTCCTCAGGTGCAGCCCTCCATGCAACACTCCTTGAGGCGGAACAGGCGGAACCGGGAAGTCATATCGTCACCATTTTCCCGGACTCAAGCGAGCGATATTTAAGTAAAAAAATTTATCAAGGAGGAATCTAATCATGAAAAAGAAAACGCAATTAATCCACGGTGGTATCCCGACAGATCCTCAAACAGGTGCCGTATCCACTCCCATCTATCAGGTGAGTACGTATAAGCAGGATGAAGTAGGAAAGCACAAGGGATTCGAATATTCACGGTCAGGAAATCCTACCCGACACGCCCTTGAAGAGCTGATCAAAGATCTTGAAGGCGGGGAAAAAGGCTTTGCATTCGGTTCGGGGATGGCGGCGATCACTGCAGTCATGATGATGTTCAACAGCGGGGATCATATCGTGATGACAGATGATGTATATGGCGGAACATACCGTGTCATGACCAAGGTGTTGAACCGAATCGGCATCGAGTCCACATTCGTTGATACAAGCGATGTCAGCAATATCGAAAAAGCCATTCAGCCGAATACAAAAGCGGTTTATATTGAAACACCGACCAACCCATTACTTAAAATCACGGATATCGAGGGAGCCGCTTCATTTGCTAAAAAACACAATCTGCTAACCATCGTAGATAATACGTTCAGCACACCTTACTGGCAAAACCCGATTGCCCATGGAGCAGACATTGTCCTCCACAGTGCAACGAAGTACATCGGGGGGCACAGCGACGTGGTCGCTGGACTCGTGGTAGTGAATTCAGCAGAACTGGCTGAAGAATTATTCTTTGTACAGAATTCCACAGGCGGGGTCCTTGGACCGCAAGATTCATGGTTATTGATTCGCGGGATCAAGACTTTAGGGCTGCGCATGGAAGAGCATGAAGAGAACACACGGAAAATTGTCGAGTTCCTGACAGCTCACCCGAAAGTATCAAAGGTTTACTATCCAGGACTTGAAACTCATCCAAATCACGCCATCGCCAAGAAACAGGCCTCAGGATTCGGTGGGATGGTGTCCTTTGATGTAGGTAGTGAAGAAAATGCAGACCGTCTGCTAACCAATACGAAATATTTCACTCTGGCTGAAAGTCTCGGCGCAGTGGAAAGTCTTATTTCCGTCCCGGCACGCATGACGCACGCATCGATTCCGGCAGAGCGTAGGAACGAACTTGGTATCACGGACGGTCTTGTCAGGATCTCTGTTGGTCTTGAAGATGTGGAAGATCTGATTGAAGATATCGAAAACGCACTTTCCAAGTAACCCATGGCAGAACTGGTATCAATTACATGGTAGGCTGGATGGAATCATGTGTTACCATAGAATGAGAGTTTACTAGTTCTAAAGTAGGTGAATGCAATGAAGAATACAAGCAAAAAGACCATTCAACATAAGGTCGTCGATTTCAAACGATTTGGATTTACATTACTTGCACTGAGTGTCTTTATGTATTTAGGTGTCATCATTCCGACAGTCACGGTCACACCAGGTAAAATGATCCCCCTCATGACAGGGACCATTGTTTTACTCGGGCTGTCACTATACTTCTTCACAAAAGCAATCAAATATAAAAAAGATCTGCAATCAGATGAATAATAGATGAAAAAAGCGGGTTCTCATGGAGAATCCGCTTTTTCATGTGGAAATTTGTAGAAAAAATAATGAGGAAAAGAGTTTACTTTAGTGTAATAATTGGATATACTAACCAATGTAAGAAAAAAATCACAAGAGGGAGGTCGAAGGAAATGTTCGTGCTTATTGGAAAAAAAGACACAACTTCATATTGTTTTTATCATTCGACCACTTGTGGGATGTTTTCTGCTTAATTTGAATTTCATTCAATAATAGCCACAGGGAGAATGTAGATTCCTGTGGCTTTTTTGTGCCACAAGGATCAGTCGCTTTGTGGCTTTTTATTATGCCCTGCAGACCTGCAGGAACTTTGAAAGGGGTGATATTGTATGACACTGAATCTTTTATTTATAACGGTAACCTTCAATAAGAAACAGGAAACGTTTGAAGAAGCTTCTCATAACGAGATGGTTTCAAAAAGCTATGAAGAAACGAAAACAAAGCAGCACTATATGTCTCAAATGTTTTAATCCTAAAAAAACAACAGATGGAGAGGAGAATGAAAAATGATTTATATACAGGAGAAAATGCTGAATGCGCTATGGGTAGAGAAGGATACTGCCTAACGAACCAGAAGGTGGTGGAGAGATGTTTTTGAATATAGTCATTTGGTCTGCTTTCTTTCATAGAAAGAGGACCCGGGAATTGAAATAACAAATGAAAGGAGGATCCCCTAAGGCTCGGGGGTCCTCCTTTTGTCATCGGTCACATATCTGTCAATACTTAGTAAAGAATTGTTCACGGATGGAAGGGGAATATCCTTTTTTTCGTGATACATTAATAGTAAGAAGTGCAGTTTAATGAGGGAGAGGGATGACGATGTTTTCAATGATCATGGGTCTTATCCTGACGTCTGGGATTGGTTTGATCATTTCTGCTGAAGTCAGTGTAGAGTAGGAAATAAAGAAAAGCGGTCCTGGACCGCTTTTCTTTTTTAGGATTTATTCCTTTTTTCTTTTTCCTCACGATAAAATTCATGAAACATTTTCATGAGGGCCCTTTTTTCGATCCGTGAGACGTAGCTTCTCGAAATCCCCAGTTCTTTTGCAATTTCCCTTTGAGTCTTCTCTTCTTTCAAATCCAGTCCGAACCGCCCGACGATGACTTCCTTTTCCCTCTCATCCAGTACGCAAATATATTTTCTGACCTTTTCGAGTTCCATGCTTAATTGGATCGTATCGATGACATCATCGCTTTCCGATTTCAAAATATCGATCAAGCTGATTTCATTTCCTTCTTTATCCTGGCCGATGGGATCGTGGAGTGAGACATCTTTTTTGGTTTTCTTAAGGGCACGCAGGTGCATGAGGATTTCATTCTCGATACATCGAGCCGCATAGGTGGCAAGCTTCGTGCCTTTTCCTTCTGAGTAACTTTCAATCGCCTTGATCAACCCGATGGTCCCGATGGAAATCAAATCTTCTGGATCTTCGCCTGTGTTTTCGAATTTCTTGACGATGTGGGCAACCAACCTGAGATTATGTTCGATGAGCATGTTGCGGGCGTGTTCATCCCCTTCGGCCATCAGCTTTAGATATTTTCGTTCATCTGCAGCGGACAGTGGTTGCGGAAAGGCATTATTCTTTACGTAAGAAACGAGGAAAATTAACTCCTTAAAGAAATACCCCAGTGCTGTTAGAACGCCAGACATATTTACACCTCCATGAGGACTTAAGCCTATACTCATTCATATGATAAAAAGGGAATGTCCTTGCATGTCCGGTGAAAGTAATCGGAAAATGGAACATTTTTTTCCAAATTGAATTCAATAATAAAGATGCAAACTGCCTATACGCTCATTCCCCATGTACATATACTGTTAGTAAAAGTGAGTGAGGAGGTATGGTCATGCCTTATGGATATCCATGTTACGGACCAGTCTATCCAGGTTGCTATGGCGGCGGGGGATTCTACTTTGCTTTAGTCGTTGTATTGCTAATCTTGCTTTTCCTATTTGGTGGCTGGTGGTACGTCAATAACTGTTAGCCTGATACGAAGTGCATGAAGACTTAAAGAGAGCCCAGTTCACGAGGAACCGGGCTCTCTTATATGCCTTACATCTTCTTCAGTGTGAAAGGGCTGACCATTAATACAGAAAGCGCGATGGTCATACACACAATCAGCACACTCGACACAAATGGAATAAGAAGATAGCTCAGTGTCAGTAAACAGCCCGCTGCTGTAATGGGAAGGCCGGTAAAATAGCCGTCATTTTCTGAAATGTTGAAGCGGGCCAACCGGTAAGCGCCACAGGCTAAATATAAAACGGTGAAGAACATGCCGGGAAAGTCAAACTGACTGAGAACGGCCGTATACATAAGCAATGCAGGGGCCACACCAAAGGAAATGATGTCGCTCATGGAATCCAGCTGCTTTCCTAACTCCGACTCGATGTTTAACTTCCTTGCCACCAATCCATCGAATCTGTCGGTCAACGCAGCGATGAAAATGAGGATCAAGCTTAGATGTAATTGGTTATGATAAACGGAAATGATAGCAAAACCACCTAATGATAAATTCGAGAGGGTAATCAGGTTGGCTGTTTGAGTTTTAAGCTTTTTGAACGTTTGATCGAGTACTCCGGAGAGAAACAATCATCACTCACTCCTTCTTTTAAGTTTGCTCACTGTTGAACAAGGTACATGGCTGAAATATGTCTTAACAAGTGCCTGCTCTTCTGGTTAACGTTGATGGTTAACCTCACATAGTGAAAAAAGATTCTTATTCATATAGTATATAAGTATATTTTATTATATACTTATTAAACTGTTAAAGTTAATCGTTTTTTAAATTGAGTGGGATTTGCCCAGGATCAGCCTTCTGAGGAAAGAACAGACAGTAGGTCAGTATTTTGAAATGTGATGCTATCTTAGCATATATTCCATAAAAAAGAGGACGGATTTTATATAAATCCGTCCCGTTTCATGTTAGTATTCTACGAAGTAGCTTTAATTTTATTTGTAAGAGATCGACGGTGAATTTCCATTTCGATGAGGCGAATGAATTCTGTATTGAGTTTCAGCTCCAATGCTTTGTAATAAGAATCAATCAACAGTTCGTCCGATAATTTCCTCATTAATGACACCTCCAATATTCATCATCTTTTTATTCGAAACTTAATGTAAGTACGTTTTTTAGTAGTAATGTAACTTTACCAAAATTATTTTTTCAGAACAAGCGTTCCGTTATCCACAGTTCATGGTGGATAAGTTGTGACTAACTTGTATATAACTGGTAAATAAAGCTTGTTTGTGTTCTGTATAATGTGAATAAGGTTATCCACAAGTATGCGGAAAACTGGAAATTTGTCGAAAAATATTTATTTCTTATAAGAATATGTTTGGAATTCCAGGAATATATATGATTTATTTTGAATCTGTATGTAAAATTGGTTATCATTAATCTGTTATAGGTTTAAGGTATACTATAGAAATCTTTCCTCTAGTCGTGGAACGTTCATCTAATGAAAATATATCGAAAGCAGTTCATCATATAATCGATAAAGAAATTTGAGGTGTAGCATGTGATTAAGCAGTTTTTACCCAATGAACAGGTCCAGGATATTTTTAGTATCACCCCGGGGCATCTTAAGGAAAAAGGGATCAAGGCCGTCATTACCGACTTGGATAATACGTTGGTTGAGTGGGACAGGCCAAACGCCACTCCGAAATTGATCCAATGGTTCAAGGACATGCAGGAGCAGGGGATCCTTGTGACCATTGTATCCAATAACAATAAAAACCGCGTAGGGGCATTCTCCGAACCTTTGGGTGTCCCATTCATCTTCCAGGCACGAAAGCCTATGGGCCGTGCTTTTAAGAAAGCGATCAAACAAATGGGCGTAAAGAAGGAAGAGACGGTTGTCATCGGCGATCAGCTATTAACGGACGTATTAGGTGGAAACCGCAGTGGCTTCCATACGATACTGGTCGTGCCTGTGGCTCAATCGGATGGTTTCTTTACAAAGTTCAATCGTCAGGTAGAACGCAGAATCATGAACTTTTTCAAGCGTAAAGGCATGCTTGAGTGGGAGGACAAAAATTGAGTGAAGTTGTATGTATAGGATGCGGCGTTGAAATCCAGACGGAAAATAAAGAAGGTATGGGCTATGCGCCTCCTTCTGCTCTTCAAAAAGAAGAGATCATTTGTCAGCGCTGTTTCAGATTAAAGCATTATAATGAAGTACAGGATGTTCCGTTGACTGATGATGATTTCCTGAAAATACTGAATGAGCTTGGTGACTCTGAAGGGCTTATTGTTAAAGTGGTAGACATCTTTGACTTTAATGGAAGCTGGCTTCCGGGTCTACACAGGTTTGTCGGGTCCAATCCGATCCTTCTGATAGGAAACAAGGTGGACCTATTGCCGAAATCGGTGAAACACTCCAAGCTGATTCATTGGATGAAGCATGAAGCAAGTCAGTTGGGATTGAAACCGATTGACGTTCAATTGGTGAGCGCTGCCAAGGGGCAGGGGATCGCTGAGGCAATCGAAGCGATCGAGGAATATCGTAATGGAAAAGATGTATACGTGGTAGGATGTACAAACGTAGGGAAATCCACTTTCATCAACCGCATCATCAAACATGTCTCAGGGGAGCAGGATGTTATCACGACTTCACACTTCCCTGGTACGACTCTTGATATGATTCAAATTCCCTTGGATGATGAAGAATCATTGATCGATACACCCGGCATCATCAATCATCATCAGATGGCCCATTTTGTAGATAAACAGGATTTGAAAATCATTACGCCTAAAAAAGAAATCAAGCCAAGAACGTTCCAGTTGAATCCGGAACAAACTTTGTTCTTCGGTGGATTGGCCCGTTTTGATTTCATGGCTGGTGAGCGTCAGCCGTTTACTTGCTATTTCTCAAATGAGCTGTCCATCCATCGAACGAAGATTGAAAAGGCGGATGAACTCTATAAAAATCATGCGGGAGAATTATTGCAGCCACCAAGAAAAGACGATATGGATACATTCCCTCCACTTGTGAGGCATGAGTTTAGGATCAAAGAAGCGAAAACGGATATCGTTTTTTCAGGATTGGGATGGATTACTGTCAATGACGCTGGAGCGACCATTGCCGCTCATGTTCCGAAAGGTGTCAGCGTCTTTTTACGAAAATCATTGATCTAGGAGGGATTCTGTGGCTCTTTATGGTGTGATAGGGGACCCGATTGCTCACTCAATGTCTCCTTTGATGCATTATCGCGCGTTTGAAGATAACGGAATAAACGCTGAATATGTTCGATTTCATGTAAAGAAAGAGCAGCTTCCCGACGCCATCCGTGGAATCAAAGCCTTGGGAATTCAGGGAGTGAATGTGACGGTTCCTCATAAAGAACATGTCATGTCCCTCCTCGATGGGATCGATCCATTGGCAGAAGCCATCGGAGCTGTCAACACGATCGTAAATGAAAATGGGAAGCTGATTGGATATAATACAGACGGTCTTGGATTTGTTGAAGGCTTGAAGAAGATAGCCGGTGATCGTCTGGAAAACAAGTCGATGCTGATCATCGGTGCCGGCGGTGCAGCCAGGGCCATCTATTATACACTTGCCTCTTCGGGTGTAAGGAAGATCGATGTCACCAACCGGACCCCGGGAAGGGCAATGAAGATGATGGAAGCCTGCCCGTTTTCGTTGGATTCTTCGTTCCTTACCCTTGAAGCTGCCGAGAACGAATTGCACCATTATGATGCTATCATCCAGACGACGTCTATCGGTATGTTTCCACGTATTGAAGACAGTCCGATAAAGGTCAATGAATTAAAGCAGGGGAGCATCGTCTCGGATATTATCTATAATCCACTGGAAACATCATTACTGAAGCAGGCTAAACAAAAAGGTGCCCTGACTCAAAACGGACTCGATATGTTCGTTTATCAGGGAGCCCACTCATTTAAGAAGTGGACTGGAATCTTTCCGTCCTATTCCATTATGAGGGACATCGTTTTACAACAACTAGGAGGTTAACATGTTAACAGGTAAACAAAAAAGGTTTTTACGTTCAGAAGCACATCACTTAAATCCGGTTTTTCAAGTAGGAAAAGGCGGAGTCAACGATAATATGATTAAAACGGTCGGTGAAGCAATTGAAATAAGGGAATTAATGAAAATCAGCATCCTTCAAAACTGTGATATGGATAAGTCTGACGTTGCACAGGAACTTTCGGAAGGTGTAGGGGCTGAAATTGTCCAGATCATTGGAAATACCATTGTCCTATACAAAGAATCGAAAGAAAACAAGCAATTAATCCTGCCAAGATAAGGATCGATACGATGATGAAAAAAAAGGTTGGACTTCTGGGAGGGACATTCAATCCTCCCCATATGGGTCACTTGGTCATTGCAGAGCAGGTGTTAGAAAAGGCACAATTAGATGAAATCCGCTTTCTTCCTAACCATGTACCTCCCCACAAACAGGTGGATGAAAGGGTAACAGTGGATCAACGGCTTCGGATGCTAGAGGCAGCCATTGGGGGTCATCCCCGTTTTTCCATTGAACGGATAGAACTTGAACGTCAGGGTGCCTCCTACACATATGACACCATCAAGCTTTTGATGGAAAGAGAAGAGAACACCGAATTTTCGTTTATCATAGGCGGGGATATGATCGAGTATCTCCCGAAGTGGTATAAAATCGATGAGCTTCAGACTATGGTGAAGTTCATCGGGGTCAATCGTCCGGATTATACCCATGAGACTTCCTTTAACGTACAATTGATCGAAGTGCCGGCCATCGACCTTTCTTCTTCTTACATTCGTGACACAGTAAATAAGGGACAATCGGTTCGCTATTTGGTTCCGGACGACGTGTATCGATTTATCAAGGAGGAGAAGTTATATGAATAGGGAAAAAGCACTCGATATGGTTAAAAAGCATTTGACTGAACATCGCTACATTCACACATGTGGTGTAATGGAGACGAGCATTGAGCTTGCGAAACGATATGGAGCCGATGAGAAAAAGGCTGAAACAGCTGCGATCTTTCATGACTATGCAAAGTTTCGGGATAAACAGGAAATGCAGGGGATCATTGAAAGGGAGAGTCTTTCAAAGGATCTTTTACTATATAATGGCGAGTTATGGCACGCGCCCGTAGGAGCTATCCTTGTTGAACGTGAGATCGGGATAGAAGACCGGGATATCCTGAATGCCATCCGCTTCCATACTTCCGGGAAAGAGGGGATGACGGTACTCGACAAGGTGGTTTATTTAGCTGACTATATTGAGCCGAATCGCAGGTTCCCTGGGGTGGAAGAAGTGAGGGAGCTTGCTAAGGAATCATTGGACCTTGCACTCATTAAAGCTCTTCAGAATACGATCACGTTTCTTATGAAAAAGAATCAAGCGATCTATCCGGATACATTTCGCTTTTACAATGAACTGACATTAAATCAGAGGAGATGAAGGAATGGAACAAAATTTAGTAGAATTAGCATTTAAAGCTGCTGATGATAAACGCGCTGAGGATATTGTTGTATTGGATATGAAAGGTGTTTCGTTAATTGCGGATTATTTCCTGATCTGCCACGGAAACTCGGACAAACAGGTACAGGCGATCGCGCGTGAATTGAAAGACGCAGCAGAAGAAAAGGGGTACACAGTCAAACGATTGGAAGGGTTTGACCAGGCACGCTGGATATTAGTTGATTTAGGCGATGTCGTCGCTCACGTGTTCCATAAAGAAGAAAGAGGTTACTATAATCTTGAACGTTTATGGGGAGACGCATTATTCGTCGAGGTCGGACAAGGTGAGAACCTCTAAATGAGCTATGAGCGTTTTGCTTATGTATACGATTATTTAATGCAGGACGTCCCGTACGACGGCTGGTTGGAATATGTGAACCGGCAGGCAGAACATTATTCGATCCAAGGGAAGAAAGTTCTTGATATCGCTTGTGGAACAGGGGAATTATCGTTGAGGCTAGCTCGTGACGGATATGATGTGACGGGGGTCGACTTGTCTCAGGACATGCTCACCATCGCTCAGGAAAAGGCATCGGCACAGAATGTTCAGATCCAATTATTTCAACAGGATATGTCGAGACTCGATTCCCTTGGTGAATACGACATCATTACGATTTTTTGTGATTCATTGAATTACCTGGAAGACGAGAATGACGTGGAGAACACATTTAATAGGGTCTATGCCCATCTAAAGCAGGATGGGCTATTCCTTTTTGATGTGCATTCCATTTACAAAATGACGGAGATATTCATGAACCAAACCTTTACCCTGTCAGATGAACAGGTATCCTATATATGGGATTGCTTCCCCGGTGAAGTTCCCAATAGTGTGGAACATGAACTGACTTTTTTCGTGGAAGATGAGGAAACCGGACAGTACGAGAGAGTGGAAGAATTGCACAAACAGCGTACCTATCCAATCCTTATGGTAAAGGAGTGGCTCGTCCGCATCGGATTCGATGTGTTGAATATAACAGCGGACTTTACGGAAGAATCTCCGTCAGATAAGAGTGAGAGAATCTTCTTCGCGTGTAAAAAGAAATAATCAAAAGCCGGGTCGTCTCAAAATGAGAGCGATCCGGCTTATCTTCGTTGAAGACAGGATTGAAATTTTAGAAAAAAGAAGGGAAAAATCAATTTATGTCGAAGTATAAGTAAAGGGTAATCTTCCTAGACCCCGAACTGTGATTTGGTTCCTTCAATATCATCCGCGAATTTTTCCTGCGTGGCTTCAAATAGCTTCTCGAAGACATCTCCCAACTCTCTTTCCATTACAGAAATCCCTATCCCGGTCACCCCTCCTTTTACACAAACCTTCTCTTGAAGTGTCGGTAACGTATAGATGTTCTTTTTCAGCAGGTCCCCAAGACCCACCAGCATTTCAGAAGCGAGGACAGTTGCTGTTTCAGAATCTATCTCAGTCACTTCCGCTGCAGCATCAATGAATCTCTGCGTCACATAACTGAAAAAAGCCGGCCCGCAGCTGACGATATCAGACGCTACCCGAGTTACATTTTCCTCAATCTCGACTGGAGTAGAGATTTGTCCGGCAAACTTCGTTAATTCCCGTCTCCATTTATCTGAACAATGACTTCCATATGTTAGAAGTGACACACCACTCAGTGCGCGGTTTGTGATGCTTGGAATGAATCGTGCGCAGGAACAGGGTAATAAGGATTCCAATTGATTCACACTTACCGGGCTTGTGATGGAAACGACACATTTGTCTTTTGTGAAGTTTTTCTTATTCTCTTGAATCACATCATACACATCATGCGGCTTGACGCAGATGAAGACCAGATCAGATGAAGAAATGACCTCTTCATTCGTATGAGCTATGTTCACGTTGCGGAATTTCTCTTTTATATCCTCGGCTTTTTTTAATGAACGATTCGTAATATGAAGATGTGAAGGAGAAATCGCCTGTGATTCAATGAGAGCTTCAATAATGATTTTCCCCATGTTTCCCGTTCCGATGATACCTATTTTCATGTTCAGCCCTCCTTCTTTCCCACTCTCTCCTAAAGGGTATGAATTCCATGCAATGAATATTCCAACAGAGGTGATTTCCATGCAGTCCTTAATCGAAAAGTACCGAACCATCCTTGTGATCCTCGCGATTTGTGCCGTTTTCCTGATTGGGTATATATTGAAAAATGCCGGGGAGGCTCCCGTTGAAGAACCTTCCTTTACTGCAGCAGCAGAAGTGAAAGTGCCTGAAAAGCCTGAAAATCCTGAAATAGCGAAGAGTCCTGAAAAAGTGTTTGTGGACGTAAAGGGTGAGGTGGTGAATCCCGGTCTTTATGAAGTCAAGCAGGGAGACAGGCTTAAGTTCGTCATAGACAGGGCCGGTGGATTCACAAAGGATGCAGACAAAAAGTTGATGAATCTCGCCGTTAAAGTGACGGACGAAATGATGATCTATGTCCCGAAAATCGGTGAAATGGAAACGACGCCTCAGTCACTTCCTGCCCCTGTTTCTTCAGGTGCGGAATCAGGAGAGGATAAACTCAATATCAATACAGCCTCAGAAGCCGAATTCGAGACCCTTCCTGGAATAGGACCATCGAAAGCAGCCACCTTTATCCAATACCGTGAAGAAAATGGTCCGTTCAAATCCATTGAAGAAATCACAAACATTTCAGGAATTGGAGAAAAAACTTTCGAGAAATTAAAAGAACATATTTTTGTCCAATGATTGACGAAATGCAGGTAGTATTTATACACTTAAACAAGCATTAAAATAAAACGCAAAACAAGAGAAGGGAGAATGGGGATGGAAAGAATTGCATGGCATCAATATTTCATGGCTCAAAGTCAACTGCTCGCCCTCCGCAGCACGTGTACGAGACTGGCGGTGGGGGCAACCATCGTCCGTGATAAGCGGATCATTGCAGGAGGCTATAATGGCTCCATAGCAGGCGGAGATCATTGTATAGATGAAGGGTGCTATGTCATTGACAATCACTGTGTGAGGACCATCCACGCAGAAATGAATGCACTCCTGCAATGTTCTAAGTTCGGGGTAGGGACGGAGAATGCGGACATATACGTTACGCACTTTCCTTGCCTTCAATGCTGTAAGGCGCTCATACAGGCGGGTATCAAAACAGTTTACTATGCAAAAGATTATAAAAATCATCCGTACGCCATCGAGCTGTTCAAAAAGGCAGACGTCCATGTGGAAAAAGTGCCTTTCCAGGAAAGCAGTATCGATGTGAAACACAAGGAAAAAGCAACGCTCATGATCCGATTGATAGAGGATCTGAGGCAACAGGGAGTTGCCGAGGAGAAGCTTCACTATTATGAGCAAGAATACATAAAGCTTTTTAATGAGTAGAGGCTTATGCATCTATTTGGCGTTGTCGGCTCTATCAGGGACATTGCTGGCACTTCAATTTCTTTGGGGTGCTGTCGTCCTTGTTCTCCTCATCCTTTCCCTTTTCCTCAGAAAAATGCCCCGTACCATCCTTTTCGTTTCATTTCTCCTGGTAATCATTTCTTACTTTCACACCTTTTTATATGAGAAAAACCAGAAATCAGATCTTACCCCGCAATCTGAACCTTCAACCCATCAAGTATTTATAGATGAGATCCCCACCATTGACGGAAGCTCCTTTGTTTCATTTGCGAAAGTGAAGAATGAGAAAATCCTGCTTCGTTATTATTTTTATACCGAAGAGGAAAAACGGAAATTTTCAGAAATAAATCCCGGTTTTGTTTGCAATGTTAAAGGACAGGTGGCAGAACCTCAGCCGGGTAAAAATCCAAATTCATTCAATTATAAAGACTATCTGTCCCATCAAGGGGTATATTGGATCCTTGAGGTACAGGGATTTGAGGGATGTGTGGATCGAAGCACCTGGAAACATGCCCTTACACAGCTTAGATTTCAAGGATTAAAAAGAATTGAACAGGAGTTCCCCTCTTCAACGGTTGGTATCACACAGGCATTACTGTTCGGGGAGACAGGGATGATTACAGAGGATACACTGAAGGCATTCAGGGAGCTCGGGGTCGTTCATCTCCTTGCCATTTCAGGTCTTCATGTGGGACTTTTGTTTGCGATCCTTCATTATTTATTGCTAAGGATAGGCCTGACGAGGGAAGCGGCATCTTGGACAGGGATTATGTTTCTTCTATGCTATATTGTATTGACGGGTGGCTCTCCTTCTGTTGTACGTGCATCCTTCATGCTGATTATCCTCATCCTCGGCAAAAAGACCTCCTGGAATATCGGTGTAATCGATAGCCTGGCCACAGTGTTCCTTCTCATTGTCTTATACGATCCATTCTCGGTTTACAATGTGGGCTTTCAGCTCTCATTCGCAGTCAGTTTTTCACTTGTGCTTTCTTCCCGGACCATTTTACAGGCGTCTTCTTCCTTCAAACAAATGGTCACCGTCACGATGGTGGCCCAATTATCTTCCATCCCCTTCGTGATCTATCATTTCTATGAGTTCTCTTTGATCGGTTTTCTGACTAATATCCTATATGTCCCCCTTTTTTCCATTATCATCCTTCCGATGGCCATCCTCACCTATCTCTTCATTTCAGTAGTATCGGCTGGATGGTCCATGATCCCTTATCAAATTCTTCTGGAAGGAATTCAATGGTTATCCTCTGCCGTTGCTTCTTTTCCATTTAGCACCTTGATAATGGGGAGGCCGAATGCTGTTCTTCTCCTGGGGTATCTCATTCTTATTTATTTTGTATTCGTTGGGATAGAGAGGAGAAAATACCTTTCCATCGTTCTGCTTTTTCTTTTTACCGTCTTTCATCTCTCCTTGAATAACTACCATCCTTATGGAGAGATTGTCTTCATTGATGTAGGTCAGGGAGATGCAACCCTGATCGATCTGCCATACAACCATGGCACATATTTAATTGATGCAGGAGGGGAAGTGACGTTCCCTAAAGAAAAATGGGAGGAGAAAGAAAACCGGTTTTCAGTAGGGGAGGACATTGTGGTGCCTTTTTTAAAAAGTAAGGGAATCACATCCATTGATGCATTGATTTTAACTCATGGAGATCTTGATCATACAGGGGGAGCGGAAGCGGTATTAAACGAAATGAAAGTCGGAGAATTATTGATCAGTCCCGGCAGCCGTGAGAAGGTGGAGGTGGATAGGATTGTCAAAATGGCTCAGGAAAAAAGGATCTCTGTCAAAGAAGCGATGTATCCTGATAGATGGCGTGGAGACCGTGATGGGCTGCATATCGTATCCCCCCTTGATGCTGAGTATGAAGGGAATAATGACTCCATTGTTCTATACGGTCAATTCGGATCAAAGAAATGGTTGTTTACGGGTGATCTGGAGAAGGAAGGGGAAAAAGCGTTTGTTACAACATTCGATCTGCCTGTGGATGTGTTGAAAATCGGTCATCATGGCAGCAATACCAGTACATCGGAAACGTTCCTGAATGAAACGAACCCGAAAGTCGCGGTGATCTCCGCGGGAGAAACCAATCGCTTCGGACACCCCCACCCTGAAGTGGTGGAGCGATTAAAGGAAAGGGGAATGACGATTTATTGTACGTCAGTGAGCGGGGCAATCACCTATCGTTTTTGGGATAAAAAAGGAACGTTTTCAGCCCACCTGCCATAGGATGTAGAACAAAACAAATTAAGCGCTAATGAAAAAGGGGCAGACCCATCGAGGAAGAATCAGGCGCCTTCAAAGCATCCTTATGATACGGTCAGTACCATATATGGAAATTGAAGTAACCGGAATCTTTCAGGCCTGCCTCCTATTTTTCATTAAGAGCCAATCGTTTTGATAACTGTTGCAATAATGAACATTACGGCAAAGAAACCAAAAGAAACACCGAAGCCGACGCCAGAATCTACAGCATCATTTCTTTTTGATTGTACATTCTTTTCAAATTGGTTCACAACTACCCCTCCTATTTCTATTCTAGTATAGAACAACGTTACTGAAAAATCTATACTTCCCTTTACTTTTTCCTTTATTGACAAGAGTTGTCACCCATAACTTTGAGAGCACGTGGTGACACTAATCAATACAAAGGAAATACCGCTTGACGGATAAGGTTCCTAGGTCTTATCCGTTAGCGTTAATATAGATATAGGGGGTGTCCTATATGAGGGATGTCCCCTTTACCCCTTGCCAAATCCAAAAAGCTTTTTTACCATAGAGTAGAGAAAAGACTTAATGGAGAGTGCTGACTTGGTTATTGATACATGGAAAAAAATAGAGAAATCTCAATTTGCCGCTATATATTTAGTTTACGGAAATGAGTCATTTATTATTAATGAAACGAAACAAAGAATTGTTTCAAGTGCCGTTTCAGAAGAAGAAATGGATTTTAATTTTTCCAGCTATGACCTGGAGGAAACACCGATAGAAGTAGCGATAGAAGACGCAGAGACCTTTCCGTTCATGGGAGAAAGAAGAGTCGTCGTTATCCAAAACCCCGTTTTTTTGACTGCTGAAAAAACTAAAGAAAAAGTAGAACATAATATCAAGCGCTTTGAACAGTACATACAATCACCTGCACCGTACACGATCCTTGTGATCACGGCGAATTATGAAAAACTGGACGAGCGTAAAAAGATCACCAAGTCCTTAAAAAAGAGGGCTGAAGTTGTCGAAGCCAAAAAGTTGAATGAGCATGAATTGAAATCCTGGGTAAGGGAGCGTGCTGCCGGGAATAGTGTTCAGATCGATGAAGATGCCGTCGAATTACTGCTGACATTAGCAGGCACAAATCTGATGATGCTCACTCAGGAATTGGATAAGCTTTCTTTATATGCAAGCGACACCAACCGGATCGATGTGGAAGTCGTCGAACGATTGACGGCCAGGTCGTTGGAACAAAATATTTTCACATTAGTGGACAAAGTTGTTCAAAGAAGGATCGATGAGGCATTAAGGATCTATTACGATCTGCTCAAGCAAAACGAAGAACCGCTTAAAATCCTGGCGATCCTTGCAGGGCAGTTCCGCCTTATTTATGGCGCCAAGGAACTTTCGCGAAGGGGATACGGACAACAAAAAATTGCTTCCACTTTGAAAGTGCATCCGTTCAGGGTAAAACTCGCAGCGGGACAGGCGAAGCATTTCAATGATAAGCAGCTTGCCCATATCATCGATACCCTTTCACAAGGGGATTATGAAATCAAAACAGGAAAGATCAAAAAAGAATTGATGATCGAAATGTTCCTGTTTAAACTTCATGATCAAAGTTTTACATAAAAAAACCACCGGACCATTTGGTTCGGTGGTTTTTTTCAATTAGTTCGCTTTTTTCATTAGGCGAGACTTTTGACGATCTGCAGCGTTTTTGTGAATAAGACCTTTTTGAGCTGCTTTGTCTAATTGACGTACCGCTTCAGTTACTAGATCTTTCGCATTGTCAGCGCTGTTAGTCGCTGCTGCTTCTGCTTTCTTGATAGCAGTACGCATAGTAGATTTTACTGCAGCGTTTTGAGTGTTACGCTCGTTGTTTGTTTTTACGCGTTTGATAGCTGATTTGATGTTTGGCATTCCTGTCACCTCCTAGAAAAGGATCGAGATTCTATGTGACTCGATTTAAATTCCTAAACAATAAGAACAAATGATATTTTACCAAACGGACAGTGATATTGCAATACTATGGAGCGAAATTAAACAAGTGAATGAACACATACCAAAAAGGTAAACATAAAAAAATACTGGATAATATCCCAAGCCTGGAGGTAGAGTCGAAATGAAAAAAGAAGAAATCGATCTTAGTAAATATTGTGTGCGTACCGATCTTGCCGTTGAAGCAAGGGAAATGGTCGTCAGTGATAAAGGGGAGGATACGTCCTCCATTCAGGGTGTCATGATTAAAGAAAAAGAAGAAGATGGAGTGAAGGTTTCCCTGGTCACGGTCACGCCAGAAGGGGAAGAAAAAATCGGAAAAAAACCCGGTAACTATCTGACCATCGAGGCTCATGGTATCCGTGAGGAAAACACAGAGCTGCAACAGAAGGTCGAAAATATATTCGCCAATGAATTCAATCAATTCCTGATCAATAACAAGATCGGTAAAAATGCTAGCTGTTTGATCGTCGGCCTCGGCAACTGGAATGTGACCCCGGATTCATTGGGTCCAAGGGTATGTGAAGACATCATAGTGACGAGACATCTATTTGAACTGCAGCCGGAATCGGTGGAAGAAGGGTATCGACCGGTCAGTGCCCTCGTTCCGGGTGTCATGGGACTAACAGGGATTGAAACGAGTGATATCATTTTCGGAGTAGTGGAGAAATCAAAGCCTGACTTTATCATCGCCATCGACGCCTTGGCTTCCCGGTCGATTGAACGCGTGAATGCGACGATCCAGATATCAGATACCGGAATCCATCCAGGGTCCGGAGTGGGGAATAAACGAAAAGGGCTGGATCAGGAAACGTTGGGTGTTCCCGTCATTGCCATCGGTGTTCCGACTGTACTGGATGCCGTGACTATCGTCAGCGATACAGTGGATTTCCTCTTGAAACATTTTGGGAAAGAAATGAGAGAAGGTGACCGTCCCTCACGATCCCTTGCTCCTGCAGGACTCAGCTTCGGTGAAAGAAGGAAGCTAACCGAGGAAGACCTCCCGGAAGAACAGCATCGACAAACCTTCATGGGGATCGTCGGAACCCTTGAAGATCAGGAAAAACGAAAATTGATACATGAAGTCCTTTCTCCGATCGGCCATAACCTGATGGTCACCCCGAAAGAAGTGGATGTGTTCATGGAGGACATGGCGAACCTCATCGCAAGCGGCCTCAATGCCGCGCTCCATGATGCGGTGAATCAGGCGAATACGGGGTATCAGACGAGATAGTGGATTTAGATGATTACGCCTTGAGGGGAAGTGTGGACCTCGAGGCGTTTTTACTATGGGAAAAAGTTTCCCTTTCTCATGAAAATCCAACCAAAAAGCACCTTTCCATCACGAAAAATACTAGACTCCACCGTTTAACTTTCTATCAATCATCTCATAATGACTACTACATACAGTTCTACTATCTCTATCAATGTCATAGGTTGTACTAGAGTAGAGAAAAGAAAGGGTGGGAGAATGAGATCATACAAAGACTCTAACTATGTCATCGCCATTCAAATGTCTACGATACTGAAAGGGACGCTGATCTTCATTGCAGGATTGCTCTCGGTTTTTTCAATGATCGGTATCCTCACTTCTTTGAACCCTGAATTTAGAATAACGTCAAATTCGTTGAACCAGGCCGCTTCCAGTGTGAAGGGAGAGACATTATATAAAATGTTGGCGCTGGAAAACCGGTCCTTCAATCAAATATTGCCAGAAGAGGATCAGGCACTCCCCAGCTTGTCATCCATGTTCTTTCAGGTGGCCACCAACGTAAGTTTCGAAGATCCCCGAAGCTTTCTAGGTCGTGAACTGCCGGGTTTCTCGATTTTCGACGGCGATATCCTGGTGGCAGGGGAAGGGACGGACTTTACGAATATGCCGATTGAATCGGTTCCCCCACCCGAAGCTCTCGAAGCTGAAAATGAAGCACCACTCAAGAATGTCGGGGATCTGAAGGAAACCAATCAAAAGGGCGGAGACGTGATGCCACCTTTATCCACGGGAAATAAAAAGACGGTCCTTCTTTACTTCACACATACGCGGGAATCCTATCTTCCTTATCTGGATGGAGTGTCCAAACCGGATTCCGCCATGCATTCCAAGATCAATGTCACCAGGGTGGGGGAAATGGTGAAGACGGGCTTGGAAGACGAGGGGATAGGGACGAGCATCAATAAGACCGATGTGATCCAAAACTTAAACCATAAGGGACTTGACTACTGGGCGGCTTATCAGGAGTCGCGGCCGCTGGTGCAGGCAGCCATGACCAGCAATAAAGATTTGTTATATATGATGGATATTCACCGGGATTCACAGAGGAGAGATATGACGACCGTGGCGATAGGGGGCAAACCTTACGCAAAGCTTGCATTTGTTGTTGGGGAAGAGCATCCGAACTATGAACAGAATCTGAAACTGGCAACTGAACTTCATAAGCGATTGGAATCGCATTATAAAGGGATTTCACGTGGTGTCATTGCGAAAAAGGGAAGTGGCACAAACGGTAAATTCAATCAGGACCTTTCCGGAAACGCCATGCTCCTGGAATTCGGAGGGGTGGATAATACATTTGAGGAGCTGGAGAGGACTGCGAAGGCATTCACTGATGTATTCGCTGAGTACTACTGGCAGGCAGAAAAGGTGGATGATTCACTCACTACACCTGCTGTAAGGCAGTAATGAAAAGGATGGATGAACATGACGAAATTCTTTTTTAAATGTGCATTTCTTATCACGGCATTATTTATCGGCGTCCTGATCGGGATGCAATATGCCAATCAAGGAATCGTGGATATGAAGGGACATGAACAGCAGAACTTTACTTCTCCTGTCGGTGTCAATCAGAACGGGGATGGAAATGTCGAGGCATCGTTCCTCGGGAATGAGGTAGATTCCAAAACGCTGAATGAAAAGAAAGAGAAGCTAGAAGAAATGAAAGCCTTTAATGTATTCTCTTCCATCGGAAAAGTCATAGCGAATACCATCGAAAGCATCACCAATAAAATAGTGGATGTGATTTCTTCGCTCATTTAAACGTAAAGAAGCTGGGGCATAACTAAATTTATTTCCTCTAAAGACGAACAATCAAAAAATTAGTTAGTTTTGCTTGCCACACCGCTATTGATTTCCATGCAAGACTTCGCTTTCCTCGGGCGGAAGGCAAGCCTCCTCACAGCTGTCGCTCCTGCGGGGTCTTACCTATTCCGCTTTTCCCGCAGGAGTCTTCGTCTTGCACTCCAATCAAAAGCTAGATCCTGATATATATACTGAATGTGCTTTAGCTATAATAATAAAAGGGTCATTCATCAAGGTTTATGTTATTTGTACACAGACTATAGTTTTCGAATGTTCGATTATTTTGGGTCTGTCGAAGCAAAATGAGTCATTCACATCAGGTTAGGAAGAGAATTTATATAAGTAACGGTTACGGTCACTGCAACTATGAGATAAGAATTGATGTATGCAATAGGTAATCTCGACATTAAATTGTTATAGTGAAACCTTACGCTTGGAAAGTTGATTGGAGCGGAAGGTGCTCGACTCCTGCGGGAAACGCGGAAAAGCCTGAAAAGCGGAGGTGGCTTGCTCAGCCCCGACAAGTATAAGATGAATGGGCTAAGAAGGCGTCTTTGTGCCTTCTTGGACCATTTAGCTTATGACCTCGAGGGGCTAGCCACCGTAGCTGGATCTTGAGACCCCACAGGGCAGCCCGAGGAGGCTCAACTCACGCCCCGCGGAAAGCGAGCACCTGGAGCGGAAATCAACCACTACTCACTACATCAAAATGATCTATCCGAACGATTTCGATTTTCAGAAATGAATTTCGAATGATCATTCAGATATTCTTTTAACTAAACACTTTTGTTCCAGCATCCCTTTTTTCATGTTTCACGAGGCAGGTAGATTCGCGAAATGCAAGGAAATCGGTCAATTCCCGATAGGCCCTTTAGTTTACATTGAATAATATATAGTCTACTGCTATAATTCAAAATAGTGTACATGTGTGGAAATAACAGGAGTTGAACGAATAATGAACCGTGAAGAGAAATTAGAGAGACAATCGAGAATAAGAAACTTTTCCATTATTGCTCATATCGATCATGGGAAATCTACCCTTGCCGATCGTATATTAGAAAAGACGAAAGCATTGACGGCGCGTGAAATGAAAGCCCAATTGCTGGATTCCATGGACCTTGAGAGAGAGCGTGGAATCACCATTAAATTAAATTCTGTGCAATTAAAGTATCAGGCGAAGGATGGGGAAGAATATATTTTCCATCTGATTGATACACCGGGGCATGTAGACTTTACATACGAAGTATCCCGCAGTTTAGCAGCTTGTGAGGGAGCTGTCCTAGTTGTGGACGCCGCTCAGGGGATTGAAGCCCAGACGCTTGCAAACGTGTATCTTGCTTTGGATAATAACTTGGAAATCCTGCCAGTCATCAACAAAATCGACCTTCCTGCAGCCGATCCCGAGAGAGTTCGTCAGGAAGTGGAAGATGTTATCGGTCTTGATGCATCTGAAGCGGTCCTTGCCTCAGCCAAAGCCGGAATCGGGATTGAAGAGATCCTTGAGCAGGTGGTAGAAAAGGTGCCGGCTCCTCAAGGGGATCCCGATGCACCAATGAAAGCCCTTATTTTTGACTCTTTATATGACGCCTACCGTGGAGTCGTTGCCTACATCCGTGTAATGGATGGAAGCGTCAAAGTAGGGGATAAGGTCCGCATGATGGCGACAGGGAAAGAGTTTGAAGTGACCGAGATCGGCGTCTTCACTCCGAAAGCGACGGGTCAGAAAGAATTGACAGTCGGGGATGTCGGATATTTGACTGCAGCGATCAAGAACGTTGGAGACACCCGTGTAGGGGATACCATCACCCTTGCCAATAATCCTGCACAGGAAGCATTGCCTGGTTATCGCCGAATGAATCCGATGGTTTATTGCGGTTTATATCCGATTGATTCAAATCGCTATAACGATTTGAGAGAAGCGCTTGAAAAGCTTGAATTAAATGACTCTGCCCTTCAATTCGAGCCTGAAACTTCACAGGCATTAGGGTTTGGATTCCGTTGTGGATTCCTGGGTCTTCTTCATATGGAGATCATTCAGGAACGTATCGAACGGGAATTCAAAATCGACCTGATCACGACGGCACCAAGCGTTATCTATCATGTGAAATTGACGGACGGTGAAGAAGTGAAAGTGGATAACCCATCTATGATGCCGGATCCACAAAAGGTCGATCATGTTGAAGAACCTTATGTCAAAGCAACGATCATGGTTCCGAACGACTATGTAGGTGCCGTCATGGAGCTTTGTCAAGTAAAGCGCGGGAACTTCATCGATATGCAGTATATGGATGATACACGAGTGAATATCGTTTATGAAATCCCGCTTGCTGAAATCGTATATGATTTCTTCGATCAGTTGAAATCGAATACGAAAGGATACGCTTCATTTGATTATGAGCTGATTGGATACAAGGAATCCAAGCTTGTGAAAATGGATATCCTGCTGAACGCTGAAAATGTCGATGCTCTCAGCTTTATCGTTCACCGTGACTTTGCTTATGAACGCGGGAAATTGATTGTAGAGAAACTGAAGGAATTAATTCCCAGACAACAATTCGAAGTACCCGTCCAGGCAGCGATCGGACAGAAGATTGTAGCAAGATCGACCATTAAAGCCATCCGTAAGAACGTATTGGCAAAATGTTATGGTGGGGATATCTCGCGTAAACGTAAGCTTCTTGATAAACAAAAAGAAGGTAAAAAACGTATGAAGTCCGTCGGGAATGTTGAAGTTCCGCAGGAAGCCTTCATGGCCGTCCTGAAAATGGATGATACGGATAAAAAATAATCGTCATGCAGATAAAGGGGGAAAGTGGCTTGTTTTTCAAGCACAGCTTACCCCCTTTTCTCTATGAATGCCCCCAAAGGAGGGATAATCTTGGTTAAATCAGCTTATATTCATATTCCTTTTTGTGAACATATCTGCCACTATTGTGATTTTAATAAAGTTTTCCTGGAAGGTCAGCCCGTAAATGAATACTTAATCAGCCTGGGTCAGGAAATGAAACATAGAGTCTCAGCTTCTGAGAAACTGGATACCATTTTTGTCGGCGGTGGTACGCCGACGTCTCTGGATGCAAGGCAGCTCGATACGCTGTGTAAATCCATCACGACCCATTTGCCTTTTGAAAAGGGTGAATTTACCTTCGAAGCAAACCCTGGTGATTTAACACAGGAGAAACTTCGAGTGTTAAAGGAGAACGGTGTGAATCGGTTGAGTTTCGGGGTTCAATCCTTCAATGATGAACTGTTGAAAGGAATCGGTCGTACCCATAAAAGTGAAGATGTCTATACGTCAGTAGAAAACGCTCAAAAAGTAGGGTTTTCAAACATCAGCATTGATTTGATCTATAGTCTTCCAAGGCAAACAGAAGAGGACTTTCGGGATACACTAACAAAAGCGCTTGACCTGGATCTTCCTCATTACTCTGCCTACTCGCTCATCGTAGAGCCGAAAACGGTTTTCTATAACTTGATGAGAAAGGGTAAGTTGTCACTCCCGTCACAGGACCAGGAAGCAGCCATGTACGAGATCCTGATCGAAACGATGGAGAAGTATGGGATCAATCAATATGAGATCAGTAATTTTGCCAAACCGGGATTTGAAAGCAAACACAATCTCGTTTACTGGGACAATAATGAATATTATGGTTTAGGAGCAGGTGCACACGGATATATAAACGGAGTACGTTATTCCAACTACGGACCGCTCAAGAAATACATGGACCCAATTTCAGAAGGTTCCCTCCCGACCATCCAGGAGCATCAAGTCACCAAAGCCGAAATGATGGAAGAAGAAATGTTCCTAGGGTTGCGTAAAGTGGAAGGCGTAAGTAAAACCATTTTCCAACAAAAATTCGGATCGAGCATAGAATCCGTCTTTGGCCCATCCATCGAAGAAATGGAAAAGCGCGGACTGCTCTCAGTAAATGAAGAGAGAATAGCACTTACAAAACAGGGCCGTTTCCTTGGAAACGAAGTATTTCAATCATTCCTGGGTGTAATCGAATAGTTGTGTTCTAATGTGCGGGTTAGCTTATGCTAATTAAGTTGATTGAAGCGGAAGGTGCTCGACTCCTGCGGGAAACGCGTGAATGTTGAGACCCCACAGGGCGAAGCCCGAAGAGGCTCAACTCACGCCCCGCGGAAAGCGAGCACCTGCAGCGGAAATCAACCACCACTCGCTATTTTTAAAAGGCCAATGAAAAGACCCAATCTAATATATTGACATCCCTTTACTGATTTGATAATTTATTAATTAGATTTAGCACTCATCTTAGTAGAGTGCTAACAGGGGTGATGAATGTTGTTAACAGATCGACAACTTCTAATTCTTCAAGTGATCATTGATGATTTTATTCTGTCTGCCCAGCCTGTCGGTTCAAGAAGCTTGTCTAAAAAAGATGAGATTTCATTCAGTTCAGCTACGATCCGTAATGAAATGGCAGATCTTGAGGATTTGGGCTTTATAGAAAAAACCCACACATCCTCAGGTCGCGTACCGTCAGAAAAGGGCTATCGATACTATGTGGATCACTTGCTTTCTCCACAGAAATTAAAAAAGAATGACGTCCATGCACTACGCTCCATCTTTACTGAGCGCATGTATGAATTGGAGAAAGTGGTTCAGAAATCGGCGAAGATCCTTTCAGAGCTGACCAATTATACAACGATTGTTTTAGGGCCAGATTTAAAGGAAAACAAGCTGAAAAAAATTCAGCTGATTCCTCTTAACAAAGATACGGCCATTGCCATCATCGTCACGGATAACGGACATGTTGAAAATAAACTGTTCCATATTCCGCCGACAATGGATGCATCAGAGCTTGAAAAGCTTGTACACATATTAAATGACCGCTTGACGGGTGTTCCGATCAGTGAGTTAAACGATAAAATCTTTAAAGAAGTCGCTCTTTTACTGAAAGAGCATATACAGAATTATGATTTTATCCTCCACTCCCTAACGGACTCCTTTAATCCAACCGTCACGGATAAGCTTTTCTTTGGAGGAAAGACCAATATCCTGAATCAGCCTGAATTTAATGATGTACAAAAGGTCCGCATGCTTCTTGAAATGATCGAACAGGAAGAAAGCATTTATAACCTGATCCGCCCATCTGCCACAGGGGTGAACATCAAGATCGGGAAAGAAAACGATCATCTTGCTATGGAGAATTGCAGTCTCATAACCGCTACTTATTCGATTGGCAAAGAACAATTAGGTTCCATTGCGATCATCGGGCCTACCCGGATGGAGTATTCCCGTGTCGTCAGTCTACTTAATTTCTTTTCAAACGATATGTCCAAGGTTCTGACGAAGCTGTATCAAAGTGAGGATTAGTGGACATATTGTATAAAGGAAAATATGGCCCCGAAAGCGCGTCTGAACAGACGTTTCGGCGCCTTCATACGAACGCTGGCAGGATCACATTTTTAAGGAGGTGAATGTTATGTCTGAAGAAACGAAACAAGAGCAGCAGGAAGCGAAAGAGGAAAAAGGCGAAGCAGTGGAAGAAGTGTTCGCTGAAGAACCTCAAGCTGAGGAAGTGCTTGAAGAGCAGCAAGAATCAGATGAGCTTTCACAATTAGAGGAAAAGCTGAATGAGTCTGAAAATCGTTATCTTCGTTTAAGAGCCGATTTCGATAATTTCCGCCGTCGCATTACCGTGGAAAATGAATCGAAGGAAAAATATCGTGCTCAAGGACTGATTACGGAACTATTACCGGCACTGGATAATTTCGAACGTGCTTTGAATATAGAAGCTGATAATGAGCAAACGAGACAACTGCTTCAAGGAATGGAAATGGTTCACAGAAGTCTTGTGGAAGCCCTCAAGAAAGAGGGTGTGGAACAAATTGAAGCGGTAGGTCAGGAGTTTGACCCTCATATGCATCAAGCTGTCATGCAGGTGGAAGATGAAAACTACGATAGTAATATCGTTGTTGAGGAATTCCAAAAGGGATACAAATTGAAAGATAGAGTAATTCGTCCTTCCATGGTGAAGGTCAGTCAATAAACAAGACATTACATATACAAAACAGGGAGGATTCTTACTATGAGTAAAATTATCGGTATTGACTTAGGTACAACAAACTCATGTGTTTCAGTACTTGAAGGCGGAGAGCCGAAAGTCATTGCAAATGCAGAAGGAAACCGCACAACTCCTTCAGTCGTAGCGTTCAAAAATGGTGAAAAGCAAGTTGGGGAAGTAGCAAAGCGTCAAGCGATCACAAACCCTAACACAATCATCTCAGTGAAACGTCACATGGGAACTGACCATAAAGTAGAAGCAGAAGGAAAAGAATATACGCCACAGGAAATCTCAGCTATGATTCTTCAACACTTGAAATCATATGCAGAGGATTACCTTGGAGAAACAGTTGAAAAAGCGGTCATCACTGTACCTGCTTATTTCAACGATGCAGAGCGTCAAGCAACAAAAGACGCAGGTAAAATCGCAGGTCTTGAAGTAGAGCGTATCATCAATGAGCCGACTGCTGCAGCGCTTGCATATGGACTTGATAAAATGGATCAGGACCAGACAATTCTAGTATATGACCTTGGTGGCGGTACGTTCGACGTATCCATCCTTGAACTTGGTGACGGAGTATTTGAAGTACGCTCGACTGCCGGTGACAACCGTCTTGGTGGAGACGACTTTGACCAAGTGATCATCGATTACCTTGTTGCTGAATTCAAAAAAGAAAACGGAATCGATCTTTCTAAGGATAAAATGGCTCTTCAACGTTTGAAAGATGCTGCTGAGAAAGCGAAGAAAGATCTTTCAGGAGTGACTTCAACTCAAATCTCACTTCCTTTCATCACAGCTGGAGAAGCAGGACCCCTTCACTTGGAAGTGACTCTATCCAGAGCGAAATTCGATGAAATCTCTTCTGACCTTGTAGAACGTACAATGGGACCAACTCGTCAAGCAATGAAAGATGCCGGTCTTTCTGCAAGTGAAATCGATAAGATCATCCTTGTTGGGGGATCGACTCGTATCCCAGCAGTACAGGAAGCAATCAGAAAAGAAACAGGTAAAGAGCCATCTAAGGGTGTTAACCCTGACGAAGTTGTAGCGATGGGTGCAGCCATTCAAGGTGGAGTTCTGACTGGAGATGTAAAAGACGTTGTATTACTTGACGTTACACCACTATCACTTGGTATCGAAACAATGGGTGGGGTATCTACGAAGCTGATCGAGCGTAACACAACGATCCCGACGTCTAAATCCCAAACATTCTCAACTGCCGCTGATAACCAGACGGCTGTTGACATTCACGTATTACAAGGTGAGCGCCCGATGGCTGCTGATAACAAAACGCTTGGACGTTTCCAATTAGCGGACATTCCACCGGCACCGCGTGGAGTACCACAAATCGAAGTGAAATTCGATATCGATAAGAACGGTATTGTGAATGTTAGTGCGAAAGATCTTGGAACAGGCAAAGAGCAAAACATCACAATCAAATCTTCTACAGGCCTTTCAGATGATGAAGTAGAGCGCATGGTGAAAGAAGCCGAAGAAAATGCCGATGCAGATAAGAAACGTAAAGAGGAAGTTGAACTTCGCAACGAAGCAGACCAACTTGTTTTCCAAACGGAAAAAACGTTAAAAGATCTTGAAGGCAAAGTAGAAGAAGATGAAGTGAAAAAAGCGGAAGATGCAAAAGCTGAACTGAAAGAAGCGATCGAGAAAGATGATCTTGATCTTATCCGCGAAAAGAAAGACGCATTGCAGGAAATCGTTCAAAGCTTAACGATGAAGCTTTATGAGCAGGCTCAAGCGGAAGCTCAGGCAGCACAAGGCGCTGAAGGCGAAGCTTCGAAAGATGACGATGTGGTCGACGCTGAATATGAAGAAGTAAATGACGATAAGAAATAATCAGGTGTAAACGAACGAAAAAGTCAAAGTCAGGGCGGTTCTTGGCTTTGACTTTTTCTATGATTGAAGGAAACCTTCAATCAACAGACACAAACTAAAGTAAGGAATGTTGAGTTTTTATTGATAATAGTCGAAGCTCAATGTTAAAATAACCTTTATGCAAAGGATTCGGGAGTGGTGTTTTAATGAGTAAACGGGACTATTATGAGGTTCTTGGGGTTGGAAAAGACGCCTCAAAAGACGAAATGAAGAAAGCATACCGCAAGCTCTCCAAAAAATATCATCCGGATATTAATAAAGAAGCGGATGCGGATGAAAAGTTCAAAGAAATATCGGAAGCGTATGAAGTGTTAAGTGATGATCAGAAGCGCGCTCAGTATGATCGTTTCGGACACACGGACCCTAACCAGGGATTCGGCGGCGGAGGAGACTTTGGCGGCGGCGGTTTCGGTGGTTTCGAGGATATCTTCAACACATTCTTCGGTGGAGGCGGCGGGGGCCGGAGAAGAGATCCAAATGCTCCCCGTCAAGGAGCGGACCTTCAATACACAATGTCTCTGACATTTGAAGAAGCGGTATTCGGGAAAGAAACCGAAATCGAAATTCCGAGAGAAGAAGAGTGTGATACGTGCCATGGTTCGGGAGCGAAGCCTGGTACAAAGGTCAATACATGTTCTCACTGTAATGGATCCGGTCAATTGAATGTTGAACAGAATACACCATTCGGCCGCATTGTGAACAGAAGGGTTTGTCACTACTGTAACGGTACAGGTAAACAAATCAAGGAAAAATGTTCAACGTGTGGCGGTGCAGGTAAAGTACAGAAACGCCGTAAAATCGCTGTTAAGATCCCTGCTGGTATCGATGATGGACAACAGCTGCGCGTGACAGGTCAAGGAGAACCGGGTATTAATGGCGGCCCTGCAGGTGACCTGTATGTAGTTTTCCACGTCCGTTCACATGATTTCTTCGAACGTAACGGTGATGACATATACTGCGAAATGCCTGTAACGTTTGCCCAGGCCGCATTGGGTGATGAAATTGAAGTACCGACCTTACACGGTAAAGTAAAGTTGAAAGTCCCTGCAGGTACTCAAACGAGTACGAGATTCCGCTTGAAAGGCAAGGGCGTACCGAATGTTCGAGGTTACGGTACGGGGGATCAGCATGTTCAGGTGAAAGTGGTCACCCCTTCCAAGCTGACGGATAAACAGAAACAATTATTGAGAGAATTTGCTGACATCAGCGGTCAAATTCCTGATGAACAGCATGAAAGTTTCTTTGATAAAGTAAAAAAGGCCTTTAAAGGCGAATAACTAAAGAGTGGAGTTGGTAGATCAATGAAATGGTCAGAAATCAGTATTCTTACAACGAATGAAGCGATTGAGCCGATTTCAAACATTCTTCATGAATCAGGGGCAAGCGGTGTGGTTATTGAAGATCCTGCCGAATTAGTTAAGGAAAGAGAAGATATGTTTGGAGAGATCTACCAACTCAACCCTGATGACTACCCATCTGATGGCGTCATGGTCAAAGCCTATTTGCCCGTCAATAGTTTCCTGGGGGAAACCGTTGACGAGATCAAGCAGGGCATCACGAACCTCGTTACGTATGATATCGACATTGGTGAAAACAAAGTGGAGATTTCTGAAGTGAATGAAGAAGAGTGGGCTACGGCTTGGAAGAAATATTACCATCCGGTGAAGATTTCCGATAAATTTACGATTGTTCCAACCTGGGAAGATTATACTCCGGTTCACAGTGATGAACTCATCATTGAGCTGGACCCGGGCATGGCGTTCGGAACGGGTACTCACCCTACTACCGTCATGTGTATCCAGGCACTTGAGCGGATCGTAAAAGAACATGATTCCGTCATTGATGTCGGCACGGGCTCAGGTGTATTATCCATTGCATCGGCTTTATTAGCTGCTGACCAAGTACGTGCATATGACCTGGATGAAGTCGCGGTTCGTTCAGCAAGGCTGAATGTAAAGTTGAACAAAGTTCAGGAAACGGTATCGGTGGATGCCAACAATCTATTGAACGGGGTGACCGGACAGGCTGATGTGATCGTGGCGAACATCCTGGCTGAAATCATCCTGCGCTTTACAGAAGACGCATACGAGCTTGTGAAGCCGGGTGGATATTTTATCACTTCCGGAATCATCCAGCCTAAAAAGCAGGAAGTACGTGACTCTTTGGAAGCTGCCGGTTTCCATATCGAAGAGATCATGGTAATGGAAGACTGGGTTGCGATCATCGCTATAAAACCTGAATAATACAAAGTGAAAACGGTGGAGTTGAGACTGTATGCAACGATATTTTATAGAAGACCTATATCGAGAAAATGATCCGATTACGATCACGGGGGATGATTATCATCATATTGTCCGTGTCATGAGAATGAAGGAACAGGAGGAAGTATTCGTTGTCTTCAAGGATCAGGCATCAGCGATCACCTGTATTGAAACGATTACCAGTGACGCAGTCAAGCTATCAATAGTACAATGGGAAACATCGACGAAAGAATTACCAATTAAAGTATCCATTGCGAGCGGACTGCCGAAAGGGGATAAATTGGAGTTGATTTTCCAAAAGGGAACAGAGCTTGGAGCCACTCAATTTATCCCTTTTAATGCGGATCGCTCCATTGTGAAGTGGGACGAAAAAAAAGCAAAGAAAAAGATAGAGCGTTGGGAAAAGATTGTGAAGGAAGCGGCTGAACAGTCGCATAGACTTCTCGTCCCTGATGTTTCTGCACCCCTTTCAATTAAACAATTGATTCAAGCAGGCAGTCAGTTCGATTATAAACTTGTCGCATATGAAGAAGAAGCACGTGCCGGTGAAAAAGGGAACCTGTCAAAGATGTTGTCCTCCATCGGTAACGGGCAAAGTGTACTGGTCGTATTCGGCCCAGAAGGTGGATTATCGGAGAAAGAAATAGAGATGTTGAGGAGCGGAGGCTTTCTTACATGCGGCCTTGGCCCAAGGATCCTCCGAACGGAGACGGCTCCATTATATGTTCTCTCAGCCATCAGCTATCAATTAGAACTTATGAGGTGATTGTAATGCCATCAGTAGCGTTTCACACTCTAGGGTGTAAAGTGAACCACTACGAAACTGAAGCCATCTGGCAACTATTTAAAGAAGAAGGGTATGAACGCGTAGAATATGACTCGATCGCAGATGTGTATGTCATCAATACATGTACTGTAACCAATACAGGGGATAAGAAAAGCAGGCAGGTCATCCGCCGTGCTATCCGGAAAAATCCTGACGGGGTCATCTGTGTAACAGGTTGCTATGCCCAAACGTCCCCAGCCGAAATCATGGCCATCCCGGGAGTCGATGTCGTTGTCGGCACACAGGATCGCAGGAAAATGCTTACGTATATCGAGGAATACAAAAAAGAGCGTCAACCGATCAATGGCGTCACAAATATAATGAAGAATCGCGTGTACGAAGAATTGGATGTCCCGGCATTCACGGACCGTACCCGTGCCTCGCTTAAGATCCAGGAAGGCTGCAACAATTTCTGTACGTTCTGTATCATTCCCTGGGCACGTGGACTGATGAGATCCCGCGACCCAGAAGAAGTCATTCACCAGGCCCAGCAGCTTGTTGATGCAGGATACAAAGAAATTGTCCTGACAGGGATCCATACAGGCGGATACGGAGAGGACATGAAAGACTACAATCTTGCTATGCTCCTTAAAGATCTTGAGCAAAATGTGAAGGGTCTTAAGAGAATTCGCATATCCTCCATCGAAGCGAGTCAATTGACGGATGAAGTCATTGAAGTGATCGATCAATCCGATATCGTGGTAAGGCATCTGCACATTCCACTTCAATCAGGATCCAATACGGTCCTAAAGAGAATGCGCAGAAAATATACGATGGAATTTTTTGCCGAGCGTTTAGAGAAGCTTAAAAAAGCCCTTCCCGGACTGGCCGTTACATCCGATGTCATTGTTGGTTTCCCTGGTGAAACGGAAGAAGAATTCATGGAAACGTATCATTTCATCAAAGAGCATAAATTCTCTGAGCTTCACGTTTTCCCTTATTCAAAACGGACAGGCACGCCTGCAGCCCGAATGGACGATCAGATTGATGAAGACATCAAGAACGCACGTGTCCACCGCTTAATTGAACTTTCGAACCAATTAGCGAAAGAATACGCTTCAGTATTCGAAAACGAAGTACTGGAGGTAATCCCTGAAGAAATCTATCAGGATGATCTCTATGTAGGATACACGGATAACTACTTGAAAGTGGTGTTCCCTGCAACCGAAGAGATGGTAGGGAAGGTTGTGAAAGTGAAACTCACCAAAGCAGGTTATCCTTTAAACGAAGGCCAATTTGTACGAGTACTTGAAGAATCAGAAGAAAAAGCAGCCATTTAATAGATGAAGGCACCTGACGTTTCGTTCGGGTGCCTTGCATTTTATTTTCGCACAATAATACTTTGTAACCACTTTCTTTTTTTGTTAGAATCGAATTATCTATTGATTAGTGCAGAAGAAGGTTGTAAACTAGTATTGTTAATCGAATATTTGAAAAGAGTCTTTTTTTTAAACAATAGTGCAAACGATTGCATTAAATGTAAGCGTTTGTATCTTACTATACTTTGATGAGGTGTTACGATGAAAAAGGCATGGCGTAAAGAGGCAGTGGGATACCAAATCTATCCTAGAAGTTTCCAGGATTCAAACGGTGACGGAATCGGGGACTTACAGGGAGTCATTCAGCGTTTGGATTATATTAAAGAGTTAGGGATCGATGTGATTTGGATCTGTCCAATGTACAAATCCCCTAATGACGATAATGGTTATGATATTTCGGATTATCAGGATATCATGGAAGACTTCGGAACGATGAAAGACTTCGACCAATTATTGAAAGAAGTTCATAATAGAGATATGAAACTCATCATAGACCTTGTCCTGAACCATACTAGTGATGAGCACCCTTGGTTTATCGAATCAAAAAGTTCAAAGGACAATCCAAAGCGTGATTGGTATATTTGGAGAGATGGCGTGAAAGGCAAAGAACCGAACAACTGGGAAAGTATTTTCGGGGGATCTGCCTGGCAGTATGATGAAGAAACGGAGCAATACTTCCTCCATGTCTTCTCGACGAAGCAGCCAGATCTGAATTGGGAAAACGAAGAAGTGCGTGAGGTACTATATGATACGGTGAATTGGTGGCTGGATAAAGGAATCGACGGCTTCAGAATCGATGCTATCAGTCATATAAAGAAGCGTGCTGGTCTGCCGGATATGCCGAATCCGAAGAAGGAAAAATACGTTTCTTCCTTTGACATGCATATGAATCAAAAAGGGATCCATACGTTCCTTCAGGAATTCAAGGATCGTACGTATGCCAATTATGACGTGATGTCGGTTGGAGAAGCAAACGGTGTGAAGGCAGATGAAGCGGAACTATGGGTCGGTAAAGAGAACGGAAAGATGGATATGATCTTTCAATTTGAACATCTTGGATTGTGGGATGCGGAAACAAATCCGGTTCTCGACATCGTTGAATTGAAAAAGGTGCTCACTCGTTGGCAAAAAGGGCTGGAAGGAAACGGCTGGAATGCCCTTTTCATCGAAAATCATGATAAAGCCCGTGTTGTTTCGACTTGGGGGAACGACAAGGAGTACTGGAAAGAAAGTGCCACAGCGATGGCAGCCATGTATTTCCTGATGCAGGGGACACCTTTCATCTATCAGGGACAGGAAATCGGAATGACAAACGTTCAATTTCCTTCCATCGAAGATTATGATGATGTAGCCGTGAAAAATCTATACCGTCTAAAACGTGAAGAAGGGGTCCCTCATCAAGATATCATGGAAATCATCTGGGCTTCGTCCCGTGATAACAGCAGAACACCGATGCAATGGTCAGCCGGGGAAAACAGCGGATTCACAAGTGGATCACCTTGGATGAAAGTGAATCCAAACTATAAGACGATCAACGTAGAAGCACAGGAAAAAGATGAAAAGTCCATCCTCAACTTCTACAAGAAAATGATTCAACTTAAGAAAAGGGAAGACGTCTTCACGTACGGAATCTATGATTTGCTGCTTGAAAAAGACAAGCAAATTTATGCCTATACCCGCACAGGAGAAAATACATCCATGGTCGTCATCACAAACCTTTCCACAAAGAACGCCGTTTGTGACCTTGGTAAACTAAACGTATCATCAGAGAACCTTCTATTGAACAACTATGAAGTAGAGAACCATGGGGAGTTAAGCAAGTTGACCCTCAAACCATACGAGGCGAGAGTATACCGACTAAAATAATCGTGTTACACCGCTGTTGATTTCCGTGCAAGACTTCGCTTTCCTCGGGCGGAAGGCGAGCATCTGGAGTGGAAATCCACTACTGCTTGCTTACTGAGAGGCAACCCTTTTGCAGGAATATGAAAAGGTTTTCTTTATTTTGGGAGATACTACAAAGTACTCGTCTTTTTCTCTGTGTTTTGGTATGATAAGAGAGGTACGGACAACTGTTAAAGGAGAGATAATTAATGACTATGAACATTGCAAGTATGATCGATCATACTTTACTTAAACCTGAATCAACAAAAGACCAAGTGGAGGTACTTTGCCAGGAAGCGAAAGAATACAAGTTTGCTTCTGTATGTGTAAATCCTACCTGGGTACAATATTCCAGTGAATTATTAAGCGGTACAGAAGTGAAAGTATGTACGGTGATCGGATTCCCGCTTGGAGCTTCTACACCTGAAACGAAAGCGTTTGAAACAAAAGATGCGATCGAAAAAGGAGCAACGGAAGTCGATATGGTCATCAATATCGGTGCACTAAAAAGCGGCGACCATGAACTAGTAAAACGTGACATTGAAGCGGTCGTTGCAGCATCTAAAGGGAAGGCACTTTCTAAAGTCATCATTGAAACATGTCTTCTGACTGATGAAGAAAAAGTGAAAGCTTGTCAACTTGCTGTGGAAGCGGGAGCGGATTATGTGAAAACATCGACAGGCTTCTCGACTGGCGGAGCAACGGTAGAAGATATCGCTTTAATGAGAAAAACGGTTGGACCTGATATCGGCGTGAAGGCTTCAGGCGGCGTACGCTCCCTTGAAGACGCACAAGCGATGATCGAAGCCGGGGCTACTCGTTTAGGAGCAAGCTCAGGTGTGAAAATTGTCCAAGGTTTAACAAGCGATTCTGATTATTAATAAGATAAAAAAAGCTGAGTGGGTACCCGCTCAGCTTTTTTTATGCAGGTGAACCTTCTCGATTAATCGGGCAAACGAATTGGCGAATGGAAGAACAAGCAGGGAACATATAAGGTTGAATAGGACACTGGCGTGTGCCAGTTGAAGATCAGCAGAACCGGCAAGCGTCTGTACGACTATACCCAACAGAGGGATAAAGGGAATGAAAAGTGCCACTCCCATCACATTTAGCCAGATATGCGCGTATGCCGTCAGCTTGGCTTGGGTGCCGCCTCCGATGCTTGCAATGAAGGCTGTAATACAAGTGCCGACATTTGCACCGAGCATAATAGCTATTCCTGCATGGAGATCAACCGAACCTGCAGCCAGAAACCCCATTGTCACTCCGGTAACGACGGTACTCGATTGTATGATGGCCGTTAACACGCATCCAATCAGTAATGCAAGGACAAGATGTTCATTTACCTGAATCATGTAAGAACGCAAGGACTCGTGCGTCGTCAAAGGCGTTGCAAGCCATTGGATGGCCCGGATCGAGGTGAAGATCAATCCGAAGCCTATAAAGATCATGCCACTGCTTCTGATCTGTGGAGATCTAAAAAAATACAGTACACACCCGATGATCATGGATGGCACAATGAGATAGTTCATATCCAGGGTGAACATTTCAAGGGTGAAAGTAGTCCCGATATTCGAACCAAGCATGATGCCGATGGTTTGACGGAAAGGGATCAGACCGGAGGAAGCAAGTCCCACTGTGAGGACCATGACGGCGGAACTGCTGTGAATGAAGGCGGTGACAATGGTCCCTGTCATGACGCCCTTGACTGGGGTGCTCGTGAGGTAATGAAGCCAAGTCTTGATTTTCTGATTTGCAATATTAAATAGCCCCGACCTGAGCCAGGTCATGCCGAATAAAAAACATAAGATGAAAAAAATAAAAGCGATTCCATGTAAGATCATCGGATTCCTCCTGTATACAAGTACGATTAATACAAATGTATGGGGGAAATCAATCAGACATGCCTATTTAAATGAGTGTTTTATGATAAATTGTTGACCTGACACATATCATATATTATAATGGCAAAGTACATGGATTTCTTTATAATATTAAAGAATCCATCCAAGAAAGACATACACTTTCTGTCCCCTTGTGACAAAAAGACAAGGGCAAAGCCATGACCTATTGGTGAAGTAAAGGACGTCAGAAATCTCTGCGTCTTAAGAAATTGGTACAAACCATTTCTTGACTTGAACATGTAAGTGTAGTGTGTTCGGAGGGAGGGAAAGAGAGATGTCAAAAACAGTTGTTCGTAAAAACGAATCGCTTGAAGATGCTCTTCGTCGCTTCAAACGCTCAGTTTCTAAAACAGGAACTTTACAAGAGTTTAGAAAGCGCGAATTTTATGAAAAGCCAAGCGTAAAACGCAAAAAGAAATCAGAAGCTGCAAGAAAGCGTAAGTTCTAAGAGAGGGTGTAAGTATGAGTCTTCTCAATCGTTTAAATGATGATATGAAACAAGCGATGAAAAATAAAGAAAAAGAGAAGCTTTCCGTTATCCGCATGCTTAAGGCGTCACTTCAAAATGAAGCCATCAAACATGGGAAACAGGAACTCTCTGAAGACGAAGAGTTGACTGTCCTTTCTCGAGAAGTGAAGCAACGGAAAGACTCCCTCCAGGAATTTCAAAACGCCGGTCGCGAAGACCTCGTTGAAAAAATTCAAACAGAACTGACTTACGTCGAAATATATATGCCTAAGCAGCTTTCAGAAGAAGAAGTCTCTGCTATTGTCGAACAGACGGTAGCGGAGGTAGGTGCTACTTCTAAAGCCGATATGGGCAAAGTGATGGGAGCAATCATGCCTAAATTAAAAGGGAAAGCCGATGGAGCTCTCGTCAACAAACTTGTTCTTCAACATCTATCATAAGATTAAAGAAACCGGAAAGCTTGATGCTTTCCGGTTTTTTTAAAATCATTTTCAGGTGGAACAGGTGACTCGATCCATTATTAATAACATATTTTTTCAAAAAGATGAAACTTTAATAGTAGGTCATCCGTACATAAAGTATCAAGGAATATTACCTGAAACGAGGGGGTTAAGTTGAGAAGAAGTATACTTGTATTATTGATGCTGATTCTGGGGGGCACCTTTGTCCAACCGCTGATCAGTTCTGCCGCGAATTCGGATAAGGTATACGTTATTCCCATTCAAAAAGAGGTGGAAAGGGGACTTCATGCATTTTTGGAAAGAGCGATTAAAGATGCGGAAGACGACAATGCGGAACTGATCATTTTCGATATTGATACCCCTGGGGGACTGGTGGATGCCGCGGGCGATATCGGGCAGCTCCTTGATGGAATCGATGTAAAAACGATTGCATTTGTAAACGACCATGCTTTGTCTGCGGGGGCGTTCATTTCCCTCCATGCAGATGAGATCTATATGGTCCCGAATGGACAGATGGGTGCTGCAGCGGTCATTGATCAGGAGGGGAATGCGGCTGATAAGAAAGCCCAGAGCTACTGGCTGTCTGCCATGAAAAGTGCCGCTGAATCAAATGGGAGAGATCCTCAATATGCTCTGGCCATGGCAGATGAGTCCCTTGTCATAGAAGAGCTGGGGATTGAAAAAGGTGAACTATTGACGCTGGGATCAAAGGAAGCGAAGGAAATCGGTTATTCCGAAGGGACAGTCAAGAACCTCGATGAGTTGTATGAAACGCTTGGAGTGGATAAATCCTCTGTGAATCGGGTGGATGAAACGTTCGCGGAAAAACTCGCCCGCTTCATCACGAATCCTGTCGTTGTCCCCATTCTTTTATCCCTGGCAAGCATCGGGCTGATTGTGGAGCTCTATTCACCCGGTTTTGGAATTGCCGGTTCTATCGGCTTGATTTCCCTTGTATTATTCTTTTATGGACACTTGGTTGCAGGGCTTGCGGGATATGAAACCATCGTTCTTTTCGTCATTGGCATCATTCTCATCGTCGCGGAGTTCTTCCTCCCAGGCGGGCTTGCGGGCGTCCTTGGTATAGGAGCGATCGTTGCAAGTATTATGTTGGCTGGGGGCGATATGATGCAAATGGGGGTATCAGTTCTGATTGCTTTATTAATTGCCGTTGCGACAGTGATTATCTTTGTAAAGGTGTTTGGTAAAAAAATGAAATTTTTCAACAAAATCATTTTAAATGATTCCACCAGCACAGAAAGCGGATATGTATCAAATGCGAATCGATTGGATTTGATCGGAAGAATGGGTGTGACCAAGACACCTTTAAGGCCATCCGGTACCGTGATCGTGGATGATGAAAGAATCGATGCGGTTACAGAAGGCGGCTTTATTAAAGCAGGTGAAAAGGTTAAGATTGTGAAGGTGGAAGGTTCAAGGATTGTTGTAAGAGACATTTCATAATACTTTAGGAGGTAAGAAAATATGGTTATAGGACCAAGTTCGATTCTACTGCTCGTTGCGATTGTGGTGGGCATTATCGTTTTAGCTATATTATTTACATTTGTACCTGTCATGCTGTGGATTTCAGCAATCGCGGCAGGGGTCAGGATCAGCATTTTCACACTTGTGGGGATGAGGCTTAGACGTGTTATACCAAGCCGTATCATCAATCCGCTGATTAAAGCTCATAAAGCGGGGATTACGGTAACGATCAACCAGCTGGAGAGTCACTATCTTGCTGGAGGTAATGTAGACCGGGTGGTCAATGCACTGATTGCTGCTCATCGTGCAAATATTGAATTGTCTTTCGAACGCTGTGCTGCGATCGACCTTGCAGGTCGTGACGTGCTTGAAGCCGTTCAGATGAGTGTTAACCCTAAAGTGATCGAAACACCGTTCATCGCGGGTGTGGCCATGGATGGGATCGAAGTGAAGGCCAAGGCGCGAATTACGGTCCGTGCGAATATCGACCGCCTTGTCGGTGGTGCCGGTGAAGAAACGATCGTTGCCCGTGTTGGGGAAGGGATTGTATCAACGATCGGTTCATCCGACAATCACAAAAAGGTATTGGAAAACCCGGATTTGATTTCTCAGACAGTCCTCTCAAAAGGTCTGGACGCAGGTACGGCATTTGAGATACTCTCGATTGATATTGCGGATGTTGATATCGGCAAGAATATCGGAGCGGAACTGCAAACAGAACAAGCAGAAGCGGACAAGAACATTGCCCAAGCGAAAGCGGAAGAACGAAGAGCGATGGCCGTTGCCAATGAGCAGGAAATGAAAGCAAGGGTAGAAGAAATGAGAGCGAAAGTGGTGGAAGCGGAAGCAGAAGTACCTCTTGCCATGGCTGAAGCACTCAGGTCAGGTAACATCGGTGTGATGGACTATATGAACTTGAAGAATATCGATGCCGATACAGAAATGAGAGACTCGATCGGAAAGCTGACAGGGGATAAAAAAGATCCGAAGAGTGATAAGTAATCTCCCTTTTTTCAGAAAGGAGGATCTCCATGGAATCATTGATCGTTTTAGTAATGATTGGGATCATCACATCCATATTCAATAAAGTGAAACAGCCTCCTTCCAATAAACCTGTGAGGCATAAGCCAATTCAAACGGCCTCTCCCGCTTCTCCCGAGCCTGTTGGAAGAGGCAGGGAAAGAGTGGAGAGGGAACGAAGCGTACGGAGGGAACCAAGGTCATATAAAGAGCCTGTAAAAGAGGCCGTTTCTTCCATTCAAAACCGTTTCGAAGACAAAAAGAGGGAGGCAGACTCTACTTATTCCAGCCTTCAGAAACAAGAAGAACGATATTCAAGGAAACTTGAAGCCCACCAGAACCGGGCAAAGAAGATTCGGGATGACTCGGGTCTGATCCTTGATTTCAAAAATGAAGATGATATCGTTAAAGGATTTATTTTTTCAGAGGTGTTCGGTCCTCCGAAATCAAAAAAACGCCATCATCAAAAATAAAAGTGATGAACCCCCTTTTCATTTCATACATATGAGATGAAAGGGGGTTCTTTTTTTATGGCGAAAAGCTTTTTGCACCAGATGCGAAAATGGATGACACAGAAAATGGATTTACCCGAAGATGTCATGATGGACCTTCCTCGCGTCACAATGATTGGACAAATTCATATCTATATAGAAAATCACCGGGGTCTGTTGACCTTCACAGATCGGGAGGTGCGGCTTGTGCTTAAACAGGGTCAACTGTTAATAAAAGGGGAGCAATTTGTCATCAAGATGATCCTTCCGGAAGAAATTCTCCTTCAGGGGAAGATCGTAGAAGTGATCTATTTAGAACAATAGGAGGGACGGATTTGAAGAATCAATGGTTCACCTTTCTGAGGGGAAAGGTATTAGTCAAAATAGAAGGCAGATTAGTCGAGCGGGTCATCAATCAATTGCTCAGGGCTGGTATCACCATATGGAATGTGAAGAGAGCGGGAACGGAAACCATCACCTTTTACTTATCCTTAGAAGATGTACATAACTTCCGAAGAGCGGTTCGGGCATCCGAGTGTAAAGTGACATTTCTAAGAGGTCAGGGGGTTCCTTTTCTATTCAAAAGATCACTGAAAAATTCGGGTTTCATGATTGGTGGACTGGCATTCTTCGTCATCGTATTCCTTCTTTCCAATATGGTGTGGGGCATAGAGATTAAAGGTGCGTCACCTCAAACTGAGCACAGTATACGAAAGGAACTGGAGGAGATGGGGGTTTCAAAGGGGAAGATGCAGTTCTCCATCCCCGATGTAGAGAACATTCAGCGTGAGTTATCCTACAGGATGGATAATATCACGTGGGTAGGCGTGGAGTTGCAAGGGACAACCTTTCACTTTCAAGTGGTGGAAAAGAATGCCCCTGTTCCACCTGAATCAACAGGCCTTCAGCATATTGTAGCCAAAAAGAAAGCCATCATCACGGATATGTTTGTAGAAGAAGGGGATCCCCAGGTAAACGTCAATGATTACGTCAATAAAGGACAGCTCCTTGTATCGGGTCTGATCGGGAATGAAAAGGAGCCGAAAGGGGTCTCGGCGAAAGCGAAGATACTGGGGGAAACATGGTATAAGACATCGGTTGAACTCCCGCTGAAGTCACGCTTTATCGTGTTCAGCGGAAACGAGAAAAGAAAACATTATCTTGGGTTCGGTTCAATGAATATTCAGGTATGGGGATTCGGGAAAACGGAATTTAAGGACGTCGTTGTGGAAGAAACGAAAAAGCCACTGCGTTTTTTGAAATGGGAGCTACCAGTTTATTATATTGACCGAAGCATGAAAGAGAAAGAGGACGTGGAGAGAACCTATACAAAATCCGAAGCAATCATGGCTGCGAAAAAGCTTGCCAAAAGTAACCTGGAATCCTCCCTCCCTGAAGATGCAGAAATAAGAGGGGGAAAAATTTTGCAAGAAAAGGTGGAGAATGGTAAAGTTAGGGTAACCATTCACTTCAAAGTAATAGAAAATATTGCAGAAGGACAACCACTTATTCAAGGAGACTAACGAATGTCAGATGAAATCTTAATGAAATTACAACTTGAAAACCCCAATGAAGCCCTCGCTTTGTTCGGTGTTTCAGATTCCCACCTTAAATTAATAGAACAGGAATTACACGTTTCGATCGTAACAAGAGGCGAAGAGTTGCTGGTTTCAGGTAAAGAAGAAGATGTAAGTCTCGCCGTTGATATTTCTGATCGACTGGTGGCTGTGATCCGTAAAGGGATCAATATCGGCCAGCGTGATGTCCATTATGCCATAGAAATGGGCAGACAAGGGACGCTTGAATATTTTACAGAGTTGTACAATGAAGAGATTACAAAGAACGCGAAAGGTAAATCCATACGGGTAAAAACCTTGGGGCAGCGCCAGTACATCCAATCCATCAAGAAGCATGATATGGTGTTCGGGATCGGGCCAGCCGGAACAGGGAAGACCTATTTAGCCGTTGTCATGGCTGTACATGCCTTAAAGAATGGGCAGGTCAAAAAGATCATCCTGACGAGGCCGGCTGTGGAAGCAGGTGAAAGCCTAGGGTTCCTTCCAGGTGACTTGAAAGAGAAGGTGGACCCTTATCTCAGACCCCTATATGATGCCCTGCATGATGTGCTGGGAGCAGAGCATACCGCCCGCCTGATTGAGAGGGGTACCATCGAAATCGCGCCTCTTGCATATATGAGGGGCCGTACACTCGATGATGCGTTCGTGATCCTTGATGAGGCCCAGAATACAACGAAGGCACAAATGAAAATGTTCCTGACAAGGCTCGGCTTTGATTCCAAGATGATTATCACTGGAGACCGTTCCCAGGTAGATCTGCCAAGGGGCAGCGAGTCAGGATTGATTTCTTCTGAACGGATTTTAAAAGATGTTAAAGGAGTGTCGTTCATTTACCTCGATCAAGCCGATGTAGTCCGTCATCCGTTGGTCGCGAAAATTATCGATGCCTATGAAACAATCGAAAAATAGACAAAGAGAGATTGATCCAGTTGATCCATGCCGCCATCATAAGATCCGGCCTGGCCGTGGATCAATCTTTTTTGTTAGGCAATACATAGATAAATAAGTCAAAAACTGTTATGATTTTACATAATTACTAAATGCCTTTACATATGGCTATCTGAAATTGTTTATACACAACAGGGGGTTCTTTATGCAAACTCACCCATTTCTACTCAAAATAAGGAGCTTTCTCAGCTACCGATTATTTACCAATCTCTTATTTGTGCTTCTCGGCATCATTGTTTTCGGTGTCCTGTATGGAAATGTGAAACCGAAAACGCTGGATATTAATTTATATGAAGATGCCCCCACTACGATAAGAGCTCCTAAGAAATTCGTCGATAAGGAGGCCACTGCCAAGAAGAAGGAAGAAGCAAAGGCAGAAGTGGCAAGTGTATATACACCCAAGGAAGGGGCGATCGATAACTCTACTTCATTGATTCACTCTCTGTTGGAAAGTGTAAATGAAGTGAAAAATGAGTCGAAACAGCAGGCGGGGGAAGAGGAAGATTTAAAACCGCCACCAAGTACCAATATAAATGATCAGCTAAAGCTTCTGAAAGCTAAATTGCCGAAGGATAAAAATAATAATGTCACCAACAGTCTGAGTGATGACGTGTTAAAAACGCTTCTTGAGGCGTCAGAAGATGACTTGTCCCGTGTAGAGACCATCGTTACCACACAAATGAAAATCATCATGGAAAACGGGGTGAAAGAGGAAGAATTAAATGAAGCGAAATTGAATTTGGAACAACGGATCACCAACTACTCATTTAATGGTGATTTATCCACCGCTGCCGTTAAACTGGGGAAAGTTGCCATTGAGCCGACGCTATTCTACGATGCTGAAAAAACGGATGAGTTAAAGAAGCTCGCCGAGGCAAACGTGGAAAAGGTTGAAATTATTGAAGGTGGCGTCATCGTTGAAGACGGGGAGCTGATCACACCTAAAACATACAGCATCCTGAAGAATCTGGGGATGGTTGAGGACACATTTTCCTTCAGGCCATATGTCGGACTGGCACTCTTCGTCCTTGTTGTGATAAGTTCACTCTATTATTTCTTCTACACACTTGAAGTCACCGAGGAAAGAAAGCAAAATTACTTGATCCTCACAAGTATCGTTTTTGTCATATCACTCTTGATCATGAAGATCGTAGGACTGATGGAGCAGCTGGAAATCAATGATATTGCCTTCATATTCCCGGCGGCGTTCACGGGTATGATATTGAGGATCCTACTGAATGAACGGATTGCCATGATGATGGTTTTCATCCTTTCTGCCTGCTCGAGTATCGTGTTTCACCAGCAGTTCTCCGGATCCATCGATATCGAAATTGCGATTTATACGTTATTCAGTGGTGTATCAGGAATTCTTTTCCTTGTAAGCCGAAATCAGCGATCGAATATTTTAAGGGCTGGGATTTACGTAGCACTTGTCAATATCCTGATCCTTGGATTTTTAATCCTATTAAGCGGTACTTCCTATTCGAATAGCGAATATGTGTATTATATAGTGTTTGCCTTGGTATCGGGTATCATGTCTTCTATCCTCACGATCGGTTTCCTCCCGTTTTTTGAAGCGGGATTCGGGATTCTTTCATCCATGAGACTGGTCGAGCTTTCAAGTCCTACACAACCGTTATTGAAGAAACTGTTGACTGATGCGCCGGGGACCTATCATCACAGTGTCATGGTGGCGAACCTTGCGGAAGCCGCGTGTGAAGCCATCGGGGCCAACGGGTTACTCGCCAGGGTCGGATGCTACTATCATGATGTAGGGAAGTCCAAACGTCCGCATTTCTTTATTGAAAATCAGCTGAATATGGGCAATCCCCATGACCGGGTCTCGCCTGAAACAAGCCGGGATGTTATTATTAGTCATGCTTCAGATGGAGCCCGGATGCTCCGGAAACATAAATTGCCAAAGGAAATCGTCGACATCGCCGAGCAGCATCACGGTACGACACTGTTGAAATTTTTCTATTATAAGGCAAAAGAACAAGGGAAAGATGTTAAGGAAGAAGAATACCGCTATCCGGGTCCTAAACCTCAGACGAGGGAAGCGGCTGTCATCAGCATTGCGGATAGTGTAGAAGCGGCTGTCAGGTCGAAGAAATCACCAACCCAGGAAGAAATTCAAAAGCTTGTCCATTCGATTGTACAAGACCGCCTCCAGGACGGGCAGTTTAACGAATGTGATATTTCATTAAAGCAATTAGAGACAGTAAAGAGGTCTCTATGTGAAACGTTGAATGGAATCTTCCATCCACGGATCGAGTACCCCGAACTTCAAGCAAAAGGAGAATAGGCATGACTTTATTAATCGACTTTATTGACGAAACAGAAACCGTATCCGAGGAACAGACACAGCTGGTTCAAAATATCCTGAACTTTGCTGCAGAACAAGAGGGAATCGAGGATGAAAGCGAAGTGTCCGTGACCTTTGTGACCAACGACCGAATCCAGGAAATCAACCGGGAATACCGGGCAAAGGATCAGCCCACGGATGTGATTTCATTTGCCCTTGAAGAGCTGGGGGAGGATGAGGTGGAAATCATAGGGGCAGGGATTCCCCGCGTTCTCGGGGATATCATCATTTCCATTGACCGAACTAAAGAACAGGCGGAAGAATACAACCATTCCGTATCCCGTGAACTTGGTTTTCTTGCCCTTCATGGCTTCCTTCATTTATTAGGGTACGATCATATGGAAGAAGAAGAGGAAAAGAAGATGTTCACGAGACAAAAGGACATTTTAGATGAATATGGACTCAAAAGAGACTAAATTCGGCTTATTCCGGTTCTTAAAATCCTTTGGATATGCAGCGGAAGGAATGAAGTCTGTCTGGGCGACGGAACAGAACTTCAGAATTCATTCTTTCGCAGGGATTGTCGTTTTCCTCCTTGCTTACCTGCTCTCTGTATCCGCCATGGAATGGGTCATACTGATCATCCTTGTCTTTTCCGTGCTTGCTCTTGAAACGATGAATACAGCCATTGAAAAGGCGGTCGATCTTACCATAGAAGGGTATCATCCTCTTGCGAAGGCTGCGAAGGATCTGGCTTCAGCTTCGGTTCTTCTCTTCGCAATCTGTACTGCGATCGTAGGAACCATCATCTTTCTTCCAAAGCTTTTGGAACTGATTCCCTGATCTGAAAAAAAGCATTGTAAGACCGCAAAATAAAGGCTGCAGGGAAGAAAATAAGCGATTTCTTCCCTGCAGCCTTTAATTCATTTGAAAACGTTCTTATACTTGTATAGAATAAGTGGAGCAAAGAACAAAATTGATAAATAGTTTGAATTATCTAACTATTTTATTACAAAATGATAACAGCCCATTTTCTTTTATGAAAATTGTAGTAAAATGAATGTGTAAGGGTTAAAAGGAGAGTTAAATCAATGAATGCAGAACAATTGATACAAGAAGCTAAACTAGCGAGGGAAAAAGCATACGTACCCTATAGTAAATTCAAGGTGGGAGCGGCACTTCTGTCAAAGGACGGTAAGGTCTATCACGGATGCAATATTGAAAATGCAGCGTACAGCATGTGTAACTGTGCTGAACGGACTGCGTTATTCAAGGCGTACTCAGAAGGCGATACAGACTATTCGATGATTGCGGTTGTGGCCGACACGGCAAGACCTGTTCCACCATGCGGGGCATGCCGGCAAGTCATTTCAGAACTTTGCCCGAAAGAAATGAAAGTCGTATTGACGAACCTGTCGGGCGATGTAGAAGAATTAACCGTAGCAGAACTATTACCAGGAGCTTTTTCACCGGAGGATCTAAATGAGTAATAATATCAGTAACACCGAATACAAATCAGGCTTTATCTCCATCATTGGAAGACCTAATGTAGGGAAATCCACTTTTCTGAACCGGGTCATCGGTCAAAAGATTGCCATTATGAGTGATAAGCCCCAGACGACACGCAACAAAGTCCAAGGAGTTTATACGACAGATGATGCCCAGATGATATTCATCGACACTCCTGGAATTCACAAACCGAAACATAAACTGGGAGACTTCATGATGAAGATTGCTCAGAACACTTTAAAAGAAGTGGACGTCATATTATTCATGGTGAACGTCGAAGAAGGATTGGGAAAAGGAGATCACTTCATCATAGAGAAGTTGAAAGGTGTAAAGACACCGGTCTACCTCATTCTTAATAAGATTGACCAGATCCATCCAGACGCCTTACTGCCTATGATTAAACAATACAATGACCTGTTCCCGTTTGCGGCGACTGTCCCGATTTCAGCACTCGAAGGAAACAACGTGGACCAGCTGCTGCATTTACTGAAGGATCAACTACCGGAAGGGCCTCAATTTTATCCTGCAGATCAGATTACCGATCATCCAGAACGTTTTATCGTATCAGAACTGATCCGGGAAAAGGTTCTGCACCTGACACGGGAAGAGATTCCGCACAGTATCGCAGTCGTGATCGACAAGATGGAGAGAAAAGAAGAAAAGGACCTCATTGACGTCATCGCCACCATCATTGTAGAGAGAGATTCCCAAAAGGGGATTGTCATCGGCAAGCAGGGTTCCATGCTCAAAGAAGTCGGAAAGCGCTCGCGTTTAGATATTGAGAACCTGTTGGGATCAAAGGTTTACCTCGAAATATGGGTGAAGGTACAGAAGGATTGGCGTAACCGATCTGCAAACCTCCGTGACTTTGGCTTCAGCGACGACGAATATTGATAATTAACAATATTTAGGCCACATGTTTTAGAGAGAAAATGCTCATTCTAATCACAAGAAAGCTTATGAAGTCTTGCTAGTTTAAATCCAGAAAGGTGGGTTTTTTATGTTAGACTTAACATGGAAATTTTTTTCGCAGACAGGAAGTATAGACACCTATCTCCTTTTTAAGGAGCTTGAAAAGGAATCATTTGAAGATCCTTACAGCTTTGAAGAAGAAACAGCGGAAGTAGATTTTCCTTTAACGTGATAAGTTTGTCATCACCCGGGAAAGTAGAGATCGGGAGGTGGCTAAATGCTGCAGAAGTGTGAAGGAATTGTCATTCGAACCAACCATTACGGTGAGTCGAACAAAATTGTTACCATATATACACGGGAATTCGGAAAGATTGGATTGATGGCTAGAGGGGCAAAGAAACCTAATAGCCGTCTATCCGCCATTTCACAATTGTTTACATATGGTTATTTCCTTTTTATTAAAGGAAGTGGGCTGGGTACCCTTCAACAGGGAGAGATGGCAGAGTCCCTGAGGCATGTGAGGGAGGATCTGTTTAAGACAGCTTACGCTACTTACATCGTGGACCTCCTTGATAAAGCGACGGAGGACCGAAAGCCGAACCCCTTCCTGTTTGAATTGCTTTACAAGACTCTTCACTACTTGAATGAAGACTATGACCCGGAAATCCTGATGCATATTTTTGAAATGAAGATGCTCCCTGTAATGGGGTTGTATCCTCACTTGAATGGATGTGCTGTATGTGGGGAGACCGATGGTGAATTCGCTTTTTCCTTTAAAGAAAATGGATTCATCTGTCATCGCTGTTTAAGTGAAGACCCACATCATTTACCGATCTCACAAAGCACTGTGAAGCTTCTCAGGGTATTTTACTATTTCGACCTCAATCGATTGGGAAATATATCGGTGAAAGATGAAACGAAAAGTCAGTTGAAGCGGGTAATCAGGACTTATTACGATGAAAACTCTGGTCTGACATTAAAATCCAGGAGGTTTCTTGACCAAATGGATAACCTTAAGGACTTATTCTAGTTTTATAGATGCTGCTTGTGATATAGAAAGGCCCATTCACATTTGTGAATGGGCCTGATTTTTTTAAAAAATTTTAGAATTTAATTTTCTCCTGCAAGAATGATTTCACTTCACTGATTGGCATTCTTACTTGATCCATTGTGTCACGGTCACGTACGGTTACTTGGCCGTCTTCTACAGAGTCAAAGTCAAATGTGATACAGAATGGTGTACCGATTTCGTCCTGGCGGCGGTAACGTTTCCCGATGGATGCCGTTTCGTCGAAGTCGATCATAAGATCTTGAGAAAGCTCTTCGTACACTTTGAATGCGTCATCGGAAAGCTTTTTCGAAAGTGGCAGGACAGCCGCTTTGAACGGAGCCAGTGCAGGGTGAAAACGTAATACGGTACGTGAATCGTTCTCGAGTTCTTCTTCTTCGAACGCATCGCATAGGAATGCAAGGGTTACCCGATCAGCCCCAAGGGAAGGCTCGATGCAGTATGGTACATATTTTTCATTCGTTTGTGGATCCATATAGTGGAAGTCCTCATTTGAATGTTCCATATGACGCTTCAGGTCGAAGTCTGTACGATCTGCCACACCCCAAAGCTCACCCCAGCCAAACGGGAATTTGTATTCGATATCCGTTGTCGCGTTGCTGTAATGGGATAATTCATCTTGATCATGATCACGCAGTCTCATATTGTCTTCGCTCATTCCAAGATTCAGTAACCAGTTTTTACAGAATTCGCGCCAGTACGAGAACCACTCAAGGTCTTCACCAGGTTTGCAGAAGAATTCCAGCTCCATCTGTTCGAATTCACGGGTTCTGAATGTGAAATTACCAGGAGTGATTTCATTTCGGAAGCTTTTACCTACTTGCGCAATACCAAAAGGCATTTTCTTACGCATGGATCGCTGAACGTTTTTGAAGTTTACAAAGATCCCCTGTGCTGTTTCGGGACGTAAATAAATTTCATTTGTAGAAGATTCCGTAACTCCCTGATGCGTTTTGAACATAAGATCAAATTGGCGGATATCCGTGAAATCGTGGCTTCCGCAATCAGGACACGCAATATCATGCTCTTTGATGATTTCTTCCATTTTCTCGAATGAAAGACCGTCGACGATCATCTCGATACCTTTTGCTTCCAAGGCGTTTTCGATGATTTTGTCTGCACGGTGGCGTGTCTTACATTGCTTACAGTCGATCATCGGATCATTGAAGTTTCCAACGTGCCCGGAAGCTACCCATGTTTGCGGATTCATCAGGATACTTGCATCAAGGCCCACATTATAAGGGGACTCCTGTACAAATTTTTTCCACCATGCTTTTTTAATATTGTTTTTCAACTCTACACCAAGCGGGCCGTAATCCCATGTGTTCGCAAGTCCTCCATATATTTCTGAACCGGGGAAAACAAACCCTCTGTGCTTTGCTAAGTTGACTACTTGTTCCATTGACATATAAGTCACTCCTTTTCATTATTTATGTAAATAAAAAAGCTCGTCCTTAGGCGCTTGAGGCCTAGGGACGAGCTTGTTACTCGCGGTTCCACCCTAGTTGATATACATAAATGTATACCCACTTTAAAAACGGTAATTAGCTCCGGATTGCCGTCTCCATGCCATCTGGGCTTTCACTGTCCCCAGTCGCTTATCAGTTAGCAAGGATTATTGATCCATCATAGCCTTATTGGTTATAAGATGAAGACATTTTACCATGATAAAGAAATAAAAACAACTAATGATTTTGAGAAGAGAAAAGATTTGAAGTTTTGTTCAAAAGAAGATACTCTTTGTAAAGTGAATTTCAGCTATAGGTTGTCACGAATGGATGATAATATGCTCTTTTCATTTTGGTTAAATAGTATATAATATTTAATATAAAGTATAACATAAATTGTTAAACCGTTAGGTGGTGAGTAACAATCGAACTTAATAAGCGTCAAGAACGTATTCTGCAAATAGTGAAAGACAACGGACCTATCACTGGTGAACATATTGCGGATCAATTAAATTTAACCAGGGCGACTCTAAGACCCGATCTTGCCATCCTGACCATGGCAGGTTACTTGGATGCCCGTCCGAGGGTAGGGTATTTCTATACAGGGAAAACAGGGACACAGCTGTTGACGGAGAACCTGAACAAAATATTCGTCAAGGATTATCAATCGATTCCGGTTGTGGTGAATGAAAATGTTTCCGTGTATGATGCCATCGTAACGATGTTTCTGGAAGATGTGGGAACATTGTTTGTAGTGGACGCCAATACATACTTAGTGGGTGTCCTGTCCCGTAAAGATCTTTTGAGAGCGAGTATCGGTAAGCAGGAACTCAGTACATTGCCGGTGAATATTATTATGACAAGGATGCCCAATATCACGGTTTGTGAAAAAGATGACCAGCTGATCGGTGTGGCGAAGGACTTGATTCATAAGCAAATCGACTCTGTCCCCGTGATTAAAAAGACCGAAAATGGTGATTTAGAAGTCATCGGCAGGATTACGAAGACCAATATAACAAAAGCATTTGTTGCGTTGGCAGATGAATATTAGAAGGTGGTGAACGATCGTGAAAGAACCGATCATCTATGTAGTATCCGACTCGGTCGGTGAGACTGCAGAATTAGTCACAAAAGCGGCGATTAGCCAATTCAATGGTTCCAATACGGTCATTAAACGCTTTCCGTATATAGAGGACACCGAACATATCGATGAAGTGATTTCCTTGGCAAAGCTCAATCAGGGGTTGATTGTGTACACCCTTGTAAAGCCGGATATGCGTGCTTACATTAAAGAACAATCTGAAAAGGAAGAGCTCTATGCATTTGATATCATCGGTCCATTAATGGACAAATTTCAATCTTCCTACCAAAGGGAACCGTTGTTTGAACCAGGGACTGTCAGAAAGCTTGATGACGACTACTTCAAGAAGGTGGAAGCCATTGAATTTGCCGTCAAATACGATGATGGGCGTGACCCGAGGGGCATACTCAGGGCGGATATTGTTCTTGTCGGGGTGTCCAGGACGTCAAAAACACCTCTGTCGCAATACCTTGCACTGAAAAGGATCAAAGTGGCGAATGTTCCACTTGTACCGGAAGTAGATCCCCCTGAAGAATTATTTATGGTTTCACCCAAGAAATGCTTCGGATTAAAAATCAGCCCGGAGAAGCTGAATACGATCCGCAGGGAAAGATTAAAGTCTCTCGGTCTGAACGATCAGGCAAGCTACGCGAATATAAAACGTATAGAAGACGAACTGAAGTATTTTGAAAAAATAACGGACCGCATCGGCTGTCACGTCATCGACGTAACCAACAAAGCCGTCGAAGAAACAGCCAATGTCATCACAAATATTTACCAAAAAGCCAACGATTGATCGGCGGTCATTCGAATGACCGTGTACATAAAAAGATGATTCCCCCTAAAAAACGGAGGAATCATCTTTTATTTAGGCCATTTTCATAAACCAGAACTATTAGCAATATTTAAAATCGATATTTTCTGCAATTGGAGAATGATGGGTTGATTAAATTGACAATCTGTTTAGTTTTAGTGAAAAACTATCCTTTGAAAGTTGATTGGAGCGGAAGGTGCTCGACTCCTGCGGGAAACAACGAAAAGCGGAGGCGGCTTGCTCAGCCCCGACAAGCATAAGATGAATGGGCCGGGAAGGCGTTTTTTGCCTTCTTGGACCATTTAGCTTATGACCTCGAGGGGCTAGCCGCCGGAGCTGGACAAGGGTAGGGCACCACTTGCAGCCGAGGAGGCTCACCGCCAGCCCCGCGGAAAGCGAGCACCTGGAGCGGAAATCAACCACCACTCGCTTTTTTGTAAACAAAGTTTGATGAATTTCAAAGCATAAACAAAAACCTAAAGGAATTAAGTTTTAATAGTGGTCAAACTTGTCCGATTATACTATAATAAAAAATTGTGATAAAAATATTTAAAATAGGTTTAGACTAAACTCTTAAGGAATAAACTAATTATTGTGATATGTCAAGTCTCATCTGAGTTAAAATTCGACAATTTTAATCAAATCTCTGGGAAAGTTCTAAAAAGAGAGAAGGATAATACGGAGTGATGTAGAATAGTTAGTAATAGCGAACATAACCCTACCGTATATGTAGATGCGGATGCCTGTCCGGTAAAACAGGAAATTATTAAAATAACAAGAGGTTATGGCTTTAAAATCATTTTTGTTGCTTCCCATGCCCACAGGAAGAACACACCTGATGAAGGTGAATGGGTATATGTGGATAGTTCGAAAGAAGCGGCAGACTTATACATCATGAATCATGTAAAGGCAGGAGATGTCCTGGTGACACAGGACATAGGGCTTGCAAGTCTGGTATTACCGAAAAAAGTTTATGCCATCTCTCCCAGGGGAAAAGCCTACAGGGAAGAGAGTATTGTCACGGCACTCGATTATCGGTATGTCGCAGCCAAAGAACGCAGGAGAGGCAACTATGGTAAAGGTCCCAAGCCTTTTACAAATGAAGACAGAGAAACATTTTGTACGTCCTTCGATAAAATCTTGTCGGAAATTGCAGGAGAATCGTAATAAGTACAGAATGGATTAAGAGGGTAAATAAAAACAGGTGATAGAGTATGTCTGAAAGAATCCCTGAAGATAAGTTAAATAAAATTTTAACGTCAACCGATATTGTCGATGTTGTCAGTGATTATGTACAACTGAAAAAGCAGGGCAGAAATTATTTTGGTTTATGTCCGTTCCATGGAGAAAATACTCCATCTTTTTCTGTTTCTCCCGACAAGCAAATTTTTCATTGCTTTGGATGTGGTGCAGGAGGAAATGCATTTACGTTTCTCATGGATGTAGACGGCCTCAACTTCCTTGAAGCGGCTCAAAAGCTGGGATCAAGAGTCGGCGAAGAAATTTCCATCCAAACCCCTTCTTCGGATCAACCGCTTCCTCCTCAAGAGGATGAGAAGCAAATGATGGAAGCTCACAGCTTATTAAGTAAATTTTACCATCATCTCCTTCTGAATACAAAGGAAGGTCAGGAAGCATTGGAATATCTACTTGCAAGGGGCTTTACAACGGAAAGCATCACGAAATTCCAGATTGGATGGTCGCTCCCAAGTTGGGATTTCACGGTCAAGTTCTTGGAAAAGAGAGGTTACTCCCTCGAACTGATGGAAGCCGCGGGTTTACTCGTGAGAAGGGAAAGGGACGATTCCTTCCTCGATCGCTTCAGGGGAAGAATCATGTTTCCGATTGTGGATACAAAAGGGAATACTGTTGCATTTTCTGGCAGGACGATCGATGCGGATGACCAGCCTAAATACTTAAATAGTCCTGAAACGAAGATCTTTAATAAAAGCAGCATCCTTTATCATTATCATGATGCACGATCCATGATTAGAAGGAAACAGCAGGCGATATTATTTGAAGGGTTCGCAGATGTTATTTCATCAAGCGAAGCCGGGGTTGAAAACGGGGTAGCCACCATGGGTACTTCTTTGACGGAACAGCAAATAGGCCTGTTAAAGCGATTAACGGATTCCATTATCATTTGTTACGATGGTGACTCTGCCGGAGTGGAAGCCGCATTCAGAGCCGGGAAGCTTCTTCATAAGCATCAGTTGGACATACGCGTAGCCGTGATACCTGAACAATTAGACCCTGATGACTACATCACCAAATATGGTCCAGAAAGATTTCAACAGGATGTAATAGGGGCAAGTTTGACGTTCATGGCGTTTAAGCTTCGGTATTATAAACTGAATAAAAACTTAAATGATGAAGGAGATCGGCTTAAGTATATAGAAGACATACTTAAGGAAATTACTCAATTAAGTAAAGCGGTTGAAAAGGATTATTATTTAAGATACCTGGCAGATGAGTTTGAACTATCGTTAGAGGCTCTTCAACAACAGCTATCTGAATTGCAAGGTCCGGAAAACCGCGTTGCTAAACCACCTAAACAGGTCGGTATGCCAGGGAATTTCAAACAGCCCACACAGTCCAGGCTGCTGCCTGCATACCAAACCGCTGAGCGAAGATTGATTGCTTACATGCTGAAGGATCCGAATATCGCTTATAAGATTCAGGAGTGGCTTGCAGGCACGAACCTCAATATTGATGAGCATCAGGCTATTATTACTTATTTATTGGGTTATTATGAAGAAGGTCTGCCTCCAAGTGCCAGTTCGTTTATCGGATATCTTCCCGATGAAAGGCTCAGAAGGATCGTGACGGATATCGAAATGATGTCCATTAGCGAGGAAAGTACGGATCAGGAATTGACAGATTACGTTAACCAGGTGTTAAAACATCAAAAGATGTTGAGAATAAAAGAAAAAGAAGTGGAAAGAAAAGAAGCGGAAAGACTAAAGGATTACAGGCAGGAAGCCCAAATAGCAATGGAAATCTTACAGCTGCGTAAGTCTCTATAAAGTTTTGTAAGGAAGTTGGAAGGAGGGGAACAAATGGCTGAAAAGTCAGCGCGTTCCAAACAAATAGCGTCAGAATTAACAGTTGATCAGGTGAAAGAATTTTTAGTAAACCAAGGTAAGAAAAGAGGAGTCCTCACATACGAAGATATTGCGGATAAATTATCCGGCTTCGAATTGGATTCCGATCAAATGGACGAATTCTATGAACACTTAGGTGAACAGGGTGTGGAAATCGTTAATGAAAGTGACGAAGATGATGATCCAGGTGCCACGGAGTTAGAGAAGGAAGAGGAAGAAGAGTTCAATCTGAATGATTTAAGTGTTCCTCCCGGGGTTAAGATAAATGATCCTGTACGTATGTACCTGAAAGAAATTGGGAGAGTCGATTTACTTTCTGCAGAGGAAGAGATCAGTCTTGCCAAGCGAATTGAAGATGGTGATGAGGAAGCGAAGCGACGTCTGGCCGAAGCGAACCTTAGACTCGTTGTCAGTATTGCAAAACGCTATGTTGGCCGCGGAATGCTATTTTTAGATCTTATCCAAGAAGGAAACATGGGCCTTATTAAAGCGGTGGAAAAGTTTGATTACCGGAAAGGGTACAAATTCAGTACGTATGCGACTTGGTGGATTCGACAAGCCATCACCCGTGCCATTGCTGACCAGGCAAGAACGATACGTATTCCGGTTCATATGGTTGAGACCATTAACAAGCTGATTCGCGTACAAAGACAGTTACTTCAAGACCTGGGCCGTGAACCTGCACCGGAAGAAATTGCTGAAGAAATGGATCTGACTCCTGAAAAGGTTCGTGAAATTCTCAAGATCGCTCAAGAACCAGTATCCCTTGAAACACCGATTGGTGAAGAAGATGATTCTCATCTCGGGGACTTCATTGAGGATGCAGAAGCTCAATCCCCTTCGGAACATGCAGCTTACGAACTGTTGAAAGAACAGCTTGAAGATGTCCTGGATACTCTTACAGACCGGGAAGAAAATGTTCTGCGGTTACGTTTTGGTCTGGATGATGGCAGAACCCGTACATTGGAAGAAGTGGGTAAAGTGTTCGGTGTTACCCGGGAACGTATTCGTCAAATCGAAGCGAAAGCCCTTCGGAAACTGCGCCATCCTAGCAGAAGCAAACGATTGAAAGACTTTCTGGAATAGAATCGCTCTTTACTGCCTCTATTGTGCTTAGAGGCAGTTTTTTTGTCCAATTTAAAGGGTTTTTCCTGATTGTTGCCGAATAGAGCTAAAGGATGCAACTACAAAAGGTGTGACAAAAGTGACCAGAATAAAGGATTCAAAAACAGAGACCATTATCCATGAAATTCTTCTGTGGAAGCAAACGAAGATGCTTCCTGAACAATATTGTGACTATCTTCTTGCACTATATACGGAAGGAGCAGGGATCGATGACAATCAATCAGCGGAACCACAGAAAAAGACCTTCCTAAACGAATTCCTTATTTCCATTTCTACGTTAGTAATTTCATTATTTGTCATTTATTTTACTGAATTGTCAATCGTTTTGCAAACAGCGATTTTGGCAAGTTTTGTCGGATTATTAATGGGGGTAGGAATTTATTATACTAAGAAACAATTCTCACCTTTACTTCTCTATACGGCAGCTGCGTGCATCCTGCTTCTTTCATCCATAGAAATAACGGAGAAGATCTTTGCAGGCAACACTTCGCGATTATACATAACCTTATTTATGAACTGTTTGATTTGGATAGGTGCAGGGGTGAAGTGGAGGCTGAATTATTTCACGCTGGCAGGATCGGTGGGAGCGGCGCTTGTAGGAATTTATATATTACTATAACTTCTGAAAATTTAAAAGTTTTTTAAAGTTGAGAAAATTCACGATCCCCTCTTATAATAGGAATGAGAGCGAATTCATAGATTCGTATGACTATGCTTGAAAGCGCTATCTGTATTGTAGAAGTCTGTGGCTTTCAGTCATCAAAGTTAGACAAGGGGGATAATGATGAATTTCGACTTAACACAAGAGCAAGCAATGATTAAGAAAACGATCAGGGAATTCGCTGAAGAAGAAGTGGCGCCCGGTGCGTTGGACCGTGACCGCACAAAGGAATTCCCAAAAGAAGTTTTCAAGAAACTTTCTGATCTGGGGATGATGGGACTTCCCTTTCCGGAGGACTATGGTGGAGCCGGAGCGGATACAGTAAGCTTTGCCATCGTAACAGAAGAACTCAGCCGTGCATGTGCTTCAACAGGGATTACGTACTCCGCCCATATTTCACTGGGAGGCGCCCCGGTCAATTTATTTGGTACACACGAGCAGAAACAGGAATACTTAACGCCGATCTGTACAGGGGAATCATTTGGAGCTTTCGGCCTGACTGAACCCAATGCCGGTTCAGATGCGGGTGGAACCCAGACCACTGCTGAAGATAAAGGGGATAAATGGGTCATTAATGGGAATAAGTGTTATATCACCAATGCAAGTTATGCGAATCATCTCGCGTTAACGGCGATTACAGGCAGGAACAACGGGCATAAAGAAATTAGTGCCATCATCGTTCCTACTAAAGCCAAAGGTTTTACGGTCATCGATAATTATGAAAAAATGGGCCTTCATTCCTCCAATACAACTGAGCTGGTCCTTGAGGACGTGGAAGTCCCGAAGGAAAACCTTTTAGGGAAGCAGGGGGAAGGATTCAAGCAGTTCCTTGTCACTCTTGACGGGGGCAGAATCGGAATCGGGGCAATGGCTGTCGGTGTGGCTCAGGCTGCTTTTGACAAGGCTCTTCAATATTCGAAAGAAAGAAAACAATTCGGTAAAACGTTATCTCAATTTCAAGTTACACAATTTAAGCTGGCTGACATGGCAATGAAGATCGAGCTCGCAAGGAACATGGTCCATAAAGCAGCCTGGTTGAAAGATCAGGGAAGACCATTTTCTAAAGAGGCTTCAATGTGTAAGCTTTACGCTTCGGAGATCAGTATGGAAGTAGCCGACGAAGCCATTCAGATCCATGGCGGATACGGTTACATGAAAGAGTATCATGTTGAGCGATACTTACGTGACGCGAAACTCCTTGAAATTGGAGAAGGCACATCAGAGGTGCAGAGAATGGTTATATCAAGGTTGATCGGCTGCCAATAGGAGCTAACTCCCATATAGGGAGGAGTGAGCTCTATCGGTCCACTGGGGGCTGATAGAGCTCACCTGTTTGTTAAGGGATACGTGAGAAGAAATTGAAGATGGAAACAGGAAAAAAGAAGGAAATGTGTCTAATTTGTGAGAAAGATGGAAAAGTTAATTGATAGTACTTTTACTTTGTCGGTTTTTACAGTAAAATATAAAGTGTTGAAAAGAGCACTAATTTTTGGATGTTGTACATAAAGGAGGTTAAAATCATGAATCGTAATCCAATCATTCCATTCGTACTGATCATGGCTCTTGGAATTGGTCTTGTTTTCTTCTTATCGATTGAAGGCCTTAACAATGCCGATGAAAAAGCGAAGGAAGAAAAGCATGGTGAGACTGCTGGCAAAGAAGGCGAAAAAGCTTCAAGCGGGGAGTTCGATCCGGAAGCTAAGTACAAGGAGTCTTGTGTATCTTGTCATGGTGGGAACTATGAAGGTGGCGCGGGTCCTGCTCTTAAAGGAACGAAGCTGTCAAAAGACGAGATCAAAGATAGAATCAAAAATGGTGGAGGGATCATGCCTGCTGGTCTTGTAGCAGATGAAAATCTTGATGCAATGGCAGACTGGATCAAATCACTTAAATAATCAATGAATAAAAAAGGTTCTTTGTCTTTGGGCAAAGAACTTTTTTTATATGGAAAAGTTGGTTAGAATGAGTATCAGATAAGCAGGACCAATAAAAGTGAGTAAAGGTGAACAAATGAATATTCAACAATTATCAAAACGACTTGAAACAGTTGTTTCATACATACCGGAACAATCTAAAATTGCCGATATCGGTTCAGATCATGCCTACCTTCCTTGCTATGCAGTCAATAAAGGTATCGCTTCTTCTGCGATCGCCGGTGAGGTGGTAAAAGGCCCTTACCTTTCTGCGAAAAAACAAGTGGAAGATGCCGGATTGACCCGGGAGGTAGAAGTCAGGTTAGGCAATGGTTTAGAAGTCATCTCTCCCGGTGAAGTCAATTGTATTACGATTGCGGGAATGGGTGGTGCATTGATAGCATCGATTTTGGAAGCAGGCAAGGACAAACTGACAGGCGGACCCAGATTGATCCTCCAGCCCAACGTGAGTGCGAAATCAATCAGGACGTGGCTGATGGATAATGAATGGGATCTGATAGGCGAGGAAATTCTTGAAGAAGATGATAAGCTATATGAAATTTTAATAGCAGAAAAAGGAAATCCACATACCCACTACTCCGAAGAACGTGAAAAAGAGTTACTGCTCGGGCCGTTCTTGATGAAGGATCGAAACGATGCATTCATTAAAAAATGGAATCAGGAACTCCGTCAGTGGAAGAATATCGTGAATAACATGGAAAAGGCAGAGCAGACTGAAGCGCTGGAAGTACGTAAAAATGAGCTTCTGCATAAAATCAAAATGGTTGAGGAGGTCCTTATCTCATGAAAACAGTGAACGGCCATGAAATAATTCAGCTTTTTGAGGAGTTCTCCCCAAAATATCTGGCTGAAAGCGGAGATCCCATCGGACTTCAAATCGGTAAGTTGAATGAGAAGGTTGAAAATGTCATGATCACCTTGGACGTGTTGGAAAATGTCGTGGATGAAGCGATCAAGAATAATGTCAAGTTGATCATTGCCCATCATCCCCCGTTATTTCGTCCCCTGAAATCTTTGCAAACTGATTCGTATCAGGGAAGAATGATTGAAAAGCTGATCAAACATGATATAGCCGTATATGCTGCCCATACCAATCTGGATGTGGCATCAGGCGGTGTGAATGATATGCTCGCTGCAAAGCTCCAGTTACAGGACCCTTCTGTCCTTGTGCCTACCTATCAGGAAGAAATTCGTAAATTGGCTGTATATGTGCCCAAAGAACATGCAGGGGAACTGAGGGAGGCATTAGGGAAAGCCGGCGCCGGACATATCGGGAATTATTCCCATTGCAGCTTCTCCTCCGAGGGACAGGGGAGATTTCTACCCGGGGAGGGAACCGATCCCCATATAGGAAAGCAAGGCGCCCTTGAAGAGGTTATAGAAGAAAAGGTGGAGACGGTTTATCCTGTTTCCCTGGAGAAAAAAGTATTGAAAGCGATGTTTACCCATCATCCATATGAAGAGATCGCTTATGATATCTACTCCCTGGAAAATGGGTCTAAAGCCCTTGGACTGGGCAGGATAGGATATTTAGCAGAGGAAATGAGCCTGAAGGACTTTGCACTATTTGTGAAGAAAACAATAGGCATGGATGGAATCAGGTTGATTGGGGACGGGGAAGCAAAGGTGAAGAAAGTGGCGGTACTCGGTGGAGATGGAAATAAGTTCATCGGAAAAGCCAAGAGACAGGGTGCCGATGTATTCGTTTCCGGTGATATCTATTATCACACGGCCCATGACGCCATGATGATGGGGCTCAATGTTGTGGATGCAGGTCATCACATTGAAAAAGTGATGAAAGAGGGAGTAGCCGCTCATTTAGCCAAAAGATGCTCGGAAAAAGGGTATATTGTGAATATCTTCGCTTCGAAAGCTGAAACGAACCCATTTACGTATATGTAAAAAAAGAAAGGCCCCTTGCCATTTCGCAAGGGGCCTTTCAGCACTCTTATTTTGTTCCCATTTTCGCTTTCCGGACTTTAGGGAGTATTTTATTTAAAGGGACATTGCGCTCTCTTGTCCAGGTGGATTCGTCATTTGGATCAAAAGCTTCCAGGAATTTAATGACTTCTTTTACAATCGGCGTTGGAGTGGACGCACCGGCCGTGACAGCGACGACACTCGCATCTTTGATCCATTCTACGTCTAGCTCACTGATGTCCGAAATGCGGTGGGCAGGTGTACCTGCGATATCAATCGACACTTGTGCAAGGCGATTGGAGTTATTGCTCTTCGGATCGCCGACGACAATGAGGACATCGGCATCCCCGGCCTGCTCTGCCACTGCTTCCTGCCGTACTTGTGTAGCCAGGCAGATTTCTTTGTGCAGTTCGACATGAGGATACATTTCCTTCACTTTATCCATTGTATCGAGCACATCCCATTGACTCATGGTCGTTTGGTTCGTCACGATGATCTTATCGTTGTCGATGGATAATTCTTCAACGTCGTCGGCTGTTTCGACGAGATGAACGATTTCGGGTGCGACACCGACCGCCCCCTCAGGCTCGGGGTGCCCCTTTTTCCCGATATAAATCACATCATAGCCCTCGGCTTCTTTGGCGCGGATCAAGTCATGTGTCTTTGTGACATCAGGGCAGGTAGCATCCAGCGTGACCAGTCCTTTTTGCTTGGCAATTTCTTTCACCTCAGGAGAGACTCCGTGGGCGGTAAAGATCACCGTTCCTTCATTCACCTGTTCAATGATTTCTTTTCTATTGCTGCCATCGAGGGTGATGATACCGTCTTCTTCAAACGCATCCGTTACATGTTTGTTATGGACGATCATCCCCAGAATATAAATTGGACGAGGAAGCGATTTGTCTAATGCGGCATTTCTTGCAATGACCATTGCGTCTACCACACCATAACAATAGCCTCTCGGAGTAATCTTAATAATATCCATTTATAAATATCCTCCTACATGAGAGAGTCTTTTGTCTTCATTATAAAGGAGAAAGGTCCGTCTGACAAAGAGAACGAAGTGAAACGCCATTTTTACATGATATCCAACCATGGGATCCCTCAGGAGGCACTTCAAAAAAATAATCCCTGTCAGGTGATGGAATACCTTTAGGGATGCGGCCTTTATATATATAGTTTTGGTTTTGATTGTGATTTAGACGGTGCGTCATCTTCCCAATCTTCTTCATCATTGATTTTTACAGAAGGTTTTTTTTTCTTTTTCTTTTTTTTCTTAACAGGGATTTCTGCTTCAGGGATATCATCACTTTCTTCATTTTTTATCTCTGTCGATGGTTCATCAGGCGTTTCAGCAGACATATCCTTGAACCCGCGGTACAGCTTCCACAGAGATGGGATATTTTTGACCATCGGACCGTATTGCTGAAACATCGGACCCAATTGCTGGGCTGTCTGCAGCATTTGTTGAGTGTTAGACAGAAAGGAATTGACATTGCCGGGATTCAAGAGTGTTTGCATGATTCCCCCTGCTGCCTGCGGTGATCGCTCGAATCCGGTTTCGCCGGCAGAAGACCTCGTAAATTGTTCTAGAAGTCCGCCACCGCCTGCATTGCGATTTTCTCCTTTTTTCAGGAACTTCGACAGCAACCCTTTGCCTTGCCCTCTGCCTCTTCCTCTTTGATTCATTCCCATATTAAAGCCTTGATTTGGATTTTGCCTTCCAAATTGAAAAGGCGGGGGCTGTGTCTGTCCGATCCCGAAATGATTCCTGCCAGATTGCTGCATGTCGAACCCGTTACCTTGCCGTTGTCCCAACCCGAAAGTGTTTTTCACGGGTTGCTGTAACCCGAATCCGTTACCCTGGCGCTGTCTCATTCCGAAAGGATTTCGCATATCCTGACCTTGGTTTCTCATTCTTCTAGGCGGCATAATGACAGCCTCCTTTCATTTCAATAAATTCGTTGTCATTATAGAGTATGCAACAGGTTAAAAAAGGGTATTGTGACAATAACATCTGAAATAAAATCAAGTTGACCTAGATGTTTTGCTGAAAATTGATTATAATGATTAGATGTTCTTTAAATATGACGCTTGCTAACGTTAAAATAAAATCACTGACAACTAAAAAAGTGATACGTACATTTTATATAAATCTGTGGTGATGATGTGAACGGCATAGACATCCATCCCGATGACAGCGTAGATAAAAGGATATGAAGATAAAAGGAGATGTACTCAATGAAAAAGAATTTATTTCTGCAATTTGGATTTCAGTCTTTCATCACTGAAGCTGTAGAAGAACTGGGTTTCTATGAACCAACTGAAATCCAGAAGAAAATGATCCCTCTGATTTTAAAAGGACAAAGTGCGATCGGCCAATCTCAAACGGGAACGGGGAAAACCCACTCGTATCTATTACCGATCATCGAAAAGGTAGATGCAGCTGCTGAACAGGTACAAGCTGTCATCACTGCACCTACCCGTGAATTGGCACAACAGATTTATCAGGAAGTACTTAAGATTACAAAGGGTACTGAGATTGTATCCCGTTGCTATATCGGGGGGACGGACAAACAGAGAACGATCGAGAAGTTAAAACATCAGCCTCATATCGTTGTCGGCACGCCGGGACGGATCAATGACCTGGTGAAGGACCAGGCACTATTTGTCCATACAGCGAAGCTTCTTGTGATCGATGAAGCTGATTTGATGCTCGATATGGGATTCATTGAAGATGTGGATCAAATTGCTGCGAAGATGCCTGAAAAACTACAGATGTTAGTATTTTCTGCCACGATCCCGGAGAAGCTGAAGCCTTTCCTGAAGAAGTATATGGAAAATCCCCAGTATGCCCACGTGGAACCGGAACAGCTGTCGGCAAAAAATATTGAACACGTGATCGTACCTTTGAAGAGCCGTGATAAAACCAATCTCCTTTACAATATTTTAGTGGAGATAAATCCTTACTTAGGGATTGTGTTCACCAACACGAAGCAAAAGGCGGATGAAGTAGCCGATGCCCTGATTGCCAAAGGATTGAAGGTCGGCCGTATTCACGGTGATCTTTCTCCACGTGAGCGTAAGAAAATGATGAAACAAATACGGAACCTTGATTATCAATACATTGTGGCAACAGACCTTGCCGCCAGAGGGATCGACATCGAAGGGGTAAGCCATATCATCAACTATGAACTGCCTCAGGATCTGGATTTTTATGTTCATCGTTCAGGCCGTACAGCACGTGCTGGAAATAGCGGTATTGCCTTTACCATTTATACGTCTTCGGATGAAGATGCGCTGAATCGTCTGGAGAAGCTTGGAATCAGCTTTTCCCATCGGGACATTAAAAAAGGTGAATGGTCCGAGCTGCCTCCTCTGAACAAACGTAAAAACCGTCAAAAATCGAACGTTGATGAAATCGATGAAAAGGCGAAATCGTTAGTCCGTAAACCGAAGTCGGTTAAACCGGGATATAAAAAGAAAATGAAATACAAAATGGATCAAATCAAGAAGCGGGAAAGAAGAATAAAAAACAGAAACAAATAAGGGTTTGAACGTGATTCATTTGTACACATTCGATACAATAAAGAGAGATTTTCTTAGGAGTTGAGAAGAATGGTTAAGATTGGATCCCATGTTTCCATGAGTGGAAAGAATATGTTACTTGCTTCAAGTGAAGAAGCCGTTTCGTATGGTGCGAATACCTTTATGATTTATACAGGTGCACCACAGAACACGAGAAGAAAAAAAATCGAAGACCTGAATATTGAAGCGGGTCTTGCTCATATGAAAGAAAACGGAATAGAGGACATCATCGTGCATGCTCCTTATATCATCAACATCGGAAATACGACCAACCCGTCTACATTCGAATTGGGAGTCAATTTCCTTCGCTCTGAAATGGAGCGCACAGAAGCGATCGGGGCAGGACAAATCGTCCTTCATCCTGGTGCTCATGTCGGTGCGGGAGCAGATAAGGGAATTGCGAAGATTATTGAAGGCCTTAACGAAGTATTGACCAAGGATCATAAAGTTCAAATTGCCCTTGAGACAATGGCCGGTAAAGGCTCTGAATGTGGGAGATCCTTTGAGGAAATCGCTCAGATCATGAATGGAGTAGAACTGAATGACCGCATCTCCGTCTGCTTTGATACATGTCATACACATGATGCAGGATATAATATCGTAGAAGACTTCGATGGGGTATTGGAAGAATTCGATAAAATCGTAGGCATCGACCGCTTAAAAGTTCTTCACATAAATGATAGTAAGAATGAATGTGGAGCGGCTAAGGACCGACATGAAAACCTGGGATTTGGGCATATCGGATTCAAGGCACTGAATTATATTGTGCATCATCCGCAGCTAAAGGATATTCCGAAGATATTGGAAACACCTTATGTAGGGGAAGATAAGAAAAATAAAAAGCCTCCATATAAGTTTGAAATCGACATGCTTCGTAATCAAACCTTTGATGAAGAGGTATTGACGAAAATAGTGAATCAGTAAAGATTGGAGGAGGTCATGTCTCGAGACTTGAGGCCGCCTCCTCTTTCTTTATTTTCATTACCGGATAAGCTGCAAAAAGAGCTGGTTGATTTCCTTGGCTTTCCTAGGTCCGATGATCTTGGCCAGATCCTTCACCAATCTGCTTCTCTTCGTATCATCGAAGATATTGATGTTTTTCCCTTTCACGCTCTGAACGATACTTGTTGCCTGTTGCGACGTGAGAGAAATATTATATTGTTTTGCATACTTTAATAACTCATCATTTGTAATATGATTGATTTTGTGATTAATCACATTTTGTAATAGTTTCATGTATATCACTCCTCAAATGATACATATGTATCTCACATCAAGAAAGTGACACTTTTATTAGAAAATAAGTAAAAGGAAAGGAATTGACAATGACTCAAAGAGTACATAAGAAGGAAAGTCCCCTTCATTTTATTTATCGTTTGCTTTTCATAACGGTCGGAGCCGGTCTCGCCGCTGTATCGATTGAATTGTTCCTTGTTCCCAATAATATCATTGACGGGGGGATCATTGGTGTTTCACTGATCCTGGATTATTTGGTTTCCGATTCCATCCCTTTTCTTAACTTTTCAACCCTGTTGGTTCTGTTGAATCTTCCCTTTATGTATTCTGGCTACAAACATATCGGAAAGACGTTTGTTGTATCGTCATTGTTTGCGGTAGTGTCCCTGGCTGTCATTGAAAGTCTCCTTCACCATATAGATCCATTCGTAACAGAGGAGATATTGGCAACCGTCTTCGGTGGTCTGATTCTCGGAGTGGGTGTGGGGCTGGTCATCCGTCATGGGGGTTCCCTCGACGGTACCGAGATCCTGGGGATCCTCATGACAAAGAAACTGCCTTTTTCCGTGGGTGAGTTTGTGATGTTCATGAATATTTTCATTTTTGGCTGGGCAGCATTCGTCTTCGGAATCGAAGAAGCGATGTATTCGGTCATGACATACTATATCGCATTTAAGACGATCGATACGGTCATTCAGGGGATGGACGAAACCAAAGCGGTCATCATCGTGTCTGATCATTACCTGGATGTGTCTGATGCAATCCTGCAAAGGCTCGGCAGGGGAACGACCATGTTAAAGGGGCGGGGAGGCTATACGGATAATGACAAAGAGGTCATATATGTCGTGGTCACCAGGCTTGAAGTAACGAAATTAAAATCGGTCGTTTCGGACGTGGATCCGGATGCATTCATCACCATCATGAGCACCCAGGAAACAAAAGGTGCACGTTTCAAATCTGCCATTCATTAATATGTAAAAAAACATCCATTATGAAATGACAGGACCGTCCAAACAAGAGGGCGGTCCTTTTTGAATGAAGACCGGAATTATTTACAATTGATGTTGCATCCTGTATACTACCCTATGTACTTTTAAATCGTAATGATTCTTATAAAGAGAGTTGATAAATATGGATAAGACAAATCCAGTGATAAAAATAGAAGACGTAAATTTCCGCTATGAGCGTGAAAGAGTGCTTGAAGATATCAATTTGAGCATTCCAAGAGGTGCTTTTCTCGGAATCGTCGGGCCGAACGGTTCAGGGAAATCCACCTTATTGAAGCTTGTCCTTGGCCTGCTCCGGGTGAAGCAGGGGAATATTGAGCTGTTTGGGATCCCGCAGCATAAATTTAAACAATGGGACCGTATCGGCTTCGTATCGCAAAAGGCAAACAGCTTCAACACAGGATTTCCGGCTACCGTTTATGAAGTGGTAGCCAGTGGACTGGCGAAAAAGGCAGGATTGTTCAAGCGGGTTTCATCAGCATTTAAGCAAGATGTGAATAAAGCAATCGAATCAGTCGGCATGGGTGAGTTCGCCAAACGGAATATCGGAGAATTATCAGGTGGTCAGCAGCAGAGGGTCTTCATCGCAAGGGCCCTCGTGAGTCAGCCTGATGTGCTGATCCTCGATGAACCGACAGTGGGAGTCGACAGCCGTAACGTCCAAAACTTCTACGATATGTTAGAAACATTGAACAAAGAACTAGGTATCACACTTGTGCTGGTCACCCATGACATCGGGTCGATCTCTAATAAGGTGACACATGTTGCCTGCTTAAATAAACATTTACATTTCCATGGCAAAACAGAAGAGTTTGAAAAGCTCAAAGAAAATCAGCTTTCCTCTTTTTATGGTCATGATGTACATTTTTTGAATCATGAGCATGAACATCAACATTCATGATCGATCGGAGGGAAGAGAATGCTTCAGGCTATTTTTCAATATGAATTTTTACAAAATGCATTTCTGACAGGAATCCTTATCGGGATCATCGCTCCGTTACTGGGGGCATTCATCGTAGTAAGGAGATTATCCCTGATTGCCGATGCTTTGAGCCACGTGACGCTCTCAGGCATTGCGGCAAGTCTGTACTTAAGCAAAACGGTGCCCGGGTTTTCAGGGTTGAATCCCCTTTACTTCGGAATGGCTTTCTCCGTAATAGGTTCCTTATTCATAGAACGATTAAGAATGGTATACAAGCATTACCAGGAGCTTGCGATACCAATCATCCTGTCTGGGGGAATCGGGATAGGGGTCATATTCATTTCACTCGCAGATGGTTTCAACACGGATTTATTCAGTTACTTATTTGGGAGTGTCAGCGCAGTCAGCAGGGGGGATCTGTATCTGATTGGTGGAATCAGTGTCCTTGTCATCGGAGTGGTTTTCTTATTGTATAAAGAGTTGTTCCTATTATCATTTGATGAGGACCATGCAAAGGCATCCGGGATCCCTGCGAAGGCGATCCACTTTATCTTTATGATCATGGTCGCCCTGGTGATTGCCGCCTCCATGCGCATTGTGGGAATCCTTCTGGTATCGTCTCTAATGACATTGCCCGTTGCGGCAAGCATCAGGATTGCGAACGGTTTTAAACAGACGATCGGATATTCCCTTTTATTCGGGGAGATTTCGGTCATCGTCGGGTTAGTGAGTGCCTTCTATTTGAATCTTGCTCCCGGGGGAACGATTGTCATCACGGCCATTCTGATTCTCCTCTTGACGATCCTCATCAAGAAATTGAGGTCGTCCAGTCATTCTTCTAAAGGTGAGGTGTAGAAAGTGAATGTAACGGAAGCAATGGAACTGTTAAAAGCAAAAGGATATAAGCATACTGGGAAACGGCAGCAATTACTTGAGTTGTTCTCAAGCTCGAATAAATATTTAACGGCCAGGGACGTGCTGGAGTATATGAAAGCCGATTATCCCGGTCTGAGCTTTGATACCATTTATCGTAATTTAAGCCTTTTCGTAGAACTGGGCATACTGGAAGAAACGGAATTATCCAGTGAAAGGCATTTCCGGATTACGTGTGAAAGTCATCATCATCATCATCACTTCATTTGTATGGATTGTGGGAAAACGAAAGAAATTCATACATGTCCCATGGAAACGTTGAAAGAAAATTTAGCTGAAACCGGATATGATATATCAGGACATAAATTTGAAATCTACGGTAAATGTCCACAGTGTCAATAGGGATCCCTCGGGGTCTCTTTTTCTTTTGTACATCTTAACGTGTTTAACCTTGCGTAAAGGAGGGGAAAAATAGGTATATAGAAGGAATAGAGGAGATGTAGCCATGGAATCGGTCCCTTTCACACACTGCCCCACCAATAAAAAAAACTGCGTGAGTACGATAGACCTTACGTCTTACCACAGGATTGCACCCCTTCCCGTAAGCGGGGAAGTAGCAGATGCGAAAGCAAGGATACACCAGACACTGAATCAATTTGATCATGTGGAAATCAAGGAAGAAAGGACGCATTATGTGCATGCCGTCTTCACTTCCAAGTGGATGAAATTCAAGGATGACCTGGAGCTTTTTATTGATGAAAGTACCCATCTTTTGCATTTTAAGTCGGGTTCACGCCTTGGGTATTATGATTTCAAAGTGAATCGAAGGCGCGTGGAACGATTTAAATCCTTGTTTAAAAAGGCATAGAAAAGAGCCTCAGAATCGAGGCTCTTTTCTATGATCAACGTTGTTGCAACAGCCAGTTTTGTACCCAGGAATCCGCTTCCTTCCAGTCATTCACTCGAATGACTCCATCAGGGATCGGTTTTTGATTATAAGGCGTGTTAAATAACAAAACCGGGATGGATAACTCTTCGGATATCGCCACTGCATTATCATGTTTATCTTCGAAGAAAATGTCGACTGCATGTTTTTTAGCAGTGGATATTTTATCGTGAGAACCGATCAATTCAATATGGTGATACATAAGGTCCTGAGCATCGAACCATTCCTTCGTAATATCGATGAGGTCGGTTCTTCTTGCACTGATAAAGTAAAGTTCGTGCTCCTCTTTCCATTGATCCAGGATCGTTTTTGCGCCGGGAGCAAGGGGAGATTCTTTGTAGATGAGCGGTTCTGCTTCTTTAAACCATTTTCCAAAGGTTTGGGGTGATATGTCCAAAACCTTTGTCAGTTCGTATTGGGTGATGTCTTGTAAGGTTAAATTCAATTGAAAATGATCATTTATGTGAGGCAGTAAAGATTCAGGTGACGTAACTGTCCCATCAATATCGATTCCAAAACGTTTCATTCTTTATCATACTCCCCTTTATAAAAACTCCTTCAAGTCTATCACATTCCTGCCCTATTTGGCAGAGCGCTGAAATGAGATGCCTTATTTCTTTAAAGAGTACATGCTTCGAAAGTTGATTGGAGTGGAAGGTGCTCGACTCCTGCGGGAAATGCGGGAAAGTTGAGACCCCGCAGGGCAAAACCCGAGGAGGCTCAACTCACGCCCCGCGGAAAGCGAGCACCTGGAGCGGAAATCAACTATTACATGTTTCTGGAAAATACCAACATACATTACTAAATGAAGGATTACATAACAAATACCGAATACCAATGGTTCTGATATCAAGATGAAAATTTGATCATAACAAAAATGACAAAGATTAGCATAGTAAAATGGCTGAACTGACACACAATAAGAAGGCTCCCAAACACAGAAAGTGAGGGATTGCTGTATGAGTGATGAACGACGCGAATTAAACAGCGTTGATCGAAATCTTCAAGATATCGACGTATATTACGACAATCCGGAAACAGATGTGAGTAGAGATGATTACCGTGAAGAAACAGCAGCAGAAATTGCTGCTCCAATGAATGTGAGCCGCGGCTTTGAAGATGATGCCACTGAAGATGCGACAACATCAGGTCGCGTGTTAGGATACTCTGCACTTGCACTATCCATTCTTTCCTTATTTATTCTCCCGGTCATCATGGGAGCAGCGGGGATCGTCCTTGGGTTTGTGGCAAGACGCAGGGGAGCAGAGATGCTCGGTGCCTGGGCAATCGGAATTGGGGCCGTATCGATAATCGTAGGATTATTTGTACTGCCGTTCTTTTAAACTAAATCGTTTTTCTTGAAATTGGGAGCGTTTCAGGAAACTAAAAAAGAGGGCTGATCATTGATCAGTCCTCTTTCATTCACAGGGTTAGACTTGCTCCTGCTCTTTCTTTTCGGCTTCCTGCTTTGCGAAGTATTCTTCCGCAATCTTGTCAATTTCTTTCTTTAATTCTTCTACCATGGTCTCTTCAGGTACTTTACGGACGGTTTTTCCCTTACGGAATAGGAGTCCTTCCCCTCTGGCACCGGCAATACCGATGTCAGCCTCTCTGGCTTCACCAGGTCCATTCACTGCACATCCCAGCACAGCGACCTTGATCGGTGCTTTAATCGTGGAAATGTATTCTTCCACTTCATTGGCGATTGAAATCAGGTCGATTTCGATACGGCCGCAAGTCGGGCACGAAATCAATGTAGCTGCATTTGCCGCCAATCCAAATGACTTCAATAATTCTCTTGCCACTTTCACTTCTTCGACGGGATCCGCACTCAAGGAAATCCGTACCGTGTTACCTATCCCAAGACTCAGGATGGCTCCAAGGCCAGCGGCACTTTTTACGGTACCTGCAAACAGAGTCCCTGATTCTGTGATTCCGAGGTGAAGCGGGTAGTCGAATGCTTTCGCAGCTTTCGTGTAAGCCTCGATGGCTAAATTCACGTCAGAGGCTTTCATGGATACGATGATGTCATGGAAATCGAGGTCTTCAAGGATTTTAATATGATGAAGGGCACTTTCCACCATTCCATCAGCTGTAGGGTATCCGTATTTTTCAAGGATTTTTCTTTCCAGGCTCCCTGCGTTCACTCCGATTCGAATCGGGATGCCTTTTTCTTTTGCTGCCTTGACTACTGCCTCGACTTTTTCACGGCGTCCGATATTCCCTGGATTGATCCGGATTTTATCAGCTCCGCCTTCAATGGCTTTTAGGGCTAATTTATAGTCAAAATGTATATCGACAACAAGCGGGATGTTGATTTGCTTCTTAATATCAGCAATGGCGTCGGCTGCACGTTCATCCGGGCATGCGACACGTACGACCTGGCATCCTGCTTCTTCCAGACGGTGAATTTCTTTAACCGTTGCTTCAACATCATGCGTTTTGGTCGTGGTCATACTTTGGATGACCACTTCGTTATTACCGCCGATCGTTAAATTTCCTACTTTGACAGGACGTGTTTTTGTACGATGTATAATTTCACTCAAGTGTAATTCGCTCCTTTAGAAAGGTTCTCAAAGTTTCATTATAAGTAATACGAAGCTATTGTAACAGTGTTTTGTGTAAAATGACAAGAAATAGGTGTTTATTACATGGCCAAGTCATTGATAATTCGGTATTTTATAGGTTTTCCCTATTTGGATCTTGGCCGGGGAGACATCATTCAATTCTTCAAAGTCGGTGATCACCTGGTCGATGGAAACGGGAATGGATCCATCAATAAGATCTTCCACAAGGCTCAATACGGTATCGCCCGGTTTCACTTCCATTTCTACATAAGAAAGGGATGAGGGATCTTCTTCTCTTTTAACAGGTTCTTGAGGTTGTTCCCTTTGATTCCCATTCACCAGGGGCTCGGAGGTGGCGACGATCGCTTCTTTATACAGCAGACGTAACGTCCCCTTATTTAAATCATAATAAACACTGTATAGAAGAATGATAATACCAAAGAAAATTGCCATTCGTTTCATCTATATTTCCTCCCGATTAGTGTGATGTCTGAATGGACCCATGAAGGAGTTGTGTGATATGAGAGAGAAGCTTCTCCCATTTGTGATCGGTTTACTGCCCATACTGATGGTACTCGGGAATTCCATGCTGATTCCCATTCTTCCTGACATTGAAGCAGATTTGGATTTAGGGGGCAGATGGTCCGGATTCATTTTAAGTTCATTCACAATCCCAGCAGCTTTGGTGATACCCTTTGCAGGGATATTGTCTGATCGCTATGGGCGTAAACGGTTAATCAGCATTTCTTTATGGATTATGGTTCTTGGAAGTATACTGTGTATCTTTAATGGAAATGTCATTGGCCTCTTTATGTTCGGCAGAGGACTGCAAGGTGTTGGTGCAGCTGGGACGATGCCTCTCGCTATGGCATTGATCGGTGATCTTTATCAGGGGGAGGAGCGCTCAAGGATGCTTGGTTCATTGGAGGTATTCAATGGTATCGGCAAAGTGGCAGCTCCACTTATTGGTGCCACCCTCGCCCAACTTGTTCTTTGGGATCAGTCTTTTTGGGTGTTCCCGGTAATTTCTTTAGTGATCTTAGTCGGTCTGCGCCATACAGTTGATTCAAAAAAAGGTGTTCGAAAATTGGATGTGAAAGCATTCATCCCCGTTTTTTTATCAAAGGGAAGGCTGCTGATCCCTCTCTATGTCATCGGGGGAACGGGCTTATTTTTATTATTCGGCATTCTCTTCTATCTTTCCTACCATATTGAAAATACTTTTCATATTGATGGGTTTTTCAAAGGGTTTTCGTTCATTTTCCCTCTTGGTGCGATGACGATCTGTTCGTATTGGTGCGGAAAAAGATTGAAGACCGATGAGGAATTGGGTTGGACCTATTTGAAATGTGGGCTAATCACGATGAGCATCCCTTTAGGATTATTGATCTTTTTTTCTTCATTGGGATCTTTGATGCTTTTTCTCACCATAAGCTTTGGGGGATTAGGGTTGATTCTTCCTGTCATCAATACGTTCATTACGGGAAGCGTATCTGAACAAGAAAGGGGGATGGTCGTCAGTCTTTATGGTGCTGTAAGATTCGGAGGTGTGGCTTTGGGCCCTGTTGCCTTCGGCGTGTGGAGGCAGGATCCGACACATATGTATATCATCACATTTGGATTCACATTGATGAATATCCTCCTATTTGCATTTCTTGCTATACGGACAAAAGGGGAGGTCCGTACTGAAATCTAATAGACCGTTCAACGAACAAAAGTCCCCGTCAAGTGGAAACGGGGACTTTGTTTAATGGCGTATTTTCCTTTGAGGGATTTCCTTCACTACTAAATACAGGATGACGGTAATGACAAACCAGTCCAATATTGGAGCAGCGGGGATCCTGGTTTGTAATAATTCCATTAGGGTAAAAAATACGGTAGAAACCGAAGCCGCATAAGCAGTGATGCGAAAGCTTTGGCGGTATTGTACATTTCGTTTCAGGATATTTGCAAAAGTAACACCGATGATGGCGAAAATGGTTACTTTTAAGAATGTCATTCCGGAGGTGAACACATAAAGAATGCTTAATGCCACAGGGATCAATATCCATTTCAGATCGTTGAGTGAATTCAGGATGTCGAGTAACTCATCCTTTGTTACAGTGCTGTCACCAAACAATGTATAGGATGAGGACTGAACATGTCCCTGGCTTATGACCACAAAGTCATTCTTAAGGAAGGCAACCGTATTTTCATTCCTGTCAAGGTTTCCTTCTTTCATTTGACCAGTATCATCCAAGATGATGGTGATGCCATCTTTCTCGAGGGTCACGGGTTCAGACTGATCAGATGATAAGGTGCCATTCTCGATTGAAAACGATGGCAGTTCTTTATCCAGAATTAATGTATCAAGGGCATTGGTTGCGAACGATACAAATTGTATAGCTACAGGAATGATGGATATAAGAGCAAGCAAAAAAATGAAACGGATCGTCTTACCGATTCCCTGGAAACGGAATTTTGCAATATCTTTTGGGGAATAGATACTTTTATACAATTGCTGAAATACATTCATTTAAATTTTTTCTCCTTTCGTGCATACCCTATCTATTTTAAGCTTGTCTTCATGCTTCATCAAGTATGGACCCTGGTAATAATTTATAATTAATATCGTTTGTAATGTAAATGTAATAAAAGTCGACTTTTATTAACCTATTGTAAATTCGGGGCGAAAAGTATTTACGTATGCCCCGTAATATATTAAAAATGATATGGGGTTTTTGTTGTTTAATGTCGAAAATATATGTAGGGGTTGAAAAAATGGAATTAAATTGGCAGGAAATGTTGTTTCAGTTCTTTGGAGGACTAGGTATTTTCCTCTTTGGGATAAAGTATATGGGGGATGGCCTTCAGAAGTCAGCGGGTGAACGCCTTAAGGAAATCCTGGATAAGTTCACGACCAATCCGTTCATGGGAGTTTTGGCGGGTGTTTTTGTTACAGTCTTGATCCAGTCGAGTAGTGGTACGACGGTCATCGTGGTCGGACTGGTAAGTGCAGGTTTCATGACCCTCAGACAAGCAATCGGTGTCATCATGGGTGCCAATATCGGTACGACGGTGACAGCCTTCATCATTGGTGTTGACATTGGGGAGTATGCCCTTCCGATTATTGCCGTAGGTACCATCCTGTTATTCTTCTTCAAGAATAAAAAAGTCCATAATCTTGGACAAATGATCTTTGGCTTCGGTGCCTTATTCTACGGGCTCGAATTAATGGGTGGAGGAATGAAACCTTTACGCTCATTGGAAGCATTCCATGATTTGACCGTTAGCATGAGTGATAATCCGATTCTTGGAGTGGTCGTGGGGACATTGTTTACAGTGGTTGTACAAAGTTCTTCTGCAACGATTGGTATCCTTCAGGAGCTGTATAGTTCCAATCTCGTTGACCTACAGGCGGGACTGCCGATTTTATTCGGTGATAACATCGGGACAACCATCACAGCGGTATTGGCTGCACTGGGTGCATCAGTCGCTGCCAGGCGTGCTGCGGCGGTACATGTACTATTTAACTTAATTGGAACAACCTTATTCTTGATCATATTGCCGTTCTTTTCAAAGTTTGTCATCTTTCTACAAACTACATTCAACCTGAATGAGCCAATGACCATTGCATTCGCTCATGGTACTTTCAATATAACGAATACCATCATTCAATTTCCTTTCATCGCTGTATTGGCGCTGATTGTAACGAAGTTGATACCGGGTCAGGACTCGATCGTTGATTATAATTCTAAACATCTGGATCCTGTATTCATCGAACAATCGCCATCCATTGCGTTAGGCCAGGCGAAAGAAGAAGTTCTCCGCATGGGAACATTTGCCGTTAAAGGATTACAGGAAACAAATGAGTTCTTAAAGACAAAGAGCTCGAAAAATTCAGAGGCAGCTTATCAAATAGAAGGCGCCATCAATAATCTTGATAAGAAAATCACGAATTATCTTGTTGATCTATCATCTGCTTCGCTTTCGGAATCTGAATCTGAGCGTCATTCGATCCTGATGGATACAGTTCGGGATATTGAGCGGGTGGGTGATCATTTTGAAAACATTGTTGAGTTGGTTGAATACCAACAAGCCAATAAAGTGAAAATCACGGATGATGCCATGTCCGATCTTGAAGTCATGTTCAATCTGACAATTGAAACAGTGGAAAAAGCGATCAAATCTTTGGATTTGAACGACACTGAAATTGCAAGAGAAGTGGCTGAGAAGGAAGATCAAATCGATAAAATGGAACGTAAGCTCCGCAAACAGCATATCCTGCGTTTGAACGAAGGAAAATGTTCGGGACAAGCTGGTATCGTATACGTAGATATCATCAGTAATCTAGAACGTATCGGGGATCATGCCGTCAATATTGCTGAAGCAGTATTGGGAGTAGAATAAGTTTCTTTCCTGACCTCTTTGGAATTTGTCAAAGGGGTCAGTTTTTTTTATACTCAAAAGGGGGTGTTAACGTGGACATCGTTTATTGGAGTATCATTATCATACTCATGATTTTATCGTTTGTCGGGCTTGTGTACCCGATTTTGCCGAGTGTCGTTTTCTTAATGGGAAGCTTTCTGCTCTATGGGGTGTTTTTCAGCTTTGAACCATTCAGCTGGTTGTTCTGGACTGTGCAGATCCTGTTTGTTGCCCTCTTGTTCGGTGCCGATTATATGGCGAACCTGATCGGTGTCAAAAAATTCGGAGGCACGAAGGCAGGAATATGGGGAAGCACCATCGGACTGCTCATTGGTCCATTTGTCATTCCAGTCATAGGGATTATAATCGGACCTTTCCTTGGCGCCGTCATAGGTGAGTGGGTCGTACATCGATCCAATCTAAAGACAGCAGTTAAAGTGGGGATAGGATCCGTGATAGGCTTCATCTCAAGCGTATTCACAAAAGGATGCATTCAAATGGTCATGGCCATCTATTTCTTTTGGGTTATTTAATCTGCTATTTTCAGACTACAGGGGTAAGTATATAAGAAATCAACTACTTCTCGCTAATCAAAAATGACAAAATAATATCCCAATGACTAGTCAGCAGAAAAGAGGGGCATTTTATCCTTGTAAGAAAAAATTGAGAGATTGAAGGCAAAATATTTGAACAGATATAGTAGTTTTGGTAATCTTATACTGAAACGGCCTGAATATAGCTATTCAGGAAACTATACATAGGGAGGAATTTATAATGGCTTACGAATTACCGCAATTACCTTACGCATATGATGCATTAGAACCTCATATCGACAAGGAAACAATGAACATTCACCACACAAAACACCATAACGCATATGTGACGAAAGTAAATGATGCACTTCAAGGACACGACGATTTATTAAGCAAATCCATTGAAGATCTTGTTTCTAACTTAGACGCTGTTCCTGAAGGTGCTCGTACTGCAGTTCGCAATAATGGTGGCGGTCACGCTAATCACTCTCTATTCTGGACGGTATTATCACCGAATGGTGGAGGCGCTCCATCTGGAGAGTTAGCAGATGCCATCTCTTCCAAGTTCGGAAGCTTCGATTCATTTAAAGAAGAATTCGCAAATGCTGCTGCAACTCGCTTTGGCTCAGGCTGGGCTTGGCTTGTAGTAAACAACGGTGAATTGGAAATAACAAGTACACCAAACCAGGACAGTCCTTTAATGGAAGGGAAAACTCCTGTCTTAGGTCTTGATGTTTGGGAGCATGCTTACTACCTGAACTATCAAAACCGTCGTCCTGATTACATCAGTTCATTCTGGAACGTTGTAAACTGGGATGAAGTAGCGAAGCGTTATTCAGCTGCTAAGTAATTTTATTCATACAGGAAGAGAGGTTCTTTCAGGAACCTCTCTTTTTTTTGTATAAGTTTCTTCCCTTTTTCACAAGATAGGGGTACGTTAAAGGGGAGTTTTACACATGAGCAGCTTTAAAAAGATACTAGGTGACATTGATTTAACGAAAGATCTGACTTTGCTCCTGTTGATCGGGGGATTATACTCTTTGAGTATTGCCCTCTCGAACACATTCGTGAACATATACTTATGGAAACAGTCAGGTGAATTCATTGATTTGGGTGTTTATAATTTAACCGTTGTCATCTTTCAGCCTCTTACATTTATTTTAGCTGGAAGGTTGGCAAAGAAAGTGGACCGGGTGATTGTATTACGCTTCGGTGTTATTTTTTTGGCTCTCTTTTACATATCCGTATTGGCATTCGGAGAATCGGCAGAAGATTATCTTGTCGTGTTGGGAGCATTACTTGGGATCGGCTATGGTTTCTACTGGTTAGCCTTCAATGTGTTGACTTTCGAAATCACCGAACCTGAAACAAGGGATTTCTTCAATGGCTTCCTTGGTACCCTGACTTCCGCCGGGGGAATGATCGGACCGATCCTCGCCGGTTTCATCATTTCAAGGTTTGCTTCCTTTAAGGGGTATACCATTGTATTCGGAATCTCTCTTTTGCTTTTTTTCATCGCGGTTATTATGAGCTTCTTTCTTAAGAGGAGGCCGGCATCCGGACGTTATCTATTCCTCAGGATCTTGGAGGAAAGAAAGCACAATCACAATTGGCGCTTCATCACAAATGCCCACTTTTTCCAGGGGCTGAGGGAAGGAACCTTCATCTTTATCATTTCGGTGTTTGTCTTCATCAGTACGGGAAGTGAATTTGCCATTGGTACCTTTGGCTTGATCAACTCAGGCATTGCCTTTGTAGGGTATTATATCGCTTCCCGGGTCATAAAGAAAAACCTGAGAAAACGTGCTATTCTTTTAGGTGGAATCCTCCTGTATCTTGCCATATTCCTGATTGTATTTGATGTTACGTATACGAAATTATTGCTTTATGCTGGTGTCATTGCCAGTGCCTACCCCATCCTGCTGGTCCCTTATATCTCTATGACATATGATGTGATCGGTACGGGATGGAACGCGGCTGAAATGAGAATCGAGTACATTGTGGTCAGGGAAATCTTCTTGAATCTGGGAAGGATCGTCTCTGTACTTGCTTTCATCGTAGCCGTGACTTTCTTTAATCAGGAAGAGAGCATCCCGATACTCCTATTGATACTAGGGGCAGGGCATACATTGATTTATTTGTTTGTACGGAAAGTCGTGCTGCCTTTATAAGGGACTTAATACAAAGAGAGGGAAAGATTTCCTCTCTTTACTTATGGCTAGATTATCCTTGAAATTTTCTATAAAATAAAGGGATAGGATAAAGATGATTCTGTTCCCTCCTTGTTAGATGTCCAATCAACCAGGAACGAAACAAGAGCACAGAGAGATTTTTACATAGAGGAAGGGTTGGAAGACTTGAAAAGAAATAAGAGAAAAAGAAAGACGCATGTTCCCGTCAGGATGAATTTGCTGTTTTTTGCCGTGTTCTTATTATTTTCCCTTCTTGTACTTAGACTTGGACTTGTTCAGATCGTGAATGGGGAGAGCTATAAAAAAGAAGTGGATAGAACGGAAGATGTCGTGGTCAATACAGGTGTGCCACGTGGGAAAATGTATGACCGTTACGGGAATGTGATCGTCGATAATATTCCGCTGAATGCCGTCACGTATACACGGGCAAACAATACCAAGATCGATGAAATGATCGAAGTTGCGTCCAAACTATCCAGGTTCATCGAAAAAGATACGGGAGACGTGACTGAGCGGGACAAGAAGGATTATTGGATCATCAAGCATCCTGAAGCAGCCGGTGCAAAAGTCTCGGCCGGGGAAGTCAAAAAGCTCCAAAGCAATGAAGAACTGTCTGAAGATGACATGAATAAAAAAGTGTATCAAATGAGACTCGACCGGATTTCCGAGAAAGAGCTTGATTCACTCACAGAAAATGACCTTGAGATCATCGCCATTTACCGTGAGTTCTCCAGTGGTTATGCGCTTAATCCACAGATTGTGAAGAATGAAGGAGTCACTCCGGAGGAATTCGCAACGGTCAGTGAGCATCTGAGTGAACTACCAGGTGTCAACACGACGACAGATTGGAAGCGTTCCTATGTATTTGATAATACGTTACGAACCATTTTAGGGAACGTGTCCTCTTCAAGGGAAGGATTGCCAAAGAATTTGGTGGATTCCTATTTAGCTCAGGATTATAATCGGAATGATCGCGTAGGTAAGAGCTATGTAGAACTTGAATATGAAGATGTTCTTCAAGGAAAAAAGGAACAAATCAAGAACGTAACCAAAGGAGGAAGTGTACTGGAATCGGTCCTTGTGCAACAAGGACAGCGAGGCAAGGATATCGTCCTTACCATCGATATGGAACTCCAGCGTGAAATCGAAAAAATAATCGAAGAAGAATTAAGTAAACAGATTGTTCATCGGGACGCATCTCCAGACCTGGATCGGGCGTATGTCGTCATGATTGACCCGAATACCGGGGAGATCCTGGCGATGGCTGGTAAACAATATGTCAAGAATTCTGAAACGGGCAAGTACGAAATGCGTGACGCTGCACTTGGAACCTTTACATCTTCCTATGAAGTGGGTTCCGTTGTGAAAGGCGCTACGGTATTAACTGGATATATGACCGGTAAATTGACGCCGGGTGAGGTTCTGATTGATGAACCATTAAGAATCAAAGGGACTAAACCGAAAACATCCTGGTTCAATAAATACCAGCAAATCCCGATGACCGATTTATACGCATTGGAGAAGTCCTCCAACGCCTACATGTGGAAGGTTGCCCTGAAAATTGCCGGTGGCCGGTATGTACCGAATGAGCCGATTGTGAACAACCCGGAAGCGTTCGATGTGTTCAGAAATCACTACGCTCAATTTGGTTTAGGCGTCCCGACAGGCATCGATCTGCCCGGGGAATCGGCCGGTCTGACAGGAACCAAGACAGATCCCGGTTTCTTACTGGATTTGGCGATCGGTCAGTTTGATACGTACACAACCATGCAGCTGGCACAATATGTTTCCACCATCGCGAATGACGGATATCGTGTACAGCCGCACATTATGAAGGAAATAAGGGAACCGACCAATGAAAAGGAAAGCCTTGGCCCCATCCTTTTCGAGAAAGAGACGAATGTACTGAATCGAATTGATGCGACGCAGGAACAGATCAAACATGTTCAAAAAGGTTTCTATCGTGTTTATCATAACCCTGAAGGAACGGGTTACTTATTTCATGACGCACCTTATAATGCAGCGGGGAAATCCGGTACAGCTGAGACGTATATAGACGGGGAACTGAGTTATAACACCACGTTGATTGGATATGCGCCTTACGATAATCCTGAGGTGGCGTATGCCACTGTGGTGCCGGCCTCTCATATCCAGGCAAGCGGCGTGGCCGATCCATATGTGAATAAGTACATCTCAAGACGGGTGATGGATAAGTACTTTGAATTAAAGAAGAAGCGTGCGGAAGAAGAGAAAGATCCCACTTCAGTAAACAAGAAAGTCGAGAACGCGGAAGAGGCAGAAGAGCAAATGCAGAAGGAAAGAGAACAGAATAACTAATTAAAAAAGCTGATCCATGGGAAATTTGTTCCATGAATCAGCTTTTTTTATTGTGAATGATCACATGAAACCGTGAATCGGTTTAATAAATTCATCAAACATAGACATTTTTTAATGGCCGTACATAATTCATCGATCATTACACAATACTAGTGTCAATAAGGGTTTTAAGCTTTTATGAACCGCGGAATCATGAAAGGGAATGTCGAATTTACAAAACCTTTACAATCGATTAAAACACCATTAACACTCATCTATTAATCTAGTACTCGTAGGACAAAACAACCAATATTCTAGGGGGAATTAAAGAATGAAGAACTTCAAGAAATACGGACTGCTTTTAATCATCGCAACGCTCGTAGCATTTGCCGCTGCATGTGGGAATGGAAGCAGCACAGATGAAAATGCTGGAGACGACAAAAAAGGTTCAGAAACAGCTGGCTCAATCGTAGTTTCAGGTTCTTCTGCAATGCAACCACTTGTTGCAGCAGCTGCTGAAGAATTCATGGCAGAAAATCCGGATGCAGATATCCAAGTGAACGCTGGAGGATCTGGTACAGGATTATCCCAAGTTTCTGAAGGATCCGTTCAAATCGGTAACTCGGATGTATTCGCTGAAGAAAAAGAAGGAATCCCGGCGGACGAGTTAGTTGACCATAAAGTAGCGGTAGTTGGTATGACTGCTGCAGTTAATCCTAATGTTGGTATTGAAGACATTTCTAAAGAAGATCTTAAAAAAGTATTCACTGGTGAAATCAAGAATTGGAAAGAACTTGGTGGTAAAGATCAAAAGATCACTCTTGTAAACCGTCCGGATTCTTCTGGTACACGTGCTACATTCGTTAAGTTTGGTCTTGATGGAGAAACACCTGCTGAAGGAATCACGGAAGATTCATCAAACACTGTAAAGAAAATCATCAATGAGACTGATGGAGCCATCGGCTACCTTGCATTCTCATACTTCACGGATGACAGCGTGACTCCACTATCAATCGATGGTGTTAAAGCAACTGACGAAAATGTTCAAAAAGGTGATTTCCCAATTTGGGCTTATCAACATTCTTACACTAAAGGGGAAGCTGAAGGTTTAGCTAAAACATTCCTTGATTATATGATGAGTAAAGATGTTCAAACTGGATTACTGAAAGATCAAGGTTACATCGCTGCCACAAAAATGGAAGTAGAGCGTGACGCTGAAGGGAAACAAACGAAAAAGTAAAGATGATGCAATTAAATAAATTGATAGGGTAGATGCTTGAAGGCATTTACCCTATTATCTCGTATTTAGGGGTGTTTATGGATATGGAAAACAAGCTACCTGCCTCAAAGAGGCTGATTAAAAGTAATAGATCTTGGATGAACGGTGAATTTAAGGGAAGATTCTTAGTGACATTAAGTGCAGTCATCATGATTGCCGCAACAATTTCCATCACCATTTTCTTAACATCAAAAGGGTTGCAGTCATTTATTAAAAATGGTGTAAGTCCAATTGAATTCTTAACCAGCCCGGATTGGAAGCCTACAGGTGAAAATCCAATGTATGGTGCTCTTCCGTTCATTTTCGGTTCCTTTGCGGTTACGATTCTTTCTGCATTAATTGCAGCACCGCTTGGTATCGGAGCGGCTATCTTTATGACGGATATCGCCCCATCATGGGGAAGGAAAATCATGCAGCCGATTGTAGAGCTCCTTGTCGGGATCCCGTCAGTTGTTTATGGATTTATAGGACTTACAGTATTGGTCCCATTTATTCGGTCTAATACTTCCGGTATCGGGTTTTCACTGCTTGCCGGTATGATCGTATTATCCGTGATGATTTTGCCGACCATCACTACTATTGCCACAGACGCCATGAGTTCATTGCCGAAAAGCCTTCGCGATGGATCATATGCATTAGGGGCAACAAGATGGCAAACGATTAGAAAGGTATTAATCCCTGCTGCATTGCCAACCTTATTGACAGCTGTCGTACTGGGTATGGCGAGAGCATTTGGTGAAGCACTGGCTGTTCAAATGGTCATAGGAAATACAAGAGATCTTCCTCAAAGTATAGTAGACGCATCAGCGACGTTGACAACGATCATTACGTTAAATATGGGACATACCACTTATGGAAGCGTAGAGAACAACACGCTCTGGTCGATGGGCCTCATTCTATTAATCATGTCATTCATATTTATCTTATTGATCCGCTACTTATCATCGAGGAGGAAAGTCTAATGAATAGTAAGAGAGCAGACAAGATCGCCACAGGTGTTTTCATTGGTATAGCAACAGTCATCATTGCGCTATTAGTCGCTTTATTTTCTTATATATTAGTAAAAGGTCTCCCATATGTGACATGGGACTTCCTGACAACTCCATCCAGTGCTGTCCGTGCCGGTGGAGGAATCCGTGACCAATTATTCAATTCATTCTATATCCTGATCATCACGATGATCATAACGGTTCCACTAGGTGTCGGCGGAGGCATCTATATGGCTGAATACGCAAAGCCAGGTAAGATCACGAATACCATCCGTTCTTGTATTGAAGTACTGGCCTCATTACCATCTATCGTCATCGGAATGTTTGGACTATTGGTGTTCGTAAATACAACGGGTTGGGGATATACCATTATAGGTGGAGCCCTGGCACTTACGGTATTTAATCTTCCTGTATTGGTTCGTGTAAGTGAAGATGCCATCAGGAGCGTACCCCGTGAGTTGAAAGAAGCGAGCCTTGCTCTTGGGATCACCAATTGGCATACCGTTAAAACTGTACTCATCCCTGGTGCATTCCCGTCTATTTTGACAGGGGCCATCCTTGCATCGGGCCGTGTATTCGGTGAGGCAGCTGCCTTATTATTCACAGCCGGACTGTCGACTCCAAGATTGAACTATATGGATTGGAATCCAGTTTCGCCTACATCTCCTTTGAATCTTTTCAGACCGGCTGAAACCCTGGCTGTTCACATTTGGTCGGTTAACACCCAAGGGTTGATTCCCGATGTAGATGAAAAAGCAGCAGGCGCTTCTGCCGTCTTGATTCTTTCGGTGTTGATCTTTAACCTGGGTGCACGATTCATCGGAAGCTACATTCATAATAAAATGACAGCGACAAAATAATAGAAGGTGTGATAGTACATGTCGGTTCAATTAGAAACGAATCAGAAGCGCTCTTCAAGAGTAGCGGATCGAATCAAAAATGAGACCATCATTGATGTTCAGAATTTAGATTTCTATTACGGCGATAATCACGCCGTTAAAAATATAAACATGGAAATTGAAAAAAATGCTGTGACAGCATTGATCGGTCCTTCCGGTTGCGGGAAATCGACCTTCTTAAGAACGGTTAACCGCATGAATGATCTGGTGCCTATCGCCCGTGCAGAGGGGAAAATCATGTACGAGGATGTAAATCTTCTTGGTAAGGATATTGATGTAGTAGCCCTTCGCAAAGAAATCGGGATGGTTTTCCAGAAGCCGAATCCATTCAGTAAATCCATATACGAAAATATTGTTCATGCATTGAAATTTTCCGGAATCAAAAAGAAGAGTGTCTTGAATGATATGGTAGAGGAAAGTTTGACCAAAGCGGCACTTTGGGATGAAGTAAAAGACCGTCTTCATACTTCGGCACTCTCATTATCAGGTGGACAGCAGCAGCGGTTATGCATCGCAAGGACCATTGCAATGAAACCGACGGTCATGTTATTGGATGAACCATCCTCGGCCCTGGACCCGATCTCAAATGCCAAGATTGAAGAATTGATCACGGATTTGAAGAAAGAGTACACGATTGTCATTGTCACCCATAACATGGGCCAGGCATCCCGTGTTTCTGACAAGACGGCATTCTTTTATAATGGTGATTTAGTGGAATTCGACCAAACCGAAAAGATTTTCACCAATCCATCGGAAAAAAGGACGGAAGACTATATTTCAGGACGTTTCAGTTGATCAATTAGTTGGAGGGGTTTCGTGTGTCAATAGCTGCAACGAAAAAAACGGCATTTAATGTAAACGACTTAAATTTATGGTATGGAAATAACTATGCTTTAAAAAACATTACGTTTCCTATTTATGATAAAGAGGTTACCGCAATTATTGGACCATCAGGATGCGGGAAATCGACATTCGTCAAAACATTGAACTTAATGAATCGTTCGGTGCCCGGGATTAAAATGTCCGGAGAAATCAATTACAACGGGACGAATATCCTCTCAGACAAGGTCGATTTAGTTGAATTGAGAAAAAAAGTGGGGATGGTGTTCCAAAAAGGAAATCCATTTCCGCAAAGCATTTATCACAACATTACGTTCGGACCGAAAGTGCATGGGGTCAAAAAGAGGAAAGAGCTAGATGAAATCGTGGAATCAACGTTAAAGAGTGTTGCATTATGGGAGGAAGTAAAGGATCGATTAGATGCCCCGGCCATGGGTCTGTCGGGTGGTCAACAACAGCGTCTGTGTATTGCCAGGGCACTTGCGACAAAACCTGAAATCCTTCTGATGGACGAACCGACCTCGGCTCTCGATCCCATTTCCACTGTCAAAATCGAAGAACTGATCAGTGAGCTCAAGAAACAATATACGATTGTCATTGTCACTCATAATATGCAGCAGGCAGCAAGGGTTTCTGATAAGACAGCTTTTTTCCTATTAGGGGACTTGATTGAACTGGACGAAACGGATAAAATATTTTCTAATCCTAGTGACAAAAGAACGGAAGACTATGTATCGGGACGATTTGGTTAACTTGCACTTCGAGAAAAATGGTTCTTCATCATTACTTAGCAAAGGGGAATAAGTATGGCGATTAGAAGAAATTTCGATAATAATTTAAAAGAGTTAAAAGACAAACTCTTCGATATGGCGGATCTTGCTAAAGTATCTTTAAAAGAGTCTGTGGTAGCCTTGAAGACACAAGACATTGAAAAAGCAGAGGAAATCATCAAAAAAGATCATATCATTAATCAATATGATAATGAAATCAATAATCTTGCCATCATTCTCATTGCGAAAGAATCTCCTGTAGCAACGGACTTGCGGAAAATCATCTCTGCATTAAGGATCTGTTCTGAAATTGAACGGATCGGGGATATGGCTACGAATATCGCGAAGTCTACCCTGCATATCGGAAACCAGAAATTGATCAAGCCGATTGAAGAAATTCCGAGAATGCTCTCGATTGCTGAAGAAATGCTCGAAGAAGCGCTGACGGCTTTCTATACTGAGGATGCTTCCATGGCGAAAAAAGTGGCAGATCGTGATGATGAGGTAGACGAACTGTACGGCCAACTGGTAAAAGAACTGATGACGTATATCCCGAACTATCCAGATGAAATCAGTCAAATTACGCAACTGGCGTTTACGTGCAGATATATTGAACGTGTAGCGGATCACGTCACGAATATTTGTGAAAATGTCATATTCTTAGTGACCGGTGAACGATTTGATCTGAATAACTGAACTAAAATGGCCAATATATATTATAAACGGCTTACTCCAACAGTTGAGTAAGCCGTTTTTCTGGTTCTAAGCATTTATTGTTCGCCGTCATGAGTCCTGAATGATAGAGAGGACTTCTTGTTTAGACAGTGTGGATTGTTTTGTGATCTGATCCACTTTTACCCCCTGCTTATAAAGGGATATGACTTGATTCTTAATAATTTCGTTAATTGGACTCTTGTGAAGGGTCATATCGCCATCCAACATGAGCTCTTCTTCCAATACGCTTATTCGCTTCTTTAATTTATAATGCTCCTGCAGAACATTCATCGATAATTCTTCCATATCTTTTTCAATATCACGATACCGATCCCGTTGGAAAAACGAAATGACAAGTAATAGGATAGAGAAGCTTACTAATCCAATGAATAGGTAAGTCACTTTATCACCCCAAGCTGTATTCTTCTCCTTTATTTATAGCACAGATCATGTTCCAACTCTATATAATACGTGGATAAATGTGTGGGATATACCAATATTTTGTCGAATGTCGTGGCAAGATCCACAAAGAAAAATGTCGTTATGGAAATGTAATCGCTTTATTATCATTTCAGCATACTAAATCATAAAAAAAATGCACGTTTAATCCTATTGCCATCATGTGTAACAAGATACGACAAAATGCGTTTATTGTAGGTTTTTCAATACGGTGTTACGATAAATTTAAGATTAATTGTCATAATATTTAGATTGAATTCATATAATAAATGTTTCGTTTTAGGAGGAATGATTTTGATCACAGAAATAATCAAGTTAAAAGAACAAGGTGTGTCATTCAGGAGGATTGCCAAAGAACTGAATACAACCGTGGGTAAGGTTCAGTATCAATGGGTGAAGTACCAGAAAGCATTGGAGAATAGCCCGGTTCCAGCAGATGTTGAAATGATAGAACCAGAAACACCGAAGAAGCGTGTAGGAAGAGCAGCTTTTGGCAGGAAGATGCCTAAGGGCAGAGTGAGAAACCCGAGAGCCACCGAATTATCGATTACGTTTTCAACTTCTTCCAGGATCTATTGTTATTGGAACATTTCCCATGACTGGATCCGGCATGTGAAGGCTCATTTTAAGATGAACTCCGACCCACAGCCATTTGTTCTTCGATTATATGATATTACTTCTATTTCTTTTAATGGTCATAATCAACATCACCATTCGGATTCGTATGTACCATTTACAGAAACCGATTGGTTCCTGAACGGATTAAAGGAAAACCGGAGCTACTGCATGGAAATCGGTTTGCGGCTACCGTCAGGGGACTTTGTTGCCTTTACCCGTTCCAATGTCATTCATACCCCGAGAACCTCTCATCAACAGGAGGCGCACAGTATGAAAGAGTTGTTGGAATACGAGCAGGGATTAATCAAGGAACCAAAGTGGGTGGAGCATGTCAGCACGTATTCGTATTATGTCATGAATGGGGAGGAAAAGGCATGAAGGCTCTTTCAGAAATCATCGTGTATCCAACATGTAATGAATATTCATATTCTCAAGTGTTTGAGCGGGAAGATATGCTTACTGCATTACTTTTAGAGAATGGAGAATTGATCGAATTCCTTGATCGGAATGAGAGTAGTTCCATTCCTGTCGTGTTGAATCCTCTCCTTTTCTCCCTTTTTATGAGCGAAGAGTTTAAAGAGAGGGCGAACGCTATCATTCAAAGCAACCTCCTGCAAGCAGGCTCTCATGATAAACATAAGTGGCAGTTCATCTATTCACAGTGGTCAACTTATGACATGAATCTCGTACAAGCCTACAAACATCTCGCATTGGAAGGAAAAGCAACCGTCATCCCTACGGCGGTAAGTCCTTTTCCATTCACCCATTACCGGACTCAACGGGCCATTGAATCCCAGGTTCGGATGAGTACATTACTATTCAAGCAATATTTTCAAATGATTCCTAAGTCGTTCTGGTTACCTCAAGCCGCGTATGTACCGGGGATTGATCTTTATCTCACTCAGCAAGGCATTGACTATACATTCATTTCTTCCTTTTCCTATGAACATAGTGAGAAGGAACAGAACAGAGGTGTGATCAGGACGCCGAGGGGATTGAAGCTCATTCCTGTTGAGGAGGGCATTGACTACCGGGAAGAAAACGATCAACCACTTTCAATCGTATTCGTAAAGACGCTATCAGACTATGATGCATTACTGAAACTGGATAGAGGGAATGCCCGTCATACAATGGAAATCATGCTGGAAGAACCTACCGCTCTTTCAAGGGTGGGCTTCGGGTATCTTGGAATGGAGAAGCAAATCCCGATAATGGCAGATTCAGCCATTCGGAATATTCGGGTGGTTCATCGCATGGAAGAGCAGTTGGAGAATATGGTTGCGTTGTCAGCCGAAACAGAGTGGGCCTTTCAAATTATAAGGGAATGGGTATCGAGCATGGAAAGGTTTAAAGATGAGAATGGATTAACTACGGTTCATTTCGACCGGTTGCTTGAACAAGTCATGGATGGGCATAAGGATGGACATCTCCTTCTTCATCGCAAGAGAATGATCCCTTTTCCATCTGACGACATTCTTGAGAAGCTCTCCATCGGAATGAAGGGTGACGTGGGAGAGAAGCATGATTCAGTGCTGATCCTTTCCTGGGAGTATCCGCCGAATATCGTGGGTGGGTTATCGAGACATGTGTATGATTTAGCCAACAATCTTGTGAAAAAAGGAAAGCATGTGCATGTTCTTACCACCAAGGCCAATGATGCACTTGCCCTGGAGAAAATGGAAGGTGTCACGATTCATCGGGTCCATCCTTTGCATCCATATGAAGAAGATTTCTTTAAATGGGTATTCGATTTGAATCAGTCCTTCATTCAGTACGCGCATGACTTGATACGAGATGAAAGAATCACACATATCCATGCCCATGATTGGATCGTATCGACATCAGCGATGAAGCTGAAAGACTATTATTCCCTTCCTCTTATCACCACGATCCATGCTACCGAACATGGCAGGAATCAAGGGATTTATACCGATTTGCAACACAAGATCCATGGGGAAGAGCAGCTTCTCATCGGTGCTTCTGATCATCTCATCGTCTGCAGTGAGCATATGAAAGACGAAATCAAGAGCTTATTCACGATAGAAGCACCAATCGCTGTCATACCAAACGGTGTGGAAATGGAGAAACTGGACCAGTTATCCCCCTATACCTTTTCCAAACCATCGACGCCATACTTTTTTTCAATTGGAAGGATGGTTCATGAGAAAGGATTTGATACCATCATCCGTGCAGCCTCACGGTTAAAGGAAAAGGGTTATAACATCTCCTTCGTCATAGCAGGGAAGGGTCCGATGCTCGAGCAATATCGAAAGACGGTTATCGAGGAGCAGCTTTCTGATTACGTATCATTTGTCGGATACATTTCGGATCGTGAACGAAATGACCATTTGAAGAATTGCCTGGCCGTCATCTTTCCAAGTTTGTACGAACCGTTTGGGATTGTTGCTCTGGAGGCGATGGCCTTCCGGAAAGGCGTGGTCGCTTCCAATACCGGTGGACTGAAGTCCATTGTGAAACACGAACAAACCGGCTTATTATTTGAACCCAATCAGGAACATAGTCTCTATACTCAATTGATTTCATTAATTGAAGATCCCCAAAAATCGGAACAGCTGGGTGAACTGGGTTTTAAAATGGCACAGTCCATGTTCAGCTGGGACCGGATCGCAGATCAGACCATTCATGTATATGATGATGTGCTTCTTCAATCAAAAGTCGAGGGCATAAAAAGATGAAGGCGGTTATATTGGCAGGTGGAGAAGGCAGGCGATTAAGGCCATATACGATGTCCGTTGCGAAGCCCATGGTCCCGATACTGAATAAGCCAATACTTGAATATAGCATTAACCTCCTAAGTTCTTATGGAATAAAAGATATATTGATTACGACTTGTTATAAAAGTGAGACCATTAAAGATTACTTCGGAAACGGGAAACGGTTCAATGTGAATATCACGTATCTTGAGGAAAAATCCCCACTGGGGACAGCGGGTGGCATATTCCTCGCACGGCACAGGCTGCGAGAACCGTTCCTGGTTCTTAGCGGGGATGCTTTTACCAATATTCCCATCGACAAGGTCATTGAATTCCATTATGAGAAAAGAGCGGTCATGACCGTGGTGTCAAAGGAAGTGGTGAATCCAAAAGAATATGGAATCTGTCATACGGACGAAACCCGCAAATTAGTCGGTTTTATCGAAAAGCCCGAAGAGTGGGCGGGTAATGAAGTCAATACAGGTGTATATATGCTTGATCCAAGGCTTTTGGATCGCTATGCCCACATTGGTGCCAAAGATTTCGGGCAGGATTTCATTCCCCGGCTTTTGTTGAATAATGAAGAAGTATACGTGTTTAAGACCAGTGCTTATTGGAGAGACATCGGTAACCCGGAAGAATATAAATGTGCAAGGGACGATCTTATGAGGGGACATTTCTCTCCTCCCTCTTTTAAGAAAGGATTCCATCATTCAAAGGGCTTGATGGAGCCTTTCATCACCCGTCTGCAGGTAGCCTGTCCAAATGGAAAGAAACCGATGGTGCTTGCAAAACTGCTTGAGACGGTTCCGTCTTCCTCCAGTCAGAAAGAAATCGTATTCGATCACAGGGATGGGGGCCGGACGAAAATCATAAGTGATCCAAAGAGAGGATTTATCATCTATTCCAATGCGGACAGAAGAAATCTGGCAAGGGAGTTTGCAAGATATTACGGAAAGAAAATAAAAATCTGGCAAAAGGTGTAGAGGCTAATGAGGGAGAATCTGAATCGAACGTTTCATATTCAAGGAATTGCCTGGAACAAGAAAAATGAGTATACGCCCGTCCACTCTGAGAAATGTTCTTCCCTAACGGATATTAAAGTAAGAGTGAAGGAAGAGGTTGAGGGGTGGGGTGAATCTTATGTATTCGAAATGGAGAATATGTCAAAAGGAAATCGCCAGCTAAAAGTTTTCTTTCTCATCGAGTGGCTCGCCTGCAAGGAAGATGGAGTGGGGGTTCTGTCCCTTTCGAAGGATACATTCTGGAATTACAGCGGAAAACGGGTTGCCATCACCAATATTGTTTCCTGTGCAGAATCTGTAAAGAAAACAATCTATCCTCTTAATCTGAAGGGGCTCAAACTTTGGAAGAAATCCTTAAGCAAAGGTAGCTTATACTACCATCCCATAACAAATGGCCTCAATATGATGGTGTATATGCTGGATTTCTCTTTCAAGCCCTTCGAAGTGAAACAGGGGAAAGTATATGCCGTTGAAGGTGAGCTGGAAGAAGAGGTTGCAAATTTAAGTGATAGAATAAAAAACGGACTAGCATTTCCCGGGGAAAAGTGATATTATATAAAAGTCGTATGAATAGTAGAAGATGTATATGTTTGGAGGGAAATTATAATGCGTGTAAACATTACTTTGGCTTGCACAGAAACTGGTGAGCGTAACTATATTACTACTAAGAACAAGCGTAACAACCCAGACCGTTTAGAGCTAAAAAAATATTGCCCGAAATTAAAGCGTGTGACTCTTCACCGCGAAACGAAATAAGCAGCCGGATTTTATCCGCTGCTTTTTTTTATGCTTTATTAGGTTCTAATTTATACTGAAGAGTAGCTGGCGTAAGGGCTGTCGCATTTATGCGGGAAATCCGTTAAAATAATTTCAGGATAGTAAGCGTGGAGGGATCATATGTCTAAAAAGGAAAAGCGGAAATCTCAGCTGCAAGTTTTAAAATCCATTGGTCATATTGCATTTCAACAAAAATGTTTCGAAATAGAACAGCGCCTTTTTGGGTCTCCTGAGTGGAAGCGAAGCAGCATTGTATCAATTACCATTTCAAAGCCTCCGGAACTCGATACTTGGAATATCATTAAGAGAGGCTGGGAAGAGGGAAAGACAGTCGTCGTGCCAAAGTGTCTCCCGGAGAACCGCCAGTTGGTTTTTTATAAACTGAATGATTTTCATCAGTTGGAACAATCTTATTTTAATTTATATGAACCGGACCCGGAGAAGTCCGTTGCTGTAAATAACGAATCCATTGAATTGATGATCGTACCGGGGTTATCTTATACCAATGCGGGTTACCGTCTTGGGTTTGGTGGGGGATATTATGACCGGCTGCTTTCAGTCTTTTCAGGAACCACAGTGTCTCTTGCCTTTGAAGAGCAAATGGTCGAATCATTGCCGATCGAATCCTTTGATATGCAGGTGTCAACCATATTGACGGACTTGAGACGGATCGATTGTGAAGATTGAGTTCTTCTTTCTTCTTCTCTTTATCCCTGCCATCGCGATTGGAGGATGGAGGACCAAGAATTTAAGTATATCAGGAGCTTGGATGGCGGTGTTGGTCGGGCTTTTCATTGGTATCGCATATGGTTTCCGGGGCTTGTTTGTATTGGGGGCATTCTTCCTTTCGTCAAGTATATGGTCTCATCTATTCAAAAAGCACAAAATCGGGATAGAGGACCGGCTCGCTAAGACGTCCAAACGAGATTGGCAGCAAGTATTGGCAAACGGCGGACCTGCAGCACTATTCGCCCTGTTGTTCAGCATAACAGGGGATAACGTATGGTCATTTGCTTTTGTTGCATCGGTTGCAGGGGCAAATTCGGATACCTGGGCTTCTGAAATTGGTCCTTTAAGTCATAAACAACCGTTTTCCCTAAGGTCGTTCCGGAGAGTTCCAAAAGGCACATCGGGAGCCGTTTCTCCTATCGGTACAATCGCGGCGATCCTGGGTGCAGCTTTTATCGCACTGGCAGCCCTGGTCATGCTGGATGGTATGGATACCAGACTCTTTATATTGATCACACTTTCCGGGTTTCTTGGAAATCTCCTGGATACATTGCTGGGTGCGTATGTACAATTGGATTACAGGTGCCGGGTGTGCGGGATACAGACGGAATCCACTGTCCACTGCGGACAGCCTACCGAAAGAACGAAGGGCTACTGGATGAATAATGAACTTGTCAATGCCATTTCAAGCTTAATGTCCGGAGTGATCCTTCTTCTCCTCTATTGGTAGCAGGCAAAAAAATGCCAGGTTTAGATAAATTTATGGGATAAGCCAATCGGTTATGATCCAAACTATAAGCAGGAGGGATCATGATGAACGGATGGACAAAATGGTTAGTGCTCGGAGGTTTGGTTCTCTTTTTGGTTCCAAATCGATATCGTTTGTTAAACTTGTTATTAGGGAACTTTCTACTACGGAAATTTGCTGTAAGAGCGGCCATGGGAATCCCCGGTATTCGCTCGAAGTTCATTCAGGGCGCATTCCGCTCTTGACCAAAAAAGGCTGCAGGAGGGCCATACCCCATCCTGCAGCCTTTTTTGTTTACACATTAAAAACAGGTTCGGTATAGTAGGGGGAGACACATTGAAATTTCGGTAGGTTAAAAGAGTAAAAAGAAAGTAGTGGATGTTGTGGATTTACGATATCATTATTTATTTTGGAAAGTAGCCCACTATTTAGTGGAATATAAACAATATCGGATCCTGAATCTTTCCCCCGACCAGGATGAAATATGGTTGGAGAATTCAGGAATGAAAGAAGGAAACATCGTCCGGATCGTTCGAAAGGACCTGGATTGGGGTAACTGGGTCAAGAGAGATTTGGAATTGACCTCCATGAATGGAGAAAAAATCAGGAAAACCCTGAAGAAAAGACAGCTTCATATAAAGAATCTCTACATATCTACTTTTCCACCTGTCGATGGGGATCCAGATCTATTCCTCGACCCGGTGAACCGTCATAAAACGACCATCCAACCTATTCTGCTAGATGGAGATGAAAGTGTGGAAAAGCTAAAAGCCCATCCACTTTTCAATGATGGAGACTGGGAGCTCCCCCCTGAAGTATTGGTAGCCAATGTTAATTGGATCAAAAATATGGCCATGACGTCTTCCTCCAAGCAAATTCAGAAAGAGAGACAGTTATTTGAAAGAGGGAAACCGTTTTTTACTTATCTCTTTATTGCTGTTCAAGTGATCATGTTCCTCATTCTTGAAATGAATGGAGGGAGTAAGGACCCCGAGACGCTCATTCAATTCGGTGCAAAATATAATCCTCTTATGATAGAAGGGGAGTGGTGGCGCCTCATCACACCAATCTTCCTGCATATAGGATTACTGCATCTCTTGATGAACACACTCGCTCTTTATTATCTCGGAATGGCAGTGGAGAAAATGTTCGGCAGGCTCCGGTTCGTTCTCATTTATATACTGTCGGGAGTCGCAGGCACGCTTGCAAGCTTCCTGTTTACATCCAATCTTTCAGCAGGGGCAAGTGGGGCGATCTTTGGTTGTTTCGGTGCTCTCCTGTACTTTGGGGTATTACATCCAAATGTTTTCTTCCGCACCATGGGAACCAATATCATTGCGGTCATCTTATTGAATCTGGTCCTGGGATTCAGCCTTCCCGGCATTGACAACGCTGGCCATATCGGGGGTCTTATTGGAGGATTCCTTGCGGCAGGGATCGTCAGTCTGCCAAACGCAATCCGGCCGGTGCGTCAGCTCCTGTTTCTTCTTGGAAGCATTCTTATAACAGGTATATTGGTATGGAATGGCATCGGAGAGGATTCAAGTTCCTGGGATGTCGATACGGCAAATGGGGTCGCCCAGGAAAAGATATCGAATCAGGAGTGGGCGGAAGCCGAGGACCTTCTTACCCCTGTAGTGGAAGAAGGAGCTCCGAATGCACAAACCTATTTCTACCTTTCCTATGCTGAAATCAAGCAGAATAAATTAGCACCGGCGAAGAAGCATTTGACCTCTGCAATAAAGGAAGATGATCGATTTCATGAAGCCCACTACAATCTTGCCTTGATATTGATCGATACCGGGGAAAGGGAAGAAGCTTACCTCCACGCAAAAAAAGCCTATGAATTAAATAGGCAGGATGAAAAGTATGAGAAACTTTATAAAGAGTTACAAGGGAGCAATTAAGATATCAACTGTCTGAGTAAGGACGCGCCCCCATAACGATCAACGAGCAGCACAAGGACTTCTTTTTTATCTTTTTTAACTAATAGTAGAGGAATGGCACTGTCGATGGATTCCACCACAGAGCCGTCCTCTTTTTTAATCCCTAAATAATAGTTTTTATATAGTCCTTCCCATAGATTACCGATCAGGCGATCCCATTCCTTTCTGGTGAAGCCCTCCAAGGGACGGCCATCGTACATCGCGAGACTGGTCAGTGGGATGGGGGTGTATTCATCGACATTGATGCCCATGGAGGAAAGGGCATTTTCCCATAAATAATCGAGTTGTTGGGACGTCACTTTGTCCAGGATGTTCTTCCATTCTTTTTCCGTGTCGCTCCCCGGTTGCCTGAAGGCATTTAATGGACTGAAATTGGAATCGATCACGTACAGCGTATCTTCTGACATTTTCTGGGCGCTGGTGAACTCTGTGTCTGATTCATGTATTTCAGAATAGTGAAACGTTACTGCTTGGAGAATACTGCTCTCTTTCCCCTTTATGGTCGATTCCTCATCAATCTGATCTGTATCCTGTTCCCATTCATTCATCAGACCCTTCAATCTCCCATTCATATATAAAAAGCCGACATCCTGACGTAAATAAGCGGGAGTATCAAGCTTTGAAGAGACCTTCCAATTTACCTCATAATGATCATTTTTCTTTTCCGGTTGGAGCATCAGAAGCGTCGTGGCCGATTCATAAGATACGTTTTCATTTATGGGAAAGAAAATGATGCTCTCCCGGCTTTGCGGCTTGTAAATAAATTGAATGCCCACAGCCACTATACACATGAGCACCAGAAATGGCATTGCTTCTTTCAGCCTATCCTTCATTTTGTTCACTCCAGTGGTTTGTCCATTTTCTACATAGTATGAATCGATGGGATTGAATATGATAGGATGTATGATTTCAGGCTTCTTTGTCTAGTATGGTAAAGATGGAAAATCATGTAAAGGTATTGGGAGTGAAGGCTAATGTCGAATGAGAAGAAAAAGCCTGTCTCTACTCAGATTGAAGAAAACACCAATTATTTAAGGGATACTTTAGCAGTGGACAAGAGCTTTGATGTCATTCAGTTGGATCTGGAGTATGCAGAAAGAAAGATGGCCATGTTTTTAGTGGATGGCTTCGTTAAAGATGATATTATGCATTATCTGATGAAGCTCTTATCTGGACTCAGTCCTGAACAATTGGAAGAGGATACGCTAGAAAAGCTTTTAAAAACGTATATTCCTTATATAGAGATTGAACAAGTAGATGACTTGAATCAGGTGATCGATTTAGTACTGGCAGGTCCGACAGCACTTGTCGTGGACGGCATTGACAAGGTTATTATGATTGATGCCAGGACGTATCCGGTCAGAGGGCCTCAAGAACCTGATTTAGAACGGGTGGTAAGGGGTTCAAGGGACGGATATGTCGAGACGATTGTATTTAACACAGCATTGACAAGACGGAGGGTGCGCGATCCTTCTCTTCGCATGGAATACATGCAAATAGGCAGAAGATCTAAAACGGACATCGTTGTCAGTTATATAGAAGACATTGCCGACCCTAAGTTGGTGCATAAAATCAAAGATGCACTCTCGAAGATCGATACAGACGGCCTTCCCATGGGGGAGAAAACGTTGGAAGAGTACATTGCGGGACGGCATTGGAATCCCTATCCGCTGGTCCGGTACACGGAAAGACCTGATACTGCGGCATCTCACCTATATGAGGGACATGTTCTCATCATGGTGGATGGTTCTCCGAGTGTCCTCATCACCCCGACCACGTTTTGGCATCATCTTCAGCATGCTGAAGAATACAGGAATAAACCTTCTGTAGGGGCTTATCTGCGTTTTGTAAGGTTTATTGCGGTGTGGACATCGATCTTTTTACTGCCCCTTTATTATTTATTTGCGATCCATCCGGAGCTGCTGCCGGAACCCATGGCCTATATCGGTCCGAATGATGTAGGGGAAGTCCCGTTATTCCTTCAGTTTTTAATCATTGAAATTGGGATCGATATTTTAAGGATGGCCGCCATACATACCCCGTCTTCCCTGGCAACCGCCCTTGGCCTCGTTGCAGCTTTGATGATCGGGCAGGTTGCGGTTGAAGTCGGGCTGTTCATTAATGAGGTCATTCTTTACCTGGCGATCGCTGCCATCGGAACGTTCTCGACCCCGAGTTATGAGATGAGTCTGGCTAATCGACTGGTGCGGATTTTCCTATTGATATGTACGGCTTTATTTGGTGCATATGGATTTGTAGTGGGTGTATTCTTATGGATCATCATGCTCTCAAGAATGAGTTCGTTTGGCATTCCATATATGTGGCCATTTATTCCCTTCAATCTCAGGGCATTCAGGGATGTATTCATTCGTTCCCCGATCCCCCTTAAGAACAGGCGGCCGCGATTTCTGCATCCGAAAGATCCGGATCGTTAGAAACGATAGAAAAGAGATTTTCTTACTGGATATTCCTTTAAGGAAATCTCTTTTTGTTTTGTGTCCGTACTGGTTTGTTTAGGATTGAGAAGAAAGCGGTTTTCACTTATACTTTATAGGGAAGAAGAGAAAGCAGGTGTATGGCATGAAAACGATTTATGATATCCAACAGTTACTCAAAAATTATGGAACGATTATATATGTTGGACATCGTCTTTCCGACCTGCAACTAATGGAAGGCGAATTAAAGGAACTCTATCAATCCCAACTGATCGATACCCGGGATTTTCAGACCGCTTTATTTTTGTTGCGTCATGAAATAGAAATTGAAAAAGAAAAACAGGACAGGTGATAAAAATGACAGAAAAATGGTTAGTTGGAGTTGATTTAGGAGGAACGACAACAAAGATTGCGTTCTTGAGTAAATACGGTGAGCTTTTACATAAATGGGAAATCCCCACGGATAAATCGGAAAACGGAAAAAATATCATTGTGAATATTGCGAAAGCGATAGATCAAAAGCTTGAAGAATTGGATCAGAGCAAGGATAAACTGGTTGGGATCGGTATGGGTGCACCTGGACCCGTCGATACGGCTAAAGGAATCATTTACGAAGCGGTCAATCTAGGCTGGGAGAATAATACGCCTTTAAAAGATTTGCTTGAAGTCGAAACAGGATTACATGCAGTCATTGACAATGATGCAAACTGTGCGGCACTCGGTGAGATGTGGAAGGGTGCAGGCGATGGGGCGAAGGATATCGTATGTGTGACATTAGGTACGGGCGTAGGGGGCGGTGTGATCACAAATGGCAATATCGTTCACGGTGTGAAAGGAGCAGGTGGTGAAATCGGCCATATCACCGTCGTACCGGAAGGCGGATACCAGTGTAATTGCGGGAAGACAGGGTGTCTTGAAACCGTTGCCTCAGCGACCGGTGTCGTCCGCCTCGCAAACGAAAAACTCGATGCCACAGGGGAAGAATCAACGCTTCGGGCCCTGAGGGATTCCCACGGTTCAATCAGCGCCAAGGATATCTTTGATGCGGCAAGAAACCAAGATGGACTTGCCTTGGCAGTCATTGATCAATTAGCCTTCTATCTCGGGTTATCACTTGCGAATCTCGGAAATGGGCTGAACCCTGAAAAAATCGTGATTGGTGGGGGAGTCTCTAAAGCAGGGGACATCTTATTAAAGCCCGTCATTACATTTTTTGAACAGTTTTCATTCCCGACGGTCCGTACTTCTACACACTTAAGTATTGCCACGCTTGGAAATGATGCCGGTGTGATCGGGGCAGCCTGGTTGGTCAAGAACAAGATCTAATTTAACCGTAAAGTAACATTCGAAAGAGAACTTTCCTTTATGGAGGGTTCTTTTTTGTATAAGGAATAGTAGTCTAAAACACCTAATGACTAATGAACCTTTTTTAATTAATCCTGTATTTATGAAACTTTTACTGGTTTCATTCGTCTAATAGTATGGGTAAGAAAATAAGGCTTAAACCATTATACACACCCATTATGTATCCACGATTGACGTTTTGTAAAAAGATGAGTCAAGGTTTCATAATGGAATCATTATTTCTCTATTAAAATCATGAAAGTGTTACATACGCTTGAACCGTTTGTAGCAAGGAGGTTGAATAAATGAATGTAAAGAAAATACCAAAGGTACCGCTTATCATTATCGCAGCATTGTTCCTTTGGATCAAAACGTATATTGTCTACAAAACCAGTTTTGATATAAAGATAGAAAACGCTCTCCAAGAACTGATTCTATTCATTAACCCACTAAGTTTCTTACTATTCATCTTCGGAGTGGGCTTACTTCTTAAAAAGGATAAGTCTCGCACCCGGTACATCATCACTGCAAGCTTCGTCCTCTCGTTTATCCTGTACGGAAACGTAGTATTCTATCGATTCTTCGATGACTTTTTGACATTGCCTGTCCTATTCCAAACAAGCAATTTCTCTGATTTAGGCACGAGCGCCAGTGCAATCATGAGCTGGAAGGATCTTTTCTATTTCACCGATGTGATCGTATTGATTTTCATTATAAAGTTGAAACCAACCTGGTTTTCTTTACAGAACTATTCTAAAGCCAATCGACGGGCTTATTTCCTCGTTGCAACAGCACTGGTTTTCTTTAACCTTGGATTGGCAGAATCGGAAAGACCTCAGCTTCTGACCAGGACATTTGACCGTGAAATGCTGGTCAAGAATATCGGAACATATAATTATCATGTATACGATCTTTTCCTGCAATCCAAATCTTCTGCCCAGAGAGCTCTTGCGGACGGAAGTGAACTGGCAGATATCGACAATTACGTCAGAGCGGGTTACGCCCGGCCCGATAAGGAAATGTTCGGGGTGGCAAAAGATAAGAATTTAATCATTGTGTCCCTTGAGTCACTGCAGAACTTTGTCATCAACAGTGAAGTGAATGGACAGGAAATCACTCCTTTCCTTAATGATTTCATAGGGGAAAGCTACTATTTTGATCAATTCTACCATCAAACCCAACAAGGGAAGACGTCCGATTCCGAGTTCATCATGGACAACTCCCTTTATCCGTTGAACCGTGGAGCGGTATTCTTTACCCATTCAGGGAATGAATTTGAGTCCATGACGGAAAAACTGGGGGAAAACGGATATTATACATCAGCTATGCACGCAAACAATAAAAGCTTCTGGAATCGTGACATCATGTATGATTCCCTGGGGTATGACCGATATTATTCGTTACCTGATTATGATGTGACAGAAGAAAACTCTGTGAACTGGGGGATGAAAGATATCCCGTTCTTCGAGCAATCTGTGGAGCATATGAAACAAATGCCTCAACCGTTTAGTACGAAGATGATTACATTAACGAATCATTATCCTTTCACGCTTGATGAAGAAGATCAGTTGATCGATCCTTATACATCCAAGGACGGTACGGTGAATCGTTATTTCCAGACGGTCCGTTACATGGATGAAGCGGTGAAGAACTTCATTACGGACTTAAAGGAGTCCGGTCTGTATGACAATTCCGTCATCGTGATGTATGGGGACCATTATGGGATTTCAGAGAATCACAATAAAGCGATGAGTCAATATCTCGGTAAAGACATCACCCCGTTTGTAAGCACTCAGCTCCAACAGGTGCCACTGATCATCCACATTCCCGGTGAGGAAGGGAAAACCATTTCCAAGGTTTCAGGACAAATCGACTTAAAGCCGACCATCATGCACCTTCTCGGAATCGATACCAAAAAGGACATTCAATTTGGTTCTGACCTCTTCTCCCATGAACATGAGGACCTGGCCATACTCCGTGACGGACGGTTCATCTCGAAAGACTATGTGTATGCAGGTGAAAAATGCTGGAATAAGGAAACGGAAGAAAAAACCGATATGAAATATTGTGAGCCATTTAAAGAGCGTGTTACTAATGAGCTGGAATACTCCGATAAGATCATTTATGGAGATCTGCTCCGCTTTTATGGGGAAACCGAATATCGTGATGACGATGAATCATAAAGTTAAAGCTTGCGAAAGGTTTCGCAGGCTTTTTTTGTCATGAATTTTTGAACCATTCATACATGTAAGTAAGGACATATGAATGGGGAGGTTCCATTATGAAAGTGAAAGTGCGCAGTGGCGATACCCTCTGGTACTATAGCCAACTGTTTTATATCCCGGTCCAGTTAATCATCGATTCAAATCCTTCCGTTGATCCGAATAGATTGAAAATCGGTACAGAGATACAACTTCCAGGATTCAGGAAAGAAAATCATTCTATTAAACAGGGTGATTCTTTTTGGTCCCTTGCCCAAAACCGGAATATCGATGTCGATGCGTTACTTCTAATGAACGAAGGTGTTAATCCCAATGGATTACAAGTTGGTTCGACTATCATTCTTCCCTCCAGGGTGGTTTCACCCATCGTCAATGGTAAACAGGCCTACGGTTCACAAAGATTCGAGGGAGATGTCCAACGTTTAAAAGAGATCTATCCCTTTATAAAATTAAGATCAACCGGCGAAAGTGTAGGTGGAAAAGATCTCATCGAAATAAGGATAGGAAGCGGAAAGAAGAAAGTTCATATGAATGCTTCTTTCCATGGGAATGAGTGGATCACCACATCCGTCCTCATGACGTTTATCAATGATTATTTACTTTCCTTGACCAACAGTCAGCTTATGAGGGGAATACAAACCCTGCCCATATATGCAGATGTGACGATGTCACTCGTCCCCATGGTGAATCCCGATGGAGTGGACCTTGTTCTGAATGGTCCCCCCGGGGATAAAAGAACGGAAATGATCGCTCTCAATAGGGGAAGTACCGATTTTACCGGATGGAAAGCCAATATTAGAGGCGTGGATTTGAACAATCAGTTCCCTGCCAAATGGGAAGTCGAGCAGGAAAGGAAGGAGGAAAAAGAACCTGCTCCAAGAGATTTCCCAGGATATAAGCCACTCTCAGAACCTGAAACCATCGCAATGGCTAAGCTTGCCCGGCAAGAAAAATTCGATCGACTTCTTGCCCTGCACACCCAGGGGAAAGAATTTTACTGGGGGTATGATGGATTGGAGCCTCCGGAAGCCGCTAAACTAGCAAAAGATTTCACCAGAGTGAGCGGGTATGAATCCGTCCGTTATATTGATAGTTACGCTGGATATAAAGATTGGTTTGTCAAAGAATTCAAGAAATCAGGGTTCACCCTTGAATTAGGAAGAGGCATCAACCCCTTGCCCCTATCACAATTCGATGAAATCTACCAGGACGTACTCGGTATTTTACTCGTCTCAATCTATCGGTGGTATGAATGAAGAAAATACTCGAAAAATCTTTTTATAAGTTCCATAAATATCTATTGTAGAAAACGAAAATCAGGAGTAAAATTAATCATCATCCTAATGAATAGTAACCTCTTGTGGTGACCCTAAAGGTGTGTTTCTGAACATCTGGTCATCACTTTTTTGAATTTTTGTAATGTTTTTTTAATCTTATTGAAACATTTTTACGTTTGAAACGTACTAATTAATATGGAATACAGGAGAAGGGGGAAGTGGATGAAAAAGAAAAAAAGTAGTGTGTTGATATTTTTCATAATGTGCATTCTGTGGTTAACGGCATGTCAGCCGGAAGAAACACAATCTTCCCCCTCAGAGAAAGAAAAGGCTCATAAGAAAGAAATGATGGTCAATATCCTTCCTGCAGAAGGATTTATAGAAAATGTCGGCTGGCTGTCCAGTTCAGAAATCCTTTCTGTACGGGAAAAGGATGGTATGACGTCCTTCTATATCTACAATGTGTATGACGGAAGCAATCAAAAAATTTATGATGTACAACCCTCTTATGTGAGCGCAAGTATCTCACCTGATAAGAAAAAAATACTCATTCATTCCTCTCCGGCATCCTATTCAGCCCAACTGACGATCATCAATAGATCAGGGGAAGTGCAATTTCAAAAGGACGTTCCTTCCTACGACTTGACTCATTCCTGGAATCCGTTCAATGATGATACTTTGTTAATCACGACTTTCAATGAAGATTGGAGCTTTCAGGTCTTTGAAATGAATATCGGGGACAGGACCATGGATCCCATTGAGGTAGAACAGCCGTTTGTTCAGTGGCAATCAGCATCCTCCGTCCTTTATCAGGATTGGAGCAAAGATGAAGTGAGCGTATCGGCACCCCTGATCGCTCAAAATATCCTCGATGGTAAGAAGGAAACGATCGTGGAGGATAGTATCCATTTCAATCAATTCAATGATTCTCTGTTAGCGGTCTTCCCACGAGAAGAAAATGGGCCTTTTACGTATCAGTTCATTCATTCCACCGGGGAAGTTCAGTCCGAATTTACAGTTGACCTCTTAAGCCGTTACTCTGATTGGTTAATCCCTTACTATGATATGATAGAAGGGACGGGGCGGTTGATTACGTTCGTTGCCAATGAACCAGGTTCCTTTGATACGTACTCGGGCACGTTTTCTTTAAAGGGGTGGGACACGAATTCCGGAAAGGAAGATGTCCTGTTTGATGATCTTCCTTTAGAACCCATAAAGTGTTCTCCTGATGGAGAATCCTGTTTATATGGAAATCAACTTGAAAAAGTAATCAATTTGAAGAACTCAAGTATCATCCAACTATTAAAAGAAGAAGGAGCAGATATGTAATGGCGATAGTCGATGTAACAGTAATACCAATCGGAACGGAATCTCCCAGCGTAAGTTCATATGTTGCGGATCTGCATGGGATCCTTAAGGGGTATGAAGAGGAAGGGAAGATCCGTTTTCAACTTACTCCCATGAATACTATTATAGAGGGGGAACTCCCCGTTCTTTTCCAAGTGATTCAAGATATTCATGAGTCCCCATTCCAACAAGGGATCCAGCGTGTGGCAACCAATATCAGAATTGATGACCGCAGGGATAAGCCATCCACCATGGAAGGAAAACTTTCTTCCGTCCAGCGTAAATTAGAAAAATAACGGCTATAAAAAGAGTGGGCATCCATGCCCACTCTTTTTATAGGAACCGATCAAACTTCTTCACTTTCCAAAAGGACTTCACTTTTGTCGGGATAGGTTTTTTCGATGTGCTGCTCACCCCATGCACATAACATATCCAGAGGCTCTTTTAACGACCATCCGTACTCTGTCAGTTCATACTCCACCTTTGGAGGGACCTGATTATAAATGATCCGGTTTATGACGCCATCTGCTTCAAGTTCCCTCAATTGCTGGGTCAGCATTTTCTGTGTTATTCCAGGCATCAAACGTTTTAGTTCACTGGTTCTCCGCTTGCTTTTAATCAAATGACAGAGGATGACGACCTTCCACTTGCCACCGATCACTTCCAAGGAAGCTTCTACGGGTATATTGTATTTTTTCATATCATTGCCTCCACATCTAAAGTCAAATATTATATAGAATCAGCTGCAAGGATAGGGAATATCCCATTTCCTTGAAGATATATTTCACCATTATTATAACGTACACATCCAAAAGGTCCATAGGGTACTTTTGGGTGCCTATAGCGGGAGTGGGGAAAATTAAAAAGCCTTCCAAAACAAATTGGAAGGCTTTTTAATGTGTAACATTTTTTAATTAATGGCCACCTGGGTATCCAGAGTGAAGGACAGTCATAATTGTAAACCATCCAAAGACACCTAATGTCGCCAATGAGAAAAGGATTCCCATTGCATTCTTGTTTTTGAACGTGCTTACTACTGCGAATAAAGCTAATAATGTAACCAGTGAAGTAATAATTACAAGACCCATTTATATGACCCCTTTCATTAAAATGCGTTTTACTGATTCTATTGTAACATTATGTACATAAATGCACCCATTAACATTTTATAGGTTTTTCTCCTGTTTGTCGAGGTCAAAAAGTTTGACACTTCTATGTCGACCTCATTTTTATGATGACGGAAGTTCTGATACAATAAAAGTATCACAAATGGAGGTGGAAACGTTGCAATGGAAACAAATGCCCTTAGGCCCTCTGCAAACCAACTGTTATATCCTATGGAACGCCAATAATGATTGCCTGGTGATTGATCCCGGTGGAGAAGGGGATAAACTCATTCAATGGTTGGAGAATCAATCATTGTCTCCGTTAGCCATTCTTCTCACTCATGCTCATTTTGATCATATTGGAGCGGTTGATCAAATGAGGGACCACTTTAGCATCACTGTATATGTACATGAAAAAGAGGCACAGTGGTTATTAGATCCTTCATTGAATGGATCACAGCTATTCATGATGGGCGAGCCCGTCAGACTGAAGCCAGCGGATTACATACTGACAAATGAAAAGAACTTGAAAATTGGTGACTTTCAACTGCAATTATTCGAAACACCTGGTCATTCACCCGGTAGTATTTCTTATTATGTACAAGAATGTGGAATCGTATTAGCAGGAGATACTTTATTTATGGGCGGTATCGGGAGATCTGATTTGCCGGGTGGAAACCAGAAAGAATTATTAACAAGTATTCATGATAAGTTATTGACCCTGCCGGAGGATACCACAGTCCTACCAGGTCACGGTCCTGAAACATCGATTGAAGTGGAAATGGATTCCAATCCTTTCTTGAACGGCTTCTAAATAAAAAAATCCCTTCAGCTACAAGCTGAAGGGATTTTTTTTAGTGTCCTCCTGCACCAGGAGTCATCATAAAGGTCGTCCAATAAGTAAAACCTGCAAAGAACACTGTTAAGTAGGCACCGAAAACATAAATATACATGCGTTCGGACAGTTTTAAATAGCTAAGCATAATGAAGAATCCGGTTTGGCCTAAAAAGATTAATGATGTCGTGGTCATATCACCAAGATAGAACATAACGGCAAAAATACCAGTCCAAAACCCAAGAACTCTAAACATACGATCCATATGTAACCCTCCTTTGCACCCTAAGTCCATCACTCAATATTATAAATGAATACTACCATAAAAGTAAATATGTGTTTGAAGTTAGTTTGTGACGAATGCTTGTTAACTAAACATGAAACTTTCATTTTCTCTATAACTTACGAATTATTTTAGATTAACCCATTTAATGTAAAAAAATAATCACAAATTTCCAAGTGATATTACTGTACAAAAGTTATACAATTAATATACAATATGTTTAATGAATAAGAAAGTTCAATTTAAAGGAGGTCAATAAAGTGAACAACCTGACATTTTTTACTTATCCAAGCTGTACCTCTTGCCGAAAAGCCAAAAAGTGGTTAACCGCACATTCCGTCGATTTTGATGAGAGACACCTATTTAGAGAGACTCCTACACATAAAGAGCTGATGGATCTACTATCCTTAACGACTGATGGACTTGATGAAATACTTGCCACAAGAAGCCAAACGTTCAAAGCCTTGGGTAAAAACGTGGACGATCTGCCATTATCAGAAGTGATCAAACTAATCATCGATGAACCGAAACTTCTTCGCAGGCCCCTTTTGACAGACGGAAAAAAACTGGTCGTCGGCTACAATCCAGATGGCCTTCAGAGTTTGGCGAACAAAAACAGATCACTGAAGAAAAGCAGCTAGACGGTAATTGAAAAAGGCAGGCACTCGAATTTCGAGTGCCTGCCTTTTTCAATGGTTATAAGTTATCGGGGCTGAACGAGCCGTTTCCGCTTTTCGATTATCCAGCTGCGGGGCTTAGAGGCTCGAGGTCATAAGCTAAGGAACCCAAAAAGGCAAAGAACGCCTTTCCGGGTTCCTCATCTTATGCTTGTCGCCTCTGGGCAAAGCCCCTCCGCTTTTCGAGATGTCCAGCTGCAGGGGCTTGGGGCTCGAGGTCATAAGCCAAGTAACCTAAAAAGGCAAAAGGCGCCTTTTTTGGTTACTCGTCTTATGCTTGTCGCCCCAGTGCGAGCCCCTTCCGCTTTTCTTACTGGGCTAGCTGGATTCGAACCAACGCATGTCGCAGTCAAAGTGCGATGCCTTACCGCTTGGCTATAGCCCATTGAATCGTCTTTACAAAATATAGTATGGATGTATTTTGACGATCTATTCATGTATTGTTAAAAAGTTATTAAAATGTTTTCGGAATGCATTGTCTGTTGTAATAATGGTTTGGTTGATATTGATAATAGTATGGGGGGCAACTGAAAGAGACTTTTAATTAAAAATTCTTTCAGAAAAAGAAGGATTTTGCCAATTAATGTCGTATATATACTTTAAGAAAACAGAAAGGTGGTGCCAATCCATATTTCACTCAGTCGAATCATTATCGGAAGTGATGATCGGAGAAGCGTTCAGCAATGATGCAACAGATGTTCATTTGATTCCCAGAACGAAAGATTACTTGATTCAATTCAGAAAGCTCGGGGTACTGGTTCCGTTCCAGACCATAGACCCGGATCAGGCAGACCGCTTGATTGCCCATCTGAAGTTCATGGCCTCCATGGATATCGGTGAAAAGCGTAAACCCCAAAGCGGCTCCTTCAGCCTTACCGTAAAAAACACACCCCTATCTCTCAGGATTTCCACCCTGCCAACCACCCATTTAAAAGAAAGTCTCGTCATTCGGATACTCCCACAAAAATACCAGATTCCCATTGAAAAAATGTCACTATACCCGTCATCAGCTAAAAAACTTCTTGCACTTCTTATGCATTCCCATGGGCTCATTCTGTTTACAGGACCGACCGGAAGTGGTAAAACGACCACTTTGTATTCCCTCGTGCACCATTGCTCCGTCGCCCTGAACCGGAATGTGATCACCCTTGAGGATCCCGTGGAGAAGCAGCATGATGAAATGGTGCAGATCCAGGTAAATGAAAAAGCAGGGATTACGTATTCCACGGGATTAAAAGCTATTTTGCGGCATGATCCCGATATCATCATGGTGGGGGAAATCCGGGACCGGGAGACGGCCGAGATTGCGATACGGGCGTCCCTGACAGGTCACTTGGTGATTTCCACCTTGCATACAAGGGACGCAAAAGGAGCGATATACCGCTTGATGGAACTGGGGATTGAGTGGCATGACATCGAACAGACGCTTCTCGCGGTATCTGCTCAGAGGTTGTTGAAGCTCCTCTGTCCGATCTGCAAATCAGAATGTGGCGGTCAATGCCTTAGAGGGAAAAACCGTAACAGGGCATCTGTCTATGAAATCATTACGGGAAGTGCTTTGAAGGACGTACTGAAGGAGGCGAAGGGTGAGAGGGTAAAGCATCAGTACCGCACATTGCAGGCATTGATTTGTAAGGGGGTGGCACTCGGCTTTGTTTCAGAACATGAATATAGGAAATGGGTTCATGAAGAAAAACGATGATCAAGGTAAATTTCTGAAGAGGCTTGGGGATCTCCTTCAAAAAGGGTATTCCTTTACTGAAGCCATCGACTTTCTCTTGCTTCCCAAAGAAAAGAAAACCATCAAATTAAAAAAGAGATTGATCGGTTCCCTCCAAAAAGGAGAGTCCATCTCCTCCGTGATGAATAAACACCTTAACATCCCCGCTCATGTCAGCGCACAGATTTTTTTCGCGGAGCATCATGGCAAAATGGGCCACACCTTGTCAGAGGCAGGAAGCTATCTCATAAAGAGAAGAAAAAATCAGGAGCAATTGCAAAAGGTCTTTCAATACCCGCTCATGTTAATTTTTATGTCCATCATCATGATGGTCTTGCTTCGAAAGGTATTATTTCCAAGATTTCAGTCCCTTTATTCTTCGATGGGCTATGAACCTTCAGCCAAACTTACGTATCTTCTACACTTCATTGAGAACTTCCCCATTATTTTCAGTGCAGGTTTATTGTTTCTCCTTATCCTTACAATCGTTCTTTTCCTTTTCAAGAATAGAATTTCCCCTGTGAAACTCTCGGTTGTCTTATGTCGTATACCATTGATCTCCACTTACATGAAGCTTGGTCATTCCCACTTTTTTTCGAGGGAAATAAGCTTCCTGCTCTCAAGCGGAGTATCCATCACGGAATCCCTCCTCATCATCGAAAGACAATCATTCCGTCCGACCTTACAATACATTTCCAGCCATTGCATTAAACAACTTAAAGCCGGGAGTCCGTTTCATGATTGTTTTTTAACTATGCCTTTTTTTCAAGAAGAGCTGTCATTCGTTGTCCAGCATGGGCAGACGAACGGAAGATTGGCAGAGGAACTTCGTATTTACAGTGATATCTGCTTTCAGGAATTAGAGGAGAAAACACATGCCTGGCTCAAGTATATCCAGCCTGCAATCTTTACTTTTGTCGGTCTATTCATCATGGCGATCTATTTTTCCATCATGATGCCTCTCTTTCAGATGATGCAGGGAATCTAAAAAAAAATCCATAACCAGGAGGGGAAATATGCTTAAAAATGAAAAAGGATTCACCCTAATCGAAATGATGATCGTTTTGTTGGTCATTTCCGTTTTACTTTTCATTACGATCCCGAATGTCACGAATCAGAGTAATTCTATTAATTCTAAGGGGTGTGAAGCGTTTGTGCATATGGTGGAAGGGCAGATTGAAGCATATAAAATGGATGGGAATACTGATGCAGTGACCATTGATACCCTGGTTGCCGATGGCTATCTGAACGATGACTATAAAGCTTGTCCCGACGGAAGGGCCATCTCCATCAATAGTGAGGGGAAGGTGGTGACAGCTGATTAATGATGGCATAAAAGCTGAAGCGGGATATACCCTGGTTGAAATGCTCATCGTCTTATTGATCTTTACCATATTATTATCATGGGTTGGTTTCTCCATCGTTCCTTTAAAAGATCATACTCAAAAGGATCTGTTCATTTCTCAGCTTGAATCGGACCTTTACCAGATCCAAAGTTACAGTATCAATCATCAAACACCACTCTTCCTCACTTTTTATCCATTTACAAATAAATATGTTGCTAAAACGGACGCTAGACAAACAATTGTTTCGAGAGAGCTTCCTGACGGTATACAGATAAATTCTACGAACAGCCTGGAAGAAATCACTTTTTATCCTGATGGAAATACAAGCCAATTTGGCAGGGTGAATTTCAAAATGGGAGATATCACCATGTCCCTGATGTTCCAAATTGGTCAAGGAAGATTTTATGTACAAGAATACTAAGGGTTTTTCATTACCGGAAACACTAGTAGCGTTTAGTTGTGTCCTCATGATTTGCGGCTTGTTTATCCCCTTCCTCATGCATTATGCTTCCCGCCTTCAACAGCTCCAACGTGAAGTGGAGGCATTGAAATTTCTTCGTGAAGGGGTGGAGGAGGCAATCGTTACACATGAGTTTGTTGACCATTCAAGAACCTATAAGGGGGTCAAGTATGAGCTTGTGTGGGAAAGCGGAGGGAGTGGTGAAGCGTGTGTGCGCTATGGTGAAAAAGCAGTGGCCTTCCATGAGGTTTGTGTCGGGGCGGATGGATGAGAAGGGGTTCACATTGATTGAAGCACTGTTAAGCTTTAGTTTGTTTTGTATGATTTCCCTCAGTATTCCTCTGATGATGAAAGGTTTTTCGACAATCAAGCATGATTTGGTCCCTCCCCGTTATTATGAATGGAATTTATTTCATGAAAGTGTGAGAAATGAATTAAGGAAGGCAAATGATGTAAATGTATTGTCCAATCAGATCTCCTTCGTCATCGATGGAGAAACAATACTGTATGAAAAATATAATCAGTCCATTAGAAGGAGGGTGAATAATAGGGGGCATGAAATTGTCCTTCAGTCAGTGGACCATTTTACGTTTGATGTCATCCAACAGGGGGTGCATTTGAATCTTGAATTTGAAGGTGGAGAAAAAGTGGAAGGGAACTTCTTTTACTTTTCAGGGATTGAGGGGCGATCCTCTCCTTAACAATAGCGGTTTTATTCTCCCGTATACGCTGCTTCTATTGATGATTGTCCTGCTTTTAGCACTTGCATCAAAAGATTTGTTTATAAGTAAGTATCAGTATCTCTCTAATATGAAGAGTATCCAAGAAAGAAATGTAAGTGTCTCCCACGTCATCTTACGGGAAATCGAGAATGGACCTCATCCTTCGGGGCATGTAAAAACCAAATTTGGTGATGTCATGACCACCAGTCAGATGCTAAACCCGGAAGAAGTCCAATTAGAAGTGACATTTTCACGGGATAAGAAGGTTTTTCTTCCTGCGACGGTTGTGTATAATAGGGAAACAAAACAAATCATACGTTGGGAGTAGAATATGAAACCGATTTTCTTCATTGGCTTTATGGGGGTAGGAAAGACGACGATAGGAAAACGTCTTGGAGACGTATTGAATCTTCCGGTCATTGATATGGATCAATACATTGAAAGAATTGAACAAAAGGCGATTAAAGACATCTTTCATCAGCATGGTGAAGCGTATTTCAGGGATCTGGAAACGAAGGTGCTCTTTGAATTACAAAGTGAAGAAGCCATTATCACGACTGGCGGGGGAGTGGTGGAAAGAAAGGCGAATCGGGATATATTACGGCAGAACGGCTCTGTGTTCCATTTAACATGCTCTTTTGATGCACTATGGGATAGGCTTGAAGGGGATGAGGATCGTCCTCTGGTACAAAATAATTCAAAGGACAAATTATTGGCCCTTTTCGAGCGCCGGTTTCCCCTGTATGAAAAAGGGAGCTCTGTAACCATTCAAACAGATTATAAATCAGTCGATGAAGTGGTTCAAGCGATATTGCCCTATATTGAGAGTTAGGTCGTATAATTTCCAGTCTAATGGTGATACTGATAAAAGCGGAAGGTGGTGCTTTTATGTCAGTAAATGATTATGTTAAGTTCATAACACAAACATTTGTCCAACATTATGAAAAATCACCCCATGAACGTAAAACATTAAAAAAGCAGAGGAAGAATGAGCGGGAACCATTCCTCTTCAGGTGGTTCGGCATCATTCCATATGCTTTCATGATCATGTTCAAGAAAAATAAATAGTGGATAAGGATTACCTTTATGGTAGTCCTTTTTTTGTAGTGGAAGGGGTATCAAACAAAGTTTGTTCCCCCTTGAATCCTCACTTTGACTGCTGTAGATAAAAAATACCGCCGTTTATGACCTCAATGATGATTTTCGGTTCGTACTGCTCCTTTAACGCCTGTTGTTCAAGAAAATAAGATTCAGGCTTTTCTTCCTGATCTCCATAAAAATGATCCAGAAGTTGAAGGTCCTCCTCCCAGGTTTTCCTTGCTTGTTCCGCCCATTCGACGGGCTCCCTTTTGATTTCTTCATAAAGATACGCCTGAATCCGGTTCACTCCGCTTTTCGGTTTGATGATCGGTGTCAAAGTGAATGAGAAGTCAGGAATCTTCGGCGTCAGATTTCTGGATAATAATGACGAGTGAAAGTCCTCTTCTATGACGCCGTTGATCAGATTCAATCCGATACTCTTAATGCTGTCTTTCTTTCGATTGGATTGATAGGATATTTTAATATTCAGCCCGAGCCAAGGGTGCAGAGGGGTCTGCTGCCCACTCGGCGTGTACCGGTTCTCGTACAGTCGGATATACCCTGCCAAGTTCCGCGTTGAGTGAAAGATCTGATGTAGTCGCGGTGAACCAAAGTGAATGGGTTCTCCTTTCATATCTTCCGGTGCATGGTCAGGATTTGTGACGAGAGATAATGTCATAGGATTTGGGGTACCACCTGTTTTTTCGAGATAATGCCAGTAGAACGGACGGTTCATAAGCTCTTTATCCAAGTCGATTGTAAGCTGTACGGTCATATATCCATTCCCGTTCGCCACCATGTCACAGCCGTTGGCAAGGAAGTACCTCTCAAGAAATCGATGAATTTCGTGCTGCTGCATTGGATTTCTCCTCCTTTAATTGTTCTGCAAATTGAATCATACTGGTCAAATTTTCCATTTTGATCTTCATTTCCCCTTCTGTACGGGAGGAGGAGAGGATGTCTGTCACATGCTCTTCAAAATCCCTGAAATCAAGTCGCGTCAGGATTTCGTCCAATTGACCGATTACACGCTCAAAAAGATTGATCTTTTCATACAGAAGCTTCAGGATATGTTCTTCAACGGTGTTCTTTGTTGCGAAGTTATAGATGTGAACATCTTCCGTCTGGCCAAGTCGGTGCACACGGCCTATTCGCTGCTCAAGCCTCATAGGGTTCCAAGGAAGGTCGAAATTGATCACGTGATGGCAGAATTGTAGGTTGATTCCTTCCCCGCCGGCCTCGGTGGCGATCAGCACCTGGCCATGCTTCTGGAATAATTCACGCATCCAGTCTTTTTTACCACGTTTAAATCCACCCCTGAATGGGACTGAGCTGATTCCATGCTGTTTCAAAAACCATTGAAGATAGAGCTGTGTCGCCCGGTACTCGGTAAAAATGATTACTTTATCATTAATGGACTGCACGATTTCCAATGCTTTCTGAGCCTTGGAGTTCATCGTGACATTTTCTACTTTTTTCATCAGTGCACCAATTACCTGTTCAAAGGCTGGTGTAGGGGATTCCTTCTTTTCAAGCATATTCTTCAGGGTGTAAAAAACAGCTTCACGTGAGCTGCATGCTTCTCTTTGTAAAGTCAAAAGGGAGAAGGAGCTCGAATTGGCCCAGTCATCATATCGCCCCTTTAGCATATCTATACTGTCATACAAGTCCCTTTCGGCTTCATTGAAATCGATCAACACCGTCTTCACATGCCGCTTCGTCCATTCGATACCTGTATCACCACGTCTGTTACGGATCATCACTTTGTTGATGAGGCTTTTTAAATGTTCATCCTCCTGAAGCGAACGATCTCCTTTTTTATATCTGTCTGTAAATCCTGATTCATTCCCAAGATGACCCGGTTTCAATAAGGAAACTAGATGAAAGATTTCCTCTACACGATTTTGGATGGGAGTTGCAGTCAAAAGCAGGCAGAACTTTTTCTTTAGATTCTGCACAAATTCATAGTTTTTTGTTTTATGATTTTTCAGTTTGTGAGCTTCATCAATGATCACCAAGTCATAATCCTGCTCATACACTTTTTCACGGTGAGGACTTCTCTTCGCTGTGTCCATGGAAGAAACCACGATGTCACATTGATCCCACACATAGCTCTTTCGCTGGGGGACAGCGGGAATGAAGAACTTACTGTTCAATTCATAAGCCCACTGAGAAACAAGGGAGGCGGGAACAAGTATCAATACTTTTTTTACTAATCCCCTAATCATGTACTCTTTTAATATCAACCCTGCCTCGATTGTCTTTCCGAGTCCGACTTCATCTGCAAGGATGGCTTTTCCATTCATCGTTTCCACAACCTGTTTCGCTGCTTCCAGCTGATGAGGGAGCGGAGTGACGTTTGCCAAATGTTTCGGAGCCTGCAGGCCTTCAAAGTTCGGAATTGCAAGATGTTGCTCGAATTCGATGGCGAGCTTATAAAGTTCCCAGTTCCCCCATGGTCCATCGTTTTCGATTAAATTCTCGAGACCTTCTCCCCACTCTTCATCAAATATAACTTCAACATTCATCTGAAAAACATCTCCTTAATTCTTATAAAAATGATTGCTCAAAACTCGTATTTAATGGTAGGATGAAAATAGATTTTCAATTGTTAGAAAAACTCGAAAATCCGAACATTCACATTTACAACATTTCTTCTGTATATTTCTAGTATGACCAATTGTTTCAAGGAATATTGGCGAATGATGACAAGGGGAGAGACTGTGCATTCAGCGCCGAAGGAGCAAGCACGTTTAAGTGTGAATCTCTCAGGCAAAAAGACTCTTGTTGGACGCAACTCTGGAGAGTGTTTCCGTTATCAGGAAACCACCAAAGGGGAAAGCCGTTCTTCGGTAAACTTTCAGGTGCAAGGACAGAGAAAACTTCTTTATGAAAAGGGGTTTTTCTGTCCTTTTTTCATGGGATAAAACGTGGTTAAGGATTATGCATGTAAGAAAGATAAAGGGGGAAAAGTCATGTCAGAGTTAAAACAAACACCTTTATACGAAGTGTACAAAGAGTATGGAGGAAAGACCATCGACTTCGGTGGCTGGGCTTTACCAGTGCAATTCTCAAGTATTAAGGAAGAACATGAAGCGGTACGATCCCGGGCAGGACTATTCGACGTTTCTCATATGGGAGAAATTGAAGTGAAGGGTGAAGGGGCTCTTGACTACTTACAAAAAATGATGACAAATGATGTCTCCAAAGTGAAAGACGGAGGCGCTCAGTATACGGCTATGTGCTACGAAAACGGTGGGACGGTCGATGATTTACTTGTTTATAAGATAAAAGATAATGATTATTTGCTTGTTGTCAATGCAGCAAATATAGATAAAGATTTCAAATGGTTGAAAGAACATCAGACAGAAGAAGTTGAAATTAACAATATCTCTGAACAAATGGCACAATTGGCACTTCAAGGTCCGATTGCCGAAGAGGTGTTACAAACAATCACAAATGAACATACATTGGGTGACATCGGATTTTTTAAATTTCAGACTGAAGTGAACATAGATGGGAAGCACGCACTCGTTTCCCGTACAGGTTACACAGGGGAAGACGGGTTTGAGATTTACTGTGATGCAGGAGATGCGGCTGTGATCTGGAAGGCGATCCTGGCTGCCGGCAAGGAGCAGGGCGTCCTTCCATGCGGACTAGGTGCGCGTGACACCTTGCGTTTTGAAGCGAACCTTGCCCTTTACGGACAAGAATTATCTCAATCGATCACACCGATCGAGGCGGGAATCGGTTTCGCTGTAAAAGTGAATAAAGAGATTCCATTCATCGGTCAGGAAGTACTGAAACGACAAAAAGAAGAAGGTGCCCCGCGAAAGATCGTCGGTATTGAAATGATCGACCGCGGCATCCCCCGTCATGGTTATAAAGTATTTTCAGGTGAAGAAGAAATAGGGGAAGTCACAACAGGGACACAATCGCCTACATTAAAGAAAAATATTGGATTGGCATTGCTTGATAAAGAATTCACTTCACTGGATACAGAAGTACAGGTTGAAATCAGAGGGAAAAAGCTTAAAGCGAAAGTGGCATCAACACCTTTTTATAAAAGACCAAAGAAATAGGGGAGGAATGACGGTCATGAAGCATCGTTATTTACCGATGACAGAGCAGGATCAAAGGGAAATGTTAGAACAAATAGGAGTAGACAGCGTTAACGATCTATTTGAAGATATTCCTGAACAGGTTCGTTTCAAAGGGGATTACAGAATCAAAGAAGCGAAGTCAGAAACGGAACTGGTAAAAGAACTGACTAAAATGGCAGCGAAGAATGCTGACCTGAAAAGTCATACATCGTTTCTCGGGGCAGGGGTCTATGATCACTACATGCCGATCATCGTGGATCACGTATTATCACGTTCAGAGTTTTATACAGCTTATACGCCATATCAGCCTGAGATTTCCCAAGGGGAGCTTCAAGCGATTTTTGAATTCCAGACGATGATTTGTGAGCTGACAGGTATGGATGTAGCGAACTCCTCTATGTATGATGGGGGAACGGCTCTTGCAGAAGCAGCAATGCTGAGCGCAGGCCAGACCCGTCGCAAGAAGGTCCTTGTTTCAAGCACAGTCCATCCCGAATCACGTGATGTTTTGCGCTCATATGCAAAAGGTCAGTATATCGAAGTGGTGGAGATTCCGCACACAGATGGTGTAACCGATGTGGAAGAACTTAAGAAATTAATGAGTGATGAGATTGCAGCGGTCATCGTTCAATATCCTAACTTCTTCGGGCGGGTCGAGGAGCTGAAAGCGATCGAAGAAGTGGCACACGGGGAAAAAGCGATGTTCGTCGTATCCTCAAACCCCCTTGCACTCGGGGCACTTACACCTCCAGGGGAATTAGGGGCTGACATTGTCATTGGGGATGCACAGCCATTCGGTATCCCGAGTGCCTTCGGTGGGCCTCACTGCGGATACTTCGCCGTGAATAAGAAGCTTATGCGTAAGGTACCTGGCCGCCTGGTCGGTCAAACTGTCGATGAAGACGGCATCCGTGGTTTCGTTTTGACTCTCCAAGCTCGTGAACAACATATCCGTCGTGACAAAGCGACATCGAATATCTGTTCCAATCAGGCATTGAATGCACTCGCGGCATCCGTCGCGATGACCGCACTCGGAAAACAGGGTGTCAAAGAAATGGCCATTCAAAATATCCAAAAAGCTCATTATGCCAAGGAAGCGTTGAAAGCGAAAGGATTCCTCGTCGCGTTTGAAGGACCATCTTTCAATGAGTTTGTCGTAAAAGTAAATAGGCCGGTCAAAGACATCAATCAAAAGCTACTGGAAAAAGACATGATTGGTGGATATGATCTTGGACTAATGGACGACAGCTTGACACAGCATATGCTGGTGGCTGTCACAGAACTTCGCAGCAAAGATGAAATCGATGCATTCGCAGCAGAATTGGGGGATTGTCATGAATAAGCAAGATCAACCTCTTATTTTTGAATTATCAAAAGAAGGCCGAATTGGTTACAGCTTACCTGAAATGGATGTACCTCAGGTAGATCTATCCGAGCTCTTTCCACCTGAGTATATACGCACAGAAGCACCGGAACTCCCGGAGGTCTCTGAACTCGATATCATGCGCCATTATACGGCCTTATCCAAACGTAATCACGGTGTGGACTCCGGATTCTATCCACTTGGATCCTGTACGATGAAGTATAATCCGAAAGTGAACGAAAACGTTGCACGCTTGAATGGATTTGCCCATATCAATCCGCTACAGGAAGCAGAAAGCGTTCAAGGTGCCCTTGAACTGATGTATGACCTGCAGGAGCATTTGAAAGAAATCACCGGTATGGATGAAGTCACACTTCAACCTGCTGCGGGGGCCCATGGCGAATGGACCGGTCTTATGATGATCCGTGCCTATCATGAAGCGAATGGTGATACACACCGTACGAAGGTCATCGTACCCGATTCCGCTCATGGCACGAATCCTGCCAGTGCAACGGTTGCCGGCTTTGAAACCATTACCGTTAAGTCCAACGAGAATGGGCTCGTCGATTTAGACGATCTTAAGCGCGTCGTCGGGGATGACACGGCTGCCCTGATGTTGACAAACCCGAACACCCTTGGATTATTCGAAGAGAACATCATGGAAATGGCTTCCATCATTCATGAAGCTGGCGGTAAGCTGTATTATGACGGTGCCAATCTAAATGCGGTTCTATCGAAAGCAAGACCGGGGGATATGGGATTTGATGTCGTACATTTAAATCTCCATAAGACATTCACTGGCCCTCACGGAGGCGGTGGTCCGGGAAGCGGTCCTGTCGGAGTGAAGGAAGACTTGATTAAATACCTTCCTAAACCGGTACTTGTGAAAAATGGTGAAACATTCGAATTCGATTACAACAGACCTGAATCCATCGGCCGGGTAAAACCTTACTATGGAAACTTTGGTATCAATGTCCGTGCTTATACGTATATCAGGACGATGGGTCCGGACGGACTGAGAGCCGTAACGGAAAACGCGGTTCTGAATGCCAATTACATGATGCGTCGACTCGCACCTCACTTTGACCTTCCTTACGACCGTCATTGTAAGCATGAGTTTGTCATCAGCGGGAAACGTCAGAAGAAGCTCGGCGTCCGTACATTGGATATTGCGAAGCGACTACTGGACTTCGGATATCACCCACCGACCATCTACTTCCCATTGAACGTGGAAGAGTGCATGATGATCGAACCGACGGAAACAGAATCAAAAGAAACCCTTGATTCATTCATTGATGCCATGATCCAAATTGCCAAAGAAGCAGAAGAAACACCGGAAATCGTCCAGGAAGCCCCTCACACAACCATCGTGAAGCGTATGGATGAAACACTGGCAGCAAGAAAACCGGTACTGCGTTATACAAAAGAGAGCTAAACATACTATTTACATTGAAAGCCCTGCAGAAAAATCTCTGCAGGGCTTTTATTTGAGGGTCGGACCTTCGATATGTAGTGGTTGTGGAGGGGGAACCGGCCGATTTGGGTGATAATCCAGCCGGAAAATCAATGAAACCAGCCGTTTTGGTCGATAATCCGGCCGGTTAATCTGAAAATCCAGCCGTTTTCAGGAGAAAACCAGCCTAATACCATTTAATTCCATCAGCAGTACTAGAACAGTATCACCTCTTAAATGGTTCATGCACGAACACCCATCCCACCCAATAAAAAAAGATCGCCCCAGGGCGATCTCTCTGCATTATTTTTTATGCTTTACTTTCCCTGTCCACTTTTTGAATCCACCCTGTAATTGGTGAAGATTGCGGTAGCCTTTTTTGTGCAGCATTTGTGCTGCTCTTCCGCTGCGGAGTCCGCTTTGGCAATAAAGGTATACAGGTTGATCTGAGCGGATTTCCTTTTGTCTCATTTTGATCTGTGACAATGGAATATTCCGTGCACCGAGGACGTGACCGTTTTCAAATTCATTCGCTTCACGAACATCTATCAATTGAGCTTTACGATATCCTGCTCGAAATTCTTCCTCATTCAATGTATTCACGATTCTCTTTTGATAGAAGAACGTAAAAAGTGAATAGATGATGATTCCACCAAGTACGACTAAAAGAATATATAATCCTTCCATCATTCATGCTCCTTTCTACAAGTGCGCTATCTTCTATTATATTCATGAAGTGAGTAAGAATCAAAACAAATTTATTATTTTACAGCAAACACTTTCCAATCTGTTTTTCTTTGTTTTTTCGATTGGATTTGATAGACTAGTAACGGACTTGAATGAAGATGGATTTTTACATATCAATATTAAACAGAAGACGTAAATGAGGTATGCTGCATGAAAAAGGAAACGTGGAGATTTATTGACTCCGGTAATTGTTCTCCCTCTTATAATATGGCTCTTGATGAGGCATTGCTTGATTGGCACAGTGAAGGGAAGATCCCTCCTACGATCCGGTTTTACGGGTGGGATCCAGCGACACTTTCCATCGGTTATTTTCAAAAAGTGGAAAAGGAAATCAATCTTGACGCCGTCAAAGAGCATGGACTTGGTTTTGTGAGACGGCCGACGGGAGGCAGAGGGGTTCTTCATGAACATGAATTGACGTACAGCGTCATCGTTTCAGAAGAACATCCGGAAATGCCGAGAACCGTCACAGAAGCGTACCGTGTCATTTCCGAAGGGATTCTGAAGGGATTTCAAGGTCTTGGTCTCGAAGCCTACTTTGCTGTACCAAGAACGGCGGAAGAGCGGGAAGGATTAAAAAACCCGCGTTCAGCGGTTTGCTTTGATGCTCCGAGCTGGTATGAGCTTGTCGTTGAAGGACGAAAAGTGGCAGGAAGTGCACAGACCAGGCAAAAAGGTGTCATCCTTCAGCACGGTTCGATTCTATTGGATCTTGACGAGGATAAACTGTTCAGCCTGTTTAACTACCCATCTGACAGGGTAAAAGAGCGTATGCAGCGGGCATTTAAAAGCAAGGCTGTTGCGATGAATGAAATCAGTTCCGTACCGGTCACGATGGATATGGCGAAAGAAGCATTCAAAAAAGGTTTTGAGAAAGGATTGAACATCCATCTCGAGCCTTATGAGCTCTCTGAAGAGGAAACACAATATGTTGTGGATCTTGCCGAGTCCCGATACGAATCTGATGAGTGGAATTTTAAACGTTAAAAAATTTTTTGTAGAAAAAAAGCGATGCTTGTCGCTTTTTTCCTATTTTACCAACGATAACGGTGCTTTATTTTATATCAAGTTCTAAATTAATAGAAATGGACGGAGTATTATATGATTTTCTATTCTTTTCTCCCGTTTTCTATTTTTATTGGCATATTAACCGTTTGACAAACAAATGACCTATTGACCCAAAACACAATATATGGTGTGTCGAATAATTTTTCGTACACAATATGTTGTGTTTATTTATTGCTTTTCCAGAATGGCTATGATATCTTAATAATTGATATAATACATCAGTGAAGAAAGCAGAAACTGAAACATTTGAGATAGAAGGAGTTGTCTTTATGACTGTTGCGTCGAAAAATACGATGAAATTAAACACCGAGAGATTAAATAAGGATATTGGATTGTTTCCTCAAGTACATCCCATTACACCGGATATGAAAACTACACACAAAGGTGTATCCCGTCTTGTCATGATCGATCGTTATTCGTTCAAAGACACGGAAAAGATCACTCTTTCCGAAGGAGATTTCGTGGTCCTCACCATCAAGGAAGATCCGAAGTTCCCTGCAAGGGGATTGGGCTACATATCAAGCATCGATTGGGAAACGAAAAAAGCATCTGTCTGGATCGAAGAAGAGTACAGAAGTGCCATCGATAAACCGGAGGAAATGGAGACGGGGATTGTCTCGAGGACACTCGATGTCATTGAAAAACCACTTGAAGTCTACTATGAACAAATTGCGAAGCGTAACGCAACAGGCTTGGCAGAAGTGGAACAAACTCCTGAAAAGAGACAGGTTTGGTTTGAAAAATTCTATCATGAACTAGTGAACCTGCATTTTGTTCCTGCCGGACGGGTCCTGTACGGAGCGGGTGCAGGCACGGACGTAACATACTTCAACTGTTACGTGATGCCATTCGTACAGGATTCCCGCGAAGGTATTTCAGAACACCGCAAGCAGGTGATGGAGATCATGAGCCGAGGCGGCGGAGTCGGAACGAATGGATCGACGCTTCGTCCACGCAATACACTGGCGAAAGGCGTCAACGGTAAATCATCAGGCTCCGTTTCCTGGCTGGACGATATTGCGAAATTGACTCATTTGGTTGAGCAGGGCGGATCAAGACGTGGGGCCCAAATGATTATGTTAACCGATTGGCATCCGGATATTATCGAATTCATTACTTCTAAAATGCAAAACCCGCGTATCCTGCGTTATCTTCTGGAAAACACGGAAGATGAAACCATTAAAAAGGCGGCTCAGGAAAAGTTGAAATTCACCCCTCTTACAGAGCAAGAGGAAGCGATGTATCAAGGGATCCTGAACTACAGACAAATCCCCGGCTATGGTGGATTTGATGCGAAGATCCTTAAGAATGCAGAAGAAAAACTGCGCACAGGCGGAACGTACAGCGTCCATAATTCAGAATTCCTGACAGGGGCGAACATCTCCGTCTGCCTGACAAGCGACTTTATGGAAGCAGTGGAAAACGATCGTGATTATGAACTGCGCTTCCCAGATGTGGAAAGCTATAATGAAGAGCAAATGAAGTACTATAATGAAGAGTGGCACAATGTAGGCGATGTACGTGAGTGGGAAAAGCTCGGATATAAAGTGCGTACCTACCGCAAAATCAAGGCGAAGGAACTGTGGAACCTGATCAATGTGTGTGCAACGTACTCGGCTGAACCTGGAATCTTCTTTATCGATAACGCAAATGATATGACGAATGCGAAAGCATATGGGCAGAAAGTAGTCGCTACGAACCCTTGTGGCGAGCAGCCGCTTGCACCATATTCAGTATGTAACCTGGCAGCTGTCAACCTTGCCCGATTCGCCGATAAAGAAACGAAAACAGTTGATTTTGAAAAATTGAAGCGGACGGTGGAAGTAGGCGTCCGCATGCAGGACAATGTCATCGACGCGACTCCATACTTCCTGGATGAAAATAAGAAGCAGGCTCTCGGAGAGCGACGCGTAGGCCTTGGTGTAATGGGTCTTGCCGACTTATTGATCTACTGTGAAAAAGAATACGGTTCAGAAGAGGGCAACAGGCTTGTGGATGAAGTATTTGAAGTCATCGCGACAACCGCTTATCGTGCTTCTGTGGAATTATCGAAGGAAAAAGGAAGTTTCCCATTCCTGACTGGAAGCACCGATGAAGAAACGAAGGCCCTGCGTAAGGCATTCGTGGAAACAGGCTTTATGAAGAAAATGCCTGAAGACGTACGTCATGACATTGAAGAGTACGGGATCCGGAACTCCCATCTGCTGACGGTGGCCCCAACAGGTTCAACAGGTACGATGGTCGGGGTCTCGACGGGTCTTGAGCCATACTTCTCCTTCACCTATTACAGAAGTGGACGTCTCGGTAAATTCATTGAAGTAAAGGCGGATATTGTAGAGGATTACTTGAAGAGAAATCCGGATGCGGATGCAGACAATCTTCCGGAATGGTTCGTTTCTTCCATGAGCCTGGCTCCACAAGCACATGCCGACGTTCAATGCGTTATCCAGAATTGGATCGACAGCTCCATTTCGAAAACCGTTAATGCCCCTCGTGGTTATACGGTAGAACAAGTAGAAAAAGTATATGAGCGACTTTATAAAGGTGGAGCAAAAGGCGGTACCGTGTATGTGGACGGAAGCCGTGATTCTCAGGTGCTCACCCTTAAAGCGGAAGAAAACAGCTTTGATGATGAGAATGAACAGGATCAACATGATATTCCGACTGCCAAAAAGCCGATCGTCTTACTGGATACAATCCAGGACGTGCGTTCAACGGACGTGACCATCGGTTCTGAAGTGGGGAATACGTGCCCGGTCTGCCGTAAAGGTACGGTAAAAGATATGGGTGGATGCAATACTTGTACAAACTGCGGCGCTCAGCTGAAGTGTGGACTATAATCATTTAGATGCGCAGGAGGGGACTGGTTCCCCTCCTGTTTTTTTTAGTCTAAAATCCTTCCAGGTGAATTAAAGATGTAGTAATACACTAAAAGGAGGGGAGCACTTGGACATAGATGGCGTATTTTCCGGTGGAGGTATAAAGGGGCTCGCCATGATAGGAGCATACCAGGCGGTTGAAGAGAAAGGATACACATTCAAGAGGCTGGCAGGAACCAGTGCAGGGGCTGTGATTGCTGCATTTATTGCTGCAGGATACTCAAGCCGTGAATTACTCAAAATCATGGACGATGTTGACTTGAAGAATCTGTTGGATTCAAACGCGGTCATTTCCCTGCCGATCCTTAAGTGGTTTCGGGTTTACTATCGTTTGGGATTATATAAAGGAGTGGCGCTTGAAAGCTGGGTGGAAGAAAAGCTAAAAGCAAGGGGTATTTATACGTTTGCCGATCTGCCCCCCGGGTCCCTCCGTGTCATTGCATCGGATTTATCAAACGGAAGAATGCTTGTCCTCCCCGATGACCTTGAGAAGTACGGAATACCGAAAGAAACCTTTCCTGTTGCCCGGGCGATACGGATGAGTGCGAGCCTTCCTTATTTCTTTGAACCTGTGAAATTACGTTCACTGGAAGGGACCAGTTTTATGGTGGACGGGGGAGTGCTCAGTAATTTCCCCATGTGGCTCTTTGACAGGGAAAACGTGAAGAAAATAAGGCCGGTACTCGGAGTGAAGCTTAGTCACGATTTGATAAGTAAGCCGAAAAAACCGATCAAAAATGCCATTGATTTATATGGAGCCCTCTTTACGACCATGAAAGACGCTCATGATTCAAGATATATTTCCAGAAAACTTGAAAAGAACATTATCTTTATTCCGACAGAAGGCGTCCTCACCACCGAATTCGAATTGACTCCTGAGCGGAAGATTGAACTCGTTCAATACGGGAAATCAAAGGCTGCAGCCTTTTTGCAAACATGGCCCCATTAATAAAACAATCGAGCTCCTAAAACGAAGCTCGATTGTTTTTTTTATTCTTTTTTCCTTCAATTACGGTTAGTTTGGCATTGGATTTTTTTCGTATCGAACGTTTTTTCGAAACACTGGATACTTGAGGCTTACTTGTAGACTTCTTCTTATGTCGCTTCTTTGATTGCTTGGCTGCTTTAACAAACGCTCTCTGTTCATTGCTATTTCCAGTCCGTCTTCCACTGAACCATTTTTTGTAAATGAAATAGATGATCCCGATGACGGCTGCTGTAATCAGCAATTGTCTTGCAAGACCTAAAGGATTTCCGAACAGGGAAGTTCCGAGCCCGATCATAGCCAACAATATGAGTGTGAAAACAAAGATATTACGAGCGTTCAACAAAGCCACCTCCTTACATCACTATCCATCTTAGATATTATCTATACTATTATTCTAGACCATTTCGGTCTTCTTTAACCGTATAAATTGTTTTTTTATTAGGGAATGAATGTGACAAACCCACTTCTTTTTTCTGAAACTTTAAAAGATATTATCTATTTTACTAAATATTGAAGAAAATCACTAGAGGGAGCGTTTCCTGAATGTTATTTCTCAACGTTCCTTGTCCCCGATCAATGAAATAAAAATAAACAATTCCATGCAAATGTTTCATACTATGGGACATACTACGAATGGAGGTGTTACAGATGGCAGAACAGAAAGGGCAACATGAGAAGGTCCAGGACGGGACGGAAGAGAGTAAAGAAAATCCACGGTTGGAGCAGAATCAAAGTGAAAAACCGCTTTCCTTCACGGCGATGGTGGTCGTGACGGGCTTTACTGCCGGGATGTTGTGGAGCGCGATTGCATACATTTGCCATTTCTTTTCCTTTACAAAAATCGAACCTAATATCATATTTGAACCTTGGGCAGTCGGGAACTGGGTGGACAAATGGATCGGAGTCGTTCTATCCATCGTAGCTTACGGTGTCATATCGATTGGTGTGGCTCTCATTTATTATGGCCTGTTACGAAAATTCAAGTCCATGTGGGTTGGTGCAGCGTATGGAATCGCTCTGTACCTGGCATTTTTTCTTTTGCTGAATCCACTTTTTCCAAGCATAAAATCCTTTACAGCCATTGATTATCACACATTGATTACGACGTTTTGTTTGTATATTCTTTACGGTGTTTTTATAGGTTACTCGATTTCATATGAAGAAAATGAATTAAGGCATCAGGATGAAAAGGAAAAATCAGGGGAAGTTTCTCATTAATTAAGAAATGCTATTTATCAGACAATTAAGTAGGTATAGGTAAAAGGTTTATGTTAGAATGTTCATGATGAACATTCTATTTTTTTAGGAGTTTACATATGGTGAAAATCTTACTGTTAAATGGCCCCAATTTAAACCGATTAGGGAAACGGGAGCCTTCTATTTACGGTCATGTCACATTGGCTCAACTGGAAGCAACCTTGAAAAGTAAGGCAGAAGATGAAGGTGTTGAATTGTTTGCCGCTCAATCGAATCATGAAGGGGAATTGATTGACGTCATCCACCAGTCTGAAGATGAAGGATATGGGGGGATCATCCTGAACCCCGGTGCATTCACGCATTACAGCTATGCGTTAAGAGATGCAGTGGCGTCTGTATCCGTCCCGGTTGTGGAAGTGCATATATCAAATATTCATGCACGGGAAGAGTTCAGGCATCAGTCTGTCGTGGCTGCTGAGACGATTGGGCAGGTCGTCGGATTCGGCCTGTTTGGTTACGAGTTGGCCCTCAAAGCGATTATAAAGAACATTAAGGGAGTGGAACACGATGAAACTTGAACGATTACGTGAAACCTTTACAAAGAATGAACTTGACGGTATTTTATTGACGAGTACGTATAATCGCCGTTACATGACGAACTTTACGGGTTCTTCAGGAGTGGTGTTGATTTCAAAGGAGAAGGCATTATTCATCACCGATTTCAGATACATAGAACAAGCAACGGAACAGGCGGCTGATTATGAAATCGTGCAGCATACCGGTCCGATTCATGAAGAATTGGCAAAACAGGTGAAGAACCTTGGTATTACGAAGCTTGGTTTCGAAAAGAACGACATGACGTACAGTGCATTCGAAAGTTACCGTGATGCAGTGAAGGCGGACATGGTGCCGGTATCCGGTTTAGTGGAAAAGTTACGCTTGATTAAGACACCTGAAGAGCTTAATATAATTAAGGATGCGGCGGATATCGCCGATGCAGCATTTAAGCATATATTAGATTTCATCAAACCGGGTGTGACAGAGTTAGAGGTTTCAAATGAATTAGAATTCTTCATGAGAAAGGCAGGAGCCACTTCATCCTCTTTTGATATCATCGTTGCCTCAGGTAATCGTTCTGCACTTCCTCACGGGGTGGCCAGTGATAAAGTCATTGAAAAAGGTGATTTTGTAACCTTGGATTATGGTGCATACTATAAAGGATACTGCTCCGACATGACACGTACTTTATCTGTTGGGGAACCAACCGAGAAATTGAAAGAGATCTATGATGTCGTCCTTCAATCACAGCTTCTTGCCATGGAAAAAATCAAACCGGGCATGACTGGAAAAGAAGCGGATGCAATCGCTCGTGATTACATAACAGAAAAGGGTTATGGAGAGTATTTCGGACATTCACTGGGGCACGGGATTGGTCTTGAAGTCCATGAAGGACCAGGATTGTCCTCACGATCTGACGTGGTACTTGAGCCCGGGATGATCGTAACGGTCGAACCAGGTGTCTATGTACCCGGAGTTGGCGGCGTACGTATCGAAGATGATACACTCATAACGGAAGATTCCAATGAAACACTGACACACTCAACAAAAGATCTAATCATTCTACCATTTTAGTCCTTAAAAAGGCCTACTAGACAATAGGAGGAATACACATGATTTCAGTAAATGATTTTCGCACAGGTTTAACCGTCGAAGTCGACAACGGAATTTGGCGGGTAATCGATTTCCAACACGTTAAACCGGGAAAGGGAGCCGCGTTCGTCCGCTCTAAACTTCGTAACCTGCGCACAGGTGCCATCCAGGAAAAAACGTTCCGTGCCGGTGAAAAAGTAGGGAAAGCGCAAATCGACAACCGTAAAATGCAGTACCTGTATGCAAATGGTGACATGCATGTATTCATGGACAACGAAAGCTACGATCAAATCGAGCTTCCTGCTTCTACCATCGAATATGAATTGAAATATTTGAAAGAAAACATGGAAGTATCCATCATGATGTACGGAGCCGAAACGCTTGGTGTCGAGCTTCCAAACTCTGTTGAATTAAAAGTGACGGAAACAGAGCCGGGAATCAAAGGCGACACGGCTTCCGGTGGATCCAAGCCTGCTACTGTTGAAACAGGTTTAGTGGTGAACGTTCCATTCTTCGTGAACGAAGGGGACACATTAATCATTAATACAACGGACGGATCTTATGTATCACGTGGATAAAGAATAAATATGAAAAGCCTGAACGGGATACATCCCGTTCAGGCTTTTTTTGTCTCTCCGCTTCCATCCACTACCCCCAATGACCACCTCAAATCTTCCAACTCTATTGTCATAATCTTCATTCGCTAGAATACATTGTATTATCGGGAAGCATGTACAAAGGGTCCATGCCCGTCAACCCGAAGTGGAACAAGATTAGGAGGTCTCCATATGCATGAAGTTCTAGCCTTTCTACCCAGCACTATAACTGCCAAAGTCCTGTCCCTTCCACAAGATCTGATTGACCGGATAGAAGAAATCAGGGTTCGTACCAGCCGTGTATTAGAGGTAACGGCACGGGGGAAGCCATATTTTCTTTCCTATACGGTGACAAAAGAAGATAGTGAACAGCTCATTAACAAATTATCCCGCCATTCATTTTATACATTGGAAGAAGAGTTGAAGCGTGGCTATATCACGATTGAAGGCGGGCATCGGGTGGGGCTTGCCGGGAAGGTGATACTTGAAGGAGGAGTTGTGAAGGGAATCCGGAATCTATCTTCTTTTAACATCCGGATTGCCAGGGAAAAGATTGGCATAGCTCAATCCTTATTTCCATATGTGTATCGTGATGGCTGGAAACACACGATGCTGATCGGTTCTCCTCAGACGGGCAAAACGACTCTACTACGGGATCTGGCCAGGATGATTTCGACAGGCGTCCCTGAAAGAAATATCCCCCCGTTCAAAGTGGGGATCGTCGATGAACGATCAGAGATTGCCGGCTGCGTGAAAGGCATCCCTCAGCTGATGTTCGGTCCGAGAGTGGACGTGCTGGATGCCTGTCCAAAGGCTGAAGGCATGATGATGTTGATCCGTTCCATGAGTCCGGATGTCCTGGTCGTGGATGAAATCGGACGAGTGGAAGACGGTCAAGCGATTCAGGAAGCCGTGAATGCCGGTATAACCCTTGTCATGACGACGCATGGGTCTTCTTTAAGTGAAGTAAGAAAGAGACCTGTGATCAAGGATATTGTGAATCTGCAGACGATTGAACGATTCGTGGAACTGAGGAGGGGGGATGAACCGGGTAAGGTCCATGAGGTGTGGGACGAACACGGTCAATCTCTTCTGAAAAAAGTGAGTGTGACATAAATGATAAAACTTATTGGTGCTGTATTTATTCTCCTTTCCACTTCCTGGGCGGGGTTCGAAGCTTCGAAATATTTGACGGAAAGACCCAGGCAGCTTCGGCTGTTGAAGGTGGCCCTTCAGTCATTGGAAGCTGAAATCACCTACAGTCATACCCCATTGCATGAAGCGACCAGGAAGATTTCAAAACAACTGCAAAAGCCTGTTTCCTGGTTTTTTGAAACTTTCTCGAAGAAATTGACAGAGCAGGAGATCTCAGTGAAGAAAGCATGGGAAGAAAGCCTGAATGATATCTGGAAATTAACGGCTTTTAAAGCGGGTGAGTATGAAATCCTGAAGCAATTCGGAGAGAACCTTGGCAGACATGACATGATGACTCAGCAAAAACATATCCAGCTTGCACTCAAACATCTGGATAGGGAAGAAACGGAAGCCGTTGAAAAGCAGAAGAAATATGAAAAGATGACGAAAAGTTTAGGATTTCTATCAGGACTTTTGTTGATCATCCTACTACTCTGACTTGCGGACCGCATACGGGATGAGGCTTAGAAACCAGGAGGGAAACAAATATGGGAATTGACGTGGATATAATTTTCAAGATTGCCGGAGTAGGGATTGTCGTCGCCTTTTTGCATACGATTTTAGATCAGGTAGGGAAGAAGGAATATGCCCAGTGGGTGACGTTATTCGGATTCATTTACATCTTGTTCATGGTGGCTTCGATTGTCGATGATTTGTTCCAGAAGATAAAATCGGTCTTCTTATATCAAGGATGAGGGGGCGTCCGCGATTGAAATCATCCAGATTGTAGGTATTGCACTGGTAGCGACTTTTCTTGCTTTGATCGTGAAAGAACAAAAACCGAATTTTGCTTTCCTGCTCATTGTGTTTACAGGTTGTACGATTTTTTTATTTCTGATTGATCAAATTTATTCCATCATTCATATGATCGAGAAATTGGCTGCAAACGCAAATGTGAACATGGTATATGTGGAAACTATTCTTAAAATCATCGGCATCGCTTACATAGCGGAATTCGCTTCACACATTACGAAAGATGCCGGTCAGGGGGCACTGGCAGCGAAAGTGGAGCTTGCCGGAAAGATATTAATATTGGCAATGGCTGTTCCCATCCTGACAGTCATCATCGAAACGATCATCAATATGATTCCGACTGGATAAGTGAAACGTTAAGAGGTGAAATAAATGGTGCAATTATATCGGATACTCATCACAGCACTCGTTATCTTTGTCCTCGCAGCTTCAAGTGGACAAGCAGAAGAAGGAGATGAACAGAATCCTCCCGACACAAAGATTCAGCAGGAAATGATCGATGCGCAACTGGACCGGTTAGGGGTTGAAGAATTGACGGGATATTGGAATAGTATCGTGGATCAATACGGCGGCTATCTTCCAGAAAGTCAAAAAGGCAGTTTGATCGATTTCATGAAAGGCGAGAAAGAGTTCTCATTTAAAGCATGGTTCAGCGGAATCTTCAAATTTGCCTTTCAGGAGCTTGTGATGAATGGCAAGTTATTGGGTACCCTGATTATGCTCACAATCTTCAGCATGTTTCTCCAGTCCCTGCAGAATGCTTTCGAAGGAGGAAGCGTCAGCAAGGTGGCATACAGCATCATATTCATGGTGTTGATCATCATAGCCCTCAATAGTTTTCATGTGGCCATCGACTACACCCGGGATGCCATCTCCACCATGGTTCATTTCATCATCGCCCTTATCCCGCTGCTACTCGCCCTCATTGCCGCTTCAGGAGGCGTGGTTTCGGCAGCTTTCTTTCATCCCGTCATTATCTTCCTGATGAATACAAGCGGCTTACTCATTCAAAATGTCGTGCTGCCCCTCTTATTTCTTTCCGCACTTCTGAGCATTGTAAGCACCCTTTCCAGTCATTACAAAGTGACTCAGTTGGCTCAGCTATTGAGAACTTGGAGCATCGGTCTGTTAGGGGCGTTCATGACGGTCTTTCTTGGGGTGATATCCGTACAGGGTGCAACAGCTGCCGTGACGGACGGCATAACGATCCGCACAGCGAAATTTGTGACAGGCAACTTTGTTCCGGTCATCGGCAGGATGTTCACGGACGCAACGGATACCGTGATCAGCGCATCGGTTCTGTTGAAAAATACGGTGGGGATAGCAGGTGTCGCCATCGTATTGATCATTGCTGCCTTTCCCGCCATCAAGATCTTGATGATTGCATTCATATACAAACTCGCAGCCGCTCTCCTTCAACCTCTAGGGGGAGGACCGGTGATTGACTGCCTGGATACGATCGCAAAGAGTGTGATTTATGTTTTTGCAGCCCTGGCCATCGTGTCCTTTATGTTTTTCTTAAGTCTTACCGTCATCATTGCAGCGGGAAATATAACGATGATGATGAGATAAGGGGGTCCCGTCATGTCATTTCTAACCGATTGGATTACAAATATCATTATCTTTGTTCTCTTAGCCACCGTTATTGACATGCTGCTTCCAAGCTCCAACATGCAGAAATATGCCAAAATCGTGACCGGCTTATTATTGATTACCATCATCCTTACACCGCTCTTCAAATTGATGTCTACTGATTTTGATGAAGTGATGAGTTCCATCAATTTAAATGGTCCCATTCAGAATAAATCGATGGAAAATGAAATAGAAATGAAGAAAAAAGAAATACAAGCCTCACAACGTGCATATATTTTAGAACAGATGGCTGTCCAAATGAAACAACAAGCAGAAAAGGAGATGATGGATGAGCACGGCAAAGTCATTGAGAAGGTGACCATACAAGCTGATGACGTAGAGAATCTTCCCGACAGTATTACAGAAGTGGCAGTGATTGTGAAAGAAAAGGAAAGTGAAAAAGACAGCACCATTGAAACAGTCCAAAACGTGGAGATCGATACGGGATCTGAAGCGAGAAAGAAAACATCCGGCGAAGATACGTCCCAACTGGCCTCCTTACTAGCCGAACAATGGAATCTAACACAAGACAAAATAATCATTACAGTTGAAGGGGGGACTGGGGAATCGAATGAACTTTAATAAAGGTCCGCTGAATATGTTGAAGGAATGGTTATCAAAGGAAGACGCGAACTCTCCGCCCAGAGGGGGAAAAGGAACAAGGCTGCATTACTTTATCATTGTGCTTCTCGTTGGAGTGGCCTTCATGCTGATCAGCAATCTGTGGAGCGGTGATCAAGGGCTCGAAGTTGCGAAGAAAGTGGATGGAGGTACCCCTGAAGAGGTGGCGGCATTCGGATCCGGTCAAAAGGAGTCGGATGGTTCCATGAGGGATTACGAAGATCGATACGAAAATCAGTTGAAAGAAGCCCTTGATCAAATTGTAGGGGTTAGCGATGTATATGTAGTGGTCAATGTGGAGGCAACGGAATCAAAAGTGTATGAGAAGAATGAATCGACAACAACACAATCCACTGATGAAGAAGATAAAGAAGGCGGAAAGCGGTCGATAGAAGATAAATCCCGTGAAGAAGAAATCGTCATTGTGAACAACGGTGAGAAAGAAGTTCCCATTGTGAAAGAAACAAAAAAACCTAAAGTCACCGGTGTCCTTGTAGTAGCAAAGGGAGCCGATAACATACAAATCAAAAAATGGATTATAGAGGCCGTCACCCGTGCCCTTGACGTTCCAAGTCACCGGGTATCGGTCCTGCCCAAACAATAAGGGGGAAATGATAGATGTTACTGAAAAAACAAACGGTTTGGTTATTAACGATGTTGAGTCTTGTGATTGTCCTTTCGGTGTATTACATTACGTCACCAACACAACAAGCGACGGATATGGCTTATCAGGAAAAGGACGGGAAAGAGCAGGCAAAAGACGGTGATAAAGAGACGATGTCAGGCAATGACATGGAAGTCGTCACGGATGCAGCTGGAAATGAAATGTTCGAAGCATTGCGTATTGAAGTAACAGACCAGCGAGATCAGCTTCGTGAAGAGCTGGAAGCGAAGGTGGCAAACGCGGATGTATCAGCAGAAGAAAAGAGTGCAGCCTATGAGCAAATGGAAAACCTTCGTGAGTTGGCCATGACGGAATCGGTTCTTGAAACGATGATTAAAACAATGGGTTACGAGGATGCCCTTGTCAGAGCGAACGGAGAGAACATCCGGATCACAGTGAAATCAGACAAAGAGCACTCCAAAGCGGATGCCAATGAAATTATCCGCCTGGTCATGAGTGAAGTGGGACAAATGAAGCCGGTTGCAGTGGAATTCCAGCCAGCAAACTAAATGATCAATGACCTGATGCCGCCTAAAGCAGACCCTTTAGGCGGCATATTTATGTTCAGGCCGGCAAATACCCCCTTATGGTCATTTTTAACGGATAAATGAAAAATCCTTTTCTATTATTTTATTTTTTTGCGAAAAAGGTCTAGAATAGAGGTAGAGTTGTATGCGCTTAACAGGATGGTAGGAATCGCATATTGAATTTATACGTGGTATTATCGTATGATGTTAGTAGCTAGTCATAATTTTATAAACTATAAGAGGGGTGTCAACAGTGTTGAAAATTCAAGAAATTCGCGAAATAATCAAACTCGTAGATCAATCAAGTGTTGAAGAGTTTACATACGAGCATGATGGATCAAAGATCAATTTAAAGAAAAATAATGGCGTGACCGTATCAGCCCAGCCACAAGTGATACAGGCAGTGGAAGAAGTGAAACCTGCTGCACAAGCCGTTCAACAAGCTCCTGTACAGGAAGCAGCCGCTCCTGCACAGCCAGAAAAAGAAGCTCCACAAGCTAGTGCAGAGGATGCAAACCTACATAAAATCACGTCTCCGATGGTCGGGACGTTCTATGAATCTTCTTCACCTGAATCAGGTCCATATGTAAAAGTCGGGGATAAAGTCGATGAAAGCTCAGTGGTGTGCATCGTGGAAGCGATGAAACTATTTAATGAAATCGAAGCTGAAGCAAAAGGCGAAATCGTAGAAATTTTAGTAAAAGACGGTCAATTAGTGGAATATGGTCAGCCGTTATTCTTGGTTAAACCTGAATAAGGAGCGAAAATAGATATGATAAAAAAGGTATTAATAGCCAATCGAGGAGAAATTGCTGTACGTATCATTCGTGCATGCCGAGATTTAGGCATTGAAAGTGTAGCCGTTTATTCTGAAGCAGATAAAGAGGCACTCCATGTTCAACTAGCGGATGAAGCTTATTGCATCGGACCAACTGCATCGAAAGACAGCTACCTGAATTTCACAAACATCATTAGCGTGGCTAAACTGACAGATTGTGATGCCATCCACCCGGGTTACGGATTTCTAGCAGAGAACTCTGATTTTGCAGAGTTGTGCCGTGATTGCAACATCATCTTCATCGGTCCTTCACCTGAAGCCATCTCCAAGATGGGGACGAAAGACGTGGCCCGTGAAACGATGAGGGAAGCAGGCGTTCCGATTGTACCTGGTTCAAAAGGCATTGTGAAGGATGCAGATGATGCGGTTCAGCTTGCAGAATCCATGGGTTACCCGGTCATCATCAAAGCCACTGCCGGTGGTGGAGGAAAAGGGATCCGGGTCGCGAAAAGTCGGGAAGAGCTTATCAAAGGGGTGACGATCACCCAGCAGGAAGCCATGACCGCATTCGGAAACCCGGGTGTATATATCGAGAAGTTCATCGAGGACTTCAGGCACGTGGAAATTCAAGTGCTCGCTGATAACTTCGGAAACGTGATCCACCTTGGAGAACGGGACTGTACGATTCAACGCCGCCTTCAGAAACTGATTGAAGAAACCCCGTCACCTGCTTTAACAGAAGAGAATCGTGTTAAAATGGGGGAAGCGGCAGTAAAAGCAGCCAAAGCGGTTGATTATACAGGTGCCGGCACGGTAGAATTTATATATGACTACGTGAATCAATCATTCTACTTTATGGAAATGAATACGCGTATCCAGGTGGAACATCCTGTAACCGAACAAGTAACAGGAGTCGATTTGATTAAGGAACAGATTCTCGTTGCATCAGGACAAAAGCTTTCCCTGACACAAGAAGAAGTGACGTTTACCGGCTGGGCCATTGAATGTCGTATTAATGCGGAGAATCCAGAGAAGAATTTCATGCCTTCAGCAGGCCGGATCGAAATGTATCTTCCACCGGGCGGCATTGGCGTAAGAGTCGACTCAGCCGCATATCCTGGTTATACGATCCCTCCATATTACGATAGCATGATTGCCAAAGTGATTACCTATGGCGCAACACGTGAAGAAGCTATTTCAAGGATGAAACGGGCTCTAAGTGAATTTGTGGTTGAAGGAATACACACAACCATCCCGTTCCATCTGAGACTATTAGAACATGAAACCTTTGTAGGTGGGGAATTCAATACGAAATTCTTAGAAAAATATGAAGTAATGAAATCCTAGTGTGAATTCAGGAGGTGCCTTACATGGCGGAAAATCAAAACCTTTTACAAATGTCTCACGGTAAAGACGGTCTTGGGAAAATTGAAATCGCACCTGAAGTGATTGAAGTAATCGCAGGAATCGCCGCGTCAGAAGTCGAAGGCGTATCTCAAATGCGCGGAAACTTCGCAACAGGTGTCGTCGAGCGACTCGGAAAGAAAAACCACGGTAAAGGCGTCAAGGTGGAACTGGCCGAAGAAGGAATCATCGTGGATGTATACTGCCTCATGAAATTCGGTGTAGCCATCCCGACGGTCGCTCAAAAAATCCAGGACAATATTCGTCAAGCCCTGCATAACATGACTGCTCTCGAAGCAGACGAAGTGAATGTTCATATCGTAGGCGTCCAATTTGAAAATCAAAAGTTTGAAGCTGAAATTGAAGACGAAATGTAATGGGGAAGAACGGTCCTTTTAGGGGGCCGTTCTTTTTTGTGTCTGGAGGTGCACCTGGAATTCAAGTGAGGATGGGGTTTTATGGGAAATGGCTGGATTATTCAGTAGATTGGCTGGATTTTTTCCTGAAATGGCTGGATTTCTATTGGTTTCCGCTGGATTTTTCATCAAAACGGCTGGAATTGCTGGGATTTCGGCTGGATTCTTTATATGTATAACGCTGTCCAGCTCCGGCGGGTAGTCCCTCGAGGTCATTTCTGAAAAATCCCCAAAGGCAAAAAGCGCCTTCAGGGATTTCCCGGAAATGCTTGTCGGGCCTGTCCAACCCGCCTCCGCTTTTCTTTTCAGAATATTGATTTTTTTAGATAGGCGTGCGTTATGCCCTTGGTTTGTGCTATTATCAAAGGTATGAAAATTGATGGAGTTAAAGGAGTAAATATAAGATGAAGAGAAGAGTTGCCCGTGAAAAGGCTTTACAGGCGTTATTTCAAATAGATATGAGTGGGATTGAGCCGGAGGTTGCGTTAAGGAACGTGCTGGAGGAAGAGGAGAAGATGGATGCCTATCTTGAGCAGGTTGTTCTCGGCTTCATCGAGAATCAGGAACGGATTGATGGACATATTCGTGAAAACCTGGAGAAATGGTCTTTTGACCGTCTGGCAAAAGTCGATCGTAATATTCTACGTTTAGGCGTGTACGAGCTTCTGTTTGTAGAAGATGTTCCAAATAAAGTGGTCATTAATGAAGCAGTTGAAATTGCAAAGATCTTTGGTGATGATCAATCCAGTAAGTTTATCAATGGTGTCCTTTCAAAGGTAAGTCAATCTTAACAATGTAAGGGGGCGAGTGAATGTCAGCTTCTATAATTGATGGCAAGCTCATTGCAGATCATTATCGGCAGCAATTAAAGAGTCAGATTGAACAGCTGAAGGAGCAGGAAGTCATACCTGGCCTGGCTGTCATCCTGGTGGGTGATAACCATGCCTCCCATTCTTATGTGAAAATGAAGCGGAAGGCATGCAGTAATCTTGGGATCCATTCAGAGCTTTATTTATATGAATCCACTCTTACACAAGAAGAGTTGCTTGGGAAAATCAGAGAATTGAATGAACAGGATCATATTCATGGAATTCTCGTGCAACTTCCACTGCCGGAACATATCAACCCGATTACCGTGATTGAAACGATTTCTCCATCGAAGGATGTGGACGGCTTTCACCCAGTTTCCATTGGGAAAATGGTGACGAATCAAGATACATTCTATTCATGCACACCACTTGGAATCATGAAAATGCTTGAATATGAAAACATTTCGGTGGAAGGAAAACACGTCGTCATAATAGGTCGAAGTAACATTGTCGGAAAGCCGGCAGGTCACTTATTCCTGAATCGGAATGCCACCGTGACGTTCTGCCATTCGAAAACGGACAATATGTCTTCCTTCACACAGCAGGCGGATATTATCGTTTCTGCCGTAGGCAAAGCGGATCTGATCGGGGCGGAGGACATCAAACCCGGGGCTGTAGTCATAGATGTAGGCATGAATCGCAATGAAGATGGCAAGCTGTGCGGAGACGTGAATTTTGCGGAAGTAAAGGAAAAGGCAGGTAAGATCACACCTGTTCCCGGTGGAGTTGGCCCGATGACGATCACCATGCTTCTCTATAACACCGTGAAATCTGCAGAATGGGCTTTCCGGAATCGCCAAAACGGTTAAAAAATAGTACAATATACGTAACATAAAAGGAAAGGGACGGCTAATCGCTGGTCCCTTTCCGTATTCCTGCACTTAAAATTCATTCAGTGCAAGGGACAAAGGAGTCAGTGAGCATGGAACTTGATCAATCACGTTATTTAACGGTACAAGCTCTGACAAAATACATAAAGCGTAAATTCGACAGGGACCCACATCTATCCAACTTGTTTGTACGAGGTGAAATTTCCAACTTCAAAAGGCACTCAAGCGGACATATGTACTTTACTCTGAAAGATGAAAAGGCCAGGATATTGTCTGTGATGTTTTCAAGTCATAATCAATCACTGAAATTCAGGCCCGAAAATGGAATGAATGTATTGATCCGCGGAGATATTTCCGTGTATGAGTCAGGCGGACAGTATCAGATTTATGTGAAAGAAATGCAGCCCGATGGAATCGGTGAGCTTTATTTAGCGTATGAACAACTGAAGGAAAAGCTCGAGAAAGCTGGTTTCTTTGAACAGGACCGCAAACGGATGATCCCTAAGTTTCCGAAGCGGATTGCCGTTGTCACCTCCCCGACGGGTGCTGCGATCCGTGACATCATCACAACGATCAAACGGCGGTATCCGATCGGAGAAATCCTCGTATATCCTGCTCTGGTCCAGGGCGATCAAGCGGCAGGCTCGATTGCCGGCGCGATGAGGAAAGTGAATGAGCACGGTGATATCGACGTGTTGATCATAGGCCGGGGTGGCGGTTCGATTGAAGAGCTGTGGGCATTTAACGAAGAAGTCGTGGCAAAAGCCATCGCCGAGTCAAAGGTTCCCGTCATCTCTGCAGTGGGACATGAAACAGACTTTACGATTGCCGATTTTGTGGCGGATCTCAGGGCACCTACGCCGACGGCTGCCGGGGAATTAGCTGTTCCACACATTGAAGATCTATTGGAAAGAATCATGAACCGGAAACTAAGGCTGATTAAATCGTTTAAAACAAAGCTGCAAAGTGAAAGAAGCCGCTTAAATGGATTAACGAAATCATATGCTTTGAGGAATCCAAGAAATCTCTATCAGCAGAAGATCGAGACCGTCGACCGGCTGACGGATCAGCTGCAAAGAAATATCAGCATACATGTGAAACAAAACCGGGATCGATTATCCGGGCTTCATTCAAGGCTCGAACGTGTTCACCCATCCCAAATCATCAAGGTGCAGCATGAACGGGTTTTATTTATGCAAGCAGTGCTTGAAAAGCAGTTTAAACAAGTGTTGAAAGAAAAGAATCACCGTTTCACTTCAGCACTGTCCACCTTACATGCCCTCAGTCCATTGAAAATCATGGACAGGGGATACAGCCTTGTTTACCGGGATGAAGACAAATTGATTAAATCATCTCAGCAAGTAAAAGCAGGCGACCGCCTCGAGATTAATGTCAGAGATGGAAAAATATATTGTGAAGTTGAATCCGTTGAGGAGAGTGAGCGAAATGGCAAAGTCTAAAGAAGAACTATCATTTGAAACAGCTATGGATCAGTTGGAAGAAATCGTGGAGAAATTAGAAGAAGGGGAAGTTCCCCTCGAGAAGGCGCTGGAATTTTATCAAAAAGGGATGGACCTTTCGAAATACTGTCATGATACATTGCAAAAAGCAGAAAATCAATTAACCAAAATGATGACGGATGAAGGGGAAAAAACCTTTGATCTCGATGAGGAGGAATAATACATGTTTCCTCCCATTACATTGAAAGAGTTTCAACAGGAGCATGGGGAACTGATCACCAAACATATGGTTGAGACCGTCGAAGGCCTAAAGATCCCCCTTGTATTAAAGGAGGCCATGATTTATTCCCTGCAGGCAGGTGGGAAAAGAATACGTCCCATCCTCCTGCTGGCAGCGATCAGGACTTTCAAACAAGACACGAGGCTCGGACTTAATACTGCGTCCGCCCTTGAAATGATTCATACATATTCTTTGATCCATGACGACCTTCCTTCCATGGATGATGACGATTTAAGGCGAGGCAAGCCGACCAATCATAAGATGTTTGGGGAGGCAGCGGCGATTCTGGCAGGCGATGGTCTGCTGACATATAGTTTTCAGCTCATTGCAGAAGATAAAGAGTTAACAAATGACCAAAAGGTGAAGCTCATCGCCCTTCTCGCACGGTGTGCCGGTCCGGAGGGCATGGTCGGCGGTCAGGTTGCCGATATCGAAGGGGAGAATAAGCGGTTAACTGTACAGGAACTTGAAAACATTCACGTTCATAAGACAGGTAAGCTACTCATATTCAGCGTATTGGCCGGGGGGATCATTTCAGGGGCGTCAGAGAATGAACTCAGGCTACTTGAACGATTTTCCTACCATATCGGCCTCGCATTCCAAATTCAGGATGATATCCTTGATATTGAAGGATCTGAAGAAATGATTGGTAAACCGGTGGGGAGCGACGAGTCGAAACATAAGAGTACGTATCCAAGCCTTTTGACGATGAAAGGTGCGAAGGAGAAGCTTCAATTTCATCTGGACGAGGCGTTGACGGCCCTTGCTGACTTGCCCGTGGACTCCGGCCTGTTGGCAGAAATTGCCCGATTGATCGTTTCCCGGAATCATTAAAACATTCTATATTTGAGCTAGTGATTTAACATATGTTATAATATGATTAGAATAAATTTTGGGGTGGTGCAGTATTCTAGTCAGTCCACCAATCCTGAAGGTGGGCCTAAAAATCCACTAAAGGGCACATCGATGAAGTTCCTGGAATTGGCTTGAGGCGCCCAGCTTTGGGTCATATCTGGGAGTAAGGCTTGAGGGCGATCCACAATGGCATGTGGGCGTTGACCCGCGAGCCGCGGAGGCTTTGTTTCTTATGCTGGCTTCAAAGCATATGCAATAAGAACAAAGTATGAACCTGCGATGTGATGATTCACTAGCAGCGTAGCCTGCCTTGAGTGAAGAGAGAGGGGATTATGGTTACAGGGTACACATCAGTTGGCCATTGATATGTGCTTTTTCGCCCATATGAAATCCTCTTTGCAAAAGAGGCTAAGGATTGTGTTAAGGACTGTTGAGGAAAACTCCTAGACTGTTCATATTCGGACATATAAAGAGGATTATAGTGCGGACTAAGTGGTAATCCAGTCTAGCTTGTGGTGACGCGGCTAAGTCGGGTTTAATGGGAAACCGCCGGTATGGCAACATCCGGTACCTGATTGGGAAAACCTACTGGACCTAAGCTGCAATTTTTACTCTTTATATGACCCCCCAATTACATATAACCAAACTATTTACACAGTAGAAACGGTGTGTTTAAACGATAATGAATGAAACAGTGAAAAACTCAATAAAATGGAGTGTCAGCATTGCCGTTATCACATTTGTGTTAGCGGCTATTTTTTCAGTTACTTCCAATATGGTTTTAAACGGAGTCGCGTGGTTCACCGGGCTCGTAGTCGTGTTGATCATCGTCTTCATCGGGATCTTTTTTGATATGCTTGGAATCGCTTCAACGGCTGCTGATGAAACCCCTTTTCATGCTATGGCGGCCAAAAAGGTGTACGGAGCGAAATATTCAATCAAAATTGTACGGAACGCAGATCGATTCGCAAGCTTCTGTAACGATGTGATCGGTGATATTTCAGGGATCATAAGCGGGACCGCATCAGCCATTGTCCTGGTCCAATTGGCGGTTTCCTTTCACCTTAAGGGAGGGTCCTTGAAGGAGTATATCATAAGTGTAACCCTGACAAGTATCATCGCTTCCTTGACAGTCGGAGGCAAAGCGCTTGGAAAAACGTTTGCTATCACCTATTCTAAGGATATAATATTTAGAGTTGGTAAAGTTCTACAATTCCTTGAAGATCGATTTCATATCGTACTAATCAAAGATAAAAAAGACAAAAAAGATAAAAATAAGAAAAAAGGTTTTAAACGTGAGAAACAAAATATTTAGTGATGAAAGTGAGTGGACCCCATGGATCTATTATCAATAAAGGAGCCTTCTTTTCTAAAGAGCATGTCGAATGAACAATTAGAAGAGCTCAGCCAAGAGATTCGCCAATTTTTAATCAAGAATCTATCCAAAACCGGCGGTCATATTGGTCCAAACTTAGGGGTGGTCGAATTAACCGTTGCCCTTCATAAGCATTTCTCAAGTCCAAAAGATAAAATCCTTTGGGATGTTGGTCACCAATCGTATGTCCATAAGATATTAACCGGCAGGGCCTGTCAGTTTGATACCCTCCGTCAATATAAGGGGTTATGCGGTTTTCCGAAACGGAATGAAAGTGAGCATGATGTATGGGAAACCGGACATAGTTCCACTTCATTATCGGCAGGCATGGGTATGGCCATCGCGAGGGACGTCAAGAAAGAAGATTCATATATTATCCCGGTGATCGGTGATGGCGCCTTGACTGGTGGAATGGCACTTGAAGCACTTAATCACATCGGTCATGAAAAGAAGGACATGATCGTTGTACTGAATGACAATGAAATGTCCATCGCTCCAAATGTAGGGGCCCTGCACAGTGTACTTGGCCGATTGCGTACGGCCGGGAAATACAACTGGGTGAAGGATGAAATGGAATATATCCTTAAGCGCATCCCCGCTGTTGGCGGCAAATTAGCCAGTACAGCAGAACGGGTAAAGGACAGCTTAAAGTATTTATTCGTTTCCGGGATGTTCTTTGAGGAGCTCGGTTTTACATACCTTGGACCGATTGATGGACATGATTATAATGATCTCGCTGAAAATATTCAATATGCCAAGAAAACCAAAGGCCCCGTCCTATTACACGTGATCACGAAAAAAGGAAAAGGGTTTCATCCCGCAGAGTCGGACAAAGAAGGAACCTGGCACGGTACCGGACCTTACAAAATCGATACCGGGGATCTGATCAAGCCTGTGAATGCACCTCCTTCATGGAGTGGCCTTGTCAGTGAGACGGTTCGAAGGATTGCGCGTGAGGATGAACGGATCGTGGCCATTACTCCTGCTATGCCGGTCGGCTCCAAACTTCTCGGATTTGCGGAGGAATTCCCTGACCGGATGTTCGACGTGGGGATTGCCGAGCAGCATGCCACCACGGTCGCTGCCGGTCTTGCCACTCAGGATATGAAGCCGTTCTTAGCCATATATTCTACCTTCCTGCAACGAGCGTACGATCAGGTGGTTCACGATATTTGCCGCCAAAACTTAAACGTCTTCATCGGGATCGACCGTGCCGGATTGGTCGGAGCAGACGGGGAAACCCATCAAGGTGTATTCGATATTGCCTTTTTAAGACATTTACCGAATATGGTGATCATGATGCCGAAAGACGAAAATGAAGGGCAACACCTTGTCAATACGGCACTTCAATATAATGACGGTCCCATCGCTCTGCGCTATCCCCGCGGAAACGGATATGGAGTACCGATGGACGGGGAACTTACAACGATCCCGATTGGAACGTGGGAAATATTGAAACAGGGAACGGATGCAGCGATCCTGACTTTCGGAACGACGATCCCGATGGCTATGGAAGCGGCAGCAGACCTTGAAAAACAAGGACTTTCGGTTCGGGTTGTAAACGCACGTTTCATCAAACCGATGGATGAGATCATGCTGAAAAGGATCCTGGAAGAAGAGATGCCAGTGCTGACGATCGAAGAAGCGGTTCTTCAAGGCGGTTTCGGAAGCGGTGTTCTTGAATTCGCACAGGAACAGGGCTTCCATGACGCCGTGATCGACCGCATCGGTATTCCTGATTACTTCATCGAGCATGGCAGCGTGAAGGAATTATTGAACGAAATCGGCATGACCAAAGAAAACATTGTGGATCGCATCTTAACGATCACACCAAAAAAACAAAAAAGGGCTTAATGATGAAAGTAAAAAAACAACGAGTAGACGTACTTCTGGTAGAACGAGGATTAATTGATACAAGAGAAAAGGCTAAGCGGGCTGTCATGGCGGGTCTTGTCTATTCCAATGAAATGAGGCTGGACAAGCCGGGGGAAAAAGTAAGTGAGGATATCCCCCTTACGATGAAGGGGAAAGTGATTCCTTATGTGAGCCGTGGCGGTTTGAAGCTTGAGAAAGCCCTCCAGGTCTTCGATGTGGATGTGGACGATAAAGTGATGATCGATATCGGTGCTTCCACTGGCGGGTTTACGGATTGTGCCCTCCAAAATGGCGCAAAGATGTCCTATGCCCTTGATGTAGGATATAACCAATTAGCCTGGAAGCTAAGACAGGATGATCGGGTCGTGGTCATGGAAAGGACGAACTTCCGATACGTGACCCCGGCGGATCTCCAAGGGGAAATGCCAAGCTTTGCTTCCATCGACGTATCCTTCATCTCCCTTTCTTTGATATTGCCTGTCCTGAAAACCTTATTGGTTCCTGGAGGGGATTGTGTCGCTTTAATCAAGCCGCAATTCGAAGCGGGTAAGGACCAGGTCGGGAAAAAAGGAATTGTAAGAGATCCTGCCGTGCACAAAATGGTCATCGAAAAAATCATGACATTGGCGATTAAAGAAGGCTATCATATAGCAGGCCTGTCTTACTCCCCCATTACAGGCGGGGATGGGAATATAGAATTCCTCATTCATCTGAAATGGCCGGGGCACGAGGGTGAAGGGGAGTCCCTTCTTACCACCACACCGGATGACGTGATCGAGGAAGCGCATAGTCAATTTAAAGCTAAAACACAACAGTAAAGACAGGGTCACTCTTCTTAGGAGAGTGGCTTTTTTCATGGAAGAGAATTAATGTATACCGGAAATGTGTTGGAAGCAAAGTCGATACTCCCTCCAAAAGGTAGTAGTCTTATGCTTGTCGCCCCAGAACGAGCCGCCTCCGCTTTTCATTGTCCAGCTCCGGCGGCTAGAGGCTCGAGGTCACAAGCCAAACATCCCAAAAAGGCAAAGAACGCCTTTGTGGGATGTTCGTCTTATGCTTGTCGCCTCTAAGCAAGCCGCCTCCGCTTTTCTTTTTTATTGTACTTCCCAACGAAATAGGCTAACATAAGCGTAGAGGTATATTTATACAGGCTTTAATCCAATGTAAGAGGTGTATGTTCTATGATGAACAAAGGACAAAGACATATTAAAATCAGGGAAATTATTACGAATAGAGATGTGGAAACGCAGGATGAGCTGGTGGAAAGCCTGAAGAATGCAGGATTTAATGTGACGCAGGCAACTGTATCCAGGGATATCAAGGAGCTCCATCTTGTGAAGGTTCCGCTGATGGATGGCAGATACAAATACAGCTTGCCGGCTGATCAGCGCTTTAATCCACTTCAAAAGTTGAAGCGTACACTGACGGATGCGTTCGTGAAAGTGGATCAGGCAGGGCATATGCTGGTGATGAAAACGTTACCTGGAAATGCAAATGCCATCGGGGCTTTAATCGATAATCTAGATTGGGAAGAGATTCTTGGAACCATCTGCGGGGACGATACCTGTTTGATCATTTGCCGGACGGAAGAAGAAACGAAAGTCGTTTCAGAACGATTTTTAGATATGCTGTAACAATTAATTTCATGGGGCTTATTGACGGCCCTTCATACAAAATCCAATAGGAAGCTTTTCTTTTTCGAAATTTTGAGGGGAAAGTTCCTTTTTATTTGAGGTGAATGTTTTGCTACAAGAACTATCAATCAAAAATTTCGCCATTATCGATTCCCTTTCCCTTTCGTTTGAAGAAGGATTGACTGTATTATCAGGTGAAACGGGCGCGGGTAAGTCGATCATCATCGACGCCATTCATTTACTGGTTGGCGGCAGAGGATCCTCTGAGTATGTACGGCATGGGGAGAAGAAGGCTGAAATTGAAGGGTTATTTATTCTTGATAATGAAACACATCCCTGCTTTCAGAAAGCAGCAGACTTCGGAATCGAGGTCGAGGAAGGTATGATCGTCCTCAGAAGGGATATCTCGAGCACGGGGAAAAGTGTTTGCAGAATTAATGGCAAGCTGGTGACGATCGCCATCATGAGGGAAATCGGGGCATCCCTTATTGACATCCACGGGCAGCACGAACATCAGGAACTCATGAATGAAAGCCTTCATCTTTCCTTATTGGATCAATTCGGGGGGAAGGATATTGCCTCCGGATTATCCGGTTATGGACAAGTCTATAAAGAGTATCTATCCATCTATAAGCAGCTGAAAAGATTGAATGAAAATGAACAGGAGATGGCTCACCGTCTGGATCTTATTCAATTTCAGCTGAAAGAGATCCACGATGCGAATCTTCAGCTCAATGAAGATGAAGAGCTGCAGGATGAGAAGCGGAAACTGATGAACTTTGAAAGGCTATTTGAAGCCCTTCAAACCTCTTATGACAGCATACAAGGGGAAAGGAAGGGGATGGACTGGGCAGGACTCGCCATGAGCCATCTTGAAACCGCTGCAGAAGTCGATTCTCAGTATGAGAAGACGCTTGAATCCGTATCGAATGCGTATTATATTCTTGAAGATGCCGCCAATCAAGTCAGGGGAGGACTGGATCAGCTTGAATTCGAGCCGAATCGACTGGACCTGATTGAGGCGAGATTGAATGAAATCAACGGTCTTAAGAGAAAATACGGATCAACGGTAGAAGAGATTCTTGCCTATAGTTCTAAGATCGAAGAAGAAATTGAAACAATTCTGAATAAAGATTCCCATGTTGAACAATTACAAAGTAAATTACAGTCACTTGAAAAAGATTTATCCCTCGAGGCGAAAAATCTTTCCGATACAAGAAAAATGTGGGCGAAGAAATTGACCGCGAGTATCCATGAACAGTTAAAGCAGCTGTATATGGATAAGACGAAATTCGAAGTCCGGTTTGTAAAAAGCGGGGAAAATGAATCCTTTTCCTTTCAAGATTTCAAAAAGGATGGTTGGGATACGGTTGAGTTTTATATCTCCACCAATCCCGGAGAGCCGTTGAAGCCGTTATCGAAGGTGGCTTCAGGTGGGGAACTGTCACGGATCATGCTTGCCCTTAAGACCATTTTTTCAAAGCATCAAGGGATTACCTCGATCATTTTTGATGAAGTTGATACAGGTGTGAGCGGCAGGGTCGCCCAGGCAATCGCTGAAAAAATCTATCAGGTTGCCGTGCATTCACAAGTGATGTGCATCTCTCACTTGCCTCAGGTGGCAGCCATGGCCGATTGTCACTTGTTCATTTCGAAAAAAATGTCAGGAGGCAGGACGAGCACGATGGTGAAACGTCTTCAGGAAAAAGATAAGATCAGGGAAATTTCCCGTATGATTTCGGGTGTGGAAATAACCGATCTGACTTTGGAACATGCAAAGGAATTACTTCAATTGGCAGGTTCCATTAAAGAGACATGAAAAGCTATCCAATTCGGGTAGCTTTTTTTTCATGATTACCAGTTATAAATGTAGTCTTTAAAGGCAAAATTAAAACTGTAGCCGATAGTAAGTGTTTGTGGATTAGAAGCGAGGAGAGTGAATATATTGAGTTTAGATTGGTTAAGAAAATGTATAGGTGGAATTCTCCTTGTTTCGCTTTGTCTTATTGGTTTTTACAAACCGGTTCAACAATTTATCAATACTCCGAACTCTGTAAGGATGATGGAAGGGGATCAAGTTGCTCTCCCTAAAGCTGCATCCGTCACGACCATGGGTTCGTCGCATAATGAACATGTTCAAGTGGAAGAAGGGAAAGGTCAGCTCTCCATCCAGGGAAGTTCTGTAGGTAAGGACGAAGTGGTTTTCGAGCTTGCCGGCCTGCCCATAAAAAAGGTCGATGTAGAAGTACTGAAAGATTTCAAAGTGATTCCCGGTGGACAATCCATTGGAGTCAAATTAAATACTGTTGGGGTGTTGGTGGTTGGGCATCATCTGGTGGAAACAGATGGTGGGAAAATGTCACCCGGCGAAAAAGCCGGTATTCAGGTAGGGGACATGATTACTGAAATTAATGGAACGAAAATTGAAGAACTTGCCGATGTTGCCCCTTTTGTTCAGAAGGCAGGCGAAGAAGCGAAATCTCTTGACGTCGTAATCAAGCGGGATCAAAAGACAGTAAAGACACAATTGCTTCCATTGAAAGAAAAAGGGGACAAAAACTATAAGTTAGGCCTGTATATCCGTGATTCAGCAGCAGGTATCGGTACGATGACATTTTATGATCCAAAGTCCAAGAAATACGGAGCCCTCGGCCATGTGATTTCCGATATGGATACAAAAAAACCGATTGTCGTTGAAAACGGGGAAATCGTGAATTCCGAAGTCACTTCGATTCAAAAAGGGACGGATGGAAAACCAGGAGAGAAACTGGCCCGCTTTTCTTCTGACCGGAACGTCATTGGTAATATTAAGCGGAACAGTCCTTTTGGAATTTTTGGTGAATTAAATCAGTCCATTGAAAATGAACTGATGGATAAGCCAATGCCCATCGCGCTATCTCATCAAGTGAAAGAAGGACCGGCACAAATATTAACTGTAGTGGATGGGAAAGAAGTTGAAATGTACGATATTGAAATCGTCAGTACCATCCCGCAGAAATATCCCGCAACAAAAGGGATGGTCTTGAAAGTGACGGATCCCGAGTTGCTCAAGAAAACAGGTGGAATCGTACAGGGGATGAGCGGGAGTCCGATTATCCAAGATGGGAAGGTAATCGGGGCTGTCACCCATGTGTTTGTCAATGACCCGACGAGCGGATACGGGGTACACATTGAATGGATGCTGAGTGAAGCAGGAATCGATATTTATAAAAAAGATCATAACCGGGCAAGCTAAAAGTGGAAAACCCTTACGAAAGTACCGAAACCGGGTACTTATAAGGGTTCTTTTTTTTGAAGTGCCATGGGGCATCCCGGAATTCTTACTCACATCCGTTTGCCAAAGAGAGCTCATCCTTGATAAAATAAAGATTATTCGACAAAACGAATCAGGAATATCGAATAGGGTCGAAATATAAAGAAATCGTTAGAAAAACAAAGAAAATATAATAATTTTCAAGTTTTTTTCAAAAATAAAAGGAATTTAGGTTGCATTGTCGAAAAAGTAATTTAGAATAAAATTACAGAGATGAATTAATTAGGATTGAGGAGGAAACCTGTAGTGAAATCGATTAAAGTATGTGTTGTGGATGATAACCGTGAGCTGACGTCTTTATTGGAGGACTACATTGCTTCGCAAAATGATATGGAAGTAGTGGGGATTGCCCATAATGGTCAAGATTGTTTAGATTTATTAGATGAAGTTGATCCGGATGTCCTTGTCCTTGATATCATCATGCCTCATTTGGACGGACTGGCAGTGCTTGAACGCCTTCGTGAAAAGAAGGGCATCCCCAATGTCATCATGCTTACGGCCTTCGGACAGGAGGATGTGACGAAGAAAGCTGTCGACCTTGGAGCTTCTTATTTTATTTTAAAACCATTCGATATGGAAAATCTAGTAAGTCATATTAGACAAGTCAGCGGTAAATCAAACTCAATCATCAAAAAACCTTCCTCATCCAGAATGAATACAGAACAAAAACCTAGAAACCTGGATGCAAGTATCACCAGCATCATCCACGAAATCGGCGTGCCGGCACATATTAAAGGATACTTATATTTACGTGAAGCGATCTCTATGGTGTATAACGATATCGAGTTACTCGGGTCCATCACAAAGGTCCTATACCCGGATATTGCCAAGAAATACAATACGACCGCATCACGTGTGGAACGGGCGATCCGTCACGCCATTGAAGTGGCCTGGAGCAGAGGGAATATTGATTCCATTTCTTCTTTATTCGGATACACCGTCAGCATGTCAAAAGCAAAACCGACCAATTCGGAATTCATTGCCATGGTAGCGGACAAACTGCGCCTTGAGCATATGGCTTCTTGAAAGCGTAAGGAATAATACAAGCATCTTTCAAATTTTCACATGACTATCCCTCTGATTATTCGGGTCAGGGGGTTTTTGTTTGCTCATTTTCTTCTGTTTGTCCTTCCAAAGCGTCATCAAACCCTATTACAATCGCCTCTTTTATTCAAAAATGGTGGTTCGCCCTTACAGCCTGTCCCCTGCGTCATAAGATAAAGTGTAGTACAAAAACAAAATAGGGGGAGGTGAGACTATGGGATACTACCGTGATAATAACGATGTAGGAGGATCCTATGACCGTTGCAGAAACAATGATGTAGCAGGTGCTTCCGACAACAACAATGACTTCAGAGTTCCTGTCAGAGCTTATATCAGAGGAGAAGATTTCTGCAGAGCCGTTCGCCGTTGCAGGGATAATGATGTAGCCGGTGAAATGGACAACCGTCGCAGATGCCGTTGCCGCTGGTTCTAATCAAGTGCCACCACAAAACGCGAAAAACCCTGAGTTTCTCAGGGTTTTTTTGAAGATAGGTGTAAAAAGGTTCATCCTTTGAGTAGAAACTAAATAAGTATATAATGGAGTCAGTCAATTAAATTCTATAAGTGAAAGAGTATACATAAATAGAAAAAAAGAAGGAAGTGAACGTATGACGCTGATTTTTGCTCACCGTGGATCTGCAGGTACTCATCCAGAAAATACAATGGAAGCTTTTTATGAAGCGGAAAGAGTGAAGGCTGACGGAATCGAATTGGACGTTCAGCTGACAAAAGACGGAGAAATTATCGTCATACATGATGAGACCGTCGACAGGACGACCAATGGAAAAGGGTTCGTCAAAGATTATACGTTAAAAGAAATTCAAAGGCTCCAGGCGAATTTCAAATTCAAGAGTAAACTATTCAAGAAAAATCGCGTCCCGTCATTGAGGGAGGTCTTTCAGTGGCTAAAGGGAAATGAACTCCTTTGTAACATCGAGTTGAAAAACAGTATCATGGATTATCAAGGTCTGGAAGAAAAGGTGATCGGACTGATCAGGGAATTCGGATTCGAGGACCGGATCATCATCTCTTCTTTTAATCATTATTCGATTGTGGCCTGTTACCGTCTGGAACCTGAGGTGGAAATCGCGCCGCTTTACTCATCACGCATATTCATGCCCTGGATCTATGCCCAGTCATTAAGGGCGAAGGCGATACACCCCAACCTGAAAGCAGTAACGGATGAAATAATTATTGAAGCAATGAGTAATGGAGTTGGCGTCAGGCCTTACACGGTGAATAAAGTGGAGCAAATGGAGAGACTGTTACATGTAGGGTGTACGGCAATTGTCACGGACTATCCTGAAAAGGCATGGAAGCTGAGAGAAAATAAGAAAGGCTAGCGCATACAAAGCGCTAGCCTTTCTTGTTGAATCGGGACTGAACTTTATTTCGTTTTCGATCACGATGCAGGACGAAACCTGCAATGAAACCCAAACCGCAAACAAAAAAAACTAACCCGATAATGAACTGAAGCCAAAGATAAGGGATCGGAGGCTGCAGGATTCCAAAAAGCATATCTCTCATCAACTTAATTCCAAGAGCTGCGAATGCTCCGGGGATCAACATGATAATCAGGGCAATAAGACGGACCATGAGATGCATAACTCCTTTTCGTTTCCATACTAAAATTCTAACTCCAAGCAGAGAATTGTCAAGTTTCGAAAAGTAGTGTAACATTATGGATGTGAAAAATATTGCAGGTCTCGGGGTGAAGAAAGTTGCAAGAGGTTCTAATTGTCGGCGGTGGTAAGGGTGGAACAGCCATCCTGCAGATCCTCCACGAAGTTTCCGTCATGAAAGTGATTGCCGTTGTAGATTTAAATGATAACGCTTCAGGTATTAAGCTCTCAAAGGAACTTGGCATCCCTGTTGGTACAGATTGGAGACGGTTCCTCAGTGACTCCGTAGACATCGTCATCGAGGTGACCGGTGAACAGGAAGTGTTTGAGCAGATAAGGGATCATCGTGGAAAGAATACAGTCTTGATCCCTGGAAGCGTGGCTTTCCTTATTTCGAAGCTCCTTGAAGAAAAAGAAGATTTAATCCATCAATTGACGAGCGAGTCCTTTAAAAGGGATCTTATCTTTAATTCAACGGATGATGGAATGGTCGGGATCGATGATCGAGGCCTCGTCATGCTATTTAATAAAAGCGCTGAGCGTATGATCGGAAAGAGTCAGGAAGATGTGATGGGCCTTCATATTTCTGAAGTGATACCTGAGAGTAAGCTGACCAGAACGATCGAAACAAGACGGACAGAAATCAATCAGGAAGTGATACTCGGGAACGGATTGAAGATCATCTCCAATCGGATTCCAATGATCACAGAACAGGATGAAATCATCGGTGCCTTTTCAGTGTTTAAAGATATTACCGAAGTGGTGAATCTGGCAGAGGAGATAACCAACCTCAAAGAAATTCAGACGATGCTCGAAGCCATCATCCATTCCAGTGACGACGCAATCTCAGTCGTTGACGAAGAGGGTAAGGGGATCATGATTAACCCGGCTTATACCAGGATCACTGGACTTCCCCGGGAAGAAGTGATCGGGAAGCCTGCGACGGCGGATATTTCTGAAGGGGAGAGTATCCATTTGAAAGTGCTGCAAACACGGAGAGCGATCCGTGGGACGAGGATGCGGGTAGGCCCCAACCGTAAAGAAGTCATCGTGAATGTAGCACCCATCATCGTGAACAACAAGCTAAAGGGAAGTGTCGGTGTCATTCATGACATGTCGGAAATACAATCTCTTACCCAGGAATTGGACCGGGCGAGGAGAATCATCCGAACGCTGGAAGCGAAGTATATGTTCGAGGATATCATTGGTGACTCAGAGGAAATGATGATCCCCATCGAGCAAGCCAAACTGGGCGCGAAAACCCCTGCTACCGTTCTTCTTCGCGGAGAATCAGGGACTGGGAAGGAATTATTCGCCCACGCCATACATAATGCGAGTGACCGTAAATTCAATAAATTCCTCAGGGTCAACTGCGCCGCATTATCGGAGAGCCTTTTGGAAAGCGAACTATTCGGGTATGAAGAAGGTGCCTTTTCCGGTGCAAAGCGCGGTGGAAAACGTGGCTTGTTCGAAGAGGCGAATAATGGGAGTATCTTCCTCGATGAAATAGGGGAATTGAGTGCCAATACACAAGCTAAATTATTGAGGGTCCTGCAGGAAAATGAAATCGTAAGGGTTGGAGGGACAAAATCGATCCAAATCAATGTCCGTGTCATTGCTGCGACCAACGTAAACCTTGAAAAGGGAATAGCCGATGGATCTTTCAGGGAAGATCTGTATTATCGCCTCAACCGGATGCCAATTCAAATCCCTCCGTTAAGGCAGCGTAAATCCGATATTCCGCTCATTTCTGAAGCCCTGATTGCAAAGATCAATCAGGACTACGGAAGAAATGTCGAAGGAGTGACGGCTGCAGCCATGAACAAGCTGATGAATTATCATTGGCCGGGGAATGTGCGTGAGCTTGAGAACGTGCTGGGAAGAGCCATCATTTTCATGAACTACAATGAAGTCCAAATCGATGGCAAGCATTTACCTCAATTAGAAAACACAGCTAAACCCTTTGTCAACGTAGCTGAACTTCCGTATCAAGGAGCGGAAGATCTTGCATCCCAAGTGGAAAAGTATGAAAAAAATATAATTCAAAACGTTTTAGAGCAGAATAATGGTAATAAAACGGCTACTGCTAAAGCATTAAATGTATCAGTGAGAAACCTATATTATAAAATTGAAAAATATAACATTGAAATAAATAGCATGAAATAATTTGCAGAGTGAGAAATAGTTTGCAGGGTCTATTTTAACTTTATAAAGCGTTTTCAGGCTTTTAAAGTTGGCACGCTTCTTGCATGTAGTTGTATGGGAACATAATAACAGAAAAAAGGGGTTGAAACGACATACATGAATCTACAATCTTTAGTGGAAAAAGCAACCCGAATTGAAAACTCCACTGTAGCAGTCGCTGCTGCAGAAGATAAAGAAGTCCTTGTGGCTGTTTCCATGGCGGTTGAAAAGAAGATGACTGACTTTTTACTGTTCGGGGATAAAGAAGAAATCATCTCCATATTGGAAGATGTTGCCCCGCAGCTGATATCTCACAGCAGTATAAAAATCAAGCATGCCTTCTCTCCTCAAAAAGCAGCGGAGCTTGCCGTGAAGGCTGTAAAGGAAAATGAGGCAAGTACTCTTATGAAGGGGAACGTCCCTACTGCTGTCATCTTGAAAGCAGTCTTAAATAAAGAATGGGGACTTCGTACTGGTAAGGTTTTGTCACATGTGGCAGCATTTGAGGTCCCCGGGTTTGAAAGGCTGACTTTCATTACGGATGCAGCAATGAATATCTCTCCTGACCTGCAGCAAAAGGCGCAAATCATTGAAAATGCCGTCGGGGTTGCCCGTTCAATCGGTGTGGACATGCCGAAAGTAGCGCCAATTGCCGCTGTGGAAGTGGTGAATCCAGCGATGCCGGCTACAGTCGATGCGGCTTCCCTCACCATGATGAATCAGCGGGGGCAGATTCGAAATTGCACGGTCGATGGCCCACTGGCCCTTGACAATGCCGTTTCCCACCATGCAGCAAAGCATAAAGGGATCGAAAGTGAGGTTGCGGGACAGGCGGATATCCTGCTCGTACCGACGATCGAAACAGGAAATGCCCTGTACAAATCCTTGATCTATTTTGCCAAGGCGAAAGTAGGGGCAGTCATAGCGGGAGCAAAAGCACCAATCGTTTTAACATCCAGAGCAGACAGTGCAGAAAGTAAATTATATTCATTGGCACTGGCTATATGCTCTGCTTCTAATAAATAATCATTTAATGATAAAAATATAAACCTACAGGGGGAAATAATAATGAAAATTTTCAGCTATATGGAACAATATGACTATGAGCAATTGGTATTCTGTCAAGACGAAGCTTCAGGATTAAAAGCAATCATCGCCATTCATGATACGACACTTGGACCTGCCCTTGGTGGAACCCGTATGTGGACGTACGAATCGGAAGAAGCAGCGATTGAAGATGCCCTGCGCCTTGCAAAAGGGATGACATATAAGAATGCAGCGGCCGGTCTGAATCTAGGTGGAGGGAAGACGGTTATCATCGGTGATCCCCGTAAAGATAAGAACGAAGAAATGTTCCGTGCGTTCGGTCGTTATATTCAAGGTTTAAATGGACGCTATATTACTGCTGAAGACGTGGGAACAACAGTTGCCGATATGGACTTGATCCACGAAGAAACGGATTATGTTACAGGGATTTCACCTGCGTTCGGTTCATCCGGTAACCCGTCTCCTGTGACTGCTTATGGAGTATATCGAGGAATCAAAGCGGCAGCGAAAGAAGCGTTCGGTACCGATTCACTGGAAGGGAAGACAATTGCTGTACAAGGGGTCGGGAATGTTGCGTACAATATGTGCCGCCACCTGCACGAAGAAGGGGCGAACCTGATCGTAACGGATATCAACAAAGAAGCTGTTCAACGTGCCGTTGATGAATTTGGTGCGAAAGCAGTGGACATCAATGATATTTATGGTGTGGATTGTGACATCTTTGCTCCATGTGCACTGGGTGCGATCATCAATGATGAAACGATTCCACAGCTAAAGGCGAAAGTTATTGCTGGAGCAGCAAATAACCAATTGAAAGAAACTCGTCATGGTGACGCTATCCATGAAATGGGTATCGTTTATGCACCTGACTACGTTATCAATGCAGGTGGAGTCATCAACGTAGCAGACGAATTATACGGCTATAACAGTGAAAGAGCGATGAAGAAAGTGGAGCAGGTATATAACAATGTAGAGCGAGTGATTGAGATCGCTAAACGTGACAATGTCCCAACATATGTTGCTGCTGACCGTATGGCGGAAGAGCGCATCGAAAAAATGCACCGTTCAAGAAGTCAGTTCCTGCAAAATGGACACCATATTCTTAGCAGACGTGGATAAATAGAAGAAAGAACGCTTTGCTTTGTGAGAAAGTGAAGCGTTTCTTCCCTGTAAAGGGAAACATCGAACAGAGTAAGGGGTTATCTATCATAGGGGGAAATTCTTTCATGCAAACATTACAATACAGCTGCCCAAATGGAGGTAACAACAGTGCAGGAAAATAAACATCGAATACTAGTCATTAATCCTGGCTCGACATCAACCAAAATTGGTGTCTTTGATGATGATCGCTCTATATTCGAAAAGACGATCCGTCATGATTCAGAAAAGATTAATGAATTTGCAACGATTATCGATCAATATGAATTTAGGAAGAACACCATTCTTCAGACATTGGATGAAGAAGGGATCAATATATCAAAGCTGAGTGCCGTATGCGGCCGCGGGGGACTTCTAAGACCGATAGAAGGTGGCACCTATTTAGTGAATGATGACATGCTAAAGGATCTGAAAGAAGGATTCTCTGGTCAGCATGCGTCTAACCTTGGGGGCATCCTGGCATTTGAAATCGCCTCAGGATTAAATATTCCTTCTTATATCGTCGATCCCGTTGTCGTGGACGAGCTGCAGCCCCTTGCCCGGGTTTCTGGATTCTCACTCATTGAAAGAAAGAGTATTTTCCATGCGTTGAATCAGAAAGCGGTCGCAAGAAGTGTGGCGAAACAAATCGGGAAGAAATATGAAGACCTTAATCTGATCATCACTCATATGGGTGGTGGTATCACTGTAGGGGCTCATCGGAATGGAAAAGTCGTGGATGTGAATAATGGTCTCCACGGGGACGGACCATTCAGCCCTGAAAGAGCTGGAACCGTTCCTGCAGGCGATCTGGTTGACCTTTGTTTCTCAGGAGACTATTACCGTGATGAAATCATGAAGAAACTTGTCGGTCAAGGCGGCCTGGTCGGTTATCTTAATACAAATGATGCCGTAAAGGTAGAGAAAATGATAGAAAATGGTGACGAAAAAGCCAAAGCCGTCTATGATGCCATGGCGTATCAAATTGCGAAAGAAATCGGATCGGCAAGTGCGGTTCTGAATGGCAAAGTCGACGCCATTGTGTTAACCGGAGGACTTGCGTACGGCAAGGATTTCGTCAAAGCGATAAGTGAACGAATCAACTGGATAGCGGATGTCGTTATTCAACCAGGAGAAAATGAACTGCAAGCTCTTGCTGAGGGCGCTTTAAGAGTCTTACGGGATGAAGAGGACTATAAAGTATACCCGGGAAATGTAAAAAAAGAAGCAAGAGTATAAGAGCAAGGGGGACTTAAGATTGGCAGAAGAATATGATTTAGTCATTCTCGGTGGGGGTACAGGTGGTTATGTTGCTGCCATCCGTGCTTCTCAACTTGGGTTGAAAACAGCAATCGTTGAAAAAGGAAAGCTTGGAGGGACATGCCTACACAAAGGATGTATTCCGAGTAAAGCTCTTCTTCGCAGCGCTGAAGTATATGCGACAGCGAAACACAGTGAAAATTTTGGCGTGAAGATCAATGGAGTGGAACTTGACTTCCCTAAGGTCCAGGAAAGAAAAGAAGGAATCGTCGAACAACTGCATAAAGGGGTCCAACATCTGATGAAACAGGGTAAGATCGATGTCTTCGAAGGACTCGGCCGTATTCTCGGACCTTCCATTTTCTCACCGATGCCGGGAACCATTTCCGTGGAAATGAACAACGGCGAAGATAACGCGATGCTTATTCCCAAAAATGTGATCGTGGCAACAGGTTCAAGACCACGTTCACTGCCAGGTCTTGATATTGATGGTGAATATGTTTTATCTTCTGATGAAGCGCTTTCACTCGAAGTACTTCCAAAATCGATTATCATCGTTGGCGGCGGCGTCATCGGAATCGAATGGGCTTCCATGCTTTCTGACTTTGATGTCGATGTCACCGTTGTTGAATACGCTGATAAAATCGTACCAACCGAAGATCATGAAATTTCAAAAGAAATGCAGCGCCTCATGAAGAAAAAGGGCGTTAAAATCGTGACTAGTGCAAAAGTGCTTCCTGAATCCTTAAACAAAGGGGACGGAGAAGTGACAATAAACGCGGAGCATAAAGGGGAAGAAAAATCCTTTACAGCAGAGAAAATCCTTGTATCTGTAGGCAGACAAGCAAACGTTGAAGGCATTGGCTTAGAGAACACAGATATTAAGGTGGAAAAGGGCTTTATTGAAGTGAATGATTTCTTCCAAACGAAAGAATCCCATATTTATGCGATAGGGGACGTCATCGGAGGACTTCAATTGGCGCATGTTGCGTCTCATGAAGGAATCACGGCAGTGGAACATATGGCGAATGAGAATCCTCATCCGATTGACTATTCCCTGATTTCAAAATGCATCTACAGTAATCCTGAAATGGCAAGCGTAGGGATCACAGAGCAGGAAGCGAAAGAAAAAGGATACAATCTGAAGATCGGTAAATTCAGCTTCAGAGCGATCGGAAAAGCACTTGTATACGGTGAATCGGATGGTTTTGTGAAGATCATTGCAGACAAAGATTCCGAGGACATCCTTGGCGTGCACATGATTGGTCCACATGTAACCGATATGATTTCAGAAGCGGGACTTGCTAAAGTATTAGATGCAACACCGTGGGAAATCGCCCATACCATCCACCCTCACCCTTCCCTGTCAGAAGCGATCGGGGAAGCCGCTCTAGCTGTAGATGGAAAGGCAATTCACTCTTAATAAGAAAATTCAGGAAAGGTAGAGATCTTCTCTACCTTCCTAACCATTAGATTGTGTAGGAGGTAAATAAAATGGCTGAGAATCGTCATGAAGCATTAGGACTTTCCAATGAGAAAGTATTAGAAATGTATGAAACCATGCTGCTTGCCAGAAAAATCGATGAGCGCATGTGGTTACTGAACCGTTCGGGTAAAATCCCATTTGTCATTTCATGTCAGGGTCAGGAAGCGGCTCAAGTTGGTGCTGCATTTGCCCTGGACCGTGAAAAGGATTATGTGCTGCCGTACTATCGTGACATGGGTGTTGTATTGACATTCGGAATGACGGCCCAGGAATTGATGCTATCAGGTTTTGCGAAAGCAGAAGACCCGAACTCAGGCGGTCGTCAAATGCCTGGTCACTTTGGGCAAAAGAAGAATAATATCGTAACGGGTTCATCTCCTGTGACGACTCAAGTGCCTCATGCCGTTGGTATCGCTCTGGCCGGTAAAATGGAGAAGAAAGATGTTGTGACGTTTGTCACGTTCGGAGAAGGGTCTTCCAACCAGGGAGATTTCCATGAAGGGGCAAACTTTGCAGGTGTACATAAACTTCCTGTTATTTTCATGTGTGAAAACAATAAATATGCGATTTCGGTTCCGATTGAAAAACAATTGGCGTGTGAGAATGTGTCAGACCGCGCCATCGGTTACGGAATGCCTGGAATCACAGTGGATGGAAATGATCCAATCGAAGTATACAAAGCCGTGAAGGAAGCCGCTGATCGTGGACGTCGCGGAGAAGGCCCAACGCTTGTTGAGACGGTGTCTTATCGATTGACTCCCCACTCCTCTGATGATGATGACAGAAGCTACCGCTCACCGGATGAAGTGGCAAAAGCGAAAACGAACGATCCGATCATCACATTTGGTGCTTATCTGAAAGAGACAGGCGTTATGAATGATGACATTGAGAAAGAAATCAATGATCGTATTATGAAGCTTGTAAATGAAGCAACGGATTATGCAGAAAACGCTCCATATGCTGAAGCAGAATCAGCGATGAAGTATGTTTACGCAGAAGAGAAGTAAGGGGGAATTCAATCATGCCAGTAATTTCATACATTGATGCCGTAACCATGGCAATAAGAGAAGAAATGGAACGTGATGAGAAAGTATTCGTTCTTGGTGAAGACGTAGGGAAAAAAGGTGGAGTATTTAAAGCGACTCACGGTTTGTATGATCAATTTGGTGAGGACCGTGTCATTGATACGCCACTTGCTGAATCAGCCATTGCCGGAGTCGGGATCGGAGCGGCCATGTATGGTATGAGACCGATCGCAGAAATGCAGTTCGCTGATTTTATCATGCCTGCCGTAAACCAAATCGTCTCTGAAGCGGCTAAAATTCGTTACCGTTCGAATAACGATTGGAGCTGTCCGATGGTCATCCGAGCTCCTTATGGCGGTGGGGTGCACGGAGCGCTTTATCACTCACAATCCGTCGAAGCCGTCTTTGCCAATCAACCCGGATTGAAAATTGTGATGCCTTCGACTCCGTATGATGTGAAAGGCTTATTGAAAGCGGCCATCCGCGACGAAGATCCGGTACTATTCTTTGAACATAAGCGAGCTTATCGTCTGATCAAAGGAGAAGTGCCTGAGGATGATTATACGCTTCCAATTGGAAAAGCTGATGTGAAGCGTGAAGGGGAAGACATTACAGTCATCACATACGGCTTATGTGTTCACTTTGCCCTTCAAGCGGCTGAAAAACTGGCTCAGGACGGAATTGAGGCACATATCCTGGATTTACGCACGATTTACCCGTTAGATAAAGAGGCAATCATTGAAGCAGCGTCTAAAACAGGTAAAGTACTTCTTGTGACAGAAGACAATAAAGAAGGAAGCATCATGGGTGAAGTTTCTGCGATCATCGCTGAAAATTGCTTGTTCGAGCTTGATGCTCCGGTAAAACGCCTTGCAGGTCCAGACGTTCCTGCTATGCCGTATGCACCGACTATGGAAAAATACTTCATGATCAACCCGGATAAAGTAGAAAAAGCAATGCGTGAACTTGCAGAATTTTAATCACAGTCAACACCAATTAAACCAAAGCAGTAGGGAGGGTTCCTCATTGGGTATTGAAAATATGAAAATGCCTCAGCTAGGGGAAAGTGTTACAGAAGGTACAATTAGTAAATGGTTGGTGTCACCTGGTGATGCCGTTAATAAATACGATCCGATTGCAGAAGTTCAAACAGATAAAGTAAATGCAGAAGTGCCATCTTCATTCTCGGGTACCATTAAAGAATTAATTGCTGATGAAGGGGACACTCTTGAAGTCGGGGAAATCATTTGCTCCATCGAGATTGAAGGTGGAGGCGCAGCCCCTGCTGAAGAAACTCCGAAAGAAGAGCCTAAAGAGGAAGCGAAAGGGTCGGCACCCGCTAAGCCTAAGGCACCTTCAAGAGATAGCGGAAATAAAGCAAGGTATTCTCCAGCCGTATTAAAGCTGTCCCAAGAGCACGATATCGATTTGAATCAAGTGGAAGGCACCGGAAACGGCGGCCGGATCACCCGTAAAGATTTAAAGAAGATCATCGAATCAGGCTCAATCCCGAAAGCTGGAGATGCACCTGCACTTAAGAATGAAGCTCAGGCTCCACAACAAGCGCCGGTAAAAGAATCTGCACCAGAACAACCGGCTAAACAACAAGCATCTGCAGCGACTGTTCCAGTCGTCCCTGGTGATATTGAGATCCCGGTTTCAGGCATCCGCAAAGCGATTGCCTCCAACATGGTACGGAGTAAACATGAAGCGCCTCATGCTTGGACGATGATGGAAGTGGATGTAACCAACCTTGTTGACTACAGGAATTCACTTAAGACAGAATTCAAACAGCGTGAAGGATTCAATCTGACATTCTTCGCATTTTTCGTGAAAGCTGTCGCCCAGGCTCTTAAAGAGTACCCACAAATCAACTCCATGTGGGCTGGAGACAAAATCGTTCAGAAGAAGGACGTCAATCTTTCCATTGCAGTAGCCACAGATGATGCACTTTATGTTCCTGTGATTAAGAATGCTGACGAAAAAACGATCAAAGGAATCGCAAGAGAAATCACCGAGCTTGCAGGAAAAGTCCGCAGCGGTAAATTGACCTCCCAGGATATGCAGGGCGGAACATTTACGGTGAATAATACAGGGTCATTTGGCTCGGTACAATCGATGGGTATCATCAATTATCCACAGGCCGCGATCCTTCAAGTGGAATCGATCGTAAAACGTCCTGTTGTCATGAACAACGGGATGATTGCCGTCCGTGATATGGTGAACCTATGTATGTCACTCGATCACCGAGTACTTGACGGATTGGTATGTGGAAGATTCCTTCAGCGCGTGAAAGAAATCTTAGAAAACACTTCGAAAGAAAATACATCTGTCTATTAATAATGATAAGGACTGACCCTGAGAGGTTGGTCCTTATTTTTTTGTGCAGCTAGATAGAATGACTTATTAAACAAGGTTCGTACTCACTGAAACCCGGAAAAAACCACCTGAATATAACTGGAAGAATATTTTAATATGACATTTCAATTTACTATGTAGGTCGTATTTCTGGTTCTTCATTAAGAATATTCCCCCTATGAAACTTCTCGCTCATTTTTTCTTTCCTTCACTTATTAAAAGAGGCATAACCTCCACTTTCATCCTACTAAATCTGAGGATTACTCTGGAATATTCCTGAAGTTATATTATAAGAGTGCCTTTATCCTTATGAAAAAAACGGGATTCGTGACTTTTCAACCAATTACTGAATTTTCAGATTTATTTCGACAGTAACTTACAACATTTTACATATACACTTGGTTATCTTTGGTTTAACACCTACTATTTTCCAAGGTTGGTGTTCGAAGGAGGTGACGGGTGAATAGAGTTATAAAAAGACTGGGAGGGAATTAGATGTCAGGAAGAAAACGTAAGGCAAGATGGTTATCCATTGTACTCACCTTAGTCATGTTTGTCCCCTTGATGTTTCCATTCTATGCAGGGGCGGCGAATACCTCACAAGCGGCTCTATCGAAAGAAAAGCCATCCACATCAGCGAATGAGTCAGCAAAAGTAAGTCCACAATCAAAAATCACAACCACATTACAAGAACAATTTAAGAAAAAGGAACAGGTCACATACTTAGTGAAATTCAAGGATAAGGTAGATACGGAAGCAGTATCTAAAAAGGCGGCTGAAACAGCGAAAAAGCAGAAACTGTCTGCTAATAATAAGAAATTATTAAAACGGAATATGGTCGTCTCAGAGCTTCGCGCTAAAGCCCTTGAATCTCAAGCAGAAGTGAAAGAATACTTAGCGAAAGAGAAGAAGTCAGGTGCAGTAAAGGAAATCAAAGACTTCTATGTTGTAAACGGAATGGCCGTTACAAGTACGAAGAAAGTCATGGAAAAGATTTCAACCTTTGCGGAAGTGGAAAAAATCCTGCCAAATGAAACGAGACAAATTATCCAGCCGGCAAAGGCAAAAGCCTCTTCATCTGCAGTGTTGGATAAAGAAGCCCCAAAAACCCCGGCATCGATCGAGTGGAATATCGATCGGGTTGGAGCGCCGGCGGTCTGGGAAATGGGAATCGATGGAGCAGGAACCGTCATCGCCTCCATTGACACCGGGGTACAGTGGAATCATCCGGCATTAAAAGAAAAATATAGAGGGTATGACCCTCAGAACCCGGATTCACCGGACAACGAATTCAACTGGTTTGATGCAACCGCAGGACAGAGTGCGCCGTATGACGATCAGGGTCATGGAACACACACTGTCGGTACCATGGTCGGGTCTGAGCCTGATGGCAGCAATCAAATCGGGGTAGCGCCGGGTGCCAAGTGGATCGCGGTCAAAGCGTTCACGGCCGATGGCGGGACGGATGTAGACTTACTGGAAGCGGGAGAATGGATTCTGGCACCTAAAGACGCTGAAGGAAATCCTCATCCTGAAATGGCTCCAGATGTTGTCAATAACTCATGGGGCGGTGGAGCCGGCCTCGATGAATGGTACCGGGATATGGTAAGTGCGTGGAGAGCGGCAGAGATATTCCCTGAGTTCTCTGCAGGAAATACAACGCTATTCAATCCGGGAGGACCAGGATCGATTGCGAATCCGGCTAACTACCCTGAGTCATTCGCAACAGGTGCAACGGATATCAACGATCAATTGGGAAGCTTCTCATTACAGGGGCCTTCTCCTTATCAGGAAATTAAGCCTGAGATTGCCGCACCGGGAGTAAATATTCGCTCTTCCGTTCCAGGTGGCAATTATGAAGGAGGCTGGAATGGAACATCGATGGCTGGTCCACACGTAACGGCAGTCGCTGCCCTGCTACGACAAGTGGATGCAAGCTTAACAGTAGATGAAATCGAAGAAATCCTTATGTCGACCGCTGTCCCATTAACAGACGGGACTTTCCCGGATTCGCCTAATAACGGATATGGACACGGCTTGGTCAATGCGTTTGATGCAGTATCCTCCGTTATGAGCGGAATCGGAAAAGTGAAAGGACAGGTTTCAAAAGAAGGCGATGACACGGAAGCTCCTGTCATCACTCATGACGCACCACAAGAAGCATTTAAAGAAATGAATCTGCCATTACAAGCAGAAGCAAGTGATAATGTAAGTGTGACAAATGTTACCTTGAATTATCAAAATCAGGACGGTGAATGGGTAGAAGTTGAAGCAAGCAGAACTTCAGGCGACTATACATCAGGAACGTATGAAGCGGTCATCCCGGGTGAGGACCTCACAGGAGATCAGGTCACGTACAAGTGGGTTGCAACGGACTTCGGTGGTAATGAAGTCGAATCTGATAGTTATACGGTGACCCTGTTACCGGGTATCACAGTTGGATATGAGCAGGACTTTGAAGCAGATCCGACTGGCTGGACATCGTACGGTCCAGGGAACAGCTGGGAGTGGGGCGTACCGGCGAGTGGTCCGGGGAATGCTTCTTCGGGAGAAAAAGTTTATGCCACCAACTTAGACGGAACGTATGACAACAGTGCGAATATGTCACTTCAGATGCCTCCGATCGATTTACCTGATGGAGAGAGCTTCTTACAATTTAAACAGTGGCACGAACTGGAACGCAACTATGACTACGGCCATGTGTTTGTATCCACTGATGGTGAAGAGTGGACACAGGCACTGCGCGTGAATGGAAATACTGAAGGATGGGTAGACGGTGAAGTGGATCTGAGTCAGTATGCAGGTCAACGTGTATACATTGCCTTCAACGTTACCTCCGATGGAAGTGTGACGAAACAAGGCTGGTACCTTGATGATGTGAAGCTTAGCTCGGAATCAAAACTTCCAGCCAAGAAAATGAATCTTGGTCTGAAATCGAAGGATGAGAAATCATCCTCTGTATCGAAAAAGCCAAGTGTAAATCCAGCTAAGATTACAGTGGAAAATGACGTGAAGAAAGATGATGAGACGGATGAATCAGGTCCAGCTCCTGTCCTTCTTCCGATACAAGCAGAGGTAAGTGTATTGGAAACGGGTCGTTCCGTTTACACAAATCCTGCAGATGGATCATATGAAATGACTCATGCAGCAGGTGAATTCACATTACAGGCATCCACATACGGTTACAGATCCGAAACACAAAGTGTGACGATTGAAGCCGATCAAACATCTACTGCCAACTTCACCCTTGAAGAAATCCCTCAAGGGAATATCACCGGAACCGTCACGAACGAAGTAACGGGAGAACCGGTTGAAGGAGCAACGGTCTTCGTTCTTGAGGATGCAGTAGTGGAGCCGGTTGTAACAAATGCCAATGGAGAATATGAATTAGAAGCTTACGAAGGGGACTACACCCTTAAAGTGGTTGCGCCTTACTATTATAGTAAGGAAATGAGCGTCGCTGTTGAAGGCGGGGAAGTCACAACCGCCGATGTATCCTTAGAACCATTCATCGGGTATCCAGGTGAGATCGGGTACGATGATGGAACAGCTGAAAATGCACGGGCATTCTATGATGCTGGTAACGGCTGGGCTGTGAAAATGTCCCTTGAAGAAGGCAATGACACGGCACTGGTGACAGGCGGACTATTCCGCTTCTGGGACACAGAGTGGCCTGTGCCAGGAGGAACAGAATTCCAGGTTGCCGTCTATGACGCTTCTGGACCAGACGGGGCACCAGGTAAGAAAATCGCCGGTCCATTCGATGGAACCGCGTTGCGTAATGGTGAATGGACGCATGTGGATCTCAGCGAGCACGGCATCATGGTCGAAGGTGATTTCTATATGGTGTACATCCAATCTGCACCAAATCCAAATGCACCAGGCCTTGGAACGGATGAAGATGGAGAATATGCCGCAAGGAGCTGGCAGTTCGTCGGTGGAGCCTGGTCACTGGCACCGGAAGATGAAGGGAACTATATGATTCGCGCAACTGTGAATTATGAAGTGACGTCACCAGTCATAACTTCACCGAAGGATGGATCTTTCACGAATAAGGATTCCGTTACGGTTGAAGGGACTTCTGCACCGACTACGACCGTTCATCTCTTTAATGGAGAGGAAGAAGTAACGACAGCCGATACTGGTGAGGATGGAACATTCTCTGCTGATGTCTCCCTCCATGATGGTGAGAATGTATTAACCGCAAAGGCAGCGACTGAACAGGGCATGACGGGGCCATCGGAAGCAGTGACGGTAACACTTGATCAAGTGAAGCCGGAACTCGCCATCACATCACCGGAAGATGACATGAAAACAAATCGTGAAGCTATCACGGTTAAAGGAACCATCGCGGATGAAAATCTTGCATGGGTGAAAGTGAATGGTGAGAAAGCTACAGTTAAGGACGGAGAGTTCAGTCATCGAATTCTACTGAATGAAGGAGAAAATGTCATTGAGGTACTCGCGAAAGATAAAGCAGGAAACAAAAAGAAACAAAGAGTGACAGTACTAGCGAAATTCGGTGACATTGAAATTGACAATCTTCTTCCCGCAGAAGATAAAGAACTGAAGAAGGGCGAATCCGTCAAGATCGAATTTGACAGTGAGCCGGGATTGGACGCGACATTTGTCATTCAGATGCCTCTGACAAATGCACGATCCCAAGTGACAAATGCCACTGAACTTCCAATGATGGAAACGTCAGAAGGTCATTATGAAGGTTACTATACAGCCACCTCGAATGTAAAGGCGCCGGGAGCCGTGATTGAAGTGAAGATTTCCGATGATTATGGAAATGTAACGACTCAGCGTGCTGAAGGTAAATTGTATATCAATTCAAAAAAATAAGCATAGTGGGAAGAAGAGTTGGGACGTCCAACTCTTCTTCTTTTTTATACTCATTTTTCTGAGAGATTGAAGAAAGCCGTTTTTTTTTATATACTAAAATAGTATTAGTATAAACATTTTGAATTTTCAAAGGGGACGCTTGTTTATTTAGAAGAATTTTTATGAAACGTTATGTAAACGATTACAAAAATGATTTGCGGAAGAGGGGTATTATGAAGCTTAGTGATATGAAAAGTCAATCATTCAGTCGTCATACACTGTCAGAATGGCAGGAAGCTGCTGAAAAAGCGTTAAAGGGGAAGGGAATAAGTTCCTTACATACAAGCACATATGAAAATATTGATCTTAAACCATTATTTTTAGCGGAAGACGCACCTCAAATTGATAGGGTGAAAGATTATATCCCGAATATTGATGACAAATTGGAACGAACTCATAAATGGTACATTGCCCAGCCAATCAAAAGGGAATCCTGGGGAGAACTCTCAGCAGCCGTGAGGGATGCATTGTCCCGGGGGCAAAACTGTCTGTCGTTTTCCATTGGGGACCTGGACAAGGCTCAGGACCTCGTGCCATTCATGAACGATATGGGAGAATTTGATGCTCCTGTTTTTTCGATTGATCAGGCTACATCAATAGCCATCCATGGTATGAAGGACATTCCGGAGAAGATGGAGACAACAGGCGTTATTGGATACGACCCCATCTCAGAGGAAGGATGGAACGATGAAAGCAGATTGGAACGGTGGCTGAATGTTGTCGAAGGATCGACTATGGATCTGACAGGGGTTAAAGACCTGATTGTGAATTCAGCTCCCTATCATAATAAGGGAGCAAGTGGGACACAGGAGCTTGCTTATGCACTGAGTGAAGGCGTTGCTTATTTGGAGGCTGTTCAGGATAGAGGGTGGGAAATCGAGAAGGCTGCCCAAACCTTACACTTCCATTTTTCAATAGGAAGTCATTTCTTTATGGAAATCGCGAAAATCAGGGCATTTAAGAAACTGTGGCAGGGAGTCTTAACCTCTTACGGCTTGAATGAACAAAGTATCGTAAAATCCATCAGCATCAGTGCAGAGACCTCCCGATTCAACAAATCGGCCCTTGATTCCTATGTCAACATTTTACGCGGAGGTGGGGAAGCATTCTCTGCTATCCTCGCAGGGGTCGATTATCTTGTCGTAGCCCCGTTCAATGAGGTGAGCGGCGAAGTGACTCCCCTTGCTGAAAGGATTGCCAGAAACACTCAACTTGTCCTGGGGGAAGAAGCCCATTTGAATAAGGTCCTGGACCCTGGTGGCGGTTCTTATTATGTAGAGTGGCTTTCAGATGAAGTAGGAAAGCGTGCATGGAAAGAATTCCAGCAGGTTGATAAAGAGGGTGGGATCCTTGCCCTCCTTGCTAATGGATCGATAGAAGAGAAGATAAGAGTAGTAAGGGACGCCCGCATCAAGGACCTGGCCACCCGGAAGAACTCCATGATCGGGACGAACATCTATGCAAATCTGGAAGAGACCCTTCCGATTTCTCTAGCAGCGGGAGAACGGCTCTCTCTTCCTTTTGAAAGAGTAAGAGAGCGGGCACAGAAACTCGGAGATAATCCCACTGCAGGCCTGATCGGGTTAGGCGAACTGAAAACGTATAAGCCCCGTGCCGACTTTGTAAAAGGATTTTTAGCGACGGGAGGCATTCAGACGCATCAAAGTACGGATTGCTTCTCCAAGGAAGATATCCTGCAATTCGTGGAAGAAACCCGGTATCCGTACTATGTGGTGTGCGGTAAGGACGAAGAATATCACCATAAACTTTCAATGATCACTGAAGCCGTCCATCTCGTTGATTCTTCCATTGTGATTGACTTGGCGGGCAGAATTCCTGAGGAAAATAGAAGTGAATGGATCCTTAAGGGATTGAACGGTTCCATTTACAACAAACAAAACATACTTGAAAAACTTGATGCACTATTAACGATTTGGGAGGAGGGGAAAGAAAATGAGGAAGCCTGATTGGCAACAAATTAACCCGTATTCGAATGTGGGGGCAGCGGGGGACCTTCCTCTTACCGGCACTCCCTACGAAACGAATGAAAAAATCGATATAAAAGCTTTATATACAGAAAGAGACTCGGAAAATATTTCGCATGGAGAAGATTTACCCGGCCTCGCTCCGTACACTAGGGGGCCGTATCCGACGATGTATGTGAATCGTCCTTGGACGGTCAGGCAGTATGCGGGATTTTCAACCGCTGAAGAAAGCAATGCTTTTTATAGAAGAAATTTAAGTATGGGGCAGAAAGGGTTGTCGGTGGCATTTGATTTGGCGACTCACCGCGGATATGACTCGGATCATCCAAGGGTTGTAGGGGATGTTGGTAAAGCGGGCGTCGCCATCGATTCCATCCTGGACATGAAGATATTGTTCGACGGGATCCCCCTTGATCAAATGTCCGTTTCCATGACGATGAATGGGGCTGTTCTGCCTATCCTTGCTTTTTATATCGTGACGGCAGAAGAGCAGGGTGTGTCGAAGGAGAAGCTTTCCGGTACGATCCAGAACGATATCTTAAAGGAATACATGGTAAGGAATACGTACATCTATCCACCTGAAACGTCCATGAACATCATCGCGGATATTTTCGAGTATACATCCAAACATATGCCGAAATTCAACAGCATCAGCATTTCCGGGTATCATATGCAAGAAGCCGGGGCACCTGCTGATATTGAGCTTGCTTATACGCTGGCGGATGGTCTCGAGTATGTCAGGACCGGACTTCAGGCAGGGATCGACATCGATTCCTTTGCACCGAGACTTTCATTCTTTTGGGCCATCGGCATGAACTATTTCATGGAAGTGGCCAAGATGAGGGCGGCCAGGAGGATTTGGGCGAAGATGATGAAGACATTCAACCCCCGGAATCCTAAATCGATGGCGCTCAGGACCCATTCCCAAACATCCGGATGGAGCTTGACGGAACAGGATCCTTATAATAATGTCATCCGTACGTTACTCGAAGCCCATGCAGCTGCGATGGGTCATACGCAGTCGCTCCATACGAATGCCCTTGACGAAGCGATTGCCCTGCCGACAGACTTTTCGGCGCGTATCGCGCGCAATACCCAGCTTTATCTTCAAGAAGAAACAGGCATAACGAAAGTGATCGACCCATGGGCCGGTTCCCACTATGTCGAGACACTGACTCATCAACTGATGGAAAAGGCATGGGAGCATATTGAAGAAATCGAAGAACTCGGAGGCATGACGAAAGCAATCGAAACGGGCCTGCCAAAGATGCGCATCGAGGAAGCTGCTGCCAGAAGACAAGCAATGATCGATTCAGGGGACGAGTCCATCATCGGAGTGAATAAATACCGTCTGGATAAAGAAGATCCGATTGAAACACTGGACATCGATAATACGGTGGTCAGACAGAAGCAGATCGAACGGATCCAGAAGTTGAAAGAAGAACGAAATGAAGATAAAGTCACTGAAACTCTGGAAGCTTTGACGCGAACTGCAGAAACAGGCGAAGGGAACCTCCTTGAAAAAGCCGTAGATGCGGCAAGGGCACGTGCCACTTTAGGAGAAATCTCCGATGCAATAGAAAAAGTTTCCGGAAGGCATAAAGCGACGATCCGGAGTATAAGCGGGGTGTACAGTGCGAATTTCTCAAATGAACAGGAAATCAACGTCGTGAAAGAGATGACGGAAGAATTTCTGGAGAACGAAGGAAGAAGACCCCGTATCCTCATTGCCAAGATGGGGCAGGACGGCCATGACAGGGGCGCGAAAGTAATCAGCACGGCATTTGCCGATCTTGGATTTGACGTTGATATCGGGCCATTGTTCCAAACACCTGAAGAAACAGCTCTTCAGGCCGTTGAAAACGATGTGCACGTCATCGGGGTAAGCTCATTGGCCGCCGGTCATAAAACGCTTCTGCCTCAATTAGTTGCGGAACTGAAGAAACTTGGAAGGGAAGACATCCTTGTCGTCATCGGCGGGGTGATTCCAGCGAAAGACTATGATTTCCTTTTAACCAATGGGGCATCTGCCGTCTTTGGCCCTGGAACGATCATTCCCGTAGCCGCACAAAAAGTGATCAAAGAAATTTATGAAGTGCTCGGCTATGAGGAAGTGGCTGAATAATGACAGATCATCAGTCGGGACGAAAGAAGAGGTTTGTGAAAAAGAAAAAGGATCCCGTTTCGATCAGTGACTTAAAGAGTGGGGTCCTGAACGGTGACCGCAGTCACTTAGCGAAAGCCATCACGTTGATAGAGAGCAATGCGGAAGAGCATTATGCGTTGGGACAGGAGCTACTTCAAGAACTCCTCCCCCATACCGGTAAAAGCTTCCGGATCGGGATTACTGGTGTGCCTGGAGCGGGGAAAAGTACGTTTATCGAACAATTCGGGGAGATGTTGTGTAACGATGGACACCGTGTTGCCGTTCTCGCCATCGATCCAAGCTCCTCTATTTCAGGTGGCAGCATTTTAGGCGATAAAACGAGGATGGAGCAGTTATCGAAGAATCCCCGTGCCTTTGTCAGGCCCTCCCCAACGGCAGGGACGCTTGGAGGAGTCCACCGGAAAACCAATGAAACCCTCCTCTTATGCGAGGCCGCAGGGTATGACCTCATCATCATAGAGACCGTTGGGGTCGGTCAGAGTGAAGTCATGGTCAGACAGATGGTTGATTTCTTCCTGCTGCTCGTCATTACGGGAGCGGGAGACGAGCTTCAGGGAATGAAAAAAGGAATCATGGAGCTTGCCGACGTGTTGCTCGTCAACAAAGCAGATGGAGAGAATAAGCCTCTCGCGGAAAAGACGAGGAGGGAGCTCAATCAAATCCTTCACTTCCTGATTCCTGCCACAAAAGGCTGGAGTTCAAAGGCTTATACCTGTTCGGCATTGAAAAATGAGGGATTGAAGGAACTTTGGGATGTGGTCCAACAATTCGAAGATCAGACAAAAGAACAGGGTGTATTCCAGGAAAGAAGGCTTCTCCAGAAACAGGAATGGTTCCATACGATGCTGAAAGAAAGAATACTGTCAGACTTCTTCTTCCATCCGCACATCAAGTCATCTCTCCCCCGCCTGGAAGACAGGGTGAGAACTGGGGATTTTACCACTTCCCAAGCGGTGGAAGAATTGTTGACACAATATAAACAAGCGATACTCGATGGGAATCGTTCATTTTGATTGAAAGATAGGGTTTGAAATTGTTATGATAGGGGTATATCAGATCCTCTTGTTTTTTGTGAGATATGATTAAGTCAGCGATTAAAGGAGAGTTCAAGCATGGATATAGATTTCAATTTATTTATGAACGACGTTGTCCGCCAGGCCCGTCAAGAAATCGAGACAGCAGGGTATACGCAATTGACAACAGAAGAAGAAGTGGACCAGGCTTTTTCTAAAGAAGGTACAACACTGGTCATGGTCAATTCTGTTTGTGGATGCGCAGGAGGAATCGCCCGTCCCGCAGCCGCTCATTCCATTCACTTCGATAAGCGTCCGGATCAATTGGTCACGGTTTTCGCCGGACAGGATAAAGAAGCGACTGCGAAAGCACGCAGCTATTTCACAGGTTATCCGCCATCCTCACCGTCATTCGCCCTATTGAAAGACGGAAAACTACTGACGATGGTTGAAAGACACGAGATCGAAGGACATGATCCAATGTCCGTTGTAAACAAACTTCAATCATACTTTGATGAGTATTGCGAAGAGGTATAAAAAATTTCGTCAAGTTTCTTACTGTTAGAGTGAGAAACTTGACGTTTTTTTTATTTTTGGAGGATTACTTATTATGCATATATCATGCATAAAATACACCAACCACTATTGTTAATCCAACTGAAATAGTCAATACCAACATATGAATTTTCAGAAAACATAATTATTTATCGATATTTATAAAAAGTATTGCATAAATATTGAACTCTGCTACAATACGAATATAGTAATTAATATACATTATATATTATATTTATACATTCTAACTCAGGAGGAATCACAATGAAAAAGCTATTATCTCTCGTATTAGTATTAATCCTTTCTACTACACTTGCAGCATGCGGCTCAGGAGAAGACAAGCCTGCTTCCGGGGAATCAAAGAAATTGATCATGGGGACGTCGGCAGACTATAAACCGTTTGAATATGTCGACACGGCCCACAGCGACAAAATCATTGGGTATGATATTGATCTTGCCAATATGCTCGCAGATGAAATGGGATACGAAATCGAAATCAAGGATATGGAATTCAGCGGATTAATCTCCGCCCTGAAAACGGGGCAGGTGGATTTTGTCCTTTCTGCCATGACACCTACGCCGGAACGACAAAAGAATGTTGACTTCAGTGATGTCTACTATACGGCTAAAGATATGATTATCTCGACAAAAGAAAGCGGCATTCAAAGTGAGAAAGATCTGGATGGGAAAACGGTAGGAGTTCAATTAGGCTCGATTCAACAGGATGCTGCAGAAGAACTTTCAAAATCGATCAAGCTGAAAGTGGACACTCGTGATCGTATTCCTGAACTGATCCAGGATCTTCAAAATGGACGCTTCGACGCCATTATCATCGAAAATACAGTGGCAAACGGTTATTTGGACAAGAATGACGAGCTTCAAGGAAATACGATGAATGTAAATGAAGAAGAGGCAGGTTCTGCGGTTGCCCTTCCAAAGGACAGCGAGCTGACAGGTAAATTCAATGACGCATTGAAGAAGATTAAAGACAGTGGAGAATTGGATAAACTCGCTGAAAAATGGTTTGACGGAGAACAGTAGATCGATGAAGGGCTAACCTCTAATCCGGTTAGCCCTTCCTATTACATGACATTACAACTTTGGAGGGGATCAATATGCCACTAGATTTTGAACAACTGATTCCTTCGATCCCCTTTATTTTGGAAGGATTGAAGGTCACACTTAAAATTGTCGCGTTAGCAGGGGTGCTCGGGTTCGTGTTCGGTATTCTTCTTGCCCTTTGTAAAATTAGTTCCATCAAACCTTTAACCCTGCTTGCGGATCTTTATACATCGATATTCAGGGGAACTCCCCTCGTCCTTCAACTGATGATCATCTTCTACGGATCTCCTCAGCTTTTCGGGACACAGATTGAACCGTATTACGCAGCGATCCTCGCTTTTTCCCTTAATTCAGCTGCCTATATTTCCGAAATCATCCGTGCCGGGATCAATGCAGTGGATAAAGGGCAAACGGAAGCCGCGATGGCTCTTGGAGTGCCTTACCGATTGATGATGAAAGACGTGATCCTGCCTCAGGCGATCAAGAATATCCTCCCTGCGTTGATGAACGAATTCATCACGCTTACAAAGGAATCCGCCATCGTCACGGTGATCGGTGCTGCAGATGTGATGAGACGTTCATACATGGTTGGAAGTGACTTGTATTCCTTCTTTGAACCGCTTTTATTCGCAGGTCTGATTTATTATGTGCTCGTTATGATTCTGACTTTACTAGGGAAAGTGCTGGAAGGGAGACTGCGTGGAAATGATTAAAGGAGAACAGATAACCAAGTCGTTTGGAAAGCTTCAGCTATTAAAGGGAATCGATTTCTCGGTTGAGAAAGGTGAAGTCGTCGCATTGATCGGTCCATCGGGTTCAGGGAAATCCACTTTATTGCGGTGTTTGAATCATCTTGAAGAACCTACATCGGGATCGATTTACTTTGAAGAAGCCCTTGTGAAGGGGAAAGCCATCAATAAGGTAAGACAAGACGTCGGCATGGTATTTCAACATTTTCACCTCTTTCCTCATATGACCTCATTGGAAAATGTCATTTACGCCCCAATGAAAGTGAAGGGCATGACCAAAGGGGAAGCTGCGAAATTAGGGACGGACCTCCTGACTAAAGTCGGTCTGAAAGAAAAGTGCAACGAATACCCGAACCGTTTATCAGGCGGACAGAAGCAGCGTGTGGCCATTGCAAGGGCACTTGCAATGGAACCGAAAGTCATGTTATTCGATGAACCTACGTCAGCCCTTGATCCCGAAATGGTGAAAGAGGTTCTGGATGTCATGAAATCACTCGCTCACACAGGGATGACGATGATCATCGTGACCCATGAAATGGGCTTTGCAAGAGAGGTGGCGGACAGGATCCTCTTCATCGATGATGGTAAGATCATTGAAGAAGGAGAACCGCAGGCCTTTTTCTCCAACCCGCAAAGTGACAGGGGAAAAGGATTCCTTGAGAAAATATTATAATGGTGAGGGGTTAACGGAAGAAATCGTTAATCCCTCTTTTTATGTTCATCACTGTTTGTGGTATCCTAGAGTAGCTAAAAAATGAAGTAGTTAGGAGAAAGTTGAATGTTTCGAATCGGATATCGGACACTTAAGACAGGAATCGGCACCGCGGCTGCCATCAGCATCGCCCAGTGGTTCCACCTGGATAATTTCGTATCAGCCGGGATATTGACGATCCTGTGCATTCAGAATACGAAGAAGAAATCGGTGAATGCATCATGGAGCCGTTTTTTGGCATGTGTGATCGCCATGGTTTTTTCTGCCGCCTTTTTCGAATTCCTTGCCTATCACCCGGCGATCATCGGTTTGCTGCTTCTTGTGTTCATTCCACTCACCGTTAGTTTGAACATCAAAGAAGGGATTGTCACAAGTTCCGTCATCATCCTTCATGTATACTCCGCGGGACATGTCACCCTCGCCCTTTTTGAAAATGAGCTTGGGATCATCGTGATCGGGATCGGGATTGCCCTCTTGATGAACTTGTATATGCCGAGCGTCGATAAAAAGATGATCGATTATCAGGAAAAAATAGAAGCGAACTTTTATAAGGTTTTCTGTGAAATGATCAATTATTTAAAGACAAATGACAGCGACTGGGACGGCAGGGAAATCACGGAAACGGAGCAATTACTCAAAGAGGCGAAGACGATTGCCTTTAAAGATGTAGAGAATCATTTTTTAAGGGATGAGAACTTATACTATTTATATTTCAAAATGAGGGAGAAACAGTTTGAAATCCTTCAGCGCATCCTGCCGATAGCCACCAATATATCGTTAACCGTCGAGCAGGGCCACCGCATCGCAGATTTCCTGGAAGAACTGAGCAATCATATCCATCCAGGGAATACGGCGCTCTTTTACTTAAAAAAACTGTACGATATGAAAGTGGAATTCGAGCAGATGGAGCTGCCGAAAACGAGGGAAGAGTTTGAAACACGTGCCGCCCTTTATCAATTTGTTCAGGAAATGGAACAGTATCTCCTCCTGAAAAGCTCGTTCAAAGGAATAAAAAAGGAGGAAAGTGAAGCAAACTATACCTAAAATATGAAAAAGGTGATAGGATGCGTTTACTTCTTGCCTTCATTTTGTTTGCTTCCCCGATATGGCCACTCGGCAGAAACCCGATCCAGGGGGATCCGTTTATCATCGTAAACAAGGAAACGAATCAATTGGCGTATGTAGATAACGGGAAGATACAGGCTACCTTTCCCGTTGCTACAGGGAAAACGACTGCGCTCACTCCGGAAGGTTTGTTTAATGTCACAGTGAAGGCCAAGGACCCCTACTATCGTAAGAAGAACATCCCTGGCGGGGACCCGAGAAACCCCCTCGGAACCCGGTGGATCGGTTTTGATGCAGAAGGGACGGATGGCAGGATCTACGGAATCCACGGAACGAACCGGCCATCGAGCATAGGGAGATACATCTCCAATGGATGTATCCGGATGCACAATAAGAATGTCGAATATTTGTTTGACAAAGCCCCCCTCGGCACCAAGGTGCTCGTTGTGAAAACGAAGAAGAGCTTCAATCAGTTGGGGAAAGAATACGGGGCCCTGAAATAAAGAGGAGCTGCTAATCGATGGATTCGAAAAGCAGCTCCTTTTAGGTCCTATTTTTATAATAAGAATGACAGTCCTGCCATGATCGTTGATGCAATCATCGCAAACAGCATCACAAATACAATGATCTTTTGCATTTTTTTATTACCCATCGTATCGCTCCATTCTTCCACGTAAGCGTGAGATAATTTTCATTTCTATTTTAACGTGAATAATGAGAGAAGACAACCACCGGAATAAAAGAAAACGCTTTAATTATTCGTCTCAATAGGAGGAAATTCGACAACAAGTATGGAATACTATATGGGTGGAGCATGCAAACAACAGGGGGATGATAGGGATGAAAAAGGTAGAACATATCGGAATAGCAGTTTCATCAATAGACAATGTTCTCGCATTTTATGAAGATACTCTCGGTCTTTCACTACTGAAGATCGAAGAAGTTGAGAATCAAGGTGTCAAAGTAGCATTCATGGATGGTGGAAATCTTAAGCTCGAGTTACTGGAGCCACTACATAAAGAAAGCCCGATTGCGGCATTCATAGAAAAAAAGGGTGAAGGGATTCACCATATAGCCTTCGGTGTAGAAGGAATCGAGGAGCGCATCATAGAGCTCCAGACCAAAGGGGTACGGATGATCAACGAAATACCAAAGCCTGGTGCCGGCGGGGCATCTGTTGCGTTCATGCATCCGAAATCGGCCTACGGCGTTTTATACGAGCTTTGTGATAAATCCAACATCAAAGGGGAGTAATCATAATGGATATTTATGAGAAAATCAATGAATTATACGACCGCAGAAGAGAAGTGGAGCTTGGCGGCGGAGATGAAAAAATAGACAAGCAGCATGAAAAAGGAAAGCTGACAGCAAGGGAACGAATCGATATCCTGGTTGATCCTGGTAGCTTTGTGGAGTTGAACCCATTCATCGAGCACAGATGCTCAGACTTTGGACTTGAAGGGGTACAGGGCCCTGGTGACGGGGTCGTGACAGGGTACGGAAAAGTAAACGGGAAACCGATTTACTTATTCTCCCAGGATTTCACGGTGTTCGGCGGGGCACTTGGAGAAATGCACGCGAAGAAGATTTCCCATGTGATGGATCTTGCCGTCAAAAATGGTGCTCCGTTCATCGGATTGAATGATTCTGGCGGGGCAAGGATTCAAGAAGGTGTCGTTTCTTTGGATGGCTATGGACATATCTTCTATCGAAACGCCGTTTATTCAGGGGTGATTCCGCAAATATCCGTCATCATGGGCCCTTGTGCCGGTGGGGCGGTTTACTCACCTGCCATCACGGATTTTGTCTTTATGGTGGATGAGACGAGCCAAATGTTCATCACCGGACCTAAAGTCATTGAAACCGTGACAGGGGAAAAAATAAGCTCGGAGGATCTCGGTGGGGCAAAGGTTCATAACTCCATCAGCGGAAATGCCCATTTCAGGGGGAAAACGGAGGAAGAGGTGTTACAAGAGGTTCGAAGATTATTAACATACCTGCCTCAAAATAATGAAGAGAAGCCCCCTCGCCTGGATGTGGATGAAGACGATGATTACCGTGCCAACTTAACGGACCTGATTCCATTTGATGCGATTCGTCCCTATGACGTCCGTACCGTCATCAATGAAATCGTAGATGAAGGAAGCTTCATGGAGGTTCAGAAGGAATTCGCCAAAAACATCGTTGTGGGGTTGGCCCGCATAAAAGGCGAAGTGGTCGGACTTATATGCAATCAGCCAAAGTTCATGGCGGGTGGTCTTGATATCGATTCTTCCGACAAAGCCTCCCGTTTCATCAGGTTCTGTGATTCCTTCAATATTCCTCTCATTACGTTTGAGGATGTTACGGGATTCTTCCCTGGGATCAAGCAGGAACACGGAGGAATCATCCGTCACGGGGCCAAGATTCTATACGCATATTCTGAAGCGACGGTCCCTAAAATGACCGTGATTCTAAGGAAAGCGTATGGTGGAGCGTATGTGGCACTGAATAGTAAATCGATCGGTGCGGATCTGGTCTTTGCCTGGCCGAATGCGGAAATCGCCGTCATGGGGCCTCAAGGAGCCGCAAATATCATTTTTGCCAGGGAAATTGCATCGAGCGATAACCCTGAAGAGCTAAGGGAACAGAAAATCGAAGAGTATCGTGAAAAATTCGCGAATCCATATGTCGCCGCGTCCCGTGGAATGGTGGATGATGTCATCGATCCCCGTGAAACCCGGATTAAATTGATTCAAGGGTTGGAAATGATGAGAAACAAACGGGAAGAACGTCCGAAGAAAAAGCACGGCAATATCCCATTGTAAAAGGTGTACCATTTGTTGAACCCGGCTATTCACGCTATACTATAAATGTGAATACATATTTGTGGAGGTTACTAAATGATTAATGAAGAACGTTTATTAAATGAATTCCTGGAATTGGTCCAGATCGATTCTGAAACGAAAGAAGAAGCGGAAATCGCGAAAGTATTAACAAAAAAATTCTCCGATCTTGGAGTAGAGGTATTCGAAGACGACACGATGGGGGAAACGGGCCACGGTGCCGGCAACCTGATCTGTACATTAAAAGGGAATAAAGATGGGGTAGATACCATTTATTTCACTTCCCATATGGATACAGTAGTCCCTGCTAAAGGGGTAAAGCCCACTCTTAAAGAAGATGGCTATATTTACTCAGATGGGACAACCATCCTGGGAGCCGATGACAAAGCCGGTCTTGCCACTATGCTTGAATCCGTGCGTGTCCTTAAGGAAAACAATATTTCCCACGGTGACATCCAGTTCATCATCACAGTAGGGGAAGAATCAGGTCTCGTTGGAGCAAAAGCCCTTGATTCCTCACTTGTTAAAGCGAAATACGGTTTCGCCCTTGATAGTGACGGAAAAGTCGGAAACATCATCGTAGCAGCACCGACACAGGCAAAAGTGATGGCGACGATCTACGGAAAAACGGCACACGCAGGCGTAGCTCCTGAAAAAGGTGTTTCTGCCATCACGATTGCAGCGAAAGCCATCTCTAAAATGCCACTTGGCCGTATCGATGAAGAAACGACTGCAAACATCGGCCGCTTCGAAGGCGGGAAAGCAACGAATATCGTATGCGAACAAGCTGATATCCTTGCTGAAGCCCGTTCACTGGTTCCTGAAAAAATGGAAGCACAGGTAGAAAAAATGAAAGTTGCCTTCACTTCCGTTGCTGAAGAAATGGGCGGTAAAGCAGAAGTCGAAGTTCAGATCATGTACCCAGGCTTCAAGTTCAAAGACGGTGACGAAGTAGTCGAAGTGGCAAAACGTGCGGCGAAGAAAATCGGTCGCCCGAGCGAGCTTCTTACAAGCGGAGGCGGAAGCGACGCCAACGTCATCGCCGGATTCGGAGTACCGACCGTCAACCTGGCAGTAGGCTACGAAGAAATCCACACCAAAAGCGAAAGAATGCCAGTAGAAGAACTAAACAAACTCTCTGAAATGGTAATAGCCATCATACAAGAAGTCGCTGGGGAATAGAAAAGCGGAGGGGGCTTGCTCTGGGACATACCGGAAAGGCGTACTTTGCCTTTTTGGTAGGTTTGACTTATGACCTCGAGCCTCTAAGCCCTGTAGCTGGACAAATAGAAAAGCAGAAGGGCTTTGCTAAGAGGCGACAAGCATAATATATCCAAATGTCCACGAACCAAAGGTAACCCCTTCGGTTCGTGGACATTTCTTCATTCATATTAGCACCTACCTTTCTGAAATATGGTACATTAGTAGTATACATATCCGAAATGCGAGAGGGGACGTTATACATTGCCGAAAGTAGTTGTATTTCATGCCGGAAAAGAAGAATATGCTCTACCGATTGAGAACGTAGTATCCATTGAAAAGGTGGAGGAGATCAGGGCGATCCCTCACTTACCCCCATTTGTTCTGGGACTTGTAAAGGTCAGGGGAGAGCTGATTCCGGTCCTTGATTTAGGGAACATCCTATATAACACCCCTGCGATTGCTGAAAAAGGAATGTTTCTCCTCGTCGTCCAGACGAAAACGATGCAGGTCGGTTTGGTCGTGACCGAAGCAAAGGAAATCCTTGAAGTGCCCGATGAGTCGATTACAAATGTCGGTTTACTTGCTTATTCGAAAACAACCTATTTTTCAGGGATCATCAATCTTGAAGATTCTCTTTTAACCCAAATCGATCCCGATGTTTTAGTAGAGAGCTTAGAAGGTATAAAAGAAATAAAGGATTATGTGGACGAGCAAAAAACACATCAAAACTAGACAAAGAAAGCCGCGATTGAAATGAACTCACACTATCCCAAAAACGGACGAGTGATCCTTCATGTTGACATGAACAGTTTTTATGCCTCTGTAGAAATGGCCTATGATCCTACTCTGCGGGGGAAACCCCTGGCTATAGCCGGGAACCCCCAGGAAAGACGGGGCATCATCGTGACATGCAGCTACGAAGCCAGGGGCTTTGGAGTGAAAACGACGATGCCTCTTTGGGAGGCAAAAAAATTATGTCCGGATCTGGTTATCATGACACCCAACTTCGACCGTTACCGTGCCGCCTCCAAAGGAATATTCGATATCCTCAGACAATATACAGAATTAGTGGAACCCGTTTCGATTGATGAAGGGTATCTGGATATAACGGATTCCTTCGAGAAAGGAACTCCATTACAAATTGCCTCAGACATCCAGGCCCAGATCAAGGGTCAGTTAGACCTTCCTTGCAGTATAGGTGTGGCGCCCAATAAATTCTTGGCGAAAACGGCTTCAGATATGAAGAAGCCTATGGGAATCACCGTGTTGCGTAAAAGGGACATCCCGAATAGGCTGTGGCCGCTCCCCGTCATTGAAATGCACGGGATCGGTCAGAAGACTGCCGAGAAGCTGAATTCAATCGGTATCCATACGTGCAGCGACCTTGCCCATGCCAACGATATCCAGTTGAAGTCACTGCTCGGGATCAACGGACTCCGTCTTAAAGAGCGAGCCAATGGAATCGACAGAAGGAATGTGGACCCAGAGTCGATTTATGATTATAAGAGCGTGGGCAATTCCACTACCTTGCCTAAGGATACAACGAATCAGCATGAGCTTTTAATGGTTGTCGAAACGCTGTGTGCGAAGGTGTCGTCGCGACTTCAACAAAAAGATGTACTTGGTACGACGATCCAGCTGATGATCCGGGATAAATCCAGGAAGACCATCACAAGAAGCAAAAAGGTTGCAAACCCCATCTATAGAAAAGAAGACCTATTTCACCATGCGAAAGACTTATTCCTGAAGCATTGGGATGGGGATCCCGTCAGGCTCCTGGGGGTCACGGCACAGGATGTAGTGGAGAAGAGCGAAGCCACGGAACAACTGGACTTATTTTCTTATAAGAAATTCGCCGAAAAGGAACCACTCTACAACGTATTATCCAAGCTCCATGACAAGTTTGGGAAAGATTCCATCTCTCAAGGGATTAAAGCCAAGAATAAGAAAAAGTCTTATGACCAGAAACAGGACACAAGCTTCAACAAAGACTTTTTACGGGAATGACAGTTGTAAAAGGGGATACCTTATAACAGTAACGTACTTCTCAATCGGATTATTTGCATCAGTGACCCATTCTTGTTAGATTGAAAAAGACTTCGGTCATTGATTTGATGAAACGGAAGAAGTAATAAAATCATGATTCTTTAGATGAAAGGATGTTGATGTTATGGCTCAGGAAATTGGTGTTATCGGATTAGCCGTTATGGGAAAAAACTTGGCATGGAATATTGAAAGCAGGGGGTACTCTGTTTCTGTTTACAATCGTTCCAGTGAGAAAACGGATGAAATGATGAGCGAATCGAAGGGCAAGAATGTCAATCCTACATATACAATCGAGGAATTCGTCAACTCATTGGAAAAACCTCGGAAGATTCTTCTGATGGTCAAGGCGGGAAATCCGACTGATGCGACCATCGAACAATTAAAACCCTACCTTGAAAAAGGTGACATCCTGATCGATGGGGGAAATACGTTCTTCGAGGATACCCGTCGCCGCAATCAGGAACTAAGCGAACTTGGTATCCATTTTATCGGGACGGGTGTGTCCGGTGGGGAGGAAGGCGCCCTGACAGGTCCATCCATCATGCCTGGAGGACAGAAGGAAGCATATGATCTCGTGGCACCTATCCTGAAAGATATCGCAGCGAAGGTCGACGGAGATCCTTGTACGACGTATATCGGTCCCGATGGCGCAGGTCACTATGTGAAAATGGTGCACAACGGCATTGAATACGGAGATATGCAGCTGATCGCGGAATCCTACTTCCTTATGAAAAATGTCCTCGGCTTAAGTGCGGAAGAACTGCATGAAGTGTTTGCCGACTGGAATAAAGGCGAGCTTGACAGCTATCTCATCGAAATCACAGCAGATATCTTTACCAAGAAAGATGAAGAAACCGGCAAGCCGATGGTAGATGTCATCCTCGATAAAGCAGGTCAAAAGGGGACGGGTAAATGGACAAGCCAAAGTGCGTTGGATCTAGGTGTTTCCTTACCTATCATCACCGAGTCTGTCTTCGCCCGTTTCATTTCAGCGATTAAAGATGAACGTGTCAAAGCGAGTAAGATGTTGAAAGGCCCTGATACGAAACCATTCGATGGCGATAAGAAAGCATTGGTCGAATCGATTCGCAAAGCCCTTTACATGAGTAAGATCTGTTCATATGCGCAAGGCTTCGCCCAAATGCGTTCTGCGTCTGATGAGTACAAATGGGATCTCGAGTACGGTGATATCGCCATGATCTTCTGCGGAGGGTGCATCATCCGTGCACAGTTCCTGCAGAAGATTAAAGAAGCATATGACCGTGAGTCCAATCTCACTAACCTTTTACTCGATCCTTACTTCAAAGAGATCGTCGAAAGCTATCAATACGCACTCCGCGAAGTTATCAGTGTAGCCGTCCAGAATGGCGTACCGGTTCCCGGCTTCTCGGCAGCCCTATCTTATTATGACAGCTACCGTACAGAAACGCTTCCTGCGAATTTGATCCAGGCGCAGCGGGACTACTTCGGTGCTCATACCTACGAACGTGTGGACAAAGAAGGCATTTTCCATACGGAGTGGATGAAATAATTGAATGATTTAAGCCCCTTTCTGATGAAGAGAGGGGCTTTTAATTGTGAAAAAAACACTGAATTTTCTGAGAAGATACTCCATAATGAGCTGGTATATGTTACCATTATATTACATATTCAGATAGGGGTGGCGAGATGCTTCAATCGATTAAAGAAAATATAGCCAAAGTCATGATTGATAAAGAGAATGAGATAGAATTAATGATCATTGCCTTATTGAGCGACGGTCATGTATTGTTGGAAGATGTACCGGGAACGGGGAAGACCACCATGGCAAAATGCTTTTCAAAGAGTATTGATGGAACCTTCAACCGTCTGCAATTCACCCCGGACACCCTCCCTTCCGATATTGTCGGGCAGGAATACTTCGACGTGAAAACGAGTGACTTTAAAGTCAGGAAAGGACCGGTATTCAATAATGTCCTTCTTATTGATGAAATCAACCGGGCAGTACCCCGTACTCAGTCGGCACTACTCGAGTTAATGGAAGAAAAGACAGTGACACTTGGTGGAGTCACCTACCATTTACCACAACCTTTCTGCGTCATCGCCACTCAGAACCCATTTGACTCCGTCGGTACGTTCCCACTGCCGGACGCACAGCTTGATCGCTTTCTATTGACGATCAAACAGGGATATCCGTCTCCTGAAAAAGAAAAAATGATGTTAAGAAGATTCCGTTCGTCCAATCCCCTTGAAACCATCGGGAGTGTCATTTCCATTGATGATATTATCCAGTTAAAACAGAGTGTAAAAGATGTCCTTGTCTCGGAAGAAATAGAGGATTATTTGATGGACATCGTTCAACAGACCAGGAAGCATAACTATGTGGATGTCGGGGTGAGTCCTCGTGGATCTATTGCCTTCATGAGGGCGATTCAGTCAAGGGCCTTCCTGTACGGAAGGGATTTCTGCACGCCGGAAGATGTGAAGGCATTGGCACTGCCTCTATTGGCTCACAGAATTTCCTTGAATGTGGAGGGGGAAGTGAAGTCATCGAAAGAAGCAATCATACATGAAATCCTTGACCTCACTTCCGTCCCGGTCGAAACACCATGAAAGTCCATAAAGACCCACCCTTTATCTTCGCGCCACTGGTCTTGATCTTGAACGTGATCCTCATCATCATCAGCAGTTTCGCAGGGTATAGTTTCCTTGTGTTTCTTTTCTTCCTGATTCTATCTTTCGCTCTATTCTCGAGGATCTACTTGAACATCCAGCATACTAAAATCTCGTGGAGCGTAAAGAAATACCATGAAGCCTCAAGCATCGACGAAGCGGTGACCTGCTATATTGATATCAGGAATGATTCTGTGCTCCCTTTGTATCGTCTTAAAATGAACATAGAGACGAGAAGTGATCATGACCTCGTGTTCACAAGCATTGATGGTGAGAGCAGCATGTACTCACTGTCCCTGGACCTCCCGGCTAAATCTCAAAAGACGATACCTGTTGTCCTAAAGGGAAAAGGCAGGGGGAACCACCGCTTGAGCAATCTTGAATTTATCCTGGGAGATCCGCTGTCCCTGCGAGCGTATCGTATGGAATATGGGGAGGACGAACTCCCCTCATTCAAAGTTCTTCCCCGGATAGGAAAGATCCATGACTTGAAGCTGAAATCCATGCTTCAGGGATATAAACAGACCACCTACTCCCTGTTTCTGGATGAGACGAGCATCATAGGGACCAAAGAGTATGAAAACGAAAGTTTCAGGCACATCCACTGGCTTGCGACAGCCAAAGAAAACAAGCTTCTTGCAAAAAAATACCAGAAAGTCCACGGAGATATCTATTCCATCTTCCTTAACATGGTCGGAGCGGGTCAGTTTCACCTCAGAAAGGATATGGAGGAACTGATTGAGTACACCGTATCGGTCTGCCTGTATTTGATTAAAGAAGGATGCAAGGTGGAACTGTGGATTAATTATGCCACCGAACAACATGACGTCTTGCGCCTCAGAAACGACCTTGACCGCACACAACTGAGGAAGCTTGCCGAGACGCTTGCAGTCATCGATCCAAATGGGAGATTCTTCTCAACCGACCGCTTTTATCAACTTTCACTGAAGGCGAAAGACAGCAAGTCACTCGGCTTGGTCATCGGAACTCCGCCTGAGCCGACAAGGCGTGAACAGCTTTTGCATATCAAACGGTGAGAGAGGAATGAGAGGAGGTTGTCATGTTGAAAAGAGTAGGGATAACATTTCTTTTTATTTTTGTCTGTGCAGTTGCAAGCTTGGTTTTGATGGAAGTCTTTAATGATACGACTGAAAAGATCAAAGGGTTTTACTATGTAGAGGATAACGGTGGAGAAAGGGATCTCAATCTGGGTCCCGGGAAAGAAGGCAGAACGATTTCTGACAGGCGACTCGATAAGCCGATCGTTGTGGATGAATATTTACCATGGTTCGTCGACCCTTTTTCAGGTGAAATCGGATCTGAGAAAAGTTTTATAGATGTAGTAAAGGAATACGGGATCTTCGTGGTTCTAACGGTTGCTTGCCTCTTCTGGTATCTTCGCCATAAGAAAAAAAGGAAAGTGATAAAAAAAGAATTTCCAGAAACATCGGTCAACCGGCATGCCGTTCACCATGATCAATTAGCCCGTGAAGAGGAGACCTCCTTTACCCTCTCTGATGAGAAGTTGAATGAAATCCGTCAGATGCTGAAAGAATGGGAGAGTCATTTAAACATCCTAAACAGGAAAAAGAACCACGAAACGATCCAGGAATGGTTCAAACGGATCAAGGGACCTGTAGACATCATTCCCATTTATGAAAAAGTTCGCTATGGAGAGAAGGACTTCTCCACGCACGAGTTGGATTTACTTAGGAAGATGTTAAAATAGCTCCCTTTTTTGAGGGGGGGCAAGTGATAAAAGCGATCCATGCACTTTCGAGAGAATTACAAAAGGGTGAATTGGCCGGTTTGAAACAGATTTCTTTGATTTTCTGCACGGGTTTGAAATAATGAAACTAGCATCAAGAAAAGAGGAGGCATTTCAATGAGTCAAACCAATACATCGACAGATCCATTATTTAGACCATTCCATAGTGAGAAACTACAGTTATCCAACCGCACAGTGATGGCGCCAATGACACGGGGCTTTTCGCCAAATGGGGTCCCGGGTGATGACGTTGCCGCTTACTATCGCCGCAGAGCTGAAAATGGTGTTGGATTGATTGTCACGGAGGGAACGGGAATCAATCACCCATCTTCCGTTTCAGGAGCGAGCATCCCTCTGTTCCACGGTGAAGAATCACTGAATGGATGGGAAAACGTCGTAAAGAAAGTCCATCAAGCAGGAGGAAAGATCGTTCCACAGCTTTGGCATGTGGGGATGACCCGTAAAAAGGGGGAGCTTCCAAATGAAGAAGCCTTTCCTGTTGGACCATCAGGACTAAGTCTTTCAGGTGAAGAAATCACGGAGCCTATGTCGGAAGAGGAAGTCGTCCAGATGGTGGAAGCGTACGCCCAAGCTGCTGCAGATGCGAAACGCATAGGCTTCGACGGCATAGAATTGCACGGGGCACATGGATATTTAATCGATCAGTTTTTCTGGAAGAATACAAACCGTCGTACTGATCGTTATGGAGGAAATCTGGTCGGTAGAACCCGGTTTGCCGTCGAGGTGGTTGAGGCCTGCCGACGCGAAGTGGGACCCGATTTCCCGATCATTTTCCGTTTTTCACAATGGAAAATGAATGATTTCAACGCAAAGCTTACAACGACGCCAGATGAGCTGGAGCGTTTCCTGGAGCCTCTTGTGAAAGCAGGCGTGGATATTTTCCATTGCTCGACACGCCGTTTCTGGGAGCCTGAATTTGAAGGATCTGACTTGAATCTCGCCGGCTGGACGAAAAAGCTGACAGGTAAACCCGTCATATCGGTTGGATCGGTTGGACTGGATGGAGAATTCACGAGCTTCTCGGGGGCGGATACGACTAGCCTGGATGGTCTGATCGAGAGGCTGGACAGTGGAGAATTCGACTTGGTCGCAATCGGACGCTCACTCCTTCAGGACCCTGAATGGGTGATGAAAGTGGAAGAAGGCAAGGCGGATGACCTGCTGCCGTTTGATAAGGAAGCGCTGAAAAAATTGTATTAAGATAGTACTAGGTGTCTCTTTGAATGAGGCACCTTTTTTTGTGTTTACATTAAAAGAACTCCCCGGCAATTAGCCAGAGAGTCCTATATCTAACGTTTACCCGATCATTTCATCAAACAACAGCACGCGTGCGGGTGATGCATCGGTGTTTTGAATTTTTAGTGGTGCCGCCACCATGAAGTATTGGCCGGCTTTGATGTCCTTCAACTGAAGGCCTTCCATGATGATGACGCCGCTTCCCATCAGGCTGCGGTGAGTCGGGTGACCTTCCTGGGCCCGCTCGATTCCAAGGGCATCGATCCCGACGCCTGCAATCTTTTGCTCAGCAAGATATGCGGCAGCGTCTTCTGCTACATAGATGAAGTCAAAGTTGAATTCCGTATCCCATGAATTCTTTGTTTTGAAGAGGATGAAGTCATTCTCTTCAATCTCTAATCCTTCAATATCCTTCAGGCTGATTTTTTCATCGGCTTCCGTTACATCAAATACTTTAACAGGGCGAACGAGCTTCTCGATATCGATGGTTTCAATCGTTTCGCCGTCGTTGATCATGTGAAGGGGAGCGTCGACATGAGTCCCTGTATGAACATCAATGGAGAGTCTTGACTCCGTCACATGGCCGTTCGTATTTGTTTCAATCGTTGGTTGCTTTTCAGGTTTGTTTTTGTACACGGGCATCCCGTTAAAGATCGGGGCAGTTACGTCATAAATTTTCATTGGTTCCACACCTTTCTTAGCATTGGTCTACATCGAGGTTGGCAATCGGCCACCAGGAGAAGCCGTCTTTTGCAAGCAGGTTGTCAGCGGCTTTTGGTCCCATTGAACCTGCTTCATAGTTAGGGAATTCTCCGTCACGTGTATGTTCCCATACTTCAGAGATCTTGTCGACGAATGCCCAGGACAATTTCACTTCATCCCAATGGGTGAAGTTCGTGGCATCACCGCGAAGACAATCGAATAGAAGCTTTTCATATGCCTCAGGTGTGTTCATTCCATCCACGCTGTTGTTGGCAAAGTTCAGTTTTACTGGTGTCGTTTCGATATTCTGTCCGGATTTTTTCACATTCAGGTGCAGGGTGATCCCTTCTTCCGGCTGGATGTGAATAACCAGCAGGTTCGGTGCCAGTGGCTTGTCCGGGTTGTAATACAGGTTCATAGGGATATCTTTGAACTGGATGACAATTTTCGTTGACTTGGTCTCCATTCTTTTTCCGGTACGGATATAGAACGGGACACCTGCCCAACGGAAGTTATCAATCATCAATTTACCTGCTACATAGGTTTCCGTATTGGACTGATCATCGACGTTTTCAGCTTCGCGGTAACCAGGAAGTTCTTCATTTCCTGCTTTACCAGGACCGTATTGGCCTCTGACGAAGTAATCCTTGACTTCATCCTGTTCAAATGGACGAAGAGATCGCAACACGCGTACTTTTTCACTGCGGATTTCGTCCGTCGTCAATTTGATCGGGGGCTCCATGGCAAGTAATGCAACCATTTGAAGCAGATGGTTTTGAACCATATCGCGAAGGGCCCCGCTTTTTTCGTAATAACGGCCGCGGTCTTCCACACCAAGCTCTTCGGATGAAGTGACCTGGATATTGGAGATATAGCGGTTATTCCATAATGGTTCAAACATCGCATTGGAAAAACGGATGACTTCGATGTTCTGCACCATTTCTTTACCAAGATAGTGATCGATACGGTAAATTTGGTCTTCTGAGAATGATTCGCGGATCTGGCTGTTCAATTTTTCCGCTGAAGGCAGGTCGTGACCGAATGGTTTCTCAATCACAAGTCGCTGGAAGCCTTTTGTATCGGTTAAGCCTTGATTTTTCAACTGCTCTGTAATCGTTCCGAAGAATTCAGGAGCCATCGCCAAGTAGAAAACGCGATTGCCTTCTAATTCATATGTTTCATCGAGCTCATCGGATAAGTTCTTCAATGCTTTGTAAGAATCACTGTTAGACACATCATTCGGCTGATAATAGAAATGTGACACAAATTCATCGATGTTTTCATCGCTGCCTAACGCTTTATGTACCGATGTCTTTACGTGCTCCTGGAATTCTTCATTTGACCATTCGCGTCGTGCCACACCTACGACGGCAAATCGCTTTGAGATTTTTCCTTTACGGAACAAATGATAAAGGGACGGATATAGTTTTCTTTTCGCTAGATCACCTGTCGCTCCAAAAATCGTAATCAGAGATGTTGGTGTTGTTGGATTATTCAATGTCATGACCTCACTTTATCTTGTTGTAACCCTTATTTATGCGTTTCTTCTTATTTAATATCCTATACAATTACTTAATTTTAAAGACTTCTGTTTCATTTAGCAAATTATATGCTGAGGACGGAATGATGAAAACGTTTTATGTTTTGTGTAACCTTCTTCGTCATTATGTTGGCTTTAATTTTCATTCTTATGACTCATTTTCCGGGAAAGGGTAAAAAGCCGGGGATTATGCTAAAATGGAGACAGAATAGCTCATCTGAGGAGTGATGACAGTGGAATTATTATTTCTGGGTACGGGTGCAGGGGTACCGGCCAAGCTCCGCAATGTGACCAGTGTCGCTTTGAAATTACTTGAGGAACGTGGGGCAGTTTGGCTATTTGATTGTGGGGAAGCGACCCAGCATCAAATTTTACATACAAGCTTGAAACCAAGAAGGATCGAAAAGATTTTCATTACCCATCTGCATGGTGATCACATATACGGGCTGCCGGGGTTACTCGGGAGCCGTTCCTTCCAAGGAGGGGAAACAAAACTGACGGTATATGGTCCTAAGGGGATCAAAGAGTTTATCGAGGTTTCCCTCTCAGTTAGCAGGACCCACCTTCAATATCCCCTTGAAGTGGTGGAAATCAAGGAAGGGGTCATCTTTCAAGATGAAGGGTTCAGTGTAGAAGCCAGGGGACTCGACCATGCTCTTCCTACTTTCGGCTATCGTGTACTTGAAAAAGATAAGCCAGGTGTCCTTCAAGTGGATCAATTACGTGAAAGGGGCGTTCAACCAGGGCCCCTCTATAAGAAATTAAAATCAGGTGAAACGGTTCGTCTGGAAGACGGGAGGGAGATTGAAGGAAAGGATTTTCTCGGACCTTCGATTCCTGGACGGGTGGTCACGATCCTTGGAGATACAAGGTTTTGTTCCAATGCGGTGGACCTTTCTAAGGATGCAGATGTCCTGGTTCATGAAGCGACCTTTAACCGGGATCAAGAAGAGATGGCCCGGGAGTATTATCATTCCACGACAAAGCAGGCTGGAGAGACCGCTCTTCTAGCCGGGGCCCGACGCCTTTTCCTGACCCATATTTCTTCCCGCTATGCAAAGGAGTCATGGGAAGAATTGGAGAAGGAAGCAAGGGACGTCTTCCCGGAAAGCTATATGGCAAGGGATTTCATGGAGTACGTCATACCTTTAAAGAAATAGGGTGGGAATAATGAAGGAAATCTATATCGTACGTCACGCGAAAGCGGAAGGACAGCCCTTTCATGCACCGTTAACGGAGGAGGGGAAACGTCAGGCACGTCAATTAGCGTCCTTTTTAGAAAATCGATCCATTCAAGCGATTTATTCAAGCCCCTTCATCAGGGCACTGGACACCATCGCTCCTTTTGCTGAACGCTCCGGCCTCTCCATACGGGAGGACGACAGGCTGGGAGAAAGGGTGCTGAGCGATCAGGATCTTCCTGATTGGATGGAAAAGTTGAAGAGGAGTTTTGAGGATTTTTCTCTCTCATTACCTGGTGGAGAATCCAATCAAATGGCGATGGAACGGGCAAGGTCCTTCATCGATGAAGTGATGGGAAAAGAAGAGGAACACATTGTCTGTGTGAGTCATGGTAATTTAACGACGCTCATCCTCAGGTTATTTGATGAAAGCTATGGCTACAATGAACTGTTCGCTCTATCCAATCCCGACGTCTATATCGTCGGGCTGGAAGGAGACCGCGCTTCTGTACAGCGTGTTTGGGAGTAGGGAATGCCGTTTAAACAGAAAAAGGGGAATCGAGATGAATTCATTTACATTTGAACATATTTATAATCCGGGGCATATTATAGCCGAAAACGCTCTTTATCGACATATTCATTATCCGGAAATGCTGACGCGGTATGATAGTAACTTTCTAGCATTTAAGAAACAGCCGACACTTGAAGAATTTATTGAAGCCGCCCGTTCTTTACGGGAATTCCATCAGGCAAAAGGCCAGAAGCATGTAAAGTTTCTTCTTCCTCAAGATCACAAACCTTCGCAAGAACTAATGGATTATTGTAAACAAGAGGGATATGACGTCGGATTCAATGAACTTTATTCCATTGCACCAGATCAGTTCCCATCGATGGATGTGAATCCTGATATTGAGGTCAAGGAAGTGGGCAAGGAAGAACTCCAAGATTATCTTTCTTTTCAGTATGAGCAGGATATGGACTATGGTCGGGATTTTGCCGACCAAAAGGTGGATATGCATAAGCGGAATTTTGAAAATTCCCGTATCATGCAGCTTCTGGCTTTCTATAAAGGGGCGCCGGCCGGATCCGTGGATGTGATCATCGAAGAAGATTCAGCGGAAATAGACGGATTGATGGTTCACGAATCGTTTCAAAAGAAAGGGATCGGAAGCAGACTGCAGCGGTTTGTCATGGAACGGTTCCCTGACAAGTTTATCATTCTGGTGGCGGACGGGGAAGATACGCCAAGACGGATGTACCAAAAGCAGAATTACCGTTGTCTAGGGTTCAGATATGAAGTACAGAAGGTGTATGAATAAATAAAACAAGAGGGTGGACTTCTGGTCCCCCCTCTTGTTTTTCGTATTTTTTATTTCCAGCCGCGCTCATACTGTTTAGGTGCTTCGATTTCAACACCGAGTTCTTTGGCCGCTGTTCTTGGCCAGTAAGGGTCCCGAAGCAGTTCCCGTGCAAGGAGGACGAGGTCCGCCCGGTCATTTTGCAGGATTTCTTCCGCCTGGATGCCTGTTGTAATCAGTCCGACAGCTCCCGTGTCAATGCCTGCCCCGTTCTTGATGGTCTCGGCAAGCTTCACCTGATAGCCGGGGAATACCGGGATGCGTGCAGGTACAAGGGCGCCGGAGCTTACATCGATCAAATCGACGCCTTGCTCTTTCATCCATTGTGCAAATACGACATAGTCTTCGACGTTCAAGCCTTCTTCGTTATAATCTTTGGCAGATACCCTCACAAGGAGTGGTCCGTCCCATACTTGTTGAATCCCTTCAATGATTTCACGGAGGAACCGGTAGCGGTTTTCTGCCGATCCACCATATTCATCGTTTCGTTTATTGGACAGGGGGGAGAGGAACTCATTGATGAGATATCCGTGGGCTCCGTGAATCTCAATCACATCAAAGCCTGCTTTCTTCGCTCTTTCAGCCCCCTTGATGAATGCCGTGATGGTTTCTTTTATATCATCCGCTGTCATTTCAACGGGGGGTTTCATATCATCATTGAATGGAATGGCAGATGGAGCGAGGATGTCTCCTTCAAGGACCGCTTTTCTTCCGGCATGGGCTAGCTGGATGCCGGTCTTTGCCCCTTGCTCTTTCATCAGATCCACCAACTCTTTTAAGCCTTCGATATGTTCGTCATCCCAGATTCCTAAATCCTGTGGGGAGATTCTTCCCTGTGGTGTAACCGCTGTTGCTTCCAGGATGATGAGTCCGACTCCGCCGACAGCACGGCTCGTGTAGTGGGTGCGATGCCAGTTTTCGACTTTTCCATCTTCATGGTGGGAAGAGTACATGCACATGGGTGCCATGACGATTCGGTTCTTTATTTCAACATTTTTTAACGAATATGGTTCGAATAGCTTTGCGTTCATTTCCAATCACCTTTCCATGAGGAATTTATTTCGGGTTTCTAAACAGTAATTCATCATGAGTATATCAACAACACTTTTGCCGGAAAAGGAATGTGCTCTATTTTCTCTTCTTCCTTAGCTCTTTCAAAGAACTTCTTTTTTGCTTTGATGGTATCACTGAAACGGGATCCCCGCGAACCATGATCGGCTGTAGGTTTATTTTTTTAAAGAATTCTCCTTTAATTCATGTCCGAGTGTTTGAGAGCGGTTATTTGCGGAAGAAATGCACTGGAAAAAGGCATCCCTAACTTGATGGTCCTCAAGCGCAGCGATTCCCGCTTCGGTCGTTCCACCTGCACTGGTAACATTCCTTCTTAATTCCCATGCTTCCAATCCGGATTCTGAAAGCATGGCGCTTGCCCCGGCGATCGTCTGGGTAACAAGGCTTTCAGCGAGGTCCTCTTCCAGTCCCAATTCTACTGCAGCATGTTTCAGTATTTCGGCTACGTAATAGATATAAGCAGGCCCGCTCCCTGATAGAGCCGTGATCAGGTCCAATTTCTCTTCTTCTACCTCCGTTGCTATGCCGACAGACTGAAATAGTGTTTTCGTCCATTCCTTCTGGGAGGGTGAGAGATACTGATTAAAAGCTACCGCCGTTGCTGACTTCCCCATGGCTGCACTTGTATTCGGCATGGCTCTCGCGATGGCTCCCTTAAAGTCCAGCCTGTCGCTTATATGCTCCATGGTGATGCCTGCCAGTACAGAGATGATCAGCGTATTCTTGGAAAGGTAGGGTCTGACAGAATCTGCTGCTTCATGAAAGTCCTTTGGTTTCATGGCGAGGATGATGACATCATATCGTGACGCCCGGTTTACCTTTCGGATACAGAATTCATGCATGATTTTATTTAAACGCTCGTGATTGGCACGATTGGTTACATATACTTCTTCATTATTCAATACTCCCGCTTTCAATGCGCCGCTTATTAAAGCATGAGCCATCGACCCTGCTCCGATAAATAATGTCTTCATTCGCTCATTCCCCCTTCTGTTTTTGAAAAAAAACAGACCCTTTCATCCATAAAGGACGAAAGGGTCTCGCTTCCGTGGTACCACCTTGTTTTGTCCATTTTCCACGAAGAAGATGAACACACTCCAATTCCATTAACGCTGGACGACGTTCTGTTTTAAGACGCTCAAAAGGCAGGTTCACAAATAGAGAGGACGACGGTGCCTTTCAGCCGGTGGGCACTGATCTCTGACATCTTCTATTCATTACTAGTCTTTCTCATCGCTTTATTCTATATCATTATGTAATGGGTGATGAATGGATTAAATCTATATTATAGGTGATTATCGTAGAAATACAGCTTATCTGTCAAGGGCTTATTTTTAGTATATTCACACTTTTTAAAAATGACATCATGCTGAAAAAAATGTACACTAGGTAATGAAGGATCATTCATTTTCTGGAAATGAGTGACAAAACGGGAAGATACCATGTTGGCTTTCCCTTTTTATTATGAAGAATGTGGTGAAAATATGACAACTTTAGTGAATGATATCGCAAAAATCACACTCTCCACCCCTTTTGCCGTAGGAGATGTGAATGTTTATTTAGTCAAGGGGGATGCCTTGACCCTGGTAGATGCAGGCCCTCTTACAGATACGGCCTGGACGCAGCTGACTGAACAATTGTCCCTTTTAGGGTATACACCTCAGGATATCGAACAAATCGTCCTGACCCATCATCATCCCGATCACGCAGGCCTGCTTGATCGTTTCTCATCCGACGTCACAGTATATGGTCACACGTATAATCGATTCTGGCTCAAGCGTGATGATCACTTCCATGAAGAGTATGACCGTTTCTTCACGAAGCTTGCCATGGAATCAGGGCTGCCTGAAGAGTATCTCCCGGCCATCCCCAAGTTCAAGAGTCCATTGAAATTCATGGGGGACCGACAGCTGGATGTGGCGATAGCAGAAGGGGATAGCGTTCCCGGAATGGGAGGGTGGTCGGTCATTGAAACCCTTGGTCACGCCCAGAGTCACTTATCCTTTTATAGGGAACGTGATGGCGTTCTGATAGCGGGCGACCACATTCTCGCCACTATTTCTCCCAACCCCCTCATTGAACCGCCATTTGAAGGGGAGATGGAGCGTACAAAGCCATTGCTGCAGTATAATGCTTCATTGAAAAAACTTTTTGATTTTCCAATTTCCCTTGCCTACACAGGACATGGAGACAACGTTACGGATGTTCATGGGTTGATTCCGAGGAGATTAGGGAAACAGGAAGAAAGAGCAAGAGATGTATTCGGCATGATTAAAGGAAACCGCGTGACCGTATTTGAGATATGCAAGAGGTTATTTCCCTCCGTGTATCGGAAGGAGCTCGGTTTGACATTGTCCGAGACCATCGGGCAATTGGATTATTTGGAATCCAATCAATCTATACGGAAAGAAAAGCATGAAGGAATCTATTATTATTTTGCTTAGGAAGATGTGACTGACATGAACAGTAGAATCAAAGGGAAAACGATTATCATTACCGGTGCCTCGGGAGGAATCGGGGAGCAAATGGCCATAAAGGTTGCGGAGAATGGCGGGAACCTTGCGTTGATTGCACGCCGTGTCCATCTGCTTCAAGCATTGAAGGAAAAGCTGACAACAAAATTCAACTGTAAGGTGGAAGTATATCCTTTAAACGTAACGGATTATGATCAAATCCCCCGCGTTTTCACTACCATCAGGAAGGACTTTGGATCGATCCATGCCTTGATCAATAACGCAGGTTATGGAATCTTCCAGGAAGCACACGTTACTTCCTTTCAAGATGTAAAAGGGATGATGGATGTGAATGTTCTTGGACTGATGGCATGTACAGGGGAAGTCCTTCCTTATATGCGCGAACAGGGATTTGGCCACATCATAAATATCGCATCTCAGGCAGGGAAGTTTGCCACTCCGAAATCAAGTGCCTATTCCGCTTCCAAGCATGCTGTCCTTGGGTATACGAACAGTGTAAGGATGGAAGCGAAACGATACGGGGTGAAGGTGACGGCGGTGAACCCCGGACCAATCGCCACAGACTTCTTCTCCATTGCCGATGAAACCGGCACGTATGTGAAGAATGTGGAGAAGTTCATGCTTGATCCTGCATTCGTCGCGGAGACGGTAGTGGATTCACTTTTTACCAATAAAAGAGAAATCAACCTGCCCCGATGGATGAATATAGGAAGTAAGTTCTATCAATTATTCCCATCTTTTGTCGAAAAAGTGGGAAATAACCTTTTTTTCAAAAAATAGTGAAACCAAATAGTACCATCGATCGTCTAATCTAATAAGGGGGGAGTCTATGAAGAAATGTTTGACTGTTATGATACTTTGTTCCTGTATACTATTCACTGGCTGCGGGCCGTCGACATCGGTCAATTCATCTCAGGGCAGCACAAATTTCATAGGCTTTGTCACCCAATTGGAAAACAATCAGGTGCTGATCAATGATGTTTGGTTTTCTTTCACTCAACAAACTGTCATGTTGACAGATCATGATAAAAAACTTCATAAAGAAGATATAGAGATGGGTAAAAAAGTGAATGTAATCTTTAATGGGGAGATGAAGGAATCCTATCCCAGGAGAGCTTCGGCGGACCAACTGGTATTTCTGACAGACAAAGAAAGCAAAATCGAAGAGACTGTCGTGAAATTAGTCATGAGCGATCCCCGGTTTTCACAGGTGGTCATCCAATCCATCGAAAAAAATCCCACCGGCCTCTATTCGTTACGATTCAAAGATCTTTCCCTCGACCGTGATGTCCATGTAATGGTGAATGTGGAGAATGAAAGGGTCATTGTTCCGATACATACTTCTACCAAATAAGAAAGCGTTGATTTCACCTCAACGCTTTCTTTTCTTTTTTTGAGATTATACGGGACGGAAGAAGGGTATGCATCAGAGAGTGAGAAATATTTTACGTTTTTCCAGACGAAACGGGTAGAATTTTTGTTTCAGAGGAAAACTATGATTATTGTCGGAAAAAGGATGTGGATGTATGATAGGGATTCTTTTAGCCCTGATCCCCGCGGTCGCGTGGGGAAGTCTTGTGTTTGTAAGTGTAAAACTTGGAGGGAATGCTTACAGTCAAACGGTTGGGATCACGGTTGGTTCACTGCTGTTTGCGATTGGCGTCTTCTTCATCAAGTCCCCTGAGTTAACGTTATTTGTCTGGGGCATCGGGTTTATTTCCGGCGTCTTTTGGGCTGTCGGGCAAGTGAACCAGCTGGCAAGTGTTAAATTCATCGGCGTTTCGAAAACCGTGCCGATCTCAACGGGGATGCAGCTGATCGGAACGACGCTCTTTGGTGTTCTGGTATTTAAAGAATGGAAGGCGACTGAAACGATTCTCCTTGGAAGCGGGGCGGTTCTGGCTCTTATCATCGGTGTCGTTCTCACCTCATTCACACAGAAGTCCGAAGGGGATGAAGGCTCTCAATTGAAAAAAGGTCTGTTGACGCTGCTCCTTTCCAGTTGTGGATACATAGCTTATGTCGTCATATTAAGATGGTTTGATATTGACGGATGGGAAGCGATTTTACCACAGGCAATCGGTATGTTCATCGGAGCCGTTGTCATCACATTCAGGCATAAGCCATTTAACAAATACACGGTTCGAAATATTTTAACCGGACTTATGTGGGCATCCGGGAATCTCGGATTGCTCCTTGCCCTGCCCCGGATCGGTGTGGCGACAAGCTTCTCCCTGTCCCAAACGGGAATCGTCATTTCCACTCTCGGTGGTTTGTTCTTCTTAGGGGAAAAGAAATCGAAAAAGCAGATCCTCCTCGTCATTGCAGGGTGTGTCCTGATCATCATCGGCGGGGTTCTATTGGGCTTTACGAAAGATTAAGGAGGAATTGAACATGTATACAGATTTAACGGATAAGGTTGTCATCATCACGGGTGCCGCTACTGGTATAGGTAAGGCGATTGCTAAACGGTTTGCCTCTGAAGGCTGTAAAGTGGTCATTAATTATTTCAAAGAAGAAGAAAACCCTGAAGGACTGGTAAAGGAAATCGAAGAAGCAGGTGGGACTGCCTCCATCATTCAAGGGGATGTGTCAAAAGAAGAGGATGTCCAGGAGTTTGTCCGATTTGCTCATGAGACGTATGGCCGTCTGGATATCTACGTAAATAATGCGGGAATCGAAAATGAGGTTCCGTCTGAAAACCTGCCGATTGAAGATTGGCAAAGGGTCATCAACACCAACTTGACAGGTACATTCCTCGGATGCCGAGAAGCGGCGAAGTACATGCTCGAACATCACATCAAGGGATCGATCATCAATGTATCGTCTGTCCATGAAATCATCCCGTGGCCTCACTTCGCTCATTATGCAGCCAGTAAAGGAGGAGTGAAACTGCTGATGGAAAGCCTGGCGCTGGAGTTTGCACCAGATGGGATACGCGTGAACAATATTGCTCCAGGAGCCATTGATACACCGATCAATGCCGAGAAATTTTCCGATCCGGAAAAGAAAAAGGGAGTGGAGAAACTCATTCCCCTCGGCTACATCGGAGAACCTGAACAGGTCGCTTCCTGCGCCGTATTTCTAGCCTCTGATCAGGCAAGCTACGTCACGGGTACGACGCTCATCGCCGATGGGGGCATGACGAAATACCCGGGATTCCAAGCTGGAAAAGGTTGATGTATGAAAGGATAAGTCCAAAATCAAAAAAATGATTTTGGACTTATTTTTTTTACTCTGATTTTGCTGTACGTCACCCTTTGTGCCAATCATCGTATGCTTGTCGCCTCTGCCCAAGCCGCCTCCGCTTTTCTTTGTCCAGCTGCAGGGGCTTGGGGCTCGAGGTCATAAGCCAAGTCACCCAAAAAGGCAAAGAACGCCTTTTCCGGGTTACTCGTCATATGCTTGTCGCCCCAGAGCAAGCCCCTTCCGCTTTTCTTGATATTTTCTCTATTACCATTTATTTAAGTTGAAAGGGAACGTATATTCGGTTAGAATCATAGATATACTATACAAGAACGTTTGTTCTGTTTTTAGGTAGGATGGAGGATGAGGATATGACTGTCGATTACAGTGTGCTGCCACACCACAAGATTTTGTGCATCGATATGAAGAGCTTTTATGCTAGCTGTTCGGCTGTCATGGAAGGGCTGGATCCCCTTGAATGTCACTTGGCTGTAGTGGGGGATAAAAGTCGGCAGGGAAGCATCGTCCTGGCGGCCTCACCCAGGATGAAGAAGGATTTTGGAATCAAAACGGGTTCGAGGATGTTTGAAATTCCAAACGACCCGAGAATCCAGCTTGTAGAGCCGAAAATGGCGACGTATGTCCGGATCTCCACGGAGCTGACCCGCCTGTTTCATCGTTATGTGCCAAAGGATGCCATCCACACGTACAGCGTGGACGAAAGCTTCATCAAGATTGATGGGGCGACGGGTCTCTGGGGGGACGCGGCCACCATCGCCGGCAAAATCAAAGACGATATGGAAAGGGAATTCCAGCTTCCCTGTGCCATTGGAATCGGCCCTAATATGCTCTTATCCAAGCTGTGCCTGGATCTTGACGCTAAGAAAAAGGGAATCGCCGAGTGGACCTATGAAGACGTCCCCGAAAAGCTGTGGCCTCTCTCACCGCTGCGCGAAATGTGGGGGATTGGAGGACGTCTTGAGAAGACCCTCAATCGCATGGGCATCTTCTCCATCGGGCAATTGGCGAAGTATGACCTGGAAAAGCTTGAGGCGAAGTTCGGTGTGATGGGGAACCAGCTTTATTACCATGCATGGGGGGTGGACCTCTCCGAAATAGGGGCACCGATCATGGATGGGCAGGTCAGCTTCGGCAAGGGTCAGATCCTGCTGCGGGATTATAAGGAGAGAAAGGAAATCAAACGCGTCATTTTAGAAATGTGCGAAGAGGTCGCGAGACGTGCCCGGACCCATCGCAAGGCCGGGCGGACCGTGAGCTTCGGAATCGGCTACAGCCACGAAGAATTCGGAGGGGGATTCCACCGGTCGCGAACGATAGAAGAACCGACCAATATCACCATGGATCTGTACCGGGTGTGCCTGGAACTATTCGAAGAGAACTACAATGGGAAAACCGTACGGAAAATTAATATCGCCCTTTCGAATATTGTAGAGGACGGAGCGCTGCAGGTTTCCCTGTTCGAACCTGACCGGTGGGAGAAACGGGAACTCGGGTATGTAGTGGACCACATCCGGAATAAATATGGTTCAGGGGCCCTTCTCCGCGCCGTCTCCTACACTGAAGCGGGAACAGCAAGGCACCGTGCCCGCCTGGTGGGCGGACATAAATCGTAGCGAATAGGAGGTGAATAGAATTGATCCGCGATCGAGGAAGAATCAAGTGGACATCCATGATGCTCCCCGAGCATGTGAAGCTTCTCAGGGATTGGGCAAAGGAAGATACACACGAAAAGAGGATTGAACTTGATGAGCAGGAACTGGACAGGATGAATGAAGTCGTGGCAGAAGCGATGGAGTTTGGCAGGATGGTGTCGATTACCCACTATGTAAAGCACCGTCATCAATTATCAATCGGAACCGTTCATCATGTCGACCCGTTGGACGGGAAGCTGCACGTCGTAGACAGGTTCGAAGACGTACACTATATACCATTGACAAGCGTTGTGGATATTCGCTTTTTCGACTGATCTCCAAATGAAAAAGAGGGACCCCGGGTGGAGTCCCTCTTTTCATTTACTCTTCGTCTAATACCTTTTCTGCGCGCACACACGATTCAAATTTCCCTTTGTGAGAAGCGTCGCAAAACGGCATGTTGGTTGATAGACCGCAACGGCAAAGAGTGAACACTTGTTTCGTTGGAAATACATTTCCGTCAGCATCAATCAGTTCCACATCGCCGCTTACGCGAAAAGAACCGTTATCATTCACTTTAATTTGAGCTTTTGTCATGAAAACCCACCCTTTCTAGAAAATACAAAAGAATCCCCCCTATCGATAGTAAGATGAAAAGAGTAAAAAAGCAATATTCTAAAAGGAACAAATGAAATGTGATAGGATAAGGGACAGAGGAGGAAAGTCGAATGAAAATCCAACTAACGAACGAAGCAACCCAAAAGATCCAGGATAAAATAGAAAACAAACAAGGTCACCTGAAACTGAAATATGATACGGAAGGCTGTGGCTGTGTGATGAGCGGCATTCCTACCCTGTGGTTTGTCCATCACCCTGTTGAAGGTGAAGATATCAAGATCGACACGAACAGTTATCCGATTCTCGTAGAAAAATCAAAGATGGTCTTCCTGGATGAAGAGCTGAAAATCGATTTTTCTTCCCAAAGCAATACATTCCAATTAAAAAGCCCCGGGCAGATCATCAATGGGAGAATGAACTTTTTGATGTACCCGGGGGAATAGAGGACAAAAGCTCCGGTGCATACCGGAGCTTTTGTGTTCTTAAAACCAATATTCCCAACAGGATATAGGGGAAATCCCTGGGGAAGAGGGTTGGTGAGACTGTTACTCCGCCAACAGCTCTTCAAACATCCCCGCCAAAGAAACCCCGGTTTTCCATCCATCCAGTCCACCCTCTACAGACCAGCAAGCAGACAGAATTGAATGACAAAATCCATACTGAAGCAATCGCTCATAAGAGAGGGAAAGCAGGGACGCGATTGTCTCAGTTCTATATCGGAGGAGCTCTAACGGCGCATCCCATTTCTCCCATTCATTCAACATAAACTGGATGCAGTCATATTCCCGCTCTCCGATAAGCCCCTTAGGGTCAATGGCGGTCCAACCGGAAGAAGCGGAGTAGAGTATGTTTCCGTGATGAAGATCACCGTGAAGAAGATAGAGGTCTGTGGGCGTATTCAGCAACTCCGGATAAAGCGCTTCAGCTTTCACGACGAGCTCCGGAGGAATGGGACCGGTTCCTCCATTAAACCGTTCCCGTAACCTCCCGATTCCCTTTGACCAGCATTGAACCGTGGGATAAGAATGAGAACTGACAGGCTTATGCCAAAGTCCCTTGGCAATATGGGTGAAGATAGAGAGGACCTCTTCTTCATCCTCAATAGAGAGAAGGGAAGGTCCCGGCATGAGTCGATCTAAAAGGATCCAGCCTTCTTCCTTACTGCAGTCGAGCATCTTCACCATTCCCTTTCCCTGGAAATCCTGAAGCGCATGAAACTCATTGGAAAAATCATTGTTCGGATACCCGACCTTTAAAACGGCATTCTGTTCACGCCCGATCTGAACCGGCACTACAAAATTATAGCTTAATGAAAAAGGTTCACTGTAGGTTAAATCGAATCGCTTTTTAAATGAGTCCAGTAGACCTGCCAAGTGGGATAACCACTCTCGACCGGAATCGCCATACATGGTTTGCATTTTTAATTTGAAATCGGTTGGAATCATGAGATCTCTCCCTTGTCGGTTGGTACAAACTGCTCCAGAAAACGTTGGATTACTTCCTCATATTGTTCAGGGTTGTCATTGTATGATTGGGCATGGGTCCCGTGGAAATCGAGGAAGAGCTCCTTTGGCCCCTGCTTTTTTTCGAAAAGATCCTTTGTCATTTGAGGCAGGATGAAGTCATCATTCTGGCTGTGGATAAATAACACAGGTTTCCGGATGTTTTGAACAACCGAAACAGGAGATAAATCCTTTAGTGTGTATCCTTGTCGCAGCTTCAGCATACCGTCTACGAGGGGAAGGAGGAACTTTGCCGGCATCTTCACTTCCGCACGCATACGATAGGCAAGCTGTTCACCGAAGTCAGAGAAGGGACAATCGGCAATATAAAAATCAGCGCGGTCCTCCACACTTCCTGCATAGAGGATCAAAGTCGCAGCTCCCATCGATTCCCCGTGGATTCCGAAGAATACATCGTCTCCTTCACGACGGATCAGTTCATCCACAACAGCCTTCAGATCAAATTTTTCAAAATACCCGTAGCTTGTCGTCTTACCACCGGATTCCCCGTGACGCCTGTGGTCATAAATCACGGCATTGAAACCCTGTTTGATGAACAGATTCATATATTTAATCGAATTCCATTTATTCTCCGTCACCCCATGGGAAAAAATCATAAATTTTTTATGAGGGTGGGGGTTCACGAAAACCGCCTTTATGTCATATCCGTACTGGGAAGGGATCATTACTTCTTCTTTAGGGAGGGAATCATATTCATCTTCGATCACACGGGTCGATTCCGTTTCACGTGAACGAATGAAGTCATCCCCTTTTTTTGGTAAATACATAAATCGATTGGTTATATAAACCCCAAGCAGCCCGATAGAAGAAAGGGTACCGCCCAGAATCGCAAGTTTTTTTCGCATATCATCACCTCAAGGAGCATCGTTTACACATATTGTAGCAAAAGAAGGAAAAAAGAGGAATTTTAAAAGCATAATAAAAAAGTGCCTCAAAAAGAGACACTTTTTTCACGGTGAATAAGAACTGACGCTTACGACTTGGCATTTTGTCCTTTAGCAGGATGAATGGCTTTATCCAGTTCTTCTTTCGCCATGGTGTTAGAAACCGTATCTGCATTCGGTTTGCCTTTTTGACTGAATCCTTTATCGCGTTTTTGGCTCATGTGACTCATCTCCTTAAAGGTTATCCAAAGGACATATGCACTACTGATTCAATTCATAAAGGCGATAATAACCGCTTTCCACAGGACGGCTGATATGAGGTTTCACGACGTCGATGGCAAGGGCGAGTTTCTCAAGGTCAACCCCTGTGGAAACCCCCATTTCCGCAAGCATATACACGACATCTTCAGTCGCAACATTCCCTGTTGCACCGGGGGCGAAAGGGCAGCCTCCGAGTCCACCTGCACTTGTGTCAAAGCGGTCGACTCCCGCTTCGAGCGACGCAAGGATATTAGCGAGCGCCATCTTACGGGTGTCATGGAAATGTGCCGTAAGCAGTGTGTCGGGTAATTCTTGTTTTAGTAATGAAAAGAGATGATAGGCTTCAGACGGATTGGCCCGTCCGACCGTATCGGCGACACTCAATTCATCCACACCTAATGAAACGAATTCCTGACAAAGGGAAAGAGTATCTTCAGGTAAGATCTTCCCTTCATATGGACAGTGGAAAGCGGTCGAAATGCAGGCTCTCACGAAATAGCCCTTTTCTTTCAGCTCCGCAATGAGAGGAGCCAGTCCTTTCATGGCTTCCTCAGTGGTTTTATTAATGTTTTTTTGATTGAAGGAATCGCTGACACCGACAAAGACGGCTACAGAACGGCATCCTGTTTCATATACCCGCTCGATCCCCCTTTTATTTGGTGCAAGAACGATATCTCGTGAATCCATTGTCATGCAGGCATCGACAATCTCACCGGCATCCTGCATTTGTGGAACCCATTTAGGGGAAACAAACGAAGTCAGCTCCATTTCTTTCACACCTGATTGTTTCAACCGATGGATAAATTCTTTTTTAACGTCCGTCGGAACAAAGTTCTTTTCATTTTGCAAGCCGTCTCTCGGACCTACTTCAATGATCGTGGCTTTTTTAGGTAAATTCATCATTTCACTCCTCCCTCTTTCATTTTAAGAAAATTTCGACATATAAATCAATATAAAAATTTTTTGACGAATTTAGAGGAATTTAACCGCTTACATAGAATGAGTTAAAGTGGAACTATTTTATAAGCTATGAATAGGCAAGCACATCAGTCAGAAGAGAAAGGGAGGAAGAACGATGTCGAATGAAGTTGTCATTGTGAGTGCAGTACGCACGGCCATCGGAAGCTTTAACGGATCTTTAAAAGGTATTTCCGCTCCGGAACTTGGAGCGATTGTCATTAAAGATGCCCTGGAGAAGGCTGGTTTAAGCGGGAATGATGTTGATGAAGTGATCATGGGGAATGTGTTGCAGGCAGGGTTGGGACAGAACCCGGCTCGTCAAGCATCCATCAAAGCTGGACTGCCTGAACAGGTACCGGCCATGACGATTAATAAAGTGTGTGGATCAGGATTAAAAACGGTTCATCTCGCAACGCAGGCAATCCTTTCCGGGGATGCAGATATCATCGTTGCAGGTGGAATGGAAAATATGAGTCAGGCTCCATATCTGCTGCAGGGAGCAAGAGAAGGATACAAAATGGGGGACCAGAAAGTCGTCGACAGCATGATATCAGACGGTTTATGGTGTGCCTTTAATGATTACCACATGGGTGTGACGGCAGAAAATCTATGTGACCGTTACTCTCTCTCACGGGAAGAACAGGACGAATTCGCTGCATGGAGTCAGCAAAAGGCAGCAGCAGCCATAGCATCCGGCCGATTTGATGATGAAATCGTCCCGGTTTCCATCCCGCAGCGAAAAGGGGATCCGGTTGTGTTCAAACAGGATGAATTCCCGCGTAAAGGGTCAACGGCCGAGAAGTTATCGGGACTTCGGGCTGCCTTCAAAAAAGATGGCTCTGTGACAGCCGGTAATGCATCGGGCATCAATGATGGGGCCGCTGCCGTTGTCGTCATGTCCAGGAAGAAAGCAGACGAACTTGGCATCACGCCTCTCGTGACGATCAAAGGGAACGCCAATGCAGGTGTAGATCCAAGCGTCATGGGAATCGGACCGGTTGCCGCCGTGAAAAAAGTATTGGAAAAAACGAAGATGACTATAGAAGACATGGAATTGATCGAAGCGAATGAAGCATTTGCCGCTCAATCATTGGCGGTGGATAAAGAGCTTCAATTCAAAAAGGATGCCCTTAATGTAAACGGGGGAGCCATTGCACTTGGTCACCCGATTGGAGCCAGCGGTACACGGATCCTTGTGACACTGATCCATGAAATGAAGAAGAGAGGCGTCCAAAACGGACTCGCTACCCTTTGCATCGGTGGGGGACAGGGAGTGGCAACAGTCGTTGAACTTCATAAATAAGGAATGGGAAAATCCAGATTCGAGGAGGGAATACAATGAAAGAAGTATACACTTCATATGACGAAGCGGTGGCAGACATTCACGATGGAGCAACATTGATGGTTGGAGGATTCGGTCTGTGCGGAATCCCTGAAAAACTCATTCTTGCCCTTGTGGAAAAAGGGGTGAAAAACCTGACCGTCATTTCAAATAACTGCGGGATAGACGATTGGGGCTTGGGTTTATTACTGAAGAATAAGCAGATTGATAAGATGATAGGTTCCTATGTTGGGGAAAACAAAGAATTTGAACGTCAGGTATTATCAGGTGAGCTTGAAGTGGAATTGGTTCCCCAAGGGACGCTTGCTGAGAAAATCCGAGCAGGTGGCGCAGGGATACCTGCATTCTACACGCCTGCTGGAGTCGGGACACCGGTAGCGGAAGGAAAAGAAACCCGCACATTTAACGGGAAAGAATATTTACTGGAAGAAGCCTTTACGGCGGATTTCTCACTTGTCCGGGCGTGGAAGGCCGATAAGATGGGGAATCTGATTTACAATAAAACGGCACAGAACTTTAACCCGATGATTGCAGCGGCGGGGAAAGTGACGATCGCCGAAGTAGAAGAACTTGTTGAAATCGGGGACATCAACCCGAATGAAGTGCATACACCAAGCATCTATGTGCAGCGTCTGATACAGGCCGAGCAGGAAAAACGGATTGAAAGAAGAACAGTGAGACAAGCATAGAAGGGAGAGTGGAACGGGATGGATCGTGCCAAAATGCGTGAAAGAATTGCAAGAAGAGCGGAAAAGGAAATTGAAGATGGTTTCTATGTCAACTTAGGAATCGGAATGCCTACGCTGGTAGCCAACTACATTACAGAAAACAAACAGGTTGTCCTTCAATCTGAAAATGGTTTACTCGGAATCGGACCATATCCGGATGAAAATGAAGTCGATGCCGACCTCATCAATGCCGGAAAAGAGACCGTTACAGCGATTCCGGGCTCCTCTTACTTTGACAGCTCGGAGTCATTCGGAATGATCCGCGGAGGGCATATCAACATCGCCATCCTTGGTGGAATGGAGGTAGCCGAAAACGGGGACCTTGCCAACTGGATGATCCCGGGAAAAATGATCAAAGGGATGGGCGGAGCGATGGATCTTGTTCACGGAGCCCAGCGCATCATCGTCATCATGGAACATGTCAATAAGGCTGGTGAAAGCAAGATCCTGAAAGAATGCACCCTTCCTCTGACAGGAAAAGGCGTCGTTGACCGCATCATCACGGATCGCGCCGTGATGGACGTCACGGAAGAAGGATTACTGCTTCGCGAAGTAGCGAACGGCTTCTCTGTGGAGGATATCCAATCATCCACGGATGCGACGTTGATCGTCGGGGACGACGTAGTACTCGAAGCCTATTGATGGAGAAAGCCGGTTAGAAGGGGAGAGAACCTCTTTTGACCGGCTTTTTTTGAGCCTGCCTTTTGACTAAAGTGGAAAAAAGATTTATAACTATGACAGATAGGGGGAATCAGTACATGTCCAAGAAAAAGAAACAGGAAGCCGAATTGACGTTGAAAAATTCCATCAACGGGGACCTCTTCGAACAACTGAAGCAAAAAAAGGCAGAGCTTGAAAAAGTTGAGTCTGTGAAAAAGGAAGAAGAGCGCCTCCGGAAAATTGAAGAGAAAAAACAGCGTGAGAAGAATAAAAGTTTCGAAGAGCTGTTGAATGAAAGCAATTTGAATTGGAAGAACTACAAAGATTGATGAGGGATGTGATAGTGGTACCCCATCAATCAGACTGGCAGGAGAAATTTGAAAAAGAAAAACGCAGTCTGAATAAGCTCCTTCCTGACGCAACCATCCATCATATCGGTTCAACTTCCGTACCGGGCTTGGCTGCTAAACCAATCATAGACATAATGATAGAAGTACCAAGCTTAGAGAGCGTTGATGAACGTAGAGATCAATTCAGCCAACTGCATTTTGTGGGAAAGGGAGAGAATGGCATCCAGAACCGCCGCTACTTCTATAAAGGAGAAGGGAATGAAAGAGCCGTACATCTTCATATTTTTCCTTATGGAATCGATCATGTAGTCAGGCACTTGGCGTTTCGTGATTATTTGAGGGAATTTAACGGGGAAGCAAAACGGTATGGTGACCTGAAATCAATGCTTGCAAAGAAGTTCCCGCACGATATGGAGGGCTACATTCAAGGGAAGGATCAATTTGTGAAGACCCTTGAGAAAAAGGCGTTAAGCTGGTATGAAAAAAATAAGCGGGCAGGGAACCAATAAACCCTGACCCGCTTATTTTTGTGTCACTCAGTCCCTATGTTGATCATAACGTGATAATTTGGTTAACTGTTTTAACATGTCAAGCTCTTCGGAAGATAAAGATCCCGCATTCACAGCATCGATATTCTCCTGAAGCTGTTGAACGGAGCTTGCTCCCGGGATGACAGCACCCACCGAGTCATGAGCGAGAATATATTGCAGGGCAAGTTCGTTCATTGAACGGTTGTCCCCCAGTTTCCCATGGATAGACTTGAGTGTTTCTTCAAGCTCTTGATAAGAGTAGTCCAGATAGCCATCTTCCTTCATTTTCGCAGAAGCTTTGGAAAGCATTTTTTCAGAAAGAAGCCCTTTGGCCAAAGGTCCCCTGGCTACAATACTCACCTTATTTTCATCCAGCAGATCCCTCCACTCTTCCGGACGACGATCCAGTAAGCTGTACTGCATCATGACGCTATCAATGGAAGATGAACTTAGAAATCGCTTGATGACATTCGGGCGGATGGAAGAGATGCCGTAATAACGAATCAGTCCTTCCTTCTTCAAATCTTCAAACGCTTCGATTGTTTCTTCAAACTCATCTTCGATCGTCCCACCGTGAAGCTGGTAAAGATCGATATAGTCCACTTTCAAGCGTGAAAGGCTATCCTTAACGGCAGTCTTGATATAGGATTTGGAAGGATCCCAGCGCCAGCCGTCTTCCACGTCATCCCAACGGTTACCCACTTTTGTGGCCAGGATGATGTCGTCCCGGACATCACGAATGGCGTTGCCGACGATTTCTTCATTTTGCCCAAAGTCATATAAATCAGCAGTATCAAGATAATTGATTCCATTTTCTAAAGCGTGCTGCACAATTTCCTTCGCGGCGCTTTCTTCGGTTCCAAGGGACATACAGCCGAGTCCCATCTTTGAGACTAATAAATCAGAGTTTCCTATCCGTCTTTTTTCCATGGTATCCGTCCTTTCGACATTAGCACTCTCTATTATATTAACGAAAGTGAGGACGAATAAACAAAGAAAACGGTCGGATTCAACGATTGGCGTCGATCCATGCTTTCACAGTGGAATAGGTTAGACTATATTCCTTCAGCTTTGCCTTGATTTCCCATGCTTTCCCTACCAGGATGATCCGGTCCTTTTCAGCAATCACCTTCAAGGGTTTTCACCTCGATCCTCGAATGGGATATGGTAAAATGTATGAGGACAAAGGCAATGACAGAACAAGGAGAGTTGAACGATGAAAAAATTTGAAGAAAAGACCATCAACACAGAAACGATCTATCAAGGGAAAATCATTGATCTTCAAGTGGATGAAGTCGAGCTTCCAAACGGCAAGACATCCAAGCGGGAACTGATCAAGCACCCCGGGGCTGTAGCGGTCATCGCATTGACACCGGAAGGGAAAATGGTGATGGTGGAGCAGTACCGTAAAGCGTTGGAGAAATCCATCATCGAGATACCTGCCGGAAAGCTTGAGCCGGGTGAAGAGCCTGATAAAACAGCCCTGCGTGAACTGGAAGAAGAAACAGGGTATGGATGTGAAAATCTGGAGCATCTTATCTCATTTTATACTTCACCGGGATTTGCGGATGAGCTCGTTCACTTGTATATCGCTCACGATATCCATCCCATCTTGGAGTCGAAAGAAACGGATGAAGACGAATTTGTCGAATTGATTGAGGTGACAGTGGAAGAGGCACTGCAGCTCATTAAAGATCAGCGGATTTATGATGCAAAAACGGCTTATGCGGTTCAGTATCTGCAACTGGAGAAGTTGGGGAATAAGAGTTGATGTGAAGAAAGCTGGACTCCCGTTGAGAGGGGTCCAGCTTTTTTGGATGGAAATGTTTAATCCAGGTCTCCAGGAACTAGAGAATACACACATGTGTCACGTGCATCCGTCCCATTTTTATCAAGATGGTCATTCCTTATAATCCCCTCAAGCAGGAACCCCAGCCTCTCAGGCACCCTCCGCGAAGCATTGTTTCTCTCATCACAACGGATTTCCACACGCTTACAGGAAAGGTCGTGTAGGGCGAAATGGGTCAACGCCTCCACGGCTTCCACGATATACCCCTTTTTGGTGTGCCGTGAGTTGAGCCAATACCCGATTTCCACTTTAGGTACATCCCAGTCGATGCGGTGAAGACCTGTGGATCCGATGAATTCATTCGTTTCTTTCAAATAGATATGTAGTCGGATATCGGTCTTCTTAATGAAATCTGCATAGGATTCCCGGACGCCTGCCTCCACCTCTTCAAGGGTCTGTTCTTTCCGGGCGAAGGGGAGCCATGGTTGTAACTCATTCCGCGAATCTGCAATGGCATGAAACACGTCTGTACCGTCACCGGGCATGCATGGCCGAATGAAAAGGCGTGGAGTTTCGATCCTGGAGGGGAATTCGATTAAACTTGGTTTGGTCATACTATATTCCTCCCATTGGGGTTTCTATGATTATACGTTTATCCCTATGGAAGTTCAATAGAATAGAATAAACGTCTTCCACCTTACATATAGATTAGTAATCGATATCTAGGAGGAGCACTGTGATGCGCAAAAAAATGTCAAATTCAAATCCACTCGTTCAACATGTACAAGCACATTCCTCAATCTATTTATTTATCATTACATTGTTTTTAATGGGAATCATTTTTGGTGCGATTGTTGTGAATTCTTTATCATTTGCCCAAAAGGAGGACCTTTATTTCTATTTAAGTAAGTTCTTTAGTGAGATGGAGGATGGAAGCATGACGTCAGCGGAAGAGCTCTTCCGTCAAAGTTTCCTCCATAATGTGAAGTATCTCGGATTGATGTGGCTCCTCGGGATCTCGATCATCGGGCTGCCCCTCATCTTCGTTCTATTGTTTATGAAGGGTGTCGTAGTTGGCTTTTCTGTCGGGTTTCTTGTGAATCAAATGGGCTGGAGCGGATTTTTATTGTCTTTTGTGAGCGTGCTGCCACAAAATATTATCATCATTCCGGCATTTATCTTCATAGGTGCAATCAGCGCGAACTTCTCCCTGACGTTGATCCGGAAGATCTTTATGAGGCAGACGTCGTCCATGCAGTTCCAGATGATCCCTTTTTTGTCCAGATACGTCATCTTCATGGTGGTGGCCATCGGAATCGTCACCATTGCCGCTAGTATTGAAGCCTATCTTTCACCTGCTTTAATGGAAGCGGTCATAGGGAAAATCAAATAAAATGATTCTTATATAAGAATCATTTTATTTTTTTGATTATAATTATTTTATTTTGCTTATTCCTCCCTTTTTGATATAATAGTAAAGAAATTGACGAGGGAGGAGAGGACTATGGAAAGCCGCATTGAACGAATAAAAAAACAGCTTCATTCTGCCAGCTACAAGCTTACGCCACAGCGCGAAGCTACGGTACGCGTGTTATTGGAACATGAAGAAGATCACCTCAGCGCCGAAGATGTATACCTCCTCGTTAAGGAAAAATCTCCGGAAATTGGACTGGCGACCGTATATCGTACATTGGAATTGCTGTCTGAACTGAAAATTGTAGATAAAATCAATTTTGGCGATGGTGTATCGCGATATGACCTCAGGCAAGAAGGGGCAGCCCACTTCCATCACCATTTAGTATGCATTGAATGTGGAGCTGTCGATGAAATTCAAGATGATCTTTTAGAAGACGTGGAAACGATTGTCGAACGAGACTGGAAGTTTAAAATAAAAGACCACCGCCTCACCTTTCATGGCATTTGTTCCAGATGTCAGGATAAAGAAGAGGATCCAGAAGAATAAGATGATGCCGGAAAGCCTTAAAGACCCCTGTGTTGTTTCTAGAATCGGAAACATCCCATACATACTCTTTAAGGCTTTTTTCATACTCTCCCGGAATTTTTCGCGGTTTCTGACTCCATAAGGTATAAAACGGTTCAAAATCGTCATAGCTTGTATTAATAAGCAAGCGAATATGGAGGACGACAGGATGATAAAAGGGGTTCAAGTGGTATGGCAGACCATTAAGGTGTTTATTTTATTTACTGGCTCAACGATTTTGTTTTACTATGGTATCATGTGGATAAGCGAAGAATACGAAGGTTATCACAAATATGATGAGCCAGAGGGAGCAGCGGTAAAGGTTTATTCTTCCGTGACAGAGGAAGAAAGCCATTGGTATGACCGATTATTATTTTTTTATATGAACGGGGAGTAATGCAGTGTGGAAGACCATATTCAAGATTTCATGCACTTTTTAATAGTAGAAAAAGGGCTTGCAAAAAATACGATCGAGTCGTATCAACGCGATTTGAAGAATTATGCTTTATATTTATCGAAGGTTGAGGAAGTGGCGGAATTGAACACCGTTTCAAGGGTGAATATTCTGCAGTTTCTCGGCCATTTGAAAAACCAGGGGAAATCTTCAAAGACCGTTGCCCGTCATGTGGCATCGATCAGGTCTTTTCATCAATTCCTATTGAGGGAAAAGGCGACGGAACAGGATCCGACGGTGCATATCGAGACACCAAAGACCGAGAGGACACTCCCAAGGATCCTGAGCATCGCTGAAGTTGAAGCTCTACTCGAAGCCCCGGAAGAATCGACACCTTTAGGGATGAGGGACAAGGCGATGCTTGAGCTTCTTTATGCGACGGGGATACGGGTAAGCGAGCTTATCCAGCTTCAATTGGAAGACGTCCATTTGACCATGGGATTTGTCCGGTGCATCGGAAAAGGGAACAAAGAGCGGATTATCCCGATCGGGCAGACGGCCATGGATGTCCTCGAGAAATACTTAAGTGATGCACGTTTGAAATTACGGAGCAAGAAGCACCGTGATGATCATTTGTTTCTGAATCACCATGGAAAAGGGCTGACAAGACAAGGCTTCTGGAAGAATTTAAAGGCCCTTGCCAAGAAAGCCAATATTGAGAAGGATTTGACGCCTCATACGCTTCGTCATTCATTTGCCACTCATTTATTGGAGAATGGGGCGGATCTCAGGGCGGTTCAGGAAATGCTCGGTCATGCAGACATTTCCACGACCCAAATCTATACACATGTGACGAAAACACGCTTAAAGGATGTCTATTCGCAATTCCATCCCAGAGCTTAATAGAATGAAGGGGGATTCCATAAAGAAATTACGTTTCTTTAAGGGATCTCTCTTGTTTTTTTTGAAAGGGAAAAGTAAAATATAGATGTCAGACTTCTGACGTTAAATCCTGTCGATTGCTTCAAAGTGGATAAGGGTAAGATACGTTTGAAGGTCGAAAATGTAACCGCTTTTTTAAAAAATGGATTAATATATAGGAGGTTTATTATAATGAGTAACTATACATACAAACGGGTTCACTTGATCGTAATGGATTCTGTCGGTATCGGCGAAGCGCCGGATGCAGAACTGTTCAACGATAAGGGATCAGATACGCTCGGTCATATTGCTGAACACGTGAATGGATTGAATATGCCGAATATCGGGAAGCTCGGCCTTTCCAATATTAAAGAAGTAACAGGTATTGAAAAGGCAGACAAACCTCTTGCATACTACACAAAAATGCAGGAAGCATCAGTCGGGAAAGACACGATGACCGGCCATTGGGAAATCATGGGTCTGAATATCGATAAGCCGTTCAAGACATACCCGGATGGTTTTCCTGAAAAATTGATCCAAAGACTTGAAGCCGAAACAGGCAGGACGATCATTGGAAACAAGCCTGCCAGTGGCACGGAAATCATTGAGGAACTGGGAAAAGAGCATATGGATACAGGAGCTCTCATTGTGTATACATCTGCAGACCCCGTTCTTCAAATCGCAGCTCATGAAGATATCATCCCGATTGAAGAGCAGTACAAAATCTGTGAGATTGCCCGTGAAATCACGAAAGAAGAGGAATACCTCGTCGGACGTGTGATCGCCCGCCCGTTCGTGGGTGAACCAGGAGAGTTCAAACGGACATCCAATCGCCACGACTATGCGCTGAAGCCATTTGAACGTACGGTCATGAATGAAATGAAAGATTCTGGCCTGGACGTAATCGCCATCGGAAAGATTTCAGATATTTACAATGGTGAAGGTGTGACGGATTCTATCCGTACGAAGCATAATATGGACGGAATGGACAATTTCATTAAAACATTCAATCAGTCCTTCACGGGTCTCAGCTTCCTGAATCTCGTGGACTTTGATGCGTTATATGGACATCGTCGTGATCCCAAAGGATACGGGGAAGCATTGGAAGAGTTCGATGCGAGACTGCCGGAAGTGTTCGATAAAATGACGGAAGATGATCTTCTCATCATCACGGCCGATCATGGAAATGACCCTACTGCCCCGGGGACAGACCATACGAGAGAGTATGTTCCACTTCTTGTTTATTCAAAACGATTTAAAGAGGGGAAGGAACTGCCGATCTCCGAAACATTCGCAGATATCGGGGCAACGGTTGCTGATAACTTTAATGTAAAAATGCCGAAGTTCGGACAAAGCTTCCTGACGCAATTGAAATAAGAAAACGAAAAATACAAGCAGGAGAGAGGGATGAAGCGGAAAGCTCATTACCTCCTCTTTACGTTGAAAAGGAGTAATAAGATGAATTACGAAAACATCCAAAATGCAGCAAATCATTTGAAAAACCAATATACAGGACAGCCTAAGGTCGGATTGATCCTTGGATCAGGACTTGGTGTACTGGCAGATGAAATCCAAAACTCAGTGAAGATCCCTTATAAGGAAATTCCTGATTTCCCTGTTTCAACAGTAGCGGGTCATGCGGGACAGCTTGTGTTCGGACAATTGGCCGGACAGGAAGTCGTCGCCATGCAAGGGCGTTTCCATTACTATGAAGGGTATGGATTCGATAAAGTGACATTCCCAGTACGCGTCATGAAAGAGTTGGGCGTGGAAGTGCTGATTGTGACAAATGCAGCAGGCGGAGTGAACGAAAGCTTTCAGGCAGGGGATCTGATGCTGATTACCGATCATATCAACAATATGGGAGGCAATCCCCTTATCGGAGCGAATGATTCCCGTCTAGGGCCGAGATTCCCGGATATGTCAGAGGCATATTGCAAAGAACTCCGTCAAAAAGCGAAAGAAATCGCCGGGAAATTATCCATTGAAGTGCAGGAAGGGGTCTATGTAGGAAATACCGGCCCTACTTATGAAACGCCTGCTGAAGTTCGCCTTGCCCGTACCCTGGGTGGAGATGCCGTCGGAATGTCAACGGTTCCTGAAGTCATCGTGGCCCGTCATGCAGGAATCAAGGTATTGGGGATTTCATGCATTTCAAATATGGCTGCCGGAATCCTGGACCAGCCCCTTTCCCATGATGAAGTCATGGAAACAACGGAGATGGTGCGTGCCAATTTCCTTTCATATGTAAAAGAGATCGTGAAATCATTATAAACGCTGATTAATACTAGAAGAGTGGGTGAAGGCAATGAGAATGGTTGACTTAATAGAGAAAAAACGTGAAGGAAAAGAATTATCTACGGAAGAAATCAAATTCATCGTTGAGGGGTATACAGACGGAAGCATCCCGGATTATCAGGTAAGCGCCCTGACGATGGCGATTTTCTTTAAAGATATGAGCGATAGAGAAAGAGCAGACCTGACGATGGCCATGGTGGAATCAGGCGATCAAATTGATTTGTCCGCCATTGAAGGGATCAAAGTGGATAAGCACTCTACAGGAGGAGTCGGTGATACAACGACACTTGTTCTTGGACCACTTGTGGCATCTGTTGGTGTCCCTGTAGCGAAGATGAGTGGAAGGGGTCTTGGTCATACCGGGGGAACCATCGATAAGCTTGAATCCGTAGAAGGATTCCATGTGGAAATCGAAAACGACGAGTTCATCCGCCTGGTGAACAAGAATAAACTTGCCGTCATCGGTCAAAGCGGTAACTTGACACCTGCCGATAAAAAGCTGTATTCCCTGCGTGATGTCACGGCTACGGTCAATAGCATCCCTCTGATTGCAAGCTCGATCATGAGTAAAAAGATTGCGGCGGGTGCCGATGCCATCGTCCTTGACGTGAAAACCGGTGCAGGAGCTTTCATGAAGACACTGAACGATTCAAAGGACCTTGCCAAAGCGATGGTGAACATCGGAAATAACGTCGGAAGAAAGACGATGGCCGTCATTTCCGATATGAGCCAGCCCCTTGGTTACGCTATCGGAAATGCACTGGAAGTAAAAGAAGCAATCGATACGTTAAAAGGGGAAGGACCTGAGGACTTAACGGAACTGTGCCTGACCCTTGGAAGCCACATGGTGTTCCTGGCGGAGAAAGCATCCACTTTGGAAGAAGCGAGGGCGTTATTACAAAGAGCGATTGAAGACGGTTCAGCTCTTGAGAATTTCAAGGTATTCCTTAAATCACAAGGTGGAGATCCATCTGTTGTGGATGAACCATCCAAGCTGCCACAAGCTAAGTACAAGATCGAGCTTGAAGCGAAACAGGACGGCTATGTATCTGAAATCGTGGCCGATGCAGTCGGAACGGCTGCCATGTGGCTTGGAGCAGGCCGCGCGACAAAGGATTCTGTCATCGACCTGGCTGTTGGTCTTGAGCTTCGCAAAAAGATCGGGGATGCCGTCAATGCTGGTGAATCCCTTGCTACGATTTACAGCAACGACGAAAACATCGACAACGTAAAAGAAAAATTATATGAAAGCATCAAAGTGACATCTGAACATGTGGATTCGCCTACGTTGATTCATACTGAAATTACGGGTTGATTATCAATTTTGAACGAAGCCTTTGCCGAAGGGATTATTTCTCTTTGGCAGGGGCTTTTTTTGTGTGAAAACAGATTCTTGAAATGATTTCAATAAAACACAATGAACGAAGCTAAACGACGCACTAAATTTTAAAATGACTTTTTACCAATGATTGTATAAAAATGATGCGGTTGGAAAAAATGGATCTATGAGTATTGAATAATAACGAGATTTTGATTGGAGGACAGTTGGATGAAACGTTTTGCGTATATAGTGGTGACATTTGTTTTAACAGCTTTTCTATTTCCTTCTATGGGTTTTGCCCAGGAGAAGAAGTCGGAGCTCGCCGACGTGGCAAAATCAGCCATTTTGATTGAGCGTGATACTGGAGCGGTGCTTTATGAGAAAAACAGCCATGAAAAGCTGGCACCTGCGTCCATGACCAAGATCATGACCATGACCCTCATCATGGAAGCCCTCGAAAAAGGTCAAATCAAGTGGGATGACAAAGTGCGTGCGAGTGAGTACGCTGCATCGATGGGCGGATCACAGATCTTCCTGGAGCCGGGTGAAAGCATGTCTGTAGAAGAAATGCTGAAGGGGATTGCCATTGGATCGGCCAATGACGCCTCAGTCGCGATGGCGGAGCATATTGCAGGAAGTGAAGAAGCATTCGTTGAAAAAATGAACAAAAAGGTGAAGGAGCTCGGGTTAAAGGAAACTAACTTCAAAAACCCGACAGGTTTACCATCCAAAGATCATTACAGCTCGGCCCATGATATGTCCATGATGGCGAAGGAACTTCTTAAATATGATGGAATCACAAAATTCACAGGCAGCTATGAATCCTATTTACGGGAAGGGTCTGATAAAAAATTCTGGCTTGTGAATACGAATAAATTAGTCCGTTTTTATGACGGGGTGGATGGTTTGAAAACAGGTTTCACGAACGAGGCGAAATATTGCCTGACGGCGACGGCAAAGAAAGACAATATGAGAGTGATTGCGGTCGTGTTCGGTGCCCCGACACCAAAGGAACGGAACAATGAGGTGAGTAAAATGCTTGATTATGCCTTCAATCAGTATTCAACCAAACCTCTCTTTAAAAAAGGAGATTCTCTTGCTAAGGTGAAGGTCTCAAAGGGTAAGGAAAATAAGGTGGATGCCGTAACGGATGAGCCCATATCCCTCCTTACCCAAAAAGGTGAAAAGTTAGATGGGATCCAGCAGAAGATCATCTTATCGAAAGACTTGAAAGCTCCGATTAAAAAAGGAGACAAAGTCGGGACAGTCGTGGTGATGAATAAAGGAAAAAAAGTAGTGGTAAGCACTCTCGTTGCCAAGAAAAATGTAAACGAGGCAAGCTGGTGGGAATTATATAAAAAATCCTTTGGTCTTTTTACGAAGGTAGGGAAGTAATGGGCCTCAGAAAATAACCTCTAATTATGACGAATTCCTTCTAGTTTTGTCATGGAGAAGGAATTTACTAAAAGAATAGCGAAATGACTCACTATACGACAGAGAAGGAGGCTTTCTGATAGTGAGTCTTGCTATTAACTTAGAAGTCAAAAAAGATGTACTGTGTGTCCGTTTAAGTGGTGAGTTGGACCATCACACCGCCGATGAACTCAGGGGAAAAGCTTCAAGTCTGATTGAAAGTGAGAATGTGAAGCATATCATCTTGAATTTAGAGGAATTAAGCTTTATGGATAGTTCCGGATTGGGTGTCATTTTGGGCCGATACAAGCAAATCAAGCAAAAGCATGGAGAAATGGTGGTATGTGCGATATCCCCTTCTGTAAACCGATTATTTGAAATGTCAGGGTTGTTTAAGATCATTCGTCTTGAACCGTCTGAAGAAAACGCATTACAAAGATTGGGGGTCGCATGACATGAGAAATGAAATGAATATTCAATTCAGTTCTTTAAGCCAAAATGAATCTTTTGCCCGTGTGACTGTAGCATCATTTATTGCCCAACTCGATCCGACCATGGATGAGTTGACTGAAATCAAGACCGTCGTCTCAGAAGCCGTGACCAATGCCATCATTCACGGGTATGATAACAGACCGAATGGGACGGTTTATATTTCCGTGATCATGGAAGAGGATGGGTTTATTGATATGACCATCCGTGATGAAGGGATCGGAATTGGAGATGTGGAAGAAGCCCGTCAACCACTCTTTACCTCCAAGCCGGAGCTTGAACGTTCTGGTATGGGATTTACAATCATGGAGAATTTCATGGATGAAATAGAAGTGTCATCACACCCAGGTACAGGCACCACGGTAAGGCTGAAGAAGCACTTGACCAATAGTAAAGCGCTATGCAATTAAGGAGTCGTGCCCATGGATGTCGAAGTGAAAAATGAAAAGGAACAGACCTTTTTGAAAGATCACGAGGTGAAAGACCTGATAAAGAAAAGTCAGGAAGGTGACCAGAGCGCCAGGGATTTGATCGTCCAGAAGAATATGCGCCTCGTATGGTCCGTCGTCCAACGTTTTCTCAATCGTGGTTATGAGCCGGATGATCTCTTTCAAATAGGCAGTATCGGGTTGCTGAAATCAGTGGATAAGTTTGATTTAAGCTACGATGTCAAGTTTTCGACTTATGCGGTTCCGATGATTATCGGAGAGATCCAGCGTTTCATTCGGGATGATGGGACAGTGAAGGTGAGTCGTTCCCTGAAGGAAATGGGGAATAAAATCAGGAAAGCAAAGGATGAGCTTTCCAAGAAGTTCGGCAGGGTCCCGACCGTCAGCGAGCTTGCCGATCATCTTGAGTATTCCGTTGAAGAGGTGATCATGGCCCAGGAAGCGAGTCGTGCCCCATCTTCCATTCATGAAACGGTATATGAAAATGATGGAGATCCCATCACGCTTTTAGATCAGATTGCCGATAATTCGGATAATAAATGGTTTGACAAGATTGCCCTGAAAGAAGCCATCCGGGAATTGGATGATCGGGAGCGGCTGATCGTATATTTAAGGTATTACAAAGATCGGACCCAATCGGAAGTAGCGGATCGGCTGGGGATTTCCCAGGTTCAGGTATCAAGGCTTGAGAAGAAGATTTTACAAACGATGAAAGAACATATGCATACAGAGTCATAGGCAAGATAACCTTGAGGATTCAATTTTTGAATCTTCAAGGTTATTTTTTTGATTGAAATTGTTTCCATAAACTATTCGCTCCAGTCCTTCCCATCACTTCCGCCCCTACGTTGGGTTCAGTTAATTCTCCTCATCGTCCCCGTGTCATTACATAAATAAATCACGTTAATCCATACTATTGGTACGTAGGGAAAATCATGTTTTCGGGAAGTGAACTGCATGGAAGGTATTTTGTATATACGCTTACGTCATCGAGTGCAGGTAAGGGAAGAGAGCATGGTCAAGCTTTCTCAGCTGGCGCAAATCATAGCATCTGAAACAATTGTAGAGGATATAAGGGAAATCCCGATTCATCAAGTGACCCCATCAGATAAGAATATAGTGGTGGTCGACGTCATGAAGGTCATCAGTGAGGTATGCAAAGTATACCCAGACCTGGATATTCAAACGATCGGGCCTACTCAAAGTATTATAGAAGTGATCTATGAGAAAAAGAAAGTCTCTCTTCCTTTATTCATTGGCGTGTGGTTACTATTATTCATCGGTGCGGCCCTGGCGATAATGAATTTCCATGAAGATGTAAGTATGAGAGAAGTTCATCAAAGGCTGTATCATTTTGTGACAGGAGGAGTGGACCCCCATCCTTTATTGTTCCAGGTTCCTTACTCGTTTGGCTTGGGCCTTGGGATGATCTTGTTTTTCAATCATGTGTTTCGAAAAAGACTCAATGAAGAGCCGAGCCCTCTAGAGGTTGAAATGTTTAATTATCAGCAGGATTTAGATCAATACGTGATTATGCACGAAAATAAAGAAAGTCAGAAGAAACTGGATGACCATTAATATATTGATCACCGTATTTATTGGATTTGCCGGGGGGCTTGCTGTAGGCTCGGGTTTCGTTGCATTTTTAACCGTATTGGGTATCATTCCCCGGTTAACTCAATTGACCAAAACAATGAAAATGATTCATTACTATGAAATGGCTGTCATTACCGGGGCTCTTGCAGGAGGGTTCATCAGCCTGAATGATTACACTCTCCATTTCTCTCCCCTCGTCCTTATCCCCCTCGGTCTCATGAGCGGGGTGTTCATCGGACTGTTGGCTGCTGCGTTGACAGAAGTATTGAATGTGTTTCCCATTTTGGCCAAACGAATCGGGATTGATGGAGAAATTGTGATTCTGATCATGGCGATCGTGTTCGGGAAGATTTTCGGTTCTTTATTTCATTGGCTCTACTTGGTTTATCAATAATTTGCAAGAGGCAGGGGTTTCATATGGACAACAAAAGGAAAGTGATCCTGATAACAGATGGGGATGAATACGCCAAGCGCGCTATCGAATGCGTGGCGAAAGAGTATAGGGGAAGGTGTATCTCAAGCTCTAAAGGAAATCCCTCTGTGTTGTCGGGACCTGAAATTGTAAAGCTGATTCAAAGAGCCAAAAACGACCCTGTCTTTGTGATGTTTGATGATAGTGGATTTATTGGGGAAGGTGCAGGTGAAATGGCGCTTAAGTATGTGGCGAATCATCCGGATATAGACGTGCTCGGAATTATTGCGGTAGCAAGTAAAACCAGGCAGGCGGAATGGACCAGGGTGGATGTCTGCATTGATAAATTCGGGGAGTTGACTCCATACGGGGTGGATAAATTTGGTGTACCCGAAATGGATGTAGGCAGATTGACGGGAGATACTGTTTATTGTCTTGATGAACTGGATGTGCCGGTGATTGTCGGAATTGGTGACATAGGGAAAATGGCAAAGCGGGATCATTACTCCCAAGGCGCCCCCATTACGAAAAAAGCAGTGGAAATCATCTTAGAAAGGAGTGGGTACCATGCCTCAAAAGACGAAAGAAACACCGATTTCTAAAGATTTAAAAGTCATTGAAGATTATATGAAAAAACACGTAGGATTGAACACAAGTTTTGACATCGGTGTCCGTAAGTTGATGATTTTGAAAAAAGGTGTCCATTTTTATTATATAAATGGGCTTACCGATGCATCATACATTATTGAAATTGTAGAAGAACTTGTGGAAATCAACGATCATGAGCGGGCCACAAGCCGATTATATGATATTGTACATAATCGACTTGTGCATCAATCCGTCGAACCGGTTAAAACGATTGAAGAGGCAGTAGATGAAGTACTTTCCGGTTTGATTGCCGTATTTGTTGAAGGATATGAAGAAGCGCTGATCGTAGATGTCCGAAGCTATCCGGGAAGGCAGCCGTCGGAACCTGATACAGAGAAGGTTGTCCGCGGTTCTCGTGACGGTTATGTGGAGAATATCATCGTCAATACAGCCTTAACAAGAAGAAGAATAAGAGATCCCAGGCTGAGGTTTGAAATATTCCGAATCGGAGAGCGTTCCAAAACGGATATTTCGATTGCATATATTGATGATGTGGCAAATCCGAGTCTGATTGAAGTGATCAAGAAAGAATTGAAAAGTATAAAAATCGATGGTTTGACGATGGCGGATAAAACGATAGAAGAGTTTCTGGTGAAACAAGGGTATAATCCATATCCATTAGTCAGATATACAGAAAGAGCGGATGTGGCTGCGACACACCTATTAGAAGGGCATGTGTTGATCTTTGTCGATACATCCCCAAGTGTCATCATCACCCCTACCACGTATTTTCATCACCTGCAGCATGCGGAGGAGTATAGACAATCACCGGCCGTAGGGACTTTTGTGAGATGGACTAGATTCTTGGGAGTGCTTGCTTCCCTTTTCCTGCTTCCATTATGGTATCTGTTTGTACTTGATCCATCACTCCTGCCGGAAGCCATCAAATATGTCGGTCCCCAGGAACAGACCAATATCCCGGTCATCGTTCAATTATTCATCGCTGATCTTGGGGTGGAGATGTTCAGGATCGCCGCCATTCATACTCCGACCCCGCTCTCGACGGCCATGGGTTTGATCGCCGCCGTATTGATCGGCCAGATTGCCATCGACGTAGGGTTATTCCAGCCTGAAGTAATCTTATATGTAGCGGTAGCTTCGATCGGTACGTTTGCAACCCCGAGTTACGAATTGAGTGTGGCCAATAAGATGGCAAGGCTGTTTCTCATGGTGATGGTTGCATTCTTCCATATTCCCGGGTTGATGATTGGAAGTACCCTGTATATTCTATACGTAACGAATATTAAATCTCTCAATACACCGTATCTATGGCCACTCCTGCCTTTCAGTCCGAAGGCATTTATGCAGATTCTCGTCAGGAAGTCGGTACCGGGATCAAAAACACGACCAAGTATCGTCCAACCGCGAAATAAATACAAACAGCCTGCGAAATCTTAGAATATTGCAACAACTCTTGTTCTATGGTAAATTACGTTTAATTAGTAGTGGACTATAGAGGGGATTGTGACGTTACATGCATCTTCATGGATCAGCAGAAATAAAAAACGGTAGCTTAATGATAGGAGGGGTCAGTACCTTAGACCTGGCAGCTCAATATGGTACGCCCCTTTATGTGTATGACACGAAACTTGTCAGAGAGCGTGCAAGAGGGTTTAAACAAACATTTGAATCCCTCGGGGTGAAGGCGGAAGTTGCCTATGCCAGCAAAGCATTCTCCTGTATCGGGATCTTTCAGGTAATGGATGAAGAAGGATTGTCCCTGGATGTCGTTTCTGGAGGAGAGCTATTTACGGCTCTGAAGGCAGGATTTCCTCCAGGACGAATCCATTTTAATGGAAATAACAAGTCACGGGAAGAACTAATGATGGCCATTGAACATAAGATCGGCTGTATCGTCGTCGATAATTTTCATGAGCTGGAGCTTGTGAGTGAATTGTCACGGTCCCTTGAAGAAGGCACAAGGGTGCTGTTAAGAGTTACTCCAGGGATCGAAGCTCATACTCATGATTATATCCTGACCGGACAGGAAGATTCGAAATTCGGATTTGATTTAGAGAATGGTCAGGCCGAGAAAGCGATGAAATCAGCATTGGATTCCGAAACCATTGAATTGTTGGGCCTGCACTGCCATATTGGTTCGCAGATTTTTGAAACGACGGGCTTCATTCTCGCTGCAAGGAAAATCATTGGGAGTGTCGCCAGGTGGCGTTCTCAATACAGCTTTGATCCAAAGGTCATTAACCTGGGTGGGGGCTTTGGGATTCGATATACGAAAGATGATGATCCAATCCCTCCGGCTCAATATGTGAAAGAAATGATAGCTGCAGTGAAAGAGGAAGTGGAGAAATACAATTTAGTGATGCCTGAAATCTGGATTGAACCAGGGCGGTCACTCGTAGGTGATGCAGGTACCAGTCTCTATACATTGGGATCGCAGAAAGATGTTCCAGGCGTCCGGAAATATGTAGCGGTTGATGGAGGAATGAGCGATAATATCAGACCTGCCCTATACAAGGCGAAGTATGAAGCGATCATAGCGAATAAAGCCGACCGGATTTGTGAAGATACGGTTTCCATTGCAGGGAAATGCTGTGAGTCCGGAGACATGTTGATATGGGACTTACCACTTCCTGTCCCTGAAGACGGGGATATTCTCGCCGTATTCTGTACAGGTGCATACGGGTATTCGATGGCGAATAACTATAATCGGATTCCACGGCCGGCCGTCGTATTTGTCGAGGACGGAGAAGCCAGGTTAGCCCTCCGAAGGGAGACTTATGAGGATCTAATTACACATGATGTAAAGTTTTAACGACATGTAATGTAGTCTTTAAGTATCTCGAACTTAAAGACTACTTTTTTGCAATCTGGATTACATACTTTAACAAATTTCGATTTTACTATACAATAACTATGACATAAACGAATAGAGTGAAGAAAAAGGAGTCAGTCATGAAGATCAGTAATAAAGCATTGTTCTTGTTATTAATCGTCGCGGGTCTGGTATGGGGAGTCATCTACTGGACGTTCATCGCTGGAAACTAAATTGATTAGGATTTGCTTAATAAAAGTAAATTTAGTAAGATAAATAAACGTTCATATCAATTAAATTTCTAGTTTTTGTCTATAATAGGAAATATAGATTAGACATAAAACATGACGAGGGGTAAATATGTTAATTCGGTATAAAAAGACGTTTGAAAAGATTGCCATGGGATTATTATCTTTCATGCCAAATGAAAAGGATTTGAAGAAGCTTCAACAGACGATGAAGCAATACGAAACTGAAGAAAATTGGCAGCTCTTTTTATGGAAAGAAGAGGACATAGTAGGTTTAATCGGCGTATACAAAACAGAAGGTACATTAGAGATTCAACATATATCAGTCAATCCATCACATCGTCACGAAGGAATCGGCAAATCCATGGTGAAGCATCTCAGGGATATGCACTCCGAGCTTGAAGTGAAGCCCAATTCAGACACCGCATCATTTTTTGAGAAATGCGATGAAATGGGTGAGGACAACGAGGTACAAGAACAATAAAGAGGCAGGCCGCCTATTCTGGTGGCCCGCCTCTTTTTTTTCGCAAGGCATTTTGCCGCTCTGTTATCACATCAGTGCGGTCCCTGAGGGAATGGCGGTGAATGAGCGCTGAATTCGTGAGGTCACTCTCTGAACACCAGATGTAGCCATTTTTCCTGCACCGCAATTGAACCTGATCTGAAAGTGAAACATCCGTTAAAGGCAGGATAATACTGTGATATGGTTGATTTTCGCTGATTTGGTGAATGGTTTCCTCAATCATTGCTTGAAGTTTTCTGGAATGAATTCCGAGAAGGGTCAGTTCTTGGTGATTACTCTTAATATTCTTAATAGCTTTACTGAACGTTCTGACCGCACCTGTCTGGTTGCCTCTTCTATAATGATAAAAACCAACCGCCACCTGGATCAGACCCACCCAGTGAGAAGCCCTGTTTGCCGGATCGACTTCTTTCCAATATTCTTCTAGTACTTCATGGCATTCAAAATAATCACGATTTCCATGGAAGTACATTAAGTATTCGATGTAGGCTTCCGGATAAACCATAAGATCCCTCCATAAGACGCAAAGTAGTTAAATTGTAGCACAATCCCTCGCCAGAACGACAGGAAAGCCTGTAAATACAAAACTTTCTATTGGAGAAAAGAAGTCTTTCTACTATACTATTAAGTAGCATTCTTGCAAGATTGTTATAAGAAATTTGGTGATAAAGTGGAATACAATGTGAAGATTGACGCTTTTGAAGGTCCTATGGATCTTCTTTTGCATCTGATTAACTCGTTAGAAATTGACATATATGATATTCCTATGGCTCAGATCACGGAGCAATATATGTTATATGTACATACGATGAAGAATTTGCAACTGGATGTTGCCAGTGAATATCTAGTGATGGCAGCTACGTTACTCGCCATAAAAAGTAAAATGCTCCTTCCTAAACATGATGAGGGCAAGATGAGCGATGAAATCGAATTTGAAGAGGAAGATCCCCGGGACGAACTGGTGGAGCGGTTAATTGAGTATCGTAAATTTAAAGAAGCAGCGAATGAACTGAAGCTTCGTGAGGAAGAGCGGGGGCAAGTGTATACCAAGCCTCCAAGCGACCTTTCAGAATTCAGTGAAGAGGTCGATTTGAAGAATACGGAAGTTCAGGTATCTTTATATGATATGCTTGGAGCTTTTCATAAATTATTGAGAAGGAAAAAACTTCAACGACCCGTTCAAACGAGAATTACTAGACAGGAAATATCCATTGAGAAAAGAATGAATGATATTCTGGAAAATTTACAGAATCTAAAAAGTCGCACATCCTTTAAAAATCTTTTCCCCTCTGATAGCAAAGAGCATCTCGTGGTGACGTTCCTTGCTGTGCTGGAATTAATGAAGCGGAAACAAATCATTGTCAACCAGGATAAAAACTTTACGGAAATATTTGTAGAAGCAGGAGAGGAGGCTGGAATGGTTGAGCAGTATTAATTGGAAAGGGGTCCTTGAAAGCTTATTGTTTGCAGCGGGGGACGAAGGTCTATCACTGAAACAGGTCTGTTCTGTACTGGAAATCGAAGAACAGAAAGCAAAGGATGTCCTTGAAGACTTGAAGAATGATTATGAGAATGATTCCAATAGAGGCATATACATCATTGAAATTGCAGGAACCTTTCAATTAGTGACCAAAAAAACAAATGCCGACTACTTAAAGAAGCTGGTAGAATCACCCCATGTCAGTTTCCTTTCACAGGCAGCCCTTGAAACCCTTGCGATTATTGCGTATAAACAACCAATCACGCGGACGGAAATCGAGCAAATTAGAGGCGTCAAGACGGAGCGTCCCATTCAGACCCTTACGTCAAAAGGGCTCGTTAAAGAAGTGGGCAGGGCGGAAGGGACCGGCCGTGCATTCTTATTCGGTACAACGAAAGAATTTCTGGACTACTTCGGCCTGAAAAGCATCGAGGAACTTCCGCCTCTTCCTGAGAATATTGAAGATGAATTCGCCCAGGACGAAGCCGACCTGTTCTTTGAGAAGTTTCAGGAGACGATGGAAACGAACGAATAGAAGAAAGTTTATGAACAGGCAGAACTGTGAAGATACAATGACAGTCCTGCCTGCTTTATGTTCGACAGGGGGATCAAAAATTCAAGTACCCGGACACAGCCTACGGTAGCTGTGTTTTTTTGTTTTGGCTACGTCCATTGGAGATAAACACTTCCCCTTTATAATCCGCCCCTTTGCTTTCGAGATTTCACTCATATTACCCCTTGTCCTCTCATAAACTTGTACAAACACGTTAGATTTAAAGGAGTAGATGGGTGTGAATCGAAAGAGATCGAAATTTTACATATATTATTTCCTTATATGTGCTTTTCTGTTTGTATCTGTTTCCAATAAGGTTCAGGCTGCACCTTCAGTCAGTGCACAAAAAGCAATCCTAATGGATCAGGAAACAGGGCGCATTCTATATGAAAAGGATGCCCATACTCAAAGTCGCATTGCAAGCATCACCAAGATCATGACAGCGATCCTTGCCGTGGAGTCTGGAAAGATGGACCAGAAAGTAACCGTATCACAGAACGCAGCAGGCACGGAAGGTTCTTCCCTTTACTTGAAGGCAGGAGAGAAGATAAAGCTTGAGGATCTCGTATACGGGTTGATGCTCAGGTCAGGGAATGATGGGGCAGTCGCCATTGCAGAATTTGTAGGAGGAAGCCTGGACGGTTTTGTATATATGATGAATGAAAAAGCGAAGGAAATCGGGATGGAAAATACTCATTTCTCCAATCCCCACGGACTGGACGACCATGAAGATCACTATTCGACTGCGTATGATATGGCCATTCTGGCACGATATTCAATGGAAAACGATAGGTATAAGGAAATTGCGGGCACCAAAGTCCACACAGCACCGAATCCTGATGAGAAGTGGGACCGCAAGTGGAAAAACAAAAATAGACTGCTGACGGAATTATATAAATATAGTACAGGAGGGAAAACGGGTTATACGAAACTGGCAAAAAGAACGCTCGTTTCCACCGCTTCCAAGGATGGGGAGAATCTGATTGCCGTGACCCTGAACGGCCCCGATGACTGGAACGATCATATCGGAATGTTTGAATACGGATTTAAACACTATGATTATAAAATCGTTCTCGACAAAGGCAGAATTGAAAAAATGGATGATGAAATCTATAAAGACCATGCCTACCTGAAACGGGAGTCTGTGTTACCGTTGACAGATGATGAAGTGGATAAGGTCAAAGTGGAGTATAAGATGTTGAAGCCGAAAGAGGAATGGTTAAAGGGTCAGCATGTGCCTGGGGTAGTCGGGAAGGCAGTAGTTTATCTAGGGGATAAGGAAGTAGATACCCTTCCCGTTTTTTATAAAACATCAGACGAAAATAAAGAAGAAAAAAGCTGGTGGAAATTTTGGGCATATTCCTTCGAATCCATCATTGGGGTACGTGACCATGGTTAACTTGATATGGGTGGGGATGACCATTATCGGGTTGATATTCGCGATTATTAACGGGAAAATGGCCGAAGTGAATGAAGCCATTTTTACTTCAGCAAATGAAGCTGTCACCTTATGCATTGGATTGGTCAGTGTATTGGTGTTTTGGCTGGGGATTATGAGAATCGCCCAAGAAGCAGGTTTACTTGATAAATTGGCAAAGTTATTCAGGCCATTCGTGAAGAGGCTGTTTCCGGAAGTACCTGATAACCATCCGGCAATGGGCTATATCCTTTCCAATATGATGGCCAATATGTTCGGTTTGGGAAATGCTGCGACCCCACTCGGGATCAAAGCCATGGAGCAGTTAAAAAGCTTAAACGGGGGAAGGGATGTTGCAAGCAGGTCGATGATCACATTCTTGGCGATCAATACCTCAAGCATCACGATCATTCCGACAACGGTGATCGCGATCCGTATGAAATATGACTCTGCTTCGCCAACTGAAATTGTAGGACCGACTCTGATTGCCACGATGCTATCCACCATTGGTGCGATTCTGATCGACCGTTATTTTCATTATAGGCGAACCCGTCGAGAGGTGAAGTAAATGCAATGGATATCCACCATTTCCTTATGGCTGATTCCCATCATGATTGGGTTTATATTAATCTATGGGACCATCAAAAAGGTCCCGACGTATGAAACGTTTGTGGACGGAGGAAAAGAAGGGATTAAAATAGCCGTATCCATCATTCCCTTTCTCATTGGGATGCTTGTGGCCATCACCATTTTTCGGGAATCAGGTGCCCTTGAATTCTTTGTTGGTCTTATCCGCCCTGCATTGCTTGCACTGGGTATCCCCCCGGAAATCGTTCCTCTGGCCATCATCAGGCCGATTTCCGGAACCGCTGCCCTCGGCATGATGAGTGATATCATCGCCACCAACGGGCCCGATTCGTTCATCGGAAGACTCGCTTCCACCTTACAGGGCAGCACGGATACAACGTTATATGTACTAACCGTATATTTCGGTGCAGTTGGAATCCGGAAAATGGGGGATGCCCTGAAAGTGGGTCTCCTGGCCGATCTCGTAGGAATAGCAGCCGCCATCTTCATCGTCACCATCATGTTTTAATGATTGGCTGTCATTGTAACTTTATGGTTTTGACAAAGCGAGATGTAGTTGATTTTCGCTCCAATCAACTTTTTAAAGTGAGTTTTTCCCCTAAACTCAAAAATGTCATGTTTGATTCCGATCACATCACGCTCTAAAGAGTAAAGTGATTTATTATAACAAGTGTAAAATCCTCTTTATCATTACTGAGTTTATAAAAACCTCTAGCTCTGCCACCAATTGCTTATTTAAAGGGAGAGGGGAACTGCGTAGACTCCTACGGAAAACGGGCGTGTCGAGACCCCGGAAGCGAACTGTGCTGAGGAGGCTCGGCCGAACGTCCGTGGAAAGCGGAGCAGTTCCCCTCACCCTAAAGCACACACCTGTTGCAGAGCATTTAGGAACATAATCTAAAGCTTTAATGATCAGCCTCACCTTGCAGGAAAGATGAAAAGGCATAAAGGGATCGACTGAATTGGTCGATTTTCCTTTATGCCTTTCTATTTTGCCTGGATTGTGTAATAATTCATGAAGGTAAATGTATTGAAAATTAAATGAGGTGAAAGACCGTGGAACGATTACAGAAGGTAATTGCTCACAGTGGCGTGGCATCACGCCGTAAAGCAGAGCAATTAATTATAGAAGGTAAAGTAAAGGTCAATGGGAAAGTCGTAAAGGAACTTGGAACGAAGGTGTCACACTCCGATCGCGTTGAGGTGACGGGCATTCAAATCGAAAGAGAAAATAAAGTATATTATTTGCTCTATAAACCAAGGGGGGTCATCTCTGCTGTAACCGACGATAAAAATCGTCAGGTAGTAACGGACTTCTTCCCTGAAATCGAGGAAAGAATTTATCCTGTCGGCAGACTGGATTATGAAACTTCAGGAATCCTTCTGTTAACCAATGATGGCGACTTTGCCAATTCCCTGATGCACCCAAGCAATGAGATTGAAAAGACATATGTGGCAAGATTAAAAGGGATCCCGCCTAAATTTAAGATCCGCGAGCTTGAAAAAGGAATTAAATTGGAAGACGGAATGACCGCACCGGCTAAAGTGAAAGTCCTGAGTATCGATAAAAAGCAGGGGAAATCAATCGTGGAAATCTCGATTCATGAAGGAAGAAACCGTCAGGTCCGCCGGATGTTCGAAGCCCTGGGTTATCCTGTTCAAAAGTTGAAACGAGAAAGATATGCATTCCTCTCGCTCCACGGCTTGAATGCGGGTGAGGGAAGAGAACTGACACCACATGAAGTGAAACAATTAAGGACGCTTGCTGAAACAGGCAGCATCCACTAATGTCCCTCCTGGAAAGTGTCACATATCCTTCATATAATTTACATTAACTTTAAAGTGATAAATGATATAATGAGAAAGGAATTTTACCCTGAAAATCATGGGATATTTCTCTGCTCATTATGAGGATATGCAACCATACATTATGGCAGGGACTGATTTCATAAGTGGACTCTTATGACTTCAGGCCCTTTGCTACTGTAAAGAGAGAAAAACTTCTCCATTCTTGAGAACGATTTCAATTTGGGAGGCACAGGTAAATGAATAAGAAAAAACGCAGATTGCTCATCCGGACCATTATTCTCATTGTGCTGACTTCTGCAGTTGCGTATACCCTTTATGCAAACTTTACGAAGGATGAAAGAGGAATGTTAAAGGAAGGCGACAAGGCACCTGACTTTGTTCTAACCGATATGGAAGGGAATACACACCGCCTTTCCGATTATGAAGGAAAAGGAGTCTTCTTGAACTTCTGGGGAACATGGTGCAAACCGTGTGAAAGGGAAATGCCTTTTATGAACAATCAATTTAAGAAGTATCAGGATCAAGGCGTACAGATTTTAGCTGTAAATGTAGGGGAATCCGATTTTCTCATTAACCGATTCGTTTCAAAACATGGGTTAGAGTTCCCTATAGTAGTAGACAAAGAAGAGGAAGTGCAGAATGCATATGGGATCGATCCACTCCCGACGACGTTTCTGATTAACCCTCAAGGAGAAATAGAAAAGATCATAACAGGTACGATGACAGAAAACGATATCATTGAAGATTTAGAGAGCATCAAACCGTAAGGCAGTTTAACTTGAAATAAGGAGTTTTAGCATGAAAGAGATTAAATGTGTATGCGGTCATGTGAATCCAATTGGTACCGTTCTCTGTGAATCCTGTGGACGGGCTTTAACGGAGGAAGCAAAGAATGAAATGCTCCATGACATGCGTTACGAGGGGAGTGCAAGACGTTCCCAAACGTATAATAAATCGATTATAGATAAGATTTGGAATTTCTTTTCATCTGTGAAAGTGGGCGTGTGGTTAATCGTCACCACGCTTATTGCTTCAGCAGTGGGAACGATACTGCCCCAGGAACAGTATATTCCAAATGGTCAGCCTGCAGATGAATACTATGAAGATGTCTATGGTTTTTTCGGAGAACTATACTATACGGTAGGTTTCCATGATCTATATAGCTCATGGTGGTACTTGCTATTAATTGCATCCATTGGTGTTTCCCTCGTCATATGCAGCCTGGACCGGGTGATTCCCCTCTATCGAGCCTTGAAGAACCAACGTGTCTCAAGGCATGTCGGCTTCTTGAAACGTCAAAGGATATATGGGAAAACGGACACGACCGAATATCATGAATCCCTCGGCAAAATAAAAGAAAAGCTGACCCGGAAAAAATATAAGATCCGGGAAGAGGATGGAAATATCCTTGCAGAGAAGAACCGTTTCTCAAGATGGGGTCCCTATGTAAATCATATCGGTCTTATCATCTTCTTATTCGGAGGCATGCTTCGATTCGTCCCGGGGATGTACATCGACGAAACGGTGTGGATCCGTGAAGGAGAAACGAGAGCGGTTCCGGGTACGGACCAGGAATATTACTTAGAAAACAAAGGATTCACCCTGGAGACATACGACAAGAATAAGGATAAAGAAGTATTCGGTGAAGCGATTGACAAAAACGGGACTATCGCGAAGAATTTCCAATCGGATGTGATCCTGTATAAGGAATCAGGAGATCGCGTTCCCGGTCAAAAGGCAGAACGCACGAAAGAACAGGAGGATTCCATTAAAGTAAACCATCCTCTTAAATTCGGGAATTTTGCTGTCTACCAAACAAGTTATAAACTGGATGAATTCAAATCCATGTCATTTACCCTGGATAATAAAGAGTCAGGGGAAAGCTTCGGTAAATTCACAGTCGATTTATTCGATCCGCAAAATGCGTATACGTTTGAAGATGGGTATAAAGCAGAACTTATGGGATATTATCCGGATTTCTCGGGGTTCAACGAACAGGGTGAACCGCAAACCAAATCTCCCCTGCCAAATAATCCGGCATTTCTGTTTAAATTATTCTCACCTGAAAAGCCCGAAGGTGAAATCAGTTTTGTAGGAATCCGAAAAAACCTTGAGCCCTTAGGTGAAAATGCCTATAAATTGTCATTTGCAGGTGTCGAGACGAGAGATGTATCGGCCTTAACCGTACATAAAGATCTTACCCTCTGGATCCTGGCTCTTGGAGGAGCAATCTTCATGATCGGTGTTATACAGGGTGCCTACTGGCATCACAGAAGGATCTGGATCAGGCGGAGTGATGATGGGGATGGACTCATCGTAGCCGGACATACGAACAAAAACTGGCATGGTTTGAAAAATGAAATCAGCCTTGTATTGGAAGGCACTGGAATCAATGAGCCTGTCGATCAACAACAAAAGGACGATGTAAGGAGGAATGAGGATGTCAACGACAACAATGGCAGAGTGGAGCAGTAATTTACTTTACGTATCCTTCATCATGTATTTGATTGCGACTCTGTTTTTTGGCGGGAGTATCCGTCAAAAGAATACAACGGAAACGAACCAGAAGAAATGGGGCTTTATCGGGATTGCTTTAACCCTTGTCGGATTTGCCTCTCAATTGGGGTACTTCTTTCTTAGATGGGGCGCTTCGGGACATGCACCTGTAAGTAATTTATTCGAATTTACGACCTTTTTCGGTATGATGCTTGTCGGAGCCTTCATCATTCTTTACTTTATGTATAAGACGACGATACTTGGTGTCATTGCACTGCCATTCGCCCTTTTGGTGATTGCATACGCCAGCATGTTTCCAAAGGACATCAGTCCACTCATCCCTGCACTTCAAAGTGATTGGTTGAAGATCCACGTCACAACCGTTTCGGCAGGGGAAGCGATTCTTTCCATCAGCTTCGTGGCAGGACTGATCTACTTACTGAAATCAGTTCAGCATACAAAAGGCAGCAGGCAGTCATTCTGGCTCGAAACTGTGATGTATTCACTGGTTATCGTACTGGGGTTTGTTGTCGCCTCGACGGCATTTACCCTTGGGCATTACGAAGCGAACTTTCAATACGTGAATCAACAGGGTGAAGAGGCGGTTTCTGAATACACCCTCCCTGCCCTGGTAGGTCCGAATAAAGGTGAACTATTAAGCGAAGACGTGATGGAGCCGCTCGTTGAAATGCCTGCTCTCATCAATGCGAAGAAATTAAATACCGTGATTTGGTCATTTATGATCGGAACAGTCATTTATCTTCTTCTCCGCTTGATCTTCAGAAAGCGGATCGCTGCTAAGATGCAGCCGCTTGTAAAGAATGTGAACCTCGACCTGATGGACGAAATCGGTTACCGTTCTGTATTGATCGGCTTCCCGGTATTCACTCTTGGGGGACTCATCTTTGCCATGATCTGGGCACAGATCGCCTGGACCCGCTTTTGGGGATGGGATCCTAAAGAGGTCTGGGCATTGGTTACATTCTTATTCTATGCAGCCTTTCTCCACCTCCGCATGTCTAAAGGCTGGCATGGCGAGAAATCGGCATGGCTTGCTGTTGTTGGGGTTGCGATCATTCTATTCAACCTTATAGCGGTTAATCTAATTATTGCAGGGTTACACTCATACGCTTAATCAATCGTAAGGAAAGGAAGGAGCTGACAACCATGAGAATACAATTCTCTTCCCAGTCAGCTTCTTTTTTTATACAAAATAGAGGATAATATAGTGTAAATATACAAAGGGGGATGTACCCATGGAAGAAAATATTCGCATTCTGGTTGTAGATGATGAAGATCGAATCAGAAGACTGCTAAAGATGTATTTAGAAAGAGAAAACTATGAAATCGATGAAGCGGAGAATGGAGAACAAGCGTTGGAAATGGCTCTCGAACAAAACTATGATTGCATCCTATTGGATATCATGATGCCTGGAATGGATGGAATCGAAGTGTGTCAGCACCTTCGGGAAAGCAAGGCGACCCCCGTCATCATGCTTACTGCCAAGGGTGAAGAAGTGAATAGGGTACAAGGTTTCGAAGTCGGGACCGACGACTATATCGTAAAGCCTTTCTCACCCCGTGAAGTGGTTCTCAGAGTGAAGGCACTTTTACGACGCTCCACAAAATCAAGTTTCATTCAGACGGATGCAAAAGCAAAGGACCTGATCGTTTATCCCCATCTGACAATCGATAATGATGCACACCGGGTATCGGCGGATGGAATCGATGTCAATTTGACCCCTAAAGAATATGAACTCTTATATTTCCTTGCGAAAGCTCCTGATAAAGTATTTGATCGTGAGCACCTTCTGAAGGAAGTATGGCATTACGAATTCTTCGGTGATTTGCGTACGGTGGATACTCATGTGAAACGATTAAGGGAGAAGCTGAACAAAGTGTCTGAAATGGCAGCTAAAATGATCGTAACCGTATGGGGAGTGGGCTATAAATTCGAGGTAACAAATGAATGAGGCTTTGGCGTAGTGTAGTAGGGAAACTGTGGGTGACCATCCTGCTTCTGGTTTCCTTTGTATTATTTATACTTACCATCTTATTGCTGGAATTTTTTCAGAATTATCATGTAGGTGTAGTGGAGAAAGAGCTGACCCATACGGCTGAAAAAGTAGCCAGGGTCATCGAGAATCATAATGATCTGACCATCGGAATGGAACTGGGGAAAGAAATCATCGATGAACCTGTGAATATCATCATTTCCCTGGATCAAAACCAATCTTTTTATTCTCAAGACTCGACTGTCTTTCAAAAGAAGATCCACCAGTATATCTCGAAGGATAACAAGCTACAGTCAGTCAAATCAAAGGAAATAACCGTTAAAAAAGAGGTTGAATTATCCAAGGAGTCGTCTAATCGATATGAGAATGTCATCGTAGTCGGGACGCCCCTTCATATTAATGGGGAAGATGGAGCCGTTTATCTCTATCAGTCCCTTGGGGTAATCAAAGATACGACACGACAAACCACCAAACTGATTCTGCTTGCGGCAGGGATTGCCATCATTCTTACGACCATCTTTGCCTTTTTCCTTTCCACACGTATCACTGCACCGCTCCGGAAAATGAGGGAAGCGGCTTTCGAAGTGGCAAAGGGGAAGTTCGATACAAAGGTACCGATCCTGACGAAGGATGAAATCGGTGAACTTGCTACAGGCTTCAATCAAATGGGAAGGCAGTTGAAGTTTCATATCAATGCACTCAGTCAGGAAAAAGAACAGCTTTCATCCATTCTCAGCAGTATGGCTGATGGTGTAATCACCTTTAATCGGGACGGGACCATCCTGATCACGAACCCCCCTGCAGATCGTTTCCTACAACACTGGTATTACGAACAAAGTGAAGAGGGTGAAGAAGCGATACCGACGACTGTAAGAGAGTTATTGCAGAGTGTGGTCGTAACTGAAATGGAACAAACTGATGAACTGAGTCTGCAAGGGCGATCCTACGTAGTGATCGTGAGCCCCCTATATAATAATAACAATATCAGGGGAGCGGTCGCGGTGGTTCGTGACATGACCGAAGAGCGGAGATTGGATAAGCTTCGTAAGGATTTCATCGCCAACGTCTCCCACGAACTGCGCACACCCATTTCCATGCTGCAAGGGTATAGTGAAGCGATCGTGGATGATATTGCAGGATCGGAAGAAGAGAAGAAAGAAATTGCCCGCATCATCTATGATGAATCGCTACGCATGGGAAGGCTCGTGAATGATCTCCTGGATCTTGCCCGCATGGAAGCCGGGCATATCACCCTGAACAAGGATGTCATCGAAGTGATGCCTTTCACGGAAAGAGTGACAAACAAGTTCATCGGATTGGCCAAGGAAAAAAAGGTTTTCATCTACTTTGAAAGTGATGTGGAGATGAATAAAGAAATCATTATGGACCCCGATCGAATTGAACAAGTATTAACGAATCTCATCGATAATGCTTTGAGGCATACGCCAACGGGAGGGGAAGTGACGGTTTGCCTGACGGAAAAAAAAGGCGGATATCTGTTCCATGTCAAAGACACGGGTTCCGGCATACCTGAAGAAGATCTTCCCTTTGTATTCGAGCGTTTTTACAAGGCGGACAAAGCCAGAACAAGAGGGAAGTCGGGAACAGGTCTCGGCCTCGCCATCGCTAAAAATATCATTGAATCCCATAAGGGGCATATTCAGGTGCAAAGCAAAGTCGATCAAGGGACAACCTTCACTTTCTTTCTCCCTATTTAGCCAATTATCGATCATCTCCATAGAAACATGACGATTTTTCTTGTTACATGGGAAACATTCTTTATTTTTTGTTTTATTTCAAGAAGGTTGTTGAAAAAGAGAAAATGGGCCAGCAGGGTGATTCTCCCTGCTGGCTTTTTCCATGCTGTTTCCCGTCAATCTGGGTCTTTCCTTTTCACCTGAATAATACTATATTGATAGTGTGTAACTTTTTTACATATAAAACGACTAATAATCTGACGGGGAGGGAATAAAGTGAACTCCGTTTTTGAGAAATTATACTCTGCTTATCATCAGGATGTATTTCAATTCCTCATATACATGGTACAAAATAAACAGCAGGCTGAAGACCTAGTTCAAGAAGTCTATATAAGGGTGCTTAAATCTCATGAGAATTTCGAAGGGAAAAGCTCCGAAAAGACCTGGCTTTTTTCCATTGCGAAAAATGTAGCGATTGATCATTTCAGAAAACAAAAAAACTGGAAAAACCGTATTCTGGATAAATTCGATTGGAGTCGCAATGAAATAACAGACGACGGGGCACTTCCCGAAGAGATCGCCGTTGCCAATGAAGAGATCCAAGTGTTGTATGAATGCTTAAAATACTGCACAACGGACTTTCGAATGGTCATCATCATGCGTTACTTACAGGAACTTTCAATCACCGAAACCTCTGAGGTGCTTGGCTGGTCAGAAAGCAAAGTGAAGACGACCCAGCATAGGGCCATCAAATGGTTGAGAATTGAAATGAATCATCGGCTCCCAAAGGAGGAAAGAGACATTGAACAAGTCAGAATGGAAAGATCGTGATATTGAGTACCTCATCAAAAAGCTTCCTCAAATCAAAGATGACCGAACTTCTCAATATATCCAAGCAAGAATGGAAAGTCGAAAAAAGAAAAGTCAAGCTTCATTCAAACGATTCATACCGGCAGTTGCTGCACTTGCCGCCATATTCATCATGGTCCTACTCGCTCCCACCGTTCTAAATCAACTAACGGAAACCAGCATGGACAAACCTGAAACGGGAACGGCCGATTCAACGGGAAGCTCTGAAAATAATATGGAAATGGCTTCCCGGGAGAAGAAAACAGAACTTCCTCCCGAATCAAGGAAAGAAGAGAAAGTCGCTGTGACGGAAGATAATCAAAAAGAAAACAACAAGCTGACAATGTCTGAAGACCCTCAAGAACCTAAAAAAAGGCTTTCTCTCTATGAAGATGACATAAAGGGAAAGGAATTATATAACTTTGGACTTGTTTCACCGGATGCAGTACCCATACCTGTATCGATTGTCGAAGAACAGAAAAAAGAAGACTGGTTAACAAGACATGAACAAATTGCCGAGAAGCTACCTGAAACGGACTGGGGACTTGAAGACTACCTTCCTTTAAATGGCGACGTGTCTTTTGACAAAAATAAGGTCATCTTCACTCTCCGGCCTGATCACTCTTACAGTGGCAGGAGTGCAGTCGAATACGCATTTTATCACTCTCTTCAATATTCCTTCCAACATAAGGGTTTAGAAGAGGTCGTACTGAAAAATCAGGACGGCTCGGTCCCTCAATTCAGTTCCATGGGAGAATTCTCAAGTGTTGATTTGAATGAAAATACACACAGTGCATACTATCTATACTCGCCAAATGGAAAGGACCGATTCCTAGTTCCGGATAATATAAACAGAGGGGGGACCAAGGAGGCAATCCAGGCAATGAAAAGTGCAGAGACGGGCCTCTTTCAAAGTGTCATCCCGAAAGAGATCAATTTCATTGTGGCAGAAGCAGATGAAGTGGTAACCATCAGTTTCTTAAACGAATTGGATTTGACCTCTTTAGACGAACAAACCGCACAGGAGATGATTGAAGGGATATTACTGACAAGCAGGAGTTCCGGATATGAGAGCGCCCGGTTTGAAAACATCAAACAGGAAAGCTGGAACGGTTTCGACTTTACAGGACCTATCAAGACACCGATCAGCCCGAATAAAAAGAGCTTACTAAACTAAATAACATGCATAAGGCCAGAAGCGGATTTGACCTCCGATTCTGGTCTTTCCTATTTTTTAGCCATGAGATGAATATTTGCCTCATACAAAGACAAACTACTCAAAGGAAAAATATCTCAAAAAGTATGCTGGTGCATGTAATGAGGGGGAAAAGGTTAGAATGGTGTAATACATATAGAAGTCGAGGTACGTAGTCAATAAGAGCGAAGGAGGACAAGCATGATTTTCGATTATGCAAGAAGGCTTTTCATCGTTTTTCTTTTAACATTATGTGTATTCATGATGTTCTTAACCGGTAATGAGGCAAAAGCAGAGGGGGATAAGGTATCAGGGGACACAGCTTCCTGGACATTTCCCGTAGAAGGCATGGTAACAGATTCATATGGTACCCGGTCGGGATCTCACAAAGGCATGGATATCGGAGGGGAAGCCGGGTCGCCTGTGTATTCTGTCGACAAAGGAAAAGTGATCAAATCCTATCTTTCAGAGAGCTATGGTCATGTTGTATTCATCAGGCATGAAAATGGATATGAAACCGTCTATGCCCATCTTCAAAGCAGGCTTGTGGATGAAAATCAGGAAGTGGCACAAGGTCAACAACTTGGACGATTAGGGAATACGGGAAGATCAACGGGGGCCCATCTTCACTTTGAAGTACATAGGGGGGAGTGGACGATTGATAAAGAAAATGCAATCGATCCCTATCGTGTTTTCGGTCATGGGGAAGTCGGGCAGCTTGTATTTGCGAAAGAGCAGGATCCTTTCCAGATAGTTGGTGTCGCAGGTAATCTGGAATCGCCTCCTGATGAGAGGGCAGAAGAGGGGGTGCATATCGTACATGAAGGAGAGACCCTTTGGGGGATTTCCCGACAATACGATTTGTCAGTTGAAGATATAATGCAGGAAAATGCATTGAAGAGCTCCGAGTTAAAGGTCAATCAGAGATTGATGATACGGGGGTCATCCCCTGAAGGGCAGTACGTAGTGAAGCAAGGGGACACGCTCTATTCCATCTCTATGGCAGAGGGGATCGATATGGATGAACTGGTCTCGAAGAATGATTTGAACCCGGCATCGGCGATATATCCGCAACAGGTGCTCAAGGTGGATTGAGTACGTCCTGAACAACGTGGAAAAGGGGTATCACCTAATTAGTTCGAATTCGAACTGTTTTTCTTCACATAACCCTCAACTTTATGTATAATGAGAATGTATAAAAAAATAAAGATTCGTCTTCGGGGCAGGGTGAAATTCCCTACCGGCGGTGATGAAACCACGTGTTTCTAAGCCCGCGAGCCTTTTGGGGCAGGATTTGGTGCAATTCCAAAGCCGACAGTATAGTCTGGATGGGAGAAGATGAAGGTGATGGCCACAACGTTTAGAAAATGGGAAGCTAAACGTTTATTAGGGTATGCCTTTCATTCTCCGGGATATGTATATCCGGGAGTTTTTTAATGCTGCCTTTGGCTTGAACCGTCTTCGATTTGAGATGAATCTCCTAAAGGAGAGAGAGTTATGAAAAAAATGAATACGCGCATGTTTGTCACAGTTGGTATGCTAAGTGCCATATCGTATGTACTAATGTTATTCAACTTCCCAATTCCACCATTTCCAAAGTTTCTAATGGTTGATTTCAGTGATGTACCAGCATTGATTGCGACGGTCACACTGGGACCGCTTGCAGGAATATTGGTTGAACTGTTTAAAAACGTGATCGATTATGTCATGACTGGAAGCGACACAGGTGTTCCGATTGGTCATGCAGCCAATTTTATTGCGGGAGTTCTTTTGATCCTGCCGACGTATTACATCTATTCACGTTTTCAATCGAAAAAAGGTCTGTTGATCGGACTGATCACAGGTACCGTCGTCATGAGTATAAGCATGGGGATCTTGAATTATTTCGTGTTCCTGCCTGCTTATAAATACTTCATGAACTTCGAGCTTCCTGCTGAAATTATCATTACCGGAATCGTTCCATTCAACATCTTGAAAGGGATTTTGGTTACATCCGTATTTACCTTACTGTTTGTCCGCCTTCAAGGCCTGCTATCAAGGCAAGCGGCCTTAAACAAAGCGGCATAGTGATCATATAAAATAAACCCCTCAACTATATTGAGGGGTTTTTCTATTGAGATGACTTACCATAAAAAAAGGCTAAGAAGAATAGATCTTCTTAGCCTTCATCCTTACTATTCAAATTTCAGTGCATCTCCGTCGAATGGTTCGTCAGATACTTTAATGGAATCTGTCGGGCAACCTTCGAATGCATCGATCATATCATCTTCCAATACGTCAGGAACTTCAACCGTTCCCTGGTTATCATCTAATGTTACAAATGCAATACCTTCATCATCATAATCGTAAATATCTGGAGCGGCAGCCCCGCAAGCTCCACATGCAATGCATGTATCCTTGTCAACGATCGTATATTTTGGCAAAGAAAAAACCTCCCGAATAAATAATTCTATATAATTCATCATTATACACAATGTCAATTTGTGAAAAATCACTTAATGTTTATTTTATAGAGGATTGAGTGACTTTTCAATAGTTAGGTGCTTTCTTTTTATTTTTATCCTATATAAGAAAAACAAAACATGGTGAAAAGCCAATTTCATGGTACAATATTTGACAATAACCTACATATTAAGGAGTAGAGAATTGACCTATCTTCATTATGTGATCCTATACTGTTTTTTGCAAATTAGTGGAGAACGTTCCGTTTACTCGGTATTTCATATTTTAAAAGGAAAGAAGTCATCCCAATCCATTCAGGATGCACATATTTTTCATCTGCAACCATTTTTCCTTTCATTACCTAAGCTGAAGCGGCCCTTTTTCAATCAAAAGGTAAAGGAATTGGAGAAAGAAGGATGGATCACTTTTGGTGAAAGCGATAATGCCCAAGTGTCACTCGAGGGATCCAAAGCCGTGAAAGAACATTTTCTGGGTGATCCTTTCCCTTCAGATATGAACGGGCTCATATATGGTGATCAAACCCGTCTATTCTGGATGAGATTGAGCCTTCTGGTTCAAGTGCTTTCCAATGCCAAACAACAGGAAACACTCTATTATCCGGTTCAGCGGAACAAACATATTCAGGAATGGGTAAAGGATTGTATCAGGACCCACCCTAATCGTGACCATCTCTCGTCCCAGCTGTATAAAGAGCTGACCACCCTGTTGAATACTCAAGGGAATGATCCATCATTATTGGTCTATCGATTAACCGGATATCGAGACTACGGGTGGACGGAATTTCAGGTGGCAGAGAAAAAAGGAATGGATCCAGAAGAGTGCAGATTCAGATTCCTGAATTTGCTCCACGGTATGCTGACAGAAATAGAAAAGGACCCTGAAGGCTATCCTTTATTATATTCGATCAGCTTGAAAAGTGAGCACAGACAGAACTTGACCATATCGACCAGCAAGACTTACGACTTATATAAGAGGGGGCATACCCTCGAAGAAATTGCACAGATTCGTAAATTGAAACTCAATACCATTGAAGATCATGTCATCGAGTTGATTTTAACAGAAGAAGATTTGGCCATTGAACCCTTCATTACCAGGGAAGAATACGTAAATGTACTGAAAGTGATGAAGGAAGCACAAACGAAAAGACTCAAGCCCATTAAAGAAAAGCTCCCTCATTTGACTTATTTTCAAATTCGGGTCGCAATCGCAAAGGCAGGTGAAACACGTGAATTTGCAACGAGAACTTAAAGAAAGATTCGGTTATTCTTCCTTTAGGGAAGGGCAGGAAGAAATTATCCATTCCGTACTGAATCATCAGGATACGGTTGCTATGCTTCCGACAGGAACAGGGAAGTCGCTGTGTTATCAGCTGCCTGGATATCTTATGGATGGGCATGTGTTGATTATTTCTCCCCTGCTCTCTTTAATGCAGGATCAAGTGGAACAGATGAAAGTGATGGGGGAAAAGCGGGTTATCGCACTGAATTCTTTTTTGCCCTATATGGAAAGAAGAGACGCTTTGCAACAATTACATCTGTATAAGTTCATCTTCATTTCCCCTGAAATGTTAATGAATCGAGGGGTCATATCCTCCCTTCAATCATTGGATATCTCCCTATATGTGATTGATGAAGCCCACTGTATATCTCAGTGGGGACCTGATTTCAGGCCGGATTATCTAAAGCTCGGGGATCTGAAGGAGCTGCTCCGTAACCCGACCACCCTGGCATTGACGGCAACGGCGACAAAGGAAGTCAGGGAAGACATCAAGCAGGTGCTTCAAATGAATCATGCTGTTGAAATGGTTTATTCAGTCGATCGCGGGAATATTGGATTATTTGTTAATAGGGTAGCCGGACAAAGTGAAAAGCTGAATACTTTGTTAGAGTGTGTGAGAGCGTGGTCGGGTCCGGGGGTAGTATATTTCTCAAGTAAACGTATGGCTGAAGATGTTGCCCTCTGGCTTTCAGAGAAAGGTGTGGCAGATGTTGCCCACTACCACGGGGGAATGGAGCAAGAGGACCGGATCTTAATTCAGCAGCAATTCCTTTCGGGAAAACTGAGAATGATCTGTGCAACCTCAGCGTTTGGGATGGGAGTGAATAAAGAAAATATCCGATTCGTCATTCACTTTCATTTCCCATCCAGCATCGAAGCGTTTTTACAGGAAATTGGAAGGGCGGGCCGCGATGGGGAGAGTAGTGTTTCTGTCGTGTTATACTCAGAACAGGATCTTTCCTTGCCCTTACAGCTCATTGAAAGCGAGCTGCCCGAGGATGATCAGATTCGAGGTTTTATTAACGAAAGCAGAAAGGGTCATTCGAAGGAGTTAATCGAACAGCTGCAGCTTACAGAGGTGCAGTATCGATTCCTTACGTATTACATAGATGAGTTGACCCGGGGAATGCCATTTGATCAAGATAGATTACTAGAAAAAGTGAAACAAATCCGGAATAATCGTTTACAATACAAGAAGGAGAAGCTGTACTCCATGATCAACTGGCTTCAAGCCGTTACATGCAGACGGGGGAAGCTGCTCGATTATTTCAATGAGAAAATGAATGTGGATCATCCATTTTGTTGTGATGTATGCGGTGATTCACTCGATGATTTCAAGACCAAGCCTTTCGCGTTAAATAGAGAAGAACCCGGTGTGACAAACTGGGAGAAAAGGTTAGAAAATTTATTATTAGGATAAGTGGTAACAATGCAGAAGCAAGGGGAAATCATTCAACAGCTCACTAAGAAACAATTAACTTTCCATTTGTATTTTACTCAATTTTTACTATTAACGATTGCCTGTGTATTAGGTATATTTTTATTTGACGCAACGTCTGAATTCTGGAAACAGCTCAGGTTTTCCCCCATCATTTTTACGGTCGGGATGACGAGCGGTCTCCTGATCGTCATGATCGATATCCTCCTGATGAAGGTGTTACCTGCTAAATACTATGACGATGGCGGGGTCAATGCACGGATATTCACTAATCGAAGCATCGGGGAAATTGCCCTTTTAGCTTTTTTTATCAGTGTAAGTGAAGAGGTATTATTCAGGGGTGTGCTTCAATTTCATTTTGGACTGGTCATCTCAAGCATTATTTTCGCACTCATTCATTTCAGGTATTGGGCTCACTGGTTTTTAATCATCAATATAGTACTGCTCAGCTTTTGGATCGGTTTCATTTATGAATCCACAGATAATTTATTGGTTACGATCATCATGCACTTTGTCATCGATTTTTTACTCGGCTTACACATGCGTAAGAATGGAAGACAAAGAAGTAAAGAAGGGATGTCACATGAGTAAAGACCCATATCGAGATCAGGCAGCGAAACGGAAGATAAAAATTGAACGAGTCCCTGAGGAACCACCCGCCAAAAAAAGGGAGCCGCTTCCGCCAAGAAGTGAGCTGCACAGAGAAAAACATCAAAAGAACAAATGGAAAATGAAATATCCTGTGATCAGTATGCTGCTCTTATTTTTTATTTTATTGCCTCTGACTGTTTTTGGCATTTACTCTTTTTACGATCACAGAAATGGTCCCCTGGTCGTCATGTCGGAAGATGTAGATGACGTGGTTGAAGTCCGTTATGATCAAGAAAATGAACAAGAAGAAAGTGAGGCTGCCGTGGCCCCTCAAACGGAAGAAGAGCCTCCTGAAAAGGAACAGAAAAAGGCATCATCGAAAGAGTCCGCTTCCTCTACGGGTGAGAAGAATCAACAAGCCTCGGGGCCACCACCTAAAGAAACGGTAGAAGAAAAGCCGAAGGAGCAGATTAAAAAGGAACCAAAAGAAGAACCACAGGAAATAGAGAAAGAAGAACCAAAGGTCAAGGTTGTGTATCATACGGTTAAACCAAAGGAAACCTTGTACCGGATCGCCATGAATTACTACCATTCCCCATCTGGCGTTGATCGGATCAAAGAATGGAATAAGATTCAGGATACTGAAATCCAAACAGGCCAAGTGTTGGAAATCCCGTTGGATCAATAAAACATCCTCCCCATCATATGGGGACGGGTGTTTTTTTATGGGGAATTTACATTTATTTGCAACAATCATCTTTAGGATATAACATTACGTATCCATTTTAATATGCTGATTCTATCTCACTGGACATGCTCATACATTATAAGGAGGGAAGGGGTGTATATAGATGGACCGGGGAGGAAAGGGATTTGGGGAATGGACAGATCAAGCAACGGAGCAAATGCTCTATAACCTGATTGAAAAAAAACAAAAATTTGATAAAGCGAAGGCCCTTCACCTTTATGCATTATGGGGGGCAATGTTTGCATCCTTCTTTTTTCTGTATTATTTGACGAAATTCGTGTTAGGCCCTTATTCATACTCGTTTGCTGCGATGTTCTCTATCTTTGTATCTGATTCCATTCATTTATTCATGGCACTGTTTCTGGTTGTGCTATTCGGAGCTGCAAAAATATTATATGAAAAAAAGGAAAAGAAAGAGAAAGAATATCATGCATTAAGATGCGAAGTCATCGATCGCAGTAAAGATTTATGGAAAGAAGAAGCGTGGAAAAAGAGGCATCATGTATACGATAAAATGAAAAAAGAATGGGATATCAATCTATTTCATGGCAGTAAATAAGAATCCAGTGCTTCATGGAAGCACTGGGAGTGTATGATGACAGGCATGCACTTATCTCACACTTGCCATGGCCACGGTGCATCTTTCCAATCCCACGGGTAATTGGAGTAGCTGTACCCATAATGGGTCAGGGGACCGAACTCCTTTTCAAACTTCTTTTTAATTTGTTTTCGCGTTTTTACATACATATTGTACTGTGAGATGGCTTCATAGTCTTCCGGGTGGGTGTCCAGGTACAGAGTGAGATCGACAATGACGAAATCGATCGCCTGCAATTCTTCCAACACGTCATAATAATGGGCGGGAAGTTGTTTCATATGGGATCATTCTCCCTTCGTTTTTTCGTAGGGACTATAATACGGATCATAAAATACTTTCCACAACGTCCCCTTCTGCAATGCCTCTTTAGGTGAATATTGTTCCAAATTAGGGGGCTGAAACCCAAGATACAGGTTTGGGGGAGTCGAATATACCTTCCGAGTAATCGGCTTACACGGATCATTTGGACTTATATAGGGATAATATGCTTTATAGAACTCATGCATACGGATACCTCCTTTAAATGAATTCCTTCGTAACAACATATGATAGGAGGAATGGGAACATGTTATTTTATATAAATTCATAAGAATGAAGGGAAATACAAGGGAAATGTTGAATACTTAAGGTGTAGGAAATTAATGATGAGGTGGTCAAATGTTTGTTAAAAATGCCATGATACCGAAACACAAATGCTATGTGGTGGATGTAAACGATTCAGTTGAAAAGACGCTGACGGTGCTTGAACACCATAAAATCGATGGGGTACCTGTCCTTTCGAATGAAGAGTTTAAAGGCGTAGCGACCCGTTATAATATCTATCAAAGCTTCTTCCTTTCCGGAATGGACAAGGAAACCTTTCTCAAAGAGAAAAAAGTCAGTGATATCATAACAGATTCGGACAAATATATGACCGAAAAGGATGTATTTGAAAATGCATTGATCGAATTAAAAGATTCGCCGATCCTCCCGGTGGTAGGTGGAAATAATAAGTTCCTGGGACTCGTTACACGCTTTGACGTCCTGGATCAATTCAGAAGTGCATTCGGCATGGATCAGAAAGGAGTACGCATCGCTTTCTCTTCTGTAGAAACGGAAGGACGGATCGCGAGGCTCGGTGACATCATCCAACAACATTCAGAATCGGTGATATCCCTAGTAACGTTCGATGAATCGGATAAATTGTTACGTCGTATTGTCCTCAAGGTGGAAAAGAAGGACAATATGGATAAATTCCTTCATAAGTTAGAGAAATCGGGATTCCGAATTCTCGATATACATGAAGATGAATAATTGAATAAATCCCTGTATGAAAAAAAATCCTTCTCATAAGATTTATGGGAGGGATTTTTTTGATCAATCATTTTGTGAAACTGATAATTACGTTTCTTTTAGGGTATCTATTCATTACATGGTTTCCGGCATCCGAACGATTTACAAATCCTGAATTCATTGTGGAGATGGTCCTCAATCCGGTACAGTTCTTTGCAGCGTCTATTGCTTTTATGATGGGGATATTGATCCAGGTGAATGTACTGAAAGCTGAATTCTATTCTATCCTACAATTATGGAATGGAAAACTACATAAAGAATCAATCCTCATTCCATTTCACTTAGCGGTGATTTGCGTGTTGAGCGGGTATGGCATATGGCAAACCATGATTTTTTCCTGTTCAGCGATTTTTTATGGTATCATTTCAATAGATTTTCGCCGTCAAGGAGGCCACAATGCTTGAATTTTGTATTATTTTATTGGCAGGGGGAGTAAGCCTCCTCTTTTATATGTTATATGAAGCCCGACGTAACGTTGTAAAGATTGAAAACGTTAAGCTGCCCTCTTATCCTGAACAAATGAAGCCCGTATCCCTTTTTTTCATTTCCGATATACATAAACGGGAAATTTCAAATGAAATCATCGAAGACGTGAAGGGAAAAACGGATCTTGTCATCATCGGAGGGGACCTTTTGGAAAAAGGGGTGCCTTTTTCAAGGGTCGAACGTAATCTCGACAAACTCCTGACATTGGGGAGCGTTTATTTTGTATGGGGAAATAATGATTATGAAGTGAATACAAGCAGGTTAAAACAGATATTCAAGAAAAAAGGAATCATCGAAATCGTCAATTCTTCAGTGAAAGTGAAGATTCATAATGGTGTCATCAACTTGATAGGAGTGGACGACGCAAGTACCCAACGGGCAAATTATGAGGCTTCACTTGAACGGGTACACCCTGATGAATTCAATCTTTTGGTCAGTCATGATCCAAGACTTGTGAATCAAGTTCAGAAAAAGGACGGAATCGATTTCATGGTAAGCGGTCATACGCACGGGGGGCAGATTCGCCTGTTCGGTTGTGGGATGTATAAAAAAGGAAGACTTGAAACTCTCCCGGAGACCACCCTATTAGTAACAAATGGCTACGGGACAACCGCCATTCCTTTACGACTGGGTGCCCCGGCCGAAACCCACTTGTTGGTGATGGATAAAGAATGAAATGAACAAATGTTATCCATTACCTATACAAGTTTTACACAATAAGGTTTCTCTATTATAATTTTAGAGAGATGAGAAATACTTGGGGGACTATTTATGAGCGATGAAAAGAAGTTGGAAGGCAAATACAATATTAAAGCTGTGTCTACCATTTTAGGGATTCAACCGGGAACATTGAGGGCATGGGAGAGAAGGTATCAGATCATTGCACCTGTGCGGAATGAATCCGGGCACCGTTTGTATACCGAACAGCATTTAAATATATTGAAATGGCTTGTTGAAAAGGTGGATCAAGGCTTTACCATCAGTCAAGCCGTTGCGTTACTGGACAAACAGGAACTGGAAGAGAATGAAATCACATCCTCCGAACAAAAGGATCGCACCCAAACGATTTCCGATGATCTCTTAAAGGCTTTATTAAGTTTTGATGAAACAAAAGCCCATGAATTGATCAACCAGTCGTTTACGGTGTATACGATTGACAAGGTGGTCATCGACATTCTCGGGAGTCTCCTGGTAAGGATCGGGGATTTATGGGAAAATGATGAAATCACGACGGCCCATGAGCATTTTGCCACTTCCATCCTCAGGTCCCGGATCGGTATCATCATGCATTCATTCCCGCATAACGGGATATTACCCAAGGTAGTGGCTGTCTGCGGCCCTGGGGAATGGCATGAATTAGGATTATTGATCTTCACTCTTTATGTACGAAGAAAGGGGTTTGAAGTCATCTATCTGGGATCGAGCATAAAAGAGAATGATATTGACGTCGTACTGGATGAAGTGGATCCAAAGTTTTTATTCTTCTCATGCACACTGCTTGAAAACGTTGATAACCTCCTTTCCCTCGTTACGTCCTTAAAGAACGAGCGAAAAAACCTCGTGATCGGAATGGGCGGATTCGCAGTTGATCATTTGTCCAAAGACGTAAAGGCAGAATTTGATGAACACATCGTGGGACAATCGAAATCCGAATGGGAACAATGGCTCAAAAGTAAATTATAAGTGGAGTATGCACTGTTTTTTGCCCCTTACATAGTATGATGATAAATCGTTACACTCTAGGGGGTACGAAGATGAAGCTCGAAAGAATTTCGGACAATAAAATAAAATTTTCCATTAGTGTAGAAGAGTTAGAACAAAAAGGCTTGTTTGAACAAGACCAATGGAAAGATTCCTATATGTGGCATGATCTGTTCGAAGACATGTTAGATGAAGTACAAGGGAAGTTCGGCATTGAAACGCAGATGGAAATCACAGTGGAGATCGAATCATTTGATGATCAGGAAATCTGCTTGATCCTCACGTTAGAATCAGAAGATGACTTTTCTGACTGGGAAGAAGGTACCGAAATGATGAAATCCATGAATGATCACGATGTTCTCGTGTATTTCGATGATTTCGAAGACTTACTCAACCTTCTTGAACGGATCAATAAGATGGGAAAGTTGAGCCATTCCCTCACTCAATGCAGTATTTTTTATTATGAAAAAAAGTATTACGTACTTATAGAGAATTTGCTTGAAGGCGACAGCTTCGTCCTTGAAGCAATTTGCGTAGAATATGGTCAACACTCGACGATCACGAAGCATATCCTCATGGAATATGGCCGAGTTGTGTTACAAAGGGATTCCATCGAAAAGATATTGTATTATTTTTGACTAGTTGATACTGGTATTGAATCTACCCCCTTTAAATATATGTTTTATACTGGAACTCATCAGTTTTTGCACTCTCAGGGTCAATCCTGGGGGTGTTTTTTGATTGGTTGGAAGCGTGTCCAGCTCCGGCGGCTAGAGGCTCGAGGTCATAAGTCAAACCGGCCAAAAAGGCAAAAAACGCCTTTGTGTCCGCTTCGCCTTATGCTTGTCACCTCTAAGCAAGCCGCCTCCGCTTTTCGATGTGTCCAGCTCCGGCGGCTAGTCCCTCGAGGTCATAAGGTCAATAGTCCAAGAAGGCAAATACCGCCTTCCCGGCCCATTGACCTTATGCTTGTCGGGCCTGAACAAGCCGCCTCCGCTTTTCTTAAATGATAGCGTTTTCAAAAAAATGCTTCATATTGAATTTTCCTTCTTTGCAAGTGGAAATCAAACGTGTATACTATGTCATGAAAGCGGACGAGCTTCCGCTAAACAGTGAAGGATACTGGGAGGTTTACATACATGGTAGCCGAAAAGGGGAAAGAAAATCACCAAGCAGAAGAGCAGCATGATGTGCTGAAATCTACACAAACGGTTATTCATCTTGCACTTGATAAATTAGGGTATTCAGAAGAAGTTTATGAATTATTAAAAGAACCAATTCGTATGTTGACGGTTAAAATACCAGTCCGGATGGACGATGGAAAAGTAAAGGTGTTCACGGGCTATCGTGCCCAGCATAATGATGCGGTCGGACCGACAAAGGGCGGGATTCGCTTTCATCCGAACGTTTCGGAAAAGGAAGTCAAAGCGCTTTCCATATGGATGAGCTTGAAATGCGGAATCGTCGATCTTCCATATGGGGGAGGTAAAGGCGGGATCATCTGTGATCCACGGGATATGTCATTTAGGGAGTTAGAGCGTTTAAGCCGTGGATATGTGCGTGCCATCAGCCAAATTGTAGGACCGTCGAAAGACATTCCTGCACCGGATGTTTTCACCAACTCGCAAATCATGGCATGGATGATGGATGAATACAGTCGGATTGATGAATACAATTCTCCAGGATTCATTACCGGAAAACCATTGGTGCTGGGAGGATCCCATGGCCGTGAAACGGCAACTGCCAAAGGGGTGACGATCTGTATCCATGAAGCGGCGAAGAAAAAGGGCATCAAACTCGAAGGAGCAAGGGTAGTCGTTCAGGGGTTCGGGAATGCCGGAAGCTTCCTTGCCAAATTCATGCATGACGCCGGTGCGAAGGTGATCGGGATATCTGATGCCTACGGCGGCCTGCACGATGTGGACGGATTGGACATCGATTATTTGCTGGACAGACGCGACAGCTTTGGAACGGTCACGAAGCTGTTCAATAATACGATTACAAATGAAGAGCTACTGGAGCTTGATTGTGATATTCTAGTGCCTGCTGCTATTGAAAATCAAATCACGGACAAGAATGCCCACAATATAAGGGCTAGCATCGTCGTCGAAGCGGCCAACGGACCGACAACACTGGATGCGACGAAGATCTTGACGGAACGCGGAATTCTATTGGTACCTGATGTGTTAGCGTCGTCAGGTGGAGTGACGGTTTCGTACTTCGAGTGGGTTCAGAACAATCAGGGGTATTACTGGACAGAAGAAGAAGTGGAAGAGAAACTCGAAAAGATCCTGGTCAGCTCTTTTAATAATGTGTATGAAACGTCACAAACAAGAAGAGTGGATATGAGGCTCGCCGCCTATATGGTTGGGGTAAGGAAAATGGCGGAAGCCTGCAGGTTCAGAGGGTGGATTTAGCGATATATTAAAAAGGGTAGGGTGCATGGCATCCCACCCTTTTTTCTATTGGAATCACATTCATTGCTGCCCATAATATGAGTGTGGATCCCGGGAGACCGAGGGCTCCTTTTTGACCTGGACGCAATCTTATTCCATAATAACTGAGTAAAGACTTTTTAAAAATCTGAAGTGTACGGATGAACTTGATCATTCAGATAGAGGAATTGAAGGAGTGTCTGAATTTGAAAATGGAAGAATGCATTATTGTAGGCGGAGGACCATGCGGGTTGTCAGCTGCCATTAGTCTGAAAGAAAAAGGGATCAATCCTTTGATCATCGAAAAAGGGAATATCGTCAATGCGATTTACCACTATCCTACCCATCAAACCTTCTTTTCGTCGAGTGAGAAGCTTGAGATCGGTGATGTGCCTTTTGTCATTGAAGAGCATAAGCCGAGAAGGAATCAGGCATTGGTGTATTATCGCGAAGTGGCGAAGCGTAAAAAGCTGAGGATCAACCGATTTGAAACCGTTTATAAAGTAGAGAAGCACGACGGTAGCTTTACGGTGACTACTTCTAAGGGCCATTACGAAAGTAAGTCGATTGTCATCGCAACCGGATACTACGATAACCCGAATTATATGGAGATCCCGGGAGAGGAACAAGAGAATGTGTTTCATTATTTTAAAGAAGCCCATCCTTTTTTTGATACAGATGTGGTTGTCATCGGAGGGAAAAACTCCGCGGTTGATGCTGCTCTCGAATTGAATAAAGCGGGGGCTAGGGTCACCGTTTTATACCGTGGAAGTGAATATTCCAAAAGTGTCAAGCCATGGATTCTCCCGAATTTTGATGCCCTTGTAAGAAACGGTGAGGTCACGATGGAGTTTCAGGCATGTGTGGATGAAATAAACGGGGATTCGGTACTTTACAACGTTAATGGAGAAAAGAAAGAAGTTATGAGTGATTTTGTGTTTGCCATGACCGGCTACCATCCGGATCACAGCTTCCTGACGAAGATGGGAATCGAAATCGATAAGAAAACAGGTCGTCCTGCCCATGATCCCGAAACGATGGAAACAAATGTAGACAGCGTCTATATTGCAGGTGTGATTGCTGCAGGAAACAATGCCAATGAAATCTTTATTGAAAACGGTCGTTTGCATGGAGGACTGATTGCTGAATCCATCACTGGAATGAAAAAATAGAATGAAGAATGAGAAAGAGGCTCACTCATGAGCCTCTTTCTTTCGTCTATATTACTCGTGATCTTTTACTAATTTTTGAAAATCGCTTCCAATTCTTTTATGTCATGTATTTGGGAAAGGGCGACCACAAGCTTGATTCTGGCCTTTTGTCCATTTAGACCGTTTGAGAAGATGACCCCTTTTTCCTTCAGTTGTTTTCCACCACCGGAATATCCGTAAATGTCCTGGACAATCCCGTTGAAACATCTGGACACCAATACGACGGGAATATTCGATTTTAACAGTTCCTCGATGCCCGTCACCGTTTCCGGCGGGAGATTCCCCTGACCCAATGCTTCGATGACGACCCCGTCATACTGAAGATCCTTAATGGCCCTCAGTAATCCTGAATCCATCCCTGCGTATGCCTTTATGAGTGTCACCCTTTTAGAAATATCGCATACCTCGTAGTGTTCGTTCGAGGTAGGCTGGTGATGAAAGAGGACACCTCTTTTCGTCACGATCCCGATCGGTCCATATTGTGGGCTCTGAAAAGTGGATACATTGCTTGTATGGGTTTTGGTCACATTTTTTGCTGAATGGATCTCGTCGTTCAGGACAACTAAAACCCCTTTGTGCATGGATTTATCGTCCGCCGCTACCCGGACGGATGATATCAGATTATATAAACCGTCGGCACCTATTTCATTGCTTGATCTCATGGCTCCTGTCACGACGATCGAGATGGGGAGGGAGAGGGTCAAGTCTAAGAAATACGCTGTTTCTTCCAGTGTATCTGTACCGTGGGTGATGACGACCCCGTGGAATGGCGTTTCCTGATACTTTGCTTCGATGATCTCTTTCAGCTGCTGCATATGCTCCGGCGTAATATGAGGGGAAGGCAGATGGAATGCTTCTTCGACCGTTAAATTTGCCAGGCTTGAAACGATGGATGTCTGTACCGAAAGCGGGTTTTCTTTTCCCGGTGTAACGGCTCCGGTCTGTTCGTCTTCCATCATCGAGATGGTACCGCCTGTATGTATGACTAAAATATCTTTCTTCATCATTCATTCCTCCAACCATTTAAATTCCTATTTCCAATCCTACATTAACATGATACGATTAAGAAAACCGAAAGAAAAGAGGACTTTTTATGCTGGTGATTTTATCAGCGGGTATAGCACCAGGATTAGCATTGTTAAGTTACTTTTATTTACGGGATCAATATGAGGCCGAACCCATTACATTGGTGTTTAAAACGTTTATGTACGGGGCCCTTATTACCTTCCCGATTATGTTTTTACAATATGTCCTGGAAGTGGAAGGGATCATTGATTCTAATTGGTCCACTGCCTTCATTTCCTCCGGGTTCCTCGAAGAATTTTTTAAGTGGTTTATTTTGATGTTTGCAATCTTCCAGCACGTGGACTTTAACGAACCATACGACGGTATTGTGTATGGAGCCAGTGTTTCTCTTGGGTTCGCAACAGTAGAAAATATATTATATTTGATCGCCAATGGCGTTGAGCATGCATTTGGGAGGGCGGTACTCCCTGTATCGAGTCATGCCCTTTTCGGGGTCATCATGGGATACTATTTAGGAAAAGCCAAGTTCTCATCCCGAGAAGAAAGGCATAAATGGCTTTTTCTGGCCATCTCAGTGCCTATCTTGTTGCATGGAACCTACAATTATATTTTCCTTGCTGAGAAAAACTGGGTTTACTATATGGTTCCGTTCATGTTTTTCTTATGGTGGCTGGGATTAAAGAAAGTGAAGAGTGCCCACCAGCTTACAGAGAAGAAGTACAAAAGGGAATTGAAGAAAGAAGTCATTTAAAGACGCTCACGATAAGGGGCGTCTTTTCCATTGAATGAGAAGAACCCCCGCTAAATGCGGGGGTTCGATTTATTTATAGGCAGCAGCAAGATCGGTTTTGGGGGATTCTTTTCGCTTCACTTCATCAATTTTGTTCACAAACATCTGAAATACTTTTCTTTTTTCATCCAAGTCGCGTATGTATTCTTTCAGTTCACTATACTTTTCTTCAAATGGTTTATGATACATTTCCCTGATATTTTCAATGATTTCTTCATTCACCGTGGATTGAATGACCTGCTTTGTAATTCCATATTTATAGGAATAGACTTTCAATTCTTTTTTTACTTCCTCATAGTCAGTATTGATTTGATCCAATACCTCCGAAATATCCTCTTTCCACTCATCCAAAGATTTCGCTAAATAATCCTCCATCATGACCCTCCTGTTTGAATTAATAAGTATCCCTAAATTTATTATAACCTTGCTTGTTTACATCTTTTTTGCTGAGACATTACAGTGTCTTATCAAAGTAGTTCACTTCTGCAGGCACTTTTCCCAGTTTTAAATTTTTAATGATTCCACTTGTATAAAATGGGAGCCTCTACAAAAACTAGAGTTAATGTTAATTGAAGATATGGAGGTTAAGGCATTATGAATAGTCGTTTCAAATGGGTTTCTACTTCAGTCGTCATGGTGCTTATGTGTTCTCTTCTTATGATCTCTTCTGAAGGGGAAAAGGCAGACGCTTTTACAAACCAGGTAATTCAGCATGGCGCAACGGGTGAGGATGTAATTGAGCTTCAATCCAGACTTCAATATATCGGATATTATAACGGCGATATTGATGGTGTATTTGGATGGGGGACCTATTGGGCACTCCGAAACTTTCAATATGAGTTCGGTCTTCCAATCGATGGCCTTGCCGGTGCGAAAACGAAAGAAAAACTTGTAAAGGCATCGAAGTACAATAAGGAATATGTGAAAAATCAAATTGAAAAAGGCAATAACTTCAGCCATTATGGCGGGACAGATTTAGATAAACAAAAAGGTGGGGGAGGGGGAAAGGCTCCTGCTCAAAACAAGCCGGCCCCGTCTAAGCCTACGGCGGTGAATACACCGAATGGATTTTCCCAAAATGACATCCAGCTGATGGCAAATGCAGTCTATGGAGAGTCACGCGGTGAACCGTATGAGGGGCAAGTCGCTGTTGCCGCAGTCATTCTTAATCGGATAGACAGCTCTGCTTTTCCAAATACGGCAGCAGGGGTGATCTTTGAGCCGGGCGCCTTTACAGCCGTGGCTGATGGACAAATCTGGCTGACGCCTAATGAAAAGGCGAAAGAAGCGGTTTTAGATGCAATAAATGGTTGGGATCCTTCGTCCAGTGCCCTTTATTACTTTAATCCTGCGACAGCAACAAGCAAGTGGATTTGGTCGCGTCCACAAATCAAGAAAATTGGTAAACACATATTCTGTAGTTAAAGAGGTGAAGTAAATTGCTACGTGTCATTCTAATTACGGTGCTTGTCCTCGGTGTAGCCGGAACCGCTTTTTGGGGGTACCAGGAACATCAGGAGAAGAATGCGATACTGATCAATGCAGAAAATAACTATCAACGGGCGTTTCATGAATTAACCTATCAAGTGGATCTGCTTCATGACAAAATCGGTTCCACTCTTGCCATGAATTCAAGAAAATCACTGTCACCGGCACTTGCCGATGTGTGGAGATTAACCTCACAGGCTCACAGTGATGTTGGGCAGCTACCTTTGACGCTGCTGCCGTTTAATAAGACGGAAGAATTCCTGAGCAATATCGGTGACTTCAGTTATCGAGTAGCTGTAAGGGATTTAGATAAAAATCCTTTAACGGATAAAGAATATAAGTCATTGGAAAACTTGTATGAACAAAGTGCTGATATACAGAATCAGCTAAGAAAAGTACAGCATCTTGTCATGGAGAACAATTTACGATGGATGGATGTTGAACTTGCGTTGGCATCAGGGAATGAACAGGCAGATAATACCATTATCGATGGCTTCAAGACCGTCGAGAAAAATGTATCCGGATATGATGAAGCGAACTTTGGAACGACCACCTTCGTCAATACGGAGAAAAAAGATCAAAACTTTAAAAAGTTAAAGGGGAAAGAGATTTCCAAAGAGGAAGCAGTCAAGATATTACGAAGATATTCCGGTATCCCGAAATCAAAGGATGCAAAAGTATCAAAAAGCGGGAAAGGGGCCGATTACAAGTTCTATAGTGTATCGATCGGAAATGGAAATACGGAAGCGAGCATGGATATCACCCAAAAAGGCGGGTATCCGATCTGGTATATCAATAATCGCAAAATCAAGGAACCGAAGATCAGCTTGAACAAAGCGGCTGAAAAAGCGACGACTTTCCTGAAGGAAAATGATTTCCAAAAGCTTGAGATGTTTGAGAGTGCACAATATGATAACATTGGTATTTTCACATACGTGACGGTCCTGGATGGCGTAAGAATTTATCCTGACTCAGTCAAAATAAAAGTAGCTCTGGATAATGGACAGATTGTCGGATTTGCTGCTGAAGAATACTTAAAGAATAATCATGAAAGAGAGGTTCCTAAAGCTTCTATTACCAAGGCAGAGGCGAAAGAAACGACGAATCCCAAGCTGAAGATAATGGAAGAGCGTCAAGCGGTGATCGTGAACGACCTGAATGAAGAAGTGCTATGCTATGAATTCATGGGCATGCTAGGTAAAGATACCTATAGAATATTCATCAATGCAGACACTGGAGAAGAAGAAAAAGTAGAAAGGCTCAAAAAAGCTGAGCCCATTTATGAAGAAGTCGTTTAACACTTAGAGGGACGGACCTCCAAATTTGGAGGTCCGTCCCTCTCTTGTTGGAAAATTCAGAATGGAGTTAAAAAAGGTATGGAAAGGTGAGGGATCTCGTGACATAATATAGATACATATTATGGGAAAGTGGGAATTTCGGACTATGATAAAAGCAGGTACCACATTGCAATTGGAGCCTATACATAATGAAACATTTGATCGATATAGATGCAGGGTGGTCGAACTTTCCGACGAGGGGATTTTTATTGATTATCCTATCCATACCAAAACGGAGAAAGCCGTTTTTTTAATCGATGGAACACAGATGAAAGCAAGCTTCACCCTCAATGAGCAGACGGTTCTGATGTTTGAAACGGAAGTGATTGGTCGTAAATTATCCAAGATACCGATGATCCACCTGCATTATCCAGGGGACGAAGGTCTAATTAAAGTCCAAAGAAGACAATTCGTCCGTGTCGAAGCGAGTACCGACATTTCATTAAAGATCAATGGTCAGTTTCATCCGACAATCACGGAAGATCTCAGTGCAGGGGGTTGTGCTGTGGTGGTGAGAAAAGGGATGGATTTGAAAAGTGGCATCAAGCTATCCACAATCATCGTCCTGCCGATGCAGACAGGGGAGTGCCGGTATGCAGAAATCGAAGGAAAGGTGATCCGAGTCTGGGAGAAGGAGCATAAACAGATTGCGAGCATCGAGTTTGTTCACTTAACTGAGAATCAGAGACAACTTATTTTAAGATATTGTTTCGAAAGACAGCTTGACTTAAGAAAAAAAGGCTTACTTGAATAAAAAACCAAAATGTACACATACTTTTTCTTAGAACGGAAAAAGGGTGATCTTGGTGAAAACGGTAGAAAGAATTCTAATAAAATTAGCCATCATACATGTCATATTATTAATAGCGGTCCAGTTTGTATTCCATCAATTTAACTTCCTTCCCGAGCTGCATAAGCTCGTTTTCTACGAAGGGGTGGAGAAAATGGAGTACAGTGAAATTGTCGAAACCCTATCACGTTAGAGCAGGAGATGGATCCCTGCTCTTTTTTTTGGAAGAATATCTTTAAAGAAAGAATCTATAAACGAAAAATGAGATTTATGTTAAAATGGGTAAGAAAATTAATAGGAATTTAAGTAGGTGGATGAATTGAAAAAATTAAGAATTGCAATCGATGGTCCTGCAGCAGCAGGGAAAAGCACTGTTGCAAAGATTGTGGCAGGGAAATTATCTTATCTTTATATTGATACCGGGGCAATGTACCGGTCTTTAACGTATAAAGCTTTGAGCAACAACGTAGACTTGCATGATGAGAATGAATTGAATCAACTATTGTCCGAAACGACGATCGAACTTGAACCTTCAGCAGAAGGCCAGCTTGTATTCCTGGACGGGACCGATGTAACAGATGAAATCCGCCAGGCTTCCGTGACCAATTCAGTGTCTCATGTGGCAGTTCATTCCGGTGTGAGGGAAGAAATGGTGAAGAGACAGCAGCTGCTTGCGAAAGAAGGCGCCGTTGTTATGGACGGAAGGGATATCGGCACTCATGTCATCCCTGATGCAGAAATCAAGGTTTTCTTACTCGCGAGCGTGGACGAACGTGCCCAAAGGAGACATGAAGAGAACCTCTCGAAGGGATATCCGAGTGACCTGGAGCAATTAAAAGAAGAAATCGCCCGCCGAGACAAAATTGATTCAGAAAGAGAAGTGGCTCCTCTGAAAAAAGCCGAAGATGCAACGGAAATAGACACCACTTCCCTTTCCATATCAGAAGTGGTGGACCAAATCATGTTGTTAGTAGAAAGGAAAGGTTAAAGTGAACTTATATACCTTTGCCAGAGGTCTAGTTAAGTCAATCCTTTCACCATTGTATCGAATTGACGTGAAAGGGTTGGAGCATTTCCCGAAAGATGGAGGGGTTCTACTGTGCTCCAACCATATTGATAATCTGGATCCGCCAGTTGTCGGGATTTCAGCACCTAGACCTGTGGCCTTCATGGCTAAAGAAGAGCTCTTCAACGTACCCGTATTAGGGAAATTGCTGCCTGATTTACGTGCATTCCCTGTAAAAAGAGGCATGAGTGACCGTGAGGCACTCCGAAAAGGTTTACAGGTACTGAAACAGGGAGATGTTTTAGGACTGTTTCCAGAGGGTACAAGAAGTAAGACAGGGCAAATAGGCAAGGGATTGGCAGGAGCAGGCTTCTTTGCTCTTCGTTCTGAAGCTTACGTGGTACCCTGTGCCATCATCGGTCCATACAAGCCATTCAGGAAATTGAAGGTTGTATTCGGGCCGCCGATCCCGATGGATAGTATCCGTGAGGAAAGACTAAATGCGGAGAAAACCACGGAAATTATTATGCAGCATATTGAAAACTTGATACATGAGCATCAATAATATAAGGTTTCCCGCTTGACAAAAAGTAGTATTTATTAGAAGTTAGTAGAAAGAATATTTTAAATTGCGAAGTCTCAAAATAATCAAAATCTTTGCAGTCATGGATTAAGGAGGAGTACATAATGGAAGACATGAATGGAATTGAAGTGAAGAATCTTGAAATTGGTGAAAAAGTAAAAGGGACAGTCACTAAGGTTGAAGAAAAACAAGTCTTAGTCGACGTTCAAGATAGTAAAGTGGATGGCATCATTCCAATTAGTGAACTCTCAAGCCTTCACATCGAAAAAGCTTCTGATGTAGTCAGTGAAGGGGATGTACTTGAGTTAATCGTGACAAAAGTGGAAGAAGAATTGTTGGTTCTGTCTAAGCGTAAAGTGGATGCGGAAAAAGCATGGGAAGAAATGAAGGTCCGCTTTGAAAATGGAGACGTCTTTGAAGCTGAAGTGAAAGACGTTGTGAAAGGCGGTCTTGTCGTTGATCTAGGAGTAAGAGGATTTGTTCCGGCCTCATTGGTGGAAGATTACTATGTCGAGGATTTCTCCGATTATAAAGATAAAATGTTAACCTTCAAGATCGTTGAGCTGGATCAGGAAAAAAATCGTTTGATCCTTTCCCACCGTGCAGTGGTCGAGGCAGAGAAGCAGCATCAGAAGAAGCAGCTGCTGACAGATATCGAATCGGGTGCAGTCCTTGAAGGGACAGTCCAACGTATCACCGATTTCGGTGCCTTTGTAGATATTGGTGGAGTGGACGGACTTGTCCATATTTCCCAACTCTCCCATGAACATGTAGAGAAGCCTTCTGATGTAGTGACAGAGGGACAAAAAGTACAGGTGAAGGTCCTGAGTGTCGATCGTGACAACGAACGGATTTCTTTATCCATCAAAGAAACCCTTCCTGGACCATGGAGTGATATCTCCGATAAGGCCCCTAAAGGAACTGTGTTGGATGGGGTCGTAAAACGCCTTGTATCTTACGGTGCATTTGTAGAAGTATTCCCTGGGGTTGAAGGACTTGTTCATATCTCTCAAATTTCACATAAACATATCGGTACTCCACACGAAGTGCTTCAGGAAAACCAGGATGTAAAAGTGAAGGTGCTAGACGTGAATGAAAATGAACAACGCTTATCTTTAAGCATCAAGGCACTTGAAGAAAAAGAGGATGAAGTAACGGATTACGAAATGCCTCAAGAAAGTACCGGGTTCCAATTAGGTGAAATGATCGGAGACAAACTAAAAGATCTTAAGTAATGGTGATGAATTGTGACGAGAGCTCAAAGAAAGCAAGACCACATTAATTATGCAATATCCACCGGTCAACAGCGGAAGACAGGTTTTGATGAAGTGGCTTTTGTTCACCAAAGCTTACCGAATATAGCAGTAGATGAGGTTCATCTGCAGTCTGAAATTGGCGAACTTATATGGAGTTCGCCAATTTTCATAAATGCTATGACTGGTGGAGGTGGAGAAACCACTACAAAAATCAATCAGGAATTATCGATTCTTTCCAGGGAAACGGGGCTGGCAATCGCAGTAGGATCCCAAATGTCAGCTCTTAAAGACCCTGCTGAACGAAAAACGTATGAAGTCGTCCGGAAGCACAACCCGGATGGGATGGTCTTCGGGAATTTGGGAAGTGAGGCAACAGTTCAACAGGCAAGGGATGCCGTTGAGATGATTAGAGCCGATGCCCTGCAGATCCATTTAAATGTGATTCAGGAATTGACGATGCCTGAAGGGGACCGTGACTTCCGGGGGGCCTTGGAAAGGATACAGAACATTGCGGAGAATCTTTCAGTACCTGTGATTGTGAAAGAGACGGGGTTTGGCATAAGTAAAGAGGCTGCCGAATCCTTGTCCCGTTCAACGATTTCTGCCATCGATATAGGCGGATTCGGCGGAACAAACTTCTCGAAAATCGAGAATCAACGACGAAAGCGTATGTTGGATTTCTTCGATGAATGGGGTATTCCCACTGCCATTTCAATAGCTGAATGTTATGCCGCCTCGGATAAGCCGATCCTCGCATCCGGAGGGATCCAAAATAGCTTAGACATCGTTAAGTCTTTAGGATTAGGGGCATCTGCTGTAGGGATGGCCGGCGTCATCCTTAAGCATCTCCTGGAATCGGGTTTGAAGGATACCATTGATGAAGTGAATCAAATTCATACGGATATTCAGTTTTTAATGTGTGCGCTCGGGTGTAGACGGATTGACGATCTTCATAAGGTACCCATTGTGCTATCGGGCCACGTGTACCATTGGCTTGAGAAAAGACGGTTGAACCCCGGTGCATACAGCAATAGAATGTTTGATATGTAAAAAGAACGAATTCTCAAGATTGAGAATTCGTTCTTTTTTTGTTGCACGGGTTATGAGATGGAGTCCATCGATGGCGTTTATGCTTGACGCCTCTGACCAAGCCGCCTCCGCTTTTAACGTTTAGCTTTTTCCGTTCCTTCAAGGCTTGTTGCTCCGTTGTAGTGTAAGCCCTGGTCACGGTCTGATTCCACGCGTTTGCTCTGTTTCAGTTTCTTCTCTTGTCGATCTTTGCCCACTTGAAAACACCTCCTTTCTTTATTTTTTCTTTGGAAAGTTGATTCATACATGAATGAGATACATAAAGATTTTCCATAATGTAGATAATAGGAGGGAGAGTGTGCTGATGGATGGCATTTTGTATTTATGGGTACTGTGGGGAATGTGGGTATATACGACATTTATTTTGAAAAAGTCGCATCCGGACCGTTTTCGTTATTCGTTTCTTTGTTTATTGCTCATATGTGTCTTTCCATATGGCATGATGGCCGGTTCTGTAGAAGTGTCATTTTCTGTTATTGTACTTGCACTCATTTGTATTGTTTATATACGAAATTTAAGCTTGAGAGAGAAGTTATATATGCTTGCAGCTGTTCTCTCGATGGGGATGACTTATGCAGGTATCGCATTGATTTCCATTTATGACCCGGTACTTATGTTTATAGATCGGGATATCATCCTTTCTTTGTCGGTGGTACTAGTAGGCATTCTATTCTACAGTCACTCCTCCCTATACAGGCTTCGTCTCATTGCGGTCGCTTTAAGCAGTGTCACCGGCGACTTTTTTCTGAGCGTTCCATTAAACAAGGTTGGATTTTACTATTCGATCGGGGGGGCTGCTTACCTTGACGTGCTTGCTTTAACCATCGGGCTTTTATCAGCCTTAATAATAGTAATGGAAATAAATCAGGCTGTTCACATCAAGACTCAAACAAAAAAGGGGGAAATGAAGAATATATGAATGTGTATGTGTATCCTGTAATCTTTGGCGTGGTGATGGGGACCCTGACAAGGATCTATATGCTTCGCACTGACTATCGCCAATATCCAACCTATCTGCATGGAAAAATTATACATATAGCCCTTGGGTTCATTGCGGCGGGACTTGGCACCATTGCGATTCCTGCTTTACTGGAGGAAAACTTCACGGCGATAACGTTCTTGACGGTGGCGGCTTCTCAATTCCGGGATGTGAGAAACATGGAGAGAAACACGTTGACCGAGCTGGACGCTTATGAACTTGTCCCTAGAGGGGCTACTTACATTGAAGGGATCGCCATTGCATTTGAAAGTCGAAATTACTTAGTTATTTTTACTTCTCTTCTTGCTACGATCGCTTACATCGTTTTTAATATTTATGTCGCTTTAGGGATCAGTGCGATCTGCATGGTGCTTGCTCATAAATTAATGGCCGGCGGTAGGTTGAAGGATATCGTTGATATTGAATATGTGAAGCCTCGTTTTGATGGAGCGGGATTATATGTTGATAATATTTACATCATGAATATAGGCCTTAAAGTAAGGCAGGAAGAGATCCTCCGATATGGGATGGGGTTCATCCTTTCACCCAAATCGTTTGATGCAAGGTCGACACTCGCCAATCTTGGTCAACGTCAGGCCATTCTCCATGATATGTCCACTTCACTCGGGATCTTTAAGGACTCTGGGACTCCTGCTTTGACACCTCTCGCCAAGAGGGATTTAGATGATGGAAGAATCGGGGTATTTGTCCTTCCGCAGCGAAAGGACGTAGAGAAAGCCATTGCTATTCTTGGGCAGGTACCAACCCTCGAAAATGCTATAAGGATGCCGTCTGAGTCGAAAGCGAATCAGGAGGGGAGTAAGTTAAAATGAGTACGACCATACAGAAATTCATCCTCGCAACAGTCACGACCGCACCTGAAAAAGTACCGAGTGGAACAAGTGTGTTCTATTGTAAAACGGATGATGAATTACAAAAAATCTGTGCAAACCTGGAAGCCATTCTGGACGGGATTGCCCATGAATTAGATGAGGGACTGTTCATCATCGTAAAACATTGATTGCCAGTTTATTCTTTTACTGATAAAATAGTAAAGTTAGAGGGGACTGTCCCATAAGGAAACATACCTTAAGGGCGGTCCTTCTTGTGCCAGTTTATGATAATGATTGAACAGGCTTAAAAAGAGGAAATGTAAGAACGAAACAACTTCTTACAGAAAGGGTGATGAACGTGACAAAACCAGTAGTAGCAATCGTAGGGCGTCCGAACGTCGGGAAGTCCACGATCTTTAATAGAATTGTTGGTGAAAGAATATCCATCGTTGAAGATGTACCTGGTGTAACAAGGGACCGTATATATAGTTCTGCTGAATGGCTGACGCATGAATTCAATATCATTGATACAGGCGGGATTGAACTGGGAAATGAACCATTCCTGGATCAAATCAGACAGCAGGCTGAAATTGCGATTGATGAAGCCGATGTCATTGTGTTTTTGACGAATGGCCGCGAAGGCGTCACAGCCGCTGATGAAATTGTTGCCAAAATTCTTTACAGATCAAAGAAACCGGTCGTATTAGGGATAAACAAAATCGATAATCCTGAAATGAGGGAAATGATTTATGATTTTTACTCTTTAGGATTTGGTGAGCCTTATCCTATTTCAGGTTCTCATGGGCTTGGTCTGGGAGATCTACTCGACGATGTCGTCAAGAACTTCAAACAGGAAGAGGAAGAGGATTATGCGGAGGATGTCATCAAATTTTCTTTGATCGGTCGTCCGAATGTAGGGAAATCTTCTTTAGTCAACGCTTTATTAGGGGAAGACCGTGTTATCGTCAGTAACGTAGCAGGCACGACGCGGGATGCCATTGACTCCTCCTATACGTATGATGGACAGGACTACGTCATCATTGACACAGCGGGTATGAGGAAAAAAGGGAAAGTGTATGAAACCACTGAAAAATATAGTGTGTTAAGAGCTCTCAGGGCCATTGAGCGATCAGATGTGGTCCTTTCACTCATAGACGGTGAAGAAGGAATCATCGAGCAGGACAAGAAAATCGCAGGGTATGCACATGATGCCGGTCGAGCTGTCGTCATTGTCGTGAATAAATGGGATGCCGTGGATAAAGATGAGAAAACCATGATAAAATGGGAAAAGAATATCAGGGAACATTTTCAATTCCTCGATTATGCACCAATCGTCTTCCTTTCTGCGAAAACAAAGAAGCGCATTCACACATTGCTGCCGATCATCAATACGGCAAGTGAAAATCACGCCATGCGTGTACAGTCCAGTGTGCTGAACGAAGTGGTCATGGATGCTGTTGCCATGAATCCGACACCGACTGATAATGGCAAGAGATTACGGATATACTATGCGACACAAGTGGCTGTTAAGCCTCCTACTTTCGTTGTGTTTGTCAATGACCCTGAATTAATGCACTTCTCTTACGAACGATTCTTGGAGAATAGAATCCGTGATGCATTTGGATTTGAAGGAACCCCTATTCGTATTATTGCGCGTGCTAGAAAATAATAAGGTGGGTGTAAAAATGAAAAGTTCAAAAAATGTAACGGTAGTCGGAGCAGGAAGCTGGGGCTCGGCTCTAGCGATGGTGCTGGCTGATAATGGATTGGAAGTAAGGCTATGGGGCCACAAAAAAGAACAAATCGATGAAATCAACTCTAAGCATACCAATCAAAAGTATTTGAAAGAAATCGAGCTCCCTGAATCCATTATAGGGTATCATGACCTCGGGGAGTCATTGGATGGCGTTGATACCATCATTCTGGCTGTTCCAACGAAAGCGATCCGCGGGGTCCTGGGGCAGATTCAAGAGGTTCAACGGGCCCCATTGACCGTGGTCCATGTTAGTAAGGGAATTGAACCTGATTCCCTCCTCAGGATTTCAGAATTGATCGAAGATGAAATGGCGCCTGAGAATTTACATACAGTAGTGGTATTATCAGGACCAAGCCACGCTGAAGAAGTGAGCTTAAGGCATCCAACCACTGTGACCGTTTCGTCTAAGGATATGAAGGCGGCTGAAGAAGTTCAGGACCTGTTCATGAACATGAACTTTCGTGTATACACAAATCCCGATCTCCTCGGTGTTGAAATTGGTGGGGCATTAAAGAATATCATCGCCCTTGCTGCCGGAATTACAGACGGTTTGGGGTACGGAGATAACGCCAAAGCGGCTCTGATTACACGAGGGCTTGCTGAGATTGCCCGTTTAGGAACGAAAATGGGGGCAAATCCTCTGACGTTTTCAGGGTTAACTGGAATCGGCGACCTCATCGTGACGTGTACAAGTGTGCATTCGAGAAACTGGAGAGCCGGGAATATGCTCGGGAAGGGCCATAATCTGGATGAGGTCCTGGCCAACATGGGCATGGTCGTAGAAGGGGTACGCACCACGAAAGCGGCCCATCAGCTGGCTGAAAAGTATGAAGTGAAAATGCCGATTACGGATGCCCTTTACGATGTCCTCTTCAATAAAGTCGAGGCGAAAGAAGCGGTTGATCACTTGATGGGTCGCGGGAAAACGAATGAAATGGAAGACCTTGTGAATATTCTGGGTGAACGCTTAACTTGATCTGACAATATAGGCAGGCTGGAATGATTTTTTTGCTGAATGCACAATTATTCCTCGATTTATAGGCATTCGAGGATGCGAACACTGATCTCTCTGCATACACTGTCATGAATATATACAGCTTTGCCTATGGATGGGTAGGTCTCCCTTATTAGAGCTTCTCTTAGTATGTTGACGTCTATGATGTTGAAATACTTGAGAAGCTTTTTTTTGATTTTCATCCATAAGTCCCTCCCTAAGGATTGTCACAGATTATTGAACAACCATTCTTTTCTATTCTTCAGTAAAAGTCTTATGATATAATACATTCGATAACAGGAGGGATGAACTTTGGATTCGATGATGAAGATGTGGATTTCGTTTGCCTCAATGGGATTCATGCTTTTTGCCATATTAACGATTTATTTCAGCAGATACAAGATCAAGCAGAAATTCCTGCGTTTTATCACAGCTTTCATGGCTTACATACTGATGATCGCTGGTGGGCTCATGATGATTTATATAGTATTAAGCGGACCTACCAATTAGGACCGCCCGATTGAAAGGACGTTTTAGATTGAAGCGCTTTAGTATAACAGCACTACTCCTCATACTAACCATGACCATACTTTCCGGTTGTTTGTATCCGGATGAAGAATTAAGTCAGAATCAGATTCCTTATGAAACCCAGGTGAAGGCTGTACAAGAGGCAGTGGAAACCTATCAGAAAGACAATAGCGGACTGCTTCCAATTAAGACCCGGGATCAGGATACTCCCATCTATCAGAAATATCCGATTGATTTTAGGAAATTATCCCCCAGATACTTACCTGAAATCCCGGGGAATGCTTTTGAAAATGGCGGAATTTTTCAATATGTTCTGATAAATGTGGAAGAAAAGCCCGAAGTCAAGATATTCGACCTTCGAATGGCTGAACAAATAAGAGAATTGAAAATCAGGATCCAGGCCCAAGACTACCCTCCGTTCAATAAAGAAGTAGCACACAATGTTTATACCCTGAATTATAAGGAGCTTGGCTATGACGGGGAAGTCTACGTGAATAGCCCTTATTCCAATAAAAATCTTCCCCTTGTCATCAACGGGGATGGAGACATTTTTGTGGATTACTCAATGGATTTATTTGAAGAACTCAATTCGGTAGATAAAGAATATAAAAAAGGTGAAGATATCCGGAATTTACTTGTAAAAGACACATACTTTGTTCCTGCATATTCTTTACCGTATACGGTCGATGAAAATAACGAACCTGTCTTTATGACAAAATAGGCATAACCCTTTTCTTACAAAATATATTGTAAGGGAAGGGTTATTATTTTTATGTCATCCTTTATAGGGTTATTTCATCAAAACAAATGATCATAAATGCTAAAGACATAATAAATTTTTCACTTTTCATCATAAGGGGGGAAAAAAAGCATATTAATAGTCATAAGTCATTGGGACAACATCATAAATATAGAGTGTGAGACACAGAATACACGGATGAAACATCCCTGGAATATAAGATGGGAGGGAATCTCTTGGAAAGAGTCGATCTATTTAAAGACATTGCCGAAAGAACAGGCGGAGATATCTATTTAGGTGTGGTGGGAGCAGTCAGAACAGGAAAATCAACATTCATCAAGAAATTCATGGAACTTGTCGTCCTTCCTAACATCGCAAGTGAGTCAGAGCGTGCAAGAGCGCAGGATGAATTGCCTCAAAGTGCGGCGGGCAGGACGATCATGACGACTGAACCGAAATTTGTTCCGAATCAAGCCATCTCTGTTCATGTCGATGAAGGCCTCGAAGTGAATATTAGATTGGTAGATTGTGTGGGATATACGGTCCCGGGTGCGAAAGGGTATGAAGATGAAAATGGACCCAGGATGATCAATACTCCATGGTATGAAGAACCTATACCATTCCATGAAGCGGCAGAGATCGGGACCAGGAAAGTCATCCAGGAGCATTCTACGATCGGAGTGGTTGTGACAACGGACGGCTCCATCGGGGAAATTGGAAGAGGGGACTACATTGAGGCGGAAGAGCGCGTCATCGAGGAACTGAAAGAAGTAGGTAAACCATTTATCATGGTCATCAACTCGGCGAGGCCGCATGCTCCTGAGACAGAAGACCTGAGAGTGAAACTTCAAGATAAGTATGACATCCCTGTCCTTGCCATGAGTGTGGAGAGCATGAGGGACTCAGATGTTCTCAATGTACTTAGAGAAGCGTTATTTGAATTCCCGGTATTAGAAGTGAATGTAAACCTTCCAAGCTGGGTAATGGTATTAAAGGAAGATCACTGGTTAAGACAGAACTACCAGGAAGCCGTGAAAGAAACAGTAAAGGATATTAAGCGCCTCCGGGATGTCGATCGGGTTGTCCACTACTTCAGTGAATTCGATCATATCGAACGTGCGGGACTTGCCGGTATCGATATGGGTCAAGGGATTGCTGAAATCGACCTGTTCGCCCCGGATGAACTGTACGACGAAGTTCTGAAGGAAATTGTAGGAGTGGAAATCCGCGGGAAAGATCATCTCCTGGAATTAATGCAGGATTTCGCTCATGCGAAAGCCGAATATGATCAAATTTCGGATGCCCTGAGAATGGTGAAGCAGACAGGATATGGAATTGCTGCTCCATCACTGAACGATATGAGCCTCGATGAACCTGAAATCATCAGGCAGGGAGCAAGATTCGGTGTCAGCTTGAAAGCGGTGGCTCCATCCATCCACATGATCAAAGTGGATGTCCAATCTAAGTTTGAACCGATCATCGGGACAGAAAAACAGAGCGAAGAGCTTGTGCGCTACCTGATGCAGGATTTTGAAGATGATCCGCTGTCCATCTGGAACTCCGATATTTTCGGAAGAAGCTTGAGTTCCATCGTAAGAGAAGGTATCCAGGCGAAACTCTCCCTGATGCCTGAAAACGCAAGATATAAACTTAAAGATACATTAGAAAGAATCATCAATGAAGGATCGGGTGGATTGATCGCCATTATATTATAAATGTCTTTGACCTTCTTAGGAGGGTCATTTTTTTGTCTTTCTTTTTTTAAGCGATTCACGCTCTGACTGTAGGATTTTTCACATTGTATAATTATAAATTTTCAGTAGTTTGAAAGAAGGTTGTCGAAACGACGTCAGATGCATTGAACACTTGGTATATATGGGTTTGTGGTAGGGAATGCTCAAGAAGGATGCCATCTTGGAAGGTATGCAAATCTGCTGAGAAACGGGTATGGATGTTTACGGGATTCCAAGGATGGGAAGTAAGATAGAGTACCTGACAGATGAGGGTATTGGTTGCAGTCATCCGAAAGAAGTGATAGGTTGATTAGAGTGCGAGAATAAAGGCATGGAGGGTGATTCTATTACATTTGTGTTGCAAATAAGAAAAGATTCCCATTATTTCTTGATTTGTTCTTGCTAAGGTTAATCTATTGTGATAATCTTTTAACAGAATTGTTGTTGAATATTGATTCAGCAACGTTTTCAAGCGTTTTTTCTACACATCATGTATAGAATTCGCTAAAGTTGTTTACTAATGATATTAAAGTAAATGAATCATGACTGAGACATTTCCTTGGGAGGAGGTGAATGGCATGAACAAGACAGAACTTATCAATGCTGTTGCAGAAGCTGCTGAGTTATCTAAGAAGGACGCTACTAAAGCGGTTGACGCTGTTTTCGATACAATTCAAAATTCACTTGCAAATGGTGATAAAGTACAATTAATCGGATTCGGTAACTTCGAAGTACGTGAGCGTGCAGCCCGTAAAGGTCGCAACCCACAAACAGGTGAAGAGATCGAAATCTCAGCTAGCAAAGTACCTGCTTTCAAACCAGGTAAAGCGCTTAAAGAAGCTGTAAAATAATTACATACTTTGAGCGTAACGGGAAGGTCGCATTTTTATGCGGCCTTTTTGTTTTTTTACTATTAGTATGAAATGTTCTCCCGAAAATTATGTATGAAGTTTTTTTCTTTTATTGTTGGATTTATATTAATATAAAACTTCTAAAGCACTAGTCTTTGATGACATTATGGGCTTGTGCTAATATTAACAATGTTACTATTTCTTTAAGTTATTTTAGGAGGACAACATTATGGCACAAGTCAATCATGGCCAAATTGAAGAAGCAATTCGATTAATATTAGAAGCTATTGGAGAGAATCCTAGTAGAGAAGGCTTATTAGATACGCCAAAGCGAGTGGCGAAAATGTATGCAGAAGTATTTTCAGGACTCGATCATGATCCGAAAGAATACTTTGAAACGATATTCAGTGAAGAACATGAAGAACTGGTGCTAGTGAAGGATATTCCATTTTATTCAATGTGCGAGCATCACCTTGTCCCATTCTTCGGAAAAGCACATGTTGCTTATATTCCAAGGGATGGTAAGGTGGCAGGTTTAAGTAAACTTGCAAGGGCAGTTGAATCCGTTGCCAAACGCCCTCAGCTTCAAGAAAGAATTACATCGACAGTGGCGGATACGATCATGGAAACCCTTCTTCCTCACGGTGCCATGGTAGTCGTTGAAGCGGAGCATATGTGCATGACAATGAGGGGCGTGAAGAAACCGGGCTCGAGTACAGTGACAACAGCTGTAAGAGGTACGTTCAAAGAAGACGCTCAGGCACGAAGTGAAGTTCTTTCTTTTATAAAGAATTAGGAGTGACGACGAATGAATTCAAATGATTATATTGTCATCAAAGCAATTGAGGACGGCGTGAATGTGATCGGACTGACAAGAGGGACGGACACTCGGTTTCATCATTCAGAGAAGCTGGATAAAGGCGAAGTGATGATCGCCCAATTCACCGATCACACATCTGCCATTAAGGTAAGAGGGAAAGCGACGATCGTCACCAGTTACGGCGAGGTTGAGAGTGATAATAAGAAATAATCTTCTATTCTGCTATTGGCTGATAGAAAAAAATAAAGGAGGGACGGACTAAGGAGTTTTAGGCTTCGTGGTCGTCCCCTTTGTTATAATCTCATCAAGGGGTGTAAGACTCATGCTCCCTATTGTGGAGGATTTTATGGTATAATATTTAATGCTGAAATTTTTAGACCGATACATAGTAGAAATGGGGATTACAGGGTATGAAATTCATTGATTGTAACCATCAAGCGAATATCATTCATCAATACATAGAAGAGCAGTTGCATCACTCTTATCTAAAGGAATATATCGATCAACCGTATATTGACCGGGACCGGATCTGTTTTCTGCTCCTGCCTTTCGTAAGCGAAGGACGGACGATGAGTAAAGAAGCTGTACAGTGGATTTCGACTGCCATGTTATTGCAGATAGCCCTTGATACACATGAAAAGGTTACAATCTCTGAACGTGATTCCTTAAAGGAAAGGCAGCTGACCGTACTCGCTGGAGTGTACTTCAGCAGCCTCTATTACAAAATCCTCGCAGAAACAGATGATGTAGAACTTATCTCACATTTAGCAAAAGCGATTAAAGAAATAAATGAAAGCAAAATTTCCATATACAAGGACGAACATAAGAGCATTGCTGAACTCATGAAGAAGTTAAAAACCAGAGAATCAGCGATTGTGTCCAACTTCTATCGTTCCTTTGAAGATAATAAATGGATTGGGATCGTTGAAGAATCCCTGCTTTATAAGAAGCTCGTTCAGGAGAAAATCAGTCTCGGACATTCGCAGTATACAAGTTTTATACGGGCTTTGACCACTTTGTCCAACCGAATTGATCCGGATGCACCGGACTTCCACTTAACGAAGGAAGAAAAGGGTCATCTCCTATCTCAAATAAATGAACTCATAGAAGTGACAAAGCGAAAGGTCCAAACGCAGTTAGAGGCCATTGAGCCGGACACGCCCTATTTTAAGAAGCTTATTGTAGAACTGTTACCTTATGTGGAGCCTGAACCAATGACCAAACTATACGCGGAAGAAGGGTAAAACGACATGCAGCAGTCGAAAGAACAAAAAGTCCACGGAGTATTTGAAAAAATTTATTCCAATTATGATAAGATGAACTCCGTCATCAGTTTCCAACAGCATATAAAGTGGAGGAAAGATACCATGAAGCACATGAAAGTGAAGCCTGGCTCCAAGGCCCTTGACGTTTGCTGCGGTACTGCGGACTGGACATTGGCCATCGGGGAAGAAGTTGGTGAGTCCGGCAGTGTGATGGGTCTTGATTTCAGTCAAAATATGCTTTCAATCGGTAAAGAGAAAGTCAAAGAGTCCCACCTGAACAATATCGAACTGATTCATGGGAACGCCATGGAGCTCCCTTTCGACGATAACACGTTTGATTATGTGACCATTGGCTTCGGTTTGCGAAATGTTCCCGACTATCTCCACGTCCTGAAGGAAATGAACCGCGTAGTGAAACCAGGAGGGATGGCCGTCTGCCTTGAAACCTCCCAGCCGACCATGTTCGGATTCAAGCAGATGTATTATGCATATTTCCGTTTTGTGATGCCCCTGTTCGGGAAGATTTTCGCCAAGAGCTTTAATGAATATTCCTGGCTACAGGAATCTGCCAGGGATTTTCCGGGCATGAAGGAGCTTGCACAGATGTTTGAAGAAGCTGGCTTTAAAGACATACATGTGAAGCCATATAGTGGCGGGGTTGCTGCTATGCATTCCGGCAGAAAGTAAGAAATTCGTAAATTAGGTGGAAAAACTATGAAGCTAAACAGGATGTATTCGTTTCTTAAAACGGATATAGATGAAATTGAAAAGGAATTGGAAGTGGCGATCGAGTCAGAATCCCGGCTTTTACAAGAGGCCTCCCTTCACCTTCTCCAAGCAGGTGGGAAGAGGATCCGGCCGGTATTTGTATTGCTGTCTGCGAAATTTGGACAATATGATATTAATATTGTGAAAAATGTAGCGGTAGCATTAGAGCTGATGCACATGGCTTCCCTCGTACACGACGATGTGATCGACGATGCAGAGTTAAGAAGAGGAAAGCCGACGATTAAAGCCCAATGGGATAATCGTATTGCGATGTATACAGGGGATTATATTTTTGCACGGGCCCTTGAATATATGACATCTATAAAAGTTCCTGAAGCACATCAGATTTTATCACATACACTGGTGGAATTATGTAAGGGTGAAATCGCTCAAATTGAAGATAAATATCGATTTGATCAGAACCTGCGGAATTATCTTTTACGGATTAAAAGGAAAACCGCCTTGCTTATTGCCGTAAGCTGCCAGCTTGGTGCTATTTCTTCCGGAGCTCCTGAAGAGATTCACAGGCGCCTTTACCGATTCGGTTACAATGTGGGGATGAGCTTTCAAATCACGGATGATATCCTGGACCTTACAGCAAGTGAGGAAGAACTGGGGAAACCTGCTGGCAGTGACTTGTGGCAAGGGAATATCACCCTTCCGATTCTGTACGCCATGGAAAACCCGGATTTGAAATCCAAGATTGAAAGAGTGTCGGAATATACCACTCCCGACGAAATGAAAGAGGTCATATCCTCCATCCTGGCTACCGACGCCATTGACCGGTCCCATGAGCTCAGCAGAATGTATCTGGATAGAGCCCTGAAGGATCTTGATCACCTTCCATATAACAGGGTAAAGAAAAGCCTTAAAAATATTGCAAACTATATAGGCAAGAGAAAATATTAAGAAAATTTAAAATGGAAACGTTGCCAAAACCCCCAATCAGTGTTACTATTTTTCGTGGGATGTCCTTAGGACTTCCATACATACATATTAGGAGTGGGGAAGATGGAAAAGACTTTTTTAATGGTAAAGCCGGACGGCGTACAAAGAGGATTAATCGGTGATATCGTATCACGTTTTGAAAAGAAGGGGTTTCAATTAGTCGGCGCCAAGCTTATGAGCATTTCAAACGAGCTTGCCGAAGAGCATTATGGTGAGCATAAGGAAAGACCATTCTTCGGGGAACTTGTTGACTTTATTACTTCTGGACCTGTCTTTGCAATGGTTTGGCAGGGTGAAAACGTCATCACGACTGCACGTGGCATGATGGGGGCCACTAATCCCAAGGATGCCGCTCTTGGTACGATCCGCGGTGATTTCGGTCTGACTGTCGGCAAGAACATCATCCATGGTTCCGACTCTGCTGAAAGCGCTGTAAGAGAAATTGGTCTATTCTTCAAAGAAGAAGAACTGGTTGAATATTCCAAGTTAATGAATGAGTGGGTTTACTAATAGCCCTTTGATATTTAGAAGCAGGTCGCGATTTGCGGCTTGCTTTTTTCTATGGATAAAGGTTTAACTTTTCCCTGAAATGTTCGATATAGATAATATAGCTTTATACCTTTATCGCAGCAAAGAGAGTGTGGATTCAAATGTCAAATGATTATAGTGAATTTATTCAAGGGATTAAACGAAGAACGGGTATTGATCTTTCCCTTTATAAAGAAGCCCAGATGAAGAGGAGGCTGACGGCCCTTTATGAAAAGAAAGGGTATGGAAGTTTTCAGGAGTTCTTTGGTGCGTTGAATCGGGATAGAGAAGAAATGGAAGGGTTTCTGGACAGAATGACCATAAACGTGTCAGAATTCTTCCGTAACTACAAGCGTTGGGAAATTATGGAGACAAAGATTCTCCCCCGACTGTTAGATGGGAATGCAACTTTGAAAGTATGGAGCGCAGCATGCTCAACCGGCGAAGAACCTTACACCCTTTCCATGATGCTGTCGAAGTATATTCCCCTTTCAGGCGGTTCCATCACGGCCACAGACATAGACAAAAATGCACTTCAACGGGCCATGAACGGGGTCTATCCAGAAAGGTCATTATCTGAAATCCCGGAAGAAATGAAAAAAATCCATTTCATCCAGGAAGGACCTTTGTTTAAACTGAAGGACGAAGTAAAGAGAACGGTGACCTTTAAGCAGCAAAACCTGCTTTCGGACCCATTCGAAGGGAAATACGACTTGATCGTGTGCAGAAATGTAATGATCTATTTCACAGAAGAGGCCAAAAACCTTCTTTACCATAAATTCAATGCCTCACTAAAGCCCGGCGGCGTCCTCTTCGTAGGCAGCACAGAACAAATCTTCAACCCATCCCAATACGGCTTCGAAACAGAAGACACCTTCTTCTACAAAAAAATATAAACAATGACGATGTCAATCCGCATAACTTGAATCACTTCTTTCTTCCCTTGGGGTTATAAAAAGTGAACTTTCAAAATATGGTGGATTCACATCGTTTTATATTTTTTAGGAAAATAGAATATTAGAAAAGTTTTTAAACGTAAGGACTAGGAAAGAATATAAATTCTATGTTATATTGGTACATAATTCTTTAACGAGTTGAAGGGGGAAAGTAAATGAGATACTTAACATCTGGAGAATCACATGGACCACAGTTAACGACCATCATTGAAGGGCTACCGGCAGGAATGCCGCTTGAAGCTGAAGATATAAATGAAAACCTGGCAAGAAGGCAGAAAGGCTATGGACGCGGACGAAGAATGCAGATTGAAAAGGATCGTGCCTCGATCGTCGGCGGTGTGAGACATGGATATACTCTTGGTTCTCCTTTAGGATTGGTTGTGGAGAATAAAGACTGGACTCACTGGACGAAGGTGATGGGAATCGAGCCCCTTCTTGAAGGCGGAGAAGAAGAAGTGAAGAGAAAGATCTCGAGGCCGAGACCAGGGCATGCGGATCTCGTTGGCGGAATGAAATATGGACATAGAGATCTCAGGAATGTCCTGGAACGTTCATCTGCCAGGGAGACGACTGTAAGGGTGGCAGCAGGAGCCGTTGCTAAGAAGCTATTGAAGTTATTGGATATTGAAGTTGTCGGACATGTCCTTGAAATCGGAGGCATTAAAGCAGAAAAGCTTCATTATGATTCTATAAATGAATTGAGAGAGATCACAGAAGAATCTCCTGTTCGCTGCCTGGATGAAGAGGCTGCCGGGAAAATGATGAACCTGATAGATGAAGCGAAGCAGAATGGGGATTCCATCGGAGGGGTCGTAGAAGTCATCGTTGAGGGGATGCCTGCAGGTGTGGGCAGTTACGTTCATTATGACCGTAAGCTTGATGCGAAAATTGCTATGGCGGTCATGAGTATCAACGCATTTAAAGGCGTCGAATTCGGCTTGGGCTTTGAAATGGCAAGAAAGCCGGGAAGTGAAGTGCATGATGAAATAGCATGGAGTGAGGAGCTTGGGTACTACCGGAAAACGAATCGCTTAGGAGGATTTGAAGGAGGTATGACAACGGGTATGCCGATCCGTGTCAAAGGGGTCATGAAGCCGATCCCTACTCTGTACAAGCCTCTTCAGAGTGTAGACATCGAAACGAAGGAACCCTTTAAAGCAAGCATCGAGAGATCGGATAGTTGTGCGGTTCCAGCTGCAAGCGTAGTAGCAGAAGCCGTAGTGGCATGGGAACTTGCTGCTGGCATCGTCGAACAATTCAATAGTGATCAATTTGACAAACTTCGTCAGGATATCGACAGACAACGTCAGGATTCAAAGGAGTATTAATGAAATGAAACAGGTAACCATTCAAACTGCTTCCAAGACATATGACGTGAATATTGGAGTGGAGATGACGAATGAAATTGTTTCTTTTATTAAGAAGTCCTTCCCTGATGTATCAAAGCTATGGCTCATTGCCGATGAAACGGTTTTTAAGCTTCATGGGCAAGCTTTCTCTGATGATCTCGGTCAGTCCTTTGATGTAACCATTTATCAGGCTCCCAAAGGGGAAAACGCAAAGAACTTTGCCACTTATGAAGAAGCGATAACACACGGACTCAAACATCATGTAGATCGTAAATCCATCGTGATTGCTTTCGGTGGCGGTGCCATTGGTGATCTTGCGGGCTTTATCGCATCCACCTATATGAGGGGAATCCCTTTCATCGGAGTACCGACAACGATACTGGCCCATGACAGTGCCGTAGGAGGGAAAGTGGCGATCAATCACCCGCTGGGGAAAAATATGGTCGGTCAGTTTTACCAGCCGGAAGGCGTATTCTTTGATTTGAACTACTTTTCGAGCCTTTCCGAAACGGAAATACTATCGGGATTCGCTGAAGTGATCAAACATGCCTTCTTATCTGATCAGGAGTTCTTACAGAATCTCATGCATTCTTTCCGATCACCCGCAAAACTGGATGAAAGCTTTTTAACAGATTGCCTGATTAAGGGAATACAGGTAAAGGGAGATATTGTATCAAAAGATGAACGGGAGTCAAATATCCGGGCATTCTTGAACTTCGGGCACACTTACGGCCACGCAGTTGAAAGCGCAAGCGGCTATGGAAATCGAACCCACGGGGAATCGGTCATGATCGGGATGGTCTATGCTTTGTATCTAAGTGAACGCTACTGCAAACTGTCCTTTGATATGGAGAGGTTTATAGGGTGGATCAAGTCTCTTGGGTACCATCTGAAGGTTCCTTCCAACATCGGTTTTGATACATTATACGAGGGGATGAAGCGTGATAAGAAGTCCCTGAACGGCAATCCGGTTTTCGTGTTGTTGAAAGATATCGGTGAACCAGTGATGGCAGATGTTACGGAAGAGGATTTAAAACAGGCGGATGCATACATTCGACAGTTATAGATCCCGGCGCTAAAGAGACTATAGAATACCAAGAAAAAAGGGAGAGTGGAAGAATGATCAGGGGAATTCGAGGTGCCACTACAGCAGATCGTGATAATGAAAAGGAAGTTCTCCTTTCAACTGAAAGTCTCTTAAAGGAAATGATTTTACATAATAATATTACGGCAGAAAATGTCGCATCCGTTTTTATTTCTGCAACAGATGACATTACGAGCGTATTTCCAGCTAAAGCATTAAGGGGACTCGAAGAGTGGATATATGTCCCCGTTATGTGCATGCAGGAATTGGACGTGCCTGATGGACTGTCCCGGTGCATCAGAGTGATGATCCACTTCAATACATCAACACCTCAAAGTGACATCCAACATATTTATATGAAAAATGCAGTCAGCCTTCGCCCTGACTTGAAGAACAAATAAGCGGCCATTATGAAAACGACTGAAAGGAAGTTAAACATGAAGTGGAAATCCCAGATTCAAAATCTTAAAGCATACCAGCCTGGAAAAACGATGGATGATGTAAAAGAGTTATTCAATCTTGAGAAAGTAGTGAAGCTTGCATCGAATGAAAATCCCTTCGGATGCTCCAGAAACGTTGAAACCTATCTGAAAAACAGTGCTCTTTCCCATGCGCTCTATCCTGACGGTTATGCGAAGGAGTTACGTTTTAAGATGGCAGAACATTTATCTGTGGAACCTGGACAGTTATTGTTTGGAAATGGCTCGGATGAAGTGATCGAGATCATCTCCAGGGCTTTATTGGATGGTGGTAAAAGTACGGTAATGGCAGCCCCTACTTTCCCACAATATAAGCATAATGCCATCGTTGAAGGAGCAGAGGTCCGTGAAGTTCCCCTGGATGCTGCAGGAAGGCATCAACTGGACAAAATGCTGGGAGAAATTGATGACACCACTTCGGTCGTCTGGTTATGTTCGCCCAATAATCCAACAGGGGAATATATCCGAAATAGTGAACTCATTTCCTTCTTGGACGCTGTCCCTTCCCATGTACTTGTCGTTTTGGACGAAGCGTATTATGAATATGTAGTGGCGGAGGATTATTATGATTCTTTGGAATTGTTGAAGTCATATCCTCAACTATTGATTACACGCACCTTTTCAAAAGCATATGGACTGGCAGGGTTTAGAGTGGGCTTCGGGATCGGGAATAAAGACGTGATCGGGAAACTGGAGCCGATCCGTGAACCTTTCAATAACAATTCACTTGCTCAAGGAGCGGCCTCAGCGGCCATCGATGATCAGACCTTTATCGAGGAATGCAGGAGTGAGAACCGAAAAGGACTTCAGCAGTATTACAGCTTCTGTGAGCAAAACGGCCTCGCTTATGTCCCATCGCAAGCGAACTTCGTATTGATCGACTTTGGCGTAAGTGGAGACGAGGTATTTCAATACTTGATGAGCAAGGGCTATATCGTCCGGTCCGGAGAAGCACTGGGATACCCTCATTCTGTCAGGATAACAGTAGGATCCTATGATCAAAATGAAGAGGTCATCGATAAAATGACAGAATTTCTGGCACTTCAGAAACAAGAATGATGAGCGGTCGGAGGGGCGTTGGTCCTTTCCGGCTTTTTTAAAATCAGATGTTGGAGGAGAAACGATGATTGGAACAGTGTTGATCATTGGGATGGGGCTGATCGGGGGATCCCTTTCCCTCTGCATAAAAAAAGAACACCCACATGCCAAAATTATTGGTCATGATGTGAACCATAAAGAATTGAGGTTGGCGAAATCACTGGGGGTAATCGATGAGATGTCCCTTTCATTACAGACTGCCGCTGAACAAGCAGATCTCATTATTATCTCTACACCTGTTTTTCAAACAGAAAAGATCATCGCACAATTTGAATCCCTTTCCTTGAAAGAAAGAGTTTTGATCACCGATACAGGCAGTACAAAGGAACAGATAATGAGCTCATCGGAGAGACTGACCAAAAACGGGATTCAATTTATCGGGGGCCACCCAATGGCTGGCTCTCATAAGAGCGGCGTAGCAGCTGCGAAAGAAATCCTATTTGAAAATGCCTTTTATATGCTTACGCCGGGTTCCGGTGTGACAGAGGAAAACGTCTGTAGGCTTCAAGTCTGGCTGAGGGGAACACATGCGAAATTTTTAATAGTAGAGCCAAGGGAACATGATGAGTTAACGGGGATGATCAGCCACTTTCCCCATATTGTTGCGGCTTCACTGGTTCACCAGGCGAAGGGCTCTTCGACTGAACACCCCTATTTGAGAAGGCTTGCTGCAGGAGGCTTTCGTGATATAACCCGAATAGCCTCATCCAACCCAACAATGTGGAAAGACATCACCATTCAGAACAGAGGGGTCCTGCTTTCTCTCTTAAAGGAGTGGAAAGTAGAGATGGATGAGGTCGTATCGCTCATCGAAATAAATGATTCACAGAAAATATACGATTATTTTAATGATGCGAAGACATTCAGGGATGATCTCCCTATCTTAGAAAAAGGGGCCATTCCTTCATTCTATGATTTATTTGTGGATGTCCCCGATTATCCAGGGGTGATCTCCGAAGTAACAGGGTATCTTGCACAGGAGAAAATCAGTTTGACGAATATCAGAATAATGGAAACGAGAGAAGATATATACGGAGTATTAGCGATCAGCTTTCAAACGTTGGAAGATAGAGAAAGAGCTTTGCACTGCTTAAGAGAGCAAACAAATTATGAACTATTCTTAGGATAAAGGGTGATAAGCATGGAAGCGAAGAAAAGACTGTCAAATCCAAACAGTGGTTTGAATGGAGAGCTTCACGTACCCGGGGACAAATCGATATCCCACCGCTCCATTATGTTTGGATCGGTTGCTGAAGGCAAAACGGTTATACATAACTTTCTTATGGGGGAGGATTGTTTAAGCACGATTTCCTGCTTTCGTAAATTAGGCGTTGAGATAGAGGTCTCTGAAGGTGAAGTGATCGTGTACGGTAATGGGTGGGATCACTTGAAAGAGCCCGTTGACATTCTTGATGTGGGAAATTCAGGGACCACGACCCGTCTCATTATGGGAATTCTGGCAGGAAGGCCATTTCATTCGGTTCTGATAGGTGATTCCTCGATTGCAAGAAGGCCCATGAAAAGAGTGACAGAGCCCTTAAAGCAATTCGGGACAGTGATAGATGGCCGTTCCGGAGGCAACTTTACGCCAATATCCATTAGGGGCGGAAATCTGAAAGGAATCCATTATTCTTTACCTGTGGCAAGTGCCCAGGTGAAATCCGCTCTCATTCTGGCCGGGCTTCAGGCTGAAGGAATGACTGAAATAGTCGAAAGAGAGCAAACGAGGAACCATACAGAAAAGATGATCGTCGAGTTTGGTGGAACGATCGAGAAGCACGGAGATACCATTAAAGTAAAGGGAGGACAGGTATTGAAAGGCACGGAAATCCTTGTACCTGGAGACATTTCCTCAGCAGCCTTTTTCATGGTGGCCGCAGCCATCGTTCCAGATAGTAGAGTATTGTTGAAGAATGTCGGGCTAAATGAAACGCGAACCGGTATTGTGGAAGTGATGAAGAAAATGGGTGCGTCCATTGAGGTCATGGAGCAATCAACCGAAGGTGAACCGGTCGGTGATATTATGGTGCATACGTCCAAACTTACAGGAATTGAAATCGGAGGGGACCTGATTCCTTCTTTGATCGACGAAATTCCCATCATTGCCCTTTTAGCTTCACAAGCGGACGGGAAGACCGTCATCAAGGATGCCGAGGAATTAAAAGTGAAGGAAACCAATCGAATCGATGCTGTTGTGAAGGAGCTTGGAAAGCTTGGTGCAAACATACAGGGTACAGACGACGGGATGATCATCGAGGGGAAAACCCCTTTACGCGGTGGAGAAGTCCATTCCTGGGGCGACCACCGGATTGGCATGACTCTGGCAGTCGCTTCCCTGTTAACGGACTCAGATGTATATTTAGAAGATGCAGAGGCCGTGAAGATCTCGTATCCGACTTTCTTTGAACACATCAACAAACTGTTGGCGAACTGAATCAATAATGTGAGAGGTGGTTGGTCTTAGGGCTAAATCCGCCTCTCTTTTTAATGAGTGGGTGGCATGAATTCATCCTTCCCTTCATAGCTTGTCTATAAAGGAAGGTGATGACGGGTTGAGCACCTATATCATTGAAAACGCCAATTGGGTAAAGGACACCAAGCATACTCACTCTTCACTATTGATAAAAGACGGCAGGATTTCAGCCATCAGGAACAGCTTTCAGTACTACAAGTACATGAAAATGGATGTTTCCCTTTTTTTGATGACGCCCGGACATGTCATGTGTGACTTAATGGTACCCCAAGGGAGTGATTTTTCCACCGTAAAGAACTATTACCTTGACGAATTTATAAAAAGAGGGTGTACCACGGTTTTAACGGCTTTTTCAATACAGTATGAGTATGAATTTCTTAAACGATTAAATGAACGGAAAACAGCGTTGCTCAACAGTCCCATTGATTATACGATAGGATTAAAAATATCTGCGAATCTGATTACCCCGAACATCATACGGGCATGTAAGCGGCATAAAGTTCCTGTCATCTGGATCGATCTGGACGAAGCAGCTGTATTAAGAGACATTCCGTGGGGATGGATCAAAGGATTATTGTATGATTACCCTATTACTTTTGTCCCTTTTTTTACGACAGACATAGACAATAAAACCAAAATGAAGCATCTTAAAATATGGCAGAATTCGATGAAAAGCGAGGGTATTCCCCATATTCCTGCTGAAATCCCCGAAAAAGAACCACTGAAATTAAGCATATTGAAGAAAATTGGAATATATCCCCTTAGAGGAAATTTTTTGGTTGGTGGAGAAATATGTTATAACCTCTATATGAAGCCTGAAGGCGAGTTGGGTGCTGAGCCATTATCATTTCATTATGATCATCATGTGCTAAAATGTACTATGAACAAAGGGAAATATCATTATATAAATAATCGAGGTCATTTTTATCCTGGAGCTGGTGAAGAACTGATCATACAAACCCCGGGATATTTTACTTAATTGAATACAAGCTTTTTTATAGAAAGGGATTGACCATGTCATACGCTGAACAAATGTTATCATCTTTAAATGAAGGAAATTTAAAAGAAGCAAAGAAACAATATAATCAAGTGCTGAAATTTGGGAGTCATGAAGAAAAATTCAGTCTTGCCGAAGAATTACATCATCTGGGTTTTCTGGAGGAAGCAAAAGAGCTGTACGGGAATCTCCTTCAATATTATCCGGGTGAGGGTGAGCTTCTCATTGAACTGGCGGAAGTGCTGGTGGAGATGGATAAAGAAGAGGAAGCCATCGAGACGCTTGCAGAATTGGATGAGAAAGACCCCACCTATCCAAGGTCACTTCTTCTTTTAGCAGATCTATATCAAATGCAGGGTTTGTTTGAAGTAAGCGAACAAAAGCTTCTTCAAGCTAAGAGGTTATTGCCCGATGAACCTGTCATCGATTTCGGACTGGGGGAATTGTATTCTGAAACGGGCAGATTCCTGGAAGCGATCAGGCATTATCAGATCCTCATTGAAAAGGGGACGACTGAACTTGGAGGAACCAATGTCCACCAGAGATTGGCCGAGGCCTATAGTGTAGGAGGAGCATTCGAAGAAGCTTTGACCCATTATGAAAAAGCTCTTCAAGAACATCTGGAAATCAATACACTGTTCGGCTATGCCTTTACAGCCTATCAGGCAGGTTATTACGAAAAGGCGATTGAAAAATTCGTTTCCGTCAAGGAACTGGATCCTGAATATCATTCTGTCTATTTACTACTGGCGAAGTCGTATGAGCGTGAAGAAAAGCTTCAAGAGAGCCTGGAAGCCGTTCAGGCAGGTGTGAAGCAGGATGAATACAATAAAGAACTGAATGTATTCGGAGGCAAGATTTCATTGAAGATGGGCCATGAAAAAGCAGCGGAAGCGTTCCTTCGGGAAGCCTTGGCGCTTGACCCCGGTTATGTGGAGGCTGCCCTTATCATCAATAAATTGTTCTTTACACAGGACCGGTATGAAGATGTGCTGGAGATTGCCCAGATGCTGACGGTAGAAGGAGAAGAAGAGCCTCAGATCAACTGGGATCTGGCAAAAGCTTATGAAGGGCTTGAACAATATAATCATGCATTAAAACAATACCGTATTGCATATACTTACTTTAAGAATCATCAAGAGTTTTTACTAGAGTTCGGACAATTTCTAGTAGAAGAAGGACTCAGGGGTGAAGCAGTAGAAGTATATAAACACCTGATTGAAATGGATCCTTCAAATGACGAATGGCAGGACCTGATTGAAAGATTACAAGACTGATCAGTGACGGTGGGTCTAAGGGACTTGGACGTTAGGAAATGAATATGGCTAAGGGCTTATGAATGTGACCTAAACTTTATGATGAAAGAAAAACGGACCTTTTAAAAAGGATTCTGCAGAGGAGGGAAAACCATGACCACCCCTGTTTCTGTCAACGAGAAGAAAGAATTTATCCGCTGGTTTTTGAACCGATATCAATTAAAACGAAGAGAATGTGTGTGGATCTTAAATTATCTGATGAGTCATGACCAACTAATGAAAAAGGTTCACTTTGTCGAAGAATCCCAGTACTGTCCGAGAGGCTTGGTGATGTCCACCCATTGTGTCGAAGATGTTCCATTCCGGTTCTATAAAGAGAATATCATGACAACGGACGCAGAAAAGTCCTTTCATGATATCCGATTGAACAAGGATGAAGACATTTACATTCAGCTAAACTTCAGTAAGGCAAATTCCAGTTATCAATTTGCAGCCGTACTGGAAGAAAATCCGTTTATGCCGAAATACTTACTGATCAATGAAAAAGACAGAATGGTAGCTGAACGGTTTCTAGAGGACAGCCTGCAGACCTTCAGGAAGGACCGCTTGTTAAAGGCCATCGATTTAGCATTGGATACCGGTGACAAAAAGGCTTTCAATAAATTGACCAAAGAATTGAATAGCCTTACCTGATAAGTCGAATGAAGAGAAACGCCCTCTCTTCATTCGATTTTTTTATTGTCTTTTTTAGATAGTAAGATTAAGAATGGTGCATACTATGAACGAGGCTCTTTTCGTGTCCTGAGTGGTTTATCCCCATTAAGTATACCTATCCCGGGGAGTATTTCACCAGGGAGCACGTTTTATATGTAAAGCGCTTGTATAAAAAAGTGAAATCGCTTTATATGAGATGATATAAAGTGATAAGATGGGAAGTGGAAAATGAAAGAAAAAAGTGAGGGTTATATATGAATTGGAACGTAAAAGATATTGAAGTGTTCGAAGCCGAAAAAGCATATGTAGATACGGCTGTCATTCCCGTTGTCCCTGTTGATTTCGGGAAGGATATAAGAGTCTCAGCAGCACAATCAGAGTTTATCAATCTACTCACTCTGCACCTGGAAAGGCAATTCAAGGGTAGAATGATGATGATCCCTTCATTTACGTATAGGATGTCATCATCGGTGGATCGCGAGGTATCCGAATTATCCCAATGGGCAAGAGAATTAACCGTGAGCGGTGTGAAGCATGTCTTCTTTCTGACTTCAGACAGCGGGTGGAAAAAGGTCGAGGATAAACTCGGAGAAGGCTTGATATGGGTCCCATCCATTCCTCTTGAAAACCTGGACGAACAATATAAACATTCGATTATGGAAGATCAGGTAAAGCAGCTGTTAAATGTGATTGTACAAAAATGGCAAAAAAATTCATAAAAACTTCACATTGTTTCCATCTTTTAGATACGAGAGTTATTGACCTTGTATAGAGTTTAATATATCATAGTTATGTCCTAGTTTTATATTTGTGCGAAATATGTCCGACGGACTTACCTTACGATAGAGGGGGGAAAAGGATGAGCAAACATCGTGTATCTAGACGTCAATTCCTTAACTATACACTTACGGGTGTAGGCGGTTTCATGGCGGCGGGAATGTTAATGCCGATGGTTCGCTTTGCAGTGGATCCAGTGTTGAAAACGGAAGCTGCGGGAGATTTTAGAGCGACTAAGCAAAAGGTTTCAGAATTATCGAATGAACCAGTACGTGTCGATTTCTCATATGAGCAAAAAGATGCGTGGTACACATCAGAAGTTACACAAACCGCTTGGGTATATAAGAACAAAGAAGACAAAATCATTGCTCTTTCACCGGTTTGTAAGCACCTCGGTTGTACAGTTAACTGGAATGGGAATCCGGATCATAAAGAAATGTTCTATTGCCCATGTCATGGTGGAATGTATCACAAGAACGGTGAGAATGTACCAGGTACACCACCGACAGCACCGTTGGATTCATATCCGACAAAAGTAAAAGATGGAATTCTTTATCTTGGACAACCAGAACCAAATAAATTTGTTAAGTAAGGGGGCGTAATCTGTGCTGAACAAGATCTATGATTGGGTTGACGAGCGTTTAGACATTACGCCTTTGTGGCGCGATATCGCGGATCACGAAGTTCCTGAACATGTAAACCCTGCGCATCACTTTTCTGCGTTTGTTTACTGCTTCGGAGGATTGACATTCTTCGTAACCGTCATCCAAATTTTATCCGGAATGTTCTTAACGATGTACTATGTTCCAGATATTAAAAACGCTTGGGAATCTGTGTATTATCTGCAAAATGAAGTTGCATTTGGACAAATTGTCCGCGGAATGCATCACTGGGGAGCCAGTTTGGTTATCGTAATGATGTTCTTACATACACTACGCGTCTTCTTCCAAGGTGCATACAAAAAACCTCGTGAATTGAACTGGGTTGTTGGGGTTCTTATTTTCTTCGTTATGTTAGGGCTTGGTTTCACCGGCTATTTACTGCCTTGGGATATGAAAGCGCTATTCGCGACGAAAGTAGGTCTTGAAATAGCAGGGGCCACTCCATTTATCGGAGATCAGGTGAAAATGTTATTAGCGGGAGATGCTCACATCGTCGGGGCACAGACTCTGACTCGTTTCTTCGCTATTCACGTATTCTTCCTGCCTGCTGCTCTACTTGGTTTGATGGGAGCTCACTTCCTGATGATCCGTAAGCAAGGTATTTCCGGACCACTATAAGAAACAATTGTAAATGATTAACCTAATAAAAGGAGGGGGACACTATGCATCGAGGAAAAGGGATGAAGTTTGTAGGGGACTCCCGGGTTCCTGCAGACAAAAAGCCGAATATACCGAAAGACTATTCGGAGTTCCCTGGTAAAACAGAAGCTTTCTGGCCGAACTTCTTATTGAAGGAGTGGCTGGTAGGAGCTGTTTTCCTTATCGGTTATCTTTGTTTAACGGTTGCTCATCCATCACCGTTAGAACGTATAGCCGATCCGACAGATACTGGATATATTCCATTACCTGACTGGTATTTCTTATTCTTATACCAATTACTTAAGTACACATATGCATCTGGACCTTATAATGTTATCGGAGCGTTCGTCATTCCTGGAATCGCGTTTGGGGCACTTTTACTTGCACCATTCATAGATATAGGACCTGAACGCCGTCCAACAAAACGTCCTTTTGCAGTAGGATTCATGTTATTGGCACTTGCAGCTACGTACTTCCTGACTTGGGAATCCGTTGCGACCCATGACTGGGAAGCGGCTGAGGAACAAGGGAAGATCCGTGCTGAAGTGGATATCGATAAAGAATCTGAAGGATATAAGATTTTTTCTGATCAGAAGAATGGTTGTATTAACTGTCATGGTGAGAATTTGCAGGGTGGGGCGGGTCCTTCCTTAATCGGAACGGGTCTTGCACCTGAAGAAATTGCGAAGATCGCTAAAAACGGTAAACCACCGGGCATGCCTGCAGGTTTATTTAAAGGGACAGATGAAGAGTTGAAGAAACTCTCTGAATTCATTTCTGGTTTAGAAGAATAATATTGAAAAAGGGCCGGCTTCTGTCGGCCCTTTTTTTCTACTTGAAAGAGAGGTGCAAACATGCTCTGGATCATGACGATACTAAGAAATAAAACCTTTTTATGGTTGCTGCTATTAGTGAATGTATTCGGTACCATCTATGGATACATATGGTATATGTCACAGCTCCGAAATACTCCTCCCCAGTTTTTACTGTTTGTCCCGGATAGTCCGACAGCCAGTCTATTTTTTTGTTTCGTATTAATCGCGTTTATACTGAATCGTAATTGGCCGATTTTTGAAGTACTTGCCATCATCACCCTGTTTAAATACGGAGTTTGGGCAGTGATCATGAACCTGTTGACCCTCATGGTATCGGGTGATTTGCCTTGGGAAGGATATATGCTGATGGCTTCACACGCGGCAATGGCCGTGCAGGGTATCCTATATTCCTCGTTTTACCGGGTGAAGTTGTGGCATATTGCCGCAGGGGCTGTCTGGACCGTCCATAATGATATCATCGATTATGTTTACATGCAGTTTCCTGTATATTCAAGACTCTATATGTATATTCAGAATATCGGATATTTCACTTTCTGGCTCAGCATCATCTCCATCGCCATTGCGTATTATTTCACGCAGAAAACAAATCGTCTCTCTCTTGACTATAAGTTTGACTGATTTATGGTCTACTCTTGTCCACCCCTTCATACACTTTATTAGTAGTTTTAGGGGGGACAAGTATGAAATTAATCCAATTTTTTATCACGCTTTTCTTATTTCTCATTTTAGTACCTCACCCATTAATCGCTGTAGAATCTCCGTCTCCAATCAACGAGCTCGATGATATATCAGATCAGGCTTTACAGATGACAAAGGCAGGCAGGTATGAAGAAGCCAAGCATCTATTAGTTTATTTCTCCGAAGAATTTGCCTCTTTGAGTGTCCAACAGTCCTTCTCGATGGATGAGCTTAGAATTCTTACCATTTCACATAATCTTGCATTGGAAAGTATCAACCATTCCTCCCTTGCTCTTGAGCAAAAGGTGAATGCCGTTACGAAGTTCCGACTGGTGATGGATGCATTAAACAGTCAGCATCAGCCTTTATGGGTTGAAATGGAAGACCCGATCATGGAAGCCTTTAATGGTGTAAAGGTTGCAGCGGAAAACGGAAATGTTGATGAATACCAAACGACATTGAATGTGTTTTTATCAAAATATAATATCATTCAACCGAGTATTAAATTGGATATTCCAGTTGAGCGGGCTCAATCACTGGATGCAAGGATCACTTACTTGGATCACTATCGTCAGGATGTGTTGGAAGGGGAACAAACGATGAGTGAGCTGACGGCTTTGGAAACGGATCTACAAAAACTATTCGAGAACATGACAGAGGATGAAGCGGATCCTTCCCTTTGGTGGGTCATCATTTCGACGGGCAGTATCATTGTATCTACATTATCTTATGTAGGTTGGAGAAAATATAAGGGACAGGATGAAGTGAAAAAGTCCGAACGTCAAAAAAATTGACAGTACGAGGATGGCGCTATAAAATTTAGGTAATCTATACATCTGGAGGTTTTAGCGATAATGGCAGGATTTTTGATTTACTTTTTACTGATTGCTCTTATTCCAATAGGAGCACAGATGCGTGTAAAGAGTACGTTTAAGAAATATTCAAAAGTGGCTACGACTTCGGGTATGACCGGCAGGGAAATGGCCAGAAGGATTCTTGATGAAAATGGTTTGCACAATGTAAAAGTTGTGGAAGGCAGAGGGTTTCTGAGTGATCACTATAATCCGATGACGAAAACCGTAGCGTTATCACCTGATAACTACCACGGGCACTCGGTCGCCGGGGCGGCAGTGGCTGCGCATGAAGTAGGACACGCCATACAGGACGCTGAAAGCTATGCATTTCTAAGATTCCGCCATGCTCTTGTACCGGTAGCGAATATCGGTTCTAATATGTCCTGGATCTTCTTGATGATCGGCATTTTCACTCAATTAACCGGTATGTTCCTGCTTGGGATCATTTTAATGGCCGCAGGGGTTGTGTTCCAATTGATCACGCTTCCTGTTGAGTTCAATGCATCATCGAGGGCGATGAATCAAATCGTTTCCATTGGCTTGATCCGCAATGAAGAAGAGCGTCATGCCAGAAAAGTGCTGAACGCAGCAGCAATGACGTATGTAGCCGCTGCAGCAGTGGCCATCATTGAACTGATAAGACTGGTACTTATTTTCACCGGGATGAATGGTGACGATTAAGAATACAATAAAGCAGCCGGACTCGGAGGATCCTCCGAGTCCGGCTGCTTTTGGTTTGACGTACGATTCCCTCTAGTCCAGTATAGGGTTTTTATCTGCATCGAGTGTGAATCCTTCGCCGAGAACGTCATGGACCACGGTGACGGATACGAAGGCGTGAGGATCAACGCTTGTAATGATGTTTTTCAGTCTGACGATTTCATTTTTCCCGACTACGCAGTAAAGAACTTCCCGCTCTTGTTTCGTAAACGAGCCGTGGCCGCGTAATACGGTCACTCCCCGGTCCATTTTCTCATTGATGACAGTGGCGATTTCTTCATTGCGTTCTGAAATGATCATGGCCCCCCTGGCAGAGTAAGCCCCTTCCTGCATGAAATCGATGACCCTTGCAGCCACAAAAACAGCTACCAGCGTGTACATCGCTTCCCGGTATTCCAAATACGTAATGAGTGAGACGCCGATGACGACGGCATCAAACATGAACATCGTCTTTCCCATGCTCCACCCTATGTATTTGTGGGCAAGTCGGGCGATGATATCCACCCCGCCTGTCGTACCTCCGTATCTGAAAATGATCCCCAGTCCTATTCCAATGAAAACACCCGCAAATAAGGCCGCGAGAAAAAGATCCCCTTCGAGGTTGATGGTCATTTGATACCGTTGAAAAATCCATAGAAATACGGATAGAGCTACAGTCCCGATCACAGTATAATAGAAAGCTTTCTTCCCGAGGAGCTTCCATCCCAGGAAGAATAGGGGTATATTTAAGGCAAGGTTGGAGTACGACGGATCAATATCAAATAAGAAATAAAGGATGAGCGTTATTCCCGTGAATCCACCTTCAGCCAGTTTATTTTGGATATTAAAATGTACGAGTCCAAAAGCAAATATAGCCGACCCTAATAAGATGAACAATATATTTTTAATGCGTAATCCCAACATCTGTGTTTCCCTCCTTTTATAGTATTATCTAAGTTGACAGAGACATTATATAAGAAGAAAAACAAACTGGCAACGAAGACTTTCAAAATCAAACGTAATATTTGTCAAACGGGAAGGATTTAGCTAACATGATAGGAGATAATGAAGGAGTGAGACTTCTTATGGATAAAAATAAAACGATGAATCAATTACAAAAAGAAGTGGACCAATACATAAGTCAATTCAAAGAGGGTTATTTCAGTCCATTGGCGATGGTAGCGCGTCTTACCGAGGAGCTTGGTGAATTAGCGAGAGAAGTAAATCATTACCATGGTGAAAAACCAAAGAAACATACAGAAAAAGAAAACACGATTGAGGAAGAGCTGGGGGATCTGTTGTTTGTCGTTATCTGTTTGGCCAACTCCCTGGATATCAGCCTTGAAGAAGCCCACAATACAGTAATGCATAAGTTTAATACAAGAGATAAAGATCGATGGACCAGAATCGAAAGTGGGGATGAAGGTGGAGCAAATTAACATCACGATTGCAGGACCGAGAGGAAGAATGGGGAAGGAAGCTGTTCAATTGGTGAAGGACACCGAGCATTTTACTCTTATTAGCGTAATCGATCACAAGAAGGAAGCGGATCTGGATGTGCCGGTGTATTCAGATATAGAGGCATGCTTTCAAGATGGGGCGCCTCATGTGTTGATTGACTTGACGACGCCTGAAGTCGGGTATCATCATACGAAAACGGCCCTGGAATATGGGGTCAGACCGGTTGTCGGGACAACGGGTTTTTCTGCAGATGAACTGGAAGAATTGAGGGAACTGGCAGAATCCAAGTCACTTGGATGCATCATTGCTCCCAATTTTGCGATTGGAGCCGTGCTCATGATGAAATTCTCTCAGATGGCTGCAAAATATTTCGATGATATTGAAATTATTGAACTGCATCATGATCAAAAATTGGATGCACCATCCGGTACGGCCGTGAAAACGGCAGAAATGATCAGGGAAGTAAGGCAATCGAAGGAGCAGGGGCATCCTGATGAGAAGGAAACACATAGCGGTGCCAGGGGAGCGAATGTAGATGGGATGCATATTCACAGTGTACGCCTCCCAGGACTCATCGCACATCAACAGGTAATGTTAGGAGCAGAGGGACAAACATTGACGATACGCCATGATTCCTTTAACAGAGGAAGTTTCATGTCGGGAGTGAAGGTTTCTGTGGACACGGTCATGAAACTGGACACATTAGTGTATGGACTTGAAAATATATTAGACTAAAGGGTGAGTGTTATGAATATTGCGCTGATTGCTCATGATAAGAAAAAAGATGATCTTATTCGTTTCGTGCTTGCATACAAGTCAATCATAGAGAAACACTCCCTCTTTGCCACGGGGACAACGGGAAAAAGAATCGGAGAAGAAACGGGTTTATCCGTCCATCGATTCCGTTCAGGCCCTTTGGGAGGAGACCAGGAAATAGGTTCTTACATCGCCAATAATAAAATGGACCTTATCCTTTTCTTCCGGGATCCCCTGACCGCACAGCCCCACGAACCTGACGTGACGGCCCTGATCAGGCTTTGTGATGTGTATTCAGTACCGCTCGCGACCAATATGGGTACTGCTGAAGTGCTGGTAAGAGGTCTTGACAGAGGGGATATTGCGTGGCGGAGTGTAGTGAAGGAAAAGGAGGAGTAATGTGGACCAACAAATAGACATCCTTGCGTTTGGAGCACATGCAGACGATGTGGAAATCGGTATGGGAGGGACCCTGGCGAAATATGCTGCTGAGGGAAAGAATATTGTCATCTGCGATATTACAGAGGCAGAGCTGTCTTCCAATGGGACGGTTTCTTTGCGAAAAGAGGAAGCGCTTAGGGCAGCAGACATATTAGGGGCATGTAAGAGAGTGACCCTCGATATACCCGACCGGGGAATATACATAACGGACGAACACATTGAGAAAGTCGTCAACTTGATTAGAACGTATAAACCGAAAGCAATATTTGCTCCCTATGACCAAGATCGCCATCCTGATCATGGAAATGTTTCCCGACTGGTGAAAGAGGCATTTTTCTCTGCGGGAATCCGGAAGTTTCATTCCGAAACCCCGGTCCATAAAACGCCTCACCTCTATTTCTATATGATCAACGGTTTTCATAAACCTCAATTTGTTGTGGATATCGAGCCGTATATGCAAGCAAAGATTGCGAGCCTTCGAGCATATGGAAGCCAATTCTCTAAAGGATCCGACGGAGTGTCGACTCCTTTAACAGACGGATATATCGAAGCGGTTGAAGCAAGGGAGAGAATGATGGGGAAAGATGCGGGACTCCGCTATGCAGAAGGATTCTTTTCCTATAACACCCTTATCTTGCATCATGATTTGTTAGGAGATTAAGTGTATGAAGAAGTTGAAGATAGGAATTACCTGCTATCCGACGGTCGGAGGATCAGGAGTAGTGGCAACCGAGCTCGGGAAATTACTGGCTGAGAAAGGCCATGAAATACATTTTATTACCTCGAGCATTCCGTTCAGATTGAACAAAATGTATCACAATATTTATTTTCATCAAGTAGAAGTGAGTCAATATTCAGTGTTTCAATATCCTCCTTATGATCTTGCATTGGCGAATAAGATGGCGGAAATCACGGAACGGGAAAGCCTGGATATCCTGCATGTGCATTATGCGATTCCCCATGCTGTCTGTGCCATATTGGGGAAACAAATGTCCGGGAAAGACGTGAAGATCGTCACCACCTTACACGGAACGGATATTACGGTTCTTGGGTACGATCCATCTCTGACAGGGGCCATTCGCTTCGGTATTGAAAAGTCGGATGTCGTGACGGCGGTTTCTTCCGCTTTAGTAAAACAAACCCATGATTTGATCCAGCCTGATAAAGAGATCCAAACGGTTTATAATTTTATTGATGAGAGGGTATACAGGGAAGTGGATTCCAGTCATCTAAGAAAAGAATATGGAATCAAGGATCATGAAAAAGTCATCATCCATGTATCAAACTTCCGTGGTGTGAAAAGGGTGACCGATGTAGTCGCTTCCTTCAACCTCATCCAGAAGGAAATTCCATCCAAGCTTCTCCTTGTAGGGGACGGACCTGAAATGACACTCATATGCAAGCAGGTAAAGGAGCTTGGATTAGAAGATCGTGTTTTATTCCTTGGAAAACAGGATAATCTGGAAGAACTTTATTCGATCAGTGATATCAAACTATTACTTTCAGAAAAAGAGAGCTTCGGTTTAGTCGCACTCGAAGCGATGGCTTGTGGTGTTCCAAGCATCGGCACGAATGTAGGCGGTATCCCTGAAGTGATCGAAGATGGATACAACGGATTTATCTGTGAAATCGGAAACGTCAAACAAATTGCCGGGAAGGCATTGCAATTGATGAAGGACGAGAAGCTCCACATGGAATTATCGAAGAATGCCCTCCAAACGGCACGGACGAAATTTCACTCGAGCAAAATAGTCGAACAGTATGAACAAATCTATAAGAATCTTTTGTGAACTGTCAGGGATCCTTTAGTCGATTCAAGTAAAGCAGGTGTTAAGAATGTTACCAACCATATTCCAACAAGCTGTTCCCATATTGAAAAAGCTTGAAAAGGCAGGGTTTGAAGCTTATTTCGTTGGAGGATCTGTCCGGGATCACTTACTTGGCAGAACGATCAATGACGTAGATATCGCCACTTCTGCCTACCCGGAAGAGGTAAAAGCAATCTTCCATAGAACGATTGATCTCGGTATTGAACATGGGACGGTCCTCGTTTTGGAAGAGGGCAGAGAATATGAAATCACCACGTTTAGGAGCGAGTCTTCCTATACGGATTATAGAAGGCCAGATAAGGTAGAATTTATCCGTTCACTAGACGGGGACTTGAAGCGCCGGGATTTCACCATGAACAGCATGGCCATGAACTGCGATGGCACTATCATGGATCCTTATCATGGTAAAGAAGACATACATAATAGGTTGATACGGACCGTAGGCTCACCGGAAATGAGGTTTACTGAGGATGCCTTGCGCATGATGAGGGCAGTCCGGTTTGTCAGTCAGCTCGGCTTCAGTCTCGAATCATCTACATTAATCAGCTTAAGGGAGCACTCGAGACTTCTGGAGCATATAGCAGTTGAACGAAAAACAATGGAATTCGAGAAAATACTGGCTGGCCTATGGAAGCAAAAAGGGCTGAAGCTCCTTGTGGACACCCATTTGTACAAGGAGCTTCCCTATCTAGGTGGATACGGTGCACAACTCAAAGCGTTAGCAGACCTCCCTGGTTTGGACACATTAAATAAAGATCAAGCCTGGCTTCTCTTACTGACTTATATAGGGGAGGTAGATGTGCAGGGCTTTCTGAAAGGGTGGAGACTTCCTTCCAAAATGATCAGGGTCCGTTCCAAAGAACTCGATATTTTAAAGGAAAGGAAAACTGGATGGACAAAGACATTATTATATCGTGCCGGTCTCGAAGTAGCACTTAATGTTGAAAAAGTATACGGATGCTTGGAACCTTCATCAGACTTTTCGGTGGAAAGAGTAATGGAGCAATATCGCAACCTCGCAATCTCGTCCAGGCAAGAACTAGATGTAACAGGTACGGACTTAATGGCATGGGCTGACCAAAAGGGTGGTCCATGGGTGAAAGAACGATTGCTTGAAATTGAATCAGCTATCATTAATGAGACAATCCCCAATGATAAAGAAGAGATAAGGAGGTGGCTCACAGAATGCAATCGACTATAAGAAAAAAAGTCCTTCAAGCGCTATTCGAATCGGATCAGGAATTTTTATCCGGACAAGCCCTTGCTGATATAGCGGGTTGTTCGCGTACTGCAATCTGGAAACATATCGAAGAGCTTCGTAAAGAAGGTTTTGTATTGGAAGCGGTAAGGAAAAAAGGATACCGGATCATAGAGACGCCTGATAGTGTCACAGAAAGTAAAATACGTTTAGGCTTACAAACCCTGACGCTAGGGACCTCGATCCATTATGAAGAATCTGTTCCAAGCACACAGAGGATCGCTCATACCCTTGCAAGTAATGGAGCGGAAGAAGGTACATTGGTGATTGCAGACGAACAGACTGCCGGAAGAGGCAGATTGATGAGGGAGTGGCACTCCTCGAAAGGTACCGGTATTTGGATGAGCTTAATCTTAAAGCCGCACCTTCCACCTCAAAAAGCCCCACAATTCACACTTATAGCTGCCGTGGCCGTGGTCCAGGCGATCGAGGAGGTTACCGGCCTCCATCCACAGATCAAATGGCCAAACGACATACTCATTGAGGGGAAAAAGGTGACGGGCATCCTGACAGAACTTCAGGCTGAATCGGATAAAATTAATTCCATCATTATCGGGATAGGGATGAATGTCAACCAGACGAAAGACCATTTCCCCGATGAGATTCAAAAGATTGCAACGTCGCTATCCATCGAAGAAGGCAGAACCTTATCAAGATCTGTCATTGTTCAAGGATTACTGGAACGGATAGAGGCGTTGTATTCACTTTACATGAAAGAAGGATTCACACCAATCAAGCTTTTATGGGAAAGCTATGCCATCAGTATCGGGAAGAAGATCCGGGCAAGAACCATCAATGGAACCATTGAAGGCAGAGCGCTCGGAATCACGGATGAAGGCGTACTGAAGATCGAAGACGCAGGCGGGACGGTCCATCAGATCTACTCCGCCGATATTGAAGTAAATGTTTGAACTTGCAGCGGGATGGAAATCTGTGTAGCCATCCCGTTCTTTTATGGTATAATCCAATTGGGCAGTATCCTTGGAACTGCACCTGATAGAAACGTACATTTGATTTTCAATACTATTTCTGCCTTGATCCATTGTGGACTGGGACAGAGGGTCGAAACAATGATATAAAACACTCATGATCCTTCTGTCATTTTTTTCAGGAGGTTTTTTTATTTTCGTCATGAAAGTGCTTTCATTCCGTTTCGTCACCTCTGACTGAAAAGAAGGAGGATAACATGAAACAAACAACAGATTTTCATAATATGAAGATTGAAAAAGAAAAGATTGCCATGGTTACAGCTTATGATTATCCAAGTGCGAAAGTAGCCGAGGAAGCGGGTATCGATGTCATTCTGGTGGGGGACAGCTTGGGCATGGTCGTTTTAGGATATGACTCTACGGTACCTGTGACGGTATTCGATATGATTCATCATACGAAGGCCGTAAAAAGAGGGGCATCGAATACGTTTATCGTGACAGATATGCCGTTTATGTCGTATCACCTATCGAGGGAAGAAACCCTTAAAACGGCGGCGGACATCCTTCAACAGGGAGGGGCCCATGCCGTAAAGGTCGAAGGAGGCGCCCACGTCATCGATCGAATAAGGGACCTTACAAGTGCGGGAATTCCCGTGGTGGCCCATTTAGGATTGACTCCTCAATCCGTTGGGATACTTGGAGGATATAAAGTTCAGGGGAAGACAGCAGACACAGCAAAGAAATTGATCCAAGATAGTATAAAATGTGAAGAGGCAGGTGCCTTCGCCCTGGTACTTGAATGTGTACCGAAGCAAATCGCAAAGGAGATATCAGAAGCCTTAACGATTCCGACGATCGGCATCGGTGCCGGAGTTAACACCGACGGTCAGGTTTTAGTGTTCCATGACCTTGTGACGTATGGTGTGAACCGCGTCCCTAAGTTTGTCAAACAATATGGGAATGCATCAGACGTCATGCATGACAGCCTAAAGAGCTATATTGATGAAGTAAAGGGTAAGAGCTTTCCGACAGATGAACATTCCTTTACTATGCGGGATGAGGAACTTCATTCTCTTTATGGCGGGATGAACAAATGAACGTCATAACAAAGATAAGTGATTTGAGACTGAGTATAGAATCGTTGAAAAAAACGGGGAAGACGATTGGATTCGTTCCTACAATGGGATTTCTTCATGAAGGGCATTTGACCCTGGCGAAAGAAGCAAGAAGTCAAAATGAAATCGTCGTGATGAGTATTTTTGTGAACCCCCTGCAGTTCGGGCCAAATGAAGACTTTGACCGCTATCCCCGTGATGTGGAAAGGGATACGGAGTTAGCAAGGACGTCAGGGGTGGATATCCTTTTCATTCCTGAAGTGGCTGACATGTACAGGGGGAGTCAGTCAGTGACTATGAGGGTGAAAGAGCGTGTAGATGTACTGTGCGGCCGGAAGAGGGAAGGTCATTTTGATGGAGTTGTGACCGTCCTGACGAAATTGTTTCATCTTGTGCAGCCTACCAGGGCCTACTTTGGCCAGAAGGATGCCCAACAAGTCGCAGTGGTAGAAGGCTTGGTGAGCGATTATTTCTTTCCTGTTGAAATCATCCGTGTCCCGACCGTTCGGGAAGAGGATGGACTGGCGAAGAGTTCGAGAAATGTCTATCTGTCTGAAGAGGAAAGACAAGTTGCCCCTTTCCTATATAGAAGTTTGAAAGAAGCGGCTAAAAGTATTGAAGACGGAGAGAGGACTCCGTCTGTCATTACGGGGAGGATTTCTAAAATCATTCAAGCAAACACTTCTGGTACCATTGATTATGTGGAAGTGTATTCATACCCGGAGCTTGAGGAACTGAAGCAGCTGGAAGATGACATCATCATAGCTATAGCTGTTCAATTCCAACAAGCCAGATTAATAGATAATATAATCATCAATGTACAACCGGAGGAGGATTCACATGTTTAGAACGATGATGAGTGGAAAAATCCATAGAGCGACTGTAACCGAAGCAAACCTTGAGTATGTCGGGAGCATTACCATCGATCAGGATATTCTGGATGCTGTCGGAATGATGGCTAATGAAAAGGTTCAGATTGTCAATAACAATAACGGTGCACGCCTGGAAACCTATATCATACCGGGTGAAAGAGGGAGCGGCGTCATCTGTCTGAACGGGGCGGCAGCAAGACTCGTGCAAAAAGGAGATATTGTCATCATCATATCGTATAAACTGGTTGCTGAGGAAATGGTTCATAACCATATCCCGAAAGTGGCGATCATGGGAGAGAATAACAGGGTGATCGATATGATCGGAACAGAACCGGAAGCGACAATACTATAATAAATGGGCAAGTCTTCTAATTTGGGAATAGGAGACTTGCTTTTTTGTTTGTGGTACACTTATTTAGAAAATCATAAGAGTAGGATCTATATAAAGGCAGTGAATAACATGTACCCATTTAAATTGGTTGTCATAGACTTGGAAACAACAGGAAATTCCCCTAAAAAGGGAGAAAAAATCATTCAACTATCAGCGGTAATAATAGAAGGCGGGAAAATCATCGATCAATTTACATCCTTCGTATCTCCGGGAAAACCCATTCCTGCATTTATAGAGGAGTTAACCGGGATCAATGATGACATGGTGAAGGACGCGCCGTCCTTTCATGAAATTGCACCGAAAATCCTGGAAATATTGGATCATGGTATCTTTGTCGCTCACAACGTCCAATTTGATCTTTCATTTCTTCAGGCAGAACTGGAAGAAGCAGGGTATAATCCATTTAAGGGACCTGCCTTTGATACAGTGGAACTTGCAAAGGTAGCTTTACCATCGGCGGACAGCTTTAAACTGACGGAGCTATCCAATACATTGAATTTGAGCCATGTCAGGCCGCATCAGGCAGACAGTGATGCTTATGTGACAGCTGAAATCCTTCTTTATTTTATCGAAGAACTTTCAAAGCTGCCCCTGGTCACACTTGAAAAACTTCATAAACTCTCGAATCACTTGAAGAGTGATCTTGATTTGTTATTTGACAGCATCGTGACAAAGAAACAAAAACATGCAGAGGATCTCTCAGAAGAACTGGAGGTATACCGGGGTCTTGCCCTTCGTAAGAGAACCCGCTTGCTGACAACCGATGAAGAGATCGATTTTAACACACCCGATATAGAAGGACACCTGGCGCAACATGTTCCTTTCTATGAAAAAAGAGAGCAGCAAATGGAAATGATGAAAGAAATAGGACATGCCTTTGATGAATCACAGCATGTGGTCATCGAAGCTGGTACTGGTGTTGGAAAGTCACTGGGTTACTTGTGGCCAGCTGTTCTGTTTGCCAAACGTACTCACGAAAAAGTCGTCATCAGTACATATACCATTCAATTACAAGAGCAACTGCTTCATAAAGAAATTAAATTATTGGAGAAAATCAGTCCAACCCCATTCAGGACGGTTCTCTTGAAGGGGAAGAATCATTACATAAATCTGTTTAAATTCGAACAGTCCTTGAGGGAAGATGAGTCCCAGTACGATGTGATCTTGACAAAGATGCAGATTCTTGTATGGCTGACACGGACCGAGACCGGGGATATGGATGAATTGAACCTCACTTCCGGGGGGCAGTTGTTTTGGAATCGATTAAAACACGACGGCTGGCACCTCACCCAAACAAAAGATCCCTGGGTGGGAAAGGATTTCTATCTTGCTGCAAGAAAGAATGCCCAGGAAGCAGATATCATCATCACAAACCATTCGATGCTTTTAACCGATATGGTGAGGGAGAGCAGCATGCTTCCTCCCTACGATTATTTAGTGATCGATGAGGCCCATCATTTGGAAAAATCAGCACGACAGCATCTGGGGGTAATCATGGATTATCTCTCCATTAAGTTCAGCACGTCACAATTAGGGATGTTGGATCATAAACAACTGTTTTACCGGCTGGATCAACTTCTTTCGAATCACTCAGTGGATTTGATTACCCATCCCTTTGAATTGGATAAGATCATCGGTCAGTTTTATATGGATCTGGAAGAAGCCTTTTCCGTATTGACAAATGTATTCTATAAAAAGGCTAAAAAGAGAACGGGGATCCAGAAGATCCAGCTGCGCATTACCGATGAAATGAAAAACAGCAGTTATTGGCAACCTGTCATTATGTCAATGGAACGCGTGATTTCAGGAATGAAGCATATTGAAAGGGAGTTTCAGCGGGTGCTGGATACCATCAAGGAAAAGAAAATCAAACTCCTTGATAAAGAGAAGGCATTAATTGAAGAATTTTATAGCTTTTTGGTGGATTTGACAGAATTGAGAACGAATTTTCAGACAGTGTTTCTAAAAGACATGAACAACCATGTTCTCTGGCTTGATGGAGACACAAGGTCACTGCCGAACAGCCTGACCATCCAGGCTCAGCCGATCACAGTCGACGGGAATCTTCAGAGTGAGATTTTCGGCAAGAAGAAAAGTGTGGTGTTGACATCTGCCACGTTGACCGTCAGCGGATCATTTCATTATTTCTTGAATGAAATCGGACTTACAGACAATGTGAAAAAGTTGCAGCTAACTTCCCCCTTCGACTATCGTGAGGTCTCAAGGCTATTCGTTCCGACGGATGTACCTGAAATTCAACAGGTTCAAAACGAGGAATATATTGAGGCGATCAGCTCCCATTTGATAGGGGTCGCCCAGGCGACAAAAGGGCGAATGCTCATATTATTCACGTCCTACGATATGCTGAGGAAAACATATGAGCTCATGAAAGACAGTGGCTTATTGGAAGAATATGTGTTAATGGCACAGGGTATCACATCAGGTAGCCGCACCCGGTTGACCAAGAATTTCCAACGTTTCGATAAGGCGATATTATTTGGGACGAGCAGTTTCTGGGAAGGGGTGGACATTCCGGGGGAGGACCTGTCCTGCCTTGCCATGGTGAGACTGCCGTTTTCCCCGCCCGATGAGCCGGTCAATCAGGCGAAATCGGATATCCTGAAAGCCAATGGGAAGAACCCGTTTTCTTCCCATTCCTTACCTGAAGCCATCATTCGCTTCAAGCAAGGGGTAGGAAGGCTGATCAGAAGAAGCAGTGATCGGGGTATCGTGATTGTGTATGACCGGAGAATCAAGACAACAAAGTATGGTAAAGCATTCTTACAGTCGATTCCATCAATGGAAGTCAAAGAAGGCGATCTATTTGATCTGGTTTCCTGGATTGAAGATTGGCTCTGAAATCCTTTGAAACTTCAGTGATAAAATCTCCCCTTTAACACAATCTAAAGGGTAGAGGTGAAACTGGAGGATTGTAAATGAAAGTGATACTAATGGCCATGCTGTCTTTTCTCCTGATGACGTCAGAGGCCTTTGGAATGAAAGTTCCCAAGGTGGATCTACATGTGTCCCAAGAGGAATATGCGATTAGTTTCCTCCCTGTTCAAAAAGGGGAGGTCGCTGTCCTTCACCTGGCATCTGGCAATCATTATTTGATCAATACAGGAACATATAAGGACCGAAGACAACTTTATTATTATTTCAATCAAATTCATATAGACAACATCAAGGGTTTGATCATTACGGAGAAGAGTGAAGTGGATGGAAGAATGATTGCTGAACTGGTTGAAAAGTTCGGCATTGAAGAAATCGTGGCAGGGAAATCCCTCGAACCATTTATGCCGAAACAAGTCTCGCGATTCATTCATACCATACAAGAGGACCAGACCTTTGCATTCTCTGATGAATTAACCATGAGGGCTGTGCACGAAGGAAATGAAAAGAGTGAAGGATTGGACTTTTCCATCACCTTTTTTCAGTATCGCTTTCTTTGGATGAGTTCTCAATCATCACATGCTGAAGGGGTATTACTCAAGAAACCATTGGAAAATGTTAACATCGTTAAACTGCCTGTCCCTGCCAAAACAGAAGGCATGTCTCCCAAGCTTCTTAAGCATGTTGACCCACAAACCGCCATTCTTTATCGTTCTAAAGAAAGGTTCCTGAATAGTGAAATGCTTGAAGCTATCAACGAAGCATGGATCGATCTTTACTTAACGGGTCAACACGGGTTGATAGCTGTAAAAATTAACAGGAGAAACTACGAGGTGCTCACGTTTGATCAGGAAGATGGAGTATTCAAGGAGGGAGGCTGACAGTTCAGCCTTCCATGTGTGATTTCATCATCGTTTTTATGATATCCCCCTACCAAGGCAGCCTCTTATGTTGTTATAATATGTTTAGAGTTTTTTACTTGAAATAGGATAGTAGTTAAAAGGAGGAGCAATATGGAAAGTCGAATTGAAGTTCTTTCCACAGTCCGTATCGAATATACGGATAACTTATATAAAGTGGTTGATACATTGAATAGAACGTTAAAAAAAGATGATTATATGTTTGGTTTAGCACTAGATCCGGAAGATCAGAATCAAGCAGTATTAACAATTTATCGTACATAAAGAGTGATTGTAATGAAAAAATGGATAACCATCATCGTACTATTGTTCATCGTCATTGGAATATCGGCCTCCGTCCTACTGTATCAAGTTTCCCGGAACCCTCTCGATCATCAGAGAGACCTTGCCCTCAAGCGGGTAAAAGACGAAACTGCCATCGTGAAAGTGGAGGACACGAGCTTTTATAATGGCTCAAAATCCTATGTAGTGGTAACGGGTGAAAACGAACAGAAGGAAAAGCTGGTCGCATGGGTTCCCGATAAGAAAGGGAAAATTATTGAGAAAAAATGGGCAAATGGCATTACAAAAGATCAGGCGATCAATAAACTAAATGATGAAAAGAAACCGAAAGAATTATTATCGGTCCGTCTAGGGTATGAATCTGTCGGTCCGGTATGGGAAATGACCTACTTAGATCAACAAGACAATTTAAATTATTATTATCTGCTGTTTTCTTCAGGGGAATGGTGGAGAAAAATTGAAAATTTATGATCAGGGGGAACACGACAAATGAAATTCACATTAGCTGATAGAGTCAGTGCATTAACACCATCCACGACGTTAGCGATCACGGCTAAAGCGAAGGAAATGAAGTCACAGGGAATCGATGTCATCGGTTTGGGTGCCGGAGAACCGGATTTTAATACACCGGAACATATCATCAAGGCTGCCTATGAGTCCATGACGGAAGGTCATACGAAATATACTCCGTCCGGTGGGATGGCCAAACTGAAAGAAGCGATCATCCATAAGTTTGAAACCGATCAGCACCTGACATACAAACCATCAGAGATCATCGTGACAAGTGGGGCAAAGCATGCTCTATATACATTATTTCAAGTTCTATTAAATGAAGGGGATGAAGTCATCATCCCCACACCATACTGGGTCAGCTATCCTGAACAAGTGAAGCTTGCCGGTGGTACTCCTGTTATAGTTGAAGGAAAAGAAGAGAATGAGTACAAAATCACTCCACAACAACTGGAAGAGTCGGTCACTTCGAAAACGAAAGCAGTCATTCTCAACACACCAAGTAACCCTACAGGTATGCTGTATTCCCGTGAAGAGCTTCAGGGCATCGGGGAAGTTTGCTTGGAAAAGGGAATCATGATCGTGTCAGATGAAATTTATGAGAAGTTGGTTTATGGTGGGAACACCCATACTTCCATCGCAGAATTGTCCCCGGAATTGAAAGATCAAACCATCGTGATCAACGGAGTCTCTAAATCACATTCCATGACAGGTTGGAGAATCGGGTATGCAGCAGGAGACGAATTGGTCATCAAAGCGATGACCAATCTTGCCAGCCATTCGACTTCCAACCCTACCACGACCTCACAGTACGGGACCGTTGCAGCTTATATGGGGGATCAGAAGCCTGTAGAGGATATGAGAGAGGCATTCGAAGATCGCTTAAACATTGTGTTTGATAAATTGAACCGTATTCCAGGGTACCATTGCTTGAAGCCTCAAGGTGCTTTCTATCTGTTTCCGAATGTGTCAGAAGCCGCAAAGAAAACAGGCTATAACACTGTTGATGAATTTACTAAAGCCCTACTGGAAGAGGCGAAGGTAGCCGTCATCCCGGGTTCAGGTTTCGGGTCAGACAACAATATCCGTCTTTCATATGCCACAAGTCTTGATGCCCTTGAAGAAGCAATCGAGCGCATGCATGAATTTGTTGTCAATAAAAGCAAGTAGTACAGGGGACCCGCAGACCGTATGCCGGTCTGCTTTTTCCTTAAAATCATCTCGTTTTGCTCTATCTGTTGCGACGGGATAATGGTAAATGTATAATAAATAACGATACATAAGCGTCTTAGTTTTTTTGGAGGGAAAAAAATCGTGAAAACTACTATATCTCAAGTAAGTAAGTTCGTTGGTGAAGAAGTAACCATCGGGGCGTGGCTTGCCAACAAACGTTCAAGTGGGAAAATTGCCTTTCTACAGCTTCGTGACGGTACTGGATTCATTCAAGGTGTTGTCGTTAAAAGTGAAGTGGAAGAAGAAGTCTTTCAAAAAGCAAAATCATTGACTCAAGAAACGTCTCTATATGTAACAGGAACGGTTTCTGAAGATTCCCGTTCACCGTTCGGATACGAACTACAAGTGAAGAGCGTGGAAGTGATCCACGAAGCCGTGGATTATCCAATCACACCGAAGGAGCATGGAACAGAATTCCTGATGGACCACCGCCACCTTTGGCTTCGTTCCCGCAAACAGCATGCCGTGATGAAAGTGCGGAACGAAATCATCCGTGCTACATATGAATTCTTCAATCAAGAAGGATTCGTCAAGGTGGATCCACCGATCCTCACTGGTAGTGCACCGGAAGGAACGACTGAATTATTTGCTACTAAATATTTTGAAGAAGACGCATACCTTTCCCAAAGCGGACAGCTTTATATGGAAGCTGCAGCCATGGCACTAGGGAAAGTATTCTCATTCGGTCCAACATTCAGGGCGGAGAAGTCAAAGACCCGTCGTCATCTAATCGAATTCTGGATGATCGAGCCTGAAATGGCATTTTATGACTTCAAGGATAACCTGGAAGTACAGGAGCAGTATGTTTCTTATATCGTCCAATCCGTACTGGATAACTGTAAGCTTGAATTAGATCGCCTCGGAAGAGACCTGTCTAAACTTGAGCAGATCAAAGCTCCGTTCCCGCGCATCACGTATGACGATGCCCTGAAATTATTGCATGAAAAAGGCTTTGATGATATCGAGTGGGGAGATGACTTTGGCGCTCCGCACGAAACAGCCATTGCTGAAAGTTACGATAAGCCTGTGTTCATCACACACTATCCGACTTCACTAAAACCTTTCTATATGCAGCCGGATCCGGATCGTGATGATGTGGTATTATGTGCTGACTTAATCGCTCCAGAAGGGTATGGAGAGATTATCGGCGGTTCAGAACGTATCCATGATGCAGAGCTGATGAAAGCGCGCATTGAAGAGCATGAACTGGCTACAGACGCATACAAGTGGTACCTGGAATTAAGAGAATATGGATCTGTTCCTCATTCGGGCTTCGGTCTTGGACTTGAAAGAACAGTAGCCTGGATCAGCGGAGTAGAACACGTAAGGGAAACCATCCCATTCCCACGCCTACTAAACCGTCTGTATCCTTAATTATCTAAACATAGAGCTGGCTGGATTGCTTAAGAGCATTCAAGCCGGTTCTTTTCTTTTGTTACTGTCGTTAGGATCTTAATTTAGAGCATATGGGCTTTGGCTAATGTGAGAACCACTGCTCCATTTGATTTCAAATTCTTATAACATCCTGGTTTTTGAATTTGAAATTCTGTGCAAATGGATCTTTTTTAGGTATGTTTATAATTTGACAGTCAGTATGTAGAAGCACAGAGTGGATTGAAGCGGAAGGCACTTGACTCCTGCGGGAAATTGAGGAAAGGTCGAGACCCCGCAGGGCAAAGCCCGAGGAGGCTCGACTTCCTCCCCGCGGAAAGCAAGTGCCTGGAGCGGAAAGGAACGGTCGACGGTTTACACTAAACTTGGAAATAAATGAATCATGAGATCTTTTGTTTTTCCAACTTTCTTCTAATCCATAACCATGTCCACATATATTGAATCATGATATACTAATGAGTGAGGTGTACTGAATATGGATTATAAACAATTAATGGTGTCCTGGATCGAAGAGGGGACACTGAACATCCCGCAATTATTATTATCAAATTACCATACACTCGGTTTAAATGAATCAGAGTTTGTCCTGCTTTTGCATATTTACGGCCACTTGGAAAAAGGAAACTATTTTCCGACACCGGAAGAGCTTTCAAGGCCAATGAGCATTTCCAGTGAATTTTGCTCATCCTTATTACGAAGGCTCATTCAACAACGATTTTTATCGATTGAAGAAGGTTCATCAGCAGAAGGAATTCTATTTGAGAAGTATTCTCTCATTCCTCTATGGGAAAAGATGGCGGAATTCGTCATCCAGGATTCGAAAATGAAACAAATGCAGCAATCGATGGAAGAAGAAGCGGATATCTATACGACATTCGAACAAGAATTCGGCCGTCCTCTTTCTCCATTGGAATGTGAGACCCTGGCCATGTGGCTGGATCAGGATGATCACAATGCCATTATCATTAAAGCAGCATTGAGGGAAGCGGTCATTTCAGGGAAGCTCAACTTCAGATACATCGATCGGATTCTTTTTGAATGGAAGAAAAATGGTGTGAAAACCATTGAAGATGCACGAAACCAAAGTCAGCGCTTCCGGTCTCACCAAAAACCGGCAGCTTCGAATGAATCAGCTTCTTCTTCAAAACGAAAATCAGTACCATTCTATAATTGGCTTGAGCAATAAAACAATGAAAGGGGACTGACTCTCACATTTTAAGGGTTGGTCTCTTTTTTTGATGCAAATCTTTCTTTGGGTTGGAGGTAGCAGGATACATGTTAAATAAAAAACAGATACACATTTGTCTCGATGAAATGAGGAAGATGTTCCCCGATGCACATTGTGAACTCCGTCATGAGAATCCTTTCGAACTCGTCATAGCAGTCCTTCTATCGGCGCAGTGTACGGATGTCCTTGTGAATAAAGTGACAAAAAGTTTATTTGAAAAGTATAAAAGACCTGAGGACTATCTGGAGGTCACGTTGGAAGAACTTCAACAGGATATACGCTCTATCGGTCTCTATCGAAATAAAGCTAAAAATATCCGCAAATTATGTGAAATCCTCCTTACTGAGTATGGGGGAGACGTGCCGGATAGACATGAAGAATTAGTGAAGCTTCCCGGGGTGGGCAGAAAGACGGCAAACGTCGTGGTTTCCGTTGCCTTTGGAGAACCGGCCTTAGCAGTCGATACCCATGTTGAACGCGTTAGTAAAAGATTGGGGATCTGCAGGTGGAAAGACAGCGTATTGGAAGTGGAAAAAACGTTAATGAAAAAAATTCCGAGAGAAGAGTGGTCCGAAACCCATCACCGGATGATTTTCTTCGGTAGGTATCACTGCAAATCACAATCTCCTCAATGCGAGGTTTGTCCCTTGGTGGACCTGTGCAGGGAAGGTCAAAAAAGATTGAAGAAAAAGGGCAGCATATGAGTGGCAGCGTCTTTAACATCCCGATAAAATTGAGAGATCCATTTTTCTATTCCGATGATAGAGTAAAGATCGATGAGTCTCATATGGAACCTTGTGAACCATTTTTTGCATATGAAATCCTTTATTACAATGGGAGGGGGGCAGATTCGCTGCCCTGGCTGGTTCAAGGGGCATGGATGAAAGACATCCTCATGGAGTGGAAAAAAGAAGAGGACTATCTTAAAGGGCTATTCAAAAGCCGCTCTAAAGGCATAGTAGAGTGGATGAGAAAAAGCATCTGTAGGTTTTATGTGCTTTTGTATTGGAGCAATAAGCATCCGGTTAATTTGAATCATTGGCAGTCATCAATTGACCACTTTTCCTTAAAGCCTGTTAATGTCATTGAACGTTTAACCTTCATCAGAAATAATCCGGCACTCTATCATTCATTTATTCAGCTGTCACAGCTTTTTGAAGAACAACATAAGCAATATGCCAAGTATCAGGCGCTTAAATCAACCAACAAATAAATAAGGCAACGAGAGAATTCTCTCGTTGCCTTATTTTTATTCTTGATCTCTTCTAGGTTCTGATTGAGTAGCTGGTGTACCAGTGCCATCCCCGGTTCCGGTTCCTGCCCCGGTATCATCTCCGGTTCCGGTTCCGCCAGTGCCATCTCCGGTCGTTCCACCATCACCGGTTCCAGCGTCACCGCCATCGCCTGTTCCTCCGTCTCCGGTCCCGTCTCCTTCAGGAGGAGGAGTGGTGCCATCCTCGTCACCTGTAGTACCGCCATCGTTGCCGGAGTTATCATCATTTCCGTTTCCTTGACCGTTTCCGTTCCCTTGGTCATTTCCTGTCCCTTGGTCATTTCCTGTCCCTTGATCATTTTCGTTTCCTTGACCATTGTCATTGTTGCCTTCATTGTCTTCTTCAGGTTTTCCTTCATCCTTTTTATCCGTTTTTACTTCTACGTTTACGGATGCAGGGTTACTTCGTTGATCACCTGAAATGGCTACAACTTCAAAGCTGAAGGTCCCTTCGGATTGAATGTTTTCGACATTTAATCCTTTTTTATCTGTAGTCGTCAAGACTTGATTCGCTTCCCCATTGATGGATACGGAAACCTCAAACTGAACGTCTTTCTTCTTCCCGTAATCCCATGCAAGGGTGATCGTTTTATCCTTCTTATTAAACTTACCTTTCAGTTTAGAAGGAGCATCGATTTTATCGAATTCCTTGGAAACCTTGGAAGGTTCCGTTCCCTTAACGAACAGCTCTGTGATGATTTTATCATCAGGCGTATATTCGCTTGGCAGTCTCGCAGGATCGCTTCCCAATTCCACTTTTGATTCTACTACGCTGTCAGGCTTTTTAAAGTCAGCTGTATCGACACCATCATGAACATAGCTCATCAAATCACTTACGATATACTGAGCGACATGTCGATCGGTAGGTGAAAGCGGAATGGATTGAGTCTTGTACCCGGTCCAGACGGCTGCCGTGTAATTTGTTGTATAGCCTACGAACCATGAATCAGGTGCTCCCGATTTAGCGATTCCATATTTATCACGCTCTTCTTGGGAATAATTGGTTGTACCGGATTTGCCTGCCATCGGTAATCCGGGGACTTTAGCGAATTTACCCGTACCTTGAGGGTGATCGATGACGCTTTTCAGCATATCGGAGATCATATAAGCCGTGTATTCCTTCATCGCCGGTTCCGGTTTATTTTTATTCTTAATTTCTGTTTCACCGTCACGGAGGACGACTTTCGTTACAGTGTGAGGCTTATTATAAACCCCTTCATTACCGAATGCAGCATACGCGCCAGCCATTTGTACGGAGTTTACACCAGGTGAAACCCCTCCAATGGAGGCAGATTCATAGTAATGATCGAACTTCAGTCCCAGTCCATTGACGAAATCGGCTGCTTTCTCAGCACCAACTGCCTGGAAGGCTTTTAAAGCTGTTATATTCCTGGAATCCCACAATCCTTCACGGATGGTGATCGGTCCTTTGAATTGACCGTCGTAGTTGTTGATTTCCGTTCCGTTTGAATATTCATAAGGCTCATCTTTTAAAATATGGTAGGTTGACCATTTTAGATGTTCGATGGCAGGAGCGTAATCAAGCAATGGCTTGATGGTCGATCCCGGCTGACGTTTTGAGTCGATGGCATAGTTAAAGCCACGCTTGACTTCGGGATCTTGTTCTCTTCCGCCCCCAATAGCCCTGATTTCACCGGTTTTCGTATCCATGAGGGTTACACCGGCCTGCATCGGCTCTTCGGCATTTTCCGGATAGCTGAAACTCGTGTTTTCACCTGCCAGGATTTCTTCCAGTCGTTTCTGTGCATCCGGGTCGACAGTAGTATAGACTTTTAACCCGTCAGAGAATAAATTGTAATCTCCCATTTTCTGAACTTCATCTATCACAGCATCCACAAACGCAGGATACTTATTTCCATTTTTCTTTTCCACATCTTCAGCCGATACGAGCCCTTTTGTAATCGGGACGGCTTGAGCGGCTTTCTTTTCTTTTTCCGTAATTTTACCGTGCTGAGCCATTAATGACAAAACGATATTACGTCTCTTTTCTGCACTCTCAGGGTGCTTAAGAGGGTTATAATTATTCGGACTTTGAGGAAGTCCCGCAATCAAAGCTGCTTCGTGCAGTTTGATATCCTTGATGTCTTTCCCGTAATAATGATCAGCAGCTGTCGCCATACCATTAATGCCGTCGGACATATATACCTTATTGAAGTACATTTCAAAGATTTCTTCTTTTGTATATTCCTGCTCCAGTTTCAAAGCAAGCCATGCTTCCTGTGCTTTTCTCTTTAAGGTTTTCTCAGGGCTTAAAAAAGAACCCTTGATGACCTGCTGTGTGATTGTAGAAGCACCTTCTGAACCGAATCCCCCGGTTACATTGGCAATGATTGCTCCGCCCAAACGGATCAGATCGATCCCGTTATGCTTATAGAATCGGTTATCCTCCGTAGCAATGACAGCGTCCTGCATGACCTGAGGGATGTCATCGAAGTTTGCGTACTCCCGTTTTTCTTTTCCTACAGTTGTGATCAGGTCTCCGTTCATATCATAAATTTCAGATGCAATCGGATCCTTCAGTAACTTTTCATCCAGTTTTGGTGCGCTTGATGCGTAATAGGCAAATAAACCTGCACCTGCGAGCATCCCGATGATCCCGATAATAAATAATGATATAATGACGCGCTTAACCATAGAGCCTTTTTTCTTGCCCTTAGGTGATTTGGACTTCTGTTGGGCCAGGCGTTTTTCTTCCCTTGACTTATATTGACCAGCCATATTGTTTCCTCACTTTCAATCTTCTGTGTTTTTAGTATTGTCTAAGATTCAAAATATACTACTCATAATGAGATAAAATATAGATTAACTCATTTTTCTTAAACTAAAAATATAACTGATGGACTATTTTTAAATAATCGACCCTTGGATGGAGTCCCAATGGAATGGAAAACCCTTTCTCTTCCATTTCCTCCCGCTTGATTGATTTTCTTCCGCCGCCTGCCATGCGGTCCCAGTATACACGCAGTGCTTCATAGGGGAGGAGGAATACCTCTTCTGAGACGGAGAACCTTATAAGTACAAAAGTGATGCCGTCCTGCTTATGGACTGTTTCCATGTGAAGAATCTGGTGTTCATGAAAATTTTGAAGGGGAAAAGATGTCTTATTTTTCGTTTCCTTCGCTTCAAAATCAATGTATCTTCCTTTATAAACCCCGTTATAGTCTGTCGTTGACGGCTGCTTAAAGTACGCTTCCTTAATGACAGCGGCACTCCTTGAAGGATAGTGAACATCCACAATTTGAACAGGTGTGGGTTTTTTATGAATCACCGCTTTTTGAAACGTCAAATAATATTGATTTGTTTCATTGATATCTTCTTCCAGTGTCATCCCTCTGTTGCTATATGATATTTGTTTCGGTTTTCCTTTTGGTTTTTTTGAGGGTAATGTCGCTTCCACATATTTCTTACCATTGGGATAATGGAATTTCATGGTAATTCACCTCGCAGACTAATCTATATCATAACAGAAACCACTCCATTTTGTGTGAATAATTGTTTACAAATCTCCTCATTCTAGACTAGAAGGGAAGGAGGGATAAAAAGGATGAAAAAATTCAGCAATACTTATCGCTTTATACCCTATATACCTGAACTTAAACGTAGAAATGATTGGATACAATGTGTAAATCAACTTGTGAATCGATACAATCAGGATAATATATCGCGCACGAAAGCTTATCAGGCATTTTTTCTCCTTCATCCTGAGATCAAATGGTCGTTCCTGGCCTCTATGGTATCGAGGAATGCAGGATGGAATATGACCGATTTGAAGGGGGAGATCTTCCAGGGCCTTTTGAGCCGCAAGACTTGCGATATTCTATTTGAGACCTATGAAAGAGCGAATTGGAGCATCTTTCAGGATGCTTTCCCGCAACTCCTTCTCTATCATTATTCGACGTTATATGAGAAAAAAATGTTTCATTTCTTTAAAGATTTTCATATTTCACATTTTATGGAAGACGAATGGAACCGCTTCTGGGAGGAAAGGGATGAAAGGCGATTGGTGCAGTCACTCATCATAAACGAACAGCACCTCATCCAGGGACCTGTCATCGAACATGATCTTTATAAGAGAAGGGTATTTGGCACGTCGCTCTTCTTTATTGAAGATCACCTGCATTTCAGTTCCGTGCTTTTCCCGACTTTATCTGGAGATCTTTATGGGGCAAGTGTACAGGGTTTCAGAAAAGTTGAAAATAGAATCAAATTGGGCAACATCTTATTTGAACTCTTGTTTCATCCTGATTACCATTGTTTTTTTCTTGAGTTTGCTTTAAGAGTCGAGCATACAGGTTCCAGGACGGATTACGAGAAATACTGCCGTGGAGTACCTGATACGAATACACCTGTTCTTAAAAAGGCATACGGAGAGATAACCCATAATTGGGCTCATCACAAAGACTGGTCCGTGGGCAAAATCATGGATGGAAACTGGTATAAAAAACAGGACCTCCCGGACGATGTGATCATGACAAAGTGGTTTTTCCATAAGCAACAGCAGCTTAAGAAAATGGCAGTTGCCAAAAAGTTTTTCAAGGGGATATGGCCAAGTCGAAAGAAAAAGAAGATGCGGACATTTTGAGTAACCGCATCTTCAAAGCCGCCTCCGCTTTATTAGTAGTCCAGCTCCGGCGGCTAGACCCTCGAGGTCATAAGTCAAACCATCCAAAAACGCAAAGGGCGCCTTTCCGGATGGTTCGTCTTATGCTTGTCGGGTCTGACCAAGCCGCCTCCGCTTTCTTATGTTGAAGGTCTATTTTCGCCTTCTAGTTTAGGGTTGCCTTTGGATGCTTTGGTTTCGGCTGGTTGTTGTTTGGTTTGTTTGTTTTTAGGATTTTTCATTGAGTAACACCTCCACTCCTAGTATTTTGAGTTTTGGTACCTTTTATTCAAGAGCTGTCGAAACTTCATTTTCTATATGTCCTTTTTGCACTTTCTTTGGCGAAACGCTTCTAGTTTTGTCAGAGGGGAAGGGAAAGGAAAAGGGGCGGAGAATTACTGTATTAATCCAAAAAAAAGGTGGGAGGATTCACATGCTTCCAAAACAAGATATTATGTTAAAGTTAGCTGAAATTGAAGAAAGCCTCAATCAGTTGGAACAGAGCCTGCATGACCGAATCTCAGTCGAAGAGCATGAAGGATTGAGTACCTTATCCGATCAGATACAGAAAATGGACAATCAATTAAGTTCAATGGAGAGAAAAACCGGTTCTAAAACGGTTCTTATGAAGAATAGAGAAAAGTCCTATGTCTTACAAAAACTTGAATTATCCTTTAAGACGTCTTAAACTGATTTTATAAGAAAGTAGCATGGTGCTACTTTTATTTTTTGTCTAGATTTTTCATGGAGGGCTTTTTTTGAAAGAATTGAAACAAGTAACGGAAGAGCTTCTCGTGCTGGTCGAGAAGATGATGATTGAATATAAAAGCAGACGCGAGTCAGGTGAAAAAGGGGACTTTTATACTGAAGTGAAGCCGTTTGCGGATGAAGTGAAAGAAAAGAATGACCGATGGAAGGACCTGTCCCTGAATTGGATCAAAGAAACTAAGCCGAAGCACATCCATTTCCCTCAGATTCTCAATACTTTCGATAATATAGAAATGTTATCGGTCCATTGCTTTTTTCCTGAATCCAGTTACAACCGGTTTATCAGTCATTATCAATCTGTTTCGTACGTTCTCGGGACAGAGCTCGATGAACTTAATGAAAAATAAGAGGCTGCCCTTGGCAGCCTCTTTCTTATGGAGTTGAAATAGCATTTTCTTCTATTGTATTGATCTCTTTCGCTAACCCTTTGTAGTGATGAAAGGAGATTTCATTTGAAATATAAAGTTTTTTGGCCAGTGTAAGAAGTTCTTGTTGGTCGGTTGCTTGATACTGTTTACTGCTTTCATATCTTTTCAGCAATTCGTTAAGGTTCATCTTGATTCCTCCCAATACACATATTTCATATGAATGATAATAGCTCTCTATCTACCCTCATCCTATCATAGAAAACCCTTTCTTTAAGTTGTAAGAATAGTGTAACTTCCGACATTTTTCTTAAGGGTTGTCGAAAGATCTTTATGGGTTCTTTCACCATTTTTCCGAATGTACATAAAGTATAGTAACCACTAAAAGTAGGGGGGCTAAGTATGAATTCTTCACCTTTTTCGAGACAGATGCGATATCAGCCATACCCATATCACCATTCGCAGCATCAGAATATGGGTATGATGGTGAACTATCCTGTTCAAGGAATGAGACCACCGAATTATGGACCTTATCAACCCAATTATTTACCACAGCCGGATGGACCTTATACAGGTGCCGCGAGTCAGATAAATCAATATCAGCAGATGAATCAGCCTCAGAAGATGAATCCATATTTTGAAAATCCTCTTCAGCACAAAGAGTATAATCCATATCAAATGAAAGCGATGGAACAGCAGTCATATGCGAATCCCTACCCGAAAGCATCTTTTATGGCGAAACCTTCTTCAGGTGGGGTAAGTGGCATCATGAACTCCTTTAAGTCGCAGGACGGATCGTTGGACTTCAACAAAATGATGAATACGACTGGACAAATGATGGGTGCCATCAATCAAGTTTCTTCTCTTGTAAAAGGCTTAGGCGGGATATTTAAATTCTAGACAAAAACGGAGCTGCACTCCCGCAGCTCCTTTTTCATTTACTCAATTTGTATTCGCTTCCCTGATTCCTTGTTCGCTTTTACTGATAATAAACCATCTTTATAAGAAGCTTTCACATTCTTTTCGTTAACGGTTCTTGGAAAGGATACCGTCCTGCTGCTTTTTCTCATGGATTGCTTCCTTCTGATTGTCTGGTGATTTTCATTTTCTTCTGAATATATTTCTTTATGGGTCACAGAGATCGTGATGTACTGAGGAAACACATCGAGTTGTATTTGCTCTCTGTTTACACCGGGAAGTTCCGCAGTGACGAGGTAATGATCGTCAGTTTCACTCAATTCAACGGGGAATGAGCCAAATGGGTTGACAGAAGATGTGAAGAATTCATCGATACTTTGTAACATGCCTTTCATCGGTCTTTCATGAAAGAATTCATTCATGGAATGCATCAGGTCACCAAAACCGCCTTTATTTGAATCCTTGGACATGGGTATGCTCCTTTCACGCAAACGTATTCATACTAGTTTATGGCCCACTCAAGAAAATGTGCATTTGTCCTATGCAACCTTTGGAAAAAAAAGAGAGAGTATTCCTTCCCTCGAGCTCATTCACTTTTTGAGAAAGGATGAATATGGAAAGGTGGTTTTTTTACTTTAGTTTCGAACATAGATTCGGTAAAATAAGTAGGAGAGGTGATAGACATGTTCAAGAAAAATAACCTTCAGCAGTTGATAGAATTTTTTAAGAAAGATCCGGATTTCAATAAACAGATTGTTCATTGGCATACCATTGATGAAAAACCTGCCCAATTGGTAGACTTGCCACTTGAAATAGATGAAAGAATTAAAGAAGCGTTGCATAAGAGAGGGATGGAAAAACTTTATACCCATCAACGTTCAGCCTTTAGGCTTGCAATGGAAGGGAAAAGCTTCACAGCCGTCACACCAACCGCTTCTGGTAAGACGCTTTGCTATAATCTTCCGGTGCTTCAAACCATTCTGGATAATCCGGATTCCCGGGCCTTATACATTTTCCCTACGAAGGCACTTGCACAGGACCAGAAGAGTGAGCTGAACGAAATCATCGCAGAGGCCGAGGTTTCCATCAATAGCTATACATATGACGGGGACACGTCTGCAAATATCCGTCAAAAGGTGAGGAAAGCGGGGCATATCGTCATCACAAATCCTGATATGCTGCATTCGGCCATCCTTCCTCATCATACGAAATGGGTGTCTTTGTTCGAGAACCTGAAATACGTCATTATCGATGAACTTCATATATATAGAGGGGTGTTTGGCTCCCATGTCAGCAATGTGATCAGAAGATTGAAACGCATTTGTGAATTTTATGGAGCTTCACCCGTATTCATTTGCACATCTGCAACGATCGCCAACCCAAAAGAACTGGCAGAGCAATTAACAGGAACGGAAATGAATTTAATCGATAATAACGGGGCGCCAAGTGCAAAGAAACACTTCGTATTCTACAATCCACCCATCGTCAATAAACCCCTCAATATCCGTCGGAGTGCGACTCTGGAGGTGAGGAGGATCGCTGGTGAACTATTGAAAAATAAAGTGCAAACCATCATATTCGCGAGAAGTAGGGTCCGGGTGGAAATCATTCTTACGTACTTACAAGAATTGGTGAAAAGTCAATTAGGTGCGAAATCCATCAGAGGTTATCGGGGAGGGTACCTTCCCACCCAGCGAAGAGAAATTGAAAAAGGCTTGAGGCAGGGTGATATATATGGGGTTGTCAGTACAAATGCCCTTGAATTGGGTGTCGACATCGGCCAATTGCAAGTATGTATCATGACGGGATATCCCGGCACGATCGCAAGTGCCTGGCAGCAGGCAGGAAGGGCGGGGAGAAGACATGGTGAGTCCTTGGTCATCATGGTGGCGAGCTCCAGTCCACTGGATCAATTCATCATCGAACACCCGGATTATTTCTTTGAGCAGACTCCTGAAACCGCGCGGATCAATCCTGATAATTTAATCATTCTCATTGATCATATCAAGTGTGCTGCTTATGAGTTGCCTTTCAGGGAAGGGGAACAATTTGGCAGACATGAAATGGAAGATATACTGGAATTTCTCGTAGAAGAGCGGGTCGTTCATAAAAATGGTGACAAGTGGTATTGGATGAACGATGTTTTCCCTGCACATAACATCAGCCTTCGATCGGCGTCACAGGAAAATGTTATCATCATTGATCAAACCGATATTTCATCCGTGAAGGTAATTGGGGAAATGGACCGTTTTTCGGCCATGACATTATTGCATGATGAAGCGATTTATTTACATCAAGGTGTTCAGTTTCAGGTTGAAAAGCTCGACTGGGAAGAAAAGAAGGCGTTTGTACGGGAGGTCGATGTCGATTATTTTACGGATGCCAACCTGGCTGTACAATTAAGGGTGCTTGAAACCGACAAAATGAGAGAATCAGACATGTTCGATGTGGCATACGGGGATGTAACCGTTCAAGCGATGGCCACGATATTCAAAAAAATAAAATTCGACACCCATGAAAATATCGGTTCAGGTCCGATTCATCTTCCAGAAGAAGAGCTCCATACGAGTTCGAGCTGGATATCGTTAAAAGACGCAGCCTCTTTCAGTCAGGAACGACTTGAAGAGGGGCTTATCGGGGTTTCCCAAAGCCTGAAATCGATCATCCCTTTGTTTGTCATGTGCGACCCAAGCGACATTTTCGTTGTGCCACAAATCAAGGCCGCCCACAATGAACTGCCCACCATCTTCATTTACGACCGGTATCCGGGCGGAATCGGGCTAAGTGAAAAAGTATATGAACAGATAGAGAAGATTCTCCTTGAGTCATCTTCCATGATAGAACGATGCCCATGTCAAAGCGGCTGTCCTTCCTGCATCGGGATGGAGCATTCCATGGATACGGCCAAATTCGATTCATTGAAACTTCTTCGTCAATTCCTTCAATGAAAAATGGAAGGGGGGAACCGATATGTCAGTGAAAAATAAATTAGCTAGAATGAAAAAACATATTATCCGGGAAGAAGACGGGGAGCCTGCAGCACAAACGGAAGACCATTCATCAGATTTGCCCTTTTGGGAACTATGGAAAGAAAATGGAACAACTGCGTATTATATTGATGATGATTTCTGCCTGGTTAAGGAAAAGCGCTATCCCATTCATCACCAACATGGGGATTACACGTTTAAAGATTTTATAAAAGCCGTAAATGCCTGGCAGGGGTTTACAGGGGACCATCCCCTATCTTCTAAAGGGCTTCACCCTGAAGATATGTTTTTTTTCGATACGGAAACGACCGGACTTGGTGGGGGAGTAGGAAATACCATCTTCCTATTGGGACATGGAAGGGTGACTGATAAAGAAGTGATCGTGACACAGCACTTCCTGCCTCAGCCGGGAAGTGAAATCCCTTTATATCACAGCTTCTTGAGCAATGTAGATTATAATACGCTTGTAACGTACAATGGGAAGGCATTTGATTGGCCTCAGGTTAAGACAAGGCATACCCTTATTAAAGATCATGTACCCAACCTGCCTGCATTCGGGCATTTCGACCTTTACCACGGTTCCAGAAGACTCTTTAAGCATAAATTGGACTCCGTCAAGCTCATGAACGTCGAACGGAATATCCTTGGGTTTAACAGAGTCGATGATGTGCCCGGGTACCTTGCTCCGATGATCTATTTCGATTATATCGAGCGTAAAGATCCTGAAGGTATCTTCAAGGTCATGACCCATAACGAACTGGATATCTTATCCCTCATCACCCTATATACTCACCTGACGTTCCAGCTATTGAACGTTCATGACAAGGCGACCGGGCATGAACGATTCGAAGTCGGAAGATGGCTCGAATATACGGGTAACAGGAAAATAGCCAAGGAACGCTACGAGGAAATCATTAAAGAGAATGAAGACCCAAACTTTAAGGCAGTCCATCAGCTTGCCCTTCAATATAAAAAAGAAAAACAGGAAAAGAAGGCGATTGAGTTGTGGGAAGGCATTTATGAAAACGCACCTGTTACCATACGGAAAGTTGTTCTGTTGGAATTGGCCAAATTGTATGAGCATAAAACGAAGGATTTAAAACGGGCTCTGGAGATGTGCCATCGACTTTTGGACTTGACTGATAATACAGGGGGAACCAAAACTAAGGACCTCACAATAATAGGGAATCTGAATCATCGCAAGGCTCGGATAGAGGATAAAATAGACAAAAATATAGGTTATGTATCCCGGAAGAGCAAACAGTAATATTTTTAGCGTGAAAGTGGTTCCATCTCCTTATTTTTATATTGAGAATTTTCTAAAGTAGATGTAAAATAATTAATTGTGTTGAAAATTTTTATTGAAAAAAGGAATGATGAAAATGAACCGTGCCATCTTAATTTTGTTCTTTGTGGTCATTGGTTTAACAGCCTATGTTTTTACCAATTATTCACAAAGTTTATATAGCTTAATGTAAGTCTTCCGAAATAACTTCCTAAAAATAGGTATTTTCATTAGTACATGTACCCTCTCCTCTTCATAGGCTATTAATGTAGCAACCAAGAGATGAAAGGAGAGCGTTACGATGTATTGTAGACCAAGACCTAATCAAGTGCTTCCTGCAGTTATGCACCCGACGAAATGTTGTGTGAATCACAACATGACTACTTATGAGGTGCCTCATATTCACCCGACACACACAACCAATGTGAATAATGTTATGTATCAACATAAACATTATTTCCCTCACACTCAATCACAAGTAGACAGTGTGTCCCACCAACAGTTTAATTGTGGTGGCGGACCAGGAGGACCTCAAGGACCAGGAGGCCCTGTCGGCCCGGGATTCGGCCCTCGTCCAAGACCGCCATTCGGACCTTACGGAATGGGAAGATAATAGAATTAATGATGTCAGAGGGATGCCTCTAAAAGACTGGATTCAGTGATGTAGATCACTTTTCTAAGGAGAACACAGTCTTTATGCAGTCATCTCCTCTTTTTCATGCTGAGAGATCGCAACATGGATATTTCCCCATCTCAGAAATCCGTTAAATATGATACAATAGATTGAGAAGGTTTGGGGTACACTAGTAAAGAGAACCAAAGGTGCCCAAAGTTTATTAAAGGGGTTTTCCATGTGGGGAATGTTGCATGCATTGCTGGATATAAATCCTTTGAATTAGGAATTTTCAAGCAGGATGACAAAGCGGTTTATTACATAAAGCAAGCATTAAAGAAAGAATTGGTATCACTCCTGGATGAAGGATTGGAATGGGTACTCATCAGCGGGCAGCTTGGCGTAGAGTTGTGGGGAGCGGAAGTTGTGTTTGAACTTCAGGAAGACTACACTGATCTTAAACTTGCCGTGCTAACCCCTTTTATTTCTCAGGAGGAAAACTGGAACGAACAGAATAAGGAATACTATGAACTGATTCTTTCTCAAGCCGATTTTGTCGAAACCATCTCGAAAGATCCTTATAAGAGTCCTCAGCAGTTTCGCAACAAGAATCAATTATTTTTACACAAAAGCCATTCATGTGTGATTCTATATGATGAGGAAAAAGAAGGTTCGCCTAAATATTTCTATGAAGAAGCGAAAAAAAAGAAACAGTCCGACCCATCTTTTGATCTCAGGGCTATCAGCTTCCATGATTTACAGTGGATCGTTGAGGAAGAACAATGGAAGACAGACTGAAGAATCATGACTTAATCCGGCTTTTCATGGGAAACAGAATCACTGAAGGATGAAATACGATTGACAAATGGATGGTTATTTGAAAAAATAATAGTGATAAATATAGAGGTGAATAAGAATGATCTCAGATAAAGTGAAGTTAACGGCAAAGGATATTCTCGAGAAAGAGTTCAAAAGTGGTATGCGAGGGTATAAGCCGGAAGATGTGGATAAATTTTTAGATTTGATTATTAAAGACTATGAAACCTTTCATCAAGAGATAGAAGACCTACAGCAGGAAAACCTGCGACTGAAAAAGCAGGCAGAGGGTGCTCTGAAGCAACAGCGCTCAGCGGCTCCGCCTCAACAGACCGGAACCACGAATTTCGATATTTTAAAGCGTTTATCGAATTTAGAGAAACACGTTTTTGGTAACAAATTATACGACTGATATTTCCAGTTGAATTATTGGGGGGATTATCGTATAATTAGGTATTGCTGATCCTTAATGGTGTTTGGGTAATCGCTGCAACGATTCGTTGTAGAGGAAAGTCCATGCTCGCACGGTGCTGAGATGCACGTAGTGTTCGTGCCTAGCCAATTCATAAGCTAGGGCAGTCCAACCCGGGCTGACGGCAGGGAAAACACCTACGTCCTTTACGGATATGGTGTGACTACTTTGAAAGTGCCACAGTGACGAAGTCCTGTTAGAAATGGCAGGAGTGGAACGAGGTAAACCCCGCGAGCGAGAAACCCAAATTTGGTAGGGGAATCCTCTCGAAGGAATTGAACGAAGAGAGGGACAAAGGAATTTCCTTTGTAGATAGATGATTACCACCCGAGTACGAGACGAATAGTCGCCTGCAGTACAACGGAACAAAACATGGCTTACAGAACACTATTACGGGATAAGAGCAATATGGATTAAATAATGCAAGTGACTGATACATGCAGGTAATACACTGCTCTTTTGTATCAGTCCTTTTTATTTTACAGGAAACAGGACCATACTAGTGATAGTTGCATATTTATGAACGGGGTGACAAATATGAGTACATACACATTGATCGCAACGGCAGCGATGGGCTTAGAATCCATTGTTGCCAAAGAAGTGAAGGAATTGGGGTACGAATGTCAGGTCGATAATGGAAAGGTCATCTTCGAGGGAGATGAAACGGCCATTGCACGTGCCAATATGTGGTTGAGGACCGCTGATAGAATTAAAATCCTTGTTGGTGATTTCAAGGCTTATTCCTTTGATGAACTATTTGAAAATACAAAGAAGCTTCCTTGGGAGGAATTTCTCCCTGTAGACGCAGAGTTCCCTGTGCAGGGGAAATCTGTTAAATCAAAACTATACAGTGTTCCGGACTGTCAAGCTATCGTGAAAAAAGCAATTGTAGAACGGCTTCGTACTGCTTACAAGCGAACGTCATGGCTGGACGAAACCGGCCCTCTTTTCAAGATTGAGGTGGCCATTCACAAAGATGTGGCGAGCATCACCCTTGATACAAGTGGTCAAGGTCTCCATAAACGTGGATATAGAATCGGACAAGGTGAAGCGCCTTTAAAGGAGACGCTAGCTGCTGCCCTTATTCAATTAACGACCTGGAATCCTGACCGTCCCTTTGTGGATCCATTCTGCGGGTCCGGGACCATTGCCATCGAAGCTGCGCTGATCGGGCAAAATATCGCTCCCGGATTCAATCGAGAATTTCTGTCAGAGGAGTGGCCGTTGATGCCTGCCGACGTGTGGGAGAAAACACGTTTGGAAGCCGAGGGTTTGGCTAACTATGATCAGCCTCTTGAAATACTCGGTACGGACATCGATCATCGAATGATTGAAATTTCCAAAGAGAATGCTTTAGAAGCAGGACTTGGAGACCTGGTGAAATTCAAGCAAATGCAAGTCCGGGATTTCACTTCGGAATTAGAGTACGGCATCATCGTCGGGAATCCTCCATACGGAGAACGTCTGGGTGAACGTAAAGAAGTAGAGAAGATGTATCAAGAAATGGGAAGAGCCTTTGAAAAACTGGATACCTGGTCTGTATACATGCTGACTTCCCATGAAAACTTTGAACAATGCTACGGGAAACAAGCCACAAAAAAACGAAAATTGTTCAATGGATTCATCCGGACAGACTATTATCAATTCTTCGGGCCACGCCCCCCAAGAAAGTGATATTATAGGATTGTTGGAAAAAGATGATGAAGTTCAGAATAACCCTCTCACTTCCTGCGTATAATAGTTCTATCATTTTTAGAGGAGTGAAAGAGGATGGACCATTCTTTCATCGATTTCCACAAAATCTATCAGGCCTTACAAAACTCTATTTCTTCTATTTCAGGTGAAGAAGCGGAGGCCTTACCACTGGACCTCCATGAAGCATCAAAAAACCTGGATCAGGCATTTCAATATGAATTATTGAAAAAAAAGAGAATATACGGCTGAGTGCACTCTCGAAAAGCTAGGGACATCCATACAACTGGTAGACTCACCCTTTGTATGGAGAGTCCCTTTTCTTTTGGGTGTAGATCATATTGAGCTCATGAGGTAAAATATCCATTATCCTTATTCATTAAAAAAGAATTCTAGTAAAGTAGAAATTTTGTGTCGTGCAGGAGGTCCATATGAGAAGAAAATTACCATTTGAACTAACCAAGGAGCAATCCTTTTATGAAGCATTATCCGATTGGGTCGGGGATGTTTTTTATGATGTATTGCCAGATAAGGGATTTGATTTGCGGGATGAACAGGTTTTTATGGCCTTTCAACTTAATCAGGCATACAAGAATAAGCAGGTCATGTTTGCCGAAGCAGGTGTTGGCACGGGGAAAACCCTTGTGTATCTGTTATATGCCCTTTCCTATGCAAGGTATACGGGAAAGCCTGCCATCATCGCTTGTGCAGATGAAACCCTAATCGAGCAGATCGTCAAAAAAGAAGGGGATATAGAGAAGCTTGAGAAAGCCCTGGATCTGGATATCGATGTCCGCCTGGCAAAATCGAGGGAGCAATATCTTTGTATCAAGAAATTAGAAGAAAATGCTTCTCAAAATGATGTCTATCAGGATATGTGGGAAGAATTGCCGGGCTTCGTCCATGACAATTCCTCCATGAGAAGCTTCAGTCATTACGGGGATCGGAAAGAATATGCCGGCTTGTCAGATGAAGAGTGGAATTCTGTAGGCTGGGATTCCCTTCAGGACTGCATGTCCTGTGCTTATCGTCATCGCTGCGGACTGACGCTTCATCGTGAGCATTACCGGAATGCGGCTGACTTGATCATCTGTTCTCATGACTTCTATATGGAACATATCTGGACGAAAGACAGCAGAAAGCGGGAAGGTCAGCTGCCGCTCCTTCCGGAAGCAAGCTCAGTCGTCTTTGACGAAGGGCACCTATTGGAATTTGCCTCACAGAAAGCGATGACCTACCGGATGAGGATGGAGACACTTGAAGGACTGTTAGAAAAGCTGTCTTCATCTGATATGAGGGAGGAGACTCTTTATATCATTGAAGATATCATGGTCGACAACGAAAAGTGGTTCGAGCTTCTTGAGAAAGAATCCAAAGGGGAATCTGGATCCGATAGGCAGTACATCCTTCGTTCAGAAGCGATCTTGAAGCAGGCCAGGTCTCTTACGGTAAAAATCGAGAACCTGCTGAATGAACTTGTTTTTGAAAGCGAAATGTACGTAATGGATGATTATTTGTTAAAAGTGGTGGAGGAATACCTGGAGCAGATTCAGTATTCATTAAAACTGTTTTTAGATGATGAAAAAGGAATCTACTGGCTGGAAACATCAGAGGAAGAACATACCTTTGTGGTAATGCCGAGATTAGTAGAGGAAATCTTAAAAGAACACGTTTTCAGTCAAAATATCCCATTTATCTTTTCTTCTGCAACCCTTTCCTATAATGGTGACTTTTCTTATGTGTCACGATCACTGGGAATTGAAAAATATGAAAAATTTTCAGTGGAATCCCCTTATGAATATGAGGATATGATGAAAGCACATATTCCCCCTTTGGATTCCGGTGTTCATTCGAAAAATCAATATATTTGGGATAAATTACAGAATAATCAAGGAAGATCATTGATTCTTTTTACCTCCAAGGATGAGATGAACGCCTTTAGGTCGTATCAGATTCAACAGGCGGATCAAAACTGGAGTGTCATCTATGAAGGTGACCGTGAGATCAGTGATACGGTAGAACAGTTCCAGCAGGAAACGTCTACGGTCCTTTGTTCCTATCATCTATGGGAAGGATTGGACGTGCCAGGCGAGTCCCTTTCACAAGTGATCATTTATTCCCTTCCATTCCCGCCGAAAGACCCCGTCTTTGATGCGAAACGAAAGCATGCCACCCATTCCGTGGAAGAAGTGGATCTTCCTTACATGATCCTTCGCTTGAGACAAGGAATCGGACGTCTGATTCGGACAAGTGAAGACAAGGGGAGCATCCACGTGCTGTTGAATGATGACGAAACCTCATATAGAGAATTGGCAGAGTCCGTCCTGCCCGTTGGAATCGAAGTGTTGAACGCATAAAAGAGTGAACTGAAACCGCCTGAATGGGCGGTTTTTTCGTAATATGATAAAATAGATTGAATGTTAAAAAAAGGGGGCTTTTTGAATGAAAGAATCAGTATTAGAGACAAAAGATCAATTTCATGAATATGTGAAAAAAATGTCTGCCTACAACGAAGCGCTTGGTTTGATGTTCTGGGATTTGCGTACCGGCGCTCCAAAAAACGGGGCAGAACAACGGTCAGAAGTGATAGGGATGCTTTCATCTGAGCTGTTCGAGATGTCCACTTCCAATGAAATGGCAGCTTACTTAGCGAAACTATCTCCAAAGATGGATCAATTGGATTCTATGACACAAAAATTAATAGAAGAGTGTCAAAAAGAGTATGATCGAAATAAAAAGATTCCCGCTTCTGAATACAGGGAATACGTGGTATTACAGTCGAAAGCGGAAGGTAAATGGGAAGAAGCGAAAGAAAAAGCGGATTTTGATATGTTCAAGCCTTATTTAGAAAAGCTTGTGGCACTCACAAAACGCTTCATTGATTACTGGGGATACGAAGATAATAAATACGATACATTATTGGATATGTATGAGCCGGGTGTGACGGTAGATGTATTGGATAAGGTATTTGGGGATCTTCGTGATCAAATCGTCCCACTTGTACATAAAATTTCTAAATCGGAAAATAAACCAAAAACCGATTTCCTTTTTGAACACTTTCCAAAGGAACGTCAAAAGGATTTCAGTTTGAAAATCCTTGAACAAATGGGGTATGATTTCAATTCAGGAAGACTGGATGAAACGGTTCACCCGTTTGCGATTGGTTTGAACCCTGGCGATGTAAGGGTAACAACTAAATATGACGAAAAGGATTGGAGAACAGCCGTCTTCGGAACGATCCACGAGGGGGGACATGCCCTGTATGAACAAAACATTTCAAAGGATTTGATGGGCACACCCCTCTGCACGGGAACATCCATGGGAATCCATGAGTCTCAATCCCTGTTTTATGAAAATTTTGTAGGGAGGGACCATTCTTTCTGGAAGCAAAATTATTCGTTATTGAAGGATTACTCAAAGGGACAGTTTGATTCTGTTGGATTGGATGACTTTTACAGAGCGATCAATGAATCGAAGCCTTCACTGATCCGGATCGAGGCAGATGAATTAACATATGCCCTGCATATCATCATCCGTTATGAAATTGAAAAAGGATTGTTCAATGATGAGATTGAGGTGAAAGATCTCCCTGAAATCTGGAATCAGAAATATGAAGAATACTTAGGTATCCGCCCTTCCCATAATGGAGAAGGTGTCCTCCAGGATGTCCATTGGGCCGGTGGAAGCTTTGGTTACTTTCCGTCATACGCGCTCGGTTATATGTATGCTGCACAGTTAAAGCGTGCGATGTTAGTAGATATTCCTCATTATGAAGAGCTCCTGGAAAAAGGGGATCTTGCTCCCGTGAGAGAATGGTTGACTGAGCATGTTCATCAATGGGGCAAGATGAAAAAACCGCTTGAAATCATCAGGGAAGTGACCGGAGAAGGGCTTAATGCCCAATACTTGGCCGATTATTTAACGGAGAAGTATTCAAAGGTATATTCCTTAAATTAAACACTGGAGGCAAAAATCATGGATATTAATGTAGCATCACTAGAGGATAAATTGCTTGTTGGAATCGGCTGGACAGGTCCATATGGAAGAGGGTCCGAGATCCCGAGACTATTCACTAAGTTTCAACAGATGATCCCATCCATTCATCATATAAATGGAGATGAATGCATATACGCACCTTTCCATGATAGGGCGACTGATTTTACGTACTATTGTACCGTTGAGGTTGATCGCGTGGAGAAGCTTCCACCGGGGTTAGTCGAACTGTCACTCCCTGCTGGCGATTATGCACACGCACTTTATGAAGGTCTGTCGACAGAAGTGGAACAAGCCTATTTCGCCATCTTTAATTGGATTAAAGAAAATGGGTTTGAAAAAGATTACTCCAGACTGAGTGTCGAGAAGTACCTATCCCAGGACCGTGAAATCAACGAAACGGAAGATAGAAGGAAATTAGAGCTGTTTGTCCCAATTAAACAGAAATAGAAATGAGGCTGCTTCATTTGAAGCAGCCTCTTCTTATGCTTGTTACCACATTCTATAACCTTTAGATGCTGGTGGGGCGTTTTGGATCATGTCGATGAATGGGACGGTGTAGGCGACGAGGATGAGAGCGGCCAGGATGGTTAACCAGATCCGCCAGTTCTCGAGAGCCATCGGTGTCCTTTCGGCTGTATCAGCCGTTTCACCGACAGGAAATTCCTCATCTCCTTTTGGAGCGAAGAATGCAAGGTTGATAAAGATGTATAGAACAAGAATGATTCCCATAAACAGGATCGTGCCCCCGATCGCCTGCGCGATTTGGTATGGAATCCAATCCAGTGCCTGTGGTGCATCCCCATAAGTGGAGTAAGAAGATCTTCTTGGTGCACCCAGTAATCCAACCGCATGCATAGCGCCGGACATGATGCTCATTCCGACCGCCCATACGATAGCCTGCACGATGGCCAGTTTGTTCATCGCTTTCGTTAAGACACGCCCGGTCAGGTGAGGGACAAGCCAATAAGCAATCCCAAAGAAGGTCAAGACGACAGATGTGGCGAGTGTTAAATGAAAGTGACCGGTGACCCAAATCGTGTTATGGATCACCTGATTCATTTGATTGGATGCATTGATCAATCCGCCGGCTCCTGCAGGGATGAAAGCAACCATTCCGATGAACGGTACTGTAAATCTGGCGTCACCCCATGGCAGCTTCTTGAACCATCCGAATAATCCCGTAGCGCCCTTGGATCTCCCGTACATTTCAAAAGTTGCAAACAAAGAGAATGCTGTCATCAGGGAAGGGATGACTACCATGAACGTCAGGGTCACTTGCAGGAATTTCCAATAAGCATCAATTCCCGGCTCCACTAATTGATGGTGAAAACCGACCGGTATCGAGAATAGAAGGAAAAGGATAAAGGATAGTCGTGCCAATGAATCTGAAAAAATTTTCCCACCAATGATTTTCGGAATGATCACATACCATGCCATATAAGCCGGCAGCAGCCAGAAATAGACGAGTGGGTGGCCGAAATACCAGAACAAGGTACGACTGACAAGAACGTCGACCCTGTCCACCAGACCAAGGGACCAGGGGAGGAACTGAAATAGAACAGTTCCTGCAACGCCGATGGTGGCTACAATCCATAAGACGGTGTTGATGATGCTCATGAAAGTTAACAAAGGGCTCGGTTGTCCGGGATGTTCTTTTCTCCAGCTCATATATTTCATGATCATCCCTGATCCGCCAAGCCAGCTGCCAACCACTACGAAGGTCAATCCTAAATAAAAGATCCAGTGGGCTTGGAGTGGAGCATAAAATGTATAAAGGACCGTAGCTTCATTTAATAGAATCATGACTGCTGCCATGATGGTTCCAAGAAGCATGACCCAGAATCCTAACCACCCCATAAAGCGGGATTTTCCAGAGTAAGTCCCTGAAGTCCGGGAAATGGCCGCATGCTGGAATCCGAGTATAAAGAATGTCGTCAGTACCAATCCGAGTAATACCCCGTGAACAGTCAATACTTGATAATAACCGATCCCTGCAGGCAAAGTGAATCTGCCTGAGCGGACCAAAACCTGTAACAGGCCGGCGAGTCCCCCTAATGCAAGAGCGGCAAATCCAACGTAAATATGGGCCATGGCCAGTGTAGCATCCTTTTTATCAATTTTTACAAATGGTTTCATCTAGTCCACCACCCTTAACATAGATTTCATCGTGTGATGACCTACACCACAGTATTCATTACAAACAATGAGGAACTCTCCAGATTTGTCGAGTGTTGTTGTGTATTCACTGACAAACCCCGGTTCAAGCATCATATTGATATTGGTTCCTGCCACTTCAAACCCATGAACAACATCCTTGGTTGTGGCCGTGATTTTCAGTGTAGATCCTTTAGGGATTTCAATTTCCCCAGGGGAATAAAGGAAAGCTGAAGCCACAAATACCAACTCATAATCCCAAGCCTTTCCTTTCACTTTTTTAAGTCCTGGTTCGTTAAATGGAGCTATTTTGTCCACCTGCTCCGGATTGACGTAGGCCTTCGCGCTTGGAGGCTGATGCCCCTGGTGAAAAGCACTGATTCCCAATATGATTAAAAATAAGATAAGAGACCCTGATCCAAGCGTCAACCACCATTTCTCATAGCGATGCATATGCATATAAATCACTCCTTAAATTAAAAACGATTAAGAAATAACAAAAATACCCCAAGCCATGTAAGGACTAAAAAACCTCCTAAAAATAAAACCGAAGTGAATGTGCCTTTTAATGAGGTGGACTCCTTCATTTTGACTTCCGTTTTTTGATGTAATTCCGGTTTCCCCATTTCTCTCATTCCTTCCATCAATTATTCACTGATTTGATACTTCAATCATAAGCGGGTACACTTCTTGAATCTGTGATAAATATCACACTTAAAGGGGTGGTTTGTGAAATAAATGTGAAGTGATTGAAAAATAGGCAATCGGGTGTGTTCATTTGTGTGAACCTGATGCATAAAGTGTAGGAATGAAGAGGAAGGTGACGATCAAATGGAAAAGTATTATTGTAAACAGTGCTGTCAAATCTTCTCTGATAAAAAAATCTGTCCTCAATGCCAGCTGCCGGTGGAAGCGAAGATACATATCGAGGTCCATCATCAACAAGGGAAAAAGGATCATCGGTGAGACTTTGAAGACATGCTGTGCTAATATAAAGAAGATTCGAATAATAGATAAGGCGGTGGAGAATTTGTTTGTTCCTTCATTTTCATTGAAAGGTAAATTGGCCGTTGTCACAGGTGCAGGCCGGGGAATTGGACGTGCCCTTAGTATTGGATTAGCGGAATCTGGGTCCGATGTAGTCCTGTTGTCAAGAACGAGGGATGATTTAGAAGAAACGGCAAGTGTAATCGAGAAGCTTGGAAGGAAGGCTCATATCCTCCCGACAGATGTGACATCACGTGACGACATAAACAAAGTGATCACCTACATAGAAAATCATGGCTTGTCCATCGATATTTTGATTAATAATGCAGGGATGAATATACGTTCAGCAGCGCTTTCGGTAACGGATGAGGAATGGCAGAAAATCATGGATACGAACTTGAAATCAGCCTTTATGATGAGCCAGGAAGTGGGAAGGCATATGAAAGAGAGGGGCCGGGGGAAAATCATAAACATTGCATCCGTCGCCGGCCACGTTGCCCTCAGGACCGGGGTCGTATATGCTTCCACGAAAGCGGCCATGATTCAAATGACGAAGGTATTAGCCATGGAATGGGGAAAATACAATATTAATGTAAACAGTATCGGTCCATGGTATTTCAAGACACCTTTAACGAAGGAACTTCTGCAAAATGAAGAGTATGTAAATGATATACTGGCAGTGACTCCTTTAAAAAGGATCGGTGAGCTCGAGGAATTGGTGGGCCCGGCGGTCTTCCTTTCATCAGATGCCTCAAACTATATTACCGGACAAACCCTTTATGTAGACGGTGGGATGACGATCAACGGTTTTTGAATTGTTCCAGGATAAAAGGCTAACCTCTCTTTAAAGGTTAGCCTTTTATCTATTTGCTATTCAATCATCAGTATCACTAAAAAGTCGCCGACATTTTCAATGGAAATCGGCAGTTTCAAAGCTTTGTCAAAGCCATACATTTTCGATTGCCCCACAATGACGGTCGGCGGGGTAATGTCCAGTGAATGGCCGGCTTGTGCGAGGAGAGTAGCAAGATTCCCTGCAATCATATTCCCGAGTTCGCCCGCGAAAGATTCAAGCATTTCACCTTCCAGGGGCATTCCGAACATGGATGCTCCCAAACCTTGAAAGCTCTCTTCTTCTCCATCAATGATCATCCGTCCTCTTACGTCACCCGTAAACCCGATGAGTACACCAATCTTATGCTGACTAAACGGCTCTGACAGCAATGTGGGCTTTAAAACAGTCACACGCAAAGGGATGACCCCTTTAATGGCTTCTACTGAACTATTAAGTATATCGGTGACACTTTTAGTTAAAATCATGTCGTATCCTCCAGTATTTTGTCACAATAATCATACCATATGAACTAGGGATAAAGGATGGTATTTTCACACGCTGTTCATACTAAAGAACTATTTTTCGGGATGGGGGTTATGAATAATAGAAAAACAAAAGGTCATACATGATTTATGGGCATGTGGAAAAGCTATCCTTATATGGAAGTGTAAGGAGTGGTTGTGCATGCCAAAAATACTCTCAGTGGAAACAGAAGTTCCGCCTGTGAAAATCACGCAAAATGAAGCCGCAGAGTTTGCGAAGCAATTGTTTTCTTCGAGTTTTAGAGACATAGGACGTCTCATAAGTGTGTTTCAAAACGGCGAAATAGAAAGCCGTTATTTTGTGAAGGATTTGGAATGGTTTTCGAAGGATCATACCTTTAAGGAAAAGAACGATGAATTCATCCACCATGCCGTAGAATTGGGGAGTAAAGTGATCCATAAGAGTCTTTCCCGTCATAAGCTCACATTGGAAGATATCGATGCCATCATCACCATATCAACATCGGGTCTTTCAACCCCGAGTCTGGAAGCGCGAATCATGAATAGGCTGCCGTTTTCCCCCCATATAAAACGAATTCCCATTTGGGGATTGGGTTGTGCAGGGGGAGCGAGCGGTCTGTCGCGGGCGTATGAGTACTGCTTAGCCTTTCCACAGGCCAATGTTCTTGTTCTTTCAATCGAACTGTGTTCATTGACCTTTCAGCACGGGGATCGATCAAAGAGCAATTTGATCGGAACGTCCCTTTTTGCTGATGGTGTGGCATGTGCCCTTGTTTGCGGAGATGAAAGTCCTTTATTAGAGGGCGTCGTGCATCCATTACCAAGGATCTTTGCGACTCAGTCGACGCTGCTTGAGGACTCCTTGGATGTCATGGGATGGGAAGTAAAGGAAAATGGATTATATGTCGTATTTTCAAAGGATATTCCGACACTTGTGAAAAATTGGCTCCGCCCGAATGTAGAGGGGTTCATTGAAGCGAACGGGGTTAATCTCCGGGACATTAAGCACTTTGTGGCCCATCCGGGTGGAAAGAAAGTGATTGAAGCATACAGGGATGCTTTAGGGATGGATGAAAATATGACAATCGAATCGATGAAGGTGTTGAAGGAATATGGGAACATGTCCTCTGTCACGATTCTTTATGTCCTCAAAGAATTTATGGAAAAAGGCTGTGAACTGGGGGATATCGGCCTCGGCACTGCTTTGGGACCGGGGTTCAGTTCTGAGCTTTTGTTGATGAGGTGGGAATGATGCTATACTTTGTATTGTTTTTCTCGGTGTTGATGATTCAAAGACTGGTTGAACTGTCTATTGCAAGATCAAATGAAAAGTGGATGAAGGAGCGGGGGGCCAAAGAATACGGGCAGTCTCATTATAAGCTGATGGTCGTCATCCATATTGCATTTTTCATTTCCCTGCTCATTGAAGGAGGGATCTTTCACTCCGGGGTCAATCACTATTGGCCGTTATTACTTGGCGGTTTTATCCTGACTCAGCTCGGGAGGATCTGGTCGATTGCTTCTCTCGGAAAGTATTGGAACACTAAAATCATCGTCCTCCCACAGGCTGAAGTCGTAGCGAAAGGTCCATATAAACTTTTGAAGCATCCGAATTATCTGATTGTAACGCTTGAGTTTCTGATTGTTCCATTACTCTTTCATGCCTATTGGACCCTTTTAATATTTGCATTATTAAACCAATTCATTCTTTCTATCCGAATCCCACTGGAGGAACACGCCCTAAAGGAAGAGACGGAGTATGAGAAGGTCCATCTCAATACGAAGGGATGGATTCCCATATTCAAAAAAGAAAAATGATTTTCTTATTGAAAATGATTATCAATTTTGATAAGATTCTAATTGAAGATGAAAATTATTCTCAAGTACAAGTATCATTACAAAAGGGTGGGGACAAGAATGGTATGGTTTTTGATATTGTTTACTGTAGTAGCGTATGGCTTCATGATGAAGTATGTTTTATCTAATGTAGTGAAGAATCCGGCACAACGGAAGAACATATCTTCATACCAGACGAACTCGAAATCTTTTGTTCGATCAAACTTAATCGCAACGGAAACAACACGATAAACAGGGCCTTCTTCTTCGGAAGAGGCTTTTTTTGTATTTGTTAGTAAAAATGACAGCTATTATACTTGGACCGTTCCTTTCCGCTTCAGGCACTTGCTTTCCTCGGGGAGGAAGTCAAGCCTCCTCGGGCTTTTGCCCTGCGGGGTCTTGACTTTTCCTCTATTTCCCGTAGGAGTCAAGTGCCTTCCGCTCCAATCCACTCTGTGCTTCTACAATTGAGAGATAAGATTAGACAATACCAATAATGATTCAATTGATCACACGTAAAACCGTGACTTAGTTATTTTTAGAAACATGCTTCTATATTGCCTTTCCCCCTCATCCAATCATCCGCATATACTGTTATCATTCTCAAATCCCCCTTTCCGATATGATTTCATAGAGAATTTGATTCAAATACGATAAAATAAAAACGTTATCATTCTTCTTAAGTGCAGAAAGGAATTAGATTAGACTATGAGCCAGATTAAGCATACAAGTACACATTTACATAATACGTTTAAACAGCTAACGGCTTACTACGACATTTTCCTCCAGAACGGGGATGGGGAAAGGGCCGGAAAGGTGGAACGGTTGGCTGAAAAGTTGAAAAATCATGAATTGATCCTTGCTTTTTGCGGTCATTTTTCCGCTGGAAAGTCCACGATGATCAACCGGTTGATGGGGGAAGACATCCTTCCATCCAGTCCGATTCCAACCAGTGCGAATTTGGTGAAGGTTCATCACGCACAAACGGACTTTGCGAAAATTCATTATCATCAATCCCAGCCTCTATACTTTAAGGCACCGTATGATTTTGAGACCATAAAGGAATTTTGCAAAAACGGGGAAGACGTGTACTCTGTGGAAATCGGACGGAAAAATAGTGAAGTGCCTGAAGGGGTTTCTGTTTTGGATACCCCGGGAGTTGACAGTACGGACGATGCCCACAGGCTGTCTACGGAATCGGCGATCCATCTTGCTGACGCAGTCTTCTATGTAATGGATTATAACCATGTCCAATCACAGGTGAATTTTGAGTTCACCAAGGAAATGGTGCGTCATGGTGTCAAACTGTATCTGATTGTGAACCAGATCGATAAGCATCAGGAGGAAGAATTGTCTTTCACCCAGTTCCAGGAAAGCGTCAAGAATTCATTCGCCTCTTGGGGTGTAGTACCCGATGGGACGTTTTTTACAAGTTTGAAAAATCCCGATCATCCCTGCAATGACCTTGAAAACTTGGAAGCACTGATTGATAGCGTGGTTAAAAAGAAGGATGAATTGATTGAAGCATCGGCAGTCTCGGCTATTTCACAATTGCGATCTGAACATGAGAAATGGTATGAGGAGGAACTTGAAAAACTTGAGGATAGAGCCCAGGATTTCTTTACAGAGGAAGAATGGAAAAATAAAGACTCCACTCTTCAAAAAGAAAAAAGGCTCGTTGAGACCCTGGCAAAAAATGATATGAGATCCATAAAAGATCAATTCGAAGAAGATCGAAGAGAGATCCTCAAAAATGCTTATTTAATGCCTTTTGAAACAAGAGAATTAGCGAAGGGATTTCTGGAAAGCAGACAACAGGACTTTAAAGTCGGCTTCCTGTTCTCCAAGCAGAAGACAGAAGAAGAAAAAGCAGTGAGACTTCAAAAATTCAAGGACGATATCAATTCCCGGATCGAATCTCAACTTGAATGGCACTTAAAGACTCTTGGTAAAAACATAGTGAAAGAATATATCCCTTCATCTGATCAACGCGTGGAATGGGATCGATTGAACCTTGAAGTGGACGATCAATTCCTTGTAGGTTTAATTAAACAGGGGGCAGGAGTTTCGAGTGATTATGTTCTTCAATACTGTGATGATCTTTCAGAGGAGTTAAAAAGGAAAGCCAGAAATGAAACGAACGGGTTGATTGAGTCACTGATAACGGAAATGGAAAACTCATCGCCGGAAGAGCATGCTGGCATGGAAGAAGAACTCGAGGAGCTACAGAAAAAAACAGGCATCATTTATCAATGGAATTCATTGGATGAAGAGAAGGACGCCCAAATCAGAAGGTTGAACAAAGCTGAAGTTGATCCAAAGCGTGCGGAGACGATTATTGCAGAATGGACCTTGAAATGGAAAGAGAGAGAGGAAAACTTTACACTTGCGTCCAATGTGGTTCTGGATCGTAAAGAGGGCACGGGACGTGAGCGTGACGTAAACCAATCCCAGGACATCACTGAGCAGGTCTCGTCAAAAGAAGAAGCGATTCAACGGTTAGAAACGATGGCGAATGTGTTCAGGAAGTACAAAGGGTTTAACAACATGGCACATCTATTGGACGGTAAGAGAGAGCGCCTCTCGAATCAATCCTTTACCATCGCATTATTCGGTGCCTTCAGTGCCGGTAAATCATCGTTTGCCAATGCCCTGTTAGGAAGAAAAGTACTTCCGGTGAGCCCGAATCCCACTACAGCGTCCATCAACAGGATCAATCCGGTATCGGAGGGGTGTGAGCACGAAACGGCCCACGTACAAATCAAATCCGAGGAACAGCTATTGTCAGACATCAATCATTCCCTTTCGTTTTTTAAACGGAATGCATCTTCCCTGGCCGAAGCCACGGGACTGATTCCTGATTTATCGACTGATGGGAGCGGGAAAGAAAATGTCCACCTCTCTTTCCTTCAAGCCTTTCTAACAGGGTATCCTTTATTTAAGGAAACCCTCGGCAGGCGGAGGAAGGTCGATCTTGAAGAATATAGAGGGTATGTAGCAGATGAGGCGAAAGCTTGCTTTGTGGAGGCGATCGATCTCTATTTCGATTGTGATATTACAAGACAGGGGATCACCCTCGTCGATACACCGGGAGCTGATTCCATCAATGCCCGACATACCGGTGTTGCTTTCGAATATATCAAGAATGCCGATGCGATTCTTTTTGTGACCTATTATAATCACGCATTTGCCAAGGCAGACAGGGAATTCCTCATTCAATTGGGGCGTGTGAAAGACACCTTCGAAATGGATAAAATGTTTTTTGTCGTCAACGCCATCGACCTCGCAAGTGATGAAAAGGAAAAAAATGAAGTCATTGATTATGTGGAAGACCAATTGATTCAATATGGAATCCGTTTTCCAAGGATTTTCGGAGTATCATCTCTGCAGGCATTTAAAGATTCCGATTCTCATCATTCTGGTATGGATGTATTCAAGAAGGAATTCCAAACCTTCATACAGAATGAATTAGTGAGCATGAGTATCGAATCCGCACTTGGTGAGTGGGAGAGAGGGTTGAAACGTTTTCAACAATATCTCCACTCGGCTTCAAGCGAAAAGACGTATAAACAATCAAGGAAGCAGGAGCTTTTGGAGCGGAAGTCTAAGATTGTTTCCCTTATTGATAACGTATCCCAGGAACCCCTTACAGTAGAGATGATGCAGGAATCAAAGGAGCTCGTCCACTATGTGAAACAAAGAGTGTTTTTCAGGGTCTCGGATTTCTATAAGGAAGCATTTCATTCCGGATTATTTCTCCAATATCCATCCCAGTCCCAGGCAATCGGTGAAGGATTAAAGGAATTTTTATCAAGTATCGGGTTTGATCTGGCTCAGGAAATGCGGGCTACCTCACTTCGGATTCAGCAGTTCATTCAGAAGCGGCTCAGAGATCAATGGGTCGTCCTGGAAGAAAAAATCCAGCGGGTTGAACAAGATCTGGTCCTATCCCCAATGGATTATAAAAATGAAACGACCATCGAATTTGAGAGCGCATTTAACCAAACGGAACTGCGACCATTCGAAGAAGCTTTTTCAACATTCAAGAATCCAAAGCAATTCTTTGAAAAAGGCGGAAAGAAAGTGGTTCAGGAAAAATTGGAGGCATTGCTCCAAGAACCTGCAGACACTTACCTGACACAAGAACAGGCAAGGTTGGACACATGGGGCCAAAACTATTTGGAAGAACAATTCAAGTTGCTTAAAGATGAGTTGCTAAGTCAGGTGATCGATCAAATTACATCTTATCTGGAAGTCCTCGATACCGTACAGGACCTGGATCAGCTGAAGCGGGATTTAAAACAGCTCGAGAAGGTTTAAAGAAAAAGGAGGACATTCACTGTGAATCCTTATCATTGCTGTGCTACCTGTGTTCACATTCAAGGAGTGAAAAAAGAGCAGAAGACATCCTATTATTGTTCAAGACTGGGCTATGAGACCAAAACCACCTATCAGTTTTCCTGTTGGGAACCGAAGGAAGAAGTACTGAAATTGATGAAGAAGAGGGGGATGAAATCATGAGTGTGCTGGTAGATGCGGAATGGCTTAATGAACATATGGACGATGGGAATCTCAGAATCATCGATTGTCGTTTTTCGTTAGGGAATCCAGCAGAAGGCCGGGAAAGTTACAATGAGAGCCATATTCCCGGTGCCATCTTTTTTGACCTTGAAAAGGATTTATCCGGGTATGTGAAGATGCACGGGGGACGACACCCCCTCCCGAATATGAAGAATTTCCTGCGCAAGGTGGAGGATGCCGGGATCGATAATCATACAACCATCGTAATCTATGATGAAAAGGAAGCGGCTTTTGCGGGCAGATGCTGGTGGTTGTTCCATTATATCGGTCATGAAAATGTCTATATCCTGAGTGGTGGATTTGCCGCGTGGAAGAAGGGTTCCGGAAAGACGGAGTCCACCGTTCCCCATTATCCGCCAACAAACTATCGTCCGAGCGTTAAAGACGACATTTTGGCCACTGTGGATGAAATACAATGTATCGCAAACGGAGATAGGAAGACCCTGTTGATTGATTCGAGGAGCAGGGAACGGTTCTCTGGTCGGGAAGAACCGATTGACCGGATACCGGGCCATATTCCCGGCGCGATCAACCTTCCATGGACGGAAGGGATGAATGATGGGTATTTCCTTGGGCCCGATAAGCAGAAGGAACGTTTCTCGAAGCTTAAAAAAGATGACCCCATCATTGTCTATTGTGGATCTGGTGTAACAGCAACACCAAATTTCATCGCACTCAAGGAAGCTGGATTTACCGATGTGAAGCTCTATGCAGGGAGCTATAGCGATTGGGTTTCATACGAAGAACACAAAGTGGAAACAGAATAATGCCGGGTAGCTAATTGGAAGTGGTTCATCTCTTTTCCAATTAGCTATTTATGCTGATATGTTATACTTTAAAAGGTATGTACGAAACGACGTGTTTAGGAGTGGATGACTTGGAAAATAAAAATGAGCATTTATTATTAATAGATGGAATGGCATTATTATTTCGATCTTTCTTTGCAACGGCCGTAACGGGCCAATTCATGATGAACTCAAAAGGCCTCCCGACCAATGGGGTCCAGGGGTTCATGAAGCACCTGCTGATGGCTGCGGATCATGTGAAGCCTACACATATCATTGTTTGCTGGGATATGGGGAGCCAGACGTTCCGTAATGAAGTCTTTAACGATTATAAATCGAATCGGAATGCACCGCCTGTCGAACTGATCCCTCAGTTCGACCTTGCAAAAGAAGTGGCCGAAGGATTTAATCTCTCCAATGTTGGCGTGGTGGGCTATGAAGCAGACGATTGTATAGGGACCCTGGCTAAGCTCCATCAATCCGAACGCAAAGTGTCCGTTCTAAGCGGAGACCAGGATCTCCTGCAGCTCCTTGATGACAACATCGACATCATGCTGCTGAAAAAAGGTTTTGGGAATTATCAGACATATACGAAAGACCTCTTTGTTGAAGAAAAGGGCATTACTCCGGAGCAATTCATCGATGTGAAAGCACTGATGGGAGATACAAGTGACGGATATCCCGGGGTAAAAGGAATCGGGGAGAAAACAGCCATGAAACTGATTCAACAATATCACGATATATCCGGTGTACTGGCCAATCTTAATCAATTGACGCCTTCTCAACGTAAGAAGATTGAAGAAGATATGGACATGCTGCATGTTTCAAGGAAACTGGCTGAAATTCATTGTGAAGTACCACTTTCTGTTTCAGTTGAAGAAGCGAGATGGGATCATGTATCACATGATACACTTACGCTTGTGGACGAATTAGAGCTTAAAGTTCTTAGAAGGTTTTTAGTAGGTTCGAATGTGTTGGCGGCTTCAAGCTAAACCTGCCTAAACGTGATAGAAGTGTCAGGAACCCAGCCCTGACACTTTTTGTTGTAGATTATTTTTTATTCGTTTTTTTAGCTGCATTTTCTAATGCGCTTTTCGGTTCGGCCGCGAATTCAGCATCTTGTGAAATTCCTTGCGGGTTTACGCTTTTAGCGCTTTTCCCTTTGTTTTTATTGTTCCCTTTAGTCATACATAAGACCCTCCTTTAGTGTGATCATTACTATTTTGTCTTTGTTACATACAATTATCCCATGTACAGAGAATATTAGGACACACTACGAGTAAGGGAGGTGTTAGGGTGAATAAAGGAATCATTACCGCACTGATTAGTATCGCGTTAGCCCAAGGTTTGAAAATCCCGCTGCACTTTTTGAAAAAGAAGGAGTGGAAGCCTGAGCTGTTTTTTCAGACGGGGGGAATGCCGAGCTCACATAGTGCCGGAGTGGCATCTTTGACGACATTCATTGCGTTAAAGAGAGGGGTAAGAACGATTGATTTCGCTCTTTCCTTCATCTTTGGTCTGATCGTCATGTACGATGCCCAGGGGATTCGCCGCCAAACCGGTGAATTGACCCTTAAAGTAAATAGTCTCGATGAGCTTGTCAGGAAGGCGCATGAAAAGGAAACCGTTGAATTCGAGGAGAAGAAACCTAAGAGACTGAAGGAAATGCTCGGACACCAGCCCCAGGAAGTGGTCGGCGGCGCATTGCTTGGTTCCCTTCTTGGCTTCATTGCCTTCTTGTTTTCCAAAAAGGATAGGCAAAAGAAAAAATTTTCTGTAAGATAAGAGAAGACAAAGTGGCGATAAGGTGAGGAGAAACGTGAAAAAGACAACAGAGGAATTTCTCATAGATCTAGAAAATAAAGGATTTAAATTTCAGGAAGACGCGATTGGCTTCATCTATTTCGGCAAAAAATACACAGACGCCCCGGATGAACTGGTCAATAGTGCCATTGAAATCACTTTAAAAGCACAGAAACAATTTGACAGCAGTTTCTATATGTCCATATTAGAGAGACTCCACTCCCAGAAAATCTCCTCTAGAAAAGAAGCATTGAGGTGGATGGAGAAACAGGGATTGGCATAACCGAAAGACCATCAGAAGGGCATCGTATCCTTTCTGATGGTCTTTTTTAAGTAGTGTTTGTAGTTGGGATCCCTTTTAGTTCAGATGAATGGCTTTACGGGCGAGCTCATCAGCTGCTTTATTTTCCTTGCTTGGTATCCACTTGACAAAGAAAAGGTTGATTTGCTTCGTCAAGCTCAATATATCGCGAAGCAGTAATTTATATTGCGCATTGCGTACAAACTCTTTCTCAATCGCATGAACGACCGCTTGAGAATCACTTTTCAACCATACGGTATCTGTCTGCTTCTCCAAACAGATTTCAAGTGCTTTTTTGCAGGCGAGGAATTCAGCTTCATGATTGTCCATGATCCCTAAAGGAATCGAATGTTTTTCCACCTCACCGTTGTATTTGATGAAAATACCGGCTCCACTTGGTCCGGGGTTCCCGGCACTTGCCCCATCGATATATACTTCTAACAATTGTATTCACCTCGTACATATTCATAATATAAATATAGTAGCATATAAAGAGGGATGAAGGAGGATGCTCGATGATATGCTTTTCACTGGGGTACTCTCTATATACATAGCAAAAGCCGGGTGAAATGCATACACCCGGGCTTCGGTCATCCCATATTCTTCGGAAATCGTTTAGCGAGATAGCCAAACGGGGTATCCATAAGGGAAATCACCCATTTGAGAAGGTAGGTTGTAATGAAAATCTCGAACCAGACGTGGATCGGATATTCACCAAGGAAGGCGATGCTTGTGAAGACCAGCGTGTCCAAAAGTTGACTCACCATTGTACTCCCGTTATTGCGGATCCAAAATTGGGCATCTGTTGGGAATTTCTTCTTCAGATACGTAAAGATATACACGTCCGTAAACTGACTTACAAGATAAGCGGCAAGGCTGCCAAGGGCAATCCGCGGGATGATGCCAAAGATCGTCGCAAGGGATTCTTGGGCGAAATCGTCAGGATGTGGTTGAAATAAGAGCGCCAGTTGCATAATAATAGTCATAACGATCAACGTGAAGAATCCAAGCCAAACCGCTTTCTGTGCATCTTTTTTACCATATTTTTCGTTCAGGATATCTGTCACCAGAAAGGCGGAACCGTACATGGCATTCCCTAGCGTCGCAGTCAGACCAAAGATTTCAATTGTCTTGACGACCTGAAGATTTGCAAGTATTGTCGAGATCCCTATCCAAACGAATAGTCCGGTTCGTCCAAACATGCGATACATGATAAGTAAACATGAGAATGTAATGAGTACGAAAGCAAGTCCAAACCATATATTAAACATAAAAAGTCCTCCTATCGTTCATAAGTGAATGAAACAATAGTCCTCATTATACAAATAAAAATGATTTTGAACAATAAAATGGAGTTAAGGGAGTGAAAGACGAATGAAAATAAAAATCAAATTTAAATATAAAAGCAAAACGGCTTCCGATATATGGTTTGAATCCGGTTTTTTCCAGCGGAAAGAAACACTGATTCATGTAGATGATCTAATGAAAACGGGTAGAGTCATCGATCTTGAAATCATTGATGAAATGGGGAACTCTTGGACAAGGAAAGAATACATCAAATTGAATCAGGAGTTAGAAAAGGAACCCGAAAACATTGTGGTGTTCTTTGATGGCGGATTTGATAAGGAAACGAACTATGCGGGTGCCGGAATCGTCATCTATTACGATAAAGGCGGGGAATCATTTCGAATCAGAAAAAATGCCCTTCTCGAAGAAATCGAAAATAATAATGAAGCTGAATACGCTGCATTACATATCGCAATCGGTTTGCTTGAAGAAATCGGGGTTAAAAATGCACCTTGTACGATCAAAGGCGATTCCCAGGTGGCAATAAAACAGCTGGGGGGAGAGTGGCCTTGCTATGAAGAGGGTTTAAGCAGATGGCTTGATCGGATTGAAGGATTGATTCAAAAGCTTGGGCTGAAACCCAACCTGATTGTCTTGAACAGGAAAGACAACAGAGAAGCCGATAAGCTTGCCAATCAGGCATTGGAAGGCATTAAGGTGCACAGTAATAAACGATTAGAATAATTCTTCTGTGTATTATATACTCTAATAATACAATGAAGATTAGCTGTGCGTGAAAAAATCTAGGAGTGATCTCATGAATCGAAAAGAAGTGGTGGATAAAGTGGATGAGCTTATAGACACCTACTGTAACGACTGCTTACTGAAAGCACACTTTCGCAAAGAGTATGGCAAAACGTATGCTCACCGCTTTTGCATAGAACAATGCACCATTGGGGAACAAATCCGTCATTACGGAGAATATTTGAACAAAAACGAGGCATATCAAAAGTAAAGGGCAGCCATTCTAGGCCGCCCTTTATCATTTTGATCTATTGTTTTGTACGATTATAATTTAACTACGTTTGCAGCTTGTGGTCCGCGATTTCCGTCAACAACATCGAAAGAAACCTCTTGACCTTCTTCTAATGATTTGAATCCTTCACCTTGAATCGCTGAGAAGTGAACAAATACATCGTCTCCACCTTCAACTTCGATGAATCCAAAACCTTTTTCATTGTTGAACCATTTTACTTTACCATTTTGCATATTAGAATCCTCCTAAATCGTTCAAGCACAGCTGTGCCTCTGGAAAATAGTTTTCACGAAATGAGTGATCCTTATAGCTTTTAGAATAAGCCTAAAAATCGTTCATTTCAATGATGTCTTTACTATACAATATGACGTTTTTTGAGTCAACATTCGTCATATTTATTTAGGGTTTAGTCGACGGTGAAGAGATGAAGGTGAAGATTTGAGTTGAGCGGCGTTCCGTGTCCGGGTTGTATTCATCCGGTAGTTATAGTAAACTTTTAATGATATTTATGGGAATTTGGAGGGTAAAAAATGCCTACACCAAGTATGGAAGATTATATAGAACAGATTTATATGTTAATTGAGAATAAAGGTTATGCCAGAGTATCGGATATAGCAGAAGCTTTATCTGTCCATCCCTCCTCAGTTACCAAAATGGTGCAGAAGTTAGATAAGGACGATTATCTCATTTATGAGAAATACCGCGGTCTTGTTCTGACTCCAAAGGGAAATAAAGTAGGTAAACGTTTAGTATATCGACATGAGCTATTGGAACAATTCCTTCGTGTCATTGGAGTAAAAGAAGAACATATTTATGAAGATGTGGAAGGAATCGAACATCATTTAAGCTGGGATTCCATCGATCGCATCGGGGATCTCGTACAATTCTTCGAGGAAGAAAAGAGCCGGGTAGAAGGACTGCGGACGATTCAAAACCGCAGTGAATAATGATTTTATCCATTTACTAAAAGCGACGAAAAACATAAGACAAGGGTAAAGGACTTTCATTTGATGAAAGTCCTTTTTGAATATGCGGTTCAGAAATCAGAATATAGAAGGGTAGTCGTTAAAAGTTCCATCCTCGACTGACAGACTGGATAGCTCCGTTTCTCCCCATTCATTCTCATTGAGTGTGACGCCATGAAGTAAACCAACAGACGCTTCCAATACGGCTTTACGGTAGGAAATGATGCGGCCGGAAGAGGTTTGGAAGCTTATAATGTCTCCATGATAATTCCGTTGTACCTTGGATATTTCTTCCATATCTATCACCTTTTCTATTCAGACTTTAAAATTAGTATGAACAAATCAGAAAGAAAACATAATTCTACCTGTAAGATGATTTTAAGTTTACATAATAATATTATGTACATTTATAGATTTCATGTCCTTTCATGCAGGAATTAAGGACTTGGACTGAGAATATAGAACAGTATAGAAAAAATGCAGAGGAGTACATATGAAAAGTTCAGAATGGCATACAAGTGCCAAAACCCGTTGGGAAGATAATGCCGATCATTGGCATTCTAAAAGCGTTGAAATGTGGACAACTGGGAGCAGAAAGGCCGTCATCCCTTTCTTTCATGATCACGCAGGGAAAGCAAGGATCGTTGCGGATTTAGGCTGTGGCGATGGATATGGGTCTTATCTGTTGGTTGAAAAAGGATATATGGTCACAGGGATGGATTTCTCTAGAAACATGATTGATATTGCAAAGAAGCAGGAAAGGGAAAACCTGTCCTTTGTTCAGGGGGATTTGAATTCCCTCCCGTTCCAAGACGGACAATTTGATGCTGTAATGGCGATCAATTCAGTGGAATGGACTGAAAATCCTTTACACACATTGAATGAGATTGAACGGATAGTGGGTAAGGATGGTTTTATTTGCATCGGCCTATTGGGACCAACCGCTCATCCAAGGGAAAATGCCTATCCCCGTCTTCAAGGTAAGGAGGTCATCTGCAATACAATGATGCCTTGGGAACTGGAGAGGCTGGCTCAAGACAAAGGATGGAAGAAGGTCGCTGAAGACTGGATCTACAAAAAAGACGTGAAACCCACGCACACAGACAATCTCACCAATGAATTAAAGCAGGCTTTGACCTTTACGACATTATTTATGTTTCAAAAATAAAACATGATCGATTCTCATCATCCTGAGAATCGATCATGTTTTGCTATTTCCCATCCCCATCAGTCTGGATGGCCACGTTGGAGATAGGTAGCGAGAGAAGAGCAAAAGTATTCATTTATAGTGTAAAATAAAGATACAATAGAAAGAAACAAGCTGCGGTGACTCTAAATTTGAAGCTGAGAGGGTGAACTTCCATGACTACAATAAAGAAAAAAATATTATCAGATATTGAGATAGCTCAACAATCCACATTACTTCCGATCGTGGAGATTGCTAAAAAAATCGGCCTGACAGAAGATGACGTGGAACTTTACGGCAAATACAAAGGAAAGATATCCTTTGATGCGATACATAAACTGAAAGACCATTCACAGGGGAAATTAATCCTGGTTACATCGATCAATCCAACGCCTGCAGGTGAAGGAAAGTCTACGGTGACAGTGGGACTCGGGGATGCTTTGAACCGATTAAATAAAGAGACCATCATTGCCATGAGGGAGCCTTCCCTGGGACCGACGATGGGGATCAAAGGGGGAGCAACAGGGGGCGGTCATTCACAAGTGCTGCCCATGGAGGACATTAACCTCCACTTCACAGGTGATATCCATGCCATTTCTACAGCCAATAATGCCCTTGCTGCCTTGTTGGATAATCATATTCATCAAGGAAATGAATTGAATATCGATCAAAGAAGAGTGGTATGGAAACGTTCGATTGATATGAATGATCGTTCCCTCCGCCAAATCATCGTTGGTTTGGGCGGACCCGTACAGGGGATTCCGCGGGAAGACGGATTTGATATCTCTGTAGCGTCTGAAATCATGGCTGTTCTCTGTCTATCCCAGAGTATCGGAGAATTAAGAAAAAGGCTCGCTCAGATGGTCGTCGCCTATAACTGGTTAAAACAACCGGTGACCGTCCGGGATCTCGGTGTGGAAGGGGCTCTGACGTTATTGCTGAAGGATGCACTCAAGCCTAACCTCGTCCAGACGATCGAGCATTCCCCTGCTCTCATTCACGGCGGTCCGTTTGCCAATATAGCTCACGGCTGCAATAGTGTCATGGCGACGAAAACAGCTTTGAAGCTTGCTGATTATGTGGTGACTGAATCCGGATTCGGGGCAGATTTAGGAGCAGAAAAATTCCTGAATATCAAGTCCCGTGCTGCAGGTAAATTTCCCGATGCCGTAGTTCTGGTTGCCACCATCCGAGCCTTGAAAATGCATGGAGGCCAGTCGAAAGAGGAACTTCAAAAAGAAAATCTTCCGGCCCTGGAAAAAGGATTGTCCAATCTGAAGAAGCATATGGAAACCCTGGAACAATTCAATGTTCCATTTGTCATTGCCATCAACAGGTTCGTAACAGACAGTGACCATGAAATCGATGCCTTGATCAAGTGGTGTGAAAACCAGAATAAAAAGGTTTCATTAACTGATGTATGGGCTAAAGGCGGAGAAGGTGGAATCGATTTAGCACAGAAGGTCTTAGAGGAGATAGAAGGGAATAAAAAGGAATTCTCTCCCCTTTATGAGCTGTCAGATTCCCTGCAAAAGAAAATTGACACCATAGCCAAAAAAGTATATGGCGCAAGTGGAGTGGAGTATACGGTCAAAGCGAGAAAACAGTTGGAAGAATTCGAATCGCGAGGCTGGGGCGTTCTCCCGATCTGTATGGCCAAGACGCAGTACTCCCTCTCTGATGACCCCTCAAAACTCGGCCGTCCTGAGAATTTCACCATCACGATTCGCGAACTGAAGCCAAAGATCGGAGCAGGCTTCATCGTTGCTTTGACGGGAGAAGTCATGACGATGCCCGGATTGCCGAAAAAACCGGCAGCGTTCGGAATGGATGTAGATGAAGACGGCAGGGCAGCCGGACTGTTTTAAAGATGAATGATGGAAAGGAGTGGCGAAGATGTTTGACCCTACAGCATTTGATAACTTGAAGGTTATCTTTGAAGGAGCAGTCTACGATCTTGACTTAACAGGGGATATTCAGATACTCGATCGGAAGGATTTGTTTGATTTTGCTCATTATGAGCGCTGTTATCAAATTCATTATTCACTTCCTTACAAAAAAACGCTTTCAATCGAATTTCATCTGAAGGCGGATATGGGACATTTCCTGGCAGAAAGAAAGATGATGACTGAAAAGAATACGGCGGGAGCGGATATACTCATCGTCTATAAAGGTGATGAAAAACTTCAACGTCATATGGAGATCCTAGAAGAAGCCTGGGGAAAAGATAAACACTGGGAGTGGAAAGAAGTGAAGTCCTCCGTTAAACCGACCTCATATGAGGGGATCTTATCCTTCAATCGGGTGATTACGGAAGAAATGGTCGATGATGTATTACAGATGATATCATTCTCTGTAGACACATTGAAACAACTGGACCGAAAGGACTTCTAGTCCTAAGTTGAGCTCATATAAATAGAAAAAAGGGGAATTTTTCATGAGAATAGCATGGGTAACAGATAGTACTGCTTTTGTTCCAAATCAATCGGGGAGTGGGGAAAACGACATCTATGTTGTTCCCATGAGCATCCTGTTCGGGGAGAAGGAGTATATGGACGGCATTGACCTGTCCCCTGAAGAATTGTTCGCTAAATTAAGGAACGAAAAGGTGGAAGTGAAAACCTCTCAGCCTTCAATCGGCAGGTTTAAGGAATTATTCGAACAACTGTCAAGGGACTATGACCATATTTTCTCCATCCATGTTTCGTCACATTTCAGCGGGACTTTTTCGTCTGCTTATCAGGCTGCGGAACTACTGAAGGACACCACTCCGAATATTAGTTGCATTGATTCAAAGATCCTCTCCAATCCTTTGACAGAATTGATTGAGTACGGTCAACGCTTATCGAAGGAAGGAAAAGATCCCCTTCAGATAAAAGAAGCGATTGAAGAAAGAATCAACTCATGTGAGACGTATGTGATGGTTGGGAGCTTGGAACAGCTACATAAAAGCGGAAGGATGGGCGGTTTATCATTCTTTCTGGGGAGCGTCCTGAAGATAAAGCCCATGCTTTCCATTGAAGATGGTAAGCTTAAAGTGGAAGACAAGGTAAGGAGCATAAAAAAAGGCATAATCAGCATGAGCCATCAGTTGGATCTCGCTCTCACAAATAGGAGTATAAGGAAAGTATCTGTATTACACGGGTTAAATCGGGAGGATGCTTTAGAATGGATGGATCAGCTGAGACAAGCTTATCCTGAAATTCAATTTGGAGCCTATCCCCTCGGGGCAGTGATCGGTGTACATGCCGGTGAAAACACAATCGGTATAAGCTGGTTTTCAGAAAAAAATTAAAAAACCAAAAAAGGAGTGATGTGTAGATTCAGGCATCCACTCCTTTTTATTCTGAAAGTAGAACATCATTTGGTACAATGGAAGAGAAGGTGGAAATATGGAACGTAAAGAGCTGGACCAAGTAATAGACTATTTAAAACAAGAGTACATAGGTGAATCAACCGGACATGATTGGTATCATTTAGATCGAGTGAGAAAACAGGCTCTTAGAATTGCAGAAAGAGAGCAGGTTTCCCATACGTATATCATTGAGCTTGCAGCACTGCTTCACGATGTGCCGGACGAGAAATTCGTAAACGAAGAAGAAGGAAAAAAAAAGCTGGATCATATCCTGACGAATCTCACACTCAACGAATATGAAAGAGAGTCACTGGAATCGATCATCTATTCCATCTCGTATAAAGGTGGTCATGAAGCGGAATTGACTACCATTGAAGCGAAAATCGTCAGGGACGCCGATCGCCTTGATGCCATCGGGGCGATCGGCATCGCCAGGACATTTGCTTATGGAGGCAGGAAAGACAGAGCGATGTATAACCCTCATTTTCATGTGAGGGAACACATGACCTTAGAGGAATACAGAAATGGGGATAGCTCCAGTATCCATCATTTTCACGAAAAATTACTGAAGTTGAAAGATTTAATGTGCACGGCAACCGGCAGGATGTTGGCGGAAGAACGCCATGAGTTCATGCTCCGGTTTCTAGAGCAATTTAATAAAGAATGGACTGGTCAAGAATGAGAATGTTAACAGCTGAGAATCTTTCCAAAACCTATGGGGAGAAGACTCTGTTTAAAGATATATCCTTTTCCATTACGGAGAAGGAAAGAGTCGGACTGATCGGAGTGAACGGTACAGGTAAATCAAGTCTGTTGAAGCTGATTGCAGGAATGGAAGAATATGATACCGGTGAGCTTTCAAGGCCTAACGACTATCATATTTCCTATCTTCAACAGGAACCCGCATTTGATGGGGAATTAACCGTGCTTCAACAAGTATTCCGGGGAGAAGCGAAGATCATCCAGGCTATGAGAAACTATGAAACGGTGCTAATAGAGATGGAGAAGAACCCGGAAAGTCCAAAGGTACAAGATGAATTATTCGAGGCACAAAAGGTAATGGATCTCCTCAATGCCTGGGACGCAAGTGCAAATGCTAAAGCCATATTAACGAAGCTTGGCATTCAGGATTTCGGGAAGAAGATGAATGAACTATCCGGCGGGCAAAAGAAGCGGGTGGCACTGGCAGGGGTCCTTATTGAAACTCCGGACTTGCTTATATTGGATGAACCGACCAACCATCTGGATTTTCAGTCCATCAAGTGGCTGGAGGACTATTTGGGGAAATATAACGGATCAGTGTTACTCGTGACACATGACCGGTATTTCCTCGACAAAGTGACAAATCGGATCTTTGAATTGGATGGAGGCAGCCTATATGCCTATAAAGGGAATTATGCTTCTTTTATTGAAGCCAAAGCTTCTCGTGAAGAAGTGGAACGCCAATTATCCGAAAAACAGCAGAATCTTTACCGGAGAGAGCTTGCATGGATGAGAAGGGGAGCTAAAGCCCGGACCACGAAACAAAAGGCCCGTATCCAGCGATTCGAACACCTGGAAGATACAATGTCGTCCGGTCCTTCCAATGGACAAGTAGATATGTCGATTGGGGGAAATCGTTTAGGCAAGCAGGTGTATGAGTTCAAGGGCGCGTCAAAACACTTTGAAGACAAGCGAATACTAAACGAATTCTCATTCCTGATCAAGCCTAAAGACCGAATCGGGATAGTAGGGAAAAACGGGAGCGGAAAATCAACCTTCCTTAATCTCCTTGCAGGAACGGATGATCTGACAAGTGGGGAATTGATCAAAGGGCAGACCGTCAAGATCGCCTACTATACCCAGGGGCATGAAGAATTGGATGAGAATATGAGAATGATTGAATATCTAAGAGAAGAGGGTGAGTACATTACCACGGATAAGGGAGAGCAAGTTTCCGTTACGTCCATGCTCGAAAGATTCCTTTTTCCAATGAGCACCCATGGGACATTGATCCGAAAACTGTCCGGCGGTGAAAAACGAAGACTCTTCCTGCTGAAACTATTAATGTCAAAACCAAACGTCCTTCTGCTGGATGAGCCTACCAACGACTTAGACACAGAAACCCTGACAGTGCTTGAAGATTATATCAATGAATTTTCAGGTGTAGTGATCACTGTTTCCCACGACCGATACTTCTTGGATAAGACAGCAGATCAGTTGTTAATATTCAATGGGGACGGTCAGATCGATTTCTATTACGGGGAATATACAGAGTATCTTGAGAAGAGTGAAGCTTTAAGTAAGAAGCAGCTGACGGATTCAATGAAAGAACCAGTCCCTGTTAGAGAAGTGAAGGAGAAAGAGAAAAAAAGGCTCTCTTATATGGAGAAAAGAGAGTGGGATGAGATTGAAGATAAGATGACAGACATTGAAGCAAAAATAGAAAAAGCGGATGCCGAGCTCCAAAAAGTCGGCAGCAATTTCGAACGGGCACAAGAGTTGATGAATGAAAGTGAAAAGCTAAATGAAGAACTGGAAAGGCTCATTGAGAGGTGGACCTATCTCTCAGAATTTGCCGAATAAGTCTCTTTTCTTAAGACAACAAGAATACTGTGTTAAAATGGAAGGTAAATGAACTGTTTAGAGAAAGGGGTAACAATCTTGAGGATCGTATCAATTGAACCTACTCCAAGTCCGAATACGATGAAAGTTCTTCTCGATCAGGAAATGAAGGCCGGGAAGAGCAACAATTATAAAAAAGATGAAGCGGAGGGGGCTCCTCCCGTCATCAAAGAGATCTTAGCCATTGAAGGTGTTAAAGGTGTATACCATGTTGCCGACTTCCTGGCCGTCGAACGGAATGCTAAATTCGATTGGCAAGAGCTTTTGCCACAGGTGCGAAAAGCATTCGGTGAAGATACAGCTGATGGGGAAACGGGAGCCCACATGGAGGAACATTTTGGTGAAGTGAATGTCAGTGTGCAGATGTTCAAAGGAATTCCGATGCAAGTAAAAGTGACAGATGGGGAACAAGAAAAACGTTTTTCCCTGCCTTCTTCATTCCTTGAAGCGCTTGGTCAGGCTCAAAAAGAGGGGGATAATGTCGTCCTTCTTAGAAAGTGGAAAGATTATGGCATCCGTTACGGTGATCTTGATGAGATCGGCAGCGACGTGACGGAAGAATTAGTTGCAGCCTATCCTTCTGAAAGACTTTCCAGGCTTATCGTGGAAGCACAGGAAACAACCGATGCCAAGGGACCCCTCATTTATAAGAAAAAGCAAAAGGTGACCGTCGAGGATTTTGAAGCGCCGGAATGGGAAACCAGGTATCAGAAACTGGATGCGATGGAGGATCCTGCATTGGGTGACTTACCTCTACTTCAGAAAGCGCTCGAGGACGAGAAAGTATCGATCCGCAGATTAGCCGTTGTGTACCTTGGAATGATAGAAGATGAAAGAGTCCTTCCACTGTTGTACAAGGGATTGCGTGATAGGTCCGTAACAGTGAGAAGGACGGCGGGTGACTGTCTTTCTGATCTGGGATTTCGAGCGGCGATCCCGGAAATGATTGCAGCCTTAAAGGATAAGAGTAAGCTGGTTAGATGGCGCGCGGCCATGTTTCTTTATGAAGTCGGTGATGAATCTGCCTTGCCTGGTTTAAAAGAGGCGGAAAATGACCCTGAATTTGAAGTGAAGCTTCAAGTGAAAATGGCCATCGAACGAATTGAGGGCGGCGAAGAAGCAAAAGGATCGGTTTGGAAACAGATGACGGAAGCACGTCAACAATAAACAGGAAAGGATTGATTATGCATGTCTATGGCATATGAAGAATATATGAGACAGTTGGTTACGCCGATGAGGCAGGAATTGACGCAAGCAGGGTTTAAAGAGCTTGGTACAGAAGAGGAAGTCGTGAATTTCATGGAAAAAACGGAAGGAACGACCCTCGTTGTCGTTAATTCTGTTTGCGGGTGTGCAGCTGGTCTAGCACGTCCTGCTGCCACTCAATCCGTCATGAATAACGATAAGACCCCTGACCATCTTGTTACGGTTTTTGCAGGACAGGACAAAGAAGCGACTGCCAAGATGAGAGAATACTTCGACGGTTATGAGCCTTCCTCTCCATCCATGGCTTTGCTTAAAGGAAACAAGGTCGTTCACTTTATCCCCAGGGAAGAAATTGAAGATCACGATATTTCTTCCATTATTTCAAATCTGGTGACTGCGTTTAATCAAAACTGCTAGCAGTTCATCAAAAAAGAGCGGGTGACAGAGTCACCCGCTCTTTTTTTGTGGTAGGATAATGAAAAGATGATAGAAAAACGAATATCTAAAGGAGAATCACTAACGTGTTTGTCACCACTTGTGGAAGAACCAATCAGAACGTAATAGATAAAGCGCATAAGGCCTCCGATCTCCTTTCTATACCATATATACCCAGGGGAAAAAGATCGATCCGTCACCATATGGAAAAAGCTGATGGGGACTGCCTCGTCATCGGGAAAGAGCGGCTGGAACTTCATACGCGGGAAGGGAAGGGAGAGCCATTCTTTTTCCATCCAAATTCCGCATCTTTCCGGATCAAGAGGCTTATGAGGGGGGAGAAGGATCCACTCATAGAAGCGGCGGACCTTAAGGAAGGCATGAGCTTTCTGGACTGCACCCTTGGACTTGCTTCAGATAGTATTATTGCGAGTCATATCGTAGGGGAGGAAGGGTCGGTAACAGGGATTGAAGCGAATAAATACATTGCCCATATCGTTCATCATGGACTTCAGAAATGGAACTCTCCGCTTCCTGCGTTAAATCGGGCCATGAAACGTATAAACGTTCTCAATGGACATTTTTATGAAGAACTAAAGAAATTCAGGAATGACGCATTCGACGTCGTGTACATCGATCCGATGTTTGAAGAAGCATTGACCGACTCCCATGGAATCAATCCCATCAGACAATGGGCAAGCTATACCGGCGTTACAAAAGAAGGAATAGAAGAAGCGAAAAGAGTGGCCAAAAAGCGGGTCGTATTAAAAGAACACTATCAATCACCCCTATTCGAAGAAATGGGCTTTGAAGTAATAAAAAGGCCATCAGCCAAATTTCACTTTGGAGTCATCCGGTTATAAATGGCTTTGTTGGCATAGATAGTTGTGATTTTTACACATTCTATGATTTGCAAATGCTCTGTCATTGAATGTGTGCTGGAGTGTGAAGAGTATATTTTGACAGAGCTAATTGGTACATAAAAACAGTGTAGATAAAGAGCATTAGTTTATAAGCTACAATCAGTCAGTACAACCATTAGATAATGAGTTGGATGTGAACAACCCTGACACTTCTTTAAAGTAAAATTCTTATGCTTTGACAGTTGATTGGAGCGGAAGGTGCTCGACTCCTGCGGGAAACATTGAAAAGCGGAGGCGGCTTGTTCAGCCCCGACAAGCATAAGATGAATGGGCCTAAGAAGGCGTTTTTTGCCTTCTTGGACCATTTAGCTTATGACCTCGAGGGGCTAGCTGCCGGAGCTGGACAAGGGTAGGACACCACTTGAAGCCGAGGAGGCTCACCGCCAGCCCCGCGGAAAGCGAGCACCTGGAGCGGAAATCAACCACTACTCGCTTCATCAAAATGCTACCATGTTTACGTAAACAATCAATAAAATAGACAGGCATCCATCGCCTGTCTAATCTCATAAATATTAATCAGTGAATCCCAGTACAATAAAATAACCTAACAGAAGTATGTATCCGATATTGATCATAATTCCAGTATCCATCTAGTTATCCTCCTTACAAAGTATCCTCATTAATATACTACCACATAAAGATTTTTATATCCTACAAAAAAATGAAACCTTTTTCACTTTTTAATCGTAAGAAGTAGTATAATAATAGACGTAATACATAGGAAAGGACGTTATCTATGTCGATCTGGCTCAAGAAATCGTTTTTTATCTTATTATCAATCCTGACATTTGGACTTGTTTCACCATCACAAGCCTTCCTGAATGAAGAAAATCATGCCCTTGCAAAGAATAATGGCAAGCCTTCCACCGTGGAGTCGACTCCAGAGGAAACAAGAGAAGAAGAGGCTGCCCTAACCTATGATGTATTTATAGAAACGATGCTGGTACAAGCAGAAAAAAATGCATATGAAAAATTCGGGACCAAGATCAAGCCTGTCATAGAGGACGAATTCAGATCGTTAATCCTTCCAAAGATTGAAATTGCGATAGCGGATACAGCAGCTCAATTTCCGGAAGAAGACTTAACGTCCCTTACCATTTCAGAAGTACCTCAGTATGCTAAAACAGAAAAGATCTTTCATATCTATGATGAGCGTTCGGGTGAAGATATCATTCGTTTTCATGTAAGAAAAGACCATCCACCAAAAGATGGATATTATTTCAACTTTCACTACCATACGGTACATGACCAATTCCAGGCACATCATGAACTCGGAAGCATTTTCTGGGATAAAAACACTCCTCCTCAATGGATGAGCGTGTCCTGATCTACCATATATCAAAACAGATAAAACAAGTGCGTGGATGAGCGTGCTTGTTTTTTTGCTCATTTTTAAGAAATGGAAATAATACTCTCTGAAATCGGGTCTATCATTATGATAAAATAGTAATAAATGCATCCCTGTTGCATCATAAGAAAAAGGAGGGATTAAAGTGAAACGCACCTTCATCATCCTTCTGATTACAGTAACTCTTGTGATTGTCTGGACCCACACAAATGCTAATTACGACGGTACCCTCCTAAAACACTCGCCCCTTAAAACGCAAGTAAACCTTCAATCCAGTAATCAGCTTGAAAATATGATCCTCTTACCAGAATCAACGTTTGATCAAGAAGAGGCCGGTGAAATGATCAAAAGACTGGATCATATTCCTACATCGCTGTTGGAGTCCGCCGAATCGCAGGATATCAAAATTCGATTATTCCAAAACAAATTAACCGATTTTTCTACGACAAGTCACTTGAAAGGAGTCACCCCGAGAGGGTACACTAATAAAAGTATTACGTGGGATGATGTCCCTGGGATAGGTGGTTCAAAGCTTGTATTAGTAAAGATCGGTCATAGCGGGAAAGGAAAAGGGCACAACTCATATAATCTGGAACTTCATGAGTTCGCCCACAGCATTGATCGGTACGTCTTAACGGACCTGTATTATGAGCTGAAATTCTTACCCCTCTGGAAAAGGGAAGCACCACGGGTTTTCCCTGATGAAGAGTATTTCCTTCAATACAAAGAAGAATATTTTGCTGAAACATTTGCTATGTACTATTTGAATCCCGAAACTAGGAATCTACTTAAGCAAAAGGCACCCGCAACATATCGATTTTTTAAAGAACTATAAACTAGTAAAAGGTGTGGTCACTGTGAAGCAGTATTTAGACTTGTGCAAACATGTGCTGGAATATGGGACAAAGAAAGAGGATCGGACGGGAACAGGGACGATCAGTACGTTCGGATATCAGATGCGTTTTGATTTACAGGAAGGATTCCCTCTCGTTACAACGAAAAAACTGCATGTGAAATCGATCATTCATGAACTCCTCTGGTTCTTAAAAGGAGATACGAATGTAGCTTATCTTCAGGAGAACGGGGTACGCATCTGGAATGAGTGGGCTGATGAAAACGGTGAATTGGGACCTGTATACGGGCATCAATGGCGGTCATGGTCCGGTGCAAATGGAGAAACCATCGACCAGATCTCGAACCTAATCGACACGATCAAGAATAATCCTGATTCAAGACGAATGATCGTGAGCGCTTGGAATGTAGCTGATGTGGATCATATGGCTTTGCCTCCTTGTCACTGCCTGTTCCAATTCTACGTGGCAGATGGTAAATTATCCTGTCAGTTATACCAACGATCTGCCGATGTATTCCTTGGAGTTCCCTTTAATATTGCATCGTATGCTCTACTAACGATGATGGTGGCACAGGCTTGTGATTTAGAGGCAGGGGAGTTCGTTCATACATTCGGCGACGTGCATATCTATCAAAATCACCTTGATCAAGTAAAGTTACAACTATCAAGGGATCCGAAACCACTGCCGACGCTAACGATCAATCCCGAAGTCAAAGACATCTTCGGTTTCAGCTTCGAAGATTTCAAACTTGAAGGATACGATCCCCATCCGCATATCAAAGGAGTCGTGAGTGTATGATTTCGTTTATATGGGCGATGGATCAGAACCAGCTGATCGGGAAAGATAATGGACTGCCTTGGAGACTGCCTGAGGATCTGAAATTCTTCAAGAAGACGACGAACGGACATGCAATCGTAATGGGGAGAAAGACATTCGATTCCATCGGTAAGCCATTGCCTAATCGTGAAAATGTCATTTTGACCAGAAATACAACATTTCAACAAGAAGGATGCCTTGTCATGCATTCTGTAGAGGAAATTGTGGAGTGGTCTAAAGAAAAAGGCGGAGAAATCTTTATCATGGGTGGAAGAGAAATATATAAACAGTTCGTCCCCCATGTAGAAAGACTATATGTTACACAGATCCATCATGAATTCGAAGGGGATACGAACATGCCCCGCATCCCCTGGGAAGAGTTTACCTGCATTTCTTCTGAAAAAGGGATAAAGGATGAAAAAAATCCTTACGACTACGAATTTAAGATCTATGTAAGAAAATAAGAGAGATAATAAAAGTCCAGCCAGTGGCTGGACTTTTATTATGGGTCGAATCTTACACATAGAACAAGATACAGAAATACATAAAACCGCTTCCGGCAAGGACGAACAGGTGCCAGATGGCGTGATTATAAGGAAGTTTGTTCCACACGTAGAAGACAGCACCGACGGAGTACATGATCCCTCCTGTTAAGAGAAGCCCGAATCCTGCCCCTGTCAAACTAGCGTATAAAGGTTTAATCGCAATGATTACGAGCCAGCCCATCACAAGATAGAATAGGGTGGATACCACCTGATAGCGTTGAACAAAATAACACTTGAACACAATCCCCACTAAGGCAAGTCCCCACACAATCCCAAATAAAGTCCATCCTAATGCACCTCTCACACTGACAAGCATAAATGGCGTATACGTTCCAGCAATAAGGACATAAATGGCCGAATGATCCAAGATCGCAAATAGATTTTTCACCTTTGAGGGCTTAAAGCTGTGCAAGAGTGTCGAAAATAAGTAAAGAAGAATCATGGAAGTCCCGAATATCGAGAAGCTGACAATGTGCCAGGCAGATCCTTCATGAACGGCAAAAATGATTAACATCACTAATGCCGGAATGCTGAGAATCAATCCGATACCATGGGTGATGGCATTCGCAACTTCTTCTTTCCAATTGGAAAAATCGAAATCATATGTCAAAGTGTTTTCATCCTTTCTACGATCGTCTGATTGATCGCTTAACGATTTGCATATATTCATGATAATCCTCTTTAAGCTATTGTGCAATCATCAACATAGTAAAGGAGTAAAGTGTAATGGTTGGATTCCGGTGCAGAATGATGTATATTCCTAAGTAAAGAAACGATGACGAGGTGGCAAATATGTGCGGAAGATTTTCTTTGACGACCCCTTTAGAAGAATTGGTAAAACACTATTTGATTGATGAATACCTTGAAGATTGGCAGCCGAGATACAATATCGCTCCATCTCAGAACGTCCTTTCCCTTATTTCTCACAAGGGGAAGCGGAGAGCGGGTGAAATCACTTGGGGGCTTGTTCCCCATTGGGCTAATTCCTCTAACTGGAAACCATTGATCAATGCCCGTAGTGAAACGCTCCTTGTCAAACCCAGTTTTAAATCCCTTGTGCATTCAAGGAGGATGGTGATCTTTGCCGATGGTTTTTATGAATGGAAGAAGGATGAATCAGGGAATATTCCTGTAAGGTTCCAATTGAATGAAGGAAAGCCATTTGTATTTGCCGGGTTATGGGACAGGAATGGAGAGGTCACCACCTCGACCATTCTGACTACCGAAGCGAATTCCCTGGTGGGAGATGTTCATGAAAGAATGCCAGTGATGCTTACAAACAGCGAGGATATCGAGAAATGGCTCAACACAGAGGAATACTCGTTTGATCAAGCTGCTTCCGTTTTAAAGCCAATCCCTGATGAATGGATGAAAGGGTACCAGGTATCCAGTGTCGTGAACTCCCCCAAACATGATACAGCAGAATGTTTAGTCCCGGTTTCAACAGGAGTATAAAAATTTTGGCACTTTCGCATGATTAGACATTTTATGCGGTTATAAATAGGGTATAATAGAAGAATAAACGGGTGAAAAAGAGGATTGATACTTTGCTGACAAAAACCATCGAGTTCAAATCAAAGTATGGACGGAAGGTCAAAATCTCAGAAGTTCCTGTATTGAAGAAAGACAGCCCTCTCTACCTAAGGGTAAATCTTAGGCTTCATCAATTTATCACTAAAGTGGTGAATCATAATGAGCCTAAGACCATCTTCAGCTTTAGAGAACATTTAAAGAGAACGACGAAATGGTCAGAGTACGAAGAAATTTATCAATCAGAAGAGTTAAAGAATAATGCATAAGCTTTACTTGGCTCTGATCCTAAAGGCATAGAGATGCCCTTGGATCAGACCTTTTTGTATGACTTCCATTCTATTTGGGGTATATTCCGACATTTATTCATCGATCCAATTGGCTAATGAGTTAAATGCTTGCTATCTATTTAAATCCTCAGCGATTAACGATATAATACTTATGAGATGGGAGATAGGATGTGGCAAAATTGACCAAAATTAAGATTGTAACAGATTCGACAGTTGATTTATCTGATGAAGTCGTAAAAGAATTGGATATTCATGTGGTTCCTCTGTCCATTTCAATTGATGGGGAAACATACTTAGATAGAGTAGATCTTTCACCTTTAAGCTTTTTAGAAAAAATGAAGGCTTCGAAAGAATTACCAAAAAGCTCTCAACCGCCTGCAGGGTCATTTGTTGAACTGTATGATAAATTAGGTAATGATGGATCACGCGTTTTATCCATACATATGACCGGTAATATGAGTGGGACCGTTCGATCGGCAGAGTCTGCTGCAGACATGTCGACAGCAGATGTGACGGTTGTGGATTCACGTTTCATTTCAAAAGGATTGGCCTTTCAGGTGATTGAAGCCGCCAAACTTGCTCAAGAAGGAAGGTCTATGGAAGAAATCCTTGCAGCCATCGAAGAGATCCGTTCCAATACAAAATTGTTTGTCGTGGTAGACACCCTTGAAAACCTTGTGAAAGGTGGGAGAATCGGGAAAGGGCGTGCCATGATCGGTTCCCTGCTCAATATCAAGCCGATCGCATCATTGGAAGGAGCAGAGTATACTCCGGTTGCGAAGGTTCGAAGTCACTCACAGGTAGTGAAGTATTTAACTACACAATTTGTAGATGACGTGAAAGGAAAGACCATACGGGGGGTTGGACTCGTCCATGCAGATGGAATGAATCTGGCTCAAAATCTGAAAGCCAAGATCATAGAGAAAACTGGATACGATCAAATCGAGATCGCTCCGACAACGCCTATCATCAGCACTCATACAGGTATCGGGGCCATCGGTTTCATGTATTACACAGACTAATGAACAAAAGACGAAGGGGAATCAATCCTTTCGTCTTTTTTTTATGAAAAAGACAGCAGGAAAACCTGCTGCCTGGTATCATGAAGGCATCGGAGTAGGGGTGGGCTTTGCGTATCCTTCTTTATACTGTTCATCTATAAATGTTCTGATTTGTTTAATGGAATCACCATTCTTATATTTTACGATGGATTCAGCTGCGATTTTCAAGCAAAGCTCACATCTGGTACCGTGGTCGTCCCACACCACTTTGTCACCCTCCGTTTTATAAACAAAGCAATTCAGGTTGCTTTCGTGCCCGGCTGAATCCCCGCATCCGCAATAACAAGGAATATATTTTAGAAGCTCAGGGTTTTTAGCTGCGGAGGAATAGATGAGTTTCATATTGTCATCCTTATCGTCAAGAAAAGAAGGAAGGGTCTCGACAGAAGCGGTTTCTTCCCTAATGTCCCCGTTAGCCGCAGTATGATCCTTGTGCGTATCTTCATTCTGATCACTGGAACAACCGGCAAGGAACCCTAATAAACCAATCAAACATGTGAAATACAAAAAGACATTTTTCTTCATTCCAATCACCTTTCATTTTAGATATATTCGTATTGTACCATGGTAACCATAACGGGTTCGTCCCGGTTATGGTTGATTTTATGAATATTATTGCCACCTCATAACTACATCCAACATATCATAGAAATATAATAGGCAAGAAAGGCACAAATAGAATGGGGAACGACAGCATTTCCTCCTTAATATAGAGGATGTTTGATGAAGGGAAGTGTATGTGCTTGTCTGATAAAAAAAAAGTGTTAGTGATTTCAGATTTTGGAATCGATGATATCGTCGCAGTACTGTATGCTTACTATAGCGATACGATTGAAATCGTTGGGATTGTTTCGGACTACGGGAATGTTTCCAGAGAATCCGCATTGAAAAATGTAAAATACCTGCAAAGCATTACGGGGATAACAGATATCCCGGTTATCGGTGGTGCGGTCTCTGCCTTGACGGGTACCCGGCCGAAGTTCTATCCGGAAGTTCATGGTGTGGCTGGTCTCGGACCGATCATACCTGGTGAAATTGAATTCAACCCTTCGGATATAAGTGAAAATTTCTATCAAATCAAGGAACTAATTAATCAATATTCAGGGGAGCTCTATATCTATTGTGCAGGTCGATTAACCTCATTGGCAACCGCCTTTATTTTATATCCTGAAACGATGAAGAAAGTGAAAGAATTTTATGTGATGGGAGGGGCTTTCAATGTTCCTGGAAATGTCACCCCGACCGCAGAAGCCAATTTCTATGGAGATCCTTATGCTGCGAATATCCTGATCCAGCTTGCCCCGAAGAAAATTCACCTCGTTCCATTGGATGTTACAATGTATGCACTCATAACCCCCCAAATGATCGATCAACTCCATGAATTTTATCTGAAATCAAATGATAAGGTTGGCCAGATTATTAAACCAATGGTTGATTATTATTACGGGTTTTATAAGAAGACCTATCCAGATATTACTGGAAGTCCTCTGCATGATTTAGTGGCTATGTGGGCCCTTGCTGATGGCGGGAAGATGATATTCGAGGAAGTCCCGATACGGGTTGCTGTCAATACGGGTTGTACGTTTGGCCAAAGTATCGGGGATTTTAGGAAGTCAACGGATAAAGAACCATGGCGGATTCATAAAATTGCAAAACAATTCCATTACGGACAATTTATTAAGGAAGTATTCTCCACTTTACAATCAGGACCAAGCCGTCAGGAATGAGGATGACCGATTGATGAGTGTATTAATGTTTTACAGGTAAAGAACCGTGATATAATAATTAAAAGAGTAAGCGAGGTGACACATATGAAAAAAATGTCCATTCTCATGCTCGCTTTTGTTTTTTTCCTGGCAGGGTGTTCGTTAGAAGATGCTGCTGATCACATTACAAGGGAAGTATCCAACTGGGATAAAGAAAGTCCCAATGAAACATTTATACCGAAGAACCTGAAGGTGGTTTCAATAGGAGATTCATTGACTCAAGGTGTCGGTGACAGTACGAAAAGTGGTGGGTATGTTCCTTATTTGGAAAAAAGCCTTGAATCATTAGATGGTGTAAAGGATGCCCAGTTTCATAACTACGGAGTCAGGGGAAACCGTACCGATCAATTATTGAAAAGACTAAAGAAGGAAGATGTGAAGTCTTCCATTGAGGAGTCTGATTTAGTGATGATCACTATCGGCGGAAACGATGTTATGAAAATTTTTCGTGAAAATTTATCACACTTGAAGTTAGAGGTATTCCAGGAGGAGAAACGTCAATATCAACTCCGGTTACAAGAGATCATTGAAACGATCAGAAGTTATAACCCCGATGCAGGCATTGTCCTGGTCGGTCTGTATAATCCTTTTAATACTTGGTTTTCGGATATTGATGAAGTCAATCAGGTGATTCACAATTGGAATGAAGCAAGCATACAGGTACTGACGGGTTATGATAAGACGTTATTCGTGAAAATTGAGGACTTATTTATTGATGCAGGAGATACTCTATTGTATGAAGACTACTTTCATCCAAATGATGAAGGGTATAAATTGATCGCAGACCGAATGTTTACGGATCTTGCAAAAGGGGAAACATTAGCTACATTGACAGATAGAAAAGATTCTGTTGAGGAAGAGGAGCAGCCGTCATGAAGAACAAATGGAAGGTAGGGTTCTTTGTCCTTTTAGGTATGATCATTTTGGGATTCGTCATCATTGTGTCCATGATCTTTATGCCTGTAAAGGATGATGCACTGCCTGACGACAACAAAAATACAGATCAACAAGTAGGATTTAATGTAGAGACCAACAAGAAAGATTTAAATCTTATTATTGAACATTATATTGAAGAAGAAGGGATGAAAGGGCCGGTGGATTACGATGTTCAGCTGAAGGATGATGTTGAACTCCTTGGATCGGTCCCTGTCTTTACTTCAGATTTGGACTTTAAATTGAATTTCGAACCGAAGGCATTGGACAATGGGGATATTCTGTTAAAACAAAAATCCATTTCAGTAGGTTCACTGAATCTCCCGGTCAACTATGTACTGAAAGTGATCAGAGATTCTTATAATTTCCCGGACTGGGTAAAGATTCAACCCAATGATGAATTGATTTACGTCTCACTCCAAGACATGAAACTGAAGAGTGATGTGGAAGTACGGGCAAAAGAATTCGATTTGAAAGAAGATAATATTTCATTCAGATTACTCGTCCCTGTCGACCGCGCACAATAAGAAAAAGGTGGCTTCCTGATGGAGTCACCTTTTTTGTATGGTAAATTTTTATCCTTTCAATAGTATGGCTTCCAGTTCCGGTGTTCCATTGGCTAATCCCAAGGCAACGATCGTGTAGGCCTGATTAGGGCTCAGCTTCACATTCGGGACGCTCAGTACACTGTTTTTACTTCCGGCGACCCTCGCCTCGAGATTGACGGTCATTGGAGTCAACCCAAGATAATCGGTCGCTTGTTTAAAGGATATATCCGGGAATATGACATCCCCGCCTTTCACAGCTATATCAACTGCAGGGGCATCAGGGGAAAGATGAATGAATTTCACCTTTGTTTCTCCACTAGGCACTGTTGGATCATCCAGATAAGGAAGTAATTGCATTTTATTAAGTGTCCCGACAGCTGCAAGGGTGTAAATCTTTCCTGGATCGATTTTTACTTTTTTACTAATGACCGTTGTCACACTTGTACCTGCAGGATATACATCAATATGATATTTCCCGGCCGGCAATGTTAAATAATCGCTCACATCTTTAAAGGCTACATCCCGTAATACACGGTTTCCGTTTACATATACATCTACATTCGGTGCATCAGGGACCGCATGTAATACACGGACATACGAAGGCTGAGTGGAGGTTGTCATGTCAGCTCGCTGCGCCTGCATGGCAAGCCTCATATATTTAAGATGTTTCTGGTAGTAATGAACGTGCATGGACGGATCAGAATATTTATAATAACCGGATAACAAGTCATACATCGCAGCTTTCGTCAAATAATCATGTTGGCTCATCCGTATCTCTCCCTTAACAGTATTAACACAATAGAATATGCCGGGGAGAAAAAATGGTGAAAACACCTATTTTTATAAAAATCAGAAATATAGCTTGCAATCCTTATGAAAATATTGGATAATGAAAGTACTAATTGAGAAAGTGGGTGATGTCATATGAACCTATCATTAATTGAGCAAAAGGCTAATGTAAATACGTATTATATCGGTTCTGCACGTCAACTCACTTTAAACGGGATTCTTTGATTTTTTTCATTTCTTCTATCGTGAAAAATCCGTTGACGTGTCGAACCACGCAACGGATTTTTTATTTTGGGAGGAAACAAGTTGAATACTAAAGAAACAGTTTTTGAAATGATGAACCATCTGACAGAAGAAGGCTTTATATTGGGAAGGGTTGTGACTGAACAAAGGGGTGCCTTTATGGTCATGACAAGAACAGGGGAAGTGTTAAGTAAGATTTCAGGGAAACTCAGGTTTGACACCGTTCAGCGCGAAGACCTACCCGCCGTAGGTGACTGGGTACTTTTAAGCAAAAAAGGGGCGGTCATTGAAAGAGTGCTGCCCCGGACGAGTAAATTTTCAAGGAAAAAAGCAGGAAATGAAGCAGAAGAACAAATCATTGCTGCAAATATCGACACAGTCTTCATCCTATCTTCACTAAATGATGATCTTAATAGTAAACGTATGGAGCGCTATTTACTTCTATGCTGGGAAAGCGGAGCGAATCCTGTCATCGTCCTGACAAAATCGGATACGTGTTCCGATCTAGAAGAAAAGAAAATAGAAGTGGAGAATACTTTGCTTGGGGTGAAAGTCGTTACCATAAGCGCCGTCAGTCGAGAAGGGATCGAGGACCTGATGCCTTATTTAGCTAAAGGGCAAACCGTCGCCCTCGTCGGTTCTTCAGGGGTGGGGAAATCCACACTGACCAATCTGCTTGTAGGATATGACGTCCAGAAGACAAAGGAAATCAGGGAATCCGATGATAAGGGCCGCCATACAACGACCCATCGGGAACTGTTCCTGTTAGAAAATGGTGCTGCCATCATTGATACACCGGGGATGAGAGAAATCCAGTTATGGCAGGGGCAGGAAGGATTGTCCACGCAATATAACGACATTGAGGAATTATCCCTTCACTGCCGATTCAATGACTGCCAACACGAAGATGAACCAGGCTGCGGGATTCGCATGGCCATTGAAGAAGGAAGCCTTTCAGAGGAGAGGCTCGAACACTATCAGAAGCTCCAAAGGGAAATCGCTTATATGGAAAGACGGGGAAATAAGCGGTTAGAATCTTTGGAACGAAAGAAGTGGAAAAGTATCGGGAAGCAGAGAAAGCTTAAATAAAGGACTTAGAAGAGTGACCCTTTGGGCACTCTTTTTTAGTCAAGGTGAGGATCGATTCCAAGCTATTTGCTTTCCCTTTTTATCGGGAATGCGTTAAAATCGCATACAAAGGGAATAGTGAAAGGGAATGTTTTGGAAAGGATGATGATCATGTCAGAAACTGATGCGTATCAAAAAGCCACGTTTGCCGGAGGGTGTTTTTGGTGCATGGTAAAACCATTTGATGAACAGCCTGGAATTGGCAGTGTGACATCCGGATACACAGGGGGACACGTTCCAAATCCATCTTATAAAGAAGTATGTTCAGAAACGACAGGTCATTATGAGGCCGTTCAAATTGAATATGACCCATCTGTTTTTCCTTACGAGAAGTTATTGGAACTGTTCTGGCAGCAAATCGACCCGACGGATCCAGGCGGTCAGTTCTTTGACAGGGGTCAATCATATAAGACGGTCATTTTTTACCATGATGAAGAGCAGAAAAGGCTGGCAGGGGAATCGAAGGAAAGACTGGGGAAGTCCGGGATCTTTTCCAAGCCCATCGCCACAGAGATTCTACCTGCCAAGGAATTTTATCCTGCAGAAGAATACCATCAGGACTATTACAAAAAGAACCCGGGGCATTATCAACGATACAGCAGGGGATCTGGAAGAGTTGCATTTATTGAAAATCATTGGGGGGATAAGAATGAGTAAAGATGATCTAAAGAAAAAACTGACACCCGAGCAATATGATGTCACTCAGAACAATGGGACGGAGCCGCCGTTTAGAAATGAGTATTGGAATACGTCTGAAGAGGGCATCTATGTCGATGTCGTCTCGGGGAAGCCTCTTTTCAGCTCGAAGGATAAGTATGATGCCGGCTGCGGTTGGCCAAGTTTCACCAAACCCATCGATGATGAGGAAGTTTCAGAAAAGGAAGATAGAAGTCACTTTATGGTGCGGACAGAAGTAAGAAGCAAAGAAGCCGATTCTCACCTGGGTCACGTGTTCAATGATGGACCCGGTCCGACAAAACTCCGTTATTGTATCAATTCGGCGGCACTCAGGTTTGTCCCCGTCGACAAATTGGAAGAGGAAGGCTACGGAGTATACAAGAAATTATTCTAACATAGTGAATCGCTGTGAAAACATTCACATATGTGCTAAAATAGACTTTTCATGTTTACTTTGAGTTACATATGTGTATATAAAAATATGAAGAGGAAGGTGAATGATGATGCTTAAAAAGCTTTTTGGTAAAAAAGAAGAAGCTCCTAAAACAATCAATGCTGTAGCACCTTTAACCGGTACCGTAAAGTCACTTGAAGAAGTGCCGGACCCTGTATTTTCACAAAAAATGATGGGGGATGGAATCGCAATCGATCCGACAATAGGAAAAGTCGTTTCACCTGTAGACGGTGAAGTCATGCAGCTTTTCCCGACGAAACACGCAGTTGGGATCAAAGCGAAAAACGGCGCTGAAATCCTGATCCATATCGGACTTGAAACGGTTTCAATGAACGGTGAAGGGTTTGAAGCGCATATCTCAGAAGGTTCAAAAGTGAGTATCGGAGATCCACTGATAACGTATGACCTGGAACTTGTAAAAGAAAAAGCGAAAAGCACCATCACACCCATCATCATCACAAACGGCGATGACATGGGAGATCTTGTGAAAAAAGACGTGACCAGTGTGACAGCAGGACAGGAAGAAGTATTGGAGATCTCTTCGAAATAGTGAAGAGAGGAAAGACCGGCGAAGATGCCGGTCTTTTTATATTGGGTGATCTTACGAATTGACCACTATATCCCTCATCATATATTCGTAAAAAGGTGCCTTCAAATAAAATGGGCAAATGCACAAACACATTCTAGGTGAATGACATAGAGTATAAGGTAAATAAATAAATTTTTTGAGGAGTGATGGGTATGAACTATGGTTATGGTTGTGATCCATGTTATCAAGGTGGATATGCTTATCCGGTTGCCGGTTGTGGCGGTAATGGTTTTGCATTGATCGTTGTGTTATTCATCCTGTTGATTATTATTGGAGCCGTTTGTTACTGCGGACATTAATCCTTTAAAGGATATTTGAAAATAATGATGAAAAAAAGAGCTGTCACTCAAGGACAGCTCTTTTTGGATTATATTTTAAAGCTTGAAATTAACTCTTTCAGTTTTTCAGCTTGCTGGGAAAGTTCTGATGCACTAGCAGTGACTTGTTCCATGGCAGCAGATCCTTCCTCTGATGCAGCGGCAGTGGTCTCGGTGTTTGATGCGGTGGTTTCTGCAATTTCATTTACATGGGCAAATGAAGTGGCCACCTCTTGACTGAGATTCAGTGTTTCCTGAATATGGTCGACCATTTCATCCACGACTACCGTTGTTTTCGTCGTTTGACTCAGGATGTCTTCAAGGGATGCATTGGTTTCATTGGTGATTTCAACACCTGCAATGACTTCTTTCACTCCATCAGAGTTTTGCTTGATGATGATATTGACTTCTTCCTGGATGCTGTGGACGATTTCCGTTACACCCTTGGCAGCCTGTCGGGATTGTTCAGCAAGCTTTCTGACTTCATCTGCTACAACCGCAAATCCCCTGCCGTGTTCCCCTGCCCTGGCTGCTTCGATGGCAGCATTCAGTGCGAGAAGGTTGGTTTGTTCGGCAATGTCAGTGATGGTTCCAATAATAGTGGTGATTTGCGTTGAACGTTGTCCCAATGCTTCAACGGTTTCACTTGTGTTGGACATGGTTTCTTCAATGCTCATCATTTTAGTTGAAGAGGCGTGGACGGTTTTTCCGCCTTTTTCAGCAACGACTCTCATATCACGAGCGGTTTGTCTGACAAGTTCTGCCTGGTTGAATAAGAAGCGTGCTGCCTCCTCCAAGCTGTTCATTTTCTCTAATGAAGAGGACATGCGATGTGTTGTCTGGTCACTTCCTGCTGCAATTTCACTCGATGTTTCCGCAATGGACGTAATCGTGCGCGATGTTTCCTCTGCAGATGCGAGAAGCTCCTGGCTGCTTGCAGATACGTTTTCTGCCATCTCAGAAACCTTCTTTACAAGGATGGCAATGCCGGCGATAAGCTGATTCGTATCAGAGGCCAGGTCAGCCAACTCATCTTTTGATTTTACATGGATCCGTTTCGTTAAATCTCCACCTGCATTGGCAATCTCTAAAATAGATGTACTGATTTTCTTTGTATTGGTTTTAATCGTATGAGATAAAATGATTCCAAAGAATACCGCTAAAAGAACGGCGAATGCCGATAAGCCGATGGTGACGATTTGCGACAGCTGGACTTGACGGGTCAGAGAATCGATCCGGTCATCCAGATCTTTTTGTTGGTCGATGACGATCATATCTACATATGAACGGATGCCGTCCAGATATTTTTTACCTACTCCTGTTTCGACGAGGTTCGCAGCCTTTTCGAGACCTTTATCTTTCCTGGTCTCGATCACCCGATCGACAAATTGCATCCAGAATCCATATTGGGCTTCAATTTTTCCCATCTTTTCAATCTGTTCAGGGTCATCTTTCAAGAGCGAATTCAAGTCTTTGAGTTGACCTTCCACTTCTTTTTTTCCATTTTGATAGGGTGCAAGAAAGCCTGTCGCACCTGTAATAACGAAGCCTTGTTCCCCAATTTCAATATCATTTAATACTTTTGAAAGATCCTTTAATTTGGTGTCGACTTTCATATCATATGTAATCAACGTGTCGATCTCTTTCTTGAGCTTCATCATATTGAAGTAAGAAGTAGACGCGAGGACCAACAGAACAATGGTCAAAAGCCCGAATGACAGGACGACTTTTCCCCTTATGGTACGAAAATAAGAGAATATACCCAAGGTCCTTTTAGTTCTTTCATTTTTCATTTTCTTTCTTTTTGGTGCTTTTAGTTTTTTTTCTCTAATCTTTTTCACCGTTTCCCCCTCCTGAAGATAAGCAAAAAGTAGCATCATAGGATGAACTTACCATTATTTTATACATATCGACCTAATATATCTAGTCAATTCGGAAAATTTTGTCGAATTTTTGAGAGTTTTAGTATATTTCAATCATGAATAAATAGTAAACTCTCTTTCTATCGTTGCCTGATTCCAGCGGAAATCCAAAGATAAGATGATTTTTTAATAAAAAATGAAAGATTCGGCTTTTCAGACATATGAATAATGTATGGGAAATCTTGAAAAGCATCCAGATGAGCGAATCGAAAGAGAGTATGAATCTGATTCTTTCAGGAGGGGGAACAATGCCTCATTCGCATTTAATAAAACCGATGATTGGGGAGCAATATCCAACGATTGATTATGGAAAGGGTGTTTTTTTGTATGACACCGACGGCAAGGAATATGTAGATGCCTGTTCTGGAGCGGTGACGGCAAATTTGGGACATGGTATGGAAGAAATTCTTCAATCAATCGTGAATCAAGGAAACAAAGTGGCGTTTGTGTATCGATCTCAGTTCAGCAATCAGCCGGCAGAGGAGTTAGCCTCCTTTTTGAATGAGAAAACAGGTTATCCCTGGACCTTCTTTGTAAATAGTGGATCAGAGGCAGTGGAAACAGCCATTAAGATCGCCATTCAACATTGGCAGGAGAAAGGGAAGCCGCTGAAGAGGAAGATATTATCACGTTGGCTCAGTTATCATGGAATCACTTTTGGGGCCTTATCTGCTTCAGGGCATCCAACAAGAAGGGAACGGTTTGATTCGTTTTTGGGGGACTGGCCAACCATCGAACCGCCTTATTGTGCTCACTGTCCATTTGGTAAGACTTACCCTTCATGCGGGTTGGCATGTGCGTCCCAACTGGATACCATGGTAACGAGAATAGGGGCTGAAAATATAGCAGCGTTTATAGCAGAACCGATCATTGGAGCGGCAGGGGGGGCAATCACCCCTCCAAAGGGATATTATGAACGGATTAAGGAAATCTGTGGAGCCCATGACATCTTGTTCATTTCCGACGAGGTGATGACCGGATGCGGGAGGACGGGAACCTTCTTAGCGCTAGAACACTGGGGAGTAAAGGCAGATATAGTAGCAGTCGGTAAAGGTCTGAGTGCCGGATATGCCCCGATTGCTGCAACCCTCATTTCAGAGAAGATCATGGAACCGATCGTACATGGAAGTAAAGTGATCATGAGCGGCCATACCTTTAGTGGGAATCCCATGTCAGCGACTGCTGCATTGGCCGTTCTTAAGCTGATAGATTCAGAAAAGATCATTGAAGGAGTCGATCAGAAAGGGACCTATTTAAAGAATCTCCTGGAAAAATGCAGAACTGAATTTTCTTTTATTCACGACATCAGGGGAAGGGGCCTCATGTGGGGGATTGAATTTGATGAGCGGGGTGCGGGATTTACGTCTTTCATCGTTCAGAATGGAGTGGATAACGGAATTTTATTATACCCTGCTTCAGCCGGGATTGATGGCAGGAAGGGCTCTGCCATCATGGTGGCACCACCATTGAACAGTACGAAAAGAGAGCTTGAGGAGATGGTTAAAAGGTTGAGAAGAACTTTTCAAATGGCAGCAGAGAATTGGAAGGTGACTTAGATGTCTGCACATCACAATAAAATGAGGCTTTATGAAGAAATCCTGCCCTTTTTTCATGATGAAATGACGATGATGTTTGGAGGGTTTGGAGGGGTTGGCTCCCCGCCTACCATGATAAGCCATCTTCTGGAGTGGGGGGTGAAAGATCTTACCATCATCGGAAACGACACAGGCTTCCCCCACATCGGCATCGGTCAATTGGTTGCTCAAAATCGAGTGAAAAAAGTGATTGCTTCACACATAGGCTCTAATCCGATTGCAGGAAGGTTAATGAGCGAAGGGAAGCTTGAAGTTGAATTTTCTCCACAGGGTATCTTAGCTGAAAGAATCAGGGCAGGGGGAGTGGGATTAAAAGGGATCATTAGCGACATAGGGGTGGATGACCCATATTTGAACAAAGGGAAGACTTTCGTTGAAGTAGAGGGTGAACGCTTTGTATTCGAGACGGCATTGGTTGCTGAAGTGGGTATCGTTTATGCGAAGAAAGCCGATACTTTCGGGAACCTTGTCTATGACAAAAGCGCAAGAAATACGAATCCCCTTATCGCAATGGCCTCGGATATTACGATCGTCGAGACGGAGGAAGTGGTTGCTTACGGAGAGCTGCATCCTGAAGAAATTGTCACTTCAGGGGTATTTGTGGATCATATCGTCTTGTCTAAAGGAGTCGATTGGAAATGGGCCTGGGAAACGAATTGAAGGAAAAGATGGCAAAACGTGCAGCGCTTGAGGTGAAAGAAAATATGATTGTGAATCTCGGGATCGGGATTCCCTCCCTCGTTCCAAATCATCTACCTCAAGGATTTCCGGTCATATTTCAATCTGAAAATGGAATCATTGGCATCGGTCCTGCACCAGTTGAAGGCCATGAAGATGAAAATTTGTGTAATGCAGGAGGGTTCCCGGTTTCGTTGATTGAGGGGGGATGTTATACAGATAGCTCCATCGCTTTCGCCATGATCCGCCGGGGCAAAATCGATTTAACGATACTTGGATCCCTGCAGGTCAGTGAAAATGGGGATCTTGCCAATTGGATCATCCCGGGCAAAAAGGTTCCGGGGATGGGAGGAGCAACCGAACTTGCCTCCAAAGCAAAGAAAGTCATTGTACTCATGACCCACTTAGACAAGAACGGCGGCAGCAAAATCGTGAGGGAATGTACCCTTCCATTGACGGCGCGCCGCTGTGTTTCGATGATTATCACTGACCGTGCAGTATTCTCACTTGAAGATGATCAATTAATCCTGCGTGAGATATTCAATCCTTACACATTGAAGGACATAGAGGAGACGACAGAAGCCCGTTACATCTTAAGCCCTGATATCAAGTTTATAGGGTAGGGGGAGGAAATCATATGGACACTCATCGCCTCATAAAAAAAGTAATAGAAGAAAAAAAGAAAAGAACGATCAAGCTTCTGCAAAGATTGGTCCAAGAGGATAGTGTCAGGGGAAACGAATCAATGGCACAGGCGATCATGATAGAAAAGTGCAGAAAGCTTGGTTTGGAGCTGGACATTTGGGAAATAAACGAGAGTGATATAAAGCATCATCCTTTTTACAAGTGTGACCGGAAAAACTTTAAAGGTAACCCCAATGTGGTAGGGGTCTTAAAGGGCACAGGCGGGGGGAAAAGCCTTCTATTAAATGGACATATTGATGTTGTACCGGAAGGGGATCGAAAAGATTGGGTCCATGATCCATATAGTGGATTCATCAATGACGGGAAACTTTACGGGCGGGGAGCAACGGATATGAAGGGCGGTTCGGTTGCTTTGCTTCTCGCCATCGAAGTGATAAAGGAGTTGAATATTCAATTAAAAGGGGATGTCATTTTTCAAAGTGTCATAGAAGAGGAAAGCGGGGGGACGGGAACCTTAGCCGCATTAATTAGAGGCTATAAAGCGGATGCTGTCATTATTCCTGAGCCGACCAATATGAAGATCTTCCCTAAACAGCAAGGGTCCATGTGGTTCCGTCTAAAGGTAAAGGGGAAATCTGCACATGGGGGAACCAGGTATGAAGGGGTAAACGCTATAGAGAAAGCGTATAAGGTCGTTCAAGCTCTCCAACAATTGGAGAATGCACGTAACGAGAGGGTGGATGATCCATTATATGGAAATATTCCGATTCCATTACCAGTTAATATCGGAAGAATCGAAAGTGGAAAATGGCCATCTTCCGTTCCGGATACAGCCATCATTGAAGGTAGGATAGGAGTCGGACCTTGGGAGACACTCCAGGAAGTCGAACAGGAATTCACAACCGAAATTTCCAAGCTGAAGTCAATCGATGCATGGTTTGATGAACACCCTGTTGAGGTGGAATGGTTTGGCGGGCGCTGGCAGCCTGGCAATCTTCCAAGTGACCATGAACTAGTAAACACCCTGTCAAAGCATGCTAAAAAGGTCATGAAGTCTGATCCAATCATCGAAGCCTCCCCTTGGGGAACGGATGGGGGAATCCTGTCTCAAGGAGGCAATATGCCTGTGGTGATTTTTGGACCGGGAACGACTGAAGTGGCCCATGATGCAAATGAATACATTGAATTAGAAAGGGTTTACCAATCGGCTGAAATTTTTTCTCTCTTTATGGTTGATTGGTGTAATAAACCCTCATGATTTTTATCACAATGGGGTAGAAGGTAATAAGGTGCAAAACCCATGCGACGAGAGAGGACTGGTAATGATCCGGACATTCCGGTACAAAAGAATGAGTTTACACACCATCTCTTTCCTCACCTTAGACAGGAACAACTCACTTGATTCAAGTATGAGGTTGTTCCCTTTTTATGGTGGTTTGTTTCATAACTTATCTCATGCCCTCATATGTTTGTTAAAAAGGGGCTTAAAAGAATGCAGACATATGAATATATACAACAACCAAAAGTGGAAGCGGCCATTTATAAAGATGACTATAATCGGAGACTCCGGGTGGATGAATTCAGGGGGAATGCAGGAAGGCTATTGGAGTACATGGAAAATATGGCTGAGACCCATCGGTTCGAAAAGATCATTGTGAAGGCAAAGTCAAATCAGGTTGCCCACCTGATAGAAAAGGGGTTTATTGTGGAGGGGGGAGTAAACGGTTACTTTAGGGGAGACAGGGCCTTCTTTATGAGTAAATTTCTGACGGATGATAGAAGGAATAGTTCTTATTGGAGAAAAGAGGATGACATTCTTCAAGCGGTTCAACAGCTTGATAGAAAAACCATGGAAGGATCAGGATTGATATCTGTAGCCACCGGGGGGCATGCAGAGAAATTAGCAGATCTGTATCAAGAAGTGTTCACGCTTTATCCTGTACCATTACAAGATCCCGATTATATAAAAGAATCCATGAAAAATGGGACAATCTTTGTGTACATCGAGGAGGATGGAAGGATAATCAGTGCTGCTTCTGCTGAAATATCTTTTTCCAACAAGAATGCTGAACTAACGGATTGTGCTACGAGTTCTTCTCATCGTAAAGGCGGGTATATGAAGCATCTGCTAAGGAAATTGGAAGATGAACTGATTAAACAGAATATTTATTGTGCTTATACGATAGCAAGGGCTCTTTCATTCGGGATGAATGCAGCATTCCATCAGCTTGGATACAGGTATGGTGGGAGACTGGCGAATAATTGCATCATCTTTGACAAAATGGAAGATATGAACATTTGGGAAAAGGATTTAAGTGAGAGGTAGAAGAAGTCATATTGGCAGTACAAGAGTCTTGTGGAACGAAACTTTTTGGAAAGTTGGTGGAGTAGATGAAAATGAATCTCTATAAACCAAAAAGGGATTGGAAGGATATTGAACTTTGGAAAGATGTGACGGATGAACAATGGAATAACTGGTTATGGCAGCTGACAAACACAATCAGAACCCTTGATGACTTGAAGAAAGTGGTGAACTTGACGCCGGAGGAAGAAGAAGGGGTCAAAATTTCAACCAAGACCATTCCGTTAAATATTACTCCTTACTATGCATGGCTCATGAATGAGGAAGATCCCCGCTGCCCGATCCGGATGCAATCCGTTCCGATTGGCCAGGAAATCCATAAAACAAAGTATGACCTGGAAGACCCATTACATGAAGATGAGGATTCACCGGTCCCCGGGTTGACACACCGTTATCCGGACAGGGTGTTATTTCTCGTAACCAATCAGTGTTCCATGTACTGCAGATACTGTACGAGAAGGAGGTTTTCGGGACAAATCGGAATGGGTGTTCCGAAGAAGCAGCTTGATGCGGCCATTGAATATATAAGGGATACGCCGAGCGTAAGGGACGTACTGCTTTCTGGCGGGGATGGTCTCTTGATCAATGATCAAATACTCGAGTATATATTAAAGAACCTGAGAGACATACCGCATGTCGAGATCATCCGGATTGGAACGAGGGCACCTGTCGTGTTTCCACAACGGATCACTGAAAACCTGTGTAATATATTGAAGAAATACCATCCGGTTTGGTTAAATACTCATTTCAATACATCCATTGAAATCACGGAAGAGTCCAAGAAGGCATGTGAGATGCTTGTGAATGCAGGGGTTCCTGTAGGAAATCAAGCTGTGATCCTGGCAGGCATCAATGACAGCGTCCCGATCATGAAGAAGCTTATGCACGATCTGGTTAAAATTCGCGTGCGTCCGTACTATATTTATCAATGTGATTTATCGGAAGGGATCGGCCATTTCAGGGCACCTGTCAGCAAGGGGCTTGAAATCATTGAAGGTTTGAGGGGGCACACATCCGGTTATGCCGTCCCGACCTTTGTGCTGGATGCTCCTGGAGGCGGAGGTAAAATATCCCTGCAACCGAATTACCTGATATCCCAAAGCGCTTCGAAAGTGGTCGTAAGGAATTTCGAAGGTGTCATCTCCACTTATCCGGAACCGGAGGAATACGTAGCCGGAAGGGCAGATGAATACTTTAAAGAAGTTTATCATGATGAAGAAATCAAAGAACCTACCATTGGTATCGCCGGATTGATGAATCAAACCCATTCTTCCCTCACACCAGCTGGTCTCAAGCGCTTGGAGCGTCGCAAGGAATATCAGGAGAACCCGGATCACAATTCTCTCAAGGACTTCAGGGGGAAAAGGGATCAGCTTAAGGAAAAGAAGCATAAAGCAATGCTTTCAAAAATGAATCAGGACAAAAATGATGATAAGGAAGAAACCATCAATGGCTAAAAATACGGCAAAGGTGTGCGAATGGTGTGAAGAGAACACGGCTCATGCTCATCAATCAAGTGTGTATTGGGAGCTGCCTGATGGCTCACGGGCGGTTCAGATTGCGAATGTCCCGAGCCTCTCTTGCAGTCATTGCGGGATGGACTACCAGGAAGAATCCATCATCAATGAGATTGAAGACCAATTGATGCTGATCGATACGAGGTTAATTGATAAAGTGATTCCTTATAAAGACTTAATGGCACTTCCCCGCTTACTAAAGAAGAATTATTTTCGATTTTAGCAGGTGGAGTCCACGATATGTTCTTATTTGAAGCAAACACTTTACGAATTCATCTTCTTCCGCTATCCTTTTAGAAAAGAAAGCACAAGGGCAGGTGGAAGAGATGAGAAAATCCTTTTATCATTACTTAATGAAATACAGGCAACCTACTGCCAAGGATGAAATAACCCGATTTGCAAATTCAGCTTATGATGATCACAGCTTTCCGAAACAGTCCGGGCAATACCATGAAATCAGCTCCTATCTCGAAATGAATGGGCACTATCTTGAAAGTATGTCCATCTTCGACATGGCCTGGGACCAGTACCAATTAGAAGAAAAAAATTAATGATACACCCTAGCCAATGGACTGACATTTGTTTCCCGCAAACGTCGGTCCTTTTTTAAAAAGTCCCGCGGTCTTTTTGATTCGTTTTTAGCCATCGCATGAAAACATTTCTTACCCTAAAAAAAGATAGTCAGGGATTTCGTGTATACCGATATGATTGTTATTGCATATCATATAAAAAAGGCGATTAAGGGTGAGGGGAGAATGAAGAAACGAAAAGAGCCTAGATTCAGAGTTGGAGAAACGGTAGTCGTCACAATCTATGGTACCGTCGGGAAAATCACCGACATTAAAAAGATTGACGGAGAGTTTTTATATGAGGTTAACGAAAGTGAAGGATTATTCAAGGAAAAAGCATTAGAACTGCTTGATTCTTATGATGGATATATTTTTGAACAGGAACAGATCGATATTGAATACAAATTTTTGTTTGGAGACCTTGTCATTGTAAAGGGATACGAAGAGGATCTCTTTAAAGTGGTGGGTTTCAGAACGGAAATATGGCGATATAAAGATGATGCGTGGGAAGACGTGATATATGAATTAATGAGGATCACGGACGGTGAATGGCTGGAGGCAGACGAAGATGAAATTACCCTGGTTGCCGATGAAGAGCAGGCAGAAGCTTTCATAAAGAAATATGGGTTCGTCTTCCCGCAAAAAAAAGAAGGTAAATCAAAATCGCTCCATTCACCTGCTTACCCGAAGCCGACCTGGATTGATCAGCTCCTTGATCATTACAATGACTACAAAACACTGTACCTATTATTCAATGATAGTAAATACAAGAACAAAATGGATTATGTGTTAGAGCAGTTGAAAAATCATACAAACACACAGTCTATCGTTAAAGAGAAGGAATAAGCCACATAATATAAAGAAAAATGGGAACGCTTATGCCAAGGAAAGATAATAGTATGACACGAAGGATCCATTGCATGCCTGAAACAATGATCCCTTCTCCATTCTCCAGGTCTCTTACCATTGATTTCGTTTTTTGGGTAAATGTATGTAACATACTATCGCTCCTCTACCTTTGATGATAAAGTCTATGCTTGTCTTTAAAGTGTTATGAAAACTTTTTTCTCCTGGCATAACCGAGATAGTATTGTCATAAATTGAGAATCAAAGGGGGCGATCACATGCGGGAGATAGAAGTCTTTATCGACACTGAGGAAATTGCTGATTTCTTTATGAAAGAACTGATCCAAAGAGGGTATGCAGCATCAGAAGATGAGCTGGAAGAAATAGCGGATATCACATTCGAGTATCTGATTGCCAAATGTATCATTGATGAAGAATGGGAAGATGAGGCTTAAACTCTTTTCACCCATGGATATGGATTTCACTTAGTATGCCAACGACCATTCATATAACGGGGATTGACTCTGATGTGTCGCTCATACCTTCTTTCATGAAGGAAGGGGGGCACATTATTTTGAGTCAATCCCTCTTTAGTTTCAGAAGAATAGTCGTTCTTGCTTTCCATTTCCGGGTCATAGAGAAATGATGAGGGATCGTCATCGTCAAAAGGGGCGACATCACCTCAATCGGTTGCTCTTTAAACCAATCTGTCGACGAAGGATCGTCATAATGGATATTTTCCCAGACAGCTCCTAGTGCAGGGCTGAATAGATGCTTTCTTTTCTTCACCCTCGAGTAAATATGGGGCCAATAATCCTCCCTGGATCCCGTATGTGGATAGTGAAGGGAGAAAGATAATGCAGTCGGGAAAATAATCGGATGGAATAATACCCTATATAACTTCTTACCTAATTGAATTCTGCGATCCACTTTCTCAAAGTGAGAAACGGAAAGTCCGGCCAGGGAGTATGTGGAGTGCTTGCCATAAGGAAATAGTATGGAAGTGAATTCCAGACGGTCCTGTAGGAAAAACTTCCACTTGTCAATTCCCATATTAAGATTGGGACTGGATAATATTTTGTTTTGAATCAGGTGCTGCTCATTCATAATGAGTGCGGTCGTCAACACAGGGTGATTCCCCGTCTTGAGATAATCTGCCCATATCTTCCACATGAATACCGAAACGTGGAACTTTTTGAGGAGGTGAAAGGGGCGGCGGCCGGTTAATTTCCAGTTTTCATAAAGTAATAGTTGGGGGTAAGCATCGTCAAAGATAGCTGCATTACATCGTTCCAGAAACTCGAATAGAGATTGTTGTTCGTTGGCACTCATTACATGTGAGAGCAGATCGTTCTGGATATCTGTCATATGATAACCGGCATTTCTCGATACCATGTGGGCGAGAAAAGACCAGTGAAGTTCAGGGTGTTTTTTGAATAAATCGAGATAGGAAGAAGTTCTTGTCAGGTTATTGACATTCCCTTTTTTTACTTTGATGGAAATTTCCCTGAACAAAGCTTGATCTTCAGGAAAATAGACATCGGGTACCGGTTCCTGCTTCATTTCGTCGTAAAGCCTGCAAACCGCCTGAACATCGAGAAGGGGGGATATATTCTTTCGTTTCCCGGGTTTGAATAGGTTTGAAAAAATTTGAAACGGTGAATAACCCAAGTAATCACACCTCTCAAAAAAAGATGAAATAATTTTTTGTGTGAAACTAATCTTTGCAGTGAATCGTATATATAAATACAAATGAAGGAGAATCACTATTTGGGAGGTTTATTTATGTTAAAGAAGATCATTAAGAGTTTATTAGGCTCAAAGCGTCACCACTACAGCTCCAGTGACGCCTGGAAAAAATATAAATCACCGAAGCATAAACATTTCGGACACCATCACTATAAAAAGAATAAGAGCAAAAGTTTTTTCTCCAGTTTCTTTAGCAGTTGAAGGGGCAAGGGAGTATAGATGATTCATGTTCTGTTTCGCAGACTCGTCGATGCATTTGAACATACCTGGAAACCGGGAGATAGGGTCGACGAATACCAAATCATCCGTTTAGTTGGGAAAGGAAGCTATGGTACGACTTATTGTGTCTTGCTCCCTAATGGAGACGAAGCCATTTTGAAACGAATACGCCCTTACAAGAAGTTATTTTCCAATCACGTCCAATATGTCCGGAATGAAAGGGATGCACTGGAAACTTTAACTCACCCCCACTTCCCTGCATTCATCATGGCTGGCGATTATAAGGGGATTTCCTATCTTGTCATGAAAAAAATGAGTGGTCGTACTTTTGAGGAATTGATTTTTCAAGAAGGAAAAAAGTATTCAGAGGAAGAATCTTTAAGAGTAGGTTTGCAGGTAATAACATTAGTGAACTTCATTCATCAAAATGGGTATGTACACCGGGATTTAAGGATTCCTAATATTCTTTTTGATGATGGTGCCATTCATATCATCGATTTTGGTCTTGCGTGTGAAATAGGGACAGATTCAACTATCCTGGAAGCTCATAAAGATTATATGAGGGATAAATCGAAGAAAAGTGATTATTACGCAATTGGTCATTTTCTATTATTTTTATTTTATTCTTCTTATGAGCCAGGGAGTAATAGGGATAAAGGTTGGGAAGAGGAGCTTCCTATTCATCATGATACGAAAGCCATTCTGAGAAAACTTCTGCAAATCGACGAAGAATATCATGATGCCTCGGAGTTGATCGGGGATTTAATAAAGGTGATTCATATATTACACATACAATAAACGAGGAGGAATTTTCATATGTCATTTTTTAACAAAGTATTTGCTTCAATCGGTATTGGAGCAGCCACAGTGGATACTAAATTGGAGAAATCGAGCTACGTTGCAGGGGAGACGGTAAACGGGGTGGTGGAAATTACGGGGGGAAGCACGGAGCAGAGTATCGATGCCATCTATTTAACCCTTTTCACTACATATATTCGGGAATCGGATGACAAGAAATATACAGATTACGCCCCAATTCAAAAGGTGCAAATATCCAATCCATTCACCGTTTTGGAAAATGAAAAAAAAGAATTTCCATTTACCTTCACCCTCCCCTTTGAAACTCCGATCACATATGGGAACACCAGGGTGTGGGTAGCTACGGGTGTGGATATCAAAAATGCAGTAGATCCAAAAGACAAAGACTATATTGAAATCGTGCCGAATCACTTGACGAATGCCATCTTGACTTCTGTACAGGAGCTCGGCTTCAGAATTCGCACAGTGGAATGTGAAGAGGCGCCCAGACGCTACAGAGGGAGATATCCTTTCATTCAGGAGTTTGAGTTTGTACCGGTGAATGGACCATATCAACGTAAATTGGATGAACTTGAAGTGATGTTCCTGAATCAATCGGAAGACCAGGTAGAATTGCTTCTGGAAGTGGACAGACGGGCGAGGGGGCTGGGGGGATTCCTGGCGGAAGCTCTCGAAATGGATGAATCCATGGTCAGGGTGACCATAGGCTCGTCCGATATTCCCCATTTAGCATCGAAACTTCAACAAGCCATCGACAAATTTGCGTAAATAATCCATTCGACAAAGATTCCTATGAATCTGAGAAGGATTCGACACGCTGTTTGTGTAATTGTATGAGTACAACATAATGACGGAGGGGTGCTCATGCCTTTACTTGAAAAAATCATTCGTCCTAAGCTTTTGAGATCGACCTATGACGTGACCATTTTCCAAACCCCTAATTATGGGGAGGACAAAGGGTACGAGGAGGTTTATCGTATCTCGGTAGAAGCAAATAATCATGAAGAAGCCCTGTATCAGACATTCAGGACGTTTAATGTACCAGACTTGGTTCCAAAGGATTATCAAGGCAGATATATTGCTACACGTGACATCGTCTTCATTGATGAAGGACGGAGGGGCCACCACTATTATCGTCTCCAGCCAAATGGCTGGAAGAGGGTGAACCGGATCGTCATTCATTAGATAAAGGTAAGTTCGAAAAAAGGAAAGGATCTGCCTCAGTGGCCGGATTCTTTCCTTTTTTATAAGTCCTTACATGTTATGTCCAGGACCATTCTTTCTATTTCGACCTGTATTCTCTTTCCCGTGTGCATTATGCTCGGCATCTAATGCTTCTTTTGGGATATGATTATTTTTCTTAGGGGCATTGATTCTATTTCGGTGTTTTTTTCCCATCCGTGTGTCCCCCTTTGTTATGATTTAAGTTTTTCGGTTCTTGAAGAGGTTGGTTGTGTCCCCGACCGGGTAGAAGGGTTGGTCTCATTTGCATGTTGTACTGCTTGCTTCAGTTTTTTGCTCATTTGTTCTTTAGCCATGGTTAATCACTCCTTCTGCCTTTATTTTGACCTCGCAAACAGCATTTTATCCTTCCATTTCCTAGCGTTGCATATGTCCAAAAAAAGGATTACAATGGTCTTTCAACAGTCTTGATAGGAGGAATAGTTAGTGAGTATACATATTAATGCGAAAGAAAACGAAATTGCAGAAACAGTTCTTTTACCTGGGGATCCACTTAGAGCAAAATACATTGCAGAAACGTTCTTAGAAGATGTAACGTGCTACAACGAAGTCCGTAATATGTTTGGATACACAGGAACGTATAAAGGAAAAAGAATTTCGGTGCAGGGAACTGGAATGGGTGTCCCGTCGATTTCAATTTATATTAATGAATTGATGCAAAGTTATAACGTTCAGAACCTGATTCGTGTCGGTACATGTGGTGCCATTCAAAAGGACGTGAAAGTACGTGACGTCATCCTGGCAATGACATCATCCACTGATTCTCAAATGAATAAATTAACGTTCAATGGGATCGATTATTCTCCAACAGCGAACTTCGATCTATTAAAACGTGCATATGATGCAGGAGTAGAAAAAGGACTTAATCTGAAGGTAGGAAACGTATTCACTGCTGACATGTTTTATAATGACAATGCGGAGCATGAAAAGTGGGCTCAATATGGTATTCTTGCCATTGAAATGGAAACGTCCGCCCTTTATACATTGGCAGCTAAATATGGTCGAAATGCACTTTCGGTTCTGACTGTAAGCGACCATATCCTGACGGGGGAAGAAACCTCTTCAGAAGAGCGTCAAACGACTTTCAATGAAATGATCGAAGTGGCTTTAGAAGCGGCCATTCAAGAATAATTTATAGAGGCAATATGAAAAACTGCTTACACTCCCGAGTCGGGTTTATAGGCAGTTTTTCATTTTGTGAAGTTTCTCCTGCTTACATATAGCACTGGACATGATAAGATGGAGAATGGAACCATTATAGAGAAACTAGGTGAAAGTATGAAAAAGATCATCTTCGTAACTGCTGCCTCCCTGGTTATGTTATCAGGTTGTTCGCAAGTAGAAGAGTGGTCAGACGAAATATTTGGCCAAAAACAGCAAGAGACACAGGAAAAGAAACCAAAGGTCCAAACACCTGACAACGGGCAGGATGAACAAGCATTACCGGAACAGCAACCTTCTGAAGAAGAGGTTCCAAAAGAGCTGCAATTAGAGTCCCAATACTTCAATGACGTAAAAGTTGTGGACGGGAAACAGGTTATTCAAAATCCCTCCAATTTATTAGCATTGGTAAATAAGGAATATGCATTAGATGAATACAAACCTGCAGATTTAGTCCGTCCAAACGTTCCATTCGTATTCGGGGATGAGGACCTTGAAAAAGCGCACCTCCGTAAAGAAGCTGCAGAGCAGTTGGAAAAGATGTTCGCAGATGCCAAAGCAGGAGGGGTATTCTTGACGGCCATTTCAGGTTACCGTTCATACGAGTACCAAAAAATGCTCCTGGATAGGGAAATAGCCCAATTCGGTAAAGAAAAGGCAGTCATGGCCGTTGCGCCTCCGGGACAAAGTGAGCATCAATCAGGATTGGCTATGGATATTTCCAGTCAAAGCAACCAATTTCAAGTAAATATAGAATTTGCTGATACGAAAGAAGGAAAATGGCTGGCAGAGAACGCATATAAGTACGGGTTCATTCTTCGCTACCCCGAAGATAAGGTATCCATTACCCAATATCAATATGAACCTTGGCACTATAGATATGTTGGGATGGACGCTGCTAAAGTGATTCATGAAAATGATTGGACACTTGAAGAATACTTTAATAATGTAAAGAAAATCTAATGATGATAAAGGGTCAGGGCCTATGGTTCCTGACCCTTTTTTAGATGGGGATTTAGGGATGCTAAGATCTTTCTGCCTCAAAAGGGATGAATTCCCTTCGCTTTGTTCTCTTTTTTTGTATTTCCACATACAACAGTAATAAGGGATGTCCAAATTTGGAATGAGTGGGTGGATGGTATGATGAGGGTGTTTAGTATAATCATCATTGGCAGTGTTTTCGTCGGGATAGGCATCAATCAATTTTTCGTCCCCCATCATTTTCTCGATGGGGGCATGATCGGGATCGGTTTGATTGCCCACTATTGGCTTGGTGTGAAACCCGGTCTTACCATCATTCTCCTCAGTATCCCCCTTTATCTGCTTGCCTTCTTTAAAGATCGAATCCTTTTTTATAACAGTATTCATGGGCTATGGTTGTCCTCTTTGATGATTGATTACTTTTATCAATGGCATACCCTCTTACTCCTTCCTCCACTAATGAGTGCTTTTTTTGGTGGTGCTTTTGTCGGGATCGGAATAGGCCTCATGTTAAGGGGGAATTCCGCTACGGGTGGGTCTGATTTATTGGCACAGTTAATTGGAAAGAGTTTTGGATGGAATGTCGGTAAGCTGATCTTTGCCTTTGATAGTGTCGTGCTTATGGCGGGCTTCCCCATTATTGGAGTGGAAGCATTTTTATATTCTTTGTTAGCTGTAAGCACGGTGGGGTTTTTTACGACGCTTTTGACACATCATAATAGAGAAGATGGATTTTCCTTTCGCTAACATGGAAAAGCTGATAGAATGAAGAAGTTATGAGCTTAAAATTGCTCAGCGGAATGTTTCATGATATTCTAAACGAAAATTCACACAAGATACATAGCAACGAAAGTGGTGGAAGCTTTGGAACAAGATAAGACAGAACAGTCACAACAAGAAACCCAGTCAAGTTTTATAAAAATGAAAAAATTCAAATTTGTCATGCTCCTTTTTTTCCTTGTATTCCTAACGGCAGGAATTACAACATTTGCATTGGCGTTTGGAGATGAAAAGGCAGTTAATGTAGGGGTTACAGAACGATCGGAATTTCAGAAGCTGTATGAAGCCTATGATAAGTTGAACCAGAATTATTACAAGGACCTGGATCAGGACAAACTTGTAAACGGTGCGATCAATGGGATGATCGATAGCGTCGGTGATCCTTATTCCGATTATATGAACGAGGAAGAGGCGAAGAAGTTCCAGGAAAGCATTTCTTCTTCATTTGAAGGAATCGGAGCAGAAATTCAGGAGAAAGAAGGCTACATATCCATCGTCTCTCCAATTAAAGGTTCCCCTGCAGAAAAAGCCGGCCTGCAGCCGAACGACATCATCACGAAGGTAGATGACAAAAGCATTCAGGGAATGTCTGTGACAGATGCCGTTCTCCTCATTCGTGGAGAAAAAGGCACAAAGGTAACGCTGACCATTCAACGGCCAGGTCAGGATAAACCGATGGAGGTCACCATCACCAGAGATGAGATTCCGATTGAAACGGTTTATGCAGAGATGAAAGATAATGGTGTAGCTGAAATTCAAATCACAAGTTTTTCAGAGAATACGTATAAAGAACTGACAGAAGCGTTAAATGAAATGAACGATAAAGGCATGAAGAAACTGGTTCTGGATCTTAGACAAAATCCAGGTGGATTACTTGATCAAGCCGTCAAGATCTCGAATCTGTTTGTGCCTGAAGGTGAAGTCTTATTCCAAGTGAAAGATAGTAATGGTAAAGTGGAAAAGTATGTGTCAGAATCAGGTCAGAAGGTAGAAGTCCCTACAGCCGTGCTGGTTGATGAAGGAAGTGCAAGTGCTGCAGAAATTCTATCAGCAGCCGTAAGCGAATCCAATGATATACCTTTGGTTGGAACGAAGACATTCGGTAAAGGGACCGTCCAAACGGCAGAAACCTTCAAAGATGGCTCAAATATGAAGTTTACCACGGCTAAGTGGCTGACGCCTGAAGGAAATTGGATTCATGAAAAAGGCATCAAGCCAGATGTCGAAGTGAAGATGCCAGATTATGCCCAGCTTCCATACATCAATCCAGACAAGGAACTAAAGGAAGAAGATTTATCAGATCAGGTGAAAACCGCAGAGCAAATGCTCGAAGCTCTGGATTTAGATCCCGGGAAAGTAGACGGTTATTATGATGCTGATACAACGGCAGCCGTTAAGGAATTCCAAGGGGAAAATGACCTCGAAGAGACAGGTACACTGAACGGGGAAACCATCTTAAAGCTTATGACCGACCTAAGAGAAAAGCTGAAGGAAAACGATCCTCAACTGAAAAAAGCGATTGAAGTGTTAAATAAAGATCAATAAATTCAAGGTCTCAGGTGGTTTCGCCTGGGATCTTTTTTATTAGGTAGCTTCAATCGTCTTGGTTCCTTGCCTGGCATAGATTGCCCCGTACCTTATCCATTCGTGATGTACGTTGTGTTCCTATTCACTTTCTAATAAAATATGTATAGGGATCAATGGAAAGGAAGATTACATGAAAAAAGATGTTTATATATTATCCGGATTTCTTGGAAGTGGAAAAACGACCTTACTTAAACAATTGCTGAAATCCTTAAAGGATCATGATAAAAAACCCGCGGTATTGATGAATGAACTAGGAAGTGTATCCATCGATAGTGATGCGGTGGATGATGACACTGCATTGCGTGAACTTCTTGATGGGTGTATTTGCTGTACCATTTCAGAGAAATTGGAGTCACAGCTCCAGGAACTTCTGGTGAACGAAGACTTTGATGTACTGGTCATAGAAACAACAGGTGCTGCACATCCAGTTGAGGTGGTCGATTCCATCTTGTCCCCTCTGTTCGCCGATCGTTTTGAGTTCAGAGGGATCGTTACAATAGTGGATGGCCTTCAATGGCGTAATAGAGGGGACTTCAGTCCGGCTGTCTTACATTTGATGAGAGAACAAATCCGTCATGCCCAGTTTATTATAGCGAATAAGATGGACTTGCTTACTGAAATGGAACGAGGGACATTCTCTTACGAACTGCAGCAAATTAATCAAAATGCCAAGGTGTATTTAACGAATTATTCTCAGGTATCCATGAAAGATATTCTATCTTTAAGTGCACAACAAGAGGGAATATCATACGACCGGGCCGCCATTGGGGACCATCTGACTCTGCAGGCGGTCGTCTATACGTTCAGCGGTAATGTAAAGGGAGAAGCCTTTGAAGAATGGGTGAAAACCCAGTCGGATTCCATTTACAGAATGAAGGGGTATGTTCCATTGCAAGGAAGGAACTATCCAACATTGTTTCAGTATTCATACGGCATGCCGCTCTTTATGCCCGGAGATATGAAATACCCTACCAACTTCGTCATAATCGGAGAAAATTTACATAAAGAAGAAATAGTACAGTCTTTAAAGAAGATTGACCTGACGAAATAATTTGGAGGGGTGGGGGAGTCCTAATTATGGTTTTTTTATTGTTTAGTGTAGAACTCATATTATTCATTGCTGGGGTATACGTTTTCAGTATCCATGAAACCAAACAAGTTTTAACCATTGACAATATCGAATAAAATGTATATTATTTAATAGTTAACTTAGTGAAGTATTTATTGAGTGTGAGAAAGGTCGATTTTTAGTGGGAAAAGAATTGTTCGAGCTAGAAGGGCTGTTCAGGTCCGTTTTTAGAATGATGAAATCAGATATTCGAACCATCTTTGGAGAATTTATTTCAAATGGGGAATTCCGGGTGCTTCAACTCATCAGGGAAAATGGTGCACTGAAATCCTCGGAAATTTCAAAGCGAATGGAAGTCTCCGCAAGTCACATTACGTCCATTACAGATACACTAGTGGAAAAAGGCTATATTACAAGACAGCGATCCAGTGAAGATCGTAGAGTCGTAGAGTTGGCCGTTACTCCTCAAGGAGTGGAAGTGCTGGCACAATGTGAAGAGAAGAAGTCGCACTATTTTCAGCAGTTATTCCAAACCTTTGAAAAAGAGGAGATCGAGCACCTGATCGAACTGTTTGAGAAACTGTTGAGTTCATCCGTTCGTAAGTAATAACTTGTTTCAAGATAATGTCCTGTAAATGTCACTGTTCTGCTTCGGAAACAGAGTTGTTCAGCCATATATTAACAGGAATGAAAAAGGGTTGACCTTTAGAGTGGTCATCCCTTCTATTATGCTCATTTACTTAAGTTGGTTAATTATTCATACTATAAATATTGAGGGAGACAGAGAATATGGAGCATTTGGAACATCGAAAAAAAGTACTGATCATGATTGCGATCATGTCAGCCATGTTATTCGCCGCATTGAATCAAACCATTGTGGGGACCGCATTGCCTAAAATCATTTCTGAAATCGGAGGTATGGATTATTATAGCTGGGTATTCACCATCTTCATGTTAACCAGCTCCATAACAGCCATATTGGTCGGTAAATTATCTGATATGTATGGAAGGAAGCCTTTTATCTTACTTGGAATTGGAGTCTTCATGATCGGTTCGTTCTTAAACGGATTATCTGCTTCCATTATACAGTTAATCATTTTCCGTGGGATTCAAGGATTCGGGGCGGGGATGATCATGTCCACAGCCTTTACCGCTGTCGGGGACTTATTCTCGCCCCGAGAAAGAGGGAAATGGCAGGGACTGATGAGCAGTGTGTTTGGTTTAGCCAGTGTATTCGGTCCCACACTTGGAGGCTGGATCGTCGATAATGCCGATTGGCACTGGGTCTTCTGGGTATTCCTTCCGGTAGGATTCATCGCATTTGGGATGATTTATAAAATGTTTCCTTCACAAGAACAGAATAGAGGCCTGAAAGTGGATTACCTGGGATCCATCATGCTAACTTTAACGATCATTCCGTTATTACTCGCCTTTACGTGGGGTGGAAACGATTATGAGTGGGTTTCCCTTCAAATCATTGGACTACTGACTACCTCGGTTGTAGCACTGATCCTATTCATCATAACGGAAAAAAGAGCAAGTAATCCTGTACTTCCATTACAATTGTTTAAAAATAAGATCTTCACCCTTTCAAATATCATTGGATTCATTCTCGGAGCCGGGATGTTCGGGGCCATTATGTATATGCCGTTCTTCATTCAAGGCGTAATGGGTACTTCCGCGACGAAATCCGGGCTTGTGATGATGCCCATGACATTGAGTATGGTATTTGCCAGTACGATCGGGGGACAAATCATTACGAAGACAGGGAAATATAAGTTTCTGGCACTGATCGGTCTGTTCGTCATGAGTATGGGTATGATTCTTTTATCCTTCATGGATACGAATACGACAAACGCCAGAGCCCTGGTGAATATCATTATAGTAGGAACGGGACTTGGCCTGAGCTTCCCTGTCTTTACACTGACGGTTCAAAACGCAGTGCAGCATAAATTTCTTGGAGTTGCCACTGCTGCAACACAATTGTTCAGACAAATCGGCGGAACTATAGGGGTGGCGATCATGGGAACCGTGATGAATTCTTCCATGACTTCAAAGATGACAGAGAAAATGTCTTCAGTAAAAGACTCTCCATTACTGACAGATCCTGAAACTTCTGGTGTTATGAAGCAGCTTCAAGACCCTCAGAACATCATGAACGGTGGGAAATTAAAAGAGCTTCAATCAACATTGCCACAGGAATTCCAAGGGATCTATGCATCCATCCTGGAAGGTGTAAGAGAATCATTGAGTTATGCGTTAACGAACGTCTTCTTTATTGGAGCCATGATTCTCCTTGTTGGATTTGTGTTAACCTTCTTTATGAAAGAGATCCCATTAAGGATGTCAAATAAAGATGCTACAGAGGAAGAAAAGGAAACAGAGCTTAAAGAAGCTTCCAATCACTAAAATCCTTTAGATAAAAGAGGGTAACCGTGTCTGCTGATAGTAGCAGGCATGGTTACCCTCTTTCTGATTATGACATTGTACTTTCTCCAAATTTCTTAAAGGTCATTTCATCTTCCACCAAGCCGCAAGCCGCACATTGAACTTTTAACTGGGGTCCGTTGTAAGCGAGGTGAAATGGCTCGAGCTGATTTTGCTCGTAATTCTGAACGACTTCTCCTGAAGCAGGATCAAGTTTCACACTCTGAGGTACTTGTTGTATAATATTAAATCGGGTTCGATTCGTTTTACAGCTGGGACAGCGATAGGGTGTAGTCATTGATATCACCTTTCTTCATTTTTTTTTAGTATGGATAAAGAATAAAGATTTTATGTAAAGGATGATTGAATATGTCAGTAGTATTCAACGATTTGCTTGTATCTTACAGACAAATATGGAAAAACCGCGTATTAACAAACGATGCCGTTTCATCGGAACAAGTCTTGAAAGAAGCCATTAAACGTGAATTGGAAGATGCCAATAGTCACCCAAGGGTTCGTAAGTCCATTGAAATTAAATATTTTTCAGCAACTAAAAGAATTATTGAATCCGATTTGCCAAACGAAGCTAAAGTCCGGCTAATTCAGTTACATATCGAAATGTATGCACAATTAATGAAAGAACAGAATCTCTGATCAAGAAGCAAATCTGAGCAGTTATCTTTCTTTTATACCTTAATGGGTATATAATGAAGGGAGATTAATGAAAAGGGTGATACCATGCCTCTACTAACATTATTATTAGTCAGTGTACTCTCATATATGATGTATTATCGATATTTTCCCGTACGAACTAAACGGTGGAATTCCCTTGATGTGACAGCAAAACATGTAGTAGTGGATGTCAGGGATTATCAGGACTCGTCTAAAGGAGATTGCGAAGAGGTCATAGCCTTACCTTGTGGATACATCCGAAGATATGCAAGTGATATTCCTGAAAGGCCTGTCATTGTGATGGGAAGCAATTTCGTCGAGTGTAATGTGGGTGTGAGACAATTAAAACGGCTCGGCTTCGATGTGAAGGGATATCTGCTCATCGGATCTGACAAAAAATGCAATGAGTACCTTTCTTTGGAATGAAATCCTTCCTGCTTTGAAATGTTACTGTAATATCCGTTACATTGGATGAGTTGCTAAAAACCTGTCAAGAATCAGATACCGGTAATAATTAGTTGCTGCATCCAATTCGTTCAGCTGTTGGAAATGTAAGTAAATCATTTAAAAATGCTTTTCTTCCTACTAGAATCAATAGTTACTATCTTACTATAAGGAAATTGTCTTTCAAAATAGAACAATTGATTACTAGTTACCAAGTTATCCCGTAAATGTAACAAAAACAGGGTGGTATGATGAATGTGCAGCAAAGAAAAACACATTCACTGAGGAGGAATTCATTTTTATGAATAAGAAAATGATGGTTTCAGCAGCAACAGCATTAACATTATTAGCAACTCCATTCGCAGCAGGTAAAGCTGACGCTGCAGCACCGTGTCCAGCACAAGGTGAGGTTGCTCAAAAAGTGAACGCCTTTAAATATAATGGTAATCAAGAAGATCTAAACAAATATGTACAAGATGTTCTATCAAAATACCAAATCAACGGCCAAAATATAAATGTACAAGAATTATTGAAAGGACAGGCTCCAAAAGCAGAGGCGGCTGCACCTGCTCCAGCTAAGGAAGCACCAAAAGCGGAAGCTCCTGCACCGGCAGAAGCACCAAAAGCAGAAGCTCCTGCACCTAAGTCGGAAGCACCTGCTCCAGCTCCAACTTCAAATAAGCAAAAACAACAATCAGAGCAAGCAACTGAACAATCTGGTCAACTAAGTCAGTTTGAACAAAAAGTAGTGGAATTGACTAACCAGGAACGTGCAAAACAAGGGCTTCCAGCTCTTAAAGTAGATGCAGAATTAAGCAAGGTAGCACGTGAGAAGTCCCGTGATATGCAAGCGAACAACTACTTCTCTCATACAAGCCCTACGTATGGTTCACCATTCGACATGATGAAGCAGTTTGGTATCGAGTACAGCTCTGCAGGTGAAAACATCGCTATGGGTCAACAGACTCCTGAAGAAGTAGTAGAGGCATGGATGAATAGTGAAGGTCACCGTAAAAACATCATGAGCTCAAACTACACTCACATCGGTGTGGGATATGTAGAGAACGGTAACTACTGGACTCAACAGTTCATCGGTAAGTAATTTTATGAACAAAAGCAGTCTCTCTTTGGAGAGGCTGCTTTTTTAGTTTCCCTTAATAATATGATTGCATACGCGACATTCTTTATAGCAGGTTGAACGAAATGTGTAAGAGCTTAGATTTGCATTTCCCGATAATCATTCATACTATTGAAATATAACGAGTACGTGGAGTGAGCTTGATGAAACAAGATAAAGTTGTCCTCATAACGGGCGGATCAAAGGGAATCGGAAGAAAGACGGTGGAGGAATTCTCTAAACAAGGATACAGGGTCATCCTGAACTATAGAAGCGATGATTCTTTTGTGGAGAAGTTGGTTTCTGAATTAACCCAGTGCTACTCCAATTCCATCATCCCGATCAAAGGGGATATTTCCGTACCGGAAGAATGTGAACGGATGGCATCAGAGATCTGGGGTAAGGTGGAGAGCGTCGACATCCTGATTCACAATGCCGGACCCTATGTAAAAGAAAGAAAATCATTTGCCGATTACTCCCCTGAGGAATGGAATTATATTGTGAATGGGAATTTAAATAGTGTATTTTACTTATCCAGGTTATTGATCCCGAAGATGCGTGAAAAACAATGGGGAAGGATCATCACATTTGGATATGACAGGGTCGAATCAGCACCGGGCTGGATTTACCGTTCTGCATTCGCTGCAGCTAAAGCCGGCCTCGCTTCCTTCACAAAAACAATTTCAATTGAAGAAGCGCATAACGGCATAACGGCAAATATGGTCTGTCCGGGTGACATAGTAGGTGATTGGAAAGAAAGAGAAATTAGAATTGCGAAAGAACAACATGATTCACATACACCGATTGGCCGACCCGGTACAGGAGAAGATCTCGCAAGGATCATTTCATTCCTCTGTCAGGAAGAATCTGATTTCATTACCGGTTCTATCATTCCCGTAACAGGTGGTAAGGATGTACTTGGAAAGGTATTTCATCAATAAAGAGCAAAGGCAGTGATTCAGTCCGTTGCTCTTTCAGTCACTAATTTCTTATACACTTTTAATGACTATATTGTTTTCTGTATTTCTTTTGTATAGATAGGAGCCGACCTGACAAAGTAACCGCGCCTGCCGTTAAGCCCGATGTAAGCCCAAGCCAGTAGCCGTACGGTCCGAAATTTGTGTAGTTGGCAAGAAAATATCCTAATGGTAGTCCGATCACCCAATATGATACAAGAGCCATGATAAAGGTGATATTGACATCCTTATATCCTCTAAGCGCACCTTGGACGGGGGCTTGTATCGCGTCTGAAAGCTGGAAGAATACGGCATATAATAAGAAGTGTCCCGTTAATTCTAATACATACGCATCATCTGAGTATAGATAGGCGATTTCAGAACGGAAGAAGAGTAATATGACTCCATATATGACAGCTAAAAGCAATGCAAAGCTCACACCCATCCAACTGTAAACCTTTGCATCACGAAGCCTCTTTGCACCGACCTCAAAGCCTACAACGATGGTCAAGGCCATAGAGATGCTCAGTGGGATCATATAGAGGAAGGATGCAAAATTGATCGCTGCCTGGTGAGCCGCGATTACCACTGTATCGTAATTGCTCATCAACAAAGTGACGGCTGAAAAAATGCTGACTTCGAAGAAAATGGATAAACCAATCGGTACACCGATCACAAAAATTTCTTTCCACTTAGCAAGGTCAGGCTTATGGATGGTCCGGAAAATATTATATTGGCTAAAAGGACCTTTCGTATGGACGACCCAGAAGGCGATGAGTGTAATCAGCCAATAGGTGATGGCAGACGCAACACCTGCACCCACTCCTCCAAATGCAGGAAGTCCCAACTTACCAAAAATAAGAAGATAATTGAACACGACATTAATCGGCAGGGACATGAGAGTAATGAACATGGTCACCCTCGTCATCCCCAGGGCGTCGATGAATGATCTTAGTACATTATAGATAAATAAGGGAATCATTCCGAACGAGAGGGCAATGAGATACTCTTTCGCCACAATACGGACTTCCGGTTCTATATTCATCCCGTTTAATATCGGATTGAGGGCAAGTCCCCCAATCACCATGACGATAAGGGATAAAGCGATGGCTGCATATACACCTTGAAGCACAGTACGGGGAACTTCTCTCTTATTGCCGTGTCCATTCAACTGGGCGACGATTGGCGTCACGGCCAAAAGGATTCCGCTTAATCCTGTAAAGACCGGTACCCAAAGAGAAGAGCCAATCGCAACACCCGCAAGATCAATGGGAGAATACTTCCCTGACATGATCGTGTCGAAGAAATTCATGGCAAACATCCCAAGCTGCGTCACAAGGATGGGGATGAGTATGATGGACAGCTGTTTGATCTTATCTTTCATTGTATGAGTTTCTCTCATTGGACGTACTCCTCCTGTATGCCTTCAGATACTGCATGGTGATTTCACTATCATACTGTACCATATTTTCATGGGGATAGAGAGTGAAATATGCTTACCAAACGAGCACTCATTATGGATTAAGGGAAATGACCTTATGGGAGGGAAAGAATGACTAAACAATGGCAGGACTGGATTTGGATAGTGTTTATCATTTGGTATGGGGTGGGGATTATCCTGGTTTCTTTCGACTGGCTGCCTCCGTCTCTACAATGGGCAAATGCCGTCTTCTTATATTTAGCAGGGATATTGGCCATTCTTTATGCAATGAAGAGGTTCGAGACCAGAGCCGGGCTGATCATTTCTTTAGGCATCATGTTGCTTACGATTTTCGCCGAGAGTTTAGGCGTCCATTACGGTCTGATATTCGGGTCTTATCATTATAAAAAGGATTTTGGTTTTCAATTATTCGATGTCCCAGTGACAATTGGCTTCGCCTGGGTCATGGTGGTATTCACCAGTATGGCACACTATGAGTTCTTCTTTAAAAGGACGAAGACAATCGGGGGAGCGTTAGTATATAGTACGGTGACCTCTCTATTAGCGGTGACAATGGATTTGATCATCGACCCCGTTGCCTTTAAAGGCAGGGAATACTGGATATGGGATCAAGGGGGACCGTACTATGATATCCCCACTCAAAACTTCTTAGGGTGGTTTTTTGTTTCTTTTTTCATTCAATGCTTCTTGTATGTATGGGTCAAGCAAGAAATTTTCACTACCAAATGGAGCAACCGGATGAGGAGGTTATACTTCCTTGTGATCTTGATGTTTATGGTGACGGCTATGGTGGAAGGGCTATGGCTTGCCGTTCTTGTCACTTCATCAATTTACGCGGCATCGCTCATTCTTAGGACACGATTGGAGAAGGTAACATGATTGAACCGAAAAAAAGTAAGAGATTTCAACAACTGCTGTCGGGCTATCTTACTTATCAGCTCAAGAAGCACTTTTATCGTGTGTGGATCGAAGACCAACGAGATTCGTTTCAACAGGGTTCAGGCCATCTGGTACTTACCAATCATTCAAGCTGGTGGGATGGTTTGATGGTCTTTTACATAAATCATCATGTAATAAAGGAAGACAGCTTCGCAATGATGAGCCAGAAAGGAATGGAGGATTTCTCTTTCTTTCAGAAAATCGGCGCATTCTCTGTTAATCCCCATTCTCCCAAAGACCTGGTCACCTCATTGAAATTTGCTGAGAAGTGTTTACAAGAGAAGAAAACGGTCTGGATCTTTCCTCAAGGGAAGGAAGAGCATCTTGAAAAGAGACCCTTATCCTTTATGAGTGGACCCGCTTATTTGTACGAACGGAATCCGGAAATCACTGTTACGATGGTCACATTTTATTATACTTTTCGTCATGATCAAAGACCCGAGTTGTTCATCCGGATTAGCCAGGAAGACATGTTTACAAGTCAGAAGTCAACACGGGCAGAGCTGTCAGGTCACTTAAGAATGGGTTTGGAAACCAGGCTGGATGACTTGAAAAATGATATTATCCATGAAAACATATCCGCATTTGAATTGTTGATTAAAGGATTTCCGACCAATAGTGAGTGGTTGAGTTTTTGGAAGGGAAGAAAGTAGGGGTGGAGAGAAAATGAATTATTATATACTGATCACATTCCTATTTGTACTGGCTACGTTTATCAATCTACTGTTTTTACCAAAACTATCCCGTAAGTCGGCTGTAAGTGACTTGGTGTCAGTCCTGGTTCCAATGAGAAACGAGGAAAGGAATGTAGAAGGACTGATCGAAAGTATCAAAAAGATCACCCATTCCCCCGCTGAATTTATTTTATTGGATGATGGGTCGACGGATCACACAAGAGACCTCCTGACACATCTTACATCAGGCGATCCCCGTTTCAGGATCATCGATGGAAAGCCCCTCCCAAAAGGATGGGTGGGAAAGGTCCATGCCTGCAACGAGCTTAGTCGGCATGCCTCAGGTTCGTATTATCTATTTCTGGACGCCGATGTGAGGGTTTCACCCTCCATCATTGAAAAAGTACTGTACCAAATGGAACGGTATGATTCCGGGCTTGTAACGGGATTTCCCCAATTTCCCATACCGACCTTTCTCAGTAAAATGCTGGTGCCGTTTCAGCATTTTCTCGTCTATTTTCATCTGCCACTCGCCGTGGCAAACCATACGACCAGAAGTGCATTCACGGCAGCCCATGGAGCTTTTATGTTTTTCAAGAAGGAAGCATACGAGGATTGCGGTGGACATGAGGCTGTTAAGTCGTCTCTTCTTGAGGATGTTCATATCTCCAGGAAGGTAAAGGAAAACGGGTGGAAGGTGACACTCGTCAATAATAGCTTTGAGGTGACCTGCCATATGTATGAAACGAATAAGGAAGTATGGGAAGGATTTCTGAAGAATATTTATATAGGCACTGGAAGAAGTCCGATATCGGTTATCCTTCTTTCCCTATTTTATACCGTTTTCTTCATACTCCCTCTGCCTTTAGCCCTTTATGGTTTGATTTCGGGGGAGTGGGGGTACGTTCTTCCATTGATGGGAATCTGGGTGCAAACTTTCATGATCGACATCGCTTCCAATCAATCAAAGTGGCATTTTCTATTGATTCCTATCGCTTCCATCTTCTTTATCTTCATCATGTGGGCGTCTATGCTGAGGGGATTGAAAAATCAGGGATACACGTGGAAAGGAAGGACCTATTCATGAAGAATATCATCATCATTGGCGGGGGATTAGGGGGATTGTCTGCAGCGATATCCCTTCAAAGTAAAGGATATAACGTTACGGTCGTAGAACAGAACCATCACACCGGTGGGAAAATGATGCAGGTTGAAATCGACGGCTACTCCTTTGATTTTGGCCCGAACACGATTACGATGCCTCACGTCTTTCAATCTGTGATCAATGATGCAGGAGGGGACTCCTCTCGTTATTTTGAATTTGAAAGACTCGTGAAACATACGAAAAACGTTTTTCCGGATGGAAGGGTCCTCTATCAATCAGCCGACCCCGAAGAAATGATGAACGGGCTTAAAGGGATCGATCCTTATGGGGCAGCCCATTATACAGAGTATTTAAAAGAAGTAGAAAAGCTTTATTCATTAGCCGAGAGAGGATTTTTTTACCGGGTATTTGGTTCATGGAGGGATTATCTTTCACCCAGTCTTTCCTATAGCTTTGTGAAGGTCCGTCCCTTTGAGAAAATGGATCATTTTCATAGAAGGTTCTTTCAAGATGAAGAAGTGTTGAAAGTGTTCAATCGGTATGCGACGTATATTGGCTCATCACCTTATGAGTGCCCTGCCACCTTTTCATTGATCGGTCATCTTGAGATGAAAGACGGGGTGTATTATACAAAAGGTGGAAACCCGAGGATTGCAGAAGGGTTTAGTCGTTTCTTCCAGGAACTCGGTGGAAGGATACGTTTGGGAATACGAATGAAAGAGATCGTGGTGAAGGGGAAAAAGGCAGTCGGTGTGATAACAGAAGATGGAGAATTTCTTCCTGCTGATGACGTGATCGTGAATGGGGATTTCATCACGGCTACGAAAGAATTGATCAAGGAGGGGGATCGACCGAGTCATCCTGACGGCAAGCTTGACTCCTTTGAACCTTCGATATCGGCTTTCGTTATTCTGGCTGGACTCAGTAGCTTTCAAGATTCCATTCATCATCACCAGGTATATTTCACCGGGGATTATCATAAGGAATTCACAGAAATTTTCTCCGAAAAAAAGCTCCCGAGTGACCCCACGATCTATATCAGCCATTCGGCGGCGACAGATTCAAGCGTCACAAAGGGAAGTAATTTGTTTATCCTTGTCAATGCACCCGCCATTGAATTGACAGATGAACAAGTTCAGTCGTATAAAGAGAAGATTTATCATAAATTAGAAGAAAAGGGACTGTCCATAAAGGAATCACTGGAAGTGGAGAAAATCTACACACCGGACACCATAAAACATAAATTCTCTGCCTATAAAGGCTCGCTTTACGGCCTTGCCTCCCACCGCATGACCGAAGCATTTCTTCGTCCTTCAAATGTCAGCAAGGATATTAAACATCTCTTCTACACAGGTGGAACGACACACCCAGGGGGAGGATCCCCGATGGTGACGATAAGTGGAAGAAATGTAGCCAATTATATCTTGAAAAGGGATAGGGGCAATATATCCCGGTAATTCTCATGAATAGAAAGAGTCCTTGAAGGTTGAAAAGGGTCTCTTCTCTTTTTGTCAAATTTTCGTGGTTCTATCCCGCCTGTATTTTTGGTAAAGTGTATAATGGTTAGAGAGAAGGAAATCAGAATATGAGTTAGGAGTTTATACATATGAAGAAGCGTATATTATTTACAGGCGGAGGATCAGCTGGTCACGTCACGGTTAATACAGCACTGATTCCACACTTTGAAAAAGAAGGTTGGGACATAACGTATATAGGTTCGGAAGATGGAATCGAAAAGGAAATTATTACTGAACAATTTCCCCATATCCCGTACAAGAGTATCTCAAGCGGGAAGCTTAGAAGATATTTTTCCTGGAAAAACTTTTCAGATCCGTTTCGAGTAATGAAAGGAGTGTTTGACGCACTATCCGTCATCAGGAAAACGAAACCGGACATCATCTTTTCCAAAGGAGGATTCGTTTCCGTCCCGGTCGTGATGGCCGCTAAGATCGCAAAAGTTCCTGTAGCGATCCACGAGTCCGATGTGACCCCGGGCCTTGCCAATAAATTAGCCGTCCCATTTGCAACGAAAATATTTACCACCTTCCCGGAAACGGTCCAATCCCTTCCAAGTGAAAAATCATTATGCGCAGGAGCCATCATCCGAGAAGAATTATTTACGGGTGATGCACGAGAAGGGAAGAGATTAACCGGTTATTATGAGGATAAACCCATTTTAATGATCATGGGAGGAAGTCTTGGAGCAAGAAAAATCAATGAAGCGGTAAGAGGGAATCTGGAAGAGCTGCTTTCTGCCTTTCAAATCATTCATATTTGCGGAAAAGGAAATGTGGATGAAAGCCTTGTACAAAAAGGGTATCGTCAATACGAATTCATCAAGGGTGAACTGCCTCATTATCTTGCAATGACGGATTTCGTGATCTCTCGTGCCGGTTCAAATTCAATCTTTGAATTCCTGGCTTTAAAGAAACCGATGTTATTGATCCCCCTCTCAAGAGAAGCGAGCCGTGGAGATCAAATTCTCAATGCCAACAGTTTCGTGAAACACGGTTATGCGATAAAGCTGGAAGAAGAAGAATTGGACGAAAAGAGCTTCTTGGCGGGAGTCAATGAGCTTAAGGAAAATCGTGAAATAATGATCCGCAATATGGAAAAAGGTGAAAAAGCCTACACCATCCAGGATATGTATGAGGTACTTTCGTCCATGTCCCGATAAAGAGTCATTGGACTCCCCATCAAGCATATAGTATACAAATGGTTGAAGGGGAGAAGTGGAATGGCCTATCAATTTTCAAAAGGATGGTATCTTCAAGAACTTAAAAAGATGGGAATCAATCATCATCCTTTAGAAAAAAGGAAATTGGAGAATTATAAAACATTTGTGGTAAGAAACCTGTATTTCGAGAAAATAGCTAAACAAAAATAAAAACCGGAGCTGACAGTATCGGTGCTGATCTTGGAATGTAAGATAAGGCATCAATACAGTCAGCTTCGATTTATTTAGCGGATTTTGGAGGGTAATAATCATTTCATGGGATTTTCATTTAATTTTCATGTTTGAGGGTTATAGTAAACGTATAATTCTTAATAATAATAGGAGAAAGTAAATGGAATCCAAATCGAAAGTCAGCCATCCATCATTTTTATCGAAATTCATCCCAAATCCAAAGGAACGAAAAAATGTCATCTTTTATTTGGGATTAAACACCTGTCTAACGGCTGCAGGAATTCTCCTCATTTCGGCTTATCAGGAAGTGCTCATGGGTATGAATGAGGAATCCTACAAGGAATTCCTCAAACAGTTCGGGTCCGCAGCAAGAATTATTTATTTTGTCGTCCTCAGTATCTTTCCGATATTCCTGTTATTGAAATGGAAAGGGTTGAGAGGGTTAAAGTGGAAGGATATTGAAATAAAACGCCTTGTCCAATTTGCAGGAAAGCTGTTGAGGAAATGGCACGTCCCCTTAGCGCTATTGGCAACGGCAGGTGTAGTGTTACACGGAATTCTGGCAATCGTCAGAGATTTCCATTGGGACTTCACAAATATAACAGGGATCCTTTCGAGTATCGCGCTCTTCTTCCTTGTAGGCATGGGATTTAAGCGTTTCAAAAGAAAGGACCGAGAATGGCATTTGAAACTTGCCATCACCTTTACTATATTTTTTATGATCCATGCCTCCTTTTAATCCGACTTAACAAAAAGGTTATCACAATAGGTAAATGCCTATGTGATAACCTTTTTCTGTCTTTACGCTTCAAGCGCCTGCTCTTCTTCCGGGGACTGCTGAAGCTGATATAAATAAAGGGTGTACAAATCTTTCGGAATCTCATACAGATCATACACGTCTTCTTGAGCATTTAATTGATCATAGAGAGATTTCCTTGATTCGTTTGCTTTTACGACATAAGGCAGCTTTTCTGCGGCTTTTTGTGAACGGGTATTCACCTTTCTGATTCTCATAAAGATGGTTTCCATGCCCAGTTCAAAAAATAACTCGGAAAAAAATGCATCCTTCGCCGGCTGGTTATACCCTTTGCCATGAAACGGCTTCCCGAGCCAAGTACCAAGGAACCCTGCATTTTCCTGGATGTCGAATAAATTAATCGTTCCGATAGGGTTGCCCCACTCGTCCAAAATCGTCCGGGAAATAAGTTCTCCCCGTTCTTCTGCTTCAATGGTTTGTTTTGTCAGAAAAAGAAGTTCATCATAGGAATACGCTTTTTGACGCACAAAAGGGAAGACATCCGGGTGCGCCATCAGGTCATAAAGTTCATGACACTCATGTAATTCACGTTTCTTGATCATAGTAGACCCTCCTTGAGGGCAGTCTACTCGCGTACGATCCCACCCTCGAAATTTTTAAATGGTAACTAAAAAATTTCGGGGTGGGAATCGAACCCACTAAGACCAGTCAAGAAACTGGTGGCGCACCTTTTGCCTTCCCTTCATTACAGTCGCTCATTATATAAAATAAATCGCGTTTTTGTAATCGGAAATATATTATCCATCTGTATCATATACGAAATATCTCAAAAAGGAAATAGGTAAAATGCTGATTTTTGAAGAAAATTTTTAACAAATTTCTACACGTTTTGATAAGCTATTTCCCCATTGACGAATGTCAACATAGGCTTTGCCATAAAGTGGAATGGGTGGTGGCTCCAAAGGACCAGATCGGCATCCTTATTTACTTCGATACTGCCGATCCTGTCAGATACACCAAGGTTTCTGGCAGGAGCAATGGTGATCCCTTCCAATGCCTTTTGTTCCTCCAGCCCTTCACGCACGGCAATCGCCGCACACATGTTCAAATACTGGATGGGGGTGTAAGGGTGGTCGGTCGTAACCGACACTTCGACACCGGCTTCCGTCAATTTCTGGTAGGTGATCCAGCTCTTGTTCTTAAGCTCCACCTTCGAGCGTCTTGTAAACGTCGGACCTACAGAAACTTTTAAGTTCCTTCCTTTCAGTTCATCTGATATGAGGTGACCCTCAGTGCAATGTTCAATCCGGAGGTCGAGGTTGAATTCTTCAGCGAAACGCACTGCGGATAAGATATCGTCTGCCCTGTGAGCATGGATCCGTACAGGGATTTCCCGTTTCAAGGCAGATACTAAAGGGGCAACTCTCAGTTCCTCTGGTTGATCACAATATTTAGCAGAGAAAAACGCTTCCCTGAGCATCCCCATGATCCCCATCCTTGTAATGGAATCATTGTTTCCAGTGCTATGGATTCGTTTCGGATTCTCGCCTAAAGCGATTTTCAATCCGGAGGTTTCTTTGATAAGCATGGACCTGATGTTAGAACCATGTGTTTTGATCACCGCTGTGGTACCCCCGATCACATTCGCGCTTCCGGGCATGACATTCACGGTGGTGACGCCATATTTAAGGGCGTCTTTAAAGCCCGGGTCCAATGGGTATACACCGTCGAAGGCCCTGATATGAGGTGTCATCGGTTCGATGGTTTCATTGGCGTCGTTACCTGCCCAGCCTGTACCTTCGTCGTAGAGGCCTAAATGAGTGTGGCAATCAATGAATCCGGGAAAAAGGAATTTCCCCTGACAATCGTACACGGAAGAGTGGTGGAATCCATCCACGTCATGGGAGTATATTTGTTTGATTTTTCCGTCTTTTATGAGTAAAGCTCCATTATGAATAGGCTTTGATGTAATGGGATAGATGGTTACGTTTTTTAAAAGTATGGAATTCATCGTTTTTCCTTTCGTGAGGCTTGTTTCCTTCTTATTTTAAACAATTTTCAGTAAAAAAAGAAGTTAATCCATTCTATTATTTCTTCTATTTGAATAAATCAGATAAAAAAGGGTTGAGAGAACAGCTATTAAACTGAGGGGTTTAATATAGCGAGTCCCGATGACTTCAATATGCTCCCAGTGTGTACCCAGCTCCATCCCGATGATCATAAACAACAATGTCCAGGGGAGCATAGCTGCAAACGTGTACAGAGTGAATGTAGAGAAGGGCATGCGGCTTATGCCGGCGGGTATACTGATGGCATGCCTTACGATTGGTATAAAACGTGCCGTGAATATGACGATCGTCCCATGCTTCTCAAACCATTTCTCTGCTGCAAGAATGTGTTTTGAATGAATGAACAGATATTTTCCGTATTTTTCAAAAAACGGTCTGCCTCCATAATAGCCAAGCCAGTAAAGAAACAACTGAGCTACGGTCCCACCGACGACACCGCTGATGAAGGCTCCAATAAATGTAAGTTTTCCGGCGTTTACCATAAAACCTGCATAGCTCAGGACAAGCTCGCTCGGGATGACTTCAATCATGAGTGCGAGAGAGATTCCCGCATATCCTAAATCGGTTAAAAATGTAAGGACGTGTAAAATCCATTCATGGTTCATATTTATCCTCCTACATGAATCCTGAGTATTGAAGAATGAGAATCAAGAGACCCAAAGCCCAAACGTAATAGGAGAATATTTTCAGAGAGTGCTTTTTTAAGAAATTCACCATGGTCATAATGGCGAAATAACCGAATACTGCAGCGCTGACTGTTCCGATGGCTAAACTTGAGAAAGGGATCGCTTCAGCCCCGCCACCGATCATTTCTTTTCCTTGAAGCACGATACCTCCAAGAATGGCAGGGGTAGAAAGGAGGAAGGAGAAATAGGCTGCTGTCTCTCTGTCCAATTTCCTGAATAATCCGGCTGCTATCGTTAAACCGGACCTTGAAAGGGCGGGAAATATGGCAGCAGCCTGGAAGCTGCCAATCACCAAAGCATCTGTATAAGAAAGATCATCCAACTTCTTGTAGCCTTTCTTTACGCCGTCAGCGACATACATAATGCACCCTGTCACAAGAAACTCCCAACCGATGGTAGCCCCTGTCTTTGATATAGCGTCAAAATAGTCTTCGAACATAAATCCTATAATGACAGCAGGGATGGTCCCGATGATGAGGATCCAGGATAATTTACTGAATGGGTGCCTCAACATGTATAAAAGTTCCTTCTGATAAACGACAAAGACGGCAATCAAAGTACCGATATGAAGCATCGTATCCAGGAAGAGCCCGGCTTCTTCCAGTCCGAAAGCAAGTCTGCCGAGATAAAGATGCCCGGTGCTTGAGATCGGAAGAAACTCTGTTAACCCTTGTATAACGCCGAGGATAAAAGCCTCGATTTTGTTCACATTCACCACTGCCTTTCTTCAAGAACTCTAAGGACAAACTCCTCTTCTAAACGTATATTCCGATTCGTCCCATTTCATGAGGGTTGTCATGAAGAAACAAAAAAGGCCCCGTAAAAAAATCTCAAAAATGGGTGAAACTTTATGAATGCAAGGACGTAAATATAGATGAGGATACAATCAATAAGGAGGAATTGGCATGCCGACAAAAGATGAAAGAATGATGGCAGCTCTTATCTATATATCAAGCTTCTTCACCGTATTCATCGGTCCATTGATCATTTGGCTCATTAAAAAGGACGAATCGGAGTTCGTGGATTTCCATGGGAAGGAATACTTGAATTTTCTCATTTCATACGCCGTATACGGGTTTGTAAGCAGCATCCTCATGGTGGTACTAATCGGATTTGTCTTGGCTCCCGTCGTAGGGGTGCTGGCACTGATCTTCACCATCCTGGGTGCGGTAAAGGCATACGAAGGTGACTATTACAAAATCCCGACAGTCTTTCGATTATTGAAGTGAACAAAGAGGTTGGGAAATATCTAAATTCATTTCCTTTAAAGACGACAATCAATAAATTAGTCAGGATCACTTGTTTCACCGCTATTGATTTCCGTGCAAGACTTCGCTTTCCTCGGGCGGAAGGCAAGCCTCCTCACAGCTGACGCTCCTGCGGGAAACGCTGGACAGGTGAGACCCCGCAGGGCAAGAGCCCGAGGAGGCTCACCGCCAGCCCCGCGGAAAGCGAGCAACTGGAGCGGAAATCAACCACTACTCACTTCATCCTAAAGCAACAGTATTTATGTAAACAACTAAATGATATATCCGAACGATTTAGAGTTTCCATAATTGTTCGGATTTTTTTCACGTCTTTTTTACTTACAAAAAAATTCTCATCGAAAAGTGAACGATTTCTTTCTTCTGCCGTCTTATAGATGTAAAAGAAAAGGGAGGAAGAAAAAATGAACGAATTACAACAAGCGTTACAAGCCATCAATTGGGGACTTATTGCTCCTGTTATCGTTATTCAACTCATTCTTATGATAGTGGCATTGATCGACGTATTCCGAATAAAATCCACAAATGGACCAAAATGGCTTTGGGTATTAATCATCATTTTTATTAATATTGTTGGACCGGTCATCTACTTCATCTTCGGAAGGAGACAGAATGGATGAACGTCTTGGAAGTAACGTCTTTAGAAAAGAGATATAAGGAAAAGCTTGCGGTTGAAAATATTTCCTTTCAGTTGAAATTTGGGGCTTGTACTGCTTTGCTCGGTCCGAATGGAGCCGGCAAAACGACGACTTTAAATATGCTTGCAGGATTAATTAAACCAACGGCAGGGACGATCATGGTTCCTGATTCCCCTGATGATATCCGTAATATGATCGGATATCTGCCTCAATATCCCTCCTTTTTTGAATGGATGACCGGAAAGGAGTTCCTGATCTTCTCCGGTGAAATTGCAGGAATGAAGAAGGTTGACGCAAAGGGGAGAACAGAGGAACTGATCACTTTAGTCGGTTTGGAAGAAGGGAAGAATCGGAAGGTGGGTCAGTACTCCGGCGGAATGAAACAACGTCTTGGAATCGCTCAGGCTCTCATTCATAAACCTAAACTCATCATCCTTGATGAGCCGGTATCAGCCCTTGACCCATTTGGCAGGAGGGAAGTTCTTGACTTATTAAAGACATTGAAGAAGGAAACGACCATTCTGTTTTCGACCCACATCCTAAATGATGCAGAACAAATTTGTGATGATGTCCTTTTTCTTCATGAGGGCGTGCTGATCGAGCAAGGGACAATCCAGGAAGTGAAGGCAAGGCACCATAAATTAAGATTGACTTTGCATTTTAATGAGGATAGCCATAAGTATATTCCAATCTTAAAAGAAAAAGAGTGGATTCATAATATGATGTCAGACGGGAAGGAGCTTTCCTTTGAGGTGTTTGATCTGGACCGGGATAGAGCGAGGATTTTTTCGATGATCTCTGAGTATGGATGGGGCGTGACCAAATTTGAAAGTAGTGAACAAAGTCTGGAAGAGGTCTTCATGGAGGTGATGAAAAAATGAAAATCAGTTGGGTATTATTCAGAAAAGAAATGCTCGAGCTCATCCGTAATTATAAAATGATCTGGATGCCATTCGTTTTCATTCTATTTGGTTTGATGGAACCGTTAACGGCCTATTATATGCCTGAAATATTACAATCAGTCGGAGACTTGCCCGAGGGTACGGTCATATCCATACCGACCCCTTCAGCGGGTGAAGTACTTCTGTCCATACTGAATCAATTCAGCACCATGGGTGTCCTGGTCATCGTATTGGGGTTCATGGGGACCGTGGCAGGGGAAAGGAAAAGCGGTAACGCTATCTTGGTACTTGTGAAACCTGTTCCTTACAGTTCGTATATATTCTCCAAGTGGTCAGCGGCACTAGTGCTTGTATGGTTGTCGTACAGCCTTGGAATGCTTTCGGGTTTGTATTATATTCACCTGTTATTTGATGGAGTCGACTTACACACATTCATTCAGGGGTTCCTGGTTTACGGCCTGTGGCTGACCTTTATCATGACATCGGTGATTTTCTTCAGCAGCCTCGTTCAAACGCCGGGCCTTGCTGCCTTTTATACAATCGCATCCACCATGCTGATAACCTTCTTCTCAGGATATATGACGAAAACATTAAAATGGTCGCCGGGTCAGTTGACCAACTATGTAAACGATCTGATCCTTCAAGACCGATGGACAGAAAATCTCTCAGGAACAATCTACCTGACCCTGGCCATATGCCTGACCATCCTCATCATCACTCCGATCCTCTCCAGAAAAAAAGAACTGAGCTGACGTCATGGCGTCAGCTCTTTCCTGAAGAGGGACGGACCTCTTGGATGATTAGAAAAGGATTTCAATGATTAATGTCGAATGGTGGTAGAAGGAGGAAGATAGAAAATGTTCCATCGTGCTGGCATCATCCTCATTGAAAATGGCAGTCTGGCAGTCATAAAAAGAATAAGGAATGGTTGTGTATATTATGTGATTCCAGGTGGAGGCATGGAAGGAGGGGGAACCGGAATTGAAACGGCGATTCGGGAAGCGAAGGAAGACTTTAAATCAACGTTTCGGAACTGAAAATCGCGTTGACCTTCAAGCAGAATAATACACATTCTTATTATTTTGTGGGAAAATATAATGGCTTATTTGGCTCAGGAAAAGGTGAAGAATACGATTTTACCAGTAATAGAGGGAAATATATTCCATGCTGGGTTCCGATAGAGGAATTGTCCGGGAAAAATTTGTACACTCTCTGGAAGTAAAACAATTTATATTACAGCAAAGGGCAGGTGGTCAAGAAGATGATGATTAGCGAGACAGGACTGGTCCTCGAAGGTGGCGGAATGAGAGGGATCTACACGGCGGGAGCCCTTGAATTTTTCTTGGAGAACGAAATTGAATTCCCTTATGTCATTGGAGTTTCTGCAGGTGCATGCAATGCCGCGTCATATTTGTCCAAACAAAATGGCCGCAACAAAAAGGTGAATGTAGATTTCATCCGAGACCCTAAATACTTATCATGGCGGAACTATTGGAAAACGGGCGAACTATTTGGGATGGACTATGTCTTTGATGAAATACCGAATAAATTGGTCCCCTTCGATTACAAAGCCTTTCACTCCAACCGAACGGAATTTGTAGTCGGGACAACCGACTGTCAAACAGGAAAACCAGCCTATTTCTCAAGGAAGGATTATGGAGAAGATCTTCTCACGATCATCCGCGCATCAAGCTCTCTTCCATTTGTTGCTCCAATTGTTGAATTCGCTACCCGACACCTCCTTGACGGGGGCATAAGCGATCCGGTTCCCATTGAAAAAGCCGAGACGGACGGATTCAAAAAAAATGTGGTCATCCTGACCCGAAATAGAGGATATTACAAAAAGCCTTCAAGATTTTCTTTCCTGGTGAGAAGAAAATATCCTCAATATCCAGAGTTGCACAAAACATTGATGAACCGATATATGCGTTACAATCAAACAATTAAAGAAATTGAAAGAAAAGAAAAACATGGAGACGTTTTGATCATCCAGCCTCAGCATCCACTTAAAGTAAGCCGGATTGAAAAGAATCCTCAAAAACTGGACGAATTGTACTGGCAGGGATATCATGACGCAGAATCAAAATGGAAGCAGTTAGCGGAATGGAACCAAACGGGGAAGCTGGTCCACTCCTAAAAACGTCAGGAATGGATAGAACCATTCATTAGTGAAAAGAGTTCTGTTTCATTTTCCTGACATTTGGTCTTTTTACGGATTTTTCACATACATATAATAGAGATTCCTTGAAAGGACGAGCATTCTATGAACCTCTATCAAATATACAAAAATGAACAATATACGTTGCTTTTTAGAAGTGTCATGTATTTTCTCATTGGAGTGGGGATGCTTGTAGTGACACAGCAATTATATTATTTTCCCCTGCTGATCTTCATCCCGGCGTTATCAAATCTGTATCTCAGCTATAGTCTGAAAAAGGAACTTAAGAAGGCAAACCGTCTGTATTATGAAAATTTGCCGGTCTCTCTGCATTCACTTGTAGGGGTTCATACAAAGGAAGGCTCCTATTATTTAAAAACCAACGGATGGTCACACTATTTTATTCAACGTACATCCATGATCAATAATCCTAAGCATTACTTGTTTCATAGAAAGCATAAACCGCCACTTTCATTTTCGAAGTGGAGCAGAACCATAAAGATCGATCATCCGGAGAGAAGAATGATGTTCCAACTGAAATATCAAAGTGCGACCGCCATCGAGTGGGAGAATGAAGGTGGGGACACGATCCTCATCTATAAAGGAAACAAGAGATGGATCTTGAACTATCAAGAAAAAAATTATCTATCCTTACAAAAGGGATACCTCCCTCAAAGTGTTCAACGACTGTTCGATTCCCACCATAGTTACGTTTCATTTTACGAAACATACAATGATGATTTGGACTGGCTTTTAATCTTTCTATGGTACGTAGACAGTGATTATTTTCTTACATCGTAGCTCATTCTTTTTATGGATTTGGATACAATATTGAATGAAGAATGGAACACAAAGAAAGAAACTTGCTTCTACTAAATAGAGGCATTTTTTTATAGGGTGAGTTTCTCATCCTGAATTCTAAAAATTAGGACAAAAATCTTATTTTAATGCGTCTTACATGATTTTATTTACGAAACTATGATAGAATAATGATAATCGAATAGGTTTCCTTCGGGGCAGGGTGAAATTCCCTACCGGCGGTGATGAGCAAATGCTCTTAGTCCGTGACCCGGCTAATACATATTAGACGGTGGATTTGGTGAAACTCCAAAGCCGACAGTGAAAGTCTGGATGGGAGAAGGAACGGCAGCATTTAGTTGATGGATAGGATAGGAGTCCGGTCAGTGTTCGTGGATGATTTTTCCTTTCTGAAACATTAGATCAAATGCTTTATTTAGTCATGCCAACTTCCCCCAAGTAAAACGTTACTTGGGGTTTCTTTATTTTTGAATAGTATTTTTGAAAGAAGGGAGGTACATCAATTGAATCATACCCATTATATGAAGCTTGCTATTTCAATGGCAGAGGTAACCCTTGGCCAGACCTCTCCAAATCCTGTGGTAGGGGCTGTTTTGGTCAAAAATGGAGAGATTGTCGGGGTTGGTGCTCATCTGAAGGCGGGAGAAGGTCATGCAGAAGTGAATGCCATTAAAATGGCAGGAGATAAAGCGAAAGGAAGCGACATTTACGTTACCCTTGAGCCTTGTTCCCACTATGGGAAAACACCTCCCTGTTCTCAAGCGCTGATCTCAAACGGGATAAAGAGAGTCCACATCGCCACCCTGGATCCCAATCCTCTAGTGGCTGGTCGGGGAGTTCGACAATTAAGGGATGCAGGCATTGAAGTGGTGGTGGGCGAGCTTGAAGAAGAAGCCCTGGAACTGAATAAGCATTTTTTTCACTTCATTCAAAATGGTACTCCATATGTCACGCTAAAAACAGCGGTTACATTAGATGGAAAAACCGCATCTGCTTCGGGAGACAGTAAATGGATTACATCCGAAGCCTCAAGAACCGATGTCCACTATGATCGTCACAGGCATGACGCGATATTAGTAGGAGTCAATACCGTCATTCAAGATAACCCACACCTTACCACCCGTTTGCCCCAAGGTGGAAAAAACCCCATTCGAATAATATTAGATACCTATTTGCGTACACCGATCCACTCTCATGTAGTAGAGGATTTAGAAAGCAGGACCATCATCATTACAGGCATTTCGGTCAATGATGAACAGAAGAAGCCCTATATCGATCGAGGATGTGAAATCATTTCCCTTACCGACGAAAAGATAGGCATTCGCACCGTCCTGAAAGAACTAGGTTCCCGAAAGATTGCATCCCTTTACGTAGAAGGTGGTTCTACTATACATTCCGCCTTCTTGGAGGAAAGAGCTTTTCAGGAAATGATTATGTATATGTCTCCGAAGCTTGTGGGTGGAAGTGCTGCCTTCACGAGTATTGGAGGTAAAGGATTTCCAACCATTGCAGAAGGATTGGAAATGGAAATCGCAAGCCTCGATCGTGTAGGACAGGATATCAAAATTGTCGCACGGCCAAAACGGGAACCTTTGTGAAAGGGGGAGAAGGATGTTTACTGGAATCATTGAAGAAATTGGATCGATCGAACACATGAAGAAATCTTCTTCTTCCATGGAACTGACGATTGCAGCTAGCCGAATCCTCGAAGATATCCATATAGGGGACAGCATCAGTGTGAACGGGGTTTGTTTAACCGTCACTGCATTCAGCTCCAGCAGGTTTCAGGTTGATGTCATGCCTGAAACGTTTGAAGGGACCACCTTACGGACCCTTACCCGTGGTTCGAAGGTGAACATGGAAAGAGCCATGCCGTCAAATGGGCGTTTCGGCGGTCACTTCGTCAACGGACATGTAGACGGGGTCGGTACCATTTTGAGAGTAGAGAAAGTGGAAAATGCATGGTATATGGACATTTCCATTCCTGAACATCAGAGTCATTTGTTCATCATGAAGGGTTCGGTCGCAATAGACGGAACCTCCCTTACTGTGTTTGGTGTGAAAAATAATACCATTACCATTTCGCTCATCCCTCAGACAAGAGGAGACACGGTACTTGGTGGAAAGAAAGTAGGGGACCTTGTCAATATTGAATGTGATGTAATGGCGAAATATTTTCATCGTTTCTATGAAGCGAAGGAACAGTCTAAGAGTACTTCAAGCAGCATCAGCTATGATTTTTTATCTCAAAACGGTTTCGCTGACTAAGAGGAGGGGTTACCCCATGTTTAATAAGATCGAAGAAGCTCTGGAAGATTTACAGGCAGGTAAAGTCGTCATCGTAGTGGATGACGAGAACCGTGAGAATGAAGGAGACTTCATTGCCCTGGCGGATAAAGCCACGCCTGAAGTCATAAATTTTATGGCAAAAGAAGGTAGAGGCTTGATTTGTGCCCCTATAACAGAGGAAATAGCACATAAACTGAAGCTCTCTCCGATGACAATGTCAAATACTGACCCACATGGCACGGCCTTCACCATCTCAGTTGATCATAAAACGGCAACGACCGGCATTAGTGCATTTGAAAGATCGACCACCATACAGGAATTATTGAACGAGAATTCAATACCGGAGGACTTTAAACGACCCGGTCACGTATTTCCCCTTGTCGCCAAAAATGGAGGGGTTCTAAAACGGGCAGGGCATACAGAAGCAGCCATCGATCTGGCTTTTCTGGCAGGTGCACAACCATCCGGAGTCATCTGTGAAATCATGAATGAAGATGGAACGATGGCAAGGGTGCCTGAATTAATGAAGCTCGCTGAAAAATGGGATTTAAAGATCATTTCCATTGAAGATTTGATCAGGTATAGAAGAAAAAAGGAAATGCTTGTGACAAGGGAAGTGGAAATTGAGCTTCCAACTGAGTTTGGAAACTTCAAAGCGGTTGCTTACACAGAAAACCTTACAGGAAAAGAGCATATCGCCCTTGTAAAAGGGGAATGGTCAGAGGGGGAGGATGTACTCGTGCGTGTACACTCCGAATGCCTGACAGGGGACGTCTTCGGTTCCAATCGTTGTGATTGTGGACCGCAGCTCGCTACAGCCCTTACCCAGATTGAAGAAGAAGGAAAAGGTGTCCTGCTTTACATGAGGCAAGAAGGCCGTGGGATTGGATTAATAAACAAACTGAAGGCTTATAAGCTCCAGGAAGAAGGGTATGACACTGTTGAAGCCAATCAAAAACTGGGCTTTGGTGACGATTTAAGGGAATACGGAATCGGAGCGCAGATTCTGAGAGATTTAGGTATAACCAAGATGCGTCTATTGACCAATAATCCGAGAAAGATTGCCGGGATCAACGGATACGGTTTAGAAATTGCAGATCGGGTGCCGATCCAGATGCCTTCAAAATTCGAGAATGAAAAGTATTTAAAAACAAAGCATACTAAGCTCGGGCACTTACTTAAATTTTAGGAGGAATACACGATGAAAACCATTTATGAAGGAAATTTAGTAGGATCAGGATTAAGAGTTGCCATTGTCGTTTCACGTTTCAACGAGTTCATCACATCCAAGCTTCTGGGCGGGGCGGAAGATGCCTTGAAGAGACACGGTGTTGAAGAAGGGGATGTTTCCGTCACGTGGGTTCCGGGTGCATTTGAAATTCCCATGATCGCCAAAAAACTGGCGCGTTCTGGTAAATACGATGCCGTTGTGACCTTGGGAACGGTCATCCGAGGAGCCACCGCTCATTTTGAATACGTAAGCGGAGAGGTTGCTAAAGGTGTGGCCAATCTTAGCCTGCAGGAAGACGTACCCGTCATATTTGGGGTCTTAACGACTGATACAATCGAACAGGCAATCGAAAGAGCCGGCACAAAAGCCGGAAACAAAGGATGGGAAGCGGCGGTATCGGCCATCGAAATGGCAAATTTGATCCGTGAAATAGATAAATAAGGGTTTGGACGAGTCTCCTACACTGGAGACTCGTTTTTTGAGGGACGGACCTACTATTGGTGTTTATGAAGTTTGACAGAGAAGTGCTCAAGTAAGTGAAATATGTGGAATCATTTGTTAATTGGCTGAATTAATCATGAAATCGGCTGGATTAATGGTTATTTCCGCTGGATTATTTACGGAATCGGCTGGATTATCAGTGAAATCCGCTTGATTCTACCCCATTTCGGCCGGATTCCCGTCGAGGATCTGCAACTGCTCCCACGTTTCGACCGTATTCCCACCCAGGATCAGCAACTGCCCATCATTTTAGGACACACTCCAAATAAGAAGCTAATATTATCAACTTTCAATGGTTTACCCCCTCGAGATACATGAATCCCCCATTCCACACCCACCAAAATACATGTTGGCAAACGTCAGACCTTTTGCTAAAATAGTATTTTGTGGCTCCCCTTTATTAAGGCAGGAGCGGGTAGGGAGAGGGCAGTTTTATAGGAAGATTATAATATGAAAGCACGTGGAGGTATTTTTCAGTTAAAAAATCACGGTACTTCGATGAAACAGGAGATGATGGCAGGTGCGATCGGTTACTTTACGATTGTCTACATCATTGCTGTAAATGCTTTAATTCTTTCTGAAGCTGGAATTCCATTTGAAGGGGCAGTCATGGCAACGATACTTGCTTCCTTCGTTGGGTGTTTGGTGATGGCCTTTTGGGCAAATGCGCCGATCCTTCTGGTTCCAGGCATGGGAATTAATGCAATGTTTACATTCACCCTGGTAAAATCGTCGGGCCTCTCGTGGCAGGAAGCATTGGCTGTCATAGTGATTTCAGGAATACTCTTTATGATCATTGCATTTACAAAGCTTTCTAAAGTATTATCGGAAGCCATCCCCAAAACTTTAAAAGAAGCCATAACTGTAGGGTTAGGGATGTTTTTAATGTTTATCGGTCTTGAAAAAGGCGGTCTCATTCAAAGAGGCGACAGTGCCATCATCATGATCGGTGATTTTGGGGAGCTAAAGGTGTTAGCCACGGTGCTGACATTCCTGGTGACGATTTTTCTTTTCATTCGTAATGTAAAAGGTCAATTTTTATGGAGTATCGCATTTGGTACAGTGCTGGGATTCCTCTTTGGGATTGAGCCTTCCATCCAATCAAGCTCTTTCCATCTGAGTGAATACAGTCAGGTATTTGGTCAAATATCGTTTAGTGCCATTATGGAAATTCCGTTTTGGATTGCGGTTTTTTCTGTCACGATGGTGCTGGTATTTGAAAACATCGGTCTCGTTCATGGTCATACGGATATGATCGATCAACCGCATAAATATTCTAAAGCCTTTCAAGCTAATGCTTTTTCTGCATTCACATCAGGGTTTTTCGGAACGAGTCCGACAGTCTCGACGGTGGAAAGCGCAGCAGCCATGACGGCAGGCGGCCGGACTGGGTTGACAAGCTTGACTACGGGCGTATTATTTTTGGGATCGGTGTTGTTCATTCCGTATTTAAAGTGGATTCCGGATCATGCCATCGCCCCGATTCTCATCATCATCGGTGGTTTGATGATTCAAAATATACGACATATGGATCTTCGTGATCTGACAGAGGCGTTTCCCGCTATTTTCATCATTGCGATGATTCCGTTTACGTACAGTATAGCGGACGGGATCGCCATCGGCTTTATTCTGTATCCAGTATTAAAATTGGCTACAGGGAAGGCGCGGGAAGTTTCCATTCCTCTATATATCATCGCTGCTCTGTTTCTGATGAATTTCTTTGTTCATTCGATTCATTAAAGCGATTCAGAACGTAAGAGAGAGAGGCCCATCACCTTAGTGATGGGCCTCTCTGCTTTATTACTATCGGGGTCTTCACTTCCTTATTTTACAACTAATGTCAAATTACGTGGACTTTCCACATATTTCTTGTTACTATTAAAGAAAAAATATGAATCTTTTTAACTATTTTTCTAAATGTTGAACAGGAACGCAGGAGTGATTTTGATGGAAGTATTTGTAGCCCGACAGCCAATTTTTAATCGTAATCAAGAAACGGTGGCGTATGAACTTCTATACCGAAACAATGAAATCAATATGTTTCCATCGATTGACGGGGATCAGGCAACCGCTGACGTCATCATTAACAGCTATTTGAATATCGGACTGGAAAGCCTTTCAGCAGGCAAACCTTGTTTTATTAATTTCACAGAGAATTTATTAAGGCTGAGAGTCCCGACTTATTTTAATCCGAGGGAGATCGTTGTGGAGATTCTCGAGAGTGTGGTTCCGGGTCCTGATGTGCTGGTCGTTTGTCAGGAATTAAAAGACTTGGGGTATAAGATTGCGTTGGATGATTTTATATTCAATGAACTGAATCCATATTTCAGGGAATTGATGAAACTGGCGGATTATGTGAAGGTGGATTTCATGAATACAACTGATACGGAGCGGGGAAGCATTGAGGTTCTTTCTAATTTACTGGGTTACAGGCTCCTTGCTGAAAAAGTGGAAACCGAGAACCAGTACAAAGAAGCGTTGGGGAAAGGATATCACTTCTTTCAGGGCTATTTCTTCAGTAAGCCGAAGATCATCGCCACTCAGGATGTCCCGACTTATTTTCATTCGTATTATACCATCATACAAAGCCTGGAAATGACGGAACCTAACATTGAAAGGATCAGTCAATTGATCGAACAGGATCTTTCCCTATCATATAAATTATTGAAATTGATCAACTCTCCGGCTTATCGCCCGAAACATAAGATTCATTCCATCCGTCAGGCCATTGTTTTGTTAGGTCTTGTGGAAATCAAGCGCTGGATCTACATTTTGGCAGTAAGGGAACAGGTGGGGAAGAAGAGACAATTGGACAATGAAGTGATTACATTATGTTTGACGAGGGCGAAGATGTGTGAGCTGCTCGCAGAAAAGCACAACCGGGCATCCAGTAAATCAAGTTACTTCCTGACAGGTATGTTTTCCTTGATGGATACTATTCTTTCCATGCCGATCGATTGCATCTTGATGGATTTACCTTTGGATGACGAGATTTGCGATGCTTTAACGGGGTCAGTTAATGACCTTAAGAAGATATTGGAACTCGTCGTCTCCATTGAACAGGCGAACTGGAAAGAGATCGAGATGAAAATGACAGAATTGAAGTTAAACAAAAGGGAAGTGATGGAGAGCTATCATCATTCCTGCAAATGGACGGAAGAGCTTTTGAATCATGAAGTAACCGAGATGACATAATGCTACCATACAGATTTATAATCCCCTGGGCCAAGATATTTTCTTTGGGGTTTGATATACCTTTTCAATTCCATGAGCAGTAGCCGCTGCAATTGCTTTGAATAAATCTGACGGCCCACATCTGCAGGGAAAGGGTAGATTCCAATCATATTGAAACGCACCCGAAAGAGACCTTCATGTACGAGGTCTTTTTTGTCGTTGAAAATGCGGGCGAACACAGTGACATCCCTTGACTGAAATTCATCATCCGCTTCTTCCACCTTATGGACTTGAAAACGAAAACGGTATTCTTCCTTCATCATCATCACCACATCCATTGTCTCGAAGTGATCCATATAATTCAACTATGAACATGTCTTATTTTTGAAAATGAGGGGATAGGATTGCGTAATGAGCTTGTTTGTGGCAAGCTAAGACTATTATGAATAGTTTACTAGTAAATTACCGTGGAGGGATTCACGATGGACTTGAATCTAATAAAATGTCATGGCTCTGGAAATGACTTTTTACTTATTGATGAAATGACAAATGGATATGATTTTACGGAAGAAGCCAGACAAAATCTTGCCCTGGCTCTATGTGATCGTAAGTCTGCCTTCGGGGCAGATGGGATTTTATTTGTATTATCAAGCGAAAATTGTGATGCCAGAATGCGGGTCTTCAACGCAGATGGTTCTGAGGCTTCAATGTGTGGGAATGGCCTGCGATGTGTCGGCCGCTATGTATGTGAGCTTCTTGATAAAGAGACCATCGTTGTCCAAACGATGAAAGCGGATCTTCGTGTGTCTTCACAGGAATCCATTTTCGAAAACATCCCGACATATAATGTTGAAATTTCCCCTGTTCTTTTTCAACTGGATCAACTGCCAATGAACATCGATCGTGAAACGATGGTGAATGAAAGCATCCCTGAAATCTCCGATCATTTAACCTTTTCTGCCCTGGCAGTGCCGAACCCACATTTGATAAGTGTCGTCGGCACAGAGCATATCCTCTCGAACGAGCAGAAATCCATTGCTGAAACAGTGAATGGACCCAATAACCTGTTTCCTGATGGAGTCAATGTAAGTTTTGTACACCCACTGGAAAAGGGGTCCATCTATGTTCGTACGTATGAAAGAGGTGTCGGTTTCACAAATGCGTGTGGGACAGCCATGTCTGCTTCCAGTCTTGTAACATGCTTACTTCAGCAAAATGAATTCGGTCAGGAAATCGATGTATACAATAACGGGGGGAAAGTCCGTGTCGTCGTGAACGAATTGGATGATGGACGCTATAACATGGAGTTGATTGGAAATGCAACGTATCTTTATCAATCCCAATTAGAATTGTCTCTTTCTAATCCCGAGCAGTATCATGAAGTGTCAAGACAGGAATTTACTGAAGAGGGTATGTATGAGCACTTACAAAACCATGCCAAGTCAATCGTGGAAAGCAAAGTGTTCATGAGTGCATAGTTAACCATGGATAGTCAAAGAGGGTGCCCCTATGATTTCGGGGTACCTTCTTTTTTAGTTTTGGCCTGATTTTTCAAAAAATCAATCACTTTGTCAAATGGCTGGAATTTTTTAACCTGATCAAAGGCGGTAAAAGGACATCCTTTCTCATGAAATCTTCTTAAGACTACGTCAAAGGTAAATTGTTCAGGATCGAGATCTTCATTCACTTCATCCCACCATAGGGGAGTGGCGACCAAAGCCTCTTCATTCCCTCTCAATGAATAGGGGGCGATGATGGTTTTACCTTCCGCGTGTTGGATATAATCCACGTACAGTCTGCCTTTCCGGTTCTTTTTTAACCGCTCGGTCGTGAAATCCCCCGGATCATTGCTCACAAGGTAGTGAGCAATGAATTCTGTAAATAAGCCTGTGTCTTTCCATTTGTATCCTGGAGGGAGGGGGATATATACTTGAAGCCCCTTATTTCCCGATGTTTTGACAAAGCTCTTGAGATTCAAACCGTCAAATAATCCTTTCATGATGGTGGCTGCTTTAACGGCCAATGAAAAATGAACACGGCTTGGTGGATCTAAGTCAAAGACTACCTCATTGACGAATTCTTCCCCTGCTTTTTGAAAGGGGACATGAAATTCAAGGGCCAGCTGATTTCCAAGCCATATCAACGTTTCAAGGTTATTGCACAGGGTGTAATGAATTTGATCCTCTTGGTATGTTTCAACAAATGCAGGAGAATAATCAGGAGTGTTCTTTTGGTAAAAGGATTCCCCGAAAACCCCATGGGGAAATCGAATGCAGGTTAAGGGCCTGTTCTTTAAGAATGGCAAAATCACCACAGACATCTTTCGGAGGAATCGGATATAATCCAGTTTCGTCATGGAAAACTCCCGAAACAAAATCTTTTCCGGGTGAGTGATATCAACCTTACTTGGAAGAGAGGCTTCGTCCATCATAAATTGGTCAAGTGTGCATGCTTCCGGAGGAATGGAAAAAAGGAATTGTTTAAAATGGGGTTCCCGAAGCTTTCCATCCTGCCAATGCAGATATAGTATTTCTACGGTGATGGCCGGATCTATGTAATAAAGAGAATGTTCCTTACCTGTACTGTTTTGCTTAATTGTCGTTTTCACCGTTCTTTTTTCCTCAGCAGAAAGACCGAAATGGAATAAGCCGATCGGCATGATTTGTCCGTTATCATATACGCCGATGTGAAAATAATCATTCGCATCATCCAGGGCGGTGATAAAGCATTGGCAATGTTTCCAGTTCTTACATTTGATCCAATTAGCACTCCGTTTCCCCGCGTCCCATTTACTCTGGTCCCTCTTCGCGACAACCCCTTCCCCTTCATCATTTAGAACGAGCTCCCACACTCTCTCAAGCTTTTTGTAAAAAGGAACCATTTGCAAAGTCGATGGGTGAGAAGGATCAGGCTCCAATGGTAAATGAAGGCGGGTGAACACCTCTTTCAGTTTTTCTTTTCTCGTAAGATAAGGTTCCTGGATATATGATTTCTTCTCAGACTGAAGTAAATCAAATACGAGGAAAGTAACAGGTCTACTGGCAGCGGCCTGTAGTATTTTTTGATCATTCCGCATCCTCCCCCTAACCTGAAGTTCCTGGAACTCGGTGCTGAAAGAGGAGCGTAATAATGCGACCTCTCCATCTAAAATGAGAGGGAGGGGGAAGGCACGTTCATCCAGTAATTGTTGAATTTGCCTCTTTATCTCAGGGAAGTGACTCAGAAGTTCTTTCCCATTACGGCTTTGAAGGCTGATTTGATCAGAGGATTGAACAGATAAAATGCCGCGGAAGCCATCATATTTCACCTCATAGAGCCAGCCATTACCTGAAGGAAGTTCATGACGCAATGTAGGGAGCATCGGTTTCATTTGTTTCACCTCTTTTTTTAATAGTAGTGTTTCCGCTTAGGACTCGGATTATTTCCAGATGTTTAAAGGGATGAAGAAAGTGTGGGAACTAAATGATATGGATAAGGGATTAGTTTATGTAAAGGAGGGTATTGAAAGATATGCATACTATTTGGAAAGGTTCCATCAGCTTTGGACTGGTGAACATCCCCATTAAACTTCATTCTGCTACAGAAGACCGGGATATTAAGCTCCGTTCACTTCATAAAGAATGTCATACACCCATCAAATACGAAAAAGTATGCCCAGCTTGTGAAATGGAACTGGATCAAGCAGATATTGTAAAAGGTTATGAAGTGACGAAAGGTAAATTTGTCGTCCTTGAAGATGAGGAATTGAAAGAGCTGAAGGAAGCAAATGGTGATAAGGCTGTAGAGATTGTGGATTTTATTAAGATGGAGGAAATCGATCCGATTTTCTTTGATCGAAGTTATTTCGTTTCACCGAACGACGGCGGAAAGAAAGCCTATTCCCTTTTGAGAAAAGCGCTTCAGGAATCAGGGAAAGTAGGGATAGCCAAAATCACGATGCGGTCGAAGGAACAGCTTTCCATCGTCCGTGTATACGAGCAAACTCTCGTCATGGAAACCATTCATTATCCCGATGAGGTAAGAGGAACCGGCGATGTCCCGAATGTGCCTGAAGGAGATGAAATCACCGAAAAGGAACTAGAGACCGCTACCATGCTCATTGATCAACTGACGACTGAATTCCAACCGGAGAATTATAAGGATCAGTATCGTGAACGATTAAGTCAATTGATAGAATCAAAACAAACAGGGGAAAAGATGGTCACATCTAAAGAAAGAGAACCGAAAGAAAATGTAACGGATCTAATGGCGGCCCTTCAGGCATCCATCGATTCGTCCAAGCCTAAAAAGGCAAAGAAACCAACTAAAAAGAAAACGACTTCTAAGAAAAAAGCTCAGTAGAAGGCGTGAGTCAGGAGAGAGGGAGAAGTCTTGAAGGAGAAACATATTGAACAAGGCGTCTTTGTCGCTGTATCCCTGTTGTGTTTGATTGTATTCACCTGGGGATTTGTATCGATCGTGGAAGAATGGAAAGAAAATGAGATCGCCCAATTTGATAATGGTGTATTCGAAATCGTCAGAGGGATAATTTCACCTAAATTAACGGAGATCATGACTTTCATCACTTTCTTAGGGGGGATAGAAGGTATCAGCATTTTCACCGGGTGTGCAGTACTCATCCTTCTATTTATGAAGAAATATCCACTTGCTCTGTTTGTATCGATCACCATCCTCTCCGGTGCGGGATTCAATGGGCTTCTAAAATGGATATTTAAACGGGATCGCCCCGATATTGAAGCATTGATCCAACAGGGTGGCTACAGTTTTCCGAGTGGTCATTCTATGAGCTCTTTCATATTTTATGGTTCACTAGCATTCATTCTGTTCCGTGCCCTGGATCGTAAACGGTATAAATGGGCTAGCGTGATACTGGTTGCCATGCTTGTCCTGCTGATTGGAATGAGCAGGGTATACCTTGGGGTTCATTATCCAAGTGACATCATTGGCGGATTCACAGCAGGCGGTGCCTGGCTGACCCTTTGTATTACGATATATATGTATTTCTACAAACGCAAGCATTGGAGAGAAGATGAAGATATGCATGTGAAAAACGCTCAGGAGACCTGAGCGTTTTTGTATTAAAACAAATTAAAGATATATGGACCGATGGAAGTGACGTATAGAAGAATATAGATCCCCATGAAATAGAATACTCCTCCGAATGTACCCCAGTCCGGATCTCTGCCAACTTTCCAAAGAAGTGCAGTAAGGATGCTTAATATCACTAATAAGATATATTCGCTTCCCGTAAATGTGAGATAGCCGGGAGCGGCAAAATAGAAATAATCTCCCATCGCTTTACTGATGAATGTCAGTGGCATAAGGATGAATAGAAAGATCGAGGCATATTCCACCCAGTTGATTTCTTCTTTTTCAAACATATTCGGTTTGAACATATAAAGAAGAATCAAGACAAACAGCGAAGGAAGTACCCAATAAAACGAAACCAATATGGTGATTAAACTGCTGAAAAGCATGAGAACCGAGTTATTCAAGGCTTCTTTTACACTTCGTTTCGACCATTCCGTACTTTTGGCAATGGCTTTTTCATCCTGTGAGGCGCCAAACAATTCATAATAGTCACCCCCATAGTCGAGCCAGGCAATACTTTTGTCCGTTATCTGAATGGGTGAATACGTAAAATGCTTGCTTGTACTGACGGGTGTGGCCACAAAATGATTGGAATCGCTGAAAGGCGCAACGTACAGACTGATGGTGTTTTGACCTCCTACCTTGTGGCTCTCGGATGTGAAGAGGATGGACGATTTTCCATCGAAGTCAGCAAACTGTACGGACCTCGGACTTTCCAATTTGAACCCTGAGTGGTCATTCGTGAATTCAATCTGTTCAGGCTTAATAATAGACGTTCCTAAATCGTCTATGGACGTTTTCAATTTCCATATCTTATAGGACAATGTACCTTGAGCACGCATTTCTTCATTGTACAAAAGAGTCAACTGATTGTTTTCTTTTATGAAAGAAAGCCCATTAACATGATGATTCGTTGCTGTATTGACAATCGCAAACGGCTCCTTCACCAATTGTAATCCTTCATCCATGTAGTAAAGATGGGAATGCGTATCATCCTGCCTTATTTGTAATACGGTACTTCCATCGTTTTCCACATAAGCATCAAGGACTTCACCAGGGAATCGGTAAACTTCTTTGCTGGATAAATCATTTGGAGAAAGAGAATACAGAACCTCTTGTTTCCAGTAATAGATGGTGTTTGATGAAGTGCTGATCCCCGTTACTTCATCATCTATGGTCTTGACACCGTCAGCATCGGAAGAAATGACTTGCTCATCCTTCACTTGTATGACCTTATTTCCATCTGTCCAAAAAGGCTTCCCCCTTGTAACGCTTGAGTTCAGTGAACCTTCTTTCCTTGGGTTAAGTGATTCATCGAAAGAAAACTGATCTACCTTTCCGTTACTTGCTAAGAACAGTCGCTCCTCGTTATAGAAGACAAGTGGACGTTCTTCAGAGGAATAGCCCAACGGCATCGATCTGCTCCAATCGGGATCCGGCTGTTGTTTAACGTCCAGAAGTTGGTTAAAGAAAAGTGCACCAATCAATAAAAGAATTAACACGGTTGGTATTCCAAATGTTTTTAATTTTGCTCTCACAGTCATTCCCCCTCATTCTCTCTCTTTAATATGTGAGTACATTTTAGAATTTTACCACAATTCATATTATTGTTCACCAGAATTTTCCTTTAGGGACGTAAACTTTTGTATTGACTTTTGTTTTTTGAGAGATTACAATGATATTGAAAATCATTCTCATTAAACAAAAGAGTTCCCCCTCTTTCAGATAGAGAGAATGGTTCATGATAACCCCCTTTTATTAGATCGTAAAGACAGGCCTGAAGCGGATGCTTCAGGCCTGTCTTTTTCTTGCATTTCATATCATCATGTCGTAAATTGTTAAAGGATGTTTATTTACGGGGAGGGATAAAAGGAAGTGAATCATAAAAATGATAGACGGTTTCGGATCGCCAGCCACGAAGCATTAATTGGTGTTGCACTCGTTCTGATAAATTTTTTATGGTGGTATGGATTTGCTTTTGGACTCGGTGGGCAGCCTGTATCAGATTACGATTGGATCTTTGGGATGCCGGCATGGTTCTTCTATAGCTGTATCATGGGTTTTCTTCTTATGGTGTTTTTAGTGATTGTTGTCGTGAAATACCTTCTGACTGATATTCCTTTTGGCGACGAGGAGGATGATCATGAATAGTATGGCTATGATTCCCTTATTTGCCTTTTTGATTTTGATTTTTTTAGTGGGGATTTATACGGCTAGAACCGTTAGCAGATCAGATTCCTTTGTACAGGAATATTTCCTCGGGAGCCGACAACTCGGAGGATTTATCCTCGCCATGACGATGATCGCTACATACGGTAGTGCCAGCAGCTTCATCGGTGGTCCGGGTGCTGCTTATACATATGGGTTATCGTGGGTGCTGCTTGCCATGAGCCAGGTTGTGACAGGATATTTTGTACTTCTTATACTCGGTAAGAAGTTTGCCATCATGTCAAGGAAGTATAAAGCCGTTACATTGATCGATTATTTACAGGGACGATACAGAAGCAATAAGATAACGGTCCTGTCGGCCATCAGTATCATCTTGTTTTTATTCTCAGCAATGATTGCCCAGTGGGTAGGAGGTGCACGTTTAATTGAATCATTAACGGGATTAAGCTACGAAGCCGCTCTGTTCTTGTTTGCCATATCCGTCCTGGTTTATGTTACGATCGGCGGTTTCCGCGCGGTTGCCATCACAGATGCGATCCAGGGAGTTGTCATGCTTGGAGGGACCTTGATCCTCCTAGTTGCTACCATCATGGCAGGTGGTGGCATGGAAAAGATTATGATGGAATTGCAGGCTGAAAATCCTAATTTACTAAGTCCTCATGGGCCGAACGGTGAACTGAGCGCAAGATACATTTCGTCCTTCTGGATCTTGGTTGGAGTGGGAGTCGTTGGACTTCCCCAAGTAGCCGTAAGGGCCATGAGCTATAAAAATTCCCGTTCCCTGCACAGGGCTCTAATTATCGGCACGATTGTCGTAGGTTCGATCATGCTTGGGATGCATCTCATCGGAGTTCTTGCAAGAGTGGTCCTGCCGGGGATCGAAGTGGCGGACAAAGTCATGCCTCTCCTTGCTTTGGAGGTACTCCCCCCGTGGCTTGCGGGGATTGTACTGGCGGCTCCTATGGCAGCCATCATGTCGACGGTGGATTCGTTGCTGTTGATTGTATCATCAGCTATCGTTAAAGATGTTTATATGAATTTCATCAATAAGGATGCAAAAGAGAAACAGATCAAGACGATCAGCTTTTGGGTGACGAGTATAACAGGTATACTGGTTTTCCTGATGGCATTAAGCCCGCCTGAATTGATTATCTGGCTTAATTTATTTTCTTTCGGTGGCCTTGAAGCAGTCTTTATATGGCCAATCGTACTCGGGCTGTACTGGAAAAAGGGGAATAGTGCTGGTGCGTTAGCTTCCATGGTTACGGGACTGACGGCATATATTTTATTTCATAGCTTTGCACCGAACTATCTGGATATGAATACGGTCATCTTTCCCATTATCATCTCCTTCTTCATGTATGTATTGGTTTCCCTGATTACTCAATCGAAACACCGGATGGATGGGTTTAATTAATCTGTGATTCCATGATGATAACCATTGGTTGAACCAATTAGCACAAGATGGAATAGAATATTTATTAAATGGTTGACATCGTGAGAAAAAGCGATTAGTATAATAAACAATTAATTAAATGAGCGAATGGCTTTGACGAAGAGGAGTACCTATAATCGACACTGCAGAGAGCTGGTGGTTGGTGTGAACCAGTGTGATCGGTCTTAGGGAATGGACTTCCGAGCTTCCAAACCGAAACCTTAGGGGAATAGGCTTTGGCGAATGTCTTATCGTTACAAAAGACGCGTATTAGAGCATTCTGCTCCGATACGATTGAGTGGACTGTAATAGCAGTCAACAAAGGTGGCACCACGGGTATCCCGTCCTTTCTTTTTTAAAAAAAGATTTGGATAGGGATGCCCTTTTTTATAATTTCATAATGATAAATCGTTGAATAAGAGGAGTACATTCAAGTGATGCATAACAGGGAGTTAAGGACAGTGAGACCTTAGCATGATAGCTTGTCTGGAATGGACTTATGAGAGATGATCTGAAGGAAGTAGGGTCATACGGATTTCCACCGTTAAAAGGATAGAGTATCGGGTGATCAACCCCGTACTTGAATCAAGAGGGGATGTAGGTTATATCCCAATAGAGGTGGCACCGCGGTCAGCATCGTCCTCTATGAGCAGATTTTCTGTTCATAGGGGACTTTTTTTATGGGCTTTTTAAGAGATAAAAGCGAATTGGAGGATTATTAATGATGAAGCATCAAGATTTGAACTATGTCGTGAAAGAATTGAATGGTGATATGTACACACCTATATCACTCTTCCAATCCTTAAAGGGGAAAAAGAAATTTTTATTGGAGAGTTCGCTGAAACATGAACAATCCGGACGCTACTCTTTTGTGGGTAGCGATCCGTTTTTGGAATGTAAGGCATATGGAAATACCGTACAGATGATAAAAGCGTCTACAGATCAAGTAGAGGAGCGGATAGGGGACCCTATTGAAATGATTCAAAGCCTTATTCCCCACTATCCTCTAGAAGAAGCACCCTTTCCATTCACAGGGGGAGGGATTGGATACTTAGGGTATGATGTGATCAGACATTACGAGGAAATCGGAATCACGCCAGATGACGAATTGGAGATGCCGGACATTCATCTCATGTTCTATGAAAAGGTCATCGTCTTCGATCATCTTGAGCATAAAGTATACATCGTTGTCATGAATGAATGGACAGAAGAAGTGGAAGGGAATCTTCAGGAAAAAGTGAAAGAAGTCGAAGCCGAGCTGACAAGCGTGTATTTGGACACACACAAAGAAAAACTGGATCGACTTTCCTTTCATGCTCAAACGTCAAAGGATGAGTTCATGGAGAAAGTGGAAAGAGCGAAGCAGTCGATACGGGAAGGAGAAATCTTTCAAGTGGTGCTTTCCCAAAGACTGCAGGCTTCCTTTACCGGTGATCCTTTTACATTCTATAGAGGCTTGAGACAGTCAAACCCGTCACCCTATATGTTTTTCATCGATTTCGAAGAATACGTCGTATTGGGTGCATCACCGGAAAGCATGCTGAAGGTTCAGGGCAGTCAGATCACAACGAATCCCATTGCCGGTACAAGGCGCAGGGGGAATACAGCTGAAGAAGATGGAAAGCTTGAGAGGGAGCTGCTGGCGGATGAAAAGGAAATGGCTGAGCATCGAATGCTTGTAGACTTAGGCAGGAATGACCTGGGAAGAATTTGTGAGATCGGATCCATCCGGTTAACCAAATACTTAACCATTGAGAGGTACAAATATGTGATGCACATCGTTTCAGAGGTGAAGGGTAAATTGAAGGAAGATGTGCCCCCCCTTGAAGCATTAACAGGCTGTTTACCTGCAGGAACAGTGAGCGGGGCACCGAAGATCAGGGCAATGCAGATCATCAATGAACTTGAAACGACGAAACGTGGAGTATACTCTGGTGCGGTCGGATATATCGGGGTTAACGGCAATCTGGACTTTGCCCTGGCGATCCGCACAATGGTCGTCAAAGATGGCGTTGCTAATGTTCAAGCAGGGGCAGGCATCGTGTATGATTCAGATCCGGAATGTGAGTATGAAGAAACGCTGAATAAAGCGAAATCATTATTGGAGGTGACGGGATGATTCTACTCATTGATAACTATGATTCGTTTACCTATAACCTATATCAATATATTGAAGAACTTGGTGAAAGGGTAGTGGTCAGACGGAATGATACGATTTCGTTGGAAGAAATAAAAAAACTGAATCCTTCAGGGATCATCCTTTCCCCTGGACCCGGGAAGCCTGAAAACGCGGGTATTTGCACCTCGATTATACAGAATCTTCACGCTAGTGTGCCGATTCTCGGTGTTTGTCTCGGTCATCAGGCAATCGGTGCAGCCTTTGGGGCAACCATTGAAGTAGCAGAAAAGGTCATGCATGGAAAGACCTCACTTATCAAACATAGTGGTGAAGGGATATTTGAATATTTGCAACAACCGTTGGAAGTGATGAGGTACCATTCACTGGTCATCAAAAAAGGGACTCTGCCAGAACCACTGGAGACGGTTGCCCTTTCCATGGATGACGGGGAAATCATGGCCATCAAGCATATGAGATTTCCTTTGTTTGGGGTTCAATTCCATCCAGAGTCCATCGGGACGAAAACAGGAAAGAAAATCATTCAAAACTTTTTAGACGAGATGAGAAAGGGGAATAACCGTGAAAAGCTATCTACAAAAGCTGTCTGATGGTCATTCATTAGAACGAGATGAGATGAGAGGAGCCGTTCAGGAATTATTCAAGGAAGACACGACCGAGAGTCAAATAGCATGTTTCTTGACCCTTTTGAAAATGAAGGGGGAAACGGTGGGGGAAATGACAGCCCTGGTTGAAGTGCTTCGAGAGAAAGCATTGCCCGTAACCAGCACAGTAAAGGGTGTATTGGATAACTGCGGGACAGGTGGGGATGGATCTCAGAGCTTTAATATCAGTACAACAAGCGCATTCGTATTGGCAGGAGCCGGCGTCAAAGTCGCAAAGCACGGAAATAGGAGCATATCAAGCAAGACGGGTAGTGCAGATGTATTAGAACATCTGGGCATCTCATTGGATTTCGGGGCAGATGAAGTGGAAAATCTCCTGAATGAAACCAATATCGCATTCCTCTATGCCCCCCATATCCATTCGGGACTGAAAAAAATCATGAAGGTCCGGAAAGAATTGAAAATCCCGACCATCTTTAATCTGATTGGTCCATTAACGAATCCTGTTCAATTGCAAACACAGCTGGTCGGGGTGTACAGAAGAGATAGGCTTGAAACGATGGCAAATGTTTTACATGAATTGGGAAGAAAGCGGGCAATCGTCCTGAATGGGGCGGACTATATGGACGAAGCGTCACTTGCAGGTGAAAATCATCTTGTCCTTTTGGAGAATGGTGAAATCAGCTCTTTTACATTATCTGGGGACGAGGTCGGGCTCCCATCTTATACTCTTGAAGAGATAAAGGGAGGAGATGCAAGGGACAATGCCCGCATCTTACAGGACGTTCTACAAGGAAAAGAAGGAGCCTATACGGATACGGTCCTATTCAACGCAGGAATCGCTTTAGTCGCCCATGGTAAAGCTTCGACCTTCGCAGAAGGTGTAAAGCTGGCTAGGGAAAGTATAGGAAGCGGACGGGCAAATGAAGCGCTATCATCCCTTATACACTATAGCCGACAACGAAGAAAGCAGGTGATTTGAATGACAACCATTTTAGAAACCATCATTGAAAAGAAGAAAGAAGAAGTGAAGGAGTTAAAACAATCCGGATATACTACCTTTCAGTATCAAGGCACCCACAACAATTCGTTATACGAAACTCTTAAATCTGCTTCGTCCCTACAGGTGATAGCAGAAATCAAACGGGCTTCTCCATCTAAAGGAGATATTCGAACCGAAGTGGATCCGGTGACACAAGCCGCTATCTATGCAGAAGCTGGAGCATGCGCCATTTCTGTTCTGACGGATACACCATTTTTCAAAGGGAGGATGGAGGATCTTGCAAATGTTAGAAGAGCCGTATCGATCCCGATTCTGTGTAAGGACTTTATCATCGATGAAATCCAGATCGATCGTGCAAGGGATGCAGGGGCGAATGTGATTCTGTTAATTGTGGCCGCCTTGGATTCCTTCAGGTTGAGAGAGTTATTTTCTTATGCCTCAAGTCTAGGACTGGAGGCTCTTGTAGAAGTTCATAATGAGGAGGAAATGATGAAAGCTCTGGAACTTGGTGCTACTATAATCGGAGTGAATAATCGTAACCTGAAAACCTTTGAAGTGGATCTTCACATTACTGAAACTCTGGCATCGATGGTGAAGGGCAGGGAAGTCGTGCTCATAAGTGAAAGTGGGATCAGGGATGAGGCGGATTCAAGGAGAGTGAAAGATGCAGGGGCACAAGGGGTCCTCGTCGGGGAAACGTTAATGAGGAGTAAAGATCCCGCAGCTACCCTCTCCGCTCTCAAGGTTGAAAAAGGTGAGATGAAATGACGAAAGTCAAAGTGTGCGGCATCAGAAGACAGGTAGAAGCTGAGTGGGCATTAAATGCGGGAGCTGATGCCATAGGGTTTGTGTTTGCCGAGAGTGAAAGGAAAGTCGATGTTGAGAAAGCCGCACAGATCAGCAAATCTCTTCCTCCAGATCTATTGAAGATCGGTGTGTTTGTAAATGAATCAAAAGAAAGACTGGAAGAGATCTTTCATCTTGTGCAGCTCGATTATGTTCAGCTCCACGGGGATGAATCAGTGGAATTCTGTGAAACTCTCAATATTCCTTTTATCAAGGCGATCTCGGTGAAGGAAAGAAATGATATAGAAGGTATCGAGGAATTTCCGGGAGAGATGGTTTTGTTGGATAGCGGAAAGGGACCCCATCGTGGTGGCAATGGCACCACATTCAATTGGGATTATGCACATTCCATCAACATTCATCAGCAGCTGATTCTTGCAGGGGGATTAAATCCGGACAATGTCAGGGAAGCCATCACAAAGGTCCGTCCCTATATGGTGGATGTCTCGAGTGGGGTTGAGACGGATGGAGAGAAGGACCGGTTAAAGATGGAGGCATTTATAAGGGAAGCAAAGTCGGTGCTTGTATAAAATGAAAACAGTGAATGGAGGAAGAAGAATGTTATATGCACAACCAGATCATAAAGGCCTATTCGGTCAATTCGGAGGAAGGTTCGTTCCTGAGTCATTGATGAAAGCCGTTCAGGAACTCGAGGCCGCTTACGATGAAGCAATCAATGATGTACGTTTTCAAGAAAGGCTCGAAAGTTACTTAAAGGACTATGTAGGAAGGGAGAATCCTCTCTACTTTGCAGAAAACCTCACCAGGCAGATAGGGGGAGCCAAAATCTATCTGAAGCGGGAAGATCTGAATCACACAGGTGCCCATAAAATCAACAACACGATCGGGCAGGCACTCCTTGCTGAGCGAATGGGAAAAAGAAAAGTTGTAGCAGAAACGGGAGCAGGTCAACATGGGGTCGCAACCGCCACCGTATGTGCTCTATTAAATCTTGATTGTGTCATTTTCATGGGTGCGGAAGATATCCGCAGGCAGAAGCTGAATGTATTCAGGATGGAGCTGCTCGGAGCAAAGGTAATCAGCGTCACCCAGGGAAGCGCCACATTGAAGGATGCGGTGAATGAAGCGCTGCGTTACTGGGTTGCCAATGTTGAAGACACTCACTATATCATGGGGTCCGTTTTAGGTCCACACCCATTTCCGAAGATGGTCCGGGACTTCCAAAGTATCATTGGAAAAGAAACGAAGAAACAATTCTTTGAAAAAGAAAAAGGTCTTCCAAATGCCATCGTGGCATGTGTCGGAGGAGGAAGCAATGCCATTGGAATGTTCCACCCGTTTATTGAAGACAAAGAAGTAGACTTATACGGTGTCGAGGCAGCCGGAAGCGGCATTGAAACAGAGAAGCACGCTGCCACATTAACGAAAGGATCTGTCGGAATCCTTCATGGAAGCATGATGTATCTCCTTCAGAATGAAGAAGGGCAGGTACAGGAAGCCCATTCCATTTCAGCAGGACTTGACTATCCAGGTGTAGGGCCAGAACACAGCTACTTAAAAGAAATTGACAGAGTCCGTTACGCATCCATTTCTGACGGTGAAGCGCTGGAAGCATTTAAACAGTTATCACAGACGGAAGGGATCATTCCTGCACTCGAAAGCTCCCATGCCGTTGCCTATGCGGTGAAGTTGGCAAAAACCATGACAATGGACCAATCAATCGTCATATGTCTATCTGGAAGAGGGGATAAAGATGTTGAACAAGTAAAAGAGTTATTGGGAGGTAGTCAGCATGGGTAAAAAATTTCTGGAAAGCAAACTTGAAGCCGAATTAAAGCGAGGGAATAAGTTGTTCATTCCCTATGTAATGGCGGGAGACGGTGGCATAGACACATTGATTACAACTTTAAAGAAGCTTGAAGAAGGTGGGGCGACGGCCATTGAAGTCGGTATTCCGTTCTCTGATCCCGTTGCCGATGGACCGACGATTCAAGAAGCCGGTAAAAGAGCATTGGAGAAGGGAACCACACTTCGAAAAGTGTTCGATGTATTGACTGAAAGAAGGAACGAACTTGGAATTCCTTTGATATTTATGACCTATATCAATCCGATTTACAAATATGGTGTAGAACGCTTCTTCGACGATTGTAAAAAGGCTGGTGTGGATGGAGTGATCATTCCTGATCTGCCCCTGGAGCATTTCGATTTGGTTAAGCAGCCCTCGAAGGAAAAAGAAATAGCCATTGTCCAATTGGCAACCCTCACCAGTCCTTTGGAAAGAGTGAAGGAATTGGCCTCTGTGACAGAAGGGTTCCTCTATGCTGTTACGATTAATGGAATTACAGGATCAAGAGAAGGGTTTGCCGAGAATATATCCCGTCATTTAAACAAGCTTAAGAGCAACAGTCCGGTGCCGGTTCTGGCGGGATTTGGGATATCGAGCCCCGATCATGTCCGCAGCATGAGTGAAAGCTGTGATGGGGTAGTGGTCGGAAGTAAAATTATAGACCTTATTCAAAAAGACTCATTTGATGAAATCAGGGAGTTAATCGGAGCATCAAAGACAGGAGCATTTCACTCGTGAATTCATACAGAAACAGCCGATCCTTATAGGGTCGGCTGTTTCCTTAACATGATGAATTATTTTACACCTTTTATGGAGACAGTCAGTGCAGGACTTACATCTTTATAGGATAGAGATATATTTTTAAAGCCGGTTTCCTGTAGAGCCTGTGAAATTTCTTCACCATAGCGTCGAGCCTTGCTGTCCCGCTCTTCATCTCCCCGGGGCTGAACGGTAATGAGGAGGGTGCCACCGGTTTTAAGCATCTTGTATAAATGGCTGAGTGCCTGCTTCTGATCATTCCATAATGGGTAATTATTAACGGAAAAGATTCGATCGTATTGAGCATCGTTTAAGTCGAATTGACTGATATCCTGAACAAACAGGCGAACCCTGCCTTTCTCTATAGCTTTCTGATTCTTGTTTTCAGCCGCTCCTTTCATTGTTTCTGAAAGATCGACCCCGTCCACAAAGGTATCAGGGAATCGAGTGGAAATGCGCTTAATACAATATCCCGGCCCATATCCGATTTCAAGAACGCGATCGCCATTTTCGATGGCCAGTTGTTTGATGGACCAGTTGTTGATCTTCCGATTGTCAAACTCCATTACTTTCCCCACAAACCAGCCCAGGATTCCTTTCGGGCGTTTAAATTGTTTCTGTAGCGTAAACAACAGGGCATCACCTCATTTCCTTTATTTTAAAATGAACGTTCTATTTTTCGATTTTCCACGAAACCTTTGAAGTAAAACCTTTACTGAAATGTTGCGATTCTTTGGAAAAGTGGCATAATATAATCAAATCTAATTTGCGTTGAGGAGTTGAGTACATAGTGAAAGCCCTTATCAGAGAGCAAAGGAGGATGAAATGAAGATTGTCATTGTATCCGACACCCATATGCCTAGGAAAGGAAGAAGCTTGCCTGACCCTCTTCAAAAAGACCTAACGGATAGTGACCTCATCATACATGGGGGTGATTTTCAGACCCTCGATGTGTTTGAAGCATTTAAGAGGTACGGGGAACTGATTGCTGTTAGTGGAAATGTTGATAATGTAGAACTTCAATCCCTGCTTCCAAAAAGAAGGATCATTGAGAAGAAAGGCCTGAAGATCGGCATTGTGCACGGGGACGGAAAGGGGAAAACAACTGAAAAAAGGGCTCTGGAAGCCTTTGACGATGTTGATGTGGATGTAATCATCTTCGGTCACTCCCACATACCCTATTCCCGCTTTATGAAAGGAGTCCTTTTATTCAACCCAGGCTCTCCCACGGATAAACGGAAGCTGCCATATTATTCCCACGGTGTATTGACAATCGGAGATACCTGGAAGATCGAGCACATATTTTATAAATAAAAAGTAAAAGCACAGTGGCTGAACTGTGCTTTTTTCATTATTTAATGGGATATTGATAATACTCTTGACTATAGAAGGTTTGGAAACCACTTGATTCATAGAGATTCAGTGCCTTGCTGTTCGCTGCCGCCACATCAAGGTATATATTATCGGTCCACTTGGATTCCTGCATCACGACCTGTGACAATGCTTTTCTGCCGATTCCCTTTCCTTGAAAAGATGGGAAGACGGCAAACCCATAAATGAAACTGTTATTGTTCGCACGTTGAACCCTTATCTTACCAACCACTTTTTCATCATGGATGATCATAAGATTTCCTTCCCTGGACTCTTCGAATAGTCTCTTGGTATAGGATTCAGCATCACTTCTGACAATCCCGAAACAGGTTTCATCAAGGTCGATGATGGTTTCGATATCTAGTTCATCGGCTGTTTTGATCCCGACAGAATCAGAATCTATGACTAACTCTTTTTTATTCCATTTCATTTCATATTCCGTGAAATCATAGACAGCGTCCGTATAAGATATAAACCCTTTACCAGACGTCGATGTTCCCGGAATATTGAGTAAGAGCTTATTGACCGTCCGGGGTTTTAAAGATTGGAGTGCTCTGTGAAACAGTTCTTGAAACAGGTGCTGACGACGGAAATCAGGATGGATCATACCACATATTTCGTACGAATCCCCAAATCCGTATATTCCTAAAAATCCGATCAGACGATCCTCGTTATAAAGAAGGAAATCATCTTGATCGTGCTTTCTTTTTTTTAGCATTTCCCAGTTTAATTTTAAGTTTATCTCTTCAAAATTCTCGCAGACATTCTGAAGATCTTTTATATCTTGAAGTTGTTTAGAAGTAAGCATTCATTATCCCCCTTTTCCCAAAAGAGAAAGAATTTTCTTACTTGATTTTATTTTATGAGCATTATTTATACAAGAGAATTTTGATCTTTCATTGAAAAAAGAGGTTGGGACCAATGAGTTTAGTTAAAAGAAAATCCGAACGATTATTCGAAATCGTTCGGATTTATTATTTAGCTGTTTACGTAAATACTGTTGGTTTTGTATGTAGTGAGTAGTGGTTGATTTCCGCTCCAGTTGCTCGCTTTCCGCGGGGCTGGCGGTGAGCCTCCTCGGGCAAAAGCCCTGCGGGGTCTCACCTGTCCAGCGTTTCCCGCAGGAGTCGAGCAACTTCCACTCCAATCAACTTTGCAAGCGTAAGTGTTTCACTATTCCATGGTAGAGTCCCCAATTGCATACACCAACTCTGATTCTATTAGTACCAATGATCAATTACCGTTACTTATACAAATTCTCTTTCTTACCTGATGTGAAAGACTCATATGCTCGGAATGATCGAACAACCGAAAACTATAAGCCTTTGTATGAATAACAATCATGGTAAAACGGGACTGTTAAAATTTTTCTAAAGTTTATACACTGTAGAGAGCAGGATCTAGCTTTTGATTGTAGTGCAAGACGAAGACTCCTGCGGGAGAAGCGGAATAGGTAAGACCCCGCAGGAGCGAGAGCGACGAGGAGGCTTGCCTTCCGCCCGAGGAAAGCGAAGTCTTGCACGGAAATCAAAAGCGGTGTAATAAGTGATTCTACATAATTTTTTGATTGTTCGTCTTTAGAGAAGAAGGATTTAGATATGTCCCAGTCTCTCCATATCATTCCTTATCCTGTATACGCTGAATCACTTCATGAAGTTCATCAGGCTTAAGGAATTCAAGTGGGGAAAATCCTTTTTCAAACATGACGGACTCGCTTTCAATCATCAGGACATATCGACCGTTCACTTTCGCCAAGTGAATGCTGTCTCCAAAATCTGAAAGAAGGGCTTTTACCGAAACATGGTCAAGCTTCACTTTCAGTTCCACTTCAGGGGATTGCTCGATAATTTGTGAAGTGGCTTCCACCACCTGTTCCGTCGTGAATCGTTCCTGCAGTTCTCGCTTTGGGCTGATGGCCCATTCTTCTACGGCTTCTTCAAATTCCACCCGTTCGTCACTTTCTTCAGCATATGTTTCTGAAATATGTTCTTTTACCATTCCGTACACTTGGGATTTCACGATTTCAGGCATGGACTTTTCATACTCCACCCATTTCAGGAAATCCTCAAAGTATCTCGCATGTGATGCTTGATGGATCTTGATTTCGGCTGAATCCATCATGCCTTCTTCAGGCATATATGGATATTGGATAGATTTCATATTTTTCGTCGTGATCGCCATTTCTACATTATGAATCAGGGTTGCTTCATCCGTAATGGTAGCGACCTTTGGTTCAAAATCGCATTTCATGAGGAATAAAAAGGGATCATCAAAAAATTTGGTGAGCTTTGCGGTGGCAACTAAAAATGCTCCGCCGCGAATAGCGCTGGCTTCTATGTACATTTGGACAATCTGATCACATGCTTCACGAAAATCTTCTTTATTTTCAGCATGACGCGTTCGATGAAGTAGATTGTAGTTTGGATTCGATGTAAGCTCATGGCCTGGTTCTACAACAAAGCGGCCAATTTTAGTGGGGGCGGATTCTGACTTGGAGTGCCTGTCCACTTTTCGCTTGACGATCTTAGTCAGTTCACCGTCCAGGAAGCTTTTAAGGGGGCTTTCCTCATACTCATCCCCGGTCAAGGTTTGAAAGTGCTTATGTCGTTTATCTGCTTCTTCGCCTTTTCCTTCTACCTGGATTAAATAAAATGAAAGATGCTGTATGGTAAAATCCATGATTTGTTCTCCTGACCTGATTAGATTCGATTTCTTTTAATTTCACATTCATTGTTACAGTATAGAAAAGCACAAAAGGTTCGTCAATTGACTTATGAAAGGGGAGTATTGAGAGATACTATTTATTAGCTTGATAAAACGTAAGGTGGTGAGCTTGGTGAGTAATGAATCATTTTTCACATTAGTGAAAAAAGGAAATAAATCTTCGTTCTTTGCGATGGTGGGGAATGGCATCCTTGCAATCGCAAAGGGGGCGGCATTCTTTATCAGTGGAAGTGGGGCAATGTTTGCCTCTGCCATGCACTCGTTAGCCGATACTGTCAATCAAGGGTTTGTGTTTATTGGCAGTGTTCTTTCAGAGAAGAAGCCGACAGAAAAGTTCCCGACAGGTTTTGGGCGTGTCATCAATCTGTTTTGCATGATTGCGGTCATCGTCGTTTCGGTCATGGCTTATGAAACGATTCGTGAGGGGTTTCATCTACTCAAACATCCCGCTGAAGTCAAAGGGATATGGATAAATGTATCCGTGTTACTCTTGAACATCCTCATTGATGGAACGATCCTCTATAAAGTGATGAAGGAAATCAGTCAGGAAGCCCGCGTGGAGAGCAGGGGTGCTGGGATTGTGACCGGTGCGTTCAAGCATGTAAAACGGGCAGCGCCCCCAACAAGACTTGTGTTTTATGAAGATTTAGTGGCTGTATCCGGTGCCATTCTTGCTTTGACAGCGGTTCTTGTATCTTATTTCTCTCCGTTTCAACTATTGGATGGGATTGTGACCATAATGATCGGATTCCTGATGGTGGGGGTTGCCTTCAGGGTCGGGTATGACAATATGGTTGGTCTGATAGGGGTTGCTGCACCAAAGGAAGTAGAGGACCGGATTGCTTCTGCCATCTTTGAACATGAGGCAGTCATCGATATCTTTAAGATGAGGATCACACAGGAGGGTCGTTATTACCACGTTGAATCATATCTTGAATTGAAAAAGGGGTTACCCCTATCAGAAGCGGATGATATTAAGTTTGCCATACAGGATCAATTAATAGCGGATCCCGATATAGCTGATGTTACATTAGGAATCATAGAAGACAATGGTATTCAGGAGTGGAAAGGGACTGATATACCCGAAATTCCATAGTGATCATCCGGCTGATGATTTCAGCCGGATGATGTAGATTAATTTTGAATAAATTTTTCAAACACAAACCCAAAATCTTTAAGGGTTAATTCTTTCTTCTTGTCCGACAGCCAATTGAAGGCATATTGATTGACCTCTTTAAACTGCTCAACAACATTTACGCCATCTGTCTTTACTTGTCCCAATGTTGAGGAGGCAAGTTGGAGGCTTTCATTGGCAAAACCGGAATAAATACTATTGTCAGTAGTGATTTCACCAATTTTTATAAGGGACTTATATAGATCTTTCACTTCTGCTAAATGTTTTTTATGAACATCGATGGAGTAGATTTCCGAACCGATCTTAAACTTGATTTCGACATCCAGATCTACTGTTCCCGCCGTTTCAAGTAGGACATTCGAAAGGTGATACTTGTAATAATCCAAGCGGCGGAGCACCCGTTTCTTGCTTGCAGCACTCGTCCCATCAAGGTGAATGAGAGCTTTGTTTGTAAAGCAGTATTCATCGGACTTGGATTTGATTAGGAAGTAAATCTTCTCTCCATCTTCATGCATAATGTAATCATCTGAATCGGCTTTGTCGTAATCCTGGGGCTTTATGACTGTGCCGATATCACTTAAACCTAATACGTCTGAAGCAACTTTTCCAAACATGCTTTCAAATCCTTTCGATTTTGATTGTTTTCTTTCTTACCATGAGATAAGACTTCATTAGTATATCATAGATTAATAGAAGGTAAGGGAATTACTGGAAGATTCTAATTTAAAGCTTATGGTTTGGGTGATGCATTCCGTTCATACTATAATAAAGAAAATCATAGAATAGATTATCGTAAAAGGGGGGGAATAGAATGGATATGGACGATCTGCTGATGCGTTTCAAAGATAGAACGCCTAAAGTGTTAGGAAGTGAAACATTTTCTGAATATGCTATTCTACTTCCTTTAATCGAAGTGAAAGGTGAGATTCATGTTCTCTTTGAAGTCCGTTCATTGAATATGCGGAGACAACCGGGGGAAATCTGCTTTCCGGGTGGGAAGATCGACCGGAGTGACTCTGATGAAAGGGCAGCTGCTTTAAGGGAGACGTCAGAGGAATTGGGCATACAAGAACATTCCATCTTGGATATTTATCCTCTCGATTATATCGTCTCCCCTTTTGGGACAATCATCTACCCTTTTGTAGGGAAGCTGAATATATCATTGGAAGAGCTCCGCCCGAATTCTGCAGAGGTGGAAGAGATTTTTACAACCCCGCTCTCTTACATGCGTGAAAAAGAACCGGAATTGTATAATATCAAATTTAAAATGGAACCGGAGGAGAGCTTCCCATACAAACAAATTCCAGGTGGGGAAAACTACGACTGGCAGGCAAGAAACATGAAAGAGCATTTCTACTACTATCAAGACAAAGTCATCTGGGGCCTCACCGCCCGCGTCCTCCATCACTTTATAAAACTTATATCATAGTACTTTATAGTCATGTAAAACAAAAAAAGATCAAAAGAAATTCTACATTTACCTGTACGGATTGACATACGTTTCGTTTTCATACTTTTTTCGATAGGGCAATCTGTCGGAGAAAGTATTTTTGTATGTCAATATGTAGCAAATTGAATGGTTTGTAAATGGTTAGGAGGAGGTAAAGAGAAGTAACAGAAAGACGATAGAAAAAGGAGAGGGGAATCATTATGATCATTCGTGCTAAATGCTGGAGGATGTTAAGCGTACAGGAAAAATTGTTTATTTTGAAGGCCGTATGTAATAAGCATCTCAAAAAGTAGTATTCGGATAATATAACCGATTTGTACATGCCACAGCTTCTTGTCTTAGGTCCACTTACAATGGTGGTACGATCAAATCAGGAATGTAAGGTTTGCAAATGAAGAGTGACGTAAAGCAATCCCACCCCATGTGATGATGGAAATTACATGGAGGCCGTTGATCCAGCCACCTTCCTATTCTTTTTCTGGAAATATGCCCTTACCCAGTGAACTTGTGATCCCCAAAATAATCCTTCCAACCCGGATCATTCTAATCTTTCAATCGTCCCATTTTTTAAATTGCTTCTTACCATAAGACCAATAAAATGTTTCTGGCGTATTTTATTGGTCTTTTGGTAAGATATATAGTGCACATACATATAAGGGGGACAACTAGTGAAAGCGTTACTTACAGTCATGATCGCTGGTCTATTTTTTACTATCCTTTTAAGCGGATGCAATCGGAATGCAGCCGACATGGTCGTCAATGGTAGTGTAACGGTAAATGAAGAAGCTGAAACACTTACATTTTCCGGAGTATTAACGGATGAAGATTTAGAACCGGATACTCCTTTTCTTGCCCGTTTTTTCCTGCAGGGCAAAACGATCAAAAATGCACTGGGAACCGACTTGATCTATACGGATGAAGAACTGAAGAGCCGTAAAGAGGGAGAGGCTTCTAAAGAGTATAAAGTAGAAAAAACAGTAGAAATAAAAAAGATTGAAGAGATCGATAACATCATACGCGAAATTAAAAACGAAGATAAAAAATCTGTCACCATCGAAATCGTAAATGACAATGGCCGAATTGATGATAAGGTTCTTCATGAGATTAAAAAGGAGTAGGGTCGTTAAATCAACCCTGCTCCTTTTCTATGTATGACGGCTTATTTAGGATTCACTGGTCTTTTTAATGCATAAAGATCGTCTTCAAGTAGAAGCATTTTATCCATCAATACGTCTTTGGAATCCATCACTCCTTTATTATATAAGAAGGGACCGATTTCTTTCATGAAGAAGTCAAACCAATTTTCAGCTCCTAAATCCCCGATTTCATCCCCTGTTTGTTCATAGTAAAAGCTCTGTATCCTTCCAATCATTTCATCCTTTTGTTCTTTAGGTATCTTTGTAAACATCATGAGTACCCCTCCAGTTTTGTTTCTTCCATCCTAACATAAGAGGTCCTGCCAGGGAGAGGTATAAAGAAATTCATCGGTCAAGGAATTGTGGATTCTTTTCTAAAAATAAAGGGAATTTCCAGACAGTAGCCAATATAGTAAGAGAAGACCATGAGGGGGACTTATAATGGAAATGAACTCAATCTATTTAATCAAAGAAAAAAACGGGATGAAAAAGGACTTTTCGCTCCTTCTTTCCATGATGGACTATGCCAGATTGACCTCCATTCAAGAAGTGGAAAATTTGCCGGTTGAAATGCTTGATTACCGTTGTCATGATGAAGCGAATTCCATTGGGATGTTGCTTGCTCATTTTGACGCTGTAGAAAAGATTTATCAGGCATTGACATTTGAACAATTGACTGATGATGAAATAGAAGCATATGCGACGGAATTGGAACCGGCATTAAGTTTAGGGAGCAAGGCAGCCGAGAATATAAAAGGAAATTCTGTGGAGTACTACCTGGAAAACCTTCAACTCACAAGAAAGCATACTATCGATCAATTTAAAAAATTGGACGAAGAATGGCTATATGAAGAAACAGAATGGTGGTACGGGGAAAAAGGTAATAATTTCTTTAAATGGTTTCATGTTTTTGAAGATGAAATCAATCATAGGGGTCAAATAAGAATGATCAAAAAGTTATATGCATAAGAAAATCAACCCACTGTATTAGAGTAGGTTAGACTGTGTTTTTTACAATTAGACCCATTCGTGCCTTGAGTTTTGAAGGGGAATCTGTTATAGTAAAGATAATTATTTTTGTTCAAGATTAATATACATGAATGAAAAACATTCGTCTTGAATTTTATTAATCAGAGCAGGAATATAAATATTTTTACGTGCAACTGCACTAGGAGGTACATGTTTTATGTTACAAGGTAAAGTTAAATGGTTTAACGCTGAAAAAGGTTTCGGTTTCATCGAAGTTGAAGGTCAAGACGATGTTTTTGTTCACTTCTCCGCTATCCAAGGTGAAGGATACAAATCATTAGAAGAAGGTCAAGACGTTACATTTGAAATCGTTGAAGGCGCGCGTGGACCACAAGCGGCAAACGTTCAAAAGTAATTCAACCGTATAATTTCAAGCAGGGTACGTCAGCTGACGTACCCTGCTTTTTTGCTCTATATAAGAGTCGATGTGGACAATCAGGTAGAAAGTTCTATAATGAAATAGATGTTATAACATTGTTTATGGAGGATGATCGTGTTGGTGGCAAAAGAAAGTAATATGAAACTGGCACTTGCCGGCTTATTGTTAGGGATACTCATGTCAGCCATGGATAACACCATCGTAGCAACGGCATTGGGATCCATCGTTTCAGATCTTGGTGGACTGGACAAGTTTGTATGGGTCACAAGCGCATACATGGTAGCAGTCATGGCCGGGATGCCGATTTTTGGTAAGCTGTCTGACATGTATGGTAGAAAGAGATTTTACATATTCGGTCTCTCCATTTTCTTAATTGGTTCTGCACTGTGTGGAATAGCACAGGATATCGTTCAGTTAAGTATATTCCGGGCCATCCAAGGAATCGGTGGTGGAGCTTTGCTGCCAATCGCCTTTACCATTGTGTTTGATTTATTCCCACCTGAAAATCGAGGAAAGATGACAGGACTACTGGGTGCAGTATTTGGATCCGCTTCAGTATTCGGGCCATTGATTGGGGCATTTTTAACGGATCACTTAAGTTGGCATTGGATCTTCTACGTCAATGTACCAATTGGTCTCCTATCGCTCTTCTTTATTACAACGGCTTATAAAGAATCCCCACAACGATCAGATCAGCGAATTGATTGGGGAGGGGCGATAACTCTTGTTATAGCGGTTGTCAGTCTGATGTTTGCCCTGGAATTCGGCGGAAAGGAGTTCCCTTGGGCATCGTGGCAAATCATTGGATTGTTTGCATCCTTCTTTATCTTCTTTATCAGTTTCTTATGGATCGAACGAAAAGCATCTGAACCGATTATTTCATTTTGGATGTTCAAAAGTCCATTGTTTGCGTCAGCGCAGGCCCTCGCTTTTCTGTATGGGGCTGCGTTCATTATCTTGACCATATTGATCCCGATCTTTGTTCAAGCTGTATATGGTGGATCTGCAACTAACGCCGGATTGATTTTGACTCCATTGATGCTCGGTTCTGTAGCAGGCAGTGCCGTGGCAGGCATCCGGATGACGAAAACAAGTTATCGTAATATCATGTGGGTTTCCATCATTTCCTTTATCGCAGGCATGGTGTTACTCGCGACGATGGGGCCAGATACGAATAGATGGTTGTTGACGCTCTATATGATCATAAGTGGTTTTGGTGTAGGTTTTTCATTTTCATTACTGCCTAATGCAACGATCCATAAGCTTGATCCGCGTTTTAGAGGGTCTGCCAACTCGACGAACGCCTTTTTCCGTTCACTGGGGATGACCATCGGGATAACGGTCTATGGAACGCTGCAAACAAAACTCTTTGCCTCTAATCTTGAAAATGCCTTCAAGAGACATGAAGAAGGAGGGGGCTTCCAGGGTGATCCAAGGAGTATTTTTGAACCTGAAATGCGTGAAAAGATTCCGAATTTTGTTCTTACTAAAATCACGAACGCTATGTCTGATTCCATTACAACCACTTTTGCCTATGCATTGATCCCACTTGGGATTGCATTAGTGTTTGTGTTCCTTATGGGAAAATCAAGACTTGAGGTTTCAACTGATTTGTCTTCTGAGAAAATGAAGGAATAGAAAAAATGCCCATTCTTACCTGTTCAAATTTTTACATATCGGGTACAGATAGGGAATGAACCCGTGCATTGGAGTGTTTAGTTTGTGGAAAAATGCTAAGAAATTTTTTATTTTTATAGGGGTATTCCTGGGGATAAGTCTCTTATTGAGTATTATTACAGGTCTGATTATCACCTATATGTACGATGGTACCGGTTATAAGGGTTCTCCAGTGATCGGAACCATGATAAATGGAGCTTCAGCTGTAATTGCCGTATTGGTCGCATACAAACCGTTCAAAAAGAGCGGTGCACATAAAAGGTAGCAAATCACTTTTTGCTCCATGAATAGAACGAATGATGAACCTTCCCGGAGATTTCGGGGAGGCTTTTTAATGCAATAATTATTATTAAATGTATCCATACATAATGAAAGAGACCAGTCGCTGACTGGTCTCCTTTTAAGTATCGGTATTTATTACTATGTTAGATTATTTATTTTGTTGGTTTTGTTGGTTTTGTTGTTTAGCAGCTTTTTTCGCTCTTTCAGCAGCGTTTTGCTCTTGAGCAAATTCTGCTTCATTTTTTTGTTGCTGTTGCTTGTTGTTGTTATTGTTCGTCATCATGATCACCTCCCTCTACATTAATTTGCCCGGATATGAAAAAAAAATACTCAAAATATTACTTTTTTAAAATTCTTGGTAAAATAGAGATACCAAATAGAGAGTGGGGAACGTTCATGAAACAAATTATTGCAATGGGTGGTGGAGGTTTCTCAATGGAACCTGATAACCTGTTATTGGATCAGTACATAATAAATCAGTCAAGGGCATCCCAGCCAAAGGTTTGTTTCCTTCCGACAGCCAGCGGGGATGCAGAAGGTTATATCGAACGTTTTTACAAAGCTTTTACATCCCTTTCGAGTGAACCTTCTCATCTATCTTTATTCAAGCCCTCTACCAGGGATTTAGAAGGGTTCCTGCTTGAAAAAGACATTATTTATGTAGGAGGGGGCAATACGAAGAGCATGCTTGCCTTATGGAAAGAGTGGGGGATTGACGCGATTCTAAGGAAGGCGTGGGAATCAGGAACCATTCTCGCAGGATTGAGTGCAGGCTCGATTTGCTGGTTCGAAGAAGGAACCACCGATTCATACGGAGATGGACTAGAGACCATTAAGGGACTGGGTCTGATAGAAGGCAGTCACTCCCCTCATTATGACGGAGAAGTGAACCGTCGTCCCCTGTATCATTCTTTTATTGAGAGTGGGGAATTGAAGACAGGCTTTGCGGCTGATGATGGAGCAGCTTTGCATTTTATTGAAAGAGGACTTGCCAAAGTCGTGAGTTCAAGACCACATGCATCAGCCTACCGGGTAGAGAAAAAAGATGGCGTGATTCAAGAATACAGAATCCCGACGAACTATTTGGGAAATTCGATGTGATTGCTAAGAAAACTGCATAATCCGGTGACCCTTTTCATAGGGATAGTGATGAGTCTTTTTTTCAGGGAGGAGAATCATCATGAATGAGGATAAACGCAACATGGCCGGTGATTTAGTAAAGAACACATCGAAGCAGGCAAGTGAACTCCTGAACAAAACAGCAGATACAGCAAATGGGATCATCAAGAGTGTGAGCGGTGAAGGTGGGTTGGTGGGGAAAGTGACGGATACATCGGCAGACTTTGTGAAAAACGTAAGCAACACAGGAAATAAGATGGTCGGGAAAACTGTTGATACAGCAAGTAAAGCCGTAAAAGGTGCATCCAATAAATTATTTAAAAAGAAATGAGGCATTGACAGAAGCAATCTCCTGTATGAGAGATTGCTTCTTTTTATTTGATTCAGAACTCAGAATGAAGGCTATGATAAAATAAATCATGGATGTAAATAATGAAGGGGAGTGAAACAATGGTTCAGTTTCGAAAAATTCCAGCTGCAGATACGTATTCGATAAGACAACAAATTTTACGACCCACACAAACAATGGAAGAATGCAAGTATGAAGGAGATATGGATGAATCCACCTTCCACATCGGTGCACTTGATGGGGATAAGCTGATCTGTATAGGGTCCTTCTATCAAAAAGCGCATGAGGGATTGGAAGGGGGCCTGCCTTATCGTTTAAGGGGTATGGCGACTCTTCCTGATTATAGATCAAAGGGAATTGGAAAACAGCTCATTCAATACAGTGAAGGTATCCTTACAAGCGAAGGCTGCAATTTATGGTGGTGTAATGCCAGGACTTCAGCTGCCCCATACTATACAAAATTGGGACTGACACAGTCAGGTGGTATTTTTGAAATAGAACCTATAGGTCCTCATGTGATTATGTTCAAAAAAATGTAAGAACGGTATAACCTTCTACTAAAAAACAACCGGGCAATGGCCCGGTTGTCTCCAGCGTTCACTCCTGTATGGAAGATCTTCTCAGTTTTATGAACTTCACTAAATTCAATACAATCGTTTTCGATACTGCGTAGGTGGGTACGGCTAAGATCATACCGAGTATTCCAGCTAAGTTACCTGCAACAAGTAATAATATGATGATCGTCGCAGGGTGGGTATCCAATCGTTTACCTAAAATGAGGGGGGAAAGAAGATTCCCTTCAATTTGCTGAGCAATCGTGACCACCACTACGACAAGTATCGCCTTTGTCGGTGAGTCAAACAACGCGACGATGATGGCCGGTGCTGCGCCGATGAACGGTCCGATAAACGGGATGATGTTTGTGACGGCTCCTATCAGTGCCATCACAAGTGCATAAGGCAACCCAATGATCAGATAACCGATGAAGGTAAGTGTCCCGACAAATGAAGCGACTGTCAATTGCCCCTGTATGTACGCGGCAAGTGTTTCACTCGTATCCTTCAATGTGTTGATTCCTTCCTCACGGTATGCAGGCGGCAAAAATTTCGAAATGGCCTTCGGGAATTTATGACCGTCCTTGAACATGAAGAATAGCAGAAAAGGTACGGTCACAATGAGAATGGTGATGCTTGTCAACACACTCAATAATCCCTTCAAGGCAGTAGTGATATTATCAGGCAAGGTATTGGCGAAATCCACGAGCTGATTCTCGATATCTTTCAGGGATACATAATCCTGATTCATCATCCATTTAAACTGCTCTGTTTCAGACAAGTATTCAATGAAGTTCCTTGTTTGCTTTGCATACTCAGGCAAGGCGTTGAATAACGCCGTCACCTGATTGGTAATGACAGGTGCGATATTCCCGATGATCAACACCAACGCCCCAATGATCGCAGCATAAAGTACGATGATGGCAATCGTCCTCGGCAGCCTTGCTTTCACCAGAAGATTGACTAAGGGATTCAGTAAAAAATATAGAAACCCTGAAATGATGATCGGGAAAAATAGAGTAGATGCAAAAACGACAATGGGTTCAAATAGAAAGGAAATCTTTGTTGATACATAAATAATGGTAAGAATGATAAGTATTTGTAAGCTCCACGAATACATTTTTTTCTTGGTCAACCTGTTCACCTCTGCTTATCGACTAGTTTATCTGATTAAGTATATCAAAAATGGGAGGGGAATCCCTACTAATATCTGAGTTAACCGCGAATTATTTTTGAGGAAGAACATATAAGGCACAATGAATCCATCATAGCACAGCCAATGAAAATGCATAATGGCACCATCTTTGGGGAGCATAGTAAAAAAATGATTCTGACTGAAGGTGCAAATATGAGTTCCTTTAACAATAAGAATAGAAGAAAGCCGAAGCAGCTCCTTTCAGTAAAAGAAGAAGTTGTCATTGAAGCCCTCACAATGGACGAGAAGGTGTTCTATTTTCAGGAAGGTCTTTTTCACACGGATGACCTGAAAATAAGAAACTTGACCTTTAATGAAAAAAGAATGACCATCCTTTTTTTAGATTCTGTCATTGATAATAGAAGCCTACAGACATATATCATCCAGCCCCTCCTAGAAAAAGAGGGCGGAACGATTCAAGATTCTGTAAGCAGTAATAGTGTCAAAGAAACGATTCATTTAGAAGAGGCACTAACTGCGATGGTGGATGGGCACTGTATTATCTTACAGGAAGATAATGAATGGATTACGTTCGTAAGTATGCCAAAGATTCTTTCCAACCGGTATGAGCCGATTAATGAGAAGGTGATCAGGGGATCACATCAGGGGTTCAGTGAAAACATTTCGGAAAATATCCACCTGATCCGTGAAAGAATCTCCAGTCCGAAGTTGACTGTGAAACACTCGAGTGTGGGGGAGACGACAAGAACGAAGTATTCTCTTGTATATTTATCCGATCTGACGAATATGGAAATAGTGAACACCATTGAGGATCGAATCAGCTACATTAACAGCGATTCGATACAATCACCCGGGTATTTTGAAGAATTTCTGGAAGATAATTCGTTTTCCCCATTCCCTCAGTTTTTGAATACAGAACGCCCGGACCGTGTGGCGGGAAACCTGATGGAGGGGAGAGTGGCCATGGTGATGGAAGGAAGTCCGACTGTGCTTATTTTTCCTGTGAACTTTTTCAGCTTTTTTCAAACAACGGAGGATTATAATAATCGCGCATTCATTGGGTCTTTTATTCGTTTGATCAGGTTGATCAGCTTTATTGCCACCCTTTGTTTACCGGCTTTTTATATCGCCGTCATTTCCTATAATTATGAGATCATCCCTGTGGAAATTATCTTTTCGATAAAAAGCTCACTTGAATACGTGCCCTTTCCACCATTGATTGAGGCGGCGATCATGCAGCTTACATTGGAATTGCTGCGTGAGGCAGCGATACGGCTTCCCAATCCGATTGCGCAAACCATTGGGGTTGTAGGGGGTCTGGTCATTGGGACGGCTGTTGTAGAAGCCAACCTGGTTTCTAATACGATGGTTATTGTCGTGGCGATCACAGCGATTTCTTCTTTTGTCATTCCTTCAAATGAGTTGAGCACTTCTGTGAGGATATTGGGATTCCCCCTTATGATAGCCGCAGCACTATTCGGCGTGCTTGGAATGGTCATTGGACTGATGCTGCTCTTAATCCACATGTCCAATCTGAAGTCGGTGGGCCATCATTATTTATACCCGGTAGCCCCTCTTGATGTTAAGGGACTGAAAGATACGTTTATTCGGCTTCCTGTATGGCTGATGAAAAAGCGGCCGAAGGATTTACGATCACTATACAGATGGAAAACGTCGGATTCCCGGGGATGGAAAAAAAATGAAGATTCAGACTAACCTCACTTCCATCCAATTAATATTCTTTATTATTCAAACCCAAATCGGAGTAGGGATTCTCGGACTTCCATTCAGCGTATTTTCTGTTTCGAAGGCAGATGCGTGGATCTCTGTATTGCTTGCCGGTTTCATTGTACAGATCCTCATCGTACTCTTCTGGGTATTGGGGAGAAGATTTCCTAAGAAATCCCTCTTTCAGTATTCCAGACAACTTTTGGGTAAAGTTCCAGGATCGATGGTGAATATTTCTTTTATTATTTATGGGATTCTGGTCACGGCGTTAATATTGATGTACTCGACCGCTATCATAAAGACGTGGGTGCTTCCCCTTACACCAAAATGGATCGTCACGTTTTTATTGATTTTTACTGGAATTTACCTGGGGAAGGAAAAGGTTGCTGCTATTAGCGATGTATATGTAGTGGTATCGAGTCTGATCTTTTTTCTTCTCCTGATTTCTGTGGTGGTGTTGGCCACTTATCCCGTTGAATGGAGATATCTATTACCAATCGGTGAGTCCGGTGGTATTCAGATTTTAAAGGGAGCAAAAGAAGCATACTTTTCAATGTTAGGGTTTGAATTGCTGCTCTTTCTGTTTCCGTATTTTCAACACAATGGTGAACGTTCTGTCTTGTATTCAGCATCGATTGCGAACCTGTTTGTGACACTGACTTATACGTTTCTCACCATCGTCAGCCTTATTACCTTCAGTCCTGAAGAAATAGTCATCGTTCCCCAACCGGTCCTTTACTTTGTAAAATCCCTTTATTTACAGATAGTTGAGAGGATTGATTTAGTATTCATGTCATTATGGGTGGTCAATGTCATCACCTCCCTGACAAGTTATCTTTTTTTATCTACAGAAGGGAGTATTCATACGTTCAAGTGGTTTAAACGTAAACGTTATATTTATACTATGTTATTTGGAATGATGGCGTATGTCATTGCATTAATTCCAGGTAAAGAAGGAGAAATGGAGATCTATAATAAAATGGTGATCAATCTTTCGTATCTCTATATTTTGGTGATACCTGTTTCGTTATTAAGCATTTCATATCTTTTCAAGAAAGCAGAAAGAGGGGAAGACGCATGAAAAAACAATGGATCATCATCAGCATTCTTATTGTTATGCTCCCTTTCTTAACTGGCTGTTGGGATCAGCGGTTGCTTCGAAATGGAAGGCTTGTTTTTTCTTCTTCTTTTGATTTGTTGGATGATGAAACGATCCGATCCACTGCGATCATCCGGGATTTCAAGAATGGAACCCCTACAAATACAATGGTCCAGGGCGAAGGGAAGACCATACGTGAAACACGGATGGTAATGGACAGAAAGATTTCCGGGGCATTTGAGCCGTCGAAAAACCGGATATTTTTATTAGGGGAAGAACTAGCCAAAAAGGATATTTATAAGTTTTTGGATATTTTTTACCGTGATCCAAATAGTTCGATTTCAGCAAAACTTGCCGTGGTGGAGGGGAATGGAGAAGACATCCTCTCTAAATTGAGTGAAAAAAACGTGCTGATCTCAGAGTATATGATTGAATTACTCAAAAGTGCTGAGTCCGCCACTGGCGTTCCGAAACAGAATTTACAAACGGTCTGCACACTTATGTTCGATGAAGGAAAGGACTTTGCCCTGCCTCTCTTAAAATTAAAGGATGGCGAGATCATATTAGACGGTACGGGTATTTTCCATAAACATTCTTTATCGGGGACTTTAACGTTTAAAGAATCCTCGTTATTCCTCATCATGAATAACCAAAAGGCAAAGATTGCCCGTTTTGTATCCAAAATAGACAATGATAAACGTCTGAATGTGGATAATTATATTACGTATAATGTGACAGAATCCAAGTCAAAGCTCAAGATTATTTCAGATGCCCCGGATCATATACAGGTGGGGATAGACGTAGCCATGGATGTATTAATTGTCGAATTCCCCCAGGATAAATTAACAGATAAGAAGAAATTAAAGAAACTCAATGATGAGACTTCAAAGAAATTAACAGAAGATGCAGAAGAGATGATTGAGAAGATTCAACTGGCAAACTCAGATTTATTCGGAATTGGCAGGGAGCTGATGGCGTTCCATCCCAAAACGTGGGAAAAAATAAATTGGGATGAAGCTTATCCTGAAATCACAATCGTACCAACCATAAAAGTCGATATTATAGGGCACGGGATCATAAACTAAAGGTCCAGCACATTTAAGTACTGGACCAAGTTTCATGATCAAGAGACAATCTTTAAGCCGATGATGCTTCCAACAATACAGCAGATGAAAAAAAGCCTTTTTACATCCTTTGTTTCATTGAAAAAAATCATCCCCATGAGCACAGCACCTGCAGAACCGATGCCGGTCCAAATCCCATAGCCTGTGCTTACGGGAATATCCAGCAGGGATAGAGACAACAGGTAAAAGCTCATGGCTCCCGCTGTGAAACTGATCAAGGAAGGGACAAATCTTTTATATCCTTCTGAAAGCTTCATGAATGTCACCATGATCACTTCGGAGAACCCTGCAAAGATGAGAAACACCCAAGCCATCAGTAGCCACCCCCAGTATCTGTTTCTTCTTTATCACTCATCTTTAGTCCAATGACTCCAAAAATGAGTAAAGAGATGAATGCAATCTTCAATATACTCATCCCATCATTCAAGAACAGCATACCAACCACAGCCGTGCCTGCTGCACCGATACCCGTGAAGACGGCATATGCTGTCCCGATTGGCAGGAGTCTCATTGATTGAGAAAAAAAGTAAAAACTCACTAAAATGAGGAATGCCGTAATGATACTGGGCACCGGTTTTGTAAACCCTTCTGAAAGGGATAATCCGGTTGCCCAGCCAATTTCAAGAATTCCCCCAATAATCACATATAGCCAGCCCATGATGCTACTCTCCTTTTCGGCTTGATATTCCAAGTGCATAAACTTTCCAAGCCGATTCGATTCGTTGTTGAAATATTTCATCCGTGTAATAGTGATGCTCCAGAAAGACACCGTCAACCAGACATAAAAACGACGCCACAAATTCATCCTCCGTGACCCCTTGAAACATTTCTTGGTTAACGCCTTCCTTGTATACCGAGACTAAGATGGATGTGGTAACCTTTTCGAAGTGAATGAATTGCTCCTGTATTAAATCCTTAAACTGTTCAGGAGGAAAGAATGTTACCCTTTTCCACAGTAAAGCTTCTTTCGTTGTCATCAAACGGTGACAGAACAAATCGAAAAGCACCTTGATATTTTTAAGGGGTTCTTGATGATTCATGGTACCTTCCGCTTTTCTGTACGCTGTCACTTCTGATACAATCAAGTCCTCTATTACTTCGATAAAAAGATCCTCTTTACTGCGAAAATGATTATAAATAGAAGGTTTTTTAATTCCGACCTCCTTTGCGATTTCTGCTAAAGATGTATCTTCATAGCCCTTTTGACCAAATAAATCCAGAGCCACATTTTTTATCAGCCGCTTATTATCATTCACGATGATCCCTCTCCCTTAAACTAACTAACGGTCGTTAGTTTAATTATAAAACCCATTTCAGCAAAATGCAAGTAACAAAATGGTCACTCTTTAATAATACACTCGAATGATCACCCTATCCCATACATATAACCTTCTGTTGATTTTAAACGGGGGGAAGGGGATTCGCATGAAAATCTTATGGTGGAAAACGACGATTCTCAGTGTATTGGTTTTAACGCTGGTGTGTTTATTGATTTTGAAAATAGTGGTTAGTACGAAGGGTGACTGGGTAGTAATCGAAGAGAAGTACTTTCCCGCAAGAGATGGACACGGTCCGTTAGGAATCAAGACGGGGAAACAACTTAACCCCCCACAAAATGGTTCCTCATGTGCCATGAAATTTGATAATGGTCATACGTATTCAGTGGATTGCGAAGAATATCTTGATTACAACATCGGGGAGGAGGTCAGAATAGTCTCGATTGATAATAATGAGGTAAAACTAAGAAGGAAGTAATTGTGTTAGGATAAAACCATAATACTGAAAACAATTATGATAGGAATGATCATGCATATGACGAAAAGGGACCTTGTGCAATATTTTATTGTTAATAAAGATTTATCGATGTCGAAAGGGAAGACCGCTGCTCAAGTGGCACATGCCGCCACATTGAGTACATTGACGATGATGTCAAAGGATTCTCCTTTCCAAAACAGGCAGGCGGATTTTATAGAATGGGTGCAGACGGGCATGAAAAAAGTGGTTTTAAAGGGGAAAACAGCAGAACTGGAGAAGTTAGAGAAGAAAGGATATTTCAGCATACATGACAGTGGGTTAACTGAAATAAAAGAAGGGTCCTTGACTGTAACAGCACTACCTCCGATGGGAAAAGATGAAGCTAAGGAAATGGTCGGTCATTTGTCTCTATTAAAAGATTAGATCAACGTATGTCAATACATACCGTTATAAACCGTTGCCAATATTGCAAAAAAGCTGATCAGATGAGGTTCTGATCAGCTTTTCTATAGAGATAAGCGTTTATTTTAATGTATCTAGATACGCATAATATGCGGCTAGTTTTTCATTGTTGTTGGCAGCTTTACCGTTTCCCTTTAATGATTTACCTATTGCAAAGTATTCTTTATGAACAGGTAAGACATGAACGGTAACAGCTGGTCGGCCTCTATGCCTGAAACCCTTAGGTACGTGAAGCATGGAAAAACGTTTCATAAGTTTGCCTCCTTTAAGGAGAGAGCCATTCTACCCATCTAGTACTATTTAAGTAGAATCTATGATTGTCTAACGATAACATATATGATTACTTGACTCAACTTTCTGATATTATATACAATTATCAGATCAAACTATTTGTAAAGTACCCCCATGAAGGAATGGATGGATTCGTATTTTATAGTGAAGATGATGGATCATCTTTCAGCGCATTCAGATTTTAACAACTTTGGGAGGTATTTATAAGTATGAATATAGACGAAGTACTAGAAGATACCATAGAACTTGGACAAGAAGATATCAATCGCCCCATCTATCGCGTCGACATCGATAAACTATTAGAAGTAACAAGTGATATATAAGAGGAGTTCCATATAGAGAAAATGAAGAAGGCAGCTCCTATAGAAGGGACTGCCTTTTTCATATTCCAAACTGATTTTGCCCGATGTTCAGTCGTGTCTTTTATGTTTATTAAGTAATTCCTTCATCATATTGATGATGGTTGCTTTCTCACTCTTATCGAATGTGCGGGTCCATCCAGATAGAAGGGTTTCCTCTTCAGTTGACAGGTCTCGTTGCAATCCATCTACGAAAATTTCTTTGATTTCGTCTGTTCCATATTTAGGGTTTATCGTTTCATGTCTCATCGATTTACCTCCTTGCTTCTTCTTCTTCCTTATTTTCCCCAAGTCAAATAATTCAAACATCTTAGTGCTTTCGAAGTGTTATGCGATGAAGGGTTTAAGGGAAGAATAAAGAAAAAAAGTATAGGAGATTCTTATGTCGCTCCCTCTCTTTATTACCGTATTGATCATGTTGATATACATTTCTCTCTTTATGAAGAAGAAACTAACATTTACTGCTAACTTCATTCAATTTATGGTGTTATCCATTATTTCCACTAATTATATTACCATTATGACGAATAACCTAGAATGGATGAACACTTCCGTGGATGTCACTCAGTTCATCAGTCTGCTCATTAACCGGGAATGTATTTTACCTTTGGTGGGTGTGATCATGGTGAATGGGTACTTGAATTATAAAAAGAGAAGCGAAAAAATGCTTTGTTATATAAGTCTTTTGTTTTTTATCAGTGTATTGGACGTCCTTCACCTGTATTTTCAATCTCTATCCTATCCGGATTGGAGTCTTTTTAATACAGTCATCGTCAATGGGGTGTATTTAGTATTCTGTATATGGATGGGGAAGGGACTATACTATTTCCAGAAGAAGGAGGAGGGAAGGCATGGACAGGGTATATGAGAGATCCTTTGATTTGAATGAATGGTTCATCATCATTAGTCTGGTCGGTCTTCTTTTGTTGATATGGGTAACTCCAAAAATCTTCTCTTTCCTTGAAGGGACGAGTTATTTCATTTATGGAATATCCGTGGGCATGTTCTATGATCATACCATCAGCATCCCGCCATGGGACTTTTATGATGTAAACGATAGTTCTGCCTATCAGGGGATAGATTTTATCAGTTATATTATGTATGGACCCTATAGTTATTTTTTTATTTATATCTATCGTAAACTGAGAATTACGGGGATTATGAACCTTGCATACATATTGATCTGGACCGCGTTCTCCCTCTTAATGGAGTGGTTTACAGTGAAGATCGGAATCTTCCACTTTGACAAGGGATATAAGATGTATTGGTCCATCCCTATCTATATGGCAGTTCAAAGTATTCAACTTCTAGTTCATCATCAAATAAGAAAAGAAAGCCAATAGTTTTCAAATAGAAAGAGGTTGGGACAAATATGTTTAGTAAAAAGAATATCCGAACGATCATTCGAAATTCTTTTTTGAAAATCGAAATCGTTCGGATTGATCGTTTTTGATTTAGTGAGTAGTGGTTGATTTCCGCTCCAGGTGCTCGCTTTCCGCGGGGCGTGAGTTGAGCCTCCTCGGGCTTTGCCCTGCGGGGTCTCAACTTTCCCGCGTTTCCCGCAGGAGTCGAGCACCTTCCGTTCCAATCAACTTCCGAAGCGTAAGTCTTTTACTAAACATTGTTATGTCGAGATTGCTTTCCATTGGATACACTAACTCACTAACTCTTTTTCTATGAGTTGCAGTGACTGATGACCGTTACTTATACAAATTCTCTTTCTAACCTAAGTGAATGACTCATTCTGCGCCGACACATCCCAAATGATCGAACATTCGAAAACTATAGTCTGTACATGAAATGGCCCTTATATTATTGCTAAAGCAGATTCAATGTATATATCAGGATCAGCTATTGATTGAGTGCAAGACGAAGACTCCTACGGGAAAAGCGGAATAGGTGAGACCCCGCAGGAGCGAAAAGCGACGAGGAGGCTCGCCTTCCGCCCGAGGAAAGCGAAGTCTTGCACGGAAATCAATAGCGTTGAAGCAAGCAAGCCCAACTAATTTTTGATTGTTCATCTTTAGAGGAAATGGATTTAGTTGTGTCCCAGCCACGTTTTTAGACGGAGAGGACCACTTCGTATTGAGTGAAGCCGATATCTTCCAGAGCTTTTTTCAGGCTTGCGCTTGTTTTCAGATCCTCAAAAGTAATGCCGAGGTTCCCCAGTGTATGAGCCACTTCTGGCCGGATACCGGTTAAGACGGATTGAACACCCATCATTTTTAGCGCATAGATGATTTGATAAATATTATGGGATACCATCGTGTCCATGATGGCAACACCGGAAATATCTATAAATAGATAGTCTAATTGAAGATCAGAGCTTTTTTTCAACGCCGTTTCCATGATGGCATTTGCTCTATCGGTATCAATTTCCCCGATAAGGGGCAGAATCGCAATCTTCTCTGCGATGGGTACAACCGGGGCCGAGAGTTCATCCATGGCAGTGTGGATGAGGGCGATCTGATCCTTTTGCTGAGTGCTGGATAATTCGTTTAACAGGTACGCAATTTCATCAAGAATGGGATTGATTTCTTTATTTACTTGAAGCATAAGGGAGGCTGAGATTTGATTATCCTTCAATTGATCAATGAATATATCCCAAATGGCAGTACGGAAACCTGATAGGGTTTTTAGGGCTTCATTGAGAGGTATTCCATTCTCAAGAGCCGCTTTCCCCACTTTATCAGTCCATTCCTTTACTCTTAATGATGATTCTACTTTGTCATCGTACAAAGATTGTCCGAGGATTTCGATTAATTGCTTGCGCCATTCGGTGACTTGTTCCATCTTCAGTCCCGATAACGTAAGCTGATCAGAAAAATTCTGTTCCTGGTAGCGAATAACACCTTGAGCGATTTCGGATTTATGGGAAACAATTTGTTTCCCAAAATAAAATAATTCGTCTCTCATTTTCTTCAGCCAACTCCTTATACTGCATGTGTATTTATTCTATTACGAAATAATCACTATTAATGGTAATATAGTATATCATAGAATCTGATGAAATTATACTTTTCTCTAAAGAGGAACATCCCGTTCAGGCATATGAGGAGAAACTTTTTTTTGATTATATTATAGTAAAAGGGAATTGAAATCCGCCTATGACGAGGGGTGATTTACTTGCGGATCATTTTGTTCGATGGCATATGCAATTTTTGCAATAATAGTGTCCGGTTTATCATCAAGCGTGATGCAAGAGGGGCATTTCGATTTGCCTCGCTACAAAGTGAGACAGGACAGAAGTTATTAGAGAAGCATAACATACCTAAAACGACGGACAGCTTCGTATTGGTTGATGGGGATCATGCTTCCATTGAATCAACAGCAGCCTTGAAAGTATGTTCTAAACTGATTTGGCCATGGAAAATTTTCGGTCTGTTTCTCGCCATTCCGAAGCCTTTAAGAGACAGCATATACAGGATTATTGCAAGAAATAGATACAAATGGTTTGGGAAACAGGAATCATGCATGATTCCCTCAAAGGAAATTCGGGAACGATTCATAGAATAAGCACAATTGAACTGGGAAATAGGATGAGGAAAAGAATCACACAAATTGAATAGACCCTGGACGAGTTCCAGGGTCTATTTCCCAATTAAACAATAAAAGTCTTACTCATTTTGAATCGTTTTAACGGACACCTTTCTTCCTGAACGGGGTCCATCGAATTCACAAAGGTATATACCCTGCCAAGTCCCCAAAAATAGATCACCATTTGACACGATGATTGTCTGACAATGGCCGACGGTACTGGTTTTCAAATGCGCAGCTGTATTTCCTTCACCATGAAGATCTGACGTGTGGTTCCATGGGTAAAGTTCGTCTAATCGGCGAATGAAGTCGGTTTTCACATCGGGATCGGCATTCTCGTTTACCGTGATACCGGCTGTTGTGTGTAAGGACTGCACCGCCACAAGACCTTCTGTCATTCCAGACCGGCTAATGATGTCTTGTACGTAACGAGTAATGTCGATCATTTCATCACGCTTCTTGGTATCAATGGTTAATGTTTTAATCATAATTAAACCCTTCCCTTATTAGACCTATTCGTTTACATTCCACAATATGTCCAAGTTAAAACCTGTTTTTATTAAGGGGGACACGGCCGATGACGTTGGCCACATTGTCCTCACCTATTTGTTCTAACGTAATCTCCGTTACCTCCGTATGATAGCTTTCCCTCCAATCCTTATACTTTTTAAGGGCAGTGATATATTCTTCTCTGTTTCCTGGCCGTCCAAGTGTGATGTGGGGCGAGTATGTAAAATGGGGATCCCGATAAGGCGCCAGTATTCCTTTATACAACTCATCATGTAATTCTATAAGAAAGTCGTTGCCTTTTTTTACATTCAAGAATAAAAATTCCCCGCCGAAACCTGTCACATCCTTTAAGGTCAGGCTGAATGGAGAAATATGCTTCGCTACTGATTCTATATGAGCCAGGATTTCACTTTGGGGAATAAAAGATTCAAAAGGAAAAACGAGTGTAATGTGGGGAGGGATTTTATCCGACAGAGGGTCATATCGGTTTCTGATCTCCTGGATTTTCTCAACTGAATGAAATGAAGGGAAGATATGGATTGCTCTTTTCATCATGATGCTCCTTTACTGGCAAGGTGATTCTTGACTTTCAATGATTGTATACGATGTGCGATCGAATGATGCCCTGAAACATCTTCCTTCTTTTGTTTTATAGAGAGCCTTATAGATTTTTCCTCGGCTCTTTGTGGTATGGGTCTGAATGATTCCCACAACGGTCGAATCCGGTGCCACCGTACGAATGGAGGATTGAATACTGCTGTGCAAAATACTCCGTTTGTATCCGTATACCACAATGACAAAAGCTATAAGAAAGATGAACACCCACCTTAATCCCATTAATAAAAATGTCTTTTTCACGATTCAGCCCCCATCTCCCTTATAGCTATTTCTTTCATTTTTTTCGAATGCTTCCCTAACGTAACTTTTCAAATAGACGCTTGGCCAGAGATAGGGCTGCTTCATTATCTCCATGGAGACAAATCGTGTCTGCCTGGATGGGTACGGTTTTCCCATCAATGGAGATCACCTCTTGTTTTTCTACCATCCGAAGAACTTGACTTTCCACTTCATCCCCGTCATGAAGGACAGCATGAGGAAGAGAGCGGGGAGTTAATGTACCATCGGATTGATAGGCACGATCGGCAAATACTTCATGTGCCACATGCAAGCCGACTTCTTCACCAGCCCTTGTAAGTTCACTTTGGGACAGGCCGAATAAAGTGAGGGTGGGGTCAAGGTCGTAAACGGCTTCAGCAATCGCTTTAGCCAATGTGAAATCCTTTGCAGCCATATTGTATAAGGCTCCATGTGGTTTTACATGTAAAAGTTTCCCGCCTTGCGATTTTATAAAAGCATATAATGCCCCTATCTGGTATTGAATGAGAGCATAAGTCTCTTCAGGCGAGATGTGCATCATTCTTCTTCCAAATCCCTGGATGTCTGGCAGCCCGGGATGCGCCCCCATTTTCACTTGATGCTTCAATGCGTTTGCAACAGTTTGTTTCATCACCAGTGGATCTCCCGCATGAAAACCGCAAGCGATATTGACGGATGTAACATAGTTCATCATTTCTTCATCTTTTCCTATCGTATATGCACCAAAACTTTCCCCTAAATCACAATTTAAATCAATTTTCATTTTTTCATCCTTTCGAGCATGAGAATGTATTGTAACATTCTGAATTCTTCTTCATGATATCATAAAAGTATGTCCATTTGTCTGTTCGGGAAACAGTCTGTTAATAAAAACATGAATTTTCTCATCAAATTTTAATCTTGTTTTAATTGAGTTCACTTTTTCAGGCGTTACAATGAATCTTGCTTATGAATAAGGATTTATCACTCCCTAAACAGAATGAAAGTGGGGTAGCTTTCTAATCTGTTTAAATCTTTATTATGTAAGACCCATTCTAATTTCTTTCCTTTGAAGACAAAAGCCTTGCTGAAGCTTTTGTCTTCTTTTTTTGTATCTATAGAATCAAAAAAATAGACAGGGAAGTTGTTCTCCGCCTGTCAGTGGTTATGTTGCCCGTTATTGGGTTTTAGTTTCATTTTATAGAGCCATTCTTTCATTTTTCCTGCATTTCTTTTCCTCTCTGGCCGATTCTCCATAATCCTGGTTCGTAACAGGTAATAAACCAATTCTTCCGACAGGACGATAAGGATAAAGAAAGAAACAATCACCACGATCCAAGTCATACCTTTCTCCCCCTTTTGCTTTCTAACTATGTTTATGGATATATCTACCACATTATGAAGAAAATGAAACATTATATGGAATAACAAACAGAGTAATGCAGATGATTATAATATAATTATGTAAATTGGTTTATCTCTTAATGAAAACTCACCTTTTTCTCATTTTATTTTAATGATACAGGAGGAAAATGAGGGTAGTGATAAAAGGGAGGTTAGAACCATGTGGATTCGAATTATTCCTATTTTATTTTTCAGCTTTACGGCAATAACATTAATGACGTATCAAGGCATTGAAATATTCCATGCCCTAAACGATTTTATTTTCAACAAAAATAAATTAAAATAAAGGGTATTAAGATTTAGAGCAGGTGATTGTGTGAAAAGAATCTTAGTCATTGAAGATGAAAAAAATCTATCCAGATTCATTGAATTGGAACTGAAATATGAAGGATACGAAGTCGGCCTGGCCTATGACGGGAGAGATGGTCTCGATCAAGCCCTAAACGAAGAATGGGACATCATCCTCCTTGACCTGATGCTCCCCGGATTGAATGGATTGGAAGTGTGCAGAAGAATCAGGCAGGTCAAAGCCATCCCGATCCTGATGATTACGGCAAGGGACAGCGTAATGGACCGGGTATCAGGGCTTGACAGCGGGGCGGATGATTACATCGTCAAACCCTTTGCTATTGAAGAGTTGTTAGCAAGGCTAAGGGCTGTGTTCAGGCGCGCCGTAAAAGAGGAAGCTACACAACAGACCACGTTTCATTATCGGGATATCATCGTATACAAGGAGTCCAGGCAAGTTTTTAAGCTTGAAGATGAAATTGACGTAACCAAACGGGAGTATGACCTTTTACTTGCTTTTTTAGAGAACAAGAATATTGTGTTGACCCGTGAAGTCCTCCTCAATAAAGTATGGGGTTACGACACTGAGGTAGAAACGAATGTTGTAGATGTCTACGTAAGGTACTTAAGGAATAAAATAGATTCTAAAGACGAAGAGAGTTATATCCAGACCGTCCGTGGGACCGGCTATGTGATGAGAACATGAATACATTCATCAATCGCCTTAAGCCTTCTTCCCTTAAGGTGAAGTGGGCATTAGCAGCCGGGTCAGCTATATTCCTTGCCTTTTTTTTATTCAGTTTTTTTCAATATCATGCCATTAATAAATGGATGATTGATGAAGAAGAAAGTAATTTCGGCCGGGTCTTGGATGAAATTACTGTCTTCTTTAAACAGAGAGGGAACGATATCCAACTCCAGGACATTTATGATAGCCGGGATCTAATGAAACAAATAGCCGAAAAAGACCAGACGATACGGATATTGGATCGTCATGGGGAACAAGTATTGGAAATCAGGGGTGAAAATGAGTCTGCCTTCTATGTACCATTTCAACCTGTCAAAGATAAATCCGTGGAACTTATAGAATCTGAAGGAAAGAAAATGCTCATTGGGCGTTCACCCATCAAATCAACTCGATTTAATGGATATGTAGAAATCATACAGCCATTGAACCGTTATGAAAACATCATGAAAAATCTTTTTTGGATGATGACAATTACGGGTATCCTTGCTCTTCTGATTAGTGCGGTCATAGGTTATTCTATGGCGAAAAGCTTTGTCCGCCCATTGAATAAACTTTCTGAAACAATGAGGTCCATCGAAAGAAAAGGATTTCACGAAAGAGTAGAGATTGTTAAGGCCCATGATGAAATCAGTGACTTATCTCAGATCTTTAATAAAATGATGAGTCAGATCGAAAAATCGTTTCAACAGCAACAGCAATTTGTGGAGGATGCTTCACATGAATTGAGAACACCCATTCAGGTACTTGAAGGGCATCTTGCATTATTGAATCGTTGGGGGAAAAAGGATCCAACCATACTGGAGGAGTCTTTACAAGTATCATTAGATGAACTTGAGAGAGTGAAGCGGCTTGTAGGTGAATTGTTGGAGCTTTCCAGAGCGGACCGGGAAAAATTCGATTTGGAAAATGCCAGGGCAAATGTTCAGAAAATAGTGGATAAAGTGATGAGGGACTTTAGGTTTCTTCATCAGGAATACACTTTTTCTTGTTTTGATGATTTAAACCACGAAGCGGTGGTAACCATCATGCCGAGGCACTTGGAGCAGATCATGATCATCCTGTTGGATAATGCCGTGAAGTATTCTGATGAACACTCGACCATAGAAGTGAAGCTAATGGACTCTCAGGAAGACGTTATCATCGAAGTCAAGGATGAGGGGATTGGTATTCCTGAAGAAGATCTTCAGAAAATATTTGACCGCTTTTATCGTGTGGATAAAGCAAGAAGCCGCGAGAAAGGTGGATACGGGCTGGGGCTCGCCATCGCTTCGAAGTTGGTCCAAAACTATGAAGGTGACATCACGGCCAGTGGAAACCATCCTGATGGGACCGTCATTCGCCTATCCCTTAAACAAATCCATTGAATTTACAGATAGACGTCTCAATATTTTTCTGAGACGTCTATTTCTGTGTACTGCATGTCAATGCTTTTAGGGATTTTCAGTTCCAGGATCCCTTCTTTATATTGAGCGACAGCACCTTTTTTCTTTACCAGACAAGGGAGGGTGATCACTTGTCTTTCCTCACAGCCGGGTATGTTCTCAATGATTGCCTGATTTGACGTGTGAAAAATCTTCAGATGCTTCATCCACTCCTCATTCGGTACCTGGAAACGAATATAGATATCTTCAAAGGTTTCGAACACACTGGTAGGAATGGCGGAAGTAGATCTGGATTCTTCCTCGCGTTTCGTTTGCTGCCCCTGATTGCCCATCGGATTCATAAAGGATTGTGCCCCATTCATCATATCATTCGGATTCATCATGCTATCCCAACCGCCAGGAAACATCTTTTTCATCATTCCTTGAATATAGTTATCCATTTCTTTAGGGTTCATTTGATTCATTTGATCTTTCATGTTTTTATTGAAAGGGAATAAACTCCATGGGAAAATGTGAACCACCTCACTTTAAACATAGTAAATAACCCTTTTGTTTCCTTCTGGTTCTATCCTATGCATTGGGTGGGCGATGAGTTCATTTTTGGAGATGCAAGAGGATGTTGCGACTGAAAAAGCTTTGTCTATGACTCTATGAACATAGAACTAAACAAAAAATCGTAGAAAATGACAAAAAATATTTGGTTTTTTTAGGTAACAGTAGTAAGATGGTTTATGAAAAAAGTACCCTGACATAGGGATACAAGAAGGTGAAAGAGAAAGCGCTTAATAAAATATTATTTCAGAATAGTCGTTATACGGAAAGGTTTTCATGTAAAATATTATGGGAATATAAGTAATATTCGCATTATACGTACGGAAAACAAAATTTTGAGAAATTTGTTATAAAGACTTTATCTTACTACTGCACAGTGATAAAATATCCTTGTAAGCGTTTTTATGTATTAAAAATTACTATTCTTGCATAATGAATACCGTTGATTAAATTGTAAGAATACATGATACCCAAATTATACTAACTGGCAAAATAGTTGGAGGTTTTTCACAATGAAAAAGCAATCTGCAAAAGGGGAACCGTGGCAATCATTTTACGGACCAAACCTTGGTTATGTAATGGAGGTTTATGAACAATTCCTTGAAGATCCATCAGAAGTAGATCCTGAATTAAAGGAATTATTCGAACAATGGGGGCCACCCACCGTTGAAGACGTAAAGGTGATCGCGAGCGCCCAACACGGTGATTCATCGTTTACACTGCCCGAACAGCCTACTGCATTGAGTAAAATGGTGGCTGCGGTTAAATTAGCAGATAATATTCGTACATATGGTCACTTAGCTGCGGATATTAATCCCCTGAATGACCGGAATAAGGATACAAGAAGAATTGAACTTTCTGAGTTTAATCTAACAGAAGAAGATTTAAAGCAAATACCTGTTGATTTCTTATGCCCTAATGCACCTTCTCATATAAAAGACGGTCTTCAGGCCATTCAGCACTTAAGACAGGTTTACACAAATAAGTTGGCATTCGAATATGCTCATGTTCATGAGCTTGAAGAGAAAAATTGGTTAAGGGAAAAGATAGAGTCGGAATCCTATTTCCCTCCACTTTCTAAAGAAAAGAAAATTTCGTTATTAAAGCGTCTTGCCCAAGTGGACGGATTTGAGAAATATGTTCATCGTACCTTTGTTGGTCAAAAGCGCTTCTCAATTGAAGGATTGGACACGATGGTTCCATTACTGGACGAGATGGTTCGTTATTCTGTTGAATCAGGTGCTAAAACCGTCAATATCGGAATGGCTCATCGAGGACGTCTGAATGTTTTGGCACATGTCATCGGGAAACCATACGAGATGATCTTCGCAGAATTCCAACACGCTCCGAGTAAGGACTTAATTCCTTCTGAAGGATCAATCGGCATCACATTTGGATGGACGGGAGACGTTAAGTATCATTTGGGGGCAGACCGTGAAATTTCTCCACAGCAGTCACCGACAGCCCGTGCACGGGTGACGCTTGCCAACAACCCGAGTCACTTGGAAGTTGTCAGTCCGATCGTTGCAGGGTACACACGTGCAGCCCAGGAAGTCCGTGAAGATAAAGGCTATCCTGAGCAGTCTCCTGAAGCATCATATGCAGTCATGATACATGGAGATGCTGCCTTCCCGGGTCAAGGTGTCGTTGCCGAAACGTTAAATATGAGTCAACTGCGCGGATACAATACAGGTGGATCGATTCACCTCATCGCCAACAACATGATTGGTTTCACAACTGAAAGCCGTGATTCACGTTCGACAAAGTATGCATCGGATACGGCCAAGGGCTTTGAAGTGCCAATTGTGCATGTCAATGCGGATGATCCGGAAGCCTGTCTTGCTGCAGCAGTCCTTGCCTATGAATATCGTAAAACATTCGGTAAAGACTTTGTCATTGATTTAATCGGCTACAGACGTTTTGGTCATAATGAAATGGACGAACCGATGGTAACGAATCCATTGATGTATTCAGTCATTCAGGATCATCCAAATGTTAAGAAGATGTATGCTGACAAACTCATCTCAGAAGGTATCGTAACAGATGCTGACGTAGAGAAAATGGATACTGAAATCGAAGAAGAATTAAAAGCGGCGTATGAAAAAGTACCTGCCAAAGACGATGATCCCGATACGGTCCTTGCTCCACCAGAGTATGTTGCCAATGGCCTGCCTGAAATCAATACAAGCGTCGATTTCAAAAAGCTTGAAGGGCTGAACAGTGAATTGCTTCAATGGCCTGAAGGCTTTAATGTGTTCAAGAAATTAGAACGTATTTTAAAGAGGCGCAGCCAGGTATTTGAAGGAAAAGGAAAGATTGATTGGGCACATGCCGAGACTCTTGCCTTTGCATCCATCTTAAAGGATGGCACCCCAATACGATTGACTGGTCAGGACTCCGAACGTGGTACATTTGCTCAGCGCCATCTTGTACTGCATGATGAGAAATCCGGAGAAGAATATATTCCTTTACACAATCTTGAAGATAGTCATGCATCGTTTGTCGTTCTTAACAGCCCTCTTACAGAGACTGCGGTTGTTGGATATGAATATGGGTATAATGTCTTTGCTCCGGAAACCCTTGTTCTATGGGAAGCTCAATTTGGTGATTTCTCCAATATGGCACAAGTGATGTTTGATCAATTCATTTCAGCCGGTCGGGCGAAATGGGGACAAAAAACAGGTCTTGTCATGCTCCTTCCCCATGGATACGAAGGACAAGGTCCTGAACACTCAAGCGCTCGTTTAGAGCGATTCTTACAGCTGGGTGGGGAATATAATTGGACAGTAGCCAATTGTTCCACTGCAGGTCAGTACTTCCACATTCTAAGACGTCAGGCAGCCATTTTACAGAAGGAAGAAGTCAGACCTCTGGTTATTATGACACCGAAAAGCTTGCTGCGAAATCAATTTGCAGCGGTCACAGCCGAAGAGCTTGCCAATGGGGAATTCCATTCGGTCCTTGAGCAGAAGGGTCTTGGAGAAAACCAAGATGCGGTTGAGCGCGTTGTATTATGCAGTGGGAAAATGGCAATTGATCTAGAAGAAAAGCTTCAAGATATCGAGGATAAAGATTGGTTACATGTTCTTAGAATAGAAGAAATTTATCCTTTCCCTAAAGGAGACATCACATCTATCTTAGAAAGGTATCCAAACCTCAAAGAATTGGTTTGGATCCAAGAAGAGCCTAAGAATATGGGTGCTTGGACATTTGCAGAATCACGACTTCGTGATATAGCTCCTGACGGTGTGGAAGTGTACTATGTAGGACGTCGCAGACGTTCCAGTCCTTCAGAAGGTGAACCAACTGTACACAAAAAAGAACAATCACGAATTATTAACGAAGCGTTAACTCGATAAGAAAGAGGAGGACATCACAGTGGCAGAAATTAAAGTTCCAGAATTAGCAGAATCAATTACAGAAGGTACGATTGCACAATGGCTCAAACAACCGGGTGATTATGTTGAAAAAGGCGAATATATCGTCGAGCTTGAGACGGATAAAGTAAATGTTGAAGTCATTTCAGAAGAAGCAGGTACGATCCAAGAGCTAAAAGCAGATGAAGGGGATACTGTTGAAGTCGGGCAAGTGATTGCCATTGTTGGTGCAGGAGGAGAAGCTCCGGCCCCTTCCACTTCTGAAGCGAAGGAAGAAGCGCCTGCTTCAAAGCAAGAAGAGAAGGCAGAAAACACATCCGAAGAAGCGCCATCCAAAGAAGACAAAAAGAATCGTCCAATCGCTTCACCGGCAGCTCGTAAGCTAGCACGTGAAAAAGGCATCGACCTTTCTGATGTTCCAACAGATCCCCTTGGCCGTGTGCGCAAGCAGGACATTGAAGCCTACAGCAATAAACCGGCTGAAGCTCCTTCTAAACCTTCTGTGCAAGAGAAGAAGGCTCCTGCTAAGAAAGATGATGGAAAGCCAGTGGTACGTGAGAAAATGTCCCGTCGCCGTCAAACGATTGCAAAACGCTTAGTCGAAGTTCAGCAAACAGCTGCCATGCTGACGACATTCAATGAAATTGATATGAGTAAAGTCATGGAGTTACGTAAACGTAAAAAGGACAAATTCTTTGATGACCATGATGTAAGACTTGGTTTCATGAGTTTCTTTACAAAAGCAGTGGTAGCAGCGCTTAAGAAGTACCCTTATGTGAACGGTGAAATTGACGGGGATGAAATCGTCCTTAAGAAATTCTACGATGTCGGCGTAGCCGTATCCACGGATGATGGATTGGTTGTACCTGTCGTACGTGACTGTGAACGTAAGAACTTTGCAGAAATTGAAGGGGAAATCATGGAACTGGCTACTAAGGCCAGAAACAACAAGTTATCCCTTGGTGACCTGCAAGGAGGATCATTCACCATTACAAATGGTGGGGTGTTCGGTTCATTACTGTCCACACCGATCTTAAATGGACCACAGGTTGGAATTCTTGGGATGCATAAAATCCAACTTCGTCCTGTAGCCATTGATAAAGACACAATGGAAAATCGTCCGATGATGTACATTGCTTTATCATATGATCATAGAATCATTGATGGAAAAGAAGCTGTTGGATTCCTGGCAATGGTTAAAGACTTACTTGAAAACCCTGAAGATTTACTTCTTGAAGGGTAAGCAACTCTGATTGAATAATAATAGATGAATGTTTGGCTGATTCATATGACCCCTTGTGGTATATGAGTCAGCTTTTTTTTCACGTATTTTCACCAAATACATAAAATATGGTTAAATAAAATAAAGTTGCTTTTAGGAAACTTATGGACAATAATCGGAGAGGGTGGGGGAAATGAACGCTTATCACTCAAAAAAAGTGCTTTGGTACTCTTATTTGTTTCATAAGATCGGACTTCTCGATCACAATCAATTTAAGCAAATAGAGGAATATCATGGATTTAAAGTCGTAAAAAGAGACAGACTCAAATGAACTTGAGTCTGTCATCAATTTGTATCTCAGGGGGTGAGATAAGTTGATTTTCAATTTTTTTGTTTATTTAAAGCGTCAAGATTTCCTAAAAGGTTTCAATCCACGGTTACGAATTTCTTTCTTAAGAAGCGATATCCAGTCTTGATCATTCCCTTGTTTCTCAGCATCACGATAAGCTGCCACCAACTGTTCATTACTTAAGATTTTCATGACCAACCTCCCAGGAAATGTATAAAATATAGAATTTTCTATATTTTCTATTTATTCTACATAGAAAACATTCATTTGAAAAGTGTTTTTTCATAATTTCCGTCTAAAGTTGTATTTTTAGTTGTTTTGGTGAATTTGGTTTAAAGAAGACGTTTTTTGTCTATATAATCCGGTTATACCATGTAGGACTTGTTGGATTTTGTCGACAACGGGGCACCGACTATTTAACTTGTTTTTAACAGGTATGTGTTGATTAGTTTGAAAATTTAAATTTTTGTGATAATATACACGCATAAGGAACTGAAATTTCACCTCTTGAATCACTTAGGGTAGGTTCCAATTTATAAGGGGTCATAACAAAGGGGGAAAATCACTTGTCGGAGATTTTACACACTACAGTAGGGGATCTTCTTGAAGAAAAAGCACGCATTCAGCCGGACATTGAAGCGGTTGTCTATGCTGACAGGGGGTTGAGGTGGTCATATCGCGAATTTAACCAATTGTGCAGACAGGCTGCAAAAGGCTTCATGAATCTTGGTATGAATAAAGGAGATCATATCGCCATTTGGGCATCAAACACCCCTGAATGGTTAGTGAGCCAGTTCTCCACCGGGAAAATGGGTGCAGTACTGGTCACAGTGAACACAAATTATCGAAGTGCTGAATTAGAATATTTGCTAAGACAATCTGACAGTCAGACCATTATTTTGATGGAAGAATTCAGAGGTGCGTCATATATAGACATGCTCTATGAAATCTGTCCGGAATTGAAATCTTCCGAGCCGGGGGAATTAAAAAGTGAAAAACTGCCTTTCTTAAAAAATGTGATTGTTTTAGGGAAGAATTCCTATCCGGGTACATATAGCTGGCAGGATATCATGGAGAAAGGGAAAGAAGTGGAAGATAAAGAGCTTGATGAAAGACTTTCCAGCCTATCTCCTCATGATGTCATCAATATGCAATATACGTCAGGGACGACAGGGTTTCCGAAGGGGGTCATGCTCACTCACTCCAATATCGTAAACAACGGGCATAATATTGCCGGATGCATGAGACTTGGTAATGAAGATCGTTTATGCATTCCAGTCCCTTTCTTTCATTGCTTCGGATGCGTGCTGGGGGTACTTGCTTGTGTTTCCGTAGGAGCCACAATGGTCCCGTTACAGGAATTCGATCCCCGTCAGGTCCTGAAGACGGTCCAGGATGAAAAGTGCACAGGCCTTCATGGAGTGCCTACCATGTTCATTTCCGAGTTAAATCTCCCGGATTTCGATCAATATGATCTATCCCATCTTCGCACAGGTATCATGGCAGGCAGTAATTGTCCGATTGAAGTGATGAAAGGGGTCATGGAAAAAATGGGAGCAGATGAAATCACGATTGCATATGGCCAGACTGAGTCATCCCCCGTGATCACCCAGACACGCACCCATGATCCGATTGAATTAAAGGTCGAAACCGTTGGGAAATCCTTGCCGAATGTCGAAGTGAAAATTGTAGAGCCCGGTTCAAATCGGGAAATTCCATATGGAGTCCAGGGAGAATTATGTACCCGTGGATATCACGTCATGAAAGGGTACTATAAGAATGAAGAAGCGACAAGGCTTGCCATTGACGATGAAGGCTGGCTCCATACGGGTGATTTAGCCGTCATGGATGAACATGGATATTGCAGGATAACAGGAAGATTAAAAGATATGATCATTCGAGGTGGTGAGAACATTTACCCGAGAGAGATTGAAGAGTTCCTCTATTCCCATCCTAAGGTGTTGGATGTACAGGTCATTGGGATTCCAGATGAGGTTTATGGTGAAGAGGTCATGGCCTGGATCATTCTGAAGGAAGGACAGACTGCGACTTCTGAAGAGATCAGAGAGTATTGCACCGGTAAGATTTCGCGGCATAAAATCCCAAGATATATTGAATTTACAGATTCCTACCCAATGACTGCCTCCGGTAAAATCCAAAAATTCCGATTAAAAGAGCAGGCGAAGCAAACCGCCATTCAAAAAAAGTAATTAAAAAATTGTAAGCGTTTCCCTGTAAAGTATGAGGATTGGACACAACGAAATCCAGTTCCTCTAAACATGGAAAATCAAACAATTAGTTAGGATCACACGTTAAACCGCTGTTGATTTCCGTGCAAGACTTCGCTTTCCTCGGGCGGAAGGCAAGCCTCCTCACAGCTGTCGCTCCTGCGGGGTCTTACCCATTCCGCTTTTCCCGTAGGAGTCTTCGTCTTGCACTCCAATCAACAGCTTGAACCTGCTATATACATTGAGTGCTTTTGAAAGAATAATATAAGCCCCGGTATATCAGAGCAGTATGGTTCATTTACATTAGGTAAGAAATAGTATTTGTATGATTAACTGATACGTCTCTGAAACTAATAAAATAAGAGTTAGTGTATGTAATGATATAGCAGTTATAGTGTGACCCTACGCTTTGAAAGTTGATTGGAGTAGAAGGTGCTCGACTCCTGCGGGAATTGCGGGAAAGTTGAGACCCCACAGGGCAAAAGCCCGAGGAGGCTCAACTCACGCCCCGCGGAAAGCGAGCACCTGGAACGGAAACCAACCACTACTCACTACATCCAAAGCATAAACATGTACGTAAACAACCAAATAATGAATCCGAACGATCTCGATTTTCAAAAAAGAATTTCGAATGATCGTTCGGATTTTCTTTTTAACTAAACACTTTTGTCACAGCTGCGTCCTTTTTTAATGATTTTTCGTATAATGAATGTAGCGTATACTGAAATATCAAAGCTCATTTGATAAAATAAAATATAAGAAAGCTAGTTTGAATGATTAACTATAACAAAGTTATGTTAACAAGGGGAAGGGGTAACATGGTGTACGTTTTTGTCTATGGTACGTTAAGAAGACATGAGAGTAATCATTCTTTATTAAAGGATGCTTCATTGGTGCGGGAACAAGCCTGGGTAGAAGGACTTCTATATGAAACGAATAGAGGCTACCCAGCCCTTAAAGAAGGTAATGGAACGGTCTATGGAGAATTATATAAGATCGACTCCGACATCTTATTGGAGATCGATGAACTTGAGGATTTCCTGGAAGATCGTGAGGAGAACCTATTTATCCGAAAGCTTAAGGAAGTTGAAACAGACACCGGAACCCGGGAAGCATTTGTCTTTTATTCCAAACATAAAGCATTATTTCAACAAGAAATTCCTTCAGGAGATTGGAAGGTCCATCAATTTCTTAAGGGGAAACCTGAAAGAACCCTATATTTCGCATACGGATCATGTATGGATGATGATCGATTTAAAAAAGCTCAGGTCGATCATCATTTCAAGAATTGCCTTGGAGCAGGGCTGTTGAAAGGGTATACAATGAAGTATCTCTTTCAGGTACATGATGGAGGCCGTGGAGATATCATAGAAGATGGAGGAACGATGGAAGGGATTGTATATGATCTCCCTAAAGAGGCAGTAGAGTACCTGTTTACCAGGGAGGGGGTCACCCCGGGTTGGTACAGAGCGGCATTCATAGACCTACTGATAGACGGCAAACCGCATAATGATGTACTGACCTTTATTGTAAAGGTAAAATATGATGAAACGTGTCCCCCCGATCATTACGCCAGGGAAATCCTCAGGGGCAGCCGTCCACATGTAAGTCAGTCATACCATGAAAAACTACAAAAACAGTTAATGGAAATCGGTATGACGAAAGAACAAGTGGAGAATCTCCTGGAGTCAATTTAAAGGTGCGGACGCTTCATGAATCAGTAGTGCTTTTCATCTAAATCAGCTTCGGTATTAATAAGTGACCAGCTGGGTCCCTGGGGATACACAAATTGTAGTGTGTGAAAAGAGGTGTGTGATGGACTTTTTACTTCATTTGGTTGATCAATTTGGTTATATTGCCATGTTCCTATTTAGTTGGGTCGTGTTTGTGGGTTTACCGGTACCAAACGAACTGGCTGCCGCATTAGCCGGATATCTTTCTGAATGGAGACATTTTAATCCGTACACCTCTTTTTTCTTTATGTATAGTGGATTGATCTCCTATGGAATCTTTGCCTTCATGAATGGAAGGTATCTTGGTACTAAGTTAACATCCCGGATGAGGAATGGAAACAAATCCAAGAAACTCATTGAAAATGGAGAAGTTTGGCTGAATAAATATGGTCCATTGGCGATTTCGTTCAGCTATTTTATACCAGGTGTCCGGTTATTCATGCCATATATTGCAGGTACAACCAGAGGGATCTCCCTCATGAAATATCTTCTTTTTGCCCTTCCATCAGCTTTCGTATGGGGAATCATCTATTTTCAGATTGGCCGTTACTTCCCTAAGAGCTTTCAAGCACTGTTAGAGGAAGTGAGCGTAAAAGCGGGGATTGTTTTTGTCATCCTATTGATTGCACTGATTATTTACGGACTCTTCTTCACCATGAAAAAAAGCACCAATACAACAAAGTGGAAAAAAGTAAGGTATCGGAAATAAAAAAAGACGGATGGAAGTATTTCCATCAGCCTTGTTCATCTATTATAATCGTGAAATACTTACCGAATACTCCTATCGCCTTAACCGTGGTTCTGGAACCATTCTCATCCTCATAGGTCTTCCCGATTGTGTTAAACAGCAAGTACCCATTCTTAATATTTGATCCGGTTTCGATCAGCGTTGTATATGAATTCCCCTCCACTTTTTTGGTGCAAGTTATCGAAGCATGGCATTCGATATCATATTCATTTAAAAGCCAAGAGTAAAACTGTTCTTCATTCGGCCGGTGGGTACTCATATAAAAAAACAGAAGGATGGGGAAAACCATCCCTATTCTGATTAATCCTTTTTTCACGAATATCGAACCTCTCCCAATATATAATCTCCTATAATATACCATATAACAGTTGCTGGATGTGACAAAATCCATAAAAAGTCGACAAAAAACTATCAAACGAGTGCCTGATACCGGTTCAGTCGTTTTCCGATTTAGATAGTAGTTGAACTAATGCGCCTGTAAGAATATACTAGTAGCATAGTTCTATTGAAAAGGAGGTTATCGACTTGATCCATAAAACTTGGACGGAGAAACATTCGAATAAAAAGATAAAGTGTGTACATACGGACGCGAAGAAATATACAGTTGCGAATGTCCTTACAGTTGGAAAAGAATACGAAGTGAAAAACGAATCAGAAGAATACTACTTCGTCATTGATGAAAGTGGCAAAATGGGAGGATTCTACAAAGAATACTTCGTAGAGGTCTAAACATCTTCCAGCTGATTTTTTCCTGTACGGAAGAAATCAGCTTTTTTCATGTTAATTTATTCGTAATCTTCATATTAGTAATGCATTGTTCAACGTGCTTGAAAATTGGGATGGATGGGGAGACGGCAAATGCAGCAATCATTTAGTAAACGGGTGGTAACTCTACAGGACATGTCATCACTGAAAGAACTATTTATGAACTATGAACTAAAGGCATTTGGAGAAAGGCAAACCAGCGAAGAAGAAATACATGAGATGGTTGAATCGATTCCAGAAACGGATCGGATAGGTCTTTGGCATAATGGGGAATTAGCTGCCCTTTCCATTTTGACTGAAAAAGATCATCGCCTGCCCTCTTTAATTCTTGCTAACCCAAATGAACATATGGGTCACTACATAAATGAGATGGTAAAAGAATTAGTATCATCCGCTATCGAAAAAAAAATGAAAAGCGAAAACAAGACGATCATCCTATCCGCAAATCTTGAAGTAGAGAAAAAGACTTTCGAACAATGTGGGTTTACTGCAACCCGATTTTGGTTTCAGATGAAAAAGGATCTTGAAGATTTGACGATTACCTCCATTCCTTCTTCTTATCAAATTACAATTTTCAATCCCGATACTGAAACTCATTGTCTTCATGAACTTTTTGAAGAGGTTTTTTCGGATCATTTTGATTATCACCCGACTGAATTGGATGAATTCAAGAAGCGTTTTCTTCGCCCTTCTTTCGATCCTACTCTTTGGTATCTATTGAAAGAAGGAGACAATCTCATAGGATTTATCCTTTGTTCTGTCAATGAAGAGACCAGGATGGGGGAGGTCTCTCATCTGGGTATCAAGAGAAACTTGCGTCGCATGGGACTTGCCCATCATTTACTTTATTACGCATTTGGCAAGCTAAAAGAACGTGGGATGAAATCAGCAGCACTATCCGTAGACAGTGACAGCTACACCGATGCCACCATTGTCTATCAAAAAGCCGGCATGTATGTCTATAGGGGATTCACCCGATATGATCTGAACGTATAAAAGCGTACCACACCCGGAAATGGGTGTTTTTTTCTTGACCTGCTGAAAAAATAAATTTGTGCAGACCCTTTGCAGTGTAAGCGCTATTACATGTAGAATGACTAGTATGTGAATTGGAAAGGATGTCAAAGCATGAATTTGGAAAGACGACTACCGGAATCGGTCACTCGTATAATAAATGAAAGAAAACAAGCATTCGCTCGTACTGAGAACCCTTCATTGATCGGGGAAGGGGGATATACGGCCAGTGAAAATTATATCATCGAAGACAGCATCATCTCCCTTTCCATTGGAAAAAACCTTCTCCTTAAAGGACCAACGGGATCAGGAAAAACAAAGCTCTCCGATACATTATCATCGATATTCTCTCAGCCGATGCATAGTATCAACTGCTCGGTTGATCTCGATGCAGAAGCATTATTAGGATATAAAACGATCAGCGAAAGGGATGGGAAAAATACCATCGATTTCATTGAAGGACCTGTGATTCAAGCAATGAAAAATGGTCACCTGCTCTATATCGATGAAATCAATATGGCCAAACCTGAAACATTGCCGATTTTAAACGGTGTGTTGGATTATAGAAGAAGCATTACGAACCCTTTTACAGGTGAAGTCGTGAAAGCTGCTCCCTCATTTGGTGTTATAGCAGCCATTAATGAAGGGTATGTAGGTACGGTTCCGTTAAATGAGGCCCTTAAAAATCGTTTTGTTGTCATAGACGTACCTTATATTGAAGGAGAAACGCTGAAGAGTGTCATTGAAAGTCAAAGTAGGCTTACGGATGACAAGCTCATCGGCCAATTTGTAGACTTGTCTTCGGATTTACTGATCCAGGTAAAAAATGGACAAATTTCAGAGGAAGCAGCTTCCATACGTGCTCTCCTTGATGCCTGTGACTTGGCTCTGTATCTCCCTGCCAAGCGTGCGATACAGAGGGGAATTGTTGATAAGCTTGAAGATGAACGTGAGAAAGCGGCTATTCTGAATATAGCAGAAACCTTATTTGAATGAGGGATTTGTAATGCACCGATTTATTCAATTTAATGATGAAAACATCGATTCATTTTTAGTGATGGAAATGGCGGATCTTACTAAGACACTGTCTAAGAATGGGGATATGAACCTAAAATATGGTCCGTTTTCTTATTTGGACTATAAAGAGGAAACGGTCTATGTCAGTCATTTCTGGGATCATCGAAAAAGAGATGACGAAGTCCATGGGTTGAAAAGTGATATCTACTTGAGGACCATCGGTAATCTCCATGAAACGGTCATAGAAGATGTGATAACATACATTGAAAAAGTAAAAGCCACTTCGGTCCCGCGATTTGCAAAGCAATTATTTGTCATCGGTGAAGAGATACGATTAGAGGAAATTTGCAAATCCAAACGCCCGGGCACCAAGAAATCATTTGACACCAGAAGAACATTATACCGTCAACACTTTGAGGCCCAGCTTAAAGTGAATCTGACGAAAAGCGTGTTCACCGATGCTCTGTTCAATTCGATTTACCTCCTTCTACACGCCCAATCCCCCTTGGAACAACCGGTGAAGATTAATGAGGATATTGACCTGGCCATGCCGTTCATTCATGGCCAGATTACCCGATTTTATGAAACCCGTCAGACAAAAGATGTCGTAAAGGTAGCTTTGGAGATTGTAGAGGTTGTGGATGAAATTGTTCAAAAAGATATGTTGAATGAATACTTCCATCTGCCAGTGGACGTGTATGAGATAGAAGAAACATACGGTGAAACATTTGATGATTTAAAAAGGAAAGACCCTCTAGAGAATAATGATGTGCTGGAAGAAGAAAGCACAGGGGAAGAAGAAATCCTGGATGAAGAATTCCGTACTTGGCACAGGGAAACAAGTGACAAAGGGGAATCCTTCCTGCAGTTCGATCTGGATCAAGGTTCTCAATCCGACCTGATGGGAGAAGGTGTCCGTGAAGGAGATGATGCTGATCAGGCATTGGCAATGGTTCAAGGCTCTATGCAGGAGACAGAAAGGGAGCAGTACCATAATGTGAAAGCCGAGGAGCAGGAGAGGGAAGAGTCAGGAGGGGGAGAAAGTGAGTATGGAAAGGACAATCGCTTCGCAGTACCTCACTTTCTTACACCGTCTGTTCCCACTTCTGAAGAAAAGCTTGAGTATAATCAGAACAAAGGAATGATTGCTCCATTTCAAAAAAAGCTTCAGAAGATGATTGAGAAAACACTGGAACATAAGCGTATACAGCCGCGCAGCGATCTGCATTTCGGCAGATTGAATAACAAGTTATTACGGTTCATAACCGATGATAATCCAAGACTTTTTTACAAAAAGCAGAATCCTTCCTCAGAGATAGATGCAGTGTTTTCTCTACTGGTCGATTGTTCAGGCTCCATGTTTGACAAAATGGATCAAACGAAGCTAGGTATAACGTTGTTTCATGAATCCTTAAAATCAGTCAGGGTACCACATGAGGTCATCGGCTTCTGGGAAGATACGAATCGTGCGACCAAAACCAGTCAGCCGAATTACTTAAACCCTGTGTTGGATTTCCATACCTCTCTGAAACCAGGCAGTGGTTCTGAAATCATGCAGCTTCAACCGGAAGAGGACAATCGGGATGGTTTTGCCATTCGTTTGATAACAGAAAGAATTCTGATGCGGAATGAAAAACAAAAATTCCTTCTTGTTTTTTCAGATGGTGAGCCTGCAGCCATGGAGTACGAACAGAATGGAATTGTCGATACTCACGAAGCAGTATTGGATGCAAGGAAAAAGGGAATCGAAGTCATCAACGTGTTTTTGTCAAACGGTGAAATCGATGAGTCCCAAAGAAAAACCATCCAAAATATTTATGGGAATTACAGTATCCTTGTTTCAAATGTGGAAGAACTCCCGGAAGTATTATTCCCATTACTCAGAAAGCTCCTGTACAAGAGTATATAAATGTTTAAAAGAGGTCGGGGCATAAATCCATTTCCTTTAAAGACGAAAAATCAAAAAATTAGGGATCACTTGTTACATCGCTTTTGATTTCCGTGCAAGACTTCGCTTTCCTCGGGCGGAAGGCGAGCCTCCTCGTCACTGTCGTTCCTGCGGGGTCTCACCTATTCCGCTTTTCCCGTAGGAGTTTGCGTCTTGCACTCCAATCAATAGCTAGATCATGCTATATACACTGAATATACTTTAGTGAAAATAATAAAAGGCCCGTTTCACCAAGAAAGTAATTCATACACAGACAATTATTTTCCAGTTTTCGGTTATTAGGTGTGTGTCTAGCAGAATGGGTCATTCACATCAGGAGTCTGAGAAAAAATCCTATGAAAATATCAAACTTTGTTTGAAATTATAGGGGTGAAGGGAATAATAGAATAAGAGTTGGTGTATGCTATGGTGGACACTCCAATGTTATAGTGAAACACTTACGCCTGGAAAGTTGATTGGAGCGGAAGGTGCTCGACTCCTGCGGGAAACGCTGGACAGGTGAGACCCCACAGGGCAAAAGCCCGAGGAGGCTCACCGCCAGCCCCGCGGAAAGCGAGCAACTGGAGCAGAAATCAACCACTAATCACTACATCCAAAAGCAACAGTATTTACGTAAACAGCTAAATGATAAATCCGAACGATTTCGAATTTCAAAAGTGAATTTCGATGATCGTTCGGATTTTTTTCACTTAACACTTTTGTCCCAGTTTCTTTTCTTCCCCTTCCTTGATATCCCTTATCCTGGTTTAAATGATTCAATGAATGGGATAGATTTTAATCTCCAAGGAAATTTCTGTATACTAAAGAAAGATGAGAGTCGTTTAACTGTTATGATGTGTTGGGAAGATGAGTCTTTTTTTATACAAAAGGGTAGGTTAGTAAATAAACATGATAGGGAAGAAGAAAGTAGTGTACAAGGGAGGAAGGGACAGATATGGATGAGTTGGATATGCATCATATTTTCGAACTGGGTCTTATATTAGTTATGATCGCAGCCGGTATTACGGCGATTTCCAAAAAACTCAAGCAACCTTATCCGATTGCTCTCGTGATTGTTGGGGCGCTGATCGGTTTATTCAATATACCTGTTTTGGAGCCGCTTAAAGCCTTCATTACCGAAGGAGAAATCTTTAATTTCGTCATAATTACCCTTTTTTTACCGGCTCTATTGGGAGAAGCGGCATTGAAGCTTCCCTATTCCCATCTAAGGGCTAATAAAGAACCGATCATCGCTTTGGCTTTCGGAGGCACGCTGATATCATTTTTAATCATCGGTTTTTCAGCGTATTATTTCTTTGATTTCTCTATTCAGGCAGCTTTTGTGTTTGGAGCCCTGATGAGTGCAACAGATCCTGTCAGTGTATTAAGCATATTCAAGAGTGTGGGCGTTAAGAAGAGATTGGCCGTTGTGATTGAAGGTGAAAGCCTATTCAATGATGGTTTAGCTGTTGTATTATTCAATATTTCCGCCTTTTATCTTGTATCATATATCGATGCCGGATGGGCGGGTCTTGGAAGTGGATTGTGGGAGTTCATCAGAGTGGTCTCATTAGGGGTGATCATAGGTGGTTCCCTGGGGTATGCCTTTTCAATATTAACGAAGTACTACGATGACTATCCCCTTGAAATCATTTTTAGTGTCATCCTATTTTACGGTTCCTTCCTACTGGCGGAAAGTGTTCATGCTTCAGGGGTCATCGCCGTGGTCATTGCAGCACTGATATTCGGGAATTTCGGCGGGAAGATCGGGATGAGTCCCACTACCAAATTGAATATCAACAGTTTTTGGGATGTTGCTGCATTACTTGCGAATTCTCTGGTTTTCCTAATGGTCGGCCTCGAGATAACAAGGATCGACCTTCTCGAGAAGTGGCCATACATATTCGCAGCCATACTTATCGTATTAATGGCAAGGAGTATAGCCGTTTATACAAGCTTGTCCCTTATCGGAAACTTTCCGCATATGTGGAAGCACATATTGAATTGGGGAGGTTTGAAAGGATCTCTCTCGATTGCTCTTGTACTGAGTCTGCCACGGGACTTCCCAGGCAGGGAGGACGTGTTGATTCTCGGCTTTAGTGTTGTATTATTCAGTCTGGTTGTCCAGGGACTTACCATCAAACCGTTAATCAATGTACTGGGCATTAAGCCAAAAGAAGAAGGTCATGAGGAATTCGAGAAATTACTTAGTCAGCTTCATCGTTATGAAACGGCAATATCAGAAATTCATCGTGTGAAACAAAAGCTCTATATTACAGACCCAATTTCGAAGGAGCTCATTGATACATACCAAAAAAGAATTGATATGCTCAAAGCACAATTGGATGACTTATTTGACCGCAACCCGGTACTAAAAGAAAACCAGCTCGCCACCCTCAGGAAGCACGCCATGTATGCAGAATATGAGGCAGTTGCAAAGCTAGAAAAAGAAGAAATCATCAGCAGTGCTATTGCAGAGAATGAATATGACAGCATAACGGACAGCATCGTGCACAACGAGGAGAAATGAATGAAGTAATGTTGATGAAGAATCAGTAGTAATGGACCAAGGGCCCTTCATATATGAAGGGCCCTTGGTCCTGTTTTACCCATCGAAAGAATGAAATTCTTGTCTTATCAAGGTAAATCATAATGATAAAGGTAACATGATCATGTTAAATTCTAGCGTTTCAAGATACTCTTGAAATGGGAGAATGTATCGAAACTTGCTTTGCCATGATACGCGCCCATTCCGCTTGCGCCAACTCCCCCGAAAGGAAGATAGTGAGATGTCATGTGATTGATTGTATCATTGATAGCGCCACCTCCAAATGAGATATTCGTCAATATTTCATCCTGAAGGGGTTCATTTTCAGAGAATAGATAAAGTGCCAACGGCTTCGGACGCTTCTTAATTTGATCAATCACTTCAGAAGTGTCTTCATATTCAATGACCGGGAGGATCGGTCCGAAAATTTCATCCTGCATGATGGGATCTTCCCATGAAATAGAATCTAGAATCGTTGGTTCAATGACGAGATTATGACGGTCTGAATCTCCACCGGTAACAATGGTTCCATTGTCCAGAAAGCTTTTCAGGCGATCAAAATGCCTTTCGCTAACAATATGGCCAAAGTCTGGGTTATGAATGATCTTCTCCCCGTAACTAGCTTGGATGGCTCCTTTCATTTTCTCCAACAGCTCGTTCTTTACGTCGCGATGGACGAGAACATAATCCGGAGCGACACATGTTTGACCCGCATTTGCAAATTTTCCTCTTGCAATTCGTTTCGCCGCTTCATCAATGTCCGCATCCGTATGTACAATCGTCGGACTTTTACCACCAAGTTCAAGGGTGACTGGTGTTAAATGCTTGGCTGCAGCTTCTGCTACGATTTTCCCGACACCAGTGCTTCCTGTGAAGAAAATGTAATCGAAATTTTCCTCAAGCAATGCAGTGCTTGTCTCAACTTCTCCTTCAACGACATGGAGATACTCTTCCTGGAAGTGATCATTGATCATGCCTGCAAGCAGTCTTGAAGTGTTCGGGGTCAATTCCGATGGTTTCAGGACAGCGGTATTGCCGGCAGCGATCGCTCCAACAAGTGGTGCCACGGCAAGTTGGAATGGATAATTCCAAGGGGCGATGACAAGGATCGATCCATAGGGCTCTGGATAAATGAAGCTCTTTGCCCCTCGATGTGTATCAGGTGTATGAACTTTTTCAGGTGATGCCCATCCAGTAAGATTCTCTAAGGTAAAGTCAATCTCACTAAGGACAAGGCCGATTTCTGCTCGCTTAGCTTCTATTTCCGGTTTATTCAAATCTTTCTTTACAGCATTTATGATGTCGTTTTCATGCGTTTGGATAAGTTCCTTTAACTTTGTCAAAGCTTCTATCCTGAAGTTGATATCCTTTGTCATACCGGTACGAAAAAATGATTGCTGTTTATTGATAAGTTTTTGATAGTTTTCCATAGTAAAAACTCCTCTTCTTTTTGATGACAGGTAACACTTATGCTTTTCCCGTTTTGTTCCGCAGGTACTCTTGGGAACTATTTCTTGTGCTTCAATAAAATTGTGTGCAATTTATTGAGGTATCAATTATTTGCATGTGGAGAATGATAGTATAATCAAATCGGATATGCAAGACATATGATTCAGGAATCGAATGAGGGAGAAAGTAAATGTGGGTATAAAATCAAATGGCCATTCCACAATAAGATTCGCAGGAATGGCCAGAGCTCATATTTTATTACTCTCTTTACTTTCTGATTTCGATGAGTTTTTGTTTTAGATCATTTTCCATTGTGACCATTTCCTGTTCGGCCTGTTGTCGCTTTTGTCTGCCTTCTGCCTGGATGGCCAAAGTTTCTTCTATCGTGGAGATCAGGTTTTCCTGGGTTTTCTTCAGGGTGTCGATATCTATAATTCCCCGTTCGTTTTCTTTAGCGGTCTCGATGCTGTTTGTTTTGAGCATCTCGGAATTTTTTAATAGCAGCTCGTTCGTCGTGCGTGATACCTGCTTTTGAGCGGCTACAGCCTTCTGTTGATTCAGAAGGGTAAGAGCGATGGCAATTTGATTCTTCCAAAGAGGAATCGCAGTTAGGACAGAAGCTTGAATTTTTTCTGCCAATGCCTGATTCGTATTTTGTATCAAACGGATTTGAGGGGCGGATTGAATCGTCATTTGCCTGCTCAGTTTCAAATCATGAATTCGTTTATCCAATCGATCAAGGAACTGCATGGTATCATTGACTTCCTGGTAGATCAGCTCATCATCGGTTTCTTCTGCTTTCTTACGCAAAGAAGGAAGGAGATTGTGCTGGATTTCTTCCCGTTTGATTTCAGCAGCGGCAATATACATATTAAGGGCTTGAAAGTAGTCTTTATTTTTTTCATATAAGGTTTCCAATAATCGGTTATCATCGAGCAAGGTCTTTTTCGAATGCTCGAGTCTGACTGAAATCCGATCAATCTGAGATCCGATTTTTTGGTATTTAGAAAGCACTTCCTGTAAAGAAGATGAAACTTTCCGGAAGAGCTTTTTAAATACGCCTTTCTGCTTCGTGTTAAGCTCATCGGGATTCATTTGCTCGAGCTTTTTCATTAAATCGCCTAACACGTCACCGATCGGGCCGATATCCCGTTTTTGCACATGATCTAACATTGAATGGGAGAATGACGATAATTGAGTTTGGGCTGCTGTTCCATATTTAAGGATGGCTTCATAGTCCTTGTAGTCGATTTGTTCTGCTAATTGTTTGGCTTTTTCCTGCTGTTCTTTAGGCAAACGGTCAAGTAACAGGGGAGACTTTGTTTGTTCGTTCACAGCAGGCCTTTCTTCCCCGAACGGGTTTGAAAGCAATAGATCCAATTCTGATTGTTCATTTCGTTGTTCCATCATAAAACCTCCGACATTTATTTGAGATCTTTTTTGTGCGTTAAGTGCTGATTGGCGAAATTAAGTTCAAATTGCAGGTGATCCATGTCATCTGCCAACACTTTCTGTAAATCATTTTCCAAGGAACCTGTTAAATCATCCAGTGTCGTACGGGTTTGCTGGAGAGACAGGAAGGTTTCTTTATTTTTACCAGGCTGGGAAGCCAGGAACGTATACTTCTCCGTAATCTCAACGACAGAGTCTAAATGGTAGAAGAAGAAGGACTCAGCTGAAAAAAATCTCTTGGGCTCTTTTCTTACAAGTTGATAAATTCTTCTGCTTAATCGGTTGATCTCAAGGATCTGCTTAAAAGCTCCGAGCGATCTTACCCTTAACTGCTGACGTTGCAGCCGTTTTACCTTTTCTTTCGCTTCTTTTAAATTGCTGTTTATATATCGAAATTCCTGTCCGGAAAGACCATTTTTATTCAACCACCATTTTTTTTGAAGAGCCTTAACGATCATGAAAAAGAGTACCCCCGTACCTACACCCGATAAGAGTGTAAGAGGAAATCCCATGTCAAAGAGGAGTAAGTAAGCGATAAAACTGCTGGTCCCAACACTGAAAGAGATGACCGTCCTTAATAAAAATTGCAGAAATGTGTTCATTTCATCTACCCCTTAATAAAGATGCTTATCATACTTACGTTTCGTCGTGTAAAAGGTTTCATATTCATACTCTCATTTTAGTGGAAACGGAGGGAAAATGGAAATAAAGTATCAGTGGTGGAAGAAAAATCGGGGAAATATGTAAGGAATTAGCATCATTCTTTCAATTTCTTAACATTTTTATATTGAATGATTATAGGAAATCCATTTTTGGTAGAATGGGTAAGTGAGACCAATGACAAGACAGGTGTGTGGATATATGAAAAAGGTTATTGTGCTGATCTTACTTTGCTTCATTACCCCAAGTGTTTCAGCTCAACAAAATGCAGTAAAAAAACCAGGAAATATTTATAGTGATTCGGCTATTATAATAGATTCAAAAACCGGAAGCATCCTATACTCTAAAAATGGTACCAAACGAATGAACCCTGCAAGTATTACAAAAATTGCCACAGCGATTTATGCGATTCAGCATAGCAATCTCGGTGACCAGGTGGAAATCAGTGAGAAGGCAAGCCGTACCGAGGGTTCTACTGTTTATTTAGCTGCCGGTGAAACGCTGTCCATGGAGCAGCTGCTTCAAGGACTGATGGTGAACTCCGGGAATGATGCCGCCGTTGCCATCGCTGAACATACAGAAGGTTCTGTAGAACAGTTTGTCGATAAATTGAATCTCTTTCTTAAGGAGGAGGTGGGGGTCCGGGATACACATTTTGAAAATCCTCATGGACTTTATGGGAAAAATCATTATACAACCGCCTATGATATGGCTGAAATTACAAGCTATGCGTTACAGAATGAACAGTTTAGGAAGTTGTTTGATATAGACTCCCTGGACTGGAAGGCTGAAGGATGGAATACCACGCTTTATAATCATCACAAGATGGTGAAGGGGGAAATTCCCTATCCTGAAGTGACGGGAGGTAAGAATGGGTTTATAGACGAATCCCGTCACACCCTGGTGACGTCAGCTGAAAATGATAAACTCTCGCTCGTGGTGGTTACGATGAAAGCACAGTCCAAAAGAGCCATTTATTCGGATACGAAGAAACTGCTTGATTATGGGTTGAATCAGTTTGAAAGGAATTATATCCCTAAGGAGACCGTCTTTCAATTGGACGGCACTTCTTATGATTTGAAAAAGGATATTCCATTTACCCAGCCTGTAAACGGGAAGATCACACAGAAACTTGCCCCAAGTGGGGAGTTGACCCTTTATAACCAGGATCATGAAGAAATGCTGTCAACCACTTTGACACCGGTGAAAGGAACACCCGTAACCCACACCGAAGCAGTTGCTTCGAGTGAGCACAAGGGGCTGTTATTCGGGAAGGAGTGGAGCGGGAAACTTTTATTTTACCCATTTATCATTTACATGGCCCTTCTATTCATTGCAGGGACGACCGTGTTTCTGTCAGGGTCTTTCAATAAGTAAGGGTTGAATATAGTACAAAAGGGAGCCGGCCGGCTCCCTTTTGTTATTGACTTTCCTGTTTTTCTAATGCTGGTTGCTGATGGTAAAGGGTCTTGCCGATCAGGGTCTGCAAGATGAGGAATGCGCCTCCGACCGTCCAATATAATGGAAGTGCAGCAGGTGCGTTCAGTGAGAAGATGAAGATCATGACCGGGGACAGAAGCCCCATTATTTTCATCTGTGCCTGCTGCTCTGCAGGGATGTTCATCAAGGAAACGCGTGATTGGGCCAGGTACACAACCCCGGCAATAATCGCCATGATATGGTCCGGTTGTCCAAGGTTGAACCATAGGAAAGAGTGACTGGCAATTTCTGAAGATGAGCGGATCGCATAATAGAGTCCAATCAGGATGGGCGTCTGGATCAATAAAGGCAAACATCCCATGTTGAGAGGATTTACACCGTTTTTTTGATAGAGCATCATTAATTCCTGCTGAAGCTTTTTCTGTTCTTCTTTATCCTTCGTTTCTTTGATTTTTTTCTGAATCGCAGACATCTCAGGTTTGATCAAGGCCATTTTCCCTTTCATATCCTGTTGATTCTTATACGTTTTTAGCATAAAAGGCAGAAGAACAAGTCGAATAAGAAGGGTGATCACGATAATGGCCACGCCAAAATTCCCACCAAGAAAGGTTCCTATTTCATGAATGAGAAATGAAAATGGATTGACAAGATAATCATGAAAGAATGCTCCATCAGTGGTGGCAGACTGGCATCCAGTCAATGCGAATATTAGTAAAACGAAAATGAATAAAAATTTCTTCAATGTTTTTTCCTCCTCTATTTATATGCTTTTCTTTTACATATATACAGAAGAGGATTCTTCATCATTATCAGTATGATAGAATTGAAACTTCATACAAGTCGTAAACCAGACCCTGACAGGTAAGGCCTCATTTTCTGCGACCTGCCTGACAATGAGGTTGTTTCCTTCCAGTTTTTTATCATAATATTGTGTATAGAGATGGAATGGTGATGGACACCGATCCCAGATCAATGCCAATATGAATAAAAATACGATACTGACATGCAAAGGACTTAAGTAAAAATCCAATAAGTCTTGTACAATAATGAATGTCAATGGAGAAGACTCCTTTTCCTATTCTAGTTGCATCAATAATAAATGAATGATCATTTTATCACCTTTACAGTATACTGCGAAATGCGGTTAGAATCCATGGTAATTCTTTATACGATATTGTGAACAAGTAGTTTCAGTGAAAAAGATTATTTTGAGAGCATGTTAAAAAGGTCTCTATGTGGCAAACCACTTTAGAGACCTCTCATTTCTATAATATTGCGCTAATCGACAACGATATAAGCAATCATCGGACCATTATTCTCGATGGTTTCATGCATTTTACAAATAAGCCTGTATGTTCCTTCCTTTGAAAAGGTTACATCTACCACGGTCTCTTTCCCTTTTTTTACAGTACCTTTAACATCCGTGCCCTCGATGTAAAAAGGGTGTTCCATGCCGTTTACTCCGTAAATGCGCAGTTCGACCTCTCTGCCTTTTTCCACGACAATTGTTCCAGGGTCCCACCGATATGCTTCGATTTCCTTGCCGTCGGCTGTTTTCGATTTGAACTCGCCTGTCACAAGCTGAATGACTTGTTTTTCTCCCGTTTTCTCCGATAGTGAAACTGTCGGGTATGAGTTTTTTGAAGATAACGACCAAATCGTACCGACTGTAATCACCAGGATTGTCACTAAAATGGCAATGATGGAACCTTTCTTTAATACAATGAACTTCATATGATTTCCCTCCTCATCAGACAGCAGAGTACTTTTCTATTAAACCTATGCTTGTACTGTAGGGAACTTGTCAATAATTTTATAGGAGGGATAAGTTAAATATTTTTCTTTCTGGTCCATTTTATGTACAATTTGGACATGGTAGCAAGGAGGGTGAAGCATTGGATACTACATGGAGAGTTATAACGACCAAAAGTGATGCAGAGCCATGGTGGTTTTTTGAAGGCTGGGAAAAGGATATCAGAAGTGATTGGACGTTTGATAGCAGAGATGAAGCTATGGATACATTTCTAACGGAAATGAAACGATTCAGTGAACGTTATCCAAAGGCAAAAACGAAGAAATTTCACTCCATAGCATTTTGGGATCCGAAAGAAGTGTATTTTTGTGAAGCCTGTGATGATGATCTGCAGGTCTATTACGGATTGGTCATCTTTGAGAACGATCAGCCTATGGAGATCAAGGATGACTCGATCATCACGGAAATCTCCAATAGAATGGAACAATAGGTCTATCCAATATGGATAGACCTGTTCCCGTTATTAATCGATAACACCCGTACGGATGATTTTGTTATTCACTTTCACATCAAAGGTAGCCTCTTTATACAGTTTGTCCCACTGCTTCCTTGTCAAATCCTCGTGTCCCCTGACGCTCCTGTACTCCATTCCAAACCCAATCGGATCTGTTCCTTCTTCCTGAAGCATGAGGAGGGTATCCTTAATGTTTTTTTCAATATATTTCTCAACTTCCTCTTCAACCAATTGCATGGCCTTTGGTTTAGACAGCTTCAATTCTTCGGTCATTTCAAGTATTCGGGACTCAAGGTTCAATTCGACCTTGAATGAAGCCCGCTCTTTTTTTTCTGTCTGAATCGTATGGGAAGATTTAATGCTGTCGATCATCATATACACTTTGTTGCTATCGGGAGCTGCAGGTAGGCGCGATAAGTAAGGCTTGAACTTATCTAGAGGTAATTCAACCTCTACACTGCCTGCGTTGTAGTCTTCCATCAAAGAACGGATGAAGAAGATCCTGTCTTTATTAATTTCTTTAATGAACTTATCTCTTGTGAATAATGCGAAGCCATCTACCCCGACTTTTCCATTTGCCGCCTTCAATAATGGAAGGATGGGGTCTTTACCAACGCTTCCGTAATCAGTGATGAATTCCTGGAGGGTTGGGGAAACAATCATCTCTGTTTCTACGTTCTGCCTGACTAAATTGTAAAGGTAGGTCCCCCTATTTGAAGGTCTTTCATCCGTCTGAAACCTCAATACTTCTTCAGCCGTCTTATCGGCGATCGTTAAATACACCATATTACCGATTGCGGAATCTCTTTCAAGTGTATCCACGAGGTGAGAAATCCCTCTGGCTGCAAGCTCCCGGCCGTATACGACGATCCTCAACTGGCCGGACACAAGTTTGTGATCAGACTCTAGATTTTGTGATAGCCTGATTCCTTTACTGGTTTTAGACGTGGTGGAGAGGACCTTTTCAACATCCTCCATGCCAGGGTTGAACTGGTAGAGCACGAGCGTCCCCGTGATTTTGTCATCTTCAGCCTGGTCATACCCGACGGCTGTGATCAGACCGAGCTTTTCTAAATATTTCGTCTCCACACAGCTGCTCAAGAAAAAAGAAGGGAGACAGACCAAAATAAGTAACATGACTTTATTCATTTATCTACACCTATTTTCTTGTTCCCGATATGTTTTAATTTGACCAGGATAAAGAGGAGGACGGGATACATAAAAGACAGAAAAAAACTTGCAGTACCCACTTTATCCGTGATGGTATTCATCGTTACCCTTTCATGAACGAATAGTGATAATATCCATAAGAGGGCTGCAAAGAGATAGATGGCTTTTTTCTGAGAAAAATGAAATACTCTCTTCATTCCCCTGGTCGCTACCCAAAAGTACAAGCATATGTTCGGAAGGATGACTAACATCCAGAAGGATACGGCAATAAATTCAAAGCGCTCCAGGTTTGGAATCCTCAAGATTTTGAACATGGATAGAACTGGCCAGATTGTCTTTAACAAAGCGTCCTCTGAGAAAAAACCAATGCTAACAACGGTCACCACCGTGAATAAAAAGGTTGAATACCCGGTGCCGATGAGGGCATACTTTAACACTTTTTTCTTTTCCTTTATATAAGGATAGACAAATAATACTAAATCAAAGCCAATGATGGTAAAGCTCGTCTTATAGACACCCATCATGATTTCCTTGGGAGAGGAAGTCAAGACTGGCAGAAGGTGATTGAAGTCCATGAATTTAACCGGGGTATATATCATGAATAATAGCCAAAATGCCAGGATCAAACCTAAAAACGCAATTCCCACTACCACTCTGATCCCTCCAAGAACGCCATAAACGAGTAAGAATATGAGCAGTCCCATCAATAGCCAAGTCGGCATTCTCGGGAAGATCCAAGCTTGTACCATTTCGATGTAATTCATCAGGATGACATACGTCACGCTCAGGTAAAACAGGATATAAAGTACATTCATTCCTTTACTGATCCATTTTCCGAATATGTCCATATGGATCCCATATAAATCTGCACTATCATAGTTTTCTAGGGTTTTAATCATGAGAAATAACACAAATGAAACAAGAATGCCGGCAATAATCACCGAGATCCAAGCATCCCTATTCGCTTCCATATAGATGATCCTTGGTAATCCGGCAATACCGACCCCGGTTTGGGCGGTATGTAAAATAAACATAAGCAAAAATGCATTAAACATCAGCCGTTCTTTAGGATTCACATTAATTTCCATACACTTCACCCTCTACTCATCGACGTCTTTTTTCATTTTTGCTTTTTTAATCGGGATGCGTCCCTTGTCAATGGGATGGTTGGAAACGGGACGTTTGACTAAATACTGATATGGCATCCGGAATATACTGTACTTCAAATCAGAAAATCTGAAAGGATAGATGGGAGACAAATAGGGTCTTCCCAATGTGGTGATCTTCAGTAAATGAATCAATATAAAGCAAAAGCAAAACATGATTCCGACCCCGCCATATAATCCTGCCATGATGATGATTGGGAATCGTATGATCCGAACGGCGGTCCCAATGGCGTAGCTTGGAGCTGTAAAGGATCCCAGAGCGGAAATCGCAATGATGATGATCAGGATATTACTGGTGAATCCCGCCTGAACTGATGCCTGGCCGATGACAATACCACCCACGATCCCCATCGTCTGTCCTACCTTGGTTGGTAATCTGGCTCCGGCTTCTCTTAACAATTCAATGATAAATTCCAACAAAAGTGCTTCGAAGACCGGGGGGAAGGGCACATTTGACCGTGACTGTCCCAATGACACTAATAGAGCAGAAGGAATGACTTCGTAATGATACGTTAGGACCGCTACATATGCCGGAGTCAAAAGAATTGAAAAAAAGATCGCTACAAAGCGGATCATCCGTAGAAATGTACCCATATTCCATCTCATATAAATATCTTCGGTAGATTCAAAGAAATTTATGAACGTGGAAGGCCCGATGATCGCCGTGGGACTGCGATCCACAAGTAAGGCGATCTTGCCGTGAAGAAGGGAGATGGTGCACCGGTCAGGCAGCTCCGTCGTGATGAATTGCGGGAAGAAGGTAAAAGAATTATCTTCAATCAATTGAGCAAGTACAGTTGAATCCACAATGCTGTCAATTTCAATATCTGTAACCCGTTGTCTGAACGTATTGACGTTTTCTTCCTCGGCAATGTCCTTAATATAAACCATTTGAACTTTTTTCTTCGTTCTTGACCCCACCATAAAGGTCTCAACGCATAATTTAGGATCGTTGATGTTTGAGCGAATCAAATTGAGGTTCTTAGTTATGGATTCAGTGAATGAGATTTTCGGCCCGAACACCAATGATTCGGTTTCCGCCTTTTCAAGTGCCCGGGTGCCTTTATCCGCCACATCCGCTAATACCCCGTGGGTATCCCCCTCTACAAAGATATAAGCGGTCCCGTTCACAAGATTATCGACTACATCAGTAATGGAATTGGTTGTTGTAAGCTTTGCAATATTAATCGTGTCTTTAATCAGGCGATAGTTCAGCTCTTCATTGGATTCTTCGAGGGGTCTGACAATACTATCCTGCATGGAAGTAATGTTAATCAGATCGTCAAAATAAGCCACTGCGATTTTTTGATCCCCTTTTGTGATGACTCTGAATACTAAATCTTCACTATCGCTCACCAAACCAAGCAATTCCTTATGGAAGTCCTCAATATCAAAGCTGTGGGGAGAACCTTGATCTATACTCTTCTTAACTTCTCTTCGTTTGAACACACACTTCAACACCCTAAAACCTTAATTTAATGATTAGATTTCCCATGTAACCGTTTCTTACTCATTGAAAGGGCCTATTTGGATTTATAAAACGATATACATAAAATAAGATATTCATGGGAACGGTAGAACTGGAGGTGATTTCGATGAGTAACAGGAAGAAGGATGCTTCTAAAGCCACTTTGGGTTCTGCTCAAGTAGAAGGGCAGGGCACGACAAGTCAAGAAATGCCAGGCGGGGTGAAGGCGTCATCCTCAAGGAGCAAAAAGAAAAAATGATTCATTCTTTCCATCTTTACATAAGCCCATACTTAAGTGAGGGTATATTAAAATGGAGTCAAGTATGGTATAATGGAAATAATCGATGCATTTTATCCGATTATTTAACGTACAATTATTGACCACATACTATTTGCAGCATAAATTACCACAATCAATATTTTCCTGTTAGAAAGCTTAGCAAGGAAATCCTACTTATCTTAAAGGAGGACGTTCAATGGCTTTTGGTCGTAGAAATCAAGTTGAGGAAGAAATAAAAACAGAGGAAACAAAGATTTGGGCTTGTTCCGCTGAAGGTTGTAAGGGCTGGATGAGAGACAATTTCAAAAGTGAAGATACACCTAAGTGTCCGCTTTGTAAAGAAGATATGGTGACTTCCACTAAAGTACTCCAAGTGGTGGATAATCCCCATCCAACAATGAAATCATCCTGATTGAACGTAGAGAACCAATCCCCTGATTGGTTCTTTTTTCAGTCCTAATCGTAACTCTTTTTTTGAATTGCAAAAAATGATTAAACTCTTTTTTTACATTTGAATAGTATGTAATGTATTTATGTATTAAAGGAGGGAGCATCATGTCCAAGAAAGAGAAAGAAGAGAAAAGTACTTCCATTGAAAATGAGCGTAAAGAAACTGTGTGGGACGGTTTTTGGAAGCTGACCAAACCAGTTGACGAAAATAAGGAAGAAAAAACATTTAGATGGTTCTGATTCATTGAAGAGGCTGTACATGCGAATATGCATGTACAGCTTTTTTACGTTTAACCTAATCGGGTTGAGGTATAAACAAGAATATACCTAACAATAAGGAGGAAGTGTCTAATGAAGATATCGAATGTTCGATTATATGACGGCCATGAATATACAAACCCCACTAAGAAATATAGTGTAACGATCGAGGAGGGGAGAATAAGGGAGATCACAGAAGGGGAAAGGCAAAACGACACGAAGGAAGAAGTCGATGGGATGGAGAGAGTGCTGTCCCCGGCTTTTCATGATTCACATATGCACTTTTTACGATATGGTTTAATGAAGAGGGAACTGGACCTTAGACATGTGACGAGCTGGGATGAAATGAAAAAGGAAGTTCTTGAATATTATCCTGAGATGGAGAATGGGGATTGGATTGTAGGAAGAGGCCTGGATGATAGTGAGTTTAAGGATCGAAATGATCTTTTGACCGGTAAGGATCTGGATGAACTGCATTTACATACGTATATGTTTTTTCTTCATCAGGACGGCCATGAGTGCATTGTGAATCATAAGGTCATGGAATTATTAAAGGACGAAGAGGAATTTAACGAAATCCCAGATGCTTTTAAAGAAAAAGATGACAGTGGGGAATGGACAGGTCGTTTCAAGGATAGTGCCGTTCATTTCATCAAACATCATTTCCGGAGCAGAAGCAGTGAGGATGCCAAGGATGCAATCAAACATGGAATCCCTCATATGCTCAAGCATGGGATTACAACCATTCACACGGACGACCTGAATTTCATTGGTTCATATGCACGATTGTGGACGGCCTATACCGAGTTGGAAGAAGAAGGGGAATTACCTTTAAGAGTATATTTACATCATTACATCTTTAAAAAGGAACATCTGCAGGATTTTCTTGAGCAACATCCTCATCGCACAGGTGAAGGTACAGAGCATGTTAAGGTGGGGGCTGTGAAGATTTTCCTTGATGGGACTCAACGCCTTCATACCTCTGCCATGAGGATACCTTATAAGGACCGGCCTGAGACAAATGGCATCTTGATCTATTCCCAGGAAGAGTTGAATGAGCTGGTAAGGCTGGCAGGTAATAATGGCATGCAGGTGGCCATGCACGCCATCGGTGATCAAGCAGTTGAACAGGCGATAACTGCACTCGAACAGAAAGAAGCGCGAACCGATACGTATCATCACAGGATCATCCATGCTCAAACCTTGGGGGAGGACTTACTGTATCGCTTGGAAAAAATCAAACCCACCATTGAAACTCAGCCTTCTTTCTTGATGGGGGAATGGAACCAAAAAGTAAAATGGGTAGGAGAAGAGCTTGCTCCCTACTGCGATGCATTTAAAAGTATCGTAAACCGTGGAATCCCTTATACATTAAGCTCCGACTTGCCTATTGGTTCCATTGATCCCTTCGAGGGCATGTTTGCAGCGGTGAACAGGACAGATCTTTCCGGAAATCCAGCAGGCGGCTGGCAACCACAGGAAAAGCTGACAGTGAATGAAGCCTATCGGGGATATACGTCCATGCCTACGATCATCGAATTAGATGAACCACATAATTCAGGAACACTATCAGAAGGAGAACGTGCAGATTTCATCCTGCTGGATCGGCATCCCATGGAGGTTTCTAGTGATGAATTAAATAACATCAAGGTTATAGAAACGTGGCATAATGGTAAGAAGGTTTATTCGTTATAATTATATGGAATGGCCCCCCTCAAATCGGAGAGAAAGAGGGGGTTTTTTGTGTGAACTTTGGACTTCCTATTGGCACCTCCGCTTTTCTTTAATACAATATAGGGACAAGAATATCATTTGGAGGGAAGATTGTGATCTCAGAAGCAAAAAGAGTATTAAAGCAATACTTTGGTTATGATGAATTCAGGGATGGTCAAGCAAGGATCATTCAATACATATTAGACGGAAAAAACACAGTCGGCATTATGCCCACTGGCGGTGGGAAATCACTTTGTTACCAGATTCCCGCACTGATGCTCGATGGCGTGACCCTGGTGATCTCGCCCCTTATCTCCCTGATGAAAGACCAGGTGGATTCATTGATTCATCAAGGGATTCCCGCTACCTATATTAATAGTACCCTTTCAACCAGTGAAGTAGAGAATAGAATGGAAGAGATATCATCAGGGGAATACAAGCTAGTTTATATTGCTCCCGAGCGATTGGAATCTTATGGATTCATTCGTTTCCTCAATACATTGCCCATTCCCCTTGTAGCTGTTGACGAAGCCCATTGTTTATCCCAATGGGGCCATGATTTTAGACCAAGCTATTTAGGGATCTACAACGCAGTGAACCAACTACGTTCAAACCCGTCGATTCTTGCTCTTACAGCAACTGCCACTCCCCAGGTGCAATACGATATTCTTCATCACTTGCATATTCCGGAAAAATACAAAGTATTAACTGGATTCCAGAGGACGAACTTATTTTTTCAGGTGGTAAAAGGAGAAGATCGTAAACGTTGGGTAGAAAAATATGTAAAAAAGAATAATCAGCATTCAGGTATTATCTATTGTGCGACACGGAAAGAAGTTGAAAACCTTTATACGTTTTTTGAGAAAAAAGGAGTATCCGTCGGTAAATATCATGGCGGGCTTTCTGATACATTAAGGCAGGACCAGCAGGAGGCTTTCCTGAATGATTCCATTACAATCATGATAGCGACCAATGCGTTTGGCATGGGAATTAATAAGTCGAATGTCCGATTCGTGATTCATTATCAAATCCCGAAGAATATGGAGGGATACTATCAAGAGGCCGGCAGGGCAGGTCGTGATGGAGTAGATAGCGAATGTGTCTTATTGTTTTCTCCTCAGGATATCCAAACGCAGAGGTATATCATTGATCAAAATATCATCAATCCTGAATTGCATCAGAATGAGATGCAGAAATTACGTGACATGGTTGATTTTGTTCATACCGAATCATGTTTACAGAACTACATTCTGGCATATTTCGGGGAACTCGTAGAAGAAGCCTGCGGCCATTGCAGCAATTGCCTGGATGAGCGAGAATCCGAGGATGTTACAAAGGAAGCACAAATGGTATTATCTTGTATGATGAGGATGAATGAGAGGTTTGGAACCTCCCTAATCAGTGGTGTGCTGACGGGATCAAAGAATAAGAAAATCATTGAATGGGGATTTGACCGGCTATCTACCTATGGATTAATGAAGGATCAATCTCAGAAAGAAGTCGGACTGTTCATCGATTATTTGATTTCTGAAGGGATCATCCAGGTTGAAGGTGGCAGCTTTCCTGTTCTGAAAGTGTCATCCAAGGGAAAAGAGGTATTAATGGGAGAAAGAACCGTATCCAGAAAGGTACAGCCTACGGTTTCTGCCATTATCCCGAAAGAAGATGGTTTATTTCAGACCCTTAGAGCCCTCCGGAAATCAATTGCAGATTCAGAAGGGGTCCCGCCTTTTGTTATTTTCTCGGATAAGGCATTACAGGATATGTGTGTGAAGATGCCGAAAACCTCAGAAGAATTTCTTCAGGTTAGTGGAGTGGGGGAAAGTAAGAAGGAGCGCTATGGAGAAATGTTCATTGGGAAAATATCAGCTTTCTTAGAAGAGAATCCAACACATCAAGTGGAGACAGTCAAACCTGCACCTGCCCGTAAGGTAAACAAATCTGATACGGCATCCTATTTGATCAGTTATGCCTTATTTAAGGATCACAAAGGAATTAAAGAAATTGCGAAAGAGCGGGGTATGAGTACGGCTACGATTGAAAATCATATTATCCGTACTTATCAGGAAGGCATACTTGATGATTGGAGCATCCTATTTACAGAAGAAGAGGAAAGCCTGATAGAAGAAGCCGTTTCACAGGCAGGGACAGACTTGTTGAAACCAATAAAAGAAGAGCTACCGAAAGAAATCAGCTATTTTCAAATCAAAGGGTATTTAGTGAAGAGCGGACAAAGTTCATAGCTCTTGTCACATATCACAAAAAAGCAGATGCCGATTTATCGGCATCTGCTTTTTTAATTTATATCTTGTTACGCCTTCATGGCAGCCTTCATTTCCAGGAATTCATCGTAGGTTGTTTCTTTATCGATGACACCATCTTCGGTGATTTCGATGATCCGGTTCGCAATTGTGTGAATGAACTGATGGTCATGGGATGCGAAAATCATTGCCCCTTTGAAATTGATCAATCCGTTATTCAATGCCGTGATGGATTCCAAATCCAAGTGGTTGGTAGGTTCATCAAGTAGAAGAACGTTTGACCCGCTAAGCATCATCTTGGATAACATACAACGAACTTTTTCCCCTCCGGAAAGAACACTCGGCTTCTTCAATACTTCTTCCCCTGAGAAAAGCATGCGACCCAGGAATCCGCGAAGGAATGTTTCACTCTCATCTTCCGGTGAGTACTGGCGTAACCAGTCCACAAGGGAAGGTTCGTTTCCTTCAAAATACTTGGAGTTTTCATTCGGGAAGTAAGCTTGGGATGTCGTAACTCCCCACTTGAATGTTCCACTATCAGGTTCCATTTCCCCTGCAAGGATTTTGAAAAGAGTGGTCTTGGCAATTTCATTTGCTCCGACAAGAGCGATTTTGTCTTCTTTATTCAGGATAAAGGAAACATTGTTTAAGACCTTCACTCCATCAACCGTTTTTGTAAGACCTTCAACACGCAGAACATCGTTTCCGATTTCACGCTCCGGCTTGAATTGTACGTATGGATAACGACGTGAGCTTGGCTTGATGTCATCCAATGAAATTTTCTCCAACGATTTTTTACGTGAAGTGGCTTGTTTCGATTTAGATGCATTTGCACTGAACCGGGCAACGAATGCCTGAAGCTCTTTGATCTTTTCTTCCTTCTTCTTATTCTGATCCTGAGCCATTTTCAGTGCTAATTGACTGGACTCATACCAGAAATCATAGTTCCCGACATACACTTGGATTTTTCCAAAGTCCAGGTCGGCAATATGTGTACATACTTTATTTAAGAAGTGACGGTCATGTGATACAACGATGACTGTGTTCTCAAAATTGATCAAGAAGTCTTCTAACCACTGAATCGCTTGGATGTCCAAGTGGTTGGTAGGCTCATCGAGTAAAAGGACATCCGGCTTGCCGAATAGTGCTTGTGCTAATAATACTTTTACTTTTTCTCCACCGGTCAGTTCGGACATTTGTTTCGTGTGAAGGTCTTCGTTGATTCCTAATCCTTTTAGTAGGATAGCCGCTTCTGATTCAGCTTCCCAACCGTTAAGCTCGGCGAATTCACCTTCTAATTCTGCCGCTCTCATGCCGTCTTCATCAGAAAAATCTTCTTTCATGTAGATGGCGTCTTTTTCCTGCATGACTTCATATAAACGGGTATGCCCTATTATGACAACTTTCAGCACTTCATATTCTTCATATTCGAAGTGATCCTGCTTTAAGACAGCAAGTCGCTCGCCTGACCCCATTGAGACGTGGCCGGTCTGCGCTTCGATTTCTCCTGAAAGAATCTTTAAAAATGTTGATTTACCAGCACCGTTTGCTCCGATAAGTCCGTAGCAATTCCCTGGATTAAACTTTATATTCACGTCTTCGAATAACTTTCTATCACCAAAACGTAAGCTTACATCTGATACTTGAATCATATGTGAAATACCTCCTAATACTCAATCTAAAAGATTATAACACGCAAGTATGCTAAAAAGATAGAGTGTTAGCAGGAACAGTGATAAATTTACGGGGGTTTTACATAAGGATGGAGAGGATTTTAGAAAAAGAAAAGGGGCTCATGTGGGAATAGGTTATTATTTTATATGGGGGGATTTTTGGCTCATTTCCCCTGGGAACCTTTCAGCTCCTGCTGAAAGGCGAGGGAAACGTTCGTTTCCCTCGAATGAGCCAAAAATCAATGCTCTGTAGTAATTTATACTTTCTGTTGGTTTGTGTGCTATGATAACAAAAAACAAACAGGTGATGACGTAATGATAAGGTTTATGAAGCGGGTGCGGTTTCTTTTTAATGTTCGGAGATCGGTTCCGTTTTTGGTTGATTTTTTTCGTTCCAGTGATGTTTCACCGGTGAAGAAGGGTTTATCCGTGGGGTTGGTTGCTTTTTATATCTGGTTGCCGGTGGACGTGATCCCGGATGTGTTTCTATTACTGGGGATCGTCGATGATCTGGCGGTGTTTACCTTCATTCTTCAACTGATGGTAAAGATGGCTCCTGAGGAGTTACAAAAAAAATATGAGTTAAAGAAGTGACAGAAAAGAAAAAACCGAAACCGACCAAAAAATGGGCATCCGGATTCGGTTTTTTCTTTTGATTTTTTCATCTCTATCCCATACACTGTAATTACACTAATTCCAATCAGAAAGGTATGAATTAATATGAGTACAGCTCCAGCCAATTCAATACCAAGACCATTAGTTCAATTGAATCAATGGTTCATTGTATCAACTGTTGCTATTTCATGGTTGATCCAAATAGAATCTCTCTTACTGCTTCCGTTCTTTGTCGGAATGTCAGCTTTACTTTTTAAATATAATCCCGTCATGAAGGCAGGGAAGTTATTCTTAAAGAAAGAACCTTCTGCATATCCACCTGAAGATGCTGAGCAGCAACGGTTCAACAATATCATTGCTGTCAGCTGTCTAGGAGGCGCCATAATAAGTAGCCTGGCAGGATGGGATACGGGGGTTTATCTCTTCTCAGGATTGGTTTTCGTGGCTGCATCCGTCGCTCTTGCAGGCTTCTGCATAGGATGTTTCATTCGCTTTCAATGGAAAAAGTTCCAATATAAACGTTCATTACAGTAACCTATTGACAATAGATGGAATACGTCGTAAACTAATCTTGAATTTAAATAGTGTATACAAAGGGAGTATGTTATATGTTAGGTGTCGTTCTTAACTAACCGTGAAATGAATACGGACATTTTGCAGGCAGTGGTCTTTTTAATTCAGGCTACTGGATCAGCTTATTTAGCTGTGCCTTTAAAATGTAGTTAAGAACAATGGTCATAGCATACTCAAACCCTTAATCAGGAGAGCTGTGTCTTTGTGCACAGCTCTTTTTTTGTGCACATTTCCGCAAATGAGGACTTCTTTTCACATAGTTGTGTGGAAGACTTTTACTGTTTGCGTTTACACGTGAGCTATTATGATGGGGAGGATTGTATACGAGTGAAGGAAGACCACGATGGACATTGTTCGTTGTGGTCTATTTTTGTATATTCGGAGGGAAATGGAATGAATGAAAAAACGTTTCAAACACTTGAATTTAACTTAGTGAAAGAAGAACTTATGAGGTTTGCCCTGACGGAAGAAGGTAAAAAGGAATTATTGAACTTACGGCCATCCACAAATATCCGTCAAATTGAAATGCGCCTGGATGAGGTAACGGAAGCTGTCCACATTTTAAAGAAAAGTGCCAGTGTACCGATTCATGCTTTAGATGGGGTGGAAAGCATCATGGCGAATCTGAATAAAGGGGTGCCCCTGAGGCCGGATCAACTCACAAGTTTATATTATTTTCTCGATGCATGTAAAAAGCTGAAAAAATACATGGAGGATAAACAATGGCTCGCACCCAGAGTTTCATCCTATGTCTATTCAATTGAAGATATCCCCGATCTCGGGGAGGAAATCAACAGATGTATCAGGAACGGCAGAGTCGACGATTATGCGAGTAAAGAATTGTTGAGGATCCGAAAGCAATCGGGAATTCAGGAAGAACGGTTAAAGGATAAAATACAATCGATTGTTAAATCGTCTAAATACAAATCCTACCTTCAAGATGCGATCGTGAGTCAACGAAACGGTCGATATGTCATTCCAATCAAGAAAGAATTCAAGGGGAAGATGAAAGGTGCCGTTCTGGATTCCTCAGCATCGGGTTCAACCCTGTATATCGAGCCGGAGGAATTAAGCAAACAACAGGACCAGCTCCTCACTTTAAAACTCGAAGAAGATCATGAAATTGAAAATATTCTATGGACATTAACTGGGTTGGTGCAAACATACGAGCCACAATTAATGCTTGCGGTTGAAACGATGGTCCATTATGATGTGTTGTTTGCCAAAGCAAAATATAGCCGCTCATATGGTGGGTTGAAGGCTGTTGTAAATGAAGAACAGAGGATTCACTTGATCAATGCGGTTCATCCCCTATTGGGGAAACAGGCAGTCCCTCTATCCATCAAGATGGGGGAGGGATTTCATGCATTGGTCATCACTGGCCCCAACACCGGTGGGAAAACCGTAACCATAAAGACGGTTGGGCTCCTTACCCTCATGACCCAATGTGGTTTGCATATTCCTGCAGCCGAAGGCAGTGAGATCAGTATTTATCAGCAAATACTTCTGGACATCGGGGATGGGCAGAGTCTTCAACAAAACTTGAGCACATTCAGTTCACATATAAAAAATATTATCAACATATTAAAGGATACAAACGACCGGTCACTTGTTCTGTTGGATGAACTTGGCTCCGGTACAGATCCTATGGAGGGAATGGGTCTTGCCACGGCTATCCTGAATCAATTATATGAAAAGGACGCCACACTGATTGCCACTACTCATTATAGTGAAATCAAACATTTTGCAGAAGAGCATGAAGGCTTTATGAATGGCAGTATGGAATTTAATATCGACACTTTGCAGCCAACATATAAACTGATTGTTGGTCAAGGTGGGGACAGTCAGGCATTTTCTATAGCATTGAAGCTTGGGATGCACCCGGAGATCATTGAAAAAGCACATGAAATCACCTATAAGACGAAGAAAATCTATAGTCTGGGAGAAATCGACTACGGTGTGAAAAAGGAAATGGAGAAGCAGATCATCGTAAACAAACATAAAAAAAGGAATCACGTAAAAATCCAGAAAGAAAAAAGAAACATTATCTCCTTTACCAAAGGAGATAATGTCAAGATTTCCCCAGAAGGAGAATTTGGAATTGTATATGAAGGCCCTGATGGTGTAGGGAATTACACCGTACAGATCAAAGGGGAAAAGCGATCTGTAAGTCATAAACGGCTCCGTCTGTATGTATCTGCCCTGGAGTTGTATCCAGACGATTACGATTTCGATATTATCTTCAATAGCAAAGAAAATCGTAAAAAGGATAAACTCATGGGGAAACGTTTTGTAGAAGGCTTGACAATCGAACATGAGGAGTGATCGAAAAAACGTACTCAAGACTAAACTTGAGTACGTTTTTTTATCTAAGATTCTTCAAAAATTCTAAGACATATGTGTCAACACAAAGGAAAGAATGATTCCCAGGGAAGAAAGGAAACCGACAATGGGTCCGCCTTCCTCATATGCTTCCGGCATCATCGTTGAAGAGGCCATAGCGAGCAGCCCTCCAGCCCCGAACGCTCCGATTATATACGAAGTGCTTTCGGGGGCATCCTGCAGTAATACATATCCAAACAACGAACTGAGAGAAGAAAGAATGACAACACTTCCCCATAAGTAAAGGATTTTCTTCGTGCTGTAATGATCGAGCTTTAACCCTATACTGCTGGATAAAGATTCAGGCAAATTACTGATGAATATAGCGATGATGAAGACCCATTGCATGGATTGACTTCCAATAAAGCTCACACCGATGATGATGGATTCCGGTATGGCATCCATGATGGTACCCACATAAATGGCGAGCCCCGAGTGGCCGTGGGGATTCTTCTTCGACCGTTTTCTTTCGCTTCCACCTTTTTTAGAAATGAATATTTCAAATAGAGTAAAGATGAGGGCACCCAGAAGGAACATGGAAATGAGATAAATCGGATCCGCTTTTCCCTCTGCTTCACTTAAGAGATCAAAAGTGGCGGATCCAATGATCAAACCTGTACCTAATGCCATAATAAACGCTACAACTTTCTTTGGTATATGAAGATATAAGGCCATAAATGCCCCGATCAAGAGGGAGAGACTGGCTACCCCTCCCCATAAAGCTGCCTGGAACAATGATCCTACCTCCCTTAATCGTTTTCATATCGAGTTTTCCCTAATTGAGTAATGGATTAAACATTTTCTGATCTCGTGAATAGATCCAGAGAGCATTGGGGAAAGTAAGATTGAATAAATTTCAGGAGGCAAAGAAATGAAAAAATATCTATTGATTACAACGATTGGATTACTGTTCATGATCACTGCTGCCGGCTGCGGAACAAGCAATAACATGAATGAAGAAGGACAGCAAATGAACAACCGTAATCTGGAGAGAGTGAACTACAAGAATGATCAGGCGAACCGGGATTATGTGAACGAGGGGACGATGAGAGAAAATTACTCCCTTGCTGACAGAGAAGCGGGTAAAGTGGCAGAACTTAATGAAGTGAAAAGTGCTTATGTCCTGACGACTGAGCAAAATGCATACGTTGCTGCTGTATTAGAAGACCAGAAGAATGGGAACGTTTCAAAGGAATTGGAAAAGAAAATCTCAGATCAAGTGAAAAAAGAAAATGGCAGTATCAACAATGTGTACGTGTCAACAAATCCTGATTTCGTAGACCGAATGAGAGGGTATGCCGATAAAGCCAGAAATGGGAAACCGATTGAAGGATTTGGTGAAGAAATAACGGATATGGTAAAACGAGTATTCCCGAATAGAGGATAATGCTTCAGTAAAAAAAGTCGAACTCCGTTTCGGCTTTTTTTATTTATCCATAGGAAATGTTCGAATTATTCAGTATACTATTTAGAGTAACGAAATAGATTGAAGGGAGAGATGGACGTGGCCCAAACAGCTTCAAAAACGGTAGTGAATCCTACTATTTATGGAATTCTATTAGCCATCAGTTCGGGTCATTTTATCAATGACACACTCCAGGCGGTCGTACCAGCTATGTTCCCGATCATTGAGAAGTCATTGGAGCTGAGTTATATGCAAATCGGCTGGATTGCCTTCTCGCTCAATATGACATCTTCTTTATTACAGCCGGTCTTCGGATTTTATGCCGATATACGTTCGAAGCCGTACTTACTTCCATTGGGGATGTTGTCCAGCTTAGCAGGGTTGATCGGTTTTTCCCTATCCGGTCATTTCATTTGGATCATCGTTTCAGTATTATTTATCGGATTCGGCTCTGCCATTTTCCACCCTGAAGGCTCAAGAGTGGCTTATATGGCTGCCGGAAATCGAAGGGGACTGGCTCAGTCGATTTATCAGGTCGGTGGAAATACCGGCCAGGCGCTCGCCCCGTTGATTACTGCTTTTGTTTTTGTCCCTTTTGGTCAAAAAGGAGCCTTATGGTTTACTATTGTAGCCATTATTGGAGTCGTAGTCTTGTTCCGGGTATCTAATTGGTATTCAAATCAATTACGTTTCAATGAAATGAATATGAGGAAAAAGAGTGAAGATGGAAGAAAAACGCCTATAAACCCGAAAATTAAGTGGGCGATGGTGTTTGTTGTATTTCTCGTGTTTGCAAGGTCATGGTACGGAGCAGGGTTATCAAATTATTATCAATTTTATTTGATTGAGGACTACGGTCTTACCATTAAAAAAGCCCAGGCATACATATTTGCTTTTATGTTTGCAGGAGTCATGGGTACCTTCCTTGGGGGGCCTCTTGCCGATCGTTTTGGCAAGAGGAACATCATCTTCTTTTCTATGATCGGTGCTGCACCTTTGACACTTGCTTTACCTTATTTACCGCTCTCCATTGTCTTTCCATTTATTTTTTTCATTGGCTTTATTTTATCGTCTAGTTTCAGTGTTATCGTGGTGTATGCCCAAGAGCTGATGCCAAGAAAAATCGGGATGGTGTCCGGCTTGACCGTTGGTTTGGCATTCGGCATGGGTGCTGTCGGGGCAGTTATCTTTGGAGGATTGGCCGATCTTTACACCATCCGATTCGTGATGATCCTATGCAGCTTCCTTCCTCTACTCGGGATGATGACATTCTTCCTTCCTTCAGACGAAGAAGTAAGAAACTTTCATAAATAACAAAAGAGGTGATCCCGTCCAAACGGAATCACCTCTTCGGTTTTTAAGAAAATGCAAAGTATATAATGAATAACCCACAAAGGATGTACATGATTGGATGAACTTCTTTCCATTTTTTCAGCGAAATCATCGCAAATGGATAAAGAATGAATCCTAATGCGATTCCCGTTGCAACACTGAAGGTTAAAGGCATCATAATAATCGTTACAAAAGAAGGAATGACCACTTCAAGACGATTCCAATTGATATGCCTGACTTCCGTAGCCATCAATGCACCGACAATAATAAGTGCAGGGGCAGTCACTTCTGGAGTGATGACCGATAAGATGGGGGAAAAGAACAGGGCGACGGAGAAACAGATGGCAATCACGATAGACGTGAATCCGGTTCTTCCCCCGACGGCCACCCCGGCAGAGGACTCTACAAATGATGCTGTCGTTGAGGTCCCAAATATCGCTCCTGCCACTCCCGATGCAGAGTCAGCCAGGAGAGCGCGGCCTGCGTTCGGAATCTGATTATCCTTCATAATCCCTGCTTGACTGGCGACCGCAATCAAGGCACCTGCCGTATCAAAGAAAGCCACAAACAGAAAGGTAAAGATGACCGCCATGATTTCAAGAGTGAATATATCCCCTAAATGGTTGAATACCACTCCGAATGTCGGCTCGAGACTCGGAACACCACCAATAATGGAGTGAGGCACGGAGATTTGTCCCGCGACCATCCCAATGATGGTCGTTGCAACCATCCCATAGAATATCCCGCCTTTAATTCCCTTCACCAACATCATCAGGGTAATGATAAAACCAAACACAGCAAGTAGTGTCGGTGGGGAAGAAAGGTTCCCGATCGATACAAATGTTTCAGGGTTGGCAACGACGAGCCCTGCGTTTTTAAAACCAATGAATGCCACGAAAAAACCGATGCCGCCGGCAATGGCAAATTTTAAATCCTGCGGGATGACATTGATGATCTTTTCACGAATTTTCATGACACTTAAAATCATAAAGATGATGCCTGCAATAAATACTCCTGTCAGGGCAATTTCCCAGTCCACTCCCATTCCGATACATACCGAAAAGGTAAAGAACGAGTTGAGTCCCATGCTGGGGGCGATCCCGATCGGAAAGTTTGCCAGTAGACCGATTAACAGTGATCCAACTATCGCTGATAGAGCGGTCGCTGTAAATAATGCCCCTTTATCCATTCCGGCCTGACTCAGGATGATGGGGTTCACAACAAGAATATAAGCCATCGATAGGAAAGTCGTGACACCTGCTAACGTTTCTCTTCTATAATTTGTCCCTCTTTCAGCAAATTGAAAGAATGTTTTCATACATAACCCTCCGTGTAGATAAAATAAAAAAACTCCGGTGACTGAATCAACCAGAGTGTATCTACAGGATAAAATAATTCCATTGGTCATACTTTATCTTGTAGACAAGCCATTTAAGGTAGCTGGTAGAAACGTTCAAGCCATATTCTTGAACTTATACAAGGTGCATCTTTATTTGGTATAATTGAATTAGGAGAATCATAACAACTGACTATCTTCCGGTCAATGGAACCGGTAAAAGTTCGTGAATTCATTATTTTCTAAATTGATGATTTATTATTAAAAATAGCATACGCCCTATACATCATTCCTGAAAAAAGCTATATTTAGTGGATACAAACAATGAGTAGAGAAAACGTAAGTTAATACGTGAATAAATATTGGAGGAATAAATATAATGTCTTCTTTAAAACCAGGTACAGTAGAGGATTTATACGTTGATCACGAAGTGCCATACGGTTTCTTTCTAACGAATGATATCGATCGTGTACTTCTGCATCACTCTGAAATAACAGAAGAAATCCAAGAGGGAGATACGGTGAAAGTATTTCTTTATCATGATAAGGACGTACGCTTGACAGCGACCATGCGAATCCCTAAAGTGCAAGTCGGTGCATACGGTTGGGCAGAAGTAGTGGATAAGAGGGAAGATTTAGGCGTATTTGTGAATATTGGATTGCCTAAGGATATTTTGGTCTCATCAGATGATCTTCCAAAATTCCAGGAGCTTTGGCCGAACCCTGGCGATCAGCTGTTTCTTACCTTAAATCGCGATAAGCAAGACCGGTTATACGGAAGATTGGCCACTGAAAACATCATTGAACAGGTATCAAGAAGAGCATCCGCTGAAATGATGAATGCCAAAGTGCAGGGAAGGGTTTATCGACTTCTGAGAGTAGGGACTTTCTTTTTATCTGAACAAGGATATCGCTGCTTCGTTCACATGAATGAGCGAAAAGCGGAGCCAAGACTCGGGGAACTGGTTGAAGGAAGGGTCATCGACGTGAAGGATGACGGAAACCTGAATGTTTCGTTCTTACCATTGAAGCAGGATAAAATGCAGGATGATGCTGAAGTCATCCTTGAGTATCTGGCAGTTCGGAACGGTGCGATTCCATTTTGGGATAAGAGTCAGCCGGAAGAAATCAAAGATCGATTCAATATGAGTAAAGCATCCTTTAAACGGGCTCTTGGAAAACTGATGAAAGATAATAAGGTGTACCAGGAAGAAGGCTGGACGTATCTAAGGAAATAAATGATCTCAACATGAAGAAGAGTGCTGACAAATTGTCAGCACTCTCTTCTATATTCAGTATGATCCGCTTTGCTTGACCTGATGACGTTCCTTCTTTGTTTGGACCGGTCTAATCGGTAAAAGTGATCCGACAAGGGCGATAATGGCACACCCAATGAGTACGTGTGAATAGCCATTCAAAGCAATCGTAGACAGCACTCCGAACACAACAAGGTCCAAGCCTGAATCCACAATGGACAGAAGGGAGATGGTCGTCGCTCTGATCCCGGACGGAATTAAATCATTGCTTAATTGTGAATAAATCGGGTAACGGACTGCCCGGACAAGCCTTAATAAGAAAAATGAACCTAATACAATCCATAAAGAAGACCCGAACAAGCCGGATATGAGTAACCCCGCTGCCGCTGATAAACCAGATATATTCATGAGCATCACCCTGGAATAGCGTGCTGTCATCCAACCGATTGAATTCGATGCAATATAGCCAAGAATGGCAGAAACTGCATAAAAGACTCCAATCAAGTAGACGGGCACCCCAGCATCCTGTAAAAGCGGTTGATCAAAGTATTGGTAAACGGCACCAGCCGGAATGAAGACCAATGTTACGTTTAAAAACATCAACAATAACTGGGGTGCCTGGCGTATCACCCTGATACCACTCTTTATTTGGGAAAAAGGGTTTTCTTTCTGAAATGAATCAACAGACGGCTGCTTGACTGAAAGGATTAAGAATAGTTCTATTAAGTGAAAGACTAAACCCAGTAAGATGAGCAGAGTGAATTGACTCTCCGCCAGATCCCTCGCCAAATAGGAACCGAAAAGGACGGCAATCAGCATACTGATAAACGAGGCTGATTGAATCTTTCCCATGGCATGATCCATTCGATTTTCTTCATTTGACTCTTTGAGGGAATCATAGATTAATGCCTCATCGGCTCCGGAAAAAAAGGTTACGCTGAATCCATTGATGAAGCTGTATAAGAAGAACATCCAAGGTTCATAGGCGAATAAAAGCAGTGTGATACTAAGGAACTTAAGTAAAGAACCGAATAGAAAAGAATATTTGGCACCAAACCGATCTGCAAATATTCCAGTCGGTACCTCCCCGAGTAATACGGCACCGCTCCAGAACATGAGCACAATTAAAATATCAGAAGAGGTTAACCCTCTTTCGAAATAGAATAACGTTAGTACGGGTTGAAGAAAACTGATTGTGCCAAAAAAAGAAATCCAAAATAACACCCGAATGTTATGGGCTGCAAGTGTTTGTTTCGTCATAATTTGTCTCCTGCTTCCTGTGTTTTTATATTTCCCGGAAGAAGGAGCGTCGTTTCGTTAATCCAGAACGTTCACTCCTTCTTGAAATAGTGAAAGTGTTTTGAATGTTTTTTGCATGATATTTCCTCCTCGTATTTTATGAATCAAGTGTAGCATAAGCAGGAGAAAAAGAAGAAGTTTTTATTCGATATTATCCTTTATTCGCAGAAAGGGGCGTGGGTCAATGAAAGAGGTTGTTATAGACGTATTGCAGTCCAGAGGGACCTATTATGAGATTGGTGTTCAATTCGGTAAGGAACTCCGTCAGTCGCCACTCTATTCCCACCATCAAAAGAGACGAAAGAAGTCATTGAGAGATTATAATGTAAAGATGGATGAAGCAGAGAGACTACTCCGACATTTCGCACCCGGATTATGGGATGAATTAAATGGACTATCCTATGGTTTACAGTGGTCATTGGCTGATACCATACATGAATATTCGGGCTTTCAACAGGAGTGGGTGAATTCAGGTTGTTCGTCTTTGGCGAAGGATGGAATTTATGTGAGGAATTATGATTATCACCCGAAAACGTATGAAGGCAGGCTTTTACTTGTGAAGCCTGCGGGTGGATATGCATCTATCGGATTTTCAGGAAGGGGAATCGGACGAATAGACGGGTTGAACGAAAAAGGATTGGCAGTCGGTTTTCATTTCGTGAATCGAATAAAGCCGGGAGAAGGGTTCATTTGTACAACGATCGCCCGCATCCTTCTGGACACATGTAAAAATACAGACGAAGCCATCGAAGTATTGCGCAGGCTCCCACACAGACACAGTTTTAACTATTCTCTATACGACCAAAGTGGCAAAGCTGCCGTGGTAGAAGCTTCTCCGAGAGGTATAGGGGTGTATCACCATTCAACCTTAAGTTGTACCAACCATTTTCAGATGAATCATATGAAAAAGGATAACAGACATTATTTAAAGGACTCTCAAAAGAGGCTGGATATATTACGGACCGTGCAGGAAAAGGCATTAACTATGAAGGAGGCATTCAACCTGTTTAACCGAGGAGACAGCCCGATTTTCAAGAAAGCGTATGATGCTTGGGCAGGAACGATTCATACATGTGTCTTTCAATGTGAATCACTGCGATGCTTAATCGGATTTGGAGAAAGTTCCAATGGAGTGGTGGTGGACTTTCAAGATTGGATCAGGGGAAGTGATATTCCCATCCGGAAAATTTCAGGGGAGTTCGATACAAACGAGCCGTTCTTATTTATGGAAGAAGTGCAGGAATAAGGGGGGAACCGAGCAAATCAAGGGATTTACGGCTTAACATTGTGGAGGACTTCCTCGGTTCTTATTTTTAAAATGTGCCTATTCATAAAAATGTATGAGCGGTTCTAAATAAAAAAACTCCTTTCTATAGCCATTAGTTTGGCAAAAGGAGTTTTTCATGCTATTAATTGTTTTTCCAATTTCCATCTATGAATTCATCGCGCCCAGACTTTGCGCGATCTTGATTGTATTCCTCTGGATTCGTTTTATAGAATTTTTGATGGTAGTCTTCTGCCGGATAAAAGGTTGTGGCAGGAAGGATTTTGGTGACGATTGGCTTTTTGAATCGTCCGCTTTCTTCTATCGTGTTTTTGGACCCCGCAGCTAATTGTTTCTGGTGTTCATTGTGATAGAAGATAGCTGTTCGGTACTGTTCGCCGCGATCATGGAATTGACCACCATCATCAGTCGGGTCGATCTGGGGCCAGTATAGCTCCAATAGCCTTTCGTAAGGAAACAGAGCGGGATCAAAGGTGATCTGAACCACTTCATAATGCCCGCTGTCACCGGCTTTAATATCCTCATACGAAGGGTCTTTTAGATGACCGCCCGAATATCCCGATACGACATCAATGATCCCTGGCTGCTCATCGAACGGCTTTACCATGCACCAAAAACACCCTCCTGCAAAGGTAGCGACTTCTCTATCATTCATTTAATAAACCTCCTGTACCATATGTAAAGCAGTAAAGCGATAGCTTGAACAGATTCTACCACGAAAGCATCAAAGGAACAATCAAAATAGCTTGTCTAAAGGAGATGCTACTATTATTACGAACAGCCAATTCTACAATTTTCAACAATTTCATGAAAATACATTTCCTAACCAAGGGAATTTGTGTATAATTCTTTTGAACGGAACAATTAAATAAGTTACGAGATCAGGTGAAGCGGTAGATATGAACTCTTCTTAGCTTCTTAATAGGGAAGTTGGTGTAAATCCAACGCGGTCCCGCCACTGTAAATGGGAGTGAGCTGAAATTATACCACTGTGCAGACATGTACGGGAAGGTGTCAGCAAACTATGACCATGAGCCAGGAGACCTGCCTGATTTTAATCGCACCAAATCTACGCGGATAGAAAGGTGTAATATGCATGTTTCATGTAATGAAAACCTTTTTATGCATCTTACACAACATCTCTAGTCCACTGGAGATGTTTTTTTGTCTGTCAATATGTTGAGAAACAGGGGGAATAAGGAAATGAAACACACATTAAAGGCCTTTCTTGCATTGTTAGTAGCCATCGGATTCTTGACAGCATGCGGAACGAATGACGGCGATCAAACGAAGAAAAAAGAAACAGCAGAAGTTACTCAGGATGAATCCGGGTATCCTTTATCGTTGGATGACGCGCTTAATAATAAAGTCACGCTGGAAGAACAACCTAAACATATCGTTTCATTAATTCCGAGTAATACTGAGATTTTATTCGAGCTTGGGCTAAATAAGGAAATTGTCGGTGTCACAGATTTTGATAACTTTCCGAAAGAAGCCGCCGATAAAGAAAAAATCGGTGGAATTGAGTTTAACGTAGAGAAAATCGTCAGCTTAGATCCAGACCTGGTTCTTGCCCACGAATCTACTGCAAAATCAGCAGAGGAAGGTTTGAATCAGTTGAAAGATGCCGGAGTGAATGTATTCATCGTCCAAGACGCTAAAAGTTTTGAAGAAGTATATAATACAATTCAGGATATCGGGACACTTGTCGGTAAGGAAAATCAGGCGGATTCCGTTGTTTCTGAAATGAAGTCAGATTTGGATTCCATTCAGGAAAAAGCAAGTGAAGTATCCGAAAAGAAGAAGGTCTATGTGGAAGTTTCACCTTCACCTGACATTTATTCAACAGGTAAGAATACGTTCATAGATCAAATGCTTTCAATGGTCAATGCGGAAAACGTGATGAGCGATCAAGAAGGTTGGGTACAGGTGAACCAGGAAGCTGTCATTTCGTCAAACCCTGACGTAATCATCACTACATATGGTTATTACAGTGAAAATCCGAAAGAACAGATAATGGGAAGAGAAGGATGGGAAGATGTGACGGCAGTTAAGAATGGAGATGTTCACGATGTCCATTCAGATTTAGTCACCCGGACCGGTCCAAGATTGGTTGAAGGAGTAGAGGAAATTGCAAAATCGATCTATCCAGAGGTATTTGCAGAATAAAATAGGGATTACATACGGATTGGCAGGGCTATTCATACTCACAGCGATGCTTGCAGGCATTTCGATCGGTACGATATCGATTCCACCGATGGATATTGTATACATCGTAGGTTCGAAGTGTTTCGGTTTTCAATTACCTGATACGGTCGATCCCATGTTTGTGAACATCGTATATACCATCCGACTCCCGAGAGTATTGTTGGCTCTATTGGTCGGAAGCTCCTTAGCCATTGCAGGGGCGTCTTTTCAAGGGCTATTACGTAATCCTCTGGCTGATCCATATACACTGGGTGTGTCTTCAGGAGCTTCGGTAGGGGCAGTTATCACATTGTTTTTCCATTGGAGTATTCCGTTCATCGGGAAGTTTACGCTTCCCTTTTTCAGTATTGTTTGTTCAATCATCACCGTATTTCTCGTTTTATGGTTCGCCCAAAAGGTTGAAAAGACCATGAAGGTCGAAACCATTATATTGACAGGAATCATCTTCAGCTCGTTTCTTGGCTCGGTGATTTCATTGATGATCGCACTCACAGGTGAAGAACTAAGGCAGATCATCGGCTGGCTTCTTGGAAGTGTATCCATGAGAGGATGGGATTATGTTGCGATCATCTTGCCTTTTTTTCTCATTGGAGTGGGGTTACTCATTCTAAACGGCAAGGAATTGAACGGGATGAGCTTCGGGGAAGAACAGGCCCGTCATATCGGTATCTCGGTTCAAAAAAGGAAGCTGATCATTTTGATTGCCGGAAGCATCCTGACGGGGGCAGCAGTCGCCGTATCGGGAACGATCGGATTTGTTGGACTTGTGATTCCTCATTTTCTGCGAAGAATAGTAGGACATGATCATTTGCATTTACTTCCCCTATCAATCCTTGTGGGTGGAGGGTTCCTCGTTCTCGCAGACCTGCTTTCCAGAACGATCATCGCTCCGACCGAACTTCCGATTGGAGTGATTACCGCCTTGGTCGGCGCACCGATGTTTGCTTATATTCTTTTAAAGAAAAGGGGTCTTTCATCATGATCGATGTAAACGGGGTTTCAGTTGGGTACGACGGTCATAAGATCGTGGAAGACATAAATTTTCATATAGAAAAAGGAGAGTTCTTTGGAATACTTGGTCCGAATGGGAGTGGGAAGACGACCTTACTGAAAGCGATGACGGGTGTTCTTCCTTTGATGGATGGAGCAATCACATTGAAGGAAAAACCACTTCATCACTTTTCTTCGAGAGAATTGGCTACGCATGTAGCGGTATTACCACAGATATCGACTGAAACATTTTCATATGAAGTAAGGGAAACGGTGATGCTTGGGAGATATGCTCATCAGAAAGGTTTCTTTAAGGCTACGACTGACCGGGATGTTGAAATGGTCGACAAAGTGATGGAGCAGACAGGGATTTCTACGTTTCAGAACCGCTATCTTCATGAATTGTCAGGTGGCGAGCGACAACGGGTGTTCCTCGCCCAGGCTCTTGCCCAGGAACCTCAAATCTTACTACTGGATGAGCCTACTAATCATCTTGATCTTTCCTATCAGAAGTCCCTATTGGATTTGATTAAAACTCAAACAGATCAGGAAAAACTAACGGTGGTGGCCATTTTTCACGATTTGAATTTAGCGAGCCTATACTGTGATCGTTTACTGCTATTGGACCAGGGCAAAATGAAACTTCTTCACCACCCTGAGGAAGTGCTGAAAGAAGAACATATCGAAGAAGTATATCATACGAAGGTTCAGAAACACGCTCATCCATTGGTGGCCAAACCACAGATGGTGATCGTACCCGAAGGCCCCCTCACTGAGAACCTGATTTTGGATGAAAGGTATTTGACATTGACAGAAGAATACATCCTTTTCTCGGCACCATTTCCGTTGAAATGTATGTCTTCGGGTATTATTGGAGCAGGAATCGGTTGGTACGCTCATTTTATGAACCGTCGGGTACCCGTTGATTATGACTGCCGGGATTACAAACAAGATATGAATGAGTATCTCGTAACGAAAGAACTGGATCCGTCTTTATCTGTCGGTATGATGACGGCTCTGAATTTAACTAACATGACTTGCGAGCGGTTTGAAATGAAGGGGAAATCGATTTTCGTCGTCGTGACCGCAGGTGTTGGAAATGCCATGGATGTATCAGCGAGTTTTCAATATGATATTGAGTCTAAAACGGGTACGATCAATACCTGGGTCTTCATTAATGGGAATTTATCAGATGAAGCATATATCGAAGCCCTCGTCACATCCACGGAGGCAAAGGTGAAAGCACTGAATGATATGGATATAAGGGACAAAAGGAAAGGAAATGTAGCAACCGGAACACCTACAGACAGCATTCTGATTGCTTCCAGTCAAAAAGGGGAGCTTGAACCTTTTGCAGGACCGATTACTCCAATAGGAAAGTTGATTGGCAGAGGAGTTTATGAAGTAACTAAAAAAGCCATCCAACGTTATATGGGTAAAAACGGGGAAGGTCATTAAAAAGTGTGCAAAAAGCATGGCTACATAATTAACAGAAGGGGAGAGAAGTTTTGATGCAACTTTATACAAGAACCGGGGACAAAGGTCAGACAAGTTTAATCGGGGGAAGGGTCGATAAGGATCATATCCGGGTCGAAGCATACGGGACACTGGATGAAGTAAATTGCTTCGTTGGTCAGGCAATTTCTGAATTGGATCATGAGCGTTTTGACGATATAGTGATGGATTTAGTTACTATCCAGAACGAACTCTTTGACTGCGGTGGAGATTTATCCAATGTATCAAAAAAGAGAAGAAACAAGCTTCAAATTGATTCCGTACATGCTTTGGAAGAAAAGATAGACGATATGATCAAAGAAGCTCCACCTCTTGAAAAGTTCATACTCCCGGGTGGTACGAAGGCTTCTGCAAGTATTCATATTGCCCGTACCGTTGCAAGGAGGGCAGAGAGGTGTATCGTATCCCTTTCGAAGACAGACGGAGACTTTTCTGTGGTTACGTTACAATATATCAACCGACTATCAGACTACTTTTTTGCCTTGGCACGCGTGATCAATCATCGCAGTAACGTGAAAGACGTAGAATACTTACGCAGTGCCAACGTATTTTCTACCGGTAAAGTTAAGAAAAACATCGAAAAGTAGTTCGAATACTCTCTTTTTCTTCTTGTAATTAGAGGGGATTATAGAAAGTATGCAATTGTTTATTAATGAAGAGAACAACTAAATACTTTTAAAGATATTTATGGTAAACTATATTCTCGGGGTGGACCGGTATGGAGAAAAGTGTTAGTTTATCCAGTATTCAGTGATTGTCAATTTCAATTGTATAGAGTACTATTTCATATTATCATCGGTTCATCATGAATGTCATAAAAGTAGGTGAAGAAATGGAGTCACGACTAGATCGAAAGACCAAAAAGAAAAAACGTGGAAGAAAAGTGATTTTGGTATTATTAATCCTTATTTTCAGTTTGATCGGTTACGCTGCTTTTCAATTTTACAGTGGTTATAAAATGGCTGGTGAAGACCAGATGCAGAAAGATTATAAATTCAACGGAGTAAAAGATGAAAATGGGAAAGTTAACGTTTTGTTATTGGGAGTCGATAGCAGGGGCGAGGAGAAATCAAGGACAGACACCATGATGCTCGCACAGATTGATCCAAAAACAAATGAAACCAAACTCGTATCTTTTATGAGAGATATTTATGTAGAAATACCAGGTTATAAAAATTATAAACTGAATACGGCATTTTATTTAGGTGGTCCTGAATTGCTGCGCAAGACGATTAAACAGAACTTTGATTTGGATATTCAGTACTATATGATTGTCGATTTTAAAGGTTTTGAACAGTCAGTCGACATCCTTGCACCAAAAGGAATTGAAATGGATGTTGAAAAAGCCATGTCAGAAAACATCGGTGTTTCCCTCGAACCGGGTGTCCAAAACCTGAACGGAAAAGAATTACTCGGCTATGCCAGATTCCGTCATGATGGAAATGGTGACTTCGGAAGGGTTGAAAGACAGCAAAAAGTGATTGCTGCCCTTAAAGATGAAGCCTTATCCATCGGAGGCGTAACAAAGCTTCCGAAAATGGCAGGATCCATTCAGCCATATATTCAGACGAATATGAGTAAACTGGATCAAATCTCAATCGCGAAAGATATCCTCCTTACTAACAGTAGTGATATGGACAAGCTAACCTTGCCAGTAGAAGGTTCATATACAAATGGAAGTTACAGTGGAGTGGGCTCCGTTCTCGAAATTGACTTTGAAGAAAATATTCAAGCTTTAAAAGACTTCCTGAGTGGAAAAAGCTCAGACGATACAACAAACGAATAAATCTGAAAATCCCGTTAAGCATTCAAAGGCTTAACGGGATTTTTTTGCTTTAGAGTGGACTTGATGGAACGGACTCTGGAACTGCGCTAACAGGGATCAAGGTGAAAAATCAATCCATTACCAATCAAACCCTAAAAGTATAAATTCTGATTATACGCTCTCTCAGCCAATCTAGAGCCTTCAGAAGGAATCTGAATAAAATAAATGGTAATGATAACGCTTCCACTAGCTATTTCGGCTAATTCCTTACTACTTCCTTTAATGCTCTTGATATCATTCATCAGCATGTTACGATTATAAACGTTGTGAACAAAACACCCGCCAAACAAGGTTTTTGGCGACATGAAACAACCATGATCTTAAAAATTTTTTCTTAAAATTTACATTAAATGTTCGATTGAAAACGAAAAAAAGTGTTTTGAGAAGAACTTACCATAAAATAAGGAACGGGAGTGGATATGATTGTTAAATAATAAAACGATAGCATTTCTGGGTGCAGGTAATATGGCTGAAGCAATGATTTCAGGAACAGTACAGAGTGGAAAGATTCCAGCTGATCAAATCATTGTTTCCAATAGAAGCAATTACGGAAGACTTCAAGAAATGAAAGCTAAATATGATATCACTGCAATAACGAAAGACGATCTGCCCTTTAACGAAATAGATATCCTCATTCTTGCAATGAAGCCAAAGGATATCGATAAAGCATTAGATTCCATCAATCACCTGGTCAGAAATGATACGGTGATCATGTCGGTACTGGCAGGGATCACGACTTCCCATATGGAAGTACAGTTACCTGCAGGTCAGCCTGTCATCCGTGTCATGCCAAATACATCAAGTATGCTGAAGGAATCTGCAACGGCAATCAGTGCCGGAAGATTCACTTCAAGAGAAGATATGGAGAACGCAGAAGAATTATTATCAAGCATCGGAGAAGTATTCGTCATCGAGGAGAGCCAGATGGACATCTTCACCGGAATTGCCGGAAGCGGTCCAGCTTACTTCTACTATTTAATGGAACATATCGAAAAGACGGGTGCTGAAGCAGGATTAGACCCGAAATTGGCTCGTAAAATCGGAGCTCAAACCATTTTTGGAGCAGCCAAAATGATGTTGGAGCGAGAAGAATCACCAACTCAACTAAGAGAAAATGTAACATCCCCAAACGGTACTACGGCTGCAGGACTTGATGCATTAGCTCAGTTCGGTGGAGGTAAAGCCATCTCAGAAGCTGTTAAGGGAGCAGAAAAACGCTCGAAAGAAATCAGCTCATCCTTACAGTCTAAAGAATTAGTCACAAGCTAATAACCCAACTTATAACAAACACCTCATATATATTATTTACCAACCATACTCGAAATACAGGTCTGTCCCTGCATATAGAAAGAGGGGCAAGGGACGGACCTTATTACTAGGAGTGATTGAATGTCCCAAAATAAGAAACGTATCGTGATTAAGATTGGAAGTAGTTCATTGACAAGCTTACATGGAGAAATGAGCCGCAGGAAGCTTGAGCGACTTGTGGATGAGGTTGTCCGCTTAAAGGATGACGGTCATGAAGTCTTGCTTGTTTCGTCAGGAGCAGTTGCAGCAGGTTATCGGAAATTGGGTTGCTTGACACGTCCAAGTTCGTTGCCTGAGAAGCAGGCCGCAGCAGCTATTGGCCAAGGGCTATTAATTGAAGCGTATTCTGATCTGTTAATTTCAAATGGATATGTGGCTTCTCAAATTCTGATCACTCGTAGTGATTTTTCTGATGAAGATCGATATAACAATGCAAGAAACACGATTAATGTCCTACTCGAAAGAGGGATTATCCCGATTGTGAATGAAAATGATACTGTAACGATTGACCGTTTGAAATTCGGAGATAATGACACACTATCCGCCAAAGTCGCTGCACTAGTTGATGCTGATCAACTCATCATTCTATCAGATATTGATGGGCTATATGATTCGGATCCACGTAAAAATCCAGAAGCTGAACTGCTGGAGAGTGTGACTGAAATCACGGAAGATATTGAAGACATGGCAGGAGAGCCGGGAAGCTCAGTCGGTACTGGCGGCATGAGATCAAAGATCGATGCATTTAAGATTACAATGGCATCAGGCATACCTGCGTTCCTTGGTAAATCCGGACATACTAACATCATTTATGATGCTGTTCAGCATACGGCGAAAGGAACCTATTTTGAATCGACGGAAGATTCGGTCAATCTTGATTCCAAAAAGCAATGGATTGCGTTCAATTCGGGTCCAGAAGGTGAAATCACTATCGATGCAGATGCGAAAGACCGTATCTTGGAACAGAAAGAAAGCTTAACCATCGATGATATTTATACTGTGAAAGGCCGTTTTGATAAGGGTGCAGTCGTACGCATCCTGGATAACCGCAACGAAGAAGTCGGTCTTGGAATGGTCAACTATCGTTCCGGCCAACTGAAGAATCCTACAGACATAAAAGCCGATGAGATCGCAGTAGAAATTGATCAGCTCGTATGCCATGTGGAATTTCCCATTCCAGTAGGGGTTTAATTGATTACAAATATAATAATTATAAAATTGATTCATTTAAGTATATAGCTTTTTAAAATAATCAGGAGGTATTTGATGACTTTAACTGTAGAAAAAACCGATGTGAAAAAACAGGCTGTATTGGCTAAAAAAGCTTCTAAGACGCTAAGCATGCTGACAACGGAACAAAAAAATAAAGCCCTTCATATCCTTGCCGACCATTTAGAAGCAAACTACGGATCCATTCTAAAACAGAACGAAAAAGATCTTGAGAGAGGCAGGGAGAAAGGATTTGAAGCGGCCTTTATGGATCGTTTATCTCTCTCTAAAGAACGGGTTGAAGACTTTGCAAGCGGTCTTCGCCAAGTGGCTGACCTGGAAGACCCGACTGGTAAAGTGGTTTCAGATTGGAACTTGGAAAATCAGCTGCAAGTTCAAAAAATGACCGTTCCGCTCGGTGTCATCGGAATGATTTATGAGGCGCGGCCGAACGTGACGGTGGACGCTACAGGTCTTGCATTGAAATCAGGTAATGCCATCATCCTGAAAGGTGGATCGAATGCCATAACGTCTAATAAAGCCATTGTGGACGTTATGCATGAGGCATTGGAACAAACAGATATCCCAAAGGATGCCGTACAATTCATCAACACTACAGATCGCGAGGCAACAAGTGAATTATTTACAATGAAAGAACATATTGATGTGCTGATTCCCCGTGGAGGTGGTGCATTGATCAACGCCGTCGTCAATAATGCAACGGTCCCTGTCCTGGAGACAGGAGTAGGGAACTGTCACATATATATTGATAAGGAAGCTGAACTGGAAAAAGCATTGAACATCATCATTAATGCCAAAACGGATCGACCGGCGGTTTGTAATGCGGCTGAAACCGTCATTCTTCATGAGAAATGGTTCGATGAACATAAGGATGCCTTTGTTGAAAAATTGAAAGATCATCGTGTTGCCATTCATGGTGACGAAAAAGTGGTTGAAGTGATCAAAGATGCCAAACTTGCAGGCGAAGAAGATTGGGCAAACGAATATTTAAGTCTTGATATTGCCGTTAAAGTTGTGTCTTCACTAGATGAAGCCGTGGAACATATAGAGGAATACGGTACCAAACATTCAGAAGCGATTGTGACTGAAAACAATGAAACAGCAAAAAAATTCATGATGCTCGTTGATGCCGCTGCTATATATCATAATGCATCTACACGTTTCACAGATGGGGGAGCATTAGGATTCGGTGCTGAAATTGGTATTTCAACTCAGAAGTTGCATGCAAGAGGTCCGATGGGGCTTCCAGCGTTAACAACAGTGAAGTATATGATGCATGGAACTGGACAAATTCGATAATATAAAAAAACGCATGAGGTATTTTCCTCATGCGTTTTTTCATGTGCCATCGAATGTCAGCCCGATTCCTGAAGGAGGAATTCATGTAATCCACGGATCGTATGAACTTCTTGTTGATAACATAGTTTTAAAAGTCGTTCAAAGATCTCGGCCGTCATGATCGCATCATTTAAAGCATGGTGGCGGGTACGATCTTGAATATCGAATTTCTTTATGAGAACATCCAAATAGCAGTCATCCCTGCCAAGTAAGCTATTGGCAAGCGAAAAGGAATCGACAAATTCAGGATCGAAAAAAGGCAGCTCCCACTTATTGATCCTTTTTTGAAGAAAATTAATGTCGAAGCTCGCGGGATGGGCCACCAGGATCGTTCCTTTGCTGAACTCCAAAAAGCGTTCCAACCCTATGGGTAGCGTCACACCATTTAAAAAATCTTTACGTCTTAGACCCGTAAACCTCTTCGTTTCTCTGGACACCGTTTGAAGGGGGTCGATCACCTGATAGAATGTATCGTCCCTTTGAACTTCTCCTTCTTTCACCTTTACAGCTCCTATCGATATGATTTCATCTCCAACTTCAGGAAAAAAACCAGTGGTCTCAAGGTCGAAAATCGTAAAGGTGCAGTGGAAGAGATGTTTTTTTTGAAGGGTCGGTTTTTCTTCTTCAAATTGTTTAAGGCCACGGGAAAGTTTATGGTAGGAAAGCTTTTCTTTTTCCCGCCTGACTTGATGGCGGAAGATGAATTGCTGCCATAAATAATACTTTAGTATCCGGTAGCCTACGTTAATACCTAGATTATCCATTAAACCACCCGGTTCCTATTGAAACTGATTTCCATCACCTGCTGCAGTCGATTGGCAATCTGGATGGATTCTTTTAATTTTTGACGATCCTCTTTCGAAAGGGTGCGGACATCGATGTCATTACTTAAAGGCTTTCCCTCACTAAGTTCACGCAGATTCTGTTGTGTTCTCAAGGAAAGGAGGATATGCATGGCCGTTTTTACATTTTCCGCATCCCTGGGGTGAAAGGCTTGTAACTTCTTCAATGCCTGTACCCTTTTGATTGTGTTCACTTCTTTTATCCCATACTTTACAGAATGAATCCGGATCATATTAACGATTTGTAAGAGCCCTGACTTTTTGATATTGAATAGATGATTTTTCGGCTTCAGGTTCACCCGGCCCAATGGACCAACGGGGAGTTTGAATCGAAGGGCATCTTTTCGTAAGAGTTGCTGCATATTAAGGGATCGTTTCGATTTTTCAGTCAGGTAATTCCGAATTTCTTCTGCGATGGAATAGTCTCCGAAAATCGGACGGAAGTCATAAAACATCGTGATGTTCTGGATTTCCTGTGCATCCATCTCATGGAGCCACTCATCAATCGCCTTTTTCCAGTCCGTATAAGACCTTTTCCATTTTTGTTCCTTCGCCATGATCCCACCTGTACATTCAGGAAAGCCACATGCAGCAAGCTTTAAATTCAGCTTCTCGGTGAAGGCCTGAAAATAGAAATCAACTTTTTTAAGGTCGGATAAGTGATTATAATCATCAAGGATGATCCCATTATCCTGGTCAGTATGGAATCCCTGCTCACTTCGTCCCTGACTGCCCATGACAATAAAACAATAATTGATTGGGGCCGAACCGAACCCTTCCTGTCTCATTTCTTTTTCACTCAATTGAATGATTTTCCGGTGAAGCCGATCATTGTAATTGGATATCACTTCACAAATATCGAATCCAAAGCTGTCTTGTGCAAGAAGATCTTGAATGAACTGTTGGAACGTTTCGCTCTTCACCGTAGCCAGTTCGACCAGTTCCTCATTCGTCAAGGCCTTTTGAATTTTATAAGAAAGGTCCAGGTAATTCGAATCCTGTATATTGAGAAATGATGTACTGGTTAGAATCCCAACCACTACATCATTATGAATGATGGGGACGAAATCCACTTCTTCATGTTTAAAGTAAGATAGGGCCTCATATGCGAAGGACTCATCCCTGATCCAGAAAGGCTTTTCCTTCATCCAGTCTTTCACCTTATCAGAGATACTTGGATTGGTAATATAAGATAGGATTTCCCGTTGTGTAAGGATACCAAGCATCTTTTTATCCTGATCCACCACGACTAACCCATACGTGTCCTGTTCTTTCATCTTTGTGGCTGCATCAATGATGGTAGCATTTCTATCAATGAAAGTAGGGCTGTCCATGAGAGTATGGACTTTTGTGCGAAATAGATTGATGTTTTCATCATCGGTTTCAGTGGCAGACTTTACTTTAATTTCATCGTAGAGGGTTTTCATCCGATTGCCGATACTTTCAAATATGATTTTTGAAAAATCATTGTTTTTAGTCATGATGTCCAAAATCCGGTCTTTCTGAATTCGGAAAACCTTACAATCTTCTATTGCCTGGACTGAAAAAGTCATTTGCCCGCTCGTGAGCATGATCATGATGCCAATCAAGTCACCAGGGTAATAGAAGCGGAGTGAATATTGCTTTCCACTGGAACGATGGAGGACATTCTTGGCAAGTCCGGAGACAAGGAAGTAAATATCCAGTTCTTCCACCGTTTCATCTTCATGAAAGAGAAATTCCCCTTTCTTGAAAGTTGTGTATGTAGAACCGGAAATAATGTAATCCAGCTGTTCTGCTGATAGCACATCAAATGGATAGTGATCCCGAATAATTTGTAGTAATTCCTGCTGGTTCATCAAATACCTCCCGTTCGTGCTGGTTCCATAGTACTTTACCATAGAATCCCCTAATTTGAAAACGATAAAACGGGCCGGCAATCATAAAAAAACACCCTGATATCAGGGTGTCTTGTCGATCATTCCGTTTGGTTCTCAATCAGCAGGAAAACTTTCACAAGTCGCAGTTTAAGAGGCTTTATGTGCTTTTTCTACCTGCTTTTCCTTTTTCATGAAAGGCATCCACCAGTTCCAGTCACCAAGTAGCTTCATTAACGAAGGGACTAATATCATTCTGACGATGGTTGCATCAATGAAAATGGCGATGGCAATCCCTACTCCGATCTGTTTGACGGGCATTACACCTGTGAAGGCGAAAGCTCCCGTTATGACAATCATGATAAGAGCGGCTGAGGTGATGATTTTACTTGTTGAAGTAAGTCCCTCAATGGTAGAACGTGTGTTATCACCGGTTTCTTGATAAATTTCATGAATCCTTGAAATAAGGAATACCTCATAATCCATGCTAAGTCCGAAAACTAGACTGAATACCAAGACTGGAAGCACAAGGGCAATATCCGTTTCCGGGATTCCGAAGTGTCCACCCTGGAAAATCCATACTAAGATTCCGAATGTCGATGTAAGACTGATGATATTCATCAAAATGGCCTTCAATGGAATGATGATGGAGCGGAATGCGATCATCAGAATCAGGTAAGTCGAACCTAAAATGATGAACAGGCACAATCCTACTTTTTGATAAATCTCATCAAAGATTTCCTGATTGAATTTCACCTGTCCTCCAAACTGGAGGGGATGTGACCATTCTTTGTTACTCCATTCATTCACCAGTTCCTGAGCAGCGGATGATGATGAATCCAATGACAAGTGCACGGGAATCAATGCTTTGTCTCCCTGGATAAAACGATTCAATGCAGGATCAATCTTCTCCTTAGATTCGGGCTGCTGAATGGCCCCGAATAACTTTTCAGGAGAGTCGATATTCGTAGCTTTAAAGATAGAGTCCACTGAAGTCACAGCTGCTTCCTGGGTGAAATCTGAAAGGAGTTCATTCAAATCCTCCAATCCGTCTTTATTGGTCCAGCCATTCTCCCGTTTGGCGATCACATAAACCGTACTGCCTTCATCTGTCTTGAACTTTTCCTTAATAGTATCCATCGCCTGACGGGATTCAAATGTAGCAGGTAATGCCTCCGTATCAGGAATGGCAAGTTTCATAGACCGAACAGGCAAAATGCCGATCACTAAGACAAACAGAGCAAGCAGGGCAAGGAACACAGGTCTTTTCATGACAAACCCGGCAAACGCCCTCCATTTCCCGTGGGCATTTTTCTTCTGTTTGATCAGCATCCATTTATTTATGGACGTTCCGAGGAGCAGAAGAACGGAAGGGAGGAGTGATAATGCAGATACCACTGCTAGCATGACGACTACCATGCCCCCGATGGCGATAGTCTGGAATATATCGATTTCAATGAGCAGCATAGCTCCTAAACCGATGAATACACATAATGCAGAGAAAATGATCGATTTTCCAGCAGTTTGAATAGTGGTAAGGATCGCTTCCGGTATTGACCTCGTGGCCAGTTCTTCACGGTAGCGGTTAATGAACAGTAGAGAGAAGTCAATGCTCAGGGCAAGCCCGATCATTGGAACTACATTCAGCAGGAAAACGGATAATTCCATGCTGACGCCAATCAGAGCGAGAATCCCGAATGCCGTAACGACCGTTACCACTCCAATGATGATGGGAACAATGGAAGCAACAACCGAGCCGAATGCAAATAACAGGACAAGAAGAGCGAAAGGTAATCCTATCAATTCTGCCCGTTTCAGATCATCCTGACTTGCCTTATTAATATCTGAACTAATAATGGATGCCCCGGTCAATGATTGGCCTGGATTTTCTTTTACTAGTGCTTTGATTTGATTTATTTCGTCGGTGATATCAGACTCATCGAAGGATAAAACGGCGTACGCCACGTCGTTTTTCACTAATTTTTCATCTTGTAGTGGTGACTGTATAGAAGAGGTGACACCCAAGTGTTCTATGCTCTCGATTGTTTTCTTAATGGATGCCTGAAACCCTTCTGCAGATTGGAAATCCTGCTTTTCCATAAGCAACAAAATGGATGATTCGGGAAAATCAAACGAATCGGTCAATTCGTCGTTCACTTTTTCAAACTGTCCGTCAGTCCTAAAACCATCTCCGCCTAATATGGTGGGTAAGTCTGTTGCAAAATAAGCGAATATCCCCGCGATCATTACCCAGAGTACAATGATCCATTTATACAAACGGGTGATCCCTTTACCGAGCAGGTCCATCTCATCACACTCCTAAATTGAAAATCTTACATCCTGATTTATTGATATTTACATTACTTCTTTCAATAAAAAAGAATCACTCATTCAGTTTAATAGGTGGAGTAATCAGGTGCAATAACTAAATGCTCGAATAGATGATAATTGAACGAGCATTAAGATTTCTTCATGTTGAGAACGAAAGTGGAAGCGCTCAATAAATCAGGAAATATGTAATCAGCGTTATATGTTGGAGAAGAGTTTCCATTTAGTAAAATGGTGGTGCATCCAGCTTTGTTGCCTGCTTCTATATCTACATTACGATCCCCAATCATGAAAGATCCAGTAAGATCAATGCCGTATTTTTCTGCCAGTTCAAGAAGCATACCGGGTTCGGGCTTTCTGCATGAACAACCCGCATGGGGTTTGTGAATGCAGCAGGAAACTTCCTGAATGAAACCGCCTGCTTGTTTGATTTCATTTACCATATATTCATGGATGGAGTCCAGCTCATCATGGGAAAGATAGCCTAACCCAACGCCACCTTGATTTGTAACGACAAAAAGAAGGAATCCGGATTGAGATAAGACCTTTATAGCTTCGGGGACTCCTTCCAGGAAATAAAATTGATCTGGCCGGTTCACGAAGCCGACTCTATTGGTTTTCACCTCATTGATTACGCCATCTCGGTCAAGAAAAACAGCTTTATTCATCATAAATCCTCCTTATTCGATAATTTTCATCAGTAAACACCGTGTATATGTCGCTTCTTGCGGTTTCCGAGGAAATAATGACAGAGTATTCTGTCATTATTTCTTAATCGATAGGGCCGGAGCTTAAGAAAGTCCGGCCCTATCCTTTATAGTTTGCGGATAAAAGCGACTTTTAAGTAGTCGCTCTGCTTGTATTGACTGAGGGTTTTAAAATCTTCAGGAAGAGTGTATTCTTCGAGTATTTTATATTTCCCATTGCTTTCCTTGAATGCTGTATCTATAAACCCTTTGAATTTTTTCATATTGAACGTGCTGCAGTTTGTGGAAGCCACGATGGTACCGTTCTTTTCAGTGATGGCAATTGCTTCTTTCAACAAATCCTTATAATCTTTAGCTGCACTGAATGTGTGTTTTTTGGAACGGGCAAAGCTTGGTGGATCTAATATCACCACATCGAATGAAAGCTGTTTTTTAACAGCATATTTGAAGTACTTAAAGACATCTTCGACAATGATGTCTTGAGCTTCGTAATCGATTCCGTTTATGCTGAATTGTTCAATCGTTTTACTTAAACTGCGATTTGCAAGATCCACACTGGTGGTGAGGGAGGCACCGCCGAGAGCCGCACATACAGAGAATGCACCGGTGTAAGAGAAGGTATTTAATACCCTTTTGCGTTCTGAGTATGAGTCACGGATCCTTTTCCTCACTTCGCGTTGATCGAGAAATACCCCCACCATCGCTCCGTCATTTAAATAGATGGCAAATTGTACGCCGTTTTCTTTCACGAGAAGAGGGAAGGAAGGGCGTATGCCTTCGACAAAATCGTCTTCTTCAACGTATTTCCCTTCCTGTGCGAACCTTTTCTTCTGGTAAATACCTTTATATTCGGTTAATTCCCGTATCGATTCCATCACTTGTTCATGAAAAGAATAGGCACCCTTTGAATACCACTGAATGAGATAATATCCATCAAAGTAGTCAATGGTTACACCCCCGAAACCGTCGCCTTCCCCATTAAACACCCTGAATGCCGTCGTATCCTCACTATAGTAGAAGTGTAGACGTTGATTAATGGCAGCCTGGATCTTTTTATAAATGAACTCCTTGTCTATATCCTCATGTTCTTTCCAGCTCAGAAGCCAGCCGATTCCTTTATTCTGGAGTCCGTAGTACCCTTTTGCAATAAAGCGACCATCGGAATCTACCAGTTTGAGGATATCACCGTCTTTTGCATCTTCAATCGATGTAGTGACATTTTCTTTATTTAAAAGAGGAAACCCCTTTAGAAATGGTTGTATGTATTTTGGGCTTGCTTTGACGATTTTTTCTTTAGTCATTCCACTCATCCTAACCTATTGGTTTAGTCTTGTGTAGTATAGAACGTTACGGGCGTTTACGCAACTGCATAAAAAAACCCCCTCAGGTCCGAAGAGGGGAAAGGTTTTTGAATTATTTACTCCAAAGGTAATCTCCTACAAGACGGTCCACTTTCATCGTCTCATGTAATCCGCTATGAGAAATCGTTGGATCATATACTATTTTGGACTGAAAAGGATTTTTTTCGAAAAATGTTCGACTCTCCAGTGCACTCTGTACATTTACCACGTCATCACCTGAACCAGCGATGGATAACACATTTATTTCAGGAGGAATCAAATGACGATTGAGATACATTTTCGTCAGTGCGCGAGATCCAGGCTTTAAATCAATCACAGCTGCACCGGTATTGATTTGACCATAAGACTCTTTCGTGACTCCCTGAAAAGGAGTAGCAATCGTAATGAATTTATGAGGTTTTGGTACAAACGATTCATTACTGGTATTTTCTAAATATTGGGTTGAAGCAAGGCCACCCATAGAGTGGGCGACAATATTAACAGTAGATACATTGAATTGGTGATGCAGCAGCTTCATGGCATTTTCAAGCCATATGGCCTGTTTATCCAAGGAAGCACGATTGTCTTCAAAAATGACTTGAACAAGTGGGGGAGAACTAGGGTTTTTAGGGAGAGTCCCTTTGTATCTTATACTGCCGGAATCTGATACCGAAATTTCCAGCGTTTTTTGACCCCACCCATGCCGGTTTTCAAAACGGTCCAACATGGTCCTGAAAGAATTATATGTACCTTTGTATCCGTGCACGAAGACTGTTGGATATTTCTCTTCGGCGGTTAAAGGTTTTTCACTGGATTGGACATTCGTCGTCCGGAAAATAGTATATAAAGTGAAGAAGACAATGATAATGAACCCGCTCCAGAAAAATGATTGTTTTGACTTTACTGACAAGAAAATCGCTCCTTTAAAAAGGTATACTTCTATTGTAAGGGATTCGTGAAGTATTGAATATGTTAAAAAAGAAATTTATTTGTCATATTATATGTAATTTTTGCCTTATTTGGTACTATGTTTCTGTTTCTTCACTTCCCCTAGTCAGTAAAAGCAAGGACCATAAGAAAAAGGCTTAAATGAATTATTTAAGCCTCCAACTTTATTCTGCCATTAATAAAGAAAATTAAACCCAATCTCCAGCTTTGAAAATCGGTTCTATCGTACCATCCGCCTTTTCACCGTCAATATCCAATTGTGATGAGCCAATCATGAAGTCCACATGAATCATGCTTTCGTTAAAGCCTATTTGCTGTAACTGTTCAGGCGTCATCGTCTTACCATCTTCTACACATACAGACAGAGCCCTGCCCAATGCAATATGACACGAAGCATTTTCATCAAAAAGGGTGTTGTTGAAAACGATATTTGTATTGGAAATGGGGGAATCGTGAGGTACCAATGCAACCTCACCCAAATACGATGCACCTTCATCCGTTTCGAGTAAGTTCTTTAGCGTTTCATAGCCTTCTTCAGCCGTGTAATCAATCACTTTCCCTTCCTTGAAGGTCAATGAGAAATTCTTGATGAGGGTACCGCTATAATTAAGAGGCTTTGTACTCGATACAACACCGTTCACCCCATATTTATCTGGAATCGAAAACACTTCTTCCGTTGGTAGATTCGGGACGAAAGGAACCCCTTTATCATTCGTGAATTGGGCACTGATCCATTTTGTTTTTGGATGGAATTCGATGGTCAGGTCTGTTCCCGGTCCTTTATAATGAAGCTTTTTGTATTTCCCTTCATTTAAACGGAGGGCGTTTTTATTAAGGTTATCTATATGTTCTTCCCATAATTCGACGGTATTCTCCCGATCCGTTCTAGTTGTATAAAAGATGTTTTCCCACAGTTTTGTGAAAGCATCTTCTTGAGAAAGATCAGGAAAAACGGTTTGAGCCCATTCCACTGTTGGTATCGCAGCGATCAACCAGCTGATCTTTCCGCCTCCGATATAAGCTGAAAAGTCTTTCATCGCTTCTGCAGAGGTTTTGTTCAACATAGCGACACGCGTAGGATCTGAATTCCTTAAAAGAGAAGGATTCGGGGCAGCTAAATTCAATAATGCAACATTGTCCTCTGCCATTTCAATATATCCTTTAGCTTTCCATTTAGGGAACGCTTTCAATCCATCCTCAGCAGATTTCTCTAAGCGGATTTTTTTTAGTTCATCATCATAGAAATCCGTTAACACATTCAGTGCTCCTGCTTCGTATGCTTTCTCTGTAATCAGGCGAACAAATTCGTATGATGTAATAGGTGCTGATATCATCAGTTCCTGTCCCTTTTGCAGATTCAATCCGACTTCTACGATCAGGTCTGCATATCTTCCTAAGTTTCTCTCAAATGCTTGATTCATTTGTGAATCCCCCTTATATATGTAGTCAATCATAACTATATCTCTTTTTTCAGAAAATTTCATTGAATAAGATCATTTAATATAAAAAAGACCGAGGCTGGGACAAAAGTGTTTAGTTAAAAGAAAATCCGAACGATCATTCGAGATTCTTTTTTGAAAATCGAGATCGTCCGGATTTATCATTTGGCTGTTTAGATAAATACTGTTGCTTTTGGCCCAGTGAGTAGTGGTTGATTTCCGCTACAGGTGCTCGCTTTCCGCGGGGTGTGAGTTGAGCCTCCTCGGGCTTTGCCCTGTGGGGTCTCAACTTTCCCGCTATTCCCGTCGGAGTCGAGCACCTTCCGCCCGAGGAAAGCGAAGTCTTGCACGGAAATCAACAGCGGTGTAACATGTGATACTATTTATTTGATTGTTCGTCATTAAAGGAAATGAATTCAGTTATGTCCCAGCCTCCTGAAAATGTTTATAGTTTAGTTGAGAACGGAGGGAATTCTTCTTCATTGGAGTTAACAACTACCACGCCGGCAAGGGCCATGGCTGTGAGGCTGGTGATGATCAATATTTTTCTCAGCTTTTTCATTTTTTAACCACCTCCTTATAAAGGCAGCATTTCTTCATAAATGATATTGGCTTCATTTAGATGGAATGCAGCAAGTTTGTATTTTCTAATTCTTTGATAATATTGGCCAAGGAATTTGGAATACTCAGCATATAATAGAAGGGAGCCGTTTTTCTTAAAGTAAGCCAGTGCATACTCCTTCATGAAATTCTCAAAACCATTAGGGAATTCATTCAGTGCAAATTGATAATAAGATAATTGATAGAATTTATCGGGATATCTTTCTTTTGAACAAAGCTCCAATCCTTTAGGCAACCAGAATTGAACTTTTGAACGTTGATTCAGTTTATAATGCTCTTTGACAAGGGAAAGAATCGAATAGAGTCTTCCTTCTTCGTCCGAATCTTTTAATTCAATGCTTTTCACAAAATGCTGGATGGCTTCATCGCTTTTATTCATAAAAGATTTAAGGTATCCGAAGTTTTGCTCGATCTTGGAATGTAAAGACGTATACTGAATGGACTGAGAAATGAAGTTAGCCCATTCATAATGCTTTACGGCGTCCTCACTATTCCGAATTCTCCGATAGCAGATTCCCAACAGTAAATGGACCTCTGCACACCTTTTCTGGTAATAGACACCCTGAAATATGGAGAGGGCTTTTTCACCGTAGTAAATGGCTAAACGATACATGTGTAATCGTGTCAGGACTAAACTGAATAGATAAAATAAATCTGCCCTTTCTTCTTCATTTACAACATTTCCAAGTACAAAGTACGTTTCTGCTTCTTTCAACTCACCTTTGGCTTTTTCGTATTCTTTCCTTAAATAATAGTAATTCCCTTTATACTTGTGAAAGTAAAATTTAAGCTTGTCGTTAAGTTCCTTATAATTTGACTGAATATGGACCATATGACTGAAAGCTTCCGTTGGATTGCCCCTTATTAATTGGACCCGGAAGCAGAGAATTTTATAAAAGAAATGGGTCGTTAGATCATCGGTTTGATCGAGATCCCTTTGGATGACCTCGTGAGTGGATCGTGCTTCATCCTCCTTATTCCAAAGTAATGCATGATTCCACTTTTCGAGAAGCTCATTCAAGTGGTTAGGGCGATTAACTGGATTATTTAAACCCAGGCGCTCGCATAGCAAATGGACGATATCATCTGAAGGTGTCACTTGGTTATTTTCCAGTTTCGAAAGATAAGATATTGAAATGATCCCTTTAGATAAATTTTCTTGTGTTAGCTTTTGTTTGAGTCTGTGAAAACGGATCTTAGAACCAATCTTCATATGATTCTTCTCCTCTTAATGGATATAAAATTGCAACCTATGGAACAGAATATTTAACATAATAACATAAATAAAGCTGAAAAATTTAGAATATTCCTATAATTATATTTTTTAATGGGTATTTTGGAGGTATTTTGGTTACCTGAATGGTTTTGTGTCACAATGATTCTCCGATTAATATCCTTTGTTATAATGAATCTAGTGATAGTTATAGAGGAGGATGGACATTGTGATTGATTTACGAAGTGATACGGTAACAAAACCAACGGAGGAAATGAGAAGGGCAGCTTATGAGGCTGAAGTGGGGGATGATGTGTATGGGGAAGATCCTACTATCCTGCAGCTTGAAAAGGAAGCAGCGCGCATTCTTGGGAAAGAGGAAGCATTATTCGTCACAAGTGGTACACAGGGGAACCAGATTGCCGTCTTGACCCATACCAGACCGGGAAATGAAATTCTATTAGAAACGAATTCGCATATTTTTTATTACGAATCAGGGGCAGTTGCGGCTTTGGCAGGTGTTCAAACCCGGACGATTACAGGGACTAATGGAGAAATGGATCCTGGTGAAATAAAAGATGCCATTCGTACGGAGGATCAGCATTTTCCTGAAACGGGATTGATTTGTCTGGAAAATACACATAACCGTGCGGGAGGGGCAATCGTTTCACCGGAAAACATGCAAGCCATCCATACCATTGCCAAGAAGCACTCCATTCCGGTACATGTTGACGGAGCCAGGCTCTTTAATGCCGTTGCCGCAAGTGGTCGGGACGTAAAGGAGTTTACGGATCATTGTGATACCGTTCAAATATGTTTATCAAAAGGCTTGGGCGCACCGGTAGGATCAATCATTGCAGGTGATAAGAACTTTATTAAGAAGGCTCGAAAGTGGAGAAAACGCTTGGGCGGTGGACTGAGACAAGCCGGGGTGATTGCGGCTCCAGGATTGGTCGCCTTAAAGAAGATGAGAGGACGCTTGTCAGAAGACCATGAGAAAGCAAGAATCCTCAAAGAAACCTTTCAAACATGTAACGGGATTGAAATCATCAATGGAGTGGATACTAATATTGTAGTGGCTGAGGTATCAGGCACTGGAATGACAGCAACTCAATTTGTAGAAGATTTAGAGAGAAAAGGAATATTGGCCGTGACGTTTGGGCCGACCCTGGTCCGTTTCACGACTCATTATAACGTGTCAATGGAGGACATAGGGGAAGTTTCCCGGATACTTAAGGCTCAATTTTAGCCAATCTGTTCTCAAGGGAAGGTCCATAAAAACAGAATAGGGCAAGATTTGCCCTATTTCCACCTTTATTCTTTGTGATCAAGTTGCTTTCCATGATGAGGATGTGGGTGCCATCTCATCATATAACCATTTTCTTTCAGCTTTTGATGCTTTGCTTCCATCATGGTCAGTACTTTGTCACCTTGTTCTTTGGTAAAGACACCGTACTCGACGTATTTTTTTACAAGTTCTTTTTTCGTTGAATACATTTGATCGTGCAATTTACCAAGCTCTGCTTTTTGGTCTTCTGTCAGATTCACCTTTTGCCCAGGCGTCTGGCCTTGACTTTGACCTTCTGCAGAGACGATGGAACTGAATCCAAAGCTGATGATGAGGGCAGCTGCAATTGAAACCACTATTTTTTTCATATTAATTTCCTCCTTCCTGAAGATTCTCTTGTATTCTTTGCAGAGTATTAGAAGAATATGTAAGAGTGGACGAATTGGCGATGGAATTGCTAGTATAACAAGGAGTAGAAACAGAATGAGGGGGCTTAATCAATGTTAAATAAGTTTTTGTCAAGTATCGGTATAGGTCATGTGAAGGTGGATACCATCGTGCACACGACAGAGATTTCACCGGGAGATCACATCAAGGGGGATGTCGTCTTAAAGGGGGGGATGGCCGATCAGCCGGTAAATGAAGTACAACTATTACTTCTCCTAAAGTATGAAGAAGATAAACAGGATAGTGATTTTTCTTATCATGAAAAGGATTTAAATACGATCACACTAGACAGTATAGGGACGATTAAGGCTGGGGAGGAAAAAAGGATTCCATTTGAATTTCCTACAAATGCCCAACACCCTAAAACGACTGATACGGAACAAACCATTTTAAGGACAACGGTGGATATACCCCAAGCCGTGGATCCCACAGATGAGGACAGCATATTTATCCGATGATCTTAGAAAAGGGCCGATTCCCCAAGTGAATCGGCCCTTTTTTGAATGTTTTATAGATACAGGAGTGATGAATGGAGAAACAAAGAGTACTAAGTTCTTATTGAAATCCATAAAAACCCAAGTTAAAATGTAGGAAGCGCATACATTCAAAAAATTCAGAAATTTAATGTATGTAAAAATCATTGATAAGGGAGGAATTTGATGGGAGGAATATGGTTAGCGGTCATAGGGGGTATCGTGTTTCTAGTAGGGTATAAATATTATTCAACACTTATTGCGGAAAGAGTGTACAGGCTCGATCCGAATTATGTTACACCCTCTCACCAGTATAAAGACGGAGTCGACTTCGTACCCACGAATAAATTTGTCCTATGGGGTCATCATTTCACATCCGTTGCAGGTGCCGCTCCTATCGTAGGGCCGGCTATAGCTGTGTATTGGGGATGGCTTCCAGCTTTTCTTTGGGTTATTTTCGGTACTGTGTTTGCAGCGGGAGTCCATGATTTCGGGACCCTTGTGCTGTCAGTTCGAAATAAAGGACAGTCTGTTGGCTCATTAGCCAATAAGTTGATAGGAAAGAGGGCTAAGGTACTTTTTTTATTCATTATTTTAATTCTTGTATTAATGGTCAATGCGGTATTTGCCTGGGTCATTGCGAATTTATTCATAACGTTCCCAGCAAGTGTATTATCTGTATTCATTCAAATTCCGTTGGCTGTGTGGATCGGATATTCCGTCTACAAACGTAACGGGAGCATGTTATTACCTTCCATCGTGGCTCTCGGTGTCATGTACGCATCAGCGGTCATCGCAAGCCGGGTAGACTTTCTGCAAATTGATCTGGTCCGATATTTCGGTGGACAGGAAGCAACTTCATTATTTGGTTTAAGTTCCACGAGCATGGCTTTCCTTGTGTGGATCGTTATTCTGATGATTTATGTGTACATAGCTTCCATTCTTCCCGTATGGAAACTATTATAGCCTCGAGATTATATCAATTCACACCAATTAATCGTGGGTCTTGGATTACTATATCTCGGTCTACTATTTACTAACCCTGAGATCACTGCACCGATGACAAATGGATCGGCAGATGTCTCTTGGTTCCCATTATTATTTATTACGATTGCATGCGGTGCGATTTCAGGTTTCCACGGCCTGGTGTCATCAGGGACCTCTTCAAAGCAATTGAACAAGGAAACAGATGCCCGCTTCGTCGGTTATTTAGGAGCGGTAGGGGAGGGGGCACTTGCCCTTATTGCCATCATTGCCTGTATTACATTTTTCCCTAACGTGGAAGAATTCCAAGCGACCTACAGTGGATTTGCAGCAGCCAGCGGAGCAGGATTGGGCGTGTTCATTCAAGGGGCTGGACAACTTGCCACAGGAGTAGGTATTCCGGCGGATATTGCTGCAACGATCGTTTCCGTCATCATTGTAAGCTTCGCGGCCACAACCCTGGATTCATCTGTTCGTCTAATGAGATATATCATTTCTGAATTGGGAGAGGAGTATAAAGTACTTTCATTAACTAACGCACATGTTGCGACTACGATTGCAGTGGTATCAAGTGCGGCTTTGACACTATTGCCTCAGGGCCCTAAAGGATTCGGATCAGGTGGATATCTCCTTTGGCCTTTGTTTGGTACATCGAATCAGTTGCTTGCTGGGATCAGTCTACTCCTGATTACCATATGGCTCAAGCGACAAGGGAGAAATTACCTGGCTACATTGATCCCGATGCTGTTTCTCATGTTTATGACACTTTGGGCAATGATCAATCAGGTTGTCTTTGAATGGTCAGGAGCCGGGGATTCGGAAGGGAATATGCTTCTTTTCATTTTTGGAAGCATCATCTTGATCTTTACCCTGTGGATTCTCATCACAGCAGCTTCTTCCCTGTCTAAAAAAGGTGATGACCCTTCTCAATTTTCGGTGTAAGTATAAAAGTAGGGGGACTCACATCGGGTCCCCTTTTTAGTAGGAAGGAGTGATCACTTGGATACAACCATGGTGGAAAAATTCAAAAGGGCAATGAAATTATATGATGATATGATCCGTCTTCCTCATAAAACAGAAATAGCCAGGGAGTTGAGGGACGAAGAGGATTTATTCTTATTGCTGCTCTATTCGGATATGCTTGGAATACCTAACCCTGTATTTTATTACACGTTGGAACTCTATCCATATATGATAGAAAAATTTCATGATTGGCACTTAAGAATGGGGATGGAACACTCGCCACTAGATGGAATCAGATGTTGTTAAAGAGAAAGGTAGTGAATTCATGGATGATTTACTGAATCAGTCTATTATCTTTGTGGGGGGGAAAGGAGGAGTTGGAAAATCGACTACGGCATCTGCACTGGCCGTCATGTTTGCAAAAATGAGTAAGAAGACGCTGATTGTCTCAACAGATCCGGCTCATAATCTTGGAGATATATTCCATCAGGAAATAAGTGGGCATCCAACCCCGCTAACGAAACATCTATGGGGGATCGAAATTGATCCAGAAGCAGAAACACGTCAATACATCAATGGAGTGAAAAGGAATCTCAAAGGGATGGTAAAATCCAATATGGTGAGTGAAGTCCATCGGCAAATCGATATGGCTGCTTCAGCACCAGGGGCGGAAGAGGCTGCCTTGTTTGACCGGATCGTTTCGATCATCCTGGAAGAAGGAAATGGATATGACAAAATCATTTTTGACACAGCTCCAACAGGACACACAATTCGACTATTGTCTCTTCCGGAATTAATGGGAGTTTGGATGGATGGAATGCTTGAGAGAAGGAAGAAAACAAATAAGAATTATTCCCAGCTTTTGAATGATGGTGAACCTGTTGAGGATCCCATATTCGATGTCCTTCAACAACGCCGTGAAAAGTTTTCAAAAGTCAGAGATATACTGCTTAATCAGCAAATGACAGGTTTTATTTTCGTACTGATCCCCGAAAGACTACCGATTCTCGAAACGGAGAAAGCGATTGAATTGATGTCCTCGCATTCACTGAATGTTGGAGGGCTGGTTGTGAATAAAATCCTGCCGAATCAGGCGGATGGGGAGTTTTTGGAGAAAAGAAGGGAACAAGAAAAAGTATACTTGCGTATGATGCAAGAAAGATTCACCGAACAATCGTTATATGAAGTTCCTCTATTAGAAGAAGATATCTGCACCCTTTCTCATCTGGAAGGATTTGCATCCCATCTTCAGAAAGCCATTTACAAAGAAGAGGGAATCTACTAATTCGGGAGGTATACATAATTAGTGAAAGTGACCATTGGGGAAGTTCTTCAATGGTCATTTTTGCGTTGGGAAGGGGAAATAGATAATTTTGTCGAAAGTGTAAATATCAATAAAGCAAGGGAGTCGTTCAAATGGAAAGTGAGAATAAATATCTATCAGCCATTCTCCCCTTAAAAAAGAGGGAAGAAACCCAAAACCGCTGGCTGTTTCATCGCCTTAATACCCTGTTACCTGCTTTAATGAAAAAACACAAGGTAGACATGTGGATCACAGCAGGGAGGGAATATAATGAAGATCCTGTCCTGAAGAGCCTTTACCCAACATCAGTTGACGGTTCGAGAAGATTGACCATCCTTGTATTTTATTTGGATCAGGAGCATCTGAAAAAATGGGTTTTGCATCCCAATCCGAATTTTGAGCCGTTTTATGAAAGAGCATGGAATCCGGAAGAGTGTGATCAATGGGAATGCCTTAAACGTCTTGTGGATGAGCACAATCCTGATACGATTGCACTGAATTATTCTTCGACATTTGCCGCAGCGGATGGTTTGAGTCATTCCTGTTATCAGCAGCTAAGCATGCTGTTAGACGAGCACTCTCATAAATTTGTATCTGCTCAACATGTCATTGTGGATTGGCTATCGATTAGAACCACCAAGGAATTAGTGGCATACCCTGCGATAGCCGAGCTTGGCAGGATGATTGCGGAAGAAGCGTTATCCCGGAGAGTGATTCATCCTGGAATCACCACTACAGAAGATGTTGTTGACTGGATACGCCAACGGGTGTTGGACGCAGGTATGGAAACCTCCTTTTATCCTACGGTGGATTTGCAAAGAAAGGGTTCTGTGATGGATCGATTAGAGGGAGAGATTATTCGTTTTGGAGATATCGTGCATTTGGATTTTGGTATTCGATATCTGGGCCTCGCAACGGATACCCAGCAGCTTGCATATGTCCTTCATCCAGGTGAGGAGGAAGCTCCTGAGGGACTTCAATCTGCATTACAAACCGCTTTAAGGTTCGAGGATATCATAACCGGGGAAATGAAAGTCGGAAGAACGGGGAATGAAGTGTTTCACAGAGCGATGAAAAAGGCAAGAGAGGAAGAAATCGAGGCGATGCTGTATTCTCATCCATTAGGGAATCATTGTCATGAGGCCGGTGCCATAATCGGCCTATACGATCAACAAAATGATATCCCCATCAAAGGCGATCTGCCCCTCACAGCCAATACATGTTATGCACTGGAATTTAACATACAACAATATATTCCTGAGTGGGATCAAGTCATCCCCATATATCTGGAGGAGCCGGTTGCTTTCATCCAGCATCGACTGGAGTATATGGCAAAAAGGCAAATCGCGTATTATCTGATCTAATCATTTTCCCTTACTGGATATAAGACTGATTACACGCAATGATTATGATCAGTCTTATATGCCCCTGCCTAATAATGATTATAATAAAAGGCTCTTTTCGTAAACTTTGTTGTTAGTAAGGTAGCGAGTAGTGGTTGATTTCCGCTTGAATAGAAAAATGCTGTCTCATTCGTTTTTTACTGGTAAGCTCTGTCACGCTATCTCATTTAGATGGGGAGGGGAACGGCGCAGACTCCCTCGGGAAAACGGACGAGCCAAGACCCCGCAGCGAATGCGAGGAGGCTTGGCCGTTCGTCCGCCGGAAAGCGAAGCTGTTCCCCTCACAATCTATCCATACACTCATAGACAGAGCCTCAGTAGTTCTTATGTTAGAATACAACATTCTTTACGAAAAAAGCTTTTAAAAAAAATGTGATTCACCTCTTGACTTAATACCTAGTAGGGTATATTATAGTGGATGTAGCAAGAAAACAACAAGCCAACAGGAGGTGTCTTGATGGAATACAATGCACAAATTATGAATCGAATAAAACGTGTGGAAGGGCAGCTCCGTGGGGTTGTAAGAATGATGGAGCAAGGGGAAGATTGTAAAGACGTCATCACGCAGCTTTCCGCAGCTAAAACAGCTCTTGATCGATCCGTAGGTTTAATTGTTAGTATGAATCTTGTTGAGTGCGTCAGGGACTCACATGAAACAGGAGAAAGTACAGAAGAACTTGTGAAAGAGGCAGTGAATTTATTAGTGAAAAGTCGATAACTAAAAGGTTGACATCTTTTTTTATATCATATAATATACCCATATGGGTATTAGAACAAAAGGAGGAAACACACATGAACGCAGATAAAGTATTAGATGCAAAGGGACTTGCTTGTCCAATGCCAATCGTGAAAACCCGAAAGGCTATTAAAGAAATTGAATCCGGTCAAATCCTGGAGGTTCAAACAACGGATAAAGGTGCAAAAAGTGACCTTACAGCATGGGCTAAATCGACAGGACATGAATTACTCGATTCGAAAGAAGAAAATGATGTATTTACATTTTGGATAAAAAAAGGCTAAATTTTTTTAAAGGGGAAATATTCCCCTTGTAATAAATAGGAGGGAACACAATGTCAGAGAGAAAAACAACCAATATCATTCTATTTAGCGGAGATTACGATAAAGCGATGGCAGCCTATATCATTGCCAACGGTGCTGCTGCATATGATCATGAAGTAACGATCTTCCATACGTTTTGGGGATTGAATGCTTTGAGAAAAGAAGAAATGGTACCCGTTAAAAAAGGGTTCATGGAAAAAATGTTTGGGAAAATGATGCCTCGTGGAGCTGATAAAATGGGGTTATCAAACATGAACTTTATGGGCATGGGTCCAAAAATGATCAAAGGTGTCATGAAAAAGCATAATGCCATGCCGCTGCCTGATTTAATCGACATGGCTAGAGAGCAGGAAATCAAATTGGTTGCGTGTACCATGACCATGGATCTGTTGGGGTTACACAAAGATGAATTATTAGAAGAAATCGAATACGCTGGAGTAGCAGCTTATTTAGCAGATGCCGAGAATGGAAATGTAAATCTATTCATCTAAATTTTTTTGAAAATAAATATACCCTATGAGGTAATTGGAGGTTTTTATATGAACAGTATTGAATCAAACTTCGTATTAGATGCAAAGGGACTTGCTTGTCCTATGCCAATCGTAAAAACAAAGAAAGCAATGAATGGTCTGGAAGCAGGGCAGGTGATTGAAATTCAAGCGACAGACAAGGGATCCAAGGCAGATCTTCAAGCATGGGCAAAGAGTTCTGGACATGATTATCTAGGCACCATCGAAGAAGGGGACGTCCTTAAGCATTTCGTCCGAAAATCAAGTGGTGAAGAGACAGTTGAGCGTAAACATGAGGCTGTTATCGACAACACCACATTAGCAGGCAAATTAAGCGATGAAAATGTGATCGTTCTGGATGTCCGTGAAAAAGCGGAATATGCCTTCAATCATATTCCGGGTGCTGTTTCGATTCCTCTTGGGGAACTTGAAACCCGTATGAATGAATTGAATAAAGACAAAGAAGTTTATGTTGTATGCCGTACAGGAAACAGAAGTGACATGGCGGCTCAATTATTAAATGAAAAAGGGTTTACGAATGTAATCAATGTGGTTCCAGGTATGAGCGATTGGTCTGGAGACTCAGAGTCGGATATTAAATAAATCATTTTCAGGAGGGATAAATAATGGCGGTGAAACCAATGAATTCAAAAGAAGTAGCACAAAAAGTAATGAAAAAGGAAGAATTATTCATCTTAGACGTTCGTAATGTGGATGCATTTGAAGATTGGAAAATCGAAGGTGAAAACGTCGATTACTTGAATATTCCTTATTTCGACCTTTTAGACGGGGTGGAAGAAATCTTGGATAAGCTACCTGAAGATAAAGATATTCTTGTCGTCTGTGCTAAAGAAGGCTCTTCCATCATGGTTGCAGAAATGCTTTCAGATGAGGGGAAGGACGTTTCTTATCTGGAGGGTGGTATGAAGGCTTGGAGTGAACATTTAGAGCCGGTTAAGGTAGGGGACTTATCGAATGGTGGAGAGCTTTATCAATTTGTGCGTCTGGGTAAAGGCTGTCTGTCCTATATGGTCGTATCAAATGGTGAAGCCGCGATCGTGGACGCCACCCGTATGGCCGATGTGTTCATCGACTTCGCTGAAGAAAAGAATGTAAAGGTCACAAATGTATTCGATACTCACTTACATGCGGATCATATTTCAGGTGGCCGGACCATTGCAGAAAGAACGGGAGCAACGTATTGGTTACCATCTAAAGATGCTGAAGAGGTTACATTTGAATATGCGGCACTGGAAGATGGAAATAAAGTCCAGGTTGGGAACACAACCATCGATATCAATGCTTTATACTCACCAGGGCATACAATCGGTTCTACATCATTCGTAATTGATGAGAAATATCTATTATCAGGTGACATTTTATTTATTGATAGTATCGGACGCCCTGATCTTGCCGGAAAAGCAGAAGATTGGGTAGGGGACTTGAGAGAGAGTCTGTACAAACGCTACAAAGATCTTTCCATGGATCTGACCGTTTTACCCGCTCACTTTATGATTATTGATGAATTAAATGAAGACGGTTCTGTAGGTGAGAAACTTGGCACATTATATGCCAAGAATCATGGACTGAACATTGAGAGCGAAGATGAATTCAGAAGTCTTGTTTCTGAAAATCTGCCTCCACAACCGAATGCTTATCAGGAAATACGTGAAACCAATATGGGAAAAGTGACGCCAGATGAAGAAAAGCAGCGTGAGATGGAAATCGGACCAAATCGCTGTGCTGTTCGATAATATACGGTAATTATATAAATCATTTCAATGGGAACTTGCATTGGCGGTTCCCATTTTACTAGAAGAGGAGGGCTCGCAATGGACTTAGCATTTATCATAACGATTTTTCTGATTGGCTTTGTCGGTTCTTATATTTCAGGAATGGTTGGAATCGGAGGAAGTATCATTAAATATCCAATGCTCTTATATATACCGCCTTTGTTGGGAGTAGCTACATTTTCCGCTCATGAGGTTTCGGGCATCAGTGCTGTTCAAGTGTTCTTTGCAACGCTTGGCGGAGTATGGGCCTACCGGAAAGGGGGCTACCTGAATAAATCACTCATTACCTATATGGGTGTAAGCATCTTAATTGGTAGTTTCATTGGTGGATATGGCTCGAAATTCATGAGTGAAGCGGGAATCAACATAGTGTATGGTATTCTTGCTCTCATTGCAGCCATCATGATGTTCATTCCTAAAAAAGGGATAGATGATGTGAAGCTGGAAGATGTATCTTTTAATAAATGGCTCGCTGCCATACTTGCCCTCATCGTGGGTGTAGGTGCAGGTATTGTTGGTGCAGCAGGTGCCTTTCTATTAGTTCCGATCATGCTTGTCGTGCTGAAAATACCGACCAGAATGACGATTGCTTCCTCTCTTGCCATTACGTTGATTTCTTCCATCGGCTCAACTGTTGGAAAAATCACGACCGGGCAAGTGGATTACCTGCCAGCCTTGATCATGGTAGTAGCAAGTCTGATTGCCTCTCCACTCGGAGCGATGGCAGGAAAGAAAATGAATACCAAGATTCTTCAAATGATTTTAGCGATATTAATTCTGGGAACAGCGATTAAAATATGGATTGATATCTTATAATAAGCTGCTTAGCACTATGAATCATGACCCTTCTCCCATTAAGAAGGATTGTGGTACATAGAGCTAAGCATTTTTTTGTGGTAGTGTATCAAGTAGGCCTTGTAACTTTCTAAGGTCTCTTTCGTCTAATGAATAGATAGAAATAAGACTCTAGATGGATGAACATATCCATGGGGACCAGTACAATATATAAATGGATGTGTTAAGATTTATCCATCATGAAAATAAGGGAGAATACACATGAAAAAGCTTATAGGAATCATCTTACTATGTTCATTAATGGTTAGCGGACTTCAACCGGCATCGGCCGCAGATAATGATAAAGCAAGCATTAATGAAAAATTCGGACTGCCCATCGTTGTATATGGAGAAACACTCTCCAGCCAGCAAAAAAAAGAGGTTCAAAAACAATTGGGTATGGATGAGGGAACTGAAGTGGAGGAGTTTACGGCCACGGGTGAAGACCTAGTGAAATATATTGACGGAGAAAACAGGAACGCCCGCATGTTTTCTTCAGCCATGATCACTCGTAAGGAAAAGGGTGAAGGATTGAAGGTGAATATTGTGACACCTGAGAACATTACGGAAGTTACCAGTTCCATGTATTCCAATGCGCTTTTAACAGCAGGTGTTGAAAATGCAGTAGTGGATGTTGCCTCTCCGGTAAAGGTTAGCGGTCATTCTGCATTAGTGGGTATTTATAAAGCGTATGATGTGAGTGGAGAGAAGCTTGATACCGTTCGAATGGAAGTGGCCAATGAGGAGTTATCCGTTGCAACCGAACTGGCGAAAGAATCGGGCATTGATAAGGAAGAAGTCAGTAAACTGTTAACCGAGATCAAGAAGGAAATTGCCGAACAAGATCCTGCGACAAAAGAGGAAGTCGAGAAGATCGTTGAAGAAAAGCTTCAATCTTTGAACATTGAATTAAGTCCAGAGGATCGTCAGTTATTGATTGATCTATTTGAAAAAATGAGATCCCTTGATATTAATTTTGACAATGTCCAACAACAGCTGGATGATTTAACGAAGGATATTCAAACGACGATTAAGGATATTGTGAACGATGAAGGGTTCGGACAGAAAGTGTCGGATTTCTTCACCGGGTTAATAGAGGCTATTAAAAATTTCTTTAAATCCATCAAAAATTTATTAGGATAAGCCAATAATAAAAGACTGAGTCACTCTGACTCAGTCTTTTATAATTCAAGTAATGGAAACATTAGATAAACAGTCGTTCCATTGCCTTCTTCACTCTCAATGGAAAAGGAACCTTTATGCTTGTGCATGATTTCCTTGGCGATGGATATACCGAGCCCATATCCGCCGGTGTTTCTTGTCCTCGACAGATCAGATCTGAAGAATCGTTCTCCTATTTGTGATAGTGAGTCTCCCGGGATTCCAATCCCATCATCCTTTATCTTCACTACGGCCATACCATCTTTCTCATAGGAGTGGATGGAGATAGAGGTTCTTTCCGGGGAATATTTCAGGGCATTGTCCAGAATATTGTAAAATACCTGCATCACCCGGTTTGGATCCCCGTTAATGATGGATTCCTCATTTAAAGTATGTTTAATTTCTATATGCTTCAATTCTGCTTGAGGGCGGATCAAGGTTAAAGAGTCCATAATGAATTGGGAGAGCACCATCGGTTCAATATCCAATGAGAAAGCAGCATCTTCCAACTTATTCAATTCAAGTAGCTCTGTAATTAATTTCTGCATCCGGACAGACTCTTTTTGAATCAGGTGTAAGCTTTTTTCTATTTCCTCCGGGTTTGTTTGAACCCGGTCAGTCAACGCTTTTGCATAACCACCGATGTACGTGAGGGGGGTCCTTAGTTCATGGGCGACATTGGAAAGGAATTGCCTTTTTCGATCCTCCTGGTGTTGTAGACTATCAACCATACTGTTGAATGTCAGTGCCAGTTCAGCCATTTCATCTTTAGTGGTGACCTCCAGACGCTCCGTAAAGTTTCCGTTGGCCACTTGATTAGAGAACCTTTGCATTTCCCTGACAGGCTTGAACAAGGAGTCCAATGAAGACTGAATGATCAAGAATAGCACGAAATAAAACATCACCCCTGCCAGTATTAAGATGGGGATGCCTTTGCTGAAGACTTCTGTCATTTCAGCAAGAGGGATATAAATGAACAAATATCCCTTTAACTTATCTTCATTCATAAGAGGAAAGACGGCTCCTATCACTTTCCGTTTGAACTCGTCGACATATCCTTCTTTCATCACATGATTGCCGCTTGCGAGTTCTTTAATGTCTTTACTATTGATGAGGGGCTGTTGATCAATTAGAAAAGGGAAGCTCTTTCCTAGTTGATCAAGGTTTTCAACCACCGATACTTCATAGGGTGAGATGACGTTATACCAAAGAATCTTGTCTTTGATATTTCCGCTAACATCCCCATAATGATAGTGGGCTGCGGTCCTCTGCCCCTGGTAAAGAAGAGAATCCTTCACGGTACCTATATAAAGGTCTTTGTAGAGGTAATGAATGAAAAGAAAGGAAAAGACAATCGTTAAAAATAAGCTGCTTAACAACAGGATTGAAACTTTTTTACTGAGAGTAAGGTTTATGTTTTTCAAAGAGATCCCTCGAATTTATAACCAAGTCCCCAGACCGTTTCAATCATCTGCCCGTAATGTTTTAATTTCAGCCGTAATGTTTTTATATGGGTATCAACCGTCCGGTCACTTCCCTCGTAGTCTCTTCCCCATACTTGATCGAGAAGCTGATCCCTTTTATACACTCGTCCTTGATTCCGTGCGAGAAATAAGAAAAGTTCATATTCCTTTAAAGTCAACCGGGGAGTAAGATCACCTACAGACACGGTCCTGGATGCTAAATTAAATGAAACCGGCCCAAACCTTTCGACCATGGAACGTGTCTGTACGCCATATGATCTTCTTAGAATGGTTTCAATGCGTGCCACAAGTTCATCAGCGTTGAAGGGTTTAACCATATAATCATCGCTACCAAGTTTAAGACCCTTTACCTTGTCCAGGTCATCCCCCTTGGCAGATAGGAAAATGAAGGGGATTTGACTGTTCTCCCTTACTTCTTCAAGTAATCGGAAACCATCCATGAACGGCATCATAATATCCACGATCATCAGATCGACATGTGTTTTATTCAATTGATCAAGAGCAGCCAAACCGTTTTCGGCTTCTATACAGAAATAATTCTCCTTGTTTAAATACAATGTGATCAGCTGTCTCATTTCCGGTTCATCATCTACTATCAGTACATTCCATTTTTTCATCATCTTCACACCCTGCCTTATGACGTAGAAATTGCATCAAATTTCATTATAGATAAAAATAGTGAATTATTTGTGAGATTTTAGGTTTTTTCGATTTGTATGTTTTCCATCATTTTAACATGGAAAACAGAGAGGTTGAACTTTTGCCGCTTTGTCCTATACTTTTACGAAAACAGGGACATTCGCCCTTCCCCTTTTTCCTTTTCATAATAGGCTAATAAAGAGGAGTGACGAACATGTATGAGAGGAGTACCATATACAGAAAGAATTTAATACCCTTTTTTAATTCAGGCTCTTTCCCTAACCTTGGGAACGGAGGGGATTATCTTAATGGAGCACAGGGATATGGTCCTGTGGGAGCTCAAAACACACCCTATATTCAAGGACCTTATGCCACACCGCAAGTTTACGGTCCACAGGGCTATCCGCCACCAGGATACCCGCAGGCAGGCTTTGGTCCTGGCGCCTATGGTCCGGCAGGTGGTTATGGGTATGGTATAAACCCCATCGGAGCAGGATTGATTGGACTGGGCTTAGGCTTTCTCGGGGGTCAGCTCGTGAACACCCCGTTTAAAGGTCCACATAAACGCTACTATTATTATTTGTAAAGTGATCAAACCGACTCATCTTATTGAGCCGGTTTTTTAATGTTGTCGTTTCAAGTTTACAACGTAAAATAACATGTGATATCTTTCTTGACAATATACCTACAGGGGTATAACATAGACATAGAAAGTAATTGGACAATCTTATCAAGAAATGAGGTGCTTATGTTGGGATTTTTCGGATTAATCATGTTAGTTATACTTATTTATGTGTATGTATTGATCAAGAAACCAGGTAAAAATATCAAGCAAATGTCTGCAAGTGAATTGAAAACGACTTTAGGAGATAAGAAGAGGCAATTCATTGATGTCCGTTCGCCAGGGGAATTCAATCACGGTCATATTAAACAATTTAAAAATATGCCGTTACAATCGTTACATCAAACTGCTGACACTCTAAACAAAGACAAAGAAATCATTGTCATTTGTCAAAGTGGTATGAGAAGTGCAAATGCATGCAAAATTCTTAAAAAGAAAGGATTCACCTCTGTAACGAACGTTAAGGGGGGAATGAATTCCTGGTCCCGTTAGTTTGATGAAAACCATTTATGAAAGTGAGGAATTTTATATGAAAACGATCCTGAGCAATGAAGTAAACCGGAGATTATCGGCTGGGGAACACGTTAATATCATCGATGTACGTGAGCCGGCTGAAGTGATGAATGGGAAAATCCCTACGAGTACCAATATTCCTTTAGGACTGCTGGAATTTCGTATGAATGAATTGGATAAGAAAAAAGATTACATCATAGTCTGTCAATCAGGAGGCAGAAGCAGCCGTGCCGTTAAGTTTCTTGCTTATCATGGCTATGAGGTCACCAACATGGAAGGCGGCATGCTTGCCTGGGAAGGTAAAGTTGAGTAAGCCTCTTTCTCGATTCCTTATATTACGATTTTCTCGAAATTGAATACCCCTACAGGTTTAAAGGTTGGATTTTAGGATAATGTAAATACGAAGAGAAAATAATAAATATAAGGGAGGAAATATGGTATGACAACTTCAGTAAAAAATTTGACAGCAGGGGATCTTACCCAAAAAATCATGAATGGAGACAGAATGTTCATTCTGGATGTTCGTCCCAAAGACGCATTTGACGATTGGAAAGTGGAAGGGAAAAACGTTACGATCATCAATAAACCCTTTTCAGAGTTGAAGGATAATCTAGAATCGGTTCAATCCATTTTACCAGACAATGAATCCATTTATGTCATTTGCGCAAAAGGGAATTCTTCGACTAAAATAGCTGAGATGCTTGCTGGTGCAGGAATGAATAATATCTATTCTGTTGAAGGCGGTATGCAGGCATGGAGCGAATACCTTGAGCCTGTTAAAATCGGTGATGTGGCTGGGGGTGTCCTTTATCAATTCATACGGATAGGGAAAGGATGCTTATCTTATGCGATTGTATCCAAAGGCGAAGTTGCGTTCATTGATTCCAGTCGCCTGATAGAGCCTTATAAGAAGTTCATTCAAAATCACAATTTAACAGTAAAAGCAGTACTGGATACTCATCTCCATGCAGATCACATTTCCGGTGGACGATCCTTAAGTAACGAATTTGAAGCACCATATTATTTGCCACCGAAAGATGCCGGAGAAGTCCAGTACACCTATGAAGAAGTCAAGGATGAAACAGGCATCAAGGTGGGGGATACAGTGATCGAAGCAGTCTACTCACCAGGTCATACGATCGGAAGTACCTCTTTTATTGTCGACCGGCATTACTTACTCACGGGGGACATCCTATTTATTGATTCCATTGGGAGACCTGATTTAGCCGGTAAAGCAGAGGACTGGGTAGGGGACTTACGGGAAACATTGTATTCAAGGTATAAAAACCTTAACGATGACTTAATTGTCTTGCCAGCTCACTATATGACGATAGATGAAATGAATGATGACGGGTCAATCTCACATCGTCTGAGTGACTTGTATGAAGAGAATCATGGTTTGAACATTGAGGATGAAGAGGAGTTCAGAAAAACAGTAACAGAAAATCTCCCTCCACAACCAAACAGCTATGAAAAAATCCGTGAAACGAATATGGGTAAAATCAATCCTGATGAAGATGAAAAGCGTGAAATGGAAACAGGCCCAAATAGATGTGCCGTGCGCTGATGAGATTCATACGTAGTAAGTAAAAAAGGCAACATCCCAGATTAATGGGATGTTTGCCTGCAATGGTAGAATTGAGGACGTGAACATCGTGAATGAAATAAATGAATCAAAGTATATACAGCAGCACCTGGCCAATGAACGGACGTTCCTGGCATGGATCCGTACAGCCATTGCCATAATCGGAATTGGTTTTTTAACGACAAGTTTACATTTCAATTCCCTTCAGGGGAACCCTGTTCAAGACCGGATTGCCGCCGGAATAAGTGTAGTTTCGATTTTCATCGGGTTTGCCATCATCATTGGTTCTACCATAAATTATTACAGAACAAGAAGACATATCAATACACAAACATTCGTGTCTGCAGATGTCTTCATCAAAATGATGACAGTAGTGGCTACCATCGTTCTTTTACTTGTGACTGTTTACTTCTTTTCATTAAATTAAAAAAAGCTGAACGCAAAAGGATTAAATCCCTGCGTTCAGCTTTTTTAATCTTGTTTTTGTTCATTATAGTATTGAACGGATGTCATGGCTCCTTCACTTACCATGGAGTTGTCTTCTATATTTGAAGGATCCGGGTTTCCGCCTTTTTCAACGGGTAGATCTTCTTTTCTTCTCTTTTTAAACTTCGTAACCAATCCTTCTTTCACGTTGTGCAGCTGATTACGTTTTTCTTTCGATGATAGAATCCATCCAAGTGAACCAGCCGTCACAGTTGCACCAACAAGTAATGTTTTATTTACTTTCATAATCATTCTCCTCCATTCAAGTGATTCGTTTATTTAATATGTTCTTTGTATTCCCGACGCACATGAATTTAAACATGGAGGAGGGATGCCAAAATAATGAAGGAGTGGACAATCCACTCAATATGGATGAAAATAAACATGGATGGTAGACAAAGAGAGGGTGGATGGAATGAAAAGATTGACGAAAGAGACCGTCATCGGATTTATTGGAACAGGAGTAATGGGGAAAAGTATGGCTGGTCATATTCTGGAGGCAGGTTTTCCACTGGTTGTCTATAACCGTACGAAACATAAAGCCTCGGATCTCATAGATCGTGGCGCGAAATGGGCTGACACACCAAAGGAGCTTGCTGAAGCTTCAGATCTCGTTATCACTATCGTAGGGTACCCTTCAGATGTTGAAGAAATATATCTTGGGGAGAACGGCATACTTCCCTATTTAAAACAGGGTTCGATTGCCATTGATATGACCACTTCTTCTCCGGCTCTGGCAGATGCAATCTTTAAATCGGGTAAGGAGAAAGGGATTTCGACATTGGATGCTCCCGTTTCGGGAGGGGATATCGGAGCTAAAGAGGCCAGGCTTTCGATTATGGTCGGAGGAGAAGAAAATACGTTCAATCTGGCAAAACCACTTTTAGAACTCCTGGGATCGAATGTAGTCTATCAAGGAAAACCAGGAGCGGGTCAGCATACAAAGATGTGTAACCAAATCACCATTGCTTCGAACATGATGGGAGTTAGTGAAGCATTACTTTACGCGAAGAAATCCGGTTTGAATCCAGAAAATGTACTGAAAAGCATTACATCAGGGGCAGCGGGCAGCTGGTCCCTCAGTAACCTGGTTCCACGCATGATCGAGCAAGATTATGCTCCAGGATTCTACGTTAAACATTTTATCAAGGACCTTAAGATTGCCCTGCATTCTGCTAAAGAGATGGAACTCCGGACACCCGGTCTGGAACTGGCCCTGTCATTATACGAGCAACTCGCAGCAGAAGGCGAAGAAAACAGTGGCACTCAAGCATTAATTAAATTATTGGAAGATTAACATCTAAGACTCCCTTTGAATGGGAGTTTTTTAATAAGAGCGTGAAGTTCTGGTTCCCAATTCTCACATAATTCTCTTGAGACAGGGGAAGGATAAAGGGGGAATGTTAAAAATTCGAAAGAATGGTGAATCTCTTGAAAAAAAATTCAATCAGGCAATTTTCCAGGTTGATATATACAATGGGTACCATGATGACCGTGGTTGCCTTTTTTGTCTCATATGTCCAAACGAAAACAATCATTAAAGCGATAAAGAAATATAGTCCATACAATTAAGGTTATCGGTTGCAATATGTTCTGATTCCTTAGACAATAATCCTGTACTTATATAAGGAGGGATTCTATTGAAGTTAGTAGGAAAAAAAATCATTCAATTGGTCAGTGCCGACTTCGAAGACTTGGAGCTGTGGTATCCGGTACTGCGTTTGCGGGAAGAGGGGGCGACGGTCCACATTGTCGGTGAAAAGGCCAATGAGGAGTACATCGGGAAATATGGAGTGCCGATTGTTTCTGAATACGCATTTAAAGACATAAACCCCGAAGACTATGATGCCATTCTTGTTCCGGGAGGCTGGTCCCCCGATAAACTTCGTCGGTATGAAGAGGTCATTGCCATGGTGAAATCCATGGACGAACGTAAGAAACCGATAGGCCAAATCTGCCATGCCGGGTGGGTGTTGATTTCAGCCAAGATCCTTCAGGGGGTAAAAGTCACAAGCACACCCGGAATAAAGGACGACATGGAAAATGCAGGGGCTATTTGGATAAATGAGCCGGTGGTGACAGACGGACATATCGTTTCCAGCCGAAGACCACCTGATCTGCCTGATTATATGAGAGAATTCATTGACGTGCTGGCTAAATGATGAAAAACGGACTGGCCCGTTACCTGAGGACCAGTCCGTTTTTTCTTTATATCTTCTTGTCTCTCTTATTTCGATCATTCACCCTTTCGAAAAAGGTCTGTTTCACAGATTGATGAGTGGTGATGGCAGCCCCCGTTGCGATAAATCCGTTTGCGATCCCGTTAAAGTCAAACCCGAGCGTCCATCCGCTCGCCCCGACACCAACCAATAAAAGTATCCAGATGATGAGCCAGTCCGGGATATGGGGGGTCCTCTTTAGAGCATACCCGAGCACCCATAACACGGGAACGAGCACGGTGACTTGAGGATCAATGGAAATGCCGCTTAATAAGTTTTCAATCATATGGTCCACTCCCTATAATGATAAATGACTTCTATATAGCTTATTCACAACACCGGGAGCTTAATGACAACCAGTTTGGCTGTACGGTAAAATAAAAACGATAGGGTGCAGGCTAACCTTTAAAGTGACATGGGAAATGTTCAATGATATTATATTGATTGACCTATAATAATAAAGGAGCTGTTAAATATGGCGAAAAAAGGATACATACAATTTCAGACAGGTGAAAAAATTGAATTTGATTTATTTCCAACTGAAGCACCTGGAACAGTGGCAAACTTTGAAAAATTAGCAAACGAAGGTTTTTACAACGGTTTAAGCTTTCACCGTGTCATCCCTGGTTTTGTAAGCCAAGGTGGATGCCCTAACGGTAACGGGATGGGTGGCCCTGGTTACACAATCAAATGTGAAACAGAAGGAAATCCACATAAGCATGAAGAAGGTTCATTATCTATGGCCCATGCGGGTAAAGATACAGGAGGCAGCCAATTCTTCATCGTACATGCGCCACAGCCTCACCTAAACGGCGTTCATACTGTATTCGGAAAAGTAACTTCAGGGATCGACATCGCCAAATCAATGAAAAACGGCGACGTAATGGAGAAAGTCGAAGTATTTGACGCTTAATTGAGGGACGGTCCTTCGTTCGTTCGCATCTTTTTGAATTAATCATCTCACCTTGAAGAAAAACAACAGTTGAATTAATTTAATTGATGTTGTATCATACTAATACAGGCTGCGTTGTACGTAATCATAACGAAGTTTTAACCTTTAAACTGTAATAGGGAGTTTTATATCGAAGTTGGAATGTCAAGCCTCCACGATTTGAGGACGACAGGAAACCTTCTGCAAACACCCACTTTGAGGAGTGGTGGTTTAAAACTTTCTTATATCAAATTACGGCAACTGTGGCTCATAACATTAGTATCTCAAGTCAGTTCCCAATCGGGGGCTGGCTTTTTATTTTTAAGACTACTTCATTAAGTGCCGGTTTTACCATTTTAAGAAGCTCAAACCAAAAAAGACTGAATCCAAAATATGAATTCAGTCCCTGTATTAATCTATCGAGGCCCCTCCCGTCCGTACATGGTTAAGTGTCCCGCAACAAGCGAATGTTCGGGAGAGGCAAATTAAGTGTATCATGCATGAAATGAATGTGCAAAGTGGTTTACTTTAATACACCTGCATCTGTTAAATAACGGTCTATGTCATGAAAGTCATTTACTTTAATAAATGGGGTGCAGCGTTCCTCAAGGATACCCTGTAATGCCTCCATGGCAAAGGTGACATCCGCCACGTCAGCAGGGTGGCTGTCCGGCTCGCTATCACCAGCGAAGTAAATCGTATCATACTCTTCTTTCAGCTCAGCAATCACTTTGGATTTGTCAATCCCATAACGCTCTGAGTAATGGGGATGAGCAGGGTCGATATTCATATGTACATTCTTTTCCTGATAATAGCCTTCATTTGAGAATACTTTCACATCGGTGATACCGTGTTTTTGAAGGATATGGTCGATATAATAATCCGTCCCCGCACTGAGGATATAGAAATCTCCCCCTTGAGCCTGGACTTTCCGGATGAAGGCAGTGACGTGTTCATCGATTTCCAATGAATGGATATCCTCTATGATTTGAGTCTCGTCCTGATGAATCGATGAAAAGACGGTAGTCAAAAAATCGATGTCCTTCATTTCGCCTGCCTTCCATTTGGTAAATAATGCAGCTCCTTCATGAAAATATTTCTCCATGACGAGATGGTAAAAATCCTTTTTAGAAATGGTCCCATCAAAGTCTGAAACAAATGCCCATTTTTTCACAGCTTTTCCTCCTAACTAATGTAGTAGATTGTATCATGAATAAGAAGGGGAAAAAAGGAATAAGATTTATCATAATGAAATTATGTAAACTAAAATCAAAGATTAAAAATCACCCTGCATCAAGCAAGGTGACAGGACACTACTTTTTCATACTTTTTACAAATTCTTTTAATATTTCAGGCGTACGTTTTACCTCTTGAATGGTGCCTGTAAAAGTGGACTTTTTATATTCGATATCACTTTGGATCTCTCCCTGGGTTTCCTGAAGCTGAGTTGTCTCTGAAGTGATTTTGTCCATCCTCGATTGAATATTGGCTACCGTTTGATTCATTTCATTCACAATGGGACGTGTGGTCTTGACGGTCCTCATCAATGCTACCCCAAGCATAATCAGGGCAATGACAAATAAGGCAATGCTTGCATATACGATCCACATATTGATTTCACCTCGTTTTACTCTGTTTTTAGTTATATTCCCTAATAGTGTTGAAAATAACGCAATAAATTATTTTATCCTTCTGGTTTACTATTTCACATATAGCTAGTAATCTAAACTATAAGTTGAATACCTAGAGGGAGAGATGAGAGTGATCAAAGCCATCCTGTTTGATTTAGATGACACATTATTATGGGACTCGAAAAGCATCGAAGAAGCCTTCAAAGCAACATGCCACTATGCATACCAGAAAGCGGGGGCAAATCCACAAGCACTAGATTCAAGCGTCAGGGAAGTTGCCAGGGAACTGTATGCAACATATGATACATATGAGTTCACACAGAATATCGGAATCAATCCTTTTGAAGGCCTTTGGGGAGATTTCCTGGATGAACATGATGAGAACTTCCTGAAAATGAAAGAAACCGTCCCTTCATACCGCAAAGAATCATGGACCAGAGGCTTGAATTCTTTGGGCATAACGGATTCCATACTTGGTAAAGAATTAGCCGAGAAATTTCGTCAGGAAAGAAAACAAAGACCATATGTATATGAAGATACATTCCATGTATTAAATGAAATGAAGGAAAACTATCAACTGTTGCTATTAACGAATGGTTCTCCTCACTTACAAAATACGAAGCTGGATAAAACTCCTGAACTTCTCCCTTATTTTCAAGAAATCATCATTTCCGGGGATATCGGTAAAGGAAAACCCGATCCTGCGATGTTCCTTCATGCATTAGAGAGGCTGAAGCTTCATAAAGATGAAGTGATCATGGTTGGTGACAATTTAAATACAGATATCCTGGGGGCTTCAAGGATGGGGATCAAAACGATATGGATTAATCGGCGGGGGCAAACACCTCAAAAGGTTGTCCCGGATTATGAAGTGAAGGAATTGAGAGAAGTGCCCCGGATTGTCAAGAACATCATCAAATAACAGAGAGAGAGGCTTCGATTTGTCGGTGCCTTTATATTTATTTGGTTCATCAATCATAATAGTCCATTCCCATTCATACTATTCACCTAAGCCCCGCTCGCATAACAGGCAGAGGAGGGAACGATCTCATTCTAAGGGGAGGTATTGCTTATGGGAAATGGATTTCATCAGGTGAATGTCCATGCATCGCGATCAGATGTATGGACCTTTATTCGTGATATGAATGCATGGGCTCCTCTTGTGCCGGGATACAAGGAGCATACCATTTATTCCGATAATCAATCGACGTGGAAATTCACCGTTCATTATGGGATGGTGATAAAAAAGATCCATGTGAATGTGAGAATTACAGATTGGAAGGAACCATCTGAAGTGAAGTTCACGTTACAAGGTATTAATCATAGGTTTACAGGTGCAGGATTTTTCAAAGCGGATGAAGTAAACACAATGGTTACGAGAATGACAGGAAGGTTATCCATTGAATCCACAAGCAAGTTGGCAAAGGTCCTGCAACATGCGTTCGATAAAATGGTTGCTGAACTTACCAGGGAACTAACGATTGCGGTAGGAAAGGCCATTGAAGGAAGTGAAATTTGATGTATGCTTCCAAATAGAGGATTTGCTTGTGTGATATAATGACTTATTTGAGCAAGTGAATTGTTAGTTGGAGAAGAAATACATACACTATATAGTACATAGTAGAGGAATCTGTATCACGATAAAAAGGGGTCTAACCATGCAAAAGCTTCACATACTTCGAGAAGAAGCAATAGAGGAAACGAAACGCAAAATCGAGGAAGATATCACACTTTTCCTCGAGATACACGAGAAGTATCCTTCATTTCAAGATTATTTGAATGAAAGGAGTGCTTTTTTTCATCAAATATGGCTGAATGTTTGGCTTAATAAAGTAACCAATGATGTTTTGCGGAGTCATAAAAAAGCATTTCTGCGAGAGAAAGGCTACGATATTGAAGGTACGGATAAGAAATTGATCAACAAATTGTTCAGAAATGAAATCAGAGAGTATCAACCTTTCCATATCTTAAACTGGATAAAGGAAAATCCCATATCCGAAGAAGATTGGAAAGAACGCCATCGTGAAGTTCGAAAGGCATTTGTTAAGAATAAAGAAGAAAAAAAACAGGCCGTTCTTCAAAAAGAGTGTCAAAAAATGATTCTTTCTTTCATCAGCCAACAAGTGGATAAGTTAGAGACTAGCTGGTATGTGGAATTGCGATTCTTATTCGCTAATAAATGCATGAACGATATCCGAACCAAAACCAAATACCGATCGGTTGAACCGTATATGCTGGAAGAGAAATTAGAAGAAGAAGGACACTATACAAAGGACTCCTTTATCACCGTATCTGACTTTCTTACGGAATTCACCGGTTCGATTCACAAAAAAAGTGAACATTGGGATGGTCATGTGTGGGAATATGAAACGTATTTCTATCCATATGAACGCTTTGTCTTTTACCACACCGAGCAGGTGGTTTATCGGTCTCTATCAGAGCATATGCCCGAAGATTTGAAGAAAGGTTACGAGACAGTGTACGGTCAGGAACTTACAGAAGAAAGGCTGAGCAGACTCAGTCATCACTTTCTTCTGACCCTGAAATCGACCTTTTTCACCCTGATTCAAGAGGAGTATATTGAAGATTTACACAGACTTACAGAAATTCCTTTTCATGCAGGTGTTCACCTTTCCTTATATGAAAAGGATCTCAGGAAGCGGGAGAAAAGGAAAGCAGCTGAACTGGCTGAATTAAAACGGAAACAAGAGGAAGAGGAACGGGTATTGGAAGATATATTTGGTCGGGAATATAGTCCTTCCTATAGAGGTGACATCCACTATATCCTTCATATCGGTGAAACCAATACAGGGAAAACTCATCATGCAATCAACCGGATGAAAGCAGCCCGCAGCGGTATGTATTTGGCACCACTCCGTTTACTCGCTCTAGAAGTATTCGATACATTGAATGCAGACGGTGTCCCGTGTAATTTGAAAACCGGGGAAGAAGAGAAAGAAACGCCTAATTCACACCATATTTCATCCACAGTTGAAATGTTCCGTGAAAAAGATGAATATGAAGTGATCGTGATCGATGAGGCCCAAATGCTCGCCGATCAGGATAGAGGCTTCTCCTGGTACCGTGCCATTACAAAGGCGAGAGCCAAGGAGGTCCATATCATTGGGAGTGAAAATGTCCGGGATCTATTAATGGGCTTGGTCGGGGAAGGCAACGTCGAGATTCACCAATACAAAAGAGACATCCCACTTGAAGTTGAATCGAAAGAATTTCAATTGAAACATGCGAAAAAAGGGGACGCAATCGTTTGTTTTTCAAGGAAGAAAGTGTTGGACACCGCTTCAAGATTACAAAATAACGGACATAAAGTCAGTATGATATACGGAAGCATGCCTCCTGAAACGAGGAAGAGACAGATGATGCAGTTCATTAAAGGGAAAACGAATATGATTGTTGCGACCGATGCAATCGGGATGGGATTGAACCTGCCGATACGCAGAATCGTTTTCCTGGAAACCGATAAATTTGATGGAACGAGGAGGAGGAGGCTGACTTCACAGGAAGTTAAGCAGATTGCCGGCCGCGCAGGGAGAAAAGGAATTTACAATGAGGGAAAAGTGGCTTTCTCGAAGGATATAAAAGTGATGAAGCAGCTCCTTGAAAAGCCTGACCAATCTCTTGAAACGTTTGCCATCGCACCGACAAGCGGTGTGTTCGAACGTTTTCAGCGGCATTATCATGACATGGACTCGTTCTTCTTTTTGTGGGACAAGTTCAAAAGTCCATTCGGTACGGAAAAATCGACGCTTTTTGAAGAAAGGGAACTATATGAACTAATCCGGGGAACCGAGATCGAAGCAAAACTTTCATTAAATGACCTGTACGGCTTTCTCCATCTTCCCTTCTCCAAGAAAGAAACACAGTTAACAGAGCAATGGCTCCAGTGTATGAATGCGCTGGTAGAGGGTGAAGAACTGCCTGAGCCACAGCTGAAGAGTACGAATCTAGAGCAAAAAGAAGTTTCGTATAAAGCTGTCGGTCTTCATCTTTTGTTTTTATACCGATTGGGCAGGCAGACGGAGGCTTACTATTGGGAACGGATCAGGAGTGAAATTGCCGATGGTGTGCACGAAAGCCTGCGGACAGAAGTCACAAGTTTAACACAGTCGTGCAGGCAATGCGGAAAGAAACTTCCCCCGAACTTCGATTTTCCTATTTGTGATCGCTGTCATGCTGCGAGGGTTAAAAGGAGAACGAAGGGGAAACCTCGATATTAGTGAATCGTGAGCAAATCTTATGTAAGATTTAAAGGTTCTATGATACGATCTAATACGAATTGAAAACGATGATTGAGGTGGTAAGATTGAAAATTGAAGTATGGTCAGATTATGTATGTCCATTCTGCTATATAGGAAAACGTCATTTGGAGAAGGCACTGGAGAATTTCCCTCAGAGGGATACTGTTGAAATTGAATTTAAAAGTTTCGAACTCGATCCCGGCGCTCCGGTCAATACGGAATATAGTATTCAAGAACTCCTTTCAAAGAAGTACGGAACATCCCTTGAGGAAGCTAAAAACATGACCGATGGCATGAGCCGCCAAGCAGCCACTGTAGGACTTGATTTCCAGTTTGATTCAAGCATACCGACTAATACGTTTGATGCCCACCGCCTGACTAAATATGCGAAAACAAAAGGGAAAGAAGCAGAGATGACTGAAATCCTTTTGTATGCACACTTTACCATGTCTAAACATATTGGTGACAGGGAAACTCTCGTAGAATTAGCGCAACAAGCCGGACTGGGTGAAGAAGAAACGGTTTCCATCCTTGAAGGCAGTGATTTCTCGGAAGAGGTTCGCCGGGACGAGGAAGAAGCAAGGCAAATAGGTGTTCAAGGCGTGCCATTCTTTGTAATAAATCGTAAGTATGCCATTTCGGGGGCTCAACCAAGTGATGTATTGTTGAACTCATTACAAAAAGTGTGGAAAGAGGTAAATAAACCATCTACTCTTCAGCCTCTAGGAAGTGAAGGATTGGCATGTGACGAAAACGGATGTGAGATTCCTCCATCCAAGTCATGATCTTTACAGTACATTTATAGAAAACCAAAAAAACAAGCGGGAGAAGTGCACCCGCTTGTTTTTTTGGTTTCTCATCCAGCTCCAGCGACAAGCCGCTGGAGCATTTGTCAGTTACTATAAAAATTCTCTGTATAATACGGCTGGGATTTTTCATTAAAGGCGACCCCTATACCTAAATGTTCGTAGTGTGGCTGGAGGATATTTTCTCTATGACCTTTGGAATTCATCAGTCCTTCGTGGGCGAAAATCGAACTTAACTGACCGTATGCCAGGTTTTCCCCTGCAGTGCGAAAGGCTACTTGATCTTCTTCCATGCGATCAAATGGTGACTGACCATCAAGGTTTGTATGACTGAAATAATCCTGTTCCGCCATATCAAGGCTATGTTTCCGTGCAGTATCCCTCACTAGACTGTCCCATGAGAGAACGTTCAGTCCTTTCTCTACACGGGTGGCATTCGTAAGGTCGAACAGTTGGAATTCAAACCCTTCTTTCAATTCAGAACTTCCCTTGGTATAGAAGTTTTTCTTATTTGCTTCCAAGTTCCCGTCGATGATCTGGATGGCGGTGACTGTATCATTTTCATGCTTATCATAAAAGATGGTCACATAGCTTCCATCGACCTGGTATACATCCTGTTCACCGTTATTTTGCAACTGATATAATGTCAGCCCCTTACGGATGTTGGTCAATGGCTCACCAAGCTCATTCTGTACCACCTTTTTGGAAACGCCCATCTTTATCCCTGAATCAGAGGATAGAAGATCTTGATTGGTGAACAGTCCATTCACCTGTTGGTTTTGATCATACGAGACCATGAGGAAGTTCCGGTAGTTTTCGTGATAGGCATACCATGAAACCCCGTATTCATTGCTTGATTTTCTCTTAGCTTCACCGACTACTTCCTCGACACTTTCTTTGGGATCCCCGATTTCTATATTATAGATAGAAAACATTTGCTCACTTGGGACTGTTAAAGCAGGCTTCTCCACAGGGTCTTCTTTCTTCGCGTCAGATGTGTTCTCCAGGTCCCGGAATGACTCGTCCAGCTTTATCAGGAGCAGGTTCATCTCCTGGTAGATTTGATCAAAGGCATCCTGTACTTTAGGGTTGTTTTTCATTTCTTCGATTTTAGAGAGGACAGTGTCAAAACCTGCCGCTTCCACTTTCTCTTCCCAGGCGGGTTTTGATATATAGGCAACCACAAGAATCATGATAAGAATAAATAATCGTCTCAAATGCTAACACTCCATTCTACCTTCCATTGTAGCCAAAATAATATAGAAGTAAAAAGAGAAAGGCTGCTCTCTTTGCTCAGTACCCATTCTACACCATTTTCAATCCGGTCTGCCTGTTTTAGTTTGGAGGGCTTCGGGTAAGATAACTAAATAGGGCAGCTTCAACATTTACATAAAGGGGGAAAACGCAATGAAATTATCTCATGAGGAACGGATTCAATTGCATGAATTCAATAACTTAACGAAGTCGTTGAGTTTCAATATGTACGATATCTGTTATACAAAGACCCGTGAAGAACGGGAAGCCTATATTGAATACATTGATGAGCAATACAACGCCGATAGACTGACGAAGATCCTCACCCACGTTTCGGATATTATCGGGGCGCATGTACTGAACGTATCGAAACAGGACTATGTTCCCCAGGGTGCCAGTGTGACCATCCTGGTCTCGGAAGGTCCGATCGTCGAAGTGCCGACGGAGCATTTTGATGAATCACCAGGTCCTCTGCCTTCAACTGTGACGATGCATCTTGATAAGAGCCATATTACGGTCCATACCTACCCGGAGTACCATCCACATGAAGGGATCTCGACATTCAGGGCAGATATCGATGTTTCTACATGCGGGGAAATTTCCCCACTTAAGGCATTGAATTATTTAATTCATTCCTTCGACACGGATATCATGACGATGGATTATCGGGTGAGGGGATTTACCAGGGACATTAACGGAAGAAAGTTATTCATCGACCATGACATCAATTCCATTCAGAATTACATTCCGGAAGAAATTAAGGATGAGTATGACATGATCGATGTGAATGTCTATCCTCAAAACATCTTCCACACAAAATGCAAATTGAAAGAATTTGATTTGAACAATTACTTATTTGGTTACACAAAGGACAGACTGGAAGAAGATGAGGTCGATGAGATTACAGACAAACTAAAAATGGAAATGGATGAAATCTTTTACGGTAAGAATATGCCCCGACCGTAAAAATGATCATTGAAACCCCTTCGCGAACATTTGCGCGAAGGGGTTTTTAGTATGATTTCTAATTATTATGAAAATGGGATTTGAGAAGGGAAATCCCTTCCTCTTGAAGAATAGGTAAATATGCATGTAAATAGAGGAGGAAAAGGGAATGAATTCACATGAAATTGAATACAAATTGCACGGGGATGATATGCAGTTTGTCGAGATAGAATTAGATCCGGGAGAAAGTGCAGTAGCCGAAGCTGGTGGCATGATGATGATGGAAGATGGTATCGGTATGGAAACGATCTTTGGCGATGGCTCTCAAGGAAGCGGGACTGGAGGGTTCCTCGGGAAGCTCGTGGGGGCAGGAAAACGTATATTGACAGGGGAAAGCTTATTCATGACCGTCTTTACCAATGAGGGAATGGGAAAAAAGCATGTATCTTTCGCCGCTCCTTATCCGGGAAAAATCATTCCGGTTGATTTAAGTGAATTAGGCGGTAAAGTGATTTGTCAAAAGGATGCCTTTCTTTGTGCGGCAAAGGGAGTCTCTGTCGGAATCGATTTTCAAAAGAAATTGGGAACCGGCTTCTTTGGTGGAGAAGTTATACTACGTTATTAATGTGTCCAAAATATGTATATGAACCTAACCCTTTTGAAAATTTAAAGGCTTTTTTTATAACATAAAAATAAGTTATACTACCTTGAAAAGTGTCCTATATTATTATATAATAGGAATATAAGTTCGGGGGGGGTCTAAATGGATACTGTTATTGAGTCAAAAGGTTACTTTGGTAAAAATTTCAAAAGAATAAGAGGAGAAAATGAATACCATATTAATGTAGCTGCTATTGCAAAAGAATATAACGGTTTTAAGTATATGATGCTTTTTGGTTCTAGTGGAAAAGTATATTATGAAGCATACAAATATCTTAATGAAGAATTAGGAAATGAGGGGTATAGCAAGAGAGAACAAGCATTTCGCGCACTGAAATTACTTTTTTCTTATATAGAACTCTTTCACACTGACATAAAGCACTTAGATAGCGATGATAAAAACAGAATTATACATTTCTTAATTGGTGGTAAAGGTTTAGGAAAGTTTGTTACATATGAATTTAGTACCATCAGAAAAAATGATACTGTAAATAAATATTTGGGAGTGTATAGAAGCTTCTATAGATATTTAAAGATAGAAAATAATATCTTTGAAGAATCGAATGGAACAAAAAGAGTTATAACTAGTGCTTTTAATTCTAAAAGTACTTCTATAGAAAAACCAACATACAACATTAATTTAAGAGAAACTAAGAGAAGAATAGTTCCAAAATACATTAGTTATCCCGAGTATGAAAATATTATAAAGCTAATTGAAAATAAATATACTCTTCGGGAAAAAATTATTATCAAGTTAATGTATGAATATGGGTTGAGAATTGGGGAAGTATTAGGGTTAACCTTAGAAGACATACAGGGTGAAGATATAACAAAGCGGAAAGATATATACCGAATAATATTGAGAAACCGATTTACTGACCGTCCCTGGCAATTTTGTAAAGGTTGCATGAAGATTACTTCTCGTGAAAGTTATAATAACGAAGGATATTATGAGGAAGGAGATGGCTTCCAAGTTATCCTTATCACAAAGACAACATTTGAATTGATTCAAGAATATATTGATGAAGCAACTTCTCCTTTTTCCATGAGTGATAAAACCTTTGAAAACTATTCAAATAAGAATGTAGCAGACAAAGTTGGTGATTCAGATATTGATTTCAATGCATATGTTTTTCTCAGCAAAAATTATACCTGTATAACAGGTGGTGCTTGGAATAAGATACTTAAAACTATTCTTAAAGATGTTGGGATTAAACTTGACAAAGATAAAAAGAAAGACAGTTTGAACCATCGGTTTCGTCATGGTTTTGCAATGTATAAGGTTTTACACGAAGGGTATGACGAGCTTAAATTAGCTTACGTTTTGCGGCATTCCAATACACATACCGTAAGAAAGTATTTTAACCCTACTGAAGATGATTTAGCGAACTTTGCTATTAAGCAGGATGAACTTACTAAGAAAGGCTTGAATCTATGAAGAACGTGAACAACTTAGGTCAGACTACATTGACAACTAAAGCAGCAGACACTTTAAAACTAAATATTCAGAAATACCTAACTAACAAGGATTTTAAGTCCGTTTTTCTAAACTTTTTTGAGTACTGTTATGAACAACGCGACTTTCCGCCTGGAGAGATTAGTAATTTTCGTAAATATTTCAAAGATATATTATCTAATATTTTATTGAATTACTCTTTGGAAAGCAGTTCTTGGGATAAGTATTGTTTTAGTATTAAGAAAATCCGAAATCAGGGTTGGAATCCCACAAAACAACGAATAGCAAGAAAGATATTGTCGGATTTATATAACTATCTTATACAACATTGTCACATAGATACTTCTGGGTTCACTGAACTAAAACAAAATAAAGAATTTTTGATATGGGAAGAAAGAAGTGCCGGAAAAATGGCCGTGCATCTTTATGAAAAATTCGGAACCAATTTTCCTCCTGGAAGTTCTATTGATCAGTTGCACTTTTTTCCAGAAGGGCACATAAAAATTAGGAATAATGGAATTAGTTCTCCTACTATACTTAATTTAAAAATTTCAAATGTAGAGATAAAATCCTTACTTGTAGGGTTCTTCCTTAGTGAAAGACGACAAGAGCCAGCGTTAAGACATTTCCTATATTTATTCCATCAGAGTGTAAAGGAACAAGATATAGAAACTCTGTCCATTACCGACTTTACATTTGAAGTCTTCAAGGAACAGTATAAGTTTTATGAGGATGCTAATAGAGAAAACGTTGCTAATACAAAAAGTCGTAGTGAAAAATACAGATTTACTATCTATCTTACACGTTTTTATGTCTATCTTTGTAAATTTATAAAGGAGAAAAATATCAAACATAATATCTTTGAGGGAACAGGATACACTGAAAACAACATCACATTTTATGGAGGGAAAAGCAAAGGGTTAACTTTAAGAACTCGTAAACTCTCATATGAAGAAACAGAACGATTTAAGCAACAAATTGAAAATACACTAATTAACGAAAAATTTAAAAGGGTATTCTTAATTTTTTTTGAGCAAGTATATACACAACATTCATTTACCGAGAATGATTTAGGATCAGTTAATAAATACTTTAATGAAATAATAATTAGTATATTTAAAACCTATTCTATAGAACAAGTTTCTTGGAAACAATATTGTATAAGTATGAAAACTATCCGTGCTCAAAATTGGTGCGATAAAGGTAAGCGAGTAGCAAGAAAGCTTTTATCAGAATTATATCTATTCATCGTAGAGAATATCCATTTGGATTCTTATGATATTAACGAACTAAAAGAAAATAAAGAACTTCTGATTTGGGAAGAACGAAAATCAAGTCAATTAAATGCTGTCTTAAGCGAATATCTATTGGATAGAATAGGAACTAATTTTCCTCTAGAGAGTTCACCCCAACAACTCCACTTAAGTACTGACAAAAATTCGCCCATTATTCTAAATTTAAACACATCAAGTGAGAAAATAAAGAGTTTGCTTTTGAATTTTTTCCAAAATGAGATTAAAAGTAAACAACAAAATCCTATAAGATTATTCATCTATTTATTCAGATACAGTTTAATGGCAGTGGAGAAAGAACCCCAAACCATCTCAGATTTTACATTTGGAGTATATAAAAAACAGTATCGTTTTTTTCAGAAGATGAATTTTTTAAACTCTTCTGAACAAAGGGGATTTTCTGTTTGGTTGACTCGATTTTATGTTTTACTTTCTAAGATTATAAAAGAGCAAAACATTAATCACAATATTTTCAAAGGAACTTTATATTCAGAAGAAATTCTAGGTAGTAATACTTTTTCTCAATATTATGAGAAAGGTTATAGTGTAATAGCTTATAACTCTTTTGAGGATGTACCGACTGAAAATAGATGGTTACTAATTTCTCCCGATGGGTATGCAAATATTAGGAAAAATTACCATTATAGTATTGATTTTACTCAAGTAAGAGACAAGGCTCTGAGGGAGGATTTAAAACATTACGTTTGGAAGCAGTCTAGCATGTCATTCAGTACGGTTGCAACGGGTATTTACAGAGTAATAGAATTTCTAAATTTCATCTCTAGCTATAAAAATTTAAATCGAATTGATAGTTTTGTTGCTTCCGAAATGTTGGAACAATGGAGTTACTACATTGGCAGTAAGGAACCCAGTCATGTGAATGCTTTTGTTAAGAGCTGTAGAGCTTACTTAAAATTTTATAAAGATAAATATAATATTCCAATTTTGCTAATTGATATTCTAAAGCAAAAGCCAATTGATACTAATGGAGGAACGCCAATGACAAAGAATGATATCGAGTTATTTTCCAATAAATTTCAAGAACAAAGAAAAAATGGAACTATTGGAGAGTTAAACTATATCATTTTTAACTTGGCTGCAACAACCAAACTTCGATCCGGTGAAATTTTAGCATTAGAAAGAAACTGTGTCTTGGAAAAATCAGAGAGAACTGGCGTAATACAATATTATTCAAAAACTACAGGAAACCAAATGATTTGCACTACGTTAACTATTGAGAAGATAAATCTTATTGAAAAGGCAATTCACCTTACAACCGACGCTTTTAGTAAAGCAAGTGGTGAAACTTCTAAGTATATATTTATTAAAGAAGACGCATGGAGAAAGGATCGGATAATAGAAATTGTATATCAGTTTGCTGCTACCTTTTCAAAGATTCAAAACGAATTGGAAGGTCAACTGAATAACAAATATCGACCTAATAATCTTAGAACTACTTTCATAGATAATGTATACACCGAAGGTATTAAGGATGGTTTACCAAGCCAGGTAATTGCTGAGATGGCGGGAAATGGCGAAAAAACAGCAATAAAGTATTATCGAAAAACATCTTCAGCTCAAGAATATGCCGAAATGTTTGCTGGTGTTATCGTATCAGGAGTTGATGTTTATGGCAATATTTTAGAAGAAGAAGAAGTTGTACAACTCAATCCAGTAGAGGATGGACTTGGTGGATGTAATCAAAATGGGTGTGTCAATGAAGAAGGAGAATACCAATGTCTTATTTGTCCTCATTTTGCTACTACTACGGTTAGAATTCCGCTATTTAAAAAGCGAATACAAAATGTAAAAAATGATAAAGAAATTACATTAAATATAAATGAAAGAAATGCACTAAACGCTAAACTCAAATTGTATACGGCTTATTACACAAGGTTATTAAAGAAAGTGGGAGGTGAGCTTGATGATCCAAACATTTGAAACCGTAAAGGAACTAAAAACTTATGGAGCAGTACGGTCTGAACTTATCGATATTCCTCGAATGTTTGTAGATTTCCCTGTAACTTCAAATGTTAATTTCGCAGATGATTTGTGGGAATTCTATGAATTCAAAAGATTTTCAGGAGAAGATTGGGCATACAAATACGATTTTACCCAGGTGAATTCAACATATAAAAACTTCGCAAAATATATGATTCTAAGGATTCTGTTCATTAAACACAATCGCTTTACCACTGCAAAAGAGAAATTCAATGTCACAAAGAAATTCATCAATTATTTGTCTGAAAATCATATGTTCTATCCAAATCTTATTGATGCCCAATTTCTTAAAGGTTTCTTTTCAAACACTCTTTCTGAACGCAGTCTATCGGACAAAAAATATACTATTAAGATGTTTTTGGCGGAGTTAGAACTTAGAGTAAAAAATGTTGACTTTTCAGAATGTTATTCATACCTTAATGAAATTAATAGCAGAAAAATCAAAATTGAGAGAGAAAAAGGAAAGCATAAATTTATCCCAATCGATATTCACAACCAAATTATCTCTGCTGCAATCCTTGATATAAGGAATGAAAACTTAAACAATCCTCAACGTGCAGCAGCATGTATGATTGTGTTATGTGCTGAAACTGGCATGCGAATTGGTGAGTTTAGACTTTTAGAAGTAAATAGGGTGCTTCCCATAAGTGTTAGGGGAGAAACTGAATCTTTTTTCACACTTAATTTCAAAACTTTCAAAACAGTTAAAGAAACTGATTTCAAATGGACATGGAGTTTTATTACAGAAAACGCCCTTTTGGCTTATCAGACACTTACAAATATATTTAGAGACACGAGGAAGTCAAACTTCTTATTTGTTAATCAAAAGGGAACAGAAGTATCCAAGACGTTATTGCGCTTTCGCTTGGTTGAATTTTTTTATCGTCACAAGGATAAACTGCAGCTAGATAAAATTTTTGACCATGAAGTAAGTCAATTTGCTGTAACTACAAAGAGAAATCTCCAGTCTGCAAGCTTTATTCCTGATGAAGAAATGGATAGAAAGATATATTATGTCACTTTTCATCAATATAGAGTTGTACTCGCTTCCATACTATACAATAAGGGCTATAAGCTGGATTTTATCAGAAAACATATGAATCACTTAACAGAAGAAATGACGAAGCATTATATCCGTATAAAAGAATTGGAAAAATTAGAAGTGAATGCTGTTGAGACTCTTCAGAAGAGATCTTCTAAAGATGGATTTACACTTATCCAAGATGAAGAAGAGTCTTCTGACAGGTATATCCGCGAAGAAATTAAATCAAAAGAGTACCAAGAAATATACAGCCAAATAAATAAATTTTTACAAAAAAATAAACTTAATATTTTTACAGATATACAAGAAATAATTTCGTTACTATCAAGAACCAATAATCCAATTGCAGATATGGAATTGGGTATTTGTGCTAAATCATTCAACAAACTTTGCCAAAGAAACGAATATATATCAAGTATTAATGACGCATATTATCTTGGTGTACAAGTTCCTTCTTTAGATGACTTATCTTTTTCAATTAAACGATTCCAGGAAAAAGCAAGGATTATTGAATACAATGAAGACTTATACAAGAAAAACCCGAAGTACCGGAATGAATTTGAAAGAGAGTTAAAAGGTTTAAAGAAATATATAAAACGTAAGTTAAACCCAGAGTTATTATTATTAAAAGATGAAATAAAAAAAACAGGAAACCCTGGTATAGTTAAGAACTACCCCGGTTTGGGAGAATTTTTAGAAAATATAAGTGAGATTGAAAAGGAAGTGGCAGAGTGGATCGAGAAAAAGTTATAGCAGCAACCGAGAAACTTTTAAAGCAGTTGGAATTAGGTGATCTACACCATTATAAGGAAACGACTCAAGAGCAGTTCATTAGAATTGAAAAGTACTTTCTCGAAATAGAAGAACGGCTCAATAAAGCACTTGAAGAGATTCAGTCAATTAACTTCAATATTAGAGGAATTTGTAGTTCGATAAATATTTCTAAAAGTACTATTTACAACAACCCGAACACTTTGCGCTTATATATTGAGAAACGTATTAATATGATAGAAGCTCAAAATCCGTTTACAAACAAAAAGAATGAAAAGGCACAAGAACAATTGATAGAGCTTGATGAATTTCTTAATAAAGCAATTATTGACCAAATAGAGTTCAACAATTTAAAAGTACAAAATGAAAATTTAAACTTAGAGGTTAAAAGAATTTCTCAAAAAAATAAATTATTGAACTTGGAACGCGTGGAACATTTTAAAAAAATAAATGAAATGGAATTAGAGCTTAGGAAACTGAGAAATAAATTAGGAAATGTATTTCCTATTAATCTAGAAGATGGAAAGGCATAAAACTCTACTATAGGTTAAAAAGGTTATTGCCTGTAAAAGGGGGTCACAAAAGGAAATGAGTAGTGAAGAGTATGTAAAACTTTATAATAAATTGGAAATAATAAGTGTTGGCCAATTTATTGAAATAACAGGCTTTAATAATGACATTTTTATTGGGACTGTAGAAGAAATTGACTTAGAAGCTAAAGGGTTTTGGTTAACATTAGAGTCAAAATTGGATGGAATGAATGAATGGGTATTTCCTAATATGACCTTCTTTTATGAGATTGATATCAAAAAAATTAGATTCCTTTAAGAAATAATCCTATAATTAGAATGTGCCATTAGTGCTTACTATTGAGTACCTAATGCGGATGAGAAAGCCACCATAGTACGGAGTATTGAGTCACTTGTGCTATTAATAAATACCTGTGTTACCGCATGCTTTTATAAAGAGGGTTTTTGTAATTAATTTTCGGAAGATTCTCGATTTGCATTCGGAAGGGATGAATCAGCGTCAGTCAGCGCGAGCCCGGATCACTAAGTTATACGGTAGCTAGTTGTGTACGTTTAACTGAAGTAACACTTTCTAGGGATAAAACCCTAACAACACAATTACGAATGCCTGGCTAAATGATATTCTGTTTCCTGAGTAACAAGCTGTCGAAAAAGAGTATTATTCCGGGGACCGAGAAAGAGTTAACAAAGGATTTTAGAAAATTAAAACTGATACCAGCCAAAAGATTATACCACCCATGCCATCTTTTTTACCACTCTTCATCAAGGGATTTATCAGGCTACTGTAACAAACATCTAAATATTTGTTCCTAAAATATCCTCGTTGCTAATTTATCATTAAAATCGTAAAGTGATAGCATTTAAAAAGCTGAGTATTTTTCCAAACCTAGATGGGAAGAATCCTTATGGGATTATTTTTAGTGGTTTTCAGAAAGGAATGTTTGTTATAAAGTGGGAAAATAGGCCAACAGTTAGTGAATTTCATCCCTTTAAAGAGGAATATGACCGTCTATTAGATTTAAGTAGGGATGAATTATTAATGGAAATAAAAAGTCATATCGAAGATTACTTTGAAATGAAATCAAAGAGAGAGCAAACTGGGAAACTTCATGTAAATGATTACCTTACCGAAAAGTGGCATAAATACTCCATCGAGACGTTTTACTGGAAGTTTATAAACAAAGAAACCAAGGTGAAAGGTTCATAAGGCTTACACCTTGGAAGTTTTACACCCCTCAACAAGGTTTTTAATATTGCTCGAGAGTGTTTAATTTGGGTGATGACCAGGTTAGGTTTACTATGTTTCATCATGTCTATGAAGAACTTTGTAATATAGTTCATGCCCCTTCACTCTTGTCTTATATTAATCAATGCCGCTAAAGAAATACTCTGCTTAGGAGAGGTTATATGAATTTTTATGAAATCTTAGAACGGCAGGACTTTAAAAGTCTAAAAAAATATATTGAAAAACACGGTGTAAATCATGTCTTAAATGATCAAAGTATATTAATGCTAGCGGTAAGAGAAGGTAACCTTGAGGTTACTAAGATGCTTTTAGAACAGGGAGCAAAAGTTAACTGGGTAGATAAATTAAATCGGAACGCTTTGATTGTTGCTTCTTTTTTTGATTATTCAAATGTTGTTAAATTACTATTGGATCACGGAGCTACTGAAATTCAAAAGGCGTATGAATCTGCTGAAAAAGGGTGGAATGGCGATAGACAGATAGAAGTAATACAAGTTTTGTCTGAAGGAAAAGAATAGCTACCAGATATCAACATGTTGGTCCTTATTAAATTTAAAATTATAAGAAGACCTATAGAGTGAATAGTTAAGCCTTAATTAATATTGGAAATTAGGGAGTAGCTGAAAGGATATGAATTTGTGAAGAATAGTAAAGAAAATTGCCCGCATTGTAGCGCTGACTTGCAAGGAGAACCAATCCCAAAGAATCAACAAGGTTCTTATAATTCAACACACTTCACTCGAAAAATAGGAATTTCAGATATTGAAAAAGACCGAATTGTGAAATGGAAATGCCCTGATTGTGAAGGGGAGCGGGATATTACCTAATTAATACGAAGTACAAACCATCGTCAGTTTTTCCTAACTTTTGATCAGGTTATTGAGCTAACATGTTTATAAGCAATGATATTAAATCTAACAAAGAGTCCTTACTCAAAAGTAGAGGCTTTCCGAGTCAGAGTTTCCTCAAATTCATCAACCAGTTGCAGTACTTGCTCAAGTTCAACAGAAATTTCTTCTTTTATCGTCGGTTTATGAAAATTGACAACCCTGCGTGACAAAGCTTTAATTTCAATTCAGTAAGTTGCGCCTTCAAAGCAAAGTAATCTCCACTCATCTCTTCTTACTTCCTAAACTAAAATGGTAAAAATCATCCTGATCACTTTTATAGTTCATTATCTCTTCTGCAATATCCTCACTACCGTTTAAAATGATCTTTTCTACAACTGTTTTGCGATATCCAGTTTCCATTCTAATATTTTTTAACCAGCCACTAATTTTACCTGGTAACTCATTACGCCTGCACCTAAACCGGTTGGAACTCATGTTTCTATGCCCATCAATTAAGTAATGCATCTCAACTTCAAACCATTCCCACATCATTTGGTATCCCTCTAGTCCTAAAAATCGACTTTTACTATTTCTTCTAAGAAATTAGTTATCACTTTCTTTATGATTTGTCTTTTGAACGAAGATATTCTCGATGAGGCATTTCTCTTCACTTGTTTTTGGTACCAATAGCGTTGCTTGCTATAGCTAAGACTTTAAAATTTCTGATGAACATTCTTCTGGAAATTTTCGTCTCTCATATTTAAAAATATTATTCGTTTTTAAATATTCCACCATCTTGTCTAATCTCTGGAACAATAGATAAAGGGATTTCTTTATTTAAAAGCATTTTTTTAATTCGGTTCTGATAATGCTTGTTTTATCCCTCATAATCTTGAGATCCCCCTTTATAAATCACTAAGAACCTTTTATTGCAGGTATAACACCAATTACATCCAGCTCGTATTTGTTTTATTATAATAAGTAAAGCACTTCTAATAAAGCACCAATCAAAATAAGTACTTGTCGAAGTTCTAATTTTACAAGATATAGAGCGTGTAGTCGATTTAGGTGTATTGTTACTTCTATTCAAATAAACTAAAGGATGTGAAAAATTCCACATGGCCCATCTTTATTTTATTGACAGAATTATTAATGTTGTTGACACCATAGAGACATATACTAAAGGTTTGTCATTTAAAGAGTTTAAAAAGTCTAGGTTAATTATTGATGCAGTAATTTGGAATCTAGAACTTATTGGAGAAGCAGCAAAAAACATCCCACCTGAAGTTAGGGAAGATAATCCCCATATTCCTTGGGAGAAGATAATTGACTTTCGAGATACTCTAATAAATGACTATGACAATCTAAATAAATACGAAATTTGGAAAATAGCAACAGTAGATAGTATTACACTAAGAACTAATTGTGCTGCAATAAAAAGCAAATAGGTTGATCTATAAAAAGTGGGTAATCAGGGACGACATTATCCACTTTTTTACATGTTAAGTAGGTAATTTATAACAAAATGTCGAAGTATGTATTATAAGGTTTTATTTACGAAGGAGTGTTACTGTGTTGGAAGTAACCAAAGAAGATGTGCTTTATTTTTTCCATATGAGAAATTCTGAAAAAATGGGCTTAATAAAAAGATATTACAGCATCCTACATACTAAAGAATCAGAAGAGTATAAGAGATTTATAAATGTTTATCTTAAACATAAATATGTGTTATCTGAAAGAGAACAGTTAGTATTAGATTCTGTCTATGGTGTGAAAGGGATACCCTTAAAACTAAGGGAAGTCGCTGAGATCATTGAGGTCACTCCTGAAAGGGTAAGACAATTAGTTTACAAGAGTGAAAGGAGATTGGTGAATTTCTTATGTCAAACATATGGGGTTAATTTCTTTAATGAATTGAGAAAGTAGTACTTATAACATCGATTATAAGAAGCAACTTTTGTCACAGGTATACCGCTGCTTCTGCTTCATAGTAATAAGTTGGATTAAAGCCATCTTGTTTTTTTTACTAATTTTGGAACATTCACTTCAAAAAATGTAATATACTGAAAATAATGTAGATAAATGTTATTTAAGGGGTTAGGAGGCAAGAATGACATGAAGAGATTACCCTTTGATGATACTCTAACAAAGCTCGGTGATATTTATCACTATTTGACAGTTGTTAAGTTATGTTTTGAGTTAAAAGACGGAGAAAAAATTTTTGTAGAAGAGTATGGAGATATTTCAAAAAAGTATTCTGAAGAATCATATCAAGCAGAAGTAAAGCACCATACTAGTAAAACATATTTATCAGATAGAAGTCCAGAAATCTGGAATACTCTAAAAAACTGGGTAAAATCTAAAAATTCAATAGATGAGTTTAAACACTTATTATTACTAACTACTTCAAGTATAGGTGAAGATTCAGTTTTTAATAATTGGGATGAAAAATCAGTTGATGAGAGATATACAATTATTAAAAACATTGGTGAGACAAAAGAGGAAAGAGAAAAAACTTTTAGGCCACTTTATAACGAGGTCATGAAGATTGAAAAAGATGAATTGAAAAATTTACTTGGCAAGTTTTGTATAGTTCATAGTCAACCCAATGTAAGCGAGATTAAAAGATCAATCATTACTCACTTGTTAGTTGTACCTGAAGATAAATATGAACTTTTTATTGACTCATTAGTGGGATATGTAATAAGAAGACCTGAGCAACCTCCATATTCATGGGAAATATCCAAAGAAGAATTTAAAGAATTAGTAGTTAATATACGCGATAAATATACTGGTGAGGGTTTAAATCTTCCCGATACATATCAAGACTATATGGTTGACGATTATGATAGTTATCAAAACAAGAGATTTGTGAAGGAAATAAAGAGAATTAACTTTGATAAAGAAACTAATAACGCTATTAATGATGTTTGGAGAAAGAACAATACAATAATTGAGTACTTTACTGATAATTATATTTTTTCTAAAGATTTAAAGGCTTATAAATCTGAATTGAATACAAATTTACAATATTTAAAGAAAGAACATCAGTTAAATTGTATAGGTGAAGTTGATAAAAGAAGAATTCTTGAATCTAAAAAATATTATCTAAAATCAATGCAATTGCCAGCACTGGGGTTTGGAATAGTTAGAAATAATTGGAGGTTTTTTCAAAATGGAATTATCCATGAAATAGTCGATGATGGTAACTTGTATTGGTATTTAGAGGAGGAAAAGGATGAGTAGCGAAAACATAAGTAACCTATCATTAAATCCGTTTTTTTGTAGCAAATTAATTCACTACTTTATTCAAGGTCATAATGGGAAAATTGATTTTCCAAGAAACTATTTAGTATTACCATACGTCATGTATGAACCTTCTAGAAAGGTATTATATAAAGCTAATAGGAATAGTAACTTTTATTCACTTTTTATTGAAAATGACAAGAGTATGAATTTAGGGGGAATTGAAAAAAGGTACACAATGTATAAAGATTTATCTAAGGAATCGGTTATAACGGCTGTAAATGAAGGATTAATTGAGATAACAGAAAATGGTGAAGTGGAATCAAATAAGAAAGTTGATTACAGAAAAGAGAAAGATCCTAACTTAAAAATATTTTATAGATCTTCTTACTATCTGGGTTTGGTTTTTTCCAATTATAGGACAATTGATATTCTTATTAAGTCTGGAGTGAAAGAGTTGTGAAATCGTGGATAAGCGGAATCATACTTTTTAATAAGAAAGGGGAAAAAAGAGAAGTACAACTAACTCAAGGTTTAAATATTATAACAGGAGAATCTAAAAGTGGTAAAAGTGCACTTTTAGAGATTATAGATTATTGTTTCGGTAGTTATTATTCTACTATACCTAAAGGAATAATTACTAACTTTACTCATCTATATGTGCTTACGATAAAGATTGAAAATTCAACATTAGTTATTGGAAGAAAAGCATATAATGATGGTGGACGAACAAGAATGTTCATAAAAGTGGAACCAAGAGAAATTGATTTTCAACAATTGAATATTGATTATTTTTCTGATGAATACTTCGTCAAGAGGACTTTAGCAGTAATAGAGATTGAAAAGAACTTAGGAATGAATTTAACAGACCTATCAGACGATTCTAGTGCAAATAAAAGGGTAGGAAAACCAAGCTTAAGGAATATGATGTCTTATTTGTTACAACATCAGAACTTAGTTGCCAGCAAATTTGCATTATTTTATCGATTTGATGATCACAGAAAAAAGGAACAAGTCATTGGTCAATTCCCAATTTTTTCAGGATGGGTAGACCAAGAATATTATACTCTTAAATATCAACTTGATTTACTTGAGAAAGAGTTAAAGGTTAAAGAAAGTGAAACCGCTAAAAGAAAAGACTACATAAAAATAAAAGAAGAATTTCTAAAGGATTTGTATAAAGATTATTTTAAGCTAATAGGTGAAGAAATTAATGTTGAAAAATATAGACTCCATGATTTATACGATTTAAAAGAGAAACTACCAGCTTTCTCGATTGAAAGCTATATTAATAGTGAAATAAGAGAGAGGTATAAGGAATTACAAGATACATTAGAGAGTAAAAGAAAAATTATACATAAACATGAGCTAACTCTTTCAAATTTAGAAGATAGTGAAAAGTATGGACATGATTATCTAAATAATTTAGATAAATTAAAGAGTAGATCTAAAGCTGCTAAACCATTATTAGACGAATATAATTGCCCTCTATGTGGAAATAGCAATATCGAAACCAATGAAACGATTAAAAGTATTAAAAAATCTATGAACTGGTTACAAGAGGAGATAAGTGAAGTTAATTACCGGAAAGGTTCTTTATCTGAAAAGATAACTAATATTAAAGATAAAATTAATAAAGTGAAAAATGAAGTAAAAGGAATATTGGATCAAATAAATGAAATAGAAAAGTACTATAGAGGAATAGATGAAGGCAAGAATATGCAAGAACAGATCTTATATGCCAAAGCGAGAATTCAGACTGAAACTGAGTATGTAGAAAATACATTAACTAGGTTCAAGGATGAGGATACCACTTTTATACAAGATGAAGTTGATGAACTAAGGTTTCAAATCAACCGTTATAATTTAGAACAGTATTATTTAGAAGCAATGTCTGAGATTAATACTAATATGAACAAAGTTATTGATAAACTTGACTTTGAAGATGAGTTTAAACCGGCAAACATGTATTTTGACTTAAAAGAAACCTTTGAACTTTATTTTTTCGATAAGAAAAATAATAGCAAAATCTACTTGAGTGAAATGGGAAGTGGTGCAAACTGGTTGGCATGTCATATTGGTTTGTTTCTATCTTTACAAAGGTACTTTTGTAGCATTAAAAATTCTCCTATTCCAAAATTTTTATTTTTTGATCAGCCAAGCCAGGTTTATTTTCCAGACACATCTGTTGATGAAAATGACAAAAAAAATAATACGGATATAATGGCTGTAAAAAAAGTTTATAAAGCATTTCTTGATGAAATTACTAGTATTAAAGACCAAATAGGTTATGAGCCGCAAATTATAGTGACAGATCATGTTAAATCTCTAGATATTGAAGGTTATGATTTTAACTCTTATATTCAAAAATATTGGTTTGATGGTGAAAAATTGATATAAATACCAGTCAGGAAATTATGCTATTTCAATGAGAAGTCCAAAAGTTTTGGGGTTCTCATTTTTTGTTTTTCAGAGCCAATTTTAAATGTGAAAACAGTTTTAGTGAATATAACATTGATTACAAGTACTGGATAGTACCAGGTTAGGAGTTAAGGATGATTTAAAGTAATGGGGAAGCTTAGTACGAGAAGAAGGTGAGTATTGCATTAGGAAAGAGCCACTTGAGCGGACTTTTGAGCCACCAAGTGCGGATAAAAGAGCCACTGAATGCATCACAAAGAGCCACTATCTCGAATACGTATTAAAACAGCCATCGAAATTATGTGCTTCGATGGCTGTGTGAGTTATTTAAAGTTCTTTCCTTCTAGCTGGTCTTCAATAATTGTAACAGCTTGTCTGACAAGATCCTCTTGGTCTAAATCTTCCTCTTCATCTACTTCCAAACAGAGGGGCAGAAGGAGTTCTACAATCTGCTCCATTACCTCATTAGGAAGAAAACGATGAAAGAAATACGTGGCTATACGGCTTTCTACCTCGATAGGAATCATGATGATCCCACCAATCCATGGCGTTCACGCATTGAAATCTCTCCATCGACCATAATGTGATAAGAATCATGAATAATACGATCAAGAATGGCATCAGCTACTTGAGCTTGCCCTAATTTCGCGTGCCATCCTTCTGGGGAAAATTGCGAACAGAATATGGTAGAGGCTCTTTTGAGCCTTGACTCGATGATCTCTAATATAAGCATTACGTGTTCTTCTGGGAGTTCTGTCAATAACCACTCATCCAGTATTAATACATCTACTTTCCGGTATTTTTGAATCAACTTCCGAAAGCTTCCGTCTGCTTCAAACTTGGCCACTGTCAGCTCATCTAATAGTTCAGGTAGACGAATATACTTAACGTTATAAAACTGACGACATGCTTGGACACCAAAGGCATTTGCGATCCATGTTTTTCCGTTTCCTGAAGCGCCCATAAGGATAATGTTATGGTGTCGTTGAATATAATTTCCTGCTGCTAGTTCTAAGATGAGTTGCTTATTCAGTTTTCGATCTGGATTATATTCGATATCTTCAATGGCAGCTGCTGGTTCATTCAATGTTGCCTGTTTAATCAGACGTTCTAACTTATTTGAACGTCTGCGATCATACTCATGATCCACTAAAAGCTGAAAACGATCATCAAAGTCCATTTTTTGATATTCACGGTTTTGGCTCTGTTGCTGATAAATATCTGCCATACCGCCCATTTTCATTTCGGTTAATTTTCTTAAGGTTTCCTGATTCATTTAGAACGCTCCTTTCCAAAATAAGCTGCACCACGCACAAATCCATAATCATTTGCCATATTCTTTGACTTTTCGGCAGGTGATTCCGGTGGAATCCTTTTAGCCTCGCGGTCTAGAATACTCTTAAGGACTGAAAGAGTTGGGTTACTTGATATGGCTAGTAAAGTTTCAACTGACTTTTCCAACGTGATTGGCTCATATTTTTCTGCTATATTTCTCAGAGCGCTCAAAATAGACAATGCTTTTTTCTCTGCGTTTTGTTCGAGCGTTTTATCAACAAACTTTTCCATGGAAAGCCCAATGTTTTTAGCCCAAACGCGGTTATTTTCAGGATTGTGATCTAAATATAAACGGTGATGATCAGGCATATGTTCTACAGATGTCGAATATTGTCCAATATCGCCTGTTATTCGTTTATGGGATGCAATCCGTACATCTTTGAAGTAAAATTCAAGTAGATCTGGTGTCAGGCGAATTTCGACCTGCTCCCGGACGTACTCATAGGGGACGGAGTAATACATGCGATCAACCTGGATGTGGTAGTTCGGTTGAACTTTCGCTGTTTTCCATTCCGTCAATTTGTAACGTGTGCGAGGAAGAGAGCGAAGGTAGGGCTTCTCCTCTTCCTCAAATACCTCTCTACGAGATCCTGGACGTTTTTGGAAAGCGGTAGTATTAATCTCTTCAAGTTTTTCGAAAATGTGATGGTTCAAATCTTCCAAATGGAAAAAAGGATAATTGCGTAAAGCAGCTATAACCTGTCTGGATATATAGCCCACTGTTCCTTCAACACTTGCTTTGTCCTTAGGTTTTCGGACGCGACTTGGAACTATCACTGTATGATAATAATCGGCTAGCTCTCGATATGCTTCCTGCAAAATTGGTTCACCTCGTAGAGGTTTGGTCACACCTGTTTTCAGGTTGTCAGGTACCATCGTTTCAGGTACGCCACCAAAATACTCTAAAGCATGAATGTGGGCGGTAAGCCAGCTCGGAGACTTCATGTCTATAAACCCCTCAACATAACTGTACTGACTGTAAGGCAGTGTAGCGATAAACACATAGACTGGTATCTTTTCCCCTGTTGCCCGGTCTTTAAGGGTAAGCGTAGACCCTGCCCAGTCAACCTCCATAATTTCCCCTGGTTTACGACGTATCGGCATTGTCGTTTTATATTTCTTTGCGTAGTTCCCGTATTTTTCCGTAAACGTACGGTAAGCATAGGGGACCTTCTTTCCTAGGCGTGCTTCAGTGGCATATTCGTAATGTAATAGTTTCAATGTAACGTTTTTCTTTTGAAGTTCTTTGTGAACCTTTTCCCAGTCCACTGGGTAATATCCTTTCTCGACAGCTTGTTTCTCAGGAAACAGAAAATCATTTAGCCAGGCATTCGTCATAGTGTCGTTTAGTTCTTGTATCCCTCTTGATTTTGCTGTTTGAATGACACTAGCTACCGTATTTCTTGAATGACCCGTGCTCGCACTGATTGTACGCTGACTCATCCCCTCCAAGTGAAGATCTAGAATCTTCCGACAATTGATCACAAAAAAACCTCCCTATAAAAGATTTGTCATGCGGTAACGCATGCTTCTCAATTATACAGGGAGGTATTTATTTATATAGCACAAGTGGCTCAATACTCCGCACTTGGTGGCTTTCTCTTCCGCATTAGGTGGCTCAAAAGTATGCACTAATGGCTCATTCTGACTGCAATAATCAGAAGGAGCCCTAATAATGTGGAATCTGATTATTTTAACAAATTAAGGGGAGTTAGTTGTTACAACATTTATTTTCCTATTTTTTGAAACTTTCTATACATTAGAATTTGCTATATAGTAAAATAGGATAGAAGAACTATTATTATGATAAAAGGAGAATGTCGATATGATTAGTAGCGCAAACAGAATAGAGTTAATGATTAAAAAAGATAGTTTTCTTGGACGATTAAATAAGGTTGATTTAGTGTTTAAAGACCGTCAAACAAAAGAAGAACTAGCTGTTAACCTAGATAAAAGCACATTAATGATACTCGGACCAATGGTTGAAACAATGAATGCCTATCACAGCCACAATGAATTTTATATTACGGAAGATGGAGAACATAATGGAGAAGTTGTTTTGAAAGTGTCACACAAAAAATCAGCTTATGTATCACATGCCCATTATGTAGCATATGTAATGAAGTCGTCTTTCTTAGAGATGATTGATGGGTTGGCTTATAAACTAAACTAAAATAAAAAAAACTATTATATAGGTTTTTCTTTGGCCGTTAGATTCTAGACCCAACGGCCTTCTTAAGTTTTAAAAAATGTGATACCTTAACGAGATTATTTATCAGGACTTTGGATTCAAATTGAAAACCATATTCTCTACAAAAACATCAACCTTTCTAAAGCCCTTTTTGTTCTGCGCGCTGTACAGGATTTCATTTATTTTTTGTCCAGTTCTTTTATTAGTGGAACAATTATACTAGAATTTTTAGAATTTAATAATCATTTTTCATTACGAACCTATTCTTAGTTTCGCTCAAGTTTTAGGAATGGCACTAGGAAAAGTCTTCTCTCACAAGAGGTTTTTCCTAGTATGAGGAAGTCTTGAGAATACAAACACTTATACGAGGAAGATTTACTCCCTATACCATCGCTGCATTGTTATATGTAATTCTGGAGAATTTATCTTTGGATTTTGACAAGAATTATAATGCAGTTGATCGACTTCTAAAATATGCAAAGTAAATATGCGATTTGGAGAATTTCAAAGAAACGCAATCACCGAAGCGGTTATCTTGGATAGCGACCCAAAAATAATAAAAAGGTTAATGGAAAGCGGGGCTAATCCAAGTGCTAGAGATTTGCAAAACCATTCTGCTTTATCTGTAGCTGCGAGTCAAAATGAAAAATTACTTCCATACTTAAAGTAATCACTTGATATAGTCAGGAGAATATAATTATGTTTTTTAAAAAGCAACCCCAGCCAAATGCTCAGTTTATTAATCAACTAGGTAAAAAAGCAGAAGTTGATGCTAGAAGAGTTCCATATATTATTGACGAGTTTATCAAGGATGTTTTATATACAGATCATGAAATACATAAGTCAGAAGTTACAAAAATGCTTCAATACCAACAGAAAACAAACTTCTTCTATAATACAGCATTCACGATGTTTCATCATGGCTGGATGATTGGTTATGTAAAGAGACATTATCAGAACCAATTAACCTTTTTTCTGGAGGAGTTATATCATGAGTTAGAGAACATTCATGCCCCAAATATGAAAAGGGAAATTGAACGATCAACAAGTCATAGAAAAATAATTGTTTATATTGCTAACTTTATGGACCAAATGTATGAGCTCGGATATAATTTAGGCAGCCAAAGTGAATACATTGAGAGAAGTAATATGTAAAATGCAAGGTCGTACATATAACTTTTATCATCCGACAAGTCTAGGAAACCTAGAAATATATATTAATCAACAACTTAGAGGTTTTTCAACTAACCCGGGTATTTTAACAAAAATTGAAAATGTTTATCCAGGTGATACGATAACCATAAAGTCAAAGAGTCTCTTTTCAAGCAAAATAATCTCTAATTATAATATTAGAGATATTGACTTAGATTAATGTCACTTCAAAGATATTTTCGTAATGAAAAAGCGGTAAAGAACCATCATATTGGATTCATTACCGCTTTTCATATTTATTAATAATATTAAGATTGATTAGCTACCTCAATTGTTTTTGTTTTATAGTTTTGCAAAAATGCATTTTGTCTTATGCCTTTTGCATTGTCGTGTAAATAAATAAGAACGGCTAAACCTAATGGCCATCTCATATTGGGTTTAAATGTTATCGGTGAATCGTAGTCAATCATTGTTTCTTTTGTAGTTTCATGCATCATTATTGGATAAAAATTATCCATATCCACCCCTGGACCATCGTGAACAAATATTTCTGATGTAAAGTAAACTTCTTCTTGTGCTATTGTAACAATAACATCCTTCATCGTTAATTGAGTACCAAGTAAATCAGCTGAAATTTCGCCAACTTGAACAATAGATAAATTTTCCTCTGTAATCTTTCTTATTGTATTTAAATCATACTTCATTATCTCACCTCTAAATATTTCAAAAAATGTAAATTATACCATTTCTATTATACTATATAATTATATCGATTTGGAGGTATTACTTTGAGTTTATAAAATATATTTTTTAATCTATTACCTTATTACCGAAAAACAAGTTATCCTTTCAGCAGATTCATACGCCTTTTTAATTTCAGTAGCTCCTTGATCCAATCACTACATATCAAAGAAGGAGAATAGTACAAGAGGTTTATAAATGATCATCTAAAAAGTAAATAAATGTTACCTGTAAGAGAGCATATAGTATTAGATACTGTTTATGTTGTAAAGAGAACTTCACTAAAATAAAGGAAGTCGGTGAGATTATTAGCCGATAAGATACCCCTAAGTAATCAAAATAGTCGCCTAGCATGTCATTTTACACACTCAAGAAAATAATGGTAGACTTATACAGGAATAATTTTAACAGGGGTGTGTATCTTGAAAAAACTTGGGGAAAAGGTCTACTGTTCGAAATGTAAACAAAAAACTAATCACCATATTCTTCTTACCTATTCTCAAGAAAGCAACAGCACAGATGATTTCCATTGGCATGCTGAGTATCATATTGTTCAATGTATGGGCTGTGAGAACATTTGCTTTGTTTATCAATATGGTGATGAAGACATATGGGATTATGTAGATGGGCAGAGGGCTTGGGTAGATGACTTTACTGTTTATCCTGAAGAACCAAAGAAAGAAAGTGTTGAAAGTAAATTATTTGACAAAATGTTTAAAATAAAGAAAAAAGACTTCAGAAATGCACCTGAAAGCATTCAAAATCTATATAATCAAATTGTTGAATCTTTAAAAATGGGACATGATATTCTATGTGCTGCTGGATTACGTACTTTAATAGAAGGTATCTGTGTTCAATTAAAAATCAAAAAAGGTTACTTGTATCGTCCAGATGGATCGAAAATTCCAGATGAAGAGGATATTATTAGAAAACATGATAGTTTAGGTGGAAGGATATTTGAACTGTATGATAGAAATTTAATTATTTTTCCACAAGCATTAATTCTTCAAAAGGTAGTTAAGTTTGGAAATGATGCTGTCCATAGAATGGAAACCCCTAGTTACTATACTATGATTTCAATCCTTGATATTACTGAAAAGGTTTTATATGACATTTATGAATTGAAAAATCATAAACTCTTAAAAGATGAAAAGTCAGATGAATAAAAAGGAAACACCTTCCAATTGTCGAATTAGGTAATTAGGAGGTGTTTCTTTGTATATATTAAACTTTATTTGTTGGGATACTGGGGAACTGCTTGAGGATGAGCCAAGAAAATTTTCAAGAGAAGAAGGTCAAATGTTTTTAGATAATGTAATCGGTCAATCAGTGGCTCAGTTTGATCGTGAAGTGGAATGCTTTATAAACTACTACCATTACAAAACTGTCTTAGTAAGTCCGAAGTCCAATAAAGTTACTAAAAGATATAACTTGTTATTCAAAAAAGTGCCATTACATTAAATATTGAGAAGTATAAATAGTATAGGGTGAGAGGAAATTCTTGTTCTTTATTATTTTTATATTTAAAATGCGAACAAATGTTCTATAATAAAGTAAGGAGGGAATAAAAATGTCATTAATAGATAGAGGAAAGATTAAATGGCTGCCTGCTCACTTTATGCCTGAACATACGCAAATGCTGAAAAATTTAGAAGTAGAACAGAACTATCAGAAAAAGCCACTAATTGACAATTATCAAATTGAAGAATTTGAAAACAAAATTCATTATGCAATGGAATTTGCTTACTTTGTGAATGTGAAAGTTTGGAGAGAAGGATTTATTGATGACTTCGTTGGACGAATAAACAGATTAGATAAATATAAGAAATGTATCTATATACAAACTAAAGAAGTGTACATACAAAGGATTCCTTTTGATGAAATTATAGGTGTTGAGGTCAATGATTAAATCAGGAGGGATAATAATGTTGGTTTCATTTGTTAAAAGAGACTTTCCAGAAATATTGTTCAGTAAAGAATATCTTAACGTTCTCCCTTTACTGGAAATGGTTAGACAAAAGGGTATGATCAATGTTTTATTTGATGACAACGGTGATAAAGTTATCAGAGGTCGCCTGTACGACTACGAGTACATACTTAATTTAAAAGACGGTGAATTTGTTGATTCACTTCAAATTGAAATAGAACTAAAATAATTTTTAAAATTTTCCAAAAATATGATCTCTTTCATTCTTTCAGGTGGTAAAATATTACTATCTAAAAATTGGAGGGGTTTTGTATGGCTCTAGGTGTGGGGTGTCTTGGGGCAATATTTTTTGCAATTATTTTGTTTTCAGTTGCAAGTAGTGGAGAAATAAGCAGTGGTTTAATTTGGTTCTGTATTATAGGTGTCGCTGGGAGTTGTTTTGGCGGGTTATGGGCAGACAGTAAAAGAAAGATAAACGTAGCAAATGAACAGAAGCAGAAAATAAAAGAGATTTTATTAGGTTTAGAGAACTTCAATATCTCTCAAGAGTTTTATTCGCCAAATATGGAATCCTTGATTGCGATTGATGAACAAACTAAGCAATTCTGTATCATAGAAAATAAGCACGAGAACTATATGGAACTTTCAACTACATTTAGCAAATATGAATATGATCATAAAGTATTTAATTATAATGAAATACTCCAATCAGAGATATTAGAAGATGGAGCAACTATCACTACAACATCAAGGAGAAGTCAACTAGGTGGAGCATTACTTGGTGGTGTTCTTGCTGGTGGGGTAGGAGCAGTAATTGGTGGTTTAAGTGGGTCTCAAAGTTCTTCTCAAGAAGTTAAAAAGATTCAATTGCAAGTGGTGGTCAATGACACCAAGAAGTCCTTTTATAGAATTACGTTCATGTCTCTTGAAAATAGTGTAAAAAAAGATATGTCAGTTTACAAATTGGCAAACAAAAATGTAACTCATTGGCACAATCTCATAAGCTATTTAATAAATCATGCAGATAAAAAAGATGGAGTAATGAATCAATCCACTACGACAAACCTAGATGAAATTAGAAAACTTTCAGAACTATTTAAAGAAGGTATTCTAACTGAAGAAGAATTTAATCAGCAGAAACAAAAATTGTTGTCATGAAAAGGAAATATCTCCCTTCGTGTCGAAAGTAGTAGGATGAAGGGAGGTGATCAGTAAATGAAGGTTCAGGTTATTTGTGAAGATTGTAATACGATAGTTGAACTACAACCAACTACCCGAGGTCAGCACGCTAATCTAAGTGAAATCGAAGATCATTTTAGGGTGTCCGAGATTGAATTGGATTATGATACTAGTGTGGATGAAATAGATGAAGTAACTGCTGAAATCGAAGAAATAAGAATTGATTGTAAATCATGTGGAAACTACTTAGTATTAAATGATTTTCCAACACATATTTACAGATAAACGATCATCAAACACGCTCATTAACTTGAGGGTGTTTTTATTTTGCAAAGGAGATGAACAAATGAACAACTTACAACGACTTGAATTAGAAACTAAAGGTATTCAGTTATCACAAGATGAATTAACTGTTTACCTTCAAGAAAACAACTTGCAGCCATTTGACGAATACAACCCACAATCTGCCGTAAATAAGAAGAATATTTATTGCTCAGCGTTATCAATACTTGAATCCATTGCTAACAATCCATCCAATTTAAAATCCTACAAATTGGATGATATGACTGTCAGTGATTTTGCAGATTCCCTTATGGCTCGTATTGATCAATTGGATAGGAAGATACGGTTACTTAAAGATGATGACCAAATACAAAATGAATCAACTTATTTATGTTGTTTTGTGACTAGGAGGTGTAACTATGTTTCAACCTAATCGACTTGGGAAAGATAATTTGCTTTCGTTATACTCTAATAATTGACTATGACAATCTAGATTCATCAGAAATTTGGGAAGTAGCAACCTTAGACATAATTGAACTTAGAGCCAATTGTGTTGCAATAAAAAGTAAATAGATCAAATTTAAAAAGTGGTAATAGGAAACTTAGTAGCCACTTTTTTACATATTATGTAGGTTAATTTTAATTAAATGTCGAAGTATGTATTACAAGATTTTATTTTCTGAAGGAGTGCTACTAAGCTGGAAATTACAAAAGAAGATATTTTATATTTTATTTATATGAGAAATTCTGAAAAGATGTGTTCCTCGAAAAGATATTACACAATACTACATAACAACGAATCAGAAGAGTACAAGAGATTTATAAATGTTTATTTGCAAAATAAATATGTGTTACCTGTAAGAGAGCAAATAGTATTAGATTCGGTTTATGGTGTAAATGGAACTCCACTAAAATTAAGGGAAGTCGCTGAGATAATTGAGGTCACTCCTGAAAGGGTAAGACAATTAATTCATAAGAGTGAAAGAAAACTGGTGGAATTTCTAAGTGTAAATACTAAGTTTTAATTAGCCAAGTATTGAGGAAGAACCTATAACATCGATTATGTGTATACAACATAATAATAATTGGTGAAAAAAATGCAGATTCCATCAGGAAATTATTATAATCTTTTTATAAAGCTCCGATATGCAATTATTTTTCTTACAGGTACCGACTGGAGGGTAATATGAAAAATGCCTTTATAAAAGTAATTAATGAAAATAGGAAAATTAGAATTATTTATAATGACCTAGAAAGAATTATTGAACCCTATTATCTTTTCTCATTTTATAACTTTAAATATAAGAGTCTTTATGTTGCAGGGTTTTGCCATCAAAGAAAGGAGCAACGCATTTTTAAGCTTTCACGAATTTCTTCAAGAAAACAATTGAATGAGAAATGGGACTTATCACCATATCCTATAACTGATTTAGATCTTTCTAGTTTTGAGAATGGAAATATAGAATTCCTTAAATGGCCAAGTGACAAAGGGGAGGAACTGTTATCTTTAGGTTTCAAGTTAAAAGATATGGAGAGTAAGAGGGATTATCCTAAACAAATTAAGCTCTCTAAAATGAATAAACCAGGAACTTGTAGAAGCCCATTAGAAGAACGGGTACTAACAGAATTAAATTTACAGAAGGAAATTGTTGAACTTGAAATGGAACCTTACAAAATTTCATACTCCTTCAATAATGAAATAAGAACATATATCCCTGATATATTGGTTTATTATATCGATGGAACAAAAAAAATAATCGAAATTAAATTATCAGGAGAAATTGTGGACCCTCAAAACCAAGTTAAATTTGAGAGAGCAAAGGAATTTGCTCACCAGAATGGTATGACTTTTTTAATTCGAGGTGTGGATACAGAGGCAAGTAACTACCGGCAAACTGGAGAGTTTGGTTGGAATGATAATACAAGAAGTCTTCCTATTCGGGAATTTGAACCTATGGAATTTCTTATGTTAGGACAGTCAAATCTCAAAAATGAACCGCCTTCTTTTGCAAAGAAAAAAAGCAAAAATATCTTCGTAATATTGCTATTTGCATTAGCGATATTAATAATTTTGAAGTATCTCTTCTTTTAACTAGAGTGATTTAGGTCAAGGTATTTTAGGGACTATTGAAGTCGTACTACTTCTTAAAGGCAAACAGTTTCAAATAATACAGGTGTTAGATTGGAAGGATACTCGACTCTCTGTCAGGGGTAAAGAGTGCATGATTAACGGCAGTTTACTTGAGAAATTTTACCTCCAGGAACGCAAACTAACCCATGGTTTTGCTTTGTGATTTCAGTTATACATTGTTCCACTTACGTGTTAATTTTTTTTTTGAGATTTTAACCAAATATATAGGAGGTAATCAATGTCAATACATGCCAGAATATCAGGAGCAAAGTATTTAAGGATTCTATATTACATTTTTAAATTCCTCGAATCTATAAATAGGAAGGTATATTTATATTCGTTATTACTCAGTTTTATTTCTTTGGTTTTTGTCTTTTATACTTTACCTAATAATACTAATGAGATAGGTGATTATATTCAATTGAGTAGAAATCTAATTATCGCGATTGGCGCTGGTTTCTTTGGTTTATTAGGTTTTTTAATAGGAGGACTAGCAATAATTTTATCTTTACATCAACCAAAAACAAGTGAAGATTTTATTTTTTCTGCATTTTATATAAAGGAGTATAAGATCGCTGTCACAATAATACTGACTAATATCATAATATCTGTTTTTGTTTACCTTATAACTTGTATTCCAGAGCCTTTTAATCCAATTGTATTATTTATCTTTTCTTTTATTGTATTTTTTGGATTTTTTATTGGTTTAATTCAAACTGGATGGCTGTTTAATATAGGTTTAAAACCGTATCAGGAAGGTTTAGATTTACAAAAGAACATAAAATTTTTGGAAAATTTCAATAATAGTAGAGATTTAAAAGAGTAGAGATTGTTTCTGAGAAGTTGTTGTCAATCGTAGTCTACTTGCAAAATTTTGTGATTAAGCTGGAGTAAAATTATATTGTTTTCACTTAATATCGTTTAACTGTTTCACCATTATAATAATTAGGTGTTTGGCTAAGATTAGAAATTAATTCCCTGCTCGAACTCTTCGATAATTAATATAGCAACCCTTTGAAGTTCATTATTCTTGTAACATTGATTATAAGAATTAGATTAAATCCAGGAGTAGTGATGGATTAGGTGTAAATGTTCACCTGAATCAGATACATTTGAAGAAAATAAACTTGTGGAACATGCAATTAAGATCTTTTACAAGAAGAGGTGCTGGAAGACAGGCCTGTATATCGAAAAAATATTGCAGCGGCCAGGGACAATATCGAGTGAAAGGTGTACAAGGTTATATGGCACCGACATGTGGATGAAGCCGTTCTTGAGCAAGCATTTATGAAGGCATGAAACGCTTTGATTGCTAATTGGAATGATATTAAGGCACCTTGGGTGAATTTAGATGATTCGCTGGAGTAATAGAGAGCGGGGCAGTTGGCAGACATTACAGAAAACACAAAACACATCACACATCACGGAACTTGAAATAAATTTTAGTTAAAGACGTTAAATTCCATTTTTGAAAGTGGTAAACTTGTTGTTACCTTCGCGGATTGAACGGAAAAAGAATACAATGTGGAATAGATTAATTACCAACTGAGGCTGATTTGAAGTGATATTCAAGTCGGCCTATTTTTCTGTTTTTCACCACAAATTTTTACCAAATTCATTTATAATAGAAACATATTCCAATATATGAAAGTTAATCTATAGAGAAAAGCAATAAATTAAATAATGAACTGATGTATTAAAGTCGTAAAAAATTTGCAAAAAACCATTATAAGATTCGTGCAAATCATAGTATTAACTGTAAAATTGGTGGTAAGAACAGTGAGTTTTAGTATCAATTATAATGGAGATAAAGATTTAGGTTACTGAGTATATATGTGGGAATTTATTAAAGAGAACCTGTAGAGTATGCGGCTTATGGTCAAATATTTTAATTCAACAAGACTATTGAAGAGAAAGAGTTGGGAGACCGATTTGCGATAACGGCAAGTACTATGTGATAGAGGTTTAGGAGGAGAGGGCTAATGTTCCAATTAGATAAAGAAAAGAAAGATATACCACAAACGAACTATGTACAACATTTTTCAACCAGAATTCCGTGGAAGGATAATGATTATACTGGGCGAATTGACAATGATCCTAAGTATAATGTTGCTGCTCAAGTAATCCCCAATATTGCATCAAATCGGGACTTGGAGTTTGAGGTTACGAATAAAGGTAATAGTTACGAACAAGTAGGCTCAGTAAAAATGCAAAGCTGGATTACAGAGAATGCTGCGTTCATGAGTGATACCAAGCTCGAACTTAAAATGAATCACCCATATAAAAACGGAAAAAATCCGAAGTTTCAGCATTTCGTAGAAACAACTTTTGATATGGACCCATATTCATTCTTATTGCGCCCTTTTTCATGGACACTAATGGATAATGCCCATGAAAAACAAAAGTATTACAATTTTTATTTTGACTTAGAAAAAACAGAACAAATGTTGAGCTGGCCAAGCGCCTGGGTTTCTCATGGAGAATCTCAAAAAGGGATTTTCGATTACTTCTTTTCTGGTGTAAATCCGCACAACTCATTAATTTTTCCATATTATAAGCAAGTTCCATTTATCGAGGATAATCGACGTGTAATTGCAGGAATAGGAAATATAGTATCAAAGGTAGAACTTCATGAGTATGATTCTGATGAAAGCAGTGACGAAAAAAACTACATTTGGGAGACAAATGCAGCTCATTCAATAAGAAATGATGGGAAAAATGGCTTCTTAATGCCCTATCTTGAAATTTCCGAGTATGCAAAAAAGCATCCAGATTTTGATGTTTCAAGTGTCACATTGTTTGAAGCGGCAGGTTTTAGATCGGAATTTTCATATGCAGCTGAATGGGTCAGCTACGATGCGGCTATTGATGTGCTGAATCAAGCGAAAACGGCATTGAAAAATATAGCCAAACTCAAGCTGAAAGAAGCCAATCATGAATGGGTAAATGTTCAACTTGAATATATTGATATTCAATTAAAAAGCGTATGGAATCAACGTGGTTTTTTCCCAGGATTGGGTTCGATTTTATCGGCTTTCGGTGTAAGGCATGGTTTCGATGTTGCTCATCATGTTGATACTTCTGAAAACGACTTGATCTCTGAATTGAATTTATTTTTTTCTGGGGACAAAGAAACAGGCAACGAAAAACTGGATGACAGTTTGGCTGACAAAGAGGATGAGTTTTCTGGTTTACTAAGGGATGAAAACAAAACTCGATACTTCGAACTTTTGTCTCGATTGAATCTATCTGTTGAACAATCTATCTTTGCTTGGCGTAACCTGAAAAATTATGCAGCAGAAATTATTGAGAACCCCTACCTATTATACGAACTTACACGAAAAGAAAAGGACATTCATCAAGTTACTATTTCTCAAATCGACAATGCAATGTTTGTGAATCCTTTGGTGGAAAATAAGTATCCTCTTAAAAGACCAACCAAAATGAGAATTAAAAGTGATAAACGCCGATTTAGAGCTATGGTATTATTTGTTTTAGTTCAAGCCGCAAATCAAGGCCATACTTTACTCAGCTATGATCAAATTGTTGAAGAAATTAACAAATTACCATTAGATCAAAAAACGGATTTTCAAACAGAAAAGATTGAAGGTATTTTAGAGTTCTTGCAGGAAGGTGAATTGCACGTTGATGAGGAGAATACATACATCAAACTGAAAGAATTTCAAGATTATAAACAATTGGTAGTAGATATAATAAATAGCCGTTTAGGAACTAGTTTTTCGAGTGTACAAAACTGGAGAAAAATTATTGACGATCAATTTGGTGAACTGCAAGAAAATAATGAAGAAAACGATCAACTGGCTCGTGAGGAAAAGGCGACAGCGTTAAAGATTCTTGAATCATCTAAGATATCAATCCTATTGGGAAGAGCCGGTACAGGTAAAACTTCAGCATTGGGGATTTTAGCTTCTTCTGAAGAAATTAAAGAAGGTGGAGTATTAGCATTGACTCCCACGGGCAAAGCAAGAGTTCAACTTGAGAATTCATTTAAGAAGAATAGTGTTGAAGCAGAGTTTATGACTATAGCACAATTTTTAATTCGTTCGGAAGGTTTCAGTTGGAATACCATGACTTACAAGATTTCAAGCAAACCTAGTTCGAATTTTGCCAAGACAGTTATTATCGATGAAAGTTCAATGCTGACTGAAGATATGTTTGCTGGCATACTAAAGCTTGTTGATTCTCATGCAGAGAGAATCATCTTTATAGGAGATCCAAATCAATTACCTCCAATAGGAGCAGGGCGACCATTTGTCGATTTGATCAATTATTTAAAGGTTGTTCATCCTGAACAGGTGGCAACGTTGAAAACTGAGATGAGGCAGGGATCAGGTGGTGATGACTTATCATTTGCTCAAATATTCTCTAATTCGGATTCAATCGATAAAGATGTAATTTACCGTATGCAAAACAATCAAACAGATAATCGTCTAAAATATATTCAATACACTGATTTAGACGAGTTAGAAAAAGTATTCCTTGAAGAATTGGTAGAAACTACGGATATGACAAATATAGATGACATTGATGGCTTTAATAAAAGTTTGGGAGCTACTGTAGAAAAATATACAAAGTATCCGACTAGTGAACTTATAGAAAATTGGCAAATTCTATCTCCAACTAAATTCGTTGGTGCAGGGAGCTATTATTTGAATAATCAACTTCACCAAAAATATCGTCAAGACATTGTCGAGAAATGGAATACCTATCCATGGACTAAAAACAGTCCCCAATCTGTACAAAATATCGTTTACGGAGATAAAGTGATTTCTAATGTGAATGGTGAGAAGAATTACTGGGATGGCTCATCGGGAAAAGCATACATTGCAAATGGTGAAATTGGTATCATGGTGGGTTACCCAAGCCAATATGGCAAAAACGATAAGAATACTAGTTGGTATAAGTTCCGTTTTGGCTCGTTTGAAGGAAGAGTATTTTCATACACTAAATCTGAATTTGGTGGTGATAATAGCGACTCTAAGTTAGAACTAGCTTATGCCCTTACAGTTCACAAATCACAGGGTTCCAGTTTTGGTAAAACCATAGTAGTCATAAATGGGAAAAGTTCATTTGTTACAAAAGAACTTTTGTATACTGCTTTTTCACGTCAAAGAGAAAAACTAATTGTGTTAAGTGATTTGTCAACTCAAGAATTAGTCCAATATGCGAATGACTGGTACTCGGATACCAAACAACGATATACTGACTTGTTTGAAGTTCCAAACATCATTGAGATAGAGTCTGGGAAGCAAAAACGGTACTTTGAGGAAAAATTGATCCATAAAACGATTCGTGGTGAAATGGTAAGATCAAAGTCCGAAGTAATTGTGGCCAACATTCTCGATAAGATGAAAATTGAATATTCCTATGAAGAACCAATGGATGTCAATGGTAAAACCTATATTCCTGATTTCACTCTACGCTACCAAGGCAGTACTGCTTATTTAGAACACCTTGGAATGCTAAGGAATGAATCATATAAAAAGCACTGGGATGAGAAAAGGGCAAATTATGAAAGTATGGGAATTTCAGAAACTCTTGGAAATTTGATAATCACAGAGGATGGATTAGACGGAAGTTTGGATGCAACATTAATAGAGAGTAAAATTCAAACTTGGATAAAAAATAGTTGATTTATTCCCAACCCCCACTCTGCTATAAAGAAGAACAGCTTTGAGTAGGTAGCTGATATTTTAACAGAATTTTTGCTGCGTAGTACAACCATATTATTTACAGGAAAACAATAAGTACTATATTGTGAAAACTTGATAAACGTAAATACTTAATTAGAAAGAAGTCCAAAGGTTTTGGACTTCTTTCTAATTAAAGGGTTTCATTAAGCATTAAAACAGGTGTAGTACATATAACATCGGTTATAGGTATCGTTTCGCTTTATAACTCACGGAAGAAGGATAATACTGTAGCTAGGTATCTAGAAAGATTTAATTTACCATCATTCTACTAACCTACGGAACTCCGTATCGTGATAAAATTAGCACGAGGTGTTGTGAAGTGTTTATCTCGCCAATGTTATTACACAAAGCTGATGAGCCATTTGATTCAAAAGATTATATTACTGAACTGAAGCTTGATGGAATTCGCTTAATATATACGAAAGATTTATTTGGCAAGGTCCGTTTATATACCCGACATAATAACGAAGTTACTAACCGCTTTCCTGAGCTAGTTGCTGGGGCAAAAGACTTACAACCTGGCACAATATTAGATGGCGAGCTGATTGTCACTGACAGTGAAGGCAAGCCAGATTTCGAACGGACAATGGCTCGTTTTATGAGCGGTAAGGACCAAACGCCAGTCAGTTTTGTTGCATTTGACTTACTGCAATCAGCCGGCAGCGGAACTACTCATTTACCGTTGCTTAATCGTAAGGAATTGTTGGAAGGTATTATTACTAATAACACTGGGGCAGTATCAAAAGTGCAGTTTATTGAGGGTAACGGTCCAGCTTATTATGATGCGGTTTGTCAGCAAGCTCTTGAAGGAATTGTGCTGAAAAGAAAAGGGTCATTATATGAAGTCGGAAAGAGAAGTCATTCGTGGTTGAAGGTAATTAATTATCAGATTGTCGATGTACTAGTGACTGGTTTTCGTAAGTCAGAGTTTGGCTGGCTGCTCGCTGATGAAGCAGGCAAGCCCCAGGGAATTATGGAACTAGGGGTGCCGGTGAAAGAAAGAGCAAAAGTCTACGGGAATAAGATTAAGGAAGAACGAGAAGATCTCGTTTATATAGAGCCGATTAAGTGTCGGGTCAAATACCGTAATATAACTAGTGGTGGACTGCTTCGTTTGCCGAGTTTTGTGAGTTGGCTGTAATGGCTAGCTCTTTTAATTTTGAAATTAAAGACATATTTTATTCTTCACAAGAGTCTAGTTTGCCAATAGAAAGATTAATAAGGACTCATTCCTCAACTGAGATCTTTTTGTATTTTATTGTAAAATAATGTTGTAATTTTCTCTTGTTAATTTACAATTAATGTAAGGTTTAAACAAAAGGAGGAGCAGGAGTGAAATCCACTGGTATAGTTCGAAAAGTAGATGAATTAGGCAGAGTAGTTATTCCCAAAGAGTTACGTCGCACGTTAAATATTGAAGAAAAGGATTCTATGGAGATCTTTGTGGATGGTGAAAGAGTAATTTTGCAAAAGTTCAAGCCTGAAATGTCTTGTTTCATAACGGGCGTGGTATCTGAGGATAACATCAAACTATCTAGGAGTGATTTGTACATAAGTCGAGAAGGTGCGACAACTCTCATGAAAGAAATCCAAGGAACTTTTAAGTAAGTCCTGATACACACCAAAGAACCCCCCATTCCTCCAAGATTGAAGGCTTTCAGTTGCATAACGATCTTAACAAGGTGTATCACATCAGTTTATTAATGTTAACCTTCCAGGATTTTTAGAATGAACACCATGAAGCTATTATAGGAGAGTCGTAAAATGCAAAAGAAAATGAACTATTTAATATTCCTTTTAACGTTGATCTTTATGGTTGGTTGTACCAACGCAGAAGATGCATCCAATACAGATGTAGAAACAGCTGTTCAAGAAGTAACGACAATTAATACAAATAAAGATAGTGAAAAAGAAGAAACTGTAACTAAGGTTGTCGATGAGCCAGAAGTGGAAGAAACGCCAACTCAACCAAAGGAAGAGCTGTTCTCGGGATACGAACTTATTGAAGTTGATGGTGGCGATTTGTCTGGTTATCGTGAACCTAACGTCGTCGTTGACATTGGATATGGGGACCGGGAATATTGGGCATTTACTAATGAATACGGACAACTAGTGCGTGTAATTGCTGACGAAATCATTCTACAAGATGATAGTAACGAACCTGTATTATCTTCTGGCAGATACTACTCTGATGAGGCAAAGGTTCCTGGTGTCGAAAGTAATGTTTTGGATGAAGGGCATGTCATCGCGGATTCTTTAGGCGGGGTATCGAACGCCTACAATATTACCCCGCAGGAAAGCACGCTTAATCGGCACGGAGACCAGGCGTATATGGAAAAAGTGATTCGTGACGCAGGCGGGGCAACGGACTTTGAAGCAATTATCACATATCCAGATACGAAAACGCAGATTCCTTCAAGTTACCAATATACCTATACCTTAATCGGTAACGAGATCATTGATACATTTGACAATGTGAACCCTGATGAAGTAAACGAATCACTCGGTTTAACGGACAGTGAGTCCTCCGAACAAACTAGTTCAAACACAAACGGTGATGTTTCCAGTGTCGATACAAACGGTAATGGACAGGTGACAATTAAAGAAGCAAAAGCAGCCGGTTTCAGTATGCCAATCACAAGTGATCATTGGCTCTATAAATATATGGACGATCGCGATGGTGATGGACTAGTGGGTGAGTAAACATTTGCTGCGTAAACAAGGAGATTATTCACTAGAAAAGTTCATCTGAAAAATTGATAAATATAATTAATCTAAATGTATGAAAAGTCCAAAATGTATTGGACTTCTTTCTTTCTGCTTGAAGAGTTTAATGGGTATATACGAACTATATAGCGTTATAGTTCGTATAACATGGATTATATTCTTGTTTAACTAAAGTTGTAAGTAATAAATTAAATTGAGAATTTTGATATAATTGTCAGTAAAGTAGTGATGAATTTGGAACTGTATACAAGTCCGCTGAAGAATTTGTTCTCTTATGACTTGTAACATTGATTAAATTAGAATTGGGGTAGATGTCGATATGGAAATGTCAAAAGTTATTAAGCCTCTAATAATTCCGGCAGCAGCACTTCTTGGTTATGCTCTAATAAAGGGGAAAAGGTCATCTAGCTTGGTTTCTGACATAACACAAGCTGTTTCTAATTCTGCAACTAATCTAGAAAAGACCTTTGCTGGACTCAAGGAAAGTGAATTAAATGAGATTGCCACAAATACAGATAGAGGCTTGAAAGCAGAAATTGTTGGTAACGCATTGGAGTATTGTTTTAAGTCTGCTAGTGGTAAAAAAACCGCTACTGCAAGAATTGAATTAGATTCGGCAGGTAAGCCAGAATTTGCTTTTCTTCCGTATTCTGGTTCTGCTAATTCACCATATTCTTTTATAAAAAATTTGAGAGATGCATTGAATAAAGACAATTAGTATATACCTGTATTCAAGAAAATTTATATTTGATAAGAACGACGGTATGAATCCAGATTTGAAAGCCCGCAGTATTTTTGTGGGCTTTTTTTGCATTACTAAGCTTAATTGAACAAGAGATTTAAATGTTATAGGGATAAGGCAACTTTCTCCCTAAGAATAAGTTGTTGAAAATAAAATGGGTAAGCCCACGTTTTAACTCTTATCGAAAATAGTTATGATTGTTATAATGAGGAGAGTGTAGTAATTCAAGGAAAGATAGGTGAAAGATTTGGAAAATCATAAAAGTTTCTTAACATTAATAAAAGAAATTGACGAAAAAAAACATGAGCAACGTGATAGAGGAACTCTATTTGAACTATTAGTTGCTGCATACTTAAAAACAGAACCTGTATATGCCCGCTTATTTGATGCTGTATGGACTCTTAGTGAAGTGCCTCAAGAATATAATATTCCAAAATTTGATACAGGCGTGGATCTAGTAGCTAAGAAAAGAGACACAAACGAATTAGTTGCGGTCCAGTGTAAATTCTACTCAAAAGACACAATTATTCAAAAAAGACATATTGATTCTTTTTTAAATGAAATTGGAAAAAATTATTATTCGGAAGGATTAATTGTAACTACTACAGATAAATGGAGTAAAAACGCAGATGAGGCTCTCAAATTCCGTAATAAGGATATTATGCGTATTTCTTTATCTGACCTTGCGGATAGTCGTATAGATTGGTCAGCATACTCTTTTAGAGAACCCAAAGAAGTCGTTCTAAAAGAAAGAAAAACACCTAGAATACATCAAAAACCAGCAATCAAGGCCGTAATAGATGGGTTTCAAAAAGCAGATCGAGGAAAGCTTATTATGGCTCCAGGTACCGGTAAAACATATACTTCTATGGCTATAGCTGAGGAAATGGCAAAAGAAAAGAATGGGGTATTCAAGGTATTGTATTTAGTACCCAGTATTCAATTACTTTCTCAAACGTTACGAAGTTGGAATGCAGATATTGATTACAACATGGATTCAATAGCTGTCTGTTCTGACCGTAAAGTAACAAAAGAAAATGCAGGAAACGAGTTAGAAGATATTGCTGCAGCTGATTTAGGTTATCCTGCAACAACTGATGCAAGTAAACTTTTAAAGTATCAAGAACAAATCGAAAATAGCAACCGTGTTACAGAATTTATTACTGTATTTTCTACTTATCAGTCTCTTGATGTCATTATTGAGGCACAGCAAGGTGGATTTTACGAATTCGATTTAATTGTATGTGATGAAGCCCATCGTACAACAGGTGCAACAGAACTAAATAAAGAAGCCTCTGCTTTTACAAAGGTACATAGTAACGATAAGGTAAGAGCAAAGAAACGTCTTTATCAAACCGCAACACCTCGTGTATATGGAGAAGATGCTAAGGAGAAAGCAGCTGAGAAGTCTGTTTTAATCGCAGACATGAACGATCCAGAAATATATGGAGAGGAATTTTATCGGATTGGCTTTGGAGATGCGATTCGAAACGATATTTTAACTGATTATAAGGTAATGGTTCTAGCTGTAGATGAAGAAGTGATTGCTCGTCGATTCCAGCAAATGTTGGCGAATGAGACTGAATTGGAATTTGATGATGTTACAAAAATCATCGGTTGTTGGAATGGTTTGGTTAAAAGAAACGGAAATACAAATCAAACACTAGGCGCTCCAATGAAAAGAGCTATTGCCTTTACTGGTACAATTAGAGATTCTAAGCTGATAACAGATATGTTTTCTAGAGTTGTTGAAGAATATATACATGAAAAAGATGACTATTCGAATCCATTTTCTATTGAAATTGAACATGCAGATGGTTCAATGAATGCAGTGCAAAAAAATGAAAAAATAAATTGGCTGAAAAGTGAAGTGCCGGACTACACATGCCGCGTACTATCTAATGCTCGATTTTTAACAGAAGGTGTCGATGTACCAGATTTGGATGCTATTATGTTTTTAAAACCTCGGCGATCCAAAATTGATATTGCTCAAGCAGTGGGGCGGGTCATGAGGAAAGCTCCTGGAAAAGATTATGGCTATATTATTTTACCTATTGGTGTTCCAGCAGGTGTAGACGCAAATACTGCCCTTGATAATAATGAAAAATATCGAGTTGTATGGGAAGTTTTAAATGCCTTACGTTCTCTAGATGAGCGTTTTGATGCCACTATAAACAAATTAGAACTGAATAAAAAGAAACCAAATCAGGTTCAAATTATAGGTGTAGGAGATGCACCAGATGGAAATTTAGAAACACCTTCAAGAGAATCTGAACAAATGGCCTTCAACCTATCAGAAGAAGAACTAACTGATTTAGAAAAAGCGATTTATGGAAAAATAGTGAATAAGGTTGGAAATGTTCGTTATTGGGAGCAGTGGTCAGAGGATGTCGCAGATATTGCTCGTAAGCATATTATGCGAATTAACATCATGTTAGAGGATAAAGATAGTGATGCTTATAAAGAATTCAAAAAGTTTGTCACCAGCCTCCATCATAATATTAATGACTCAATTTCAGAACAACAAGCAATTGAAATGTTATCTCAACATTTAATTACAAAGCCAATATTTGAAGCTTTATTTAATTCATATAGTTTCGTGAACAATAACCCAGTGTCGCATTCTATGGAAGAGATTCTAAACATTTTAGATAAACAAGGTCTTATGAAAGAACAAAAGAAATTAGAAGATTTCTATGAAAGTGTTCGTACTCGAGCAGAAGGAATTGACAATTTAGAAGCAAAACAAAAAATCATTATACAGCTTTATGATAAATTTTTTAAAGTTGGTTTTAAAGATACAACAGAGAGATTGGGGATCGTCTTTACTCCAGTGGAAGCAGTAGATTTCATAATCCAATCAGTTGAGGACATTCTTCAGAAGTACTTTGGAAAATCAATTTCTACTGAAGGAGTTCATATTCTTGATCCCTTCACTGGAACAGGAACCTTTATGACACGTCTATTGCAGAGTGGATTAATACCCAAAGAGGACTTAGCTCGAAAATATATGCAAGAACTCCATGCAAATGAAATTGTGTTGCTTTCTTACTACATTGCAGCCATCAATATAGAAGAAACCTATCACTCAATTATTGAAGGAGATTATGTTCCTTTTGAAGGTATTGTAATGACCGATACATTCGAAAGTACTGAAAGTGATAATTCTTTTAATGATAAGTTATTTGAGGAAAATAACTATCGACTTGAGAAGCAAAAGAAGGAACCTATATTTGCTATTATAGGTAACCCACCTTACAGTGCTAAACAATCTAGTGAAAATGACAATAACCAAAATCAAAAGTACCCTATTTTAGATGGTCTTATTAGAGATAGTTATGCAAAATATTCTACTGCACAAAATAAGAATAACTTATATGATTCATATATCCGTTCCTTCAAATGGGCTTCTGAGAGAATAAAGGAATCTGGAGTAATTGGTTTTGTTACAAACAGTGGATTTCTAGATGGGATAACTGCTGATGGTTTACGGAAATGCTGGTATGAAGAAGAATTTAACTATATTTATATTCTAAATTTACGAGGGGATGCTAGAACACAGGGAGAACAGAGAAAAAAAGAAGCAGGAAATATTTTTGCTTCTGGTAGTAGGACAGGAGTTGCTATTACGCTTTTAGTGAAAGATGGTAGCAATAACCATGAGATTTATTATAATGACATTGGTGACTATCTAAACAGAAAAGAAAAACTAGCTATTCTTAAAGACAAAAAATCAATTAACAGTCTTCAGTGGGAGAGAATTACCCCAGACTCTTTCAATAATTGGATAAATCAAAGAGACGATAAGTTTATGCATCTCAAACCTATTACAGATGATGAGGATAGCGTATTTATTAAAAGAGGAATTGGATTTGGTAGTAGTCGTGATGAATGGGTGACTAACTATTCTCTTGAGACGCTTGAGGAAAGTGTAAATGTTTTAATTTCCAATTTTAACGATCAAATTAAAAATGTCACTGATTCCAAGAATTTGTTAAGTGATTCAACCAAAATTAACTGGTCTGATGATTTAAAAAAACGGTGGAAGAAAAAAGAAAAAATTACCTATGAACAAAACGCAATTACTGTTATACAATACAGGCCATTTGTAAAAAAATATTTATACAACAGTAAGCCTCTAATAAAACGTCCGAGTATTTGGAATAAAGTGTTTGGTGAAGGTTTAGAGAACAATTTATTCTTGAATTTTATGGGTGGAGATAAAGGATTTTCAGTTTTAGTGACTAATCAGATAACTGATTACCAAACACTTTTTAATAATAAATCGATACCTTTATACTTTGTAAAAGAAGATGAAGAATCATTGTTTGATGAAAGCGCTAATAAACTTGAAAACATCAGAGACAAAACCTTATCTGAATTCCAGAGTTATTATAATGATAATACAATAAATAAACTTTCTATTTTCTATTATGTATATGCTTTATTAAGTTCAAAGGACTATCAAGAAAGGTTCCGAGCCGATTTGATGAAAGAGAGTCCTCGCATTCTTTATACATCTGACTTCTGGCAATATGCTGAAGTTGGTGAGAAATTGGTAAAACTCCATATCGACTATGAAAATGTTGAACCTTATAAAGGAAACATAGATTATAAAAATCCGAATCCTTCTTACGAGGTTACAAAGATGAAATATACTAAAAGAGGAGATACGTCTAGCATTACCTTCAATACAGATATTGTAATTAAAGATATTCCTGTAAAGGCACAGCAATATAAAGTAAATGGTCGAACCCCTATGGAATGGATCATGGAACAATATAAACTAGAAGTAAAAAAGAATAGTCAGATTGTATTTGATCCAAATAGGTATTCACCAAATGATAAATATATATTTAATTTATTACTCTCAGCTATTAATGTTTCAATCCAAACTGTTGATTTAATAAATAGTCTTCCTCCGCTAGAAATCGAGGATTAAAGCAACAGAAAGTAATATGCATTGTGGAGAAGCGATAGAATAATTTATAGGAATCGAGTATGAAATCAGAGGTTTCATACTCGATTTTTTATTTTATTAAACGTTGGCGGCATATGGTAAATCCCCTAAAACTGCTGGTACAATGATGGCATAGATGGTACATTCTTGAGGCTGTAATAGTCTAAGAATACTTCTCGACTTCGGGAGTGTTATCAAAGCACACTTCAAGATTAATATGTGGAGTTTAAAAAAAGACAAGCTCAGGGCAACTTAAGCTCTGAGCTTTTAGCATTTATAAATCTGGGGTTGTTACGGGAAGATAAGATAATAAGTAAATATATGTATGTATTATTCATTAATACTCTTAAATTCCAATATATTATACATTATTTTATTTAAAATAACTATTTCATCAGGATCTAATGTGTGTAAAATCTCCTTATGGTTTGATATTAACTCAGCCTTAGATTTTTCTTTCTGAATAATATTATTTTTATTGTAGCTAAAAAATCCTAGAGGTGAAACCTCTAGCGCTTCTAGTATCTTTTGAAAGGTTAGAAACGATATATTACGTTCTCGTCTTTCAATTCCACTTATGTATGTATATTGAAGCTCTGCTCTTTCTGCGAAATCTTCTTGTGTTAATCCTTTTTCTTTCCTAAGATATTTCACTCTGGCACCGAATGATACTAAAAACTCTGACATCAAATCACCTCTACTTTAAGAGTAGTATAATAAAGTCAGATTTATAATATGTATAAACTATAATTTTTTAGGAAAATACTACTTATAAGTATTAAAAAAGGTGGGCTGCCGACATGTTAACAACTGCAAACGTGAAAATTAAAGGAATAAGGCCTCTAATATTTAACTTATTTACAGTTGAGAGTATTCCTTTAAAGAAGGAAGCTAAAGCTGGTGTTGCAGGAAATAATCCTGAAGAATGGAAAAAGTCCTTTTCAATGACTAATGAAAATCAATTGTATTTGGAATCCAGACATATCTTTGGATGTTTGAGAGCAGGTGGTAAATTCATTCCAAAATCAAGAAGTACTCTTGAAAGTGATGTATCCGCAACATTACAAGTGTTAAGTGAACGTGTGTTATTGAATAGGTATTTACCTTCTTTAGAGAAAGTATCAAAAAATCCGAGCGATTCTGTATATATTGATGTAAGACCAGTAACAAGGAGAGGTGTAAAGAATATTCGCTATCGATTAGCTACCTCTCCAGGTTGGGAGACTGAATTTTCAATATGTTGGGATAGTACTTTAATCAGTCCACAACAAATGGAATCAATTTGTATAGAAGCAGGAGCTTTTGCTGGTCTAGGTGATGCCAGAAAAATAGGATATGGAAGATTTAATGTTTTACAATTCAATTTAAGTAATAGTGATGAAGCTATTTATGCCTAGAAAAAGGCCTCCGGCTGAAACATGGAAGAAGAACCTCAGACCAATTGTTTGGAAAAGAGACAAGAAAAAGTGTGTTAGATGTAAAGTATTACTCAAATTAAATAAATGCCATATAGATCATATAATCAGTGGGTTAAATGGCACGAATAAAATAAAAAATCTTCGAACATTATGCAGAAAGTGTCACGTACTTAGGAAAGATCATAGACACAGGGGGTTAATTAATTCAGCATTAAAGGAAGGATTAATACCACCTGATTGGCGTAATCATTTATGGTAAGTATTCGAAACAGGAGTAATTCTCACTGTCCGGTAGGGCTGACCTCCCTACTGCTGAGGAGATAGGTCAAACCGGTTCGGTTCGGAATGGTACGGTTCGTTATGGTTAGGTTAGGTTAGGTTTGGTAAGGTAGTTTTTTGTTCACCCCAGGAGAAACAGGAGTTTTATGTTCCTTTTGGGGCTCTTTGCTAAGGTGATCTTTATAAATCTTAATTTGAAATACATAAGGAATTTTAAAATTTGGTGTTCTCAACCTAAATTTCAATAGAATCTTCTCAAATTAAGTGTCCGAATTTTTTGGTAAATAAAGGGATATTATTCATATATTTAAAAATATCAAAAATTTATTTTTATAAAATTACTAGAAAAAGGTGTCCAACTATTAATATAGTAGATAACCCTTGTTCTATCTGATTATTTCTACACGGACACTTTTCAAGATAGTATAAGAGCCGGTTTCATTATGCAGAAGCTTGAAGGGGACGGTTTAGCCTTTCTTCATGCAGGGGGAACGATTTATAGAAGAGAGCTCGAGCCCGGGGAAGTGCTGCGGGTGGATACGGGTTGTTTGGTGGCCATGACAAAAGAAGTGGACTACAACATCGAATATGTCGGCAAAATCAAATCGGCTTTCCTTGGTGGAGAGGGTCTGTTTTTTGCTACAGTCCGTGGTCCTGGGACGGTATGGATACAGTCTCTTCCGTTCAGCCGGTTAGCGGAGCGGATCTATGCAAATGCTCCAGGTGGAGGCCGTTCGACTGGTGAGGGAAGTATACTTGGTGGAATCGGGGATTTTCTAAACGGAGACGATTGATTCACGTATAAACATAAAAGAGCATTTCCATTCGCGGGAGTGTTTTTTTATGTTCAAGCCGCTTCCGCTTTAGGTTCATCCAGCTCCGGCGGCTAGAGGCTCGAGGTCATAAGGTGAATCTGCCAAAAAGGCAAAGGGCGCCTTTCCGGCAGGTTCATCTTATGCTGGTCGCCTCTGTTCAAGCCGCCTGCGCTTTTGAGAGTGGGTATTCACCTATTTAGATCCCGCATCATATGTTTAAATAAATGATGTGAAAGGGTGATTTCATGACAGGAAAGATTCGTCATTATTATGCTGGAGGGAATACGGCAAAAGGATTCTACAGTCTATATGATTCAGTACTGGATGGATTAGAGCGGGTATATATCTTAAAGGGTGGTCCTGGAACAGGGAAATCCTCATTAATGAAAACGATTGGAAAACGTTTTGAAGAAAATGGGTTAAACGTGGACTATTTACATTGTGCTTCCGATAATCAATCCATCGACGGTATTCTCCTCCCTGAATTCGGTGTAGGGATTGTAGATGGGACAGCTCCTCATATTATTGAACCAAAAGCACCCGGTGTGATTGAAGAGTATGTGAATTTAGGAGTGGCATGGGACCGTGATGAACTGAACGGGCACAAGGAAGAAATCCTTGCTTTAAATGATAAAATTGCCTCACTCTTTCAGAAAGCTTATCATACCTTTGCGTCATCCCTGAATGCCCACGATGACATTGAAGAAATCTACATTGCGAACATGGACTTTGTAAAAGCCAATGAATTGACAAACGAGTTAATTTCACTCTTTTTTGAAGATAACTGCCTTCCTAAATCCTCAACAGTCAAACATCGGTTCTTAGGTGCCGCTACTCCTGATGGGGCAGTTGACTATATTCAGAATTTAACAGAGGATGTTGGGAAGCGCTACTTTATCAAAGGGCGTGCAGGTTCCGGAAAGTCAACGATGTTAAAGAAAATTGCTTCTGCTGCAGAATTGAAAGGCTTTGACGTAGAGGTCTATCATTGTGGATTTGACCCCAATAGTCTTGATATGTTGATCATCAGAGAAAAAGGGATCGCGATTTTCGATAGCACAGCACCACATGAATATTTTCCTGATCGGGAATCAGACGAAATCATCGATATGTATGAAAGATGCATTACCGAGGGGACAGATGAAAAATATGCTGTCGATATCGAACGGACCACAAAAGCCTATAAGGATAAAATGAATGAAGCAATCTCATATCTTAAAGAAGCTAAAAAGCTTCGTGAACAACTCGAATCCATCTATATAGGGGCCATGGACTTTTCAAAGGTGAATATGATGAGAGAAGAAATCTTTCAGGAAATAAGTGAGTTTTTAAAGAAGTAGTTAGTAGAGTAAACGGCCATACGTGATGATCTTTCTATCAAACAGATAGAAAGAATACAAGCGTGAAAAATCATAGGGGATCTTTCAAAACCATGCTCAGGCATGGTTTTTTTTCGTGGGATAATATAACTTAAACGAATAAGTTATATCAATATAATAAATAGATGAACCATTCGTTATATTGATATAATAAATGAGAAATCTGATTTTATGGTAGGATAATAAGGAGTATTGTTAAGAGTAAAGGAGTTTAATAAATAACTATGAAGCTGGTATCATGGAATGTAAATGGAATTAGAGCATGTGTGAAAAAAGGGTTTTTAGATTATTTTCATCGCATGGATGCAGATATTTTTTGTCTTCAAGAAACTAAGCTTCAAGAAGGGCAAATTTCACTGGACTTAAGTGAATACCACCAATATTGGAATTACGCGATGAGGAAGGGATATTCAGGAACTGCGATCTTCACTAAACAGAAGCCACTAGCCGTCTCTTTTGGTCTTCGTGATGAGGAAATAGAACCTGAAGGGAGAATCATAACATGTGAATATGATTCTTTTTACTTGGTGAATGTGTATACGCCTAATTCGAAAAGAGATCTTTCGAGGATCGATGAACGACTTGAATGGGAGGATGCCTTAAGGGAATATCTCGTGGGATTGAATTTACATAAACCGGTCATTCTATGCGGGGACTTGAATGTTGCTCATACTGAAATTGACCTGAAAAATGATAAGCCAAACCGTGGGAATTCAGGTTTTACCGATGAAGAAAGGGGAAAAATGAGTCTGCTGCTCCAGGAGGGCTTTGTGGATAGTTTTCGTTATCTATACCCTGATAAGGATGACGCCTTCAGTTGGTGGTCTTATATGAGTAAAGTACGTGAACGGAATATCGGGTGGAGGATTGATTACTTTATCGTTTCCGATCTATTAGCGCCTTCAATAGCTAAAGCTGAAATTCACTCCGATATTCACGGCAGTGATCATTGTCCTGTATACTTGGAGTTAGAGTAGTACATAAAGAAAGTATAGAAACAATCCATGTGGAGGGAATTGAATGTTACAGAAAAGAATACAGCAATATATTGATGAAACGAAAGTATCTGAAGTTCCTGTTCCTTTGTTTAAACAAGAGAGGAACTATGTGTTAAATCACGGTTTACTGGAAGCTGACGAGGTTGCCACCCCGCAAGCGGATTCACGTTTTCTGGATGCATATATTGAGCGTTGTGATAAAGAAACGGAAGAACTGATCGGGGAAGAATCTGATGACTTTCTCAATCAGCCAATCACTTATTTGAAACAACATAAAAACGAGTTCATTTTCCTTGAATCCAAATGGTTCGCTCTGATTGGAGTGGAGGCCGTTTCCGTCGAAGTGGACGACGTATTTGGTACTTATGATGCGATGCTTGGGTTAAAGCTGCAAAAGAAGTATCGTAGTCAGATAGAGCATTATTTAGATGAGTCTCTTGAAGGTGAAGCATCTTATGATCTGTTGTTTAATGGTGAAGATGGGTTGTGGGACTTGAATTTCACTTTGAATGACCACAGTGATTTTAATGAAAGCCAAACCTTGCTGTCGGTTTACGAGCTTATCTATGATTTTCTTTTCAACCTTCTTCAAAGTATAGATGAGTCATAAAATAAGATCCCTCTCGAACGAATCCGAGAGGGATTTTATTTTGCCTTTTTTGTTTGACCGGCTCGTAATCGAACAACTTTCCTTCATAGACCAAGTGGAAGTGAGGGTGCTTTCTGAAGTCTTCAGGAGTGATCAGCGCAGGCAGCTTCTCCCACAGTTTGATCCCGGAAATACTTCGCCGATCTTCTTTCACATCATTCGTTATTACTTTGATTTTATGTAAAAGTAGAGGGACGGACCTCTAGCAAGGTCCGTCCCTCTATGTACATTTATCTTTTATCTTTGGTACGTTTATTGATTTCTTCTGTCACGACATGAGCCAGGTCATCATTTCCGAATAGGGATAGGACGCCGAGTATAGTGGTATCTGGAATTTCTTCGGATTCTTCTTTGGAAACGGTCAAGTCGATTCCTTGCTGCAGGGCAGGATTATCTCCTTGTTGGGGATAGGCCCGTTGATAAAGTTCAGCGGGATCGAGATCGTGATTCACACACCATTGTGCGAATACAAGGATCATCATATGCTCATCCTTCTGGTAATTTTGAATGATTTTTTCCTGCATTTCTTTAGAGTTCAATTCAAATCTCTCCTTAAACGATAGATCTACCATTATTATAGCGAAGTTTGTGAAGGAAGCCTATTCAAATCCATTCCGGGTCAGATAGGGAATACATTTTAAAAAGGATGGTGGAACGTGTATAATAGGAGGATAAGCAGAAACTTGTTTGATATTGAAAGGAAGATAGAAAAATGAATATTACTAATCATCATGTGGAAGAACTTAAAGACCCAACAGGTATTTTAAGTGGGGATCGGTATGAAGTGTTACTTGATGTTGACGTACCCGAAGACGATGAACTGTATTCGGAACAGGGTATTTACATAAAAGCCATTTTTGTCCGGGACGAAAATGGAGCAAGGATCGTCCAATCCACAATCATTGAAAAAAATACCGAGTCATTTCTCGACTTTGAATTAGAAGAAGAGGAAGAAAACCTCATCCTGACATACTGCCAGGAACATATCGGATAAATTGATGCAAAACATCATCCTTTTCAATGGTTAATGAATCGGGATGATGTTTTTTATTTGGTGCTTATTACTGTCACCACAATACGCTTCATCTAAAACATCAATGTTTCCTAATTTGTGTGGGTAAATATGATATTTGAACTGTATATAACTCTTATAGCAAGTGATATACTAGTGATAACAAAGTGCTAGCAATTGATATCAGAGTGATATAATAGGAGGGCGAACCTTGTCAGATCAAGGAAGAATGCAACTTAATGTAAGAGTTGATAAAGAAACGTCAGAGAAATTGGATGAAATTGTAGAATACTATCAGCAGAACACGAAAATCGGAAGGGTCTATAAGGGTGACGTCTTAACTGACATCATCCACAAATCCTATGAGGTCATGGAGAAGCAAAAAAGAATTCAAAACCGGAAATATTAGTATTCCTCACCGGATAATAACACCTCTGGAGATAAATAAATTCTCATAGGCAATATGTGAAAATCAGGTCCATGTATGTCATAATATAGGAGACATATTCAAAACATTGAAAGCAAAAGAGGTATTCAGCGTGCAAATGCCGAAAAAATTCATCAACAACCAAAGAGGTTCAGGTATTTCTCCATACATATGGAGCATCATCAGCATCCTGCCATTTTACTTTATCTTTCAATCATCTTCTACGATCGAAATTGCGGTAGGGATTTTCCTGACCATTACATTTTTCATTTCTTTACGTTTTGCTTTCATCTCAAAGGATTGGCCGGTTTATTTATGGACATCGATATTGATTGCGATTTCCATCACCATGACCATCCAGTTTAATTTTATCTATTTCGCCTTTTACATCGCTTACTATAACGGGAATATAAAAAACCGGGTTGCGTTTCTGACCCTTTACATCATTCATCTTGTACTGACGACGGCATCGATCAATTATAACTTCGTGCTGCAGGATGAATTATTTCTATCCCAGTTTCCTTTCATTCTGATCATCTGGATCAGCGTCATCCTGCTTCCGTTCAATATTTATAATCGGAATAAACAGGTTCATTTGGAAGATCAGTTGGAAGATGCCAATAAGCGAATATCGGACCTCGTCAAACAGGAAGAACGTCAGAGGATTGCCAGGGATCTCCACGACACACTGGGTCAAAAGCTTTCATTGATCGGACTGAAAAGCGACCTTGCGAGAAAATTGATATACAAGGACCCGGAGCAGGCCCGAAGTGAATTACAGGATGTTCAACAAACGGCAAGAACCGCATTAAGTGAGGTCAGGACGATGGTCTCCCAGATGAGGGGAATTCGTTTGAAAGACGAAATCGTCAGGGTCAAACAACTCTTAAAAGCCGCAGAAATCGAATTCCGTATGACTGATGACACCGCTATCCCTCAAACTTCACTCTTTTTGGAAAACATCTTGAGCATGTGCTTGAAAGAGGCTGTGACCAATGTGGTGAAACATAGCAAGGCTTCTACCTGTGAACTGAGTATTGAAGAATCGGAAAAAGAAATGACCATTGTTGTGAAAGATAATGGTGTGGGAATCGGAAGTGATTACACACAATCCAAAGGCAGTGGCCTGATCGGGATGAGAGAGCGATTGGAATTTGTCAACGGAAGCCTTGATATTGTTTGGGTGGATGGCACCACCTTGATCATGCGGGTACCGAAAGTAATCAAGCAGACAGACAGGGAGGGAATGGAATGATTCGAATTGTGATTGCGGAAGATCAACGGATGTTGTTGGGCGCATTGGGATCCCTATTGAGCCTGGAAGATGATATGGAAGTGGTTGGAAAAGCAGGCAATGGAGAAGAAGCCATTTCCCTCGTTCATGAACTGAAGCCGGATATTTGTATCATGGATATAGAAATGCCAGAAAAGACCGGACTAGAAGCGGCAGAGGAATTAAAGGGGCAAGATTGTAAGATGATCATCCTTACAACCTTTGCCAGATCAGGCTATTTTCAGCGTGCATTAAAGGGTGGAGTGAAGGGATATTTGTTGAAGGACAGTCCCAGTGAAGAACTGGCGAACTCTATCCGGCTTGTGATGGATGGTAAGCGTATATACGCCCCTGAGCTGATGGATGACGTATACAGTGAAGAGAATCCCCTAACAGACCGGGAAAAAGAAGTGTTGGAGCTGGTTGCCGACGGGAAAAACACAAAAGAAATCGCCGATGAACTAAAGCTCAAAACGGGAACGGTCCGGAACTATATTTCCACGATCCTCGACAAGCTGGAAGTGAAAAACCGAATCGAAGCCATCACCCAATCGAAAGAAAAGGGATGGTTTAAATAAAACGAGGGACGGACCTTCTTGCAGCTCCGTCCTTTTTATAGTTTTTCATTAAGTTGAATATTTATTCGTCTCTAATAACAAGGAGAAAATAGATTGAAGATCTTTTTTCGAAAAATTTTTTTGTGAGATTTATAATGCTGCACCTTTTGCTGTCATTGAATCCGACAGCAAATCTGAAACCGTTAAAGAATCGTTATTTGTTTAAATTGTGTTGACAACTCATTGAATCATGATACGATAACATCGAAAACAAAATTTCATAAGACGATCCACTAGGGGTGCCTTCTAAAAGGCTGAGATTAAAGTGTGACTTTAAGACCCTTTGAACCTGATCTGGTTGAGACCAGCGTAGGGAAGTGGTGTTTGACGGTCGCAAAGAATACAATTCTATTATTCTGATCTCAAGCCACTTTCTGTATGCTGTATGCATCACGGGAAGTGGCTTTTTTTGTTGCCCATTTCGGGTCGTCTGGAAAAGGAGTAGGAAATCATGTCATTTTCAACCGTTTTACGAAACGAAGTCAAGGACATTTGGGATGCAAGCTTTCATCACCCTTTCGTTAAAGGAATCGGGGATGGAACACTCCCCATCGAGAAGTTCAAGTATTATCTTTTGCAAGATGCCTATTACCTTTCACATTTCTCGAAGGTGCAGGCGCTTGGTGCATCAAAGGCAATGGACATACATACGACATCACGAATGGCAGCGCACGCTGTAGGAACCAATGAAGCAGAGCTTTCACTCCATGAAAATTTCTCCAAACGATTAGGCATCACAGAAGAGGAAAGAAAGAATTTCAAACCAGCCCCTACAGCGTACGCTTATACGTCACATATGTATCGTTCCGCGCGATATGGAGGTTTAGCTGATATCCTGGCAGCGATTCTCCCCTGCTACTGGCTCTATTACGAGATAGGGGAACGCTTGAAATCATGCAAGCCGGGAGAGCCCGTTTACCAGGAATGGATTAAGGCATACGGAGGAGACTGGTTCAAAGAGTTAGTGGAAGAACAAATAAATCGGCTTGATGTATTGGCAGCAACCATGACTGAATGTGATAGAGAAAGAATGAAAGAAAATTTCATATTGAGCAGCATTTACGAATTGCAGTTTTGGGAGATGGCTTACACCCTTGAAAAATGGCCGTTTCAGCATGCACTCGGTGCCGGTAAAGAAATGAGTGAACAAAATGTCTAAATTAAAACTGACAGACATTTTAGTGACGGTGGTCATTTCCATCATGTTTGGTGTCATTTATAAGCTTTGGGGGCCATTTTATAACTTGTTAAAACCAATCGGATTGCATGCGGATCAATTTATCTATGGAATGTGGTTTATGGCGGCTACCGTTGCTTTTTTGGTCATCCGTAAACCTGGCGTCGCTCTTTTAGCCGAAATCGCCGCTTCTTCGGGAGAGTTTCTTATGGGTTCTGAGTGGGGACTCGAGGTCCTTTTATTCGGAGTCATTCAAGGATTGATGGCAGAATTGGTTTTCTTAGTAGCGAAATATAAACGCTATGATCTTTCAATTATATGTTTTGCAGCGGTCGGGTCATCATGTGGCTCCATCTTCATGGATTACATGAAAGGGTATATGGGGGATTTGGTTTTCTGGAATCTGTCATTATTTGTCGTTGCGAGATTACTGGGGTCCATTGTCATCGCAGGTGCAGGTTCATTTTATTTGGTCAGGGCCCTCGAGAAAACCGGAGTCACAAGTCTAGTCAGACGTGCAAGTCAGGATGATTACGATGTATTGAACCATTAAAGGGGTGATGCTTATGCATGTCGAAAACCTTCGCCTTACTTTTCCCGGATCGGAAAAACGGATGTTTAATGATGTCAGTCTGTCTATCAATGAAGGGGAGAAAGTATTGCTATTGGGACCATCAGGATGTGGTAAAACAACACTTCTCCATGTTTTATCAGGGGTGATCCCCCGATCTGTGGATGTTCCCATGAGAGCTGCTAAATTGGAGGTGTCTGATTCTTATGGCTATGTATTTCAGGATCCGGACTCGCAATTTTGTATGCCCTTCGTGGATGAAGAATTGGCCTTTGTGCTGGAGAATTTACGGACTCCCCGTGAAGAAATGAAAGGAGAAATACGACAGCTGCTATCGGAGGTGGGACTGGAACTTGATGATCCCCACACGAAAATCTCAACATTATCAGGAGGCATGAAGCAGAAATTGGCCATTGCTTCGGCACTTGCCTTGACACCCGATACTTTGTTCCTGGACGAACCGACTTCATTGTTGGATGAGCAAAGTACAAAGTCTGTCTGGAAAACAATCAAAGAGGTCTTTTTAAATAAAACCTTGGTGATCGTAGAGCATAAACTTGATCATGTTCTTGACATGATCGATCGAATCATTCTTTTCGATTCAAATGGAACCATTATGGCGGATGGAGCGAAAGAGTGGATATTGAACCATTACAAAGGTACGTTGAAGAACTTGGGTGCCTGGTACCCGGGCGCGTGGGAGGAATATCTGTCATCCCGTCAAATGAGGGAGATTCCCCCGTTCGGACCTGTGATTGCAAGAATGGAGGACTTCAAAGGCTATATTCAAAAAGAAGAGAAGATTCTTCTTCCACTTGCTTCGATTCGTAAAGGGGAATGGATTGCCATTACAGGAAGGAATGGTGCAGGGAAATCAACGTTACTGCACAGTCTAATGAAATTCATTTATACAAGCGGGACGTACGAATTAAACGGAATACAGATGAAAGGGAAAAAGATCCCCCAAGATTGTGCGTTTGTTTTTCAAAATCCAGAATTACAGTTTGTCACTCATAGCGTTTATGACGAATTGGCCTATAGTTACCGGCTAAAGAACTTGAATGAAGAGAGTGTGGAGAGAAAGGTTTATGAGCTACTCCAGCGATTCAACCTTCGTTCATTTAAGGAACATCATCCTTATTCTTTATCTGTGGGTCAAAAACGCAGGTTAAGTGTTGCAGCATCCATCGTTCCGAATAAGAAGATTCTGTTATTGGATGAACCGACTTTCGGACAGGACGCTCATAATACGTTTGAACTGATCGAATTGCTTCTGGAGTTACAGCGTGAAGGCGTAACCATATTGATGGTGACTCATGATGTTAGAATCATCCGACACTTCGCAACCAGGATATGGACAATTGAAAAAGGAAGACTGGTTCAAGATGTGGATGTAGAAGTAGTGAGGAGTGAAGCATTATGAATATGGAAATGGTTCATAAACACACCTGGCTCCATCAGATTAACCCGAGTATGAAATTGATTGTGATGATCACACTTTTTCTATTTTTATTATTCGTTCATTACCTGAACTGGCTAGTGTATTTGACGTTGTTCACTTTCCTCTTATTGGGGTCATTCTCTGGATATTCAATGAGGTTAGTACTATTGATGGCCCTGCCATTCTTTCTTGTCTTTCTCTCTACGGCATCCTCGATGATCATGTTTGGGAAAGGAGAGACGAAGTGGCTTACTTGGGGGATGATTCAAGTAACGGAGGAAAGTTTTTACAGGGGGATTCATATAGGGTTGAGGGCATTCCTATTCGCTCTTTTAGGTCTCTTATTTGCTCTGACGACAAGACCTGTCCTGCTGTTTTATTCACTTATGCAGCAATTGGGACTTAAGCCGAAGTATGCTTATAGTTTTATGGCCGGGATAAGGCTGATCCCCATCATGCTGGAAGAATTCAATACCATTTGGAATGCACGGAAAGTCAGGGGTACACGGGAACGAAAAGGTATTAAGAGACTAATCCATATCATCCAGTCCTATTCCATCCCCTTAATCGCACAAAGCATCAGAAGGGCTCACAGAATTGCAGTTGCCATGGAAACAAAAGGATTTGAGGGCGATGGGGAGAGAACCTATTTCTACAAAGTAGGATTTTCAAAATGGGATGGCTATTTTATTGGGACTATTATCCTCATGATTTCAGTAAGTTACGTACTTTCTATATATCTACCAATTTTTCCGACGGGAGATGTTCGCTATGGAAATTGAAAAGAGAAGAGTACTACATGTCATTTCCACTGGTCAGCAATCAAGGGAAGAATTGGTGAAAATCTCGAGAACCATCCACCCCTACATCGATATGCTTCATATTCGTGAAAAAAGCTGGACAGGTGCGGAGCTGGCTGAAGCCGTTGATGAATTAACAGCTGCGGGTGTTCCAGTAAGGAAGCTCTACATCAATGACCGGGTAGACATCGCTTATATAAAACACGTGAGAGGGGTCCAACTTGGGCATCATAGTGCTCCTGTTGGCTTAGTGAAGGAAAGCTTTCCATCTTTGCAAATCGGATCATCGGTGCACAGCATGCAGCAAGCACTTCTGGCATATGAACAAGGGGCAGATTTCCTTCTGTTTGGGAATGTTTATGAAACAATGTCGAAACCCGGAAAACAAGGCACAGGGATTGTCAATTTGGAAGACGTTGTTCAGAACATCCCCCTTCCCATTATTGCCATCGGGGGCATTACACCTGGACGAGTGGATGACATTATAAGAACAGGTGTAAAGGGTATAGCGGTATTATCAGGTATATTCCTTTCTGAAGACCCTCTTGAAGCAGCAAGGGCTTATTATGAGGCAATCCATAAGGAGGTGAAACAACTTGGTTAAACAATATGATGTGATGATCGTAGGCGGAGGAGTAATCGGCTGCTCCATTCTGTATCAGCTTTCGAAAAGAGGGAAGAAAGTATTGTTGATTGAGAAGAATCAATTGGCATCCAGAGCCTCGGGAGCAGCAGCGGGAATGCTTGGGGTTCAAACGGAATTAAAGGGAGGAAGCCCTCTCTATCGACTCGCGCAGAAAAGCCGCAATATGTACCCGGTTCTTGCACAGGAATTAAAAGAAGTAACCGGTATGGATATAGAGTATGTGGAAAATGGAATGATCAAGTTGGCAAGGACAGAGGAAGAGGCACAGACTTTAGTAAGGGTTGCTTCCCAATCGGATGAGGGTGAAGAAGTAGAGTGGTTATCCCCTCTAAAGCTATCAGCCTTCGAACCTCATCTTTCGAAACAGCCGAGAGGTGGTTTATTCATTCCACGGGATGGGAACGTATCGGCACCCAAGCTGACAGAAGCGTTGGGGCTCGCGTCAGTGAGATTAGGGGCTGATGTCAAGGAGTATACGGATGTATATGACTTTAATGTGGAAGGAAGCAGGATATCGGGAGTTCAAACGTCTGTCGGTCCCATTTATGCATCTGAAATAATCGTTGCAGGCGGTGCGTGGAGTCAATCTCTATTGGAGAGAATCGGTGTGACAATTCACTCTTATCCTGTCAAAGGGGAATGCTTTTCGGTGAAATATTCCCGGAAACTGGTGGAGAGGACCATTTTCACTGAAGGATGCTACATTGTTCCAAAGGTGGGTGGTCGATTTCTAATAGGAGCTACAGAACATGCTTATACCTTCGATGAAACCATTTCCGTAAGTGGAATGATGAATTTGATGAATAAAGCTACAGACATTCTTCCTGACCTGATACATGCTGATTGGGATAAAGCCTGGTCGGGGATACGGCCTCAAACACAAGGAGGACTTCCTATCATCGGAAGGAGCGAAAGGTGGGAAGGTCTCTCCATTGCAACGGGCCACTACCGGAATGGCATTCTCCTTGCTCCCATAACAGGACTCATGATGGCAGAGCTGATGGAAGGCAAAAAGAATCCATTACTACATTCACACATGGGGAGTTTTAGAAAATGGAATTAAGGATAAATGGACAGCTCGTGACAGTGCCGGAAACAATCGCTACAATAGAAGATCTTTTAGATCATTTCAAACTGAAGAAGCGAACGATTATGGTTGAACAGAATCACACTATATTAAGAAAAGAAGAACATGAGAAGGCACCAGTTGAAAATGGAGATTCCATTGAACTGGTCCAATTTGTAGGAGGCGGTTGACATGTTAAAAATCGGAAACTATTCATTTCATTCCAGATTACTGTTAGGAACGGGTAAATATCCTGATTTTGATATTCAGAAGAAAGCGGTCGAGGTTTCTGGTGCAGAAATTCTTACGTTTACGGTAAGGAGAATGAATATATTCGAGCCCTCTCAACCCAACTTTTTAGAAAAACTGGACTTGGAAAGCTACTCGTTATTACCGAACACTGCAGGTGCAAAAACGGCGGGCGAAGCGGTGCGGCATGCTCGGTTAGCCAGAGCCTCAGGACTTTGTGACATGATTAAGGTGGAAGTCATCGGTTGTGATAAAACATTATTGCCCGATCCCGTTGAAACACTTAAGGCAACAGAAGAATTGATCAAAGAAGGATTTACGGTCCTGCCTTATACCTCCGATGATGTGGTTCTTGCAAGGAAATTGGAAGAATTGGGGGCGCATGCCATAATGCCCGGTGCATCACCGATTGGATCGGGCCAGGGAATTGTAAACCCCGTAAACCTCCGTTTCATTATTGAGCAGGCAAACGTACCGGTCATCGTTGATGCTGGCATTGGATCCCCAGCTGATGCAGCATATGCTATGGAACTTGGTGCAGATGCTGTGTTGTTAAACACGGCTGTATCACAAGCGAAAGATCCGGTCAAGATGGCCAATGCCATGAGGTTTGCGATCGAAGGTGGCCGTTTTGGATATGAAGCCGGAAGAATCCCCCAAAAGCGCTATGCTTCAGCCAGCAGCCCGATGGAGGGGATGAGTGTTTGAATGAGGAGAGATATTCAAGACAAATTCTATTTTCACCTATTGGAAGGGAAGGCCAGGAAAGAATAAGGAATAAACATATCCTTATCATTGGAGCTGGAGCGCTCGGAACAGGCAACGCGGAAGTCCTCGTTCGTGCAGGCATTGGAAAGCTGACGATTGCGGACCGTGATTACGTCGAATGGAGCAATCTGCAACGACAGCAGCTCTACAATGAGGAAGATGCAAAAAGCCGGCTCCCTAAGGCGATAGCTGCCAAAAAGAGACTGGAGGAAATTAATTCAACGGTTGAGATCGAAGCACATATTTTGAATGTCATGCCTGAAGAATTATTGAACATGAGCATGGGTGTGGACCTAATCATTGATGCTACAGATAACTTTGAAACGAGGATGATCATGAATGACGTATCCCAAAAATGTTCCGTACCCTGGATCTATGGAGCATGTGTGGGGAGCTATGGAATTTCATTCACTATTCTTCCCGGTGTCACCCCGTGCCTTCACTGTTTAATCGATGAAGTTCCGATAGGAGGGCTGACCTGTGACACAGCAGGAATCATCAGTCCAGCCGTCTCACAGGTGGTCGCCCATCAAACGACAGAAGCACTAAAGATTTTGGTGGAAGACTATGAATCTCTCACCCATAGGGTCGTATCTTTTGATTTATGGAAAAATGAACATACTTCACTTGATGTGAGGAAGTTGAAAAGAGAAGACTGTCCTTCATGTGGTGTTCACAGAACGTACCCAAGTCTTCAATATAAGAATCAAACCAAAACCGCCGTCCTGTGTGGACGGGATACAGTGCAAATTCGGCCTGCTTCAGGGCACTCTGTTAACCTGATGGAAATTTCAAGAACACTTGAGAACCAAGGCAAGCGAGTGGAAAGGAATCCTTATTTAATCAGATTCAAGGTCGATTCCTTCAAGGTCGTCTTATTTTATGATGGCCGGGCGCTTGTTCATGGAACAAAAGAAATTAAGGAAGCAAAATCAATTTATCATCGTTATTTTGCTTGAAAGAGGAGTGAAGATAGATGGTGAATAAAGTGTTGACGATTGCAGGATCGGATAGCGGTGGAGGCGCGGGCATTCAAGCGGATCTAAAAACCTTTCAAGAGTGTCATGTCTATGGTATGTCTGCCATTACAGCCGTGACAGCTCAAAATACAAAAGGTGTGCAGGGTATATTTCCATTGACGGCATCAATAGTGTTGGAACAATTAACCTCAGTAGCGGAAGATTTACCTCCCCAAGCCGTAAAAACCGGAATGTTGGTGAATGATGAGATCATTGCATCTGTTGCGGATTTCGCCAGCTCCTCCGGTTGGGAGAAGCTTATAGTCGATCCTGTGATGATTGCGAAAGGGGGAGCTTCTTTGTTGGAAGACAAATCCATAGACACATTGATCAATCGTCTGATTCCGGTTGCTTACGTCATCACACCCAATTTAACTGAAGCAGAAATATTAACGGGAAGAGAGATACTGAATGTTGATGAATGCAGGAGAGCTGCGGAGGACCTATACAAGATGGGGGCCAAGCATGTAGTCATTAAAGGGGGGCACCAGCCTGATACTTTATATGCTACTGACGCTCTTTATGACGGCAAAGAATTTTATGAGTTTACGAGTCCAAGAGTCTCTACGCCCCATACGCATGGAACAGGCTGTACGTTCTCTGCAGTCCTCACTGCAGAACTGGCAAAAGGGCACACCGTTTATGATTCAGTCCGGACGGCCAAGGAGTTTATTACAGCTGCCATCAGGCATTCACTCGGGATCGGGAGTGGACATGGCCCAACAAATCATTGGGCGTATCATGAAGGAGTGAAAGTATGAATCTTAGAGACTCTTTAAAGCTATATTTGGTGATGGGCAGCCAGGATTGTAAAACGTCTCCTGCCCGTGTATTGGAAGAGGCACTCTCAGGCGGAGTCACCATGTTTCAATTTCGCGAAAAGGGGATTCGTTGTCTGAAAGGGAAGCCCATGATAGAACTCGCTCTTGAACTCCAACAATTGTGTCAAAGGCACAGTGTTCCTTTTATCATCAATGACGATTTGGAGCTCGCTTTGTCATTGAACGCAGATGGTGTACATATAGGGCAGGAAGACGAATCCATCGGAGTTGTTCGTAAAAAAATCGGGGATAAAATACTTGGGGTCTCTGCCCATAATGTAAGGGAAGCCAAGCTCGCACTAGAATCAGGTGCGGATTATCTTGGAGTCGGTCCAATGTTTCATACGACAACAAAGGATGATTGTAGAATCGTCCAAGGGCCAAAAGTGATTGAATCAATGAGAGCGGAGGGGATTCGTCTCCCCTTGGTCGGTATTGGAGGAATCCACTACGGGAATCTCCAAGAGATAATGGAAGCAGGTGCAGATGGTGTAGCGATCATCTCAGCAATTTCCAAACAGCCAGAGCAAACCCACAAAATCTTTCAAAACGTCCAAAATAGTCTTTTACAATCAATGTAGATGAACTTTTATCGGACAAAGCAACATATCTTCCCCTCCCCTATCATACTATACAGTAGACCCCGTTCTAACTTGTTTCATCATCAACGATAAGAGGGAGGGTTTTGAATGAATGTCTGGTTTGTTTTATTGAACATTTTGGTGTTTCTTGTTCTCATTGGTGTACTACTTCATATGCAAAGAAAAAATGTTTCATTTTCAAAACGGGTGTTTGCCGCGCTCGGACTGGGAATTGTTTTCGGTCTCGGTTTACAGTGGGTGTATGAGGCGGGGGATGAAAATGTCACCCAATCGATTGAATGGTTCAATATTGTCGGAACAGGCTATATAAAGCTTCTGCAAATGATTGTCATGCCACTCGTGTTTGTGTCAATCCTTTCAGCTTTTACAAAATTGAAACGATCTTCTAACCTTGGAAAGATTTCTGTATTGATCATCGGTTTGCTCGTTGGAACCACTGCGGTTGCGGCTGCAGTCGGAATTGCAACAACCGCAGCATTTGATTTGGAAGCCATCCAAATCGATCAAGGAAATGCCGAAGCGGCCAGGGGTGTCCAGTTAGAGGAAAGGGCAGCGGCATTGGAAGGTCAAAGCTACCCTCAAAAGATCCTGGAGCTCTTACCCCAAAATCCTTTCCTTGATTTGACCGGTGAAAGAGCCACGTCGACAATTGCTGTCGTGATCTTTGCAGCCTTCATCGGAATCGCCTATTTAGGGGTACAGCGAAAGGAACCAGGTACGGCTGAATTCTTCAAAAAAATCGTGGATTCAATCTATGCGGTCGTGATGAGAATCGTGACCCTGGTGTTAAGGCTGACGCCATTCGGTGTGTTAGCCATCATGGCGAAAACAGTGGCACTCAGTGATTTCGATGCCATCATGAAACTTGGTGAATTTGTAGGAGCCTCCTATATTGCATTGATTATCATGTTCTTGATCCATTTGATCTTGTTGACTCTTACGGGACTCAATCCGATTACGTACGTGAAGAAAGTGCTGCCTGTATTGGTGTTTGCCTTTACGTCAAGGTCCAGTGCAGGAACTTTACCACTTAACATTCAAACTCAGAAAAATAAACTGGGTGTATCAGAAGGGATTGCCAACTTCTCTGGATCTTTCGGATTATCCATCGGGCAAAATGGATGTGCAGGTGTGTACCCGGCAATGCTTGCCGTCATGATTGCTCCGACGGTTGGCATTGACCCATTAACCCCTTCATTTATCTTTACACTTATTGCTGTAGTTGCCATCAGTTCCTTCGGTGTCGCCGGAGTTGGTGGCGGTGCTACATTTGCTGCTATCCTCGTCCTATCTGCCATGGATCTACCTATTGCGCTAGCGGGTCTATTGATTTCGATCGAACCTTTAATCGACATGGGGCGGACAGCCGTTAATGTGAGTGGAGCGATGACATCGGGTATCATTACGAGTAAGGTAACGGGAGAACTGGACACGGAGACCTATAATAAAGAAATGATTGAAGCTGAAGCTTAAATGTCAGGCCGGCTCATACTCCAATGAGCCGGTTTTTCAAATGGATAACTTTATCTTTTCAAGAGTTTATGATTGAAAATTCAGACTATATTAATTACTATAGAAGTAACATACCGACCGGTTAGTATCTTTGGTGTGTGAATGACTGTATGACATAAGGAGGCAGGAATATGCATGTAAAGGACTTGTTTGATTTATCTGGTAAGGTGGCACTGGTGACTGGTGGAGGCAGGGGACTTGGGGAACAGATTGCTACCGGTTTTGCTGAAGCAGGAGCAAATATTGTCGTCTGCTCAAGAAATTTAGAAGCATGTGATGAAGTCAAAAAGGATTTAGAGGATTTGGGTGTTCAAGCTCTTTCCTTTCAATGTGATGTCACCAATCCGGAAGACGTCGTTAGGGTTGTGGATGAAACCAAAAAAGCGTTTGGCCGCATTGATATTCTGGTGAATAACAGCGGAGCTTCGTGGGGGGCACCTGCAGAAGAAATGCCACTTGAGGCATGGCATAAAGTCATCAACGTAAATGTGAATGGGACCTTCATTATGTCACAGGCTGTAGGAAAGCTAATGTTAGAACAACAGGCAGGGAAAATCATCAACATCGCGTCTGTAGCGGGTCTTCAAGGAACGGACCCAAGGTATATGGATGCCATCGGCTATAGTACAAGTAAAGCAGCAGTCATCAATTTCACCAAGGATCTTGCCGTGAAATGGGGCTCTCGCGGAGTCCATGTTAACGCGATCGCACCAGGCTTCTTTCCGACAAAAATGTCAAAGGGGATCCTCTCCCATGCCGGGGAAGCCATTTTAGAAGGTACGCCGTTAAATCGATTCGGAAGCGAATACGATTTAAAAGGAGCGGCTCTTTTCCTTGCTTCCCGTGCCTCTGATTTTGTAACAGGTTCGGTCCTTGTGGTGGATGGCGGCTCATCAGCGATGTAACCAGATTATTTTTAATAAGGAAGGATGGATGTCATGGAGTTCTCCTATTCTCCAAAAGTACAAGAATATCAAAATAAACTCTCCCGCTTCATGGAAGAGTTCGTATACCCGAATGAATCCCTTTATGAACAGCAATTAAACAGGCAAGACACCCGATGGAGTTCAGTCCCGCCCATCATGGAAGAATTAAAAACCGAAGCAAGGAAACAAGGGTTATGGAACTTATTTCTACCAGAAAGTGAATATGGGGCGGGATTAAGTAATGTGGAATATGCACCGCTTTGCGAAATCATGGGCAGGTCTTTGATCGGACCGGAAGTATTCAACTGCAACGCACCGGATACCGGGAATATGGAAGTGTTGGAGCGTTATGGAACCCCTGCCCAAAAGGAGCGATACCTGATCCCCCTCCTGAATGGTGAGATCCGCTCCTGTTTCTCGATGACAGAGCCGGAAGTCGCCTCATCCGATGCTACAAATATCAAGGCAAGTATCGTTCGGGACGGGAATGAATACGTTGTCAATGCCAGGAAATGGTGGTCTTCCGGCGCTGGTGATCCAAGGTGCAGCTTCTCCATCTTAATGGGGAAAACAGACCCTGATGCAAGTCGCCATGAACAGCAATCCATGATCATCGTACCATTGGATGCGGTGGGTGTGAAAATCGAGCGGATGCTTCCTGTCTTTGGATACGATCACGCTCCCCATGGACATGGGGAAATCACTTTTACCGATGTCCGGGTGCCCCTTGAAAATATGATCTGGGCGGAAGGGAAAGGGTTTGCCATTGCACAAGGGCGATTAGGTCCAGGCAGGATCCATCATTGCATGCGTTTGATCGGTGCAGCGGAAAGAGCGCTTGAAGAATTATGTAAGCGCGTTCAAAACAGGGAAGCATTTGGTAGGACACTTTCAAGTCAGGGGGTCGTCATGGAATGGATCGCAGATTCACGAATTGAAATCGAACAGGCACGCCTTCTGACCATGAAAGCCGCTTACATGATGGATACAGTAGGGAATAAATTGGCCAAACAGGAAATCGCGATGATCAAGGTAGTGGCGCCTTCCATGGCATTACGTGTCATAGACAGGGCGATTCAGGCATTTGGGGCTGCCGGGGTATCAGGGGATCATTCAATGGCTGCACAATGGGCGAATGCCCGGACATTACGTCTTGCCGACGGGCCTGATGAAGTACATCGTGCGCAACTCGCGAAATTAGAACTGAAAAAATATCAAAAAACCTCTCCGGTAGAGAGATAGGAATAGATCATTCAGCGGCATCTGAATAATTAAAACGGAAGGAATGATTTTGTGACAACTAAATCCTGGCACGTTCATTATCCTGAATCGTTCGACACTGATATTCCAGCAATTGATTTCTCAATACCCCATATGCTTCAACAAACTGCTTCCAAGTACCCTGGGCATCCTTGTATAAGTTTCTATCAAAAGCGCATGACGTATCGTGACCTTCAAGGTGCCGTCACATTGTTTTCCTCGTCCCTCCAGCAAATAGGAACGAAGAAAGGTGACCGGGTGGCCATCATGCTCCCTAACTGTCCACAATATGTCATTTCTTATTATGGGATCCTTACGACTGGCGGGATTGTTACGCAGGTGAATCCAATGTCTGTTGAAAGGGAACTCATTCATTTACTAAATGACTCCGGGGCGGAGACGATCATTGTATTGGACCGCTTTTATCCCATGATTCAATCCATTCAAAAGGAAACAAAAGTGAAAACAATCATTGTCGTCAGCTTCCAAGGGGAGGACCATGCGACTGATTACACGTTTGATGAATTTTTGAAGCTTGGGGACGGTGGGGTTACTTCCATTAAAATAGAGCCGGAAGATGTTGCGGTCCTTCAATACACAGGTGGAACAACCGGCGTGTCTAAGGGTGTGATGCTCACACATAGCAATATTCTTTCAAATGTCATGCAAAGTCAGCGATTTTTTAAAGAAAGCATTCAAACAGGGGAAGAAAGAAGTCTGAGTGTGATTCCTTTCTTTCATGTATTCGGAATGAATTCATGCATGAATCTTTCCATCTATTCTGCAAATGAAATGATCCTGCTGCCACGGTTTGAGCTCTCAGAAGTATTATCAACCATTAAGAGGGAGAAACCCACATTATTCCCTGGAGTGCCGACCATGTATGTGGCGATTACGAATCATCCCTCTGCTGAAGAGTATGGGATTCATTCGATCAAGCTTTGTAACAGCGGTAGCGCCCCCATGCCTGTTGAGCTATTAAACCAGTTCGAGAAGAAAACAGGGGCAAAGATATTGGAAGGGTATGGTTTGTCCGAAGCCTCGCCGACGACCCATTGCAACCCTGCCTTCGCAGAAAGAAAGCCTGGAACTGTAGGAATCGGCCTCCCGTCCACGGATTATAAGGTAGTGGATTTAGCGACGGGCATGAAGGAAGTGCCTCCTGGAGACATTGGAGAGCTGATCATCAAAGGTCCCCAAGTCATGAAGGGGTACTGGAATTTACCTGAAGAAACCGCTAATGCCCTTCGTGATGGATGGCTATACACAGGAGACATTGCCAGGATGGATGATGAAGGGTATGTATCAATCGTGGATCGAAAGAAGGATATGATCATTGCTTCAGGATATAACGTGTATCCCCGGGAAGTGGAAGAAGTCATCTATGAACATCCCGGCGTGCAGGAAGCGGTCGTGATCGGGGTCCCTGACTCATATCGGGGAGAAACCGTGAAAGCTGTGGTCGTGTTAAAGGCTGGGGAAAAGGTGTCAGAACAAGAATTGATCAGGTTCTGTCAGGAGAATATGTCTTCATTCAAAGTCCCAAGAATCTTCGAATTCCGGGATGAACTTCCAAAGACGAGTGTAGGGAAGATATTAAGAAGGGCCCTCCGGGAAAATGTGATATAATTCAGGTGATATTTGCAGATTGAGGGGACTTCATATGAAAGAAAAAATGACAGAGCAAGCAGTACGGTTATTTGATCAAAAAGGCTTTACCGTCACATCCATTCAGGATATCGTCGAATCGATCGGGGTGACAAAAGGAACATTCTACTACTATTTTTCCAGTAAAGAAGAGTTATTAAAGGAAATTCATATGAGATATATAGATGGCTTATTGTCCAAGCAGGAAAGAATACTCGAAGATGACAGTAAATCTTTCCGTGAGAAACTTTTTGACATCATTCATCTTTCCATCGTGGACATCAAAGAACAGGGAGCGAGTGCCAAAGTGTTTTTCCGGGAGATGAGACACTTAAGCCATGAAAGCGTGGACCAAATCGAACCTAAACGGGATATGTATCGCTATAATATTGAAAAGCTCTTGAAAGAAGGAAGAAATTCTGGTGATTTCCGAAACGACTTTGACGTTTCCGTTGTAGCCTTCGGTATACTCGGCATGATGAACTGGAGCTATCAATGGTATAAGCCTGGCGGGGCGAAGACGGATAAAGAAATAGCAGGTACGTTTGTCGATATGGTCTTGAATGGGATTCAAACTGAATAGAGAGGAAGCGGCTTCAGCATTTCCTCTCTCCCTAACATACCGACTGGTTAGTATTTATAACGAAAGAAGGAGGATAAATGGATTCTATCACCGTAAGAAGTAGATTCTGCGAAACAGATGCACTGGGGCATATTAATAATACCACTTACTTTGTCTATTTAGAGGAAGCACGAATTAAATTCTTTCAAACAATCGGATTCGATATGGACGTGAAGGATTGGCGGTTTATTCTAGCTTCCACCAAATGTGATTTCGTCTCACAGGGTTATTTCAATCAAGAACTCGTGATCACCTCCTATATTTCCAGGATTGGATCAAAAAGTTTTCAGTTAGAGCATGATATTCTGTGTGCCGAGACTCATCAACTGATCGCAAGAGGAAACGCGGTCATTGTGTATTTTGACTTTCAGGAACAACTGAGTAAAGCAATCCCTGATCTGTTAAAAGCCCAGCTAAACACTCATTTCCGTTCCGAGAAAACTGAATATTCTTAAATATAGGAGGGGTAACATGACGGAACGGATGGAATATGAAACGGTTTCAGTCCGAAAAGGAGAAGAATTAAATGAAAGCAAATTACAAGACTTCCTCGTTGAGCATTTTCCTGCTCTAGAGCAAGAAGAGTTGATCATTAAACAGTTTTCTGCAGGTCACTCAAATCTAACGTATCTGCTTTCAATGGGGAAATGGGAAGGGGTTTTGAGGCGCCCGCCTTTAGGGCCCGTCGCACCGAAGGCACATGATATGAAAAGGGAATTCAGGATCCTGTCAGAGATCCACCCTTTATTCGACGTTACACCAAAACCCCATGTATTCTCTGAAGATGAAGGGATAGTCGGAAGCCCATTCTTCATCATGGAACGAAAAAGGGGGCAAGTATTTGATACATCATTTCCCCCGCATCTGGATGTGACACCTGATGTATGCAAGAGAATCTCGGAAGAAATGATTTCAAGATTGGTTGAGCTTCATTCCATTGATCATACCAAAACATCACTTCACGAAATCAGTAGACCCGAACACTTTATGGAGAGACAGGTTCACGGGTGGATCAATCGCTATGAACGTGCCAAGACAAGTGAGATCCTTGATGTAGAACATCTGACACAGTGGCTGATCAAAAATGTTCCGGAAAATGCCGAGTCCACGATCATTCATTATGACTTTAAATTAAACAATAGTATGTTTTCTAAAGACCTGACATCCATGGTGGGATTATTCGATTGGGAGATGGCGACCGTCGGAGACCCCCTGGCAGATTTGGGTGTCGCAATGGGGTATTGGATCCAGCATGATGATCCTGAATTGTTAAAATACGGTCTCGGGAAGCCTCCAGTGACCATCATGGACGGTTTTTACAGCAGAAGAGAGTTCATCGAAGAATATGCCAATAAAAGCGGCAGGGACGTGAACCACATTCATTTCTATTTGTCTTTTGCCTACTTTAAGCTCGCGGTTATTGTGCAGCAAATTTATTACCGTTTTAAGATGGGTCAAACAAATGATGTCCGTTTTTCCGGTTTCGATCGGTTTGCCGAGACATTAATTACCCTGGGTAATCAGGCAGCATTTGATTTCAGGGAAAAAATATAAGGGGATGAATAGGATGCAATCGCTATTAGTCGAAAAGAATGACCGGGTGTTGAATGTAACCTTGAATCGACCTGACAGCTTAAACTCATTTGATGAGAACATGCTCACGGGATTGATTGAAGCGATAGAAGAGGCTGAAGGGAATCAGGAGATCAGAGCAATCGTGATCCGAGGTGCCGGAAGGTCGTTCTCTGCCGGTGGCGACGTGAAAACGATGGGAAGTGCGACGTCTGCCCAAGTCTATGAACATATCGGAATACTGAATTCATGTATCAAAGCCATCAAGGAAATAGAAAAGCCGGTCATTGCCTCCGTCCATGGTTTCGCGGCAGGTGCCGGATTTAATTTAGCACTGGCGTGTGATTTAATCATTGCATCCGAAACCAGTCAATTTGCACTGAGCTTTTCCAAAGTAGGACTCATTTCTGATGGAGGGGGTTCTTATTTTCTCCCACGGTTGATCGGTCCTCATCTTGCAAAAGAGTTCTTTTTTACGGGAGAACCTGTGACAGCCCGGAGGATGTATGAGTTAGGGGTGATTAATAGACTGGTGCCTGCTGATAGTCTCGAAGAAAAAGCAAATGAGCTGGCTGCTACATTAGCTGCGGGTCCAAGCAAAGCCTACGGAATGATGAAGAAAATGATTGATCGTTCATTCACCACTTCTCTGGATGAAATGCTTGAACAGGAACGAATCACTCAAACCCTGATGATCTCAACGGAAGATCATTTCGAAGGAGTTTCAGCGTTCAAAGAAAAAAGAATTCCATCATTTTCAGGGAAGTAAGCGGAGTGTGCGTGCCTCTCCAGTCCATTTTTCGGGTTTGGAATAAGAAAAGATCCTGCATCCATATATTCATAAATAAGGGGGAAGAAAGATGAACTTACGCTTATCAGATGAACAAAGGATGATCCAGAAAACCATTCGACGATTTGTAGAGAAAGAATTGATTCCTTTAGAAAATGAAGTGCTGCGAAATGAAAGGGAAGGAAAGCCCAGTCTTTCTCCGAAAAAAAAGGAAGAGCTGCAAATGAAGGCTAAGGATGCCGGATTCTGGGGCATCAATACTCCGGAGGAATACGGAGGAGCGGATCTCGGTCAAATGATGATGGCCATCGTCTATATGGAAATCTCCAAGACCTTTGTTCCATTCTCTTTTGGTGGATATGCCGATAACATACTTTATTACGCCAACGAGGAACAGAAGAAAAATTATTTGATCCCCACTATTAATGGAGAAAAGAAATCGTGTTTTGCCATGACGGAACCCGGAGCGGGATCTGATACCCGTAATATCCAGACCACAGCCGTGAAAGACGGAAACGAATGGATTTTAAATGGTGAGAAAACGTTCATTACAGGTGGTAATGAAGCAGATTTTGTCATGGTCATGGCCGTTACGGATAAAGAAAAACATCGCCGGACCGGTCGGGAAGGAGTCACCTGCTTCATCGCTGATCGAAGCATGGGCTGGAAATCCGAATATATTCATACGATGGGCGAATGGGGACCAGCGAGTTTGATTTTTGATGATGTAAGGGTTCCCGAAGAGAATATCCTTGGTGAAATCGATGGCGGCTACGATCTCGGCCTGGAATGGATCGGCTTCGCACGCTGGATCGTAGGGGCCCAGGCGGTCGGAGCAGCCGAACGCCTTCTTCAAATGGCCATCGACTATTCGAAGGAAAGGGAAACCTTTGGAAAGCCTATCGCGGACCGGCAGGCGATTCAATGGCAGATTGCGGATTCTGCCGTGGAGATTGAAGCGGCCCGCTGGCTTGTGTTAAATGCAGCATTCACACTCGATCAAGGAGAGGACAATCGTCACGTTGCGTCGATGGCCAAGCTCTATGGGTCCAATATGGGTAATCGGGTCGTTGATCGCGTCCTCCAGATCCATGGTGGGATGGGTTATACAAGAGAGCTGCCGATCGAACGATGGTACCGGGAGGCAAGGTTATGGCGGATTTATGATGGAACCGATGAAATCCAAAAACTGATTATTTCAAGGAATTTATTAAAAGGTCATGTGAAACTTGGGCAATTTGTTTAATCAAATAAAGGAGGCAGACGAAATGGGAGAGCGATTCAGAGGAAAAGTGGCTTTGGTTACAGGTGGAAGCAGAGGGATCGGCAGGGCGATTGCAGGATTACTGGCTGAAGAAGGGGCCAAGGTGGCCATCATCGATGTGAATGAAGATGCTTTGAATGAAGCAAGTGAGGTGTTTAAACAATATGAATTGTATACAAAAGTGGCAAATGTCGTAGAATCCCAGGAAATTGAAAATGTGATGAAGGAAGTATATGAATCCTTTGGCTCCCTCGACATTGTAGTGAATAATGCAGGGGTCATCAGGGATAATCTGTTATTTAAAATGACCGAGCCTGATTGGCAGACGGTCATGGATGTGCATTTGAAGGGTTCATTCAATGTAGTGAAGGCAGCTCAACAATACATGGTCAAACAAAGGTATGGACGCATCATCAATATCTCATCCACCTCCGCACTGGGAAATCGTGGACAGGCGAACTACGCAACGGCTAAAGCAGGTCTTCAAGGATTGACGAAAACCCTTGCTATAGAACTTGGTCCATTCGGAATCACAACAAATGCTGTGGCACCGGGTTTTATCGAAACCGACATGACGAAAGAAACGGCGAAACGGATCGGAATAACTTTCGAGCAATTGGTCGAAGCGAGTCTCCAGGGAATCCCTGTTGGAAGAAGCGGGCTTCCTGAAGATATTGCAAATGCAGTCGCTTTTTTTGCAGACGAAAAATCTTCATTCGTCAATGGGCAGGTTCTCTACGTTGCAGGAGGGCCGAAAGCCTGAATAAAGGAGAAAGGGGTGAAGAATATGTTTGAATCCTATATCGGAAAGAGGTCTACTCCCACCAGAAATACAGTGGAAAGAGGAGCGGTTCGGAAATTTGCAGAAGCCATTGGCGATCCCCATCCCCTTTTTGTGGATGAAGATACGGGGAAATTTTCCTCTTACAGGGGGAACATTGCCCCTCCCACCTTCCCGAGAGTGTTCGACTATGGTTCGATCGAAGGCTTTCATTTACCGAATGTTGGGTTGATTCACGGTGAACAATCCTTTCATTATGAAAGACCTTTGATGGTAGGAGAAAGGATTCAATGTTTCACGGTAGTAAAAGACTATTATGAACGGGAAGGTACCGGGGGAAAACTGGGTTTCCTTGTCATCGAAGACGTCGGGGAAGATTCCCGTGGGGAAAGAATCTTCACTTCCCAGGCGATTGTCATTATTACAGAAGAAGTCAGAAAGAGGTTGAGTAAATGACAACACTACAATCATTCGGAGTAGGTGATACACTTCCCCCGGTTGAATTGGCTCCGGTTGTGAGGTTGGACCTGATCAAATACGCAGGTGCTTCCGGAGACTATAATCCAATACACACCATCGATGATGAAGCCTCAAAGCTGGGTCTTCCAGGAATCATCGCTCATGGAATGTGGACAATGGGCAATGTGTCCAAACTTTTCAGCCCATACTATGAGGAAGGCTTTATCCAGGATTACTCGGTACGTTTTAGAGAGATGGTCATGTTACAAGATGTGGTTACTTTACGGGCAGAATTAGTGGACAATCAGGGTAACCTCCTTCATTTTAAGGTTTTAGCCACAAATCAAGCCGGGAAGAAAGTAATTGAGGGTAAGGTGGTTTTTAGGGTCCATGAATAGTTACGTAATGCTTTATGAAAAATTGTCGTAGATCTACCCCCAATCGAATAAACATGTATAGAATGATCGTTTAATAAAATAAGCCAAAAAATATAAATCCGATCGAAAAACTCGGGTTGACTTCTTCCGTAATTGTGATATTATTTAGAATATTAAAATGAATAACTCTTATCCAGAGTGGTGGAGGGATCTGGCCCTGCGAAGCCCAGCAACCTACGTATTGTAAGGTGCTAATTCCAGCAAAATGTGAAGTCATTTTGGAAGATAAGGTAACCTTACCTGAACAACTTTCCAAAATGGGAAGTTGTTTTTTTGATCTGGATAAGATGAAAATTGGGGGTATCATGTGAAAGAAGAGAAGAATCAGCAAGTACAGTTTGACTTGGTAGCAGAGAAGATCCAGTCCATGCTTGAAACCATGAGTTTTGGTTCGATCACGATTATCGTACAGGATGGAAAAGTCATTCAATTAGAGAAAAATGAGAAAGTCCGAATTAAATAAGCTGACTAGACAACCTAGAGGCGCATAACAGAGATTAAGGTACTTCCTTTATCTTGTTATCGCCTCTTTTTTATTGGAAAAGAAAGGGGTGTATCATGCTAACCTATCAGACTTGGAAACAACCAGCCGTGAATTTTGAAGTCGATCCAGTCTACAAAGGAGCCTTGAATGTCTTGAAATGGACATATGAGCAGTATGGTGAAACGGTCGTTTATGCCTGCAGTTTCGGAATTGAAGGCATTGTGCTGATCGATCTCATTTCCAAAGTACACCCGCAGGCAGCCATCGTCTTCCTGGATACGGGTGTCCATTTTAAAGAAACCTATGAAACCATTGAAAAGGTGAAGGAAGCCTATCCGGGTCTGACCATTCATATGAAAATGCCAGAACTGACACTGAAGGAGCAGGCAGAAGCATATGGGGATAGGCTTTGGGAGAAAAATCCAAATCAATGCTGTCAAATTCGAAAGCTTGACCCTTTAAAGGAATCCTTATCCAAAGGGAATGCGTGGATATCTGGGTTAAGAAGGGAGCAATCGCCTACAAGGAGTCACAATGAGTTCATTAATAAGGATGATAAATTTCAGTCGGTTAAGATTTGTCCATTGATCCACTGGACCTGGAAAGAAATATGGCGGTATGTCCATAAGCATAATCTTACTTATAATCCCCTTCACGACCAGGGATATCCGAGTATAGGCTGTTTTCACTGCACGACACCAGCCATTGATATCAATGATCTCCGCTCCGGAAGATGGAAAGGAAAAGGGAAAACGGAATGCGGCCTTCATTAAAGCTGGTGACGATCTTTGTTTGAGCTGACGGCCCTTCTTATTAGCCTGTTTTTCGCCATGAACATCGGTGCCAGTGGAGCGGCGGCATCTATGGGGGTTGCCTATGGTGCGGGAGCGATAAACAACATCAGGGCAGCATTATGGATTTGTGCAGCAGGTGTCCTCTGTGGAGCGGTACTCGGTGGTGGAGAAGTAGTTAAAACGATCAGTTCCGGAATCATACCCCCACATCTATTGTCAATCAAAATCGTCATCATCATTTTGTTGTCTGCGACGATTACATTATTTTTGGCCAATGTAATCGGGATCCCCCTATCAACGAGTGAAGTAACGGTAGGAGCGGTAGTAGGAGTCGGGGTGGCCTATCAGGTTCTTTACGTGAAGTCACTGGTCACCATCATGTCATTCTGGGTCATTGTCCCGGTGATTGCCTTCTGTGTTACGTGGGTTTTCGGCTTGGGATTAGTACGATTGGAAAAGCGGGGATACCACTTTGAGAAAAGGTGGCTGGCATATCTGTTGATCATCGCCGGGTTCTTTGAAGCTTTCTCGGCGGGGATGAATAACGTAGCAAACGCTGTCGGCCCATTGGTCGGTGCAGGCTTGCTCACACCTTTACGGGGGATTTGGCTGGGGGGTTTATTTGTAGCGCTGGGTGCCGTGTTACTAGGGAAAAGAGTCGTTGAAACAAACGGGAAGAAAATAACCCAGTATTCCAAAGCAGAAGGAATTCTCATCTCCTCCACTGGAGCCCTGCTTGTGATGGTAAGCTCCCTGTATGGGTTGCCAATCCCTCTCACACAGGTTACATCTTCTTCCATCATCGGACTCGGGTTGTCAAAAAACGGGAAGCACATGCTGCAAAAAAAAATAGTCAAAAAAATCGTTAAAATCTGGGTCGTTTCACCCCTTATTTCACTCAGTATTTCATACTTTTTGGTAAAACTCTTGATCGACAGCGATCTGTATTCGATTGTCGTCCCTATAAGTGTCATCATTTCGACAGTGGGAGCCTTGTCCCTTATGCGGGTCATTAATGAAGAAAGAAGGTCTGTCCACGAGGATGGAGGAGGAATATAATTTTAATTCCGATTAAAACTATATGTTAAGGAGGATTTTATTAAATGAGTTTACTGCCACACGGAGGAAAATTGGTTCAATCACATCTACCACAAACAGGATATGAAAATATTCAACAAGAAATCCAATTGGATGATATCGCTTTAAGTGATTTGGAGCTCATTGCCATAGGAGCATATAGTCCAATAGATGGATTTTTGTCAGAGAAGGATTATCAGAATGTAGTTGAATCATTGCGGTTGAAGAATGGATGTGTTTGGAGCATTCCCATCACCCTGCCAGTTGAGAAAGAAAGGGCAGAATCCTTGAAAGTTGGGGTAACGGGCAGGCTCGTATACAAAGCAGAAACATATGGCCTCATTGATGTAGAGGATATATATGAACCTGATAAACAAAAAGAGGCCCTCCTCGTTTATGGAACGACCGATACGGACCATCCCGGCGTGAAAAAATTATTCCAGCGGGGAGAGGTGTATGTGGGGGGCAGGATTACCCTCCTTAAAAGAATCCCAAAAGCATTCAATGAATTTACGTTTGATCCAAGTGAAACGCGAACAAGATTCAAGAATAGAGGCTGGAAGACAATCGTTGGTTTCCAGACCAGAAACCCGGTCCATCGGGCACATGAATATATTCAGAAGACGGCACTTGAAACGGTAGATGCCCTCTTTTTGAATCCATTGGTCGGTGAAACGAAAGCAGATGATATTTCAGCTGAAATCCGAATGAAAAGCTATGATGTTTTATTAAAGAACTATTACCCTAAAGACCGAGTATTTCTGGGGGTCTTTCCCGCAGCCATGAGATATGCGGGGCCAAGGGAAGCCATCTTCCATGCGTTAGTACGAAAAAACTATGGCTGTACTCATTTCATCGTCGGCCGTGATCATGCAGGCGTTGGTGATTATTACGGGACCTATGATGCCCAGAAGATCTTTGATCAGTTCAGCGAAGAAGAAATAGGGATCATCCCTCTCCGCTTCGAGCATAGCTTTTATTGTAAAAGGTGCGAAGGGATGGCGACCACCAAGACCTGCCCACATGAAAAAGAACAGCATGTCATTCTTTCCGGAACAAAAGTCAGGGGGATGCTTCGTAAGGGTGAAGTCCCTCCATCCACCTTCAGTCGACCGGAAGTGATTGAAGTATTGATCAATGGTCTGAAACAAGAATCCAAACCATCGTCATGAGGAGGCGCATAGATTGAGTGAACACAATCAAAACATCGTTTGGCATGATACCTCAGTAACGAAACGGGAGAGGCGGAAGCAAAATGGTCATCAAAGTTTCATCCTCTGGTTCACGGGATTATCTGCAGCAGGTAAATCCACTTTAGCCAATGCAGTGGCTACTTCCCTTTTTCAACAGGGGAAGCAGGTGTATGTCCTTGATGGGGACAATATCCGTCACGGATTGAATAATGATCTGGGCTTCAATGAAGATGATCGCAAAGAAAATATCAGACGGATCGGAGAAGTTTCTAAACTTTTTATCGATAGCGGTCAAATCGTTCTCACTGCTTTTATTTCGCCCTACAGGGAAGACCGGGATCTCGTGCGTAAATTAGTCAGACCGGAAGAATTTCTGGAAGTGTTCGTCCAATGTTCTTTAGAGGAATGTGAAAAGCGCGATCCCAAAGGCCTGTATAAAAAAGCCCGTAATCAAGAAATCACTCAATTCACGGGAATCAGTGCACCATACGAACAACCGGAAAATCCGGAGATCATTCTCAATACAGAGAAACAATCCATAGAAGGATGTGTCGAGTCTTTACTGCTTATTTTAAAACAAAAACAACTTATTTAAGGAGAGAAAATCATGGCGTATACAAAATCATGGGAGTCAAATGAGAAACTCAATAAAACGGAAAAATGGAAGCTTGAGAAGGATGGATTGGCCATTTTCAAAGATATACCCTATTATGCCCAGAATGGTTTCTCCTCCATCCCGAAAGAAGAGTGGGATAAGTTCAAATGGGCGGGTCTTTACCTGCAAAGACCTAAGGAAGACGGATATTTCATGATGAGGGTGAATGTCCCATCAGGCATACTAAGCTATGATCAGGCGAGGGAGCTCGCTGCCATTTGTAAAGAATACGGCAGGGACGTCTATGACATCACGACCCGACAGGCCATCCAGTTCCACTGGTTGAAGATTGAACAAATCCCTGATATCTTCAAACGTCTGGAAAAAGTCGGATTGTCTTCTGCAGGGGCATGTGGGGATATTACACGTAACATCGTCGGAAACCCTCTGGCAGGTATCGACCCGGATGAACTCTTTGATACAAGAGCCGTTGTGAAAGAAGTCTATGACTTTTTCCAGCATAACGAAGACTTTTCAAATTTACCGAGAAAGTATAAAGTCGCGATCTCTGCCAATCTCAATAATGCAGCCAATGCGGAAATCAACTGTGTATCGTTCCTCCCGGCGAAAAAGGAGATAGACGGGAAAGAGGAGAACGGGTTTCACCTGAAGGTCGGGGGTGGATTGTCTTCAAGACCTCTTCTGGCACAAGAATTGGATGTATTCGTTCTCCCACATCAAGTGAAAGACGTAACGATTGCCCTTACGACCATTTTCCGTGACTTCGGTTATCGGGAGAAACGACATTTAGCCCGCTTGAAATTCCTCATGGCCGACTGGGGACCTGAGAAGTTCAAAGAAAAGCTGCTGGAATATGTGGAGCTTCCATCGGCAGGAGTCAATGCAGTACAAAGCTGGAATGCAGGATATTTCTACGGGGTCCATCCCCAGAAACAGGAAGGCCTGAATTATGTGGGACTGAATGTTCCTGTAGGCAGACTGAATTCCGATGAAGTATATGAACTCGCGAGAATATCCAAGAAATATGGAAATGGAGAACTCAGAAACTGTAACTCTCAGAATCTCATCATTCCGAATATACCCGATGAGCATGTAGATGCTTTGCTTAACGAAAAGATCTTTGACCGGATTTCGACGAGTCCGTTATCTTTCATCGGGTACTCTGTATCATGCACAGGAATCGAATATTGCAATCTTGCTTTAGTGGAGACAAAGGAGCGGATGAGACTGATTGCAAATGAATTGGACCAGGAATTGACGTTGGACGTCCCGGTCAGAATCCATATGGTCGGATGCCCGAATTCATGCGGTCAGCGACAAATTGCAGACATCGGTCTCCAGGGAATCAAAATGAGGACGAAAGATAAAATAATGATCGAAGCCTTTGAAATCTATGTTGGGGGTACCCTTCAGGATGGCGGGAAATTGAATGAAAAGCTAAAGGGGAAAGTGGAAGCTTCCAATCTGTCCGAGGTCGTCAAGCAACTCTTGATTCATTTCAAACAAACAAAGGAACAGGGAGAAACGTTCTTTGACTATATCAACCGTGTCGGTACCGCTCCCCTCCAGGAATCGCTGGATCAACTGCTGCTGGAAGCATAAGGAGGTAATGATAGATGAATTTATATCGATTTGAAGTCACTGCCCGTGATTTTGTCACGATTGTCGTAGTGGCAGCTGATACGGATGAGAAAGCTTTTGACCTGGTTGAGATCGAACTTGAGAAGTATTTCTTGAAAAAGCCGGATGTCCGGGATATCTCCCTTTATGAAAAAAAGAGAATCCGGGGAAATGGTGCAGGATTTGTCCTGCACGAACAGGAAACCATCATTACATCCTGAGGAGGGAAACAATGGGAAAGGTATATTTAGTCGGAGCGGGACCTGGAGATCCGGAACTGATCACGGTAAAAGCGCTGAAATCCATCCAAAAAGCAGACGTCATTCTTTATGACCGCCTGGTGAACAAGGAACTTCTCACACACGCGAAGAAAGGGGCAGATTTGATCTACTGTGGAAAACTGCCAAACTATCATACGATGAAACAAGATACGATCAATCATTTTCTTGTTAGATACGCGGCAAGCGGGAAAGTGGTGGTCAGATTAAAAGGGGGAGATCCCTTTGTATTCGGAAGAGGAGGTGAAGAAGCGGAAGCATGCGCGAAAAAAGGGATTCCTTTTGAAATCATTCCGGGTATCACATCAGGAATCGCGGCAGCCGCCTACGCCGGAATCCCGGTCACGCACAGGGATGCAAGTTCAAGCGTTGCCTTTGTAACAGGACATAAGCAAAACAATCAACTCGAAGATGAAAAATGGGAAAGCTTATCGAAAGGAATCGATACCCTGGCCATCTATATGGGGGTCAGCAACCTCCCTTATATAAAACAAAAGCTTATCCAATATGGCAAATGCAAAGATACACCAGTGGCCCTTATTCATTGGGGAACGACAGAAGTGCAAAAAACCGTCACAGGGACGCTGGAGACGATCATCGATATTGTTAAGAACGAGAAAATTGAAAATCCAAGCATGATCATCGTAGGTGAAGTGGTACGATATCGCGAGAAGATTCAATGGTTTGAAAAGAACATGATCATGAGCGAGGCTTTATAGATGAAACGTGCAGTATTGTATGTGTGCCATGGCAGTCGTTTGGTGAAAGCCCGTGAAGAAGCTGTTGAATTCATCAAGCGATGTCAGGAACATGTCGAGGCGGATATTCAGGAAATAAGCTTCCTTGAACTTGCCAGCCCTTCCATTGAAGAAGGATTCCGTTCCTGCGTGGACAGAGGGGCCACTCACCTGACTGTCGTACCACTCCTCCTTCTGACGGCGGTCCATGCCAAGAAGGATATTCCTGATGAAATTCACAAGTGCAGGGGGTTATACCCTCATATTAAGGTGAAATACGGACGTCCAATCGGCGTACACGATCGGATGGTCGAAAGTGTCATCAATAAGATGGAGGAGGACGCCCCACTTCATTCTTCTACAATCGCCATTTTAATCGGAAGGGGGAGTTCGGATCCAGATGTCAAGAGGGACCTCGGTGCTCTAGCTGAGCTTGTCCACAGAAAAACAGCGATTAGCGAGGTAAGAACATGCTATTTAACGGCAGCCTCACCGAGCTTTACAGAGACTCTGGAATCCTTGAAAAATACAGAGGGAAACGTCGTCTTCCTGCCTTATCTCCTATTCACCGGCTTGTTGATGAAAGGGATCGAGAAAGAAATCCGCAGAACGAATAATAAACATATCCTCCTGGCGAACTATTTAGGGTATGACCCTCTTGTGGAGCAGGCATTCCTGGACCGGGTAAATGAATCACTGTGGGTCAAAGGAGAAGCCTATGCTGCCGATCATGATTGATGTGAAGGATAAGCAAGTAATGATTATAGGTGGAGGAAAAGTGGCACGTCGTAAGCTCTCTGTATTTCTTGAGCAGGGAGCAAGAATTACAATCATCAGCCCTGAGGTGGTCGATGAGATCAGAGTATTACATGAAGAGAAGAAAATAGTATGGATCAAGAGAGAAGTGTTGCCGGATGATGTAAGTAAAGCATTCATCGTCATCGCTGCCACAAACAAACGATGGGTGAACGAAAAGGTGAAAAAGTATTCGGAGGAAAACCAGCTATTATGTGTTGTGGACGATGGGGATTGCGGAAATATGCAGATGGTCTCCTTTAAGCAAAAAGGAAAGCTGACAATCGCTGTTTCTACTGGTGGAGCAAGTCCATTCTTGGCAAAGAAGCTTACGAATCAACTGTCTCAACCGTTTGATGATTCTTTTATCGAGAAGCTTGCAATCATTTCTTCTAAGAGAAAAGAAGTCAAAGCATCGGATTTATCTGAGAGGGAGAAAAGAAAGCTGTTAGAAGAAATTTCTTATAAGCTTGATGATTATAGTTCTGACTATTGAAGATATGACTTTTTATCTATTTTATCAATGAGATATTTTCTGGTCCTATTTACCTTTGTAATGGGTGATAATTAGATAATGTTTCTTATTTCACGAACATTTAGCTTTGAATTTGTATAAATGTTAGGAAGTGAGTCTTTACAAAAGGCTGAGTTGCCGGTATACTAACCAATATCAAATTCATATTTATTTTTCACTCATATAATAGCGGGGATATGGCCCGCGAGTTTCTACCGGATTACCGTAAATGGTCCGACTATGGGTGAGCAATGAATGGTGCGTCTTTATGGACGTTCTTTGCCTAACCCAAAGGTCATTGTCTCACTCTGATGTGAGCACAATATCCTTTGGGTTTTTTAGTATCTACTACAGGTAAAGGAGCGGTTCATTCATGAATTTATTAAAACAGAAGATCAAAGCGGAGGGTGTCGTCCTTTCAGAAACGGTATTGAAGGTCGATTCATTCCTTAATCATCAAATTGATCCGGCACTGATGATGCAAATAGGGAAAGAATTTGGACATCGTTTCAAAGGGGAAGGAATCACAAAGATACTGACCATTGAATCATCAGGGATCGCGCCAGGTGTGATGGCTGCCCTTCATATGAATGTCCCACTAGTCTTTGCACGAAAAAAGAAATCGTTGACGCTTACAGAAGGAGTGATTACATCAAAGGTGTATTCATTCACCAAGCAAGAAGGAAATACCATTTCAATCTCACGGGAGTACATACAAAAAAATGATCGAGTCTTATTGATCGATGATTTCCTGGCAAATGGGCAGGCAGCATTGGGTTTGATCGACTTAGTGAAACAAGCTGAAGCGGGTGTCGCCGGAATCGGAATTGTCATTGAAAAATCATTTCAAAATGGCGGGAAAATCGTTCGAGATACGGGCTATAGAGTAGAATCTTTAGCTGAAATCGAGTCCCTTGAAAATGGAGAAGTACAATTTAAGCAAGAGGAGGCGACTGTATCATGAAGAACCTGCCTCTTAAACTGGCTTCACTGGGTATCCAGCATGTTCTTGCCATGTATGCGGGAGCGGTCATTGTCCCCTTGATCGTCGGAGGGGCCCTTGGACTTTCGGGAGAACAGCTCACGTACCTTGTTTCCATCGATATCTTCATGTGTGGAATCGCAACCCTGCTGCAAGTGTGGAGTAATCGATTCTTCGGGATCGGACTACCCGTTGTACTTGGATGTACGTTCACAGCAGTCGGACCCATGATCGCGATTGGAGGTCAGTATGGGATTTCGGCCATCTACGGATCGATTCTCGTTTCAGGTTTATTCGTCATTGCAATCAGTAAATATTTTGGGAAGCTTGTTCGCTTCTTCCCGCCTGTCGTGACGGGTTCTGTCGTTACGATCATTGGAATCACACTGATCCCTGTTGCCATGAACAATATGGCAGGCGGTCAGGGAAGTGCCGATTTTGGATCAATGGAAAACCTGGCTTTGGCGTTTGGAACGTTGTTATTCATATTATTCTTATATAAATTCTTTACAGGTTTTATCCGTTCAGTGTCCATTTTACTCGGACTGATGGCAGGAACGGCTGTCGCTTTCGTTCTTGGAAAAGTCGATTTCAGTGCGGTTGGTGATGCTTCGTGGTTTCATATGGCTAAACCATTGTACTTCGGGATGCCGACCTTTGAAATAACAGCCATCCTTACGATGATTCTTGTTGCCATTGTCAGCCTTGTAGAGTCAACAGGTGTCTATTTCGCCCTTGGCGATATCACTGATAAAAAGATTTCAGAAGAAGATTTAGCAAGAGGGTATCGTGCAGAAGGATTGGCCATTGTCCTCGGTGGATTATTCAACGCATTTCCGTATACGGCGTATTCCCAGAACGTCGGATTGGTTCAGCTTTCAGGTGTGAAGCGAAATAATGTGATATATGCAACTGGTGCTTTCCTTGTGATCCTTGGTTTGGTCCCGAAAATCGGTGCTCTCACCACGGTGATTCCCGCTTCCGTATTGGGAGGTGCGATGGTCGCCATGTTCGGTATGGTGGTGGCGTACGGCATTAAAATGCTGAGTCACGTGAATTTTGCTTCACAAGAGAATTTATTGATCATCGCATGTTCTGTAGGAATGGGACTTGGTGTAACGGCTGTCCCTGAATTGTTTGCTCAAATGCCAACAAGCGTCCGCATCTTGACGGATAATGGAATTGTTGCAGGCAGTTTAACCGCGATTGGGCTGAATATCTTTTTTAATGTGTTATCTAAACGTAAGTTGAATGTTATCGTGAGCGAGCAAAAAGCATCATGATATATATACAACCGTCATTTCTATTCCATTTAGAGATGACGGTTTTTTCTTGATGGTATATTTCTGAATTATCTGATAGTAAGGAGGGGAAACGGACTCCCGTCACGAACAATATGGATAGGGAATGTGGCAGAATGGAAGATCTCACTTATAAGGAGGAAAAAAATGTACGCAACCACTGGATCAATTTTTGACCAAACGGTAATGAAATTCCGTAATAAGGAGGCCATTGTAGAAGAGAAGACTGGTAAACGGTTAACCTTTGGAGAGTGGCAGGATGAAGTCCATCGTGTGGCCAATGCCCTATTGAAAGCAGGCGTGAGGAAAGGGGACCGGGTTTCTACGTATCTATTGAATACATTGGAGTTGGCCAATGTCTATTTTGCATGCGGGAAAATCGGTGCCGTGATCAATCCGATAAACTTCCGTCTCAAAGGAAAAGAAATCCACTTTATTTTAGAAGATGCAGAACCTAAGGTCGTACTGTTTGAAGAAGCTCTTTCCCAACCAATTGAAGGGATATCCAAGAACTTTCCTCAGACCCTTTTTTGGTATGTGGGCGACAAAACGCCAGAATTTGCACAAAGCTATAATCAGGTAGTGAGTCCTTGTTCCACGGCACTTGCTGATTTTTCAGTAGAAGAAACGGACATTTATGCCATCATGTACACGAGCGGGACCACCGGCAGACCAAAGGGGGTACTCCACAGACACCGAGATATGGCGGAGCAGAGCTTGATCTGTACATCGGTTATGGGGCTTACACCAAATGATATCGGACTTGTGACAGCGCCCATGTTCCATTGTGCCGAGCTTCATTGCTGTTTCCTTCCACGGGTGCAAGCGGGAGCGAAAAATATCATCGTTCATCAGTTCGAGCCTCAGACGGTATTGAATGTGATACAACGTGAGAAAGTCACCAACCTTTTTGCGGCACCTACCATGTGGAATATGCTTCTCCAGTATGGGGTGGGTGAGTATGATACTTCATCACTCCGGGTTGGTCTCTACGGGGCTGCCCCAATGGCACCCGTTCTTGTCAGGGCACTACAGGAAACGATGAATATCGACCTGATCCAGGCGTATGGTCAGACGGAGATGGGGCCAGCGGTTACGTTCCTGCTTCAGGATGAACAGTTAACGAAGGCGGGTTCCGCCGGTCGTGCCGCTTATAACCATGAAATACGAGTGGTAAGACCCAATGAGAATGGTCCTTCTGATCCTGAAGATATGTGTAAACCAGGGGAAGTCGGGGAGATCATCGTCAGGGGCTCATGCACGATGCTTGAATACTTTAAACGGAAAGAAGCGACAGATCAAGCGTTGTATAAAGGCTGGTACCACTCCAGTGACTTAGATTACATGGATGAAGATGGATATTTGTATGTGGCTGACAGGGTGGATGATATGGTGATTACAGGAGGGGAGAACGTCTATCCGCGTGAGGTAGAGGACGCCCTGCATGTTCATGAAGATGTATTGGATGTCGCCGTCCTCGGTCAACCGGATGAAACATGGGGAGAGCAGGTATTAGCAGTAGTGGTATCGAAAAATCCTTCTCTTTCATCAGGGGACCTTGATTTATTTTTGAAAGATGGTGATCTGTTGGCAGATTACAAGCGGCCACGGGAATATGTATTTGTGAATGAGCTTCCCCGTAATGCAAGTGGTAAAATTCAAAAGTTTCTGCTGAGGGAGAACTTTAAACACCAGGAAAAACAATGATAAAGTGCTGTTGAACCAAAAAAGAACACATGTTCTGGTTAGGAAAAATAAGCATATAAGGTAGAAAACAAGAGATATATGAAGAGATTTAAAGATAATGAAATTCAAAGCGCCTGGAAATACTTTTTCAGGCGCTTTGTTATGAGGGTTTGAAGAAGTGAGGGAGGATAGATGGCTCATTTTGTATAACGGTTGGCGTAGCTCGAAGCCACGAAGGCATCAGGCTTAATTTTCGGTTCTACGCCTATGGCTTCCATCCTTGAAACCATTTCCTTTACAAACTTACTCGTTTTGTTCAGCTTCCCATTTCCGATATCAATATGCCCCTCCATAGTAAACGTTGCTCCGGCATAAATGTAGGGAAGGACGATATCGATTAACTGATTTTTTCTTTCTTCAGTAAACAACGAAACAATTTCTTCGGATAATGATAACTCGTAGGAGATCCGCTCATGCAATTGCAGCATTCTTCTTGGGATTACTATTTTTCTTATACATGCCCACACACCATTTCCTTCGTTTAAGATCACAATTCCTGTTATGAAGGTCGTATGCGCTTGATGAACTTGAGAATCAGTCCCAACCATTAATCGATAGTGGCTGTTTGGATCTGATTGCATGAATGTCACAATATGTTCAAAGACCTGGTCAAATGACATCCCGATTACCTGTAGATTTTGAAATGAAAAGTGATGATCCTTATTATTTTTCATCTTGTCAATCACAGCTTTCTTAACCAATTTGTGAATGTAAGGTGTAGATTTTATCTATATTCTATGATGAGAATTTATTTAGTGTGAAATGAAATGATGGTCAATCTGTTATAGATTCGAACTTGTTAGCGTTTGTGTTCATCACACTTTGAATGATGTAAAAAGGGGAAGGAAAGCTAAAACAATTTTTTTAGAGGCTATGCGTAGCAAGAGGCTTTATTAACTAACTAATGGGGGAGTCTTGGATTTAGATATGACGGATCTGCAGATATTCTATTTTATTTTTCAAGTTTACATAATGTAAATTATAGGAACCTGAATAAAATCGTTCATTCCAGTCTCGTATCACAAGTATACTGTTTATAATGAGACAGAAGAAAAAATAAGGATGATCCATCATGATTATCTGTAATTTGTTATATGGTGATCAAATGTTTCAATCCTATCAATAGTTATCTGGCTGCTTATTCATAGCAAGTTAAGTTATAAAGAATCAATTCTTATGATCATTCAAATGCTATTATCTGACTCTTTAAGTTTCCAATCGAAATATTTGAACATTCTTGTTATTTTAGAGTTCCTTACCTAATTCCTGGATTTTGGCTATACATCTACTTTAGTTTACATAATATCGAAGTAACAATTCATATTCCCTATTTGAATTTCCTCCCAAGGTCGATCACATTTCCTGATCGTCTGGTAAATCGCACTATAAAAAAGCATAAAGAGTCCCTCGGTCCTCTCTATGCTTTAGCATTATTTAATGAGATATTGTCTTGGTGTTCCGAAATAAAGCGTTTGCTGATATTCAGGGAATATGGATTCGAAGCAGATGATAATGGGCGCATCAAGGAGCCACGGATAATACGTGTAAAAGTCTTTATCCCCGTTCACCATTGCTGCGAGCGCGAGTGGCAGCTCCTTCTTGAAGATCATGAATCGTACGTTGGAAAGCTGCTGATCGAATTCTCCCCCACTGACAAATACAGTCCCGGTCAGCGTATATTGACCCAGGTTCCGTCTCCATTCTCCCAACACTTCGTCCCTCATGGTCAAATTGATCTTTTCAAGATCATAACGGCACCCGATACTTAAATATAGTTCGCCTGTCGTATCAGAATGGGTTAACGTGTACTTCCTGTTATCAATCGGATTGAAAATGGATGCAGGCGGCATATATTGAACCGTTAACTTTTCAGGCTTAAATTCACTCATGTATAAGCCTCCTTTACAAAAATGGGCTTACAACAGAGTATGACACCTGCCTAGAAACGGTTCCCTTTCAATTTTCTCTCCACTTGATTTTAATCAACTTCCATTTACCTTCTTCATAATACCAATAAGAAGTGGCTGTACCGATCCCATCAGCATGGTAGGCACCACTGATTTGCTGATATCCCTTCAGCCCTTTTCCACGTTTCCCAAAGATTTTGACCGGTTCGAAAAAGGCATACGGTCCCACCATCAATTCCATAGGTTCATTTAGATTCCCGTCGGTATATATCCCCAGTCTTTCGTAATCCTCTTTCCGATCGCTTAAATCCACTGTATAGGATTGATTTGTATCCACAAATGTAATGGATGCCTTATATTGATCTTCAAATTGAGCTTGAATCGTAAGGGCCTCAGGCAGTCCGATATCAACGAGTTTATTATCGGCCAATGTATGGAGAGCCATATTGTATAAACCGCCGCTGCCACCCGTTGCAGATGAATACAACATATCCTTAATACCATCATGATTTAAATCGACGAATTGAATTTTCGGTTCATAGCCGCCCTCATAATCAATCCGGATGTCGCTCCCCTTGGACGTTTTGATATCCGCCCAGATTTGCTTGAGAAACAGTGCATCAGGAGAAAAAGGAATCGCCTTGAGTGTGATCGTATCTTTCTTACCATCACCGGTCACATCTTTTTTATATACTGTTACAGTCATTTCATTTACCGGTTGTTCTTTCGTCGGTTCAGCGGAATAGTTCCCGGCAATGGCATGGAGCGACATAATAAAAAAAGCACCGAATGCAAATAGTAATTCTTTTCTCATGATTCTCTCTCCTCAGTGGAAAATTATTCGTTATTATTTTCACCAGAGAAGGTAATTCTATGTAATCATTATCCATCTTTTTATTCTCTATAAAGAAAAAAGACCAGCCCATCTTCAGGCTGGTCCATTCATGCTATTGTTGTTCTCTTGTTTCAGGCTTTGCTTCCCAGCTTTCAATTCCTTTTAACCCATTAATTGAGTCAGAGTAGAAAACTGGATCTTTCCCCTGTCTTTTTTGCTCTCGATAGTCCTTTAATGCAGCAATGGCAATTTTGGCTAGTAACGTAATAGCTATCAAGTTGATAATGGCCATCAGACCCATGAATAGATCGGCTAAGCTCCATACGATATCCAGTTTCACAACTGCTCCGAATATCACCATGCCTAGAACCGCGATTCGATAGATAAATAGGGAGACCGGACTGTACTTAATGAATTCGATATTGGTTTCCCCGTAATAATAGTTTCCGATGATTGAACTGAAAGCGAACAGGAATATGGCGACAGCTACAAAGGTATCCGCCCATGCACCGACGTGGAAGCTCAATGCTGCCTGAGTCAGTTGAATTCCATCGATTCCGGTTGTATATTGATCGGATAAGATGATCATGAAGGCAGTTGCCGTACAGATGAGCAATGTATCGGTGAAAACACCAAGCGTTTGAATGAGACCTTGTTTAACCGGATGCGTGACCCCGGCAGACGCCGCTGCGTTAGGTGCACTACCCATACCCGCTTCATTCGAGAATAATCCACGCTTGATTCCCATCATGATGGCTGCACCGACACCGCCGCTTGCTACTTCCCGAATACCGAATGCATTCTCAAAGATGACGACAAACATATCTGGAAGCATGGTAATATTGGTGACTAGAATATAGAAAGCAAGAATTAGATAAAGGACGGCCATGATCGGAACAACGAGTTGAGTGACACTCGCGATCCGCTTGACTCCGCCGAAGATTACGAGTGCAGTTAACACTGCCAGAATGATACCGACTGTCATACGGTCGAATGAATAGGCTTCTTCCATAGCAAGTGAAATTGTATTGGATTGGACCGAGTTAAATACAAGACCAAAACAGAATGTGATGATGACGGCAAATAGAATCCCCATCCAACGGGCATTTAATCCTTTTTCCATGTAGTAAGCAGGACCACCCCGATAACCGTCCTTTCCGTCTTTCACTTTGTAGATTTGAGCGAGTGTACTTTCCACAAAACTGGTTGCTCCACCCAGTAAGGCGATGAGCCACATCCAGAACACAGCTCCAGGCCCTCCGCCTGCGATCGCTGTTGCCACACCGGCAAGGTTACCGGTACCGACACGTGAAGCCGTACTGATCGTGAAGGCCTGGAAAGAAGAAATCCCCCGTTTTCCTTCTGAAGAAATGGTCGTTTTATCAGTTAATAGTCTTCCCATTTCTCCTAAATAACGGAACTGTGCGAATCTTGTTCGTATTGAGAAGTATAATCCCAGTCCGATTAATGACACGATCAGAATATATGACCACATATAATCATTCAAGGTGCCTACGATACTTGTTAATAACTCCATAAATGTACCCCCAAGTTGTTTAGTTTTTTACAAATAATGTATGAACCTATGTATGTTTACCCAATCAGACACTGTTTTAATCTCTCAAAAAAATGATTTTCCTTCAATAGATAAATTCATATTGGTGAAAGAATATGAATTGTAGTACAATCAACTTCCGGTATTGTACTACAATGATGAATGAATATACATTTTCCATACTTTCGTACCTCTATAATGGAAAAGACGACCAGAAATGTTTCTGGTCGTTTTGAAAATTTCTATTCTATTCCTTCGGGTGTCCGGGATTCTGCCCAGGTATCACAGACAGAACCGCTCTCCCCTTCGTCAATCACAAATGAACCATTTGAATAGCGATCATTTGGTCTAAGGTCTGAGACATTTACCTCTTCTATTTTCCCTTTAGTTGTTAACAGTCCTACTTTATCCGTATCTTTTACTACTTCTATGCTCATCACTCGATGAGGATTGGATTTCAATTCCCGGAGCATGATGACTCCACGTTTAGCGCGTGACGTTTTTTCAAATTCAGCCAATTTCATTTTCTTCACGGCTCCACGCTGAGTAGCAAGGAAAATGAAGTTTTTCGCTGAGTCTCTTATCATCTTACCGGATACGACAAAGTCGTCTTCCTTAAGGTTTACCCCTTTCACTCCCGCCGCCCTTGGTCCGACGATGTTCACATCTTCTTCTGCGAACCATAGGCCGTAGCTTAAGTGTGTGGCAATGAAAACATCATTCGATCCATCTGTAATATGGACATCCACAAGCTCATCGTCACCTTTAAGGTTGATTCCTACAAGTGGACGGGAATAGCGTTGTGCTTTGAATTGAGGCAGCTCGGTCCTCTTAATCATACCGTTCTTTGTGACAAACAGTAAGTAGTGGGACGGATTAAATTCTTTAATCGGAATCGCTTTGAGAACCTGTTCATCCCGGTCGATTGGGACAATATTCCCTACATGCTGACCAAGATCCTTCCACCTGATATCAGGAAGCTCGTGGACAGGACAATAAATATAGTTCCCTTTGTTTGTAAATACAAGGAGGACATCTGTTGTATTCATTTCAAATTGTCCCAGGAGCCTGTCTGTTTCTTTCATGGCAAGATCCTGACCATTTGATGCAGAATATGAACGAAGGCTGGTTCGTTTCATATACCCGTCACGGGTCACAGTGACCATGACATCTTCACTGGCGATCAGGACTTCCAGGTTGATTTTGATTTCTTCGATCTTTTCCTCGATTTGAGTACGTCTCGCGTCAGCAAATTGCTTTTTGATTGCTTTTAGTTCTTTTTTGATTACACTATAAAGTTTGCTTTCACTTTCCAGTATAGCCGTAAGTTCTTCAATCGTTTTCGCCAATTCTTCCGCTTCTGCCTGTAGGGCAGTAATGTCCGTATTCGTCAAACGATAAAGCTGCAAGCTGACAATCGCTTCAGACTGTGCTTCCGTAAACTGGAACTTCTGAATTAAGTTATCCTTTGCATCACGTTTATCCTTCGAAGCACGGATGGTTGCAATCACCTGATCTAATATAGACAATGCTTTCACAAGACCTTCAACGATATGCTGACGGTCCTTTGCTTTATTTAGATCATGCCTGGTTCGGTTGGTCACCACTTCTTTTTGGTGCTGTATGTATGCATCCAGCAGTTCACGAAGTCCCATCAATTTTGGACGTCTTTTATGTATGGCAACCATATTGAAGTTATAGGTGATTTGAAGATCACTGTTTTTATAGAGATAGTTTAAGACGCCTGATGCATCCGCATCTTTCTTCAGTTCAATGACGATGCGCATCCCATCGCGATCCGTTTCATCCCGAACTTCTGCAATCCCCTCCACTTTCCGGTCCACGCGGAATTCATCCATTTTTTTGACGAGGTTTGCTTTATTGATTTCATAAGGGATTTCCGTAATGACAATCTGTTGTTTGCTGCCGCGAATGTTTTCAATATCTGCTTTCCCTCTTACGACAATCTTTCCTTTTCCGGTTTCGTAGGCTTTCCGGATGCCATCCACCCCTTGGATAATGCCTCCTGTCGGGAAGTCAGGACCATTTAAGACCGTCATGAGGTCATCGACTGTACTGTCCGGCTTGTCCATCCGCATGATCGCTGCATCAATCACTTCACCGAGGTGATGTGGAGGGATATCGGTTGCATAACCTGCCGAAATACCGGTGGAGCCGTTGACGAGTAAGTTCGGGAATCGTGACGGTAATACAGTCGGTTCACTTGATGTGTCATCGAAGTTCGGAACAAACTCCACGGTTTTTTTATCGATATCACGAAGAAGTTCCATGGATATCGCAGAAAGACGGGCTTCAGTATAACGCATGGCAGCAGGCGGATCTCCATCGACACTACCGTTGTTACCGTGCATTTCAACCAGGTAGTTGCGGACCTTCCACGTTTGACTCATACGTACCATGGCATCATACACAGATGTATCACCATGGGGATGATAATTACCAATGACATTACCGACGGTTTTTGCCGATTTCCGGAATCCTTTTTCCTGAGTGTTGCCATCCACATACATGGCGTATAGAATACGCCGTTGTACAGGTTTCAAACCATCACGTGCATCCGGTAATGCCCGCTCCTGGATGATGTATTTACTATAACGTCCAAATCGGTCACCAAGCACCTCTTCCAGAGGTAAATCCTGATATCGTTCTACAGTTGTCATCTATTACCCCTCCTCTGGCAACGTAATGTTTTCGTTTTCGAGAATGCTTCCGTCTTCTTCTAATCCAAAGGCTACATTGCTTTCAATCCATTTACGCCGCGGTTCTACTTTGTCACCCATTAGTGTGGTAACCCGGCGTTCGGCTCGTGCAGCGTCATCAATGCGTACCCGGATCAATGCGCGTGTTTCAGGATCCATCGTCGTCTCCCAAAGTTGATCGGCGTTCATCTCTCCAAGACCTTTGTAACGCTGAATCATATATCCTTTCCCCACTTTGGAGATGGCCCCTTGAAGCTCATCATCGGTCCATGCATATTCAAGTTTCTGCTTCTTTCCAGTCCCCTTGCTGACTTTGTACAGTGGTGGAAGTGCAATATACACCTTTCCCGCTTCTAACAAGGGTTTCATATATCGGTAAAAGAATGTCAGTAAGAGAACCTGGATATGGGCTCCATCCGTGTCAGCATCAGTCATGATGACAATTTTGTCATAATTGATGTCGCCCACATTGAATTCAGGACCGACTCCGCCGCCTATGGCATGAATGATCGTATTGATTTCTTCGTTTTTGAAGATGTCCTGAAGTTTGGCTTTTTCCGTATTGATGACTTTCCCCCGAAGTGGAAGAATCGCCTGGAATTTTCGGTCACGTCCTTGCTTCGCAGAACCTCCTGCTGAATCTCCTTCCACCAGATAAAGCTCGTTACGCTGAGGGTTTCTTGATTGAGCCGGTGTTAACTTACCGGATAGAACGGTTTCAGAACGCTTACGCTTCTTTCCATTACGTGCATCTTCTCTTGCTTTACGTGCGGCTTCACGGGCCTGGGCCGCTTTAATGGATTTCTTGATAAGAAGGGAACTCGTATCAGGATTTTCTTCTAAGAAATAGAGAAGATGTTCTGATACGACAGCATCAACGGCTGATCGTGCTTCGCTTGTCCCGAGTTTCCCTTTTGTTTGCCCTTCGAATTGAAGAAGATGTTCTGGTATACGTACAGAAACGATACTCGCCAGTCCTTCACGAATATCAGTCCCTTCAAGGTTTTTATCCCTGTCTTTTAGAATCCCCGCTTTACGGGCGTACTCATTAAAGACTCGGGTCATCGCCGTCTTCGCTCCGGCTTCATGTGTTCCGCCGTCTTTTGTACGTACATTATTTACGAAGGATAATATGTTTTCTGAGAATCCATCATTGAATTGAAAAGAAAATTCAACTTCAATGGTATGATGCTCTCCTTCAAAGAAGGCTACGTTATGAAGAACGTCTTTTTCTTCATTCAGATATTGAACAAATGCCTGGATACCGCTTTCGAAATGAAAGACTTCTTTCTGATCATGACGTTCATCGATGATTTCAATCTTTAACCCTTTAAGCAGGAATGCAGATTCTCTAAGACGCTCACAAATAGTTTCATAATTATAGGTGATATTACTGAAGATCTCAGGATCGGGTTTGAAATGGATACACGTTCCGGATTTTTTTGTTTTCCCAATCTTCTCCAAGGTGGTATCGGGCTTACCACCATTCGTGAAACGTTGTTCATATTTCATGCCATCCCGTTCAATTGTGACGATAAGCCATTCAGAGAGGGCGTTTACAACAGACGCCCCTACACCATGGAGTCCGCCGCTTGTTTTATAGCCGCCCTGGCCAAATTTCCCTCCAGCATGAAGTACGGTCAAGATGACCTCGGGAGTCGGCTTCCCCATTTTATGCATTCCTGTTGGCATCCCCCGGCCTTTGTCTTGAACTGAGATACTATTGTCTTTATGTATCGTAACGATAATCTCATTCCCGAAGCCTGCTAATGCTTCATCAACTGAGTTATCGACTATTTCGTATACTAAATGATGCAAACCTCTTGAATCGGTAGAGCCTATATACATACCAGGTCTCTTACGGACGGCTTCTAAGCCTTCTAATACTTGTATGGCATCATCATTGTAATCCATGGTCTTATTCTGGTTGGCCACGAACATTCCCCTTTCAAAACTTCTCTAACCGTATTAGCGTGGTTTTGTAAACTATTATCGGTTATGTCTCTATTAACTATAACACAAGAACATCTGTTCGTTTACCTGTTTTGAGCATTCTTTAAGGTAAACCACTATTGCTTATTGTAGCGTTTTATTTGATTTTCGCAAATGGAATTTCCGTGAACCTCTTAAAATATGCCCTTTTGTCCCCAGGATTATTCCAATTGTCAACGTGAGGTCTGGACGAAAAAAACAAGCGGTCAGAGCCGCTTGTTACGAGTGAGAATTATTTGGTTAAAGCATGTTCAACCTTAATACAGCGATCCATAATGACTGTATACCCACGTTCCTTTAAAAAGCGATAAGCCTCTTCGTTCATTACACCAAGTTGTGCCCAAAATACGTTTGAATCGATTTGATCAAATTCTTCCGCAATTTGAGGTAAAAATTCTGAGCGGCGAAATACATTGACGATATCAATAGGACCTTCTATCTCCTGCAGGGAGGATACAGCCTTTACCCCTAATGCCGACTCGATGGCAGGGTTTACAGGGATGATCTCATATCCCTGGTCCTGCATGGCCTTAGACACCATATAGGATGTCCGTTCAGGGTTATCACTTAACCCAATCACTGCAATGCGTTTAGATTGTTTCAGAATGTTTCCGATTTCTTGTCGTGATGGATTTTCCATGGTTGTTTCCCACTCCTTTATTGATCCTTAACGAGAAAGTCTCGAACTGTTTCTTAAGTCCTATTCTTCTTTTATACCATATTTCCCTTTAATTTTTCAAAATTTCCTAAAATTATCTAAATAAAAGGAAGTGTCAAAAGGGAAGTGAGAATGCGTTTTTGTATTCCGCTGCACCTCCCTCTCCGTTGACACTCCCGTTATAGTTACTGTTTGATCAGCCCTTTGGATATAAGGAATTCCCGTGCGACATCTTTGGGATCTTGTTTATCCATATCTACTTTTGCATTCAATTCGCTCATTTCCTCTTCCGAGATTTTGCCTGCTAATTCATTCAACACTTTCTTTACTTCAGGATGCTCTTTCAGTACTTCTTGACGGATAACCGGTGCAGCATCGTAAGGTGGGAAGAATCCTTTATCATCCTTTGTCGTCTTTAAATTGTAACGCTGGATCCGACCATCTGTTGTAAAAGCAGGAATAATGTCTACATCACCGTTCTTAACCGCTTCATACATAATGTTCGGGTCAAAGCTTTTCTTTTCTTTGAATTTGAATCCATATGCTTCACTGAAGGCATCGTATCCGTCCCCTTCCCGTTCATAGAACTGATGGGGTGCACCGAAACTCAAGTCTTTGGATAGTGGCACGATATCTGAGAAGGTTTTTGCATCAAAGTCCTGATCTTCGGTATAGGCAAGCGTATACGTATTTTCAAATCCAAGTGGCTTCAACCAGGTGACATCGAACTTCTTCTCATAACCTTTACGCACTTGTGAAAGGATTTCATCTGCTGAAGCTCCTTCTTTTGCTTGTTCTTTCAAGACCGCTTCAAGACCTGTACCTGTATATTCCACATAGACATCAATGTCGCCTTTTTCAAGAGCTGGGGTGAGGATCGATACTTCCCCTAAACCTTCCTCGACTTTTACATCAAGGTCTGTCTTTTCTTTTAAGAGTTCAGCCATCATTTGTGTAAGGATGAATTGCTCCGTCCACATCTTTCCTGACACGGTGATGGTATTTTTATCCCCGCCATTTCCGCACCCTGCGATGAGGATGGATAATACAGTGAGTATGATAAATCCTTGTAATTTCTTTTTCATTCTTACTCTCCTTTGGAATTTGCTTTATTTTCTTGCTTTCAGTCCTTTAGGTGTGGTCATTTTCTCCAGGATCTTTAATATGAAATCAAAACTTAATGCGAGTAATGCTGAAGGAATGGCACCTGCAAGGACCAGTGCATTATTCCATGTGGATAGTCCGCGGTAGATAAGATCACCAAGTCCTCCTGCTCCTACAAAGGTGGCAAGTGTGGCCACACCAACTGTCAGCACTGTAGCGGTCCGGATCCCTGCCATGATAAACGGCAGGGCCAATGGAAGCTCCACTTTAAATAATAGCTGGGAGTTGGTCATCCCCATGCCTCTTCCTGCCTCGATGACGCCTTCGTCCACTCCGATTATACCTGTGTAAGTGTTCCTTAGAATCGGAAGCAGTGCGTATACCGTCAGGGCAATGATAGCCGTAATACTGCCGGTTCCTAAAAGGGGAATAAGAAATCCGAATAGGGCCAGACTTGGTATCGTTTGGAAGACGGCTGTGATCCCGATGAAAAATTCGGCTGATTGCTTCTTCCGTGATATGTAAATGCCTAAAGGAAGGGAAATCGCAATCGCAATGAAAATCGATACAAAAGATAAATAAAGATGTTCAAATAATCCTGTTAATATGGCATCGGACCGGTTTGATATGGTTTGGACGAACAGGATGGAAAATGCATTCATACAGAACCCGCCTCCTTATTTCCTTCTGAGGCCACAGTTTTAAGAATATCACTTGATGTGACGATCCCGATCTTCCTGTCGTCTTTTGTCACCATAAGATAAGGTTTACCGGATGACAGGAGCATGCTCGCCGCCACGTGGATGGATGCATCAAATGGGATCAAGGAGTATTCCGGTTCCTCAAGCAGGTTGTGAAAATTGGTTTCATCGTCTCTCATGATGTCTGATACCTGCTTGTGCCGCCTATGAACGTTCAATCGGTTTTCACCGATGAAGGCACGGACAAATTCATTGGCTGGTTCTGATAGAAGGTCAGCAGGGGCTGCAATCTGTTCGATTTTACCATCGCGCATGACAGCAATCACATCCGCGATCTTTAACGCTTCATCAATGTCATGAGTGACAAACACAATGGTCTTATGTATCGAATTTTGGATGCTTTTCAGCTCATCCTGAAGCTGTTCCCTGCTAATCGGATCCAGGGCGCTGAATGGTTCATCCATCAGAATGATCGGTGGTTCCGCTGCAAGGGCGCGTATCACCCCGACCCGCTGCTGTTGTCCTCCGCTCAATTCGAGGGGATACCTTTTCTTGTATACGTCCGGTTCCAGTCCTACCAGATTGAGGAGCTCATCGACGCGTCCCTCATATTTTTCCTTCTTCCATCCCTTTAAACGTGGGATGAGGCTGATGTTTTCTTCAATCGTCATATGAGGGAGAAGTCCGATCCGCTGAATGACATACCCGATGTTCCGCCTGAGCTCCACTTCATCCGTTTCTGAAGTGGCTCTTCCATCAATCAGAATGGTCCCCCCTGATGGAGCGATTAGTTTATTGATCATCTTCATCGTAGTCGTTTTCCCGCATCCGCTCGGACCGATCAAGGCAACAAGCTTCCCTTTTGGGATAGTCAGGTTGATACCCTTTATGGCTTCTGTCCCATCCTCGTAGACTTTCGTGACATTTTGGAATTCAATCATTTTTACACCTGCTTTATGTACTGAGAAATTTTACTAAACATAGACGGGATACCCTCATTATACAAAAGGTAAACATGTTGTAAAAGAAAATGCCTTTGTTCCATTAGTTTATGATGAATGTGGGATGGGCATACGGTTTACTTCGTTTTTCGACAGATAAAAAGACCAGCACCCTACTGGTTGCTGGTCTTTTTGATGATATATTGTTCCGCTATGATGGCTGTTATCGTACCCAGTATCAATCCATTATTCAAAATGGAAGCAACGACGACCGGCATGTCCGTAAAGGCAGAGGCAGGAACAAACATGGCTCCGACCCCGACAATGAGTGAGAACCCCGCCACAAAGTGAATTCTTTCTACGTCTTCCTCTTTACGATATTCGGATAATGCGAGTCCGACCATCTTGATAAAGATGACCGTCGTCACTGCATACCCGACAGGTGCAGGAAGACTGGCAAATAGATTCATGATCTTTGGAATCAGGCTGACGACTATAATGATCCCGCTGCCTATGATGAAGGGGATGATGGAATACATTCCCGTCGCAGCAACAAAACCTGCTGATCCTGAAATGGGAACTGAGCCAATGGCAGAAAACACTCCCCCGAACAGCTGATTCAGTCCTGAGGCGAAGCCGCTCTTCGTATACCGTTCATATGTAGGTTGCCCCTTTGCTCTCATCACCTCTTCCATCACCCGTATGGAAGCAATCATATTGGTCGTTAACAGGAAAGTGATGAATATGGAAGTCACGATGACACCCGTATCAAATACAGGTGCTCCGAATACGAACACATGAGGTAAAGAAAACCAGCTGTCTGAAACGGAAGTACTCTCAGAAAGCCCCATGATGATGAATATGAGCCATCCAGCGAGCAGGGCAAGGATAATGGAATATTGCTGAATCCACTTAACCTTATGACTTGAAAAGTATAACGCTGCAAGGATCGTCAGAATACTTCCCAGTAGGACGAGCGGTTCCATGGATTGTCCTTCATGCTGGATTCCGAACATCCCTTTAATAAAGGATCCGCTTAATTGCAGAATTAACAGCATCAAATAAATGAACGTAATGGTCGGAGTGAACAAAGAAGATAACCTCTTTAGAAGTCCTGTGGAAGACAGAATGAAAAAAATCGCTCCACTGACAATCATCCCCCCCTGCAGTACGGTCAGGACTTCTTCGTGACTGCTATAAAGAGTTCCGGAAAACCCTGCATAAATGGCAAAAACGCCCCACCACAGTCCTGCCGGTCCTTCATTGATCGGAAGTTTATGACCAAAGAGTGCCTGGATCAGGCTCGCGAATCCCAAAACGAATATGGTCCGCTGAATGAATCCGGCTGTATCGGCTGGAGACAATTGGAACAAGTCAGCAATCGCGATGGGTGCGGCAATGGATCCCGCTACCATGAAGGCCACCCATTGAAAAGCTGATAAAAGTATTTGCATCTGTGTACACCTTCATTTCAACTATGTAAAGTGTGTTCATTTTAACATATTTCGTTCATAAGATGACGGTGGAGGTGGAAATTTAAGTTATAATATCTACTTTTAAGAACAGGTACTAATTTTTTCGCTTATTTTCTCCCCTTTGGAGGAAAAACATGTTAAAATAAGAACGGATTAGTTATTTTCAAAGGAGCAGTGATGATGATTTTTGCCCTTATACTCATACTTTCTTATTTACTGGGTTCCATTCCATCAGGTTTACTGATCGGTAAGACGTTTTACGGTAAAGATATCCGTGAACATGGGAGCGGAAATCTTGGGGGAACGAATACCTTCAGAACCCTGGGTGTGAAAGCCGGAATGATTGTGACGATCATGGATATTCTAAAAGGAACCCTCGCCACCTTGCTGCCATTGATGTTTGCAAGCGACGTACATATGCTGCTTGCAGGGGTGTTTGCCGTAATCGGTCATATGTATCCCGTTTTCGCAAACTTCAGGGGAGGAAAGGCAGTGGCAACCTCGGCTGGTGTCCTTCTAGGGTACAATTACATCTTATTCTTAATCTTACTGGCTGTCTTTTTTATTTGCTTGTACGCAACGAAATATGTGTCCCTTTCTTCTATGATTGCAGCGATACTTGCCTTTACGTACTCGGTCTTCACTGGAGATATTCCACTCATCATTGTTGTTGGCATTCTGACCATTTTTGTCATTTACAGACACAGGGCTAATATTGTCCGGATCAAAAATAAAACAGAACCCAAAATTAAATGGCTTTAGTGAAAAAGCGACCTGTGCACGGGGTACCGGACTCTCGGGTACCTTCGCAAAGGTGGCTTTTTTTATTGGACTCACCCAGGTATAGGCATTCTCACATTTGAGAAAGATGATGAATAATAATCGGGTCCAATAAAATGATAATATTCTTCAGAATTCTCTAAATTTCTCCCCGTTCCCTCTTTTTTTTTCGTAAAATGGAAGTAGTGCATAATAAAGGATGATGAATATGAATAAAAAGCGAATGATAACAGGGGTGGTTCTCTGTATTCCGTTCCTACTGGTGATTGGCTTCCTGCTAAATAGGCAATATGCCGACTGGAACACCTCTTCGAAAGAAGTTGAATTTAATTCCCTCCTCCATACGACAAGGGAGGTGCAGGCATCGGGCAAATCGATCAAAGCCAGTGCTTCCATCGCTGCAATCGGGGATATCCTCATACACGATACCGTCTATAATGATGCAAAAAAACAAAATGGATATGATTTTACACCGATGTTCTCTCCCGTTAAAGATATGCTTACTGCACCCGATTTTTTGATTGCCAATCAGGAATCAACCCCGGGTGGTGTGGAACTGGGCGTTTCGAGCTACCCCCTATTCAACAGTCCGCAGGAAGTGGTTAAATCACTGCAGGAGGTTGGAGTGGATGTTGTGACCACTGCCAATAATCATTCGTTGGATCAGGGCGAGGCAGGTCTACTGAATGCGATTGATTATTATGGGGAGATATCGATGCCGTATGTCGGGGCATTTAAAAGCCCGGAAGACCAAAGCAGGATACGTACATTTAATGTGAATGGAATTAAATTTGCCCTACTCTCTTATACCTATGGTACAAATGGGATTCCTGTCCCTGAAGGAAAAGAGTATTTAGTTAATGTAATAGATGAACAAAACATGATCGGGGAAATCCAGAAAGCTAAAAATATGGACGTTGATTTGGTGATCATGAGCCTTCATTGGGGAAATGAATATCAACGTTTCCCTACTGAGGAACAGCAGAGACTTGCCAAGGTGTTGACGAATAATGGGGTCGACATCATTTTCGGACACCATCCACATGTCCTGCAGCCGATTCAGACCTATAAGACGAGTGATGGTCGGGAAGCCGTTGTCATTTATTCACTTGGGAATTTCCTTTCTGGCCAGAAGGATGATTTTAAGGATATCGGTGGCATAGTGACGGTTCAGGTTGAGAAAACGAAGAATCCGGCGGGTTCCAAAATCATCTTTCCGTCCATTGGATTCCAGCCTACTTTTGTGTCTGAGAATCATTACAAAAACTATCGGATCTACCCCCTCGATTTTGCCAGAAAGAATGGCATGATTGCATACACGGAAGAAGAGATGGTTTCCCATATGGTGAACGGGGTACCGGAATAGATAGCATGGTTATCGTATGAACGCAAAGAACGAGCTTTCCTTATGCTCATAAGGAAAGCTCGTTCTTTTAATGTCCCCCGAATATCATTGAATTGAAGAATATGCCAACTAAAGCTACAATAGCCAAAAAGGTATTGGCCAACAAGAAAGTTTTACGGGTGCCCTTAAAGTACAGAGTCACCATCCCATAATAAATGCCTGCTGCGATTACAATGAAACTCCCTGCTTCGATCTGGTATTTGGGTTCATGCAATTGTAATAGAGTTAATATACTTAATCCGGCAAAGATAAAGGCACCAATGTAATAAAATAATGCTTGTGTTTTCATTATTCTCACCCTTTATACGTATTAGTAGAAGTTCCGGCTTTATTATGTTTATAATAGGAAATGAAACTTTCTTTGTCCAGGATCACTCTGGAAAAATACCTAGTAGAGAAAGGAGTCTCACCAATGAACATACATATTTCAGAAGATGCTCTTACGTGGTTTAAAGACGAGATGCTTGTGGAGGAAGGCGAACAAGTCCGTTTTTATGTGCGATATGGAGGTTCCAGTCCTCTCCACGATGGTTTTTCATTAGGAGTGAACAAAGACGAACCAGTGGATGCTGGTGAACGGGTCGAGATCGACAAACGGGAATTTTTTATAGAAGAAGGAGATTTATGGTTCTTTGATGGCCATGATTTATTTGTTGAGTTTGATGAAAAGCTTCAAGAACCATCATATGAGTACAAGAAATAACGGAATGATCATAGGCTGGCGTATGCCAGCCTGTTTACTTTTATGACTGACCCTTACTTTTTAACAAAACGGGAAATATGCTCCTGAAGGCCTTCTTTCATCAGAATTTCATATTGTATATCCCCTACCAAATCAAAATGTGGAAAGCCGTCTTTCCTTTGATGGATCCATTCCTTTTTCAAACCATATTTCTCTCCCCAACCGGATAATACCTCAATGTTACAGCAGCCCACTTTCGTTACAGAGCGAACATCGGGAAATCGGTCATCCAGCCAGTAGTGGGTAAGGAAGGCAATCTGTCCATTACTCACCTGATGTTTCCATCCGTTTAGCTCTTGTTTGGTTAATCCGAATGCCATGACCCTCTTCCTTTCCAATCCCCTTTTTATGAAAAGATCCCGGACCCCCCCTATGTAAGGTTTATTTTTTTGCCTTTTCATAGGCTACGTGCCAATCGGGGAACATCTTTCGGATTGAAATCGGACGGAAGTTCTCTTGCTTCACGCACACATGTTTCGACTGCCCGGTAATGGCCAACTGGTTCTGTCCGTTATAAATTTCGTATGCATATGTAATCCGGAGTCCATCATATTCTTCTACCCATGTTTTAATAAATGCTTTTTCGCCGTAGCGAACAGGTGACTTATAGCTTACATTCAGGTCAATGACCGGGGAAAGAATTCCTTCTTTTTCGATATCAGCATATCTGAAGCCCAGGTCTTCAATCAATTGTGTACGACCAAGCTCCATCCAAACAAGGTAGTTTGCATGATAGACAACCCCCATTTGATCCGTCTCTGCGTAACGCACTTCAATGGTTTTTTCTGCAATTTGCATCCTTTACACCCTCTTCATCTAATCAGTATCCTATCCCATTTTATCATACAAGCAACAGGCATAGAATTAATCGGCTTGAACTGACATCGAATATGATTTCTTTCTCGGAGAGGACAAAATTGCCAATAACATCATGACCCGAACAGAAAGGCTAATTAATAAAACCTTTCTGTCCGGGTCACTGAAATCTTTATCCTTTATTGCTTTGTCTGATTTGCTTCATCTTTTATTTCATTGCGGAAAGCCTCTAGACTCTCGCGGCGGCGTTCATTCTTTGCCTGGATGGACTGAAGCTGTTCTTCACTGTCCGTGCAGGCCATCGACTCCTCGGCCCGGTCCATATTCTCAATCGTATGCTGAACCATACCCTGAAGCTTCTCTACATTATCACTGCGATCATCCGGATTCGGTTTATCCCATGCCATCCTGCATTCCTCCTGTGTCAATAGTATGAGGGACGGACCTCAAGGGCTGCTCCCTCTTCAAACGAATGAATTATTCACCCTTGGTTTGAATTACTTGCGCATGCTTGCCTGATTTATCCTGCATTTGTTTCCCTTTGTTGCCTCCTGCGGACCTCGATTGTGTCCCGATATGGTTAGGTGCGAAGTGATTCGGACTTCCCTTTGAGTTACTCATGAATATCCCCCCTTACTAGTATGATTACCAAAATAACAAGGAAGAATAGGCGTAATAATTGGTAGTAATATTTTCAGGGCAAAAAAAATAAGCCTCGTAATTACTTACTCGGCTTTGCTTACTGGACGCTTTATTTCAAGTCTTGCATCAATTCGCTCTTCTATGGCGTCAATGGCATCCTGATCCAACAGAAGCTGTTGTTTGTTTTCTTTCACCAGATCTGCAAATGATTTTTTGCGTGGTCTCCGCATTTCAATCCCCTCGCTCTCTATTGTGGTTTGTATAAATAGTATATCCAAATGTCAGATATTTTAAACAAAGGTCACAATTGATGATGGGGAGTGATTTAGGACTCGCTGTAGAAAAGCGGTTCCCATGTTTTAAGGTCCGTCCCTCACTTAAACAGTGCTTTGAGGGAGTCCATATTGGTGATCGCTCCGATTTGTTTGTGGGTGATGATGCCTTGTTCGTTGATGATGAACGTGGTGGGGACGGTCAGGATGTCATAGGCATTATTGATCTTGTCATCAGTGTCCAACAGAATCGGGAATGAGAGTCCCAGTGATTTCTGGTATTCTTTGACGTTGTATTGTGGATCGATGTTAATAGCGAGTAGTTCAACATCTTTCCCGTATTTCGTATAAAACTCCTGCATGACAGGCATTTCTTCTTTGCAGGGAGGGCACCACGTAGCCCAGAAGTTTACGATCACTTTCTTTCCTTTTAGTTCAGTTAAGGTAATGGATTTGCCATCCAGGGTATCCAGTTTAAAATCAATGGCCCGATCCCCGACATTCGGTCCTGGTGAATTTTCCACTGGAGTGGCTTCAGAAACCTCTCCTTCTTCTATATCGATCAATTGATTGTAGTCATCAGCTTGTTGAAACGTATTTTCTGAAAAGGAAGAAGGATCGGATTTATTCTCAATATAGAATGAGAAGACTAATAAGGTGACAAGTAAAACGCCAAATACAGATTTCAAAGGAGTGCTCTCCTCTCAAGTAAATGATTTTACTATCATCATATGTAGGCTTGTCTCTGTTTAGTCATGGATTTTTTTTAGATTTCAATAATGAGGAATTAAAAGCCCCGGGGAAATCCCCCGGGGCTTTGAACACATATTATGCTTTTAATTTATTACGAAGAACCATTTGTAGGATACCACCATGACGGTAGTAGTCTACTTCTACGTCGGAATCAAAACGAGCCAGTACTTCGAATTCAGTTGTAGAACCGTCTTCAGCCACAGCTGTTACCGTAAGGATATCACGAGGTTTTACATCGTTTGTTACATTTACGGAAATCGTTTCTCTACCCGTCAATCCTAATGACTCAGCGCTGTCACCCTTCTTGAATTGAAGGGGAAGAACACCCATCATCACAAGGTTCGAACGGTGAATACGCTCATAGCTTTCAGCGATGACAGTCTTGATTCCAAGTAGATTCGTACCTTTCGCTGCCCAGTCACGAGAAGATCCCATGCCGTAATCTTTTCCTGCCAGAACAACTAATCCAGTTCCATCTTGTTGATACTTCATGCATGCATCATACATCGGCATCACTTCATCTTCCGGCCAGTAAGTGGTGAATCCACCTTCAGTACCAGGAGCAATTTGGTTACGGATACGAATATTTGCAAATGTACCGCGCATCATCACTTCATGGTTACCACGACGGGAACCGTAAGAGTTGAAGTCACGTGGCTCTACATTATTCGCACGAAGATATTTACCTGCCGGTGTATCTTTGCCGATTGCACCTGCTGGTGAAATATGGTCAGTCGTGACAGAATCCCCAAATTTACCGACGACGCGTAGTCCGTTCAAGCCTTGAATGTCTTCAGGCGTTGTCGCAAGTCCTGTAAAGAACGTTGGATTTTGGATGTAAGTCGAATTTTCGTCGAAGCTGTAAAGTGGTTCGTTACTTGTCTTGATTTCATTCCAGCGCTCGTTTTCAGAGAAAACGTGCTCATATTCTCTACGGAATAATTCAGGGGTAACGGTTGATTTCACAGCATCCTTCACTTCATCCTGTGAAGGCCAGATATCTTTGAAGAACACGTCATTACCATCTTTGTCCTTACCCAGAGAATCTTTTTGAAGATCGATGTCCACAGTACCCGCCAGTGCATATGCAACAACAAGTGGTGGTGAAGCCAGGTAGTTTGCTTTCACAAGTGGATGGATACGACCTTCAAAGTTACGGTTACCTGATAGGACGGATGTTAACAATAAATCAGCATCTGAAACAGCCTTTTCGATTTCAGGACGAAGTGGGCCGGAGTTACCGATACAAGTCGTACAACCATACCCGACAAGGTTGAATCCGATATCTTCCAAATAAGATAATAGACCTGAATCTCTCAAGTAACCAGTTACAACTTTAGAGCCTGGTGCAAGAGATGTTTTGACATAATCAGGAACATTCATTCCAAGTTCCACTGCTTTTTTCGCAACTAAACCGGCACCTAACATAACATATGGGTTTGATGTGTTTGTGCAAGATGTGATGGCAGCGATTCCGATTGCACCAGTTGGCATCTCGACATCTTTACCATCTTCTGTTGTATATTTGGCCGTTTTGTTAATTTCAGACGCATCCAGCCCAAAGCCTTGAACGCCTTCTTTAGCTGTGATGGACTTATGGAAAGCTTCTTTCATATCAGTAAGAGGAATTAAATCCTGTGGACGTTTTGGTCCTGAAAGGTTTGGTTCCACTGCTGAAAGATCGATTTCCACTACATCTGTGTACGTTGGTTCTTCTTTCTCTGGAGTGAAGAACATTTCATTTTTCTTTAAGTATTCTTCAACCATTTTGATATGTGTTTCGTCACGGCCAGTCAGACGCAGATAATCCAATGATTCTGAATCCACTGGGAAGAAGCCGCAAGTCGCGCCGTACTCAGGAGCCATGTTGGCAATCGTTGCACGGTCGGCAAGTGGAAGAGTCGCAACACCCGTACCGAAGTACTCGACAAATTTCCCTACTACCCCTTTTTGACGAAGTACTTGTGTCACTTTAAGGGCTAAATCTGTAGCAGTAGCTCCATTTGGTAGCTCACCAGTCATTTTGACCCCGATAACTTCAGGGATCGGGAAGTATGAAGGCTGACCAAGCATTCCAGCTTCCGCTTCAATACCGCCAACACCCCATCCAAGTACACCGATACCATTGATCATGGTAGTATGAGAGTCAGTACCAACCAATGTATCAGGGTATGCTTCAAAATCGCCTTCTGTTGTTTCAACAGCATGAACGACATTTGCTAAATATTCTAAGTTCACCTGGTGAACGATACCTGTTGCTGGTGGAACAGCACGATAGTTTTCAAATGCTTTTTGAGCCCAGCTAAGGAATTGGTAACGTTCAGCATTCCGTTCAAATTCAAGGTCCATATTGGCCTGCAGTGCGTTAGCTGTACCGTATTTATCAACCTGTACAGAGTGGTCGATGACAAGGTCAACCGGGATCTCAGGATTGATCTTTTGTGGATCTCCACCGATATCTGCCATTGCTTTACGTAGAGACGCTAAATCAACTACTGCCGGCACACCGGTGAAATCCTGAAGGATGACACGTGATGGTTTGAAAGGAACTTCTGCATCCTTGACTTCAGTTGATCCCCAGTTTGCCAGGTTTTCAACATGATCTTTGTTAATCACACGTCCGTCAAATTGACGAAGTACAGACTCCAAGAGTACCTTCACACTGTAAGGCAAGCGGTTAATTTTTGTTACTCCTGCTTCTTCAAGCGCTTTTAAACGATAATAATGATAACGTTTTCCTTCTAGTTCGAAAGAAGATCGTGCATTAAATACATCGTTCTTTGCCATTTCGATTCCCCCTCTAAACTGCATCAAACAATAAGTCGAAAAGTTTTCGTTCTAAACGAACTTTTCTCACATTTACATCTTAATACAAGCGATTACATAAGTAAATAACAATAAAGTTATTGTTTTTGATAAGTTTTACTTATCTAAATGATTAAACTCCTAAAGGTTTCTAGATAAATATTGGTATAACAACATTTCTGCCCTTGTCAAATCGTGTCAGCTCGTCCAAAACATTATTTTAAAAAAATGAATCTGTTAGCGATTCCCTTTCATAGATCGTCACAGATGGTGGCATTCTATCCTTATGGAGGTGTTCTACATTGGCAAATCGTAAATCAAACCATGTAATAAATGGAATGAATGCAGCAAAAGGTCAAGGCCAAGGTGCAGGTTACAATGAAGAATATTCGAATGAACCATTGACTCCAGCACAACGTCAATTCAATAAGAAAAGAAAAATCAATCAGTAAAAAATAAAAGGGTGGCTATTAAAGTTCTGCAAAGAATTTGTAGATATGGTCACCCTCTCTCCCTGGAACTATTTTCATCTATTTTCCCCTACCCTCTTCGTCCCAAAATAAAACCCACCCTTCAAGCAGGGTGGGTTTTATTTTGGGACGAACCAACAGGTTGATTCCGTTATTGTTCATTCACTTCATTCACTATGGATGACAAATCGTATTTGAATTGTTGAAGTTGTGCCCGTTGAGTATCCGATGCGACTTCAAGTGCATTTTCTATTTGTTGATACGCCTCATTCACTTCATTTTTGAGATGTGCGAGTTGTGAGCCGTAGCTTGCTCCATCCAGTACCAGTTCGTTAATGGTATGCTGTACTTCCGTCACGCTTTGTTCAGCAGCTTGAAAGGCTTGTTGTTTATTTTTATTGTAAGGCATTGATGATCTCTCCTTATTCAGAAATTAGCTTCTTTAGTTTAACCAAAACACCAGGAACCTATACATCTGAATAAACAGTTCTCTAACTTAGCATGCTAAAGAGTAGGAGGGATGATACATGAACAAAAATGATGGCAAAGATATGCGTAAAAATGCTCCAAAACAATCAGGACAGCCGGAGCCTTTAAGTGGTTCACATAAGGTGAAGAACCATAATCATACCCGTCAAAAAAATAATAGTCACCACGATATGTAAGAGATTTTAGGGAGTGCCGGCGCTTTATGCCTGCACTCCCTTTCGGTCTGTCCCTTGTATGGTCTTAAAAGCGTGGAGGACTTCTATCTGTTCGTCCATGGAAACGGTCCGTAGATCAAAGAGGACGACACCATCCTGAATCCTTGTAAGAATGGAGGGATTCCCCTTTCTAAGCTTCTCATGAATGTTCTGTGATGAATCAAGAGCGTGGGATACTGCGACAATATAGGTGTCTAATTCAACATCCGGCATCGTTCCTCCCCCGATCTGGCTATGTCCTTCAACGATGGTGGATGTGTAACCGCTCCCGAGTCCCTGTATATCCCGGACGAACTTCCGGGACTGATGCAGGATTTCTTCTTTGGTCCGCGTGATGGCCGCAATGGTTGGATTTTTCTCTTGTTCCTCCCCCTTTATATAGTGTAAGAGTGTCATTTCCAGGGCTGCCAGTGTCATTTTGTCGACCCTGAGGACGCGGGCAAGCTGATGTTTCTTTAATTGATCGATCAAAGCTTTTTGCCCTGCTATGATTCCCGCCTGAGGTCCCCCTAATAATTTGTCTCCACTGAATGAGACGATGTCTGCCCCTTTATCCAGCACTGATTTAACCAGAGGCTCATTTCCGATTCCCAATCGGGTGAAATCGTAAAGAGCACCGCTTCCTAAGTCTTCATAATAAAGGACTTTGGCATGCAGGCGTGATAATTCAGCCAGTTCTTCTGTCGGTACAGAAGCTGTAAATCCTTTTATGATAAAATTACTTTGATGAACCTTCATGATCATTCTTGTTTCATCGTTCACCGCTTCGTCATAGTCTCTTAAATGGGTTTTGTTCGTTGTCCCCACCTCGTGAAGGAGAGCACCGCTTTCTTCCATGATAGAAGAAATCCGAAATGACCCGCCGATCTCCACCAGTTCGCCCCTTGAAACAATTACTTCCTTATTCTTGGCAAGAGCAGTAAGGATAAGAAAAATGGCTGCTGCATTATTATTGACAACCATGGCTGCTTCAGCCCCGGTCAATTCACATACGAGCCCCTCTGCATGACTATGCCTTGAACCCCGGACACCTTCCTCGATGTCATATTCCAGATTGCTGTAATGACAAGATGCACCCATGACATGGTTCATCGTTTCCTTGCCTAACCGTGCCCGCCCTAGATTCGTATGTAAAATGGTTCCCGTTGCGTTTATGATCCTTCTGAGAGACAGGGAATGAGATGTGCGTGCCATAGCTTCAGTTTGGCCAAAGACTTCCTCAATGAATTCTGTGGACGATGGATGAGGCCCGCTCCACTCTTCTTTCAAGATGAAGGCCCTGCAATTCGAGATCACCTCTTTCAAGAGGTCCGTCCCTCTTTCCATCGAAAGGTTGTGATGATGGAGGAAAGTATGGAATTGGTTGGTTTGCTGCAGTTCGTGAATGGATGGAATGTGTCTGACAAGATGGTTCATGACTTTTGCCCCTTCTTTCTTTTCCCTCATTATAACACCCTCACCATTTATAGTAGAAAGAATACAATATGTAAAAGATGTTGTTGGGGGTCAGGTGTAAATGAGTAAGGATAAGGAGGATTTCTATTTAGAGAATTGGGAGGAGAGTATGAAGGATTGGTTATTGGATCCTGCTACGGTTCAATTGGATGAACAAGAATTCCGTGTGGATTTTCTTGATACGACGGAATCGTTCATAGTGGAGATCGAGACAGAAAATATTTGTCCCGAAGAATTGATTATTAAGAAGAAGGACACTCAATTGTTGGTATTGATCATGCTGAAAGACGAAAGTAAAGTCAGAAAACGCTCCATTCGTTTTCCTTTTTGCTTAAAGCAGCGGGCGATTACCTATTCCATTGAGCATCATACAATCGAAATCAATGTGCCTAAAAAGGCATGTTCCACCCCCTCATCCATCGTGATTCGAGTTCAGGGATTGTCGAATGAATAACCGTCATTCTTTAAATAGAAGAAAAGGTCATCAGCATGGGCTGATGACCTTTTCTATGTGTTTTATTGAGATTCAATGATTGAAATGGTTTCGTTGATATCAGGAAAAACGCCTGTATCGAGTTTGGAGTAAATCTTTTTCCCGTCTACTGTAATTTCGAATGCCCCTCCGGAAGACGGTATCAACGCCAGTTCCTTTATATCGGATCTGAAATGGTTGAATAACTGTTCCGCGAAACTCGCGGCTTTAGGTGCATAGTTTCACATCATACAGAATTCAATCTTCACAGCTTTCATCAAAATTATCCTCCCTCCGCCTTAGGTCATTTTCAACGTGTATGTTCATTTTATTACAGGGGAAATAGTTGTGCAAATATTCAAATCTCTTCCTTATTTCTGTATCTCCTTCCTTCTCCTTTGCTCAATTGTATTTTTATCCTGTACAATGAATTTATTCATACATAAAGGGGTGAATAGAATGAGCAAGGAAGAGATCATCCGCTTAACAGAACTTTCTTCAAAAGCTGGCTGAGGCTGTAAACTTAGTCCTAGTGACTTGACGCAAGTTTTGCGTCAACTACCTCCTCAACCCTTTACGAAAGAATTATTAGTAGGGAATGAATCATCCGATGACGGCGGCATCTTTCAGCTGACAGATGACCTCGCCATGGTTCAAACGGTTGATTATTTCACTCCGATTGTGGACGACCCTTACCAATTCGGTCAAATTGCTGCTGCAAATGCTCTAAGTGATGTATATGCGATGGGTGGAACGCCGAAAACCGTTTTAAACATTGTAGGCTTCCCGATTAAGAAGCTTGGAAGCGAGATGCTTGCCGCTATCCTTAAAGGGGCACAAAGCAAAGTGATCGAAGCCGGTGCCGTAACCGTGGGAGGTCATTCCATTGACGATCAAGAACCTAAATTTGGTCTTAGTGTGACCGGAATCGTTCATCCGAAAAAGTATTGGACCAATACCGGTGCACAAGAAGGAGACGTCATTGTATTGACAAAACCATTGGGTGTAGGGATCTTGACAACCGGGATCAAGCGAAGGGCTGTGACTCCCGCTCAGGAAGCGGCTGTAATCGAGGTTATGAGCATGCTGAATAAAACGGCTGCAGAATTGCTGCAAAAATTTCATCCGAATGCTGTGACCGATGTGACGGGATTTGGATTGATGGGGCATGCGTATGAAATGGCGAAAGGCAGTAACGTATCAATTGAAGTCTCTTATTCCTCCATCCCACTTTTAGATGGGACGAGAGAATTAGCAGATCAGGGAGTGATTCCTGGGGGATCGAAAGCGAACGCTACTTGGCTTCAAGACATGGTGCATTATGATGCGTGTCTTACCCAGGAAGAACGATGGATCCTCTCAGATGCCATCACTTCCGGAGGTTTACTTGTCAGCATGCCTCTTTCCGAAGGGGAAAAATATGTAGAAGAACTTCAGCGTCACTCCATCTCTGCCAGTGTCATTGGCCATGTCCGACCGCAACAAACATGGAGTATATATGTAGAAAAATAAAAAACGGTGATCCCTTTGAGGAAGTAAACAGCTCAAAGGGGCACCGTTTTTTGTTCTTCAATCATTTTGAAGAATTGGCGGGTTATTTTTTTGGATAAGATTCTCACCGAGAAAGGAAATCGATTTGATTCCTTTGTAAAAGAATTGAACCAGATTACTTTTTCGTCGAATGCGATGAATGGTATCGAAGTGATGGATTTTTTCATTTTGACGCTTGAATAGGACTGTGAATCACTGCCTGCTTGACTGAAAATCGTCACCTGTTTATCCTTTGCTGCCATTTGTAAGGCCCGCATCATATCGTTTGGGATCTCTTTTAAATCCTGGACATTCACCACGATCTGAGCTTTTGCAGCTGCCATATCTTTACCCAGCTTATGGTGGTCATCGGTTCTGAACCACTTCATTTTCTTTGTGGAAGTTGGAATGAGTGAAGCGCTCGATTCATTATGAACTTCCCGCTGAAGGTGAGAAATGAATTGATGGACAGGTTTAGAAGGATGTGTCTTTTCCTGTATGAATCGATCATTCCCCACTAAAATAAACTTCCCCTTGGCTCGGGTGACGGCTACATTGATCAACCTCTCGCTACCTTTCCGGGTAATCAACGTGCCCGGACTGCCATGGGACTCTCCATCGACTAAATCGAATAGAATCATATCATTTTCCGACCCTTGAAAGCCATGGACCGTGGCGGCGTATAGGTCGGCTGAAGGGGCAATACTCTTTACCAGTTCATCGAGTAAGAGGTTATACCATTTGGCTTGGGCCCGATACGGGGTCACGATCCCAATGGAAAGTAACCCGTCACGTATGGATTGAAGCGTCAGTTGGATAGTGACTAAGCTGGACAACAGATTCCATCGTGATCCTTTTTGGGTTTCTGCCCACTCCGTCCCTTCTCTCAGGGAAAATAGTACCGCTCCATGTGACGGGAAGGGTTTTTTATTTGTGATGATCTCCCGAATCGTTTTGACCGAACGATGGTCCCCCACCTGTGAATGATAAATGTACCGATTGGTGAATGCCGAAATACTGGGATGCATCCTCCTTTGTTCCGGAAGTAATAAGAGATGGGGGTGATCCAGCTCTTTCTCGACGGCTCCTGCCACCCCGGCTGCATGAAAGATGTCTTCCTTCAGCCACTTGGCTGCCAGGGGATGAAAGGATGTTGAGATGGGTGGAAGCTGTTTGAAATCTCCACATATGATGATCTTCTTCCCCATGGTCGCAGCGAACGCCACTTGAGGTATATAGGCCATGCTTGCCTCATCCACGATCACTAAGTCGAACTCCTCTTCATACAGAAGTCGGTCAATGGCCGCCTTTGAAAGGGTTGTCCCGATTACCTTAGCCTCCGAAACTAACTCTCCTTCCCTTCTCTTGAACGTTTCCTTGATTTTTTGATAGTGAATTTCGAGATGGGATAACCTCTCTGAATCATAAGAAGAATAGGTTCTGGACAGTTTGTTCTTTAACCTTCTTCTGTACTTTTCAACCTTCCCTTTTTCCTCGGAAAGAGTCGGATCCTGTTGTTCCAGTAATTGAAGAGCGCTTAAATCCGTCACGTCACCGCTATAGGTTTTCCTGCTTGTACCATACCGGATCACCTCTCCAGTGGTCCAACGGTCATGACTGCTTAGAAAACGATACATTTCTTCTATTAATACATCCACTGCTGCATTACTATGGGAGAGAAGCAGCACTCTCTTCCCTTCTGAATAATGATAAGCGGCCACTCTTGCAAGGGTATAAGTTTTTCCTGTTCCAGGTGGTCCCCACAGGTACGTAACAGGATTATGCTTACTTCTGACATAAGCTTCATGCAATGGGGTCTTGTATTCGTATTCAGGATGTCTTTGAGCAATTTCCGGAAACATCACCTTCTGAATGCGCTTGGATTTCCCATGGCGTTCCCTTGCTTCATCCAACCGTTCCATCAGCTTCTCAAGGATATCCCATGGCTCGTGAAGGATCTGTCCGTATGGTAGAGTATCCCCGAGGAACTGATCGAGCTCTATGATGCATTCTCGTTCTTCTGAATTAATCACGATCCCTTGGGTTGAAGAATGCTTCCGTTTATATAGGACGCTTCCCCCTTCAGGCAGCGAAGCGGGATAGTGAAGGGTGAACCAATAAATATAGGCGCCTTCTTCTTTTCGGATGCATCTTCCCTCTTCAATGAGGATCCCATTCGTTTCCCGTTTTTTTAACTGCAGTATCTCCATATCCAAAGCAGATTTCCACTCTTCTATCATGTCTGTTGTCTTCATTTAAATCACCTTTGTTAAACGATAAAAATTCAAGACCTTTATCATAACAATTTATGTAGTAGGTGTACATGGATATTGCCCGATTAGGTACCTTTTTCAATCATATAAATAGAACGTGAATCGGTTCGTATCCTCATTATAATTCTGCTGTTAATTGACTCAATTGATCTGCAGAAGTCGTTAGAAGGGAAATGGCGTTAGAAATCTCCTCTACAGCCAGTGAAATCTCTTTCATCTCTGTTTCTACATGCTCACTTTGGCTCTTCGAGGAATAAATGGATTCTACAATTTCGTGAAAGAAAATATGAGCTTGATTTGTAGAGTCCATCCCCTTCTTAGCAGTCTCTTCAACCGAAACAATATAACCAGAAATTTTATCCACTTGTGATTTTGTCCCGTTAATTAGACTGGAGACATTGGTTACAGATTTTTTTGTCTGCTCTGAAAGTTTTCGTACTTCTTCAGCTACTACAGCAAACCCTTTCCCATGTTCCCCTGCTCGTGCAGCTTCTATACTAGCATTAAGAGAAAGTAAATTCGTTTGCTCTGCAATGGTTTGCACGATTGAAACGATATCAAAAATTTGGTTGGAAATATGTTGTAATTGACCGATCTCCTTCAGCATCTCTCTCAAGTCAGACAGGATTTTACTCATATGGTCTTTCTGAATCCCCATATTACCCTTTCCCTCAATTGAGAAATGACTGATTTTTTCAATTGATTGAGTTCCTTTGACCGATAATAAGCTAACCTCACTCATTTTTGCATTAATTGAATCTAAAGAAGCCATTGACTCTTCTGATATTGCCGATAAACCGATAGTGGCTTCACGGACATTTTCATTCATCTTTTCTTTTAAACGTTGAGACTCAGCTCTAACACCTTCGATTTCTTCTTCATATGCTTCTAAAACCAATTGTTGCTCCAAATTTAATATCTTGGTGAAGGCATTAATAACCTTGTTATAATCATCTATGTGTGTAAAGTAACGGTACATCACTGTGAAAATGGTGGTTTGAAGGTTTTGAAAAGAAGCAATGTACCATTTTGTAGGAAGTCCTATATGTATATGCATCTTAGCGATTTTTCTGCGTTTTTCAATGAATGGTTGATCAATGATACCGTTTGTCAATTCAGTGACATGGATTGCTAGCGTATGTTTTAAACGATCTATAGAGCTGTATTTTTCTATAATCTCCAATAAAGTAGGGTTATTTTCAATTGGATTATAAAAGCCATCAATAATTTCTTCAATATTCTCCACTAGATAAGATTTGGTAGAAGATAATACAGCTAATTCCTCTTTAGACAATCGAATCATATTTAATTGTTTTCTTACATCTTGTGAAACCTCGAGTTTTACTTCCTGTAACTTTGATGCTTCATTTAGTCTGTTATTTTCTTTGTGTTTCAACCTATTTTTTAATAGCACTATTTGTACCCCTCATCATAATGATAATTAGAATAAAAATCCTTTTATGGAAATCTTGCGTGAATAATATAACAAAAAAACACCCTAATGAGTATGGGTGTTTAGAGAAAATTGTGACAAAAATAAGAAATTACATGGGTTTACCTTCCTCGTCCTCTTCCACGAATCGGTCAGCATAATAGAGGACATCTTCAACATATTGTTCGCTATGGTTGTAGGCAAATACAGCTTGTTCGAGCTTTCCTTCAGCAGCTCCATTATGAGCCAGATAGTTGGCGGCACTGAATATGGCATCTTCAATCTGGAAAGGATCCGCTTTTCCATCCCCGTTTGCATCCACGCCATATCCGCCATATTTTTCAATGACGGCAGGGTCCGTTTTTTGATCTGTTGGGATATCCCCTTTTCCGAGTCCCGAACAACTTGGATGTGACCAGCCTACAAAGGTACAGGGCATAAACTGCATGTGGCCCTCTGCCCCGGCTGGAGAGACAAGGGACTTCATGGTGGAGAATTTCGTTTCAACCCTGTGGTGGGCAGCTAAAAGATACCAGGGCACTCCGTATTCATCTTCAGCTGCTTTATAGATGGGGATATATTCAGAAGGTATCTCATTTTTTCCAATCGATGAGAGGTTAAATGATGGGTCATCATAATTGAGTGCATAATAAATAGCTAAAATGATGATGGGGATAAGAAGCATTCTTATGGGTGATGATTGCTTATTTTTTCTTGACTGCTTTTTTCTGGCCTGTTTTTTTGTCATTGATGTCGATCCTTTACAAGGTTATGGCTGCACCTTGTATTCTAATATGAGAATTCATTTATGACAATCCATTATGTAAAAAAAGATGCCCCCTAAGCAGAAGGCTCTCTGCTTCTAAAGGACATCCATCCATTATCTATTTATTGTTAACAAACAAACGCTGCTCCAACGATAATTAAAAGGATGAATAAAACTACGATTAACGCGAAACCACCAGCGTAGCCACCACCACCGCAGCCATATCCATATCCAGGGTATCCATATCCATACATCATCAGTCACCTCCAGTTATCTTACTACGATATTAATGTATGTAGTGGACAAAATGTAGGTTAATTAAAATCATCAAGCATTTCCCATCCAGGTTCTGCATACGGATCGAAATCCGCATAAATAAAGGTTTTTGGTTTTTAAATAAGAGAAAAAATGAGTAAAATGTCTAGTTGAACCTAATGAAAGTATAAATAAAGCGCCTGGAAGTTTCCAGGCGCTTTTAAGTCGTTTACATGTGTTCTTTAGGTTCTTTTGTTTTTCTTGGCTTAGGTTTAATGTATAACCCAAGTTCCTTTTTCTCCTGGTTCAATGACTTGTACAGAGAAACCATCATGAGTGCCATGATCACCGAGAATGGCAGTGCTGCAACAATCAATGCATTCTGTAAAGCCTGTAACCCTCCGCTGTATAGTAAAATTAATGCTACGGTAGACTGTGCGAGTCCCCATGTTAGTTTTACATAGTTTGGAGGGGTTAACGAACCATAAGTCGTTTGCATCCCCAACACGAATGTAGCCGAGTCAGCAGATGTGATAAAGAATGTTCCAATCAATGTAATGGCAATGACTGAAAGAATCGTTGACCATTCAAATCCGTTAAAGACAGCAAACAATACTTCTTCCGTTTTTAAATCAGAAAGAGCTGCGCCGGCTTGTTGAACTTCAATGGCGGATGTACCAAAGGTAGCGAACCAGATGAAGCTGACTAGAGCAGGTAATAATAATACACCAATCAGGAATTCACGAATCGTTCTACCTCTTGAAACACGTGCGATGAAGATACCCACGAACGGTGACCATGAAATCCACCATGCCCAGTAGAAAATGGTCCAACCATTGATCCATGAACGGTGCTCTTCATTTAATGGAGCGATCCTGAAACTCATTGCGGCGATATTTTGAATATAAGCCCCAATCGTATCAGTAAACATATTGAGAATTAATAAAGTCGGTCCAATAAAGAATACCAGTACGAGAAGCAATACAGCGAGTACCATATTTGTATTGGATAAGTACTTGATACCTTTACTTAACCCGGACCATGCAGAAATCATGAACAGAACGGTTACAATCCCGATGATGATCGCCTGGACGGTGAAGTTGTTTGGAATATCCAACAGATAAGATAATCCTCCGTTAATCTGTGCCGCTCCAAATCCGAGGGTTGTGGCTACCCCTACAACCGTAGCGAATACAGCCAGGACATCGATGATCGTTCCGAGTGGTCCATTCATCTTATCGCCAAAGATCGGTTTCAATGTCGCGGAAATTAACCCAGGCTCATCTTTTCGGAATTTAGAGTATGCAAGTGCTAAAGCAACGATCGCATAGATCCCCCATGCGTGAACCCCCCAGTGAAAGAATGTATAACGCATTGCTTCTTTAATCGCCTGGTCGGTCCCCCCTTCTGCCATCGGAGGGGTCATATAGTGAGACAGCGGTTCGGCTGCCCCCCAGAATACTAATCCAATTCCCATTCCTGCACTAAACAACATGGCGAACCATGTTCCTCTTGTATACTCGGGTTTTTCATCCGGTTTTCCTAATCGAATTGTTCCCATGGGACTAAAGATTAAGAACACACAGAAGATGACAATCACTGTAACTAAAATAAGATAATACCAACCAAAAGTTGAAGTGATAAATGCTTGCATTTTTGTTGTTACGTCTTCAAATGATTTTGGCGCGATTGCTCCATATGCAACGGAAGCAACAACCAAAATGACGGTAATCCAGAAAACATTTGATATTCTCTTCATGAAATTCTCCTTTCCGTATTTAGGTTTTTGTTTTGGCTCTTTCTAAATGAAGGGAACTACAGTGGGATTCGAGGTGTTTATGAATTCGTATGTACACCTACTGTCTAGACCCCTCATCGAAGAGTCCCGGTTAATGCAAATGGGAAAATGTGCATTCTGAGGATGAGGGAATGATTACTTATTACCTATTCCCTTGTCACTCTCTTATAAAACCAACATTTGTTACCCTATCAGAAAGAAGTTTAACTTTGCAAGTGAAAACCATCATTATTTTTATTAGTCTTTGTCTTTTTTTCATTTTCATTCCTTTTCTTTTAGATCGATTTCCCCTTAATATCAAAATCTTTTTAACGAAGCTTAGATGGAAATGAAACCGCTTCATCAAAAGCCCTGAGTGCAAAGGTTTAGTGTTCTGCTTAAGTGAGATTTTATGACTATATAGGAAGAAGTGATGCGAAAGAGAACACGATTAGAACCCGATGCCAGAAAGGATGAATTGGTAATTTTGCCATGATTTTAGTATGGTGAAACGCCTCCAGTAGTGGAACATATAAAGAGACATATGTGAGGAGGAAATTCAATGAAAAATAATAATAAGAGAACACAGCATGAAGCAGCAAAAAAATTGGCACAACAACAGATGGGTGAAGAAATCGAGTTAAAATCCGTTGCTCCATCAGCAAGAAATAGCCGTAAGGAAAAGTAGGAACTCCGTCAGCCGTTATTACGGGAAATAAGTCAACGAATGAAAGAGGACGCCAACCGGCGCCCTTTTCATTCATTATTCTTCAATAATTTTGACTTTCACATTTCTTACCCCATATTGAAGGGCATCTTTTTCTTTTTCCATATAGATATCGATGCGGTTCCCTTTGATGGCTCCACCGGTATCTTCTGCTCGGGCATAACCATACCCTTCAATATATACCTTGGACCCTAGAGGTATGACGTTTGGATCGACAGCTATGACTCTCGCATCAGGATTCTCAATCAGGTCTACCCCTGTCTTCGTAATACCGATACACCCATCACAATGTGCCGTATAAGCAGTTGCTTTGATATCTAATTCTTTCACAACGTTATTAGTTTGTTGATCAGTGGTCTTTGCTGCTTTCACTGCTTGCGTTTCCTCTGAATCATTATTCACAGAATACCCTTCTTCTAACAATTGCTTGCGTGTGCCGACCTCGTCGACGGAAACATGATATCGGTTCGCGATTTCCCAGAGGATATCGCCTTCTTCTATATTATGATAATCATTGATAGCAGTATCATTACTCTCTGCAGAAACAGAGGCAAGTCCGATTGAAAGAAAAACTGCGAAGGAAAAAATGGAAAATAAACCTTTTTTCATCTTGTCAAATTCCTCCTTTTGTGTTTGGCCTTTAGACCAACAGTTGAAATAGTAACATAGACTTACCTCAGATACATAACAAACTGTTTATAAACCAATAACAATTAGATGACAAGCATGTAATATTTCTACTATTGAGTCGACCTTGTCGTACTTAATCCTATGTATTTCTTATAGAGGGAAATATTGATAGTTAATGAGGAAAATATAAGTGTAAACTGGAGGGATCATGATTAATCACTATCCGGAATAAACAAAAAACCACTGAGAATCTCGTCTCAGTGGTTTAGAATCTATTATTTTGTTTCAAGAATTTTTACGTTTACTGTTTTTCTTCCAAAATCAACGGCTTGATCTTTTGATGGAATGAAAACATCAATTCGGTTTCCTTTGATCGCTCCGCCGGTGTCTTCCGCAGTAGCATAGCCGTAGCCTTCAACATATACTTTTGATCCAAGCGGGATGACATTAGGATCTACTGCAATTACTTTAGCATCCGGATTTTCTTTTAAATTCACACCGGTAGCTGTAGTACCTGAACAACCTTCACAATCGGCTGTATAAGCAGTTGCTTCAACAGTAATTTCTTTCACTGCTTTTTCTTCGGCAGCCGGTTCAGCTTGTACAGGTTTTGCTTCTGCCGTTTCCGCTGCAGGTGCTTCAGCTTCTGGAGCTACTTCTGCTTTTGGTTCTGGAGCAGGCGCTTCTGCCTTCTCAGAAGTATGTGCAGTAGCTGAAGGTGCTTTATCGTCTAAGTTGATGACTAATTCTTGGCCAGGGACAATCAGGTCACTTTCAAGTGCGTTCCATCCTATCAAGCTGTCCACTGAAATACCATATAGGGAAGATATTCCCCAAAGGGTGTCACCTTTTTTGACTGTATAGTATTCCTTTGAAGAAACCTGTAATTCCTGATCAGGATAAATGATGGATGAACCTAAGTTGTTCCATGTCATGAGTTGATCAACGGATGTTCCGTATTCATTTGCAAGTCCCCATAAAGTGTCGCCTTTTTTTACTTCTATGTCTTGTGCTGAAGCGCTAGCTCCACCAGATACTGCAAGTGTTGTAAATGCAGCCACAGAAATAATCGATTTTTTTAGTTTCATTGAAAAATTCCTCCTTATGTAGCTAGCGGTTTATTTATTTTTGCTAACAGGGAAAATACTAACATAGTAAAATCTCAATTCAATAACAGGAACTTTAACATCGTGCGTCAAGAATATTTCACTACTGTAATAGAAAGCGATTTCCTGTATAAACTATCATGTAGAGGAATACTATGGAAAAAAGTTTAGAATAATATAGATATAAAGGATATTTATGGATTTATTGGTGGTAGAGTATTCCCCTTTGGTTAAATGGCATTTGAGACAAGCAAGGTCAATTAGCGTCAGAAAATAATTGAATGAAATGCATTTATTAGCAGATTGTGACGATTATTCCTTAACAAGCTTGACTGTTCCCTCTATACTATAGAGAGAACAATGGTTTGTATTGGAGGAATAGCTGGATGGAAAATCAAGAAGAGATTGTAGTCCTTTATAAAGATGATCCCGACGAGCATAGTGGTCGTTGCGAATGTGGAAATAATATTTTCAAATCAAGGGTACTGGATGGGAAGTTTTATCGTAAGTGCCAGGAATGCGGGAAAACCAAAATCGTATAGCGTGGAAAGAAAAGGGAAACCGGTTGAATCCGGTTTCCCTTTTCTTTTATTTGTTAATTTTCCGAATGATGGTGGAAGCAAATTGGACCAACTCGTCTGTTGTGTGATTGATTTTCTTGATTGCCTCTACGATATGATTTAATTCTGATTGGTTTCGTTTAAACATATCCATATAGTTTTCCATTTCCATCTGGACCGTCATGATCCCGCTTTGAACATTTCCGATTTCTTTACGTGAGTTTTCGGTCAGGTCTGTCATGTTTCGAACACGATTTGAGACCACTCCGATTTGCTTATTGCTTTCATTCACCAACTGATGAATGGATGTGCTTAGTTCTTTGGAATCTTCGGCAAGCTTTCTTACCTCCGATGCAACGACTGCAAACCCCCTGCCTTCATTTCCTGCCCGTGCGGCTTCAATGGAGGCATTCAATGCCAGAAGATTTGTCTGTTCAGCGATTTGCTGGATTGAGTTAGAAAGAGGCGTGATCTGTTCTGCAATGTTCTTAACGCCCTGGATTTCCTTAAGGAGCGTGTTGATTTGCTCTGTGATGACACCAAAGCTATCTATCATATGATCCGTTTGATCTTTATTCATTTTTGATAGTTGAAGAAGATTTTTGCTGCTTTTCTCAGTATTTTCCGATTCTGCACGTATGCTTTCAGCTTTCTTGGCAGTCTCATTCAGGCTTTGCTCCGTTTGACTGAGTGATGATTCCAGTTCTGTATTCATATTGAGCATTTCTAGTTGCAGTGCCTGATTTTCCTGATGCAGTTTTTCAAGCTCGTCCATCCTGCTCTGAATATAGTATTCTGAAACGATGCTTGCATCCAGATGGATACCATGATCGATCGCAACAAGTACAGATGCAAGTTTAGAAGGTTCGTTTTGGTACAGTTCTACAATTTTTGGGATTAGTAAATGTTGAATGGTGGTGTAAGTCGAAATAAACCAATCGATTGTTACCCCATTCCGGTTATGGGTTTTTCCCATTCGCTCCCTCATTGAAAAATACTCATCATTCAACTCACCTGAAAATAAAGAACGGAAATAATCGTTGAAAACGGACTTTAATCGTTCCCTGCTGGAATGGTTCTCGACAATATCCACTAAACTTGGATGCTTGTATAAGTGATCGAGTACAGTATCTAGCAGGATGTCAGAAATTTGATCGTATACGGGGAGAATTTCTTTTAATTCCTGTAAATGGTGCTCCTGAAACTGCATGTAATGAAGCCGTTCATTCAGTTTCTGGTCGCTTAGGACAATGACATTTGATTCAGGTACCATTACGGGTTCAGACTTCGGTTTTCTTGAAAATAATACAGCCATTAAGGGGATGCCTCCGATAACAATGTTATTTATTGGTCGTTATGTATAAATTTTGTACAACGTCAATATCTTTACTTTACCCCAACTTTTTTCCTATGACAATCATTTTGTTCGTAAAATTTCAAAAACTTCTATGTATTGATTTAATCGATCTTTTTCAGCAGATCCACCTCTTCTCATATCCTCGAAAAATTTACTGGGACAGAACCATTCCCTTGCATCACTATTGCGTGAATGGTTATACAAAACATATACAAAGAGAGGGACGGACCTTGACTCATAGGAGCTGCTCCTAAGAATCGAGGTCCGTCCCTCACGCATTATTCTGTTATGATAATGGGTTCGTTATGTGTAATGATGATGGTGTGTTCAATTTGGGCGACCAGGCTGTTGTCTGGGGTGATGTAGGTCCATCCGTCACCTTTCTCCACTACGTTTTGGGCTTTGGTGGAGATGAATGGTTCAAAGGCGATGACCATTCCCTCCTTCAAGAGTGCATTATCCCATGGGTCGAAGTAATTCAGGATATGATCCGGCTTCTCGTGCAGGGAACGCCCTACACCGTGACCGGTCAGGTTCATAATGACCGTATAACCATTTTTCCTGGCTTCATTATTCACGGCTTTTCCAATCCCATTTTGTTTAGAGCCGGCTCTTGCCTTTTGAAGTCCTGCCTGGAAAGACTTTAATGCAGCGTCGCATAAATCCTTCAGCTTGGGATCACCCATTCCGACAATAAATGAAATGCCAGTATCAGCATAATATCCATTTTTTGATCCTGAAACGTCTATATTGACAAGATCCCCTTCGTTTATCACTCTTTCTCCGGGAATCCCGTGGGCAACTTCTTCATTAACACTGATACATGTATACCCCGGGAAGTCATATTCTCCTTTAGGACCTGAAATCGCGCCATTTTCTTCAAACATTTTTCCTGATAAATCATCAAGTTCCTTCGTCGTTACGCCGGGTTTTGTTTGAGAGCGTAATTCATCGCGGATCATTGCGACAATACGGCCAATTTCTTTGAGTGCCTGTAAATCTTCATCAGTTTTGACTATCATAATATCTTCCTTCTCTTTTTGAATTTCCTTCCCTTACTATACATAAACCTCATTCATTTTTAAAGGGAAAGCCCCTGCTTTCATGAATATGTATCACTTCATGGCCAGCCCTGATTTCTTCATAAAGGTGCTTTCCATCATTAGCTTTTCCTTGGACAAATGATTAAATCAACAGAAAGAGTACGGGAATGACAAAAGACATGATGGTTGCGGTCAACGCCATGGCGGCACCACTTACGGCCCCTTCTTTTTCACCTTCTTTAATGGCCTGTGCCGTACCAACCCCGTGTGAGATGACTCCGAATGGGAGTCCCCTGGCAATAGGGTGCTTAATTCCCATCGCCTTAAGGAGATACGGAATGATCATTGCCCCTATCATCCCTGTGACGATGACAACGGTAGGAATGACCTCGATCTTTGCCCCGATTACGCTGCCGATGTCAACTGCGACAGGCGTCGTAATGGTCTTAATCAGTAGTGAACGGTTCCACTCATCCGGAATCCCCAACCATAGGCTGAGGGTATAGGATACAAGCATGGACAAGCCGCTTCCAAATAGGATGCCCACCAAGATCGGCTGGAAGTTTCTCAAAAGCAATTGTCGGTGTTGATAAAGGGGGTACGCAAGAGATACTGTCGCAGGTCCAAGTAAATAAGTGATGAGTGAAGTGTTCTGTGCAAAGGTTGAATAGGAAATATCCATAGTGAATAATGTGGCAATAATCGCAATCGTACTTAAGAAAATCGGAATCGTTAACGGATTGGGCAAACATTTATGAATCTTGACACCCAATGAAAAATATAGGAGAGAAATGCCTATTGATAGTAGAGAATTAATAAGACCGGTCATATTTCCTTTTCTCCTTCCATTTAATGAACACCTCTGCTGAAACCGAAGTGGCCAAAAATCCAATCATCCCGCTTACAATGAGAACGATAACCAGCTTCCAGCCATATTTGATAAAATAATGCCCGAGAACAATGGCGCTGACAGATAAGGGAAGGAAAAAGAAGGAGAAGTGTCTTAAAAAGAATCCTGAACCATCCAACAGTAAACGCTCATTCAGTACCCCTGTTAATAATAATAGAAATAATAGCAGCATCCCGATAATACTTCCGGGGATCGGTAAATGAAAGAATGAGGTACACCATCTTCCGAGTTCATAAAATAAACAAAGAATCGTCATCTGTATAATGATCCGAATAGCCTGCATATATTTCTCCCCTCTTAATTATTCTTCTACCGATTTTATCACATTTGTCGATGTGTTTGAGAGTAATAGAAAAGAGCATGGACCAAGTCCATGCTCTAAGAATAGTTACAGTATTATAAAACCTTAATGAACGCTTCTGCCGCTGCTTGACTTGATTGTGGATTTTGTCCCGTCACAAATTTACCATCGGTAATGACATGATTGCTCCATGCACCTGATTTTTCGAATTGAGCTCCCTGTTCCCTCAATTTCGTTTCTAATAAGAACGGCATCAGTGAATCAAGACCGGTTTGCTGTTCTTCTTCATTCGTGAAGGCAGTTAAGCTTTTTCCTTCAACCAGCCATTTACCATTAGATAATTTCGTTCCGACAAATCCAGCCGGACCGTGGCAGACGGAACCGATCGCTTTATCATTTTCAGCAAAGTGCACTAATGCCTCTTGAAGTTCAGGGCTTTCAGGCAGGTCAAACATCGTCCCGTGTCCACCTGGTAAGAAGATACCGGCATATTCATTTACATTTAATTGGGAAAGGACCAGCGTTTGATCCAGTTCTTTAGTGACCCCTTTCCACTTCTCCACTTGTTCATCATCAAGGCTGTTCGGATCCAGCGGGATGCGACCGCCTTTCAAACTTGCAACGTCCACTCCAAAACCTTGATTCTTAAATTCTTCATATGGTTCAGCGAACTCGGATAACCATAGACCTGTTTCGTGTTCATCATCAATCTTACTTTCATTTGTTAAGACCATTAATATCTTTTTCAATGTATACCCTCCATTTTTTTCTCTAATTTCTTATCACTCTATTGTTTTATCCATTTCACATAAAATTAAACTTCTTTTAAAGCATACGACCTATCGGTAGTTGGTCAGATATAAGAAAACGACCCTTGCGAGAAGGAGTCGTTTTACACTAGTTGATGTCAAATTCGAATTGGATCTTTTTCTGATTGGCATCCCAGCTCAGATAAGCGGAGAATTCTTTTTCTCCTTTCTTGAATCCGTCAATTCGGTCGGATTTACCTTCGGTTAATACCTTTTTAACGATCTTCTGTGTCATTTTCTTTGATAAGATGGTTTTAGAAATAGTAAAGCTGCACTTAGTACTCTGATAATTGGAACACCCATAGAATTTCCCTTTATCAATCACTTTCCCACCACATTTCAAACAGTTGCCTATACTTGTTTTGGGAGCTCTTTTTCCGCTTCTTCCCTTCGTTCTTTGAATAGAAATTGTATCCAAATCCTCAAACTTCCATGTGGTGGATTCCTGAAGGGCGTTTTGAACGAGCCGTTCATTTAATTTCTTCACTTGCTCCATAAATTCAGGTGCAGATGCGTTGCCTTTTCCTATCTCCTGCAGTCGCTGCTCCCACTTAGCCGTCATTTCTGCAGATGCTAACACATTATCACCTATTGCACGTATCAGTACCTTCGCTTTATCAGTGGGAAAGACGATATTTTTTTGGATATCAATGTACTTGCGATCTTTGAGCATGGTGATGATGCCTGCCCGGGTCGCTTCCGTCCCAAGGCCTTCTGTTTGTTTCAACACTTTTTCAAGCTCATCATTGTCCATATATTTACCGGCCGTCTTCATTAAGGTGATGAGTTGTCCTTCTGTGTAGCGTTTCGGGGGCTGTGTTTTCCCTTCTTTGGTCACGACCTTCTTTACGACGCCTTTATCCTGTTCTTCGACAGGTGGCAGGAGAGGTTCCTCTTCTTTTTCGTTTTGCATGAGAACCTTACGCCAGCCTTCCTGTAAAATCTGCTTCCCTTTTGAAACAAATTCAGCCCTTTCATCTACGACCGTTGAGATGGTCGTGTAATTGATGATCGCTTTGTCGTGGTGAGCCGCGATAAAGCGTTTAACGACGACATCATAGATCTTTCGTTCATCATCTGATAGGGAATGGGGATCTGTTACTTGCTCTGTAGGGATAATCGCGTAGTGATCCGATACCTTTGCTTCATTCACAAAACGTTTATTGTTCATGATGCTTGCATGGGGAGTCGGGATCCAATGATTGTAAGGGCTGAACTCTTTCAGTTTGTTCAATATTTCAGGAAAGCTTTCAGCTTCACCTTGCGTGACATATTGGGAATCAGACCTTGGATAAGAGACGATCCCTTTTTGATACAGTTTCTGCAGCACATCCAATGTTTTTTTAGGTGAGAACTTATACATTTTATTGATGGTTGCCTGCAGGGCTGAAAGATTGAAAAGTAAGGGTGGTGCGAACTCTTTCCTCTCTGTGTTCAATTTACTGACAGTTGCAGGCTTGTTTTGACAAAAAGAAGCGATTCTTTCAGCAAGATCCCGTGATTGAATCCGGCTCTCTCCATCTTTCTGCCAAATCCCTTCATAAATGTGATCGTCGATGTGAAAGGTTGCTTTCACTTCCCAAAAGGGTTCGCTTTTAAATCGGTCGATCTCTTCGTCCCTTCTCACGATCAAGGCAAGAGTCGGAGTTTGAACCCTGCCTGCAGAAAATACATCGGACATACCCTTTTCTTTTAGCAGGATGCTGTACACCCTTGAAGCATTCATACCCACGAGCCAATCGGCACATGCCCTGGAATAGGCTTCAAAATATAAACTTCTCATTTCTGTTTCTTCCCGTAGACTCTCGAATCCTTGAATGATGGCTTTCTCAGTCAGGGATGAAATCCACAGTCTCTTCATTGGTTTCTGAACCTTGGACATGGAGATGATATTCCGGATGATTAACTCCCCTTCACGCCCTGCATCACCTGCATGAATGATTTCTGTGACTTCGTTTTTTTTAAGAAGGTCTTTAATGATAGAGAATTGTTTCGCTTTAGCCCTCTGTAACTCATATTGAAATCTGAGTGGAATGATTGGAAGGTCGTCCAGTGACCATTTCTTCCATTTGCTTTCATACTTCTCAGGGGCTTGAAGCTGAAAAAGATGTCCAACTGCCCACGTAACATAAGCACCTTTGGGGAATACATCGTTTGGATGAACTTCGATATATCCTTGACGTTTCCTATGGGAAAAAGGCTTGGCAAGGGTCGCTCCCTGGTCGGGTTTTTCAGCTATTACGACTTTCATAACATTCTCCTTTTCATTTTATTGATTTTATCATTATACCATTTTTTAAGAACTGCTGTTCTACTAAAATAAGAAATCGGACTTGCATTTGATTAATCAGAAACTGGTTGTTCTTTTAGAGGGTTATATATGTTCATTCAGTATGTAAAAAGGTGTTACAGACTTTGAATCTGTAACACCCGTTCGTTACTGCCCTAGATTTTCCAAGTTTCCTTTGATGTCCTGTAATTGATTGAATGTATTCACGATTTCAAGGTTCTTGAGCTCTGATATTTGAACTTCCCCTTTATCAATTTCAACTAAAGCCCGATCGATTCCTTCCAACGCTTGTTGGTTATATCCCTCCACTTTTTGGTGGATATCGTCAGCTAGCTTAGGAGGATTTAAATCATTGATTTCCTTGATTTCATTTTTCATATCAACAAGTCTCGTCTCAAGTTCCGGAATAGCGGATGAATCAGCAGCAGCATTTTCCATTAAACCGGGAAGGTCATTCGCAAATTGATCAGTTTCGTTAAGGTAATCGGTCATCTCGTCTACATAGGTTAAACTGTTATTTGCTTCTTCCAATATGCCGCAGCCTGTCATTGTTAAGAAGCTGAATGCTATGAGAATCAGTAATTTATTCATGTATCGGTCCTCCCTGTGGTGTTCCTTCCCCTGTATATACGAACCTTATCGATAAAAGTTTCACTTTTTTGTTGAATGGTCAATCTGTGAAACCAAACGATATGGAGGTTTAGGGACATGCTCAAAAAAAGAAGGCCAACGCTTATACGTTAGCCTTCTGTGTTTATTCGATGATTTGAAGTTCTTTTGGATAATTGGTTAATGTGGTATACCCGTCCTTCGTGATAAGGACGTCATCTTCAATCCTTACACCACCGATTTCCGGCACGTAAATACCAGGCTCTATTGTGTATGTCATGCCTTCTTTTAATATGCCATCATTTAAATGACTCATGGAAGGGAATTCATGGACGTTGATACCTAATCCATGCCCGATTCGATGTGGGAAGTAATCACCGTATCCTGCATCTGTGATGATGTCACGTGCGATTTGATCCAGGTCGCCAATGCGATTACCTGGCTTGCTTGCTTCTAAGGAAGCGAGCTCTGCTTTTAGAACAGTGTTGTAGATTTCCTTCTGTTTATCAGACACTGACTTATAAGCGAACGTACGTGTAATATCAGAAGTATAGCCTTCAAGGACAACCCCTAGATCAAACAGGACGAAATCTCCCGCTTTCAGTTTACGGTCTCCCGGATTACCGTGTGGATCTCCAGCCTTTTCACCGAAGAGTACCATTGTAGAGAATGACATTTCACGGATTCCTTTTTTCTTTAATTCATATTCAATCTTTGCAAGGACTTCCATTTCGGTAATGCCTTCTTGAAGTGCACTTACCCCTACTTCAACCCCAAAGTCAGCCATTTCCGCTGCTCGGCGCATGACCGCGATTTCGCCCTCATCCTTCACTACCCGCATTTGATTTAATTTGTCTTCAACGTTCACCACATGTGGCGAGTCGAAGATGTTTATAAACGCCTGACTGCGTCCATAGGTTACGACTTCATTCTCAAAGGCCACTTTTTCCCCTGTAATTTTTCTTTCATGAACGGCATCCTTAATAAAGTCCCAAGGATTTTCGTGGTCTGAGTAGCCAATCACTTCGTTGCCCCATCCGGCATCCTTCACTTGTCTCGCTTCCATTCCTGGAACCACTACAAAAGGTTCGGCATCCGGAAATAAGAACAGTCCCATTAATCGCTCATGTGGATCTGTGTGAAAATTCGTTAAGTAAAATACGTTTTCAGTTGAATTGATAAATGCTGCGTCAATTTTCTCTTCTTTTAACCATTTTTTTAACGTTTCTATGCGGTGTTTCATCGTGTGTTCCTCCTCAAGTGTCATGATGTTATGTAATCGTTTAATGTGAGCATATCTATGCTAACATATTTAAGTGAAGTTTGAAATCATTGTAGTATGGGACGGTTTTTAAAGGGTGTGTGTTTTTAACAGGGTAGGCTTTTCCTACCTCCTGCCTATAAAGGATGGAGGGCGTATGTGATATAATTTGGAGTATACAGTGAATGTAGGGTGGGAGTGGCCACTTCCTTATAGAAGGAGGTGGTGCTTATAGTGACAACGTATGAGGCGTTAACGCTAATGATTACATTTGGCTCTTTAATTGTCTCCATCATTGCCATAGTTATTTCAAATGACAAAAAGAAATAACCCCACCCTCATGAAGCGCCTAAACTTTGAAGGGTAGAGTTATGTTCCTTTCTCTATTGGGCCACTGCTTTCCTTGCAGTTTGCTGTGTAGCAAGAGACATTGGTTGCCGCCAGTGTCTCTTGTTTTATATTATACTCTCCTTTTAAGATAGTATATTTTCTAACGGAAAGCAAGATGTGGCCGGGCAAAAAAGAAAGCTCAGTGAGAATTCTCTAAGCTATACGTATTAATAAACGGTTTCGGTTCTTTTTGGTTTACGAACAAAAGCCATGATGCCGGCGATTAAGAATAAAAGTCCAGGAATGAAGCCGAATCCGATTGTTCCAAGTCCGATCACAAGAGCAGCAATGATAAACATGATTCCGGATAGTACCGGCTTTTTATTTTTGACAATGGTCATAACCGCAATGATACCAAGGATTGATGCAATTATGCCTAAGATCACCAGATAAGAACCCATGGATTCAGCTGTTTCCATGATGGCACTCATATCCCCTGCTGTCATCCCTGATTCCTGTAGATTCGGGTCACTTTCCATTCCTTCCTCGATTTGGGACATCACTTCCGGGCTGCTCATGCCCATGTTCAGTACGATTCCAATGATGGAAAATAAAGCGGATAAGACAATTCCGATCACTCCCATGATGACTTCACCAGTACGTTTTACCATGCTAATCTCTCCTTATAAGTTGAATTCTTTATAGTATATTGTGTTTCTTGCTCATATAGGCCTCCAGGATGGATTGATCCTCTGGAAAGCCTAGGGGCAGATTTTTTAACTCTTGAAGTGAGATCCATTCAATCTTATGTATTAATTGATCGGGATCTTGAAGTGTCGCTTTCCCTCCAAGAAGTTGGACTTCGTAATAGTGAATGGTTGTGGAAATGTCGCCTTCACACCCCCATTTTGTGTAAAGATGTTTCCCTGAATACACCTTATAGCCGGTCTCTTCCCATACTTCTCGTTCACAACAATCCCTAAGGGTTTCCCCTTCTTCAAGACCACCTGAAGGGACCGACCATCGTTTCTCTTCCTCTTCTTTTCCCTGTAAAACCATTAATAAACGCCCTTCATTCATACAAAGGGCAGATGCCCCTTTCCATTCATTCACCTCGCTTCAAATTGATATGTACTTTTTCCATTTTTGGAATTGGATCTCCTTAAGCTTATTCGCTCTTTTGACAAAATTCTCCTTCATTAGAATAAAATTCTTTATTTTCAGACTTCAGCCTCTTCCGCATCAATCAGAGAACACCCTTTTTATTAATATAGCAATTACTAGCTCGTTCACAGGAATATTTTCTTAGTAAGAAAACAAAAAAAGGGCTGGCTTCATCCCATTGAAGCCAACCTTTTAACGAGGAGTCGTGTCAATTTCTATTCTTACTCTACCGTAACGACCTCGCTCCCTCAACTTCCCTCTGAAGGGATATAAAGTTCTCTCAATAAATGAAATGCACGGTTTAGGCGGTTTCAGCTTCATTTCATATATTTATATAATTGTAAGCATAATTCAACATGCATGTGTTGATGAAGTGCATTAATAACTGAAAAAACGGCAGAAAATGCATTCTGCCGTTTTCAACCTTATGATTGTAAATCTACCGGTACCACTGCATTTTTTAATTCCTCGTTTAAATCAGCAGTGTATTTGTCTTTCTGTTCAGTAGTCCAATTCAACAATTTGGACATCATCTCAATGACTGGTTCCTTCCACTTCTCTACCCACTCACGGTCAAAGAACAAAGCGCCTGTCCGTCGAATGAAGAAATCCACTGGAGTCGCTGCCATCTCTTCCTGAATCGCATAAATCAGTTGGGCGTACAAGTAAGGAGGGACGGACCTTTCATCCGTTGATCCACTGTAAGCATGGGCAAGCTTGAATAGCTGATCCACATTGGAGCCATACATTCCGGCAAACTTTCGACCCTCCGACTCTGTTAATCCATATTGAGTGGCTTCTCCTGCCTTCTGGTCAATGAATGATTGAAAATTCTGCGATCCTCCAACATGCCCACCGGAAATCGGCATATGCTTTGTCGAAGATGCAGGGAACTTCTGCTTATGTTCTTCTTTTAAACGTTTAGATACAAGGTCAACGACATGTTCCCCCATCTTGCGGTACCCTGTCAGCTTACCGCCTGCAATGGTGATCAGTCCGCTTTCTGCTTCCCAGACTTCATCTTTGCGCGAAATTTCAGAAGGATCCTTCCCTTTTTCGAATATCAATGGACGCACCCCTGCCCAGCTGGATTCCACATCGTCTATCCCTACTGACACATCGGGAAACATGAAGTGAATCGCATTCAAAATATAATCTCTGTCTTCTGATGTCATATGAGGGGATGCTTTCTCAGAGTCAAAGAATGTGTCCGTTGTCCCTACGTAAGCTTTCCCGTTGCGAGGAATCGCGAATACCATCCGTCCATCCGGTGTATCAAAATAAACGGCTTGTTGAAGAGGGAATTTGCTTTGATCGATGACAAGATGGACTCCCTTGGTCAGGCGGAGCTGTTTATTATTCGTGCTGTAATCCTTACCACGGACATCATCCACCCAAGGACCGGCAGCATTGACAATTTTTGATCCGCGAATGTCAATCGTTTCACCTGACACCAAGTCTTCTGCTTCTATTCCGACTACTTTCTTGTTGTCATAGAGGAATCGTTGGGATTTCATATAGTTTAGAACCGTTGCCCCATGTGCAACTGCTTCCTTCATGACCTCGATGGTTAAACGTGCATCGTCTGTACGATATTCAACATAGTAACCGCCGCCCTTCAACCCATCCTTTTTGACGAGGGGCTCTTTTGTTAACGTCTCTGATACCGATAGCATGGATCGTCTTTCATTTCTTTTAACACCTGCGAGATAGTCATAGACCTTCAACCCGATCGAGGTGCTAAATTTACCGAAGGTTCCTCCTTTATGAAGGGGTAACAGCATCCATTCAGGAGTTGTGACATGCGGCCCGTTTTCGTATACGATTTCACGTTCTTTTCCTACCTCGGCCACCATCTTGACTTCGAATTGTTTTAAGTAACGCAGTCCCCCGTGGACCAATTTTGTGGAACGGCTGGATGTACCTGCGGCAAAGTCCTGCATTTCCACCAGCGCCACTTTCATTCCACGTTTGGATGCATCGAGGGCAATCCCTGCACCGGTAATACCTCCTCCGATGACAATCAGGTCGAATTGGTTGGAAGACAGTGTATGTTTTACTTCTCTTCTTGCAGTGCTTGAAAATGTCATAGTTGGTTCCTCCTAAGAATTAAAGAAATGATTTCTGCTCTTACTCTACTGTTTAACCATAAAAAAAGAGACCGAAACAAACATCATGGTCAAAATGTGCCATAATGCAAGTTTGGTCTCTCTTGGTCTCTAACCGTTTTATTAACTTGGGTTCATTATATCATATGTTTCATTTATTTAAAAGCCATTGCTGCTTTTACAGCTTTTTTCCAGCCGCCATATAGTTCTTCCTGTGTCTCAACGGCCATATCCGGTTCGAATTGTTTATCTTTATTCCACTGTTTGAAGATTTCTTCGCGATCTTTCCAGAAACCGACGGCAAGTCCTGCAAGGTAGGCAGCACCTAATGCGGTGGTTTCATTGACCACTGGACGTTCGACCGGTACGGATAGCAAGTCACTTTGGAATTGCATTAAGAAATCATTCTTGACTGCCCCTCCATCGACTCTCAGTTTTTTAAGGGAAATTCCGGAATCGGCTTCCATGGCTGTCAATACATCCTTTGTCTGATAAGCAAGGGATTCAAGAGTGGCTCTTACAAAATGTTCCTTCGAGGTGCCTCGCGTTAAGCCGAATACAGCACCGCGAACGTCACTATCCCAATAAGGAGTTCCCAAGCCTACAAAAGCAGGTACAACATATACGCCATCAGTTGAGTCCACTTTTTCTGCATAGTCCTCGCTATCCTTTGCATCTTTCAGCATGCGGAGTCCATCGCGAAGCCATTGAATAGCAGAACCTGCAACGAAAATGCTGCCTTCAAGAGCATATTCCACCTTTCCGTCGATTCCCCAGGCAAGGGTCGTTAATAGACCATTATCAGACTTCACCGCTTTCTCACCTGTATTCATCAGCATAAAGCAACCTGTCCCGTACGTATTCTTAGCCATGCCTTTCTCATAGCATGCCTGTCCGAATAATGCAGCCTGCTGATCTCCCGCCGCACCTGCAATCGGGATTTCTCTACCAAAGAAATGATACGGAACCGTTTTCCCATACACTTCTGATGAAGGACGGACCTCTGGAAGCATACTTGCCGGCACGCCGAGAATATCAAGGAGCTCTTCGTCCCATTTCAAGTCATGTATATTGTACATAAGTGTACGTGAAGCGTTGGAATAATCCGTTACATGAGCCGTTCCACCAGACATTTTCCAAATCAGCCATGTGTCGATCGTTCCGAACAGAAGCTTTCCTTCTTGCGCCTTTTGCTTTACACCTTCAACATTGTCCAAGATCCATTTCACCTTTGTGCCGGAGAAATAGGCATCAATCAGCAAACCGGTTTTATCACGGAAGGTATCGTTTAGTCCCTGTGATTTTAATTCCTCACAGATTCCAGCAGTTTGTCGGGACTGCCACACAATCGCATTATATACCGGGTCACCGGTCTCTTTATCCCAAACGACTGTTGTTTCACGTTGATTCGTGATCCCGATTCCTTCGATTTGATCGGGTTTCACACTAGATTCCGATAAAACGCTTGCAATGACGGCAAGGACAGATCCCCAAATTTCATTCGCACTATGTTCTACCCAGCCCGGTTTAGGAAAATGCTGAGTAAACTCCTTTTGAGCAGTATGAACGATTTCCCCTTTTTTATTAAAAAGGATGGCTCTTGAGCTTGTAGTTCCCTGATCCAAAGATAAAATAAACTTTTCCATTGATAACCCCTCCAAAGATTAATTTTCTGTAGATAATTGATGTACTTTTTTAGCTAAACTGGTCTTTCTGTCACTTGCGTAGGCAAGTCCAAGGACGGCAAGAAGAATCACAAGAACCACCCAGAAGCTGGTCGTGACTTGTCCAATGAAAACCGCTTTATAAAAGACGCCACCAAAAGATCCGCCTAATACCGGGCCTACTACTGGAACCCATGAATATCCCCAGTTGGATGGTCCCTTTCCGGGAATAGGAAGCAGGAAATGAGCGATACGCGGTCCAAGGTCACGAGCCGGGTTAATCGCATATCCTGTTGTACCGCCAAGAGAGATTCCGATCGCGATGATAAGGAATCCGACGATAAATGGATTTAATCCGTCTGTAAAGGTATTCGCCCCTATAGATAATAATCCTACTACTAATACAAAAGTTCCAATGATTTCACTCAATAAATTTGAAAAATAATGCGGAATGGCTGGACCTGTAGCAAAAACTCCTAATTTCACACCTGGATCCTTTGTTGCGTGCCAATGGGGTAAAAAGTGTAAATATGTGATGGTTGCCCCGATGATTGCCCCGATCATTTGTGCGAGGATATACTCAGGTACATCGCTCCATGGGAAATCACCATTGAACGCAAGTCCCAAAGTAACAGCAGGATTCAAATGTGCCCCACTAAACTGTCCTACGGCGTATACACTCATGGCAACACCCAATCCCCAACCAAATGTAATGACGATCCAGCCGGCGTTATACGCAAATGACTTCTTGAGATTTACATTGGCGCAAACCCCCGCACCGAAAATAATGAGCAATGCTGTACCTACCACTTCTCCTATAAATGCATTCATGCATCATCCCTCATTTCTATTAGATTTTGCTCTGATTCACTATAAGCCGACATTAACAATTGATTTCCTGTAAGAAGAACTGTCAGTACCATCACTTTTCAGGCTTTAACGGGGCTTTTTAGCTCGTTTACCCGATAAATGACAGTGATAATCCTGTTAGTCAAGCTTGACCTCGTCATCAGAGCCCGTTGAATCATAAATAAAGAGACTCACGGAATATGCCCATCAATTGCGGGCACTTCACGTGAGTCTCTTCATCTCTTTCACAACGTATTAACTTGTCATATATGTTACTCCACAATGAAAGCGGTGTCAATGGATTTTCAGGATTTTTTATTTGTCAAAATGTTTCCATAGGACTCGATCAGAGGTTGTAATCGCCGTCGCTCCTGCCTCAAGTGCCGCTTCCACTTCATCCACTGTATCAATGAGTCCGCCTGCAAAGATGGGTTTGCCTGTCTTGGTGCCTATTTCCTTAATGATTTTCGGAACCACGCCGGGAAGAACTTCAATGAAATCCGGATCTGTCTTTTGGATTAATTCAATACTGCGGTTCATCGCGCTCGAATCTATGACAAACATTCGCTGGGTGGCAAACACGCCTTTTTGCCTCGCTTTTTTTATGACGTTTCCTTTAGTGGATATAATGCCATAAGGTTTGACTTCCTGGCAGACATACTCAGCTGCGTATTCATCACTCGAAAGTCCATGAATGAGATCCAGATGTAAAAACATCTTTCGATTTTCGTTACGGGCATATTCAAAAACACTTTTCAGCATCCCGACATGAAGATCTAGGAACACGCCGTACTGAAAAGAGGTTTCGAGCATTTTTTCAAAGTCCTTCATTGATCTTATGGCAGGTAATATGTTTTGGCCTTCAAAACTCAATGTCTTTCACTCCTTATGTATCAGCTTGCGTTTTAATTGATTTTACCACAAATATATTGGGGTGTAGGATGAATCATTAAATGCTTTTAACAATATGAAAATAAACATCTGTTAATAAACTTACTATATGGAAAAACACCAAAAAAAAGAGAACCCCCTCGGTTTAGGGTTCTCCCGTCGAAACCTACGTCGTGACTGTGATGTTCTCAAAGTTTTTCGGGGTAGGTCCGTATTGATTGCTCCCATGATCACTATCAAAACACATAAAGACAAGTAAAACGATAGCTCCAGCAATAGGGACAAAAGCAATGAAGTACCACGCACCACTTCTGCCTGTATCATGCAGACGCCTGACTGAGACAGCTAAAGAAGGTACGAAAACAGCTAATGCATAAATTCCGTATAGTACCATAAAGATTGTGCCTGAAGAATCGACTATATTAGCTGCAAAACTAAGTATAAACATAATAACGAAATTGACCAATGAAAACATCCAGAATTCCTTTCTCCTCGATCTACCTGTGAAATCTGCATACTTATTTAATGCGGTTAAGTACCAATGCATTTTGGAATCATTCCTCCTTATTTGGTGTTTAATAAATCTAAGAAATTTACAATTAATTGAATTATTTCCAATTTACCTCTTTTAATAATAATATAAACCTTTTTTATCATTTTTATAGATTGTATTGAAAATCAATTGAAAAACCCTGTTCTAAAAGGACAGGGTTTTTCCTCTTCTTCAATTTTTTCGACGCGTACCGAAACATAACGTACTTACTAAACTTATATCGCCCAATTCCCATTACGGAAAATGGCAATCTTTTTTCCATCGCGACAAACTCCGTCAATATTCATAGTGGCTGAACCAATCATGAAGTCTTCATGCACGACACTTTCATTGAGACCCTTTACTTCCCGCTCTTCGTCAGATAATATGTTTCCATCTTTAATACAAGTCGGATATGAAGACCCGATCGCTAAATGATTTGATGCATTTTCATCAAACAAGGTATTAAAGAATAAGATACCGGAGTCTGAGATGGGTGAATGATGAGGGACAAGCGCCACCTCTCCAAGGTAAGCTGCCCCTTCATCGGTTTCGATTAATTTACGTAGTATTTCTTCTCCTTCTTTAGCGGAGACTTCCTCAATTTCTCCATCAACGAATGTGAGAGTGAATCCATCTATCACATTTCCATTGTAAGCAAGTGGCTTGGTACTTATAACGGTCCCATTCACTCCTGTTTTTACAGGGACTGTATATACCTCTTCTGTCGGCATATTGGCAATGAAGTTGGTTCCCTGAGGGGTCTTGCTTGCGCCGGTAAGCCATATATGGTCTTCATGCAGTTCAATGGATAGGTCCGTCCCTACCGCGCTGTAGTGAAGGCTTTCTAAATTTAGTGAGTTGAGTTGGGTGGCTTTATCGGTCAAGGTTTGGATATGGGATTTCCATGCGGAAACAGGATCTGGATGATCGATGCGGACCGAAGTGAAAATACGTTCCCATAGACTGGCGACTCTTTCTGATGATGGGAGTTCAGGAAACACTTTATCCGCCCATTTCTGTGAAGGAATGGCGACGATGGACCAACTGATTTCATCCTTTTCAATCGCTTCATAGAATCGATCAAGTGCATCCCCACTCGCTTTCTCGAAATTCATGATCCGGTCAGGATCGATACCTTTCAGAAGATCCGGATCATTGGCCTCTATTTGAAGAAATGCTCCTTTAAGGTCCACTACCCATTCATGAGCAGCAGCCAGCCAGCTCGGATATTCATAAAACACATCATCCGGTGCCGATTCATAATGCATTCTCATAATTTCTTCATCATACCATTGAACATGTACAATTCTTGCGCCTGCAAGATAGGCTTCCTTCACGACAAGGCGAACAAAGTCTTCTGTTCCGAGCGGTGCTGAGATCCAAAGCGGTTGATCTTCTTGTACATTCACCCCGACCTTTACTGCCAGCTCTGCATATTGTTTTACTTTTTCTTGAAAATCTTTATGTATACTCATTCTGAATTCTCCTATTCTAGTAATCTAGTGATGTATTCTTTCATTTTTTCGTGTGTTTCCTCCAACGATTCGGAGGGTTCATCTACCTCGGCATGTCCATAAAACATATTACCAAAATGCTCTGCTTCTTCATTCCTTGGAATAACATGCATGTGGTAATGTGTTAACTCATTGTAGATTCCGCCATTCTGGCAAATTGTCACTCCATTCGGTTCATATAATGCATGAATGGTACGTGCTACCAGTTGTGAGGCCTTTATAACAGAGAGACTTTCCTCATCGTCCAGTTCTGTCACTTCCGCTTTATGTTTCTTTGGCAGGATCAGTGTATGACCTGAATGGTGGGGTACATGATCAAGTATGCATGTGACATATTCATTCTCATATACAATATGTACTTTTTCTTCATGATTTGAAAGTCGGCACCCAAGACAATTTTTCATTTGTACTCCTCCCATACACAATGGATTTAAAAGGGTTTTTCTAAAAAGTGTCGAACATGGATGCATAGCAGCGTTTCTCCTATCATCATATCACGTTATGGAAAGGATATCAGAAAATAATGGAAATTACATTGCTTAATGAAACTCATGCTGAAGATTATTGGAACCTTAGGTTAGAGATGTTGAAGCAAAGTCCTTCTAGCTTTGGCAGCAGCTATGAAGAGGCACTTGAGCGTCAAAATCCAATTGAAATGACAAAAGAGAGGCTTTCAAGTGAAGACAATTTCACGTTTGGCTGCTTTGTTGAGAAAAGACTGGTAGGGGCTGTTACGATGGTACGGGAAACTACTTTGAAAATGAAGCATAAAGCCTCCATCTATGCTATGTATGTCACCCCCACACAAAGGGGGCAGGGCTTGGCAAGACGACTGCTGGAAGCAGCCATAAATCTTGCAAAAGAAACAGAAGGCATCGAACAACTGATGATCACAGTCGTTACTAACAATGAAACAGCAAAAGGACTTTATCATTCGTGTGGATTCATACCATACGGAACTGAAAAGAGAGCGTTGAAGTATAACGAGGAATACTACGATGAAGAATTAATGGTTATGTTTTTATAGTGATGCTCTGATTGAAAAAGCGGATAGTGCATCATGTTAAAAACGGTGGGTCTCCAAAAAGAGGTTCACCGTTTTTCATAATACATGATAGTCGAAGCTGATTAAAAGAAAAGTCACCACGAAAATGGATGCAATAAAGGCTTTTATAGGATTCAGGTAGTGAAGGCGTAGCATTGGGAACATAATACAATAAAAAAGTATCGTCCACCATAGATTCCATCCTTCAAAATATTCTATGGAATCGGTTTTCCCCGCAGCCCATTCAGTCAATGTTGCAACACCGATATATTTCAGATAATAGACAATCTTGATTCTCCATTCTTCAGGATAATGGCTCAAGAACAGAATGACAAGGCAAGGATAAGCAACCATTGTATAGAGCGTATCCGTCACAAACATATTGACAAAAAATCCGTCTAATTCCCACACGGCCTTAACTGTATAGCTGAGATACTGATAAAACATATTGAAAAAACTAAAATAGTAGATGGTGGGAAGAAACTCCCTCCACCTACTCCAAGATCCCCATTTCAAGGAACTAAGAACAATCAATACAATCACGGCAATATGAAACATGGGATCCCCCCATAATATGATACAAATGATTGGTCATAGTGTACCCTTCTATATGGAAATTCATTCCCAAATTCGATTTTGGGTTAGTGTCACATCTGTTTGCTGTCCGTAAATAAATCCGCTACTTTGTTGCTGAACTCTCTTAAATAATGAAGATAGTCCTCCCCACCGTAGTTATAGCGCTTATTGTACATCTTTGCCACCACAATGTTTAAAGATGGGATGACAAGAAGCGTCGGTCCCGTTACTCCAAGTATTTGATACGATTCACGGGGTACCCGTTCCCCCATTTCACTTCTCGGCCGTGCTTCTCCTTGTACATACCAGAATAGACCGTTATCTGGAAGGGACTCGTCATGATAAGCAACATTTTGGATCGAGGTAGATAACTCGATTACCTGGGATGGAACAATCTGTTCGCCTTTCATCCTGCCCTTTTGCAGGTGCAGTTGTCCCCATAGGGCAAACTCCCGCGCGGAAACGAATAGATTTTTTTCTGTACCATCATTGGTCGTGCCCAGTCCTGAAAGAGACGGTTCCGTTACTTCTACGATAATGTTCACAAGGTTTGCGTCGGGTTCTGTCCGCCAGCCCGTTTCTTTTAATCCGATACGTGAAAATATCCGTTCTTCCAATAGCTGAGGGAACCCTTTTCCGTAAAGTCGCTGAATCAATTCGGTCAAGATCTCCACTCCGATGTTACGATAAGCCCAACCGGTTCCGGCCTTGAATTCTCTGTACCATTGGCCCTTCTCATCGATATGAAGGCCGTGGGAATGAGTGGCAAGGTGCCGGATGGTCGTATCCATCACTATTTCAGCATCCAATTCAGGCATATACACAGAAATCGGATCGTCAAGACTTTCAATGTATTTGTCATATAATGTAAAGGAAACGGCAAGTCCTAAATAGCTCTTTCTGGCAGAAGCCACATTGAATTGTGAATCAGCCTGGACAATCCTCGCATCCTCTTCGTGGGAGTGGCGTCCACTATAATGCTCTACCACTACATGATTATCTTTAAGGATATAGAGTGCGCCGGCAGAGCTTCCATTTTTATCTTTGATTTCTTCCACCCAGGAAATCAATTCCTCTGCACGGTGTTCGATTTCCTTCACTCTCTTCCCCATTCTTCCGCTAAAATTCCATAAACAATATGATCAACATAGTGATCGTAGAGCCATTCCCTCTGTCTCAGCTTCCCTTCCTCTACAAATCCAAGTCTTTCCGGGATGCTGCGGCTCCGTTGATTAAATTCAGCAGCAGTTATTTCGACTTTATTCATTTTATAATAATCAAAGGCGTAGCTCGTCAACCCTTTTGCAACGGTCGTCATGATTCCTTTCCCTTGATAGCCCTCACCCAGCCAATAGCCGATATAGGCGACTTTATTGGACCAATTCAGTTCATTGAAACCCGCAACACCGACGATTTCATTTTGATAAACGATCGCAGTCGTCAAACTCTTATTATTGGCAAATCCTTGCCGGGTCGCCTTAATGAACTCCCTTGAATCCTCCACCGTTTTAGAGTAGTCCACCCAAGGAAGCCACTCGCGTAAATAGGAGCGGGATCCATCTGTCAGTTCGAATAACCTTTCTGAGTCTTGTAGTTCAAAAAGTCTTAATTCCAATTTATCGTTTAATTGATAGGTAAACATCTTCATTGCTCCTTATCTTTGTTTTGTAAGATTATTGGTATTCATGAAACTCATTACCACTTCTGTGAAGTGGTGTGTTAGAGGGACGGACCTCCATACATATAATTATGGTAAACTGCTACTGCTTCATGAAGGTCCGTCCCTCTAATGGAATGTTTATCGGAAGGTTTGCGTTACCTTCCCTTTTCCATTCTGGACTTCTACTTTTCCGTAAGCCCCATTGATGAATGTAATCTGGGGCGGCTGATGACCACAGTCGATATCATAGACCACAGGGATTTGTAATTCGCTTTCGATTTCAAGATAAACATCTTCTGCTGTATAGCCGTCCACTGGAGTATTAGCGGCACTTCTCCCGAATAGCAGCCCTGCAGAATGCTCTAACCATCCTGCGAGTTTCATTTGTACGAGTGTCCGGCGTAAATCTGCCGTATTTATCTCACAGTTTTCCAAATACCAAATGATCGGCTCATCGACAATATGTTTCTTTCTGAATGAAGCCACATCCCCGAATGGTGTCCCGATAAGGTTTCTGATCACATCGATGCAGCCTCCGAGGAATCGGCCTTCCATTTCTACCTTCTTGTCCCCGACGGTTTTCCAGAACGTGGGCTCAGTTAAATGAAATACATATGGTGAAGGCTGTTCATGATTCCATTCTTTTTGATACTTCTGGGAAGATAATTGGGTGACCGAAGAGCCTTTTTCTGTGTAAAGGACATTTTCCCATTGTTTCGTTGTCGGATCAGTAGTTTCTCCTCTCAAGTCAATGAGGTTGGTCCCATGTGCCGTGGCCATCCCTGTCTTTAACGTTAATGCAAGTAAGAGGGCACTAATATCGGAATATCCAAGCACCCACTTAGGCTTGATTTGTTGAAAGTCGATTAAATCGAGGACTTCTATGAGGAGCTCTCCTCCCCAGGGCGGAATGATGAGTGAAATCGAATCATCCTGAAGCATTCTATTTAATTCGGCTGCTCTTTCCGTTGCCGGAGCAGACTTTGCTTTATGCTGCTTCCAAACGGTTTCACTACACTCTAAGGTGTACCCTGCTTCTTCCATTTTAGCTATCGCTTTCTTCAGTAAATCGTGGAGCTCATGTGGCACGCCAGAAGAAGGTGCGGTCAAGCCCACAGTAGAATGTTTCGTAAGTAATGGATATGTAATCATCTATATCCCCTCCCAGTGGTTTACCCGATTTTACCAGAATGGTAGAGTGGGGACAAGAATTTTTTTCCATTTTGAGGGACGGACCTTCTCCATTCATATTAAGGTAAACCCAGATTGATAGATGAAGGTCCGTCCCTTAGAACAACAATTATTTACAATAATTTGAACGAATTGAAAAGGTTCGTGGGTTTTGGGGTGTTGGGGAGGTTTGTATGGTAGAATGATTTGGTTGCGTAAAATTGGTTTTATGGAGGTACTATTTTGGAAAAGAAGACGGTGAAACAAAGCCTGGCGGTTTTGATGATATCATGTATGGCCATGACGCCTTTTCAGCAGACGGCGCATGGTAAATCAACAGTAGAAATCAATGCAGATGCTGCAATATTAGTAGAAGCAGATACAGGAAAGATTGTTTATAGTGAACATGAAGACAAGGCACTTGGTATTGCGAGCATGACGAAAATGATGACGGAGTACCTTGTGTTAGAAGCGATTGAAAATGGGAAAATAAAATGGGATCAAACGTATAAAGTAAGCGATAAGGTTTATCAATTAGCTAATGCCCCTGGATTAAGTAACGTTCCATTGAGAGCTGATGAAGAATATACGATAAGGGAATTGTACGATGCCATGGTCATCAAGTCCGGCAATGGGGCCGCAATTGCGCTTTCAGAGGTGGTGGGTGGTTCTGAAGGGGAATTTGTGAAGATGATGAATGCCAAGGCGAAGGAACTTGGCTTTGAACATTATCAATTCGTCAATTCCTCCGGGCTCAGTAACTACGATATGCTGGGGATGTATCCTGAAGGAACAGATGTGAATGACGAAAATGTGGTGTCAGCGGAAGATATGGCAACCCTTGCCTATTACCTCATTCATGATTTTCCGGAAGTATTGGAAACATCAAGTCTCACTTCTAAAGTATTCAGACCTGGGACGAGTGAAGAACTGGTCATGAAAAACACAAATGGCCTATTAAAGGGGAAATCCTATCATTACAAAGGCGCAGACGGTCTGAAGACCGGCACGACTCCCTTCGCCGGCTCTACCTTTACCGGGACGGCAAAAAGAAATGGGGTCCGTTACATTACTGTCATTCTTGACGCCAAGGATGAGTACGGCCAGCCAAGCAGTGCAGAGCGATTTATTCAAGCAAGGGAACTCCTCGATTACGGTTTCGATGAGTTTAAGACTGTAACCTATGACTTGAATAGCATCGAAAAGAAAAAGAAGCATACCATACCGGTTCCGAATGGAAAGGAGCAGGAAGTGACAATTAAGGTCGACAAACCCCTCTCTATCCGCTTAACGGATGAGGAGGAGGACAAGGTAGAAACCACACTGAATCTCGATGAAAAAAAAGTCAACAAGGATGGGTCCCTTCAGGCTCCTATTGAAAAAGGAGAAAAAATCGGGGAATTGGTTATCGATACAAATGAAAAAGAAGAATATATCTTTGACAAGAAGTCCTCAGCTTATAATGTGGATGTTTATGCTGCAGAATCCGTAAAGAAAGCGAGCTGGATTGTCCGAAGTGCACGCGGCATTCAGGATTTTTTCGGTGATCTCTTCTAACGGATAGGATACCCGTTAATGATTGGGCTAGATTTAGTGTTTGCTTTTCTATCCCGTTCGTGTCAAACTTATTTAGTCAAGGATTTAGAAAGCAGGTGGCATAATGATCGAAGTGAAACTATCGTCTCTTAGCGACGGAGATCTTAATCGTGGAGTTTTTGCAAAAAGAGATATAGCCAAAGGAGAACTGGTTCATGAAGCACCAGTCATCCCTTACCCAAACGAGGAACATGAGCATATTGAGAAGACGTTCCTGGCGGATTATGTATTTGAATACGGAATCAACCACACAGCACTTTTATTAGGATACGGAATGTTGTTCAACCATTCATATACACCGAATACGGTTTACGAAATCAATTTTGATAATCATACTTTCGACTTTTATGCTTATAAAGATATTCAAGCCGGAGAAGAACTGCTTATTAACTACAATGGCGAAGTGGATAATGATGAACCGCTTTGGTTTAATAAAGATAAGAACGAAGAAGAATAATGAAAAAGGGACTTCCAAATTTGGAGGTCCCTTTTTTCATTTATAGGGGGACGGACCTCTATAAATACTCCGAATATGATCAAGAATAAGCATAAAACCTGAATTCCTCATAAAAATAGCAGGTTAAATTGAGGTCCGTCCCTCTTTGAGCTTCGTGAGGATCCTTCTTTTTCGGTAGAGCATTCGACCGGTCTCCCCTATGTCTTTGATCATGGATTTGTTGATGAATGAGCCGAAGAGGATACCGGCGATGGGAACCATTTGAAAGAGTTTTTTCCATCCGAAGTTGTCACGAAAGCTGACCATCACTTCCCTCCAACCCTGCAGCTGGGACAGGGTTTGCTCTCTTTTATCCTTCTTCTCCCCATTAAAGTCTTCGAGTTCTTGTAGTATAGCTTGTTTACCTACAATGTCCGATGAAACAAATTGGAGGCATTTAATAATAAAAATACGCTCTTCTTGATCATTGGGATTATAACCATAGCACAAAGCTATTTCTTGAAGGGTTTTTAGTGATATTCCCAGAATGAATGGGATATCGATACTTAATGTCAGAAAACCACCGATCCCTGTAGTGGCCCCTTGAGTCATCGCCACCTTTTTCCTCAAATCCACAATTCCTTCGCTCACTTGATCCATGTAGGCAAGTGGAAACTCTTCAATTTTCTTTAAAGTTAAATCAGAATCTCCCGTTTTTTTGATGAATCGATTTAAGACCTCCTTCTCACTTGTCAGATGACTTCCACCTTTTTGTATGTAGCTCCCTATCTCATCCAAGGCTTGACCAATTTTATTATGTACCATTTGAGGGGTGATCCGATCAAGAATCATAAATGGAATCCTGCCGAGTTTCTCCCAGAACCACAATCCTTTTTGATCATCAGCCCATTCATTGACAATCTCAAGTTCCTTTAATAGGACCTCTTTCGTTTCTTCTTGACTCATGATACAGCTCCTTTCGATTACGTATAAAAAAAACAGGCATCTAAGCCTGTTTTTTTAAATGTAATTAAACCAAGTCTCCGGTTTTTTCTTCTAAAATCTCAACTTTAATTGTGCGCACCCGGCGGTTATCCACTTCTTCGACGCTTACCTTCAAGTTTTCATAATCAAAGCTGTCACCTTCTGATGGAAGGTCTTCAAAGCTTTCAACGACCCATCCCCCAATTGTATGGTAAGAGCTTTCAGGCTCTGGTACGTCGAGTAACTCTGTAAATTCATCCAATTGATATTGGGAATCGAATCTATACTCTTTGTCACTGATTTTTCTCATGGAATGTGTTTTTTCATCTTGCTCATCCCAGATTTCCCCTACAATCTCTTCCAGGATATCTTCAAGGGTGATGATTCCTGTGGTTCCACCAAATTCATCTACTACAATGGCCATATGCACATTGTTCTTTTGAAGCTTAGTAAGAAGTGAAGAGATCTTAACCGATTCAAATACAAACATCGGTTCACGAATCAATTCCCGAATGTTCACTTCACCGAACTTAATCAAGTGAGTGAAGAACTCTTTTTCCGAGAGAATTCCGATAATGTTATCAATATGATCCTCATATACTGGAATCCTCGAAAACCGTTCTTCAAAGAACATTTCTTTGATTTCTTCTATCGGCTGATTCACCTCAACGGCCATCACATCGATCCTTGGGGTCAAAACCTCGGTTGCAAGGATATCATCAAAGTCCATGGAGCGGTGAATCAACTCCCTTTCTTCTTTATCGATGACTCCTTCTTCTTCACTAATATCAAGCATCACCTTTAACTCTTCCTCTGTGACAGACGGCATTTCGTGATCTTTCGAGAAGAATTTCGATACCAACTCCTTTAATTTAATAAAAAAGAAGTTGATCGGTGTAAGGACCTTGATTAAGAAAAATAGCACGCCGGATATGGTCAGGGAATATGTTTCTGCGTTTTCTTTGGCCAATGATTTCGGGAGGATTTCTCCGAAAATCAGAATTAACAGCGTCATGACAAACGTACTGATGACAAGACCAGTGTTCCCTCCGAAAATATCTGTCGCAAGCTTTGCTGAAATACTTGCTGCCGCGATGTTCACGATATTGTTTCCGACTAATATCGTAGACAGGGCTTTATCAAAATTCTCAGCAATATAATGCGCTTTAATGCTTCCTCTTCTTCCTTCAGTTACGAAATTCTTAAGTCTGATCTTGTTCACGCTTGAGTAAGCCGTTTCCGCCGATGAGAAAAAGGCAGATAAAAGGATTAATGCTCCCAGTAATACTAATGAATTCAGTGGTATATCGTCCAAAAAAAAGTCACTCTCCTGTAATTGCTTATCTATTATGCTGGATTAACCAGAAAAAACCATTAATGTCTGAAATAATGCCAAAGCCTGTGGGGAAACCTGCTTCAACATGCGTTTGCGGTCTTCATCCCCTAGTGTATCCAACGCCTGCAAGACTTCATGTAATTCATTATGCAAATGCTTCATTTCATTTCGTATATGCTTTACCTGCTTTTCAAGCACGGATTGATCGACCTGATTGGACTTCAATAAAATCATACGATCTTTGATTTCATGTAAGGTCATTTTCATCTGTTGACATTGTTCAATCAGTTTCAGATCGGCTAATGACTCTTCATGATAGTATCGATAATTATTAAGGGACCGGTCGCACTTCAATAATCCCATTTTTGTGTAATAGTCTATGGTTCGCTTGGATACTTCACTTATCTTCGACAGCTCGCCTATTCGATACAACTTCCCAAGTGATCACCTCTAGAGTAGTATACTGCATTTTAATAAAACCGTACAGTTAAACGTTACGGTTTAGGGACGGACCTCAAAAATCCATCTATTTTAGGGGTGTAAATGCTTTATAACAAAGGATTCGCCCTGAAAAAGCGTGGTGTTTTGAGGTCCGTCCCTCTATTGGTTGAAAGACCTTTTTAATCGTAAGTATGGAAATGCATGAATGACGCACGCTGCTACTATCATCACTACTCCCACCGATAGGAACAACCAAAATAATGTGTTTCCACCCGCAGTAGGTGATGAGGAAATGACATAACTTAATGTAAGGTAGTTTACGCCAAGTAGAGCGAGGGAAATCAGGAAACCTCTTTGTTTAAATAACCTAAATCCAACCAGTATGAAAAGATAACTGGCGCTGATTATCATCATCCCCGGGTAGAGTGGCGAGAACTTCGCTGCATATACAAAGAAATCCAGGGCTACAATATCATTTGTACCCGTTACACTTCCATGAACTATCTCACTAAAGGGAGCCGAATACCTCCATTCCCAGGTATGATCCAACAACGCACTCCCTTCATACCAACTAACCAGAGTCGAAAAAACGAGTACAAGCAATCCTATTCCTGCTTGTGACCAATATTTAATGGACATAACCTTCTCCCTTCCTTTGAGGGACGGACCTAAATAATTGTTCAGTATTATGATTGAAATCGTTTCATATCAAGGGATCCACTCTGACAGAAGGTATCTAAATTGAGGTCCGTCCCATAATTTAGATACCGTGAACTTTCACCTTTGGCCACTTTTTATCCCATTGCTTTTCCTGCACCCTTTTTTCATAAATGGAAGACAGTGCCTCTTTTTCTTTAAATGGTGGAGTCGGCTTTATTTGTAGAGAAATCAAGTCTTCGATCCCCCAAGGCGCTGCCAAGATAAGCTCATTCTTCTCGTTCAGCTTCAGAGCGATAGAGGTAGCAGTCTCCGGAAAACGGGAAACGGCATCAATCGTGGAGGTATATGGCTCTTCTCCATTTTTAATATGCATCCTTGCCTGGTTTTTCACAGACCATGGTTCGGAGGGAGCTTCCCCCTTTAATCGGGATTCTAAGTATTTTTCAAAATGTTCATCTGTATTGGATGCATCGAAGTACACGACATCAATATCCGGAAGGGTCGTTTTGTTTGAATACCCATGCAGTGTATCCCACACTTTTGTCCTTACGAACCCTGCGCAGACCCACCAGTCAGGCAGGTTCAGTTTATGTGCTGTTTTAAGGAGTTCCATCATCCAGGAATCTTGTTCAACGAGCTCCAAAATATCATGTTCTGACTTGATCACATTCTTCTCTCCTTGTTCATATTTAAATACTTTGAAGACCTCGATTGACCATGAAATTTGATTCATTTACCTTTATGTATTGGTTTTAGGTACAACCTTTATGTATTGGTTTTAGGTACAACCTTCAAAGTTATCAATAAAAATGCCAGGAAAATGTTCCTGGCATTTTCCAATCACTGCCCACCGTTAAACCAGCTGCTCGCTTTCACACGTTCTTCTTCCTGCAATTGCCTTTCGTGGCAATTACCGGCTTCGAATGTATTTTGGGAGAACCTACGTCTAAGAAGACTACTTATTATACCGAACACAACAGCAATTCCTATAATCCACCATAGCACGTGCACTACACCTCCATAAGGAATACTTTCCTTACATTAATTTACGTTTGAAGAAGCGACAGGTTTCATATTTGAAAGAATTATTCTTCTGTTGTTTCTGGATCTTCTGTGTTTTCAAGCTTATCAGCATTACGGACTTTTTCTTCTGTTGAAGAGTTATAGTAGCCTTGTTTTTCATATTGCTTTTTTAATTCGAAGTATTTGTCCATGACGCGTTTGGCGATGGTTTTGTTTACGTATGGATCTTTGTCTTGATGTGAATAGGGTAAGACTACAGAGAATGCTATTTCTGGGTTATCATATGGCGCATATCCAATTAAAGTCGTATTGTAGGTATCAAATTGTTTTTTCTGCTCTGGACTATAGTAAAATGCTTCAGCAGTACCAGATTTAGCTGCTGCATCATATGGTGCATTTCTGAAATTATTGGCAGTACCTTGGCTACCATGTGCTACCTTATAAAATCCTCTCTGTACTTGCTGAATTTGTCTTTCGGTTGCATCGATTCTATTCAGAACCTTAGCCTCATTTTCATAAATCAAAGGCCCAACTTTGTCTCTTTCCTGACTGGGTTCCCTAACTTCTTTCATTAAATGAGGTTCCATCCTGAAACCTCCATTAGCTATTGTGGAGGCATACTGAACAAGCTGCATGGGAGTATATAAATCGTATTGGCCAATGGCGAAATCCATTAACTTACCTGGCTCTCGTTCTGTTCCTTTTAATCCCTCCACTTCTCCAGGGAGGTCTATACCAGTCTTGACGCCAAGTCCAAATTGGCTATAGTAATTACGCATGGTATCAAATGCTTTTGGGTCCATATCGATGGGCTGGTCCTTCCTATATACACCACCTGCAATTTTTATCGCAGTTTTAAACATGTATGCGTTTGAAGAAATCTCCAGTGCATCGATATCATTTAAGTAAATGGGTCCTCTTGAGAGGTTAAACCATGATCTTTTAACTGGAGTTCCCTTTATGGCAATTGCCTCGTCATACAAAACCTCCCCAACATTCAACGCTCCAGTCATATACCCTGTCAACACAGTTGCACCCTTTACAGCAGATCCTACACCATATTCAGAAGTATACGTTCCTAAAGCATAATCCTGCAATTCCGTCTTTCCATTTTCATCCTTACCATACTTCTTTCCTACCATGGAGAGGATCTCACCTGTGTGCGGGTCCATCATGACGACAAATGCACGGTCCAGGAATGGAGATTCCCAATATTTCGAGGCTTGTTTGCTAAGCTCTTCTTCAACAATCTTTTCAATTTCTTTCTGGAGCTGCAAGTCAATTGTTAATACGACATCCTTACCACTATGTCCTTCGCTTACAAGCTGTGTATCAAGGACGCTACCATTTTTCGTAATGTACTCGATTTCTTCTTTTTGTCCTTTAAGGATGTTTTCATATTCAGATTCAAAATAACTCGTTCCAACCCGGTCATTTAAAGCATACCCTTGAGCTTTATATTCTTTTACAAGTTCGCTCGGCAGTCCTTGTTGGGAGGTGGATACCCTGCCTAGAATTGTTCTCAATGTACTATCATTCACATACTTCCTTTCCCAGTCCGTAGTGACGTTTACACCGGGCATTTCAGATAAACGTTCGCTCACCCTCGCCATTTCTTCCATAGATACATCTTTATTTTTGATGATTTGGGGACTAAGTGCATATCCCGTATTGAATTCACGGAAAATGGCGAGTACTTCTTCTTCCTGTTTCGAAAAAGAGTCGATATCCTTTTTAGTGATCCTCTCAAGCTGCATTTCGTAAATCTTTTTGTTCCTTTCATCCTCAGCCATGTCTTCATCATCTTCCAGCTTCTTTATTTCTTCTTTTGAAACAAGCTTTTCCGCTTGATCAGGATGAGTCAGAAGCCAGAAATCCTGCCGGTCACGATCGGTAATTTTATTTGGGTCCATTTCAATCAATTCAGCTAATTTCTCTGCAACCTTTAGCATATCTTTAGGCTTCGTCGTTTGCGTTCTCGTGTACGTAATGGCATTCAGTGGAACGTTGTCGACGATGACATTCCGGTAACGGTCATAAATTTTCCCTCTGGGAGGTGTTCCATTATGGGATTTTACATTTTCTGTTCTTGCGACTTCTGCTTCATAATGGTTTCCCTGTACAATTTGTACAATTCCAAGACGAAGAATCAGAAGTGAAAATAGAAAAAAGACCGATATAAACAGTAAATTCATTCTCAATGGGACATGGGTTTTTTTCTTTTTCTTCTTTTCCTTCAATTTGTATAACCCCTTTTAAGCTCGTATTTTACCAAAATATGATAATGTTCTAGTCTTATTTTATAGAAAATTCGACTATATTTCTACCTCTATATGGAATAAATCCCATTTACCTTACTTCATTGGTTATTGATGGTGAAATATAGGGGTTAATATGCTTATATGGTATGTTTTAGGAACTGCGAAAAATGTCGAAGAAGGAGTATAGACAAAGTGGTTCCGTTTATTTAGAATATAGTCGTATTCAAAGCGATATTAATGAAACCAAAGCTCTCCTTAATGCGTAGAATTGGTAACTAGATGATTGAGAGGTTGAAGGCTGTTATGTTTAGCAAACTGATGTGCAGGTTCGGTATTGGTGCTACAAAGATTGATTTGGTATTGAATAAGAAGGAGTTTCGCCCAGGAGATGTTATCAAGGGTGAATATGAACTCACCGGCGGACGGGTAGAGCAGAAGTTAAAAAGGATTGAGACAGATCTTTTACAGTATGACGATAATCGTTCTTCTGTTCTTCATCAAAATACCATTCTAAGCTCATCAACGATGAAAGCAAACGAACAACGCACCATTCACTTTTCGTGCAGGCTTTCAGATGCATTTCCACCAAGCAGTGAGACGGTTTCTTATAAGTTCGTCACCCGACTTGTCTTTGACGATGGTGTCAACAGCGTCGATCACGATGAATTTCAGATTCTAGTATAATGATATCCATGTGAGCCCTTCTATTCGGAAGGGCTTTTGAATGTTAAATAGTTTAATTATCTTTTTCCTACCGAAAACCCTTCAAATAATCTTCCACCATGTGTCTGGAGAACCGAATCGACCAGCCTCACGACGTCCTTTTTCTCATCTTTCCGATAGAATTGCTCGAAAGCATTTACATATTCCTCGGTAAATTGCGGGTCATACTCTTTTAATGCACGGACGATCCACTTTGAAGAGCCTATCCAATGATGATTCGTCCTGAGCACAAACTCATGAAGTAATTCCCCTATGGAGTTCGCGATGAAAATGCTTTCCCCTCTATTCGTCGAGCCGATAAAATCTTCAAGGGCATCCGTGAGAAAATATCTCTTCATCCGAATGGTCTCCGGTGACCACTCAGGAGGCCCGTCTTTCAAAATGGTAGTCGCATCTAGCTTGATTGTGTCGATGATTGCGTGGTCAATGAGTGGAATTCCTTCTGATACCATCTTTTGTAAGGAGGGTCGGGCCCGTTGGTAGTCCGATTGGAAATAGTGACGGAGGGTTTTCAAATTATGTACGAATAGTTCTATCGGCCATCCATGACAAATAAGGGATTCTCGGTATTCAGATTGGAGGTGTTCATCGATGACTACAATATCAAGATCCGAAGTTGCTGTCTCTTCTCCTCTCACGACGCTTCCACTGAGAAGTGCCGCTTGACAGGTTGGGAAATATTCGTGGATGAATCGTTTAGCTGCTTCAATTGCTGGTGGTCTTGTCATCGGAAGTCTTCCTTTCTCCCCTGATGATTAATTCTTCCAGGTCCAATGCGTGATTTACCATATAGCCCGGGTAAACTTCTCTTTGGGGATCATCTACTTATTTATTAGTTCCTTCAGAATAAAAAAACTGACGGATGGTCTCATACACTCCTCTTTTATAAGCGACTGAGTGATCGAACAATGTATCACCCAGATCAAATAATAATAAATCATAGTTTTTCAGTAATAGAGGCTTCATTTGTGTATACTTCCTTTTCACTTTTAAAAATCAAGCTGTCAAATTGACTCCGTAAATTCTTCTCTTTCTTTCCTCCTCCCTAAACTATGTCCGATCACGATTCCTATGATCAGGATAAACAGATAATCTGTTTCAAAACCTTCCGTGAGAAAACCCGTGATTCCCCATCCCGCGATGGCCCCAAATATGACTAAGAAAAGGGATTTCATATCATTTCATCCTTCCTAATAGAATCCGACCATCGTGAGGAGTCCGACTCCGATGATGGTGGTCAATCCACCTGAGATCATTGCAATAAAAAGAGTTCGTATTTGTCGCGTTTCAACCCAAATACTGAAGGCAACCACTATGGTGAGGATGATCCCGAATAAAACAGCCGCATATGGATTGGACGGGGCTAAAAGGTCGTTCCAATTCAACCAGTTCATTCACTACACTCCTTTAGTATGTATCTCGGCAAATTAAACATAAGTAAAACATATTATAAAATAAGTATATCAAAGGAAGACCATATTATGGGAGTTATTTATTCTTTTTGTGATTATAAAGTAACCGGTTTATTATCCTAGTAAAATTTACTATATGTTGATTAAACGGGTTTCCTTACATGGTGGTAACAACTACCTGTTTTAAAATTAACAGAATTATATTTCAATAGAACTATGAAAACTTTAAAACTTTTATCAATCTTATTGTTGTCTGTCACTTTTGTCATTGGATTTGGAAATTCTTCAAAGGTATCCGCTGCAGGTACCTATACGGTCACTTACGGGGATACGATGTGGAAAATTGCCGTGAAACATCAGGTTGGTGTATCAGAATTGATTTCAGCAAATCCCGGGATCAGTAACCCTAATGTGATCTATCCTGGTCAAAGTGTAAATATTCCTGGAGTAAATGCCACTGCTGAAAGTTATACATATGAAGTAGTGAAACTCGTAAACAACGAGCGTTCAAAAGTGGGTTTACCCCCATTGAAGGAAAATTGGGAGTTGGCCAGGGTAGCGCGATATAAGTCGGAAGACATGATTGCGAAGAACTATTTCAGTCATACATCCCCGACATACGGGTCCCCATTCCAAATGATGAAGGATTTCGGGATTTCCTACCAAGCAGCAGGAGAAAATATCGCTGCAGGTCAAAGGACTCCAGCTGAAGTTGTAGAAGCGTGGATGAACAGCGAAGGTCATAGAAAAAATATCCTCTCCCCGACATATACAGAAATTGGGGTAGGTTATGTGAAGGGTGGATCATACGGTCATTATTGGACTCAAATGTTCATTAAAAGATAATAAATGAAAGCCGATGACTCTGGTCCTGTACCGGGGTTTCTTTTTAATATCCTCAATACAAACGGTTCATTAGGGGTCCACATTGATTAGTGCAATGGTAGTAAGAGTCATCAGAAATGGTCTGAAATCTTCTGTGCCCTTGCTACTCCCGGTTATTATAATGAACTGGGGGAGCATCAATTCCATTGATGCCTCCCTCTCTCATTTAATAAGTACTTTGGCTGGTTTCAAGAATAACCGTGAAGCCGTTGTCATATGTAGATATGATCTCTTGAACATAAACGGCATGCGTTCCTAATTCTTCCCTCTTTTGGGTCACGATTGATTGTAACAAGGATGCGAGTGATTCATCTTCCCCTAATTCAATATCAATAAACTCTTGATCCTTCATTATCTCAACTCCCTATCTTGTCTCTATACGAATGAAACGTCTCTGGAGTTTCGTATTTTTTTAAAAAGTTGCAAATAAATGGAAATATAAGAAAAAGAGCCAACGTAATCGTTGACTCCCTCTATTATTAAAATGTATGTGCTAAATCTTTTGCTCTTGCAATGGCATTCTCTTTGATTTCAGCCGCTTTATCAGGCATTGCTGCATGTCCTTCTACAAATAATCCTTCAAATGAAGGAACGCCATAGAATTGCATCATTACTTCCAGGTAGCGGTGTCCCATTTCCATTGCCGCTGCCGGACCCTCTGAGTAGATCCCTCCACGTGCTTGAATATGAAGAGCTTTTTTATCAGTCAGAAGTCCAACCGGTCCCTGTTCCGTATATTTGAAGGCTTTACCTGCCACTGATACAGAGTCAATATAGGCTTTCATTACTGGAGGGAATGAGAAGTTCCAAAATGGTGTAACGAAAATATATTTATCAGCTTCGACAAACTGATCGGATAATTCACCGAGTCTGCCAACTTTTGCTTGCTCTTCTTGAGAAAGTTCTTCGAATCCTTTACCCGATTGCAATTTACCCCAGCCGCTGAATACGTCAGCATCGATTTGTGGGATGTTTTCCTTGTATAAGTCCATAGTAACAACTTCGTGACCTGGGTTTGCTTCTTTATACGTATCGATAAACGTCTTCCCTACAGCCATGCTATAAGATTGTGTATCATCGTGTGGATGTGCTGTAATATATAATACCTTTGTCATGTTGAATCGTCCCTTTCTGTATGTGAAATGATCCTTATCAAGGTTTTGGAATGATTTGAAATCATGTATCTTGAACCATGATAGTCTTAATTCAAGATTAATAATATAGGATATTAACTTGAAACACAAATAAAATGCTTCCAATCAAAAAAAATAAGGAATTAGTCACATGAACGAGACTGATTCCCTATAAAAATTTAGTGATCTTCAGGATACGTTTGTTGTAAAAAGTTCACAGACTGATGAATCAATTGCTTTAACACCGTTTCGTCAACGTCTGCTACTTTATTTATGTACACACACCCCTTACCGGATGTATGCTTCCCGAATGACTCCAGGAGCTTCTCTCTTTCAGAGTCACCAGTGGCAAAGTATAAGCTTATCTTGGATTTTCTCGGTGAAAACCCCACTAATGGGGCATCTCCCTCGTGGCCGGTTTTATATTTATAATGATAAGAACCGAATCCGATAATACTTGCCCCCCACATCTTTGCTTCAAATCCGGTTGCTTCACTGAAAATATCCAGTAGCCTATAAGCATCCTCCTTTTTTTTAGGATTTTCCACTCCCTCAATAAATTCAATGACGCTCTCATCATTTTGTTTTGTTTTCAATTCATACATATGACCAGCTCCTTTTTCCTTTTCTTCCTAACCCATTATTTCTCTTTTCACTCTGGTGATTCCTGCATTGGGTTTGATATAATGAAAGATCCAAGTATCTCATATCAGTTGACATCTATCCCTGTATCAATTATGATGGTCTCATAATTTAATATTCTCCTAAAGGGGAGTAGCTGTAACAATAAAGTCGTCATTACAGAGTGCACGCTCTCGGCTTTATTGACAACCATGTTGTTAGCGAGACCTTTACCAGTTGGTGAAGGCTTATATATGTCCACAAAAGACCTTTACCAATGGTAAAGGTCTTTTCTTTATTATTTCACTTTGAAAGGAAGTAATGGACAATGAAAAAATTAAAATCAAACCTCTCTCAATTAATAGAAGAAAACAAAGAAGAAATAATAAGAAATCGACGGGAGATGGACAAAATCGACGAAAAAATCGATAAGAAATATACAACGGTGAAAAAGGAGCATGCCTAATGATACTGCGTAAATACATGTCCCTCTTCGGTGTCGGGTCTGCGAAGATTGATCTTGTGCTGCCTAAAACCTCATTTAAACAAGGAGAGCTCTTGCGCGGTTACTTCTTTTTAGAAGGTGGCATCATCGAACAAAAGCTGAGGAGGGTTGAATGTGATTTGGTCATGATTGATAAGAATGGAAAAGAAGAGAAACTCATTGATTCGACCACTGTATTAAAATCGGATATCATCAGGGCAGATGAACGTAATAAACTGTCATTTACCTACCGGATTCCCCAAGGCGTCCCTTGTTCTCAAGAGGGCGTCCGTTACTTGTTCAAGACGAAGCTGACGTTTGACCAGGGTGTTGAAAGCGTGGATGAAGATTATATTTCAATTGTATAGAAGAATGGCTCGCAATCGTCTGCGAGCCATTTTTATCAAGTGTTTTCTTTCTTTATGTCCTCAAGTAATGCAATGATCCTTTCATTCTGTTCAATCATCGTCTGATTCTGCTTCCTGAATTTAGTGAAATCAAACGAGAAGATGAGAAGAAACACAGCTAAAACCATGATCATCAATTTTAGTCCCCCAATCTCATTGATTCTCTTTATATTTAAAATAAATCAGCTCGGGATCTCCAGGGTCCAGGTTTTCAATCGTTCCGCTTGAAGTGTATCCATTCTTTTGAAAAACTTTTTGCATCCCGATGTTTGACTGATTAGGGGTGGTACCAGCGAAGCTGTCACAACCCGCAATAAGGAAATATCAAGATTTTTAATACTACTAACACGTATACCCCCATCCTGTTTTGGATGGGGGTTAAATGATGTAGAAATTTTTATAAAGGGTACTTTACCTTTAGCTTATTTACTAACGCTCCCGTAAAACGTAGGGGGAATCTCCCTTTGTTTTTTCTTTACCTCCGTTCCTTATTAAAATTAACTTGCTATAAAAGCCTTCAAAGAATTCACATATCCGTTTAACAGTTCTTCTTTATTCTTTGCTGGGAGCTTATAATAAGGTACTTCCGAAGGGAAAGTTAGACTGCTGAGGAGAATGCCCCCTATTTGATTGGCAAGGAGACCTATGTCCGGTTTATCTTCAAGTCTAGCGAAGTGTATATCCAATCCTTTTTTAAGCCCGTTATAAATAATAATCGGAAAATTAATATCTTCAGCTAAATGGCCCATAAAACTTTCGGCTAGAAGTGTTTTGGCAAGCTTTCGATTTTTTGACAGAGCCGTAAGCCGATCATCAAGTATGCGCCTTAAAAAATCCTCTGTCTCCGGTTCTTCTGCAAACTTCATGACTTTTGTATGGAATTCATTCTCGAGTGCTTTTTTCACCACGGTCTCAAACAGGTTCTGCTTAGTGGAAAATTTGCGGTAAAGCGTCACCTCAGCCACATCTGCCTCCTTGGCGATTTCCTGTGTTGTGGTCTGGAGAAATCCTTTTTTGATGAATACTTTGATTGCCGCATTCAAAATCTGGTCTGTTTTATCTCTCATATCTATTTCACCCCATTACAGTTTCCGATCCGCTTTCCTTGTCGCCCTTTGTTTGCACAAATCTGTCAAGGAACATCAAGATTGCTGGCAGGACGATAATCGTGCTAATAAGAGCGAAGGAAATGTTCACTAATGTCATCATACCAAAATTGCTCAAGATCACGAAGTCGGAAACAAGCAAAGCACTGAAACCTCCGATTGTTGTAAAGGCTGAAGCAAAAATAGCCTTGCCGATCTTTTGGTTGGCTGTTATGATCGCTTCCCGTCTCTCTGACCCTTTTCGACGCTCCTCATAAAATCGTTCCATAATCAAGATAGTGAATTCCGTGCCTATACCGATAATAAGAGCACCAAGGGTTGCCGTGAGCGGTGTATAGTTGATGTCAAACAAGTACATCATTCCACCTGACCACCCGACGATGAACAAAATCGGTAGTAAAGGAATGAATGCCTTAACCGGGTGCCGGTAAATCAAAAGCAACGCTATAAATACAAGGCCCATCCCCAGCAACGTCATTTTGTATCGGCCTGTTGTCAGTGCGGTAACCATTTCCACATCTAGAACCGACTTACCGGTTACTATCGCATTGATGCCTTCCGGCTGGCTTTCTGAAACGTATGCTTCCATTCTTGCTATGAAATTTTGCAATTCTTCTGCCTCAAGATGCTTGATGCCGACATTCACGACAGCGCTGTCTCTATTTTCATTCACAAAAAGCTTCAACTGTTCTTCCGGCATATCCGCTAGAATGTCGGCTGTTTCTTCCTGATCCGGCATCTCTCCATCATTTGCTTGCTTTAATAGTGCAGGCAATGAATTTGTATCGACGACAACTGACGGGAACTCACGTTGAAGAGAAGCAGTCAGTTCCTCAGTCCATTCCAACGTTTCTTTATCAAGTACGTTGTCTGTACTGTACATGATAGAGACCTGGTCGGTGGTACCCAGGATGTCACGCAATCTGTGAATATCCTCCAGTTCCTGGGTATCCTGGGGCATAAAGGTTTCTACATCTGTTTCCACCCCAGTATTCATATCCCCCCAAATGCCGGCTGTGGCTGTGACAATGGCGATTAAAAGGATCAGCCATCTGAGTTTAATAATTAAGTTGGTGAGCATGCCAAAAGCCTTCTCCATTTTTGAATGCTCAGGCTTTGCTTTCTGATTCTCTGTCCTTGATCTTGTGAAAAAATGATCCCGGGTAAATAGGATCGGAATCAGGATAAACAATCCGACTATAAAGCTGACCACCATGCCAATTGTCAGCATTTTTCCGAAGTCTTGTATCATTGGGACCGGTGACGTATACAAGGATAAAAACCCTACGGCTGTAGCTAAAAGAGCTGTAAGGACAGCGGGTGTCATCTTGATTACGGTCTTTTTGGCACTTTCGGTGCTTTTGTTTTTCATCTTTATTGTTCCTCCCCTTTCATTTCTTCTGTATATCTGCTTTGGAATTGAATTGCATAGTCAATACCGAGACCAATTAAAATCGGGAATACCGCCATCGAAACCATCGTGATTGGCACACTGATCCACCCCATCAATCCAACTGTACCAATTACAGCAATCAAGATTATCACAAGCGGCAATATGCGCCATTTCACACGGAACACAATACCGAGAACCAGAATCATGAACAAGATGGAAAGACCCATCATTTTTTGCATGCTATTTTTCATCTCTGTTCGGATCGAATTATCCAGAACCGGTTTTCCCGACACCATAGTGTCTATCCCTTCAATCGGGTTCTTTTCCATATAATCCTTTACAAAAGCAACTGCTTTACTTTTATTGGTGTCTGTAGCATCACCCGTAAACTTAATCATGAATATCATGTATTTTCCGTCGATAATCATGTCATTAAATATGGTGCGCAATGATCCGTCATCTTCATAAATCATTTGGTCAAGTGTCTCCTGTTTTTCTGGGATAACAGGCGACATGCTGTCAGAATAGGTAATCATTTCACTGAGATTATCACTTACAGAAATGAGATTTTCCCCCATTTTCGTAAGTCCCTCTGCAAGCTTTTCCAAATCTTTTTGCTGCTGGGCCTGTTTTTCGCCCATTTCATCGAGTTGGCTTTGCTGCCCTTTCAGTCCTTTTTCCATTCCCTGCAAGCCATTGATGGTATTTCTGGATACATTAGGGAGTTGTGCGCTTTTCTCGGAGGCGCTAACCATCTGATCAGCCATTCCGCCAAGTTTCAGACCAACCTGTTTTAACTCTGCTGCCTGTTTCTGCTGTGCCGGTCTTCCTGCAGCGGTCTTTTCCATTTGTGCGGCGGATTGCTGGAGTTTCAGTGCAACGTCCTTGAGTTGACTACCCATACTGGAATAGCCGTTTACTAATCCCCCTGTACCCTGCTCCAGTTTTTTCTGTCCTTCGACCATCTTACCGATGCCCTTTTCCATTTCAGATATTTTCGATCCAAAATCCGGTAAGCCTGACTGGCTTGAAGTATTTTCTTCCATGTTTGTACTGATTTCTTTAAGTTTTTCTCCCATTTCCTCCAGACCGTCAGCCATTTCCGTCAGGCCTTCTTCATATTTCTCGGCTTTTTTTTCGGATATTTTTAGAACAGCTGTATGGGGGCCGACGATTGAATAGATGCCCTCTTGTACCCGCAACTGACTTTCGAGGTCTTTCATTTGCTTCAAAGTGTCAGGTTTCAGCAATTTGGATTCATTATCAGCTTCGTAAATCACGATTACCGATTCACCGCCAAATTCCTGTTCCAAGGTAAGGTTATTCTGATAGACCTTTGTGTCTTCCTCAATAAGTGTGTTGTTCCCTGTTGCCATTTCCACCTGCTGCGCCCCGATGGCAAACAGTAATATAGCAACTATAGTAATCGTTATTACTTTTATTGGATTCTTTACGATCCTGTTTGCAATTGTTTTCAGTACCCTCATTTGTTCCCCTCCATATTTGTTAGTAATAACTTACATTATATTTATAAATGTTAGTAGTCACTTACAAACAATATATCCTTTTATATTTTTTTTGTCAAACTTAATTCTCTTGAAAAGGAAAGACCTCCAAAAAATGAGAATAGCATCTCTTTTCTAAATGGAATAGGAAAATTGCCAGGCAAACAAATTCCAAAAAAGGGAGATGCCATAAGGTTTATATAGTTCAAATACCGTTGAGAAATCCTACATCACGTCAAATAATAAATGAATTAGCACATAAAAAAGTCTAAAATTTGAAAAAACTTCTCAAACTTTTGATTTTAAGTACTGCTTCCGAAAAATCCATCAAGGTTGAAAACCGCCTAAAATATTTGAAGGAACATCCCTGTTAATCAAAGAAAAGGCCTACATATTACTCCTTGTTTTTAAAAATGCGATACAATATTTACCCTACTGCTAGTTGGTACTAAAAGTAAAATGAGAATTAAGGTACAAGGTATACCGAAACCTCCAAAGTTATGTTGTTTGGAGGTCTTTGGGAACTCTTTCATATCCATAGTGCTTAATGGTGAATGAAGCAATAATGCCAAAAGCGATAAATGCCATTGTACTTGATATTACAGTCCCTACTCCTGCCTCCCAAGGCAATGTAACCTTCCCTTGTGCAGCATTAAGAGGGATTACGATAGCCCACACAATCAGTCCCCAGATTGCACCAGTAACAAAAGTATTCAAACGTTGTATAGAAGTCACTTTCCTTATTATGAATAGCAGAATATATCCTCCGACTTGACCTGCAAGTATATGAGTGATTAGCTGCATAAAAGTTAACTTTGCCCCCATCTGAGATATTCCAATATTCTCTGCCAACATAACGATCCCTGCTTGAATTAAAGAACCAATCAAAAATCCTAATGAATACTTAATATACATTAGAGTACGCCTCCTTTTTTAGTTAATATTATCTATAGGTGCAGATTTATACCTTTTCTATATAAGAAGAGGTTAATTCTACAGTGTGCATACCTTTCAAATATAATGACGAAGAAAATCCAGATAGAAAACGAATTGCAGAATTTTTTACCGGAGTAGGTAGGTTGTAAGGTAAACGAACAATCTCTTGGAAATTGTATAAGAGACCTATTCTCACCCATCAGGAGATATGAAAAAATGGTCGGTTTTCCCTTCATAATGTTATATAGGTCCTTACTTTAATTTTTGGAAATGGAAGTTAAAGAAGGAGAACTCTCACAAATAATCCTTAATTAGAGTTTTTTTTACAATCTCACCCGTTTTCGGAATAAGAGTAACTAGAGATCTAATTTTATTTTTTTAAAGTAGTATTTTTGATGCTATAACCGTAACAAAAACGACCATCATTTCTGTTACATGATGTGAAAAATATATTTTGTCTGCCAATCTAGCATAAACAACGTAACAAAAATATGTAACAAAATATTTTGTAACAATATTAATTATTTAAGAGTTTTGGTACAATCATGCTGAAAGGTGAGGATATGAATGAAATTTGGTTACATGCGTGTTTCGACTATTGATCAAAATTTGGATCGCCAAAAAAGACAGCTTGAAAAATTTGGATGTGAACGCATCTTTTTTGAGAAAGTAACTGGAACGAAACGGGAACGTCCGGAACTAAACCGTATGCTGGAGTTTCTTCGTCCAGAAGACACCGTTGTTGTATCGGATTTAACTCGCTTATCCCGTTCCACGAAAGATCTGATTGAGATTACGGAACTCATCGCCCAAAAAGGAGCGCATTTAAAAAGTTTAAAGGAGTCTTGGCTGGATACAACAACGGCACATGGGAAAATGTTGTTTACTATTTTTGCAGGCATTGCTCAATTTGAGCGAGATCTCACCTCTGAACGGACAAAGGAAGGCATTTTAGCTGCAAAAAAACGGGGAAAATATCCTGGAAGACCAAAAGCTGATGAAGAAAAGATCAACTATGCCCTATATCTTATAGACCAAGGGTTGAGCCGGACAGATGCTGCCGAAAAGGCCGGTATTTCCCGTATGACTCTATATCGTAAGCTACAAAGGGGTGAAAAACATTGAAAAGGAATTGGGAATTAGATGAGCTAATTGATCACTTTATCCTTATGCCTGATGAACAAGAGCAGATTCAACTAAAAAGGGGAAATACGAAACTTGGGTTTGCTGTCATGTTTAAGTTTTTTCAATACGAAGCTAGGTTCCCTCATACCAAGAGTGAGATACCAAAGACAGTTATAGAGTACATCGCTAAGCAACTAGAGATGAATCCCGATGTTTTTTCTGAATATGATTGGACCGGACGGACCGTTACTTATCATCGTTCGGAAATCCGCACCTATTTTGGATTTCGCGAAGCTACTCTGCAGGATGTAGACTTATTGACAGACTGGCTGTGTAAGCACGTATTATTTCATAGCCATGAATTCAACTATGTTGAAGATAAGTTATACCAACAATATAGAGAATTAAAAATTGTGCCTCCCACCCCTGATCGAGTAGAGCGCCTTATTCGCTCTGCTACCTACTCCTATGAAGATAAATTTTTCGCTTCTATTTATCAAAGACTTTCTAGCCAGACATGTGAAGGACTAGATAAATTAATTAATCTTTTAGAAAAAGTTGAAGACACCTCAGAAGCAAAAGAATCATTAACATTTCATGAATTAAAATCCGATCCTGGACGCATTGGATTAGAAACAGTCTTCAAAGAACTACAGAAACTTCAAACCATAAAAGAGCTGCAATTACCCTATGATTTATTTAACGATATTTCACCAAAAATTTTAAAGAAATATAGAAAGCGTACAGCAACAGAGGATATCCGTGAATTGCGCCGGCATCCACCCCAGATTCGCTACACACTTTTGTCTTCCTTCTTTTGGCTTCGAAGAGCAGAAATTACAGACGGTCTGATTGAACTACTTATACAAATTATTCATCGTATTAATGTTAGGGCCGAACGTAAAGTGGATAAAGAATTAATACATAATTTAAGGAAGGTAAATGGGAAAAACAATCTATTGTTCCAAATGGCTGAACAAGCGTTAGATAATCCAGATGGAATTATTCGGGATGTCCTTTATCCTGTTATCAGCGAGGAAACACTTAAAGATTTAGTAAAGGAATTTAAACATACAGGGCCTGCCTACAAACAGAAGGTATATACGATTATTCGTTCATCGTACAGTTCCCATTACCGCAGGATGGTTCCCCGTATTTTGGATATGTTAGAGTTTTGTTCAAATAATGAGGCTCATCATCCAGTAATCGAAGCGTTAGAACTTATAAAAAAATATATAAATTCAAATGCTCACTTTTTCCCGGATTCTGACCAGGTTCCATTAGATGGTGTGATCCGTCCCAGCTGGAGATACCTAGTCGTGGAACAGGAGACTTCAGGCGAAGAGAGAATCAATCGTATTAATTATGAGATTAGCACCTTGCAAGTCTTACGTGATAAGCTGCGATGCAAAGAAATATGGGTACCTGGTTCGGAACGATATCGTAATCCAGATGAAGATCTGCCACAGGACTTTGAACTGCACCGTGAAGAAAACTATAAAGCATTGAAAAAACCTATTAATCCAGATGATTTTATCGCAAATTTAAAGGAAGAAATGACAAAGGCATTAAATAAATTAGATCAAGGAATCCCTAAAAATAATAAGGTTCGCATTTTAGCAAAAGGAAAGGGAAATGGCCGAATATCTATTTCTCCTTTTGATCCGGTGCCGGAGCCAGTTAACCTATCACGCCTAAAAGCTGAAATTATGAAACGATGGCCAATGACGAGTTTACTAGATATCCTCAAGGAAGCCGATTTGCGTGTAAACTTTACGGACCTCTTTAAAACAGCTGCATCAAGAGAGGTCGTTAGTAAATATTTACTACAGAAGAGGCTTATCTTATGTTTATACGGTTTGGGGACAAATGCAGGGCTAAAGCGAGTTTCAAATGGGGAACATGGCGAAAAATACAAAGACCTATTATACATACGGCGAAAATATATAGATAAAGATAATCTACGGGGTGCAATTGCTGAGATTGTTAATGCCATTTTGCGAAATAAAATGACAGATATATGGGGAGAAGGAACAACTTCCTGTGCTTCCGATTCCAAGAAATTTGGTGCGTGGGACCAAAATCTAATGACTGAATGGCATATTCGGTATAGAGGCAGAGGTGTAATGATTTACTGGCATGTGGCTAAACATTCAACCTGTATCTACTCTCAATTAAAATCATGCTCTTCTTCTGAGGTAGCGTCTATGATTGAAGGAGTTTTGAAGCATTGTACAAGCATGGAGGTTGAAAAGAATTATGTAGACAGTCACGGTCAAAGCGAAGTAGCTTTTGCCTTTTGTCATCTCTTGGGTTTTCAGCTTATGCCAAGATTAAAAGCTATCAATTCACAAAAACTTTATAGGCCAGATAGTGGCATGAGTGATGCTTTCCCTAATTTACAACCTATTCTTACAAGACCTATCAACTGGGAATTGATTCGTCAGCAATATGATCAGATGATTAAATATGCTACAGCCCTGCGTCTTGGAACAGCCGAAACAGAGGCTATCTTAAAACGATTTACAAGAAGTAATTTAAAACACTCGACTTATCAGGCCCTGTCTGAGCTGGGAAAAGTTATTAAAACCATTTTCTTGTGTGATTATTTGGATTCTGAAGATATTCGGAGAGAAATTAATGAAGGCCTTAATGTTGTAGAGAATTGGAATTCCGCCAATGGCTTTATTTTCTATGGAAAAGGTGGAGAAATTTCTACAAATAGATTGGAAGACCAAGAGGTTGCCGTTCTTTCCCTGCATTTATTACAAAATTGCCTCGTGTATATTAATACACTCATGATTCAATCTGTATTATCAGAAAAGCAGTGGCAGGATATGATGACACCTGAAGACTTGAGAGCGTTAAGTCCACTTATATATAGCCATGTAAATCCTTATGGTATCTTTAAATTGGATATGATGGAGAGAATTCCAATCGAAGAAAGGCAATCAGAAATAGAAAACACTTTGCATATTTAACTTTATTCCTTATTGCGGGTAGTGACAGCTTCGCTGGTACTACCCCGATTAGTAGATGAAAAGATTTTTTTCGTAGGTGAAATTTCCTCAAAATAATTCAAAAGGGAAGACGCATACCCTTTTCTCCTCTCCTCAGGAGCAATGATGATCAGAGAGACAAACGAATTCTCAAAAAACTGGGTATTGAATAGGAGGAAACCTGTAGTCTTCCCTTCTTTTATGATTAGACATCCCTTCTCCTTTATCGCTCTTTCAATTTCTTCCATTCTGTTTGCATGCCCGATGACTAGTTGATCAATCGCAAGGATCGCTTCCAGATCTGATACTTGCGCATATTTTACTTCTCTCCTGGGTCACTACCTTCTTTTCCTTAAAAATATGTAAAGAAAAACTAAGACTATTATTAGAGCTACAATCAGTAGCCATGGATTTCCAATTAAAAAATAACTGTCCTCATAACTATATGTTTCTTTTACAGCTGTCATGGTGAAAGATCATCCTCTATGTAGAAAAGGACACTGAATGAACAGGTGCCCTTTTGTTTTAAAGCGATTTGGACATTAACACATTTGTTACTTCATAACCTGTTTTTTGATATAAAGATAGAGCTGTTTTGTTATGACCGAATACATGAAGGGATATTTTCGGGATACCTTTTTCCCTTGCAAACGAGTCCAACGACGCTAAAGCTTCCTTCCCATATCCTGATCCCCTTTTGATCTCATGGATCTTAATATTATATATAAAAATTTCCTTTGCTTCATCGTTTAAAAGAACCCATAAGTTACCTACCATTTCCTTGCTTTCTTCATGAAACAGGGAAAATAAATAATGATCTTTTGTTTCCCTTCCCTCAGGTAAAAGTTTATTAAATTCTTCCTCTGCTTGTTCCAGGGACGTTTCTTTCTTAAAATTACCTGCCTTCGTTTTTTCTTCTGCATATTCCTTGATGGACTCTTTTATCCATTCACGATATTCGTTCTCTGTCATCGTTTTTAATAGAATCATAGAGTGATTCCTCCTTTACTTATTTCCAACGCTGTCTGATTTCCCTTACTACAATTTCAGGACGGTCCCAATGAAGAAGGTGGGTCGTACCCGGAATGCACTTTACTTCCCCCTTGGCCAGTACCTTAAAGATGTCTGCTGTCTTTTTGCGGGTTTCAGCAAGGCTTTCAGGGAGAGAGGCTCTTAATAATAAAACCGGATTTTCTATTTTGTGATAAATATCCTCCGCCTCATCCTTGTGCATGGCACGGATGATGTGACCGGCTGTTTCCCCGCGGGCATGCCAATAATATTGGTGGTTATGATAAAGGAAAAGATCTTGAGCGGCCTCCATCTTCAATGAAGACCAGCTTAACGTTTCACTCTTAACGAGGGCGAGGAAATCTTCCCATGTTTCCCAAATTTGTTCAAAGTCTTTTTCATAATAAGCGACTTCTTCTTCTACTGTTTGTATGGAATGACGTTTTCCCTGATAACCCCCATCGATCAACATCAGTCCTCTGATTTTTTCGGGATATTTGGCTGCATAAAATAGGGCGACAAAGCTCCCCCATGAATGAGACAGGAAATAGAATGAATCGATTTCAAGAAGTTCAAGCACTTCATTCAGCCATTCGGCCATGTTATTCATTTCATAATCTTCACCAGATTCAAATGGAGTCGTCTTTCCATGACCAGGTGCATCGATGGAAATGATTCTGTAGTCTTCCTTTAAATCGTGCGCTACTTCAATAAAGCTAAGGCCAGTACTCCCCAATCCATGAAGACAAAAAATCACGGGTTTCGAAGGGTTTCCCCATTCCGTAATGCGTATTCGCTGGAGTTGTTTTTGAAGAGAATAACGTTTTATGGTGTTCATCTCCTATGTATGACTTTCCTTCTCTCATTCTATTATTTTACCATTATCATCCAACATATTCATGCTAAGTTTCGAAATAATTGTTAAAATGGATATGAACCAAAAAAAGACCCTAAACAGGGCCCTTTAAAATGATGCGCTTTACCTTTAATGAAAGTTTTTAATTCGGTTCCACATGAACATGCACATCATACACCTCATGCTTATGCATCAATTCTTCTTCTACCTCGCTTGAAATATCATGTGCCTGTTTTATATCGAGGGTTGACCTCACCAGGATTACAACATCGACGACAGTGTTATTTCCGTAATTTCTTGCCCGAATATCTTTTACACCTTTAACCCCGGGGAGATCGAGGACAGTCTTTTCGTAAGATTCTATAAGTTCTTCATCGAATCCGTCCGTTAAGTAATGAGAAGCTTCTATAAAAATGCCCCACGCGGTTTTACAAATGAGAAGGCCGACAATGACAGCTGTGAGGGGATCCAACCAAGGCAGATAAAATTGAGCACCAAGGATTCCGACCACCGTGCCGATGCTTACCCATGCATCTGAAAGATTATCTTTTGCTGCAGCCATAAGGGATTGACTGTTTATTTTCTGCGCTAATTTTTTGTTGTACCGATAGACTAAGTACATGACTATTGCAGCACCAATACCAGTCCATGCGGAAATAAGATCCGGTGCCTGGGTTTTTCCGTCAAATACAGATTGGATAGCATTGTATAGTACCTGTATCCCCACCACCATCATGATAAAGGATGCCAGTAAAGAGGCTACACTTTCGGCTTTCCAATGGCCATATGGATGATCTTGATCGGCTGGCTTCCTTGAATATCTTAGTCCGATAAGTACCGCAATGGAAGCCACGATATCCGTTGCGTTGTTCAAGCCGTCTGCACGTAATGCCTCTGAACCGGCTGATGTTCCAATGAGGAATTTAATGATTGATAATATAATATAGGCAATTATGCTTATAACTGCACCACGCTCTCCCAATTTCAACTGATCATATTTTTCTTGATTCACTATCATAATCCTCCACAATTGATATGTACCTGAATATCATAGCAACCCCTTCCCGTGTGGGTCTATAGCAACCTTCTTTAGTGAAGCTATCTTAATATGAAGAGGTGAACAATGTTTCCGGTAGTAAACTTTTATGAAGACATAAAAAATAGGACTGCGGATGCAGTCCTATATATAACGATTTTTGACTCATTTAGCCTTTCTTCACGAGCTACTTTTCAGCTTTGCTGAAAAGCGGGCGAAACCAATGTTTCGCCCGAATGAGTCAAAAACCTGAGTCTTATCTATATTTTTTTAAAGCTATTAATCTACAATATCAGCTGAAAAACTAGGCTTCGTCAATCCTGCTTCTTCGTAGATAGCAGCCATTTTTTCTTCAAATGAAGCAAATTGTTCATCAGATTCTGTGTATTCTGCGTTTGCTTCGTCCGAAAGATTGGCAGCCCTGGTTTCGTATGATTTTGCAAGATCGTCCAATGCCCCTTGAATATCGTCTTTCTTTGAATCGAGCGCAGCAGGTACTTCTAGCCCATGAACGTCTTCAGCTACAGTTTTAGCAGCAGTTTCAGCGTCGGTTTTTAGTTTGGCAATCTCTTCGGCACTGGGTTTATCCTCTTCTTTAGCTTTTGCCGATTCAAAAGTGTAAATAGCTGAATCATTGGCGTTCACTGTGTTGATGATTTCCTTTTGAAGGTCTAATAGAGCGGATTTCATTTCCATCTCGTCCGACTTTGCATTTTCTTCAGTTACTTCAGTGTTTGTCTCTTTTTCCTCTGTACTACCTTCATCACTACTGCATGCGGCAATAAATAAACTCATAGATAGCAAGAAAAAGGGTAAAATCAATTTTTTCATCTGCAATCCCTCCCCATTCATTTGTTCCTACAATTACATATATTACCTTATCACTTAATATTTGTAAACAAATGGATATTATTTAGTATTAATTGTAATTTTCCATTATATAGACATGCTGATTTCCATACTTTGACGTTTACTATTAACACGTGGGTATTATGTTCCTAAATGTGTATGGAATTCAGTGATTTGGAAACGATGAATAATAACTTATTGCAAAAGGAGGTGTCTTTCTTGGTGACGAAAGAATGTCCTTGTGAACGCTGTACGTGTAAAACGAAAAAAGAATGTGATTGTCCCTGCTGCTGTGAAAAATAAAAAGAAATCCCTGGACATTGAAAATCCTGGGATTTTTTTCATTTAAACCTTTACTTTCCCCCCACTATTTCGTCGAAGTACTGAAAGGATTTCATTTCTTCATCGATCCATTCGGTTTTTCTCCATGTTTGCTTGATAAAAATATCTGCAATCATACGTTTTCTTATTCCGCCAAATGTATAGGCATCTTTAAGTGCCACCACACTTTCAAAAATTTGGACCATTAGTTCTGCCATTCTCTTCGCATGATAGGTCTGTGTATCATGATTGGACGTGGTTACCAATGTCAATAGTTGTTCAAGCTTCAAGATTCCTTCCGTTATGGGAACATTAACAAGATGAATTCTTCTGGAACAAGGGAGAGCTCATCTTTCATTCTGGCTAAAAAGTATTCATGAGCCCGGTGTTTATTCATTAATCTCATCGGAAAGTGAGCCAGAGGCTGTCCGAATGTTTCAGGATGGAAAGCATAATTTCTTGCTTCAAGATAGGCTCTTCTCATAATGCCGATCGATGCAATGGCATTACAAATCCGGGATAGATTTAGTGCTTCCATCATATAGTAGATTCCTCTATCCGGTTCTCCAACCAGATAGGCGTTTGCACCTTTGAACTCCACCTCTGCTGAAGGCACTGCCCGGACACCTAACTTTTCCTTCAGCCTTCGAATGTGGGTACCATACCTACATTTCAATTTCACAATAAACTAATAGCTTAGAGCGGTGTTTATTTTCATAAGAAAAGTGGGAAAGTACAAAATAATCAAATAGAAGGGAATGTGTTTACCTAATGCCAGTTCAGGTACCGAAAGATAAGGGAATTGACCGCACATTATCGATCTTTAAGGACGGCTATGAGTTTATTCAAAAACGTACTCAGAAGCATCATCTAGATGTTTATGAAACAAAAGTTCTTGGTAAGAAAGTCGCTCTTCTTAGCGGTGAAGCAGGTGTGAAACTTTTCTATGATAATGAAAAGATGAAGAGGAACGGAGCGATGCCCCCTCACATACTGAACACACTCTTTGGGAAAGGCGGTGTTCAAACGTTAGATGGACAGTCTCATGTACACCGTAAACGTTTGTTTTTGTCTTTGATGACACGTGAAGGCCTTGATGAACTGCATAAGATTACGACAAGACAGTGGAATGCATATGCACGTAAGTGGGAGAAAAAAAGTAAAGTTAACCTTTTCGAGGAGTCCCTGGAATTACTCACAAAGGTTGGGTGTGAATGGGCTGGTATACCGATAGAAGAGAAAGAAATACCAAAACGGTCCAAAGACTTAAACAAATTAATTGAAGGAGCATCGAAAATCGGTCCCCAGTATCTTGCAGGTCTGCGGGCAAGGAAGCGATTAGAAAAATGGATTGAAAGCGTTATCCAAATGGTGCGTCAAGGGGAACATGAAACAAGAAAAGGGTCTGCCCTATATGAAATGGCTTTCCACCAAGACCTGAACGGGGATCTTCTTGATAAACAAGTGGCTGCAGTCGAATTATTAAATGTCATTCGCCCTCTAGTAGCCATATCACGCTATCTGATATTTGGGGCCGTTGCACTTGAGGAAAATCCGGAGTGGAGAGATAAGATTAATTCTGATGACGAAGACCTGCGATGCTTCATTCAGGAAGTGCGTCGCTACTACCCCTTCTTCCCATTTCTGGCTGCCCTGACAACCAAGGATTTCGTATGGCAGCAATATCACTTTAAACAAGGTCAAATGGTGATGCTTGATTTATATGGTACGAATCATGATCCGCGGCTCTGGGAGGACCCTGATCATTTCGAACCCGGGCGGTTCAGAGACTATAAAGGCAGTATTTATGAACTGGTCCCACAAGGCGGTGGAGATTACGATACTGGTCACCGCTGTCCAGGGGAATGGCCGACCATTGAAGTCATGAAAGCCAGCTTCTCTTTCATGAGTAACCATCTTAACTATCAACTGCCGAAGCAGGACATGAGCTATAGTCTTCGGGAGATTCCAACGCTACCGAAAAGTGGATTCGTGATGAAGAAAGTATGCTATATATAATTTTGCTGCATTTGCAATCTACCTAATAATACACCCAGAGGCGGGATCATAACCCGCCTCTCAGTGTATAATACAAGTCTACCTTAATGATTTAGTAAAGATGATGGGGGCATCCATACAATCCTCTGAATCGTTAATTAATTCAATAATGGCTATATCCGTTATCTCCGCTTCAATCGTGTCTCCCCTTCCTAAACAATACTCAAACCCCTCCGCTAATTTTTCAGGGGAAAGTTTGTTAGCCAAAGTGCAGTGTGGAATCCAATTGCCTGGAAGATAAAGTGGATTAGCCAGATGATTAAAAGAATGAAAATGATTGTAATGAGACGAGTGAAAGTCCAGAAGCTCCCTCGTAACGGTTGGGGAAAGAAAAAGCGTGCCGAAATTCAAAAAAGATCCTACTGTATTAAATGTGATGTTGAAGGGTGACCTATATTCATAAAATGCTTCTAACGATTTTATGTATGCCTCTTTGTCTATTTCCGTGTAACTGCCTAAAGTAATATGAGGACGGGCCTCATTGATCTCTTCTTCATAATAAGAAATGTTCTTAACCGCTAGTTCCTTCCAAATTCCTTTAATCAGCTCTTCCGTTTTATCATCAAATAGAGCGATGACCCAGTACATAGCCCATCCACCTTTCTTCACATACGGATTTAATATGTCCCGCATGTTTATACTCTAACACAATCTCACTCAAGATAAAGCATATGGAAACGCTTAATAATTAGCTGAATGAATAGTTTGTAGATCATCAAATAAATTAATAAAATCTTTGACATCGCTAAGAAAATGATGTAAATTACCTTATGGACGAACATTTATAAAATAAACAAAGTTTAATATTCGTGTTTAGGGGTGTAATGATGGAAAATGTATTTGATTACGAAGATATTCAATTAATTCCTGCAAAATGTGTGGTTAACAGCCGTTCTGAATGTGATACGAGTGTAACCCTGGGTGGCCATTCGTTTAAACTGCCTGTAGTCCCAGCCAACATGCAGACCATTATTGATGAAAAAATCGCTGTCTATTTAGCTGAAAATAATTATTTCTATATCATGCATCGTTTTGAACCAGAAAAGCGTGTGTCATTCATTAATGATATGAAGTCACGTGGATTAATCTCTTCTATTTCAGTGGGTGTAAAGGAAGAAGAATACGCCTTTGTCGAGCAGTTAGCTGAAGAAAAGCTTGTCCCGGAATTCATTACAATCGATATTGCCCACGGACATTCCAATGCCGTCATTAATATGATTCAACATATTAAAAAACATGTACCTGAGAGCTTTGTGATTGCCGGAAACGTTGGGACCCCAGAGGCCGTAAGAGAATTAGAACATGCCGGGGCCGATGCTACCAAGGTTGGAATCGGACCGGGTAAAGTTTGTATAACAAAGATCAAAACAGGGTTTGGTACAGGTGGATGGCAGCTGGCTGCACTGAGATGGTGCGCTAAAGCGGCTACTAAACCCATCATTGCTGATGGAGGCATCCGGACCCATGGGGATGTTGCAAAATCCATCCGCTTTGGTGCCACTATGGTGATGATCGGATCGCTATTTGCCGGTCACGAAGAATCTCCTGGAGAAACGATTGAAAAAGATGGAAAGCTTTTCAAAGAGTACTTTGGATCAGCTTCCGAATTTCAAAAGGGTGAAAAGAAAAATGTTGAAGGAAAGAAAATGTACGTTGAACATAAAGGGGCATTAGAACATACCCTGATTGAAATGGAACAAGACCTTCAATCTTCAATCTCCTATGCAGGGGGAACGAAACTTGAATCCATCCGTACAGTAGATTACGTTGTGGTGAAGAATTCGATCTTTAATGGGGATAAAGTATATTAATCTTAAAAAGTGAAAGGTGAGCAATGTTTGCTCACCTTTTTGGGGTTATATTACATTGAATTCGTAGGTGCAACAGGCTTTTCTTCAGTAACCATATTTGCATGGGGAATACGAATAGTTAATTCTTCAAGCAATTTTTGTGGCTCTTTTAAATTGCCTATTACAATATTGTATTGTGGATACCCCATTTTCACATTCATCCTGGACATGCGTTTTAGCTTATCCGGCATCTTGTCGCGGTATTCCTCTTCATCGATCAGAACAAGTCCAATAAAAGAATTCCGGTAAATTTCGTAAGGAACATAGCTTTCAATATCTTCCCAGCGAATGTGAACGGGTTCATCAGGCAACACATATAAGACCAAATTTTCCATAGTCATACTTACATGAGGCACATCATTAGAGAGCTTTTTAAAGATCTGAATCAAACAAAAGAGAAAGAACATTCCTCCTAACGCAACAATCCCCCCTATCAAATAGTTCACATCAATAAAGAAAAACTCATACGTTAAATACAAACACAATAGAACAAATAAAATGCATCCAGCCGCAATCAAACTCAACTTCTTCTTAGATTCGTAAAAATGAACAACCTTCTCCTCCATGACCAAACCCCTTCCATAAATATACATATCCAATCTTCTATACCCGAAAAACCAAGAAGTAAACCTTACACTTGAGGGACGGACCTCAAAAAAATAGAATGCAAGCTCTGTTCTCTCTCTTTTGAGGTCCGTCCCTCTGAATTTTTATAGACACCAAAAGAATTATGGCTATAATTAAGTGTAATATGATCTTGGGAGGTGAAGGGGCTATGGCGAGACTTTTGTTAATGGTGCTTCTATGTATGACATTTATGACCAATCCTGTTCAACAACAGTCACACCAATCAATATTATCAAGCATTGATGGAGAGCCTACCATTTCGGATCACCTGTTTCTAGCAGATGAAGCCATGATTCTCGACACGAAGCCTTCCCTCGTCCACAAACAAGATGGTAATCCCCTTAATAAAATGACCATTCCCCCTGACATGGAATTTGGCATTAAGCCCTTCGTACAAAGTTCATTTTGCTTTGAGGTTTTTCCCGATTCGTTGGGCTTTCTTGAAGTGGTCAGGTCCCAATCAAATTACCTCTGATCCTTACATTCATACGTCATCATTCTAAAAAAACTTTTTTCAGCCGGGGGAATTTATATATCTTCCATTAATATGGACATATTCGAATTGAGAAAGTTAAGTGATTGGTTATACGACTTTAAAATAAAGTGAGGAATTTAAGATGAATCTGGGATTCGGTGAGATAGCGATTATACTGTTTGTTGCGCTTTTGTTCTTCGGACCAAGCAAACTACCAGAGCTGGGTAAAGCCGCTGGTGCTACCCTTAAAGAATTCAAAAAGGCAGTAAGTGGAATAATGGAAGACGAAGATCCACAAAGTAAGGAAGAGAATAAAAACAATTAGTAACCTTTACGAGGGACGGACCTCTAGAAGTGATGATTCTATTGTCATGTATACTCTTTCTGAGGTCCGTCCCCCTTCCATTTCTTCTAACTATTTTTTCTCTGCAATGATTGTAAATAAACCAGGTATGTTATTTTCAATCCCCAATGGAGCATTGGGTGGGAACGCCCATCTTATTCCGGCTTCTTCTTCTAATTGAGTAATGGTCATGCCTGTAATGCCAATTGCTGTGATGATATCACCCAGTGTCCATCTGCGAATTCTATTCTTAGTTGATCGGTGCAGTAGATCGGTCTTTAATAATTTCCAGAATGCAACCTCTACTTCCACTTCACAGTTCTCAAAATAATCCCCTGCTGCCACCATTTTCGTACCCTCAACCGACAATAGTTTAGTAAGCAGCGGATGGAAATCCCTCAAGATGAAAGTTCCGCCTTTCTTAAGCATCTTACTGACGATAGTGAAAACAGGCACTAAATCAACAAAGTAATGTAGAACGCCAAGTTCCAAAATGACAAAATCATAATCCTCTTTTTTCTCTTCACCGGGGATTTCTAACAAATCAGAAATGATATAATGAAGCTCGACACCAGCGGCTTCTGCCAAATCCATCGCGTACAGGCTATTTTCTTTCGAAATATCCACCACAGTTACCTCAGCACCCAATAGGGCAAAGGACACTGCTTTATTACCCTTTGACCCTAGTAGATTTGCAATTCTTTTACCTCTGATATCTCCCATATGGTTTAAATATTTCAATACTTTATGTTGTGGATTTTTCATAAGTGTAAGAGCATAATCCTTTGGCAATCCATGACGATTCACCCACGCTTGATAAGCACCATCATTCCATCCTGCCCTATTAATACTACTAAGCTCACTTTGCCTCAAAATGCCTTCACCCCCAGCATAAACTGTAGAGGGACGGACCTCCAAAAACTCGCCACATATCCTCTCGGATCCTTATACAAACAGGGTTTCCACAAGAAAAGTAACACTTTTTGGAAGTCCGTCCCTTTTCTTTAAACCTCAAAAAAACACGAACCTGCCTGCACTGCAGGCAAGTTCGGGCTGAATTAACTGAATTTGATGTTTTGTAATGCTTTAATGCTCTGGGTGTCCTTCAGTTCTCCGTAGAAGAGGATACTTGGCTCTATCTTTATGATTTCCCCTGTGGGAGCCGACCACTCTTTAGTTGATGCTACTAAAAGTGCGTCTTGATTAATGTATGCTTCTGACATCTTTCTATTAGCAGGATGAACAAACGTCATCATCTCTTCCCTTACGTCAGATCCCAACATGATAAACGGTGTATCCCTTAATACGAATTCTTCCGACCCCGCATAGTATTTTTGGAAGACTCCTTCTGTAGGAAGTGTAATGTAACTGGATTGTAACGTCTCTCCGAGCTTGAAGAAAGCATCCAGATCCAGTATTTCTTTGTCAAACGTTTGCCCTGAATGTTGATGGATTTCTGCGTAAACGGCAAGAACCGGTACATCCGGCAGGGTCAAGGCGTATTGTTGTAGAGTGACGCCTTTCATCTTCCCGTGCTGCTTAAACTCTGTTGTTATACTGAGGCCGGACCAACGGTGACCGTTCTGATCCACTTTCGTTACTGATTCAATCGTTGTTTTTTCTTTCAGCATGGAATACCCACTGATATTTCGGAAGGAGTATGCAATCCCACCGCCCCATGGGTTCCACCAGGCACGGGGGCCAGGGGTCGGGTATTGATGATCAAGAGTTTCATTTCCATTTAAACTTAATGAATAAATTCCCGGATAGTAATTCGAAGAGGCCTTAAACGACGCAACCCCATTATCAACAGACCAAATCCCATCATTTTGTCCAATCTTTACATCACTTTTTCCTATAACAAATTGCAAGGAATCCACCCTCGCCGTTTGACTCTTTGTAATGAATTCACCTGATATCCATTTTACCCCAGGGGAATTATGTTCAAGTTGAACACTTATTTGAGTAAGACTCTCTTCTTTCAGCACATCCTTCACAAGCGTTTCATCTTCGTGCTGAACGGATAATGTTCCATGAACATAAGGAGTCATCATAGATTTGAATGAATAATCCTCTTTAACACCTAAGCTAGAGACAACGTCTCCCTTTGCTTTTTCGAAAGCATAAAGAGGAAGCTCCTTCAATTCTACATCTTTCCCTGTAATCAATTCGCGCCACTTCGACCAGTGATTAGACACGTTGATGCCTACCTGGATTGGACCTAAACATAGCTCCTCATGGGCAGGTATCAAATCCATATCATATTCCAAAGCCATTCGCCAATCATCTTTTCTGGCAATGGCATTTTCCGGCCAGGATAAACCGATCGTATCCCCTATAGATGCTTCGAGAAACATCCATCGCTCTGAAATAGCTTTATCATCAATATACTCCACAAATGGAACCAGGGATTCATTACATTTCAAGACCCCTTCATTTTGAGGGACTGACAGACCTTCCAGACTTGTAAACACGGGCTGAATCAAAGAAAGCTTCTTCTTTTCCTGATCCCCTGTATTTACCACCTCATGCTTGACTTCCACTAACCCCTCTCCATATATCTTGAAATATGAATTGAGTAGTATGGAAGGAAACGCTTCTGATACGAGTGATGTTTTCACAACCAATGCCTCTGGTAACTCGATGTATTCAATAGAAGACGCTTCTTTCTTTGAAAATTCTTCGCTGTATGGTTTACCGAATTTAGGGGTAAAGAATGAAATGGGATCCCTGGTGAAAGCAGTTGAGCCGATTTTCACCATGTGATTTCTTTTTTCGATTTCAACATAGTGTGGTCCATTATATCCAAACCAGTGCTCGTCTGTTTCCCCGCCGAATTTTGCCCCGAATCCAGGAAATGCAATTCTCAGTGAAGTCGTAAAGGAGGATCGGTGTCCGTTTTCCCACTTAACCTCTACAACAATTTCTTCTGATAAAAACCCATTTTTCAACAGCTGCACAGGTACCGGGATGGAAACTCTCCCTTTGGCGCCGACCTTCTCGATCACCTCAGATTCATCCCAAGAAATCACTTTATTCTCAGGCAGTTTGACTGTCCAAGTGGAATCTTCGCCAACCTGACTTTCAAGGTCGAGATAGACGGTTCCCTTACTGTGGGGTCTCCAATTCTTCTTAACAGATCTTATGTTCACTTTACCTGCCTGCTTGGGGTATACACCCATTTTCAGCGAGAGAGGTTGTTTATTTATTTTGAAATCAGCCCCAATCACTGGATGTGTTTTCCATGGACCAGGTTCACTTTCTGGCATCGAAACCTTTACAGGGTAATCCCCCATCCATTTGTTTTCGACCAGAAAGGTAGCTTCGAAATCATGCTCTGCTATCGGTGACGAAACACCTTTTATTGAAATTTCAATTGGTTCCTTGCTGCGATTTTCAACATGATAGCTTACATAATGTTCTTCATTTTCCAAAAGTTTAAATTCCGGCACGTTCATTTGAACTAAATAATCCTGTGTTTCAATTAAACGAATGCCTCGTCCCGTTCGTTCAAATTGAATGCGGACGAATTCTTCGCCTGCTTCCCACTTATATTCATAATATGTGTGTTCATTTACCTTCAGAGCATCCGGTTTGACTTCAATCAAACGCTGACTGGTTTGATACCAATCATGTTTCTCGAAAAAAGGCTTCAACAGATCGATTTGAAGCACCATTGGGATGAAATTCATTAAATGAACTGTATCATCACGGTCTTCCCAGAAGAATCCGCATTTTTTATAAAGTGGCACGGCTTTAGTGTTTCCTGGCCACGTAAACAAGTCAAGTCGTGGCCATTGTAATTCCACCGTCTTCTCGATCGCTTTTAAGACAAGCTGTTTGCCGATTTTTAACCCTTGATACTTAGGGTGGACATTCAGTAAAGGAATGTATAGAGCACCTACATCTTCACGATATTCAGAAAGTCCGCAGTATCCTGCGACCTCGGCCCCTACCATGGCTAAAAATAAATGAAGATTGGTGGAACTCTCTTCCTTGTCCTTCACATCCTGTTCTGTTGTAACGGTGGAATCCCCGCCCCAGTTTTCGCGGCTTTCATTCCACATTTTGGCGATTCCTTTTGCTAATCCTTCATGATATTCTACGATTTTCACTTGCTGAAGAGTTGTCTTCATAATATCCTCCCACGCTATGTTTTAATTGAAAGAACCTCATAATCATTGATATTTTGACTTGCATCGACGATTGGAATCATCGCCATCGCCTCCTTTCATTATGTTGGAAAGATTTTCTTCCCACATCCACAGTTTAAGATTTTATGTGGATTAAGTAAAGAATATTCCAACTAAAAAAATAATTCACTTATCTTCAAATGCTATTGATATTAGAAAAAGGGAATAATTTCAGACAGAAAAGACAACCTACAAGGTAAAAAGAGGGTAATGCTTTTGAAATTGATCCGGTTAGTTTCAATTGTTCTTGGTCTGATGGTCATGACGAACCTGTCAATCGGTGACGGTACTCAGGTTCTTCATGCACAGCAGGAAATTCCGTCCTATGCAAAATGGGGAAGTCTTGCTGTGAGAAAAACGAAAGAAAGGTATCCTGATGCAGTGATCGTGGATTATCTTCACATTGGAAAAGAATATGGAATGATGAATTCAACTGAAAAATTCAAGCTTTGGTTAAGACGGGATGGTAAAGAATTCGGAGTGTTTATTGATATCCAGTTTGAAACTGAAAGCGAAAAACTCATTGATATTAAGTTTAGGGAAACGGATCGATAGCTTTCAAAAAAAGAGATCGGAGGGTTTATCATCCTTCGATCTCTTTTTTCTACTTTTCTTTTTTCATCCTCGTATTATAGAGCTCATCATTGGGTCTGTTGCTATGTATTACTGTGGAAGCAGTGGCAACTCCAATAATGGCACCATCCTCATTTAGAAGGGGATGTGCATAAACATTATATGAAATTTCCCCAGATAATAATGGAATGGTAATGACTCGACTGACTGGCCTCTTTTCTGTTAAAACCTCTTTCTTTAACTTCATCAAGGCACGATTCCCTTCATTATCATCCAATTCCACATCTGTTTTTCCAATATGATCTTCGGGAATAAGGTCAGGGGTATTAAAAATCCACGTGTACCGTAATTGTGTATCACAATGAGCCAGGATGACAGGGGCATTTTGTAAGGCGATGGAGAATGGATTTTCCTCCAGGTTAAAACTTGATGCATGAAAATCCAACACTTGACCTAACTTGAGCGTCACTTCAGCACTTGGTTTCCGGATTCCATTTTCAATTTGGGCATAATAGGATCTTTCAATAAAGGCTTTTGCTGCTACTTCCTGCTGCGTCATCTTTTTCCTTTTTCGTAACTTAGTGAGCCAAGTTCTTTTATTCAACCCTCAATCCCCCTTCTGAACCATAATGACAGATAAACAAATGTATACTGAATGTTAGAAAGTGTCTAAACAGACACTTTTTTACCTGTTAATCTTCTGTATAATCAAATTGTAGGAATCTATCAATCGTCATTCCTTCACCTCTTCAATGAAACACCTTACTTCCTCAATTCCTAACATTGCTATTGTACTCTTTACAAAAAATCATAACATAGAATTCAACATTACCTCTATTCTTTTTTCCAAATATATTTACATAATTAGACAACCTTCAAAGTTGATCTATAATAGGAGGTTACCATATGCCGATGAAGGCTGTTCAGGACCAAGATAAATATCTTGATTTCATTAATCGTATCATCAAATCAAAATCTGAGCTGATTCAGGAAAGAGCAAATATAGATTCTTCGTATTCGAATATTGTCGAAATGTCTCTTAGAAAGTGGAGAGGCGATTCCATCGAGGTGCTGGCCGATTCATTGCGAATGGCTAAGGATTCAGGAAACATCGAAAAGTGGGCATGTTCTTCCGTTACCTTATTCAAGCAGCTGGGCGTTTCCCTTGAAGTAGCGATAAACGATCTTCATTACTTTCGCAAAATGATCGGAGAGGTGATAAAAGCAGAGGCGATCGATAAAGAGCTGTCGATTGCAACTTTCTACGATTTACTTTCTCTCTTTCACACAGGGGTGGACCGTGCCATTTTCCGAATTACAATCGCTTATTCTCATCCCCTTTCGGATACCATCAGTTCTGAGCTTTCCATCCCCATCGTCAAGGTGACCAATTCGATTGCCATTCTGCCACTCATTGGAGACATTGATGCCTCAAGGTCGAAGGATTTAATGGACAGGGCTCTCACAAAAGGGTCTGCATTGGGTTTACGATATCTGATCATTGATCTATCAGGTGTTACTTTGGTTGACACAATGGTAGCAGATCAGTTATTTAAAGTAGTCGCCGCTCTTAAATTAGCCGGCATTCAGGCAGTTTTGACAGGTATTCGACCGGAAATTGCTCAAACCATGGTCAACCTGGGAATTGTCATCACTCATATCCCAACATTCGCCAGTCTGCATACAGCCCTCATTCATTTGCAAAAAAGCAAGAGCATCCATAAATATTAGGGTGCTCTTGTTTTTTTGCCCCGTCGCAGCTGAACTATGATTTCGCTATCTTATTCAATAGGGAATAATCTTCAGTTTAAGAGGAAAAATGAGTATATGAAATTTCCGGGCACCATGATGAACTCGGAATAAAATGAAGGATGGTGTACATGACTGATAAAAAGGCGTTATGTTCAAGTGAGCTTGCTACTTTATGGATGACCTATCAACAAAAGACGATGATTCAGCGAATACTGGAGTATTTCATAGAGAAGGCGGATGATGAGGAAGCAAAACGCATTCTGGTTGACACACATACAAATGTAAAAAAATACGTCGAAAGGCTCATCTCTCTTTTCGAAGATGAGGGGTGTGTCATTCCGGCCGGTTTTACCGCTGAGGATGTAAATCCCGGGGTTCCCAAGCTATTTGATCACCATTTCGATATCATGTTTCTAAGGCAGCTTAAAGCTATTAGTATGGGGTTACATACATTACACGTCAATCTGTCATACAGGAAAGATCTCATCCTCTTATATAAAGAGCTGACCGGAATGACTCAAACCGCTTATGAAAAGTGCATGGATTACTTACGGGAAAAGGATGTATTACCAGGACCGCCTGCTGTGACCCCTCCCCGTACGATCGAATTTGCTCAAAGCCCTAATTATATGGCTGGTTTCAACATCTTTTCAGATAAAAGAGTGTTGAACACTGTAGAAGTTGCCTATCTTTATTTCGGAATCGAATCAAATACATTGGGAATGCAGATGATGACGGGATTTGCCCAGGTGGCAAATGAACCGGAAGTGAAGAAATATTTTATTAAAGGAAAAGAAGTTTCAAAGAAAATCATTAGTGATTATTCTAAAGTGCTGTTGCAAAGTGATATCCAAGCCCCTTCTCCATCCGGAGGGAGAGCAACAATTTCTACGATTGCGCCATTCTCAGATAAGCTCATGATGTATTGTACCTCACTTTTTACTAATTTCGGCTTAGGGAGCAATGCACTGGGCACCGCTTTCAGCTTACGTAGCGATCTTCCTGTAATGCTTGCTTCGACTGCGAAAGATATTTTAACTTATGGGCAAGATGGTGGTAAAATAATGGCAAAGAACGGTTGGATGGAACAGCCTCCAAGTATGGAGGATCGGAATAAGCTGGTTAAATAGCATATATTATTTTTATTTTCTGCCAAACAATAGCCAAAAGCAGATGTGCCATCATTCAAATGGCTCATCTGCTTTTTCAGCTGTTATCTTTGAGTAAGAAATCGCAGATCAACTTTCCGATCTGAGCAATCGTATCTTCCCCAGTTTCGCTTTCTCCAAGTTCATCGATAAGTACCGCTACATAGGCAGTTTTATCTCGAAACTTAATAATGCCGCAATCATGCTCGATCCCAGGCAATTCTCCTGTCTTGTTGCCAATATATACAGCTTCCCGGTCCATCCTTGATGGAAGTTTAGTATCAAATTGTTGCTGTTGTAAAATACGCAGCATTTTTTCCCGGCTCGTCTGACTGTATTCCGTACCAATGTCCATCATCTTTAAACATGAAATGATATCGAGTGCCGAGGTATAGTTATTCAAACCCTGTTCCATTGCTTTGAAATCCATCAACTTCCTAAGAAGCCTCGTATGTTTTAATTTTATTGTATTGCAAAGCTCTTGTATGGAATTTAAACCAAGTCGCTCTATCAGGAGATTTGTGGCTGTATTATCGGAAACGATGATCATAAGAGTAAGGAGGTCTTCTATAGTAAGGGTGAGATGATCTGAAAGTGACACAAGCACTCCAGCCCCGCCAACTCTCCCCTCCTTAGGAATTGTAACCATATCACTAAGGGATATTTTCCCTTCCTGTGCTTGACGGAAAGCTTCGAGTAAAATAGGGATCTTAATTAAGCTGGCAGCTGAATAAGAGCGGTCCCCATCAATGTGGAAGGAGTGAGATGGAAGCTCTACGGCCACACTCACCCTTCCGTTACAACGAACAATTACTTCCCTGATTTTATATTCTGGACTCTTCATTTATTTCTTCATTCCCTTTACTTAGTGACAGCCACTTCGTCATGTTCCCTTGTGATTTCCTTGTCGTAAAGGTGACAAGCTACATAATGCTTTTCCTCAACTTCCTGCCATTTAGGTTTATGGGTGGCACAAGCTTCCATGGCTGCCGGGCAGCGGGTTCTGAACACACAACCAGTCGGGGGATTGATCGGACTTGGGATTTCCCCTTGAATGATCATTCTTTCCCGAGAATCCTCCACATCCGGATCGGGAATCGGGATCGCGGAAAGCAATGCCTGAGTGTAGGGATGAAGAGGTTTCTTATATAACTCTTTACTCTCGGTAAGTTCAACGATGTGACCTAGATACATCACACCTATACGGTTACTGATATGTTTGACCATCGAAAGATCATGTGCAATAAAGAGAAAGGTCAAGCCCTTTTCTTTTTGCAGTTTCGTTAATAAGTTTACAATTTGTGCCTGTACAGATACATCAAGTGCAGAAATCGGCTCGTCTGCAATAATGAAATCCGGATTAAGGGCAAGTGCCCTTGCGATGCCAATACGTTGACGCTGCCCCCCGCTGAATTCGTGAGGATAACGATTGACATGATCACGATTAAGCCCTACGTCCTCTAAAAGTTGATAAATGCGTTCCATCTGCTTTCTTTTATCCTTGAATAACTTGTGTGCCTCCATAGGTTCAGCTATGATCTCCCTTACGGTTGAGCGTGGATTCAGAGAAGCATATGGATCTTGGAAGATCATCTGCATATTCCGGTAGAATGATTGTTTTTCCTTTTCCGAAAGCCTGTGGACGTTTTTGCCATCATATAAGACCTCACCTTCAGTCCGGTCGTACAACCCGATGATGGTGCGACCGGTCGTGGACTTTCCACACCCGGATTCCCCTACTAATCCGAAGGTCTCTCCCTTGTATATATCAAATGAAATACCATCCACAGCTTTTAATGTCTTTCCTTTTTCCAGGTGGAAGTATTTTTTCAATTCTTTCACTTCAAGCAACTTATGATTTGTCATCGGGGTCCCTCCGTTTCTTCCCAGTAGCGTCTGGCGGCACATAATTCTCTTTCATAATACGTTCCTTTCAATGACAAAATCTCTATCGTTTTACCGGTGTTGGGAGAGTGTATCATCTTACCGTCACTATGATAGATTGCAACATGGTGAATGCTGCCTTTTCCTTCTTCGTACGCAAAGAACAAGAGGTCTCCAGGCAATAATTGATCCAAAGGTACCTCTCTCCCTTCCTTCGCCTGGTCATTGGCATCCCGTGGAATCAAGTATCCTTGAGTTTTGCACATCGTGTAGCTGAATCCAGAGCAATCAAACCCAAAGCTTGACATCCCGCCCCATAAATATGGAAGATCAAGAAATAATTCTCCGGTTGAGACAATGTCCAGGCCAGTTCCCCTTCGATCATTCACTTTCGATCTGGATACCATAATATCTGTCTGCCTTAAGAACCTTGTACCCAAAGGAGTCTCCACTTCTATCAAATCATCATGCTCTTTCACAATCGGTAAAATGGTTTGAAAGCTGAGTTCTAATTCAGCTTCATTCTCTTTATTGATTAAGTCCGTGAATTTACTTGTTACAATGGCATATGTAACCGCTTGGGATGACTCTCCGGGTAAAAGCTGAACACTCGGGATCCAGCCGGGATATCCGCGATCGTCTTTTGAAGATGATTGATCAGGTATAAGGACGTGGGACCAACCGTTACTCTCTTCTAACACAAATACTTCCTGACCGAATAAGGCTTGAGATTGTATTCGGTTCTCATCACATAGTGCTAAGCGCGTATCATAAGTTAAGGAGTCCAACCAATCTGTAATGTGAGCAGGATTGGTTATTGCGGGTGTATCCAAGTCACGTGCGGAATCCCGATTTGTCCATAGAGTTGCTACAGGCACTGCTATTTGAGCTTTCGTCGTCATTTGATTTCCCCTCTCTATTCATACTTTAACTCTCTCTATGCCAAGACCAGGTTTAGTCGGCATAGTAATCTTCCTTCCAGTATAATGTATACCACCGACTACAATATCTTCAGCCAGCATAAGTGGTGCATCGAAATCAAAGCGAGTGACGTTTTTCCTGCTTGCCGCAAAGTGGGCCGCAGCCGTTATTCCCAGTCTGGTTTCAATCATGCTGCCAACCATACATTCGACCCCACAAACTTCAGCTAAATCATTTATTTTCTGAGCCTGGTAGATTCCACCCGCTTTCATGAGTTTAATATTGATCAGATCAGCACTTCGGGTCTTTAATACTTCAAAGGCTTGATATGGAGTGAACACACTTTCATCAGCCATGATCAGGGTTTCGACCTCATCCGTGACCCTCTTCAAGCCTTCAATGTCATGTGCAGGCACTGGCTGCTCAACTAATTCGATATTCAGGTCAAGGTCCTCCATCTTGCGAATCGCTCTGACTGCGGATTTTGATTCCCATCCCTGATTGGCATCCAGTCGAATTTTGATATCATAACCGATCCGTTGGCGGATTTCATGAATTCTTTTTATATCTGTTTCGATTTCATCTTTACCGACTTTCACTTTCAGTACATCAAAGCCTTTATTCACATATGTTACTGCATCCTCACCCATTTCTTTCGGGCTGTTCACACTCACCGTGTAATCTGTCTCAAGCTCCCCTCTGTACCCTCCCAGAAGTTGATAGAGTGGCAAGTGACAATGTTGAGCCAGGCAATCATAAATGGCCATATCCACCGCTGCCTTCGCGCTTGTATTCCTGATGAGTAACGAATGAAGATGTTGAAAAAGATTCTCATGGTTTAATAGGTTTTTGCCTATTATCGCGGGTTTAATTACTTGTTGGATGCTATGTTCGATGCTGGATAAACTTTCTCCCGTGATCACCACGGTTGGAGGTGCTTCCCCCCAGCCGATAATCCCATTGTCGCAAGTCAGTTTAACAACGATGGCTTCCGCTACGGTCACCGTACGCAATGCAGTCTTAAAAGGGGTATGTAAAGGGACGGCAGTCCTGAACGTTTCAAGTTGGTGGATCTTCAATCGTTCTCAACCTCTCTTATGCCTGATTTGATATTAAATGTATGTTCAAAAGTATTCATTGTTCCAATGCTGCCCACCGGGATGGCAATATTCGGTGAAGAATGTCCGATATTAAAACCCTTTAATGCAGGTTTTCCTGCACTCGCGATATGTTCTGTCAAAACCTCATCAAGAGTCAGGGAACGTTCGCGCTTCTTAGGCACGCAGTTCTTAAAGTCACCAATGATGATTCCTGAAGCATCTCTGAATTTATTGGCCATTTTCAATTGATTCACCATTCGGTCGACTTGATAGGGCTCCTCATCAATATCTTCAATAAAAAAGATCTTTCCTTTGGTATTCACTTCAAATGGTGTCCCTAATGTACTCACAAGCAGAGTGAGGTTCCCGCCGATCACGGGGCCGGTCGCTACACCTTCTGAGACCGTCTCAAGTTTGGATTTGTCATGCGTATAGTCAATGTTCTCCGTTTTAAACAACTGTCGGAACGATTCCTTTGAGGCTTCATGGACGCCCTCGAGTCCGATATCGGAACTTAACATCGGTCCATGGAAGGTGACAAGACCCGTTCGTTGATGAATGGCCGTATGTAAAAAAGTAATATCACTATACCCCCAAAAAATTTTCGGATTTTGGCGGATCAGTTCGAAATCCAGTTTTGAAACAATACGTCCCGTTCCAAAGCCTCCACATGCACAGAAAATGGCTTTCACATCCGGATCTTCAAACATCCTATGGATATCTTCTATCCTTTCCGTGTCCTTACCTGCTAAGTACCCATATTTCTTATGTACCGAGTTCCCAACCTTTACTTCTAATCCTAATTCTTCAAGGAAACTGATTCCTTTTTTCAATGGTTCTGATTTCGGCGGGCTGGCAGGAGCTATAACCCCTACCTTATCCCCTTTTTTCAGTTTAGAAGGTTTCATCATCATACGTACCTGACCCCTTTCGTAGAAAAAGAGGGAGTGGGCGCATGGCCATAAATTGTGCCGACGCGCCCCTCCACTCATACTGTTTTACTTTCCTTATTCTTTATCAGCCCATTTTAATTCCATGTAGCCGACCGGGTGACGGACGATACCTGTCACATCCTCATTTTGTAGATACACATAATTGTAGAAGTGAATCGGGATGATCGGCAATTCATCCATTAGGATTTTTTCTGCTTCATACATCATTTCAAATCGTTTTGCTTCATCCGCTTCATTCTTTGCTTGTTGGATCAGCTTGTCATAATTCTCATTACCCCAGCCTGTACGGTTCATGGAGTGTCCTGTCTGGAAGTTTTCCAGGAAGTTAATCGGATCTGCATAGTCTGCTAAGAATGAACTCCGTGATAATTGGAATTTCAAAGCCTTTTGTTCATCCTGGAATACATTCCATTCCATATTGGCTAATTTCACATCGACATCTAAGTTTTCCTTGAACATTTGTTGAAGAGCTTCAGCAATTTTTTGATGAGTATCACTTGTGCTGTATGTTAAAGTGACTTCCGGTAGTTTGTCGTATCCCTCTTCTTCCATCCCCTTTTTCAAGTGGGCTTTCGCTTCTTCCACATCAGTAGTCACCAAGTCTCCGTTAGCTTCACGGAAGTCCTTGCCTGATGGATCTTTAAATCCTTTTGAAACGAATCCGTAAGCTGGTTTTTCTTTATTCTTTGTTACAAAGTCAACCATTTGCTGTTGATCGACAGCCATGGCGAATGCTTTACGGATGTTTTGATTTTGAAAAGGCTCTTTTTCTAAATTGAAACGATAGAAGTACGTTCCGGCCTGGTCTTCCACATTCACTTTACCTTCTTCAAATAACTGTTTACTTAAATCAGCCGGTACGTCCGCTGTATCCAGTTCACCGGTTTTGTATAATTGATAATCCGTATTTGTATCGTTTACCATTGCCCAGTGAACTTTATCTAATTTCACTGAGTCTTTGTCCCAATATTGATCATTCTTTTCCATAACGAAGTGGCTGTCATGTTCCCATTCTGTCAGCTTGAACGGCCCGTTAGCAACGAAAGTATCCGCTTCTGCAAACCATTCGGGATTCTCTGTAGCAACCTTTTCATTGATCGGGAAGAATGCAGGATTGGCAATGACGCTCAAGAAATAGGCTTGTGGACTTGTCAGTGTGACCTCGAATGTTTTCTCATCCTTCGCCGCCACTTTCACATCGTCAACTGAACCCTTTCCAGTATTGAAGGCCTCTCCACCTTCAATGAAATATCCGAGGAAGGCAGCCGGTGAGCCTGTGTCTGGATTTAATAGGCGTTTCCATGCGAATACAAAATCTCCGGCAGTAACATCATCACCGTTTGACCATTTGGCATTGTCCCTAATGTGGAATGTATATACTTTTCCATCTTCCGAGACATCCCATTTTTCAGCCATGGCAGCTTCAGGTTCATGATTGGCATTTAGTCGGGTCATCCCTTCCATTAAGTTATTCAATGCTGTCCATGAATAGGAATCAAAGCCGATTGGTGGATCGAACGACGTTGGTTCCGCTCCATTATTCAGGTGAAGGACCTTTCCTGCATCTTCTTTCTTACTATCCCCACTGCTTGACTCACTGCCTGCATCCTTCGTAGCCGTACAAGCGGCGAGCATGAACAGGAGCATTCCTACTAGAAAGACTGATAATAGCTTTTTCATACTTTTCCCCCTCTTATCCTATTTTTCTATCCAACGATCATTTTAACGAATGGTTAAACTGACCGATGAAAGCTTGACTTTGTTGGCTCTTTTATCCTGGAGCCAGCAGTCGACATGGTGTTCGTTCGATAACTGTGTCTTTACGGGATATACACGGTCGCATACTTCCATCGCTTTTTCACAACGTGGAACAAATGGGCACCCAACAGGCGGAGAAAATAAATCAGGCGGAGAACCGGGAATCGGTATCAGGTCTTCCCCATCAAGATCAAGCCTTGGGACGGATCCCAGCAGTCCTTGAGTATAAGGATGTTGAGAGTGATAAAAAATTTCTCGCCTGTTTCCTTCTTCTACTATTTTCCCTGCATACATGACGGCAATTCGGTCAGCCACTTGAGCCACAACTCCCAAATCATGTGTGATTAAAATAATCGATACACCCGTCTTCTTCTGGATCTCTTTAAACAATTCAAGTATTTGGGCTTGTATGGTAACATCCAGGGCTGTTGTCGGTTCATCCGCAATTAAGACATCAGGTTCACACACTAGGGACATGGCAATCACAATCCGCTGCCGCATTCCCCCGCTGAATTGGTGTGGATACTGCTTCAGTCTCTCCAACGGATTTGGAATACTTACAAGCTTAAGCATGTCGATCGCTTTTTGTTTCGCCTCTTTCTTGGATACATCGTTGTGTTGCAATATCCCTTCCATGATCTGTTCACCAATGGTCAAGGTCGGATTTAGTGCTGTCATGGGATCCTGAAAGATCATGGAAATATCGGCTCCCCGCACTTTCCTCATTTGGGGTTCGGTTACCTTTAAAAGGTCTCTTCCCTTAAAGAGGATCCTGCCGCCAGTCACTTTCCCGGGAGGATTCGGGATCAGTCTCATAATGCTCTGGGAAGTCACACTCTTCCCGCAGCCGGATTCGCCTACAATCGCCAACGTCTCCCCCTTATGTAAATCAAAACTTACTCCCCTGACTGCCTTGACTTCTCCGCCATAGGTCGTAAAGGAGACATGGAGATCTTGTACAGATAAAACTTTACTCATGGTGATTACCTCCTTAATTTCGGATCCAGTGCATCCTGTAAACCGTCTCCCAACACATTGAATGAAAACATAGTCAATGATATGAATAGAGCAGGAAAGAATAAGCGCCACCAGTATCCCGATAGAATCGTAGATAAGCCGTCATTGGCCATCACTCCCCAGCTTGCGTATGGTGCTTGGATGCCGAGTCCAAGGAAGCTTAAGAAAGCTTCAGCAAAAATGGCGCTAGGTACCGTCAATGTCATTTGTACGATAATCGGTCCCATTGTATTGGGGAGCAGATTCTTTCTGATGATTCGCGCGGTTTTCGTCCCGAATGTTTTTGAAGCTAAAATAAATTCATAGTTTTTAATCTGAAGCACCTGTCCCCTTACAATCCTGGCCATCCCGATCCACCCGGTCACAGTTAAGGCTACGATAATCGTCAAGAGACCCGGTCCCATTACTACCATCAATAGAATAACGACAAGCAGATATGGTAATCCGTATAATATTTCAACAATGCGCATCAAGACGTTATCCGTTTTGCCGCCTTTATAACCTGCAATGCCACCGTATACAATCCCGATCACAAAATCGATAAGCGCTGCCATGAACCCTACGAACAACGAAATACGTGCTCCATACCATGTACGGATAAATACATCTCTTCCCATATCGTCCGTACCAAACCAATGTTGACCAGAAGGCGGCAGATTTTGATTGGACAAGGTTTGCTTAGTGACGTCGTATGGAGAAATAATCGGGCCGACGACCGCCATAATGATTAGTGCAGTTAAGAATACTAATCCAAGCATGGCCAGTTTATTTTTCATGAGGCGCTTCCAGGCATCCTGCCAATAGGAAAGGCTCGGTCTCACCACTGCTTCAGCATCTTCTTTATTCCTCTTCTTGGGTGTGAACCATTCATCCCTTACGTCTGGAGTCGCGAGTGGCTCTTGTTGATTTGGAACCCCCATCATTTTGCCTCCTTCTTATGTAACTTTATCCGTGGATCAAGGAAACCATATGCCAGATCGACTAAAAACAACATGACAATAAGGAAGGCACTATAAAATACCGTTGTTCCCATAATCACCGGATAATCACGTTGATTGATACTTTCGACAAAGTATTTTCCCATACCTGGAATGGCAAAGATCTGTTCAATGACGAAGGTTCCTGTCAAGATCCCAGCAGCAAGTGTACCAAGTACAGTGACCACCGGCAGCAATGCATTTCTCAAAGCATGTTTCACTACAATCTTGACTGGTGACAATCCCTTAGCGCGTGCTGTCCGTATATAATCCTGTGTCAACACTTCCAGCATACTCGAGCGGGTAAGACGGGCGATGATGGCCATTGGTCCTGTGGCTAATGCAAGAGTCGGGAGAATCATGTGTCGCCAGCTTGTCCATGTGGCAACTGGAAGGATTCCCCAAGTTACAGCCACTTGTTGAATCAATAAAGTCGCCATGACGAAATTCGGAATTGAAATTCCAAGTACGGCAAATGTCATCGCCAGATAGTCGATGATGCCATTATGTCTAAGGGCTGCCAAAACCCCCAGGATGATTCCTGAAAGCACAGCGATGATGAGAGTCGTCATACCAAGTTCAAATGAAATCGGAAATCCCCTCCCCAGCAAATCGTTCACTGTTTGCGATGGCTGAGTGATAGAAGGACCAAAGTCCAATGAGATAAGTGATTTTAAATATAAAAGATATTGCACCATCAACGGCTCATTCAAATGGTAATGAGCTTCTAGATTTTGTTGTACCATGTCACTCGTATTCCGTTCTTCATTGAAGGGGGATCCTGGTATGGTATGCATCAGGAAAAACGTTAACGTCACAATCAGCCAGAGGGTTATGACCATGGCTAGTAATCGTTTCAACAAATATGTACTCATTGATCTCACACTTCCTAACAGAATGTTGTTCTCATCGCGAGTTCAGTCATGACCAGCATGGCTCTATAGGCTTCAAGGATATCTCTGGCCTCAAACCTCACAATCGTGGTATCAACTTCATGAATGGTTCCCGGCATGAGACTTGCCCACTCCGCCTGTCCGTAATTTGCAAACTCGATACGTAAAGTTGGATGTTCAGGAGGAGTGAGTGGTTGTACCTTTTTCTTATTATGTATCGCTTCTTCTGTTTTCTTTTTTAATAATTGTATTGATTTCTCCGGGGTAAGGCTCTTTGCAACAGAACGGGAAATCGTTTCCTTCACCACGGCAGTTGTAACATTTGGAATTAATACTTCTGCTTCCTGTGCAGCCTGATCATCCCCTGCAACCAGTAACACAGGAACACCGTAGTACCCTGCAACGTATGCATTGAATCCCAGTTCACCAACGGCCACATCATTGATGTACATGTTTCTCACCCCAAAGATCATGGAATGGGACATCACCCCTTTCATGGAAGCCCGGGCATGATAACCAACAAAAAAAGCCCCATCAAACGTCTCATCCAGTCCTTGAACCATGGAATATGGCTTTACTCCACCGGATATCAGTTTCGTTTCAGGGTGCAGTTTCTCTATTAACAAATTGTTCATTTGTGAATGACTGTCATTTACCAATACCTCCTTACAGCCTGAATCAAAGGCAGCAGTCACAACGGCATTGGCCTCTTCTGTCATAATGATTCTTCCGCGTTCATAATTATGCTTATCTGATGAGACATGAGTATGATCAACCAGTCCTGTTATACCCTCCATATCAACTGACATATATACGTTCATAAAGTGTCCCCTCCTTTCTTAGGAAATATTTATTAAATTTTCTTAATATTATAATTATTATAGCATTTAATTACAATAATTTTTTGAATAAAAAGGAATATATTCCTATTTTCATAAATAAAGGAAGTATGGACTATAAAAGGTTATTTCCGATTGTATCATTCACCTTAGAATAAGAAGAAGTAGTTCAATGGAATGATAAAATCGGATTGAAATAAAAAAATGCGATGGATTTCCTAATCGAAATCACACCGCACTCTTTTTCTAAGTATATGTCAAATATCATCGAAGTAAAGTATTCAATGGGGGACATAAGACTTAGCTTTATTTTATTGATATATTATTTATTTCGCTGATAAACGTCAATCACATTAAGACTTTCATAAGAAAAAGACCTGGGGTACTCATCTCTCCAGGTCTTAAACTCGGTACATGTATGTTAGCTTATTTTATTCATCAATTTTTCTGAGTGCTGAGAGCCCATCTCTGCCACTAAATCAAGTAATTCTGCTTTCGTTGTCTCATCTAGGCCTTTATAAATAAGGAAAGCTTGCGTTGCATCAGAAGTAATTAACTTTCTGTATAACTTTGAGATTCTTTTACTCCTGTGGGTGTCCATTAGATCCTCCTCTATAAATCCTTTCTGTTATTATAATAAATATAAGCTTGTATTTTCAATATATTCTTCAAAAATGAATTATGTAACTAAAATGAATTAACCATTTTCTTAGACCTATTATTCTCTCCTCACAAGGTCGTGGGTAAAGCTTAACTACTATTTACCCAAAGATCTGTTTTGAAAACGTGGCTGTGCCGTTACATTTAAATATAGATTTTGCGGCTTCTCCTTGTATATGTACAATATTCAATTGAAAACTCAACTGCTCAACCTGTTCTTTTGAGTTACTGAATCTGAAGTTTTGAATTTTTTTATTTTCCATTCTTCCTCTTCTGCACTTCCATATGGATGACTAGATAGGTAACGCCCAAAAATCCTGCTATGCCAAATATGCCTGCAATGATTCCTTGAACCGAAGATGTGAGGATTGTAAATCCCATCCCGATACTCAATCCAGTAATTAGCAGAAGGAGCCAATGGGCGTATCGATTGATGAATTCAGTTATCGTAATCCCCTCCACAGCTTTTGTATACTCATTTTAACATAATATTCCAACAATTACCTATATAAAATAAGCCATCCAGGAGGATGACTCATTTTGTTTCTATATATTTTCCAGAAATAATCTTACGACGTCTGCTCCGCCAATGACCGTCCCCAGTGTACTTCCTAAATTGGCAAGTACGACAATGAGCAGGACGCGGGTTACTTTATTTCTCCAGAATCCTTTTATGCTCAGAACATCTTCAGGGAGAGAGTCAAAATCACCGACATTGGGTCTGCGGAAATAGGCTTGAACGAATCCTGCAAACCAACCCGCTGCCAGAAGCGGATTCAATGAAGTGATAGGTGCTGCGACGAATGCTGTTAATATGGCTAATGGATGCCCCATGCCAATGGCTACCCCCAGGGCAGAGAATCCCCCATTCCATAATATCCAACTGATACCCTGCTGTATGCCTGCATCCGGGTTTGATATGAACGTGTAGGCAATGACGGCCAGGATCATGATAGGGAGGGTCCACCCGATGATTTTTGGCCATTTTGATTTAGCAGGTCGCTCATTGAGCTTATCTAAGTTATGTTCGTTATGGATTTCTTGCGTGATACCAGGAACGTGTGCAGCACCAAGAACGGCAACGATTTTTTCGCCAGGTGCTTCCTTGATTTTTTGAGCCAGGTATTGGTCACGTTCATCAATCAAAGGTGTTTTCAGTTTGGGAAACACTTGGGTGAATTCATTCAACATCGAATCAAGCATATCCTGTGATTTGATTTTCTCGAGTTCTTCCTCAGTAATCGTATCAGTGCTGAAAATGCTGTATATGATTTGGGTCAATAGCTTGGCTTTCCCACTGAAACCGACGCTGTTCCATATCCGGGAAAATGTCACCTGGATGTTACGGTCAGCAAGGACAAGTTCTGCATTTAGTTCTTTCGCTGATTCGATCCCCTGAATCATTTCCTGTCCAGGTTTGATGCCGAACTGTTTGGCCATTCTTCGCTGGAATGATCCAATGGCAAGGTTCATGAGCAGTAATGTGGCTTTCTTATCCTTGATTACCTGAAAGATGTCAGTGTCCCTCCACTTATCTCCTTCGACGATGGATTGATACCTCGATTCGTCCAGCTCTACACAAACCGTGTCCGGGCGTTCAGCTTCTATCACTTCTTTCACCTGCTCAGCACTCTGACGTGACACATGAGCGGTTCCGATGAGAATGAATTCCTTCCCATCCATATGTATTCTCGTAATATTCTTTTCGTTTTCTGTTATCATCGTGTACCTTCCTTTAATTCCGTTGACTTCCAAATAAATTGAATCTACTTCACTATGATAAACTAGTTTTGGCAAAATTTAAATAAATACTGATCAGAATCGTGAAAGATCTTGATTCTGATGTAAGGCTAAAATGTATTGGCAATGAAAAAATCCCATCCAATAGATGGGACCCCAACATCATGATTACCATTTATGTCTCTTTTCAAACACTGCTTCACTCACCACGTCGTACATCTCTTCAACCCCTTTAGAAGAAGCTTCAAATTGATACGCATTCCCGATATCGATGCCGATATTCCATGCTTCTTGAGAAGCATTGATATTCGCTCCCAGAAAGATGAACTCCCAATGGTATCGCTCCTGTTGATGACTGATAAGATCCTTCACCTGGCTTGCCGAGAACTCCACGCTCGAGTTCTCCATACCGTCGGTTGTGATCACAAAGATGACTTTATCAGGTCTTCCCCCTTCCTCCATCCTCGATAAGCGATGACCTACTTCATGAATCGTTTTTCCAACCGCATCCATTAAAGCAGTGCACCCCCTTACAAAATACTCGTCCTTCGTGAGCCGTATCTTACCTGCCTCCCTCCCACTCCATAATTGCTCAACCTTATCATCAAAAAGAACGGTAGTCACAAGTGTTTGACCAGGTAATTGACTCTGTTTTTCAATAAAAGAGTTATAACCTCCAATGGTTTCATGTTCAAGACCTCTCATCGATCCACTTCTGTCTAATAAGAAAATGATTTCAGTGTATTCACTTCTCAATTTTTCTCATCCTTTCTTTATCGTTTCTGATATAATCATAACCACTAAGAGTATAGAATGGGTCGCTTAGGAAGCGACAATTGGAGGTGAGAGCGTGCTTAATGAACATATTTTGCAGGAGCTTCTTGATTTCGTGGAGACAAGTAGAGAATTCCGAATATATGATATACATAAATCAGAACCCATCTTAAGTGATGAAATTTACTCCAGTGAGCTGGAAGAATTTATTGAGATGCACCATTCAGCGTCTTTTTCGGAAAGGTTGTTTCGGCATATCGATGGATTGGGTATGACCGATGCTACCGTATACAAAAAAGCCGGAGTAGATCGAAAGCACTTTTCCAAAATAAGATCGATTCATGAATATAAGCCGGGTAAACGGACTGTGGTAGCACTGTGTCTTTCTCTGCAATTGTCTGAGGAAGACACAGGAGAACTATTGAATGCAGCCGGGTTCTCCCTTTCAGACAGTGACCGATTCGATCTCGTGATTCAATTTTGTTTCGAGAAGAAAATCTATGACATCGATGACGTGAATCAAGCATTGTATTCCCTTGGGTTAAAACCTTTATAAAAAAGTAGAGTGCTAGAAACGGCACTCTACTCCCCTAATATTTCTTTTCAATTCTCTCCTGTAACGATTCAATTTTTTCCGGAAGAACATACAGGTATTCTATCAAGCCTTCCAATAACTCTATGAGCAGGCCGGCAGTTTCATCGTCAATCTCCCGTTCCAATTCCAACATTTCATAAAATGCTGATTTTGGATGAACAAGATGGCTGAGGGCCTGGATGGGTTTTGACAGATCTACATTCTTTGGCAGCTGATCGAATTGTTCCGACAGGGATTGACCTGGTGATTGATCACCATTGAAATTCTTCAGGACACTTTCCAAGACTCGTTTTGACATTACAGCCGTTGCGGAGTTATCTTTGGACTGGCTAACATTCAATGCAGAACGGAACGAACGGACTAGGTCCTGGGGAATCCGTTTATTCCCCTGGATCTGATCCAAAGGCCCATTTGTAGCCAGTGGATCATAAATATAAAGACCCGCTTCCTCCTTGTGATGAATCGAATCATCATTCAACATGATTACGAAAACAGCCGGTTTCTTACACTCCGAACAGTTTGCCTCTGCGAATAACCCTGTCTTATTCACTTGATAGAAATTGGCTTTCAACACAAATTCACTGGTCTTAGAGCAGTTTGGACATTGACTTTTGACTTTCTTAGGAACTTTTTGATATCCGTATTGAATGTGAGACAATATGGATCCAGGTAAAATTTCTCTCATGCGAACCTCCTAGAAAATGCACCTCGAAAATTGAATTTTAATTATTGTGAAAATTTGCGTTAAATAAAAAAGCGCTTTCCTTATATCAAAATTATACCTTTGCTAGAAAGTATTACAAGGTTAAATAATGGGAAAACAAGATTTGGGATAATGGGACTAAAGATGAGTAAATGATGTTGAAATCTATCAAAACCGTCACTGTCTGGTCAATCTTAATAATCCTTTTTCTACTTCTTTTACCAGGGAATCAATCAGTTCATCCACATATACGTCCCTACTGAGCCGCGGGCTTTGTCCAGACCATAATGACATTAGTTCAGAGTTATGTTGATTGCCGGCTTCCCTTCTTATTTCTTTTGTCAATGCGTTTTGCACAGGGTAAGGAAGGAATTGATTCTCATACTCTTTCATTATGTTTGTGAATGAGTTTGCCATGCCCCTTGCCGGCTTACCGCTGAATGCAGATGTGATGATTGTATTTGTCTCTTCCGCGTGTAAAATAGCTTTTTTGTGTATGTCTTTTGCTCCACTTTCTTTATTTGTAAGAAAAGCTGTACCCATCTGAACTCCTTTTGCACCCAGAGCAAGTGCTGCTATCACGCCTCTTCCATCCATTACTCCTCCTGCAGCAATAACCGGTACTCCTACAGCATCCACTACTTGTGGAATAAGTGAAAACGTCCCTATCATCGATTCATCGTATGTACCAATAAATGTACCCCTGTGACCACCCGCCTCACTTCCCTGTGCGACGATCAAATCCACTCCACTCTCTTGATTGATCAATGCTTCTTCCACCGTCGTCGCAGTTCCAATCACTTTAATACCTTCTTTTTTCAACTCTTTCATTATTTCCTTTGGCGGAATTCCAAATGTAAAGCTGCAGACAGGCACCCTTTCCTTTATGATCGTTTCAATCTGTCTTTCAAGATCAATTTGTTTTAAAGCGAATTGACCTTCATTGAATAGATTCAACTCTTCTTTAAATGGTTTCAGTAATTTTTGCATATGGTTTAACTGTTCTTCACTATACTCCGGTGCCTCAGGAATGAAACAATTCACCCCAAATGGCAGGTTCGTTTGCTTTTTTACTTGTTTGATACTTTCATTGAGATCCGTGACAGACATATACCCTGCTCCAATCGTCCCCAGCCCCCCGGAATTTGATACAGAAGCAACCAGTGCTGGGGTTGTGACCCCTCCAGCCATTCCTGCTTGGATGATAGGATATTTTGTACACAGACTCTTTGTTACTTCGTTTTGAAACCACATATTCTCCCTCCTGTTTCTATCCTATATAAGGTTATTCTAAATTGAATTATGTCAAAAGGAATCATGTTGTACAACTCATTCGAGTTCATCGATACCTCTTCTTCATCAAAAAAGCGTACAAAGCAACAGAAGCCTTGAACGCTTAAGACTTATTTAAAGGAAGTAAAATTTGTTACTCTTTTCATGAACTCCTCATATGAACTATAATGCTTATTCCATGAATTATACCACTTTCGTATGGTCTCCAATAACCAAAATGGTACGGCCCGTCCTTCTATAAGGTGGTAATGGTCTTCATAAGCTTTCTTTAAATGCTCCCATCTGAAATCATTTCCAGGTTGGATATATTCGGATACATCAATGATTTTCGCCCTTCCATTTTGCAATAAAATGTTTTTCAAGTGAATATCACGAGGGTTCATTCCTTGATCTCGAACATATTGTCTTGCATTTTCCACGTCTTCTACCACTTGTTCAGGAATCTTGATTCCCTGCAGCAAACAATCAAAAAGGGTTGCTCCTTCTTCAAAACTTAACACCAGTAATGTATCATATGCTGCATAGCAGGTGGAGAAATAAGGGGAATCTCCGATGGTTTGATAGACTTTTTCTTCACTTTTTATTTTAGATCTTTTATCTTCTGCATATAATTTGAAAGCAAATTCGGGTGCATAAATGGATTGAAAGACCGCCGCGTCTGTCCCGACACCAATGCATCGTAATGTTTCATCACCACCATGGATTGTGACAGGCTCATTATTTGCATTTGAATACACGGTCATTTGAGATAAAGAAGGTAGTGCGACTTCCCATTTATTATCCATAGACTCTCCCTTCGTCCGATTGGTCTCTTTTAAAAGGTATGAACGGGATTCGTACCTTATTCAGGATAATATAGCATCCGCCCATTTCAAATTTCAACTCAAAGCCTTCTCATCTACCTAGTAAATTTAAACAATCCAGGACTGAACACTCCCATAGTGTATTTCCGTCGTATATCCTAACCTGCTTTAACACCGTCATGATTCTGCTTCAATTCCGCTCCTTCTTTTCGCCTATCTAATTCTGGAGAAATCATTTTTAAAATAATCGTACCAGAAAGTCCAATGGTGAGGATGAGCCCCGCCATGATGTTTGATGGTAGAATCGCTCCGAGTGTGACGGTGACGGATGCGATCAACATGGATAGGTTAAACTTCAGCCCGTTAAATGCCATATAGGAACTGCGGGCATCATCAGGGGGAATGGCTGCCATATACGACTGCTCTACGGGCACGCGGAACACTTCTCCTATCGTGAGTAACGCCATCATCAAGAACAAAAAGTACAGGTTATTTGAATAAGCAAGTGCCGCATACCCTATCGAAAAGAAGAAACAACTCCACACAAGTACGTTCCTGTCTTTGAATGAATGTGGAATCCTCGTGACAAAAAGCATGAGGAAGACGACCAGAATCGTATTTTCACTTCGAAGGATCCCCATTGTTTGGACGCCGTCTATGTCCCAGAAAAGAAACGGTTGCGAAGGCATTTCTTCACTTAGTCGAATACCTATGTAATTCGTGAGCTGGAACTCCATGGAAAGAATAAGCACCCCCGCAATGGTAAACAGAACAAACAGCTTGTCATGCATGACCTTTCCGTAGTTTGATATAAGTTGTTTAACGTGCTGAGGGGCTGTCAACTCGGTTTCCGACGGCGTATAGCTCTCATCAATGAAGAATGCCACCAAGGTTGCGGTAATGGCGGATGCAACACTCAGTGCCAGAAAGAGCTCGAAAAGGTAATCCTTGAATAAGAAAGCCCCTATGATTCCTCCGATTGCGATGGACAGATTGTTTGCCCAATAGGTGATCGAGTACATGAGCTTTCGCTGTGGAGGTGTACTGACATCGATCATCATAGCCTGATTGGCAGGTCCTGCAAGGCCCCAGCAAATGCTGTTGACCGTCATCATGGCGAATGTGACAGGGGCAGATTCAAACCAGGGCGAGTTACAAACCATCATGGTGATGAAAGCCAGAAACCTGAGCGTTTCTGCGAATAACATGATTTTCTTCCGGCCAAATTGATCAGCAAAATATCCTCCGAGAAAGTTGATTCCTATTCCTACAAATACATTGATCAAAAGTAATAATCCTGCTACCTTTGTTCCAAAATGAACGGCCAGGTAGATCGACATAAACGGAAAGATCATGCTCCCAATAAAGCGGCTCATAAATGTTTCAATGATACGTATTTTAATATTTTTATGAAAATCTCTGAATCTCATATGTATTCCTTCTCTCTATAATTGAACGGTCGTTCATTTCATTCGTCTAGAAGCTTTGTCAGTCGAGAAATATTAACCCCCAGTGCTTCTATTATTTCTCGACAAGTGATATCACTTACCTTTTCTTTCCCTCCTTCAAGTCTTTTAATGGTTTGGGTAGATACATTTGCTTTTTGAGCCAGCTCTTCTTGAGTCAGTTGAGATTTCACACGAAGTAAGGATACAATCTCGCCCATATTTCTTTTGTCAAAAGGTGAACTCTCTTTGGTGAAACAGGAGTTAATGGAGTTACAAAATTTCTTCATATCATTCATAGGTAGCTGCCTCCAACATTTGGTAAAATCGCATTTACTAAATATATAGAAATTTCTCCATATTATCAAGGGGATTTTTCCTTTACTATTTATACTATATTGATTTGGCGGGGGCATATCATGGTCATTTCAGATGAAAGGAAGTAAGACTTTAGGATGAAGTTTGTGAAGGACAAATGTTTTTTTAGATAAATGTTGATAAAAGAAAAAAGCACCATGTAGATGCTTTTTGCAGATTGTATAGATAGTTATAATGCGAGGAATAGATCCCATCTAAGTGAATAGTAAACGGTGCCGATTCCAACGAACACGACGACCAGGCCGATGATATTTTCTATGAACTTTTCTGGTAACTTAATGAATTTAAGTACCGTATATATAAGTGTGGTAAGAGATATGGTAACCAATGAAACAATTGCTATATTAATGGCAACTGTTTTTACTGGTTCTGTTAATAATTTACTGAATTCTAACAATTTAGACCCTCCTGATTTGATTCAATTCCAGTGCGCTACGCTGAATATGTAGTATCAAGAAGACTATTATACTAGAAATTCCATGAATTTAATAGTGGTAGCTTTGTCTAAAAAAGTATGTTAGATGGCGATTTGGCTCTTTAAATGGTCCGTTCAGAAAATTCAAAGCTCCTTATGCAGCGTGGTAAATCAGACAAGTCATCAATCACAGCATCTGCATGCTTTGCATCGGTCCTATGGGGGTCTCTTTTCCAAATCCCCTTCATCCCTATTTTTTGGGCACCATACACATCATACTCAGGGTGGTCTCCCACAAAAATGCATTCTTCAGGTTTTACATGTAATCTTTTTATCGCCCTCTTAAAGATTTCAGGATCGGGCTTTTTCACTCCTTCCCATTCAGAGACAAGAATTTCTTGAAAGTAAGGCTCTATTTCAAGGGCCAGGATGTTGTCCATTTGAAATCTGCCGAAGCCATTCGTGATCATCCCCAATTGTATACCACCGTTTTTTAATTCAGCCAGCATATTATGTAAATGGGGAAATGCTACACAACTGTGTCTAAATTGACTGATATAATCATCAAGCAGTTCTTCCCAAGTTAATTCTTTGATTGAAAACTCATCGATAAGCTGCTTATAAACCCTGTCTTTCCACACATAACCCCTCTGATCTAATTCAATGAACCTGGAAATATATAAATCTTTCGGGATATGATGAAGCCAATGATAGAGTCGTTCATATTGGTTTGTGATGAATATTTGGACAGAAGCATCCCTGTTTAAAAGCGTTCCATCAAGATCGAATAGTGCAGCTTTTATCATAACTGACCATCTCCACCCCTCTATATTTATTAATCTAAGCATGGAACTCCTATTTAAATTAAAAACCTACAAATTTACTGTTCGAGCATGGGAGAGAATCTCCCCGTACACTCCGTTCCAATCAGAATAATAATCAGCTACTTGATCTGGCTCGACCCAACATCGTTCAGCGGATTCATATTCTGCTTCGAATGTATATATTTCATCCACGTCCACTCTATAAAAAAGTTGAAAGCCTAATTTGGGATAAGGGCTTTGTTCATTCCAGTGGGGATTATCATGATGATCCACGATCAGGTAACCTAAAAAATGAGAAGAGCCGGATACATAGGCTTCCTCCATCACTTCCCTCTTCAAGCATCCTTCAGGGGATTCACCCTTTTCAAGATGCCCACCTGGAAAATCCCAGCCTCGCTTATGAAGATTCACCAAAAGCAGCTTTCCATCTTTAAAACAGAATCCATGCACACTGGTGACCCGTGATGTGTCAGGAAGGATAGAATTTTGCCGCCATGTCAACTTCACTTTGGATTCCCCCCACCATACATATGTAGAATTCATCATTATCACTCCGTTTACTATAGACTTTTACGTATATTCTCTAGAAGAGTTTAGTCAGAATTCCCTCGACTTTTCTATGGACGGAAGCCTGTGTAATAGAAGCCCGGTCCCAATCGTTAACAGCGTTAAGAGGAAGGCACTAAAGATGGAATTCAAGTTGTAGTCCTGTTCAAAACCATCTAACACACTTGAATAAATGCCTGCCAATATCCCAGTCAAAATAAAAGTACTTATTCTCATCAATCATTTCCCTCCTTTTTTGAATAAATAGAACTAATTAATGTCCCCCAGATAAACCTTGGATGATTTATTGACAATATATGATTCTATTTCTTTAGGATAGAATCTATATTCTTTCAGTGCACTCAAATCAATCCACTCTACCCCGACTTGATGACTATCGGGATTAGATGGAGTCTGATCACTGTTCCATTCATGGACTAGCGTACACTCGAAATAAAGCTCCATTTGATGCAATTCGGAATCAAATGCTGCGTGTTCATGGTTCTTACCGATATACTCCCTTACATGGACTAGTTCCCCTACTGACACCTCGCATCCAATTTCCTCAAGGCATTCTCTTTTTAACGCCTCATGGAGTGTTTCACCATGTTCTTGTCCACCCCCTGGGAAAAGATAAAAAATATTGACTTCGTCTTTGTTTTTCGTCAGAAGTATTTTGTTGTCTATGATAATGATGGCTTTTGCTGAGTTACGTATTTGCATCGGGTTATTCTCCTTCTATTTCTCATATGTATAAAACGTTTGACACTGAATGTAATTAGTAAACCTTTAACATTCCTTTACTCTTTTTCAATATTTAACATCTTAAATCCTGCCTAAGTTGTAAAGTGACTCCACATGGTACAGTCATTTCTTAAGCAGGAATAACATTTTAAGATGCAGACGATCCTTGGCATCTACCTAACGATATTCATTTTCCTGCATAGTATTTAATTTACATAATATTATTATGATGTTTTCATTGGTGTTTATCTATAGGGCATTTAGACTTCTAAACCGCTGGATGTTATTCATTTTTATTCTTTATTTGTTCCCGGATATGTTCTAATTCCTCAAGAGATAACCTGTTTAAGGACCCTTTTATCTCATCTTCCAGCTTCTTTTTGTTTTTCTCCCGATAACTACCCCACCATTCCCTGAGGTTATCCGTATTCGAAAGTAGATATTCGATATCAATCTCTTCAATTTCATCATCGGATAAGTAGTGAAGGACGGCGGCTAACATTTGTTCAAGCTTTTCAATCTCTGCATTTTTCTGAACCAGTAGATCTGAGTGTTCATCACTTTTCTTAGGCATATTAGGACCTCCTTATAGTGGATGGTCCTTTTAGTATTGCTAATGGGGAATGTTGTTAAACACTTTCAGTTTACAACATTCATATAGATTTTTAGCAAAACGATGAATTCCTTATCACTTAACGATGATGAGTATCCTTGAGAAGTTTCAGTTTCCCCTTTGAAAACAAGTATTTCCCCCTTTTGTCTCAAGCTCAGACACTTTGTAAGGTTAAGCTACCTGGGAATACAAAGAACGGCGCGCCGGTCAAAAGGATACTGACTTGGAGAAATTCGAAGAGCTTCATATGCAATATGACAGGATGATTCACAAGATCATTCATTCTTTACACATTTACAAAAACAAACCTGAATACTATCAGACCGGCCTCATTGCACTTTGGGAGGCACATCAAAAGTTCGACCCGGAAAAAGGGGCATTTCCTGCTTATGCTTATTCATATGTTCGAGGCAGAATACTTTCTCAATTGACAAATGAAAATCGAAATGAAGAAAAAAGTATTTTCAAAGAGACGGAGTTTTTTGACATGATCGAGGATGAGCATATCAAAGAAGGACTGGCCGAAGAAATGCTATTCAGTTACTGTGGCGACTTAACTGCGAATCAGAGAAAATGGGTCATGTATACTTGTCTGCATATGCTGACAGTAAGTGAAATTGCAGAGGTAGAGAATGTATCCATATCCGCTGTGAAAAAGTGGAGGAAGGGCGCAAAGGAAAAGGTTCGGGGAATATTGGAGATTAGAGGGTAAGTCTTTCGTTTAAGATGATAGGTACTTTCAGCTTCTAATGTAACCTCAATTCACAAAGGGCCAATCATTTTAGGCCCTTTCAAAATATGTTAGTTAACCGTAACTTTTTTCAAAACAGCCATTTCCCTGCCAAATCGGTCACCATGATCGATAAATCCTAAACTCTCATATAAGCGGTGGGCCCCTTGATTTTCGGGATGGTATCCTACTACAATTCTATTAATATCATAGGTTTCTGTCATTTCATGGATCATCAGATCAGTTGCGGCTTTTCCGATTCCTTTACCTTGATAGTTTTTATCCACCATGATCCGGTATACCCAATAAGCATCCAATTCTTCAGGTTCAGAATTGAACATTAGGAATCCAACTATTTTATCTTCATAATAAATGGCGAATGGTTTTAAAGTCGGCTCGAATTTTGATTGAGCGATTGATATGGCATTGGGCTCAATATATTCCTGTTGCTCAATAGATAGTTCCAGCTGACAGCATTCGTACCAATTTTCGGCGTTTACTTCTGCGATTTTCACATGATTCTTATTCAAATATGTTCCCCTTTCACTCCATGATGTTCTTGTATTTTAGACCATTGAATCATACCATAAATTTCAAGAAATAAGGAGCGTATTTTCATTTTTTAAAATAAATAGAAATTATTTTTTATCTGTCATTAACTCTTGGATTTACGAAGAAACTGCGGATAGGCAGCGATGGCAATCAAGCCACCAGCTTTTCCGGCATTCTGCCTTGTCAACTCATAGATAAAGGAAGTTTTGAACAACAACAGTCTTTATACTACTCCTTCACTTTCAATCCCAATAAGCTTGCAAACCCGATCGCCTGCTCAGGTGAAACTTCACAACCAGAAAGATTTTCAAGGGCTACATTGATGCGTGTAAACCTGCATGTACTAATATCAATACCCTTTAGGTTAGTCTGAGTGAAGTCAATATCATTAAGATTGCACTGATTAAAGTTGACCTTAAGCAGTTCACAGTCAGAGTAATTGGCATTTTGTAAAAAGGTCTTGTTATATGTTACCTGTTTTAATCTTGCTTCAACAAAGTCACACATATTTGCCAGGCACTCTTCAAAACGGACATTTCCTAAATGAGCACCGGTAAAATTCACACCCAATAATTTGCATTCTTTGAAGATGACCCGATGGATGATTCCTTCACTGAAGTTTACATTCGACAGATCGCAGTTTTCAAACACGACATCTGTCATGTCGATACGGGGGAAAGATGCACCGGTGAATGAGACATTTTTAAACATAACTTTTGATAGTACGAGCTGATCGATCTCTTCCAGGTCCAACCCCGTATTTTCTATCGTACAATTCGATAGGAATGGATCTTCTTCATAATAGATATCTTGAAAATTGGCAGACCTTAAACGAGCAGGGATTTTCGGGTCTTCGATTTTAAATTTGTGGCCCATGATTACACCTCAGATTATGTTCATTTTGTATAAAGAAACTATAACATGAAGAAAATTGAATAGTAGTCTTGGATTTTTAATAGGTGTGTGTCTCGCAATGGTGTTAGTGGTCAAGTTTATAGCATTAAGCGTAGTTAAGAGAAAATAATGAATTTCCTCTCTTAACTATTTCAAGTACAATAAGGTGGAATGATTGGAAATGGGGTGTTCACTATGAAAGTAACAGAAACGAATCGTCTCTCCCTTAGATGGGTGGAGGAATCGGATACAGGATTTATTTTGACATTATTGAATGAGCCTGGATGGCTTCAATATATTGGAGACAAAGGGGTTCATACTTTGGAAGATGCAAATCGTTATATCTTGAAAGGTCCGAGAGCCATGTATGAGCAAGAAGGATTCGGATTATTCTTGGTAGAACGAAAGCTTGATCATGCACCGATCGGTTTGTGTGGACTGATTAAGCGAGACGGACTGGAAGACGTGGATATTGGTTTTGCCTTTCTAACTGACTATCAATTTCAAGGGTATGCATATGAAGCCGCTTGCGCTACGGTGGAGTTTGCTAAAGAACTCGGGATTAAACGACTGGTGGCGATAACGACAAAAGATAATGATTCTTCCTCTAAACTTCTTGAAAAATTGGATATGAAGTTTGAAGGATATGTGACATTGCCCAATGATACAGAAGAACTAAAGAAATACGGATTGAAACTCTAACTATATAGGAAATTTAATAACTGAGTAAAATTTTCTCATATCGAAAAGAGCTGGGTCATTAAACAGACAGCTCTTTTCCATAGTTTATAAATAATCGGTTTTGCCTGAATGAATAAGAACACGCCTAACCTATACCAGGTAAGCGTTTACGTCCTATTCGTATAATTTCTTTAATTCTACCAAAACATAGTTTTCCCTTTTAATCCATCGATTGTCCTCATACGTGCCCATCAACATTTCGTTCCCGTCAATGGCTTCATCCAATGTTACCCATCTGGGAGTCATCTCGAGCTCCGCCTCATATTCTTCTAATCGTTGAGGTATTTTATCCAAGTCTGATAGTTCGCAATGAAAATAGTGTGAAGTCATTTCAAATAGTGTATCTTCATCATTCATGTCCATATGCCTTTGTGTCACGATACCTACAGGCTCTTTTACCTGACAGTGTATGAAGCCGGTCTCTTCGGCAACTTCCCTTATCAGGGCAGCAGACAGACTTTCATCTTCTTCGACTCCGCCTCCTGGAAATTTATAATCTCCCCTGTTGGAATGCATAAGAAGGATTTTACCATCTTGCATTATGACTGCCTTAACGGCGGTTCTATATTTCGTATTGTATTCAGTCATCCCGTCTTTTGGTTTACCTAATACAGTTTCAAACAAACCTTTTGCTCCTTTCTTCGAGTATATTAGTTACCCTACCGGGGTGGGGATTGGGTTGATTGAAAACAAGTAGGGAATAACTTTAATAAGGATTGATATAAGAATTGAGCATGCTTGAAGATATCCCTTATACCAGTTCGCACTATTTACCATTCGACAAATTTTCTTATTGTCCTTCAATACCATAATCTATTCCAAAGAAAAAAACGCATAGAGGACTCTAAGCGTTTACACAAAACCTTCATCAACTAGACGGAAATGCTTCGTTATTTAGGCGTTTCGTTTTCCAATATATTTGGATTGCGGCCTGAATATGGTATTGTTTTCAGCCTGCTCCAATACATGTGCGGTCCAACCAACGATGCGAGCGGCCGTAAATGTCGGTGTGAATAACTCTGATGGCAGATTAATCGATTTCATGATGGCGGCAGCGTAAAATTCTACATTGGTGTATAGGGATCTTCCCGGCTTTAATTCAGCTAACAGTTCGATCGCCTTCTTCTCGACAAATAGTGCCAGATCCAAAGAGTGATCATCCCCCTTATTTTCTAACAGCTTTTTTCTTAAAGCAAGTGCCCTTGGATCATGAGTCTTATATACCCGATGACCAAATCCCATCAATTTTTCACCTTTCAGCAATTTTCCTCTGATGATATTTTCGGCTTTTTCAGCCACGCCTATTTCATTCAATAAATCAATGACCCCAGATGGTGCCCCACCGTGAAGTGGACCTTTCATTGTCCCGATCGCTGAAGTGATGGCTGAAACAAGATCTGATTCCGTTGAGGCCGTGACCCTTGCCGAGAAGGCAGAAGCATTCATTCCATGTTCGAGTGTGAGAACCATATATGTTTCAAGTGCATTCACAACTGCCTTTGAAGGACTTTTTCCGGTCAGCATATATAGATAATTCTCCACATGGCTTAACTTGGTATCTGCCTCTAATAGAGGTCGATCCATCAGCATATTGAATCGATAGGCAATGATGGTAGGTATGACAGCTGTCAATCTCAATGATTGCTCTATAGTAGGCTTCCATTTGTAAACTGATCCTCCCATAGAGGAGATAACCGTCCTTAATACACTCATGATATCCATTTCTTTTGGGAGAGTATGAAGGGTGTCCTTCATTGCAGGTGTCAAGTCTCGGTAAGTGCTCAATTTCTTCTTGATTTCCACTGCATCCTCGTCTTTTGGGAGATACCCATACCACAACAAGAACGCAGCACCTTCAAATGACAGATGACTGAGTTCTCCGATTTCATATCCCCTATAGATGAGGGTACCTTCCTTTCCATTAATGTGACTGATCGACGTTTGAGCTGCGACTATTCCTTTTAACCCTTCACTAAACATTCAGAACATCCCCTTTTTGCTTTATTACAATTATTGTATAATGGATTTATAATTAAGAAAATTAAATATATTTAATTGAATTGATTATATTTTATAATAAGGGGTAGATCTAGTGGATTTGAATATTATTAAAACATTTATTATCGCAGCTGAATTCAATCATTTCAGGAAAGCTGCCGAGCGATTGTATATCTCACAGCCGACCGTATCGGTACATATTAAACAACTTGAAAAAGAACTCGGAGTGGTCCTTTTTGAGAGAGAGGGGAAGAAAATCAAACTGACAGAAGCGGGGAGATCCTATTTACAAAATGCGAAGCGATTGATCGAGGTTTATGAGGAAGGAATAACAGACATTCAATCTTTTAGTCAGGGTTATACGACCACACTTAAAATGGCTATCTCCCCTTTGATTGCTGATAATGTGTTGCCTTTTGTGTTAAAGCAATATTTGGGGAATCATCCCCAGGTGGAGATTTCGGTTGAAATCATTGAATCTGCGGAAATAGAAAACGCAGTTTTGGAAGAAAGGGTGGATATCGGACTTTCCTGTCTCCCCTGTTTCAGTCCTGAACTTGAACAGACTCTCTTGTTTTCAGATAATGTCATTTTGGTGGCTCCTCATGATGGAAGGGATTTTGAATCAGCACCGCCCCTGGAAGAAGAGGAGTTACTGGCTTCGAATTACTTATTGACCCACAATCACCCTTCTTATTGGGATGAACTCTGTTATACCATCAAACAATTTTATCCGACAACAAGGATGATGAAAGTTTCGCAGACACATATTACGAAACGGTTCATCGCAGAAGGGCTCGGCGTATCTTATCTTCCTTCCTCATCAGTTAGGAGAGAGCTGTTGGAAGGGAGGCTTCTAGAGGTCCATTCAAGTGCTTTTCCCATGCCGGAAGCTAAAACCTTCGCACTTACAAAATATCAACATAAAACACAAAACGAATTTTTACGTTTCCTGTCTCGATTCAGAGTGTGAAAAAAGGATGGGATCATCACAAATTAGTGACGATGCCATCCTTTTTATTAATTACCTTTTTTGAAAAAGACCTGTCAGTAAGTCAGATGCGCCAAACATGTTATCTGAACCATTTTTATCGATCATTTTCCTGATTTCAATGGGCTTTAATGATTGGAAGACACTCTTTAACCGTTCTTCTGTATATCCTAACCCTCCCATCAGTGAGCCTTTTTTATATACTTCCCAATCAGATAGATCAGAGCCGCCTAATTTACCACCCTGATAAAAACATGTTATACCAAAGTATCCTCCCTCCCCTAATGCTCTTTCAATGAGAGTTAAGTAACTTATCCTTCTATGAGGAGCAATATGGTGAAAACATCCTGAATCGTATATGAAATCGTACTTTCCAATTGGGAAGTCACAATCAAAGATATTCTGATGTAGAAAGTTGATGGTCAAATTTCTTTCCTTGGCTCGTTCCTTAGCCCAATCAAGGGACGTTTTAGATACATCGACTGCATCAACCTCGCATCCCTTTTCTGCAAGGTGAATGGCATTCCTACCCGGTCCGCAGCCAAGTTCGAGTACCTTGCCCCGTGTGATTATTCCACGTTCTATATAAGAAACTAAGTTCTCGTCGGGTGCATTCACAAAGATAGGTACAGGTTTCTCCCGGTCAGAAAAAAACTCATCCCAGAATGGTTCAGGTTCCCGTAAAAATGAATCAAGCATGGTTAATAAATCATCGTAATTATGAATACTTTCTTGCATATGGTTCCCTCCTTTATCTATCAACTGATTTCATTTTACTTTATTACAAGGATAGAAAGGTTACCACGATTTTACAAATATATTATTTTATGGATGAATCACGAGTGAAATTTATGATTCGCTCTGCTTATACGCATCCAAAAATCGATCTTACGGGGTCTTTTATGTACGTAAAAGCTAGGATATTCGAATGCGTTTTCATCTAACTGGGCGGAATCTGATCATACTGGAGAGTGAGGTTGAAAGCAGTCGGATTACTATCATTGTCACAATTGTTACAAAAATGTAATAAACTACGAATGTAATATGTATCCTAGTTCTCTAATTTTGAAAGAATCAAACCAGGATCTTCTCCATACGGATATCTGACCACATTTGTTCATTCCAATAGGTAAAGTCAGGGATTCTGGCTATTACCTGATAACCCATCTGCCTGTATAGCTTATATGCCTGGGTGTTAAATTCAAAAACACCAAGTTCTATTCTAGTTAGTCCCTGATTTTTTATTTCCTTTTCTAAATAACGAATTGCTTTATATCCTATTCCCTTTCCGCGTGCCCCGGGATCTCCAATCGTAATACCTAACCAGGCAGTTCCTTTCACTTTTTTATAAAGATGAGCGGGATCGATCATATAATTCATTTCCCCCACAAGTTTATTTTCAAGGTAAATAAGAAACATATGATGAAATTCCAATCGCTCTTTCAATACATCCATGTCCATGTTCCTGCACTGTTCAAGCTCTTCCCTGTTTGGATTCGGGCGAATAAATGGAATTAAATCGGGATGGTTATCCCATTTGTTTAATGCTTTAAGGATATCAGTGTTTGGGTGGGTTAATTTTTTGATGTGAAGAGTCATCTCTCTTCCTCTCTTTCTCATTCTATGGATAAAGTGAAAAGACAACGAATTGTGCCATGTGATCATTACTTCTAAAACACAATTATTAGAATATTCAATCATAAATCTGTATAGCTTCTTATACGTTTATGTTATGCTTAAAGAAGCCTAGTGTAAAGGCAAGAATTTTTGGGACGAGAGGTGAGGATATATGGAAGTGTTAAATGATTTGAAGCTTGGAACGATACAGAAAGGTCATGTTTTTTATCCATTTCAGCAGGAGGAAGCCTACATTCGGAATTTGATGTTATTTATTCGGACTGGTTTGAAAAATAATCAACACATGTTGATTATTGAAAGCATGAGAAATATCACCAAGGTCAAGAATAGAATGAACAGATTGTTTACAGAGGAACAGCTCTCATCCATTTCGTTAGTTGATAACTTTGACTACTATTTTTTTAATGGGGACTTTAACACTCAGCATATTCTCAAAGCTTTCCAGAAGGACCTCTCCGTCATTAAGAATTTAAATTCTTCCATAAGAACCTGGGGGCATGTCGAATGGATTTCGGAAGAACCAAACGCAAACTTAATTAAAGAGTTTGAATCAATTGCTGATGATTATGTTTTTCAGGAAGGTATTCTTTCCGTTTGCGCCTATCCCCGACGCAACCTATCAAGTACGTTGACTGAAACATTGGAAATGGTTCATCAATTTGTGTTGACAGATGAAGATCTTCGATTATCCATGACATATAGGAGATAGGAAACTGTAAAGACCCTTCTTTTAAGACGGGTCTTTTATTTTTGAACTGTTTTGTTCTCATGGTTCTATGAATGACACCCCTCCAATATCTATAACTATAAAGCTTTCAACATTTATTCCAGGAGGGGTTCTTATGATCGGAACCATCAATCCCATCAAATTGAATGAAGTCATTGAGTATGAGGATCTTTTTCATGAAACATATTCTGGAACTTCTTTAAAGGCAGGGCGCATAGTACAAATTGTGTACTGGATTAAACCCGGGAAATCTTTTATTACGTATGATATTCTGGATAATAAAAAGAAATATGTAAACATTGAAGATTCCCCCTCCCCACCATCGATTCAAAGACGGGAAATCAGCTTTCAAACGTTATTTGAATTGAAGCAACAAGTTGATATTGAGATAGCCGGAGTGAAGAGACCTTCTGTCATCGTATCGATCAACATTCATTGGAGTGATGACGGCACTGAGGTTTCTTACGGAGTAACTGATAGGACGGATACAACCTATTTTGGAGTTCGGGAAGAATTGTTGGTGAAATGGAATCCAGCGTATGCCCGTTAGAAGCTTAAATACATCTCTATAAATCAAAAAGGTACCAGGGACCTCAATCGGCCCCTGGTACCTTTTAGTATTCTTACTTATAGAACACTTTGTCTACATTATATTTCGCTTGAAGTTTATTGATGATGTATGTCTCATAAATGTCACGATCCATAGCGTCCTCTACGATAGCTACGTCGATTCGGTAGACTTCTCCTCTGTGATTACGCAGTGGTGATACAGTATCTTCAAGATGCTTCTTTACTCTTTGTCGCAGCTTTCTGGCTTTCCCAACGAATAGAAGTTCATCATTGATATTATAAAATAAGATAATGCCGCCCTTATCTCTTGGAATTTCGTGAAGATCAATAAAGCCTTGGATGCTTTTGATCGTTGGTTCCTCAGAATCTTTCGGTTGTCTTCGTTCCGTTATGGAAATATCCGCTTGTGGGATTTGAATGTTTATCATGAATAGTCACGTCCTTTGTTTGCTGTAAGAAGTAATGGTAACACAAAAAGGATAGAATTACTATACAACGAAGCACTTCCCTTAAAAAAAGGAGTGCCTCTCCCCTCTCATTTCGTTAGGCGAATTCTTATTTCTTAACCGGAACGAGAATGTCCAGATGCTGTTTCAAATTTTCTATTGTGATTGGGAGTTTGTCTCCCTCGTCCCCATCAACATTGGCTATCATTTCATAGGTGGAGTTCACCAGGAGTTTGCTAACTTTCATATAGTGTACATGTTCACTTTCTGCTAATTCACCTAGCAGGATTTTAGGAAGTAATAAAAGGAACTTGGGAAGAGCCATATCTTTAATGATAAAGACATGAAGCTGTCCATCATTCACCTTGGCTTCCGGTGCGATGGTTTCCATCCCCCCTACAGAATTGGTCAGGGCAACAAGCATAAGAAGGGCTTCCCCTTCCCAATCATGTTCGGATTGGACCTTAAGCTCAAACGGCTGCTTCTCTTTCATTTTCTTCATTCCTTCTATTATATAGGCAAGTGGTCCAAGCTTTGATTTCTGTTCAACCGGTGTGGAAAACGAAGCCTCTGCTAATGCTCCGATTGCCACAATATTGATGAAGTATCGATCATTGATCTTTCCAACGTCGGTTTTCTGAACATGATTTTGTTTAAAGATATCGATTGCTTCTTCAGGTTTCATTGGAATATTGAGAGCACGTGCAAAATCGTTGACCGTACCGAGGGGGATGAGGCCGAATAAAGGACGGTATTCCTGTTCAGACATTCCATTAATGGCTTCATTGATTGTGCCATCCCCGCCCATTGCGGCAAGGAAATCGTATCTTTTCTCACAAGCTTCCCTCGCAAATTCCATTGCGTCCCCCTCTCCTTTAGTCAATCGCAAAACGGTCTCATACCCCATATCCTTCATTGTTTTAAGTGCATGGTCACTATATTGTTCACCCAATTCCTTCCCAGAAGATGGATTGACGATTAACATGGCTTGCTTCACGTTATTTCCTCCCTTTTACATTATGTATTTCATTAGGCTTTACCCTAAATGTAAAGAGAGGAATCCTTTTCCATCGTGAAAAAGCAGGGCAGCCAAATGAATAACCTGATTTCTATAGTATCAACATGATCAATGGAACAACCCGGACTCTTTTGGTTTTTTCAAGATATTGTGCATATGTGTACCTGCCTTTGTTCCAAACTGAAGGTTTGGAACTTAGTATACCCAACTCATGTTTCTTCACTAGACAATGGTTTATCTGTTATCAGATTTGGGTAAAAGAGTAGTATTTGATTTATTCATATAATTTATAAAAAAGTAGAGAAATCTATTCTGGCATTGATGGGGGTAAAGATGATGAGGAAGTATGATATTGATGTGAATGGCTCTTTATTTGATTGGGACCTGGAAAAGGGCTCTATAACGTTTGAAAATGATGAAGTCGTTCTATTCTGGGTGAATACTGCTTTTAAAACGTTGATTGATTCTATCGAGGAGATTGCTGGTGAAAAAGAGGCGCGACTGGTTCTTGAAACAGCGGGCTACCGTACCGGATTAATCGTCAGTGACTTCTACTTGAAATCGATAGGAGAGCCGGAAATGATCCTGGATAAGCTGCCTAATACATATGTAACTGCCGGGTGGGGAATAACAGAAATTCTATCCTACTCCATTGAAAATAAAACGGCCGTCGTCAAATTTGGCAATGGATGGGAATATAAAGTGAACGTCGCTCAGGGAAAAGAAGTAGAAGGCACCTTCATGCCTGGTCATTGGGCAGGTGTTCTGACTGGAATATTCGGTTCCAAAGTATGGTACCGGGTCGCAAAAAGCCAGATCAGTGGTGACGACTGTAGTGTTTATGAGTTTTTCGCTTCCGACATTTCACCCTCTTTGAATGTCAATGCGCTAATGGAAGAGCAAACCCTAGCAGCACAAGAAGAATTGGACCGTATTACACAACAGAGAACAGAAGTATTATCTGAAATCATTAAAGAAATTTCTTCTCCGATCATTCCTGTTTTGGACTCGATTCTCGTGGTCCCTCTCGTTGGTCGCTATAATGAAATTCGAGCTGAAGAATTGCTGAATAAAACACTTCTCAATCTGCCGCGTTACAAAGCTGAATTTCTGATTATCGATTTGACCAGTCTCAGCAGGGTGGATGATTATACGTTATCTTTCATTCAGAAATTCGTAAGTGCTGCCTCCCTATTAGGTACTAAATGTTTACTTGTGGGGATTTCTTCTGAACTGAGTATTAAGGTCACCCAGAGGGGCTATCGGATGAACCATATTCCCTGCTTTTCAATCCTCCAACAGGGAGTCAACTACGCGCTGGATCAATTAGGCATGGAAATCATCAAAAAGGTGTAGTAAGTATAGGCAGGATCATTTCCTGCCTTTTACCTCTTTGTCCAAGCGTTGAATATGTGGTTCATTAGACAAATGATTGCACAGGGGAATCAGATATTTTAAAAACTTAATTGTTTGTTGACCCCGATATTCATTGGAGTTTGTATCAAACCCATTCAACCCTGAACGGATGTTCATCGCTTCCCTAATCAGACTATGCCACTCCCTAGGAAGTTCCTGCAACCCATACTGACCGGCATCCTGCTTTGAAATGATAGACGCTTCTTTCAATGTGTAATATTGACGAAGAACTCCAAGGACCGACCACTCTATTTCAGCATCAATCATAGCGGTAGGGTAATGTTTTACCTCATCTACCGATTCTTCGATGGAATGAAGTCTTCCAGCCCAATAAGTATTCATATTTTGAAGGACATATTGGCACAATTCCTCTGCCGATGGTCCTGAAAAGGATGATGAAATTTCAGGTCCTACAACTCTAATCTCCTTATGCTTCACTAAATACCATGTGATAGGGTTAAAGTTGAAATATTCTCCAAAGTTCAATTCACCATTGTTATAGTATGCGTACATTTCGGTATCATCTTTACAGCTTGGATCCATCTTCCCGATATCTTCTTTTAAAATATATACCCCGTCCATTTCCGGTTTTTGAAACGTTTGCTGGAGTGTGGTATGGATACGATTAAGTGCGTCGGAATCTTCTGTGGTTAGTCGACGGTTGGTAACGGTTATAAAATCAATGTCACTTGAATCATTCACAAATGCTCCCAGGGCAACGGACCCATGTAAATACAAGCCTTCCAGGGTTTCCGGCAGATATGTATTGAACAGTCTAATATATTCATCTAGTACACTGTGTACTATTTTCGGTACGTTTGTCATGTTTTCCTCCATTGAATAGTTTTTATTCGTACAATGAACTCGCCTCTATATAGCCAATTATTTCAAATAATGGAAGAGTATTCAATAGTTATCTTTCATATGGGGTATTTTATCCTTCATTACCAAAAGAAGCTTGACTCCTATGAGGTCAAGCTTCTTTCATGATGTCTTCTATTAATGACTCTGCTATTTTCTTCCCGTTCTGAATACATGCGCCTATCCCCACGCCGTAGTATGAGGCTCCGGCCAGTTTCACTTGGGGCATTTCAGTTGAGAGCAACTGCTCCAAAGCCTGCACGGCCTGATTGTGTGAAAGATGATAATTCGGCATTAGATTTTTCCAATTTGTCACTTCCACTGAAATGGGATCCGCATTGATTCCGACGCTCTTTCTTATATCATCCAGTGCCACTCTTGTCAGCTCGTCCTCTTTCAAATTCTTTAACTGCTCGTAATGAGCACTCGTGCTCTTATAAAAGAGTCTTACCAGGAGATTGTGCTTTCGGGATGTATGCTTCCATTTCCGGCTCGTCCATGTACATGCATCGCACTTCACCTCACTGCCATTCGAAACAATAAACCCTGTACCATCAGCAGGAAGCTCCTCATCAGGAACATTAAATCCCAGATAGATGGAGATCAAGGAAGAGTTTCTTAGGGCATTAAAATCCTTGTTTAAATGTTCGTGATTTAGGATCTGTTGAGTCACATCATGTGGTGTTGCAAAAATGACAGCATCTGCTTGAATGTTTTCATGACCTTTTAACGTGAGCTCATATTTGGCAGCAGTCATACGGAGATTTTTTGTCTCTGTTCCTTTTAGTATCGTCGCATCACCGCATTCTTCTTCCAGACGGTCGATAATGGTGGATAACCCATGCCTAAAGGAAATAAACTTTTTATTGGAAGATCCTTTGAATTTCATCTTGTTTGCAGATAGCCCTTTGATGATGCTTCCATATTCATTTTTATAATCAAGAAGATATGGAAGGGTCGACGCCATGGTCAGTTTATACAAATTGCCTGAATAAACTCCTGATAATACAGGTGCAATCTGATTTTCCACCAGTTCCTTCCCGAGAAATGCTTCCAAAAAGTCTCCGATGGAACTTTCCTTGGTGAATAAAGTATTTTTCGTCTCCAGGTCCAGGAGCGCCGCTTTCTTTCCCGCTTCAGAAATAAGCGTGCTTTCATTAAGTGATTCTATGCTCATCGGAATGCCGAAAATCGTGTCGGCGGGTATTCTATGCAATTCCCCATTTGTATAAATGTAGGATGTTCCTGTTTCGTTATATACGAGTTCGTCTTGAAGGTGAAGTTCATTAACAATCGGAAGAACTCCCTCATTACGGGCAACAATGGAATCTGCGCCAGCTTCCATAATAAAGTCACCTTCCGTTATCGTCCTGATCTTACCACCGAGCTGTTGATCTCGTTCAATTAAAACTAACTCAATATCCAGGTTACGTTCCCTGGACATTTTTTGCAGATAATACAGAGCTGTTAAGCCTGTAATCCCTCCACCAACGACAACCACTTTCTTCATGCTATCCACTCCATTAATTACGTGTATGTATACAGATTATCATGTTTTAGACAGATTAGAAAAAGAAACTATGTCTAAAATAGGAAAATAGCATGTAAAAAGAGAAAGGTATCATGTTGATCCTTGTTCCTTCAAACTATTTACGCCTATACATAATTCATAGTTGACAACTAGGAATAGTTTGATATAACATATAATTGAATTCTGATAACCATATAGCCACTTATCCAGAGAGGTAGAGGGACTGGCCCTATGATACCTCAGCAACAGATTCTGTTTTCTAGAACACTGTGCTAATTCCACAAGCGTGAAGCTTGAAAGATAAGTTGAAGTTTTACACCTAAAGTCTTCTTCTTATCTTACTAGGAAGTTGGCTTTTTTACGTTAAAAAGTCTCTTCCTCTATTCATTTACATTATAAGAGGAGTGATCATTATGGGAGAAATTCTCCAGGAAGCGATCAATAAACGAAAAAATGAGTTAATTAACAAATTGATTGTCCATAACATTTTCAAAAAAGACGATAAACAATTATTTGAGCTATCACTAAGAGAACTGGAGAATGAATATCTGTATATCCAGAGAGAATGCCATCCTCATAGTGATAGTGGCTCTGTTCACTGGAAGAATTGCTCGAAACTAACCAGTTAGAAGCCACGTATATCAATTCGGGAATGGCAAAACAAAAAATGACGCGGGCCTTTGGCTCACGTCATTTCAATATTATTGAGCATTTACCTCAACCGCATCCTTCTTATAATAAGCTGCAAAAATCTCAGCAAACGCTTCGGTGGAATTATATAATTCTACTAAGTTATTTTCCACACCACCAAATTCAAGGAGCATGGCCCGTTCTGTTAAATCCTGATTGTAAACCCCGTTTCCTTCCGCTTTTGTTTTAACGAACACTCCCCTACTAATACCAGGGTACTTCTCCTCTAATTTAGCATTCAATTCTTTTGCGATTTTCAGATTCTTTTCAAAGTTCTTATTTTCTTTCCCTACAATGAAAAATAATCGGGCATAGTTCTTACCATTGATCGTCTTGGACGTAATATTTCGGGGCTGGGAATCCCGGTGAATATCAATTAAATAGGTAAGATTGTCATCTTGCGCGATTGCTTCCTGAACCAGTCCCCTGGTTAACTTGTAGGATTCAAAGTAGGTCCATGATTTATTTTTTAGCGCTTGGTTTACATCTGTCTTATCCTGAACTGCCCCGATCCCTCGTGATTCGAGTTCCTGTTTCAATTTTGATCCCACTGCAATGACATTGACCTTTTCATTGGTACTTGCAGGGTCTTTGGAGTCATTGTTTTTAATCAGTGGGCTAAAGGCTTCCCAACTGTGGGAGTGGTAAATGAAAACGGACTTTTCTTCGATTTCCTGCACACCGTCACCTGAGTTGTGATTGGCTTGATCGACTTGGTTCTGATCGATTTCCTGATCCTTCAACTGATCCTCCGTTGGCGCTGGGGACTCGTTAGGTAAATTGGTAATGTCCGTCCCTTTTCCGGCAACGGCTATATGCGTATGATAATTTTCGATTCCAGGGATTTCCCGTCCAAATAGACTCCTTGGGTCAAGGAGAGAAACATTTGTTACGCTTTCCAACCAATCAAAGTCAGTATTCATTGCCTCTTTATTCTCGATGCGCAAACCCGTCATTTCCTGTGACAGAAGCATAAGGAATGTCTCTTTCGGTACAAGCTCTGATACGGAAGTATAAAAGAGGCTGTCCACCCTCAATTTAATGGCCGTCGATGAAATCAGCCACACCATTGCATACATAAGGATGATCCCTATCAATACTACCCGGATGACGGCTTTCATAGAAACGAATACTAGTGGGACTAAGCTATTATTATTTCGAGACTTATACGACATCATCAGTACCCCTATATAAAGTATTTAATAGTTAACTTTATGCAGAGTGTCGAAGGAGTAGAAGATTTTTTCAGGATTCAATCTGATTTCTTATGGGAAACAGGTAACAAGTAGTAGATCTTTTTTCTAAAACGACATGAACGTAAAAAAACGCATGTTGAGATGCGTTTTTGGTTTATCGCCCATTCACTTCATGTGCAGCCCTGATACCGGATTCTACCGCTCCCTCTATCCACCCGTGAAAAGAAGAAGTATGTTCCCCTGCAAAATAGATCCTTCCTTCGGGTGTCCGGATATAATCCCCGATATCAGCTGCCTGTCCCGGTGTGTATAGAGTGAAACATCCTGCCGAGAAAGGATTTTTGCTCCAATTATATACAAAATAATTCAGCAGTTCTGTATAAACCCGATTTCCATAAACCCTGGATAGTTCCTTCAACACTTCTGAAATGATTGCTTCCTTCGATTTGCTATTCCATAAGAGAGCGTTTTGACCCCAGCTGTAGCTTGCCAGCATCACACCAGGCTTATTGCTTCCAATATCATGACTTGGCATATAAGTAAATCGGGTGGGAAGATCAGATACAATGTTTCCGTAATTCATTTCTTCCCAGAAGCGCCTTCTGAACTCGATTCCGATTTTTACAGAAGGCACATTGGTCACTTCACGGATCGCCTGCCACTTTTTAAATGAAATCGAATTATATGGGACGACATCAATAAATTGAAATACGGTAAAAGGAATAGTGACGATCACGAAGTCAGCTTGATACTCTCTCCCCGTTCCATCCAATGGGTTAACCGTATGAACGATGACACCCGACTTAGATTGTATGATACGGGTCACTTTTTGGTTCAAAAAAAGTTGGGACTGTAGGTCACCCATAAATGAATAGGGCAATCGATCATTCCCACCTGATATTTCATAAAACTTCGTCTCTTTTCTAAAGATCGGAAAAATAATATCTTTCAATATATCGACAAATGAAAACTCAGGAAATCCTTCAATCCCGAGAATGACATTTATTTTCCGGATGGCATTCAACGATAAGGATTTTCCAAACGGGTTGTTAGACAAAAATTGTCCCACGGAATAATTCGAGTATTGCTTTATCAATCTCAATTGTTCTTCGTGCTCACTATTATTATATAGATCCACAAAGGGCTGGGTCGCTTCTAGAAAAAGTTCAGAAGCGGTTTTCCCCCTTTCATTTTCAGGAAGAGGATATTGCAGAATATCCGGATCCGCTTCGTACTGTTTTCTCGTCACTAAAATGTTATTTACTAAAAACAGGTCTTTCGAAGAAGTATTTTGAAAAGGTTGAAATGGCAGTTTGAATTTTCGTATATACTCAAATACCAACTGATGGTTATCTGGAATCCTCATAGCACCGGCATCCAAATAATTACCTGAGGTAAACGGCTTCCTAACAGTATAAACCCTCCCCCCGATCCTCTTGTTTCCTTCAAGAATCATGACGTCATGTCCAGCCTCTTTTAATGTTGAGGCTGCAACCAGTCCACTCATCCCGGCACCAATGATGATGATCCTTTTGGATTTAGATGGCTTTAGTCCTTTTCGGATGATTGAAAGCATATCATCCGGATATTTCAATTCAGAAGGGGCATCTCTCATTATTCGATCGTCCATTCTACACCTACCTCCCTTGCTCTTTCATCATATGAATCCATTTAAGGAGGTATACATTTGTTTCCTGTGACATACTGATCATTTGCAGTTGTTTTCAGAACGCATGTTTCTATTTCAACCGTTCTATGTTATACTTAAGGTTCATTGGGTCTACGAGACTGTATTTAGTCAATCCCTCTAGCAGTAGAAGGGAGACATGTTAAATGTCACTAGAAAATATCGTAACCATGCTCAAGACTCTTAAGGAATTCAAGGAAAGTGAGATTGTTCATACGATTTCTGACCATGAGCACTCACCAGTTATGACCGTTACTTACCATTTGGACAGGGAATGTTTCCGCATCACCTATGTGGATTCAATGAAAGTGGAAGAATTTACTGATATCAGCCTTTTGGCGTCGACTATAGAAAGTGTAGTGCTACTTGAACCTTCGAGATAACGTTAAACGAACTGCCATTACTCCGGTAATGGCAGTTTTTTGTTTGTATGATGATGCATTATGTTAATCTATAGATAAAAAGGGGCGAAACTATGTCATTTTATCATCAGCCTTATATACGGACAGTGTCACTCAAGAGAGAAGACATCCCCTCATTTCACTCCTATCCTTCTTACATTCCAAGTATACGCTACTTAAAGGATCTCAATTTTTTGAAGATCGAGAACGAATGTTGCACCATTTATTGAAGGAGGAAGACTGATAGGTCCGTCCCTCACAAAAACGAGCATAACCCATTATTGGGTATGCTCGTTTATTTTTTCCTCTTTAGAAGGAAGGAAGTTCACTAAGATTATTTTCTTTCAGTCCATCCGGCTCACTTCGCAGGACATCCCTGCCATAACGATGAATCACATCGACATGGGCGATCTTTCCTGCTTTTGCCTCCTCGAGAGCGGTTATATAATCCAACTCCCTGCCACTTTCGGTCTTGAATGCGATAAGGTCATCGTCACTGTTTCTTCGGACAGCAACAATTTGTTCTGCGCCTGTAGAAAGTTCATCAGCTATTTCCATTTTAGCCTGGACATTACCTTCTTGCTTGTATTCTTCATAAATTTGTTCAAAATTCTTTTTTTTCAATTGGACTCACCTCCCGAACATACGTTTAGTATTTACGTACCGGTCCATCCATATGTATGGACTGATTATTGCATTTATTTAGGAATAAAAGTGAAATCGGTTTTAAATAAAGTTAAGAGTGCCGACTATACAGCACTCTCTTTTCAGCTTAATTCAATTTATCCAGCGCATTATTCAGCAATATTTTCTGACTTTCAATTGCTTTAAGAGCATCTTCAATATTTCTTTTATATATAGAAAGAATGCTTTGACCATAGGCAGTTCCTGGAACAGCCCACTTTCCATTTAAATCGGTCCAGTTCTTGGCAGAACCTCTGGTGACCAGTGAAAATCGCGGGTCGACCAGTGGTGCACCATCTGGAAGGGGTTCGATTGATGCGTACGCGTAAAGGTGCTGAATGTGTGCAAGTACCCCCTGTTCAGGCGTAGCGAATGAAGCCCCATCATTTCCGGGTCCGGTTGTACCTATCCCTGCATAGTTATTTTGAGAAGGTTTCACTTGTCCTGTGAATCTGAAATAATTGGTTTCGTGAATGGCTTGTGCATATGCAATATCTCCACGGATACCATAAAGGTTTCCGTAAAAAATGTAAAATTTCCCCACCGTGGGAGCGGAAGGGTTCACGGTTTTAACAAACTCATCTAATTGCTGGGGTTGGATAATAGATGTTCCTATAATGGTATACTCGATACCTGGCAGCTGTGGGGGCTGGGTAGGTTCCGGTGGATCGGTTGGCGGAGGGTCCGTCGGCACAGGAGCTGGCGCAGCCCCTTCTCTTAGAAGGAAGGCATCAATCCCAACCCGGCTTAATGCTATTATCTGATCCTCAGCATTTTTCCTCACTGAAAAAGCCCCAGTTTGAACCCTGAAATACGTTTTCCCAGAAACGACCACAATATCAATGAACGACTCAAATGATGCAGCTTTCAACTCTTTCAACCTGTCTTCAGCATTCTTCCGTTCTGTAAATGACCCGGCTATCACTTTGAAAAGTGGCTGATTACCGGACTCTTTTGCTGGAAGTGAAAGTGCTTTTGCAACTCCTTTTGCAAGGGAAATCCCTACTGCTTTTCTGAATTTTGTATCAATCAGGAGCGCAACGTCCTTTGAGGTGTCAACAAACAAAATTTCCACTAACACTGATGGCATTTTCGTTTCACGGAGTACATGAAAATTTGCTCTCTTCTTCCCTCTGTCTGTTACTTTAAATAGCTGAACGGCTTCTATTACTTCTTCGTGGATAGTCTTTTGATATGATAAAGTCCGTGTAGGTACACTTCCATTGTATATATAGCTTTCAAACCCGGTCCCTCCACCTGCATTGTGGTGAATGGATAAATAAAAATCCAGATTCGAACGATTGGCAAGGTTGGATCTATCTATTAAAGACAAGGTTTGGTCCCCAGTCCTCGTCATTAATACCTTCACATTGTAATTCGACACCAAATAATCCCTTACTACAAGTGCCGTCAAAAGATTGAAGTTCTTTTCTTCATTTCCATTATACGTGGCACCAGGATCAGATCCTCCATGTCCTGGATCAATCATGATGGTTTTCAATTAATTTCCTCCTAAGAGTTTGACATATAGTACTATATTCACTAGTGGACAAGCATGCTTGGACATTATCCTATCGCAACCTCTTTTCAATATAAAAAAGGTTCCCCGCTTATGAGCAGGAAACACTTTTTTCACGTACAATTTTATATTCATGGAGGGGACTTTCTTATAGGGTTTAATTTTTTCTTTCTCTCTATTGTATTGCAAAAAACACGTTCTTATTCACTTTATTCATAATCATTGTATCGATTGACCGGCGGAGTTCCATACTGTGATCGCTTCAATTTTTCCAGTATGAACTGTTGATCTTATAACCATTGTTTCTTTACCTTTATATGGGGCCTAAGAGTCACCCCAAACTGTGCAACGTACGGATTCGAGAGGGAAGGAGATCCCATTTCAAATTTGGCATGATTTACGGGTGGACTGAGAAAAAGGTATTGAAATATTTTTCTTGCCAATGCATCACCTCCATAGAACACTTTATGTCGAGAGTGTCGGGTTGGTGAGGACAAGCAACTCAATTTAATTAAAAATGGACAACTTTTTTCAAGTTAACATATCTTCTAATCACAATTTAATGAATGTTTGACGTAAAGAAGCAAATGATAAACATAGAACGAATGTGCTGGGAGGAATTCAGTTGAAGAAATATGGGGTTCTTTTGTTAATCGTAATGGCGTCCCTCTTTTCATTACCGGGAATGGCAGCAGCTAAGCAGGATTCTTGTTTAAGTGAAGCTAGCATGAAAGTCCGGGAAGAAATGAGGACACTATGGACCGATCACGTCTTCTACACAAGAAACTATATCATTAGTGCAGTGGATGGGTTGGAAGATACAGATGTAGTACTGGCTAGGTTGCTTCAGAATCAGAAGGATATCGGGAATGCAATCAAACCCTATTATGGAGAAAAAGCAGGTAACAAATTAGCCGATTTATTAACAGAACATATTGTACTTGCAGGAAAGATCGTCGATGCTGCAAAAGGTGGCAAGTCAGCTCAATTAGAACAACTTAATAAAGAGTGGTATCGAAATGCCGATGACATTGCCCGACTCTTAGCAAGCGCCAATTCCCATTGGTCTGAGAAAGAATTGAAAGATTTGCTATACATGCATCTACAATTCGTTACCGACGAAGCAGTGGCACGGATTAATAAAGATTGGAAAGCTAATATCAAAAGCTTTGATGAGGGGAGGGCACATATTCGTCACTTGTCTGATGCCTTATCTAATGGCATTGTGAAGCAGTTTCCTGAAAAATTTTAAATAAAGGAGCTGGGAGTATGTTTTTTCCAGCTCCTTTTTCTATCTTAATCATACCATTAAGTTTTCCCTTCCAACTCAATTTCCTTGATGATCCGGGCAGGATTACCACCAATCACTACGTTTGAGGGAACGTCTTTTGTCACAACCGCACCAGACGCAATGACTACATTATCCCCAATATTCACCCCTGGGTTAATGATTGCCCCGCCGCCTATCCAGCAATTATCCCCGATGGTGACAGGCTTTCCAAATTCAGGTCCCTTGTTACGCTCGATGGGATTGATAGGATGACTCGCCGTGTAAATATGTACCCCGGGTGCAAGCATACAATTTTCTCCGATACTGACGTTGCACACATCCAATATCACACAGTCGAAATTAGCAAAGAAGTTGTTTCCTACGCGAATGTTATATCCATAATCGCATCTGAAGTTTGGTTCTAAATAAACCGTTTCTCCCGTTGAACCGAATAGCTGTTTAATTGTTGAAACTCTTTTTCCCCCTTCTTCCTCCGTTGTTAGATTTAACATTCGCGTTAAATAACGGGCTCTTTTTCTCTCTTCGGTTAATTGTGGATCCCAGGGTTCATAAAGCTCACCGTTAAGCATTTTCTGTTTTTCAGTTTTCATGTAGACCTCCATCAATGTAAGTAGCTTTGATAAAATTTTATCTAATATTATTTTAAAGTGCAAACGATTGCATTCTACCTGATATCGTTCCTTATTGATCTCTTGACAGGTTTGACTATACGATAAATAAAGCTATCTCTTTAGTATGATAAGAGATAGCCTGGCGTAGCGGGACAGCATTCCTTTGTACTAATCAAGAGTAGACTCTTTAGTTTTTATCATTTGAAGAATACCCGACTTTATCCGGAACAAGGTGATCGACTCTTTGTTCCTGACAAATTCGCAATGCGGTGGCGTATAGAAGCTGCACACCTTTTTCGATATCATCCATCTCTGCAAACTCTAATGGATTGTGACTGATTCCTTTTTCACAGCGGACGAAGATCATTCCATAGTCACTAATATAGGACATGATCAGGGCATCATGGAACGGTCCGCTCATCAAGGTAGGAGAGTCGAACCCGAGCTTTTCGTCTTCTTCCTTCATGACTTTCTTAATCCAATCTGCACAGTACCTTGGTTCACTTCGTGTATCTTCTTGGATGTCATATTTAAGGTGATAAGCGGAAGCGGTTTCTTCGATCATTTGATAAATTTTTTGTTCGAGTTTGGTCCGTGCTTCAAGATCGATATCACGAAGATCGATTGTAAACTCTACCTTCTCAGCAATAATGTTTCTGGAATTCGGAAACACCAGCATACTTCCTACTGTACCAACTGTGGTATCGGTTCCTTCTTCTTTAACCAATTCATCGAATTTGCGAATCATTTCTGATGCACCAACCAGAGCATCCTGTCTCATCTTCATTGGAACGGATCCGGCATGACCGGCAAAGCCTTCGAGCGTGACCGTCAACCAAATCGGCCCTGAAATTCCTGATACAATTCCTACCGGCTTATCTTTCCCTTCAAGCACCGGTCCTTGTTCTATATGAAGCTCCAGGAAAGCGGCGATATCCCCCTTCCTATATACAGGGCTTAATGTCAGGTCTGTATCGACACCAAATTCCTTCAGTGCCTCCCTTCTCGTCACCCCTGATTTGTCTTTTCGATCGAGTTCCCCTTCCTCCAACATTCCAGCCAAAGCCCTGACACCAAAAATGCCTTTATTGAAACGGCTTCCTTCTTCATCAGAGAAACATATTACTTCAATGGTCCGTTCAGGAATGATTCCATTGTCCATCATGGTATGAACTACTTCGATTGCTCCAAGGGCCCCCGCTGTTCCATCGAATCTGCCCCCATAAGGCTGTGAATCAATGTGAGATCCAAGTATAAGGGCGGGTTTGTTTTTATCTTTACCTTCCATCCTGCCGATCAGATTACCAAATCCATCAATCCTTGCCGTTAATCCAGCCTCTTCCATCCATCCTTTTACCTTATCCACTCCTTCTCGATCTTCTTTCGAGTGAGCCAGGCGGCAAACGCCAGTTTCCCCAATTTTTCCGATTTCAGCTAACTCTTGCAGATGAAGACTTAATCTTTTTCGATTGATAGTCAATAGAATCATCCTTTGTTAATGAATTTTAGACTTATTACCATTGTAAGGTCTATTGTCTCGCTAATCATTAGACAGATTGTCAATAAATGATGAAACAAGATCAGAAGGATACTTATCAATACTTACTTCGGATCTTGCTATAAAAATAGGTTCTCTACTTTAACAACTTTATCCTTCCAACTTTTAAAATTAAAAAAAGAGAGGGGAATCCCCTCTCCAAAAATTGTCTCTTTAGTAGTTTGCTGTCCTTTTTGATTGCTGAAGTGAATAAATCAGCATTCCGAAGAAAACGAGTACCGCTCCCAGAATCAAACCGAGTGAGACAGCTGCGATGGACAGCATCTTGAATAAGACACTCACTGCAACGACCATATAAAGGACAGCAAGCATCCGTTTTACCATGACGCCGGAGAATCGTTTGAGCTGGATGGAACCGATCGGTGTCCCGATCAACGCACCGATGATCAGCAAGATTCCGTGGCGATAGTCAAGTGACTCCCCTGTGTACATATATGAGGTGATCCCGGACAAAACGATAATGGAAGCAGCGGAAATACTGGTTCCAATTGCTTTGTTCAGATCAAGTTTGAGCCATTTTGTAAGTAAGGGAGTCATGACAAATCCACCGCTGACACCCATAAGGGATGAAATCATTCCCGTGAATAAGCCTATGACGGGAGCTGCAAAGATCCCTTTAGGCTTCGTGTCCTGTTGTCGTTTGCTTAAAAACTGGTAAGAAAACCAACTTAATATAGCAATATAGACAATTGAGATGAACGTCGATGCCCCGTTGATGGCGTCAAGCCATTTTACAAATGGTACGGTTACTACAGAGCCTATTACTCCGAAAACCCCAAGGAAAACCGCTAACTTTTTGGATACATTTTTTAAACGCAGATGTGACAGGGTACCTGTCACCGTAGATCCCAGAGTAAGCATCAAGGATAAGATGATGGCCTGACTAGGCTCATATCCAAGAACCAGTAAGGTAGGAGTCAGAACAATCCCACCCCCTATCCCAAAAAAACCTGAGATGACACCGATGACGGCGCCACCTATCATAAATAAAATCCATTCCATGTCGTACGTCACTTCCTTCATAGAACATTATACCTCTATATAAGTTATAATAGAAATGAATAATGATAATATAGTCGATTACGTTTATTAATGGAGGTATATGATGCAACTGGACTGGATTCGCACGTTTGTTACTCTCGCCCAACTTCAGCATTTCACCAAGACAAGTGAATACCTGAATTTATCTCAACCTACCGTCAGCGTCCATATTAAAAAGTTGGAGCAAGCCCTTGGAGTAGCACTCATTCACCGTTCCTCCACCAATCAACTGTTTAAGTTGACGCCTGCAGGAGAACGGATATTTGAGCAGGGAAAAAAGATGATGGAATTGTGGAGGGAAATGGAACAAGTGAATCAAAAGAAGCAGGAAATTCAATTACGGATTGGGTCCACTCACACCGTCAGTGATGTTCTGCTTCCTGATTTTGTTAAAAGGATCAAGGTCTTATACCCTCAAGTCCGTTTACAATTGATGATACATAATCACGAGACGATAGTGGAAGCTTTGAATTCAAACAATCTCGATCTTGCCCTCGTAGAAGGAACAAAAGGATTAGAACCCTTTCATGTAGAGGTGATCAGTCGGGATGAGCTCCGCTTCTTCGCGAGCAACAGGATGAACCTGCACTCTTCCCCGTTCATCCTCAGGGAAAAAGGGTCTGGGACGAGGGAATATGCGGATGAATTCTTAAAGTCGGAGCGCATCGTACCGGTTGAAGTCCTTGAAGCAAGCAGTCATTTCTTAATCAAACAACTTGCTGTAAGAGGACTCGGAATCGCATTTCTTTCAAGCTCCATGGTCAAAGACGAAGTGCTCCAAGGAAAACTCGTCCCCATTGAACCACATGTTGTCCACCGACCCATCTATGCAGTTCATCCTGAAACAGCGACTTCAGATCCTGTCATAAAGAAACTGATATCCTTGATTGAGCATCCGAATTAAATAGAGGGACGGACCTTGTTTTCAAGGTCCGTCCCTCTTTCATAACAAATTAGCCGTTTTTCTCTTCTGAGCGATCTACGACAGCTGCACCAACGATGTCGCCGGTAACGTTAGATGCCGTTCCACCCATCCCGATGATGGCATCGACTCCTGCAATGAGGGCGACTATTTCGAGTGGTAAGCCGAACATCGTTAATACCGCAGATAATGTAACCAGTCCTGCAGCAGGAACTCCAGATGTTCCTATAGATAGTAAAGTCCCGACCAGAACGATCATCAACAGGTCTGTAACAGAAAGGTGCAGATTCGTCACATTTGCAGCGAATACAATCGATACACCCATTCGTAAAGCTCCCCCGTCTGAATTGAAGATAGCCCCTAAAGGTAAGGCGAAATTCGCCGTTTTTTCAGAAATACCGGCTTTTTTAGCAGACTGAATGGCTACCGGCAAGGATGCGATGCTGCTGGATGTAAAGAAAGCAGTGCTATATGCTTCTTTCGTCTGTTTGAAGAAATTGATGACAGAGTTACCCGTCAGCTTCAAGAATCCAGCATATACTACAACCCACAAAAGAAGGATTCCAAGATAAAAGACCCCGACAAACTTCAATAGAGATTGGATCGTTTCCCACCCCTGCTGACCAAATGTAGCCGCACTGATGGCAAACACACCGATGGGAGCATAAGCCAACACCCCTCTTAGGAGAATATAAAACATTTCGTTGAAGGCAGTAAAAAATTTATCCAATAATTGCCCGTATTCTTCCATCTTTCTGTCTGCAGAATATTTCATCCACGAAATGGCTATCCCCATGATGATCGAAAGGAACATAATGGCCAGAGTATCACCACCGGCAAAAGCCTGGAATAGATTATCAGGAATGATTTGCAGTAAGACATCCCCAAACTGCGGTGCTTTCGGTTCTTCCACCTGCGTATTGGGCAGTTCTAAATTTGTTCCAGGGTTGAACAGGAACGCCAAACCAAGACCGATGAAGACAGCGGCTGCCGTAGTAGCAGCATAATAAAGAATCAGCTTCCAACCCATCCGACCAAGCTGTGTCATACTCATCTTGTTCACTGCTTGAACCACAGTGAGGAATATCACCGGAATGGCAATCAAGCTAAGAAGATGAATTAGTACCGTCCCAAAAGGTCTCAGGATCTCAGCATCTGATTTAAAGACAAGACCGACGATGATCCCTAAAAGGAACCCGACGGACATCTTCAAAACAAATGGCACTTTCATATATTGCTTCCATATGTACTTCATTTAATCTACGTCCTTACCTATATTTTTTTCAGATATTCATTATATCACTTTTACGTGATGAGGGACGGACCTTGTTTTCAAGGTCCGTCCCTTCTTCAGTTAAGTTATCCATTCACTAAGCATTCATATACGCGATCGTATCCTTTATCCCCTGCTCGAAGGGAGTTGCTTCTATTTTCCCCATAAACGCTTCCAATTTTTCACCTGATAGAATGGTAGGTTCTGAATTAATATACTGCATCTCCAATGCTTCACGCATTCCTTTACCAGCAAAGAGGGCGAAGAGAGAAAACATCGGTTTTGAGATATAGTAAAGCCCTTTTTCTTCTCCGAGAACCCTTTTTATAAGCTGTTCAAATTCAATACCGTTCGTTGGTATGGCACCAGGAATATTCCAATTTTGATTGTAAGCTTCATCAATGCAAGCCAAGTCTACCATTACCTTTGCTCCATCCTTTGTATAAATAAATTCGCGAGAAATATCCTTAGGTCCGACAAAACCTGCCTTATTCTTTTTCATAAGCTGAGCAAGGGTGAAGTGAATATAAGTATTTTTGGCGTTCGGCCCATAAAAGTCTGGAAAATGGCAAACCAAAGTCTGGACAGAAGAAGCCTTTAATAAATGGTCCATATCTAATCGTAGCTTTCCTTTCTTCGTATGTGGATGCTTATCAAAGTCCTCTGACAGCTTTACTCCACCGCTTTTTCCGTATGCATAAATATTATCAACCACAGCGAGTTTAGCATTATTTCTTTCTGCAGCAAAGATAATATTTTTCGTAATCATACTTAGCTTCCCGCTCCATTCTTCATAAGGAAGATTCATTGCATGAAAGATTATTTCACATCCTATAGCGCTTTGGATAAGGTGGTCAGGATTTTCAGCATCACCGGACCGGATAGATACTAATTTCTTACTGCCAAATAATTGAATTAGTTTTTCCTTACGCCGTGCGAATGCAACTACCTCAATTCCCCTATTGATTAATTCCTCTACCAGAGCATATCCCATTCCCCCTGATGCTCCAATGACCATAACTTTATTCATTTTTCTTCCCCTCTCATTAATTAACCACTGGTCAAATAACTCCAAAAAATTTTACCCTAAGGATTTCAGGATAAAATTCACATGTGACTCTGCAAGGTTCCCTACTTCAACATATGTGTCGTCACAACGGCAGTAGTGACTGACAAACCCATGTAAAGATAGAAATATAGACCATGTCTGCTGGATGCTAATTTTTTTGTTACTCAATAGAATAATGGCTTTAGCAAATTTCTCATAAGATTCGTTCGGTCCCTTATTCACATAGCTTTTCACTTCATCATCAGATAATAAAAACATCATTTCATACTGACTTTTATGTGTCATACCAAATCGAATGTAAGCAAGTAGCACTGCCTTCAACTTTCCTCGATTATCCATCTTTTGATTCATTACGTCATCAAGCCATTGATCTAACAATTTGAAATCACTTTCAATTATGGCATAGAATAATTCAGCTTTATTCTTAAAATGATAATAAATTGATCCATGGCTGTAACCCAGTTCAGATGCAACCTGCCTTATGGAAACCTGTTGGTACCCTTTTTTTAGAAATAGCTCCCGTGCAGAAGCCATTATCATTTCTTTAGTGAGTTCTTGTTTTACCGCTTTTCTTGGTGACATATTATCAAACTTCCTTTTATTGACCAGTGTTTAATTAAATAATAACGACTATCCCACTCAATTGTCAACATTTACAAATAGGGACGGACCTTGTTTTCAAGGTCCGTCCCTCACAATTAAAAGTCTCTTACTCTTTTCTCCGCTTATTCATTTCACTTTTATAATCATCATAATTGCCACTGTAGCTTTTTAATGTGTAATCCTCAACGGCAATGATCCTTTGTGCCATTCTATTGATAAAATAGCGGTCGTGTGAGATGAAGAAAATGGTACCACTGAATTCGTCCAAGGCTTCCTCAATCGTTTCGATCGTATCAATATCCAGGTGATTCGTCGGCTCATCCAGAATCAATAGATTGATATCCTGAAACAATAACAGTGCAAGTTTTAATCGGATTCGTTCTCCCCCTGAAAGGTGTTTTACTTTCTTGAACACACTTCCTTTGTAAAACATGAACTTCGAAAGATACTCCCGCGCCTTCCCTTCCAGTATAGTGATGTTCTCCCGGAAAGCATCAAGGACGGTTGCCTCTTCGTTTTTAAATGTAATGATTTGAGGTAAGTAGGCGGCTTTTACATTTGCACCAAACTGGATTACGCCATCATCAGGTTGATCTTCGCCGATAAGCATCCTTAGGAAGGTGGTTTTTCCGCATCCATTTGGACCTAACATTCCCACTCTTTCTCCGTGCCGGACCATGATATCAGTATTGGCAAATATCAATTTTCCCCCGAACTGTTTCGACAATCCAACTCCTTTAATAGTCTCTTTCCCCGATCTTCCTGAAGCTTTCACGTCAAGCTGCATGTTCCTTCTTTCAAAAATGGGTTTATCGATAGGCTCGATCTTGGATAACTTTTTCTGAACGCTTGCAGCCCTTTTAAAGAACTTCGTATTATCCGCCCTCATTGCCCAATCTCGTAAACTTATTACCGTATTTTCCATACGTTTGATCTTCTTTTGCTGTTCTTTGAAATGTTCGTATTGGATTCTCATATTCTCTTCTTTCTGAAGCACAAAAGAACTGTAATTCCCCTTATAGGAAATCGATTTTTTATCTTCAATTTCCACAATTCTCGTGACTACGTTATCTAAGAAATAGCGATCATGGGAGACAATGAGGACCATACCTTTATAGCTCTTCAGGTAGCCTTCCAGCCATTCGATCGATGACATATCCAGGTGATTCGTCGGTTCATCCAGGAGCAGGATGTCCGGCTGGTGGATCAACAGCTTCCCTAACCCGACGGTTGTTTTTTCTCCACCACTTAATAGATCAAAGTCACGCTCCAACAAGCTTTCTGTAAGCTGCAGTCCCGTACAGACCTTGCTTATCTTCTCATCCCGCTCATACCCTCCCTTCACTTCGAATAATTGAATGAGATTACTGTATTGATTCAATGCTCTAGCAAGGTCATTCCCTTCCAACACCCTCATGTCATTTTCCAATTTACGCATTTCTAATTCTATTCGATCTACTTCCTCAAATGCTGAATAAAGAACATCCCTCGCTTGCAATCCTGCTGGGTGTTTTGGCGATTGTTCAAGGTAGGCACTGGTTGCGCCCTTCGAAATGTGGATGAGACCTTCATCGTATCCGTAGCTTGAAGTCTGGGGGTATCCAGGATAATAATTCATTGGCTCTATGCCTGCAATCACCTTTAAGACTGTACTTTTCCCGCATCCATTCTCCCCGACGATTCCCACTTTGTCTCCTTGAAAAACTTCAAGAGAAACATCTTCAACAACAAGTGTCGCTTCCATATATTTTTTGATTCCATTTACTTTTAACTCCAACATATGCGTCCCTTCTTTCATTTAACATGAAGCTACGCTAGTTATGGACAGGTTAAAAAAAGGCTTACTTCTATTCATTTATACAATAAAAAAAGACCATAAGAAGGTAATCCTTCTTACAGCCTTCTATCATGATCAACATCTAATCCATAAAGAAGCAACCAACGTCATACATATTGCTGACGTTGCATACCTCTTCATGAGAATATCATCTTGATATCAGGAAAGTAAGTTTCCTTCTAATTGCCTGATCCCATAAAGAGCATAATAAATAAACCCATCTTCCATAGGCACTCTTAGCTCATTACAAAATCCGTATTAATTTAAAAATAAATTAATCAGCAATTAGTTGGTTCCATAAACTTACTATCCCTCCCCGTAACATTTTCATTATTATCTCATTGTTAGATAATTTTGTAAATAGAGGGACGGACCTATATTTCTTAAAGGCAGGTCCGTCCCTCTTTAAAACCATTACTTGCCTATAAAACCGCCTTCGGATTTAATTAATTGTCCTGTGATCCATCCGGATTCTTCACTGGCTAAGAATTTGATCAGTCTTGCTGCGTCATCGGGTTCTCCGATACGGCCGCTTGGAAACATGGGGAGCAAATGATTTCTGATTTCATCAGTGATCCACCCTGAATCGGTCGGGCCGGGATCAATCGAGTTTACGGTGATCCCAACAGGTGCAAGTCCGACTGATAACGGTTCTGTTATTGCAATCAACATTCCCTTTGACGCAATATATGCCAAATTATCAGGGTCCGGTCCTTTTGAAACCATGTTGATAATCCGACCATAATTGCACCCCGGGAAAGCTCTCTCATATCTCCTTGCAAACTCCATTGTTAACAGTATGGTACCGCTATTGTTTACTTGGTAATGCTTATCGAGAATGCTTTTATCAAGTGTACGAAAGTTCGCCGGCGCTTCGTATGTTGCATTATTCACTAATATTGTAGGTGTGCCTAGAGTTTCTTGTACTTGGTCCATCAATCGAGAGGGAACTGTTTCGTCACTCAGATCCAGCTCCATATGAGCAGCGCGCACTCCCGTATGGAGCAGTTCCTCACATAGAAGATGAGGAAAGCTATGATCTGCTCCCGTTCCACTCATTTCATCAAATGAACTCAAATGAGTAAAGAAGACATCTGCACCTGCACGTGCAAGTGAACGACAAATGGCTGCCCCAATTCCCTTGTCTCGGCTTGCTCCCGTCACGATGGCTATTTTGCCTGACAGATTGGTCATAATGTGTTATACCTCCTATTGATAGAAGAGAAGATCCTTGTTAGTGATCATCTTAAATATTTTCATAGATTTCCAGTAGTGCCCCTCTGGATCACGAAAATGAGCGACCTTCATCCCCCACTCCAATTTCTCCCTGGGTCTGGTGATGAATTCCACCCTATTTTTTCAGTTTATGTAGAAGATGGAATTCAAATACAATCCTCATTTCAGATATGGTCAGGCAGTTAAGAGGGTTATAAGTTCGTAGCAGTCTTGAAAAATATGAAATCTGATTAATGCTCTGCAAAGGTCTTTCTAAACCCATAAAACGGTCTGTATCCTTTTTGTTCATAATAGGTATGAGAAGACGTGTTGGTCAGCATTTCAATTCTCGTCTTTGGAAATAGCCCATGAACGTATTTGAGTAGAGCATCCCCTATGCCCAACCCGCGGAAATCTGCGTTGACTAGTAGTTCACAAATAAACAATGATACAGATTGATCCGTAAGTCCACGGATATACCCGATGACACGCCCATTAAACTCTGCAACATATGCAATGTTCGAATGCTCCCAGGCATCCTTTGTACTTTCCATACTTTCCACAAGATTATTCCACTTTTCTTCTCTATTTAAAGTATGTATGTAGAAAAAATCTTCTGTTTCATATGCCCTTATTTCTATGAGGGTTTCATTTTTCAAACGTATTTGCATCTTGGATCTCCTCCCTTTGTTCTAACTCTCTACCAAATCACTTCATTCCAAAGCCAACAAAAAATAAAAGAAAGTTATGACTACACTTTAACATAATTATCCATCAACCATTATAGCTTTTAAAAAAAGAAGCTCAATCATCAGATTGGCTTCTTGTACTCCTATAAATTCCAATCCACTACAGGCTTGTCGATTTGAGGTGGAATCCCCAGTTCTTCACCAGCGGCAAAAATCAATTCTTTTCTAAAGTAGTAGCTAATATGGTGCACAATCTTCTCATTCTCCACTTCCTGGTACTGGATATCATGGATTTCAGGTCCTTTCGTTCCCTCTGAAAGCATGACTATGACATTACGGCCCCATAAGCTGTATTCCTCAGCCCTCATACCAGGGAGGCCATATTTCATGGATCCGGAACGCATCTCTCCCTTGCTGTATTCCTGGAAACCGAGGGCAGCCTCATTATGGGCTTCTTCACTGATTAATGCCATAACGGCTTGAATATCACCTTCATTCATTGCATTCAGGTAGGCTTGGATGACCGGATGAGTGTCAGATACTGGATGGTGAGTCCTGCTCTCGAGTAGGTCGACAGATGCCAACTTCTCTTTCATTCGACGGACCGTTGCATAGATTGCTCCCGGAGTGGTCCTTACCATACCCGCCACTTCCCTGGCATCGAACCTGAACACTTCTTTTAACAAAAATACCGCCACCTGCCTGGGGTAAAAAAGGTCAAAAAGGATGTGTAATGCTTCCTCTGCCTCCAGACCATCTGTGAAGTTTTCTTGAGGAAGTGCATCTTCCTCAAGAAGACCGACATGCCTTTTTTCTTTACGGCACTGGTCAATCCACGTAGTTGTCGCCATTCGATATAAATAGGCTTTCGGGTTAGTCGGGTGCCAACGCTGGTAATAGCCTCCGAATGCTTTTAGCATGGTATCTTGAAATAAATCCTCTCCATCCCAGGGTGAGCCCGTTAAATAACGGCAATACCTCCACAAGCCTTCTTTAAACTCTTCCATCATGGAATTGAATTCAATCGCCAATTCCCTGTTTTTTTCCGTAAATGATTCTTTCATTTTTTCCCGCATGGTCATCCCCCTCTAATTTATCGTTCATATGTAAAACGTTTAAACAATGCAAAATTATACGGAAACAGCAAAAAGTTAGTAAAGAATCTTAATATCCTATTTATTTTACCATAATATTCAAATTGCTAGCGTAATAGAAAAAGAGGACTCCCTGATTCGGAAATCCTCCAATACAAATTAATTTCGAATATGCGCTTTCAATTCTTTCGCTCATTACCCCTCTTGAAATTCCCCGTTACTTTTGCCATGATCAACTGAATCCCTTTTTCATCATGGGCATCTTTCATTTTTTTCAAAAATTTATCCGCTTCTCTGCCTTTTAATGTTTTCACCTGCTTACCTTCATACTCAATAAATACGGTTTGATCTTTGAGAACCCGGAAATGAAAAGGAGAATAATCCAGTCGGTTTCGTTTATCGACATTGTCCATTACTTGTTTTCCCTTCTTTTCATAATTGTTGGTGTTGCTTATTAGCAGCCTGCCAAGTACGGATCATACTCGGTACCCCTACTGACATGCTTACCACGAAACTCCACATCACGTACATCCATTGACCGGTGTAAAGGGCTACACATATGAAAAATAACAGTTGACCCAAGAGGGCAAACCAAGAAGCGATCCATGCGAAAGTAAGATTCTCCTTCATCTCCCATCCTCCTTGTATAAATTTTATACTCGATCAGCTTAGTCAATGTTTTTTCAGTTCAAATAACCATATAATGCAATACAGAAAAAATTTGAAGCAATCACTCGTTTAGAGACGTGGATACTGTATTTCTCTTTAGTTCATCACCCATTTATCCTTTAAAAATAGAACTCTGCCAATGGCAAAGATGATCACCATAATCACCAGATTGCTTCCTATGGTAATCGCGATGTGCTGATAGTCGACCACACCCATCAGCAATTCTTTGAATTGGCTGAATAGGTTAAGGATCGGGATGGCAAAATGTTTAAAGGTAAGTTCATTTAGTCCGACATTCGTGATGAACATGCCTGGGAACGCTGCAAGCATCATAATCGGTGCACTGTAGCTACCGGCTTCTTTAACGGTTTTCCCCAGAATGCTTGTGATCATCTGCAGGGAAGCGATAAACACGGCATACACAATAGTAAGCAGCAGGGAAATCCCTACTATCACATAGACATTTTCACCAAAGGATACTGCTTCTTTCAAGTTTTCTGTGAACATGCTGATTTCTATGGCGAGGACAATGAGCGTGACAAGACCTGTAATGACACCTACGGTAGCAATAGTCAACCACTTGGAAAGCATTAATGTGGATCGTTTGACAGGTGTCATGAGTAAAGCTTCCATCGTTTTCTTTTCTTTTTCCCCAGCAAATAAGTCAGCTGCCGATGGGGAGGTACCCACTCCTATGGATATAGCCAGGATTAGCGGAACAAGAAAAGATAACAGGAACATACTCCCCTCGTCATCTGACACTTCCTGTTTTATGATGGTGAATGGCTGAATGACAGAAAGGTCCGTCCCTTCAGCTCTCAACCTTTCTGACGTAACCTTTTTCTCAAAGGCGGTGAGGGAATTTGTAGCCGCATTCATCAGGTTGCTGGAGTTCTGGCTGAAGGAATCTCCTATTAAGGTGATATCGGCTTGCTTTCCTTCATTGATATTTTGAATGAAATCACTGCTCACAATCATGGCAACAAGTGCCTCTCCCTCTTCTACGGCTTTCCTGGGATTGTCTGTTTTAACTAATTCAATCGTTTCATTTCCTGAGAAAATTTGTGAGACGTCCTTACTGACATTGGAGTCTACTGCAAGGGCATACGTTTCACCCTCGCCGTCTGAAACCATATTTTCATAGAAGAATACGAGTCCACTCATCATAAATATCGGAAGAAAGACGGTCAAAAGAAGAGTTCTTCTGTCTCTGAAGCTGTCTTTCAATTCTTTCAAATAGATACTAAGAAGCATAATGTTCATCCCCTCTCACCAGTTTACTCATGAAGATATAATTAAGATCCCTGCTCTTTTCAGTCTTATATAATTCTTCAATATCCCCCTGGTACACCAATTCCCCTTTATGCATCATGGCTACTTTGTCACATAGCATGGAGACTTCCTCCATGATGTGACTGGAGAAGAGGATAGTCTTTCCTTCTCGCTTCAACTGATGTACAAGCTGGCGGAATACATTGGATGAAGTAATGTCGAGACCGGTCGTTGGTTCGTCAAAGAGAATGATTTCCGGATTATGAATCAGGGTTCGTGCGATGGCGACTTTCTGACGCATCCCCTTGGAGAAGCCTCCCACCCTCCTGTCAAGATAATCCCTCATCCCGAACATCCGTGAGAGGTCATCGATCCTCACCTTCGCTTCATGCTTACTTAACCCGTATAATTGGGCAAAGTATTGCAGGTTTTCTCGGGCAGATAAACGGTCATACAATCCCGTTTCCCCTCCAAATAACACACCGATCTTCGTTTTGATTTCGTTGGGATTCTTGATGGTATCGTAACCCGCTACTTCTATCGACCCCTCTGTAGGCGATAGCAAAGTTGCAATCGTCCTGAGAAGCGTCGTCTTTCCGGCACCATTTTCGCCTAACAGCCCGACCACCTCACCTTTTTGAATTGAAAGAGAGACATGTTTTAATGCGGTTACGTACTTTTTCTTATCTTTAAACTGTTTTGTAACTTCATGTATATAAATCAATATTCTCACCTCATTAAGTATGATTGTAATTTCATCTTACAAATAATTGGAGGTAGAATCTTTACTTATGTCGTGAAATGTCCTTTTCTTGTCGTGAAAATGCCAAATTCTTCATTAAAGATGGTAAAATGAAGGAGAACTTCAAAAGATGCGAGGGGAATGGAAATGAAGATTGGTCTCGTAGACGATCGTATGATTGATTTAGATAAATTAAACGGCATCGTTTCCCGTGCCGAGGGTCTGGAAATCGTTTTTTCCACCACCTCCGCCGAGGAAGCCTATGACCAAATCAAGAAAGAAACCATCGACGTACTGATTGCAGATATTGAGATGCCTCACCTATCCGGATATGAATTGGCAGACATTATCCACTCACATGCTCTCAACATATCGGTGATCTTCGTGACGGCAAACAGTGGATATGCCGTACACGCCTTTGAATTGAACGTCCATGACTATATTATGAAGCCCTATACAAATGATCGACTGATGAAATCCATCGAGCGCCTCATGGAAAAGTCGAGAACGGCAGAACTGAAGGGCCGACTCTATTTAAAGCAAAAAAATGATATACATATCATTCAAAAGAAAGATATCGTCTTCATTGAAAGATCTGGCCGATCAACGACAATTTACACGAAAGAGGAAAGGATCAAAACCTATCTGACCTTGAATGAATTAGAAGGAGAATTACGGGAAAGGGATTTCATCCGTTCCCATCGTTCCTTCATCATCAACATACACTTTGTAAAGAATTTCTCTCTCTATGCGAAGAATTCATATGTGATTACATTTGAAGGAATCGAGGCACAGGCCATGATCACAAAGGAAAAAGTAGAGTATCTGCAACAACATTATTTCTAAAAGGTGGAGCCCGTTGTGAAACAAATGAAGATTTATTGGTTAGTCCTTTCCCTATTTGGCTTTATACATATACAGGCGTTATTAACGAACCTCTCATGGCATCTGCCCGTTTATTTCACCTATCCCGCAGTCTTTTTCGTAACATATCTGTGTTATAGAAAAACGAAAATTAAGACTATTGAATTCGATCAGAAATGGAGCCACCTGCTTTCCGTCACACAACTATTTTTGTTACTTCCCTATTTGATTATTGAATCATCACTGTGGTTACCTGCGTTCTTTTTCATGATTTTTATCGGGATTGAGTGGGTCCGATGGGATGTCTCCAGCAAATTTAAGGTGCTTCAAAATGATCACTATCAGTTCGAGATGGAACGGTTTCATTTAACCGAAACATTTCGGGTTGTACGAAGTGAACGGCATGATTTTCTCAAACATATTTCTTCAATCCACTATATGCTCGAACATCACCATTACGAAGAGGCTGCTACCTATTTAGACGATTTGGTGGACGGATATGAAGAAACCAACCTTTCTATTAAAGGGGAACGTGGAAGTGTGGCTGGAATTCTCCACCAGATGTACAATCAAGGAAAAGCTTGCGGGGTGACGATGATATATGATGTGGATATGCCCCTTTCCACGTTACCCCTCCCAGATAAGAAGATTGTGACACTCCTTGGGAATCTGCTGTCCAACAGTATAGAGGCTTCCACCCAATGGCTTGAACATTACGGTAATCAAGCAAGCGTCAGCCTTCAGTTTTATAAACGAAGCGGTCTTTATATGCTGGTTTGCAAGAACCCTTCCCTCCCGATATCGCCATCTATCCTTGATGAGCTGTATCAACGCTACGGACATACAACAAAGGATGGCCACGAGGGTCTCGGCACCAAGATCATTCAAGAAACCGTGAAAGAATACAATGGTTTTCTGGATTTTGTTTATAAGGAAGAAGAATTTACGGTGAAAATTAAAATTCCGGCGATTCATTAGGGAAATGCAATTTATGCTGGACGAAATCGTAAAAGTTTTATCTTCTACAAGCTTTCTTTAATCCTATCAAAACACAATCTTACGTTTCAGAAATCTCATAGCAGGGAATATTCTTATGAATGAATCGAGAGGAGGAGCCTCAATGAGTGGAGCATCCGGAGCTGTTTTGTTTATAATTATTCCTCTATTAATCATTGCAGTCATTATTGGAATAACGATTAGTTACTTTAGAAAAAAAGCGAGAAAAAATAGAAATTTCTAGGATTAGTTGTACAATTGACTTGAGAAAAAGGCTCGGAAGTTCGAGCCTTTTTTCTTTTTCACGTCGAACTACATTTAAATGAGAATATAGATTATCATTTATCGATGACCATCCCTGCGCACTTGAATATAACCATTTTTACAACTATTAATAATATGCTCTGTATACTTCACCAATGAGCCCCTTTAGCTGATGGACACCTGTGTCTGTATTCGTCATGATGACCAGACCCGCTTCTTCATTAGGAAATGCAACCATCATCCCTTGAAAGCCGACTCCCCATCCGAGTGAAGAAACTTCTATCCCTTTCTCATTGGTATCACGAAAAACACCAAGCCCCATCCACTCTTTTCCAAATTGAGGGGTTAACATCTCTTTAGCACTATTTGTAGAGAACAGATTACTTTCGCCTTTGATTGAATTCATCCATTCAATAACCAAAAGAGCCACATCCGTTGGGGTGGTCCATAATCCCGAAGCTGCAGGGTAGGGGTATATTGGGTATTTCCCTTTCACCAATCCTCCATCCTTGGTATGACCGCATGAGAACTGATCTTTAGATGGTGGCAGCTGAAAAGTACTATTATTTAATCGTAGGGGTAGAAATAAATATTCTTCCATTACCTCTACAAATGCCTTTCCCATTACATCCTCTATCACAAGCTGGATGATACAGAAGCCGGCATCGGAATATGAAAATTCGCTTCCGGGCTTATATTTCACTTTGATTGGAATATCACAATATGGTGTTTTGCCATCCAATATTTCGACCATGGAAGGGGTATCAAACATAGGTATGAGTTCAGAAAAAGAGCCTTCCGGATCCACAATCCCTGAATGGTGACTGAGTAAATGCCTCAAAGTTATGACCCCAAAAGAATTCACCGGAACTTTCCATGATGACAGGTAATCGTTAATATTCCTATCTATTTCCAGAATGCCCTGTTCAGATAGAGTCATCACTAACATAGAGGTAAAAAATTTACTGATTGAACACGCATGAAAGATTGACTCATGTTCCACCCGTCTATTTGTTCCCGTCTCAAGGAAACCAAAGCAGGCGGTTTTACTTATGCATGCACCTTCAATTGTAGCCATGCTGACTCCGACTACCTGGTAATCTTTCAATTTTTTTTCAAAGTTGATCGTTTGTGGATTCATAGGATCCCCCACTGTTTTCATTTAAGATTTTCCCTGAATTAGGCTATCACATCACTGAAAGAAATGGTTGAATCACAACAACTGTATCAAGATTTATTCTTTTCAGAGAGTATTCTTCTAATCAGCCGGATTTGGCCCCTATGATTGATCTCATCCTCGAATACATGAGACCAGATGAAATAATGGTTGGAGGGTTGATTATCCCATAATCTGCTTTCATAGAGCCATTCATCATTACGTTCTGAAAACTCCGGGAACGTTTTCTTTCTGACCTCATCAAGTTTTGTCAGATAAAATTCTAGAGGATTCCTATTTATTTTCTTACGACCTTCTTCTCCAAGGCTATAGGCTGCACCCCATTGAGCCATTTCCTTTTCATTTGGCCTTCTCTCCTCGAACAGTTCTATTTGAAACCCTTTTTCTACAGCCGCCATGTGTAGTAATAAAGCTCCAATACTGTTAGCACCTTCGCACGGTAAAAAATCCAGCTCAGACGGGGTTAATCCTCTCACACTGTCCAATGTTGTTTTTCTGGCATAGTCCATCTGGCAGACGAGGTAACTGATTTGCGGACTATAACCCTTTTTTGTGTCTATTTTATATTCCATAGATTATCGCACCTTATTGTCATATTGATTAAACGACGGGGATCGAGCCGCGTTGTTTCACTGGGAGGACGTCTTTAGGTACCCATCCCTCTTCCCCATTTTTCTTGATTAAGTCATATCCTGTGCAACTACTGTCAACAACAGATATGATATCACCAATATCCACAGAAATCTGCGCACATGAAAGATCCGTTTTTGCCGAATAAGTTCCCTTTTCACTTTGATGAATGTACTCATTTTTAACATATAATAGATCATTGGTTCCAACTTGTTTGCACAGTGTAAAATGCTCAGATGGTTGAAGGGGTATCAATTCGTAGTTTGGGTAGGAAATGGACCCCGACATGATTGGTTCTGATATGTAGCCCTTCACCACTTCACATGTTAGGTGATGATCTATATAGCTTTGGGAAAAGCTGTCCCCGTTCTTTGTTCTATGTATGATAAATGCATTTAACTGACCTGTCGATTTAATGACATTTCCTCCATCAATGGAGATGATATTCCTATCTTCACTTACAATCGGATTATTGGAAGGAATGTCACTGGAATAATTGACAACGGGCCAATGGCCGACAATGACATATTTCCCTGTTCGATGTGATTTCTCCAGGAAGGCAGGCATTGTGATCGCAGAAATCCGATCCGTTTCTCTCCAATCTTTACGATCATCAAGACCTGCATGAACGAAAATATAGTCGTCTGTTTCGATTGCAGTTGGTAATTCCATAAGCCATTGGATTTCTTGAGGGAAATGTTGTGTGAGGACATCTTTCACCTCCTGAACCGTAGTATCTTCTTTTAGTTCAAACCCTACCTCATCAAGCCACTCTTTCAATATAGAATGTTTTCTTGAACTGATGTAGTTCATCAATTTAGGATTCTCTTCAAGAAGATCTTCTACCACAGTGTCGCAATTCCCTTCCGTTACATGGACGTTCGGGTTCCTCTTTGATAAATCCATGATATATCGGACAGTCCATTTACTATTGCTGCCCTTTTCACAAAGATCACCGTTAATGAAAAGATGATCTTCTGAACAAAAATTTACTTTTTGTAACAGATTGATAAATAGATTCAGTTCTCCATGTATGTCTGAGATTACTATAATCCTACCTTGACTTGGTAAGTTCACTCTTTTTATTTTCTTCAATGTCGGCTCCTTCCTCGAACAATGGTCCATAGGTCTTATTCATTTGCGCTGTAAATTCGGCTTTCTAGAACATATTCCAATAATTCTTCTTTACTCCCCGAACACTTTTCCACCTCAGGTAAGTGGTAAAATGTAGTCGTGTTAGCGAAATCATGTACCTCATCATTTGGAGAATACAAGATGATTCGTTTTTCAAGTCCCAGGGCTATTCCCAGTTCGACGTGACTCCCTTTTCCACCAGGGAGCATGATGATGACTACATTTGAATCAATGATGGCATCTTTTTCATTCTGGCCTATGTGCTGAAGGTCTTTCACTGTTGATGCGCGTTCATTCCTGGTCCAATCATATGCCTGGATAAAGCCCTTTTGTTCAAGCCGATCACTTACATATCGCACATGGTCCTTATTTGCAAAGCTTGAGCCAATATAAAACTTCATCGTTAACACCCTCTTTTTATTGGATATTATTTTCGAAACAATTTACGCTGCTTCATGTAATCAATTGCCTTCGTCTTGTTTTTTTCATTTACCAGATAGGCTGCTTCATTCTTTTCCCGAAGATAGCTGGTGAGCCTTTCTTCAGGAAGAGTACCTTCTACTATTGCTTTTTTCACGGCGCAATTCGGCTCAGTTTCATGAGTACAGTTCGTGAATTTACAATCCGCTGCAAGGTTCAAGATATCTTCAAACGTGTCGGGAGTATCTTCTTCGGGATTCATGATTTCGGTCAATTTTCTGTTGGTTTTCATTAGGACTCCTTTCAATCATTTTCATTTCCCAATATTCTTGTTAGTAAAGTTGGATTCTGTTAATCCATTATGGATAGATAAAAAGAAAGTCATTTTTATTTACTCACTAACCCATAGCGAGGAAAATAATCAATACAAGTCCAATGAACATATAGGTTGAGTATTTCTTTCTGTCGACTCCTATCCTAAGTTCCCATAGACCGACTGTTATCAAATACGCTCCCAGCAGTCCCATGACAAAAGGCAGTATAATAAAAAATAACATTTCAGCTCCCCCAATCTCTAATACAGCTATTTAGGATCCGAACATATATACCTACACCTATATTCCAATTATTCCAAATTATTTAATAAAACACAATCCTTTCCAAAATAAAAAGGTGCCACCCAAACTTAAGGGTTGACACCTTCTCTACTCCTTCAACCGGTCCCGACGCCGATCAATGTAAAGTGTTCCATTTTCCTGCAACTCGACGTAAAATGCATCTTGAAGTTTCACTTGGAAGTAGTTCAGCTGATTTCGAAGCCACTCTTCAGATATGCCCACTTCCTTTAAATTCTGATACAGGATGTTCCCATCAACGATTAATTCTGTTGGTATGTATGTAGGTCTACCGGTAATGATATCCTGATCCTTTTTGGTTAATGGTTGATTGCCGGATTTTAAAAATACGGTCAATTTCCCATCAGGTTCGAAAACAGCCGTATCAACTTCGTTAGTAGAAAATACATTTTTTTCTCTTAGTAGCATGCTTAAATCATCCATATTCAGATGATGTTTCCCTAACGTATCTTCAAGAATTTTACCATCTTTCATGACAATGACCGGCTGCCCATCCATCACTACCCGTGCTCTCGGTGATTTGAGTCCGATATATCCAACCAGGAGCGTTAAGACACTCCACCAGATAAGGCTGGTCAGTCCTTCAAGAAAAGGAGTCTTCGATTCACCTGCAATATCTGCTGCAATGGAACCGATGGTTATACCGGTTATATAGTTAAAGAAAGTTAACTGGCTCAATTGTTTTCTTCCAAGCAAACGGGCGACAAGGAGTAGAACCAGAAAGCTTGCAGTTGAACGTGCAATCATTTCAAAAAAATCCATGTGAATCAATTCGGTTCGACTCCTAAAGGTATTTTCTATTAGTATTGTTTAATAAGTATCTAATATACTCTACCCCGTCACCATTCATTTGAAGAATCACGCTACGGACATACCGGCTTATGAAGTTATAATGATATCTGCCGATTCGGCAGGATGACATCCATTGATATAATAGTCTTCTGCTTTCCAGTATCTATTTTCGAATTTTGACAAATTCTTTTTCGTTTCATTTGATTCGCGGTTAAACCTGGTCTCCCTCGGGCAGTCCAAATAGATAATCTTATCAAAAAAATGTTTCCACTCTTTCCGCTGGAGAAAAACTCCTTCTATAATGATTAATCCTTCCTTTGGCAACGGAATGGTACTGTTTTCATGAGTGTCCTTTGTCCCGTTATAAAAGGGGAGAGTGATCTGTTCCTCTTCCTTTAGCTTTTGAAAGAAGTGATTAGAAAGCCAATCTACATCCCATTGCAAATGAAAATATTCCTGCCATTCTTCTGAGCCAGTATTATAACGGCGTGCTCGTTCAACGATTAAATCATCCAGATGAAATATTTGATATGGACGATTTTCGTTATTCAAGATAAAACTTAATTGTTCCACAAAAGAGGTTTTCCCCGAACGGCTTAACCCATCTATTCCCAACAAAAATCTCGGCTTATCATGCTGGGCAACCATACTCTTCAACAAATCCACATAGGGATCCATCGTCTCCACTCCTTTCAATCCTTAAAAACTTGACATGATATATGAAACTTTGATTATTTATTTACAAATACAAATGAAATAAAACGCTCCCTATAATATTTTACCATTTTTTCCACAAAAGAGGGACGGACCTCTTTTTTCAGAGCAAAACCCCTTAAAATAGGGATTTCTTCTGAAAAATGGAGGTCCGTCCCTCATTCTATATTTGGATGAAGTGGGTTGGTTTGCCTATGCTGTAAAGCTTTAGTTCGTGCATGGCTCGCGTGCATGCGGTGTAGAATAGTCTTCGGAGACTTTCGTCACCGTATGTTTGGGCTGATGCGTCGTAAATGATGACGGCGTCGAATTCGATTCCTTTTGCTAAATATGCGGGTATGACCACGACCCCCTGTTCATATTCAAGAGAGACGCTCTTCATGAGTTTAAGGTTCTCCACATGATTTAACGAACCAAATACCCGTTCACTTTCAGCAGCCGTTTTGCATATGACGGCGATTGAACGATACCCAGTTGCCTTCCATTTCTCAATTGTTCCGGTAATTTTATCATGCAGGTCATCATGGTCCGTGACTGTCGTTATGACAGGTTTTGCTCCGTCCCGTTCGAAAGCGGAGATATGTTCCCCGCCCGGAACTATCCGGCGTGTAAAGTCTATGATTGGTTTAGTGGACCGGTAGCTCTCGGTCAGGTTAATGTGATCTGTTTCATCCTGCCCATACAAATCTGTCAGATTACTGAAATCAACATGTTCATTTGCATGAGCAAAGATCGCCTGATTAAAATCTCCGAGGACGGTCAATTTGGCTGAAGGAAACAACCTCTTGATGAATTCAAATTGAAACGGAGAGTAATCCTGAGCTTCGTCGATGAGTACATGCTTAATGGATGTATTCGTTTGGAAACCGAGAATCAGCTCTTTTAATAGTAAAAATGGAGTCGCATCTTCATAGTACAGTTTCCCATCGTCGAGTATACTCAACGTCGATTGGCAAATATTCTCCCATATATCAGGCGTTTCCTTCCTCATTAATGAACTAATTTTCATAGGGTCTGCAAAGAGCTGCTGATAAATACTTTTTACATCCACATATTGGAGGGACCTGATCCATTTATGGAGCTTTTTGAATTTTTTACGCACAATCAATTTTCTCAAGGCTTCATATTCCATTTCATAATCATCGGAGATATTTCTCTTCCTAAAATACTTACGGGCCTTATGATATTGCTCATTGCTCATCAATTCAATGGCTTCTTCCACCCACGGCTCCATCCGTTCATGTTTCTCCGCATGATCGATTTGGCTGTTTAGCCATTCAGTCAGCTTTTCAAGTCTATTATGGAAGCGAAGTGAGCCGTCACAAGTATAAAACCGTTCGGTGATCTCTTCAGCGGTGACCATCGTCCTTCCCCTGAACATAATTCCTTTGAACTTCATCCCGGAACCCTCTAAGGATTTCCTATATGATTTAATTGCTTCAAAGAAATCGGTAGATGCTTTGAATTGGATACTCGCCGTACGTGTTGCATACGTGTGGCGGTTATCCGCCTTCCTCAACACGTACTCGAGTTGATCGTAGGGACCCTCCACCTGGAATTCCATGCTTAGTCGGTGGTCCAAATACTCTTGGAAAGTCACCTGCTCCATGTTTTCTTCCCCAAGTTCAGGTAGAACTTGAGAAACATAACTGTTGAACATAGAGTTAGGTGAAAACAAAACGATTTGATCCGCTTTCAAAGTTTCCCTATATTTATATAGTAAGTACGCGATACGCTGGAGAGCAGAAGATGTTTTTCCACTTCCTGCTGCTCCATGAACAATGAGGAGCCTGCCGTGGTCATGCCTGATAATCTGATTCTGCTTCTGTTGAATCGTGGCGACGATGCTATGCATATGATTGTCTGTTCTTTTACCGAGTACCTCCTGTAAAATCTCATCGCCGATCGTGAGGCTCGTATCGAACATGGACTGAATCACACCATCCCTGATGAGATACTGCCACTTGCTCTCCACGACCCCACGGATGACGCCCCCCGGGGTGGTGTATTCTGCCTGCCCTGGTGGATAATCATAATAAACACTTGAAATGGGTGCCCGCCAATCGTAAATAAGAAAGTCATCACCTGTTTGATCAGCCAGGGTCGATATCCCGATATAAACCCTTTCAGTGCATTCTCCTTCTTCCGTGAAATCGATCCGCCCGAAATAAGGCTTCCCTTTCATCCTGTGCAATGCCGATAATTTTTTAAGTGCCTGTTTGTGAGTACTCTCAGAAACCGTCAACGATTGCGCCTGCTGCCTTAATGCAATAACGGTTTCCAGAAAGTCATCGAAGGTATCTGTGTTTACCTTTACCTCATCCCAGAAATGATTTCGGGTCTCCGCCACTTCCTCCTTGCGCCTTCCTGTTTCGGTTTCCAGGGTTTCGATCTGTCGCATGATGTTACCAATCACATCGTCCACTCGCTTTTGCTCATGCCTAATTTCAGATTTCATCTAAGCACTCCTTCAGCTATAAAATTCAGGGTTGACTAATAAGGATGTTATGTTATATAATTATTATTGAGGTAATATGAATGTTTTTATCTCGTCAAAAAGGTTTCTGTATTAATATATCATAATCACAAGACATTTACAATAACAAAATTAAACCTGCGCCGACTATTTATCATAGTGGTGCAGGTTTTTGTGTATATATATGCTGCTCTCCCGTTTTAAAAAACCCCATTTTCGTTCAAGGGATCTTCAGGAATTGGTTGACCTATGTCCCATAATTCTACGATTCTTCCATTTTCAAATCGAAAAATGTGGACAACCACCGCCCCTGGATCATCGGGATTCTGCCTTACATGGGAATGAACCGCTACTGTCTCTTCATCTGCCATCGCTCGTTTCACTTCAAATCTCTTATTGGGATTTTTTACAGCGTTGTCTTCCATGCCGAGCATGAGCGATTCCGAGTCTCCACGAAAATAGGGGTTATGATGACGAAAAGCATTTCCTGTATAATCCTTGAATGCACCCCGGACGTCCCCCGACGCAACTCGTTCCAGAAAGGAGACGGCTATTTCTTTCTTTGACATTGTATGTGTTTCAGACACTTCCATCACCCTTCCATTATGAACACTCTTCCCTAACTCACTAGTACTTCATAAAAAGTTCCATTAATAAATAAAGTGATGTCCCCTATCGTTCCAATGCAAAAAAAGGTGAAATAATAGGTTGCCTTTGTCACTTCTTTTTTGAAAAGTTCTTTAAATGCTTGAATAAAAAGCCGATCAAATTTAAACCAACTGAGAATCCAGGCAATGATAAGGAAACTGGCGATTGTCATTTCCCATCCCTCCCAACCTGCTGATGACATTGCTCACTATACCGTCATCTTCCAACTTGTACTTGCCAGCCATTTTTCTTTTTCTTTATAATCAGGTACAATCTTCCCAACCAGACGCCAAAACGACCGATCGTGATTGAGGTGAATCAGATGGCACAGTTCATGCACAACAACATAATCGATGACCTCCTGGGGCGCCATGGCCAATTTCCAGTTGAAGGTCAGTTGTCTTCTTCCATCGCATGTCCCCCATGTTTTTTTACTATCCGAAATGCGGATCGACCGGGGCTTGATCTTAAAATGGTGCTGATGAAGAGAAATGCTGCTCTCTACCATGGACTTGCACCTCTTGTAGTAAAACCTTTTTAACGCCTGCTTTATCCGTTCATCTTCAAGCTCTCTGACCTGGATTTTCAGTGCATCCCCGTTAAAAGTGACAGAGTCTTTCGTGATGTCAGGGGTGTGAAGAACTTCAATGGGGAAGCTTTTTCCAAGATACAGGAAAGGTTCTCCGTGCTGGTAGGACTTCAACTGTGGGCCATTTAAGCGTTCCTTCATTTCATTTGATTTCTTAAGGATCTCATTCCAGTGATCCTCAAGCAACCGAAGGACAGATTCTTCATCCGTCCCTTTAGGTGCTTGGACTTCAATATTTCCATAGCTGTCCAGAAAAATGCCGGTGGATTTACGGTTTTTATAATTAAGATCAAATTGAATCGTCTCTCCTGAATACGTATGGTTCATCTCCTAACCCCTATATCGGATTGCCAATCCTTTTAAGAAGTTCCGGGCGTAACGATCCCCGCAAATCCGATAATTTTTATGGCCATCCCTTCGTAAAATCGCACCTAATTCACCTTTCGTGATATGCACGTCAGCTAATCCCAGAATTTCAATCATATCCTCACTTGTTAAGGAGAGCGCAATCTTGACTTTCTTTAAAAGAAGATTATTCACATGTTCATACGTTAATTCCGGTCTTTCCGCCTGTCCAGGCTTTGGTTCCCGCTTCCCTCTTTTGAACGTAATAAAGCCATTTAAAAAGGATTCGAACATCTCATCGTCACAAGGTATGTGATCGTCCTCTTCATACGTATCCTCTTCTAATTCCTCATGATCCATTGACTTCGTAAGCACTTTCAAAACTTCATCTTTTGATAATTCTATTCCGCCATGCTTGAAAATGTCTACCATTTCTGTATTTTTAAGATCGAGAGCGTATCGCAATCGAATTAAAATATCGTTATTATCAATATTCATCTGTATGCCTCCTGAGAATTTGCGTCTAATTCATTAGCTTACCATTTTAAAGACGTAAAAAGAAGCTTGCATGCTAAGATTCTTAAAGCATAGGCAAAATTGACCTCATTGTAATTCATTAAGAACAAAATGAAAGGTCCGTCCCTCGGAGAGAACAGACCTTAGTTCTAAAAAATATTCAATAATTCTTCAAATGATTGAATCATATAGTCATATGATTCTACTTTTCCAAAACCATACGATGCATATACAAAAGGGATGCCTGCTTCTTTGGCTGCTTTACGATCGCCTTCTGTATCTCCAATATAGACAGGTTCCTTTAATTGGTTTCGGTCGATGATGAGTTTAATGTTTTCTCCTTTTGATAGACCGGTTCTTCCCGGATTCTCATAATCAATGAAATGCCTGTCCAGTCCATGATACTCATAGAATGCTTCGATATAACCGTCCTGACAGTTGCTGACGATGAATAGATTGTACTTCTCCGATAGTTTCTCCAACACTTTCTCTACGTGGTCATATAATTGACCTCCGTTTTTACTCAGGTGGGGAATTTCACGACGGGAAAGGTCTTTCAATAATTGCTCCCTTGCCTCTCCATTCAATTCCGGGAATAACTCCTTACCAATTTCCTTCATTTGAAGCCCCATGGTCCCTTCCAAATGCTTTCTGGTGATCCCATGCTCCAGCCGCTCATGATCTACGATTGTCTTATTCCAAGCTTCCAGTACTGACTCGATCGGGTCCCACAAGGTACCGTCCAGATCAAAGATGATGCTGTCCATTTTCCCATCCTCCTACTCTTTATATTTCTGATTTTTCAGGGATTGAATATTTTCCCCAAGTGGATGATCGCCATTTCTCTCACCTAATTATGAATGATTTTCATCTCCTTAACCGGCCAATACACGATATTTGTCGTTCCCACTATTTTATCGATGGGGATCGAGCCGATCTGACGACTGTCCTTACTGAATCTCCTGTTGTCACCCATGACGAATAATTCATCTTCCGGAACCGTCAGTTGTTTTAATGGAGTATCCTGTAAAGTGAAATCAGGAGTTAACGCCCCTACAGTCACTTCCTTTTGTTCATCCAGGTATGGCTCTTCATATGCTTCACCATTTATGTATAACGTATCGTTTATATATTCAATCTTATCACCAGGCAGCCCGATTACACGTTTAATATAATCTTCTGTTTCAGTTGCGTGAAATACTATGATATCAAACCGCTCGGGTTCATCCATTTTGTTTACGATCATGCGGTCATGATCCAGTAAAGTGGTATTCATCGAAGCTCCCTCAACGACAATGGGTATCACGATAAAGGACCGAATCATTACGGCTAACGCTATCCCAATTATCAAAGGCTGTGCCCATCCCATAATCTTTTTGCTTTTATTCACCAATCGATTCATCCTCTCACTCGGAAACTCTCAGTCTATTTATACTCACTGCTTCATTTTAACATATTATTCCTGAATTTTTGTCTGGAAAAGGCAGTTTCATTTTTAAGGATGTCGAATCTATCCGATTCCACATCCTTTTTATTTCGGTATGCTTAATAACTGCTATGCTTTTCCTCTGCCGCAATCGCGTCAGCTTTGGTTGTGTGAACCGTTCCCCTTGGATGATGTGGAGGTGCATATATCGAGTACAGTTTGATAGGCGTATTTCCGGTATTGATGACGTTATGCCATGTTCCGGCAGGGATCATGATGGCAAAGTCCTGCTTTACTTCTTTCTCATAGGTTAAGTTATCCTGGCGATCACCCATTCTTACAATTCCTTCTCCCTGTTCAAGACGGAGGAATTGATCAGTATTAGGGTGGATTTCCAAACCGATGTCTTCCCCGGGATTGATGCTCATAAGCGTTACCTGTAAATGTTCACCCGTCCATAAAGCCGTGCGGAACGTGTCATTATTAACCGTCACCTCATCAATATTAACGGAATACGGGTATGGCCCATAATCCTTTGACATCATCCGGTTGCTCGCTGCTGCACCTAAAACACTCAATCTTTCGGCATGCTGCCACTCATCTCTGCAGGTATTCACTAGGACCTCGTATACCGTGGAATGCTGAGCCTGCATACTGCAAATCCGATATAATTCATAATCTGCAAGCTCCGTTTCATATCCTTGTTGCAGTCCCTCCCGATAGGATTGAAAATGAATTCTATCTACTTGATAAGAAGGCTGGGTATCGGTAAGGGAGATGTATAAATTCGTTAACTCCCACCAATGGCGCTCCTCGTCTTCCTTCATACGCATAAGATTTTGACGTTCCTCACTATTTGGTGCGAATCCGGCCAATCGATCATATAAATCTGCAGTGGATGCCTTTCTGCTTATACCGTTAAGCAGGGTATTCACTAAGTGCTGAGAAATACATTCACTTCTTTGTGCAGCGTTAATAAAGGTTTGTGGGTGGGTTGAATAAGTCGTCGGCACATTGTACATCCTGATCATTCCCTTCTGCTTTTTACCACGATATCATATGCGTGGTTTCAGAAGATGTGCATCTGCCTAGTACCATACTAATCCACGATTCATTCAACCAAATAACCCTCTCCTTTTTTCACGTACTCTTCCATGATTGCTTCTGGCACGAGCTTTCCTCCCGTGGCCCATACTACATGAGTGGCATGAGATAAATCCACTTCAATGGAGGAAAGATGTTCCTCAAGATCCGGCAGGAAGGGACCAATCATCCCTGCCACTGCTGACGGCTCAAGGAAGATGGATTCCGAATGATGTAGCAGGGCGAGCAATTTGAATAGATTCTTATCGCTTACCGTATATACCCCGTTGACCAGCTCATTAATCATTCTCCCTGCAAGAGCAGAAGGTCTGCCAACCGCCAAACCATCCGCTTCCGTACGATTGCTTAATCCAATATCCTGGACTGAAATCTCTTCATGTCTGCCGGATGCAAGTCCAAGGAGCATACAAGGAGAATTTACAGGTTCTGCAAAATAACAATGAACATGTTCGCCGAATACATGCTTCAAACCATAGGTCACCCCACCTGGACCACCGCCCACCCCGCAGGGCAGGTAAACGATCAACGGGTGATCTTGATCTACTATTATCCCCTCCTCTTCGAATTGTCCCCTCAGCCTGAGAGCAGCGACTGCATAACCCATGAATAAATCCTTTGAATTTTCATCATCTATGAAGAAACAGTCTGGATCCAACTCACACTGCTTCCTCCCTTCAGCAACTGCGTGGGAGAAATCCTGTACATGTTCTACCACTTTTACTCCCTTTTCTCTTAAAAGTTCCTTCTTCCACCGCTTCGCATCGCGGGACATATGTACAGTTACCTTGAAGCCAAGAGCCGCCCCCATTATCCCTATGCTTAAGCCCAGGTTACCCGTGGAACCTACAGCGATGGAGTACCGTGAAAAGAGATTTTTGAAACGGCTCGTTGCCATCACTGAATAGTCATCTGTCTCTTGGATCCAGTTCTGTTCCATAGCAACCGTTTCCGCAATCTTCAATACTTCATAAATGCCTCCCCTTGCTTTAATCGAACCTGCAATTGGGAGGTCGTTATCACATTTAAGGAACAACTGACCTTGTATCGTCGATTGAACATTATCCTGAATCGCAGTTTGCATGTTTTTAAGAAGTTTGATTGGTGACTCGATAATCCCGTTTACCACTTCAGGGAATACCTTTTTTATATAGGGAGCAAAACGGGCGAGCCGCTGCTCGGCTTCAATGATCTCCTGAATGCTATCCCCTGAAATATTGCCGGATGCTTCCAAAGGGTTGGTCCATAAAGTTTCTGTTTGCGACCGTAAATCCGATAATAATTTCGGATCCATGCCATGAAGATTTTGAGACATATTCGATTCCCCCTTAACTTGAATGGTTGATTACTGATAACGTAGCACAGATATATGATAGAAATATATGATAAAATGGATATTAATCTTCAGACTATTAAAATTTCAATTAAAGGAGAGCGTGTTTCCATGTTACCTTCAGAACTAAGAACGAACATCAGATGCGGAAAGCACCAAACTCACACTTCAGGGGTCTGCCAGGATTATGTACAAGCCAACCTGGTTGTCCTTCCTAAGGAATATGCCTTTGAATTTTTATTATTCACCATACGCAATCCAAAATCCTGTCCGATTGTCGAAGTGTTGGAACCAGGGCAATTCCAATCCAAGTATGCCGAAAACTCCGACATCCGCACTGACATCCCTTTGTACCACGTATATGAAGATGGTCAATTAGTTGATAAGAAGCAGCGGATTGATGAAATATGGAGGGAAGATCTAGTCAGCTTTCTCATCGGATGCAGCTTTACATTTGAGAGTCAGCTCATCAAGGGGGACATTCCTCTGCGTCATATAGAGAAAAACAAAAACGTAGCAATGTATAAGACCAATATCCAGTCAGAAAAAGCCGGAGTATTTGAAGGGCCGATGGTCGTTTCCATGAGACCCATACCTGATTCACTCGTACAGAAAGCAACAGATATAACTGCTCTATTCCCCAAAATGCACGGGGCTCCTGTCCATATCGGAGACCCCGCTGGAATCGGCATACCGGATATTACAAAACCGGATTTTGGTGACTTTGTCGGAATCAGGGAGGGAGAGACTCCCATGTTCTGGGCCTGTGGGGTTACACCTCAAGCAGTGGCCCTTCATGCGAAGATCCCCTTCATGCTCACCCATTCCCCGGGCTGTATGTTCGTTACCGATTGGAAAAATGAAGAGTATTTGCAGGAAGGAAAATAAAATGAGGGACGGACCTGGTGATTTGTCAGGTCCGTCCCTCTATTTCATCATGCATTACTTCTAACTCTTGCAGGTCTCCCGCTTTTTATGAAAAAGGAAAGAACGAGTCCTGCAATGGCCGTTATGCCGGCAACAATGAATGAGACATTGACTCCATGAATCATCCCTTCGAGTCCACGGCTTGGATCTGCACTCGTTGTCATTACGGTTACAAGAAGCGCTGTTCCAACGGCACCGGAGACCTGTCTCATCGTATTGTTCATGGCTGTTCCGTGTGGTATCAGACTCCTGTCCAACTGATTCAGCCCGGCTGTTGTCACCGGCATCATCACCATGGCAACCCCGAACATCCTGAGGGCATTGACCGTTGCCAGATACATAAACGAGGTGTCAGTTGATAAATTTGCAAACATAAACGTCGTGATCGTGAGAATCGATAACCCGATGATGGCCAGCCAACGGGCTCCGAATTTATCAAAGATCCTCCCAGTAATAGGGTTCATAAGCCCCATCAAGAGTGCACCGGGCAGGAGCATAAGCCCTGATTCAAAGGCTGAGAACCCCAGCATATTCTGCATAAGAAGGGGAAGTACAGTAGCCGCTCCGATCATCGCGATAAACACAACCATTCCTAGCACTGTGGTTAACGTGAACATCTTGTTTTTGAACACGCGGAATTCGAGTATCGGCTGCTTCAATTTAAACTGTCTTGTGATGAACCAAAAGAGTGTGACGCTTCCCACAATCATCGAGATAATGACCTGACCACTTCCCCACCCTTGACTTCCAGCGATACTGAAGCCATACAATAACCCCCCAAATCCAAGGGATGAAAGTAAGATGGAAAGAACATCGAGTTTCGGATACGTTTGTTTGGTTACATTCTTTAAAATGAAATACGCGACGATAAAATCGACGATGACGATCGGCAAAATCACATAGAACAAGCTTCTCCAAGGGAATTGTTCAACCAGCCATCCAGAAAGGGTCGGTCCGATTGCCGGAGCGAACGAAATGACGAGACCGAACATCCCCATGGCCGCTCCCCTTTTCTCAACAGGATAAATGAGAAAAAGGATGGTTTGCATGAGGGGCATGATGATACCTGCCCCTGAAGCCTGTATGATTCTCCCGACCATCAAGAAGCCGAAGTTAGGTGCAATGGCACAGATGAGCGTCCCTCCTGCAAACAAGCCCATGGCACTCAGGAACAAAGCCCGGGTCGTGAATCGTTCAATCAGGAATGCCGTAATCGGAATCATCACCCCGTTTACGAGCATAAAGATCGACGTCAGCCATTGGGCGGTACTCGCATCAAGGCTCAGATCGGTCATAATATGAGGGAGAGCCGTCGCAAGCAACGTTTGATTCAGGATGGCAGCGAACGCCCCTGATATAAGTACTACGAGCAGGGGTGTTTTATTAAAGGTTTCCGATTGGGTATTTGCATCTCTGTTATTCATGTTCTCCCTTCTTTCTATTTAACTATGTAGAGGATTTACACAGTCCTCTTTTAATCATGTTCATTTCCTTATCGTATTTTTCAAGCGCTTCTTCATGCGTCAGTTCATCTGCAATGCTCTGAACGAGATTATGGAAGGTGACAGCTGATAGGATTTGCAATACATGATACAAATCCAATTTATTATCAATAGTGAATTGATCTTTATTAACTAAAAGGAAGATTTCCTCATAGCGCTTATCGATGGTTTCCTTGGTTAAAGTCTGAGTGAACGTTTTCTCTATTTTGTAGTTCATATTCAAGAGTACATTACGTATAAAGTTATTTTGTCCATTTTCGTATGAAAACGAAAGCATTGAATGAAACATGACCCTTGTGGCTTCGAACAAATCTCCTTCACGGGATCTCAATAAAGCAATGAAGGTTTCAAACCGTTTCCGGGCATGTTCCCCAACGAGATAGAAAAATGCATCCTCTTTATTCTCAAAGTACTGATAGAAGCTTCCCCTGGGAATTCCAGCCGTCTTCAGGATGTTTGCGATGGAGGCATCGTACAAGGATACCCTGGAAAACTCCTTCTTGGCTGCTTCCACCAGTACATTTCTTTTCTCTTCCTTCAAATTAAAGAATGTTGGTTTAGGCAATTTCACAATCCTCCTTAAAAAATGACACCGTGTCACATGGGACATTCTCCACTTTATGTGACACGGTGTCATATGTCAAACGATAGTGTTTAAAACATTGAAATTCATTCTTCATTTAGAACTTGATTCTTTTTAACTTGTCTGAGTGTTGGACTGCATATTGATAGATCTGATGATGATAATGATGCCTGATCGCAGACACTTCCCTCTTCATTTGGTCAGGATGCTTACTCGTTCCAGAGTCAGGGTGTGACCGATATTTAAGCAGGACTTCATCTAAATAGTAAATGACATAACCTTTCATCAGCATTCGGCACCACATTTCATAGTCCTGGGTGAATTTCAAATGCGGACTGAAATAACCTATTTCTTTATATACATCTCTATGAACCATCACAGAGCACCCATTTATAGGGTTGATACGTGTGATTGTACGGTAGATTTCTTCTGCATTGGAAAACCTTTTTCCCACGAACGGAAGCAATGTTTCATTGTCTTTATTGATATAATCATAATTATGAAAACTTGCTTTGGCGCCTTTAGTGATCATGTAGTCCAATTGTTTTTCTACTTTTTGTTTATGAAAGTGATCATCTGAACTCAACCAGGCGATATACTCACCACTGGATCTTTTGATTCCTGCATTGACGGCAGTCGCTGTTCCACCGTTTTCTTTTTTTATATACGTAATTCGATTCATGAAAGGGGTCAATCTTTCCAACTCTTTAGTAGAGCCATCATCCACAACAATGACTTCCGTATTCGGGTACGTTTGGTTCAAGGCGCTTCGAATCGCCTGATCCACGTACGAACAGTTATAAAAAGGGATCACAATTGATACAATCGGTTTCATGTTCTATTCCTCCAGTATTGCTTTGGTCAAGACGTCAATACTATAGAGTATTCATTTAGCGGTTTTCCGTTTAGGCGGAAAAGCTTTGCTGATAATTTATTACAAAAAGGAAATAGGACTGAACCACTATCGGTCCAGTCCTATATCACTCTTTTATCATTCTTTTAGTAGGTTGTTTTCCACGAGCCAATCATGGGCCACAACGGATACACTATTTCCTTCGATATCCACTTTGTAATTCAGTTCCCGCATAATATCACTGTTTATTTTATCTGCCAATTTACCAGTGATTTCTTTGATTTCGGGATACTTTTTATATACTTCATTGTTAATGCTGACAGCTGCCCTGTATGGTGGGAAGAAATTCTTATCATCCTTTAAGGTTATAAGATCATAATCTACGATGGTTGCATCCGTTTCAAAGGCGACCGATACGTCCACCTGACGGTTATTCAACGCTCTTTGAGTCAATCCAAGATCCATCTGCCTTATTTGGCCGGAGCCGAATTTGAAGCCGTATTTTTCTTCCACCCCTGGGAGGCCATCAGCTCGGTTGGCAAATTCTGCATCAGATGCCATGGTTAATTCACCGGGATGACTATTGATGTATTGTGCCAAATCACTAATTGATTCGATACCCAATTCCTTTGCCTGGTCTTCATTCATGGCAAGGGCGTATGTGTTATTGACATTGGACATATTCATCCAATGGATTCCTTTTTTTGCATCAAGCTTTTTCACTTTTTCGAACGTTTTCTCGGGATCTGACATCGGTTCCTGCCCCATATAGGTGATCAAGGCTGTTCCCGTATATTCCCACATCATATCCACCTGCTCATTTTCCAGTGCCTTACGTACGACAGTACTTCCAAGATTGTTCATTTGCTTGACTTTGAACCCCTCTTCTTTTAAAAGAAAGGCCGTCATCTCAGAAAGCAGGTATTGCTCGGTAAAGTTCTTGCCACCGACGGATATCTGTTTGCCGCCTATCCCCACGTTTGAACAAGCGGAAAGCATAAGTATAAGGGTCAGGACTCCAACCCATTTCAGCTTCTGTTTCATGAATTTCACCTCCTGCTTCAACCATTACATTTCCAATGTTTGTTTCGTGCCTTTAGGAACGACGAGCCGCTCAATGAGCCTCAAGAATAAATCAACCAGAATGGCCAGTATCGTTACCGGAATAGCACCAGAAATTAAATAACCATTATCGAATAATTGAATTCCCGTAAATATCCAGACGCCTAATCCGCCTCCGCCAACGACGTACGCCAGAGCTGCAGTACCTATGTTCAGTACTACAGCTGTCCTGATTCCCGCAAGAATCGAATACGCTGCATTCGGCAATTCAATACGGAAAAGGATTTGATGAGGCTTCATCCCCATCCCTCTTGCTGCATCTATCAGATTATCGTCAATCAAGTCAATTCCTGCAACTGTATTTCGGTAAATCGGTAAAAGGGAATAAATAAACAGAGCGAATATGGCTGTTTTAAACCCGATACCCAAAATACTGATCATAAGGGCAAGTACAGCCAGACTTGGAATGGTTTGGCCAAAATTAACTGTATTCGATACAATCCACTCGGCTCTCCTGAACTGCTTTCGGGTAACCAGGATCCCCACTGGAACCGCCACCACAAGTGCAAGCAACGAAGACACCAAGACCAGTTGCATATGTTGTTTCAATAAGTGGAGAAACGTATTGGATTGACTGAACATATAATCAAAATAATGATTTTTTATCGCCCAGACAAAGAACAGGATGACCAGTGCATACACCACATACCGGACAATATTACTGACAACCTTTTTGGTATTCACCGAATCACCCTTTCTGAACCGCGTTCGATTTTCCTTTGATTTCATAATGGAGATACTTCTGAACAAGATCTATTGTAATCGCGCCTAATTTAGTGCCCCCATCGTCGGTTACAATCACTTGATCAGCTTCCTGATTCAAAAGCATCGACAACGTATTTCTAAGATCATGCCAGACATTGATGGTCTTCGTATCAGGAATCGCTTCATCAAAATCTGCCAGTCCTATAATATTTTTCAAATCGGATATCGTATGGAGACTGAGACTCTTTATGGCTCGGTCTTTTCCGAAGAACTCATATACAAAGTCACTCTTAGGGCGGACAAGCATCTCTGAAGGAGTATCATACTGCATGATTTCTCCTCCCTGTAATAATACGATCTTGTCCGCCATCTTGATCGCCTCATCGATATCATGACTTACAAACAAGATGGTTTTCTTCACTTCCCTTTGAATCTGAAGGAACTCATCCTGTATCTTCTCACGGATGATCGGATCGAGTGCCCCGAACGGCTCATCCATCAACATGACGGGAGGATCTGCTGCCAGCGCGCGAATGACACCGATTCTTTGCTGCTGTCCACCGGATAATTCATGGGGGTATCTTTTTCCGAATTTATCCCCGCTCAGCCCGATCATATCCATCAACTTGTTGAAGCGTTCCTTTTTCTCTTTCTTCCCCCACCCTAACATGTCAGGAACAATCATAACGTTCTCTTCTATCGTCATATTCGGAAACAGTCCGTTGCTTTGAATGACATAACCGATTTTTCTACGGAGCTCAATCTGGTTTAATTCCATTGAATCCTGTCCGTCGATGATGATTTTCCCATCGGTAATCGACTCCAGTCGATTCACCATCCGTAATAAAGTCGTCTTTCCGCAACCCGATGGTCCAAGCAGTACGACGATATGACCTTCTTCCACAGTAAAGTCGACACCTTTAACCGCCGTCACTCCGCCTTCATATGTCTTTGTAGTCTGATCAAACGTAATCATCTCTTCACCTCTTTTACTTTATGCAATGCTTTTTGGTGTATAGCGTTTTTGTATCCACAACAAGATCGCGTCAGCAATCATGGCAAGTATCGCAACTGCAACAGATCCGCTGATGATCAAGTAATTGTCGCCTCTGGAAATCCCCTGAGTGATAAGAACACCGAGTCCTCCCGCTCCTATATAAGCTGCGATTACACCAATTCCGATATTCATGACAACCGCAGTACGTATGCCTGCCATAATAACCGGAAAGGCATTTGGAATTTCAACTTTTAACAGACGTTGGTGGGTCTTCATCCCAACCCCTTTCGCTGCATCTCTCATCTCGGGATTCACATTCCGGATCGCCGTATATGTATTCCTTATAATCGGAAGCTGGGAATAGAGTACCAGTGCCACAAAGGCAGGAACAAATCCAATTCCCTGATTGATGATAGAAAAGATCGGAATCATGACTCCAAACAAGGCAATACTCGGAATTGTCAGCATAACAGATGCAATCTGGAGCACCGTCTCCGCAAGATAATCGTTTGTCGTTAAATATATCCCTAAAGGTACCCCGATCAATAATGCTACGATGATGGCAAGTCCTACGAGAACCGCATGCTCTATCGTGAGATCAAGTATCCGAGGGGCATTGACCTCGAGGAATTTCATCCATTTCTCCACAATTTCACCCTCCTCAATATATGTATTTTTGGCCAAAACAAAAGCCGTCCAGGATCTATAATCATCCTGACGACCCACGGAGTTAGTATTACCGTAAAAATGCGCCAACATTCCTTTACCCTTATTGTCGATTTTTGAAACATTTTGTAATGAAATAGAAATAAAGATAAACCAATTCCTTATTTATTGACCATCCGCTCATCCAAATGGACCAGAAAATAGTCCGGGAAATGCTTCCTCCACAAAACAGCTCCTTCCCAATCACTCGGGAAGGAGCTGTTTTTCTAACTCTTCAGCTTCCATTCTTAAATCTTCCGTATCCATTAATAACCGGAATAATCCTTTCAAGACCAATTTGTCAGGATCTGATTCCCTGCATTCCCCTGAAATCCGGTTTGCTATGTCCATGTAATAACCACTATTATCCATACCGTTGATCTTTCCATACAGGGATTTCCAAGCTTTCTCCCTTTTCTCAAACGATATGAAGGCTCCTTCCCTGTCCATACTGACAGAAAAGGATTTCATCATGTCATCATTCAATTGCGGAGAGCTTTCCCCAATTAGGAAGTCATTTGCAAGAAGTGTAATCTGCCTTACTAAATGTGTCCCAAGTCGTGAGGGCTCAAGGGTATCATCCTGTGATATCATCAGCATCATATAAGACGCATAAATGGACTGAGTCATCCACATCAGATCCCATTTGTATGGCCTGATTTCTTCCCCGTATACATCCAGGAGATTTTGTTCAAGCCAGCTGAACAGACGTCCCCTCATTCGGTGCTCCATGGCCGCCAGTTTTTCACTATTTTTCGTGGACTCCCCTCTCATGTGCATCTTCATATAAGACTTGTACTCCAATATCCCTTCGAATTGCACTTGGAACTGTTTCGCGAATCTCTCCATAGGAGACAGATTCCCATCCAGTCCTACCACGAATGCTTGCTCAAATACAAGCTGTTGATAATGTTCATAGATGGATATGATCAAATCTTCCTTCGATTGAAAATATGAGTAAAGGGAGCCTTTTGATATGCCGACACTTTCAGCGATTTGTTGCATAGACGTCTGATTGTAACCATGAGCTCCAAAGAGTTCCACTGCTGATTCGAGTATTGCATTCCGCTTATCCATTTTCTACACCTCAATATCCAGAGAAAAATATCCCTTTCTCATTTTAACCATAACCAGTAAAAATGAGAAGAGCATTATTTCTTGACTAGATAATTTTTTTAGGTAAAATGACTAGTGAGTCAACGAAACAGATGACTGTTATATCAATGATTAAACTCTTATAAAAATGAAAAAATGACCCACAAGTCAAATATTATCAAGGGAGGATTAAACCATGTTAAAAGCTATTTTAAATCGTTCGAAAATCGTACTGATCTTCATCTTATTATTTGTGATTATCGGAATTTTCACCTTTTTGCAGCTGCCACAACGGGAAATACCCGAAACCAGTGTCAATATCGGTACAGTAACAACTGTTTACCCCGGGGCTACCGTTGATTCCGTTGAAAGGACCATTACAAATCCGATAGAGTCTTCCCTTCAATCCATTGGAGGCATTAAAGAAATCAGCTCCTCATCTTCAGCCGGTTTCTCTACTATTATTGTAGAGGTTGAAGACGGGGAAGACAAAAAAGAAGTGTTCGGTGATGTGCGGCAAGCCGTCTCAGATGCTTCCACCTCGTTTCCTGAAGAAGTGTTCGATCCTGAAGTCAATGAATCTACCGTTAAGATGCCTATCGTATCATACCATTTGATCAGTGATGATAAGGAATCACTCCTTGATATGGATGATGAGGTAAAAAGATGGGAAGAGGAAGTAGAGGATTTAACCGGCGTTTCGAGTGTCACGGTGAAAGGACTTCCTGAAGAAGAAATTATCATAGAATTAAAGAAGGATGAACTCAAAGCATCAGGACTTAATCCTTCTACGGTCATGAGTGCCATCAATGACGAATATTACCCCACTCCCTTAGGAAAACAAGAAGTGGATAAAGAAGTGGTCCAACTGACTGTTGATCATTTTACCACGCTGGATGAAATGAAGGATCTCTTTGTTGGGAAGAATCCAAAAGGAGAATCGATCCTACTCGGAGAGATTGCAAATGTGAAAGTTTCTCCTAAAGAAGTCAAAGATATTGTGACGTTTGAAGGAAAACCTTCTATATCATTTACTGCTTTTGTTCAGCCTGGTGAGGATATCCCAACGGTCGATGAAAGAGTCAGTGATAAAGTGGATGAACTGTCAGACTCGCTTCCAGCCGATGTAGAACTTGTACCTTACTATTCTCAAGCCTCAACTGTAACGGACATTTTCGATGGATTGTTTAAGTCCCTGGGTATTTCCGTTGTGGCAGTTATCCTGACTACAGCTCTTGGACTGACAATTTCCGGTGCTTTTGTAGTGGCTCTTGCCGTACCTATTTCCGTTTTAATGGGGCTGATCCCCCTCCCGTTTGCAGGAGTGGATCTCAATCAGATTTCGGTTATCGGAGCCATCATTGCCCTCGGGATCCTGGTCGATGATTCCATCGTTGTAAACGATAATATTCAACGCAGATATAAACTCGGAGACGGTGCGCTTATGGGCGCCATTACCGGTGTGAAGGAAATATGGGTCTCAATCGTGACTTCCTCCCTTGCCATTGTGTTCACATTCCTTCCGCTCATATTCTTATCAGGCGGAAACGGGGCGTTCATCAGGGCTTTACCAACAGTGTTGATCACAACCATCATTGCATCCACATTGGTGGCTCTGATATTCGTTCCTATCATGAGATACTTTCTTTATAGCAAAACGAAGAAAAAAGTTTCCGATGCTCCAGGGTTATTGGGAAAACCTTTAAATAAACTTGCGGATTTCTATGCCGATACTGTGCTGAAGAAATTCTCGAAAAGGCCGTTCGTCGTGTCTGCCCTAGGCCTCGTGTTCACGACTGCGATCTTTGGTCTGATCGCTCTGACACCTTTTGAATTCTTCCCCTCTGCCGATCGTGAAGAAGTGACAGTCGATGTTACGTTACCGATCGGTACGCCGATAGAAGAAACATCAAATACTCTGGAAGAAATAGAAAAGATATTAAAAACAGATGAAGGTGTCTATGAAACGTCTTCCTTTGCAGGTACAGGATTACCGAATCTGTTCAACAGTTCATTATCCAATTCTGGTCAAAATACTGGTCAATTGGTTGCAAGGGTTGATCGAAAAAACCAGACTGCCCAAGGATTGATCGATGAGTGGACGGACAAATTGCGTAAAGAGTATCCTGAAGCCAAGATCTTCATGGAAACAATCCAGCAAGGTCCGCCGGCAGGGGCTCCTGTCACGGTGACTGTCTCAGGTCCGGAAATGGATCGATTAATTCAGCTCAGGGATACCATTTCCGATAAGATCGATTCGTTGGATACAGAATTAGTCGTTGATAATGTAGGGGAAATGGAACCTACGATCGTGTATGAGCCTAACCGGGAGAAACTTGAAGAAAATGGCATCACAATTAATGATGTCAGTCAGCAGCTGCGCTTGGCTACTGAAGGCATCCCGATGAAATCTTTCGATAATGGTGTGACTAAACGCGATATGACTCTCTTACTGGAAGGAAACGAAGGTGAAGTCGATCTTACTTCCCTGGAAGTTCCTGCTGAAGCGGCTAACCCTGCCGGACCACCGAAATTGGTTTCACTTGATGAACTGGTGACTCCTGAGAAGAAGGAAGAGCTTCAACTCATCCCTCATAAGGATGGAGAGCGTGCCATTACGATACGCGCCTTCCCTGGTGAGGACGAAAATTATAAAGAAAATGTACAGGAAATCGTGAAGGAAGTCAGGAAGAATCTTGATGACAATAACTACTCCATTACATTAGGTGGGGAAAATGAAGCACAAAATGATTTCTTCGCCGAAATCACCATCCTGTTTATCATCGTGATTTTCCTGGTGTATTTATTAATTGCGCTTCAGTTCAATTCTTTATCTCTGCCATTCCTGGTCCTGGTTGCGGTATACCTGGCGATCGCAGGTGCGATTCTCGGATTATTCGTCACTCAGACTCCAATCAGCTTCCTTGCCGTGATGGGGATGGTTTCCCTAACCGGAATCGTCGTACGGAATTCAGTGGTGTTAATTGAGTTTATCGAACAAGGATTACAAAGCGGAATGAGCGTGAAAGAAGCAGTCGTTGAATCTGGTCGTACCCGACTTCGACCTATCCTGCTCACCGCCCTTACCTCGATTGTCGCACTGATTCCAGTGGCAGTCAGTGGTGATGCATTATTCACCCCATTGGCCGTCACCATCATATCAGGTATTTTGTTCTCAGCTGTATTAACGCTGATTATCGTTCCTATGATGTACATGGTTTTTCATCGCTTCAGAAGAAAAAATGTGAAGCATAATTAACAACATCCTGAGGGGAGACACGGTCTCCTCTCCTTTTTATTTTTGGGATGATTGAAAAAAACGTCTTATGTATCCTTTATTAATTGATACGTGACTCTTTAGGATGACTTAAACTTTCCGCTTGAGATATTTCCTATCATCAAGCATTATAGATAAGTGTTACATTTTATACTTATTTTTGGAGGAACAACATGACAAATAAACTAAATTCAAAAGCAATCCTCACAACCTTCATGATCGGTGCTTTTTTTGCCATATTAAATGAAACGTTATTAAATATCGCCCTCACAGAATTAATGGCCGTCTTTAACGTGGATGCCCCCACCGTTCAATGGCTTGCGACAGGTTTCATGTTGGTGATGGGTGTGTTGATGCCCATCTCTGCCCTGTTGATTCAGTGGTTCACAACAAGACAGATGTTCATCGGTGTCATGAGTGTATTTCTCCTCGGCACAGTCATCGCAGCCTGCGCCATTAGCTTTCCCATGCTCCTTATAGGAAGGATGATTCAGGCTGTTGGAACAGGTTTGTTGATCCCGGTCATTATGAACGCCCTGCTGTTGATTTACCGTCCGGAAGTCCGCGGGAAAATCATGGGTACCTTTGGTTTGGTGATCATGTTCGCACCAGCCATCGGACCGACTCTGTCTGGAGTGATCGTCGATTTCCTTGGGTGGAGATGGTTGTTCATCACCGTCATTCCATTTGCCGTATTTTCCATTTTGTTTGCTATGAAATACTTACAAAATGTCGGTGAAGTTTCCCGTCCCGCTGTCGATGTATTTTCAATCATCCTCTCTTCCATAGGGATCGGCGGGATCGTATACGGCTTTAGCGCGGCAGGCGAAGAAGAAGCAGGATTTACGTCGGTGAAAATCATTGCCATCATAGCCATATCCGTGATCAGTGTCGTTCTCTTTGTCCTTCGACAATTGAAGCTTGATCAACCTCTCCTTGATGTGAGGGTATTCCGTTACAAGAGCTATACGAGGGGTGTAACCATCTTCGTCATCGTCATTATGGCCATGTTTGCCTCAGAAATTGTGATGCCGATGTACCTCCAGGGTCCTCTGGGGTTCTCTGCAAAAGCAGCTGGATTACTGCTGCTTCCTGGGGCATTGCTGAATGGCCTGATGTCTCCTACCATGGGCTCCCTTTTCGATAAATACGGCCCTAGGAAACTCATCATACCAGGCACGCTCACCTTGTTGGGAGTCATGATTTTCTTTAGCGGCATCAATCCGGCTACACCGATTTGGTTATTTGTACTGGTCTACATGATTCTCATGTTGTCGATATCCGCTATTATGATGCCTGCTCAAACCAATGGATTGAATGAACTCCCAAAGCACTTATACCCACACGGAACCGCCATTGCCAACACCTTGCAGCCGGTTGCCGGTGCACTTGGAGTTTCCATCTTTGTCAGCATCATGACCCAAAGTCAGAAAGGATACATCGAAGAGCAAGCAGGTGAGGTAACGGAAGGAATCCTTCACAATGCCATGACCTATGGTGTTCATCATGCCTATTGGTTTGCCCTTGCATTGGCTGCAATTGCATTCCTGATTTCATTGTTTATCCGCAAAGCGATTGCACCGGATTTTGACGAAGTGAAGTCAGAAGCTTAATAGATCGAATATCAAACGAACGGGAAGATCGCTACATAGGCGGGCTTCCCGTTTGTTATTCCTACTAATCAAACACGTAAAGTGCTATTACTGTACGTAACCCCTCTCCAAGAGTAAAATGAGCTTGAACGAAAGTATGAGGAGGATTTTGCATGGAGAAAGAAATAAAGATCATTGAAGATATTCGTTCTGAATTATTAAATAGTGTGAATGACTTAACAGACGAGGAATGTAACCAAGAGTTGGAAGAAGGTCGTTGGACGATCATGCAGGTATTGGATCATCTTTATTTAATGGAGAGATCCCTTACTAAAACGATTCAGTTGACCCTTGAAAAAGGCGAAGAACAGCAGGTGGACTCTAAACCGGTTCACTTTGCGGTAAATCGATCGACCAAGGTAGATGCCCCTCCTTTTGTGGTTCCTTCAGAAGAAATGCAGACTCTTCAGCAAATGAAGGAAAAACTGGAAGCGTCTCGAAAAGATCTTCTCAATTTTCTTGGAACAACGAGCAAGGAAGATTTACAGAAAAAAGCGTATCCTCACCCTATTTTCGGGCATATCCGTTTAGATGAGTGGGTACCGTTCATTGGTTATCATGAGAAGAGACACTTAGAACAAATTGAAGAGTTGAAATCAAAATTACAGACCTGTATGAATAGGATCTGTTTCTGTTTGAAACAGATCCTTATTAATTAAACCGATCTCTACAATTTTAGATCTCGTTTTTCAAAAAATAAAAATGTCGCAAAGCTCAAAATGACGATCAACGCTAATGATATCCCCACATAAGCAGAACCCAATCCTCCTCCATACATTACACTTTCAGCTTCAAAGTACTTAAAGGGTGTGAGATATTTTAAAGCCTCGATTTTTCCGTTCAAATCAATGGCGAATGACAGAATGAATGTCAGTAATAATACGCCAGTTGCGACTGCTGCTGATTTTCCAGGCTTTTTACTATAAGCTGCCACCGCCGTTCCAATCAATAAAAATAGTACTTGTAATATAATCATTCCGACTACCGTTACTCCAATATCAAAAGCTACCGACACATCACTATAATGACCTACAATCAACAAGGAGGAAATCCATGTGATCAATGCGAGTATCCCGATTTGAGTGAAGGCTGCTGCAAGCTTAACCCCTATGATTTTCTTCCTTGTAAGGGGTTTGACAAATAGAAACTCGGCGGTTTTATCCCTCTCTTCCTTGGAAATGATGGTCGCACCGGTCAAGGCTGCGTGGATGGTTGCAAGTAATAAGATATAAAGAAAGAGCACTCCGTAATATCCACTCGCTGTCGCCATATCAAGAGTACCAATTCCGAGAATGGCTTGCATAGGCTTAGGCAGCCCCTCCATCAATTCGTTCATGGATTGACCTGACGACGAGAAGCCTGCATACTTCCCCAGCCCAGATCCAATCAATGCAATCATTCCTGTGCACCAGATGATTAGGGATTTACGATGAGCCCTCATTTCTCGTACATATACATTCATGACATCCCCTCCTTTTATACCGTATGAATGTCTTTTTTATTATAAATGATGAAGCTTAAGACCATGGCGACGACGATCAGTGTGATCCCTGCCACAAGGAATGACCACTCATACGCAGCGTGAACCATAATATAAGTGTAGTCAAAGTACTTAAAAGGTGTAAAATAACGCCCTGCTTCTTCTGTTGCAGCTACCATACTAATAACAAAAAAGGCGAATACGATGCCAAGTGAGAGCGTAAGGACAGATTTTACCCTTGACCATACGACCGCGATGATCATTCCTAAGGCAAACATGATGAATTGTGTGAGTAAGAGAGTAGTTGAAATCAATAAGAATATAGTAAGACTGAACCATTCCACCTTTACCAGGTTGGCGACAATGATCGCCGAAATCACGTAGACAATATTCGTAAGCAGGAGAGAAACAAGAGCTGCCAATACTTTCGAGTAAAGAATCTTCGTCCGGGTCACAGGCTTAGTCAGAAGAAAGTCCGCCGTCTTTTCCCTGATTTCCTTCGAACCAATCGAAATGGCCAGATTCATTGCCTGTATGGCACCGCATAATGTTATATAAAGAAAGAAATACGAATAATAACCGTTTAGGGATCCTATGCTATCAATCTGTATTCCCAATGCTTTTCGAACCCCCTCCGGAAACCCCTCCAGGAGCTTTTTGAATTCGTCGATTTCTTTAGAAATGGACGGAAACATGGACATGAACACAATCATCAATGAAGTAAGGGCCAAAGTCCATAAAATAGTCGACTTCCGATAAGACTTAAGCTCATAAAGAAAGATATTCATAGAGCATCAAGCCTCCTTTTTATAATAGTGCATAAAGATTTCTTCTAAATCAGGCTCCTCGATCCATAGATTCGTTATTTCAATATCAGCAATCTTCTTCATGACCTTGTTGATATCCCCCCTGAAGAGGAAGCTGATTTGGCGATCATTTATTTCCAGTTTACTTACGCCCTCCACCTCAAAGTAAGAAGATTCGTAATCCCCTTTCGTCTCTATCTTGAATTTTTTATGATTCTTTTCTTTTAGCGTACTGATTTTCTCAACTTGAACGATCCTTCCTTCTTTTATGATTGCGACCCGATCACACATTCGCTGAACTTCACTCAATATATGTGATGAAAATAAGATGGTAGCTCCTCTCTTATTTTCATTTTGAAGCAATTCAAAGAATTTCTGTTGCATGAGGGGATCCAATCCTGAAGTAGGTTCATCCAATAAAATCAGCTTAGGTTCATGAAGCAAACCCTGGATGATCCCGACCTTCTTCTTATTACCAAGGGATAGATCATCAATCTTCTTCGTTACGTCCAGATTTAACATATCGGCCAATTCCTTGATTCTTTTTGTACAATCCTTTTTATAAAAGCTGGCAGAATACTTAAGAAGATCCATCACTTTCATGTTGTCATAATAAAATACTTCAGAAGGCAGGTATCCCACTTCCTTTGCAATTTCAGGGGCAAATTCAATGCAGTCCATACCGAAGATCGTTGCGCTGCCTCCGGACGGATGGATCAATGAAAGCAAGGTCCGGATGGTCGTTGATTTCCCCGCGCCATTAGGCCCGATGAAGCCAAAGATCTCTCCTTCTTCTACATGAAAACTGATGTCGCTGATACCCCTGGATTTCCCATAGTTTTTAGTCAAAGAATGAATCTCAATCACATTCATCACATTAGCCTCCCTTTATCTTTCTATTTATAAAAAGAAATCTTCAACAATTCGATGTAGGCATCGATTTCCGCCATCACTTCTTCTTGATTGATTTCATCTACCGATAGTGATATCGCTTTCTGCTGTTGTTGATTGGCCATCCCTTCAAAGGTCCAATAAATAACCTGGATCGATTTATTTACGTCGATCCCTTCTTTGAATCTGGAGGTGTCGATGTTGGAGAATAAAGTGGCAAAGCTACTCTCCACCATCCTCGTTTTATACTTCTCAATTTCGTCTTTTACTTCGGGAGCCTCTTCTGAGAAGGCGCTGGTAAGGAAATTGATCAGATCAGGATAGACAGAAAATAATTCAAACTTGATCAATGTCACTGAACGGATCGTAACGAAAATGTCATGTTCATTCCAGTCGAGTCTTTCATATATTTTTTCTGTGAATAATTCCGAGAGATGTTCATAAAGAGAAATATACAGTTCCTTTTTACTATTAAAATAATGAAACAGGATCCCCTTGGAAATCTTCGCTTCCTTTACGATGGCATTTGTCGAGGCTTTCTCATAACCATTTTCGGCGAAAACCCGGGTTGCGGCTCTAATGATTCGATCCTCTTTCTCTGAATCGATTTTCAACGACTTAAACAATCTTGTTTGACCTCCTTTTAAAGGATAAGTGTTTGACCACTGTGGTCAATTTCATTTTAATCCTTTTGACCATTGTGGTCAATACTATTTTTATATAATGGCTGACTTCGCTAATTTACTTCTTTTTACCCTGAACAATATGTAATCTTGGATTAAAAAAAAGCTCAGGTGAGTACCTGACCTTCTTAGTGAGTTATATTAACCTATGAGTTGCCGTCTCTTCTTTACACCCTGCCTAAAGCCATTCCCCCAAAAGCGAATAAGATACCAATTGAATAGCTGAGCAGGAGATAAGTAATCAGGGGCTTCCATTTTTTATCGGAATGAAGTTGAATGTTTTCCAATTTAAATGTGGAAAATGTCGTAAAGGATCCAAGAAAACCAGTCCCAAGGAGAAGAATGCCTGTTTCTGCGATCTCCGACCCGATTAAATATCCAAGAAGAAAAGACCCAACCAGATTAACGAATAAGGTAGCGTATGGAAAATCAGAGTGATCATATTTCTTGAACAAACGGCTGATCCCAAAACGGGACATTGCCCCAAAGAACCCTCCGATTGCGACCATCATACCCTGCATCATCATCATTAGACCCCCTTTCGCTTATACAGATTCAATTGCTGCTTTCCAATCGTAAAGCCTGCCCATGACATAAACAAACCACCGAACATGCTTCCTAGTACATAAACAAGTGCCAGAACCAAATGTGAATGAGTAAGAAGGTCTACGGTTTCGACACTAAATGTGGAAAAGGTTGTGAAAGATCCAATCATCCCGGTCCCAATGGCTGTAGCTGCCATTGAATGGATCTTCTTCATTTGAAATATATATGTTGTTACATATCCCAATGTGAAGCTTCCAATCATATTGGCCAGAAATGTCCCCATTGGAAACGTATAATCCCACCATCCTCCGGCAAATATCCCAAGATAATATCTCAGCAGGGCACCCACCATACCGGCTGCACCGACTAATATATAGATCATATTTTTTCACCTCTGACATACTATTTCATTCATGAAAGAGACTCCTACCGATACATAAGTCTCGGTAGGAGCCTTTCACTTTTAAGTCGTAAAGCTAACTCCCTTGACGTTCACTGACTATTTTACCACAAGAAATATGTTGACCAAATCCGTTACATCAATTTTGTAATAAACATGGTGGCAATTCCAAAATAGATAAGAAGGGAAAGAATATCATTAATTGTGGTGATCAAAGGGCCGGATGCAACGGCAGGATCTACGTTAAACTTATACAATATGAGGGGGATGATGGTTCCTGCCAATGTCCCAATAATTAACGTAATCAGTAATGAGCTTCCCACCACGAGTCCAAGAACAATATTGCCCTGCCACACAAAGGCAATCAGGGCGATCATGACAGCACAAGTCACACCGATGATGATGCCTACCCATAGTTCCCTAAAAACCAGCTTTATGACTTGTTTTATATCCAAATCATACGAGACCAGTCCTCTGACGACGACGGCCAATGATTGCGTACCCGTGTTCCCGGTCATCCCCGCAATCATCGGCATAAAGAACGCAAGTGCGACAACCTGTTCCAAGGTTGCAGAGAATCTGTCAATGATACTTCCCGAAACGAGTCCGATGAACAGCAGTAAAACTAGCCATGGAAGACGGCGATAGGCTGCAACAAATGGTTTAGTCGTAAAGTCGATGGATTTACCCGATGCAGATAACTTCTCAATATCTTCATTGGCCTCTTGAATGACAACATCAATGATGTCATCGACAGTGATGACCCCGACAAGCCTTCCGTCTTCTTCAATGACAGGAAGTGTGATGAAATCATAGCGGCTGATCAATTTGGCCACTTCTTCCTGATCGGTATGGACATCCACCTTAACCACACGGCTGTACATGATATCTTCAATTTTATCTACTAATTCACTAAGTAATAAATCCTTGTAGGAAATGACCCCTAACAATTTCTTTTCGTCGTCGATGACATAGAGATAGTTCAAATATTCGGCGAGTTCTGCGAAATGCTTCAGTTTATCCACCGCTTCACGGACCGTATAATGTTTAGGTATCCAGACATACCGGTTGTTCATGATCCGGCCGGCTGTCTCCGGTTGGTAGGTCATGAGGTTCTGTACGACCTGAGACTCTGCCTGATTCATCTCTGATAGCAATTCCTCTATCTTCTCGGGCTCTAAATCCGTCAGCAATGTGGCCAGGTTGTCATTTTCCATCAAGTCGAGAACCTTTGTAGATTTCTCAATCCCCAGTTTTTCCAGTACGAGCAATTGGTCTTCCCTTTCTATCTCCTGAATGAATTCCGTTAGTTCTTCAAGAGGTAAATACAAAAGGAATTTATTCCGGTGCTTGGACGGGATATGTAGATATTGCTGAGCGATATCGTATGGCTGAAGCTCTTCGATGATATCTAAAAAAATGCTTTTCTTCCCATCTTTCAAACTTTGGATAATAGCAAGGGTGATTTCATTTTCCGTCATGGCTAATGTCATTGAGGGTGCTCCTTATCATATGTTTCTTTCAGATGGCATGAGGAAATACCGAGAAGGGTACTCACCACCCTACTAGTATCTCCCGAATCCTGTGTTCATGCCAATTTCTATTCAACTGTTTGTTGATCTATGGATAAGATTTCCTTCAACTCCTCTTCGGTTAAGGTTTGTACCATCTTTTCATCAGGGGTCATGATATCCCGGATCAGGTGCCTCTTTTTATCCTGTAGCTCGTTCATCTTCTCTTCGATTGTTCCTTTGGCAATCAGCTTCATCACTTTCACCGTATTTTCCTGTCCCATCCGATGGGCCCTGTCCGCTGCTTGTTCCTCTACTGCAGGATTCCACCATGTATCATATAGAATGACCGTATCGGCACTCGTTAAATTCAGCCCCGTTCCACCTGCCTTGAGGGAGATGAGAAATAGATTCCGTTCTCCTTCATTGAATCGACTGCACATCTTAACCCTCTCTTCTGAAGGAGTCGCTCCATTCAAGTAAAAATAGGATTGCCCTTTGATTGTCAGCTCTCTCCCGATCATCTCAAGCATTTTCGTAAATTGTGAAAAGACCAGGACCCTTCTGCCTGACAACCTGGATTCCTCCAACAACTCCATCAGCTCTAAGAATTTTGCTGATGAGCCATGATAACCATCTACAAATAATCCGGGATGGCAGCAGATTTGTCTTAGGCGGGTCAATCCGGCGAGAATTTTAATTTTGTTTTTCCTCAGCGTGTCCTTATCCAAATGCTTCATCGTATCGTGTTTCAGCTTGGCGAGGTAAACTGCATACAATTCTTTCTGCTGGGGCAGGAGCTCTGAATAATGGGTGATTTCTTCTTTTCCGGGAAGTTCAGATAACACGTCTTCTTTCATTCTGCGAAGAACGAATGGTTTGATTCTTTTCGCTATATCTTTTCTTGTTAAGCGGCTGTAATCCTTAAGTCCCTTGAATAATCCAGGAAATACAACGTGGAAGATGGACCATAATTCTTCAAGTGAATTCTCTACAGGTGTTCCTGACAAGGCGAAGCGATTATTCGCTTCTATCTTCTTCACACTTCTTGCCGTTTGGGTGAGTGGATTTTTGAAGGCCTGTGCCTCATCAAAAAAGACCGTATGGAATTTCTGTCGTTCATACCATTTACTGTCGCTTCTCAGTAAAGGATAGGAAGTGATGATTACATCCGCATCCTTCATACCTTTCTGTTTCTTCTTTCGTACAGCCTGATTACCGTCCATGATGAGGACATTTACGTCGGGGGCAAATTTCCCACATTCGCTTTTCCAGTTATACGTCAGGGAAGAGGGACAGACAATCAGGGCCGGAAGCTTCTTTTCCCTGATTTCTTCAAGAACCGATACGATAAACGTGATGCTCTGAACCGTTTTCCCAAGCCCCATATCATCAGCGAGGATCCCGCCCAACCCATAATGGGAAAGAGTCTTCATCCAGCGAAAGCCTGTCTTCTGGTAGTTTCTCAGCTGCTCGTCTAATAGGGAAGGCACCGAAATCTCCCGGCTGTCTGGGTTCATAAGATGCCCGTAAAATTCATGGAAGGAATGTTCAAGAGTAAAGGAATGCCCCCCATCAACTGTATCCAGCAAATGTAGGCTTTGATGCATTGGTAGTTCGAGCCCCTTTACGAGATCATTCTTCTCTGCCTGTGAGGTATGCATGAAGCGCTGAATATCTTGAAATTCCTTTGAGTCCAGTGACAAGAGTGATCCGTTTCGCATCCTGTAATACTTCCGTTTTTCTTCCAGTGCCCCGAGGATTTCCATTACCTGTCTATCCGGGATGCCATCCATTTCAAATGTGAATTCCAACCAATTCATTCGTTCCTTTTTTACTTTGACCCTTATTTTTGGATGATGATTCCCTCTGGAAATCCTGTTTCTTACGGCGGTGGTGGCATAAATTTGAACATCCTTTTGAAGCTTCGTCACTCCATAGGTTAAAAACTCATATTCTAACTCTTCATGGTGTAAGTAGTAACCACCTTCTGTTTTTCCGAAAGAAAACTCGTCCATCCATTCCAGAATGGTATTTTCTTTCTCTACATTTCGTATTAGAAGAGAACCTGATGGCGCTTCCCGATTTTCAAGAGGATGAATAACGATTTGATCATAATGGAATTCAAGTCCTGCTAACAATCGGTTTTTCACCCGATCGAGATAAAGCTTCGCAACAAGTGGAGCAGTTTCCAGCTTTTCTGCAATGTCCTCTGATATTTGTACTTCCCCTAATTTCTTCAATCCAACAGCCACTTTTTCAAGGAAAAAGCCGATCTGATCTGGAGAAATCGGGATGTACCGTGCCCCTGAATGGTCCAACAGTCTCTTTAATTCAGTTAGTCTTTTACCATCCATGCTGCCAACCTGGGTAAAAATACCATCATGAATGACGGTTTGATATTCATCCATGACCGTCATATCATTCAGTCCAGAGATGTATAACCTGTAACCACCTGCGTCGGCATGCTTAAATTGGAATTGTATTGGAAGAGGCAGTTCCCCTTGCCTAAACCCTTTATGGACTCTTGCATTATGTTGCACTTTAACGTCTTTAGCACGTAAAAGTAATGAACTAACGTCCTCCCATGACGCTGGAGGGATAAGCAAATGGTCATCATCGTTTTTTTCCATTACTGAACCCTTTGACACCTTCACTAGATATTGAATGACAGCTGCCGTATCAGTTTCAAAATAATGAAACTCAGGATTGAATATGAATGATTCTGAAACATGAAAGGGTTTCCCTTCATTTATATATTCCAAAAAGGATCGAATCGGCATTACCATATTTCCATCTATCGTACATTCAATTCCAAGCATGTATCCCCCGTCTTGGGTAGATATGGGTTTAATAAGAAATTCACATGGCACAATCTGTCTGTTTTCAAAATGGCGAAGCTTGGCGGGGGAACGAAAGGTTTCCTCCTGGAACAATGTGAAAAATTTGTCTGTTACGCCTTCTTCATTCCTTTTTATTTTTTGCTCTTCATTCTCAAGTTTCAAAAGCACAGCTGCTATATGCTGACAATCCTTATCAAATGAAGCAAGCTTGGGGCAGCTGCAACAAGCTTCGATTTCACCTTTTGCGTCCTCCTGAATGGTAACGTGAAATTCTTCTTCCCCCATCACAGTTCCTCGACAATAATGTCTCGAATATTCGTCTAATTTCACCTTATTGGAGCGGTAATATGCCTCTCCCCGTTTGAAGGAAACGGTACCGCAGCGTTCTTTTATAAGTTTTTGATGTATAGCCTTCAAGGATCTGATTCCTTCCATGAATATGTATAGTAATGACCGATCAAATTTTTTGCGTTGAACATTCTAATGATAACAACAATTTTCGGATTTAGAAACATCCTGAGAGGATTAGTATTTTCATAGAAACGTATAAAGAAGAATAAAGCCACATAGAATATAAAGGAAACAGAAAAAAATCCGCACTATGAGGCCAGTCATAGTCCGGAAAACGTTCATGTCTTTTTCTACTTATCGATGTGGTTCAGTAACGAAATGAAGAAGCTGCCGGCTTGAAAAATGAGCATGAAAATGAAATATTCTTCCATCCTTGTCACCTCCTGTTGAGGGAAGATATTTGTCCCCACTTGATATCTATGTAAGATTGACTCAGTTCATGCGTTATTTTGTTGTGAATTGGATATTCTGATAGGGGAAAACAAAAATCCCGGATGATCATTCAATGATTATCCGGGATTTTGTATGAAAGTTTCGCTTACATGATATTTTCTATTGCATACCCACACTTTTTTATGTAAATTAGTCAAGTATGTTTAATAGGAGGTATCATCATGAATCACACACAAACCACTCAACGGGTTCAGATCACGACAGCTGATCCATCCGCACTTGGACTTTTCGGACTGGCTATGGTCACCCTTGTAGCTTCTTCTGCCAAACTTGGATGGACTGACGGTGTATCGTTCGTCTTGCCTTGGGCGATTTTCCTCGGAGGCATTGCTCAATTGATGGCAAGCTTTGGAGATGCAAAGCACAATAATACATTTGGTATGACCGCATTCGGTGCGTTCGGGTTATTTTGGCTGGGGGTTGGGACTTCCTGGTTGATTTCATTCGGGGTCTTCGGAGAAGCCGCAGCGGCTGCCATTGATCCAAGTCAGCTTGGCATTGCATATATCGGCTATCTGATATTCAGTATCTTCATGACAGTTGCTGCCATGGAGACTCATAAGGTCTTATTCATCATTTTTGTCCTGATCGATTTCTTATTCATCGGTCTTTCCCTGTCTACACTGGGAGTCGCTCCTGAAGCCACGCACAAATTAGCAGCGATCTCTGAACTGTTCATTGCCCTTTTCAGCTTTTACGGTTCAGCTGCAAGTGTATTGAATACACACTTCGGGAAAGAAACGCTTCCTGTTGGAAAGCCATTCGGAATTTTTAAATAAGCACAAAGAAGAGATAGATGAGTGACTCATCTATCTCTTCTATTTCACTATGGGGATCAGAATATTAGTGGTCTTGTGGTCTTGCTAATCCTCTCTCAAATGCAGCTAAATGATTCTGTGAAGCATTTCTCAATTGTGTGAAGACGATCCTCACATCCTGAGGCAGATTAAATGTCAAAAACCGATCATACATAGCGATATTATCAATCTCCCCTTGAACCCCTGCTGCATAGGCACTTTTTAGTGAATCCGGAGTGGTCGTATACGATTGGGATTGATCTTCAGGCAGCGCCAATCCGTAGCGTTGGAACAAAGTCTGCAATGCGGTAATATGGCGCCGCTCTGCTTCTTTAATCTGTAAAAATGTCCTTACATTCCCGAAATTCTCTAAAATCCGATCGTATCGTGCCTGGGCAAGGTATTCGTCCTGCATGGCATAATTGAGCATCTGGGGAACTGAAAGGAGAGAGGCAGCAAGTGCCCCTTTTGCACCGTAGTCCACTTGTCTTAATGCTCGCCTGCTTCCTTTATTCTGCATGATATAATATAAAAACCATACGGCGTGATTCTGTTCGTCAAAAGCTGCACGCCGAAATGTCTCTTTTATAAAGGGATCCTGTACCTCATCTGAAACGCTATGATAAAAATCCACCGTATCCTGCTCATCCCGAAAGGCAAATTCCAATCCCTTTTTATACGAGTTTGGACAGCCTTCCTGTAACCCAGGACTAGACTCCATCCCTGTCAAATTTCTATAGATGTCAGTGAATGACTTCAAATGTCTTTTTTCGTCCTTACGAATTTCAAGAATCCGTTGTCTTTCATCCTCAGTAGGGGCCAATTTCGCAAGTTTTTCATAACAAATAATGGCGCTATATTCACCATTGATGGCTTTTTGAAGATTTGATTCCAAAGATTGATTCCCTGGTGTCCGGGAATAGCCATCAAGATAAAAAGGTTTAAATTGACGGTAAAATTGATATGGGTTCATTCTAAGTAACACCTCTTTTATTCAGTCAATACATATGATATGTCTGACTGAATAATGGGTGTCTGTATAGTTTATTCTTTCTTTTCCCCCTGGAACGATCTGTACGCTTCCATAAGATCTTCCACTGATATGCCATTGATCTTCATACCGGTTACATCACTGTTTGAAATTTCAGCATGGTTCAAATTGCAGTTATCAAACTTACTACCATGAAAGTCGCAGCGTTCAAACCTGATTGGCTCATTTTTTTCTCCGAGGTTTGTGTCATGAACGTGAACGCCACCCAGTGTGACATGACCCATTTCACTTTGAGACAAATTAAGGTCTGCAATTAACGCTTTTTGCAGATTGATATTTTGAAAGCGGGATTCACTGAGATTGCAATTGTTGAACTGGACACCCATCAGGTTGCTGTTGCTAAAAGTGGAGTAACTTCCATTGATTCCATAGAAATCGATGTTTTTCAGGTTGCTATATTCCACCTGTAGTTCAGAAAGGTCCCCTTCGTTTAATGTATCGCCATGAACGGTAATCTCCCTTGACTCACCCTCTACAACAACCCCTTCTTTCATTTTTTTCTCATAGCAGAATTCATCATCCGCTTCAAAGATCTTTTTGTACCCCATTTTCTCATAAAAATGGTGATTATTCAGTTGTCGACTTGAGGTTTCAAGCTCCCATGTCATCACTTCTGGATACTCAGATTCCATACATTCCATAACCTTAGAGCCGATCCCTTTTCCTTGGTATAAGGGATCGACGAATATCCGGTCTACTCTTCCGTGGCGTTTGCCGACCACTGTTAGAATCAATCCCCCTACAAGTATCCCTTCATAATGGATCTTAAAATAATTCAATTCCCTGATCATGTACTTAGTCATTTCGATTGAATCATACCCTGGTGGCTGGATATTAAAATCAACGATATCTTCCTGACCCCGTAGCCACTTTTCTTTTTCCGTGTCGAAAACGTTCTTTTTTAGTCCGGTAAGGATTAAAGCATCTTCAATATTAGCCTTTTCTATGTTAACAGTGCCCATTGTTGTTCTCCTTTAATCTATTGAAATAGCTTTCTATCAATTTCATAACAGCGAAAGCCCCTGAGCTCTCGTTTGAGAGAATAACTGTCTTTATATTCTTTTCAGGATAATAGGCAGAATGAAAGCTCACCCCTGGGTCATACCCCATCACGTGATGCTTATAGGGTAGATTCAACCACATTCCATACCCATAGTTCACACCTTCTTTGACTCTAACATGGGGTTCTGAAATGAGCCTTGTACTCTCTTCATCAAGTAGCTTATTTGATAAAAGAGCCTCCCAAAATGAAAGCATATCAGGACCCGTGACATATGCCCCACCGTCCGCCCCACCCTGGATGGGAATGGAGTACATATTGGTTCTCCATGAGCGGCCTGGCTCATCAATGTACCCGTAAGCCGTATTCTCAGGTAATTGATCCAGACGAAAATACCCAGATGCGTTCATATTCGCCGGTTCAAAAATATGCTTATTGATGTACTCTTGCACCGTCATCCCAGAAAGCTTCTCGATCATCAACCCCAGAATGATGTATCCTGCATTGTTATAATGAAACCTTTCACCAGGAGAAAATTTCATATAGCTATTTTGAAAGAACGGAAGAAAATCTTCCCCTTTTCTCATTAAGTACATTGGGGTCTGCTTCCACAAATCTTCAAAGTCATCCATCTCTTCCTCATCAAAATAGTCTGGAATCCCCGAGGTGTGGGTAAGTAAATGATGGATGGTCACATTGTCATCTAAATGTGGGAATGTGAAGTTCAAATATTCTTTTATTGGCGTATGAAAAGAAGCCTCTCCCTTTTCTATAAGTTGACAGATGGCTACAGCAGTAAATAATTTACATCCGGATGCAATACCAAATCGTGTATCTAGGGTATTTTCTCTTTCTTCACTGCGATCGGCAGACCCAAATGCCAATTCTAAGAAGCTCTCGCCGTCTCTCTTTACCATAATTGTTCCAGAAAAATGCTCCGTTTCTGCATGTTCTTTGATCATGTTATGTAGTTCATTCATCGTAAACACCCATTCTATTATTGTCTATGTGGAAAATTATAGCATATATAATTAGCCATGAAGAGTCCCCCCTTGACTCCCCATGACCATGTTTCCAGCTGAGTATCATTATCAATCTTACATTTCTTCTTGCACTCTTAACCGTATGAACTTTCTCTTCCCTACCTGCAAAACCATCCCATCTTTAATCTCTACGTTCGACTGTACATCCAGAACCTTTTCTGAATTGATCCTGATGCCTCCATTTATTATCATCCGCCGTGCCTCACTTTTAGAGCTTTGCATGTTTAAGGCTACAAGGAGATCGACTACCGACATGTTCTCTTCTCCCGTCCACTCCTCCTCGGGGATATCTTCAGGAAGTGCCCCTTTTTGAAAGACCTCTTTGAACTGATTCTCTGCCTGTTCCGCTGCCTCTTTTCCGTGATAGATCCTTACAATCGTTTTTCCCAGAAGAATTTTGGCATCCCTCGGGTGAAGGGCACCACTCTTTACTTCAACGGCTAACCGCTCCTTTTCTTCTAACGATAAATCGGTGATCAAATTGAAGTATTTTGTTATCAGCTCATCAGGGATCGACATCGTCTTCCCAAACATTTGATTGGGATCTTCATCAATTCCGATGTAATTATGTTTCGATTTAGACATTTTATCAACGCCGTCAAGCCCTTCAAGTAATGGCAATAATATGACCACTTGTTTTTCCTGGTTGTAATGCTCCTGAAGATGTCTCCCCATCAGGACATTGAACTGCTGATCCGTACCCCCAAGCTCCACATCACTTTCGAGGGCGACGGAATCATATCCCTGCATCAAAGGGTAGAACAGTTCGTGAAGTGAAATCGGTTTTTTTTCTGATAACCGTTTGGAGAAATCGTTTCGCTCAATCAATCGCGCGACTGTGATCTTTGAAGACAAGTGAATCACATCTTCAAGGTTCAAGGATGATAGCCAGCTTGAATTGTAGTGAAGCTCCACTTTTTCCTTGTCCAGGACCTTTCCGAATTGTTCAAAATATGTCTGGGCATTTCTTTTCACTTCTTCATCCGTCAGTTGCTTCCTTGCAACAGATTTCCCTGTGGGATCACCGATTTTACCCGTGAAATCCCCGATAATCAGCTGGACGATATGTCCGTTTTCCTGAAACTGTCTTAATTTATTCAGTACCACTGTATGTCCGATGTGAACGTCTGGAGCAGTTGGATCCAGTCCCAGCTTGATTTTCAAAGGATGGCCAGAAGAAATTGATTTCACCAGCTTTTGTTTCAACTCTGTCTCTGGAATGATTTCATGCACTCCATTTTTATATTGCAGGAGCTGCCTTTCGACTTCGAGCTGTTGAACTTTTGAAAGAGATTCCCATTTGTGATCCATTATTGTTCCTCCTTGATTGATGATGGAAATAAGCAGTTTTTTGGATTCACCGTTATAACGGAATATCCGCCAATAAACCAACTGATCTACTCCTTCCATTTCATAATGTTTAAGCCAAAAACAAAAAACCACGCCCCTTAATAAAGGGACGTGGTTTACGCGGTACCACCCTCATTGAAGATCTCTCTTCCACTCGATTCGGATAACGGACCGGCCGTTCTCTGCTACTTTTATGTTCACAAAGAATGTTCAAGGAGGTAATTCGCGCTTATCTGTGTGCTGATTTCCACCAAGCATCAGCTCTCTAAGACAGGGAGATAAGTCACTACTGATTCCTATCATGACATGTATGATTTAGAATTTTCATTTATTTTACAGAAAAAAGGTGATCATTACAATAGAATTTATATCTTTATCTCACTATCCCCATTACAAATCCATCGTACCCCTTCGATCCGACTGTTTGAACGACTGTTGAATCGATTCTGTCTTCTTGAGACAACATCTCGGCAAATGACCTGACACCTTGAACGCTTTCATCTTCACTGTTTTCGTCAATCACCCTCCCGCCACGAACCACATTATCTGTAATGATAACTGTCCCAGGCTGGGCCAGTTGAAGTGCCCACTTTAAATAATTGGCATTGTTTTGTTTATCGGCGTCTATGAAAATGAAATCAAATGAACCTTTAAGAGATGGCAGTGTATCAAGAGCCGCACCCACTTTGATCTCCACCTTATCTTCTACCCCTGCATTGCGAATATTTCGTGCGGCAACCTGCGCATGTTTTTCACTGAACTCAAGGGTGACCAGACGTCCATCTTCCGGCAGGGCCCTGGCAAGCCAAATCGTGCTGTACCCACCCAGAGTCCCTATTTCAAGAATGCTTTTTGCCCCTTTAAGCTGGGCAAGTAATGATAGGAACTTCCCCTGATTCGGAGATACATCAATCGCAGGAAGTCCGGCTTCACTATTTTCTCTCAGGACAGAGTCCATAATGGAATCCGCTTTTTGTAGTTTACTAGCATAATATTGATCGACTTGTGTCCAAGTATTTGTTGACACTATTTTCTTCACTCCCTTTAAAATCCTCTTGTTATCATAGCATAATTTTCCATTTCAGGATATTAAATTATGTGCATCTCTTATTAAATTCATCAGCAGCTAAATTTTGTAATTGGAACAAACTCATTCGGGAATAGTAAGAAAAACGTGTCTTGGAGGGTTCTTTCTTGGAAACAAATGAGCAGGGTTTGACTATTTTTGCACTGGGTGGACTGAATGAAATCGGAAAAAATATGTATGTAATTAAATATGGTGATGATATCATCATCATTGACTGCGGGGGGAAATTCCCCGATGAAAGTCTCTTAGGGATCGATTTAATTATTCCCGATGTTTCCTATCTTGAGAAAAATAAAGACAAAATCCGAGGTCTCATTGTCACGCATGGTCATGAGGATCATATTGGCGGGATTCCCTATCTCCTCAAAAAAATCAACATCCCTATTTATGCTACTCATTTTACATTGGGATTAATTGAATTAAAGTTAGAAGAACATAAGCTCATCCGGGATACAAAACTTTTAACGATTGATTCTGGGAGTTCAATCCATTTGGGATCCATCGATGTATCTTTCTTCAAGGTCAGTCACAGCATACCCGATTGTCTGGGGATTGTCTTTCATACGCCAGAAGGGAAGGTTGTACACACAGGCGACTTTAAATTTGATCTAACTCCTGCCAATCACCAATATGCAGATATTCATAAGATGGCGCGGATTGGCGATGAAGGTGTCCTGGTACTGCTTTCTGAAAGCACAAATGCAGAACGGCGCGGGTTTATGCCTTCCGAACAAATGGTAGGTAACCATATGGATGAAGCATTCTTTAAAGCACTTGGTAAAATCTTTGTTTCCACTTTTGCTTCCAATGTGAATCGTGTACAACAAGTGGTGGACTCTTCCATCAAGACGAATCGGAAGCTGGCATTATTAAGTCGAAGCATGATCAATGTAGTATCTGTCGCTTTGGACCGAGGGTATTTGACGGTTCCTGAGGGCATGCTGATTGATGCAGGTGAAATCGATGCATTACCTCCAGAGAAAGTAACCATTTTATGTACAGGGAGTCAAGGGGAAGCCATGGCTGCACTCGGCCGATTATCGACTGGGAATTTCCGCGGGGTATCCATTTATCCTGATGATACGGTCATCCTTGCAGCATCACCCATACCCGGTAACGAAAAAGACGTCTCCCGCATCATTGATAACCTCTTCCAACTGGGTGCCAACGTCATTTATGGAAGTGGAAGCTCTACAGGAATGCATGTTTCCGGTCATGGTTATCAGGAAGATTTAAAACTCATGCTGACATTGATGAAACCAACTTACTTTATCCCCATTCACGGTGAATATCGGATGCTTCACCATCACCGTTTACTTGCCGAATCGGTGGGAGTGGAGAATGGGAAGACGTTTATCATCAAAAACGGGGAAGCCGTGGATATTAAGAATTCCATCGCTCGTCAAACTCGATCTCATCCAGCAGGTGATACCTATGTGGACGGCTTGAGTGTCGGGGATATCGGATCCATTGTTTTACGTGATCGCAAGCAGCTTTCAGAGGATGGGATGCTGATCATCTTCGTTACCCTCAATAAATCGGATCATACCATTATTTCAGGTCCTGATACGATCTCTAGGGGATTTGTATTTGTTCGTGATTCAGAGGAACTCCTTAAAGATATTAACCAGTTAGTAAAAAAGGTAGTCGATGATTTGACCGAAGCGAATATCCGGGATTGGAAAGAAATGAAACAAGCAATCAAAAAAGACGTTGGTCAATTTTTATTCAAGCAGTTAAGAAGAAAACCTGTTCTATTGCCGATTATTATTGAGATTTAGTTAAGAGGCACTTTTATAAATATAAAAGCACCCAGCTCATGCCGGGTGCTTCTCAAGTAAGTTATTATTTTTCTACCTTATTTCCCTCATATATCTTCACATCTAAAGGAGCTGCTAAATACTCTGGTGCTCTTCCAACGAATGATGTGAAATGTTCGCTCGTATTATGACTCTCAACAGCAGATGGGTCTTTCCATACCTCTACCATTGTATAGACACTTTCTCTCTCTGTATCCTTCATTAAATCATAAGAAATGTTGCCTTCCTCCGCTCTGGATGAAGCGACAAGTGGGCGGATCTCTTCTAAAAATGCCTGTTCTTTCATTGGATTGATCTGAAATTCTGCGTGTATAATAATCATGTCTTTTCTCCTCGTTTATTTATTTCCATTCTGCAATGGATTCGATTGGTAATCTGACTGATTTGTACCCCGCATCGGCAGCTTTCCCGATAGAAATCAACATAACCGGATAATAACGTTCTTTGTCCATGCCATATGCTTCAGCAATCTGATCTTTTTCATATCCACCTATCGGATTGGTATCATATCCGTGGGCACGTGCAGAAAGCATCAATTGCATGGATACTAATCCTGCATCAATAAGATTCATTTCCCTGAACTGATCTGCAGCCATCGTTTCAAGTAAACCTTTAATGGCTGGCAGTTGTCTGTCTCTTACTTCTGCAGGCATTAGTCCTTCTTCGACAGCTTTATTGTAAATTTCATCTGCATAACCAAGGCTGTTCATATCAACAAATACAGCGATGACTGCAGAAGATGTTTTCACTTGGGTTTGATTAAATTTGGCAAGTGGTGCAAGGGTTTCTTTTCCTTCTGCACTGTCGATTACAACAAAACGCCAGGGCTGCAGGTTAACAGAAGACGGTGCAAGTGTTGCCTCCGTAAGAATTTCTGTCATTTCTTCTTTACTGATTTTCACGGATGGGTCATAGTTTCGGATGGAACGGCGACCTGTGATAATTTCATTGAAATCATTAATTTTTGTTGTATTCATGATGCATTCTCCTTCATGTGTTTTGATTAGTATTCGATTTCTTGAACATTGTCCTGAATTCGATTCAGCATGCCCGATAAAATCGAACGTTCTTCTTCAGTGAATTTCTTGAAGACTTTAGAGATGAAAATCTCTTTCTCTTCCCTGTAAGCCTCAATCTTCATTCTTCCTTCTTCTGTCAGTCGAACATAAGTAAAACGGTTGTCCGCAGGATTCTTACGACGGGAAACCATTCCTTTTCCTTCAAGTTGTTTCAAATGCCTGGTCACGGCGGCACTGTCAATATTCACTTCACGTTGAAGGGCGGTCTGGCTGATTTCTTCCACTTCAAACAGTCTGTGCAATAGGTCCAGTCGCGATTGACTGATACCTGTACAGCGCTCAAATTTCGGACTCATTTGCTTATATATATCATTGAGTTGAACAATGATCTTCTCTTCCTCACGGCACGAGTTGGACAAAGCATCCTCCTCCTATTAATTAAATGATTGACAGGTCAATTATTGACCCGTCAATTAATATAATATATTTAATACTGAGAGTCAAACATTTAGATCCAGACGAAAAAAAATGCCGGCTAAAAGGATTTCTCCTTAGCCAGCTTACTTCGTTTCTACACTGATTTCACTATATGCAGATGTCAATTCCCTCAACTTCCTAATAATTTCCCCTTCATAATCTCCTGTAAGTGGGATTTGTTCATCAGCAAAGCTCGAAAGTCCTTCATGGTACCCTATCATGACAGCATGTCTTGCTTTCTGGAACATACTGATATCATTGGCATCATTACCAAAAGCAATAAAGTCTTCTTCATCCACTCCAAATCGCGAGAGTGCGCTCCACTTATGAATATTGGAAGGGCTGATATCCACTACGTTTTCATTCGTATGTATGTTTACGACGATATCCAAGTCTTGCAATTCATCAATTAATCCCTGAAAGTTAGATGCTGATAACAATAATATCTTCACAATTGAGTTCAGTGAAGCGACTGGATGCCTCTGGGCAAGATTGTCAGGATCAAGGAAATCAAGGATTGGATGATCGGCAGCACCTGTATAAGCGTAATCCCACTCGCTATCGATTAAATAGGTTGCCTCATATTGATGGATGAGGTCATGGATCCTCTTAAGGTCTTTTTCATGGAAAGAAGTTGCATCAATCACTTTTCCTTGATGATAAAGAAGAGAACCGTTCCCACCAATCAAAGGAAAAGAATGCAATCGATTATCCAGTACAGGGATCATATCCCGAATCGGTCTGGCAGATGCAAAAATCACTTCGTGGCCATTCGATTTCAGCTCAAGTAAACATTGGACGATTCTTGTTGAAATCGGTTTTCCTTTAAAGCAAATGGTTCCGTCTAAGTCAAATACGAATTTCATATATGTACACCCTTTCACAATATGTATGATTTTACCATATAAGATAAAAGCGAAGAACCATTTCATAAAAAAAAAGACTTACTCCTTTGGTAAGTCCAATGCCTGATACGCAGCCTGAAATTTCCCACCATCCGCAACTTCCGAATGATACAAGGCTTTAAGGGCAAATGTTCTCTCTAAATTCATGTCTTCCATCAATACTTTCAGTCTTCCTTGTAATTCTTTATTATCTCTGACTAACAGTTTCATTTGTGACTTCATATATCTCATACGGCTTTTATTCCTCTCTTCCAGATGCTCATTCCATCAAGTATATCACTGATACCCATAGGACTAAAGGGATTTCTGTTTGAACATCAATTTTCGTGGCATTTCCTGCTGGTACACATTCTTCATCTAAAAATAAAATCACTCGATACAGGTTTTTCCCTGATCTCCCTTGCCCACACGGATAATTGCCCGATATGATGAATTTCATGGGTGACGACATGCTGCATTATTTTTTTGTATGTAAAGGTATACGTTTTACCTGACTTTGAAGTCATATTGAATTCTTTCTTATCATAGGCTGGTGTCCATAAAGATAGAAAGCTCTCGGTTTGTTGCCGTGTCAATTCCGAAAATGCGATGACTTCTTCCAGTGTAGTAATAGCATGGATATCTTTTTCCATGGGGGGAATCCCCTGCAATTGATTCATCCATATCTGTTCACAATCAGCTACATGAAAAAGATTTTTCAGAATGCTCCCCATCCCGCCTGTCCTCTCTTTATTGAGTTCTACAGAGTTCATTCCTCTACACCATTCAAACCAATCATCCCTCACTTGCCAGTTATATGAAAAAAGTTCTAACATCTAATCAACCTCCCCTTCATATATAATGTATTTAACTATCTGCTTATTCTTTTTCTATGGAAATCTAGTACATTTAAATCATCTTTATAACATCCCTAACTATAGAGTGATAAAACAAATAGGAGTCCATCGACTACTGAGAGACATACTAGCGTGATCAATAATCTTTTTCTCCCCCACGTTTTTTTAAAATATAAATATAGCAATCCAAAATAAACGAATCCAACAGTGAACAAGCATAAAAAGAATTCCCTCATAATCTTTCCGTTAATATGAATGCCATTCACATGAACCCATTCGAATTTTTCATTAATATTCAATGGGACTGTGAAGAACATAACCCCCCACCCAAAGAAAATAAATATTCCCAGCAATCGAAGGAAAGAATACATACTCACCTGCTGTTTGGTTTGATTGTATACTTCCTCCTCATAATCAATACCGGTTTGATTTACTCTCAATCCCATAAAAAAATCCTTTCTGTCTGTTCTTTTCTACTAATACGAAAAACAGGCAAAAAGGTTTCAATTTTTCCTAAATTTATCATTTATTGGAAGCCTATCGACCGAAATATTTCCCTAGATATACACCGCTTGCCGCGGCCTGCGACAGGGAATGAGTTTCTCCCGAACAATCACCAATCAGAAAAAGATTTGATATATCCGTTTCAAAGTTTTCATCCGTAGGTAATTTCGGTTCATGAAATTTCGCATCCAACCCGTACAGAAGCGTATCAGGGTGGATCGGTTCCCCAATAAGGGTTTCCATAGAAACTAAAAACTCGATAAGCGCCCTCCCATACAATTCCGGGACCTCTTTTCGCATATTTCCGCATTCCGCATTGAGGGACGGACCTATCAAATTCCCCTCCAACGATTCAGTACGTCTATGGAGTTTAAAGTCTTGCAATCTCTGAACGACAATCCTCCCTCGTCCTTGATTGATTCCACCTATGATGTCCCCTGCATATTTCATTGAATCATCATGGGATTGAAAATAACGCGGAATGAATAAGCTGAAGTTCAGGTTCGCACTCGGTGTGTCCTCTTCACGGGCATTTTGTCCGTCCGGCATCACTAAACCATGCTGGTGCTTCCGGATAATCCGCCCTTGTGGATTCATACAGTAGGTCGTGGCATTGAATGAGTCCCTTTCGATCTTAAGCTTTGTTTCAAAGGTATCTTTTAATATCGATTGAAGTTGATCACCTTTCATTTCTAGGCGTATCCCCATATCCAGACGCGTTTTTCCCGGAAAAAGTCCAAGTGATGCTGCTTGTTCTTTAAGCCATTTGCTTCCACTCATTCCTGTGCCGATCACCAATTTTTCTGTGGTGAATTGACCGCTAGTCGACTTTAAAAGAAAGTCCTTTCCCTTTTTTGCAATGGTCTCGACATGTGTTTCAAAACTGAAAGTAACACGGTTTTGAAGAATCTCAAACATCTTTTGAAAAATCTCGCTCGACAGCCGTGTTCCTAAATGACGGACCTCCGTGGAAAGAACCTTCAAGCCCGCCTCATTGCCCCTACTTGAAAGCTTCTCATTTTTCGTACTATATGTGTGAATGGTATCACCGCCAAATTCACAGAGAATATGGTCTACTTCCTTCATCAAGTCAAGCGTGTTTTGCTGTCCGATTTTCCTGCCAAGTTCTCCGCCAAAATCAGTCGTATAATTAAATTTGCCCTCGGATTTCCCTAGGCCTGCAAACCCTATGTATTTACTGCACACACCTTCACACGTGCAGCTTCCTCCCTCATCCAATCCACATGTACGTTCACTCAGTTCCTTGCCGAGATCAATCATGTGGATGGAAACATGTTCATTGAGGTTCATCAAGGTATAAGCAAGAAAAATACTGCTTACTCCTGCTCCGATGATGGTGATCTCATGGTGATTCGATTGCATCCCCTTTTCCCCTTTCTACGTTCCCCGTTATTTCATAACGATTAAACCGATTTTATTCATTACTATCTCAATTATATGCTATTCCCATCCTACCATAATGAACTTATGAGGTCCGTCCCTCTTCTAATCTTTCAAACTATGATGGAGGTAGGGGATGGAGGCGAGTGTCGAGATCGCACCGGCAAGCACGATGGTGAGGTTGGTTCCCATTGCTTCTGCCAGTATTCCTGCCAGAAATGCGGCGATGGGCATGAGGACCCACGTCATGAGACGACTCGTGGCCTGCACCCTCCCCAATAAGTGATCGGGGGACAGCGTTTGTCGGATTGTAATGATGCAGGGACTCATTATCGAAGCACAGAAGGTCCCTACTGCGTTCATGATAACGAGCCAGAAATACGATTCCATCAACCCGAAAGAAAGAATTGAAAGTCCTCCAATCATAGAGGCCGAAAATAATATGCTTCTATAAGAAAACCGTTTCCGCAAGAAATTCGACGTCACCGCACCTATAATCGCACCCACTCCGCCAGCTGATAACAACCAACCTATCATAACCGTATTTATATTCAGGGAATCTTTTAAGTGAAACACTAATAATGTAAGGAACAACGTTGTTCCGAATACGGAAGATACCATGGCCAGATTTGTGTACAAAATTGGTTTGGTCTTTAGAACGAATTCAAATCCCTCCCTGATCTCTCCCCAAATGGAAGCTCTTGATGAATCTCTCTCATTCCGCATCATCCTGAGACTCGCAATGGCAAGAAAGGATACCAGAAAGCTGACGCTATTCACCAACAGGGCATATCCTGGATTTAAAAAAGAAATGATTAATCCACCTATACCTGGTGCTAAAAAAACAGCTGAATTAAACATCCCCGAATTCAGTGAATTCACAGCTTGAAGGTCTTCTCTTCTCACCAGATTTGGAACTGAAGCAAATTGAGAAGTATTATAGATTTGACTTAATGATCCAATACCAAACACCACGGGGTATACCATCCACATCTCCAGAGTACCGATTATAAATAGAATCCCGATCATCCCGACAAGTATGCACCGTCCTAAATCGCATAAAAGGAGCAGGCGCTTTCGGTTGAAACGATCGGACAAGACACCCGCGAAAGGCTGCAACAGAATCGGTAACCTCTCAAGTGCCGCTACAATCCCCATGCTCACAGGTGAACCTGTTAAAGATAAAACCATAAGTGGAATGGCAATTAAATAGATCTGATCTCCGAAAAATGAAATCAGATTTCCACCCATGAACCTGAAAACAGGATAATTTTTCTTTAAAGGCGGGAAATCTGCCATTTGACTCACCGTGACCGCACGCTCTCCCATTCTGGACACCCCTTTACTCCTCTGTTAAATAGTGATTCAATTCATTCGATAACGATTGAACAGTATGCTCTTTCAGGCGATACTTCCCATTCCGGGTTTCGACGAGCCTAGCAGACCTGAGAATTTTCAGATGGTGGTGGACGGTGGATTTCCCCATGCCCAGTTCATTGGTGATTTCCTGAAGAGTCCGTTCTGATCCCTTCAAGAATTTCACCATTCGTAAGCGGGCTTCATCCCCGAGTGCCTTATGCTTCTGGACAAGAAAATAACTTGGCATATTCTTATCATCCGGATAAATACTTTCATTGGCTACAGGGTAATAAAACACCTTCACTCCTTCAACATCCCCTTCGACGTTCCAAGGACGGTAAATGGACTGGGGAATGAGGAGTACTGTGTGGACAGCCGGCTCGGGCAAATAAGTGATGCCGCCTGTGGCCCATTCCACCAAAGCCTCAGGATTTAGCTTTTCACTCATCTCTTTCTTAGACTGTCTATCCCTAGTCAATATTCCAGATAGTGTCTCTTGTTCAGGTCGAATCACTTCTTCATACCATCTGGTCATTACACTCATTAAGTGCTTCTTAAGGTTGAGGACATTTGTGGTGCAGATGAATTCAATATAGCCTGGATAATATGGGTTATCATCCGTCTGTTCCTTTAATCTGTTCCTTGCTGCCACATCCCCCTTTGATGCAAGCTTTCGAAGTTCCTGAAATTTAAGCCCTATGTAGGGAATGCAATGATATTTGACTTCTTCATCATCAAGGTCATCCATGTACGTGATGAAATCTTGTAAGGTTACAAATTCTCTTTGATGCAATAATAGAAGAAGGGATTTCCACGTATTATTCTTTTCTACATATTCCAAATCCTGGATCAATGAGTTGCTTAGAGACTTTTTTAACTTGTCCCATGATGCATTGGTTTTTTCTAAAGTATCAATGAGCCTTGTGTTGGTGATGGCAGCAATCCCTAAAGCACATTCCCATAGCAGGGAAGATTCAACCCTTACTTCATATGTCTCTCTTTTTCGACTGGTCATATGGAGCACATCCATATTCACACACCTCTTTTCCAAAAATTTCTTCTTAATAAATATTCTATAATTATTGCATATTAAATTCAATATAAATCGAACCTATATTCAAAAAAGTTCCCGGTTCTCCAGAAAACGTGGATTTTCATTATCATTTTTAAAAAATGAGATCCAATATGATGAGTTTCAGTAGGGTATTCACAACAAAAAAGCACATAAATCCCAATCAGGAATTCATGTGCTCTATTCATACATATTACGATTTTACTTTATCCTTCTTGATCTGCTTACTTCTCAACTGACCGCATGCTGCATCGATATCTGTCCCCTGCTCCACACGTACACCACAGTTGATGCCATGTTCAAGCAATGTCCCGTAGAATTCAACGATCGCTTCTTTTGTACTCCGTTGATATTGATTGTGCTCGTCGACCGGGTTATAAGGAATCAGGTTGACGTAAGAAAGGTGACGCTTATTCTTCAGCAGTTTCGCCAACTGAAGGGCTTCTTCCTTATGATCATTCACATCACTCAACAAGATATATTCAAATGTTATACGTCGATTTGTTTTTTCTAAATAGTAATCAATCGCTGGCATTAATTTCTCGAGCGGATACGCACGGTTAATCTTCATGATCCTTGTACGCAATTCGTTGTTTGGTGCGTGAAGAGAAACGGCCAGGTTGATTTGAATATTCTCATCGGCAAATTTGTAAATCTTATCAGCAAGTCCACTTGTGGAAACGGTAATATGGCGCGCTCCGATGGAAAGACCCTTCTGGTCATTCACGACACGGAAGAAGTCCATCATATTATCGTAGTTATCGAACGGTTCACCAATTCCCATCACGACGATGTGACTGACACGTTCCCCGTTTCCTGCTTCATCTAAATGATGTTGAACATTCATAATCTGTTCGACAATCTCGCCGCTGGATAAATCACGGTTCTTCTTCAAGAGTCCACTTGCACAGAATGTACAACCGATGTTACAGCCTACCTGTGTCGTGACACACACACTCAGGCCATAGTTAAAACGCATCAGAACGGTCTCGATCAGATTTCCATCTTCAAGTTTGAACAAAAATTTGATTGTACCGTCCTTCGATTCCTGTTTAACCTCTTGTGTGAGCGTATGAAGATAGAAGTGATCATCCAATAGCTGTACACAGTCAGCGTTCAAATTCTTCATATCCGCAAAGTTTGTCACTCTCTTTTTATATAGCCAATCCCACACTTGAGCCGCGCGGAATTTCTTTTGTCCGTTTTCAACAAGCCAAGTGGTCAGTTGATCTAATGTTAATCCATATATGGATTTCTTCTCCATTTAAAACCCTCATTTCAAAACTCTACAATTTTCTACTTATCTATACTACTTAAAGTATGGGAATGTTTCAAGGGATTTATAAGTGTTGAGAAGAATTGGAATTCCGTAATATAGTAAAAAGATAAAAAATATACGCCGGGAACTTTGCCCGGCGTATGGTGTCTTAATGATTGATTCGTTGGATGAAATCATCCAATTTCTCTTTATCTTTCAGCTTTCCATTACATTCACCACTATCCTGACAAATATAATTGCCTTTCTTTACAAAGGTTCCATGTGCAGACGTTTTGGATTCGGAAAGGTAAAATCCTATGCTTCCAAACGTGTTACATATCGTACAAAGCCCTTTTTTACTACTGCTTTTGAACGTTCCTTTGAACCCTCTAAACTTCCCTTCGTATTCTGCAACAATATATTTCCGTTCCTGACCGTAATCATTCCAACCCAGATAGGAAATGTCTTTTAACTCTATTTCATCCAATGCAGGTGTTTTTAACTTTTTTACCTTAGGGAATAATTTTTTCACTGCAGAATCACTCAATGCAGGAAAAGGGATCACGAATGACTTTAGTCCAATCAGAAAGTCCTCAGCTTGCTCTGTATCCCGGATAGTAATAATCGTTTCAAGTTCCTTCAGCTGCAGTGGGGATAGGTCTTCAAATAGATTCATCACCTTATCGTACACGAGTCCTCTCAATGCTTGGAGAACACCAAGATCATTTACCGTTGAATATCCGTTAATCAGCGCCTGTGTTTGATACTTGATGAAATTGTATTGATCATTTCGAATAAATGGATCCATCGTTATCGCTCCTAAATCTAAAACATTTTATACTCTTTTATCTTTTCAGCCATGCAGATAAGCATGTACTCTCTCATATACTATATACCCTTATTATGCTTTCTGGATATGTAGAGTTTCACTTAGAATTAATATATACACTGAAAAAAGCACTGATACAACTCAGCGCCTTTTATAAACGATTTTCTTGATTGTTTCACTTGAAAGGTAATGTTCACCGGCTAATTCATGAATCGACTTTCCATTTGAGAAAGCTGCTTTGATTTTGTCATTTCGTTCATCAATGATCCTTCTGCTTCCGGAACGGCTCCCCCACTTCCGGTATTCCGCTTTCGGTTTTGGTATATAGAGGGTTTCCCCCTGTACATATTTTTGAATTTCTTTTACTAATGATTGAGGTAACACGCTTTCCGCTTTTACATATTTCATTTCAGTCAGCCCCTTATCTTCTACCTGAATTCAGTCAATAAGGTGCAAAGCCGACTTACTAGAAATGGACTTTCAGGGCGATCAAATTAGATACCATCCCATGCAAAGTGTCGCCTTTCTAATAATAGGCTTTGCATGAGACGCTTGGGACTCTGGCAAGATCGATCTCATTACCACGTCACCACCTCCTTCAACTATTTTCTTCTATTATAAAACAAATCCCCTTTATATCCATAAATTTTATTCATATATAAACGAATCAACATCACAAATATGTTATAATCTTCTAAATATAGTAAAGGAGATGTTCCCATGTTTTCATTTACCGTAGATAAAGAGATTTCAATCGAGCTATTTCAACAGCACCATAAGGAGGAATTATACGAGCTGATTGATTCGAACCGGGATCATCTTCGCAAGTGGCTTCTGTGGGTAGATAAACGCCGATCACCAGAGGATTTAGAGCCGGTCATCCCTATTTGGATCCAGAATTATGCGGATAACAACGGATTTGATGCAGGGATACGTTATCAAGGGAGATTAGTCGGTATGATCGGACTCCATTTTATAGATTGGAAAACCCGTAGCACGAGCATTGGATATCTCCTCAGTGAAGAAGCACAAGGTAAAGGAATCATCACACGGACCGTTTCTTCCCTGGTAAACTATTTATTTAACGAATTGGATCTTAACAGGGTGGAAATCCAATGTGTCGTCAACAATGAGAAAAGCATAGGGATTCCAGTACGTTTAGGGTTTGCAAAAGAAGGTATCACACGGGATGGGCAGTGGTTATACGATCATTATGAAGACATTGTGACCTATAGTATGTTAAAAAAAGATTGGCCGGTTTCATGAAATCAACTGAATAAAACCACCCGTTTTCCTGAGAAAACGGGTGGTTTTATGTTCAGTCCGGACTAATCACTTAATACTCCTCTTTACCTCTTCCCCGATCTTGTTTATGGCTTTTTCCCAATCAGCCCATTTACCAGATGCATCCTTACAGTGAAGCAGCAAAAAAGAATACCAGTTGTCTGTTTAAGTCTCAAACCAAGTACCCTCCAAGGCTCTTACGTAACGGTCGGCAGACTTCTGTACTCTCTCATGCGCATTTTCCTTTACAACGCGATGAAAGGCATTGTATAAACGGGCAAACTTCATTTCATTCACTTTTGAAGCGATCTCTTTTACTTTTGAAGACGGAAGAGGAATAAGGTTTGGATAACTGTACATGAAGCTGACCCACTCCCGGTCTGCTACTACCTGGATAATGTCCCCTGTGAGAAGGATGCCTTTACCATTAAAACCTGATTCCCATTCCAGGACGGCACCCCCTTTGAAGTGTCCACCAAGTCCATGAATGGTGATTCCGTTATGTAAATGAATAGATTCACCTGACCAATAAACGATGTGATCGCTTTTCCTCATTACCCATTCCCGGTCATCCTCGTGAATATAGATGGGCACGCCGAAAACTTCCGCCCATTCTACTTGAGTAGAATAATAATGGGGATGGGATAATGCGATGGCGTCCAAGTCTCCCAGTCTAGTGATCTCACTGATTGTTTCTTCATCAAGATATGAAATGCAGTCTGGAAATTATTACATTATTATTCTCTAGAACGGTCCTTCCATTTGCAATTCGATTCAATCATTCGGAAATTTTCCCGTACACACATGTATCGGTTAATCGTTCTCCATCGACTGACAGATCTTCATTTCGAAGGATCCCCTCCAATTCATAGCCGATTCTTTCAGGAACCGCCCTGCTTTTGTCATTCGTCGATTCACATCTTATCTCCACTCTTTTTCCATTCAGCTCATTCAAAGCGAATTCCGTTAATTTCCCGACCGCTTCTGCCATATACCCATTACCACTCATTCGGGTATCGATCCAATATCCGATTTCAAATTTCGGAACACTCCAATCGATGTTGTGAAAACCTGTTGAACCGACGAATTCATTGGTATCTTTCAAAAAGATCAAATACCTCAGGCTTTCCCTGGTAACAAACTTGGCGTGCGCTTGACGGGTATTCGTCTCCGTTTCTTCAACAGATGGGTTACTTCGGGCAAAGCCGAGCCACGGCTGTAATTCTGATAAGGAAGCCTTGATCGCTGCATTGACTGCACGGCCGTCACCCGGTTGAGGCATCCTTAGTTCCAGTCTTTCTGTTTCGATCATTGTAGGAACATCAATTAATACGGTATTCATTTCAAAACACTCCTTTTTAATAAAATAAAAAACCCTCCTCCTCAAGAACTAAATCCTAAGGACGAAAGTCATCACCTCAGTTATCTGCATTTGTACGTTTCCAGCCTTAACGAATTCTCAGTAATGGGATTCCAGTACGTAATTTCTGTATATATCAGATTTATGCAATGCTCCGATCGAGTCGTTTAATTGGAAATATTTTAAATTATTGAAATTATAAGGGAAAATCCACTTCTTTGTCAATATACCTGGTATACTATTATTCGCCTATACTAAATATGAATAATACTCTATACTAGAGGAAAAAGATTCAACTGGAGGATGAAAATGACTCACCATACAATCACCACATCCATTGGGGATCAATTGATTGAAAGGAAACAGGAAATCGCCAACTCGATCTTCTCTGAACTTGCAACATCTTACCCTGACCTATATGTCGAAGAAAGAAGAAATGACAATCTGCCATATTTTGTCCAGCTGATTGAACTCATTAGCAATGGATTACTGAAAGGAGAAAGGTTTGAGAGTCATTCAAGGCACTGGGGAAAAGAGGTTGGAAGACTTGCTTCCGGTCAAGGAATCCCTCTCAATATGTCAATAAGCAAAGTTTCTCTCTATAAAAAAGTGGTATTAGAAAATATTGTTCTTCATAATGATGACACTTTGACGAAAGAGCTCCTCCTGCAGATTACCCATGATATCGACGAATCTTTTACGACGATGATTTCCGCTTTTTGTGAAGCGTATAGTGAATATGCAGATGAGCAGTTGAAGATCTCTGAAGAAAAATATCTATCCTTATCTACACCGGTTGTCCCCATCTTCTCGGACCTCGCTGTACTGCCTTTAATAGGTCAAGTCGATGAAGTTCGTGGAGAAATGATGGCAGAGCATGTTCTACTCGAGTGCAAAAAGCTTTCCATACAACAATTGATCATCGACCTTTCCGGTGTGTATGAAGTGAATCCGTTATTTCAACAAGGAGTCATGAAACTGATTGACAGCCTTAAATTACTTGGAATTGAACCGATTTTATCAGGAATGCGTCCCGAGATGAGTATCGAATTTGTTCAAATGGGCATTAATATTTCTACAATTAAAGTCTATCAAACACTTAATAAAGCCGTAGAAGCTCATTAATCGCTTCTATAACCATGAAAAAGGACATCATTAGCTGAAGTCCTTTTTTATATGTATATGAGATAGCTAACGTAAGTTTAAATTAGCCGATCAGGCTGTTTTCCTTGATATGATAATAAGAAATGATGGTCTTCGTTCTTCATTTTTCAAACTCGGCATTAGTTTAATCCCTTCCTCCGTGGGCAGAGGCTCATGCATTTTTTCTAACATGAAACCATGACTAATAAGCCCATTAACCAAGGTCGGTATTGTCCTGTGATATTTGATCACTCCGTCTACATACCAATGCTGTTCCCGTTTCCCTTCTTCCCGGTAATGATCAATTGCCCAGTGCAACCGGTCCCCATCTGCATTTTCCCACCAATTTTTCATGTCCTTTCGTGCGGTTACGACAGGGTGCTCAATTGAGTAGATCAACAAACCGCCCGGCTTTAAAAAGGTATGGAGCTTTCGAATCAGAGATTCATAGTCTTCTATATAATGGATCGCCAGTGAGCTTACAATCAAGTCAAAAGGTTCTGTTGGAAATGTTAGGTCTTCAATCGGACTGCAAACGTATTTAATATTTTCGTCTTTATTTTCCTGTAATGCCCTGGTGATCATCTTCTCAGAAATATCCACCCCTACGACAGCTGATGCACCCATTTCAATACAGTATTTCGACAACTCCCCGGTTCCGCATCCAAGATCCATTACCCTTTCCCCCTTCAGATCTGGAAGTGCATCTCTCATTGCAGGCTGTTCAAGAAAATCATTATAGGTCATTTTGGAATCGCGCAAATTCATATACCCTTCAAAAAATGTAGGATTGTCATAAATATTTTGCTTCATGGTTCTCCTTCTTTCTCTTATTATTCATTGGCTTTCAGATAAATCGGCCAGGCTCAAAGACCCGTTTCATCAGGTCCATATTAAAAACATAGGCGGGCTTGGTACCCAGCACTTCCATTCTTCCACTCTTGAATTTTAGACCGGTCTCTTCACTCAGGGCTATGACAGGCTTACGGTATGCCTGAATAAACTGATGGATCAGTGGGTCATTTCCTTCCTCGTAATGGCACCATATCGATAAATCATTGAGAAAAAACAACCCATCTCTCGTCATCAGCTGAACATTATTTTTATCCATATGGATGCACGTTGCTATATTACTACCCATCACAATCGCACCGGCACTCCCACCGTAGATAATCCCGCCTTCTTCTTTGTAAGCCGATAAATGCACGTGGAAATCCGATTGGAAAATGTGATGCATTAAACTGAACGTGTTTCCACCTCCTATATACACAGCAGAGTATCTCTTAAGGTCATCCAGGGTCCTCCCCCTAAGATCCATCCACATCGTAATGTCATTAACACCAAAAGGTGCAAACACACTCTTAATCCATTCATAACACGCCTCATACGAAATATCACCCGGATCCATAGCCATCGGCAGATATAATAATGATTTCCTACCTGCCAACTCACCTGCAAACTCCCTATCAATAGCCCACGTCTGATCCCTATCGCCACCGCCAGAAAGATACAATGCACCCAATCTAACTACCCCTTCCTACTGGAGGGACGGACCTCCAATTTCTCCCACCCAATTATCATAATTATAGCAATAATCAGGATTTGTTCCATCATCTATCATAATATTGGAGGTCCGTCCCTCTATCAAGTTGAAAAAAGAGAAGCTGCTCATGAGCTTCCCTAATGAGGACTTATTATTGAACGAATACCTTCCCAGTTGAATCAACATAAATCGTTTTGATGAGGGTCCGTTTGAATCTTTTTTTATCTTTTTCAGCGTCTATATCAATGGTTACGTTATAAACGCCTTCGCCCAGTTTCGGTAGTTTCAGTGTACCGTCCTTAAGTTTCAGCTTGCTTTCTTTTAACTTACCATTTTTATAATATTCGATTGTGGTTTCTTTTTGGAGCTTTATCTTACTGTCCTGTTTCTTAAAGCTGATTTCATCCTCATCAACGTTCACCTTCACAGCATCATTCACTGTACTCTCAAATGAAACATTCATAAGATATTTCTCTGAATTTGAAGAGGATGATTGGAGAGTCCACTCGCCAGGAATAGGGTTTGGAATTGTAAGAGTATAATGATAAGCCCCGTTAAAATACTCCCCTTCGTCTTTTTTTACTTTGAAGGAAGAATGTATTGTCTGTTTCGGATCCTGCAGGGTTATACGAGAGGAAGAACAATTACTTATCCAATCAAAGGTGACCGAATCAGCACCTTCTTCAACCAGGACTTTTTCTTGTTTTTTCCCGTTCGTTTCTCCACCTCTGACATACGAGGCTGCGTAAGTATTGAAGGATGTAGATTGCTCACTGCTTTGAATTTGAACCTTTTCACCTGATGAATTGACCGTGCTTTCATTTAAATAATCCCTGAATAAGTTGAAAGTGGAGGATCCTTCTTTGATGGTGAAATGATTCCAGTCACCCACCCTCAGCTCAGTGGCATATGGAAGTCTGGAACTATTGACCGTAACGGCTCCATCATTGCTTCCATACCCCCAAAGATATAATCCGCCCCAATAAAGAGAACTACCAAAGCCCCCCCACTTTGTCCCTCCGAACGTATAGATTGGATTTTTATTTACATTCACATGCTGATCGGTTTCCGACCGGAAGTATGCCATATAACCCGTTTGCAGGGAGTAGGTGGCATCATTCTTACTGCCAAGGATGCCAGCAAGCCAACCCGCCCAGCTGCTATAAGCCAAGTCCGCCAATTGTGAGCCGTGATGAGGTGTAGAAAGGGTAATCACTCTTGATACATAAGGAAAGGCACCATAGTGAACGAGAGCCGATTGGGTATCGATTCCTCCTTTACTATGGGCGACAACCACCACTTTCTCTCCGTAGTAATTGTAAATCTCTCGTATTTTTTGCGCCAGGAGCGCGCCGTTGTCCCACATATTTTTTGTAGGATACAGGTCGATAAAAGCGGTCTCATACCCATTTTGATAGGCAGTGTCGTACATATTGTTATCGTTCCACCATGTATTTGAAGAGCTATTCAAACCGTGAACAAAAAGGATCGGTTGCTTTGAAGGAGCAACATACGAAGGAGTCGTACCTACATACCACTGCCCGGGAACTCCTGAAGGATCTTCATTTCCGAAAGATCCCGCCTGACTCCATGATGGCAGGAATAAAAAGAGCGCCAAAATCGTCATACTAATCTTTTTGAACATAACCTCTCTCCTTTACCGTTGAACTAAACCTGTAAAGTATATCGGCATGAATCAGAAGATATGCCCGGATTGAGCAATATGTGAAGAAAGGTCTAATAAGTGATGAGAGATTAGTAAGAATGACTCAGATTGAATTTCACTATTAAACTAAATTAAATAGTCTAACATTCCACTAATATTAAATTTGTGTAAATCTATGTGTTCTTTCTTTTGTTACCGTAAATCCTATGCTATAGTAGGATCGTCCGATTTCGGTTATCGATATCGTATCTCAATATCAAGTGGAGGTGACTTAAGTGGAGGACAAAGTCTTACGAAAACTATTCCTCGGTTTCATTCAAATACACATTCTTCATCATGCCAAAGAAGAGCCCATTTATGGGACATGGATGCTGGAGGAACTGAGAGAGCATGGATATAGCATCAGCTCTGGCACTCTGTATCCGATCCTGCATTCGATGGAAACCGACGGCCTATTGATAAAAGAAGATAAAAACGTAGACGGGAAAATCAGGAAGTATTATTCCATCACCGATAAAGGAAGTGGAGTTTTGATTGAGGCTCGTCACAAAGCGTTCGAGCTCTTTAGAGAAATTAAAGATTGATAAGAAGGTGAATAATAATGAAAACAGCAATGAATCTTAAAACACTTTTGGAAATTCTTATTATTTCAACCAGACTTGGCTTCACCTCATTTGGCGGGCCGGTTGCCCATCTTGGTTATTTCCATGAAGAATATGTTCGCAGAAGGAAATGGATGGATGAAAAAAGTTATGCCGATCTCGTGGCCCTTTGTCAGTTCCTGCCTGGACCGGCAAGCAGTCAGGTTGGGATGGGGATAGGCATTATGCGTGCCGGAGTGCTTGGGGGTATTGTTTCTTTTCTCGGATTTACTATGCCTTCGGTCGTTGCATTAGTTCTCTTTGCACTCGTCCTTCAGGGTATGGGGGTGACGGATGCTGGGTGGATACATGGATTGAAAATCGTTGCAGTTGCAGTGGTAGGTCATGCGATCTTAGGAATGGCACAAAAGTTGACGCCGGATTTAAAGAGAAAAGCCATTGCGCTATTCGCTCTGGTTGTCATTTTGATGTGGCAGACCGCCATCTCCCAAGTTGCAGTGATCCTTCTGTCTGCTCTAATCGGCTTCCTACTGTATAAACATTCTGCTTCAGATCAGGAAGCAAGTGTGAAAATTCCGATTTCCCGCAGATTAGCGGTGATTTGCTTATTGATATTCTTTGGATTATTAATTCTTCTGCCGATTGTCCGGGAAGCAACCACATTGGAATGGGTGGCTCTCTTTGATAGCTTCTACAGATCAGGGTCACTGGTCTTTGGTGGGGGGCATGTTGTCTTACCGTTGTTGGAACGTGAATTTGTTCCGACAGGTTGGTTAACCGAAGAACAGTTTCTAGCAGGGTATGGTGCAGCACAGGCAGTTCCGGGTCCCCTTTTCACCTTTGCAGCTTATATTGGAGCGGTAATAAACGGATGGAAAGGTGGGATGCTTGCGACGGTGGCCATTTTCCTTCCTGCATTCCTGTTGATTACAGGGGCCTTGCCGTTCTGGGATTCCCTTAGGCAGAATCCAAAGATAAAAGGCGCATTGATGGGAGTAAATGCAGCAGTCGTCGGGATTCTGATAGCGGCTTTTTATCACCCGATCTGGACATCATCAATCCTCACACCTGTCGATTTTGCTTTTGCAGCGATTCTGTTCAGTATGCTGGTGTTCTGGAAGCTGCCGCCTTGGATGGTAGTAATTGCAGGGGCACTTGGTGGTCTTGTAATTAGGATGATGTAGTAGAATACAGAAATTAGCCAGGCGATCATCGCCTGGCTAATTTATAATTATTACCATCTTATGTCTTTAAAATGTAAGAGAAAACTTACCTTCTTATAAACCGGTACGCCAGATAAGCAATATACAATGGCGTTGCAATGTAAATTAAATAAGGAAATTCTTCATATGTCCCTTTAAAGATTACATACAATAATGCCCCGATAAAGATCGTCACAATCGTCCCATATTTAGGTAACGGAACTTCTTTCAGACTCGGTATTCTGATCCTGCTGACCATCAGAAAGCACATCGCTGTAAAAATGACCGTTGTCACGATATTCGGAATCCAGTTACCGAACAATGTTAGAATGGCCAGGATCCCGCCCGCAGCCGTTATAGGGACGCCGACAAAATAGTGAAGAGATGATTTCGGCGGACTTGTGTTGAATCGCGCAAGACGGTACGCACCGAATAAAGGGAATAACCCAGTCACGATGAACCCTAATAATCCGAATTGAAAAAAGTATGTATAATACACAAGAAATGATGGTGCGACCCCGAATGTCACGATATCGGCCAATGAATCCAATTCCTTCCCCAGAACACTGTCTGCATTGAGCATTCTCGCAAGTCTACCATCCATACTATCGAGCATCATGCCAATAATGATTAAAACTGCTGCATTTTTAAATTGCCCGCTTGCTGCAAACCCGATGGATAAGAATCCGCAATATAAATTCCCCAAGGTTACCATATTGGGGATTTTTTTCGTTAGTTTCATTTTTAGTCCTCGCTCCGCCAAATATTCTATTAGTATTAGAATACCATTTTATTCATCTTCATAAAGCTGTGTCATAAAAAAAGTTCAATTATTCCTATAAAAAAGTCCATTTTCAATTTACAAACCTCAAAATTAGACATACTATAAACAAGGATGATACTAACACAAATTGAACGGAATAACATTCTAATAATATATGGTGATGATCAAGTGATTAGAAAAAAACTAAGAGAATTAAAGTGCCTGACTTTAAAACTATTGCGGCTTAAAGATAATGCTCATAGCATCGCATTAGGATTCACGGTTGGCTTATTGATTAATTTCGTGCCATCCTTCGGAATCGGTCCTGTCCTTTCTACAGCCAGTGCAAAGATATTCAAAGGAAACCCTTTCGCCGGTTTAGTTGGCGGGGTCTCTTTAATCTGGGCTTTCCCTTTCTTCTTTTACTTAAATCTTGTCGTAGGACATCTTTTCTTTCCACTTGATTCCTCGGGTGATGCAGTAGGGGTCGGATTGCAAATAGGAAAAGCTTTCTTTACAGGAATGATGATCAACATCCCATTATGCGGGATTCTAACCTATGCCATCATGAATTCTGCCGTTAAAAAATACCGAGGGTCATTGCTGACATTTGTTCAAAGAAAGTGGAACGTATAACCCTCCCACTTTTTGTTGATTTACTGGTCATCTCCACTCTATTACTTTCAAATTTTTGAAACTCTTTCTTGGATTCATTCGTATATACTTTTATAATGACTGCTTACTTATGATTACCACATTTTATACTATTTCATCTCGCACTTTGTTATAATTTAACTATTACAAGTCCAGCATAAAATGAGAAAGAGGAGGATTGAAATGACTGGAACCATAGCTGTAATCATGATTTTTTCCATACCCATTCTTGGTATTATTACAGACCATTTCCAAAAACAATCCAAGTTGAAACAAAAAATGATAGAAGATGAACTCGAACTTGAAAAACTCAAACATGAAAATTTCGTCATAGAAACCCAAAAAATGCGGCTTGAATTAGAAAAAATGAACCTCGAAGATCCCAAGGGGAAAACGCATACGATTTGAAGATATGTAGTGAAAGAGCCGGTCACATAGTGGCTGGCTCTTTTCCATGATTATGTTAAATATTCCTCCGCAAGGGATGGGTTGAGATACCTTGCCATTCCCGTCTTCAAACTTTTCATACCGTGTTTTCTATAGAAATCTTCATTGCCTGTAGTGGAGATCAATATGACACAAGATACATCCGCCAATTGCTCCAATAAATCCTTCATTATAAGAGTTGCAATCCCCTTGCGTTGATAACTACGATGAACGACCACATCATAGATCGTCGCATTGAAGACACCATCCGTCAGGGCTCTACCCACTCCGACAATACGACCTTCTAAAACTGCCAAAGAAACGATATCACTTCTGAGAAATATTTTGGATATCACCTCATTTGTATGCTTAAGCCACCCTACTGAACGGTATACATCTTTCATTTCATTCAGCCTATCCGGTTCAAATCGGTTCAGAATCCTGACGTTCACCGTTTCCCCTCCTTACTTTCTGTTATGAATGTCATATTTCATTTTCAAAAATTCATCGCTGCTGCCATTTGTTTGTAGGGTGAATGTTCCATTGGCTTTGAAGCCCACCTTCTTATAGAAATTTTGTCTCTTCTTGATTAATCAACGTTCCCTGTTTCTGTCCAGAGCAAATTTTTTTCATGATTCCTTCCTGATTAAAGTTAAAGATATGAACAGGTAGTTTATAATCACGAGCTAGTAGGAGCGCTGACTGATCCATGACTTTGATATTGTTTAAAACCACATCATCATAGTTTAAATTCTGATACATCTTCGCCTTTTTATCTCGTTTGGGATCAGAAGTGAATACACCGTTGACTCCTTGTTTTGCTACAAGGATAGCATCACTGTTTGTTTCAATCGCACGTTGGACACTGGGATAGTCTGTAGTGACGAAAGGCTGCCCATTGCCCCCTCCGAAAATGACAATATACCCTTTGTCCAGATGATGGACTGCCCGGAGGCGGATATAAGGTTCAGCAACTGTCGAGACAGGGATTGACGTCATAACCCTTACTTCTTTGTCCGTTTTACTTTTTAATACACCTCTCAGCATCAAGCTGTTGATGATCGTTCCAAGCGTTCCGATACTATCGGCTTCCACCCTTTCAATTCCCCAGATATCTGCTAAACTCCCCCGAAAGATATTCCCTCCCCCCACTACTATTGAGACTTCGATACCCATTTCTACAATGGATAAGATTTCGCTCGCAATATGCTCAAGCTCTGCTGTTCCAAAATTATTGCCTTCGTTATCTGCCAAAGCTCCACCACTTAATTTTATTAATACTCTTTTATATCCCAAATTGATTCCTCCATGACATGAAAAAAGCCAAAAAGTAAGTGCATACTTTTTAGCTCTTGTATAGGAAAGAAGAAATAAAGCGATATTCCAGATTAAATGTGCCCATTTCTTCTCCCCCTTCAGTATATTCAGAATTTTCCTTCTGTTAGTTTATAAAAAAAACAGGAAATGGTCAAGTGAATATTGAATATTTTTCCACCATCCCCCAGCAACCAAAAGGAATCCATATGGTTACCGCATCTCCTCTTTCAATTTTTGAATAACCTCACTCACTTGAAGTACTCCCACGTTACCCTCCTTCCTTTTTCTGAGTGACACCGATTGTTGCTGGATTTCTTTATCGCCTACGACCATCATATAAGGAACTTTTTGTATCTCGGCATCCCTGATCTTCAACCCCGTTTTCTGAACTCGATCGTCCAGTTCCACCCTGAATCCTTCTCTTTCCAGGTGGGACTTTACTTCTTGGGCATAAGGGATATGAGCTTCAGAAATAGGAAGGATTTTCACTTGATGGGGAGCTAACCAAAGGGGGAAATCTCCTCCGAAATGTTCAATGATAATGGCCATGAACCGTTCGATCGACCCGTAAATGGCTCGATGGATCATGATCGGTCTCTCTACCCGGTTATCCTCACCAAAGTATTGACACTGGAATTTTTCAGGCATTTGAAAATCAAGTTGAACCGTTCCACACTGCCAGCTTCTACCCAGACAATCCAGAATGTGAAAGTCGATTTTCGGTCCGTAGAATGCTCCATCTCCATGATTGATATGATAATCGACCCCCCTGTCCTCTAATACACGTTCAAGATCCCCTTCCGCTTGATTCCATAGGTCAACAGATCCCATATAATCTTCCGGGCGAGTTGAAAGCTCCACTTTGTATTCGAAACCGAATTTCCCATAGAAACGATCAATGAGATCGAGAACTTTATGGAGCTCTGCACGAATCTGATCTTCCCTTACAAATAGATGTGCATCATCTTGAGTGAATGAACGGACTCTCAATAATCCGCTTAACGATCCTGAAAGCTCATGACGATGGACCAATCCAAGCTCCCCATATCGGATAGGTAATTCCCGGTAGCTTCTCCGTTTACTTTTATAAATCAGGACAGCTCCAGGACAGCTCATCGGCTTAATAGCATATTTCTGATCGTCCACCTCTGAGAAATACATGTTTTCATGATAATGATCCCAGTGACCTGACTTCTCCCATAATTCCTGTTTCATCATGATTGGTGTCCTGATTTCCTGATAGCCTGCCTTCAGGTGCTCTTTTTTCCAAAATTCCTCCAGCTCATTCCGCAAGAGCATCCCCTTGGGTAAAAAAAACGGCATCCCTGGTGCATCTTCCATGGAGATAAACAATTCCAGCTCTTGACCCAGTTTCCTATGATTTCTCTTTTCTACCTCTGATTGAATAGACATGTCTTTTCCTCCTTAAAAATTTGGTATATAAAAAACCGCACCCATCCCTAACCAAGGGACGAATGCGGTCGTGGTACCACCCTAATTCCGAAGGACAAAAATTCACTGGTCCCTCGCTCAAGTAAGATAACGGTTTTCCCGATTGTGGATACTGTCATTTCTCCACAATAGCTCCAAGGTGGTAAATCATTTCTCTTTCTTCAGGGCTTGCAGCCTGATGACCCTGTTCTCTGGTAAGAAAGTGGAAATGATCCGTGTCCTCTTCATAGCGCACAGCTTATTTAAAATAAAAAACCGCACTCATCCCTAACCAAGGGACGAGTGCGGTCGTGGTTCCACCCTAATTTCGAAGTGTACAATAAAACGCTTCGCTTAAGTAAGATAACGGTTTTCCCGATTATGGATACTGACCTTCTCCATAATAGCTCCGAGGTGGTAAGACATTCAATTCTCTTCGAGGGCTCTCAGCCGGTGACCCTGTTCTCTGATCAAGAAAATAGTGAATGAATCATGTCCTCTTCTTTGCTTTCATATAGTATATTCTCATTCTGAAAAAGTGTTATTGAAATTATATGGGAGTATTTTCTACCTGTCAAGTGTATATTATACAAAAATAAGTAAAATAATGCCCACCAGAATAAGGCGGTAAATAGCAAATGGGATTAACTTGACTTTATTGATCACTTTTAAGAAAAAGCGGATCGATAAATAAGCAAACAGGAATGCGCTGATGAATCCAACAAGTAAAAAAGGCATGAACTCAGCATTAAAATACATCCAGTTTTTCATCAGGGACAGTGCGCTTGCACCCAGCATGATCGGTACAGCCATAATAAAGGTGAAATCAGACGCAGCACGGTAGCTTAAGCCAAGTAATACACCACCTGATATGGTAGAACCAGACCTTGAGAAGCCCGGCCATAATGATAGACATTGTATCAGACCAATCATCAACGCTTTCTTGTGGGTGATCCCATCAACAGTTTCCACCGTCTGTACCTTTGGCCGGAACACATCGGCAGCAATCATAAGGAACGCACCTATGGCTAACCCTGCAAGGACTGTATTTAGTGAAAAGAGATGTTCATCGATATAGTCTTCGAATAGTAACCCAAGGATTACGGCCGGAAGCAACCCAACCAATATATGTGATAGTTTTAATGTTGATGATCTTTCTTCTTTACGGGAATTCATTCCTAATAAATCCTTGAATCTGTCCCGGAACACTATGACTACCGCAAGAATGGATCCAAGTTGAATGACTACTTTAAACGTATTGGCAGGATACTTCCCTAACACTTCTTTCGATTTGATCCATAGATCGTCCACCACGATCATATGGCCGGTAGAGGATACTGGAGCAAACTCCGTCAAGCCTTCTACCATACCGAGAATAAATGCTTTAATCAGTATTACGAATTCCATGGTTATGTTCTCCTCTATTGAAGATGATAATTTTTGTGCTGACTCGTTAAACGGATGTTCCTCTTTGAATGTTCGGTATCTAAAGAAAAAACGAGTCCTTTCTTCATCTCAATCTAGATAATAGTACTACAAGTACATGCGGACGACAATAAGTATATGTTCATAACCAAATACAGAAAGCCTATTAAGTGTTGGGACACATTCTGCTTGGTGGGACTTCACACATAAAAAAAGCAAAACCGGGAGTTATGCCGATTCTGCGCATTAAAATGTAGTATTTATATCGTTGGGCTCAATGGATGTCTTTTTTCTTAAACCTTCCTCCTCTTACCTCTGCGATATCAGCTATCGCCAGAAACGCGGAGGGATCATGCTCAGCTACGATGTCTTTCAACTTTGCCTCCTCAAGTCGTGTGATGACACAGAATATGACCTTTTTGTCATCTCCTGAAAAGGCGCCTTCTCCCTTTAAGTAAGTGACACCCCTGCCTAACCGATGAAGGAGGGCGTCTCCAATCTCTCCGTAATACTCACTGATGATCCATACGGATTTAGATTCATCAAGACCCTTTATCGTAATATCAATGAGCTTAAAAGCAACATAATAAGCGAGTAGAGAATACATGGCCCTATCCCAGCTGAAGACAAAGCCTGCACTGGCTAAAATGAATAGATTCACAAACATGATGATTTCCCCTACAGAGAAAGGGAGCCTTTTACTTGATAAAATGGCAAGGATTTCAGTTCCGTCCAGGGAACCTCCGTATCTGATGACCATGCCGACCCCTATACCGAGCACGATGCCTCCAAATAAGGATGCCAACAGAATATCTTGTGTAAATGCTGCGACAGGATGTAGAAAAGTTGTAGAAATCGAAAGAATGATAATGCCATAAAGCGTCGAAAATGCGAAGGTTTTACCGATTTGTTTATAACCAATGAAGAAAAAGGGGATGTTTAAGATAAAGATAAAAAGTCCCAGCTTAATGCCTGTTATGTGTGAGAGCATAATGGAAACGCCGACAATCCCTCCATCGATGACCTGATTGGGGACAAGGAAAATCTCAAGACCGATAGCCATGATAACAGCTCCTATAGTAATCAGGAACGCCCTCTTCACCACTTCTTTCAATGGGATTTTCTTATGCATGATCTTCACCTGCTGCCGTTGATGCAAGACCTGTCCTTCGATCATCTTCATTCCTCCTATTCCGTACTCAAACGCAACGGCCGAACTATTCTATGCACTTGGCAACACCAAACTATGTATCATACCCTTATCATCCAATTCCCGAAAATAAGGCCTGTATATCTTATATATTCTATTCTCCCTGCTAAATTACCTGCTTATAGAGAGGGACGGACCTTGGAACAAGTCACATTTTTGATCTCAAACTTACTTGTAACATGCTTCACCACTACATTTTATTAAAATGATTGGTTAAAAATGCAAGCAATTCAGAGGTCCGTCCCTGAAATTTGACTAAAAAGAGGAAATGAAGTATTTTTAATATTTGTATGTTCATGTGTTATCAGACAGGGAGCCTTTCGTGGCCCTTTAGTCAAATAGTGTTGGGGGCTTTTCTTTGATTACATTAATCAAAACTCTACTGGTCAATATTACGATATTATTTTCTTTTACTTATAATGCAAATGTCTTATTTCCATTCAAAGAAAAACAGGATTCTATTTTCAAACATAAAATCACGTATGGGTTGGTTGGATCATTTGGGGCACTTTTGTGCATGTTGTATCCCATCGAAACGCTTGGAGCCACCCATTTTGATTTACGAATGATTGCGATCCTGATTTCAACTATATATGCAGGATTATTATCAGGTTCTATCGTGCTCGGCTGTGTCATCATATTCCGTTATTTAATCGGAGGTCCGTACGTTGCAGTGGGTATCGCCGTTTCAGTATTGGCTCTTGTGATGGGAATGATCTTCCGTAAGATGCTATTAAAGACTCAATACAAATTTTTAGGAAGCACACTTATCTTTCTAATCCACTCAACTTTCTACATTACGATTATTAATGTATATATTCCAATTCTACATTTGCTTCTCGGATAACGGAAAGGGAATGACCGGAGATGAGTTAAAGAAGATTGGCTTACCCTTTTATACAACGAAAACCAAAGGGACAGGATTGGGAAGTATGGTGACAAATAAACTTATTCGTGAAATGGGCGGGATGATTGAATATGAAAGTGAATTGAACAAAGGAACTGTTGTAATAATCAAACTTCCGCTTCTTCCTTAATATGAATCTTTGAAAAGAGCTTGGGAGCCCAAGCTCTTTACTTATGGTGTTTTCCCCCCTTCCCTCGAAAACTGTGATAAACTGATTTTATCAGCATTTTCCAATTTTTTTGAAAGAAGGAATCGAACAATGAACAAAAGATTGGCGTTTCTTTTTGTTATGGCAGTAATCGTTGCACTAAGTATTGTTACGATTCTCAACAGACCGACGGAAAAAGATTTTGAAAAGTGGCTCCAGGAAGAGTATATGATCGATTGCAATGAAGATTGTTCCATCATCGAATTGAATAGTGATAGTGGAGATATTACCGAGAGGATTAAGTATACTGATGTAAGAGGTGCCTATTCCCCGGGACTATTCACTTTACGTATAAGCAAACAGTATAAGAGACTCGATGATCCTTTGCACATCATACATATCGACGTGATTGGTTTCAATGGTAGATTTTATCCCCTTCATACTGACGGTGAACTATAAAGGATCGCGGATTTTTGTTTACATAATAAAATTATGGTCATTACATATTGTTTCATATTAAGAAACCCCCGGCGCTCACCTAAGCCGGGGGTTTCAATTGCTTTTCTATTCCAGGAATCTCAATAAATCTCCATACAAGATGTCATCTGACATCCTCAGCTCTTTTCTAACCGTTTCCTTAAATGGATCGCAGAGGGAATCATTGACAGACTCCTCGCTCTTTTTATTGTAGCAAACATTATCCTGGAAAATGTACTCATCTGTAATGAAATCCCCATCACGAAAAATAACGGGATGATTTTCATTTCGTGTGAATAGGCTATGACCAAATGAGAGAGCATTCTTTGTGTCTATCCCCAATAAATGCAGGATTGTTGCCCGGATATCAATCTCTCCTCCAATGGTGTCGATCGTCCTTGCCTCTTCTCCTGGAACATGGATGATCACGGGAACCTGTTGAAGCTTGGCATGATTGACTGGAGTATCCTTCTGACCCAATAGCTCAAATACACCCGGTTCGTATTTCTCGGAAATCCCATAATGATCACCATAAAGGACCACAACCGTATTCTTATACATCCCATTTGCTTTAAGCTTTTCAAACAATGTCTTTATTGCTTCATCCTCGTAACGAACCGTTGTGACATAGCGGTTTACTACATCTTCACTCGTAGAAGCTGTATCAATGAATTGATCATCTTTTTCCAATAGAAAAGGGAAATGATTCGTCAGCGTTATGATACGGGTATAAAAAGGCTGTGGGATCTTCTCAAGATGTGAACTTGTCTGTTGGAAAAAAGGAATGTCCTTTATCCCATAATTGATTGAATTATCTTCTGTGACCGTATAGTCCCTTTTTGAAAAATAGCGATCGTACCCCAGGGACTCATACATCATTTCACGGTTCCAAAATGTCCGCTCATTTCCATGAAAAACAGCTGCATAGTAATCTTTCTTCCTTTTCAGCATATGTGGAAGGCTGGCGTAGGTATTATCCGGTTTTCTCACAAAAGCTGACCCGCTTGATAATGGGTATAACCCGGTATCAATCATAAACTCGGCATCCGACGTTTTCCCTTGTGCCGTCTGGTCGTAAATATTATTGAAATAAAAACTGTCCTTAATAAGGGAATTCAAAAAGGGTGTGATTTCTTCTCCATTCACTTTTGCATTGATAACGAAGTTCTGGGTGGATTCCATGCTGACTAAGATCAGGTTTTTCCCCTCAGCAACCCCAAATAAGTCAGAAGGGTCTTGCTTGGTTGATTGAGTATACTGCATGGATGCCTTGGTGTCAGATTTGCTAGCAAGTAGATGGGAAAAAGGGTTCGTTGCGGCAATCCCGATGTCATACATATGATAATTATATGGCCCAACGGATTTCACCATTTGTTCCCTATCATAGGACTCGGCAAATAAATAGGGGGATTTCATTAATCCCATTCCAATGGTAAGCACCAATAATGAGAGACTAATTACGATATAGGTCAATTTCCATCTGCGAGGCAAGATGTTAGAAGCCGCCCTGCCCTTCTTCAACAGCCATCCTGCAATAATGATATCAACCAATAAAAGGAGATCCCACGGGCTCATGAGTTCGAACGTGCTGGGTCCGATGCCCCCCACATTCTTAAATTGAAAAAGAATGGGAACCGTTACGAAATCCGAATAAAATCGAAAGTAAAGAAGATCGCCATACAGGAGACCTGTTGCAATCCCCATAAAAAGTATGACTAGGATCTTCTTAACCCTTTTAAAGAAAAAAAAGCTGAATCCGATTAATATCATTATGGAACCAACCGGATTTAATACTATGAGCAATAAGTCCAGAAAAGTCTCTATGTGGAGGTTGAACCCTATTAATGAGACCAAAATGGTTTTGACCCAAAGGGAAAGCAGGGCAAACCCTACCAGTTTATTTGTCTTAAATCGCGAAAAGAAATCTTTCATCCTACTCATTTCACTACCTTTGTTCCAATCATTCTGTTATGTTCTTCGATGAGCATTGTCATGCCATTCAAAACCTCTCGTTCTTTGTGTTCCCCCATTAGTGCCACCTGCACCCAATTCCTTTTAATCAAATATTCACTTTCATAGCTTAATAAGATGCCCCTACTTTTGCAGGCATCTCCGAATTGTCTACTACACTGTTCCCTATTTAGTGCAATGGTAATCACGCCGGGAGAATAATCTTCATCCCCTAAGATTTGAAACCCTTCATCGGCCAACATCCGTCTTACATTTTTAGAGATTTTTAAGGTCCCATCATAGTCAATCAACTGGAGGGCTTCTTTTAAAGCGATTAGTAGATTTGATGAGTGAGTATAAGGAACACTTCCATTCAATGCATACATGCCCACATCCAGATATCTAGGAATTGAAGCACTTGGATTGATTATTTCACGATGAAAAACGAGGGCGAGTCCCGGATATGATCCTAGTCCCTTTCCGCTTACTGAGGTGGCGAGAAAAACTTTATTAAAGTCGACTGGTACCGTTCCGACTGAACTGCATGCATCAATGCAAAGTTCTACATTATATTTTTGACAGAGTGAAAGAATTTCTCTTATATTATATAAATAACCTGTTGATGTCTCACAATGAACCGTCCACAGCCACTTTATAGCGGGATCACATTGAAGGACGGTTTCGATTTCTTCCACTGTAATATGTTCATCCCACTCCTTTTCGAGCGTATGAAAGGTTAAATCGAACCGTTTACCATGATCCATCAATCTGTTGCCAAATTCTCCGTTTGAAAGAATCAGACCTTTCCCCTGTATCTTTTTCAACTGAGCTGCCACCATATCATTAGATAAGGTGCCCGTTCCCACTGCCACCTGTACATGATTCGCACCCGTCATATCACATATACTCTCTCTTACAACTTCCATTTCTTGCAGAAAGGGGCTGCTTCTATGAGAAGTTGCGTCCCTTTTAAATGCGGCTTCCACTCTTTTATGACGCGGCACTGGCCCTGGCAGAAAAGACCGGGTGGTCAATGCGCCTGTCTTACGGATCATTAAGCGCTGAAACGCTTTTGTCGAATTCTCGAAGCTCTCACGGGTCAGATACATAGGTTGAAATCTTGCTTCCTCTTCTCCCACAAGTTCAGCAAAGGGGAGAAATCCAATCCGCTTATAAAGTTTAAGCTGACGTACCGTGCCGGAAATCAGCGCCATAGTATATCCCTCTTTCAAACAATGGGACACGAGGCGGTTACATAATTGGTAGAAAACCCTTGTACTTCTATACGCTTCCTTAACTGAAAGGAGCCTGACTTCACAGGGGACTGCTTGATCAGGTAAATACTCATCCAAATTGCTCAGCTTTTGATCTAACGAAAAAGGCCGTTCGGACCTTACGGCAATCATTCCGACGACTTCATCATCGGCTTTTGCTATCACATATGTATTCTCATCGTGAAATTTATCCACCAGCATACAAGTATCATTTTCTTCATGCTGAGGGATTTCTTCCACGAACGTTTGATAATTTAACGAATTTATTTGTTGAAATTCATCTTGTTCGCATGCAATTTTATATTGTAGAGTATCATTATTCATTCTCTTACCTCCTATGTTTGGACTGAATGATGAAAGGATCGGTTATGGAACAATAGGACCGTCATAAATAGAGCCCCCAGGCCAGCAGATATAGTGAATGAACCTTCAATCATATAGGCAGTTATCGGGATGGTACCCATTGAAAGAAAACCGGCGTATGTGTATCTCCTAATGATGAGGTATAATCCGCCCATCATAATAGCGAAAACACCGATACTTAATGGGCTCAGAAATAATGCTGAAGCCAAATAGGCTACAACCCCTTTTCCCCCGTGAAATCCGAGTTGAATGGGGAACAGGTGCCCAATCATGATCAATATCGAGCTTATGATCAGATAGCCCTCCCCATCAATCAGTATCGATGTGAAGAATAATGCCAGTATTACTTTGCCTGCGTCTATAAGGAGAGTCAGTAAAAACCCTTTCTTACCTGTCGATCTTCCTGCATTCGTAGCGCCGACATTGCCGGTTCCGATCTTACGAATATCCATGCCAGTGAGAAATTTTACTACATAATAAGCTCCTGTGATACTGCCCAATCCATAAGAAACCAAAACGATTACACTTAAGATCAATAGTTGACTCATCAAACCTGCTCCCTGCTTTATATGTTAATAGACGAATGAAACCAAAGGAAAGTTTCATATATTTACCTTACACCTTTCCGATTCTTCTTTAAAAGATAAAAAGGAGCATAGAGAAGGAGAAATAATAAAAGACTCACCCCTTCGAGTGAAAGGAGATACCAGGGATACTCCCCAAAATAATCGATCGGACCTGCGTTATACGGTTTATGCATTAGAAACATGTAATTTGCCCCGACTACTTTATTTACTGCATAAGCTATGACTGCGATTCCATTCAATGCCATAAATGCTCTGATCAGGGATCTGAAAGACAACTTGTAGCCTTCTATCCACACCATGTACAAACAAGATAGAACAATCGACAAATGGGCCGAAAAAAATTGAAAAAACCGAAAATGTGGAAAGCCAAAAAATAGTTCTGGTGTGACGATGGCAATAAAAGCCCCGGACATACTGGAAAAGAAACTAATTTCAAAAATTCTATAATTGTTACTTATAAGCATAAAGGTACAAAGATACAAAGACAACGAGCATAATTGAAAAGGTAAATTTATCGTTAGGTCCCACTGATCATTCAAACCATACCAAACCTGGAAAGACATTTCGCTCAATACGAGTAAAATAATCAGCAGCCATTTCACCCAACTCTTTGCACTACCCTTTAGACGATTTCTAAAGATATATAAGCCCGCCATGCATACTACAGAAACTATAATCGCTGCCAAATGAGAACCGGAAAACGCCTCAAACGGATACTCCTCATACCTGAAATTCAAAACCTCACGAATCAAATCCTCAAACCCCCCCCAACAAACACCCATCTATACTATATTCTCCCAACATGCCTCCATCTCCTTTAAAGGGACGGACCTTGATTTCACCACTTTCTTTCCTGATTTAGAGCCTCTTATACGTCATTCTTTAGGGACGGACCTTTCATCTATTCCTCTACATTCGGGATGGATATTCCATTAACTCTTACTAATCCAAAATCAGGCACAAAAAATCTCCCATTTCGATTATGAAATGGGAGGTGCAAGTTATTGAACCTTCTGCAGTGGAAGAACCTGTTTATTATGAATGAAATCAAGTGCCAGCCGATTAAATTCAGTCGGCCTTTCTACATTGCAAACGTGTCCGCAACCGTCAAGGAATACCTTCATTGCCGAAGGATCTCCTTTTGTATCTTCATCAAGCGAACGGACAAACAGATGATCTTCTTTTCCGGTAATGTACAGTTTCGGGATGTGGGAGGCCCTTTCCTGTACAGAGGCATATGTCGATTTCACAAATGGAGTGAGCTGATACCACCCCAGAAAATCTTTCCGTTTCATTTTCTTTGCTTCCCTAATAAATAACTTCCTCGAAATTCTATGATTTCTTTTGGGCATCATGACGTATGCGAATAATTTATATAACCACATGAATGGAATCATGCCTTTGATAGCATGCCCCGCCTGCAGCAATGTGTTTGAAAGTAAAGTAAAACGAGTAATGCAACCACCAAGAACGGCCGTTTGCACCCGATCTGGAACTTGTTGCATCAGTTCATGAATAACCACTGAACCAAGAGATATCCCGATAAAGTGGGCTTGCTTAATCCCAATTTCATCCAGGACTTTTACGATCTCACGAACAATTAAATTGATTGTGAATGGCTCATTATATGTATCAACCCCTGGTGAATCACCATGACCAGGCAAGTGAACCGTCACTACGTTATAATGATTTTTAAAGGTTTCCATTTGTTTGCAGAAGATACTTGAGGTCCCTCCGATTCCATGAAGGAAAACCACATACTCTTTGCCGACTCCCTGATGTACGATGTATTCTAGCATCCATTTCTCCTTATAAACAGCACAACCTACCAAAAGTTTGGAGTGTATCAGGTGATCAATCAAGCACCGCTTTCCTTCTATTAGAATCTTCTTTATAGGGAACCCGTATTTTTGATTCAATCACATGATAGTCTCAACGCTTTTGAAGCCTTACCTTAATGTATCTTATATTCTATCCTATCCATACGTTCTTTGTCATTTAGAAACAAAAGAAATTCCGAACATTTTGTGATGATAGAAAGGATACTATTTTATTTACTTAAGTCTTTTCGGTCTTCCTCCTGTGGAGGCTGCTCCATCCACCCTCGCTCAACTAAAAGCTTAAGACCATCCGCCCCATATTTCATGATTTCTGACACAAACAGCATGTAATGAACGGCTAAGTCCTTTCTCGTCGTCATGGTGATGGCGTGACATAACGTAGAAAGGCCGACTGAATTAGAGGATGAAATAAAAAACAGCATCAGCTTTTCTGAAAATGGCGCTATAGTGGAAGCTGTCACTTCCATAGAGACAGGATAAGTGGGGAAAGCATCATCTTTTACCAGTACGTGATTGAATGTTGTAATTTGTTTTTCACTGAGTTTTTTCCCTTTTTTTAGATACTCTTTTACCTCCTTGTCTCTGGACGTTTGTATGAAACCCTTCAATAATATGATGCCTATACAATTCCGCTCAATCACAAAAAATAATTCGCTAAGTTCCAATGCATTAAGAGGTCTTGTTTCCCCAAGCCAGGTTTCCAGTAAAGAGGGCTGATGGGCGATATATTCAATGGACTTGGGATAATTTATTTTTGGCGGACGATCATAGATCCCCTTTTCCAACATCAGTTGAAGTGATCGTTTATAAAGGGATAGAGATTTCGTCAGACACTTCTCAAAAAAGTCATACACATCGGAACGGGCAACCGAACCTACTATTGTGGTAAAATGACTGTTTGTGACCTGTCCTCCCCGATAGACAAAGCTGAGAGCAAATATATCCGTGTACAGAGGAGGAGCAGAAGTATTCACGTCTTGATCAGTAAAGCCTGAGGGAATGGGAAATCCCTCTGAAACACATAATTTCTCGATTTCACTCATCGTCTCAACATTTGTGTTCAAGCTGTCTTCAATGAGGGATATAATACTCTCATCTTTTAGATACGTAAGAAAGTGAGTATAAAAACAATTCATTGCCGAGCATTTAATATATGTTGTCCACAAAGCGGAGACTTCCGAAGTAGTCAATCTGATGTCCTGATTCTCCATCATACGACTCCTTTTCTTTTTTTTATAGTGTTTTCCTAATGTTGTAAATTATTCTACGATCTTTGGACTTGCGTCTTTCTCCTCAGCTGTCATATTCCATTCATACAATCTTCATATACCCTTTTCATTCCTCTCCATTTCCATTTACATTCATTTTATATCCTTTAGATGAGCTTAAATTAGAAGGGAGAAAATAGAATGAATACACTAGTTAGAAATATTTGTTTATCAGCAGCAATTATAGGGATCGGAGCCGGTACGGTTCAGACTGCCTCTGCGCAATCAGGCCACCCACCAATGAATGACAACAAATTTCTGAACATCGCCCACAGAGGTGGATCAGGTTACGCCCCGGAACACACGCTGCCATCCTATCAATTAGGTGACGAAATGGGCGGGGATTACATAGAACTTGATCTGCAAATGACAAAAGACGGTAAATTGATTGCCATGCATGACGAAACACTCGATCGAACAACCAATGGGACCGGACTAGTTAAGGACTATACGTTGAATCAAATCAAAGAATTGGATGCAGGATCCTGGTTCAATGAAATGTACCCAGAGAAGGCTAAGTCAGAATATAAAGACCTTAAAGTACAGACTCTTGAAGAAGTCCTACAACATTTCGGGAAGGACAAACACTATTATATTGAAACAAAGTCCCCTGAAGTATATCCCGGCATGGAGGAGAAATTACTTAAAACATTGGAAGACTATAATCTGACTAGACAGAACGGCCCTTCCAGCAAAGTGATCATTCAGTCCTTTAGTGAAGCAAGCTTACAAAAAGTTCATGAAATGAATGCAAACATCCCCCTTGTCCAGTTAATTGACTATAAGAAGGATGCAACCATCACAGACGAAGAGCTTGACCATTATGAAGAATATGCCGTTGGTCTTGGAATGAGTTTTAAGAAAATCGATAAAGAATATGTAGATAAAGTGCGTGAGCATGATCTTCTTATCCATCCTTATATTGTCCTCGAAAAAGAAGATATGAAAAGGTTGATTGAGTGGGGAGTGACAGGGATGTTTACTAACTATCCTGATCGGTTAGAAGAAGTGTTAAAAGAAATGAAGAAGAAATAGTCAATAATACAGAAGAGAGCTGCCATGATAGGCAGCTCTCTATATTTATCTTTGCTTATATTCATATTTAACGAATAACGGGAGGAAAAGTGAAATAACAAACGCCATGAGAACTATGAGGCCGAATGTCACCGGTTTCGATAGCCCTTGGGCAGGTGCAATCATTAAACCGAACACTACAGCTGGTACGATAATCAGAAAGGAAACAATGAATTTTGAGACAAAATTGATTGCATGCCTTTTTCCACATTGATTGCACTCAATTGGTTTATATGAAGCCCAAATTGAAAATAATAACTCTTTCCATTGAAATTGATTTTTACATACATTACATTTCTGCAAAACATTGCCCCCTATGTCAAACAACTGCTTTTTCTCTAGTTTACCATTTCCGGCATACGAGTAATAGATGATATTTGAGGTCCGTCCCTAGAAAAGATGTAGATACAAGCAGGGATTTCCATATTTTATCCGAATATTGTACTATAACACTTATTCATGAGGAGTAACTGCGTTGATACAATCATTCAAATTAAGCGTTCAAACGTTTGGTCATAAAATGCCCGTTTATATTTTTCAAGTCGATGATGTTCTTGTAGATACAGGACCATATAGTATGAAAAACGAAGTGCGTACTATCTTCAAAGAGCTTCCCATCAAACGGGTCATACACACTCATCACCATGAAGATCATACCGGCAATAGTGCTTGGATAGAACGATTTTATTCGATCCCTCAATGGATTCATCCCCAGGGAGTCGATAAGTGCAATCAAAGTACCAAACTGCCTTTCTACCGGGCCATGTTTTGGCATAACCGGCCATCTTTTCATCCTTTGTCCCTTCAGCAACCTACACTTGAGACCGAACACCATTCGTTTCAAATCGTCCATACACCCGGCCATGCTGAAGATCACATTGTCCTTATCGATGAAGAAAAAGGCATTTGCTTCTCAGGAGATTTGTATTTATTTCATTCTCCCACCTCTAACTTCTCGTTCGAATCGGTGCCGGAACTGATTCGTTCCATAAACAAAGTCCTGATGTATTCCTTCGAAGAGGTGTATTGTTCTCATCAAGGGTACCTGAAGCACGGTAGAAGGCTGCTCGAGAAGAAACGGGATTACCTTCTCCGTCTCCAGGATTCCGTCACAAAAGCGCACCAGGAGGGGAAATCAGCCAAAGAAATACGTAAAGACCTCCTGCCGAAAAACAAGATGTTTCAATACATCTCTTTCTTTGAAAATTCCCCTACACATACCATCAAATCAATCATCAGAGAAATATCCTAAATGAAAGAGGTTGGGACAAAAGTATTTAGTTGAAAGAAAATCCGAACGATTATTCGAAATTCTTTTTTGAAAATCGAAATCGTTCGGATTTTTCATTGGATGTTTACGTAAACATCGTGGCTTGAAGGTGCAGTAAGTAGTGGTTGATTTCCGCTACAGGTGCTCGCTTTCCCCCTTCCGCCCGAGGAAAGCGAAGTCTTGCACGGAAATCAAAAGCGGTGTAGCAAGCAATCCTAACTAATTTATGATTGTTCTCCTTTAGAAGAAATGGATTTAGTTATGTCCCAGCCTCTTTCATTTAAACATTTTCGACATGTGGAAGGCTTCGCCTGATATCGATCTTGATGATGATATCCAAGATTCTTGTAGAGATGAATTGACACGTTATGGCGAATAGAATGATTTTCACATCCACTACGATCCCTGTTAACAGTAATACACTGCCGTTTATTGCGAATAACGTCTTTCCCGGTGAGTGTCCTTTCAGCTTTGAAATGATTAGGGCTAAAATGTCCATTCCCCCGGACGATGCACCCATCCTAAAAAGGACTCCGACCCCGATTCCAAAAAGGATACTTCCAATGAGAAGGTCCACAAATACAAATGAAACCGTACCCGTCAGAAATGGATCTACAGCATCCACCACCCCTGATGTGACTGTTACGCAATACATGGTCCAGAAGGCATTTCCCTTCCCCAGCCACTTCACAGCGGCACCCAATAAACACGCGTTCATCACCCACAAGGTAACCGCAAACGGGATATGCAGTAAATAGTTTAATAACACACTTACACTTGCTGCACCACCGGAAGGGATGAAGTGGGGAAACAAAAACACTGCCATAGCCAAACCTTGTAGGGTTGATGCGAACCCTAAAATAACTACTTTTCTCAACACACCCATATGTACATTGCTCCCGATTCTGTTAAGACTCTATGTCATAGTCTAGTAGCTCTTAGCAGAATCTGCAACACCTATTTATTTACGGATGCATTGAAACCCCTCACATATGAGGATCCATCTGCTGTACATCATAATACCTGACCCTTCTTATTTGCCACCTTCCGTTCATGCTCTATCAGCCATTTTTTCCGGTTAAGACCTCCCGCATATCCTGCTAGATCACCATTTGCCCTGATCACTCTGTGACAAGGTATGATGATGGCGAGCTGGTTACAACCATTTGCCTTTGCCACTGCACGTACGGCTGTGGGATGATCAATATTTTGGGCGATCTCGGTATATGACCTTGTTTCTCCAATTGGTATTCTCTTAAGCTCCTTCCATACATTCATTTGGAATGAAGATCCACTCATATGCAAAGGTGTATTAAACGCTGACAAGTTCCCATTAAAATAATCGTTCAGTTCCTTTTCTATGGAACGAAGTGGCTCTGATGTGCCCGGGATGATCGCTGACTTTGTTTTATGCCTCAACCTTTCCACTTCCCGTTCCAGCCCACGCCTGTCAACAAACTCTAATAAAAATAGTGCCTTTTCATCAGAAATCCCGATCATTGGCCCAAGTTTTGTATCGAGCCAAGCTGCTTTTAAAACAAGAGTGTGCTGATCTAAAGAAGCTGGTGCATACCCCATGATTCTTGAAAAAGCGTCTCTAAATCCACTTGCTGATTCATAACCGGTTACATGTTGGGCGTCAATGACTCTGGCACCAGATCTAATTTCCTTCATGGCCAGCCCCATCCTGCGTGCTCTCGCATATTCAACAAATGTCATACCAAATCTTTTCTTAAATTGGCGCCGGGCAGTGGAAGCATCAACCGATAATTGCTGAAAATCCTTGTCTTTCCAACGTTTCTCCGGATTTTCCTCTACAGCCTCCACTAACATTTTCACCACTTCCGATACACTATTCGGGTGTGATAATGGTCTACATCTCTTACAAGGACGATAAGATGAAAGCAACGCTTGCTCTGCTGTCTGAAAGAATTCACAGTTTTCAAATTTCGGTTTTCTGGCTGGACAAGAAGGGCGGCAAAACACTCCCGTTGTTTTCACGCCGACATAAAATACTCCCTCATAGTCCGTTCTCTTGTCTACCAATGCCATATAATACTCCGTTTGTAATTTAAGCGAAATCATCCTCGAGTCCCCCTATATCCTTCTCATAATCCTATTATACATACATTATAAAACGATGCCGCCGAAAATCAGGCATCAATTTTTTTGAGGGACGGACCTTAGAGTTTTTCACGAAATAAGCAGGGATTCCCCTTGCGAATAGATAATCTATTACTATAACCAATTATGCTTAAATAAGGAGTTTTTCATATGAACTTTTCCCCAGAGCAATGGAAAAAGGCAAAAGATTATATCCGCCAGAATGCAAGGCCGCTTGAACAGAAATTATTCAACTTTCACTTTGAAGAAGGAAGTAAAGAGGAAGCCATTCATGAGTTATCTTGCTATCAAAATGAAGACGGGGGATTCGGCCGGTCAATCGAACCTGACTTTCGCCTGGACAGCTCCTCCCCCCTTGCTACCACCATCGGGTTACAAAAGGCGAAGGAATTGAAACTCCCCGCCAGTCATCCTATCGTCCAAAAGGCTATGAATTATTTACAGAACGAATACGATGAAGAAAATGAAGGCTGGAATGCTGTACCCGAAGAGGTCAATTCAGTGCCTCACGCACCATGGTGGCATTTCGATCCTAAGAGAGGTCATTGCGGCGTCCAAACTACCTGGGCAAATCCGAATGCAGAGATCGTAGGATATTTCCACCGCTTTCAACCGGACCATCCCCGTCTTCAAGAATGGACGGAAAAAGCGGTAAGTGAACTTACTTTATTAATCGAGCCTATCGATATGCATGATTTCCTCTGTTACGAAAGGTTGTTAAATGAAGTGAGTGGGAATACAAAATCCACTTTATTCAAGATCCTATCGACCAATGTACGTAAAACGGTTTGCACGGATCCCGAGAAGTGGAATGAATATGTGGCAAAACCGCTTCAGGTGGCAAGTGAACCTTCATCACCATTTTATAAGATATTGGAGGATGTCATAAACATACAATTGAGTAAGGAGTTAGCATCTCAGCATCATGACGGGTTCTGGCAGCCCACCTGGTCCTGGTTTGGGCACTACGAAGAAACATGGCCTGTTGCGGAAATGGAATGGCGGGGAATTTTGACCATTGAAATGTTAAGAGTCTTCCAGGCATATCATATGATTTCCTTTGAAAGATAGGATTCTTCTATTGTACTCCACAAAAAACTCCGGAAGACAATTGTCTTCCGGAGTTTTTCTACAATCACATAAAATTGTTTTCAAACCATTTCTTCGCTTCATCCACCTCTTCACGACGAAGTTCATGCCCTCCATCTGTCCAAAACTCAGTAACATCTGAGTGTGCCTTTTTCAGGTTTTCCACAAGTTCCTTTGTTTCATTCATGGGTATAAGGGAATCGCGCTTACCGGCACCAATAAAGACTCGGGTACCAGATAAATCCGGCAATTCGATCCCGCGTCTTGGTACCATGGCATGAAACAGGATACCAGCTTTTAATGAGTCTTTTATATGGTACATCATGCTTGCCGCTATGTTTGCTCCATTTGAATAGCCCAGGGCAACGACACGATCACGGTCAAATTCATAGTCATTCGCGCTTTCATCAATGAATCGTTTCAATTCATTCGTACGGAAAATTAAATCCTCTTCATCAAAGACCCCTTCCTGTAAGCGGGCAAAAAACCGGGCCATTCCATTTTCATCCACGTTCCCTTTCACACTTAGGACGGATGCTTCAGGTGCAATCATCTCGGCAAGGGGAAGTAAATCGCGTTCATCTCCCCCTGTCCCATGCAGCAACAAAAGTGTAGGGAGTTCTTTGTTTCCTTGCTTAAAGATATGTTTCAAGAAATTGTCCTCCTTATTCTTTCGTATCCAATGGTTTTAATTTCGATTCAATGGATTCTCTTTGGGCTTCGAAATATGGTGGAAGTGATAAATTTTGTCCTAAAGTATCGAAGTCTTCATCAGTTTCAAAGCCCGGACCATCTGTTGCTAGTTCGAATAGAATCCCATTTGGTTCACGGAAATAAAGGGAACGGAAATAGTAACGTTCCACAAAACCTGAATTCGGCAGGCGGTTTTCTGTAATCCACTCTATCCATTTTTGCAACTCAGTTTCGTCTTCCACCCTGAATGCCACGTGGTGGACACTTCCCCTTCCCGGTCTTTCCTGGGGGATATCATTTCTTTCTTCAAGATACACTTCTCCACCGGTTCCGCCTTCACCTGTTTCAAATACCCTGATATCTGCCTGGCCCTCTATATCCGAAGGAAAGCTTCCGGTCTCTTTAAAGCCTAAAACATCTTTCAGTACAGCCGCCGTGCTCTCCCCACGTGCGACGGTTAATGTGATAGGACCTAAACCGACAACCCCATATTCAACTGGAACCGGACTCTTATCCCAGGGCTTCCCACCGGGTATTCCTTCATTCTTTTCATCAGATACCAGCATAAGCCGCTGACCTTCGCAATCACGGAAACTTAAAGTAGACCGGCCGGTGTGATGAGAAATATTGTCATGATCGACGCCCAGCTCTTCAAAACGCTGTTTCCAATAGGACAATGACTCATCTGTGTTCACTCTTAGAGCCGTCAATGAAATACTATTCGTGCCTTTATACGTATTTCCTGCATGTGGAATCTCAAAGAATGTAAGGTCCGTCCCTGGATTTCCTCTTTCATCCGCATAGAAGAGATGATATACAGAGGTGTCGTCTTGGTTTATGGACTTCTTCACTAGTCTTAATCCCAGGGTTTTCGTATAGAATTCATAATTTTTCTTTGCATTTGCTGTTATGGCAGAAACGTGATGCTGCCCTTTTAATGGTTTTAGGTTCATCTTTTTTTCACTCCTTAAGAGATAGTATTACCTTATAGATGTATCATACACGATATTTATCTTCAATTCAAGATATTTCATTTCAGAGCTTTTATTACTTCATATTATTTTGAAAGGGAACGAACTGGAAATAAAAAAAAGCATCCATACACGCTGTTAGGATGCTTTTAATCTGTTTGATTATGCTTCATTGTTTTTGATCGTTAAAGCTTGAGACAATGTTGATGTAATAGTGAGGTTTTCGAAGTTTAATCCAAGTTGAACCGCCGTTTGAGCAATTTCAGGTCGCAGTCCGGAAAGAATTGGTTTGACCCCAATCAATTGAAGTGCATCGATCAGCTGAAAAATTTGATGGGCTACCATCGTATCAATTAATACGACACCTGATAAATCGATGAACAATTGAGAAACTTCCATCTTCACGCATTGTTCCAAGGCATTTTCTAAGATCAGTTCCGCCCTTGAAGGGTCGATGTTACCTACAAGAGGCAACAGAGCCGTATGTGAATTCAAAGAGATGAGGGGGGAGCTTAGTTCATTTATGATTTCCTGCTGATTCTGGAGCTGCTGTTCCACAACTTCAGACTGTAACTCCACAAAACGCATCATGACCCGGTCAAATGCTTCTATTATGACTTTGCTCCATAAATTGAATTGGTCAAATATGCCCTCATCCAAATGAGAATCGGCATATTCTTTTATGAAGTCCAAGTATTGATTTCTCACCCTCATAAATTCCTTGAGGATATAATGGGTGGGCGTATCTAAATGTTCCTTATCATTCGCCAGGTTTAACACCCATTCGTCAATATTCTTACTAAACGTTTCTCTATCTTCCGCAAATACGTTACAGAGGATTCCGTGGAAATCAAAGTTTTGCTTTTTCAAAGCTTCAATTACTTTTGGATCGGTGGAAGAGTATACCCCCCTAGTTCTATTTTTATCTAATGTATCATACCATTCATCTGTCAATTGACGAGCCTTGCTCAATAAAAATGTATGTACTTCTTTGTTTCTATGCATGTATGATTCCTCCTATAATATCCATCAAAATGTTCCGTTTCCTCATCCCTATCTGACGTTATGAGTAGTCGGGAAATCATACTCCAAGTGAAATTTTTCAAAACTAACTTATATCTCCTTCTAATATATAACACATTCATGTAACAATGTCATTTTAGAGGATATCCCGGAAATAAATACATGGTTACAGGGCAAGAAAGCGACTCAATTTTCGGGAAAACATTAAAGTGTGAATAGTGTATATTTTCAAATAATATTACACTATTTTGTAAATACCCTCTACAGTTCACAATATAAAGTGTATAATGGGGGTATTAGCAGAGAAACAGACAGCAAGGGTATGTCTCGATATACTATTTTGATGTATAGGGATCTCCTATTAGAAACCAACCTCTAATCTTAAAATGATGTCGTATTCTTACTACTTAGTCATATGTCAAAATAGTTGGGAGCTGATGAGAGAATGAATAACAAGCTGACAAGAAAGTGTATCGAAACACTTGCTATCCAAAGTGCCTATTATTTTTGTGAGACAATAAGTCTTAAGCCCAGTTTACTTAATCTAACGATGATCACAGGATTTTCCGAAGAAAAGATACTCGAAATACTTGAAACAAAGTTTAGTAATCAAAGTGTTAAAGCAGAAGATCACTCTTTTTAACTCTGTGTTTCCCCTTTATTACTCTACAAGCCGATTTTCCTTCATCCCTTTTCGTTATGTTCAGCCATTTCCAATATATGCGTTAATAGTGCACCATTGCCCGAACTTACAGGCAGGTTAAGAAAGTAATAAATAGAAAAAGGCAACTCCGCATTATGGAAGTTGCCTTTATAATTGGAGAATTATAATACATTAAAATATCTTGCTTCCGGATGAGCGAAGACCATCGCTGTTACCGATGCTTCAGGTTCCATCATGCATCCGTCTGTTAGTTGGATCCCGATTTTTTCAGGTTCGATAAGCTTAAAAAGCTTCTTCTGATCCTCAAGTTCGGGACACGCGGGGTACCCAAATGAAAAACGTTGGCCTTGATAGTGGGTTCGGAACCTATCCTGCATCGTAAAGTCTACGGGATCTGGAAAGCCCCACCTGCTTCTCATCATTTCATGGACTCTTTCAGCCAGTCCTTCTGCTGTTTCCAAGGCAATAGCCTGCAATGCGTGACTTTCCAGGAAACTTCCTTCTTCTTTTAACTCCTTTGCCCACTGCCTGATTTTCACACCGGCCGTTACGGCGAAGAATCCGACGTAATCCATTTCCCCACTTTCAACCGATTTCAAGTAATCCGCTAAACAAAGATGCTGATTCCCTGATTGTCTCGGAAAGCGAAATCGTTCCACTTCTGTTGATGAATCTTCCGGGTGATAAATAACAACATCATCACCATCGGACTGGGCAGGAAAGAATTGATATCGTGCAGATGCATGGATCATTCCTTGCCTTTTTGCCTTTTGGTACAACTCATCCGTCACCGCTTTCAGGCGGATGGTTCGTTCGTCCCCTTCTTCCAGCAATCTTGAGACTTTCCCTTTAATCCCCAAGTGATGACCAAGAAGCATTTGCTGATTGATGTAGGGGTGGATTTGATCCAGTGAAAATTCATTTATGGTATGAGGTTTCAAGTCTGGTGGAACATAAACCTTAACTTCCTTTGAGACGGCGGAACGTGCTTTCACTGCAACGGCAGATGTCTTTCGACTAGACGATTCTTCATGTAATAGGTGTGTGCTTCGTTTCTCCCGGTATTCCTCTTCCAGTTGCAGTCTTGTTTCTTCATGCTGAAGTCCATTCATGATACTCAATCCATCCATTGCATCCTTCGCATAAAGGACCAGACCATCGTATTCCTTGCCGATTTTGTTTGTAGTGAACTTTCTGGTGAGTGCTGCTCCCCCAACTACAAGAGGAACCGAAATATCAGACTGCTTTAAATCTTGAGCCGTGATGACCATTTGTTGAGCAGACTTCACCAGGAGACCGGATAAACCTACGATGTCAGGCTTTTCTTCCCGTATGACCCCAATCAGTTCTTGTGGAGTTACTTTAATGCCTAAATCAATCACTTCATACCCATTATTAGTGAGGATGATATCAACAAGATTTTTACCGATATCATGAACATCCCCCTTAACCGTAGCTAAAATTACTTTGCCCTTGGAAGAGGAACTTTCCGTTTGTTCCATATATGGTTCCAGATGAGCGACGGACGCTTTCATGACCTCGGCACTCTGTAATACCTCGGCAACAATCAGCTGGTTATCATTAAATAATCTTCCAACTTCGCTCATTCCTGCCATAAGGGGACCATTGATGATATCAAGGGGAGCGTTATATTTTTCCAAGGCAAGAGTTAAATCGGCTATCAACCCTTCCTTCGTCCCTTCGACTACATAATGAGACAATCGTTCTTCTAAGGTCATTGTATTTACAGGAGCCTTTACTTCTTTCTTTTTCCCCCTATAAAATGCTGTGAATTCAGCAAGGGTTTCATCCGTCGTCTCAAATAAGAGTTTCTCAGCCATTCGGACTTCTTCTTGAGGAATAGAGGCAAAGCGCTCTAGCTTTTCCGTGTTGACTATGGCATAGTCGAGGCCAGCCTTTGTACAGTGGTAAAGATACACAGCATTGAGGACTTCCCTTCCGACAGGGGGCAGCCCGAATGAAACATTGCTGACCCCAAGTATATGAGGGCAATCAGGCAAGGCTTCTTTAATCTTCTTAATCCCTTCCACGGTGCTATTGGCTGATCCTATATATTGCTGATCCCCCGTACCGACAGGGAATACGAGAGGGTCAAAGATGATGTCTTCAGAAGCTATCCCATATTTCTCCGTTAACAGTCTATGGGAACGAAGGGCAATGTCAACCTTTCGTTCTACTGATACACCCATGCCCTTTTCATCAATCGTCCCGACCACCACTGCCGCTCCGAAGGCATTCATCAGTTTAGCGACCTTCGCAAATCTCTCTTCTCCGTCTTCGAGATTAATTGAGTTAATGATCACTTTTCCTTGAGAAAATTTCAAAGCGGCCTCAAGCACCTTCTCATCCGTTGAATCGATGACAAGTGGAACTTTTACTTTCTTCACAACTTCCTGAATAAAAACATTCATGTCCTCTACTTCTTCACGATCGGGGTCGGCAAGGCAGATATCGATTACCTGAGCCCCATTTTTCACCTGCGCCCTGGCAATCTCTGACGCTTCCTCTATCTTATTCTCTGCAATCAATCGTTTGAATTTTCTTGAACCGATGACATTCGTCCGTTCTCCGACCAGAATCGGTCTTCTGTCTTCATCCTCATAGACGAAAGCTTCAATTCCAGACACCGCATGGGGATGAGATTCTTTCGGTGTACGGGGCGGGAATTCCTTCACGACATCTGAAAGGGCGCGAATATGCTCCGGTGTTGTACCACAGCACCCTCCTACAAGATTCAGCCAACCTTTCTCCGCGAAACCTTTCATCTTTACACTGAGGGAATCTGCTGTTTCATTATAATTCCCTTCTTCATCTGGGAGTCCGGCATTCGGGTAACAGCTTACATAGGTAGTGGCTAAACCCGATAACGAACGGATGTGGTCACGCATAAATTCAGGCCCCGTTGCACAGTTCAGACCAACGACCAAAGGGTTTAAATGTTCAAGGGATAGATAAAATGATTCGATTGATTGCCCGGCCAGTGTCGTGCCCATAGGTTCAATGGTTCCGGATAATAAAATCGGGATTTCTTTTCCTCTGGATTCGAAAGCCGTTCGAATTCCGAGGTTCGCTGCTTTTACGTTTAAAGCATCCTGACTTGTTTCAAGTAAGAGCACATCAGCCCCTCCATCGAGAAGGCCTTCTGCTTGAACACGGTAGTTGTCTGCCAGTTCATCAAAGCTTACTCCTCCTGTTACGGATAACGTTTTAGTAGTTGGACCAAGCGATCCCGCAACGAACCTTGGCCACTCGTGAGTTGAGACATCATCTACTGCTTTTCTGGCGATTTCAGCTGCTACTTTGTTGATTTCGTATGCTTTATAGCCTAAATCATATTCGTCGAGTACGATGGGGGTTGCGCCAAAGGTATTCGTTTCAATCATATCAGCCCCTGCTTTCAAATATTCCATATGGATCTCATAGATTACCTCCGGCGCTGTCAAGACAAGATTTTCATTACATCCTTCAAGTTCTTTCCCTCCGAAATCCTCCGGGGATAAATTTGCTTGTTGAAGCATCGTCCCCATTGCTCCATCAAGTACGAGTATTTTTTTTCTAAGCTGTTCTTCAAACAATGTGATGGCCATAGGGAACCTCTCTTTCAGTGTTGGTTTTCTCTTGAATATGATGAATCAGTTCAATGCTCATATCATATCGTAAAAAAGGTGTGATGAGATAAATGCCATTAAATAGTTCTAATGCTGTATCCAGCAAATCTTTGGCTATCTCCATTCCGACTGTTCTAGCAATGACAGGATCACTTCCAGCTTCCTTCATTCTTTGCCTCGTTTCTTCCGGTACATTGATACCAGGCACTTCATGGTGGAGAAATTCTGCATTTCTTGAGCTGATCAACGGCATGATTCCGATGAAAACCGGAACATCCAGATGCTTTGTCGCTTCATGGATTTGTATCAGCTGTTCATTCCCAAAGATCGGTTGAGAAATGAAATAGTCGGCACCGGCTTTCTTTTTCTTTTCAAGCCTTTTTACAGAAGCGTCTAAATGACGGAAGTTCGGATTAAAGGCTGCCCCCACTGAAAATTGAGTGCGTTCCCGGAGTGATTTACCGGAAAACGATATTCCCTCATTATTCTGTTTAATGAGTTCAATAAGTTCCAGGGAAGAAAGATCATAAACGGATGCAGCACCTGGAAAATCCCCGATCTTTGCAGGGTCACCCGTTATCGCTAATAGATTGTGTATTCCTAATGTGTGCAAGCCCATTAAATGGGATTGAAGTCCAATCAGGTTTCGGTCACGGCAAGTGATATGAACGAGTGGTGTAAGATCGTATTTCGACTTGACCAGACTCCCGATCGCGTCATTGCTAATACGCGGCGTTGCCAGCGGGTTGTCAGCAAGGGTGAGTGCGTCAATGCCTGTTTCCTTAAGTGCCGACGCCCCTTGGAAGAACAATTTCGTGTCGAGATGCTTCGGTGGATCGAGTTCAACGATAATGGTTTTCTTTTCTCTTACTTGCTCATGCAGCAAGCTTCCCCTGATGGATGGTGAAGATAACTGAACTACTTTTTTCTTTTTTACTTCTTTTTCTTTCACCGGCTCCCGGCTTTTCAACCTTGAAGCTACAGAACGAATGTGATCGGGTGTGGTTCCACAACAACCCCCAATGATTCTCGCACCCTGGATCCGCAATTCATTGCTCATATCCCCAAAGTAATCAGGCTCAGCAGAGTAATAGAATCGACCTTCTTCATAGTTAGGGAGACTCGCATTTGGAAAGACGGATAGAAATGCCCTTTTCGGCAAGGGGACTTCCTCTAATGAATTCACCATGTGAAATGGCCCCATCCGGCAATTGATGCCGACAACATCGGCCCCCAATAACTCCAATTGTTGAAGAGCGTCTTTGATTTCCATTCCATTTTGAAGGACTCCCGTTTCATGCAGGGAAACTTGAGCAATGAGGGGAATATCCGCTTCTCGTTTAGCGATGCTAAGAACGGTGGTCAGTTCCTCGAAATCATAATAGGTTTCCAGAAGAATGCCATCAACCCCCTCTAATAATAAGCAGTAAAGCTGTTCCCGGAAGCTTCTTTTAATCTCTTCCAGAGACACATTTTGTTTTATACCCCTGATCCCCCCGATGGTTCCAAGGATATAGGTGTTTTCTCCAGCTGCTTTTCTTGCCAGACGAACAGCAGCTGTATTGATTTCCTTAACCGAATCCTCGAGTCCGTATCTTGAAAGCTTTTGATAATTGGCTCCATACGTATTGGTCTGAATGATATCTGCTCCTGCATCGATATACTCTTTATGGACTTTCAACACTTCATTTGGGTGAGAAAGATTCAGTTCTTCAAAGCATCTGTCCACTCCATAGGAATATAACAATGTTCCAATTGCTCCATCTGCAATCAAGATTCTCTCTTTTAATGCTTCCGGCAACGGCTTCATGACGCTCCCTCCTCTTTACAAATTTATCACGTTGTTTCGATTGATTTTTTGTATACTCTCTAAACCGTTTTGTAGATCCTTAATTAATTCATCCGCGTTTTCAAGACCAACGGATAAGCGCAATAATCCATCTGTAATCCCTCTTCTTTCCCTTTCGGCTTTAGGCATAGAAGCATGTGACATTCTCGATGGATAGGATAAAATCGATTCAACAGCTCCTAAACTGACGGCGAATACGGGGATGTTTACATGTTTGATGAGTTGCTTCACTTCCTCTTCCCCTTTTAACCGGAAGGAAAGAACCGCTCCGGGACCCTCTGCCTGCCGAACTTGAATTTCACGACCGTGATGATAACTCAAGCCCGGATAATATACTTCTTCTACTTCCTTTCTACCTTCTAAAAAGCTTGCAATCTTATAAGCCGACTCTGATGATTCCTTCAATCGAACATGCAATGTTTTCAGCCCTCTTAAGAGCAACCAGCAATCCTGTACCCCGAGCACCGCCCCAAACGAATTCTGCAGAAAAGCAAGTTTCCCGGCAATCTCTTCATTTCCTGTTACCGCAAGCCCCGCTAAGACGTCACTATGTCCGGCAAGAAACTTCGTCGCACTGTGAAGGACAACATCCACCCCGAAACTGATTGGTCTTTGCAACAGTGGCGTCATGAATGTATTATCAAGAAACGTTAAACAGTCATTTGCCTTGGCAAGCTTCACGACCCCTTCAATATCGGTAATATTCAATAACGGGTTCGAAGGAGTTTCCATATAAATCACCTTCGTATTGTGCTTAATTGCACAAGCCACTTCATGCAAATCCTTCATATTCACAAAAGAGTATTCTATATCAAACTTAGTAAGGACTTCTGTGATCATCCTGTAGGTCCCCCCATATACTTCTTCCGATACGAGAACATGATCCCCACTCGATAACAAAAGAAAGCTTGTTGAGATGGCCGCCATACCGGATGAAAAGGCAAAGCCCCTTACCCCGCCTTCTAATTCCGCTATCGTTTCTTCGACTGTTTCCCTTGTTGGATTCCCTGAACGGCTGTAATCATACGTTCCATATTGATCAAAATTCTGTTGATGAAAAGTTGTAGCATGATGAATCGGAGTAGAAACAGCTCCTGTCCCTTTATCAAATCCCCGGGAATGAATGAGTGACGTCTGAAGTGAAAATGGCTTTTTACTCATACGTTAACACCTCTTTTTCCAATTGATGAAAAACATTCTCCAAATCTTCAATCAGGTCATCGATAAATTCAATTCCTACAGAAAATCTGAGTAGTCTGTTGCAGATACCAAGTCTTTTTCGTTCTTCTTCAGGAATGTCGGCATGTGTCTGGGTGGCGGGATAGGTGATAAAGCTTTCAACTCCTCCTAAACTTTCTGCAAATGTAATAAGGTTCAGATTTTGTAGGAAGGGACCGACCCATTCTTCCTTACCAATGCGAAAGGAAAGCATGCCTCCTTTCCCCGGATATAAGACGTCCGTTACACAATCATGCCCTTCAAGATATTGGGCTAATCTCCCTGCATTTTTTTCATGCTGAGCCATTCTGAGGCTAAGGGTTTTCATCCCTCGTATTAAGAGCCAACAATCAAATGGTGAGAGCACTGCACCGATTGAATTTTGAATCGTGTAAATTCTTTCAGCTAAGTCCTCTGTGTTTACAACAACCACTCCAGCCAGAACGTCATTATGGCCGCCTAAGTATTTGGTGGCGCTATGGATAACCAGGTCCGCACCCTCTTTGAGCGGTTTTTGGAGGACAGGTGTATAGAAGGTGTTATCGACGACCAAGAGCAGTCCATTCGCCTTTGAAATCCCGGCAACCTCAGAAATACTTGCTTCATTCATTAATGGGTTGGTTGGTGTTTCAAGAAATATAGCCTTCGTCCGCTTCGTAATTTGTACGTTAATAGAGTCAGCATCACTTGTATCTACAAAATGAAATTTGATATTATATTGGGCTTCATACTGTACAAATAAACGGTAGCTTCCTCCGTAAAGATCCTTCGATACAATCAATTCATCCCCACTTGAGAATAAACCCAGGATAGCCTGAATCGCAGCCATTCCCGAACTGAATGCAAATCCTTTATGCCCCTCTTCCAATTGAGCCAATGTTTCTTCAAGGGTCGCCCTGGTTGGATTACCTGTTCTCGTATAATCATAACCGGTTGATTCACCGATCCCTTTATGTTCATATGCTGTCGATAGATGAATGGGAAGGCTTACGGCACCAGTAACAGGATCCTTCCGATTGCCTGCCTGAACAAGCAATGTATCAATATGTTTTTTCAACATTCTTCTCTCCTTTTCTTCCCTAGAAAATGAAAAGGGGAAAAACAAAAAAACCTTCTTATGAAAATAAGAAGGTTTTATACGTTCGTTCTCCCTCTTATCGTCCAAGTTGACATCAACTTGCTGGAATTAGCACCATACCTGTAACTGTGGCTGGTTGCTGAGGTGTCTTCGGGCCAGTCCCTCTACCTCTCTTGATAAGAAACAATATGAATTTTTAAAAAATACTTTCCCATAACTTATACCAAACATAGAAGACTGTCAATGAAAAGTAAGAATTTTAAATTTATTTTTTTATTTATTTAAAATCCCATCGGTACGGACGCTTGAATAAATAGTGGTAATTAAATCCAATTAATAATTGATGGAACACTGTTTAAACAAGATTTTCTAATAAGACTTCCTCATCGCTTTATTCAGTTTTTCAAAATTGGGACGACTTGATGTTTAGCTCACTCAAAAAGAGTTTAAACACATAGAAGAATCTTACAAAATTTACAGGAGTGATGAGAGTGAAGGGCGTTACGTTCCAAGGAAAAGAAAAGATGGTCGTGAAAGAAGTAGCGAATCCAGAAATTCAAGTAAATACTGACATCATCGTAAGGATTACTGCAAGCGGAATTTGCGGTTCAGATTTACATTTATACAAGGGAGGAATAAAACCGCAACAAGATTATGTTGTGGGACATGAACCGATGGGTATTGTCGAAGAGGTGGGATCGGAAGTGAAAACCCTTAAAAAAGGGGATCGTGTGGTTATTCCTTTTAATATTGGCTGTGGGAAATGTTTTTTCTGTGAGAACCAAATGGAAAGTCAATGTGATGAGTCCAATCCCCATGGAGAAGTGGGCGGTCTTTTCGGATTCACTGAGATGTTTGGTGGATACCCGGGTGGTCAGGCGGAGTATCTGCGGGTACCGTATGCAGACTTCACATCGTTTAAAGTCCCTGATTCAAGTCAGCTGGAGGATGAAAGTGTTCTCTTCCTTTCCGATGTAATACCCACTGCTTACTGGAGCGTAGAAAACAGTGGTGTAAAAAAAGGCGATACGGTCATTGTATTAGGTAGCGGTCCAATTGGATTGATGGCCCAGAAATTCGCTAAATTGAAAGGCGCCGAAAGAGTCATCGCAGTAGACCAGGTAGATCATAGACTTGCGCATGCTAAACGTACCAACCAAGCAGAAATATTCAACTTTCAAAATCATAGCGATATCGGGTCGCTCCTGCATGAAGAAACTAAAGGGGGAGCTGATGTTGTGATAGACTGTGTGGGAATGGATGGGACCGTTCAGCCAAATGAATCGTTCGGTTCTGACTTTGATAATCAATTTGGGACCATAAGTCCGATCAAGACAGCCTCAGAAGCGGTTCGGAAGTTCGGAACTGTCCAATTGACTGGCGTATATGCAACAGAAGCAAATCGATTTCCTCTAGGGGACTTTTTCAGCCGGAATGTTTCCATTAAAATGGGACAAGCACCTGTAATTCATCTGATGCCAAAATTATACCATATGATCGAAGAGAACCAATTTGACCCTACCGACATCATCACCCATACCTTTTCAATTGAAGAAGCGGCAAAAGGGTATGATATTTTTGATAAGAAGTCCGATGGAAATATTAAAGTAATACTCAAACCTTAAAAAGTGGGAAGAAAAGCCGCATTCTGACAAAATGCGGCTTTTCCAATGTTTTCATTTGTTACATTTATTTAATTAATTGTATCAATCAATGATACAAACCAATCTTTTGTTTGATTTCCCTCATAAAAGGAGTGATTTTTTTTCTTGCCTTTTCAGCACCATTTAGTAGAATTTGATCAATTGCCTCTGTGTCACTTACCAATTCGTTGTACATGTCACGGGGTTCTTTCATAAATGAGTTCATCACAGAAAACAATTCTGCTTTTGCTTCACCCCAGCCAATTCCGGAGTGAAACCTCTTTCTCATTATTTCGGTTTGATCTGACGACGCGAATTCTTTGTATAACGAAAAAATAACAGATGAGCCGGGATCCTTTGGTTCTTCGGGAAGAGAGGAATCCGTTTTTATTTTATTGATTAGTTTTCGAAGCTTTTTTGGTTCCTCGAATAATGGGATTGTATTGTTATAGCTTTTACTCATCTTTCGTCCATCAAGTCCCGGGAGGACAGACGTCTCTTCCTGTATGACATACTCGGGAAGAACAAATGTTTCACCATATTGTTTATTAAAACTTTCTGCTAAATCCCTGGCAATTTCAACATGCTGAATTTGATCCTTTCCAACCGGAACCAATTCAGTTTGAAATAAAAGGATATCCGCCGCCATCAATATCGGGTAGGTAAAAACTCCCATGTTGACTCCAGAATCCACTTCTCTGCCATCATTTTGATTATCTCCAACCATAGATTTATACGCATGAGCCCGGTTCATTAATCCTTTTGGTGCAAAGCAGGAAAGAATCCAGCTTAATTCAAAGATTTCAGGAACATCAGATTGACGGTAAAAAATCGCTCGATCTGGATTCAACCCTAAAGCTAACCACGCTGCCGCTACCCCATAAGAAAGTTCTTTCATTGCGAGTGGATCATGGATCTTTGTTAAACCATGATAATCTGCAACAAAATAAGCGGTGTTATAAGATTGGTTCCCTGCCAATCCCAATGCCGGTTTAATCGCACCAATATAATTCCCTAAATGTATACGACCAGTTGGTTTGATACCAGTCAGAACTTGTTTATTCATCCCCATTATACCCTCCATTAAAAATGATAAAAACACAAAAAGGGCTTCCCATCCTCTAAAAAAGGACGGGAAACCCGGGGTGCCACCTTCATTCGCTTACCCTTTAGTAAACGCACTCATCTGTACAGAAGTCGCCTTCGATACATTGTCTCTTATATCGGTGAGACCTTCCGCCAAAACCTACTTCATTTCAGCCTGGATGCTCAAAAGCCCATTCAACGATTTTACCATACTGATTCTCACCCGCCATCAGCTCTCTTAAATGTTTCGATCGTCTACTCTTCTTCTTCATCGCACATACCCATTTATAGTGTTTCCATTATTTTAATGTATAGGGAAATAATGGTCAAGTAGGTATAGAACACATTTTACATTTCTTTGGACGAAAGAGGAAGGAAGAGCTTTATGCCTCTTTTATTGAAAGGAAGAAACTTCATATCCGCGATTAAATGACTCGCATATCCGATGACACATGCTTCAAATACTCCATCCATCATGATAGAAGACTCGAGATAACGAGCGATGATGCCAAAATATATCAATCCTAGTACGGAGTGAGTATAACTGCGATGTGACACGAATGAAGCAATAAATATATATATGCCCAGCAACCATAACCATATTTCATTCAATTGCCAGCCACATGCCGTCACACCTATGCCAGTAATCATCAGCATCCTTCTCTGGGTAATGAAGCTTGTGAGAAACATCATTCCTGCCCCATACCCAATCCCAAGCCACCTTTCTTTCCCACTGCCTTCAATGTAGCTGTACACCATCATGAGAAAGCCGATGATTTGCGCCACCGACCTGATCATTTTGGGGGAGAAAGTAACTTTGTTACTAAGCTTTCCGTCAATATCCAAATCCGGCATGAGTCCGGATACCCCTCCAATTGCTACAAGTGACGCTGTCGTACCGGGGCTTGATCCAAATGAGTTCGCCACAATAAAACCTGTTGCTGCTCCAATTGCCATATGCGCTGTACCGTTCAATTTTAACTCCTACTCCCTATCTCAATATGTAAGTATCAGATATTCATGATAGCCTTTATTATTCATTCTGACTATGGGATAGAGGCATTACTTTCTTACATTTTCCGTTCTATTCGATCAATGATTTCTAAAAGATAGGACCTTTCATGCGGGACGAAATGTTGATAACCCACCTTGTGGCCTGTATATTTCTTAATCCCTTCTTTTTGGACAATAAATCCTTCCAATTCGATTTGGGCTTTATCATGTTGAATCAGCGATTTGAAATCGGCCAGGGTAGAACGGAAGATCCCTGTGACTTCCTCAGGCTGAAGCTGAAATTCCTCGTATGAGACCGGGTTCGTATAAAGGAACACATTGGTATGCTCCCTGTCTATCATACCTTCTTGAATGAGTTCCTCTTTTACAATCCCCAGATCTTCCAATTCCTCAAACAGCACCTTGATTCCCAGCTCTTCATGAACTTCCCTCACACCGTCTTCAATCTTTTCATCGAACAAAATATGTCCGGCGGCCGTAATGTCCAAAAGTCCAGGAAAATCCTTCTTGGTGTCACTTCTTAATTGAAAATAGATGAAGGTTTCCTTCAAGTCGGTATCATAACGAGCAAACCAGCAGTGAAAGGTCTCGTGCCAATACCCTTTCGCGTGGACCTCCGAACGGCTACCAACCCCTATTCTTTCTCCGGTTTCATTCAAAATGGCCAGTTTTTCCTGCTCCACCTGATCACTCCTGCTCTCTTATTTCATTTCACTTTCTCCAAATAGTCTCTGATTTCTATCAAATCATCGACCACTACATCGGCTTCACGCAATTCATTTTCCTGTGAAAAATCAAAAGCACATCCGATGGAAAGAAACTCATTCGCCTCGGCTCCTTTGAAGTCCGATCGTCTGTCTCCAATCACAATTCCGTGACTGAGATGATGATCTGCCTTCACTTTCCGTATTAGTTCACCCTTATCCACAGAATCAATATCCTCAATACTATAGGAGGATATAATCCATCGATCCAACGCGTAATATTCCACGATTGTTTCGAGATAACGGGGATAGCCGTTACTTGCCACAAAAATCGGGAATCCCCTTTCGGCCAAATAAGATAAGAGGTCCTCGGTATGGGGATAGAGGGCACCCATTCCACCCAAAATGTTTTGAATCAATTTATCCTGAAATACATCATTTACTCTCTCATGTACATGAGTGGGATGCAGGGGCAATAGAGTCTTCCACACATCCGTAAGGGGGACTCCCATAATATCTCTGTATGTTTCGAGAGGCGTATCCCCCTCCCACTTCTCTTCGTCTCTAAGTAATTGAAAGGTATCATGAAGTGAAGCCTCAAGTATACGGTCTGTTTGAAATAATGTACCATCCATATCAAAAATCATTGCTGCTTTCATCTGTATTCTCCTTTATTGCCATACGCACAGTCAGTCTCCATGATGATTTGATCTTTCCCCGAGCTTTAACAAAGCCATACTAATCATATCAAATTTATGCCCACTGAGAAGCAAACAATCTATAAGAATTACTTAGGTTCACCATACAGAGGCATAAAAAAAGACACGTGAGACCTTCCTCTTGTGTCTTTTGCTTTTACAGTATTCTCCGTTTTCTAAGAAGCGTTCGGAAGGTAAAGAAGGACCGCCAACATCATGCCGATCACAGAGAAGATGACAATTGTGACTGCTATCGACCTGTGATTCTTTGAAACATGTTTCTTCTTTGACACATTAAAAAACGCAAATGCCATTAACGAAAGAACAAACAAAGCTATAAACAAGAGCTCGCTCATGGACAATCCCTTTCTTAAATAAGGTGTTTACATCTAAACTATATGAGAACACTTTACCATATTTTCTTATTCAACAAAAATTTTTACATTCGTACACCTTCAATCAAGACGCGACTAAAAGTAATAATAAAGCCAGTGTGGTGTCTTCTGTAAGGGTTTTTCCCAGAATGGCAGTTCATCAAAATCTCTCCTGGTCACCTTTTCACTATCCTTCATATCCTCTTTGATAAGGGATTCCAAATGTCTCGCTACTTCCTCATCCCGAATGATGCAGTTGCTCTCATCATTTAAGTAAAAGCTGCGCGGATCCCAATTGGCTGTCCCCACGTCCGCCCAGGCATGATCAACAACCATCACCTTGCCGTGAAAAAACCCCTTCTGATATAGATATAGATGCACTCCTTCTTTTAAAAGGCTCTTTTCTATCCTGTAGCTTGAGGGTTTGGTGAACCAGGCATCCGTATCATCCGGTACAAGGATATTCACTTCGACCCCTCTCTTCAATGCTTCTTTCAATGCAGTGATGAGCTTATTATTTGGGATAAAGTATGGGGTTGTGATGGTCACACTCTTTTCTGCTTCATTTATCCAATCAATGGTTCTTTCAATGAGAGGGTCTCCAGTAGAGAAGATGAAATGGACACTACCTTCAGTGCTGGCTGACGTGTATGGGGTTAGATCACTCTTTATTTCCTCGCCACCGTCCTCAGTCCAATCTCTTTTGAACTGCTTATATACTTCTTTTCCCGCATCGCCTGCCAACCGGATATGATAATCCCTCCAGTAGCCAAGCTTTGGATCTTTCCCCAGATATTCTTCCCCCATGTTGAATCCTCCAATATAGGCAATGTTGTCATCTATGGAAATAAGCCTGCGATGGTTCCGGTGGTGAAGGGAATAGAAAATATTCTTAAGTGAAAGTGGTCTGCTTTTCGTAATCTTTACTCCGGCCTTTTCCATTCTCTTGATGTTCTTCGGAGGGATGTCCGACCCAAGAAAGTCTACAGATAAGCGGACATCCACACCCTTTTGAGCTTTTTTCATCAATAAATTAAAGAACTCATGAGAGACTTTGTCATCCCTAATGATAAAAAAATGGATCCATACATAATGTTCAGCCGAATCTATATCATTGAAAAGGTTTTCATAAAAACTTTTTCCAGTATTAAGAATTTCAATTGAAGCGTTGCTTGACAGGGTTTCAGTAATCGGGTGGGTTCTCGTATAATTTTTCACACCTTGTCTTACATCCCAATGCATGATGAAGAACAATATCACAGATAACACGATGATGACCATAATCACTTTTATAGCTTTTTTCATCACGAGCACCCACCCCCTTTCATCGTACTGTTAGCTTTTGTTTATGGGGGTGGACTATACATTCGCTGTCAAAGTTTATCGATGAACAGGCTAAATGAGAAGCAGTAAAAAGACTGGGGATAATGTGTTTAGTTAAAAAAATCCTAACGATATTCGAGATTCATTTTTTGAAAATCGAATTCGTTCGGATTTATCAGTTTACGAAAATATTGTTACTTTTAATGGAGTGAGTGGTGGTTGATTTCCGCTGCAGGTGCTCGCTTTCCGCGGGGCGTGAGTTGAGCCTCCTCGGGCTTTGAGTCTGTGTATGTTTAACAACAACTTTGGTGAAATGGTCCTTTTATTATTATTCCTAAAGCATATTCAGTGTATACAGCAGGATCTAGCTATTGATTGGAGTGCAAGACGAAGACTCCTACGGGAAAAGCGGAATAGGTAAGACCCCGCAGGAGCGTGAGCTGTGAGGAGGCTTGCCTTCCGCCCGAGGAAAGCGAAGTCTTGCACGGAAATCAATAGCGGTGTAATAAGTGATCCTCACAAATTGTTTGATTGTTCGTCTTTTGAAGTGGAATTAGTTATATTCCAGCCACTCACTTGATTTTCTTATTGATTTTCAACAATGTATAGAAATAACGGGCGGTGACGAATAAGATACCACCAATGAACGCTCCCATTGTGTTCATCATCCAATCATCAATATCCGTTGCTCTTCCTAAAGGCAAATAGTATTGAGCAAGCTCAATTCCAAAGGAAAAGATCCCCCCAAGAAAAGTGACCATCAATATCAATTGTTTCGATTGCCTCATCCACCAGGTAAGAAAGAAGGTAAAGGGAATAAACAGTATAATATTGGCAAGAAGATTACGGATCGGCACGTCCAAATGATTACGGTAAATTAAATTCAACTTTAAATTGGAGAAAGGATCGAAATTCACAGACCCCTCTGAAACATTTTCCAGGGGAGTCAAGGTGATTAGACAAATGCCCCCAATTGATATACACGTAAATAATACAGGGAGTAAGTTCAGCCACCTGCCCTTCCCCCTTCTTTTCTTCCAAAAGGAGATCGCAAAGATAAGGGTAACCGTCACAATGATCATAATCGGAAGCACCCAGCCAAATGCGCTCCATAATTCTTTCATAATTTCCTATCCTACTTTCTACTATGCCACAGAATGAATAGCAGCAATTTGTACTTTATTTAATTTGATCAACCTAAATATACTTCCTTCCCACTCATTCTTTATCAATATTGCCAATCCATTGTCGTTTCCCTTCTATACGAAGCGTCAACCCTTCACTATCCAGCTTTTCTAAAAAAGGAATCATATATTTTCTGGATAAGCCCAGTACTTCTTTCGCTTCACCTACCTGAAATGCATCATCTGTATGCTTCCTCAATAGAATGATTGCGTTGTTAAACACCCCAATGGAATAAGCTTTCTTTTCATCCAGGGGTACTATTTTCTTCTCCTGTATGAAAAAACGAGTGAAGTCCGATTGCCACTTCTCCGGTATTCCCACCTTCTCAAAATACTCTTCCATGTCTCTTACCTGTGTACCGTCCCTTTCCAGTAAATCGAGAAGCTGAATGCACCGCTTCTCCCATGCAGGTGGCAGATGGGGTGTAAAGCCAGCTAACTGAACCAGACCATTTCCCTGGACCCAATTCCCTTGCTCCAACACATAATCTACCAGATTTCCAGGATATTCACACAAGTGTTGCTTTAATTCTGCACGATTGACTCCCTTCAATAAGGGGAATTTCTCGTGAAACGTCAAGAGGAACTGTTTTATCGCGTTTTGGCATTCTTTCATGATTTTAGAATGGGATATGCTTGAATCAGAAAGTTGAATCCACTCCCGTTCTTTGAGTAATTCCCTCATCCTTTCTTCTGAAAGGGATCCTTCCTTTTTCAAACTTTCCCTCTCAAGGGATTTATATCGATCAAGTACCCTCAGTACCCGTTCACTTGGAGTTCCTTCAATCAGGGATTTAAGGTAGCCAATCGTTTCATCTCCAAACCGGTAATTTCCTCCGTTTGGCTGAATGATCCACCCTCCACCCATAGTTTCAACCGGTGATGGTCTCCTGACAATAAAACGGTCTCCCCGTTTAACCATGATGGAACCATCAAGGCGAATCTGGCATAGGATCGTGGTGGGGTTTGTGCCTGCTTCCTCTTTATTTCGGTCAAAGAGCATAAGCTTCCCCAGGACCTCAGACGTTCCTGTATGAACCATGACCCGCATTCTCTGCTTGATTCCATGTCGGACAGTAGGTAGCACTTGTAGGCAAACGTCAATTGTGTTTGTCATGAATAGATGAGGGGACGAGACAAGTACATTTCCCCGTTTAAGGGTTTTATAGTCCACTCCTGGAAGATTGACAGCAGCCCGTTGACCGGCGTATCCCTTTTCTGCCTTACGGTGGTGAACCTGAATTTGTTTCGCTTTCGTATGTATCCCATGTGGTAGAATGGTCAGATCCTGACCCGTTTCCAGACTTCCTTCATAAATCGTTCCTCTCACCACGGTTCCCTGTCCCTTAACTGTAAAGACTTGATCAACAGGTAACCGAAATTCCCCGGCAGTATTCCTTGAGGGAAGACCTTTCAAGGAGGAAATGATGATTTCTTTAAGTGCCGTCACTCCTTCACCTGTTAAACCATCTGCCGCTAGAACGGTAGAGCCATCAAATACGGTGTCCTTCAATTCTTCGATGACTTCTTCCCGGGCCATCTCTCTTAAATCTTCTTCGACTTTAGAAATTTTAGTCAAGACGACAATGCACAGTCGTATTCCAAGAAGGGACAAAATATCAAGATGCTCTTTCGTTTGAGGCATCACTCCTTCATCTGCAGCGACTGCGAGTACAACAAGGTCGATTCCCGCTACACCTGCGATCATTTGACGTATGAAGCGTTCATGGCCCGGCACATCCACTACAGAAATCTCTACGGTATCATCCTCATACAGAGGGGCAAAGCCAGGTTCAATTGAGATACTGCGCTCCTTTTCTTCTTTAAGGCGATCAGTGTCAACTGACGTCAGAGCCTTTGTGAGAGTGGTTTTTCCATGATCGATATGTCCGGCCATCCCAATCGTATAATGGTCCTTTCTCATCCTCTCACCACTTTCTATCTTTTCGTCTTGAATCTGAATACCAGTACTCCTGCCATGATGGCAAAACAGACGGCAAACAGAACACCCTTCCAAACTTCCCCATCTGAAAAGGATTTCACCACCCATATGAAAATGAATAATGAGATCAGTATATCTACTATCAGCATTCCCTTAGAATTTCGAATATGCGCTCACCTGCTGTCCTATAATTTAGCTGTAGATTCTTTAACATTATCATATTCCTTCTTCACAGCACCACCAGGACGAAATCTTGCCATGCAATGTTCCCCCGCAAAACGACCATTCTGGACAATGGTGCCATGTTTGAATCCTTCATTCTGAAATCCCAATTTCTCATATAAAGCTTTCGCTTTGGTGTTCACGTCTATGACAGTCAACTCAATCCGTTCGATCATCAACCAGTTATCCGCTAAATCGATTGCATTTTGAATGAGGCTGGTGCCGATTCCCCTGCCATGATATTGCTCATCTATAAATATGAATAAACTTCCCGTGTGGGCACGCCTGCCGAGGCCTTGACTTAATCCGCACATCCCCACTACGATTCCATCCACTTCTGCTATAAAATCATGCTGATTGGAAGAAGGGTTCTTCAATCTCGATTCAAACTTCTCTACCCTTAAGCTTGGTAAAGCGATGATATTGGGTAAAACCTTCTTTTGGCGCATGATTTCAACTAATCTTTCAGCATCTTTCACTTCAATCGGACGAATTCTCATCGTTTCAGCTCCCCAGTCCTTTTCACCATTATAATCGTTAGCATCCTAATATTGGAATGGGAAATCAAAAAGTGGTTTGGACAAAAGTATTTAGTTAAAATAAAATCCGAACGAGCATTCGAAATTCTTTTTTGAAGATCGAAATCGTTCGGATTTTTCATTTGGAAGTGTACATACATATTGTTACTTTTGGAGGTAGTAAGTAGTGGTTGATTTCCGCTCCAGGTGCTCGCTTTCCGCGGGGCTGGCGGTGAGCCTCCTCGGCTTCGCCTGCGGGGTCTCACCTGTCCAGCGTTTCCCGCAGGAGCGACAGCGACGAGGAGGCTTGCCATCCGCCCGAGGAAAGCGGAGTCTTGCACGGAAATCAAAAGAGGTGTAACAAGTGATCCTAACTATTTTTTGATTGTTCTTCTTTAAAGGAAATGGATTTAGTTATGTCCCAGCCTCCAGAAGGGTTTATTCAGATCCTTCCTTAATTAATGTTTCCATATCCTGAACGATTTCATCATAAGGAACATCACTATTGCCGCTGTATGTTTTAACGACGGTTCCTTCCTGGTTCACCAGGTAGAAGCTGGTCCCATGAATCATCTGATCGGAATTGGGGTCGTCCGCTACGATTGAACGGAAGGAATGTTCCGCAAGGTCCTTCACTTCATCGAATTCATAACCGGTCAAAAGCTCCCATTTACTTGTGTCTGCTTCGAAGTTTGATATGTACTCTTTTAATGCGTCTGGTGTATCTTTTTCCGGATCAACACTGAAGGAAACGATTTTATAATCTTTTACACCTTCTTCTTTTAACTTCTTTTGCAGCTTTGTCAAGTTAAATGTCATTGGAGGGCAAACTGTTTCGCAACTGGTAAAGATGAAATCGGCGATCCAAACTTGCCCCTTTAAATCTTTTAAGCTTACTTGTTTATTATTCTGATTCGTATAGGTAAATTCCTTCACTTCATAATCCGTTTCTGCTTGAAAGTCACTATTGCTGCAACCTGCAAGGAGTAGCCCGATGATGACCATCACCACAATGAATGTTTTGGTTTTTGACATCTTTATCTCCTCCGACTTTATCTGTCTCTCCCATTCTATGTTAGTAAAATGAGGATGGAAAAACAATTCCTCCAGAGAGGTTTCATTGTCTATTTTGTGAAACCTCTTTGAGTGGCATGGTCTTAAGTTAAAAACTGGAATTCCGTCCTGCTCCCATTTTGTGATGAAATGACTTCTAGTCGTGCATCAATTCTCTCTTTCAGCTCAGGAACATGGGAAATTAACCCTACTAAACGCCCGCTGCTTTGTATATCCATCAATGCTTCGATTGCCTGATCAAGTGATTCTGGATCGAGTGTCCCGAACCCTTCATCAATGAACATCGTCTCTAAGGATACCCCTCCTGCGTACTGCTGGACTACATCAGCAAGTCCAAGGGCTAAAGCCAGGGATGCCTTGAAGCTTTCCCCTCCGGATAATGTTTTGACATGTCTCTCCTGCCCTGTAAATTGATCAAAGACTAGGAGTTCTAAACCACTTTGTACATTTCCCTTGCTTCGGTCCGTTTTTCTAATCAACTGATACCGGCCTGAAGTCATTTTGATTAATCTCTCATTTGCGACTTGAAGAATGTCTTCAAGGAATGATGCCAGAACATATCTTTCAAATGTGATCCGGTTCGCGTTCTGACCCCTTGCAACTTCAGCTAAATGTCCGACCGTTTGATATCTTGTTTCTAAATCCCTGATCCCTTCATTTAAGGCTTTCACCCTGGTGAGGATGAGTTCATTTTCCTTTCTATTCGTCATGACCCTATTTAGTTGATCATTTACCTTTTTCAATTCATCTGTAACCTTGATGATGTCTTCTTCGATTTTTTGCAGGTCAGGCCGCTCTTTATCTTTTAAGATTTGATCAATATCTGATAGACGGTCAGTCACTGAGCGAAGATCCTCCCCGTACTTCTTCACTCTTCCTTCAAGAACCGTGACTTCCGCTTCAGACTTTTTCGCTTCCTGAAAGGCTTTATAGTGGCAGAAACCATGTTCTGTGAGAAGTGCAAGGAAAGCATTTCTTTCAGCTTTCATCTCCACATTTACATTCTCTATATGGCTCTCTTTATCTCTGACTTGAGATTCCTTTACACTATTTTGGTTCATCAGTTCATAGTACTGTTTTTGAGCCCGTTCAAAGGATGCCTTTAATTCTTTCAGTCTTTGTTTCTCTTTCTGTAAGACTTGTTCAAATTGAACTTTTGTCCTGAGTTCAAGGGGAATGGATTCCTTTACCTTTTCCAGGGTCGTATTCTTAGTGTGAAAGAGAGTAGTGAGTTCTTGGAGCATTTCTTGATTCTTCCCTCTTGCCCCTTCAAGTTCTTCAAGCTTTTCTCTACCTTTTCTAATTTCTTCCCCCATGACTCTTACCTGCTCCACTTCTTTTTTCTTCGAAGCGATGTCCGTCTTCAATGATTCGATTTCCTTCATCAGCAACGAACGTGTCTCCCGGATTTCATGCTGATTAAAGTCACGTTTCTTATCAATTATTTTCTTGCTGATATTCTCTATTTGCTCTTGAATGCTTTGTATTTTCGTTTCCTGCTGGGCAATAACCAGGCTTAATTTTTTCTCTTCCGTTTCCAATTCCTGTTGCTTAGATTTGGCAACCTTAAGGTCTTCACCGGAATGGATAGACTCTGCCTCTACGGCAGGGTTTGGATGATGTTCTGATCCGCAGACCGGACAGGGAGCATCATCAGATAATCCTTTCGCGAGTAATGACGCTTGAGCAGAATTCCACTTTCCCTCCAAAAATGCCAGCGTTCCAGACGCATCCTGAAGACGATCCTCAAGTTGACTATATCGATCCTTTAATTGATCACGCTGCGCTTTGACACGTTGAAGATTTTGTTCCAATTGATTCATATCATTTATGTGCTCCAGCAGGGAAAGTTTCTCTTGTACGTTTTTTTCAAGTTGAAATACATCTTCCTGGCCACCTTCTTCTGCTTTGACACGTACTTCCCTTTCCTTTATACCTTTTTGTAATAATGAAACCTGCTCATTCTGTTTTGTTATAATATCCTGCTGTTTTTCGTACCTTTCTTTCAATTCACCCGTTTCGTTCGTTAACATATCTAACGAATCTATATCTTTTTCCATATTTTCAAGTTGAGTCACTCTTTTTGAAGCTTGTTCCCTGAGTTCTTCATTATTTGTTTCTTCTTCAAAAATCTTTGTTGCTGTCATTAGCTTTTCAGAGATTGTTTGTTTTTCTTCGGATAGTTTTGCTAATTGACTCTTAAGTTCACTGAGATTCCGGTTAAGTTTGTGGCAATATTCATCTTGTTGAACCAAATGGGAAGCTCTCCTGGCCAGTACAATCTCGTGATCGATCGATTCGATTTCAGGCTTCAATGCTAAAAGGGATTCTTTCTGATTCTTAAGTTTCACCTGAAGATCGTATTGATCGATCAGACTTTTAGCCTCCGCAAGATCCTTCTGAAAGACATCCCTTTTCCCCTGAACATTCTCATATTGTTGCCTGAGATTCCTCTCCTTCTTTTCCATTTCTTCAATATGAGGGGACAGAAGGTGCAGAATGCGATGATCATTTAACGGATTTTCCAATAAAAGAGATTCAAGTTCTTCATTTTCTTCAAAATGGATTCTTACTAATTCCCTTGTTCGTTCTTCTATAGAGGATTCAACAGACCTTTTCAACTCGTCAGCCTCGGATTTCAATTTTTCCTGAATCGTCTTGTAAAGCTCCGTATGGAAGAGGCGTTGCAATATGAGTTCTTTATCTTTACTATCCGATGTAAGAAGTTTCCGAAACTCCCCCTGGGGAATCATAAGGATTTGTCTGAATTGATTGGCATCGAGTTGGATCAACTCTTTGATCTTCTCATCTACTTCCCTCACATTTGCCGCGAGAAGCTGTTCTTTCCCCTCTTCATCGTACACATATACTTCAGATCGGGCATTGATGGTGGTATATCCCTCCCCCCTTGCTTTCTTTTTTTCCTGCTGGGGTGAACGCCAAATACGATAGGTCCTGCCACGTAAACTGAAAAGAAGATCTACTTCTGTACTATCATCATTACTGGCAAATTGGCTTCTTAATTCTGTCGGATTTCGGTCTTCTCCGCTGGCCTTTCCATAGATCGCGTAGGAAATCCCATCGAAAATCGTTGTCTTTCCCGCCCCTGTTTTACCGGAAATCACGAACATGGTGCGGTTATCCAGCTCCCGGAAGTCAATGGTTTCCCTGCCGGCATAAGGCCCAAACGCCTGCATCACTAGTTTAAGTGGTTTCATGCATGATCAACCTCCTTTCTGGCGATATCAATCATATGACGTACCACATCTTCCTTTTCATCAGTGAATTCACTTGTCGTCATGTCCTTATAAAATTCTTTAAACAAGTCCAGTTCAGACCGTCTTTTATCCTCTAGTACTTGGAACGAATTTTTCTTTTTAGCATCGGTCAGATCCCTCTTTCGCTCAAGATGAAGCACGTTTGGGTAGACTTGTCTCAGCTGATTGATTGGATCGATTAATGTACCTTCATCATGAAGTGTGATCTTTAAATAGTCATTCACCTTCTGCGACTGATAAAAAGCCGGATCGAGCAACTCTTCCATATGCCCCTGCAGTTCCCTCATATCCTGTTTAGGCTGAAGTACCTTTTCCCGCAATTCAAAGGTCCCATTCTCCTCCATTTCAACAATGGTGACAGATTTCCTCTGAGAAGCTTCTGAAAAGGAGTATTTCAACAGAGAACCTGAATACCTGATTGTTTCATGCCTAATGGCATCGGGACTGTGAAGGTGACCGAGTGCAGTGTAATGGAATGGTCTGAATACCTCTGCCCCCACACACCCGGATCCCCCAACTGAAAGAGTCCGCTCCGAATCCGTCGTTTTTCCTCCCAATACAAATGCATGACCAACAAAAACATGTGGTTCATCAGGGTTCATCTGTTCTTCGATCCTCTTTACGATGGCTTCCATTGCTGCATGATGACTATTGATCGAGTCATCATCAAGTATTTGTCTGACTGTACCAGGCTCAGCATAAGGAACGCAGTGGAAGTTCACCCCTTTTATATGGATAGGTGTAAAATCTGCCGAAACTTTCCCCTTTAAATAAAATTGACTATGTTTGTACCATGAAGACCCAAATGACAGCCTCTCTGCACTATCATGGTTGCCTGAAACTGCTACAATCGGTGTGTCGAGCTCTACATTTATCCGGAATAACACTTCATCTAATAGCTGCACTGCATCTGTAGGAGGCACCGATCGATCATAGAGATCGCCCGCAACGACGACTGCATCAGGTTCCTCCTCTTTCACAAGTTCTATGAATTCCTCCAATATGTATCGTTGTTCTTCTGTCATATATATGCCATGCACCAATTTACCCAGGTGCCAATCTGCGGTATGAATGAATTTCACTACTGTTTTCCCCTCTCCGGACATTCTTGTTTCTAACTGAATTATATCAAACTCACAGGGTCTCCGTGTAAGAAAATCATTGATAGTGGATCGGGCACAACCCTTTTATAAATCGTCAAAAAATAGGACCACATAAAGCGGTCCCACTTCCATTATTCTTTGAGTTGCTGAGGTAGTGTTTGAATTGACGTGATGACAGCATCAAGCTTTGTCTCGATTCGATAAAGAAGATACATCGTGACCACAATCGGAAACCCTACTTCAGAAACTAGTGAAATAATCGGCTCCATTTTCTCCCTCCTCTCATCCTATATATAGGTAGTTGGGGAGAAAATGGGTACACGAACAGAAAAAAAGCGAATCCTGTACAAACCGGACTCGCTTTACCCAACTATAAGTGGTCGTAATAGACCTTTATACTTTAGTATTAACCGTTTAAATCACTGATCAAACTTGAACTTACCAGACCAGCTTCATCTAAAACTTTTTTGATTTGATTTTCTGCATCGTTCAATTTTTCATCAGCTGCTGTGAAATCTGCTTCGCCTTCTTTAGACAGTTCATCAGCTTTCATGTTATACGATTCAGCGAGTGTGGATTGGAATGATTCCACCGCTTCTTTTTGATCTCCAAGACCCTTGGGGATCTCCATGCCTTCAACTGCTTCTGCGGATGCTTTCGCTGATGCTTGAGCAGATTCCTTCAATGTTGCCAATTCGTCTCCAGCTGGAGGCTCTTCACCTGCCATCGCTTCTTCATAACCATTTAAATCAATATCAGCACCGTTAACGGTCGTTGTTAAATTCAAGTAGTAGTCCATTAATTCCCCAGTCGTATCCTTGTTCTCTTCAGTACTTGACGCCTCATCTTTCTTCTCCTTGTCAGAACCGGAGTCAGAACATCCTGCTAATACCAAAGATAAACCAAGACCTAATACCCATACTTTTTTCATGTTTGTTTCCCCTCTCTGTCTATATCTATATGTTTACGTACAGTAAGCTGCTCCACTAGGAAACGCTTACTTTGTCTATAATAAGCCGGCAAAAAGTATCTTATCATGGAGATATACCAATGGTAAAGAAATATTTGCAGATTTCTCCAAAGTTTAAATCTTGTAAATATTTCAAATAAACAGCATTTATTCCCTTCAAATCTCTTATTCAACTGGGTCATTAGTATGAATGCACTGTTAAAAACATTTGAACAAGTTTTCTTCCCATGGTATAACTTATATATACTTACCTTTCGGGGCTGATCGTTGAGCTGGTGCTTGCCTTAGTCTTCAAAACTTTCGGGAGGCGCGTGCCGTCTCCGCTGGGTTCGATTCCCAGGCAGTCCCGCCATTTAGAAGACCTCATCCATACATAGTAAAGAACCCTTATGTTATCCATAAGGATCCTTTTTCTCTATTTCTGCAGTGCTTCCCGTTTCTTCCTCTCTGACGCCTGAACGCCGTCAAACATTATATGAAAGGTTGTGCCCTCTCCCTGATCACTTTGCACCCGGATATCTGCTCCATGATCGCGAAGGATCCTAAGGCATATAGTAAGGCCGAGACCTGTTCCTTTCGTTTTTGTCGTGAAGAAAGGCTCTCCCAGTTTTTCCAGGGTTTCCTTCTTCATCCCTACACCCTCATCCTTAAACATCAATTGCACCTTATTATGGGAATTGAAATCAGCGTGAATGGTAATCGTTCCTCCATGAGGCATCGCTTCTATCGCATTTTTTAATAAATTGATGAAAACCTGCTTCAATTGATTTTCATCGCCGCGGATATACAGCTCTCTCTCATGAAACTCCGTTTGAATTTCGATATTATATAAGATGGCATTCGTATTCAGTAATTTCGAAACATGATCCAGTGTTTCGATGATATTAATTCGTTTATACGTAACAGATTGCGGTTTCGCAAGGATCAACAACTCGCTCAGTACAAGTTCGATCCGCTTGATTTCAGAAAAGACAATCCCTAAGTATTCCTTTGTTTTCTCATCGGCTTCATCTCTTAACAACTGCAGAAATCCATTAATTGATGTCAATGGATTTCGGACTTCATGAGCAATCCCTGCAGCTAATTGCCCGGCAACTGAAAGTTTTTGAGATTCAATAGCCAGGGTTTCATTCATTTCCATCAATTCTTCCTCATTATGTACCCTTTCGGTAATATCTGAAATGGTACCCACTGTACCCAGCAACTCACCATTCCCATTATAGTTCAGCTTAATATTGACCTCTCCCCAACGAAACTGACCATCCCTTTTTTGGTAGGGGATATCCATCCTTGTTTTCTCCCTATGTAAATCGATGCTTTGCCTTACCAGTCGGAGTATTTCATGACGTTCATGGAGGGAAATGAAATGGAGGGCTTTCTTATGCAGGCTTTCTTTGACCGTATATCCCGTAAATTCTTCCCAGGATTGATTGAGGAATTGAAATTCCCCCTTGGCATTTGTGTGAAAAACCACCTCATCAATACTTTGGAGGACGTGTTGCATCTCTTCATTAAGCAGCTTAACCCTTTCTTCACTTGTTCTGAGGGCTGCCAACGAACTATGGCTGATATCATAACTTTTCCCCATATAATAGCTGATGAAAAGTATCAATAGAGTGAAAACCATATCCACCCTTAAATCCACCGGATAATGGAGAACAAAGTAATAAATAAAATCCCATGTAATAACTAATAAAAGTCCAGTAAGTAATGATACGATCCTGCCTGTGAATTTCATCATGCGAGCCTCCTATTTGCACAAGCTTAAAAACAATCGAAATAGAAAGAATTTTCACGATATTTGTTATTTATTAGTATATCATTTCTAATTAATAACAGTATAGAGTCTTTTATAAAAACGATGATATTCTTGTCAGGGACAAAGTCCTTGTCTATAATTGAATAGGATATGCTTTTAAACTGAGGTGAAAAATATGCTAGAAGGTTGGTTCTTATATTTTATCCTTTTTTGGGTCGTTTTTTTAGTGGCTTCGTTTGCGATCGGTGGATTCTTCATGTTCCGGAAATTCTTAAAGAGGTTCCCAAAGGAAGATGGTAAATCTGACTTGGATTGGGAGGAACATTATGTGAACGAAACCATCCATCTTTGGGGTGAAGACGAAAAGAAAATGCTGAATGAGCTGGTTACCCCGGTTCCAGAATTATTCAGGGACGTTGCAAAACAGAAAATCGCCGGAAAAATTGGTGAATTGGCTTTAAAAGAAAGAGCTGGAGCCATAACGAAAGAATTAGTCATCAGAGGATATATTTTGGCGACTCCAAAGCGAGATCATAAATTTCTGAGAAAAAAACTTGATGAAATGCAGATAGAAGTTACACCCTATGAACATTTATTTTAATAAAACAGGCAGGGAATAGAATGGGCTGGATACTTGTCATTCCAATTGTATTATATGTAATCTTTATTGTCGGGGCTGCTATTTTATACGTAAAATGGAAGAATGCAAAAAAAGGTAAACGTTAACCGTTTACCTTTTTTATATAGGCACTTAATCAATGGGATCTTCTGCTTTGCCAAAGCGAATGACGTCGAGAATCGCTTGGCCGTCACTCGGTTTTCCGTCTCCGTTCCTATAAGGAAACAACGAGAAAAAGATGAAGTAAACCGAGAAATACACAAATTGATAGAAAAAGATGTGCACAGGTATCACACCTTCATAAATCAGAAAGTTAATGAATAGTATCGCCACCAGGTTGAATAAACTGCCTGATAAATAGATCAGGACATGCACCCATACCTTGTTGTACTTCAATTCCCGATATTGACACCATCCCTCCATAAAGTACATTCTCTTCACTTCCAAAGGACCAATATTTATCAGGTGTTTACCGGTTCCAATGGCAAACTTTATCTTCGCACCAAATATTCGTGCAATCAATATATGACCCAATTCGTGTAAAATGGTGACTAATGGCAATGTAAGAAAGAAGGCCAGGAAAAAAGTCCAGATATCTGCTAATGTAAACAATCGTAATCCCACCAGTATCATTTATTATTCATTCATCTTCTCCCTCTTTGCCCTAAAAGATTTACTCTTATGCATATTCGTATGCATTGTCATAAAACTGTCACCTTTCAGTAAGATTTACAAAATAAAAAAGCAGGGCGTGTCTCCCTGCTTTTTAACGGTGCATTAAATTGAATTCGTCGTTAAGTCCTGATTTTCCTGATGCAGCTTTCTATATTGAAAATACATGGTTATCCTCCATGGAACGATCATGCCAAAAGCTAGTATCCAGAACATCCCGCTCAGTTCTCCGTAATCAATTGAAGTACTTAGGATCGACTTTGCTACAATTCGAATTAACAGAAGGCCGATCAAAATGAAGGCAAACGCTTTAGAACGCTTTAAATAAATATCATTTTCACGAATTTCAAACTTGGATGTCTTGATTAACAACAGAGAGAATACCATCCCGACAGTAATCGCCTCTAAAAACTCACTCACATTGACCCGAAAGACAGGAAATAAGAACATCAACGCACCCGTACTCATAAAGAGAGGGGGTAAAATAATCTTCTTACCGCTTACCGGCCTTTTCTGAGCCTTCATCCTGATAAATATCACCATAAATCCCATGCAAATCGCTACAATGGATGAAGCAATCATCATAAAGCATCATCATCCTTTTATAATCTACTTTCATACCTTTCCTTATTATAGCCCAAATGCAGGAAAAACGAAAACAGAAAAAAGAGAGAATGAATGGAAGATTCAATCTCTCTCGGTTTATCAGCCTAACACCCTTTTGATGGCTTCGTCTACACGCACTTCGTCAAATGGTTTAACTATGAAGTCCTTCGCTCCGGCTTCAATTGCTTCCACTACCACCTTTTGTTGTCCCATCGCCGAACACATAATAATCTTGGCCTGAGGGAATTCGGTAAGAATCTTCTTAACTGCCTCAATTCCATTCATGTCCGGCATGGTGATATCCATCGTCACCAGGTCAGGGTGAAGCTCACGATACTTCTCCACGGCAATGAGTCCATTCTCAGCTTCCCCAACGACTTCATGCCCGCTGGATGAAAGCATGTTTCCAAGAGTCAATCTCATAAATTTCGCATCATCCACTACAAGAATCGTTGCCACAGATGTTTCCTCCTCGTATACACTATCGATGTCTATTGAGTCTATTTACCTATTTAATCCAATTAAACTATACCATAAATCGTAATATTTATTCAATTTATTCTTTTAATTACTGCCTAAAGTTGATTAAAATCCTTGAAAGCCTCCGAATAGCGTCGTAAAGTAAGCAAGAATGACCGTCATCCAATCAAAGAACAGCATGATTCCTACAGCAATCATGACATATCCCCCTACTTTCACAATTCTTCCACTGTTCTTTCTGATCCACTGCATTCTTCCAATGAAGAATGACAGAATGAAGAAAGGAATGCCAAAGCCTAATACGTATGCTGTCATGTACATGACACCTGAACCAGGATTCGTTGCGGCAAGCGCAAGAACTGAAGCAAGGATCGGACCTGTACAGGGAGTCCACCCTGCGGCGAATGCCATTCCGATCAAAATGGAACCGATAAAGCCCGCAGGTCTATTCTTGAATTCAATTCTGCGATCCTTCATCAAGGATTCCGGAGTGAACACACCAATGACAACCAGGCCAAATATAACAATAAAAATTGCCCCAAGCTGTCTAATAAGATCTTTATAATTTAAAAAGAAGTTTCCAATAAAGGAAGCCCCAAAACCAATCGCGATAAAAATGGCTGAGAAACCAACTAAGAAGAATAATGTATGCAGTAAACTTCTTCTCTGCAACATGGCATTATCCGTTTTCAATTCATTGACACTCATCCCGGTTATGTATGAAAGAAAGGCGGGATATAAAGGTAAGCAGCATGGGGATATGAAGCTTAGGAATCCTGCCCCGAAGGCTAAAAAAATATTAATATCAGACATTTCCACATCTCCTACAATTCAGTATATATATCTATTCTATCAAACAATGCTACAAACTATGAGGGATGTTTATGTGAAAGATTTGTGACTATCTTATTACAATCACCTTTTACTCTTTCATTTGTATTAAAGTCTCTTTTCTTTTTTAAAATCCGATAATTTTACTTTGAAAAAATAGGCTATTTTCGTTATACTAATAAAAAGTTACAGTTATTACTAGTTTTGTATTCCACTTGTCAGGACATACAAAAGAAAGGAAACAGCCGTGTCTAAAAAAGAGCTTCTCGAACGAATTGAAAAAAAGCGTACTCAATTAATTGATATTGTTGCTGAAAATGGACTGACGTCACCTCAAGCTATTCAATTTAGTCAGGAACTTGATCGTCTGTTAAATAGCTACAACTCACAATACATAAAAAAATGCTACACACCCCAAATGAGCTGAACTAAACCTTTCATCCAAATAAACAATACTAATATAATGCTAAATATGAACAGGGAGACCCAAATAAAGGGTCTCCCTGTTGCATGATTTATTACCAAAGAATAGGAATGGATCCTGAAGCACCAGCCCCATCTTCTGTCGAAGTTCTGCCATTGGATAGGTTTTGGCAAAAGAACTATATTAAAAGAACCTCTCTAATCATGATTAGAGAAGCTCTTTCATATAGAAGTATTTTAATGTATTTGTACAAATGGTTCCTGGTCCACTTCTTTGACAATGGTGGCTTTGAGACCTTTAGGGGTTTTCACATAAAGGTAAACCGGTGTATGAGGGAAGTAATCGACGATTTCAGGACCAATCGCCTGTGCAAACCCAATTAATTCGGTTTCTTTCACCATGCCTGTATGTACATCGATGACCAATTTATTTAGCGTATCCTTTTTATACAATCCTTTACCCACAAATTCAATATCCTGATGAGAGAAATACTTTGACACATAATCTTCAAGATCCCGGATCCGGTTATATAAATCCCGGTCCTTCTCTTCTCCTTCATCACTAGGGAAGTAATAATATTTGTCGGATACATCATCCCACTTTTTGATTTTCCTATCATTCTCATCTAAATAGGTTGTGGCGATATAGTTACCTGAAACAACGCTGTTTAAAGGTTGTAGTTTGTAAATCGAAATCATAATGGGTACATTTTTCAATTCTTTATTTGCCCTTACACGGCGGGCCACTGTTCCAGCTACTTTTTTCCCGTATTCTTCCATCATTTTTTCGTTAATGTTCGCTTCGTCAAAATGCATAAGCTTCTTATCATCTTCCACCCTGATATAATCGATGGAGTTCATCGCAAGACCAAGGGAAATTCCCTTGATATTCCCTTCTGCGTCTACATAATTCTGCTCATGAATATAAGCAAGGTACATTGGGTTTTTCTTTTCCAGCTCCATCTGTTGTTCCCATGACATATCATCGGTAATCTCCAATTCAGGGTTAAGACCTGCCTTATTGGATTTAGACTTTCTCCCTAACCATGAGCTTAGATTCTTTAAATACTGCCCTTCCTGGTAGACATACTTTTCAGGAGAAAAATGTTCAGTGGATAAGGACATAAGGCCCGTCTCAATTTCATCCATATCACTGCGGTTATTGATAGTCATTGTAATAAGACCGCGATTTACCGACTTTTTTTCTTTGTTTACTTTATAATTTAAATATTCACGTGCATCACTTGCTGCACTATTTTGAATTTCAAGCGTTTCTTCATCTATCACTTCTTGAGGCTTATTGCTGCATCCGGCAATAAGAATCAAAAGGGACAGAGATACAATCATCCATTTTTTCATATGACTCCCTCCGGACTATATTTTATCATACATTACATTTCAATCAGCCTGATAATCTTTAAGTTTTTATGAATTCACGAAAATAATCCCATTATCCTACCTAATCTTATAAAATCATCTGTACACACCCTCATATCAGGATGCCCCAACAATAGAAAAAGCACTCATCACCTGAGTGCTTCCATCTATTACTTCATGTTCTTATTCATTGCATTCATCATCTGATTGATTTTCTTCTGGGATGGTTTTTGCCCCATTTGCATCATCATCATGCGTAACATTTGCTCGTTAATTGGTGGATTTTTCTTAAGATAGCTCATCATATATTTACGAGCAATGAAAAATCCTAGTGCTACTCCGGCAAGTAATGCCAGAACGCCTACTAGAATAAGTAATCCAGTCGTTCCCATACTCTTACTTCCTCCTTCATGTTGTCCTTTTAAAAGTGTACTAAACCCTGAAACATTATACAATATTTTGGTCGAAATTTCATATTAATATATAAACTTTCTTTGTTTTATTGGTTTTAACCAGCCAAAACGTTCATTTTTGATATCCATTGCCAATAACTGACCCATATTCCTTCGTAAAATTTCAAAAAAGATATATTCAGATTCATCGTGTCCCCAGGCATTCAAAGACATTGACTTTTCATTCAGAACGAGTGTCGCGCCTGATTCTTCTTTTTCGATTGTCGCCACGGAGTTTATCCAGGCTGCCTCTTTAACCTTCGTGATTTCGTGCTGAAGGAGTCTTTGTGTAGGAAGGTATGGAATCGGTTTCGTAATGTAATCTACTTGTTTCGAGACGATTTCGTGAAGATCACCTGTACTCGCTTCCCAATCAGAAAACAATTGATAGAACATTCTTTCACGACCATAGTAGTGTTGAACAAACAACTCTTCAATCCAATAGATTTGATAATTTCGCACCTTTACTCCCTCCTACCTTTCTTTCATATAGTATAAATCAACTAGAAGGGAGTCATTGTCATAAATTGTTGAAAATCTGCACTAGTTTTGTCGAACCTATTCTATCTCTTCTGAATATTAAGGGACGGAACGAAGTATTTATACGTTACTTGTTCTATACCCAATCTCTTCCACCCTTACTCCTATTGTGTTCACCCAAAAGAAAAAGGCCAACTCCTTAGAGGGTGTAAGGAGCCGACCTTTTCCATTCACGATTATTGAAGTAAAGCTTTGATTCTAGATACCACATTTTCAGAAGTGAAACCATATTCTTCCATTACCTTCGCTCCTGGGGCAGATGCACCATAACCATTGATTGCCAGGATGTCACCTTCATCGCCAACGTAGCGATCCCAGCCCATCGGAGAGCCCATTTCGATAGCCAGGCGTTTTTTCACGCTCTTAGGCAGGATGGATTCTTTGTATTCTTTTGATTGCTTTTCGAAACGATCCCAAGATGGCATGCTCACAACTGAAACACTGATGCCGTCTTTTTCAAGTGCATTTTGCGCATCTACCGCAAGATGCACTTCAGAACCAGTCGCAATCAAAAGGGCATCAGGCTGTTCTTTACCCGAAGCTGAGACAACATATGCTCCTTTGTTAACCCCGTTATAGGCTTTATCAGCCGTACCTTTAAGCGTTGGTAGATCCTGACGGGATAGAACCAGCATCGTAGGCTGATCTTTAGATTCTAACGATAATCTCCAGGCGGCAGCCACTTCATTACCGTCACCAGGTCGAATGACTGACAGGTTAGGCATTGCACGCAGGGATGCAAGCTGTTCAACAGGTTCATGGGTAGGTCCGTCTTCTCCCACAGCGATACTATCATGTGTGAATACATACGTAACAGGTAAGCCCATTATTGCCGCCAAACGGATAGCAGGTCTTAAATAGTCACTGAATACAAAGAATGTCCCACCGAATACATGAAGCCCTCCGTGCAGTGCCATACCATTCATGGCACCACCCATACCGAATTCCCGGACTCCGAACCAGATATTGCGGCCTTCATAAGATTCAGGCATGAAATCTTTCTCATCTTTAATCATCGTTTTGTTTGATCCTGCCAAGTCAGCGGAACCACCGATGAATGAAGGGAGGTTTTGAGCAATGGCATTCAACACTTCCCCTGAAGAAGCTCGGCTTGCCAATGCTTTTCCTTCTTCATATACCGGGATGTCCTTATCCCATCCTTGAGGGAGTTCGCCTTTGATCGCCGCTTCTAATTGAGTGGCTAGTTCAGGGTGTTCCTCTTTGTATTTAATGAATTGGTTGGCCCAATCTTGTTCTTTCTCAGAGCCAGCTTGTTGGATCTTTTCCTCAAAGCGGCTATATACCTCATCAGGCACGTGGAAATCCTGATCGAATGTCCACTTGTACGCTTCTTTCGTAAGCTTCATTTCATCTTCACCCAGAGGTGCACCATGAACAGCAGATTTACCTGATTTATTCGGAGCTCCGTACCCAATGACTGTCTTAACTTCAATCATTGTCGGGCGGGATGTATCCCCTTGACCTTCTTCAATCGCTTTGGAAATTTCGTCAAGATCATTTCCATCCTCAACACGAATATACTGCCATCCGTATGATTCAAATCGTCCCTTAACACTCTCAGAGAATGACTTATCCAACTCTCCGTCAAGTGAAATATCATTGGAATCATAAAGAACAACAAGGCGTCCTAATTTGAGATGTGCTGCCAATGAAGCAGCTTCAGAGGAAACACCTTCCATTAAGTCCCCATCTCCACAAATGGAGTATGTAAAGTGATCGACCATATTATATTGGTCTTTGTTATATGTAGTGGCCAGATGTCTTTCAGCTAATGCCATACCAACTGCCATTGCAATCCCCTGTCCCAGCGGGCCAGTCGTTGCTTCTACACCAGAGGTATGCTTGTACTCCGGATGTCCTGGAGTCTTACTTCCCCATTGGCGGAAATTTTTAAGATCATCCATTGAAACATCATAACCAGAAAGATGGAGTAGGCTGTACAACAGCATCGAACCGTGTCCCGCAGATAAGACAAAACGGTCGCGGTTGAACCATTCTGGATTTTTAGGATTATGATTCATGAACCTTGTCCAAAGTGCATACGCCATTGGAGCTGCCCCCATAGGCATTCCCGGGTGCCCGGAACCTGCTTTTTCAATCGCATCGATTGATAATGTACGAATTGTATTAATTGCTAATTGATCTGTTTTATCAAACATATGTCAGACATCCTTCCTTTTAATGTACCTTATTAATATTAATCTTCTTTGATAGTTTATACAACTATCTTGAATGATAACATGACTTTATGATCGTTGAAAATAAAAACCCTTCAAATCTTATGAGGGAGGAAAATGAATCAAAAAACTTCCAGGACCTATCAAAATTGGCCTGGAAGTTTTTTGATTAATGCATTTTTTTCTTATTCTGTATATCTTGGATCTTTTTAGGTGTTACTTCATTTCCTTCCGGATCAAAGATTCTTGTATTTTCAATTGTGCCTTTCATCGATTGACGGAACGTTTCTAGATATTCTTTTCTAAGTTTGGTCTGTTCTTTCGCTTCCTGCTCAGTTAGTCCGCTACTTTTGGACTTTTTGGCAAGTTCGTTGATTCTATTCATTTTTGATTTTGAAAGCATCTATAAAAACTCCTTTATTGCATAGTTTGCAAACTCTAAAACATTCTAAAAGCAGTGTATTACATTACCGTCATGTTACTAGAATAAAGGGTATAAAACAAGGGTTATGCATGATCAAGGGACACCATATATTCCTTGAAGCGTCTATGTACCGTAGCTTTGGATACATCGTATCCAAATCCCCTAAGAGTAGCTGCAATCTCAGCGAAGGTTAATTCATTTTTCCTTAATCGCACGATTTCTTCGACCGGCACCTCAATGCGTTCCCTTCCTTCCACATTTCCTTTGTTTTTTAAATTTTTATGAGGCTGAAAGCCATTTTCCACAGCCCGCTTCATACCCCGCTTAATTTTAAGGTTATGAAGTTTACGTTGATATTCCTCCACCATACTGACAATGTTGATGACCATAGAATCGGATTCGGATAAGTGTAATTCTCCACTATGAGTCTGACTGATGATTTTCACTTCCTCTTTTAACAGACAGTGAATAAGGGCGATCTTGGCATTTCCCCTGCCGATTCTTGTCTCGTCCTGGATAAGCACAGCCTCAATTGATTTATCTCTGACCAGGTCCAAAAGTTCCAAAACACCTGGACGGTCCAATTCAAATCCGCTCGCCTGATCCCTGATGACCGCATTTACTTCATAATGATGTTCGTTCGCCAATTTAACCAGTTCTTCTTCCTGCCGTTCCAATGATGTTTCCTGTGTGTTTTTCTTAGTACTTACTCTGCAGTATATGACTGCTTTCATCTTCTATCCCTCTATTCTTTGTTCATGACCAGTTCGAAATCTGATTGAGATGATATTGTTGGATTTTCAATAGGTAACACAAGTGATTCACCAGGTTTGATGGTAAAAGAGGTCAATTCGTTCTCTTCGCCAACCCAGGCGATAAATTCTTCCACTGTCATAGAATATTCTTCATTATACTGTTTGGCAATAGTCCAAAGAGTATCACTCTCCTCTACTGTGATACTTTGGAAGGAAGGTTGATCAGTCATATTGATTAATAAATAGCAAGCTGCTGAAAGGACTAAAACAAATAATATAATAATGTAAGAGAATCGATTCCAAATATGTGTTAACATAAAATTACCCCCATACGAACGTTTGTTCTGTTTTGTGTTTTCATTGTAATACGAACACTCGTTTGGTGTCAACAAAATTCGAACTTATGTTTGTATCAATAGTGGTGACATGCTATAATGGGAACATAAGATCTATAATAGAGGTGCGTGAACATGACAAAATTGTCGAAGAGACAGCAGGACATACTACAATATATTAAAGTTGCAGTCAGAGAAAAAGGGTATCCCCCTTCCGTACGTGAAATCGGGGAAGCTGTCGGTCTTGCTTCCAGTTCCACTGTACACGGACATTTAGCCAGGCTTGAAAGTAAAGGTCTGATCCGTCGTGATCCGACTAAACCGAGAGCGATAGAAATTCTGGACCTTGAAGAAGATACGATACCGCGACAACGTGTAGTAAACGTCCCTTTAATCGGTAAAGTCACAGCAGGTCAACCGATAACGGCTGTTGAAAATGTGGAAGAATTTTTCCCTCTGCCCGAGCGGATGGCCCCTTCGGATGAGCAGGTCTTCATGCTTGAAATCATGGGTGACAGTATGATCGAAGCCGGCATATTGGATGGGGATTTTGTCATTGTTCGCCAGCAGCAGACAGCGAACAACGGAGATATCGTCGTTGCCATGACCGATGAAGATGAAGCAACGGTCAAACGTTTCTTTAAAGAAAAGGATTATGTGCGTCTGCAGCCAGAGAACTCAACAATGGAACCAATCATTTTACGGAACGTCTCCATTTTAGGTAAAGTGGTTGGAGTGTATCGTCAAGTTCATTGATAGTGGCATTCGGTATGCTTAGGGCATGCCAGAAACTATTATCAGCCGGTTATCATAATAATGAAAAAAAGCCTGAGGTTGGAAGTCGAAACATTCCATCCCCAGGCTTTTTTTGATATCGTTTCCTTCCCTGATTCCCTTCTTCCCCCCTATGAATACAGCCTGAACTTTGTGTAAAAAACCCTCAAAGATATATCGTTGAGGGTTCCTGGTAATTAATACATTTGAATGTACTGTTCACGTTCCCAAGGATGTACTTGTGTACGGAACATATCCCACTCGATTTCTTTCGCTTCCACGAAATGTTCGAATATGTGTTCCCCAAGGGACTTAACAATTACTTCACTTGTTTTTAATGTTTCAAGAGCTGCATATAATGTTGCAGGAAGATCTACGATACCTGCTTCTTCACGCTCTTTTTTGTCCATTACATAGATGTTGCGGTCAATTGGCTTAGGAGCCGGTAGGTTATTCTTAATTCCATCTAATCCTGCCGCAAGTAAAACAGCCATTGCAAGGTAAGGATTTGCCGCTGGGTCGACACTGCGGACTTCAACGCGTGTGCTCAGGCCACGGGAAGCAGGGATACGGATTAACGGGCTACGATTACGCGCAGACCAGGCAACATAGCAAGGTGCTTCGTATCCTGGAACTAAGCGCTTATATGAGTTTACAGTCGGGTTGGTAATCGCTGTAAATGCAGTGGCATGCTTAATGATACCAGCAAGGAATTGACGGGCAGTATCGCTTAGTTGCAAGTCACCTTTTTCATCAAAGAAAGAGTTCACTCCATTTTTGAACAAGGACATATTACAGTGCATTCCTGAGCCATTTACACCGAATAATGGTTTCGGCATGAATGTAGCGTGCAAACCGTGTTTACGGGCAATCGTTTTTACTACCAGTTTGAATGTCTGAATATCATCACAAGCTCTTAATGCATTGGCGTATTTGAAATCGATCTCATGTTGTCCGGGAGCTACTTCATGGTGAGATGCTTCGATTTCAAAGCCCATCTCTTCAAGTTCTAAAGCGATATCACGACGGCAGTTCTCCCCTAAATCGGTAGGGGCTAGGTCAAAATAGCCACCGTTATCATTTAATTCTAACGTAGGTTCGCCATTTACATCTAATTTAAAGAGGAAGAATTCCGGCTCTGGCCCAAGATTGAAGTCAGTGAACCCAAGTTCCTCCATTTCACCTAAAATGCGTTTTAGGTTATTACGGGGGTCTCCCTCGAACGGAGTGCCATCCGGATTGTAAATATCACAGATCAGACGGGCTACCTTACCTTTTTCAGCTGTCCACGGGAAAACTAACCATGTGTCTAAATCCGGGAAGAGGTACATATCTGATTCTTCGATACGGACGAATCCTTCAATGGAAGAACCATCGAACATCATTTTGTTATCTAATGCTTTTTCAAGCTGACTTAGAGGGATTTCTACGTTCTTGATCGTCCCTAAAATGTCGGTGAATTGTAGTCGAATGAACTTAACTCCTTCTTCATTCGCTAATCTTGCAACATCTTCCTTAGTATACTTTGCCATTTACGTAATTCCTCCTCAAGTTTATTAAAGGGTTTATTTAATGAAAGAAGCGGGACATATCTCCTTGACGCAGAGATGATCGATTGAATCGACCGGAATGGATCAATTCATTGCGAAGTAATTTACGCAGCTCGTCGTCAGATAGATCCTGTCTTGCTTTTTCTTCCTTTTCATTACTTACGTCAGATACGACTTTGCTTTCATTATGACCGGATACAGAAAAGATCTTCTTAATCCCTGCCATGTTGATACCTTGATCTAACAGATCCTTTACTTCTAATAACTTATCAATGTCATTCAAGGAAAAGAGCCGGCGATTCCCCTCGGTCCGTGCCGGGTTTATCAGTTGATGCTCTTCGTAGTATCGAATCTGACGAGCTGTTAAGTCCGTGAGCTGCATGACAATACTAATTGGAAATAATGCCATCGTTCGACGAATTTCACTTCCGCTCATCTTGATTCCTCCTTCTGTTTTCCATCTTGAATTCATTATATGTAATGTCAGGAGTTCTGTCAATCAAATGTGAGTTTTTCTTACATAAGTAATCAAAAGAAATGGATAGTCTATTTTAGACTATCCAATTACTACTTTTATATCCTTTTTATATGGTGATTAAACCTTTTTCAATTAAGTTGTCCACCGCAGAGCAAACGGCGATTTTCACATGGGAGTATGTCAACCCGCCTTGAACATAAGCTATATAAGGTGGTCTTATAGGTCCATCCGCCGATAATTCAATGCTCGCTCCCTGAATGAACGTTCCTGCGGCCATGATGACATCATCCTCATAGCCCGGCATATAGTTCGGATACGGCGTGAAGTGAGAATTGATCGGTGAGGCTGATTGGATTGCCTGACAGAAAGCGATCATCTTTTCCCTGTCATCAAATTGTACCGATTGAATTAAATCCGTGCGCCTGGCATGAGGTGAAGGATCCGTATTCATACCAATCTCGGTCAGCAGAGCCGAAGTAAAAACCGCTCCTTTTAATGATTGCGCCACCACGTGAGGAGCTAAAAAGAACCCTTGATACATTTCTTGAAGACTGTACAGAGACGCCCCTGCCTCCGCCCCGATCCCCGGCGAGGTCATACGGAAGGAACAGGCTTCTACATATTCTTTCTTTCCGACGATATATCCACCTGTTTTCGCAAGGCCACCCCCGGGATTTTTAATAAGGGAGCCGGCCATTAGATCCGCACCGACGTGACATGGTTCTTGCACTTCGACAAATTCCCCGTAGCAGTTGTCTACAAATACAACAATTCCAGGGTCAATCTCTTTAATGAAATCAATCATTTCCTTTATTTCTTCAATGGTAAAGGATGGCCGGTTGGCATACCCTTTTGATCGCTGGATACCCACCATTTTTGTCTTTGTTGAAATGGTCGTTGCCACCTTTACGAAATCTACTTTTCCTGACTCATCTAAATCAACGCTCTGATAGTGGATATGGAAGTCTTTGAGTGAACCTGTACCCTTTCCTCGGCTTCCTACAATTTCTTCTAATGTATCATAAGGTTTCCCCGTTATGTACACCAGTTCATCTCCCGGTCGGAGTATACCGAACAAAGCGATGGAGATGGCGTGGGTACCAGAAATGATCTGAGGCCGCACAAGCCCTGCTTCCCCGCCAAATACATCTGCGTATATGCTTTCCAGGGTGTCCCTTCCTGCGTCGTCATAGCCATAGCCTGTGGACGGGATGAAGTGAGAATCGCTTACCCGGTGCTTCTGAAACGCTCTTAAGACGTTGAACTGGTTGCTTTCAGATCGTTCATCGATTTTTTTGTGTATGTCTTTGATATCCGCTTCCACTTTTGTTACAAGTGATTGTAATACCGTTCCATTTACTAATTGTTCAAACATTTAGTGTTGTTTCCCTTCTACTTTTGAAATTTCTTGATGCTTCCTGCGATCGGATGATCTTCAAGGTAAAATCCGGTCATTTCATATACTTGACTTGCTTCTTGGAATTCCAATTTTCTCAAGATGGTTTCACTCTTTAATTGGGATAGAATTTTCCCTTCATTCACAGGGACAAACACATGATAAGGTATCATTTGATTCTTTACGATTTCTTCTATCTTAATAAGTAGCTTCCCTCTGTCCTCTTCGTTCAAGGCACTAATGAGGATGGTTTCTGATTCGCTGTCGGGAACAAAATCGGGATCCATTTCATCCCGCTTGTTGTATACCGTTAGCTGCTGCAGCCCATCCATTTCCAGATCTTTCAATAAGAATTGCACTGTCTTTTCGTGTTGACTGTAGTCAGGATTTGAACTATCCACAACATGAAGAAGGAGGTCAGCCTCTTTTACTTCTTCAAGGGTAGATCGAAATGCCGCAACCAGCGTGGTCGGTAAATCTTGAATGAACCCTACGGTATCTGTGAGTAACGTGGAATATCCACTGGGCAAAGGCATTTTCCTCGTCATCGGATCCAAAGTCGCAAATAATTGATTTTCTTCATATGAATCAGCCATTGAAATTCGATTGAACAACGTGGATTTTCCAGCGTTTGTGTATCCGACGAGTGCAATCTGGAAAGCTTTGTTCCGCTTTCTTCTCCCCCGGTACCTTTGTCTATGATCAACTATGGTTTGTAATTGCTTCTTTATATCGTCAATCCTTTTATGGATGTGTCGACGATCACTTTCGAGCTTCGTTTCACCGGGCCCCCTGGTGCCTATCCCTCCACCCAGTCTTGAGAGGGATGCCCCCTGACCGATGAGTCTTGGCAGCAAGTACTGAAGCTGGGCAAGTTCTACTTGTAATTTCCCTTCTCTTGAGCGGGCTCGCTGTGCAAAAATGTCCAATATCAGTTGTGTACGGTCAATCACCCTGCCGTTTAATTCTCTTGATAAGTTGCGAATCTGACTGGGGGATAGTTCATCATTAAAGATGATGATGTCCGCTTCAAACTGCTCTTCCAACAGGACCAGTTCCTCCACTTTACCCTTTCCGATATACGTGCTTGGATGGATCTTGTCGCGTTTTTGAATAAGAGTGGCAGCAACTTGACCTTGAGCTGTTGCTGTCAGCTCTGCAAGTTCCGTTAAACTATACTGAAAACTCAGGTCATCATCGTGCAGTTGACATCCCACCAGAATGACTTTTTCTAGATTTTCATTCTTCAAAAAACAACCTTCTTTCTTTCCGTTTCATTCTATTTCCCATCATATCAAATCCACATCGTAAACTCTATGTAAAAAGCAATGAAAAATGGTTGCAAATAAGCACATACGTGTTAAAATCAGTATGTTTGATTATGACATAACACTACTTCAAGATTCTACATAATGGCATGTAGCATATTGTAATAGGGTGAGGAGGAATGTGTATGACGTGGGAAGTACTGAGTATCATCGGTACCATTGCTTTTGCTATTTCAGGAGCTATCATTGCCATGGAAGAGGAATATGATATCCTCGGTGTTTATATATTAGGAATTGTCACTGCATTTGGAGGAGGCGCCATCCGGAATTTACTGATCGGTGTACCCGTTTCCGCTTTATGGGAGCAGGGAATGTTGTTTCAGATTGCCCTTCTCTCCATTACAGCAGTCTTTCTGTTCCCGAATAATCTTTTGAAACATTGGAGGAAGTGGGGGAATTTCTTTGACGCGATCGGTCTATCGGCTTTTGCGATTCAGGGGGCGTTATATGCTTCTGAAATGAACCACCCCATCAGTGCGATCATCGTGGCTGCCGTTTTAACCGGTAGTGGTGGCGGAATTATCCGTGACCTTCTGGCTGGCCGGAAACCTTTAGTCCTACGGTCGGAAATTTATGCGGTATGGGCAGTTTTATGTGGAGCGGCGATCGGACTTGGTATAGTGAATTCAGCGTTAGAGCTATACTCCCTTTTCATCATTACGACAGCTTTACGTGTGCTCTCCTACCTATATAAATGGAGGTTACCAAATAGAAGTTTACGGGCTCATGTTTAATGATAAAAGAGGCTGGGACATAACTAAATCCATTTCTTCTAAAGGCGAACAATCATAAATTCAGTTAGGATTGCTTGCTACACCGCTTTTGATTTCCGTGCAAGACTTCGCTTTCCTCGGGCGGAAAGCGAGCACCTGGAGCGGAAATCAACCACTACTTACTACATCTTAAAGCAACGATGTTTACGTAAACACCCAATGAAAAATCCGAACGATTTCGATTTTCAAAAAAGAATTTCGAATAATCGTTCGGATTTTCTTTCAACTAAATACTTTTGTCCCAACCTCTTTTATTATTCGATATACTAAGTATGGTTATCGGACGCCGTTTTGGTAAAGACCAGGTCATTGCTACGGATGGTTAAGAGATCATGTCGATCGTAACAATTCTCCAATAAAAGCCTCATCGCTTGAGATCGTATCGATTTTTCAAGTACATTCCGAACATACCGTCCATTGGAAAACGCCATTGGAGATAATGTGTTTTTTGCCGCACTCAAATGTTCACGGATCTTTCTTTCGGCATCATGACTCAATAAGTACTGCTTTTCATCCAGCATCCTTTTGCCGATTTCCATCAGCTGATCTACAGAATAATCAGGGAAATGAAACACAAGGGGAAATCGTGATTGCAATCCTGGATTCAAGGTAAGGAAGTGCTCCATTTCCCTTGAATATCCTGCCAGGATCAAGATAAAGTCATGCTGCCTATCTTCCATATGTTTCACAAGGGTATCAATGGCCTCTTTTCCAAAATCCTTTTCTCCGCCTCTGCCCAGTGAATACGCCTCATCAATGAATAGGATTCCTCCCAGTGCCTTTTTCACTAAATCCCTTGTTTTCTGAGCCGTATGACCAATATATTCACCGACCAGGTCAGCCCTCTCAGCCTCGATTAAGTGTCCTTTCGAAAGCACGTTCATCTTTAAAAACAGTTTTCCGATGATTCTCGCCACCGTCGTTTTACCAGTCCCCGGATTCCCTTTGAACATCATATGAAGTGCTTGTTTTCCTGCCTTCAGTCCCATGGCTTCTCGTTTTTTATTCACATATATCCATGCATAAATTTCTTTCACCATTTTTTTCATTTCTTCCATTCCGACAAGAGATCCAAGTTCTTCTTCAATTTCTTTCAACGCTACATGCTCTTGAGGAAGAGACTGAGGAGTCGAATCTACGGTTTCTCGTACTGAACTCCTTTTTTGTGAATTCAATACTATACTGATTTGTCCGTTATTTTTCATTCTCATTGGTTGATCCAAAGATTTCACCTCACCATTCTAAAGACAATATACGCTTCTAAGATTTAAGGGTGATAAACGTCTATTGTTTTACCTGATTTATTTCGACAAATAAAAAGAATCCTGTCTATTCCTGCGCTTTCCCGAGAAATAAATAGAATTACGCTGAATGCATTTTCATTTCGGACTCACTATTTTCGGTAATACAGTTTGATAATCTTCAATACCATATTGGTGATTACTATTTCAGGGTCCATTTTTTAGTTAATGAAGAGATAGAACGCTGAAAATTAAAGCCTCTCTTATTATCCTATTCACTTACGGTACATTTCATTAATTATTCTTGCATTCATCCCGTCCGGTCAAATATAAAAAGCTGCCACAAAGGGCAGCTTTCACATGAACATTAATTTTGCTCTTCAAAATTTATTTGAACATTTCGCTGCGGGGCGAATGTTGAGATGGCATGTTTATATACCAGTTGCTGTTTACCTTCTGTTTCAAACAGGACGGTAAAATTATCAAACCCCTTTACCTGGCCGCGAATCTGGAAGCCATTTAAAAGGAATACCGTTACGAGTGAACTGTCTTTTCGCAATTGATTTAGGAATTGATCTTGGATATTAATAGATTGTTTCATGGTTAGTCCTCCTCTTCTATCTCTACATTACTTATTCGACTTTAATTGAAGCTTTCCTGCAATAAATTCTGAAATGTCCTCAATATTTTTGCTGTGTAAACTTTCTTCTGTCATATCATACCAGGCAACATCCATTTTATTTCGGAACCAGGTAAGCTGACGCTTGGCGTATCTTCTGGAGTTTTGCTTAAGGTTCTCTATGGCCGTTTCCAGGCTGACGGTACCTTCGAAGTAATCATAAAGTTCTTTATATCCTATCGCCTGTACAGATTGAACGTCTCTAAGCCCTCCATCATATAACGCTTTCACTTCTTCTAAAAGTCCTTGCTGTATCATCAGGTCAACCCGAAGATTGATTCTCTCATACAGTTTTTCCCGATCCATGGTTAAACCAATTAACGCCATATCATACTGAAGCTCGTGAGTTTGGGAACTTTGATACTCACTCATCGTCTTACCGGTACAATGGAAAATCTCCAATGCACGGATCACACGCCTCGTATTGTTAGGATGAATGTTGCTGGCTGAAACCGGGTCCACCTTAACAAGCTTATGATGAAGCCAATCAGCATCATGCATTTCAAGCTCCGCTTCTAACTTTGTGCGAAAATGTTCATCGCCCGGCATTTCTGTGAATTGATAATCGTATAAGACAGCCTGAATGTAAAGACCTGTCCCACCTACTATCAAAGGGATCTTCCCCCGTGAATGAATGTCGGATATTTTCTTCCTTACAAGATTCTGAAACTCCGCCACTGAAAAAGAATCTTCAGGCTCTTTTATATCAATCAAGTGGTGAGGTACGCCTTCCATCTCTTCCGTGGTGATTTTTGCAGTTCCGATGTCCATCCGCTTATATATCTGCATGGAGTCCCCACTAATGATTTCTCCATCAAATCGTTTTGCAAGGCTTATACTTGTACTGGTTTTTCCTACTGCTGTCGGACCAATAAGGACAATCACTTTCTCTTTATTCAATCTTGTCATACATTCACTGCTTTCTATGTAACTGTTTCTTTACATATTATCGTACCATAATAATAGAAGGTTTGAAATCACATCTTGTCAGTATCTCCATTTACTCCGGTCTTATTCAAAAAACAAATTGCCATGAAATGAATGTACCCGTTTCTTACCATTATAAAACGTTCTGATGTAACGAGGAAAATATAACTGAGGTTGGAATAAAAGTGTTTGGTTAAAAGAAAATCCGAACGATTCGAAATCGTTCGGATTCATCATTTAGGTGTTTTCGTAAATACTGTTGCCTTTGGATGAAGTGAGTAGAGGTTGATTTCCGCTCCAGTTGCTCGCTTTCCGCGGGGCTGGCGGTGAGCCTCCTCGGCTGCGCCTGCGGGGTCTCACCTGTCCATCGTTTCCCGCAGGAGTCGAACAACTTCCGCTACAATCAACTTTCCAAGCGTAAGGGTACACTATAACATTGTAGCGTCCACCATTGAATACACCTATTAGTTACAGTGACAGATTCCTGTTAATAATAAAAATATTCTTTCTTACTTTATGTGAATGATCCATTCTTCTAAGACACACCTCTAAAAAGGACCGAACAAAGGAAAATAATAGTCTGTGTATGAATAACTGCCTTGGTGAAACGGGCCTTTTATTATTATTGCTAAAGCATATTCAGTGCATATAGCATGATCTAGCTATTGATTGGAGTGCAAGACGAAGACTCCTACGGGAAAAGCGGAATAGGTAAGACCCCGCAGGAGCGAAAGCGAGGCCACTGATAATATACCGATTATTTGATTTGTAAAACAAAAGTGGGTTTTAAAGAACACAAAAAGAGTGTATTTTTGGGTTTTCCTCCCATAATACACTCTCATTTTTATTTCTTTCTTACTTTTTTTCGTTCATTAGTTTTATTATTCGCTTGATATTCACCGCGAAGATGGAGGTGGCTCCTTGGATATGCATACCTAATAGACCCGCGGCGTTGGCTTTATCGTACCCGTGTCTGTTTTTGAGTTCACTATTCTTAGCCTCAATTTTATATCGAGAACGTGAGAGTTCTTTGAACTCTTCGGAATGTTGGAATGTCTCGTGCTCCGAATGTTCCTTTGATTTAATGGTCAGAGAGTAGCTCTTTGTCTTCGCCCCTTCTGTGTAACATCCTTCTCGAATCGGACACTCTTTACATTCCTCAATGTCCCAATAGAATTTTATTCGTGTGTTACGATTCTTGTCTCTTTTTTTTATGTGTCCACTGTTTTTAGACAAGTGTCCCGCGGGACACATATAGCGACCTGCATCTTTGTTATAAACGAAACTGTCATCTTTTCTTCTGCCATTTGTAATAAGGGGATGCAGCTTAGAAACGAGCTTAAGTTTTTCTTTATTGGCATAAATGAGATTTTCTTTTCGAGAGTAAGCTTTGTCACCAATGACTGCCTCTATTTCAACTCCATTTTTTTTCGTTTTATCAATTAAGTCAGGAAGATAGTTACCATCCGATTTTTCTCCGGAAGTAATAATAGCCGCTGTGATGATTCTTTCATCCGAAAGGGCAAGATGGGTCTTATATCCATGAAAAGAATGGTCTTCAGATTTGTGTCCGACTCTCGCATCAGGATCCGTTGAAAAATGGGTATTATACTTACTATCTTCAACGGCTTCCTTTAAAACGTTAAGCTTTTCCTTCACGGATGGGACTTTTGCAATTTGTGGAGATCGTTCAACCACAGACACTAACTGTTCGGTGTATGTAAGTTCTTCTTGGTAGCCCCCGTCAACTGGTTTACTAGGGAAACTTTCTTTCATTTTCTCATCATATTGGTAAATCGTCTTACGAAGCTTTTTGGACAATTCTTGTAAGTATTGTGTAGCTGATTTTGAGTTATATCGAGAACTAGTATGAGTGGCGTCTAGGATAATGGATTTTCCTAATAAAAGATTGTGCTCAAGGGCTATTTCTACCGTCTTTCCGATTAGTAAATCAAGTAATTTCATATCCTTAATACGCAGTCTTCGAAATTTAGTAAGAGAACTTGGGTCAATTACAGGCTCCTCAGGAGCGAGATCTAGAAAGTATTTAAATGACAAATCGTATCGAGAGCGTTCGACAACATCGACATCTGATAAGTCATAAAACACTTTCAGTAAGAGGTATTTAAACATTCGAATAGGTGGAATGGCGTTTCTACCATTATCAATACTATAATTTTTTTTAAGTTCATCCAGTATAAAGGAGAAGTCAACGAGTTCTTTCGTTTGTCGCAGTAGGTTATCTTTTGGAACTACGAGGTTGTACAACTCGTAATATGGACTTAAAACTAATTCTTCTTGTTTTGATAACATTGAGAACACCACCTATTCACTAATACTTTAATTATAAAATAAAACAGTCAGACAATCCTCATTTTCATGAAGATTGTCTGACTGAAATTAGACTTTTTCAGTGGCCTCAGCGAAAGCTGTGAGGAGGCTTGCCTTCCGCCCGAGGAAAGCGAAGTCTTGCACGGAAATCAATAGCGGTGTAACAAGTGATCCTAACTAATTTTTTGATTGTTCGTCATTAGAGGAAATGGATTTAATTATGTCCCAGCCTCGTTTAAACTTATTACGGTTTTAATATCAATTGATCACCTTTTGAACCTGCAAGTGAGGTTTTATGGTAATCTCCATTTACCCACGCGTCAATTTGATCTTGATACCATTCACTCTTGAAATGACCCGCCTGCCCCGGGCCGACAATATGATAGCCGTTCTCCATATCGGAAGTATCAATCACGAATCTCCATGAAGCACCGTGATTCACGATACCTTCCTCATTATAACTTGCAGCCTCCACTGTTACCCTGCTTCCTCCCACAGGTACAGGCCCTCTTTCGTTCAAGAACTTTTTTAAGATTGGCGAAGCACTTGATAATGGATGTTCAAAGTACACTTTATGATACATTCCCCACTCCCATTCATTCACAGAAGATCCATATGCTTCCTCAATCTCATTCAGAGCATTTGTAAGGGATGCGGCCAGAAATGATTTGTATCCGCCCCGATCTGCAAACCACTGGGATTCGTCTCCTGTATGGGCTTTTCGAATAAGTTCATCGACAACACTTTGACGTCCTTCAAAGAGCTTCATCATATCATCAGGTACGACCTTTTCAAAAAGCTCCGTTGATATTTCGTTCATCCACTGATGAAAAATCAGGGGTGCCGCTAAGTTTTTATCATCAAGATAGTTCCACGATTTTAGAATCTCAATGGCTTTTTTTTGCTCATCGGTCAATGACCCGGTCTCCAAATCCTCAGTAAGGATTGGTACAAACTCACGTGCGTGTAAATTCTTCTGATCCATTTGCAATGCTTTCATATCAGAAATCGTAAGTTCACTTTTTCCTTCTAAGTATTCTGAAATTCTCATATATCGATACGGTTGTGCCCAGTGATGACTGATATGGTAAGGATAATCATCATCCACTACTTTATTATTCGCAGTTGCCACAAAGCCTGATTCAGGATTGATCACCTTCGGAAGTTCGTCAAAGTGTATGAACCCCTGCCAATCATAATCAGGGTCCCATCCCGGGACAGGCAGTAGCCCATCCCCTCTCTTCCTGATAGGAATCTTTCCATTTGCCTTGTATGCAATCGTGCCATCTTTAGAGGCAAATACGAAATTCTGGGTAGGAACATGAAAGTCCTCCAGGGCTTCTTCGAATTCACCCCAATTCTTTGCCTTATTGATATTGATGATGGCAGAGAGCTCAAGACTCGGATCCAGTGCGGTCCATCTCATGGCCATCACTTCTCCTGCCTCACCTTGATGAGCAAACTCCGAAATCACCGGCCCATGTCTCGTAATTGTGACTTTATAAGGTATGGTCTCACCATCCTTGACTTTAATTGGTTCTTGTACGATGGTTGCCTTTTCCCATTTCCCATCATATAAAAACAGATCTGGATCTTCCTCGCTACGTTTTTCAATATACAAGTCCTGTACATCGGGACCCGTGTTGGTGACCCCCCATGCAATCTGTTCATTATGACCCAGGATAATCCCGGGAATTCCGGCAAAGATCACTCCACTTACATTGACTTCAGGTGATTCGAGCTGCATTTGGTACCATATGGAAGGTGTCCCCAGTGATAGATGAGGATCGTCTGCCAGTAACGGTTTTCCGCTTTTCGTCTTATCTCCGCTGACAACCCAGTTATTGCTTCCATTAAATTCCGTCGGTATGACTGCTGAAGCGAAGGATTGCTTTAAATCAACCTGTACCTCCCCAATATCTGAAAGAATGGTAGGCGCATCTTTCGGATAGGTCGGAAACAGGTCATAAGCCTTCTCCTTCGGCAGATTCTCCAACGCCCAATACCTGAAGGCCTGGCCCTGCCAATGCCCCCCCAAGTCGAAAGCCATGTATTTCCCGATGGTCAAAGAATCAATCGGTGTCCATTTCTCAGGTTTGTAACCTAATAGAGTGAATTCAATAGGAAGCCTTCCCCCGTCTTTCGCCTCTTCCATATACGCATTGACTCCCTCGGCATACCACTCGAGAAGCTGCTTTGCTTCATCCGGATAGGCAGTAAAGGATACCTCTGCTGCCCTCCTTAAACCAAATGTACGGAAGAACTTGTCCCTATTCACCGCCTTTTCTCCGACAACTTCACTCAATCTTCCCGATGCCTGGCGCCTGCTTAGATCCATTTGGAACAAACGATCCTGGGCTTGAACATATCCTTGTGCCATATAGAGATCTTTTTCATTTTGAGCGTGAATATGCGGCACGCCATCTTTATCTCTTATGACCTTCACATTCTTTGACAAACCATTCATCGTTATTGTGCCTGTCGTAACAGGAAGGGATCTGTCAATGTAATAATTCACAAAGATTAATAGCCCGAGCAGAATGAACAATATACTTCCTGCGGTCCACAGCGTTATTTTAAGACGCTTCTTCTTTTTCTGATGCTGAAGCTCAATGCCTCCGTTCATTCTAATTTCCCCCAGTGTTTATATAGAATTTTCTGAAAAATAACCATATCTTTATTATTAGCCTTTTAAGAGAGAAATCCTGCTATCCTAAAGGGGAATTTACATAAATGGTCGAAACACCATATTCCTTGAAGACCAATTAGTTACCATAATGTTATTATCGTGAATATATTTTAGGATCTTCCTTCGTTTATCCCTATGAGGATTATGGGTAAAAGGTAGTCAGGAGGTGAGGGACATGTCTTTTAATTATAATCTTGATTTTGATTCCATAGATTTTCGTAAACATCCTGAAAAATACCGTGTAGGCCGCGGGGAACAAGGTGTTTTACTTGTAGAACCCTATAAAAGCGAAATCCTTCCAGAATGGCGTTTTAAAACACCGGATATTGCAGAAGAATCCTCAAATACCATTTATCGCATGTTTCTTCAATATAAGGAGGAAAATGATTTTGTGGGAATGGATATGGCAAGGAAATTCCTTCAGATGGGCTATACGAGGGCCAGAAGGTACGCCAATTATCCGGGTGGTAAGAAGTATAAGAAGGATGGGGATATCAATAATCGAAAGATAGATGAACAGAAAGCTGAATCAGCCTCCATTTTTGAAGCGAAATGGAAATTGGTGAGGGAAGATGATGACTATCTGAAAAGGAAGAAGGAACATCAGAACAAATATGGATGAATGGGGATGAACCTTAAAAAGGCTCATCCCCATTCGTTCCATTACATAATCCGTTTAAACATTTTTTCCATTTCATAGGTGGAATAATGAATGATAATCGGTCGACCATGGGGACAGGTGAATGGATCGCTGGTTCTTCTTAATTCATCCAGCAGCGCCTGCATATCCTCATTTCTCAAATGATGATTTGCTTTGATGGATCCTTTACAACTCATCATGATGGCTGCTTCTTCCCTCAGCTTTTTAATATCGACCTTGTTCATCTTGATGATCTGCTCAATCATGTCTTCAATGGTTTGCTGTTCTTCCCCTTTAGGGAACCACTGTGGGTGGGCACGTACGATGAAACTGTTGTATCCGAAGTCCTCGAGGAAAACCCCTACTTCTTCAAGGAGAGAACGATGTTCATTGATCTTAATATACTCATCCGTTGAGAACTCAAGTGTAAGGGGGACGAGGAGTTCCTGAAGTTCTTTCGAAACCTCCCCTACTTTCTCTTTATAGTATTCATACTTGATCCGTTCCTGAGCTGCATGCTGATCAATGATATAAAGACCGCGTTCATTTTGGGCGAATATATACGTGCCATGCATTTGCCCGACAAGATAAAGAGAGGGAACCCGAGGTGTTTCCTTTTCATCATCAATGTCTTGAATAGGTTGTTTCCGGGGTTCTTCTTTCTCGATAGGGTATCCTTGAAGAGGTTCTTCATTAGAAACGATACTTGTTGGTTCACTCGTATCCATGACAGGTGGTTGCGGCTCATACAGCTTCACCATCTCTTCTTTAGGCAGCAACCGCTCCCGGATGGAGTCTCTGTTATCATATCTAACTTCTTGTCGCTTAGCCGCATGATCGAGATTCATGTAGGTCTGCTCAGATTTCGGTTGAGCCATTTTAGGCGAGGTAGATCCTGAGGGAATCAGTTCCTTTCCTTTAAACACCCTCTTGATTCCTTCCGTTACCAACGAATTGAGCTCTGCTTCCTTACTGATGCGGACCTCCATTTTCGACGGATGCACATTCACATCCACCAGGATCGGGTCCATCTCGATACTAAGGAGCACGATGGGATGTCGTCCGATGGGGAGAAGTGTGTGATATCCTTCACCGATCGCTTTCGCCAGTGCATAGTTCTTTATGAATCTCCCGTTGATCATCGTAGAAATATAATTCCTGGATGCCCGGGTGACCTCAGGAAGGGATATGAATCCTTTTACATTAAAATCAAGGGACTCTACTTCGATCGATACCATTTTCTTCGCTATCCCGACGCCATAAATCGCGGCAAGAACCTGCTGGACATCCCCATTGCCATTCGTGTGCAAAAGCGATTTGCCATTATGGAGAAGCTTGATCGAGACAAAAGGATGGGCAAGGGCGATCCGGTTCACTACATCCGTTATATTTCCAAGCTCAGTATGAATGGTCTTCATATATTTTAACCGTGCAGGTGTATTGAAAAATAGCTGTGAAACTGTGATATCTGTTCCTTTTCTGGACGACGTGCTTTCAATCGAATTTACTTCTCCACCTCGGAGCTCAATGCTCGTACCCGGCCCTTCTCCCGTACTCGTTTTTAACATGAAATGAGAAACAGAAGCTATACTCGGAAGGGCTTCTCCCCTGAATCCCAACGTCCGGATCCGGAATAGGTCATTTTCGTCTTTGATCTTACTCGTTGCATGCCGCTTAAAGGCTGTTTGGACATCTTCCTTCTCAATTCCGTCTCCATTATCGATGATTCGTATGGATTGTAACCCTGCTTCCTCGATATGGATTTCAATGACGGTCCCACCTGCATCGATGCTATTTTCAAGGAGTTCCTTCACCACAGAAGCCGGTCGTTCCACCACTTCCCCTGCTGCGATTTTATTAGAAAGGGAATCATCAAGCTGAAATATTTTCACCACAGTTCCACCTCCTTATTGCTTTAACTTTTTTTGGATCCCGTATAGCGTATTCATAGCATCCAATGGCGTCATTTCAAGAATGTCCAATTTTTTCAATTCCTCTATGCATTTCTTTTCTTTAGAATTCAGCTTTTCTTTCTTTTCCGATTTTTCAGCTCCAAAAAAAGATAGCTGAGCCAAATCTTCTTCGCTTGTTTCCCGCTTTTCAACAAGCGACTCCCTTGAAGCGGCTACTTCATTGGAAGTTGAAGTTTCTTCCTTCCGTTCAAGCTCAAGAAGAATTTCATTCGCTCTCTGAATGAGGGCCTGGGGAAGTTCAGCGAGTTCTGCAACATGTATTCCATAACTTTTGTCTGCCGCACCCTCTTTGATTTTATGAAGAAAAACAAGTTTGCCATTTTGCTCCATCGCACTAACATGAACGTTTTTCACTTTTGATAACTCTTCCTCAAGAACCGTTAATTCATGGTAGTGAGTGGAGAAAAGGGTTTTCGCCCCGATATGTTCATGGATGTATTCAATGATTGCTTGTGCCAGTGCCATCCCGTCATAAGTGGATGTGCCCCGTCCGATTTCATCGAACAGAATCAGGCTTTGTTGAGTCGCGTGAATGATCGCATTCTTCGCCTCAAGCATTTCTACCATGAATGTGCTTTGTCCGGAGATCAGGTCATCCGCTGCTCCAATGCGGGTGAATACTTGATCGAATACAGGAAGATTTGCCTCGCTTGCAGGCACATAACACCCTATTTGGGCGAGGATGCTTGTTAGCGCCACCTGTCTCATATAAGTACTTTTACCCGACATATTGGGACCGGTAATCAGAAAGACTTCTCGTTCCTCATCCATATAGCAATCATTCGGAACATACTCCTGGGCGCCCATCACCTTTTCGACAACGGGATGCCTTCCCTCTTTCAAGACGATTTTTCTCTCGTCATTGAACAATGGACGTGTGTAATGACGTTTCTCACTGACGGTGGCAAAGCACTGTAGCACGTCCAGTTCACTGACGAGTTTTGCCAGTTTTTGCAGGCGGGGGATGAATTCCTTTACCCTTTCACGTATTCCAAGGAACAATTCATATTCTAAATCCACGCTCTTTTCATCAGCCTGGAGGATTAGGGATTCTTTCTCTTTTAATTCCGGGGTGATGAACCGTTCAGCATTTGTTAAAGTCTGCTTCCGTTCATAGCGTCCTTCTTCCAGGTGCTGCAGATTCGCTCTCGTTATTTCGATGTAGTAACCAAATACCCGGTTAAATCCTACTTTAAGAGACCTGATGCCAGTCCTTTCCCTTTCTTCCCGTTCAAGCTTAGCTATCCACGATTTCCCATTTTTGCTTGCATCACGATATTGATCCAGTTCTTCATGATACCCATCCTGAATCAGGTTCCCTTCTTTTATGGACAATGGGGGATTTTCGATCAATGCCTTTTCTAGAAGGTCTGTCAACTCTTTACATGGGTCGAGCCTGGCGACAAGCTCATCGGTTGCATCATTCTCCAACGATTGGATCAATTGCTTTAATACGGGTACTTGTTGCAGGGATTTTTTCAGCTGTATCAAATCACGACCATTTACATTCCCGAAGGCGACACGGCCCGCCAATCTCTCGAGGTCATACACTTCCTTTAGACGATCTCTCAGATCCTGCCTTTCAAAGAAGCGTTCCAATAATACCTCTACCACTGTCTGGCGACTTTCGATTTCTTGTTTATGAATAAGTGGACGATCGATCCACTGTTTTAAGAGTCGGGCACCCATCGCTGTCATCGTTTCATCCAAAAGCCAAAGAAGTGACCCTTTTTTCCCTTTGGAACGGATGGTCTCTGTCAGCTCCAAGTTACGCTTCGAATAATAATCCATTTTCATAAATTGGTGAAGCTGATACGTCTCAACGATTTGCAGGTGATCCAAACTCCTTTTCTGTGTCCGGAATAAATAATGAAACAGGAGGGAAGAAGCTTTTATGAGTTTCTCCTGCTTCAGCGTTTCCACCAGATGAGTGAATTCATGCCCGGGGCTAGAGTCCTGCTCATAGGATAACGTAACATCTGTTCTTTCTTTGATCCTCCCCTGAACCTCGTCAGAAAGATCAGGATGAATGACCACTTCTTTCGCCCCAATCGTGGATAATTCATTCATTAACGCCTGCAGTCCATCTGAAACGACCGTCACTTTGGTTTCCCCGGTCGTTAGATCACTATAGGCGAGGCCAAACGTATCATCATCAAAAACGGCTACTGAAGCAATATAGTTATTTTCTTTGTCAGTAAGACCTTTCCCATCCATAACTGTACCGGGTGTAATGAGCTGTACGACTTCCCTCTTCACGACACCCTTGGCTTGCTTTGGATCTTCCGTCTGTTCGCATATCGCTACTTTAAAACCTTTATCGATGAGTTGCTCTATGTAATTAGGAGCAGAATGATAAGGTACACCGCACATGGGAATTCGTTCCTTTCCTCCCCCATCACGGCTTGTTAAGGTTATTTCAAGTTCCTGGGAAGCTCTCACGGCATCATCAAAAAACATTTCATAAAAATCGCCTAAACGAAAAAATAAAAAGGCATCCTGGTATTCTGCCTTTACTTGTAAGTATTGTTTAATCATAGGAGTATATTGTGTCATGGTTTCATTCAAACCTTTCCAAGTAAATCTGCTATTCTCGACTATTCATTATATCATACGGACCATGGTTGAAGCATGTAGTAGATTGAGGAAACGCATATGGTATTGGCCTATTTCAAAAAAAAATCCGCTTCCTATTTATAGGAGCGAACTTTCTGTTTATCTATTCAGCTTGCTTGGCGATACTCGTTTCATCCTGTATACAAGCGGACTTTGCTTTTGGTTTATACACGAACTTATATAGCAGGTAACCAATCAGGAGCACTGCCCCTCCAATGAGAAGATAGGTCTGAATATGACTCATCATGGATTGAACGGATTTCAAATTGCCATTTTTCCCGACAATTAACATCGTGAGGGTGATCGGGAATATTCCTATGAAGGTTAAACCTCCGAATTTCCACTTGTTCACTTTACTGATACCTGCAACATATGAGACATAATTACCGATGCCGAGGGGTCTCGTAATCGCTATACTCCACAAACCACATTTTCGGAACCACTTCTGCCCCTTTTCAATTTTCTTGGAGCTGGTTTTTTCCTTGATTTTATCCTTCAGCTTAAATCCAATCCCATATGGTATGAAACTGAAAATGGTATAAATTGCACTGCTGGTGAGGGCTAATATCAAAAGCTTTAGCCACGATGGATCCAGTACGTACCCATAAGTCAGCGTCACAAGGGCTCCTGGAAAAGGCAATGAGGACGCTTCAATGGCATTTCCAGCGAATAACCCCCACATTCCTAACTCCTTAATTAATTTCATGACAAACTCCAACATCGGCCTTTCCCTCCACGATTCATTTATATACCCTTTTCCCTCTTTCACCCATTAAAAACTCATATAAAGGATAAGATTTCATCCACTGGAGGGAATTAATGTTAGGTGATGGGTACATTAATGAATTTCATCAATGAATGTTGGACCATCTATTTTCCACTGATTTTCCAATGAATCCCTGTGTAAATAGAAAACAACATTCTTTTCCCCTTGTGAATGATCAGACCTGATCCATTTCACCTTGAATTCTATGTTCATCGCCACAAGAGCAGGCAAGTCCTCAACCGGGAGTATGGATCTTTGGGTAATCTGGAAATGTTTCACTGAAGCAAGGGCCTTACGATTGTTTCCGGTCATGATTTGTGAAAGAAGTCTTTCGTCTTGTTGGTTAATGGCAATCTCAAGTACGCTGATTATTTCATATGGATCCAAACGGTACAGGAAATTGTCCAGATCACCACCTGCTTTCAATATCATGACTTTATGGGCTAAGTCTGGAGTCGGGGTCTTATGCGTCGTACTTCCGTAGAAATGGACACAGAAATGCCCTGGAAAATTATTTTGGAGTGCTCCGGCACCATGAGGCATTCCATTCATTGAGGCAGCAATGAGCTGGTCATGAACCAATACCAAAATGGCACGACGATCCCAACTCCACTTTCCTTCGTAAATGGCTTTCATTATTTTCGTGTCTTTTTCTGTGACTGGCTGTACATCCGCATGTTTACTTCCTGCCCTTCTCTGCACTTTGAAAGACAAACCTGAATCAACATCAATAATAGTAAAATAAGAATGGTTAGGAATGATTCCCTTTACTTGTTCCCATGGAAGAATCTCAACTTGAAAACTCGGTATGGCATCGGCCGATTTTGCTCCAAAGACAAGGAGCATTGATAGGACGATTGTGAATCTCATCATAAAAAGCATGTACGAAACCTCGTTTTTTCCCCTTAGTTTTAGCACCCTTGTTGCCGGTTCATTCACTCAATTTTTGGAAGTGGCATTTGAACATGAAATAGCTCTCTTATACGGATACTACCAACGAAAGGGAGGATTCATATGCTTTTGATTAAACTGACTGCGATAGGTCTGTTAGTGTTTCCGGCAATGGGGAGTCAAGATCACCTACATATCCAATCACCAAATCACACACCCATTTCAGTTGACCGTCACTACCTGGGAGTACCATTGTTGGATGAACCGTTAATGAATGAGAAACACTATGAGGATTTTGTTTCTCAAGTCCAGACTATGGTCTACACCCCTCCACGTAATGCCTATATTAATGAACATGGCCGGATAGTCCCCGAAGAGGCTGGATATAAGCTCCATGAAAGGAAGTTTCGTGATCTGGTCGAGGGTTTCTTATTCTCAAAGGGATCGGGATTGATCGAACCTCCTTTGTTGACCTTATATCCAAAGGTGGATAGTGAAATTCTCGCTCACATACGAACACAAAAAATAGGGCAATATGTTACGTACTTTAATAAACATAATGAAGAGCGAACGCAGAATATTATCCTGGCAACTAAAAAAATCAACAACACGGTTGTGTTTCCAGGGGAAGTGTTCTCTTTTAATGAAGTGGTCGGAAAAAGAACGAAACAAAAGGGTTATAAAAAAGCTCCCGTGATTGTAAGAGGGGAACTTTCAGAGGATATCGGTGGTGGTATCTGCCAGGTTTCTTCGACCTTATATAATGCGGTTGATCAAGCGGGCGTAACCATATTGGAAAGGTATCATCACTCAAAACGTGTGCCATATGTCCCTGAGGGCAGGGATGCAACCGTGAGCTGGTACGGTCCCGATTTCACCTTTAAAAATGCTTATAATCAGCCGCTTCTCATTCGTGCAAAAATTGCAGGTGGGCAAGTGAGCATAACCGTCCATTCATCAGATCTAATCAATGTGAAAAAAAGAAAGGTCCCCAGTGCCTCGGAGGAATTACAGCAGGAAAAACAAGTCGATCATTCCATACAAAATTAAAGGCATCTGCACACAAGCAGATGCCTTTAACCTGATTATTTAAGATGTTGAATCCCTTCAATGACAGTCGATACCAGTCGTTCCAGATCTTCTTCTTCGATGTTTAACGGAGGCGATATTGTCAGGACATTATTGAATCCTGCCACAGTTGCACCATTTTTACCGATGATGACTCCATTCTGTTTACAATATCCTATGACTGCGTTAACTTTATCCAGTTCCAATGGCTCCTTGGTATCCTTATGATTCACCATCTCAATTCCGATCAATAATCCCTTTCCTCTGACATCCCCTACATAGGGGTGGTCCTGAAGGTGATTTTTCAAGGAGTTTAACGTTTTTTCACCCAGGTCTTTTGACCGTTCAAAGAGTCTCTCATTTTCCATGATTTCAATGTTCTTTAAAGCAAGCGCACAGGCTGCAGGATTCCCTCCGAATGTGTTGATATGACGGAAATAATCATAGTCTTCAGATCCCTTAAAAGCTTCATAGATCTCACGTTTCACAGCAGTGGCGGATAACGGGAGATAAGCACTGGTGATACCCTTGGCCATTGTGATGATATCAGGCTTCACGTCATAATTCATAAAGCCGAATGCTTTTCCGGTCCGCCCAAAACCACAAATCACTTCATCTACTATTAAGAGAGCACCATGCTTCACACACACTTCTTTGGCCGCCTTCATATAGTCATCCTGCGGCATGAGGATTCCTCCGCCAGTAATAATTGGTTCCATGATCAGGGCAGCGACTGTTTCACTTAGTTCCCATGTCATGGCCTGATCAATTGCCTTCACTCCCGGAAGGTCATGGGGATTCCCCCCTGTCACTTCATCTCGGTATGCGTCCGGAGGAGCAATATGGTGAAACCCGGCAGCCAATGGTTCATACTTAAATTTTCGCTGAGCCTGACCTGTAGCAGCCAATGCCCCCATAGTATTGCCGTGATACCCTCTATACCGGGAGAAAATTTTATATCTTCCGTGCTCATCGTTTTGTTGATGATACTGCCGGGCGATCTTAAAGGCCGTTTCATTGGCTTCAGATCCACTGTTAGAGAAGAAAATCACATAGTCATCACCAAGTAATTGATTTAACTTCTCTGCAAGTTCAATGGCTGGCTTATGACTTTGGGTAAGAGGAAAGTAAGCCATTTTCTTGAGCTGCTCGTAAGCTGCCTCTGCTAACTCCTGTCGTCCATACCCAACGTTTACACACCATAATCCTGCCATACCATCAAGATACTTCTGTCCATCCTGATCAGTTATCCACGATCCGTGAGATTCTGTCACAACCATCGTTCCCTGGGGATTATATGGTTTCATGGAGTGCCAAATGAGTTTCTCATCCTGCTTTAACCATACATCCTGAGAGTGACCTGCTTTTACCATGAAGATTCCTCCTAACCCTGATTAAAAATCAAATCGAGAAGTGATCATTTTCTTCCTAGTATAGAAATTTACTCCGTCTTTACCATTTACATGCATATCTCCATAGAAAGAATCCTTCCACCCTGAAAATGGGAAGAATGCCATTGTCGCAGGAACCCCCACATTAATTCCCAACATCCCTGCGTCTGCTTCCTCCCTGAACTGTCGTACGGCGCCGGCGTCTTTCGTATAGATCGTTGCACCATTACCGTATCTTGACTGGCGGATGTAATCCAGTCCCTGGTCCAGATCTTCTGCTCTTAAAAGACTGAGGATAGGTGCAAACATTTCTTCTTTCGCAATCGTCATTTCTGGTGTCACATGGTCAAAGATCGTCGCCCCCAAGAAGTTCCCTTCCTTGAAGTCTTCCATCTCTTTCCGGCCGTCCCTAATGAGTGACGCTCCTTCTTGTAAGCCTTTTTCAATATAACCGAGAGTCTTCTCCCGATTTTCCTTCCGAATGACCGGAGTTAGCAGTACTTCCTCATCCATTCCGTTCCCTATACATAGTTCGTCTGCTTTTTTACTTAAAGCCTTCACAAACTCTTCATTGTCCCCAACCACCACAACCGCACTGCATGCCATGCATCTCTGCCCTGCACTGCCAAATGCTGAACTGATGATATGTTCAGCCGCTTTATTGAAATCCGCATCAGGCATGACGACATGATGATTTTTTGCTCCCGATAGTGCCTGAACCCTCTTTCCTTGTGAAGCGGCCTGTTGATACACATATTTCGCAACCGGCTGGGAGCCGACAAATGAGATGGCCGCAATGTCCTTATTCTCCAGTAAGCCATTCACCACATCATGGGCGCCGTGCACCACGTTTAAGACCCCGTCAGGCATTCCCGCCTCTGTTAACAGTTCTGCAAGTCTATTGGCTAAGATCGGGGTTCTTTCAGATGGCTTCAATACGAAAGTATTTCCACATGCGATGGCAAGGGGGAACATCCATAACGGGACCATCATAGGGAAGTTAAATGGAGTAATCCCCCCCACAACACCGAGTGGATAGCGAAACATTTCAGAGTCGATATCTTCCGCAATCCCACTGAGGGTCTCTCCCATCATGAGTGTGGGTGCTCCGCAAGCAAATTCCACACATTCTAATCCACGCTGAACTTCCCCATACGCTTCTTTGAATGACTTTCCATTTTCCTGCACAACCAGTCTGGCCAGATCATCGTGATTGTCTGAAAGCAATGAATGATATTTATACAGGATTCGGGCACGTTTTGGCACCGGGGTCTTTTTCCAGGTTCCTGAGGCAATCTTCGCAGCTTTCACAGCCATCGCTACATCTTCTTTAGTAGATATCGGCACCCTTGCAATCTCTTCATTCGTGGCAGGATTCAAGACTTCCAATGTTTGTGAGCTGAGGGAGTCCACCCACTTACCACCAATATAATTTTTCAATACTGCCACATCTTTTTTTATTACAGTCATATTCAGTTCCTCCTTGTTACTTTTTTCGATAAGATATCCCCAAAGAAATTCAGAACTTTCTGTATACTGGATACTTTCATTATGAAAGAAAACGTCTGGTCATTCATTAGACATTGTGTAACATAACCAAGGGATCCCGCTGGACACTATAGCTGAAAGCTTTGATTTATTGTATCTTAGTCTTCTTCAATAAGCTTAGAGGTTGCAAATAATCATGAGCCGCCAATAGAAATTCGATTGCCACTCGTTTATCCGATCTCATGAAATCTTCACCAAGCAAATCTTCTATTTTCTTCAGTCGATGATAGAGTGTTTGTCTCACAATATATAACCTTTTAGAGGTTTCTTGCTTTGATCCCTGACATGACAGGAAAACTTTAAGTGTCTTCATTAAATTCCCATCATGCTCCCGGTCATAATCAATTAATGGGGAAAGAAACTCTTCTATCATTTCCGACATGTTCACATTCTCATTGACGATTGAAATCAATCTGAATAAATGAAGATCATCAAAGAAATAATAATGATCTCCTACATCGACTTTCGCACGAAATGTAAGGGTGTCTTTCGCAGTTTCATAGCTTCTATGAATTTCCATCATCTCGAGTTGATATTTACCGGTGGCAAATACTGCATGCGACGACTTTCCAAAAAATCCTGATTTTAATATCTTTTCATATGCTTTGATCAATCTGGCCTTCCAGTCACCGGTTCTCCTGGTATCTAGGAGAATGAAGATTAAATCATGATCTATCCTTTCTGGCACCACTTTGAAACCATATTGCTCAAATATACTTTTTGTTACAAGGTTAAAAAAGGTTAAATCAAGCATTTCTTTCTCAGCCAGTGTATTCGTCTTGCAAATACATACGACACCCCCATGGATCGATACGTTTAGATTCTCCATGAAAGTGGCAAGTCTGTCGTATGATTGATCTCCTTTTAACCACGACATAATCCACTTTGATTCTTCCAAGCGTTTTTGTTCATCAAAATATAGTTCCCTCATCAAATATTGAGCAAGGGCAGTGGACGTCCGGTCAAGTATTAAGAGCTCATATTCACTAAACGGATGATTGTACCGGCAGATGCACAGCTCTGCATACTCCTGATCAAAAAGGATTACTTTCGTCGAAGCAACATGATGATCCTTACTATCTTTGTGCTTATAGTAGTTTTGTAGGAAAAGCTCTTCTTCATACGAACACATTAAGGGATGAACTTTTACATCTTGTTCTTTCAACTGAAAAAGTACCGGTACATCCAATTCAGTATGTAACATTTGTAGAATATCCCTGCAGTGTTTGACTGACAGCAGCAATTTATTCAGGTTCTGAGCGTAGAAATCAAGTTTCTTGATCATCTCATATTGCTGATTGATTATTACGGCGTGTATATCCTGCGTGATACTGACAAATGGAACTTCTTTTTCAAAAACAATGATGGGGAAATCAGATTCATCCGCCCACTCCAGGACAGCTGCTGGTATGGTAGAGATGTTTGTATCAAGTTCGATACAAAGGGCCGCTGCTTCACAAGCTCCCAACTGATGAATGAGTGAGAGGAAACTGTCTTCCTCCTTCAGGGCAAGACCAGTCGATAGGATCAATTCGTTCCCGTTAAGAAGATTTTTTATGGAAGTGACTTCGACAATGTGGACCCATTTTACTTGTCTTGAGAGACCTCTGTGTCCAGCCATCACCTTAGCATGTTCAAAGTACTTTCTTTCCAGGATATCTTTCACTGAAAAATAAAAATGACTTTTCATCCTTCTCTCCTTCAATTTGGCGTGGAGAAAAAGGATTGGCAGAACCAATCCTTCACTCTTCTTCAGTATGGGGGATTGCAAACTGTATCTCCTCACCCCACCACTTCACTAATTGCTCTTCAGTCAAGTGATCCGATGACAAGACGGTTAATACCCAATGTATTAACTCATCTGTCGTTTGCATACTTTCAGGGCACAGCGTCAAAACTTTGTCTGCGGGAAGATCACCCATGCCGATTAGCCCCCCTTTCAATGATGTGTATGAAATAAAAGATTTGAAAAATACTTTCGTGCATTCGCCGTTTTCACATGCAAAGTGGCGCTTCTTTTATTTTCAGTATGTTTAAAAACTACAAAAGCCCCACTGAGATTTTCGGTGACCTTTTCTATTTTGAAGCCCTTTTGCAGGAGAAAATCAATCTTATCTCTTTCGCTTAAGAACTCTTGATAATCGGACATTTCGACACCCTTTCATTATCCTATTTGGAACCTCTGTAGCCTATTCAAGAAAAACTCGTGCCCGTCGGGGATTTTTCGATAACGTTTTCTTCTGCATCTTCAATGATCCAATCACGGCCTACCGACATTCCCAGATATTTCTCATCACTGGGATCGGAAAGCTCGGCCTGCTCATACTTTTTGAACCACCAATATTTAGCCAATACGTAATAGCAGAGGGCACCTATACCAAATCCAACCAAAAATGAAAAGTTAGGAACGAAATATGAAACGACTGCCCCGAGGATCCATGATATGAAGCCCGCAAGATTGATTCCTTTCATATACCTGAATTGTCCCCTGTCTTCATATAAGGCGGGCACATTGACCCGGCGTTTTCTTATAAAATAGTAATCTGATATCAATATTCCTACGATTGAGGATAAAATCCCCCCCACAAATAGCAGAACAGGAATGATGATATCGAAAAGGTTCCAGGGCTGAACAATCGTCCCCACGACTCCGGCTGTTAACACACCAGCCCAAAAAGGAAACTTGGGTCCCCCAACATTTGAAAAAATGGTGGCTGCAGGTACTATATTGGCTGCAATATTCGTAGACCACTGTGCCAGGACGATCATCAGGAGGAGGACTCCTAAAACAAATCCACTTGCTGCCTCCTGTAAGGCGACTACAGGATCATAATTCAGTACGGCTATATACGAAATACCGCCGATTAATACCATAAATGCTTGAGTAATCGGTAGGGCTACTAGATTGCCAATGAGTGCACTCCGATTTCTCTTGAACCAATTCCTTTCATTGCTTGGAGCCTTCATGAAGCGCGAAATGGAAGGAATATCTGCTGAAAGTGTTGCCCAAAATCCCATATTACTAAAAATAACAACAAGGAAAGCAGTAAATGTGGCTGCCCCCGTCACCGGACTTTCAACCCAGCTCCAAATATCTCTTCCCTGTGAGGCAGCGGAGTTTGATAATGACGAATACATCCAGACTGAGATGAGGATGATGACTGGGGCGGCAAGGTCCGCAAAACGTTCTACAGCTTTAATCCCAAGTGCCGTATTCACCAATTGAAGAATAGCAAAAATCAGGAAACACACAAACCAATTATCAAAACCTGATAATATATTTAGAATTCCGTTCATCGCCGTGGCACCGAAGTATGTGTTGATTCCGAACCACATGGAAGCAGCCAGGCCCCGAACCACGGATGGAATATGCGTCCCGATTGTTCCGAAGGGTGCTCTCATGTATACAGGGAAGGATAAACCATGTTCGATCCCGATATCGCCTGTTAAGGTAATAAATAATCCAATCGCAAGGGAACCTATGATTGTGGCTAAAACAACGAGTGGTAGTGGTAATGATACGACACCGGCTCCACCGATTGCGAATGTTGCAAGTACGACGACCATCCCCACCCACATAAAGGAATAACCAAGCTTTGTAACTTTCCTTTCACTTTCTTTGATCGGTAATAAATCAGGAGACTTTAAGTAACTTCTTTTCAACATGAACACCCCATTTTGTTTGCTTCGAATAGCTTTACCAATCTTCTCACAAGAGAGGCGAGTGGGCGCAGTCCCTGCACCCGGCTCGCGAGGAGTCGTTCTAAGATTAAGATGGATGTTTTACAATAAAGGTTATCAGCTCTTAGAAGATTGAAGTGCTGCACTCTCTTCATTTACCAGCAGGTTACCGTATTTCGCTCTCTTAATATACTTTCCGGTACCCTGTTTCCCTACAAAAGTTTTATCTTTGATGACATATTCACCCCTGGATAATACAGAAACCGGTTCGCCTTTAATCTTCATGCCTTCGAACGGGTTATAATCTGCTGCCATATGATGGGTCACAGCAGAGATGACTCTTTCTGCTTCCGGATCAAAGATGACGATATCTGCATCCGAACCAACGGCAACGGTTCCTTTCTGAGGATACAACCCAAACAATTTCGCACTTCTCGTCGACATGATATCCACGAACTGATTCAAGCTTATGCGTCCTTTTTCAACCCCTTCTGAGAATAATATGGATACACGGTCCTCAATGATCGGTCCGCCATTCGGAATTTTAGTGAAATCTTCTTTCCCAAGATCCTTCTGCCCCTGGAAATCAAAAGAACATTGATCAGATCCCAATGTTTGAAGCTGCCCGCTTTTCAAAGCATTCCATAAGACGTCCTGATGCCACTTTTCCCTGAGTGGAGGCGACCATACGTACTTCGCCCCTTCAAAGTTGGGGCGTTCTAAATAAGTTTGATCAAGCACCAGATACTGTGGACATGTTTCACCCCATACATTCAACCCTTTACTCCTCGCCGCTGAAATCTGTTCCACGGCCTCAGAGCATGAAACATGTACAACATATAGTTGTGAATCCGCTAATCCCGTTAGTTTAGCCGCTCTGCCAGTAGCTTCCCCTTCAAGTTCAGGAGGCCTCGTCAAAGCGTGATAAATCGGTTCCGTTTTCCCTTCTTCTAATGCCTTCTCGGTTAAGTATTCAATGACATCCCCATTCTCTGCGTGAACCATGACGAGGGCTCCGAGTTCCCTTGCAGCAACCAGTGTCCTGAATAGGGTTTCATCATCTGCCTGAAATACATTTTTATACGCCATAAACACTTTGAAAGATGTGATGCCTTCCTGCTGTATGACTTCAGGCAGCTGAGAGAGGACCTCGTGATTGATCTCGCCAATCATCAGATGGAAGCTATAATCGATAACGGCTTTGTCCTTTGACTTCGCGTGCCATGTATCGATGGCACTTTGAAGAGGTTCTCCCTTTTTCGTTAAACAGAAATCTATGAGGGTCGTTGTCCCACCAAAGGCAGCGGCAATGGTTCCGGTTTCAAAGTCATCCTTTGAAACCGTGCCGCCAAATGGCATTTCCAGATGTGTATGCGGATCGACTCCTCCTGGAAAAATGAATTTCCCCCTTGCATCGATCACTTCAGCCTCTCCTGGATCAAACCCTTTTCCAATCGCTGCAATCTTTCCGTCTTGTATCAGGATATCTGCTTTATACGTATCGGTTGCTGTGACAATCGTTCCATTTTGTATGATTTTTTCCATTACGGTACCTCCTGGGTTATTTTACTGCATTTACTTTAGAGCCCGACAGGTTACTCATGACTGTTTGACGCTCGTTCCAGGTCATCGGCATTTGACCACTCGGAACTTCAATCATGTCTATGGCACCATCAACAGGACAGACAATCGAGCATAGATTACATCCGACACAATCTTCTTCCCGCACCTTTAGATAGCTGTTTCCATCAGGATCCTTCAGCATATCAATGCACTGATGAGATGTATCTTCACATGCAATATGGCACTTATTGCAATTGATACACACGTCATTATTAATCTGGGCCACTACGCTATAATTCAGATCCAGATTACCCCAATCGGAAAATCTAGGCACTGACTTACCAACGATCTCCTGAATGCTTGAAATTCCTTTTTCATCTAAATAATTATTCAATCCATCCAGCATATCTTCGACAATCCTGAAACCGTGGTGCATGGCAGCCGTGCATACTTGAACTCCGGAAGCACCCATGAGCATGAACTCAACGGCGTCCTGCCAGTTTGACACTCCCCCCATGCCTGAAATCGGAACATTGATCCTCGGGTTCCTTGCACATTCTGCCACCATGTTCAAGGAAATAGGTTTCACTGCGGGTCCACAATATCCACCATGAGCTCCCTTACCGGCAACATGTGGAATGGTGTTCCATGAATCCAAATCCACTCCTGCAAGACTATTGATCGTGTTGATCATGCTGACAGCATCCGCTCCGCCTCGAACGGCTGCTTCGGCTGTCACGGTAATATCTGTTATATTAGGTGTGAGCTTTACAATGACCGGTGTCCTGGCCACTTCCTTTGCCCAGTAAGTTTGTTTCTCGACCAGCTCAGGTACTTGACCGGAGGCCGATCCCATCCCCCTTTCAGCCATCCCATGGGGACATCCGAAATTCAGTTCCAATCCATCAACGCCTACATCCTCAACTTTTTTGACGATTTCATGCCACTTTTCCTGCTTCGGCTCCACCATTAATGAGGCAATGATGGCGTGATTCGGGAATCTCTTCTTGGTTTCATATATTTCTTTTAAATTCACTTCCAATGGACGATCCGTAATCAGTTCGATATTGTTGAAACCTGCTACCCTCTGACCGTTAAAGCTTACTGCTGCGAACCGGGATGAAACATTTATAATAGGTTCACCCAACGTCTTCCAAACCGCACCTCCCCAACCAGCCTCGAAAGCCCTTTGAACCTGATACCCTGAGTTCGTTGGTGGCGCAGATGCTAACCAAAATGGATTGGGTGATTTGATCCCCGCTAAATCTATGCTTAAATTCGCCATGGAATTCCCCCCTCTTAAACAGTTTTAACTCGTTTTCACTCTCGAACATATCTCATGCAAATGGTATGCTGCCTGCTTCCCTTGCTCTGCTGCCGTAACGACCATTGCTTCCCCGATGCCTTTACCGAATACGATGTCCCCACAGGCAAAAATTGAAGGATTCGACGTTTGAAAAGTCCCGGGGTCAACCTTCACAACCCCTTCAGAGTGCTCCAACCCGAATTGTTCAATTAGTGAAAGATGACGGGTCTGCCCTATGGCTTTAATGACGACGTCAACCGGCAAAATGAATTCGGAGCCGTTTACCGGAATGGGTCGTCTTCTTCCATCAAGCCCTTGTTCGCCAAGTTCCATCTTGATACATTCAATCCCTGTAACCTCTCCTTTTTCATTCCCGATGATTCTTTGAGGAGCTGTCAACCAACGGAATTCGACACCATCCTGCTTTGCAAATTCGTATTCAAAATCATAAGCTGTCATTTCTTCTTTTGTACGTCGGTATAAGATTTTCACATTCTCTGCTCCTAGACGAATAGAGCAAGTGGCTCCATCTATAGCTGTGTTTCCTGCACCGATCACCACTACTTTTTTACCAATGTATTCGTGATTCAACACGCCACTTTTGGTTTTTTTCACAAACTCAATGGCATCATGGACACCTGTCAGCTCTTCTCCATCAATTCTTAAGTCCGGGACACTAGACATTCCTGCAGCCAGGATGACAAAATCATGTTTCATTGCGATTTCTTCGGCTGATAAATCCTGACCCACTTTTACATTTGTCCGGATCTTTACATTCAATTTCTTCACCTGTTCCACTTCCCAATAAGAAATGCTTTGAGGAAGGCGGAACGAAACAATGCCATAAGTATTTAAGCCCCCCGCTTCTTTTTCAGCCTCATAAATCGTTACATCATATCCAAATCGCGCGAGTTCTCTTGCTGCAGAAAGCCCTGCCGCTCCCCCTCCGACGATTCCGACTTTCTTTCCGTTCGGCTCTCCCGCTTTAAAGAGCACAGTGTCATTATGTCTTGCCCAATCTGTTGCATACCGTTGAAGATCCCCGATCATAATGGGTTTGGTTGAAGAATTTAGTACACATGCTCCTTCACATAGCTCCTCTGTCGGACAGACCCTTGAGCAGCTCGCCCCAACGGGATTTGCAGACATGATTGTCTTAGCAGAACCTTTTAAATTCCCTGATGCAATCTTTTTGATAAATGATGGTATATCGATACTGGTTGGACATGCTTGAATGCATGGTGCATCATAGCAATACAAACATCGATTTGCTTCCTCCAATGCCTCCCTGCCTGTTAACCCTTTATGGGTTTCCTGAAAATTTATCTCCAGATTGAGTAATGAAAGTGTGTTGGACAAACTGACTTCCCCCTCTTCATTTCCGATTAATGAATCAAAATGATGGAGCACTCCTTATGACAATAAACACCGGTTCCTGCTTGGTTAAGGAAGTAACGCCGTCATATCGTTATAGGTTTCGGGTCTCCGGTCACGATAAAACTGCCATGTGTCCCTTACTTCTCTTAACAACTTTTTATTCATTTCCCCAATGATCACCTCATCCTGATCCCTGCTCCCAACTGATACAAAGCTTCCCCTCGGATCGACCAGATAGGACTGGCCGTAGAATTCCCCCATATTCCAGGGACCTTCATACCCCACACGATTGATGGCTCCCAAATAGTACCCATTTGCCACTGCATGAGCAGGCTGTTCAAGCTTCCATAAGTATTCGGAAAGCCCTGCTACGGTCGCTGACGGATTAAAGACAATTTCGGCCCCCTTCAATCCTAATAAACGCGCTCCTTCAGGAAAATGCCTGTCATAACAAATATAGACTCCTACCTTGGCATAAGCCGTATCAAATACCGGGTACCCAAGATTTCCCGGTTTGAAATAATATTTCTCCCAGAACCCGTATCCTTCCTCCCCGACCCCCACGTGGGGAATATGCTGTTTTCGATATTTACCCAGGTATGATCCATCTGCGTCGATGACAGCTGCCGTATTATAGTACGTTGCTATTCCTTCCCGCTCGTAGATTGGTAGAACGATGACCACACTCAGTTCTTTGGCCAGATCCTGGAATTGTTTTGTAGTAGGTCCATTCGGGATTTCTTCTGCAGAGTCATACCATTTAGGATTTTGCTCTGAGCAAAAGTACGGCCCATAGAATATCTCCTGTAAGCATATGATCTGGGCACCTTTTTTCGCTGCATCTCTCACTAATTCCACATGCTTTTTTATTGCTTTCTCCTTATGGACGTCCACTGTTTCATTCCCGTCCACATCATGAGATGCCTGAATGAGTCCGATTGTGACTAAGTCTGACATTCCAATTCCCCCCATACGTTAAGATTTTTATAAAATAGTAAGCGCTTTCATTGTTTTTTGCTTCCTATGTAAACACTTACTAGATTTCACTTACGTCTAAATAAATTCTGAATTTTAAGTATTTTCACTTTATTTTAACCCGTACTAAAATAGATTGCATTATACATTCTGTAACATGAACTACCTTCACCATTTGTCGTTATGTATTATAATCTATTTAATTAGCCATCTTGTCCGTTTCTCATACGGTATCATACGTACCTCGCGAAATTTGTAGAATAATTTGTCTAAATCTTATAAAAATTCAGTTTTTAATCGACAAAGTTCACAATCCTTCATTTATTCCTATCTTTTATGAAAAGAATGCACACGCACAAAAAAACAGCCTCTTCAAATGAAAAGGCTGTTCCCTCGATTAACACTATGAATTGACTGATTTCATTTCCAGTGACTGCTGTCTTTCCGGTCTGTACTTTAATACTTGTACAATAAACCACATCAATACGGCTAACCAAATGATTGCTCCAAGAACCATCGAAACTGAATAGGATAGACCGAACCCTTCTGGTGCATAGAAAATATACGAACTTACCACTCCTGTCATAAACAGTGCGGGAAGGCTGCAAATCCAGTGAAATTTTGCTTTCTGCAATAAATAGATGGAAGCGGTCCATAGCATGACAGTCGCAACTACTTGATTCGACCATCCCACATACCTCCAAAGAAAGGTATAATCGATTTGAGTCAGCAGGAAAGTAGGCACTGCAACCGGGATGACGAGTAATCCGGGAAGCCATTTCCCTTCCATTTCTTTCTTCCGAAAATCGCTCAGTAAATCTGCGAGCATCATACGTGAAGATCTGAGGGCTGTATCCCCTGTCGTCACTGGGAGAATGATGACACCAAGGACTGCCAGTATCCCGCCGAGAGTCCCAAGTGTCGTTTTACTTATCTCATTAACTACTCCAGCAGGTCCTCCTGAAGCCAACGCTTCTTGCAGGCCGGCTGTTCCATTAAAGAATGCCATACCTGCAGCCGCCCAGATCAACGCGATAATCCCTTCAGCTACCATCGCCCCATAAAATACTTTCCGACCTTCACTTTCCCGTTTTAGGGTCCTTGCCAAGATGGGACTTTGAGTGGAATGGAAGCCGGAAATGGCTCCGCATGACACCGTGACCATTAAGAGCGGCCATAAAGGCAGTTCGCCTGGATGCATGTTTTCAAATGTTAAATTTGGGACCGGATGTTCAAAGAAGAATAATCCGATTCCAATTGCTACCGCCATAAATATAAGTATCGCTCCGAAAATCGGATAAATTCTACCGATGATTTTATTGATTGGTAAAACAGTTGCAATCAGAAAATATGTAAAGATAATAACCAGAGAGGTCATAAAATTAAGCGGCGTCACCTCTGCCATAAGTTGCGCCGGCCCCGATGTAAAGGCAGCCGCTACCAGGATCATTAACACGATGGATAAAATGTTCATGACAGACTGAACGGGTTTCCCTAAATATTTCCCTACAATTGTCGGGAACTGTGCCCCATTATGTCTGAGAGAGAGCATTCCGGAAAAATAATCATGTACGGCTCCAGCGAACAATGTCCCTATCACAATCCACAGAAATGCCACAGGACCATATAAAGCACCCAGTATCGCACCGAAGATCGGACCCAATCCCGCAATGTTCAAGAGTTGTACCAGACTTGCCTTCCACCAGCTCATGGGCATATAATCCAAGCCGTCTTTTTTAGCATATGCAGGTGTGATAGTTGAATCATCGATCCCGAAAATCTTTTCTACCACCTTTGAATATAAGAAATAACCAACTACCAGAATACAGATGGATGCAAGAAATGTGAGCATCACGATGTCCTCCCTTCACTAATTGAAATTAACGTTTATTCTAATACGAAGAACGACAAAAAACAACAGAATTTTCTAAAAACATTATTTTTTCAGAATAAATCAACATCAATGGTTTCAAATAAAGCCTATCTAAACAACAATGAAACCGCGTACAATTCTTAAAAAATTTTTTTAATATAATGAAAGACGCATCCCCATTTGGGAATGCGCCTCATCGGAGATTATATTTTAGATTTAGTAAATTTCTCGTGAGCTTTCAAGAAATCTTTATTATTTCTTTCAGTAGCGATCTCCAAAGGGGATTGGGTATCTTTGGTATCTTCTGGTTGGATGGCTCGCCCGTCTCCATAAGCCAGCAGCAAAGAAACGATCTCTGCGCTTCCATCAAAAGCAGCAATATGTAAAGGTGTATGGCCGGATGAATCGCTCTGATTTACATTCGCTCCCTGATTCAGCAGGAACTCCACTAACTCCTTTGACGCTTTCCCGGCAATTCCTGCATGTAATGCTGTGTTGGATGGAATGTAGGATACCTTTGAATTGGAAACGGAATTGATATCCGCACCAAAATTCAGAAGAAGCTCCACAATTTCCTTTTGATCAAAATGCGATGCCACCCCGAGTGCGGTTAAGCCTTGTTCATTTTCTGCATTACAAAGATTCGTATCATTTCTTAACGTTTGTTCCACTACCGCTTTATCTCCCGTTTCGATTGCCTCAAAAAACTCTTCAATTGTAAAGGATGTCATTGACTTCACCTCATTTTTTCATAATTACAAATATTCTACCAATTTATTTTGATAAAAGATAGGGATGATTGCCAAAATAGGCACTCATCCCCAGGAACGGCTACTGATCCAATTTTAATTTAGCCAAGGCATCAGCTAATGCTGTATTGACAGGCTCTTCCTTCTGTTGTGTATTTAGATATTTATTGACATCCCTTTTTGTCGCTTTACTATTCTTTTCTTTTTTTCTTCTATCATTGAATGTCGATAATTTTTCTCTATGTCCACATACACAGGTGAATGTCTGCCCTTCCCCTTCTCCTCTTAAGTCCAGGCGTTTATGGCAATTCGGACACCGGGCATTCGTTTTCTTGCTGATATTTTTCCGGTGACCACATTCCCTGTCTTGGCATACCAGTTTCTTTCCATGCTTATTTTTAATCTCTAACATTAAATTCCCACAGTCCGGGCATTTTGTTCCTGTCAGGTTATCATGTGTGAATTTCTGGGTTGAATTTTTGATTTCACTGACGGACTTCTTCGTATAATCCTTGATTTCTTTCAGAAATTCCTGCTTCTTCAGGGATCCATTGGCGATTTTTTCAAGCTTTTGCTCCCACACCGCCGTCAAAGTAGGTGACCTGAGCTCCAGAGGTGCAAGTTCCAATAGTTGCTTCCCTTTGGAAGTCATATGAATATCTTTTCCTTTTGACTCTATTACCCCTGAATTGAAGAGCTTCTCAATAATATCTGCTCTTGTTGCGACAGTCCCAAGCCCGCCTGCCTCAGAGATCATCGTGAGCAGGTCTTTATTGCTTTCTTTCATGAACTTCTTAGGGTTCTCCATGGCGGATAACAATGTTCCCTCATTAAATCTTCCAGGAGGATTAGTTTGTCCCTCCGTTTCTTTCATTGTGAGGACCGGATAGGCAGTCCCTTTTTCCATTCTGGAAAGAAGTTGGTCTGCTTCCGTGTTGTGATCATAGAGTTCTTTCCATCCTGACTCTACAATCCGCTTCCCTTTTGTTTGAAACGTTTCTGACCCGATTGTGGCTTCTACAGTCGTTTGTTCGTACTGAAAGGGAGGAAGGAATACGGCTAAGAAACGCTTGACAATCAAATCATATATTTTTCTTTCCCTGTCCTGCAGCTTCTGAAGAAAAGGCGTTTCCTCCGTCGGGATAATCGCATGATGATCTGTCACCTTTTGATCATCTACATATGCTTTTGACAATTGCATTGAGCCCTGTAACGCCCCGTGGGCCAACTTTCGGTAAGGTTGAACGTTCACCGCTTTCAATCTGTCCTTAAGGGTTGAAACCATATCACTTGATAAATGTTTACTATCTGTTCTCGGGTACGTCACTAATTTATGCTGCTCATACAATTTCTGCATGATAGAAAGCGTTTCTTTAGCAGAAAATCCAAAGATTTTATGGGCATCTCTTTGTAATTCAGTCAAATCATAAAGGGGAGGTGCGACATTTTTCTTCAATGTTTTCTTCACTGACTGAATGACGATTTCCTTCCTGTCTTTTAATGACTCCATGATTGAAGTGATTTCTTCTTTGTTAAACGTTCTCGTATCATTGGTTTTCCTGTTGGACCACACAAAGGTCCCTTTATCCGTGACAGCTTGTATACCGTAAAAGGATTGTGGGGTGAAATTCTTTATTTCTTCTTCACGCTGGGCAATGATACTTATCGTCGGTGTTTGTACACGTCCGCAAGACAATTGGGCATTGTGCTTGGTGGTCAGCGCTCTTGTTGCATTCATTCCAACATACCAATCAGCAGCGGACCGTGCCTCGGCAGCAGCATATAAATTTTCGTAGCTTTTCGCGTCTTTGAGTCTATTGAATCCATCCTTGATGGCTTTGTCGGTGACAGATGAAATCCATAACCGCTTTAATGGCTTATTCACCCGGGCTTTTTCGATGATCCAACGGGCGACAAGCTCTCCTTCACGACCAGCATCGGTGGCAATGACGATCTCTTTTACATCAGGGCGGTTCATTTGCGTTTTGACCGTGCTGAATTGTTTTCCCGTTTTCTTGATCACAACAAGATTAAGGGAGGATGGGAGCATTGGGAGATCTTCAAGCTTCCATGATTTATACCGATCATCATAGCTTTCAGGCTCGGCCAGTGTCACCAGATGTCCAAGTGCCCATGTGACGACATAATCGTTTCCCTCCAAATATCCATTTCCATCTTTCGTACACTGAAGTACTCGGGCAATATCTCTACCGACAGAAGGTTTTTCTGCCAGGACCAAAATTTTTTTCATGTAAAAAATCCTTTCATTACCGAATGTATGTTTTATTTCCCTTCTATTTTAACATACAATAAAAGGGGTGGAGTATGTTGATTCACGCTAAGGAAAAAACCAATCACCGGGTCTTAGTGATTGGTTCAACACATAAAAAAAGAGCATCTGGACAGATGCCCGCTGTTTCTATCTCCATGCCCCTCGCCTGTCAATCGTAAGAAAAAACTAGGAAGAGGCCGTCTTCCTAGTAAATATTATTCTTCGTCGCCTTCTAAGAAGTCTGGATCTAACTCTTCAAATTCTTCATCATCCAAGTCGCAATCCCAGTCCTCATCGTCACAACCTTCAGGATTCACTAGGACACATACTTTCGTTTCTCCGATAACTTCCACCAGGAATTCACGTTCGACGTGAACGATGATCTTGTTACCGTTCGGTGAAATGACCGCTTCGCAGCAATTTGGCTGTTGCAGTACTCTGGCACATACTTCAATGTCATCTAAGCAGTCGGGATCACGGTATTTTAATTTAATGCAATCTGTATATTCTACTCTCTCGGTTACAACGGATGTCTTCGTGTTGTCACTGTGGGAGTACCATACGTTGATTTCGTAAAAACCGTGAACTTCGACCTTCTTGCCGACTTTGTGTGCTTCATACTGATGGTTAATGATCCAGCAGCCTAAAATGCTCGATGGATTATGCGGTGGGCAAATCGTATGATGAGACTGTGTGAATTTACGTCCCTTCGCTACGACCGCTTTAGTGATAATCTCTCTATATTCTGCCATTCGAGCGAACCTCCTCATTCATTTTCAATTCATCTTATGCGACTATCTAGGTGTTTGTGCGAGTAAATTTTTATTACATAATGGGATTGTTGCTTAGATAATGTATTGTATGCGAATCCCAATTGAATGTTCCGGAATGCATTGCATGGTAACGGTGAAAAAACAAACAAAAAAACGATCTATACAGGAAAGGGATATCCCTTTCTGTATAGATCGTTATGAACTGAATTATTCGTGAAGCCTATGACATATTCCCAGCCTCAGGAACAGCTGCCTGGCGCTGAGTTTTTCACGTGTGACCCTGTTTCCCCGCGGAGTAAGTCTCCCCCGGTCGTCTCGATGATATGATCTGTCACATTATTTGAAATTACCGAAGCAACGATTTGCAATAAATCATTCACATCCGTTTGAGATTCCTTAAATTGTTGAACAACCGGAATCTCATCGATTTCCTTTTCAAGGTTTTCAATTTTCGCCTCTACCATTTTCAGGGCTTCAATCTTCCCATAGTGTTGGAAGTTAACGGCTTGTTTTTGTAAACTCTTGATACTTGCGATCATTTCACGGACTTTTTGATTTTCGTGGATCTGTGCTTCCGCCCGCTTAAAGAAATCCACTTCTTCCGTTTCAGCAATCATTGTTGCAAGTTCCTCTGCACGCTTCATAATATCGTCTTTTGTATACTTTGCCATATTATTTCACCTCTACCGCTTCCTGGAATTCTGTTCCGATTTGGCCTTCTCCTACCATTTCCCCATCCAATGACCAGGACTTGGCATCTGTGATCTTTACTTTCACTATTTTCCCAATGGCTGTTTTAGGAGCCTTGAAGTTTACGAGCTTACTGCGTCTTGTGTAACCTGCCAGAATGTCCGGATTCTTCTTACTCTCCCCATCCACAAGCACCTCAACGATTTGACCCGTATATTTCTTCATCGCTTCTGCAGAATTTTCTTTCACAACTGCATTCAACCGTTGAAGACGTTCTTTCTTCACTTCCATCGGCACGTTGTCATTCATCTTCGCTGCAGGCGTACCTTCCCGTGGAGAGTAGATGTAAGTGTATGCCGATTCAAAGCCAACTTCCTTATATAAAGAAAGGGTTTCTTCAAATTGTTCATTGGTTTCATTTGGGTAACCAACGATAATATCTGTCGTAAGCGCCACGTCCGGCATGGCTTTTTTAATTTTACCCACTAATTCCAGGAATTGTTCCCTGGTATACTTACGTGCCATGATTTTCAGAACATCTGTCGAACCTGATTGAACAGGTAAATGAATGTGCTCGACCAGATTTCCTTTCTTGGCAAGCACTTCTATTAAATGATCATCAAAATCCCTTGGATGACTGGTTGTGAACCGGATACGTGGAATATCCACCTTACGAAGATCATCCATTAAGTCTCCCAACCCATACTGAAGGTCTTCAATATCCTTACCGTATGCGTTGACGTTTTGACCAAGGAGAGTGATTTCCTGATATCCCTGTGCGGCCAGATGGCGGACTTCCTGAATGATTTCTTCAGGACGGCGGCTTCTTTCTTTCCCCCGCGTATACGGCACGATACAGTATGTACAGAACTTGTCACATCCGTACATGATATTGACCCATGCCTTGATATTGCCACGGCGGACCTTCGGAAGGTTCTCAATGACGTCCCCTTCTTTCGACCACACCTCAACGACCATCGCCTTGGACATATAAGCATCAGATAATATTTGAGGAAGACGATGAATATTATGCGTACCAAAGATCATGTCCACCTGTTGATAGGTTTTCAGGATTTTGTTGACAACCGATTCTTCCTGGGACATACATCCGCATACTCCAATTAATAGATCAGGCTTTTCCCTTTTTAAATGTTTTAGATGCCCTAATTCGCCGAACACCTTATTCTCAGCATTTTCACGAATGGCACATGTATTCAATAGGATGACATCTGCATCATCTGTCGAATTCGTCGCTTCATAGCCTAGTGCCATGAAGATCCCTGCCATCACTTCTGTATCATGCTCATTCATTTGACAACCATAGGTACGGATATAGAATTTCTTTCCTTCCCCGAGTCCTCTAAATTGATCATCGATTGTAAAGTCATTATGGTATTGAATTTCTTCTTTCCCACGCTTCTTGGCATCTTTTAACGACGGCGGGATATAGACACTTTCAAAGTACTTGCTGAAATCCTTTTCGGATTTTTGGTCCGCTGGAGATCCAGACTTCGATTGTTGTCCATGTTTTCGCTGTTCTTCGTTCATGAATAATCCCCTTTCTACCTCTATAACCAAACCGTTTTCTTCTATATATATAGCCGGTCTTAATTAACAGGATATACATTGTTGCACATTACTATAGTATAAAGGTTTTCAACCCTACATACAATAGAGTCGCTTAAGTGTTGAAAAATGTTTCCTTTCTATTTTAGCTAGTGATTCTGCTGTACTAAGATAGCTTCATTACAAATCCATTCACCTTTTTATCACTCAGGTAACCCCCTTCATCTTTCGACACCTTCAGTGCAGGCTTAGCATCTACCAATTATGTACCCGAAATCTATTTTTTATCATTTTAGGCTAGAAGCTCAATCGAATATTACCTTATGAACGTATGATAATTAGTAGTAAATTGTAAAGGAGTGTTAAATAATGAGTTATAGTCAAAAATCAAATTCTCAGGACACCTATTTCCATGAAGATTATCAAAAGCAGAAATGCCACGACTCTCGTTCCAGGCATTATGATCATTGTGTGGAAGACGTTTTAGAAGCAATCCTTGAAGCTCAGAAAAAAGCAAAAAAAGACCATGGCTGTGATACTTCGTGTAAAAAGTCCATAGAGGATTTACTTTGTGAAAAAAAGAAACACAAAAAGAATACCATCCCTTTTATTTTATATTGTGGCTGCGAGCCATTTAAGGGCACTGGTGTCACTACCTATCATTGTCACTCAAAAAAGAAAAAAACCTTCAAGTGCATAGAGACCTACGTCTTTAAGTTAATTGATCTTGATCATAGATGTGCGACCCTTGAATTATTAACCTTTAAATCCGAGCACCATAAGGGCGATTCCCATCATCATGAAAGTAAATGCGCGCTCTCTTCACCTTGTAAACAGATCGATCACAAAAGTGTGGAAGAATTGATGGGAACCGGAATTTGTATAACTGTTGACTTGTCTTGTTTCTGTGCTATTACCTGCCTGCCTGCCGTTCATTTATAAATACATCCCGAATGAAAAAAGGTGAACGAGAATCGTTCACCTTTTTCATCCTCCAAAAGCTTCAAGTAAATCGTCAATTTCTTTCATTCCAACAGAAGCTTGATTTTGCTCTCGTGGACTCTTGATGGTGTATTCGTTCAAGCTCTTGGAGGAATCATTTCCATGTTGAAGCAGCAATCTCTTTAATTCCACTAGTTCTTCTAAAATGACATGTTCGGATTGTCTATTCACTTGAACAGGTTTAGGGTGATGCAGGTAATCATGCAGTGCTGAAAAAACAAGATGATTCAATGTATTATTTTTCGCATGATAGGCGACTTGCTCTACAATCTTAGAAGTGATGGCTTTCGTTTCCCCGGTTTTAACATTCACGAAGCTATCGGGGATCGTTAGAATCGTATCCTGAAAGTAATCTGCATATTTTTTAGGCATACTCATCACCCTTTAGCTTTTTGTATATTCCATATGCACAGGATTTTTTTTTAATTGATTCAATCTTGCAAGGATCATTAATCCTGATACATTTAATTTTTCCATATTTTGCGGAAAAAATAATTCAATGGGGCGTCCTCTTTCTGCCCATTTCACGGCCGCTTCCCTGATATGGGATTCGGCTATTTTTGCGGCACCGCCAACTGCAATGTATTTGACCGCACCCTTAATTTCATTTGAGCTGTTCCTTACCCGGTCGAAATGTTCCAGGTATTTAATGGCCAATGATTTCAACTGCGGAATGATATATTTACTTATATCCTTTTTCACCCCGGCGAATGGTTCTACATACCACTCGGATTGACCTGCCACCAGCTTCTCCTCTAGTTCAGATCTTGAATCGAACTTGTATAGCTCATACTTACTGACTTTCTGAATGATATGATCTAAAAACTGATTGATCCCGAAAGGCTCGCCCTCGATGGAAGCCACTGGCTTATTGTTTTTGATTCCTACAAAATCCACTGAATCTCCACCCAGGTCACCGATTAGGATCCCTTTGGCAGAGTCCTGTAAAAGAGCTTCATCTTTGACTCCCAATGTCTCTTCATCCCGTGTCAATGACAGGTAGGCACAGGCTCCTTCAGCCCCAATAATGACATCTTTAATATGAAGTCTTACAATGATTTCTTTAGGGGAAGCCATTCCAGGAACCTTGTGCAGATAAACTATATGGGTCCCGATGAGACGGCTTTTCAACGTATCTTTCCGCTCTTTATACTGAGTGGTCGGCAGAGAGACCGCCAATTGATCGATCTCAAAAGATAAATCTGTCTCAGATCGGCTGTTCTTTACGGCATGATTGGCCAACATGCCAAATAAAAGGGTGTAAGTACGGTCTTCATCTACCTTCTGATTATTAAAGGACGTTAAACTCACATTTCGCTGTCTGGCTGCTGCTTTACCGATATAATATGGATCCCTTTTTTCATGAAGCGCTGAACTGTTCACTTCCACAATCAAATTGTCTTGTAGTAAAACATCCTCGTCGTCGTAAGGTTTCTCATAAAATTCTTCATCAAATAACGCAATTGCATTCGGCATGGAATACTCTCTCACTTCACCTTGAGTTGATACAATGGCTTTATAAAAGCTGTTTCCCAAGTCCACAGCTGCATAATTATGCCTATCCATTCCATCCTCCTCCTTCCCTAAAGCTTATGCCGGGAGAGAAAACATCTGTGCACGTACCCAGTCATAAATTTTTCAGGGCAGTAACGGAAAATGGAAAAGGGTTGTTTCTACTAAAATGATTTTCCCTAGTAAATTTCCACTCTTATACTGATTCATATATCCACTCTTAATAGATTCTATCCGCATATTATAAAGTGTAGTTTAAATATTGTTTATTAAATAGGAGGAAAAAATATGAGTGATTATAATAAGAGTAAAAATTGTGTGAACGTAGATAAGTCTGCTTCACTCGATCACTGCGACAACACAACAGTAGGTGCCATTCTAACCCCGGCAGGTGAAAGAATTGTCCATGTTCCAGTAGATTTAGGAGTATATCGTGTATCAAGTAACCTTGAAGCACACATTAAATTTCCAGAGCCTGTAATGGAAATCAAAGATGTAAAAAAGAAAGTCGAAATTGTACAATGCCGTTTAATGACGATTCCAACAAGCGATGGCGACTTCAGTGAAGATGGTGCACAATTTCCTCTACTATTATCAGGGTATGTGCGCAAAAACATTCAATATGCAACACCTAGTGGAGGATCTGGATTCGACGGATCCTGTATATCTTCTGACATTAAATCTTTAACGGTCCGTGTCCCTTTCAAATGCATGACTACGATTACCCTGGAATCTCCGGTCCAACTCCCAAGAACGAATAACCGTCAGGAATTTGACTTCTTTAGAGCTCAAGACTTAGGGACAGGCTATCCAGAGAAGGATCAATATTTATCAAATGATATTTCTCAATTCCATCAATACAGCAATCAATACTACAATCAACTTCCTTATTGTGAATTGCTTTCAAGCAGCATTATAGAGTGGGATGAATCAACAGATCGTGTATCCGAAGGTCCTGTAGGTGAAGGATATTTCTACAATATGCTAGAAAAAATGTCCCTCAACTTTACTATTAAAGTATTACAAAAACAGCAAATCCGTCTTACTGCAGAATAAGCAGTAAACTAGTATCTTCAGCACTCCCCCTACTGTTATCTATAACAGTAGGGGGAGTGCATTTTCTTTCTGTACAACATTCTCATCAGTATTTGTGGCAGGCTTTCCATAATTAGGCTCTATACATATAGGCTAAAGGCCCAAACAACTATCAATCTTAATCATAAGATGGCATTATCTTGCTTTAGGAGGCCCCTTATGTTTGAAAATCATCATAAAATGTCCGAATGCCATGGAACGTCAAATATGCATGATTGTAAAAGCCATTGTCACCACCCAAAAGTCAGTATCGGAAAAATTGTGACCAAGGTACCTGTCGTATTGGCAGAACTGACACTACAGGTAAATGTAGATGCGACGATCACCTTTCCAGAAGCCGTTTTGGAAATTAAAGATATTAAAAAAACGATAAAATTAACACAGTGCAGACTTCTTCTTCCTTCTAATAAACTTTTTGTAAAAGGTTTTGTACGAAAAAACATCCAGTATGCAAGCCCTTGTAAAGAAATTGAAGAAACGTCCCTTTCTTCGATTGCGTCAGATCTTCACTCATACACAGTGGATATACCTTTTCAATGTGTGACAGACATTAAGCATTTCTTATCCATGCCGGTCATGCCGGAAGTGAATAACCGTCAGGAATTTGATTTCTTCATTTCAAAACCGCTGCCTTCCGGGTATCCGGAAAAAGATGAATTACAAACCCATGATTTATCTCAATTCCATCAGGAAAGCCACCAATTTTACAATGAAATCCCTTACTGTGAGTTAGTTTCAAGTAAAATCATCGAGTGGGATGAAGCCATCGACCGGTGTCCCCTCCCTCACTCCGGTCCCATTGGAGAAGGTTACTTCCGAACAATCGAAGAAAAAATGGTCATAGATATATGTGTAAAAGTCCTTCAGAACCAACAAATACGGGTTACCTCCACAACGAATGATGAGTGCGACTGATCATGACTATTCATTCATTTAGAGAGAGGAGGTAAATGATTCGGTGTGATGTTGAAGCGCACCGATCACCATGATTATGAGAGAAGAACAAAATAACGATTTAGAGAACCATTTTCTGGAGAAAATGAAAGAAAATGAAAAAAATAGCCGGAAATCGTCTTCATTTTCTCTGTTTAACCTTACTCAGAAGCAAGATCTTTCCTTACAAGGTCATGTGTTGAACATAAATAATCCCATACAAGATACAGTCCTGCCTAAAGAATCTCAGGAAAAAATCCATTCCCACCCGACGTTTTTCCCTCCACCTAAGGTGATGGATATGGCGGTAAACCAAGAAAATAAACTGAGCAAAACCGATGAGTCGCTAGATGGGGATGATGAACAGGAATACGGGGACTTGAAGTCCGATTACACTGAAGAGGATTTATCTGATACCCGGAACAACTCCGGCCATTCGACTTCAGATGAAGATAGAGAAATCGAGCCCTCCCTTGAAGAAGAAGTTCTTATAAAGGGTTCTGAAGAGGGAAATGATCCTGTGTCGATCCGGGAAGAGATATTTATGATGTTGGAGGAAGAGCTGGAGGAACAAAGAAATCTCCACCAAGGACCAGAAAACCATCACGACTCAAATGGCATTTCCGACGATATTTCCCCTATTGCACTTGAAGAAGAAATAAACTATTCGAACCATGAATTTGATCATAATGAAAATCATCTGCCTTCATTTAGTGATTACTTAGAAACAATATACTGTGAAAAAGAATCGAGTCCGATGAAAAGTAAACAGCCTGAGTTCGTTCATTGCATTGATGTCTTAACCTCAGTTCTCAAAAAGATTTCCACAGAGCGGGAAACCATCATTGAACATCAAGAGGATATTGGGAACGATAAATATGAACATCAAGAGGATATCGAGGAGATCGAACCCCAACACCCAAATCTGACCGCATTAAAAGAGCGTTTCGAAAATGAACTATTTTCGGAAGAACATCACCTGGAAAGTGGGACTGAAACCACTGTACCCGACTCTCGCTCTTTAACTGTAAAGATTCCCTTTGTACTGTCTACTTTGCAGGTTGAAGTCGATATCTTTGAAGACGTTGAATTACCGTTTCCAATTGAACATATACTTTCCATACACTGGTCCATCCAATCTCTTAAGACTAATATTCCTATTCCTGCTGCAGTTGTGTTTGTAAAAGGGACGCTTGTTGCTTCGATTCAATATGTAAATCCAGGGGAAACAGCTTCTATCCGTTCTATCAAAATCCCAATTCAATGGGATCGCATCATTCCCATTCGTTGGATACTTCCGCCTAATATCCCTGTGAGTGAGAAGAGAGAATACACATTCCTGGCAGAAAACACCCAAGAACCAAGCACTCATCATGAATGCCATTATTCCTTCTGTGATTCAATTGAACATTTTCTACAAGATTTCACGTTTATCAGTCAGCATGAATCCTTAAAGAAAAATGGCAAGACAACTTTACAAATTCAAGGTTGTTTACAGGTATGCCTTCATTTAACACAAGAACAATTTGTGCACATCCAATCGGATGATCTGATTCAATAATATGTATAAAGAGGAAGGGGTCCACCCTCAAGGTGAACCCCTTTTCAACTCGTCACTCTACCCTCTCACAGTTATCTTCGTAATCTCTTACAACGCCTTTCAAGAAAGCATGCTCCATCACTTGTAAAAAATTTGCATTTAGTCATTATTGTTGGATGATATTTCTGAAACGATTAAAGACTACTTCTGGACCTTGCTCTTCTCCTCCACCTGTATCCCCGTCTCCAGCCATTTGTTGTCTCTTCTGAGTTAATTTAATTAGAAGATTAATGTCCATTTTTTCTGTAATTTTATTAAATCGTCCCCAATTGTCAAAGTTTTCGGTAATATCCCACTGATTAACAGCAGAAGCCAGAAGTTTGCAATTGATCGGTTCATTATTGATTTCAAACGTCAATGATCCAAATTCGCAGCGGTTAGCTCCCATACCGTCCTTGGCAAGTTCTCTTCTTTGCAACACATTCTTCTTAATGCTGAAGTCTATTCCGAACGGATTGTTGACAGGGGTAGCAAGTCTCACTCGATCATACGCTTTAAAAGGAATGTCAACACTATAATCCTTTACTACTCCATAGGAACCTTCTACATATTGAATGTTCTTATGGACAATCCCTTCTACAAATAATTTCACGTAATCCGGAAACCCCGGTACAGGAATTGCTTTACATTGTGTAAGCGAGACGTTTTTCTCGATGTTTTTAATGGCACTAGCATAGGTTGGCAGATGAATTTCCGCTTCTGTTAAAGATTGAAGAAATACATCCCCAAGAACGACCGTTACTTCTTCCAAGTCAAGATCTGGTACGTATGTTTCTGTAAATAAGCTCCTTGATTTTGCTTTATCGCTTGATGGTTGTGGAGGGCATTCGTGATGACCAAATCCGCAGCCTGTATTCTTTTTCATATCCATTCACTCCTGATAGTCATAAATTAATCAATGGAAAAGGGCATAGTTGAAGCGAACAGTGAGGATTCCTTTTCTATTGACTTACTATAATCTATGAATTTTTTGAAGAAATGAGTGGACGACTGTCGTTAGGCTTCAACATATTTCTAGCACTACTTCTAGTAAACTATGAAACGTGATAAAAACTCATACACAATAAGCTTTATTGAATCTAAATAGCTTGGGTGTTTGTAACGTTTAGCCAATTGGATCCATACAATAGAGTAAAAGTCTTTAGGAGGAGATTATCATAAGGGAGGATGCGAAATTACCACCGATGTACACGATTTCCGATCAAGAGGTCCTTTATTTAAAATCTGAGATCGAGAACTTGAATAAAACGATTCGAACTTTGAAGAGCAGTTATTTGTATGCTGAAAACGAGTACCATAAAGAACAACTTCAGAAAGTGCAGGAGGAATTAACGCTTGCTTACCGCCGGATAGATGAGAACGAAACAGTAGAGAGGGAACTCATTAAAGACCGAAACCTGTTTAAAGAAGGCAAAGAGAAGCTTGAAAGTCAGGTAAGGGCACTTCATGACGCCTTACATGGCAAGGATGAGCTGTTGCAGCAGTCGCAAGTGATCAAAAATGACCTTCAACAGGAACTCCTTTCCATCAAGCTCGAAAAAAAACAATTATCTCAAAAAATAACGGAAATCGAGAAGGACCAGCAAGATCTTTTCAGTAAAAATCAATCCCTTTTAGAGGAAAACATCCTGCACCTAAGAAAAATAGACAGCTTAAACAGTGAACTGCAAGGAAAGAAACTTCATATTTCAGATTTAAACTCAGCTTTGACTCATTCAGAAGATACGAAGAAAGAAATATTCTTTAACCTGATAGCTAAAACCGAAGAGTTGGAAAAGGCCTTGTCAGAAAGGAAACATACCCTTGATTCAATGCAATTTGCAAAAGAGCAATTAATCCAAGCAGAAAAGCAAAAGATGGAGTATATTAAAACATTCATCAGTCAATATCAAAAACACTTTGAAGAAAATGAATGGTGGCTTTCCTCCCAATTTGCTGATATCGATCATCGTACCAAACTGCAGGATGAACGAATCGAAGCTGTTGAACAAGAGCAGGACATTCACTTTACTCTACAGAATGAGGTACTGGAGGGGAAATTTGAGCAAGTGGAACAAAAGTTTGTTGATTTTCTTGAAGAGGTCGACTCCATACGGGAATATAATGTCACCTTGACCCACAGTCTATTGGAGCTTAAAAGACTGGTAGAGAGCCAGAAACGCAGTCAGGCTCATATCATTACCGCACGTCAAAAACCTTCTGCAGAAAAGCTTCCTGCTCCGATGGATTATTATTTCATAGAGAATGAAAAGGAATGAAAAAACGATGCCACAGTAGATTCCGTGGCATCGTCTTTTTGTTTAAAATGTAATCTTTATCTTGTTATTTGAGCTTAGCTGAAGGTCTTGCTCTTCAAATAATACAAATCCCAAAATGGTTGAAACTTCCTGTTCTTCTAGAGGTTCAACCGTAAATTGCAGCCCCTCCACTGCTATCATTTCACCAGGGGGGATGAATGATTCCTGTATCGATTCTATCCAATACTCTCCTGTGGAATAGGCCGTTTCCAACCAATCCTTCCCCATATACTTCCATCCTTGTGCCCCGTTTTGACCTTGCAGGGAAAAGATTTCGCTCATTTCAGGTGGGAGAATCTGTCCTCCTATTTCAATCTTATCTGGCGGATCCATTCGAAAGCAGATTTTCGGATTCATCAGGTCTACATTTCCTGAGTTCTTTATGAAGAAATCGGCTTTAATGGAATAACGTTCTGATTTTCGATTGGGTATGACATTGTAATCAAAATATATTTCCGCATATGGCTTTTTTTCCTGAGCTTTTTGAACTTTACGATTTGCCTTTCGCATTTTGATTTCTTCGTACGTTTTATCATCCATTTGGATATCTTTGCTTGGCTTCTTCTGAACTGTATGACGGCTTGATTCCCCTGACTGGTTACTTATCGATTGGAATAAATGGAGAACATTCAGATCCAGTAAACTTGGCTTCTGATTTCCGAGTAATGTTTTAAACACACAATGCATTAGTAAGACAGGGGCTTCTTTTAGTAGGAACTCCTCATCTTTACACTTAATGGAGCATCTAAGATGGGGAATCGCGTGGTGTTCGGGTATTAAATAGTATCCCTTGAATGGCAGTTCTTGCTTATACATTGAGAGATTTTTCTTCACATTAATGGAATTCAGCCTTTCATTATAACCGACCGAAACAGACTTGCCCTCACCCTTTGAATGACTGGACACTAATTCAACAAACAAATCCCCTTCCCTAATCCTGCCTGTATCACGTTTTGAAGAAACGTCAATTCCATATTCGGTTAATACACCGGTTATTTTTTCATTTATTTCATTGTTTATATTTGCATTCTGTGTAGTCACTGATAGCCATACTTTCTTTCCATGAAGGGAACTTTTCACTTCCACCCTCTGTTCTTCTTCGTCCAGATGAAATTGATGATTATTCTCCGCACAATAAAATTGGATGGCAGCTATGGAATGTGATGGAATCGTTCCCCAATCATGGTTGTTGATTGATAATTTCATGTACAGGCTCACCACCCTTTTGTTGTAGTCTATGTATCTTATGAATACGGGGAAAAAAATATGAATTTCTTAAGCATCTTCCGTTTAAGTTTCTAGGCAGATGCTTGTTTTATTATACAGCCCTCTCCTACTGGTAGATCATTACATAAACTAGTAAAAGCAAGATTGTTACAGCAAAAAATGAAGCCGTAGATCAGATGGATTCTGGTCATAAACTGCTTTGTTACATTTATTCCAATCGAAAGGAGAAATCATTATGATATCCCCACACGGAGGTATGCTTGTTGATCAAGTTGTTATCGGGAATGAGCGCGATGAGTTACTAAAAAAGTCATCCACTCTCTCCTCAATTACGCTCGATTCCTGGGGGCTCTCCGACTTAGTGCTGCTCTCAACGGGAGCCTTCAGCCCCTTAACGGGATTCATGAATCAAAAAGACTATTTACACGTATTGAAAGACATGAGGTTATCGAATGGGATGGTTTGGAGTCTGCCCATTACTCTCCCAGTGTCCAAGAGATTGAGTAAGACATTATCCATCGGGGAAACCGTTTCACTCATAGGAGAAGATGGAGTGACCTACGGAACATTAGAAATTGAAGAAATTTATGAATATAGTAAAGAAGCGGAAGCCCTTTTTGTATTTAAGACATTGGACAACCTTCATCCGGGGGTTCAAAAAACGTATCAGAAAGATGACGTGTATGTCTCTGGTCCGATCAAACTTCTTCGATTCCCGGCCATTTTCAAGAAAGATTTCCAAACGCCGAAACAGCTTAGAGAGCGATTTAGTGAATTGGGATGGAACACAGTCGTTGCATTTCAAACGCGGAATCCCATTCACAGGGCTCATGAATATCTGCAAAAAACAGCACTTGAGCTTGTCGATGGTCTATTGATTCACCCTTTGGTAGGAGACACAAAGAAAGATGATATTCCCGCGGACATTCGCTTGAAAAGCTATAGGGCATTACTCGACGAATACTATCCCAGAGAGAGAGTCCTTTTATCCACATTCCCCGCAGCCATGAGGTATGCGGGACCCAGGGAAGCCTTATTCCATAGCATTGTAAGGAAAAACTTTGGATGCACACATTTTATTGTCGGCAGGGATCACGCAGGGGTCGGGAATTACTATGGCACATACGATGCCCAGAAAATCTTTAATCAATTTTCAAGAGATGAGATAGGGATCGAAATCTTGAAATTTGAACATGCCTTCCATTGTATTAAATGTGGAGCTATGGCTACTTCAAAAACGTGCCCTCATGATGAACAATTTCATATCCATCTTAGCGGTACAAAGGTACGAAAAATGTTAAAAGACGGAATGATGCCTCCTAAAGAATTTTCAAGGCCAGAAGTGATAGAGGTACTTCTTAATGAAATGGGGGAAGGTTCTCAAAGGGAGAGCTGAAGGAGATTACATCATGATTGAATTTTATATTGTCATAATCGGAATGATCGTTATGCTATCATTGCTGGTCCTTGAGGTGGAGCGACCTGAAATCATTCTTCCGTCCACTCTCCTCCTTTTTGTCATGACCGGTGTCATTACGCCACAGGAAGCCATAAGGGGGTTCTCAAATGAAGGGATGTTGACCATCGGTTTATTGTTCATCATTGCCGGAAGTATTCAAAACAGTGGAATTGTGGATCATGGCTTCAAGAAGTTATTAAACCGTTCAGGTTCAAGGAAACACATGCTTGCCAAGCTCCTCTTCCCCATCTCTTTTCTTTCTGCGTTCCTGAACAATACTCCCATCGTCATCGCTTTTACGCCACTTGTGAAGAAATGGTGTGAAGATCATCATCTACCCCCTTCAAAATTTTTGATCCCAATTTCATATGCTACGATCCTTGGTGGTACCATAACCATTATTGGTACTTCCACAAATCTCGTTGTCCATGGTTTGCTTCTTGACTCGAACCTGCCTGGATTCACCTTTTTCGAACTGGGTAAAATAGGGGTACCGATTACTCTCATTGGCCTATGCTATCTCATATTTTTCAGTTTTTCCTTACTACCTGATAGAGGAAGCAACCCTGTCAATATTGAATCCTTAAGAGAGTTCACTGGTGAAGTCTTAATACTCGATGACTTCCCTTACATTCAGAAAACGGTTGAACAAGCCAGGTTAAGAAGCTTAAAAGGACTATTTCTTGTTAGTATCATCAGGGAAGATGAGACCATTACTCCTGTTTCCAATACAACAATATTAAAGGCGCATGACCGCTTGATATTCACCGGGGATCTTACCACCATCACAGAACTTCAATCACATAAAGGCCTACTTTTACAAAGTAATAGCGGCTCTTCTTTTCCAAAACACCATCAGTTGACGGAGGCAGTGGTTTCCCATCATTCCTCCTTATTATATAAGAAGATTAAGGATACCAATTTCAGGAGCAGATTCAATGCAGCTGTAATAGCTGTTCATAGACAAAATCAACGGCTGAAATATAAAATTGGCGATATTATTTTAAAACCGGGAGATATCTTACTACTTGCCACGGGAACTGATTTTTACAAGAAAGCCAACACGAATGACTTCTATATTGCCGCTACACTGGACAAGACCATGATGACCCGTAAGCAGACATTGAATGGGTGGTTTTCCGTCGCACTACTGGGAACGATGATCCTTCTGGTGACATTAGGATATATTTCAATGCTAACAGGAATGGCGTTTGTAACAGTGTTATTACTTTCATTCAGAATTGTCAGTCCCCTGCAGGCAAAGAATGCCATTCAATGGAATGTACTGATGGTGGTTTCCTGCTCATTCGGTATCGGCTATGCGATGATCGAATCGGGTGTTGCCGCTTTTCTTGCTGATCTACTGATGCACGCTTCAAGGCCGTTTGGCTTTTTTGCCATAATTATAGCAATCTATCTCCTTACTAATGTATTTACCGAAATGATGACGAACAGTGCTGCTGCCGTCCTGATGTTCCCTATTATCCTGGAAGTTTCAAATACTCTGGATCTAAATCCAACAGCGTTGGCCGTAACGATCACCATTGCCGCTTCCGCAAGCTTTGCGACACCTATCGGATATCAGACCAACCTGATCGTATATAGACCGGGAGGCTATCGATTCAAAGACTTCTTGAAGGTGGGGATCCCCTTGAATATCCTAACAATGATCACCACAGTATTACTGGTCTATTACTTTTGGTTATAACTATCGAAAACATGGAGGTGATAAGATGAATCAGAAAAATATTACTTGGCATGAGGGCAAGGTCCAGAAAGCAGACCGGCAACATCTAAATGGACATAAAAGCGCATTGCTTTGGTTTACAGGGTTGTCCGGTTCTGGAAAGTCCACAATCTCAGTGGAAGTAGAAAAGAAATTACATGAGCTTGGACATCACACTTACCGTCTTGACGGGGATAATATTCGTCACGGTTTGAATTGTGATTTAGCATTCTCAGAAGAAGATCGTACGGAAAACATCCGAAGAATTGGTGAGGTATCGAAGCTTTTTGTCGATGCCGGCATCTTAACCTTGGCTGCCTTTATTTCTCCCTATAAAGAAGATCGGGCATTTGTCAGATCCCTATTCCCCGATGGGGAGTTCATAGAAATCTATGTACAGGCGAGCATTGAGACATGCGCCAGTCGAGATCCGAAAGGTCTTTACGAGAAAGTGAAAAAAGGAGAGTTAAAAAACTTTAGTGGCATCGATTCTCCTTATGAAATCCCTGAATCCCCTGAAATCGTAATTGATACAGAGAATCAACGAATAGATGAATCCGTCCTGCAAATTGTAAACTATTTAAGAAATAAGCGATTCATATAATTGTAATTAAAATTATTTCATACGAGGAGTTGATGAAACTTGCTGAATGACGTGATTGAAATTGCGATTGGGGCAGGAAAAAAAGTATTGGAAGTATACGACGATACCTATACGATCCATGCTAAAGCGGATCGATCCCCCCTCACCATTGCAGATCAGTTGTCACACTCATATATACAGGCCGAATTAAGCAATCTTTCACCCACCATTCCCATACTCAGTGAAGAAGGGGCCAGTATCCCTTTCATGGAAAGAAAGGACTGGTCATCTTTTTGGCTTGTGGACCCTCTGGACGGGACGAAAGAATTCATTAAGAAAAATGGCGAATTCACAGTCAACATTGCCCTTATCCAGGGAAACAGGCCAATACTCGGCATCGTTTATGCACCCGTACCTGATACACTTTATTATGCAGAAGAGAACCAAGGAGCCTATAAACTCATTTCTGCCAGTTCTTCAGAAAAGAGAAAACAGGTAAAGATCACTACTGTTTCATCAGGTGTAAAGAAAGTTGTCATTTCAAGATCCCATCTGTCGGAGGACACTCGGGAGTATATCGACGACCTTCAACGGCAAGAAGGACGATTTGAATTCACTTCGATTGGAAGCTCATTAAAGTTTTGTTTGATTGCAGAAGGAAGCGCACACTATTATCCCCGACTCGCCCCTACAATGGAATGGGATACAGCTGCGGGTCAGATGATTGTAGAGGAAGCATATGGACAGGTGATTGAATATGAGACCGGTAACCCCCTTATATATAACAAAAAAGTCCTAACGAACCCTTCTTTCATTTGTTCCATAAAAAAATAAGGCTCTTTTCGTATACGTTGTTGCTATGTAAGGTAGCGAGTAGTGGTTGATTTCCGCTTCAGGTGCTCGCTTTCCGCGGGGCTGGCGGTGAGCCTCCTCGGGCTTTTGCCCTGTGTGGTCTCACCTGTCCAGCTACGGCGGCAAGCCCCTCGAGGTCATAAGCTAAATGGTCCAAGAAGGCAAAAAACGCCTTCTCGGCCCATTCATCTTATGCTTGTCGGGGCTGGGCGAGCCGCCTCCGCTTTTCGTACTGTCCAGCGTTTCCCGCAGGAGTCGAGCACCTTCCGCTACAATCAACTTTATTGTTATGGAGGATTAATCTGCTTCTGTACACCTCTAGAAAACATTATTTACTATGTATGGAGTGGTCAATTTCAGCTTGAATAGTAAAATGCTGTTTCATTCGTTTTTTCACTGGCAAGCTCTGTCACTCCATCTATCCATACACACATAGACAGAGCTCAAAGTTCCTATGTTAGAAAACAACAATCTTTGCGAAAAGAGCTAAAAATAAAGAAGGCTGCTGCACTCGTCGCAGCCTTCTTCATTATTCACGGAAAATCCCCATATACATACACTAACGTAGAATATTTCAGTTTAAGGGAGCGAGATTATGGGAAACAAGCCTCCAAAGGTATCCATCATTTTCCCGGTGCGTAATGAAGGAAAGAATGTGAAAATGACTCTGGACTCTTTGTTCAAGGTGAACACAAATATCGAGATGGAAGCCGTTATCGTGGATGATGCTTCAACTGATCAATGCTGTAATTTTTTAACCCACTATCCATATCGGGACAAAGTAACGTATATTAGAACAAACGGGGTGGGACCGGCTAATGCCAGAAACATGGGAGCAGCAAGAGCCCGAAATCCATATTTAGCATTCTGTGATGCTCATATGACCTTTGAAAATTTCTGGATTGATCGTTTGGTCTTCCACATCGTCAAGGGGACAAGCGACGCCGTATGCCCTGCCATCGGATCTATCCAAGACCCCTCCGTAAAAGGATACGGCCAGTCCCTCACTCCCTCACTCAAGATCAAATGGCATCAGAAACGAAAATCTCTATTTGAAACGGCTGTACTGCCAGGTGCCTGCATTATTACCTCTAAACAAGTGTTTGACGATGTAGGTGGATTTGAAACTGGCTTTTCCACATGGGGCCATGAAGATGTTGAATTATCCCTCAAGCTTTGGCTGTTTGGGTATCGGTGTCATTGTGATCCGAACATTACCGTGCTCCACTTGTTTAGAACAACTCATCCGTATACTGTAAACTATGAGGGAATATATTATAATTTACTCAGGATGGCCTATCTTCATTTTGATGATAAAAGAATCAAGAAAGCAAAATCGCTGGTTGTCCATGGATCGGCAGCGACCATAGAGAAAAAAGTAATCAAAGATGGTGTATTACAAAAAAGGGCTCACTATGTAAAAAGAAGAAAAATGGATGTTGATGACTTATTTAAGAAGTTCAACATCTACTTCTAGAAAAAACAATATATCCCATGAAAGCTGGTTCAGCTTTCATGGGCTGGCGGTTAACCTTGTTTAAAATACTCGATGATATCTTTCAAACTCTGTTCTAAGGGTATGGTCTGATACCAATCGAGATTTTCAAGTTTGCCTATTACATAATGAACAGGTGGCTTGTGTTTGAACTGCTGCGTTGTTAATGGAAGATCACTTTGAGATAGCCTCTTCAATTCTTTCGCCACTTCTAATAATGTATGCGTCTCCCCTGATGCCACGACATAGGTTTCATTCTTTCTTCCTTTTTGGAGGATGCAATCATAGGCCCTTACCGCATCCCTTACGTCCAGGAAATCCCGACGATCCAGTACATTGTGAAAGTGAAATCCTTCTCTGTCCCCTTTCCGATACTGTAAGCATTTCTGTGCAACTAGGGAGCAGATCCCATTGGAATGGCCGGGACCGATTAAATTGGACGTTTTGGCGATCCGTATATCCAGGTCATAAAACGAGGACCAACTTCTTGATAAGAGAGTCTGAATGTACTTTGATAGTCCATATGGGTGATTCGGCTCTGTTGAGTGGCAGGGATTGAATTCTATTACAGAGCCTGTAATGAGGATCCGTGCGTGGGGAACGACATTTTTTGCTGCTTCCAGGAGGTTCATCGTCCCGATTACATTTGTATTAATGGTCGTAACGGGATCCTTCCAGGATTGACCGCTATGATTCTGTGCGGCTAGGTGAAGAATCAGATCTGGCCGGATTTTTTCAAGTAACACCATCAAAGCTTCTGCATCCATCAGATCACAAAGCACATTCCGAACATCTTTAGGTGAAGGAGAATGATTGCGTACAGCCGCGTAAACCTCATTACCCAACCCATTATAATACCCGCATGCATGGTGACCAGTGAACCCGGTAGCCCCAGTGATGAATATTTTATTCATCTCCCCTTCATCCAATCACGAAGTTCAACCAGCATTTCCCTATAACTTGGAACAGGGTACTTATAATCATTTCTTGTGTGTAGGAGGGTTTTATCATGTACCGGATCCGCGACTGGTGTAATATCTACCACATCGTGCCTGAAGATCTCCTTAAAGAGGGTCAGCAGGTCATATTTAGAGATCCTTTGATCCACACTTAAATGATATAGTCCTGAAATATCATCTTTAATAAATGCTTGAATGGCTTTAGCCAGCTCCAATGTGGTCACCCCATTCCAGAAGACATTCTGATAGCCATAGATCGTCCCTTTCTGTTGCAAGAACCAATGAAGAAGACCGATTCCCTCCTTTTTCAATTCAGGCCCTATGATGGAAGTGCGTACTGTCAAGTGAGGGGGTGCTTCAATTTCTCCCAGGGACTTTGACTTAGAATAGATGTTGGTACCATCTTTCGTGTCGTTTTCTGAATATCGCCCTTTTTCCCCTGAAAACACGCAATCTGTGCTAATATGGATCAATTTTCCTCCGAATTCATTTACCATCTCCTTCAGTGCGTGGGGTAATAAACTATTTACCTGAACCGCTTCCATCACATGGGTTTCAGCATACTCATTCAAGAGACCCGTCGCATTAATGACAATGTCTGCCTTATGCCCTTTCAAGACCTTCCTCACACTTTCAAGATTTCTGACATCCAATCGTATACCCAGAGAATCTTCTTTTCTTACTGTATAAAAGACCTGATGGCCACATCGTTTCAAATGATCCACGATGACATGACCAGCCATTCCGTGTCCTCCCAGAACGAGGATCTTCATTCTAGAAACCCTCCATCCTTCAGCATCTTCTTGATCTGATCATAAGAAATGATGTTATCACTGGAAGAATACGTATCCAGATCCACTTGGGGGAAATCTTCGTAATTCTCCATGAGCCCTTTGATTGGAATGGTCGGCAGGATGACAAAATATTCATTGTCATAAACGATTGTGTTATGACTTTCGAATTCAGTTAAAAGGAGTTCATGTAATTTCTCACCGGGACGGATCCCCAGTTCTTCAATGAGAACTTCATCGTTTGGTGAGTATTGATCGATCAATACCTGGGCAAGATCGATGATTTTGCACGTAGGCATCTTCATGACGAAGATTTCTCCTCCGTGGCTTTCATACGTAGCCTTGAAAAGCAGTTTGATCGCATCCTTTATCGTCAGGAAGAAACGGGTCATTTTTCTATCCGTAATACCGATTTTGGATTTTGTTTTGATTCCGTGTTTGAATACGTGAATGACGCTGCCATTCGTACCCAGTACGTTTCCTCCCCGTACACAGACAAACTTTGTTTTATCCGTTAACACGTTGGCGTTAATGATCAACTTCTCACCCATCGCTTTTGTAAATCCATAGAAGTTGGAGGGATTTGCCGCTTTATCCGTAGAAATATTGATGACTTTTTCTACATTGTTTTCGATTGCTGCGTCAATAATATTCTGTGTTCCCATTACATTCGTTTTAAGGGCTTCCAAAGGCTGGAATTCACACACAGGGACATGTTTAAGTGCAGCAAGGTGAAAGATATAATCGACTTTTTGCGAAGCTTCTCTCACAGCTTCCTTGTCCCTCACATCCCCAATGACGAACGTTAACTTGGGATGATTTTCAAACTTTTGCTTCATTAACACTTGACTCGTTTCATTTCGTGAGAATATGCGGATTTCTTTCGGATCTTTCTCAAGCAGTTGACTTACCAGTTCATTTCCCCATGAGCCGGTACCACCAGTCACTAGAATGGTCTTATTAGTAAACAATGTCGGAACCCCCTAATAGAATATTAATCACTTTATCTGAGACATTTGTATCCAGATACTCAGCCGGACATGTCCAGTTGGATAGTTTCGAAGTCATCACCTTGACCCCGGTTATGATGTTTTCTTCCTTTAAACCGGATATAAAATTGCTCCCGCAATCCACGGTTTCAGGTCTCTCCGTTGTCTTCCTGATGGTTACGGTCGGAATGTGAAAAATACAACATTCCTCTTGGACAGTACCGCTATCCGTTAAAGCGCAAAATGCATTTTTTTCAAGTTTTATGAAGTCAAAAAAGCCGAATGGTTCGTGAAGTTCGATAAGTGGATGTAACTGTAGATGAGGGGCTGCATGCAGTTTTGAACGGGTTCTTGGATGAGTACTTAGAATGATTCTCTTTGTGTGTGTGTCGGCAAGTTCATTCAGGGCGTTGACAATGGAACTGAGATGACCTGGGTTGTCGACGTTTTCTGCACGGTGAATGGTTGCAAGGAAGTAATCTTGTTTCTCTAGTGATAATTGTTGAAGAATGGAACTATCCTCTATCTGCCGATCATAGTGGGTAAGGACTTCAAAAATTGGATTACCCGTTATGATGATTTTGCTTGATGTCATTCCTTCCTTAAGAAGGTTGGTCTTGCTGTAAGGAGTGTATACAAGATTGTAAGAAGACACCGCATCAATGATTTTACGGTTTTTTTCTTCTGGTACATTCAAGTCAAAACAACGGTTACCGGCTTCCATATGGACAACCGGAATCATCATTCTTTCTGCAAGAATGGCACTCAGTCCACTGTTTGTATCTCCAAGTACCAATACTTTGTCGGGCCTTTCTTTCACCAGAATCTTTTCAAGTTCGGTAAATAAAGATGAAAGTTGTTCACCCAGGGATTGCTGCTTATCTGCTAATACATAATCAGGCTCCCTCAAACCCAGTTCCTTAAAGAACACACCATTTAAGGAATGTGTAAAATTTTGACCTGTATGGACAATGATATGTTCATCCGAAAGTAGATCCATTTTTTTCATAATCAAACTCAATCGGATAATCTCAGGTCGTGTTCCTAAAACAGTCACAATCTTCATGATCACCTCTCCTTTTTGTTTCTCTTATTATATTTATGTTCAAAAGATGGACATGTCCTGGACTCTTCTCTCTATTATGAAAAAAGGCGATTGACTCATATACTGGTCAATTCTTCTATCACCAAACAAATAAAAATAAGAATGATATAAAAAGCCCCCATAAAAGAGGACTTCTACTTTATTTTTTTTCATAGTTATAGACTTTAAAATCATCGTGAAATACATGATTACATAACTGAATCGTTTCATTATCATAGAGGGAATTATACTCCGGTAAAGGGCCGTGGATAAGTTGGGGTAAGGTTAAGATCGTGTCTGAGTTTAGCCCGGATTCGTTCATCTTCGGGGCAAATGAATTCGGAGAGGTTAATACATTTTCAGGAGATAAAAGAAGTTTGTACTTTTTTTCAACACCCTTAATTTCTTTTTTAAAGTTCTCCAATTTAATTAATTGGGGAGAAAAATATTCCTCTTCCTGACAATATTGTTTAGCGATATGACCATCCACGATCGTATAATCCGCTCCAACTTTTGATAAATAATATAAGAATTGTTTAAATGAAATTCCTTTATAAGATGAATTAGGGTAAAACATCGCGAGAATCCTTTCTTTGTCCTTATTCATCCCTATATTTGGAAGACCTCTATAACAGTAATAGGCAATGGTAAAATAACTGCTTACTGCCCGCTTATAAGGATCCCTCACTAATTTGCAGGGTGTTTTATTTCTTAATATATTCTCCCTTGCATTAAGATCTAGATAATTCTTCTGCTTGAAATACACCCCCCCTTTGTACACATGTATGGAAGGATTATAATCAAGAGCTTCTTCCAATAGACCAATCTGATAAAAAAACCAGCGGGCAAATGTCGTACAACCTGCTTTCGGAGCCCATAAAAGCATCAGAGGAAAATCCTGGTGGTATAACGGTGTTCTAAGATATTTTTTCATAGTTTCAATAGCTAATTTCCTATTCACTGTTTCACCTCCTTTCCATATTCATTTCTGTTTCAATTGAATACCTTTCTTATAAAGCTGAAGAATATTGCGGTTCAAGGTGTGGACATCCCACATAACCTGTCCCTTTTTGATTGCATATTGACTCATCTGATCCCGCCTTGACGGATTATTCAAAAGATATTCGATTGAGGACGATAACTGAATGCTATTTCCTTTTTCAACAATCATTCCATTTCTATTGTTCTCGATCATTTCCGGTAAACCACCTGCATTACTGACAATTGTCGGAAGACCTAAGAGTTGAGCCTCAATGACGGCAAATGGCTGATTTTCCTGTAAGCTCGGCATCACCATCATATCTGCTTGCCTCATCAGCTCCTTCACCCTGGAGGAGTGTCCCCAGAAAGTAACCCTATCTTCAACGTTGAATTTTTTACAGGCTGCTTTCAATTTTCGTTCTTCTTCTCCTTCTCCAAGGATCCAACACTCCCACTTTTCCTTTGATTCCACATACGATAAAGCTTCTATCAAATCATGCAAACCTTTTAAATACACTAATCGGCTGACAGCTAAAATAATTTTCTTTTTGTTTCCTTTTAACGGTAATGGTATCTGTCGATATTCAGACAATTCCACTCCATATCGAAAGGTCTCCAATTTAGACGTCGCTATCTTGAACTTATTCTCAATGATGCCTTTCATCCAGAGGCTGGCTGTGTGAATAACATCACTTGCTTCATACCCGATTTGTTCCAGCCTTGAGTAATATTGAAGAACGAAGGTTTTCCAAATATCATGATTGTCCATGGAGATATTCATGGATTTAAATTGATGAAAGATCGCTCCGGTCAAAAAGCCATGGACGCTTGTTATTAGAGGCACACTGTCCGGTTTAACACGGCTTAATGCTGTGGCTGAAATGACGTCCTGTGCATGAATGACGTCATATTGAGTTAAATCCAGTGAGGATATTCCCTGTTCAAATAAATATCTGTTCATTTCTGCATGAAACACCCATTGATTGTTGACAAGATGTGGGACGGAACTCAGCAGGTTTCTATTCACTGAAGAGCGGAAAGGTTCAAGATTTATGCAAGTATTACTATTTAAGATGACTACTTTTGAGTTTTGATTGGAGGTGCATAAAATGTCAACGCGATGACCATTCCGGACGAGGATATTTCTGAGATTGGAAACAAAAGACCATATCCCTCCACCAGGCAGAGGAAATACAGTGGCAAGTAAAATATTCATTCTCATCAACCTCCTGGAAACTGATTCAGGATCGATTGGATTCTTGGGTCTGGTATTGAAAGTGGTGTCTGATTAGTTCGATTGCTGTGTTTACTTTTGATTCTATTTTTATTCAGCTGATTTTGCTTTTGAACACGAAGAAAATAATTTTTTCTAGGTAGCATGTCATTTCTCACTCCGATATTGAACAATTTTGTAAGACCAATCAGCCTCTCCTACCGGCCCCCACCATCAGTGAATGGAATATATGACATTTAATCCACAATCCTCAAGATTCTTCTCCCATATCAATGTGTTGGTGTTGATATTAAAACAAGATAATCTGGTAGGCATGACCCCATAGTCACCTATATACCTGATAGTGCCATCCTCCATTTTTTTACTTTGTGGCCTAATCCTTGAGAATCCCACTAATACAATATCCTCAGATAGAGGTTTGATTCCCCTGCACCACCCGATTTTGCCATTGAGGCTTCCAATCGTCTCAAGGTCTACCACTCTTTCAACTTTCAAGTTCTTTGAATCAACTATGACAATCCTTCCATCCACCTGTGTAAAGTAAAGTTTTCTATGAAAAAGAACTCCATCATGAATCAATTGTCGTCCTATATTTATTCTTTTCGACCTATCAGTCAAACAAATGGCATCTTTTTGTAAACACCTGGTCACCCAAATTTCATCCTTCAATTCAAATACATAGTTAGGATGTGACTGGTGTGGCTTGGTTGTGGGAACTTTTCTATAATCGATTTTTGGATCAAATCGTTTCCACGGTCCTTCCCCCATGACGTTCCAAAGATTTATTACCTTCCCCTTTGGATCAAGTTCAACGACCATATCCAATCCGGTATTCGCAACAAGCAGGTTCCCATTCTTCCTCGCTTTGACATGATGAACATCATTGAATATCGGTAAGCTATAATAGTTCTCCATCTTATGAGTGGTTGTATTGTATACAAGGATTTCTGTTTGAGTCCCAACAAACAGCCTGTCTCCCATCATGGTTGCAGCCGTGAAAGAATAGGAAGGTTCGTAATCCGGAGACACTTCCTGTGGAGAAATGTATTCGATGACCTTTTTCGTCTGTTTGGTCGATCCATTCATTTTCAATACAACGGCTTTTTTAAACTGTTCCCAATCCTTCAGCACCTTGGACTTTTGTTCCGCCCCGACAAGATATAAATCTTTCAATTATTCTCACCCCTTTTTTCACATAAAGTAGTCTCTTTGCTTACGGAAACTGCAAAATCCCAACACTGCTATGGGAGATGGCCAGTATATCCGATCGACTTCTCTACTTATTCTATGTACTGCTTGTATCTTTTGACAGTCCCATTGAATAAAATGGGACTCCCCCCTAAATAATATCCGATTAGCCCGTACAATCAGGGAATGATCACATATAAAAATAGTAGTATTGTTTTTTGGAAACGTTAAATTGATCGGGGGATTATAGATGAAAATACTATTCGTTTTTTACGTACCGAGCGGAGGGGTGGAAACCCTGAACAGACAAAGGGCCATTGCGTTGAAAAAAGTCGGTATACGATGCGATTTCTTGTATTACAGCAAGAGAAGAGAATTGATGAATCATGAAGAGTCAAAGGTCTTCATTACTAATAATGATCAAGACATAAAAAACATCCTGCATAGGGGAAAATATGATGCGATGGTGATCACCTCGGATTATGCTGCGATGGAAAGGTTCAGGAACTTAGGATTCAAAGGCAAAATGATTCTCGAGATACAAGGTTTCGGTCCACAAAGTGTGGCTCGTGCACAATTACAGCTTGCCATCCCATTTGTACAAAAACATTGTGATGCCCTCCTATATCCCAAGACTCCTCATATCGGGGTGATCTTTAGGGAATTCTTTTCCACGACACCCATTTTTGAATTCAATAATTGCTTTGATCATAGAACCTTCACTTACCAAAAGCTCCCCAAAATAGATAAACCAATCATGGCATGGATCGGAAGGCTTGAGGATAATAAAAACTGGCGTGAATTCCTTCACATCGGCCATCAACTTGCTAAGAAAAGAGACATCCAATTATACATGTTTGAAGATCCAAGCTTGTCCACCCCCACGGAAAGGAAGGAGTTCATTCAATTAAAGAGCAGATTGAATCTGGATAAACATGTACACATCCTTCAAAATATACCGAACAATCAAATGCCTGGTTATTTTTCACGAATTGGGGACTCCGGCGGATTTCTTTGCTCAACCTCCAAGGTGGAAGGTGCCCCATACTCACCGCTGGAAGCCATGAGTTGCAGGTGCCCGGTCCTTACAACCGATTCAGATGGGGTCAGAAGTACAATCCTTCATAACCAATCAGGTAAATTCTATCAAATAGGCAATATTCAACATGCTGTCAAACAAGCCGAAGAACTTATGGACAATACCTCTCTGCGCCAATATATTATTGAGAATGCCCTGCTACACCTAAAATCACAGTTCAGCCACGATCAATATAGTCACCACTTCTTAAAAATGCTAAAATCTATAGGCTTATAGATTCTGTTGCATTCTGGACTCCTGTTCAATCAAAAGCCCTCCCCTGAACATATGCTATTAAAAATAATGCAAAGGTGAGATGTCAATTGAAAGCACTTGTTACAGGAGGAGCAGGGTTTATCGGATCCCATTTAGTAGATTCTTTAGTTGCAAGGGGATACTCTGTACACGTTATCGATAATTTAAGCAGCGGGAAGAAGGATTATCTCAATCCAGCTGCCTCTTTTCACGAATTGGATATTTCTTCACCAGATGCACATCAAGTCATCCTTTCTGAGAAGCCTGATTATATCTTCCACCTCGCTGCCCAGGCTGATGTATCCCGGTCCACTTCCAGCCCCCTTTCTGATATGCAATCAAATTTAGCTGGAACCATTAACTTATTGGATGCGTGCAGGCATACGCCTGTCAAAAACTTTGTCTTTTCTTCTACATCAGCAGTGTACGGGAATGCACTCAGTGGATTAATTAATGAATCACATCCTACATCGCCGATTTCATTCTACGGATTGTCAAAGCTTGCTGCTGAACACTATATAAAACTTTATCACGACACTTTTAATCTCCCCTACACCATCCTACGATACGGGAACGTCTATGGACCACGTCAAACATCTAAAGGGGAAGGAGGAGTGATTGCTGTCTTCCTTGAAAAATTAAAGAAGCAGGAACCTTTGAAAATCAATGGAGATGGTCTGCAGACCCGTGACTACATTTATGTACAGGATGTAGTGGAAGCAAATATTGCCGCTGCCTTAAAGGAAAAACACGTGACCATGCAAATCAGCACTGGGGAAAGGACATCCATTCTGCAGATCATTGATTTACTGAAGAAGTGTCATAAGAATGAAATCCCGTCCTTCCATGCTGGGGATAGACCAGGGGATATTAGGCATAGCTGTTTGGATAATACACTATCGAAACGTGTTTTAGGGTGGGAACCTGGTTATTCATTTGAGAAGGGAATGAAGGAAACCTATATATCCCACTCCCTATAACCCGGTCCATCAATAAAGCATCATTCATTTCCTGATTGAAAATGAATGATGCTTTTTTTAATGTCTATTTTTTTTGTTTTCCATTTGGAAAAATTTCTGATACTTTCTTTGGATATACTGTGATTCTTTCACCATCCCCGCACCATGCTTCGCTGAACCCATACGGGGATGGACACGGTATAATACAAGGACTTCATCCAAGTAGTGCATTTTCGTATACAGGCTGAGCCGGCACCACATTTCGTAATCCTGTGTGTATTTTAGATTTTCATCAAACCAGCCTGCCTTCTTGATTAAATCGATTTCTGCCATCACGGTGCAGCCATTCACAGGACAAGCCTTCAGAAGCAGATTTTGAAACGATTTTCTATTCATTTTCCTGGAGTGGATTTCGTTCAATACTTTATTTTGATGATCAATGGTGGTAAATGCTGTGTAAGATAGGTTGGAACCTATTGAATTCATATAGGCTAGCTGTCTTGCTATCTTGCTTTCAACAAACATATCATCAGAGCTCAGCCAGGCAAAATACTTCCCTCTCGCTGCCCTTATGCCTGCATTTAAAGCAGAAGCCGTCCCACCATTTGACTTCTTTATATACTTGATCCTGTTTTTAAAAGGTTGTATTTTTTCCACATATTGAGTTGAACCATCGTCCACAACGATCACTTCAATATCTTTATAAGATTGACGAAGAGCGCTATTGATCGCCTGGTCAATAAAAGCACAATTATAAAATGGGATAATGATTGATACCTTCATGTAGTCCCCCTCTTTCATTATAGAAAGTGATAATACCAGTATATGAAGGTGTTGATAAGGTGCTTGTATCATCACCCAGAGAAAAAAGAGTGCATTCGCACTCTTTCAATCAATCAGTATATCGATATGCTTGACCTTCCCATTATGAATCTTGTAACATCTAATCTCTTCTTTCCCGCCACCGACAGCGGCTATGAAATAATAAAGTTCCGGGTGGTGGGCGAAGGCAACATCATCCCTGGAGGGAACAGGAATTCCATAAGGATGGGAATGATAGATCCCCAAAAAAGCCTCCTTCTTCAGAAGCATTTGATCCATGACTTGATCCTGTTCATCTGGATCGATGGCAAATGAATACGGTGATGGCTCTGAATTTCTCATCGGCCAAATCGTCTTACAAATATTTCCTGTCCCTGAAATGAATCCACAGCCTTCGTTCGGCAATTCCTTTTTTACTTCAATTAAAATAGTTTTGTAAAATCGATTAGTCATTTTAACGATTTCTTTAGGCGTTGCACCCGCAGCCTTTGTATTTGAATTTCGTTCTTTTGGCTTCCATTTGGATTCTTTCTTCTTTTTTGATACCGATGGGCACACTTTTTCTCTGCCTATAAATTTTGTTCAGGTCTTTGGATTGCATTTTTATCCCCCCTTTCCAATTTACCTAATATACTTATTCGGATTAAACATGGTGCGTTTCGCTTCAGAGGCCATTGGAATATGTCCATATTCATCAAATTGAGGATTCACCTGGGGAGGCTGCTTTTTTTGCTGCTTCATTCTATTATAGAGTTCGTTTTTCTTATTGGATTGAGATTGAAGGTCTTTTCGCAGCCGATTCAATTCCTGTTCGAGTTCGACCTCACGCTGACTTTTTCCTTTATGCTCTCCTGAATATTTTTCATTTAATAAACTAATTTGCCTTTCAAGATCTTTTTCTCTCTGTTTAAAATCTTCCAATTGATTTTTCAGCGAATGAAGTTCATCTTCATATAGGCCCTCGATTTTCTTTATTTCATCATGTAAAGCTCCCATCTTTTGAATATAATTTTGAGTGGTTTCCTCCCTTTCTGTACTTTTGTTCAGTGTTTCTTTCACTTCGCTGAATTTTGCTGAATAAGATAACAATTGCTCTTCAATCTGATCCAGCTTCTTCAGTATTTCAGGATGATTGTTTCCCTCGTCTTTACCCCATAAAAAATTCCACATTTGTGTAAACCACCTTTCTTTATTTCGTCCCATGTATTTCCTTCTCTGAATTTGCAACCATTCCAGCTGTGTAACGAAAGCGGTATGGTACATTTCAACTTCAATGGACTTTTTTTCCTCTGATAAAAAATACTCGTTCGTTTCAATCAATAAGGAAATGGCTTTATTTTTTATTCGTTCGAGTATTATTTTCATATCACTCTGAAGACTTTCATAAATGATTTGGATTTTCGGGATGGAGGCGGGATGTAAATAATCTATTACCCCTGGGTTGTCATCAATGGTGATTTCTTCTTTGATTTCTTCCTGGATATTGTTCCATTCCTCCCCGGTCATCGTTTCTTTCTCTACATTCTGTTGCAATTGAATATAAAGCTCATGCCTCACTTCAACCTCCTGGAGCAAATATTCAATTTGTTCTGTCAGCATTTGGATGGTGTGATGATTCTCCGCAATCTCCAGTTGATAGACCTTATGTTTAGATCTTTCCCTGGACAATTCTTCTGACACATTCTTAATTCGCGTTGAATAGTGTTGATATAGGGACTCCAGTTCTTCTGAGATCATATGAATGTCATGCATGACCCCGGGCACGTCTGTGTCAGGTTTCCATATATTATCCTCCTCGCTCACTTGTCTCACCTCCAAAAATTCCTTTAGTAACATCATATGTACGGTTTGTTTACATGTTAAAAAAAAGGAGAGAGATCACTCTCTCCCTCATTTAATTAGTTATCTAAATCTCCAAGTAAGTCTGCGAAAGTTTCACACTCACCAAACTCAACCAATGCATCGACTACTCCACTATCAAAGATTACAACGTTCGCTGTATTTCTAAGGATCAAGCGGAATCCTTCAGTTGGTGCATCAAAGATTTGCAGTTCATAGAATAATTGTTCAGGTGCACCGTCAAAGTAACGGATTCCTTCTCCAACTGCAGTAAGGGCATCGTCACCACAAGTGACTCTGTCGATTGAAGATGGATCGAATGTGAAGCTGAAGTCAGGTTGGAATCCTGTTGCAGTCGGAGCTGGTGTAGGACCGACTTCTGTATCCGTGAAGGAGTAAGACCAAGTACTGTCTGCAAGAGAGCATTCTTGACAGATTTCAGCTCTTAACGTGGATAGACCTGTTACGAGGTCTGCTGTTGCGCCAGATCCGAATGTTGCTTCAGTATCTTCATTTCTTGCAAGAGCAGTTGCCTGGCATTCACAGTTCGCAACCGGGAATAATCCAGGGCATTGACGTGGGAATTCAAGTAAACTCAAGTCACATTGAAGTCTTTCTTCCGGCACGGGAATGTTGTTCGGACGAGGGAAACAGAATTTAGCCAATACTTCAAGCTTGACCGGGTACTCGACTTGAACATCTTTACAAAGTACGACTTTCAATGGAATCATTGGTCCAAATGGATCTGGTCCCATTAATACTCCACCGGACGTTGCAATTACTTGGGTAGCTCTGATGTTTAAGTTCGCATTGGTGATTCCTACCGGTACACAAAGCATGATTTCGTCTGTGAACTGTGTACGCACAGTAAATGAACACTCGGCTACTCCATTAATCAGGATGGTAACATCAACCGGTACCGTCCACACGATGAGAACTTTTCCAGGATTTCCGTTTTCAATAATGGAACCGGAAACGCTGACGTCAGCTGGATCTACTGGAGCTGTTTGCACCTCTACTCTTTGGCCTGCTGCTAATGCTGCACTTACTGCGGCACGACAAGCTTCATCTGGAATGAAGTTCTTGTTTTCATATTTATTCGCAAAGAACACCCAGTCATATACTTTGTCTACGCGAATACATTCCGGTGCTAAATCATTGGTGTCCAATGGAATCGGTGACGGAGATGGTGTCGGAGTCTGGGAACCCCTAAATTGTTTACGCTTCTTCAAACAAATCTTCCTTTCTTTTAATGAATATTTATATCACACTATATCCTATGGACGAGAAAGATTTTGGTATAGAGTAAACACCTATTTATGCAAAAAAAAATAATAGGCATATTAATAGTTTTTTTATTCCTATTAAAAAATAGGCTGATTCTATAGACGTTTGACAGTACATCCGCATCTAGACTGTCATATCATATACCATAAGGAAAGGAGGAATGAAAAAACAAAACTGAATAAACATGCAACATTATGATCATAACGATTAAACTGAAACTTTCATATATAGTGTGATTCACCTTTTATGGTTACGCTGCTTCCTTTAAATGAATATTACGAACGTGAATAATCAACTATCATTGCAATGATATTAATTATATATATATAAAAGCCATGTAAACGCTGGGAAGTTTACATGGCTTCTTTCATGGACAAATACCGTTCATCCTGACCCTTACATATACATAATAGAAATAAATGACGAAGGGAGCTAATATCCATGAGACAACTTTCGAACATCCAGCTCCAGCAACAAATCATCCATTATAAATCTGAAATGGAAAAGTACAAAAAAAAATGTGAAAGATTAGAAAACGGAATCCGTGCCCAACATTATGTCGCCATCAAAAAAGAAAATGATCTATTACAAAGCCGGATACAAACATATCTTCAAGAGCTTGAAATCCAGAATTCTGAAAAAAACATGGAAACCTCAAGATACCAAGCCCTTTTGTCTGCACAGGAAAGAGAAGTGAAAAAGCTCCGGCACATTCTAAACCAAGTCAAGGACCAGCTACGGACATACACGACTCGTTATGTATCAGATACAAATAAACAAGCAGAACACTACTTTGAATCACAGAATTCCCTGGAACACGAAATCATGGCGTTGCAAGTTGAGAATAGTTACTTATTAAAAGAGATGGATCTCCTATTAATGACTAAGCAAGAAGCAGACAAACAATTATATAAAAAAGAAATCCAAATATGGGAGCTTGAGGCACTACTTGAGGATGTGAGATTAGAATTGGAGTCACAGAAGGACCATTTGCTTTTCGAGAAGTATTTTAATGAAGATCAGATTCACCGTCTCCTATATGAAAATGAATGGTTACAAAATCGCCTTTATTTAAACGATATCGAGTTATATGAGTCACATAATCTTCTAACGGAATCCAAGTTACTATATGAATGGGTCATCAAGCTCCAAAAGGAAGATCTGTGTCGTGCAGGTCAAGTTCAGAAGGATAATGAATCATCTATTCAACAGCTACAGGAAGAATTAAAAAGAATGCAGGATGATAAAAACGTCTTCACCCGTTCACTTCAATCCGTCAGAATGAACATCAAAGACTTGAAGGATAAAGTATTCATAACCGAAGAAAAAGATTCCATCGTCACGAAAGACACTCTGAAAAATTATGAAAATACCATCCATCATCTTCAATTCACCAATTCCCTCTTGAATGAAGAAATCAATAAATTAAAAAAGAAACCGGGTACCTAAAAAGGAATCCGGTTTCTTTCATTACATAAATTCTTTCACTAATTCATCAAATTTACTTTCGTCTAATCTTAAATCATGAGTACTGAGAGGCTCTTCGGAATAACCTGACACCAGGTCCTGGTATGATGGCTGTTCATTGTTTTGATAAATCAAACCAGTAACCAGTCCATCCTTCTCCATGAGCGTATTCATGGCCAACTCCCGATTCGATGGGTCATAACCTTCTACATCAGCGAGCTTTGTAAGATTCTCTTTGAACCAATCGTACGTATTGATTTTATTATATGTGACACAAGGACTGAACACATTGATCAAGGAAAATCCTTTATGGTTCAGACCGGCTTCAATCAGAGCAGTCAGTTCTTTCAAATCAGATGAAAAGCTTTGGGCGACGAATGTAGCGCCCGCTGTCAAAGCCATTTCCATCGGTGCGAGAGCCGGTTCGATTGATCCCTGAGGAGTTGACTTCGTTTTGAATCCGGAAGAGGAACGCGGTGAAGTCTGTCCCTTTGTCAGTCCATATATTTGATTGTCCATTACAATGTATGTGACATCGACATTCCGGCGAATGGCATGGATCGTATGCCCAAGACCGATGGCGAATCCATCCCCATCCCCGCCTGATGCGATGACGGTTAAATCTTTGTTGGCCATCTTTAATCCTTGGGCAATCGGAAGAGACCGTCCATGGATTCCGTGAAAGCCGTAAGAATTGATGTATCCGGATATACGTCCTGAACATCCGATCCCTGAAACGACCGCTAACTGTTCGGGATCCAGTCCCACATTGGCAGATGCCCGTTGGATCGCAGCTTGTACCGAGAAGTCTCCACACCCAGGACACCAGTTTGGTTTCACATTATTCCTGAAATCTTTGAAGGTAGCCATGGATCAGTTCAACTCCTTACATCTTGTATGAATTTCATTTGGTAAGTATGGGGTTCCATCATACTTTGTCATTTTAACGATTTTATTACCGAAGCCTACATTCATTTTGATAATATTGGCTAATTGACCGGTAGCGTTATTTTCAATCACGACCACTTTTTTCGCTGAATGAATAAGTGGCTCCAATTCATCGGACGGAAAAGGGTGAATCAAGCGTATATGGGCATGATTCACTTTCAATCCATCGGCTTCCAAACGACCAATCGATTCTTCAATTACCCCGCGTGTAGAGTTGAAACCTACTAATAACAAGTCAGCCTCTTCATGAGGAGCATGTGTGTGTATCGGATTCTGGAATTTGATTTTCTCAAGTTTACGCATACGTTTATCCATCTGCGCCTGTCTGTTCACAGGAGATTCAGATGGCTTGCCGGTTTCATCGTGCTCTACGCCTGTGACATGATGAATCCCATTTTTCATCCCGGGGATGACGCGGGGTGATACCCCATCTTCAGTCACTTCAAAGCGCTTATAATATTTCTTAGGCTCTAATTCTTCTAATTCAGATTCGTTAGCTGCAAGCTTTCCTCTGCGTATTTCCACTTTACTGTGATCAAGGGGTTCCACAGTTTGTTTACCTAAGGAAAGTTGGAGATCCGAAAGAATGATGACCGGGCATTGATACTCTTCCGCCAGGTTAAAAGCTTCCACTGTATCATAAAAAGCTTCCTGTACTGTACTTGGAGCCAGGACGATTTTAGGGATTTCACCGTGAGTACCGTAAATCATCGCCATTAGATCGGATTGTTCCTGTTTCGTAGGCAAACCTGTAGACGGTCCCCCGCGCTGCGTATCCACTACAACAAGTGGCTGTTCTGTCATTCCGGATAGCCCTATCGCTTCCATCATAAGTGAGAGCCCTGGTCCTGCTGAAGCGGTGAAGGAACGGATCCCTCCGTAATTAGCTCCAATTGCCATAGTGGCCGCTGCGATCTCATCCTCTGTCTGGATGACGGTACCACCGACCATTGGAAGCTTCTTGATGAGATACTCCATGATTTCAGATGCCGGCGTAATTGGATAAGCCGCCATCAATCGGACGCCTCCTGCCAATGCACCTAGTGCTATGGCGTCGTTTCCAATCATGAACATGCGTTTATTCCGGTCTGCTTCTTTCAGTTCCAGGGAACCGACCTTGTCACCGAGTTCTGCTTTCATCGCAGCGTATCCCTGCTTGATCGCTTCCATATTTTTCTCAACGACCGTTTCACCTTTACGTCCAAAGATTTCTTCCACTACTTCCTTGAAAACATTTGGATCCAGATTGAGAACGGCACAGGTAGACCCAACTGCCACCATGTTCTTCATCAGGGAAGTTCCGAGCTCCGTCGCTAATTCAGTGAAGGGAACAATGTACAGGGATGCTTCAGTATCTTCAGGTTTCACAGGTTTGAACTTTGCATCGGCTATAATAACGCCATCGCTATGTAATTCTTTGTAATTCACATCAATCGTTTCCTGGTCAAACGCAACCAAAATATCTAAATCGTCAGCAATCGCACGTACTTGCGTGGTGCTTACACGAATCTTATTATTTGTATGTCCACCTTTAATGCGGGAGGAGAAATGGCGGTAACCATATAAGAAATACCCAAGACGATTGAGGGCCATGGAAAAGATTTCACCTGTACTCTCAATACCTTCACCTTGCTGTCCGCCAACTTTCCATGAAAGCTGTTCCTTCATTCATTACACCCTTTCAATCATTATTTGCAACATCTATTGTTGAAGCATATTCTCTTCATTAGGATCAATCATCTATTACCGATGCAGCCTATTCATATCATTTACTCTATCAGTTTATCACTTTTCTCTTTAAATCACTACTGTATTGAAGAGATTATCATTCTAAACACGTTCATATCAGCAGAACTAAACCACTAAAGTTTTTCCCTCAGTGGTTTTAATGTAATCAATCAGGCAGTCTCTTAAAGAAGTTCTGGAATAAGAATTTTTTTACTTGTTTTTCACTGTAGTACCGTTGGAGGGTGTTGATTAAGTTTTTATACTGAATGTATGAGGATAGACCTTGGACGGTTTCGGTTATGCCGTCGAAATCGGAGCCAAATCCAATATGATCCTCCCCGCCGAGACTGCATACATGCTCTACATGCCGGATGATATCAGATATCTCAGCTGTCCCTTTCTTGTTTAAAAATGGTGGGACAAAGGTGATGCCCATTACGCTGTCCTTCTTGATGAGTGCCTCAATTTGATCATTTTTTAAGTTTCGTGGATTGGGACAGATTGAGTATGCATTTGAGTGGGATGCTACCGGATATTCAGCTAACTCCATCACATCCCAGAATGCTTTTTCACATAGATGGGATACATCTGTCCAAAGTCTCTTCTCATTTAGGAAAAAGACGATGTCTTCCCCAAAGTTGGTCAACCCGCCCCCTCTCGGTTCAAGGGCACCGTCTGCTGCGGCATTGGCCCAGTTCCACGTCAAACCGACCGACCGGACTCCCAGCCTGTAAAGGATCTCGAGCTTCGTAAGATCCTCCTCTACTGCTTCGGCACCTTCCAGTGTCAGCATTGCCCCTATTTCATCTTCCGCAAGACGTTCTATATCCTTTTTCGAGGTGACGAATTTCAGCTTAGAGCTTGACTTAAGGATCTGATTATGAAACAGATTCACCATTTCAAGTGCTGCTTGAAACCGTTGACCCGGCTTCAGGTAGGAGGGGATATAGATTGCGAACAACTGTACTTTACTGCTGCTTTGAATGAGTTGAGGATACGTAATATGTAAGGAACTCTTCGATTGAAAGGCCCCACTCCCCGGCTCTAAATATAGCTTCATCAAAACATCACAGTGTGCATCAAATATCATATTGGGTCTTCCTTTCCGTTTCTTTTCATATATGTATATGTGTTCATAGTATAAAGGCTGTCCACTAAAGGGTCCCCTCTAATGAACAGCCTATGGTTTATTATCTTGGTTCCACGATTAACTTTATCGCCGTACGTTCTTCTCCATCGATGAGAATATCCGTAAATGCAGGGATACATATTAAATCTAAACCACTGGGAGCCACAAAGCCTCTTGCAATGGCAACAGCCTTGACGGCTTGATTTAAAGCCCCTGCACCGATTGCTTGAATTTCAGCTCCTCCTCTCTCACGAAGAACACCGGCGAGTGCACCAGCTACAGAATTAGGATTAGATTTTGCTGAAACTTTTAATATTTCCATTCCTTTTCCTCCTTGTCATTTCCCCCATACCGTATGTCCGTGGTAAAGAACAAACTTGGTATAAATGATTCCACTGATACTATATTCAGGAAATGGACAAATCATTCCGGTAACACCGAAAAAGGAAGGAAAACATTTAATATTCTGCCATAAATGGATGGTCTTCGTTGATCAATATGCGCTCGATCTTTTTAGCTTTACCCGACTTGTGATCAATGTCGATTAAACAAGCACTCAGGGTTTTACGCCCCGCCTTCGGTACTTCAAATCGGACGGGTAAACTGGTCTGGAATCTCCTTAGAACAGAATCCTTACTCATTCCCAATACCTCATCGTATGGTCCGGTCATACCAACATCACACATAAAGGCTGTCCCATTTGGAAGGATCCGGTTGTCTGCCGTTTGAACATGAGTGTGCGTTCCAATCACTGCAGACACACGGCCATCCAGAAACCAGCCTACAGCCTGCTTCTCACTTGTTGCCTCTGCATGAAAATCAACGAATATAACGGAGGTTCTCTTTTTGGCCTCATCTACAAGCTCATCAAGAGCTTTGAATGGATCATCAAGTGGAGGCATAAACGTCCTTCCTTGAGCATTTATGACAGCGACCTCTTTACCGTATACCTCCCCGAACACCAAACCGCTGCCCGGCGTTCCTTCAGGGAAATTAGCCGGCCTCACCATTTGTTTGGATGAGTCGATGAAATTAAAGATATCCTTATTGTCCCAAGTGTGATTTCCCAGGGTGACCATATTCGCACCATCTTGTATAAATTGTTTATATATTTTCTCAGTAATCCCTCTACCTGATGCAGCATTCTCACCATTTACGATTGTAAAATCCGGTGAATGCTTCTTCTTTAGCTTAGGCAGGTATTCTGTAATCATTTCCCGGCCCATTGAACCGACTACGTCTCCAACAAATAATATTTTCATGAAAATCCCCTTCTCTATATGTATTAAGTTTTGTCGTTATTGTATCACAAATAACTTGTCGTCTATTCATACTAAAAGGAGCCATCATCTATTAAAAGGCGGATTATAGCATGAGATAAAAAAAGCTGACTCGAAAGGGATATCCCTTTTCGAGTCAACCTCTTATTTTGCATATTCGACGGCCCTTGTTTCACGGATGACCGTTACTTTAATATGACCCGGATAGTCAAGCTCATCTTCAATACGTTTACGGATATCCCTTGCCAATCGGTGTGATTCCAGATCGTCAATGGCTTCCGGCCTTACCATGATGCGTACTTCACGTCCTGCCTGGATCGCGAAGGATTTCTCAACGCCTTCATAAGACTCTGAGATTTCTTCAAGTTTCTCCAGTCGACGGATGTAGTTCTCCAGCGTCTCACTTCTTGCTCCAGGTCTTGCAGCAGATAAAGCATCAGCTGCAGCAACCAGTACGGCAATGATGGACGTTGGCTCTGTATCTCCGTGGTGAGAAGCAATACTGTTGATGACAACAGGATGTTCTTTGTACTTCGTTGCAAGCTCTACACCAATTTCCACGTGGCTTCCTTCCACTTCATGATCGATCGCCTTACCGATATCATGAAGCAATCCGGCACGTTTGGCGAGTCTTTCATCCTCACCAAGCTCAGCTGCGAGTAATCCGGACAAATACGCCACTTCCATTGAGTGTTTTAAAACGTTTTGACCGTAACTTGTACGGTACTTCAAACGCCCCAGGATCTTGATCAAATCCGGATGTAGGCCATGAACGCCTACTTCGAAAGTAGTCTGTTCACCAATTTCCCGGATATATTCATCCACTTCACGGCGGGATTTATCCACCATTTCTTCAATTCGTGCAGGGTGGATACGTCCATCCTGAACTAATTTCTCTAATGCAATTCGAGCCGTTTCTCTACGAATCGGATCAAAACCAGAAAGAATAACCGCTTCAGGAGTATCATCAATAATTAAATCAATACCCGTAAGTGTTTCCAGCGTACGAATGTTACGTCCTTCCCGCCCAATAATTCGACCTTTCATCTCATCATTCGGTAGATTCACAACACTGACCGTTGTTTCTGCCACATGTTCAGCAGCACAACGTTGAATAGCCAGTGAAAGGACTTCTTTCGCCTTCTTATCTGCATCTTCCTTCGCGCGGGTTTCATGCTCTCTGACCATGATGGCGATATCATGGGAGAGTTCATTTTCTACGCGGTCAAGGATGATTCCTTTCGCTTCATCACGAGTCAGGCTAGAGATACGTTCTAGCTCTGTTTGCTGTGATCGTACCATCTCGTCCACTTTGCTTTCCATCTCTTCAATATGTTGTTGTCTCTCGTTAAGAGTCCCCTCTTTTCTTTCGAGTAAGCCTTCACGCTTATCAAGCGTTTCATCTTTCCGATCGAGGTTTTCCTCTTTTTGCATCAAACGATTTTCTTGTTTTTGCAATTCATTTCTTCGTTCACGTAGGTCATTTTCCATTTCAGTGCGAAGTTTATGATTTTCGTCCTTTGCTTCCAAAAGTGCTTCTTTCTTCAGAGCATCTGCCTCGCGCTTCGCATCTTCTAAAATCTGCTCCGCTGAACCTTTAGCACCAGCAATCTTTGCTTCAGCAATGGACTTACGAATTAGGTATCCAACAACTACACCGACGATTAGGCCAAGCAAAATGAAGATGATTGTAATAGGTTGCATTATTTCACCTCCTCTTGCTATGAACTGTCATGTTTTTTACATGTCGGCTTGTACATTGCTCACTTGAACAAAATATACAGCGCTAGGCTTTCAAATATTCATTCGAAAAATTTGTAAAATATACATGTTAATTTTAAATCTCTGAAAATTTATTGTCAAGGGGTTGAGCCCTCTATCACTAGATTTCTCAAGGGTTTTTTTGCAATCGACAAAAATTGACACTGTCGCATTGGGCTTGTGAATGTTTTTTAACCAAAACTCTCATTTTTATTTTTTTTTGAGGAATGCGGGGTCAACCAGTGATTACGGGTATGTACTACCTGACTTATATCGCTTACCCACCGTTTTTGAGAAAAGGGATTGTTACTATTTTCCACCAAAACATGTATTCCCATACATAATAAAGAGAAGCAAACCAAATCACGGCTGCTTCTCTTTCCTCACTTAGTCTTCCAGAAGACTTAATTCACCTTGATCGTCCGTTTCAGCACGGCCAGTATCCAATCCGTAATGTTCACGGATCTTCAGCATGATTTCATTACGGATTTCAGGGTTTTCTTTCAGGAAGATCTTTGCGTTCTCACGTCCTTGACCTAGGCGCTCTTCGTTGTAGGAGTACCAGGCACCGCTCTTTTGAACGATGTCCAATTCAGACCCAAGATCGACGATTTCACCTTCTTTGGAGATTCCTTCCCCGTACATGATATCTACTTCGGCTACACGGAAAGGTGGAGCCACTTTATTTTTGACTACTTTGATCTTCGTTTTATTCCCTACCATTTCATTCCCCTGCTTAAGGGTTTCGGCACGACGGACTTCCAAACGTACGGAAGAATAGAACTTCAGCGCGCGGCCACCGGGAGTCGTTTCAGGATTACCGAACATGACCCCGACCTTTTCACGAATCTGGTTAATGAAGATCGCGATGGTCTTCGACTTATTGATGGCACCGGAAAGTTTACGAAGGGCCTGTGACATTAAACGGGCTTGAAGACCTACGTGAGCATCTCCCATCTCTCCTTCGATTTCCGCTTTCGGTACAAGGGCTGCCACAGAGTCGATAACGATGGCATCCACCGCGCCGCTTCGTACAAGTGCTTCAGCGATTTCCAGTGCCTGTTCACCTGTATCAGGTTGTGAAAGCAATAATTCATCTATGTTTACCCCAAGCTTTTGAGCATACTCGGGATCAAGTGCGTGCTCTGCATCGATGAATGCCGCCTGTCCGCCTTGAGCCTGTACCTCTGCTATCGCATGAAGTGCCACTGTTGTTTTACCGGATGATTCGGGACCATATACCTCAATGATTCTGCCACGTGGGTATCCGCCTATTCCAAGAGCAGCGTCCAGTGCAAGTGAACCACTTGGACATGTTACTACATTTCTGTCCGTTTTCTCCCCAAGCTTCATGATTGAGCCCTTACCAAACTGCTTTTCTATTTGTTTTAACGCCATATCTAAGGCTGCTTTACGATCGCTCACAAATCTTCCTCCTTTGAATATACATCTTGTAATTGACAACTTATAAGTTTGTCTCAAATCCAACCTATCTATACTATAAACGTTTTTATTAGAGAAAACAAGAAAAAAATCGAACATTCATTCGGTTTTTTTCTTTGGGTGTGCTGGAGTAAAAAAAGATAAAAAGCTGCCTTCAAAAAGAAGACAGCCTCATCAAACTAACTCAATTCCTTGATCAAATAGTGCCAACCATACTTCGCTGTTCTCATCCGGTTCCCATTCCGGCCACCGCCAAGGTTCAATAGAAATGCCTTGGTCGTTCCATCCTTCATGGATAGTCCAATCCAGACGGTCCCGGCAGGATGACCTTGGTGAGCATCCGGTCCTGCAACACCTGTAAAGCTTACCCCGATGTCGGTGGAAAACAGCGCTCTAACGTTTTCAGCCAGTTCCCGTGCACATTGCTCACTTACTGCTGAATGCTGTTTCAGTGTAGTGTCATTAACAGATAAAATCCTTTTCTTGATGTCATCTTGATAACAGATCACCCCGCCACTCAAAACGTCCGATGCTCCGGGTATAAACGTCAGTTGAGCCTGAAACAGCCCTCCAGTCAAACTTTCTGCACATGAAAGGGTAAGACCCAACTCTTTTAATAAATGGAACCCCACTTCAACAAGGGAATCCTGATTATAACCGTAGAAGTATTCTCCCACCCTGTTCAAGATCTCTTTTTCAACTGAATCCATTAATGACATGGCAATATCCCTTGACTCGTGTTTAGCCGTCAACCTCAAGGTCACTTCCCCATCACCCGCAAGAGGGGCGATAGTGGGATTGGTTTGTCTGTCGATCAGATCTTCTAATTCCGTTTCAAGCTCTGCTTCCCCGATGCCAAAGAAACGAAGTACCCGTGAATGGATGACCTCTTTTTTCTTCATTAAGTTCAGGATTGCCTGTTTGCCGTACTTATCAAACATCGGCCTCATTTCAGACGGCGGACCAGGGAGAAGCATATAGGCAGTACCGTCCTTTTTCAATAACATCCCCGGAGCCATACCGTGTTCGTTCTTCAACACATGGGCCCCTGATAGAATCAGGGCTTGTTTTTCATTATTCGGAGTCATTTCACGATTGACCTTATGAAAATAGCTTTTTATCGATTCTAATGCGTCATTATCCATGCTTAAAGTTGTCCCTAAAGCATTTGCAATCGTTTCTTTCGTCAGATCATCCTTTGTTGGTCCAAGGCCACCAGTAAATACCAACAAGTCCGCCCGCTTCTTCGCTACCTCAATGGCCTGCTGTAAACGGGCTGGGTTATCCCCCACACTTGTATGATAATACACGTTTACGCCCATTTCAGCTAACTGCTCGGAAATGAATTGAGCATTGGAATTGACGATTTGTCCCAGCAATAACTCGGAGCCAACCGCTATTATTTCTGCATTCATCTTTGTTCCCCCTAAAACTTGGTGAAAAGAAGGGGATGATTCTATTTGAATCAATCCCCTGGTGTACACTGTTATTTTGAATTCACAAATGCTTTTTTATTATGTTTGAAATAGTCCCATCCTGACCAGATTGTAAAGAACATAGCCACCCACAGAGCAATCGTCGCAAATGGAAGGTCGATCAATTCAAAAATGGCGTTATGAAGAAGAAGGGCTGATATGGCGATGATCTGTGCCCATGTTTTGATCTTGCCGAGTTGACCTGCAGCAACCACTTCCCCTTCCCCCGCTAATACGAGACGAAGTCCTGTTACGGCAAACTCACGACTGATGATGATGATGACAATCCAGGATGGCGCAAGACCCAGCTCGACGAGTACGATCAACGCAGCCGATACAAGCAGTTTATCTGCCAACGGATCTAAGAATTTCCCTAAATTTGTCACAAGGTCAAGTTTTCTGGCATAATATCCGTCAATCCAATCCGTCGTTGCCGCAATGATAAAAATCAACGCTCCTACAAAATGCTTGACCGGCATTTCCGCCCCAAGAAACATCATCTCACCCCAATTAAACGGTGCAAGCATGATGATTAAAAATAATGGAATTAAAAATATCCTTGATACTGTAATCTTATTAGGTAAGTTCACCTTTCTACCTCCAATGCTTTAAAAAACACGTATACCATTAGTATGTAAGAAAAAGGAGTTATTAAAACTCCTCCCATTTCAATTATTGTTCTTGCGGTACGTAATTGATGATGATATCCTGCCTGACGACATCAGTTGCAGATATTTTATACTCAAGCTGTTTACCGTTCACACTTATATCCGTATTCGAAGCATCACCGATAATAAGGTATGCCTGTTTATCATCGGAAAGGTCAAAGTCCTTTTTAATTCCCTGTTTTAACAGTCCCTCAAACAAAACCTGTTCGTCGGTGTTAAAGACTTTTACCCACGTGTCTCCCTTAGCTGACAATTGCAGCTTGAATTCTTTTGCATTTTTCAATTCGTACGTCGTTTTATAGTCTGAGGAATCCACTGCTTCTAAAGACTGTTCAGGCTGCGAGTTATCTTCCCTGTCATTTTTATCTTCTGAAGGCTTGGGTTCTTCGGTCTGTTCTTTATCATTTGTTTCATCTTCAGGCTTCTCGCCATCAGCACTTTTATTCTCATCAACATCTACTTGTGTCTGGTTTTCTGCTTGGTTGGATTCAGGTGCCTTGTCCCCTACTTTCCCTTGCCAAAATACCCACACGGCAACAAGCGCACCAATGACAAACAGGGCGATGAGGAGCTTCGGCAGAAAGTCAAATACCCTAGTCGAGCTCTCTGAAACAGTCTTTCGGGACTGCACCCTTGAAAGGGAAACGGGTATTTCGTCCTCATAGGCCGTCGGGATTTCCGCCTTGTGTTCCTCAAAAATCACCTCAGGAGGAAGTCCGACTGCTTCACAATATTGCTTAATGAATGCGCGCACGTAGAATTTACCCGGCATCGCATCATAGTTCCCTTCTTCGATCCCAATCAAATAGCGTTTTTGAATTTTTGTTATTCTTTGTAAATCATCAAGGCTGTAATCTTTCGCCTCTCGCGCTTCCTTTAAACGATTTCCTAATTCCGTCACTACTTAACACCTTCCAATATTAAAAATCAAAACCTCCAAAATCGGAATTTTGAAATAGATTATTTTGTTCAACTAATTCGTATGTAATTTCTTCATCAGGATCGTTTCTAAGTTCAATGATATAATCAAAATCTTCAAGTGAATATTCAGAGTTTTGAACGAATACATCAGGATGTTCGATTACTTTCACAGCAGGTAATCGCATGATCTCCCTCACAAGCTGCCAATGCTTCTCACTTGCACGGCGTGTAGAAACGATGCCGTCTATAATAAATAAGTTCTCAGCGGAATACTCGTCTTCAATGAGCTTGCTCCGTATCGTTTGCTTTAATAATGTAGAAGAGACAAAAAGCCACTTCTTATTCGCACATACACTTGATGCCACGATGGATTCGGTCTTCCCTACCCTGGGCATCCCCCTGATCCCAACAAGCTTGTGTCCTTCCTGCTTAAATAATTCAGCCAAAAAGTCAACTAATAAACCAAGCTCATCACGAACAAATCGAAACGTTTTCTTGTCGTCGGCATCACGCTGGATATAACGGCCGTGACGTACAGCAAGACGGTCCCTTAATTTAGGTTCCCGGAGCTTTGTCACATTGATTGTATCCATTGTTTGAAGGATGGATTCAAGCCTCATGATCTGTTCTTCATTATTGGCAAGGAGAAGCATTCCCCTTCTTCCTTCGTCCACACCATTTATCGTCACAATATTGATAGAAAGCATTCCTAATAATGAGGAAATATCACCTAAGAGGCCTGGACGATTTTTTTGTATTTCATATTCTAAATACCATTCTTTGCGTTCCATCGCTTACCTCCCCAGAAAAACTGTGACATCCCATTTCGATATAAATTGACATAATTCGAAAATTTATTTAAACATCTAGGTATTATAATAAATGATTTTCTGGCAATAGAAAAGCAAAACATACATAAATATGAACAATTTCTCATTAATACGTGAAATGATAACCTGAAGACTAATATTATATTGGTATAAGTCATACCCCATAAGAAAAAGGAGAGGGAAATCCCTCTCCTTAACGACTACCGTTATTATTAACAAGCTTGACCATCATATTGGCGATGGCATGTTGCTCTTCCGGAGACGCGACTGACCATAAATCCGCTAATACTTTTTCCTGATCGTTCTTAGCTTCGACTTGATTGGCTAAGTAATCACCGATTTGGTAAGCCAAGTCATTTACCGTTTCGTGCTCCATGCCGCCGTGTTCTGCCTGGTTTAGGCGTTCCCCTAAAAAGTTTTTCCAATCTGACCAGTTATCTAATACAGACATTTGTCATGACCTCCTTTATTGAAATACAATCTTAGTTTGTATCCCGGAGGAAAAATTATGCGCTGGAATCATTGGATTGAAAAATTTTTTATGTGTGCCATCCCCCGTTGATAGAAAGGGTTTGGCCGGTAATATAAGAGGCCCTGGATGATAGAAGGAATTGAATGGAATCAGCAATTTCACCCGGTTGAGCAAACCGGCCTATAGGGATCTCCTCACGGATCGAATTTTTATCTTCATCAGTAAATGAGTCCATCATGGACGTATCAACGGCCCCGGGAGCAATGGCGTTTACCCTTACACCGCTTATTGCAAGCTCTTTACTCAAGGATTTCACAAATGCTATTTGAGCACCTTTGACTGTTGAATATACAACCTCACAGGCAGCTCCTATCTGTCCCCAGATCGAACTCACCATGACAATTGCCCCCTTCCTGTCAATCAGCTTCGGCAGGAGTTTTTGAACAAGGAGCAACGGACTTTTGACATGAAGGTTGATCATCTGATCCATATCGTCTTCTGAATGGTCCTGGAAGAGCCCCCAGGTAGAATTCCCACTACAGTAAACGATCGCATCGAGCCGGAATATGGAATGGACAAGATTACCCACTTCCTCCGGGTTGGCAAGATTACCCTGAATGGGGATTACCTCCACTCCCAATGCTTCAACTTTATGAACCAATTCTTTCATTGCATCTTCATTGGAATGATAATGCAAGTACAGATTCCACCCCTCCTCTGCCAATGTAAGGGCAGTACTGCTCCCGATTCCACCTGATGCCCCTGTAATTAATGCATACTTCATTGGTTTCACTCCAAACGTCATTCACATGAATAGAGGAACTACCCTTTAAAAAGGATAGCCCCCCTTCCATCATGATTTTGGTACGACTTGACATACCGTAAATCGTTCTTCACTGATAATAGACTCCGCAACCGCCTGGATATCATCATATTTCAACGATTCAAGGGTAGGCACGACTTCAAATAAATCCATTTCGTTAAATGCATAGCGGGTAAATTGATTCGCAATATACTCAGGAGAATTAATGGCACGCAGGAATGCACCAATCTTCTTCTTCTTCGTTCTCTCAAGATTTTCCTCATTAAAAAGGGATTCCCGTTTCGCTTTCAGCAACAATGATTGTACCTTTTCAGAGAGTTCATCCGGCTTTTCCGTATCTCCACCGACTGTCAGGAATCCAAAGCCATTTTCCTGTGTATAGTCATAATGGAATGTCTCATCGATCAGTCCATCATTATAAAGTTCGGAATAGTACGGTGAACTCTTTCCAAAGAGCATATCAAGAAAAACATTCATGGAAAGCTCTTGTCTAAGCATTTCCCGCCCCTGCTGGGTTGGTTCCGGAGCTTTCAGTCCGACAATACATTTAGGACTTTGAACGTTCATCTTAAGAACCTGTTTTTTCTCCGCGACTGTCTCTGGTTCAACCTCGAATTCACGCTTGATTTCAGGCATTTTTTCATAATCTTTCTTTTCCTGATTCGAACGGACCTGATTCATGATCTGATCGGGATCAACCGAGCCAACCACGAATAAGAGCATATTACTTGGATGGTAGAATGTATTATAACACTGATAGAGCATATCCTTTGTAATCGGGGTGATGGACTCGATCGTTCCTGCAATATCAATTTTCACAGGGTGATTTTTATACATATTCTGGATTACACCGAAGTATAATCGCCAATCAGGATTATCATCATACATGGTGATTTCCTGACCGATGATGCCTTTTTCCTTTTCCACCGTTTTCTCTGTGAAATACGGATCTTGCACGAAATCGATGAGTGTCTCTAAATTCCGTTCTACATTTGTGGTACTTGAAAACAGATAAGCTGTCCTTGTAAATGAAGTGAACGCATTGGCGGACGCCCCTTGCTTACTGAATTGTTGGAAGACATCTCCATCTTCTTTTTCAAACAGTTTATGTTCTAAGAAATGGGCGATTCCATCGGGTACTTTAACAAATTCATCTTCATCCAAAGGGATAAAATGATTGTCGATGCTTCCATATTTCGTTGTAAATGTAGCATACGTCTTGTTAAACCCTTTTTTCGGGAGGATGTATACATCGAGACCATTAGACATTTTTTCATAATACAAATTTTCTTGTAATTGATCGAAGGAAATTTTCTTCATCTTTATCCCTCCATTCCTGTTAGAAAGTAAATCGTATCAAGTTCAACTTTATTTGCAGCTTTTACGATATCTTCTTTAGTTGTCTTCCCAATCTCATCCAACCAATGTTTCAGGTCGATTTCTTCATGAGCTACGGCGTTATGGTAAAGTACTTCAACCAAACCTCTTGAAGTATCGATGGTTTCAAGGAGCTGGTTACGGATGACCGCTTTTGTCTGGTCGATTTCCCCCTCCGTGAAGTCTCCATCCTTCATTGCCTGGAGCTGCTCGTTGATGATTCCTACCGCTTGGTCATACTTCTCAAATTCGATACCGGACATCACCATCAATAACCCTTTATGACTCTCGAGGCGGCTAGCAGCATAATATGCGAGGCTCGCTTTCTCCCTCACATTAATGAACAATTTGGAATGGGAGAAGCCACCGAATATACCATTGAATACTTGAAGAGCGAAATAGTCATCGTCGCCATATTGAGTATGTGTACGGTAGCCCATGTTCAGCTTCCCTTGTTTCACATCCTGTTTTTCTTTTACGACGTTTTCGTTTTCCTTTTCCTTCACAAGAGAAGCATCCACTTGTTTAGGAGTACGTTCATTCAATTCGAGTAATCGATCACAGAGGCTTTCAACCTCTTTAACATCGACATCACCGATCACATAAAGGTCAAACTGATCTTCTGCCATCACTTTTTGATAATATTCATATAAACTCTTCGAAGTAATGGACTCCACTTCTTCATTTACACCGTTTACATGGAGGGCGAAACGCTCACCTTTACACATTTCTTCTACCAGCCGTGAATTGGCATAGCGCATTTTATCGTCATATACTGCCTGAATTCTAACCTTTTGGTTCCGTTTTTCTTTTTCGACTGTTTTCTTGTCGAACTCGTTATTTTCAACATGAGGGTTCTGAAGGACATCTGCAAGGAATTCGATTCCTTTTTGAAGCAGGGGCTCAGAATCCTTCAAAAACTTTTCGTTGGCGATTTCAACAGACATACTGACCACATGGTACTCACCTTTTTTACCTAAATCCACAAAAAAGTTCGCTCCATATAACTCATCCAGATGGGAGCGTAACTCCGTAGTGCTCGGATAGGTCTTTGTGCTGCTCTGCATCACATGGGGGAGCAATCCCCGTAAAGTGACTGTTTCGGGGTCGAGGGGGGCTTTCAACTTTAATACCAGGCTATTGGTTTTATACTTATCCGTTTGAACGATATGTAGCGTGTAACCAGGTTTCTTCTTGACTATTTCGTTTATGGCTGTCATCGTACCGTCCTCCTTAGTTCCAAACTTCCATCGATTTAAAAACAAAATTAATAAACACCCTTATTGTGCGGTATTTATGTATAACTATACATGTAGTGAGAGATTGATTTCAAGCATCTTCCTCTGTTGGAATATCCTTTTAGATTAAACTATTATATGCTTATTTATTTTTCATTATGTTTCTACGCTTTACCCTCCTTATTCTTCTCTTTCACTCATAATAAATCGAATTTTATAAGGGTGTCAGCTGAAATTTAGACCGTTCCTTTTAAATGGGTGTGCCGAACTAAGAATATAAAAATAGAAAGAGGAATCTGCATAACTTCATGTGGATAAATCCCTAACGTGAGGCCATTCGGCTATTCTGTAAAAGCATGACAAAACAGAACACCAGCTGATCTAGAATCACTCCTCATTATCACCCACACATTATGAGAAAATTAATCCACAGTATGAAAAAGGATATCCCGGGTCCCGGGATATCCTTTTGGATTTATGATAGATGTATTAACGGTTTCCTTTGATGTATGGAGTACCAAGAGCTTTAGGTGCATCTGCACGACCGATGAAGCCTGTCAGTGCAAGGATGGTAAGCACATATGGCGCAATCAATAGGAATACACTTGGGATGCTTTCAAACAACGGGATACTGGATCCGATGATGCTTAAACTTTGAGCGAAGCCGAAGAACAGGGCCGCTCCCATGGCTCCAAGTGGATGCCACTTCCCGAAGATCAAGGCTGCAAGGGCCATGAACCCTTGTCCGCTGATCGTTGCATGGCTGAAGTCTGAGGAAATCGCCTGGGCGTATACTCCCCCGCCGACACCGGCAAAAGCACCGGAAATGATGACACCGATATAGCGCATTTTCGTTACATTGATTCCCATAGTGTCTGCAGCCATAGGATGCTCACCTACAGAACGCAATCTAAGACCGAACGGGGTTTTGAACATAATGAACCAAACGATGAAGGACACAAGGATCGCGACGAATGGTGGCCAGTATGTGTTAGAAAAGAAGATATCTCCGATGACCGGGATTTTGTGAAGTAAAGGAACATCAACCTTCCCAAATCCTTCAGAGATGATATCCGTTTGACCCTTTCCATAGATACGTTTGACTAAGAAAAGAGTTAACCCGACTGCCAGTAAGTTGATGGCTACACCTGATACAACCTGGTCAGCCCTGAATGTAATGGAAGCAACAGCATGCAGGATGGCTAATAGCCCCCCCATCACCATGGCCACAAGTAGCGCGACCCAAGGAGTCGCTGCACCGAAAGTATCTGCGAAAGCAAGGTTAAATACAATACTTGAGAATGCACCAATGACCATAAGTCCTTCGAGACCAATGTTTACTACTCCCGAACGCTCTGAGAACGCCCCTCCCAAAGCAGTGAAAATAAGTGGTGTTGCCCAAAGTAATGTTGATGGGATGAGGATTGTCAAAATATCAATAAAACCCACTTATTTCACCCCCTTTTTACTAAATCGTTGAATCAGATAACGAATCATATAACCAGATGCTACAAAGAAAATGATAAGGGCAATAATAATATCTACCAGTTCATTTGGAATTCCTGCATCGAGAGGCATATTCAACGCCCCTACTTTGAGTCCTCCAAATAGAAGGGCGGCGAACACAACTCCGATGGCCGCATTACCACCAAGAAGGGCTACAGCGATCCCATCGAAACCGACACCTGTAAATCCTCCCTTGATTGAAGCATAGCCGAATGTGCCAAGGCCTTCCATCGCTCCTGCAAGGCCAGCAAAAGCTCCGGAGATAACCATGGAAAGGATGATGTTTCCATTCACGTTCATACCGGCGTATTGAGAAGCATGCTGGTTGAATCCTACAGAACGAAGCTCATATCCACGCTTAGTCTTTTCAAGCAAGAACCACATAATGAATACACAGGCAAGTGCGATGAAGATTCCCCAATGCAATCGGGAATAATCTGTCAATGTTTCAAAGAAGGGTGATTTCAATGAAGCTGTATCCGCAATCATTTCTGTCCGATCTTTACGGTCAGTAATGACATCACGGATAATGGCATTTGTAACATGAAGAGCAATGTAGTTCATCATGATCGTTACAATGACTTCATGTACGCGAAATTTCGCTTTGAGAAGTCCAGGTATAAAGCCCCACAGTGCTCCTGCAAATGCGGCCGCAATGATTGCAAGGGGTAAATGGATCAGTTTAGGTAAATCATCAAAGGCAACCCCTACCCACACAGCTGCAAGCCAGCCCACAATCAATTGACCTTCCACTCCGATGTTAAAGAGACCCGTTCTAAAAGCAAAGGCAACAGCCAGTCCTGCTAAAATATACGGTGTCACTTGACGGATCGTTTCTCCTACATAATAAATCTCCCCGAAGATTCCATTCCATAATGCAGCGTATCCTGCTATCGGGTCATACCCACTCACCAGCATGATGATCGTTCCGACAATGATACCTAAAAGGACTGAAATTACCGGGATTAATATATTTGTTAAGCGGTTAGACATGTGATTCCCCTCCCGTTTCCTTCCTCTTCGAACCAGCCATTAAAAGTCCAAGTTCTTGTTCGGTAGTTTCCCTAGGATTAACTATCGCCACAATTTGACCTTCGTAGATAACGGCAATACGGTCACTTACATTCATGATCTCATCGAGTTCAAATGACAGCAGAAGAACCGCTTTTCCATTATCTCTTTGTTCGATCAGACGTTTATGGATAAACTCGATCGCCCCTACATCAAGGCCCCTGGTCGGCTGGGCAGCAATCAATAGATCCGGATCCCGGTCAACCTCACGGCCGATGATTGCTTTTTGCTGATTCCCACCGGACAAAGCACGGGCAAGGGTGAATTCTGATGGAGTCCTGACATCAAATTCCGATATCAATTTTCTTGCCTGATTGTAAATATTTTTATAACTAAGTACCCCTTTGTTGGAATACGGTTTCTGGTAATAGGTCTGAAGAACCATATTTTCCCCGATAGGAAAATCAAGTATCAGGCCGTGTTTATGCCTGTCCTGAGGAATATGACCTACACCTGACTCATAAATTTTACGGGGTTTCATATTTGCGATTTCTTTTCCATTCAGTTTGATTGAACCACTGTCGACTTTATGAAGACCTGTGATGGCCTCAATCAACTCACTTTGTCCGTTTCCATCCACACCGGCTATGCCAAGGATCTCCCCTGCTTTCACCTCAAGGTTTAAGCCCTTTACAACAGGGACATTTCGCTGATCTTTTACGTTTAAGTCACGAACCTCGAGAACATTATCACTAGGTGTAGCTTCTTTCTTCTCTGTTTTAAATGTGACTTCACGTCCCACCATCAGACTCGCAAGGTGATTCGGGTCAGTCTCTGCGACTTTCACCGTTCCGATCCCTTTACCCTTTCTGATAACGGTTACATTATCACACACCTCCATAATCTCTTTTAGCTTGTGAGTGATGAGGATGATTGATTTACCTTCTTTAATCAGTGTTTTCATGATTTGAATCAGTTCTTTAATCTCTTGAGGTGTCAATACAGCGGTCGGTTCATCAAAGATCAGGATTTCCGCCCCTCGGTAAAGTGTCTTTAAAATCTCTACACGTTGCTGCATACCTACAGAAATTTCAGAAATTTTAGCACTCGGATCTACTTTCAATCCATATTTTTCAGAGATATCCAGGATATCTCTTTCCGCCTTTTTAATATCCACTGTGGCTCCGGATTTCGGCTCTCTTCCAAGTATGATATTCTCTGTTACAGTGAAGGTATCGACCAGCATAAAATGCTGATGGACCATACCGATTCCGAGATCATTGGCTATGTTCGGATTGGTAATGTTCACTTTCTGTCCTTTTACCCGTATTTCTCCTTGTTCAGGTTGGTATAGCCCGAATAATACATTCATTAATGTAGACTTACCTGCACCATTTTCACCAAGAAGCGCATGAATTTCACCTTTTTCGAGCTGAAGGGTAATATTGTCATTTGCTACGATGCCGGGAAACTCTTTGCGGATATTCAGCATCTCGATTACATAATCCATTGCTAATCACTCCTTGCATAGACTAGGGATATTTATCTAGTAGTTAGAGGTCAGACCTTCACTACTCAGAAAAAAAAGGGTTTCCCCGAATAAAAATCTAAATGAAAGATAGAAATTTTCTATACTTCAATTAAATTTCTATTTATTTATGAATCTATTTTCAGGAGGATAAGCGGCCGGGTATCTTCCGGCCACTTTCCTTCTTGTTCGATCAGTTAGCTGAGAAAGCTTCCGCATCTTTAATAGATTCAGGAACTTTTACATCTCCACTAGTAATCTTTTCTTTCCATTCATCTACTTTTTTCATGACTTCATCTTTATTGGAAAGTTCGTCATTTATTTCAGCAAGTCCTACCCCATCTTCTTTAAGACCGTATAGGATTTGTTCTCCACCAGGGAAATTTCCTTCTTTCGCTTTAGTGGAAAGATCCACTACAGCGTTATCAACGCGCTTAAGAGCCGATGTAAGAATGATATTATGATCTCCTACTTTACCTTCTGCAGATTGATCAGAATCAACTCCGATTGCCCAAAGTTCACGTGAAGGATCTTTTTCTTTCAAGTCGCGTGCTTCTTTGAATAAACCATTACCTGTTCCACCAGCTGCGTGGAAGATTACGTCTACATCTTGAGTATACATTTTTGATGCGATTGTTTGTCCAAGTTCAGCTTTGTCGAATGCACCTGCATAGTCTGCAACGATTTCCGCATCAGGATTGACCGCTTTAACACCAGCAATAAAACCAGAGTGGAAACGTTCGATTACCGGAATCTCCATACCACCGATAAATCCGATTTTGTTCGTTTTAGTCGCAAGTCCAGCTGTTACTCCAGCAAGGAAAGAAGCTTCTTGCTCCTTGAACATGATGCTTGCAACGTTTGGTTGATCCACTACAGCATCAACAATTGCGAAGTGTGAATCTTTTTGTTGTTGTGCAATTTCAGTGATTGCACCTTCCATAAGGAAACCGATACCATATACTAAGTCAAAATCTTGACGAGCTAATTTGTTTAAGTTCGTAGCATAGTCAGCATCTGATTGTGATTGTAAATAGTCAAATCCATCTTTACCTTTTTCCATGTCGTTCTCTTTACCGAAGGCTTTCAGACCTTCCCATGCTGATTGGTTGAATGATTTATCATCCACGCCACCAACATCTGTAACCATTGCTACAGTAAATTGATCTTCTTTCTTGCCTTCACCACTAGATGCACCTTCTTTGTCCTCGCTTGTTCCACAAGCACCTAATAATGTACCTGCTGCCAGAACAAATGACAACGCTAAACCGAATTTACGTTTTTTCACCTAGAGTACCCCCTATTATTGTAATAAATTAGTAGTAAGATGGATTGCTGTTATACGCGCTTTCTTAATACCTGGAAGCTAAATTTGTCTGATCTGAAATAGTTTACGGAATACAGGATCGGCTCATCGTTTTCATCAAAGTGCATTTGCTTTAAAACGAGTAACGCCGTTTCCGGCTCGCAATTTAGAATAGGGGAGATTTTATCGTGATATCCCATAGGTTCAATTTGTGCCACTGCATGGGTAATTCTCTTATTCTCCCGTTTTTCTAAAACAGTGAAAATCGAATTATCCTCATGTGTGAAATTCCTCGGCATGACTTTCTCAGGAATTTTGTCTACACAATATACAACCGGTTCCCCGTTTGCGGTTCGAACCCTTTCAATGAGGATCACATCGTCCTCTTCATTGCAAGTAAACCTCTTCACATCATCCTCAGTAGCTTCTTGAGTTGTTGAGCTTAAGAAAATGGTCCCTGGCTCCATACCAGCCTGTTTGATCATGTTCGTTACACTGTTCAGCTGCTCGATACCAGAAGTGAAGAGCGGCTTGGCGTTTACAAATGTACCTACACCATGACGTCGTACGATGACACTTTCTTCCTCAAGAATTCTGAGAGCTTCCCTAAGAGTCGCCCTACTTACACCTAATTGTTTGGAAAGATCGAATTCAGATGGGAGTTTTTCTTTTTCTTTGTATATTCCCGCTTCGATATCCTTCTTCAAACGGTCAATTACCTGTAAGTATAAATGCCGATTATCTGTTTTTATTGTCACTGGAACCACCACCACATTTTCTCAAGACATCAGACCTCTGATGTATATCTTTCCTACTAATCGAAAATACTATAACACTTTTCTTTTGATAAATAAATAGCATTGTGTGATTTTGTCGAAAAAAATGATTAGAATGACAATTTTGAATCCTTTTCTGTAAAAAAATTGAAAAAACAGTTGATAAATTGGGCTTAAATGGGATAAATTAACTACATTTTTACAGACAAAACGTTTTCCGTTATCATTTTTTACATACTCACAACAATGGCATTACATTTGTAAACGCTTTTAATAGTATAACACATTCGTGGATAAACCCGTATCTCTTTCATTAAAGCGTATTCAAATGGTGGAATTTGCTCATTTCAACCACAAAAAAAGGCATGTTACCCCCTTCGATATGAATAGAGTAACACACCTTCCATTATGAACTTTGCTCTTCTGATGGTTTGCCGACCAGTACGGTTCTGGGTTTACTGCCTTCATAAGGGCCAACGACTCCCCTTACTTCCATTTCATCGATCAATCTAGCAGCCCTCGTATAGCCGATCCTGAATCTCCTTTGAAGCATAGAAACGGATGCTGTTTGCATTTCCGCAATCAACTGGACGGCATCATGATATAACTCGTCTTCCGCTTCCCCAGACTTCCCATCCTCCGGCACTTCATCGGGAATCATTTCTTCCTGATATTGAGCCTTCTGTTGGGAGATGACAAAGTCGACGATTTCTTCTACTTCTTCATCTGATAAAAATGCACCTTGCACCCTTGTGGGCTTGGATGCCCCAACAGGCATAAAAAGCATATCGCCCCTTCCCAATAGCTTCTCAGCACCACCGGAATCCAGGATCGTTCTGGAATCGGTTTGGGACGATACGGCGAAGGCAATCCGAGACGGGATATTGGCTTTTATGACCCCTGTTATGACGTCTACCGATGGACGCTGCGTTGCTATAATAAGATGGATTCCGGCAGCACGTGCCATCTGTGCAAGCCTTGTGATGGCATCCTCCACGTCGCTCGAAGCTACCATCATGAGATCCGCCAGCTCGTCTACAATCACAACGATATAAGGCAGCAGGGGCTGTTTATCTTCATTTTCTATATTCTGTCTCTTAACGTAGTCATTGTAACCTTCAATATTCCTCGTTCCCGTATGAGAGAATAGCTCATACCTGCGCTCCATTTCACTTACAACCTTCTTTAAAGCCTGGGACGCTTTTTTGGCATCTGTTACCACGGGTGCCAGGAGATGTGGGACTCCATTGTATACGTTAAGTTCGACCATTTTCGGATCAATCATCATCATCTTTACCTCATGGGGCTTTGCCCTCATGAGTATACTCGTGATGATTCCATTGATACATACACTCTTACCGCTTCCTGTTGCCCCTGCTACTAGTAAGTGAGGCATTTTATTCAACTCAGCGAGCACCGCTTCACCGGTAATATCACGTCCTAAGCCAATTTGCAGTTTGGCATCGGGTTTGTTATGCTCCTTCGCTTCAAGTACCTCCCGCAGGGACACCATGGCTACTTCTGAGTTCGGGACCTCAATACCGATGGCCGATTTACCCGGAATCGGGGCTTCAATCCGAATATCTTTCGCTGCCAGGGCCAACGCCAGGTCATCACTCAAGTTGACGATCCTGCTTACTTTCACCCCTACATCTGGATGTACTTCATACTTTGTGACTGCAGGACCAAGATGGACTTGCGTCACTTTCGCCTTTACCCCGAAGCTTTGAAATGTTCTTTCAAGCTTAGCCGCGTTGGCATGTATCAATTGATATTCGTTACTCTGATCCGTTTTTCTCGGGGTTTTTAATAAAGAGATTGAAGGAAGCTTGTAATCTTTATTTTCCACTTCCGTAAAGGTGATTGGCGGGGCTGCTTCCGCTTCCCCTTTCGAATCGCCCTCTTTTTCAGATGAAGAAGCCTCTTTATCATTACTTGTCCCGCCTCGTGAAGAGACTGGATCATCTTTTGATTGTGATCCGCCATATGCACGCTCTGCGAAATTCGAAATGATCGGTTCCCGCGTTTCTTCTTCCACGGGAAGCATTGGTTCAGGGGGTTCCTCTTTTCTCAATGGTGTATCTTGCTTTTTCTTCTCTTTTATTTCTTTTTTCTTAGATTGCTCTTCTTTCCAGTCGCTCATATCCTGTTTAAATGCAGACCATTGCCCACTCATGAACGCACCAAAGCGTTTCCCTGCTCTTCCAAGTACGTCCCCAATAGATTTACCAGTCACGAGGATGATGCCGATCATAATGAAAGTTGCGCTGACGATCCTCGCTCCCTGTGAATCAAATAGAAAGTAGGAAACTGCAAACAGGATGCTGCCGATCATTCCTCCCCCAAGGTCGGATGTACTGGATTCACCATTGACGTCCATCCAATATAAGTCCCACGTATTCATGATGACACTGGGATTAGAGAATGAACCGCCATTTGAAAGGAGATCGAATAGTTTCACATGACTTAATAGGAGGAAGCTTGCAATGATGATGTACACCCCGACAAGTCTCCTGCTGAACAACATCGGTACCTCTCGTTTAATCATCAGGTAGCCCGCTACATACAGCATCCATAGAAGGGCTATCATATACCATTCCCCTAGGAAAAAACGATAAAAATATACAAGTGCCTTTCCAACGGCTCCAAGCTCAATGATGGATATCAAGCTTAATGCGGAAAGGATCAATCCGATGATCTCATACTTGATCGTCTGTTTCAGTGCAGTGCCGGTTTGGGAGCGTTTTTTTCTTTTTTTCCGTTTTGCCAATCCATTCACCTAAATTCTGTTGAAGTCTATCTGAGTTATGTACTAAAAGATGACGAAAGGGCCGACCCTTTGGGGCATTGTATGTGCCTAAGGTGTCAAACCCTTCCCGTGAACTTATCGTATCTACTGTCTTCTGAGTAATATTATAACATAACCACTATTTCGGGAAAATCCTCTTTCTCACTTAATTGTTGAGATATTCCCCTGGGCATATCTGATCATTTAAGTAATGGGCGGGATCACTGCTCATGACCCTGATGATTCGATATTTGTTTTCCTCCTGCTGAACCAGAAGGGGAACGCCCTGATAGTTTATCATCATTTGTCCGCTGAATTCACTTCCATCGGTCGGGAACACCAGGTCATTGGGAACCATTGTATAGAGGATCATTGCACTAGCCCCTCTTGAGTATCTGCATGCTTCTTCATCTCGATCAATTCATTGATCTTTCTGATTGCCGACCCGATGCCGCCAATCCCATCGATCAATCCGTACCCCACGGCATCATCCCCTACCACATTCGTACCTATATCTCTAGTGAGGTTCCCTTTTGCAAACATAAGGTCTTTAAAATCCTCTTCGGTGATATTGCTGTGGTTAGTGACAAAGCTGACTACACGATCCTGCATTTTATCCAGATACTCAAAAGTTTGGGGTACCCCGATGACTAAACCGGTTAATCGAACAGGGTGGATCGTCATGGTAGCCGTACTTGCAATGAAAGAGTGGTCGCAAGATACAGCAATTGGAACCCCGATGCTATGTCCTCCCCCAAGCACGACTGAAACAGTAGGTTTGGATAATGAGGCTATCATTTCGGAAATGGCCAGACCTGCTTCTACATCTCCCCCCACAGTATTCAGAATCACAACCAGCCCTTCGATCTTGGGATTTTGTTCAATGGCCACAAGCTGGGGGATGACATGCTCATACTTTGTTGTTTTATTTTGAGGTGGAAGCTGCATATGTCCTTCTATCTGACCCACAATGGTGAGGCAGTGAATATTGGAGTCTTGAGAAAGTTGTGGAACATTCGTTTGACCCAGCTGTTGAATCTTTTCCATCAATCCAGATGGTTTGTCTTTCTGATCATCCTGTCCTTTGTTTGGCTCATCCTGCATATGTTCACGATTTTGTTCCATGAAAACATCTCCTTTTCATTCCCATTCTCTTGTTATTATTTTAATATGGGAGTGTTTTCATACTTTATTCTTTAGGGTTCAAATAAATATGAGGCTATTTGTTCGTAACAAATAGCCTCCCACTTTATACTTCCATGATAATCGGTAAAATCATTGGTCTTCTTCGTGTTTTATTAAATAGGAAATAATTTAGTTGATCCCGGATGTCCTGCTTGATCGCTGTCCATTCAAAAGATCCTTTTTGCAGATAGGAATGAACCACATCCGTCACGATTCCCCCTGCCCCTTCGATCAATTCCTCGGACTCCCTCACGTATACGAATCCCCTGGAGATGATTTCAGGTCCTGAGACGATAGACTTGGATCTTCTGTTGATGGTGATGACAACCGTAAACACACCGTCTTCCGATAATAACTTACGATCACGAAGGACAATATTCCCTACGTCCCCAACACCGATTCCATCGATCAATACATTACCTGCCTGAACACGGCCGCTCATTCTCATCTTCCCATCTTTATATTGAAGCACATCCCCCTTATCCATGATAAAGATCTGCTTATAAGGAAGTCCCGTATCATGTGCGAGCTGAGTATGAGCGACAAGCATTTTATATTCACCCTGGATCGGTATGAAGTACTTGGGTTTCATGATATTCAACATGAACTTTAAGTCTTCCTGACTCCCATGACCTGACACATGAACCTTTTTTGTCGCGGTTAACACATTTGCCCCGGCTCTATACAGCATGTCGATCGTCCTGCCCACAATCACTTCCATGCCTGGGGAAGGTGTGGCGGTAATGAGGACGGTGTCACCTTCTTCAATGTTTACAAGACGATGGGAACGCTTGGACATCCGTTGAAGGGCCTCAAACGGTTCCCCTTGAGTTCCAGTTGCTATGATGAGGACTTCATCTTTAGGATAATCCTCCATTTCGTCAATTCCAATGATCATTTCATCCCGGACATGAAGGTATCCGAGTTTCAAGGCTACATCATAGACTCTCTTTAAGCTCTTACCGACCACAGCCACTTTTCGATTATTCTGCTCCGCTGCATCAAATACCTGCTGAAGACGAATTAAATTCGAGGCGAAGCATGACACAATCACTCTCCCTGATGCTTTTCTCAAGGCGTCCGTGATATGTTGTTCGATAACCGACTCTGGTGTTGTAAACCCTGGTCTCTCAGCCTCTTTACTGTCAGACAACAGACAAAGGACACCCTTCTCACCGATTTGCGCCATCTTGCCTAAATCAGGACGGTAAAGATGCTTTGCGGATTGATCGAACTTGAATTCGCCTGTATGGACGATGACTCCTTCAGAGGTATGTATGCAAACCCCGACTGAATCAGGAATACTGTGCGTGGTTTTAAAGAACGCAACATTCACACCGTCAAAAGTAAGATAGCTGTCAGAATGAATCGTATAGAACTTCACATCATCCCTGATATGTTCATCCTTCAAGCGTGCCTTTACCAATGCATTCGTTAAGCGTGTTCCATAGACTGGAGCCTTGATCTTCGTTAATACATATGAAATCGCTCCAATACTGTCTTCATGTCCATGAGTCAGGAAGATCCCTTTTACGCGTTCTTTATTTTCAATCAAATAGTGAATGTCAGGAATGACGATATCGATCCCGAGCATTTCATTTTCAGGAAACATTAGTCCTGCGTCGATCACGAATATTTCATGGTCAACTTCAATCACGTACATGTTCTTGCCAATCTCTCCCACTCCCCCGAGTGGTATCACCTTAATGCTTTCATTCTTTATCTTACTCACCATTATGTCCTCCTATGCTGTGCCTTCCCCGATCTTTAATCAGTTATATTCATTATACTTGATACCATTTTGGTAGTACAACCAATTTTATCCTTCGTATTCAGGATTAGGAAAAAGACTGCAATCATTTATTCTACGTTACTATTTCGATACGGTAAGAATAAATCCTTCTTCTTTTGAATAATTATCTCTCTCAGAGTACAAAAGGATCTTGCCCAATAAGAAAAAACAAAAGACCGTGAAGGACATCTCTTCACAGTCTTTAGGATATAGCAAGTGCATTATATTAAGATAACGCTTCGAGCAAGTGAGACAGTTTTGCTCTTTCCACTTCTGCTAAGGGGATCAGTGGCAATCGCACAGAGCCAACGTCCAGGCCTTTCATCTGGAGGGCCGTTTTGACCGGAGTGGGGTTCGGGCTAGTAAACAGGCCTTTCATGATCGGAAGGAGCTTTTGATGCATTTGCGCTGCATGGATGATGTTCCCTCCTAAAAAGGATGAGACCATCTCCTGCATCTCATTTCCGATGACATGGGAAGCCACTGACACAATTCCCGCTCCTCCAATGGATAATACCGGCAAGGTGAGACCGTCATCACCACTGTACAACATAAAATCATCTGTCGTATGGGAAATGATTTCAGTCATACTGTCCAGATCCCCACTTGCTTCTTTCACAGCAACAATGTTCTCAATCTTTGAGAGACGAATAATCGTTTCAGGTGAGACATTGACGCTTGATCTGCCCGGAATATTATACAGCATGACAGGTAAGGAAGTTGATTCTGCAATCACCTTAAAATGCTGGTACATTCCTTCCTGACTCGGCTTATTATAATAAGGCGCTACAAGCATGATGGCATCGACGCCTGCCTCCTCCGCCTTTTTAGTAAGTTCGATCGAAGCATGGGTGTTGTTGCTTCCCGTCCCGGCAATGACCGGAATTCTGCCATTTCCCACTTTCACGACATGACGGAATAGTGCGATCTTTTCTTCTTTCGTTAACGTGGGAGACTCACCGGTAGTGCCTGCTACTACTAATGAATCGGATCCATTTTCGATCAGATAATGGATTAATTGCGTCGTTTTAGTAAAATCAATATTTCCTTTACGGTCAAATGGCGTAACCATCGCCGTAGAAACGCGGCCAAAATTCAATCTAGTCACTCTCCTCGTATGTTTATCCCACTCTGAATGTAGCATTTCCTTCTTGCAATTGGAATGTATCATGAAGGCCATTGATGGCATTGATCAAGTCAATTTCCTTCACCAGAATCCAGATGGTCGTATGGCTGTCTGCTGATTGAAGTATACGGATCCCTTCGTTGGATAGGGAAGAAACAATAGCAGAGGTCACCCCGGGGACACCTGTCATTCCCGCCCCCACCACTGAGATCTTGGCACATTCCGATTCTATGATGGGGTTATGCCCTATCTTTCTTAATACCCTGATCGCATCATCCGCTACAGAAGAACCCACCGTGTATACGACACCTCTCGGGGAAATATTAATAAAATCGACGCTGATCCCCTCTTTGGCCATGGCTTTGAACACTTCGGCTTGAAGATTGTACTGGTCTTCCTTAGCGAATACTTTAATTTGGGTGAGGTTGGATACGTGAGCGATCCCTGTGACGGGGTGACTCCTGAACTCTTTATGGGCCTTTGTATTTTCCAGTGTCGTCACAAGAGTTCCTTCCCCATTTGAATAGGTTGAACGAATCCGTATCGGCACATTCGAATTCATGGCAATTTCAACCGCCCTAGGATGGATTACTTTGGCTCCCTGATATGCCATATTACACACTTCATTATATGAAACCACCGTTATCGGTCTTGCCTTGGAAGAAATACGTGGATCAGCAGTCATGACCCCTTCCACATCTGTAAAAATATCGATGTAGTCTGCTTTTAATGCGACACCAAGGGCTGAGGCGGAGGTATCGCTCCCCCCTCTGCCGATAGTTGTCACATCCCCGTCCTTGGTCGCTCCTTGAAAGCCTGCCACTACGACGGCATCATGATGTTCCAGCTCCCTTACCAACCGGCTGCATTTCATCTCTATAATTTTTGCATTGTTAAAATCGTTATTCGTCCGGAACCCTGCCTGAGCTCCGGTCAAGGCTGTTGATTGGATTCCATGCTCAAGGAGCATATTGGAAAATACCAGACTTGAAATGATTTCTCCACAGGATAATAAAAGGTCCTGCTCCCGTTTGCTGATTGAAGTGTTACTGCCACCGATTAATGACAACAGGGAATCTGTGGCGTAGGGTTCACCTTTTCTTCCCATTGCTGAAACGACTACCACCACTTTATACCCTTTATCAATTGCTTGTTTCGTATGGGCAATTGCCTTCAGGCGACTTGCCTCATCACGTACAGAAGTTCCACCAAATTTTTGAACGATCACTTTCATGACTACACCTCGTTGTCATATTCAAGAGGTATCTGGAAAACGATTAGTGGAATTATGCAAATTCATAGCTGAGATGATCCCTCTTCACTTAATTAGCCCCAGATTCATTAAACTTTCTGCGATTTGAACAGAATTCCAGGCAGCCCCCTTCAGTAAGTTGTCAGATACAACCCACATATGGAATCCTCTGTCTTCATCAAGATCCTTACGGACGCGACCCACAAATACATCCGGCTTACCTACAGCATGTGCAGGCATCGGATAAATTTGTTCTTCAGGTACATCTTCCAGGGTTACCCCAGGTGCATCTTGAAGAAGTGCGTGGATATCTTTCACCGAAACAGAATCCTTCTCAATTTCAATATATACACTTTCGGAGTGACCTGTTACAACCGGTAATCTGACACATGTCGCTGATACCTTTAGAGAAGGCATATGCATGATCTTTTTCGTTTCATTGATCATTTTCATTTCTTCGAATGTAAAGCCATTGTCCTGAAATGCATCAATTTGAGGAATGGCATTATAAGCAATCTGATAATGTTTTTTGTCGCCTTTTACAGGTAACACACCGGGTTCAAATGATTCGCCGGATAAAATGGCCTGTGATTGCGCGTGGAGTTCATCGATGGCAACGGCACCGGCGCCTGAAACGGCTTGATAAGTGGATACGATTACTTTCTTCAAGCCATACTGCTTGCGGATCGGTTCGAGTGCTGCAACCATTTGAATCGTCGAACAGTTCGGATTGGCAATGATTCCGTTGTGAAGCTTAATGTCCTCTTCATTTACTTCCGGGACTACAAGTGGAACATCCGGATCCATTCGATATGCACTCGTATTGTCGACTACGACTGCCCCGCGTTTTACGGCTTCAGGAGCAAGAAGTTTTGATACACTTCCACCTGCACTGAATAAAGCGATGTCGACCCCTTCAAAACTTTCAGGCTTCGCTTCTTCAACCGTCCAATCTTTCCCTTTAAATATGACAGTGGAACCCGCAGAACGTGCTGATGATAGTAAAGTTAATTGTTTTATTGGAAAATCCCTTTTTTCTAATGTTTGAAGCATTTGTTGTCCTACGGCACCGGTGGCACCCACAACAGCTACATGAAATCCCGTTGTATTCAAAATCTTCTCTCCTTCCAACCATTCAATATTCTCATAGTACAATAGGTAAGTTAATTTAGTCTATTACTATAATAAAGAATATTTTAACATAAACAATTATTCGACAATAGGATTTTTTATTGATGATTCCGGGTTCGTATATCTTTACATGCATGAAAAGAAGGTCATCTGAATTTCTCGAGAGGATGACCTTCTGCTTGAATTAATCTAAATATCTTTCGATGACGACGGGTTGAAGCTGACGCCCTTCCATCGCCGATTCGATCGTCTCCTGAATCATCGTCATTCTGGCAACCATCGACTTTGGTTTACTTTCAGGTGCATCCTGCCCAAATGGAATAAAATAAATATCTTTCGTTGAAATTAATCTCATCAGATTTATACCATTTAATCCCAGAGCATCATTTGTGGAAATTCCGAGTACTACAGGGCGGTGGTTACGTAATGTTGCTTTGGCGGCCATTAACACTGGTGAATCGGTCATTGCATTGGCAAATTTACTCATTGAATTACCTGTAAGGGGGGCAATCACCATACAATCCAGTGGAAGCTTCGGACCAAGGGGTTCTGCCTTCACGATTGAATCGATCACTTTATGCCCGGTTACGTCTTCGATTCGTTTGATCCAATCTTCTCCTTTACCGAATCTTGTTTCAGTATTCATAACGGTAGATGTTACAATCGGCATGACTTCCGCTCCATTATTCACTAATCTCTCAATTTCTGGGAATACTGCATCATACGTACAATGAGATCCTGTGAGACCAAACCCGATACGTTTTCCTTTCACACTCATGATGAACTCTCCTTTCCTGAATCAAAATCTGCCTCTAATAATTGACAAAGAACATTCGCCAGGATCTGCCCTGCCTTTTTCGGTGCTACGATTCCTGGGAGCCCAGGGGCTAACAATGCTTTAATCCCGCGTTTTTCTGCATAACGAAAGTCTGTACCGCCCGGCTTTGAAGCCAAATCGATAATTAATGTATGGGCAGGCATTTTGGCTATGACGCCAGCCTTCACTATATGCACCGGAATTGTATTAATACAAATATCACAATTTTCAACCTCTTTTTCCAAATCATCCAAGTGGAATGGCACTAACCCCATTTCTGTCACCCGGGCCAAATGCTCACTTTTGCGCACTCCGACCTTCACCCTTCCGCCTAAATGATGAAACGTCCTGGCCACACTCATACCCACTCTGCCAAGCCCCAAAATCACGATGTCGGATCCGTGAATCGTAAAGTCTGTATGTTGAATAGCCATCATAATCGTTCCCTCTACTGTAGGGATGGAATTATAGATGGCAACGTCGTCTCTTTCAAACAACTGAACAAGTTTGTGGTTCGTTGAAGACATGATTTGATCCAAGTACGCATTACTAATTCCTGAATAGATCGTACAGTGCTCTGGCGTTTCAGATACAATTTCTTCCGTTAACACGATTTTCTCATTTGAAAATATCGTATCTATTTCTCCTTGTAGACTCGTGCCGGGTACAGGTAAAATTATGGCATCCATCACTGAAAAGTCCACTTCACCTAGTTTTTCCTTCGTAGCACCTGTAAAGGCATGATCTAGTTGTTCAAAACCTACGAGTGATATTTTGGCATCTAACTCCGTAAGCTTTCGAATAATCTCAAGTTGACGAGCATCTCCGCCTAGAACTGCGATCTGCATTCCGGTCAGCATCACTGATTTCACCTACTTTTTACATAATCGCTATTCTAAATCCCTTTTCACTTCAACAGTGTATGTAGCACACACCCAATGGGTGAGAAGAAAAGCAAGTATGGATGGTTTTAGAAAAGCAGGCAAAATAAAAAACGGGCCAGGACCCGTTTTCTGTGTTGATGTAGTATTTAATTAGTCATCCGAGACTTCCAAAATGATCATATCTGCCCCGATTGTCCTGATCTGATGCCAGGGAACCCGGATTTCTCCTCCCTGCTTCCTCAGCCATTTCCCGGTAGGGATGATCAGCGCATTGATGCTGCCTGACTTATCATTAAATTCAAGATCTGTCTGCCCCAGAATACCAAGCCGCTCCGCTTTTTTATAATCAACGATTTCCTTCCCGCTTAATTCACTTAACCTCATGATCGTGTCCTCCTAAAAAAAGCTATGTAGTACAATGTATACACTGTCCACCTTCTTTAGAAGAAAAACTTATCGTTCCATTAAAGTAGTGTTTAGTTAAAAAGAAAATCCGAACGATCATTCGAGTTTCTTTATTTGAAATTCGAAATCGTTCGGATTCATCATTTGGCTATTTACGTAAATATTTTTGGTTTTGGATGTAGTGAGAAGTGGTTGATTTCCGCTCCAGGTGCTCGCTTTCCGCGGGGCGTGAGTTGAGCCTCCTCGGGCTAAAGCCCTGCGGGGTCTCAAGATCCAGCTACGGTGGCTAGCCCCTCGAGGTCATAAGCTAAATGGTCCAAGAAGGCACAAAAACGCCTTCTTAGCCCATTCATCTTATGCTTGTCAGGGCTGAGCAAGCCACCTCCGCTTTTCAGGCTTTCCCGCATTTCCCGCATTTCCCGCAGGAGTCGAGCACCTTCCGCTACAATCAACTTTCCAAGTGTAAGTGTCTCACTATAACAACTACACCATTGCATATGCCAACTCTAATTCTATTAGTTGAAGTGAGCGATTACAGTTAATCATACAAATACTCTTTCTTACCAGATGTGACATTCTACTCCAACTCACCTTAAATGACCGAACAATAATAACAAGAACCTTAGTGAAACGGACCTTTTATTATTATTGTTGTTAAAGCATATTCAGTGTATTATAGCAGGTTCTAGCTGTTGATTGTAGTGCAAGACGAAGACTCCTACGGGAAAAGCGGAATAGGTGAGACCCCGCAGGAGCGAAAAGCGACGAGGAGGCTCGCCTTCCGCCCGAGGAAAGCGAAGTCTTGCACGGAAATCGGGCAGCGGTATTGCAAGTGACCCTAACTAATTATTTGATTATTTGTCATTAGAGGGAATGGATTTAGTTATGTCCCTATCTCTTTACGTTCATTTTTTCATATTTTGAGGCAGGTTTCCATCCGGGCTGATGAGTGATGAAGCGTAGTCATCTGTGAAGAGGTCCAAAGCCAAACGATTGACTTTATCCATGGTCACTCCATCGATTTCTTCGACGATTTCATCCAGTGTCCGGTGTCGTTTCAGCAGTAATTCATTCTTTCCGTTCCTGCTCATACGGCTATTGGTGCTCTCTAAGCTCAGCATAAGGTTTCCTTTTAACTGCTCTTTGCTGTTTTGCAGTTCTTTAGGGGTGATCCCTTCTGCTTTAAGAGCTTGCAGTGTACTGTCAATGGTATCGAATAATTGATCTAATTGATTGGCCCCCGTTCCCCCATAAATGGTCACCATCCCACTGTCTTCGTATGCGGAATGATAGGAAAATACAGAATAGGCAAGTCCTCTCTGTTCGCGGACCTCCTGGAACAGACGGGAAGACATACTGCCACCCAATACGTTATTCAACACAATCAAATTGTAAATGTCGGGGTGACCGATCTCAAGACCATCGAAACCTAAGCATAAATGTGCCTGTTCCGTGTCTTTCTTACGGGCAAGTTTATTGTAATGAAAAGCAGGCTTTAGCCTCTCTTCCGGCCCTTTTCCACCTTCATATGAACCGAATAACTTTTCAACTTCTTTGATGAATGTCTCATCCACATTTCCCGCAACGGATACTACTACCTGATCAGGTGTGTACATGTCATGCATGTATTCCTTCAATTTAGACTGATTAAATGTGTTCAGTGTATCTTCCGTTCCCAAAATCGGATACCCCAGTGGATGCTCTTCATAAATTGCCTTACTAAGTAGGTCATGGACAATATCGTCAGGAGTATCTTCATACATTTTGATTTCCTCATACACCACATTTTTTTCTTTATTCAATTCCTCTTCTATATAGGTAGAGTTAAAGAACATATCAGAAAGTGTATGTAATGCATAATCCGCATGATTGTCCAATACTTTTGCATAATAGCACGTATATTCCTTTGAAGTAAATGCATTTACCTGTCCGCCTATGCTGTCAAAGGACTCGGCTATTTCACGTGCAGTTTTGGTCTTTGTGCCTTTAAAAAACATATGCTCAAGAAAATGGGAGATCCCATTATTTTGTTCGGTTTCATTACGTGAGCCGGTTCCAATCCAGACCCCTATTGCTACGGAGCGAACGTGTGGAATTTCTTCCAGTACGATTCGCAATCCATTTTGGCATGTATATTTCTTAATCAAGAAAGTTCCTCCTATTCATGATGCGAAGTTACTGCTTCTTCTTACTATCTCCTTGTTGTGTTGAATTATCTGCCTCATCTACGATTCTCTCTTCTTTCACTAAACTTGAGATCGTGCCCAGCCTTAAATTTTTTTCTTTTATTTGAAGAATCAGTGTGTTCAAGGAATTGGCTGTTGAAGCTGTAGGATGCATGAGCACTATCGCCCCTTTGTGCATCTTACCCATTACACGTTCTATCAGCACATTGGGTTGTGGTTTTTGCCAGTCAACCGTATCCACACTCCACATGATCGTCCTCATATGCATTTCATCTGCAATTTTCACGACTTCATCCCTGTAGCTGCCGCTTGGGGGAGCAAACCACTTTACTTTTTCACCGGTGGTCACTTCAATCATTTCATTAGTTTTTTTCAATTCTTCTCTTACCTTGATAGCTTCAAGCACTTTCATATCAGGATGGGAATACGAGTGATTCCCCACCTCATGCCCTGCATCCACAATCATCTTCGCCAAGTCAGGGTTATTCTTCACCCATCTCCCCTCTAGAAAGAACGTAGCATATACCTGATGCTTTTTCAAAGTTGCAAGCATATCAGGGATGTATTCATTTCCCCACGCTACATTGATAATAAAGGACACCATGGGCTTATCAGGATTCCCTCGATAGACAGGAGATGCAGGTAAATCAGGTAAGTGCTTTTCAGGAGGGATTTGTTTATAAATCAGTTTGTCTTCATCAAACGATTTTTCTTTCTTCATGTTGTGTAAAGACGCCTCTACATCTACTTTCAATCCATTATATCCAGGTGTAGCTTTCCAAACGGTATCTATCACAGCATCCTGAGCCGGTATCTCTCTTGATTTGGCTTCCTCTTTTATCATACGGGTGAGGTCGTTTGTGCTGTTTAGCCCATTCACTACTACCGTCTCTTGTTTTAACCCGTTCACATACTGATTTGATAGAGGGTTCTCCACTACTACTAAAGTCAGAATAGCAATTAGACTAATTCCAATCAAGTATTTTTTTTCCATCCCTGTCCACCTTCCTTCTCCTACAAACATATGTAAGAAAAGAACAGGGTAGAACATGCGCCATTAAAGCTCATCGAACAGATAAAAAAAGCCGTCCCGGAGGAGAGTTTGCTCCCTACAGGACAGCCTGCCAATCTTAAAGATTAACCCTGGTTTTGTTCTTCCTTTTCGCGCTGTTCCTTAAGAACTGCTTTTCGTGATAAGTTGACTCTTCCTTGATTATCAATATCCAGAACCTTTACAAGGATCTCGTCACCGATCGCCACTACATCTTCCACCTTACGGATACGTTCTTCTGCAAGTTCAGAAATATGGACAAGTCCATCTTTACCACTGAAGATTTCTACAAATGCACCGAATTTCTCAATTCGTTTCACTTTTCCAAGATACATTTGTCCAGCTTCAACTTCTCTAACGATATCTTCAATCGTTTTCTTAGCTACTTTATTCATCTCTTCATCAGTAGATGAGATGAAGATCGTTCCGTCCTGCTCAATATCAATCTTAACGCCTGTTTCGTCGATGATCTTATTAATCTGCTTACCACTTGGCCCAATGACGTCGCGGATTTTATCAGGGTTAATATGCATGGTCAGGATTTTCGGAGCGTATTGGGACAGGCTCGTTCTTGCTTCACCGATTGTTGCTAACATGCTATCAAGAATCTGCATTCTTCCCTTTTTAGCTTGTTGAAGTGCTTCTTCAAGAATTTCACGGGATAACCCATCAATTTTGATATCCATTTGAAGAGCGGTTACACCTTTAGAAGTCCCGGCTACTTTAAAGTCCATGTCACCAAGGTGATCTTCCATTCCCTGAATGTCTGTCAGGATGGAGTAATTTTCACCTGACTTGATCAGACCCATCGCAATCCCGGCTACAGGCGCTTTAATAGGAACACCGGCATCCATCATTGCGAGTGTGCTTGCACAAATACTTGCTTGAGAAGTTGAACCGTTTGATTCGAGTACTTCTGATACAAGTCGAATTGTATAAGGGAAGTCTTTTTCGTTTGGAATAATTGGGTCAAGAGCCTTTTCCCCCAATGCTCCGTGTCCGATTTCACGGCGACCCGGTCCTCTGATTGGTCCTGTGGACCCTACACTGAATTGAGGGAAGTTATAATGGTGCATAAATCGTTTTGATTCTTCAATTCCCAGGCCATCAAGTACCTGAACATCTCCTAAAGCACCCAGCGTACAAATACTTAGTGCTTGAGTTTGTCCACGGGTAAATAATCCTGAACCGTGAGTTCTTGGCAATAAACCGACCTCTGAGGACAATGGACGGATTTCGTCAACTTTTCGGCCATCTGGACGGACCTTGTCTTCTGTGATCAGACGGCGAACTTCATTTTTCACAAGCATATCCAATACTTTTTTCACTTGTTTCAAGGTAGCTTCATCAGCTTCCTTCTCTTCCTCATAAACGGCCATCACTTTATCTTTAACAGTTCCGATGGCTTCTTCACGAGCATGCTTTTCTTGAACTTGAATGGCAGGAATCAATTCACTTTCACATAAGGAACGAACCTCTGCTTCAACGTCTTGATCTAATTCAACAAGTTGAATTTTAGATTTTTCTTTACCGACTTTAGCGACGATTTCCTCCTGGAAAGCAACCAGACGCTTAATCTCTTCATGACCGAACATGATCGCTTCAAGCATTGTCTCTTCAGGAACCTCATCTGCACCCGCTTCTACCATATTAATGGCATCTTTCGTACCAGCTACAGATAAATGAATCTCACTCTTCTCCAATTGCTCGACCGAAGGGTTAATGATGAATTCCCCATCAACAAGACCAACAATCACTCCTGCTATCGGACCTTCGAACGGGATATCTGAAACCGATAGCGCTAATGAAGAACCAAACATAGCTGCCATTTCGGATGAGCAATTCTGGTCTACACTCATCACAATGCTGATTACTTGAACTTCATTACGGAATCCATCTGCGAACAATGGACGGATGGGACGATCTATTAAGCGGCTCGCAAGGATGGCTTTCTCACTAGGGCGACCTTCACGTTTAATGAATCCTCCAGGGATTTTACCTACTGCATATAATCTCTCTTCATAGTTAACGGTTAATGGGAAGAAATCCAAAGGTTTTGGTTCTTTCGAAGCTGTAGCACTGCTAAGTACTGCAGTATCTCCATAACGTACCATTACCGCTCCATTCGCTTGTTTGGCAAATTGGCCAACTTCGACCGTCAATTCTCTTCCGGCCCATTCGATGGAAAAGGTTTGTTTAGTTTGTTCCATAAAGTGTACCCCTCTCTTTATATATCACTAAAAGGTTCGGCCTGTACCCAACCCGGATAAACATAAAATAATCTATATCATGCACATATGCGCTGTTATATTCGTTTGATTTGAATCCCTGCTGACTATGTAAATACAGGATGTTGTATCAAGGCGGATGCCAGACCCATTATACGATGGGTTTCCTTCCACATTGTATACATATTATGTATTTTAGACAAAAACGAGAAAAATGAATACTTTAAATGATGAAAATGTATAAAAAGAAGTGGAGGATCATACAAAGATTTCCACTTATGAAAGCTAAAGAAAAAGCGGGACATAATCCCGCTTCCTTTGTCTGTTTATCGACGTAAACCTAATTTGTTAATTAACTCACGGTAGCGTTGTACATCTTTCTTACGTAAGTAAGATAATAGATTACGACGGTGACCTACCATTTTAAGAAGACCGCGACGAGAGTGGTGATCTTTCTTGTGAACGCGTAAGTGATCGTTCAGATTGTTAATTTCTTCAGTTAGGACAGCAATTTGAACTTCTGGAGATCCAGTATCGTTCTCATGTACTTTGTATTCACTGATAAGTTCGTTTTTACGTTCTTTAGTGATAGCCATCCTTTTCACCTCCTAATAATTTCTTTCAAATCCCCTGTTACTGAGCAGCCGTTGGTGAATCGTGATGCCAAGCAAAGGTTCATTTCATACGATATTTAGAATACTACTCTTTTAAATAAAAATCAAGTGTAATCCTCAATTTTTAGCAAAGTAGTCTATCGCATGGTTCTTATCTTTCTGAATTTGGGAGATTAGCTCCTCTATTCCGGAGAATTTCTGTTCGTCCCTTATTCTATCATACCATTCAATGTACACTTCTTCTCCGTAAATGGAAGTGTGGAAATCAAAAAGATGGACTTCAATTGTCAAAGAATAGTCGTCAGGGTTTTTAAAGGTGGGCTTGTACCCGATATTGCACACACCATCAAACCATTTATCATGAATTTTCATCCTTACCGCATAAACCCCCACCTTAGGGGTCAGATAATCATCGGAGAGTTCGATATTCGCTGTAGGGAACCCGATTTTCCTCCCTCTTTTATCTCCGTGTATGACCGTTCCCTTCATTTTGAACGGTCTGCCAAGAAGCTTGTTCACCCTGGATACGTCACCTTCTCTAAGGTTCTCCCTTATTAAGGAAGAACTCACTTTCAAATCCAGATCAGCATCTGTCAACTTCGAAACGGTAGTGGAGGCAAACATATCGCGGGAATGAAAGGGCAGGGTTTCCATCGTCCCCTTCCCCAGTCTGCCATATGAATAATCATATCCTGCTACAACATGCCTTACGTTAAGGCCGATAATGTATTGATCGACGAAGTCCTGTGGAGTCAGACTTGCAAATTCTGATGTGAACCGGACAATGAATAAATAATCCACACCGAGTTCCTTTATGATTTCTTTCTTATCTTCCAAAGGCGTTATGTAGTGTATATGTTTGTGTTTATGACCCAGTACAACGGAAGGATGGGGATCAAATGTCATGACCGCGCTCGAAACGTCCTGTTCCTTCGCTTTTTCCACTGCTTCCCTAATCACCCTTTGATGGCCTTTATGAACGCCATCGAAGTATCCCAGAGCGAGTACGAGAGGTGGAAATTCATTCTTACTAATAGAATGGGGATGATGTACAGTTATTACTTTCACAGTATTTCACCTTTTTCACTAGTCGTTGAAAAGCACTTTGACAGGCTTGATGATCCCAGGCTTGTCAGGATGCCTCTGATAAATGGCTATGGCCTTACCCTTATGCACCATCACTACGGAACCGTCCTGCCAGTCCTCAGGCTCCTCAAGGCGTGCTCCGTTCTTCACTTTCTCTGCTAATGTATCACTAATTGTCATTTTCGGCAAATGAGAAAGCCCCATTTCCAGAGGAAGAAGTAGGTTTTGTTGATCTTCATTCTGAGCAAACTCTTGTATCTGTTCGAACGTGAAACAATCTTCTTTTCTAAAACCGGCTGATTGCGTACGCGTAAGAGCGGACATATGAGCTGGATACCCCAGGCCATTCCCGATTTCAACGGCAAGTGTCCTTACATAAGTCCCCTTCCCACAAACGACTTCAAAGGTGAATGAAGGGTGATTGCCCGCTAACTCATTCCACTCCTCCAGTAATTGCAGTCTATGGATATGAACAGTCCTTGAAGGCCTTTCGATTTCTATGCCCTGTCTCGCATATTCATATAACCGCTTTCCATTTACTTTAACTGCCGAAAACATGGGGGGCGTCTGGATGATGTCTCCCGTCAGACTTTGAAGGATCTCCTCAACCTCCATTCTCGATATGATCCGATTCACCTTCTTTTCTTCAACCTTCTCTCCCCACGCATCTTCTGTTGTGGTGGAATATCCGATCGTGACTTCTCCTTCATAGGTCTTTCCGGATGCTGTTATATACTCCGCTATCTTGGTAGCACGTCCGACGCAAATGGGCAGGACACCCGAGACTTCAGGGTCCAGGGTACCTGTATGGCCGACTTTTTTTGTTCTGAGGATCTTCCTCAACTTAAAGACACAATCATGGGACGTCATTCCCCTGGGCTTCCATAAGGGCAGGATACCATTCATCTACATTACCTCCAGTATATATTGTATTTGGTCCATACAAATAAAAACATAAAGGGCTGATCCTTTGGAATTGTACTTCCGTCCGGATCAGCCCTTTCATATTACTCTTCTGTATCTTTAGACTCTTCTGGTTCATCTTGAACTTTTCTTAATAAAGATTCAATATGGTTACCATAATCAATCGACTCATCAAACTCAAAAATAATTTCAGGTGTTTTACGCAGGCGAATTCTCTGTCCTACTTCAGAACGGATGAAACCTTTTGCCTTTGCAAGACCTTTAAGAGTGTTCTCTCTTTGGTCTTCCCCACCCAGAACGGTAATATACACTTTTGCCTGTTGTAAGTCCCCGGATACTTGTACATCTGTAACCGTTACAAAGCCAATACGTGGATCCTTTATTTTTCGTCCGATAATATCGCTGAGCTCTTTCTTCATTTGCTCGCTAACACGATTCGCACGATGGCTCATCAATATCACCTCTTATATATCGTTAATGGTTATATGTTGATATAAGGCGTTCCTTATAGTGACTCGATTTGGGTTTCCAGTCGTTCCCACTCAGGAAAAGAATCCATGAATTTCAATGCGTGTTCAATCTCTCTTTCACTCGCTCCTTTGGAAGAAGCGACAGTGACGATGGCAATCCTTGTACGCTGCCATACATCCTGATATCCGATTTCAGAAACCGATACATTGAATTTTTGTTTAAGACGGGACATGACCCGTTGCAGGACAGCCCGCTTATCTTTTAATGAGTGAGAGTCATAAATCATGCACTCACATTCAACATATGTGATCATTTACGTGTAATTTCTTCCATGATGAAGGCTTCGATGACGTCGCCTTCCTTCACATCATTGAAGTTCTTGATTGTAATACCACATTCGTAACCTCTGGCTACGTCTTTTGCGTCATCCTTAAAGCGCTTAAGGGCATCGAGTTCCCCTTCAAAGATAACAATTCCGTCACGAATCAGACGAACTCCACTATCGCGAGAAATCTTACCTTCTGTTACATAGCTTCCCGCAATCGTACCAACTTTAGACACTTTAAATGTTTGACGTACTTCCGCCTGACCGATGATCTTCTCTTCAAATTCTGGGTCAAGCATACCTTTCATTGCCGCTTCGATCTCTTCCATTACCTTATAGATAATACGGTGTAGTCGGATTTCTACGCCCTCTGCTTCGGCAGTACGCTTGGCATTGACGTCAGGTCGCACATTAAAGCCGATTACAATGGCATTCGAAGCAGACGCCAGTGTAATATCAGATTCATTGATTGCCCCCACACCTGTGTGGATGATCCGGATATTAACACCTTCCACTTCAATCTTCATTAACGAAGCGGCCAGTGCCTCAACCGATCCCTGAACATCCGCTTTAAGCACAAGATTCAGGTCTTTCATCTCTCCCTGTTTCATTTGTTCGAACAGGTTCTCAAGACTTACCTTTGACTTCTCCCCACGCTGAGCTTGAAGTGCCTGGGATGCACGGGATTCACCAACAGAACGAGCTGTTTTCTCATCTTCGAATACGACAAAGCGATCCCCTGCTTGTGGAACATCATTCAATCCCGTGATTTCTACAGGAGCAGAAGGGCCGGCTTCTTTCACACGGCGACCAAGGTCATTGACCATCGCACGGACACGCCCGAATGTATTACCTACTACAATTGGATCCCCTACTTTTAACGTTCCGTTTTGAACGAGCAAAGTGGCAACTGATCCGCGCCCTTTATCCAATTGAGCTTCGATGACTGTTCCTTGTGCAAGACGATTTGGATTCGCTTTAAGCTCTTCCACTTCACTTACAAGAACGATCATTTCAAGTAAATTGTCGATTCCTTCACCAGATAAGGCAGATAATGGAACGAAGATTGTGTCTCCCCCCCATGCTTCAGGAACCAATTCATACTCTGTGAGCTCCTGCATTACACGATCGGGATTGGCAGCTTCTTTATCCATCTTATTAACAGCAATGATGATCGGAACGTCTGCCGCTTTCGCATGGTTGATTGCTTCAACCGTTTGAGGCATAACACCGTCATCGGCAGCTACTACAATGATTGCAATGTCCGTCACTTTAGCACCGCGCGCACGCATAGTCGTGAAGGCAGCATGCCCCGGAGTATCAAGGAATGTGATTTTCTTTCCGTCCACTTCTACTTGATAAGCACCGATATGCTGTGTGATCCCGCCAGCTTCACCTGCTGTGACTTTCGTGTTACGGATGGAGTCAAGAAGCGTTGTTTTACCGTGATCGACGTGACCCATGATGGTTACGACAGATGGACGTTCTTCGGTTTGCTCTTTTGTATCCTCCGTGAAATATACTTCAAGATCGGTCGCGTCTACCTTGATTTCTTCTTCCACTTCGACGCCGTATTCCCCTGCAATCAATTCAATCGAATCTTTATCCAGTTCCTGATTGATGGTTGCCATGACACCAAGCATGAATAGTTTTTTTATGATTTCAGATGGTTCTTTATGAAGCTTTTTGGCAAGTTCTGAAACCGTCAGTGATTCGGAGAATGTGATCTTTGATGGAAGTTCCTTTTTCTTAGCAGGCGTTTGCTGTTGAGGAGCCTGCTTGAAATTTTTGTTCTGCTTATTTTGTTTGTTATTTCGGTTTTTATTGTTGTTGTTATTATTATTATTGAAGACCTTCTTCTCCTTTGATTGGTTCTGTTGATCGTGTTTTTTTCCTTCACGATTTTTCGGTGCAGTCTTAACCTTTTCCTTGTTTGGAGCTTCGTCTGACTTGGATGTACTTGATTTGGATTCTTTCGCGGCTTTATTTCCTTCCCCTTTTGAATCACCTTTGTACATCGCGTCCAATTTTGTTACTGCGTCATCTTCTATAGTTGCCATATGGTTTGATACCTCAATATTCAGTTGCTTTAATTTTTCGATCACATCTTTACTTGAAACATTGTATTTCTTTGCATATTCATATACACGCATCTTGCTCATATGTTCACCCCCACTGAGATTCAATCGAGCAGTTCGGATAATTTTTTGGCAAAGCCGGCATCCATTATGGCGACGACCACCCTTGCCTCTTTTCCAATGGCTTGACCTAAGTCGTGCCTGTTTTCCACTAAGCAAACCGGGACATTATACGATTTACATTTGTCCGTGATTTTCTTGTTTGTATTAGCAGAAGCATCTTTGGAAAGAATGACAAGTTTCGCTCGTCCACTACGAACTTCTTTAATAACAAGCTCTTCACCTGAAATAATCTTCCGTGCCCGATTCGCCAATCCTAAAAGTGACATCCAACGATTCTGATTCATACGCTAAACGTTACTCCTTCTCTACAAGGCTAATCAATTCATCGTAAAGAGATTCCTCTATTTTCGCTTGTAATTGATTGGCTAAAGTATTTTTCTTTTTGGCTAATAAAATAACGTCTTTATCCTTCGAGAGATAGGCTCCACGTCCTGATTTCTTACCAGTAGGATCGATGGAAACCTCTCCTTCTTTAGACCTGACAATACGTATCATTTCTTTTTTTGGCTTCATTTCACCCGTTGCCACACATTTGCGCAAGGGAATCTTCTTATTCACACTCATCTTGCCCACCTCTTAATCTTGATTTTCGAAATCAATATTTAAAGGCTCGTTGTCATACTCATCCTCTTCATCCTGAGGCAAAAAGCCCTCTTCCCGAGGATATAATCCTAATTCGCGTGCATCTGTTTCGCTCTTGATATCAATCTTCCAGTTTGTCAATTTAGCTGCAAGTCGAGCGTTTTGACCACGTTTACCGATTGCGAGTGACAGTTGATAGTCAGGTACCACGACTCTGGTTGCTTTATCTTCTTCGTTCACCTGTACATCCAGTACTTTAGAAGGACTTAAAGCATTGGCGACGAACGTCACGGGATCTTCAGACCACTGGACTATATCGATCTTCTCACCTTTCAGTTCGTTCACGATCGCCTGTACACGGGCACCTTTAGTTCCCACACATGCACCTACGGGATCCACTTCAGAGTTTTCTGCGTGAACCGAAATTTTAGAGCGGTCTCCGGCTTCGCGAGCAACGGATTTGATTTCTACCGTTCCGTCAAAGATTTCAGGAACCTCGATTTCAAATAGTCGCTTTAATAGACCCGGGTGTGTTCGTGAAACAAAGATTTGAGGACCCTTTGTCGTCTTTTCTACCTTCGTGATGAACACCTTGATCCGGTCATGAGGTTTGTATGTTTCGTTAGACATTTGCTCGCTCACCGGTAAGAGGGCTTCAATCTTCCCTAAAGCCACATAGATGAACCGATTGTCCTGACGTTGAACGATACCTGTCATGATGTCTTCTTCCCGGTCCACAAATTCGGAATAGATAATTCCTCTCTCTGCTTCCCTCACTCGCTGAGTCACAACCTGTTTAGCTGTTTGAGCAGCAATGCGCCCGAAATCTTTAGGAGTAACTTCAAGTTCAACAACGTCTCCCACTTCGTAGCTTGGGTTGATATCTCCAGCGTCTTCAACCGAGATCTCAAGTCGGGAATCGAACACTTCATCCACGACTTCCTTACGGGCGAAGACTCTCATCGTACCCGTATCAAGGTTAAGGTCTACGCGGACATTTTGTGCCTGGTTGAAATTTCGTTTGTAAGCTGACACAAGTGCCGCTTCAATGGCTTCAATGATGACATCCCTTGCAATGCCTTTTTCTTTCTCTAAAACAGTAAGAGCATCTAATAACTGAGTGCTCATGGTGGTTTCATCCCCCTTTATAGTGCGGTTAGTTCCTATGAAAATGTAACAGCCAATCGTGCAATGGCTATCTTATCTGTTGGAATTTCAACCTTCTTTTTTCGAGTCTTAATGGTTACTTCTAATGATAATTGGTCTGAAGTATAGGAAAGAAGTGTTCCTTCGAATGCTTTTTCGCCGTTCAATGGCTCATACGTTTTCACATAAACATTTTTGCCGATGGCTTTTTCGAAGTCCTTGTCTTTCTTTAAAGGACGTTCAGCACCCGGTGAAGAAACTTCTAAAAAGTAATTATGAGGAATTGGGTCAATTTCATCTAACTTTTCACTAAGTCTTTCACTTACTATTCCGCATTCTTCAATGTCAACACCGGAATCCTTGTCGATGAATATGCGAAGAAACCAATTGGATCCTTCTTTAACATATTCCATATCAATGAGTTCCAAAGACATGTCATCTAAGATTGGTGTAACAATTTCTTCTACTAGTGTTGTTATTTTGCTCATACTTACCTCCTGGTCTATATGAAAATCGTGCACCAAGACTAGAAATGATAGTTCAAAAAATCTCCATGTAATAACGAAAGAGTGGGGTGCGACCCCACTCTTCTACCTTTAGAGCTATCTTTAGTATTTCCAATAAAAATATACCATAATCAACATGTTTATGCAAACAATTCCCATGGTATCAGTCTTAGAACAGAGATAATTGGTTCTTATCCGGCAAAGCTTCCAGGCATCCGTGATTATCCAGATACTCGATAATGGTCTTGGACACGCGGCCCCTTTGCTGAAGATCTTCTTTAGATAGAAATTCCCCATCCTGCCTTGCGTTCACAATATTGAAGGCAGCATTGGTTCCAAGTCCGGGTATGGAGTTGAACGGCGGGATCAAAGTATCACCATCGATCACAAATTCAGCAGCCGCTGAACGGTACAGATCAACTTTCTGGAACTTATAACCTCTTTCGCACATTTCAAGTGCCAACTCAAGAACTGTTAACGTATTCTTTTCTTTCGGTGATGCATCCAGGCCTTTACTATTGATTTCCTCGATCTTTGATCTAATAGCCTGTGATCCTCTTACCATCGCTTCGATATCAAAATCTTCAGCCCGAACGGTAAAATAAGCGGCATAGTAAAGTAGCGCATGATGCACCTTAAAGTACGCAATACGAACAGCCATTAATACATATGCGGCAGCATGGGCTTTCGGGAACATATACTTGATCTTCAGGCAGGAATCGATATACCAATCCGGTACACCGTTCTTCTTCATTTCTTCTACCCATTCTTCCTGAAGACCTTTTCCTTTACGGACAAATTCCATGACCTTAAAAGCAAGTGAAGGCTCGAGTCCCTGATAGATCAGGTATACCATAATATCATCACGACACCCGATCACTTCGCTCAGATTGCAGATGTTGTTATGAATGAGTTCTTGTGCATTCCCGAGCCATACGTCGGTACCGTGTGAAAGCCCTGAAATTTGGACCAGCTCGGAGAACGTTGTCGGCTTTGTATCTTCAAGCATCTGACGGACGAATCTCGTCCCGAATTCAGGGATCCCGAGTGTCCCGGTCTTACACATGATTTGATCTTCTGTTACACCCAGGGATTCTGTACCGCTGAAGATTTTCATCACTTCAGGGTCATCGGTCGGAATCGTCTTGGGATCGATTCCGGATAAATCTTGAAGCATACGGATGACAGTCGGGTCATCGTGTCCCAGGATATCCAGTTTCAGGAGATTATCATGTATGGAATGGAAATCAAAATGCGTCGTTTTCCATTCAGAATTCGAATCGTCAGCAGGAAATTGGATAGGTGAGAAATCAAAGATATCCATATAATCAGGTACAACGATGATTCCTCCAGGATGCTGCCCGGTTGTTCTTTTGACACCGGTGCATCCACTTACCAAACGGTCAATTTCCGCTCCACGGATCTGCAGCTGATGATCATTCGCGTATCCTTTTACATACCCGTAGGCGGTCTTTTCCGCCACCGTCCCGATCGTACCTGCACGATATACATTGTCTTCCCCGAAAAGGACCTTTGTATAGTTATGAGCGTTCGGCTGATATTCCCCAGAGAAATTCAGATCGATATCCGGAACCTTGTCTCCTTTGAATCCCAGGAAGGTTTCAAACGGTATATCATGTCCGTCTTTCTTATAAGGAACCCCGCAATCCGGGCAGTCCTTATTAGGGAGGTCGAAGCCCGATCCGACTGAACCATCATCAAAGAACTCAGACTTCTTGCAGGACGGACAGACGTAATGAGGCGGCAGTGGATTTACTTCGGTGATCTCCGTCATTGTCGCTACGAAAGAAGAACCGACCGATCCCCTTGAACCAACCAGATAACCATCGTCCAATGATTTTTTAACCAGCTTATGAGAGATTAGATAGATGACAGCGAAACCGTGTCCGATGATACTCTTTAACTCTTTTTCTATTCTGGCTTCAACTATTTCCGGAAGTACCTCCCCATAGATACTTTTAGCCATGGCATAACTCATCCGGCGCATTTCCTCGTCGGCACCTTCGATTTTCGGTGTATATAGATCGTCCCTTATCGGCTTAATGACGTCTACCATATCGGCAACCTTATTCGAATTATCCACTACGATCTCTTTAGCCGTTTCTGTTCCCAGAAAAGAGAACGCATCCAGCATTTCATTGGTTGTTCTAAAATGAACGTCAGGAAGTTCATGACGATTCAACGGATTGGCTCCCCCTTGTGACCCCACGAGGATCTTACGATAAATTTTATCCGTTTCATTTAAATAGTGGACGTTTCCAGTCGCCACAACTGGCTTATCCAGTTTCCTCCCCAGCTCAACGATATTTTGGATGATATCTTCCAGGTTCTTCTGACTTTGAACGAGATCTAATTCAATCAAATGCTGGTACACTTCTTTAGGATGAACTTCCAGATAATCGTAGAAATGGGCCTTTTCCTCAACCTCTTCTTTTCCTTTCTGCATCATCCCTTCGAATACTTCCCCTTTGTCACAACCTGATCCTACCAGGATTCCCGTGCGGTACTTTTGCAGTTGGGAGCGAGGAATCCTAGGTACCCTGAAGAAATAATTCATGTGAGAAATGGAAACAAGCTTATAAAGATTTTTAAGTCCTTCTTCCGTCTGGGCAATCAATGTACAGTGATATGGTCTTGAACGTTTATACGCATCACCTTTCCCCATATAATCATTGAATTGATTATGGTTCGTGATCCCTTTTTCGACTGCATCTTTCAACATCTTCAAAAGGAGATAGCCCGTTGTTTCTGCATCATAGATGGCCCGGTGATGCTGGGTCAATTCGATATCGAATTTCTTTGCCAGTGTATTCAGACGGTGATTCTTAAATTGCGGATAAAGCAGTCTTGCAAGCTCCAATGTATCTATGACGGGGTTGGAAGCTTTCTCGATACCGGCTTTTTGATATCCGGCATTCAAGAACCCCATATCAAAGGATGCATTATGGGCGACCAGTATATCATCCCCCACCCATTTATGATATCTGAGAAGGACATCATTTATCTCTGGAGCCGTCTGTACCATATCATCCGTAATGCCCGTTAACTCAATCGTAGTGGCTGATAACGGATGATGAGGGTTTGCAAATGACTCGAATTTATCAATGACCTCTCCATCTTTTATTTTCACCGCGGCGAGTTCAATGATGGTGTCGTAGACTGCGGAAAGCCCGGTCGTTTCCACGTCAAACACAATATAGGTGCTGTCATCGAGGGGAAGATCGCGATCATTGTAGGCTATCGGGACCCCATCATCCACAAGATTGGCTTCCACACCATATAACAGTTTAATATCGTTTTTCTTACTTGCGTTATAGGCTTCCGGGAAGGATTGCGCAACGGCATGATCTGTTATCGCAACCGCTTTATGGCCCCATTTTTTCGCTTGGGCCACTAGGCTTGCCACGGAAGAGACGGCATCCATCTGGCTCATTGGAGTATGCATGTGAAGCTCTACTCTTTTTCCATCTGCAGGGGCAGTATCGAGTCTAAGTACCGGCTTGATTTCATTTACATCATTGGCAATCATCACAAGGTCCCGTACAAATGTATCGTTTTGTATGCTTCCGCGGCAGCGGACCCACATACCTTTCTTCATGTTGTTCATGACTGCTGCGTCCTCTTTATCCCTGGAGAACATTTTGACCAAAATCGAGCTTGAGTAATCGGTCACCTTAAATGTGAGCAGGGTGCGTCCGCTCCTGAGTTCTCTTGTCTCACAATCGAACACATAACCCTCAATGGCGATACGACGCTCTTCGTCATAAATTTCTTCGATTTTCCGGAAATCAGCATCGTCTTTGATCGTAAGCCCAAGCATGAATGGACCACTTGGTGCATCCCTTGGACCCTCTTTTTCTGCTTTTTCCATTTCGATTAGTGCCTGTTTTGCTCTTTCCTGATCCTCTTTAAGCTTTTCTTCCAGAAATTTCTCATATTCATTGCTTTGTTCTTCTACTTGACTTACCTCTGCATCCAGAACAAATCTGGGAAAACCGAAATTTTCGAAGGTGGAGGTGATCATATCTCCGTATTTTCTTTTGAGCTGTGTTGCTTCTGTGTCATTTGAAGTCTGAACAATGATTTTGTTTCCATTGATCTTCGGCTTTTGAGTATTTAATAATTTTAATAAGGGTGGTGATATCCCTTGAATCTCTTTCACACAATCCTGCCAGTAATCTAAAATATGCTGATCCGTTACATCAGGATTCAACACTTTGATCGAATAGCCTACATTGGCAATATGTTTAAAGGATGTTTGCAGTGCAATGGAAAATTTGCTCCACACGTTACAAGGGATGATTTCTTCAAACGTGAAGTAAAAATGCCATTTCTTTTCCTTGCGGTACACTGCCAATTTCTCAATTTCAGCATGTCTGAAGTACTGAACAAAGGCATCCTCTGTTAAGCCTAACTGTTGCAGCAACAATTGAAACCTTTCCCTTTTGCCCAGGGGCTTTTCTCCCATATTCCTTTCCCCCATTTCTACTCTTGAATCATTTTATATACAGAATAAAAAGGGCTGACAGCAAAAGGATGGCCTCCTTTAAAGTCGAGCCCTTTTAAATTTAAGAAAGAGTGTTGAATAGTTCTTGCAACTTGGAGAGGAGCTCATCTTTATGAACCTCTAACATTTCACCGGTTTTTCTTACTTTCACTTCTACGATTCCTTCTCCGGCTTTCTTTCCGACCGTTACGCGGATCGGCAGGCCAATCAAGTCTGAATCGGCAAACTTCACTCCCGGACGTTCAGCTCGATCATCCATTAATACTTCATATCTGTTTTCTTTAAACATGTCATATAGTTCATTTGAGAGTGTTGCCTGTGCTTCATCCTTCATATTGATGGGTATTAAATGAAGGTCGTATGGAGACAGATTCGTTGGCCATAAAAGACCCCTGTCATCGTTGAATTGTTCAGCAACCGCAGCTAACGTACGGGAGACTCCTATACCGTAACAGCCCATGATGACGGATTGAGACCGGCCGTTTTCATCAAGGAATGAGCTTCCTAAAGCATCGGAATACCTGGTTCCCAGTTTGAAAACATGGCCTACTTCTATTCCCTTTGCGAATATAATCGTTCCATTTCCGTCAGGAGAAGGATCGCCTTCTTGAATGAAACGCAGGTCAGCATACTGAGAAACTTCAAAATCACGTTCAGGATTCACATTGGTAAAATGAAATCCTGATTCATTCGCCCCCGACACTCCATTACGAATGTATTTGACCGCCTGATCAGCTACAATCTTCATGTTTAACGAACAGGGACCTATCGAACCAATTTCGCAACCGGTGACCTTTTTCGTTTCTTCAGCAGAAGCAAGCTCAACCACACCTGCATTAAAAAGATTCTTCACTTTAATATCATTGATTTCGTGATCGCCACGGGATAATACCAAAACAAACTCATCATCCACTTTAAACAAAAGAGACTTAATGCATTGGTCCTTCTCTACGGTTAAGAAAGATGATACTTCTTCAATGGACTTTACATCAGGCGTTGATACCTTTTCCATTGCAAGCATCTCTTCGGTTGATTCGCTGTAGGCATCCACCACTTCAGCCATCTCAATATTCGCTGCATAATCAGATGAATCAGAATAGGCGATTGTATCTTCACCAACCTCTGATAACACCATGAATTCATGTGTATCTTTACCGCCCATGGCACCGGAATCAGCTATGACCGCCCTGAAATTCAAACCGCATCGACTGAAAATGTTGGAATAGGCTTTAAATAATGCATCATACGTCTCGTCCAGGCTCTCATATGACGAATGGAAAGAATACGCATCCTTCATGATGAATTCCCTTCCCCTCAATAGTCCAAAGCGGGGGCGTTTCTCATCACGGAATTTCGTCTGGATCTGGTACATGGTGAGGGGCAGCCGCTTGTAGGATTTAATTTCATCCCTCACTAAGCTGGTTATGACTTCCTCATGGGTGGCTCCAAGGGCAAACTCACGGTCATGACGATCATTCATTCGCATCAATTCCGGTCCATACGTTCCCCAGCGGCCAGATTCCTTCCAAAGTTCAGAAGGTTGAAGGGCAGGCATAAGCAATTCAACAGCACCTGCTGCATCCAATTCCTCTCGGATGATTTCTTCTACTTTTTTCAACACTTTATTTCCGAGTGGCAGAAAACTATAGATCCCGCTGGCATTTTGTCTGATGAATCCCGCACGCAAGAGAAGCTGATGACTTTTGATTTCTGCATCAGCAGGTGTTTCCCTTAGTGTCGGGATGAATGTATTTTGTTGCTTCATTTACTAGCACCTCATACCATATAGATTATTTATGTAGTGTAAGAATTTCCTTCTCACTATTTTAACTTAAATGAACAGGCAGTAACACCCTCATTTTTTGATTACAAAGGGAGAAACTGCCTGTTTTGTTTCATTCGTTGAATTCTAAAGGAAAAATCTTTGTATGTCATTCCATGTTACGACGAGCATGAGTACCATGAGAAGGGCGAATCCGACGAAGTGGACCATTCCTTCCATTTGACGATCTACAGGTTTTCCTCTGACCGCTTCTACGGCGAAGAATAGAAGTCTGCCTCCATCAAGGGCCGGAATCGGTAATAGATTCATGATTCCCAGGTTGATGCTGAGGATTGCTGCCCATCTCATCAGATAGTATATTCCTGATTTCGCCACTACGTCTGTCGATTGATAGATTCCCACTGGTCCTGATAAGGCATCGATGGAAAATTCTCCAGACACGAGCTTCCCTAACAGTACAAAAATCATTTTGGTCCATTCATAGGTTTGCTGGGCACTGTTTGAGACGACCTTGAGTGGTGACTTCTCCACGGGGCTGTGAACACCGATGATCCCTATCTCTTTGCCTTCGATTTCCTGAGGCTTTGGAGTGACAGGGATCTCAGCATTTGAACCATCCCGGTCAACATTGAATCTCAGTTCATCTCCCGGATGTTTCTGAATAACCGTCACAATATCTTCCCAAGTGGATATTTCTTTCCCGTCGATACTCATGACGATGTCATTCTTTTGAAGGCCTGCCTCTTTCGCTGCCCCGTCTTCAGTCAATTCCCCAAGTACCGGGTCGTTTGTGGGTACACCCTGTAATAGACCGACTAGGATAAAGATAAAGAAGGCCAAAATGAAATTAAATAAAGGTCCGGCAAAGATGGCCAATGCCCTTTGGGGAAGGGTCTTGGAAGCGAATTGACGATCCCATGGGGCAATTTGCGTTTCCACACCATCTTCAATGAATACCGCATCGCGTGAAATAGGGAAGGTTTTCAATTCTTCCTCGTCTTCCTCATATCCACGGATATGCAGTCTATGTTCGAGATCCGCTTCTTCCACTTCGATGACACGAATATTAGGATAGCGATCTTTATTATTCATGACAATTTTAACGATCTTTTCATCCTGATCGAGTACAAGCCCCACACGATGACCCGCCTTGAGCTCCACCATTTCCGGATCCTCTCCGGCCATCCGCACAAAGCCCCCCAGCGGCAGTAAGCGAATGGTGTAGGTTGTTTCATCCTTTTTATAAGAAAATACTTTAGGACCAAATCCTATGGCAAATTCACGACATAGGATCCCTGCACGTTTAGCGAAGATTAAATGCCCAAGTTCATGAAAAAATACTAAAGCCCCAAAAATAACAATAAAGGCAATCACCGTTTGCAAATAAAAAACCACCTTTTTTATAACCTGTTGGTAACAGATTTAAATGTTAAAGTATCCCGCAAGAAACATGTCCACTATCATTCTACGTAACAGTCTGTGTAAACATGCTAAAGACTCTTGCCTACAACCAACTTGAAACGAGTCGACGGGTCTCGAGATCTATTTCATGTATGGTTTCAAGGTCAGGTCTATGTATTACCTGGTGGGCATTCATAGCCTTTTCAATATATGTTTCTATGTCGAGGAAAGATATTTTATTATCCAGGAACAGCGCTACGCTTGCTTCATTTGCGGCATTCAGCACCGTCGTCATACTCCCCCCGATCTTTCCCGCTTCGTATGCAAAAGCCAGGCACCGGAAGCGATTTAAATCCATTTCTTCAAAATGGAGTTTTCCTATTTCTACAAGGTCCAGCCTTTTCCCAGGCCTTTGAAGCCTGTCTGGATAGGTAAGGGCGTATTGAATGGGAACACGCATATCCGGTGTCCCCAGTTGGGCCATGACAGATGAGTCATGAAATTGAATCATCGAGTGGATGATGCTTTCCCTGTGTTGAACAACGTCGATCCGCTCGTATGGAATATCGAACAACCAATGAGCCTCAATGACCTCTAACCCTTTGTTCATCATGGATGCCGAGTCGATGGTGATCTTAGCTCCCATTGACCAATTTGGATGATTCAGCGCTTCATGTACCGTGACACCGACCAATTCTTCCCTCGTACGATCTCTGAAACTTCCACCGGACGCTGTAATGATTAACTTTTCGATGTTCTTTTCCCGTTCTCCCTGAAGTGCCTGGAAGATGGCGGAATGTTCACTATCCACCGGCAGCAGGGACGTCCCTTTTGCCCTCGCTGCTTCCATTACTAGATGACCGGCTGTTACAAGAGTTTCTTTGTTCGCGATCGCAATCGTTTTCCCAGCCTCGATGGCTTGAAGGGTAGGATATAACCCTACACTACCAAGTACAGCATTCACAAGGATATCGGCTTCCTGGTGACACGCTACTTCCACTAATCCTTCTTCACCATGAAGGACTTTTACAGATGAAGGAAATTCCCTCGATAATGTTTCAGCATCTTCTTTACGCTGTACGGATACGAGCCTGGGATTGAATTCAGTGATCATGTTCCTGGCTTCTTCTATATTTTTGCCGACAGACATGGCTGTCAGTCTAAATTCTTCAGGATGTTCCCTGATGACATCCAGGGTTTGTGTCCCAATGGACCCTGTAGCACCCATCAAGCTGATTTTCTTCAACACCTACACTCCTCCCGATTACAACCTTCCTCACATTAAATCAATGTTATAACAGAAAGTGAAGAAGGGGTAAAACAAATAACAAGCTATCGAAACGATCCAGCATACCACCGTGTCCCGGCAGTAATTGTCCTGAATCCTTCACTTTGTAGTGCCTTTTCAGAGCAGACTCCACTAAGTCCCCTATCTGCCCAAAAATAGATAGAATCGCTGTCACGATCACAAGTTTAGGGATGGACATATCAAGATCGATGAAAAACGTCATGATGACACCCACGATGACAGCACAGATGATGCCACCAACGAATCCTTCAACGGTCTTATTCGGGCTGATTTCCGGCCATAGCTTCTTTTTCCCCATTGCTCTGCCGATGAAATAAGCACCCGAGTCGGTTGCCCAAATGATAAATAACGCATAAAAGACATATTGCACGCCATTTTCTAATAATCGAATTTCCATGAAATAAAAGAAACCGATCCCCACATACAAAACGCTTAAAAGTGAATACGCCACATCATCAAAATTGAAGCGATTCTTGGTCGCCACTGTATACGTTAAAAATAATAGCACGGCAAGAAAGGCAAGCTCAATCTTGGAGTATCCGAAATCTGTAATGATCCCGATTGTTTCCGTCGGAATGAGGAACACCCACAAAAGAGCAAGGGATAACAAGCCCGGGATGCTGAAAATCCAACGCCCCCTCATCTTTAAAGCCTCGTATAAACTGATGGAAGCGATCAGATACATTAAAATAATGAATGGCGTTTCGCCAAAAATGATGATTGGTAAAAATATCGCTGCCGCTACCACTGCTGTAATAATTCTTTGTTTCATTAGGATTCCTCGCTTTGTAACCCACCAAATCTTCTTGAACGACCTTGATATGCCTCGATGGCTTCAACTAGATGTTCCTTACCGAAATCCGGCCACAGTACATCTGTGAAAAAGAACTCGGTATAAGCCAATTGCCAAAGCATAAAGTTACTTAAGCGGATTTCTCCACTCGTTCGAATAAGCAGGTCTGGATCTTTTAAATCTTTAGTCATCAAATAACTTGAAAACAGTTCTTCGTTTAAATCACTCTCATCTAGTATTCCATTCTGGACATCTTTTAAGACATGCTTCATAGAATCGATGATTTCTGACCGGCTGCCGTAATTCAAAGCAAAGTTCAGGATTAGCCCGTCATTGTGCTTTGTTGCTTCCATGGCCTTTTTAACGGCGGTCCTAGTATGGATAGGCAAAGCATCCGGAGAGCCCATCATCTTCACTTGCACATTTTCTTCAACCAATTCGGGAAGAAACGTCCCCAGAAATTCCTCTGGTAATTTCATAAGGAACTCTACTTCCATTTTAGGGCGTTTCCAGTTCTCTGTAGAAAAGGCATATAAGGTCAAGGCTTCGAGTCCCAGTTCATTTGCCAATTTGGTAATCTTGCGGACACACTTCATGCCTTCATGATGTCCTGCCACCCTTGGCAACGCTCTTTTTTTGGCCCATCGCCCATTACCATCCATAATGATCGCTATATGACCCGGAATCGGGTGTTTTAGTAATTCCTGAAATCGATCATCCACTTCCTCGGAAGTTTGCTGTCGTTTCCATTGTTTAAGCTTGTTTAGCATAAAAAATCCTCCACCAACAATCCAAAAAATATTTACCTTTACTATCATATCAAAAAACAAGGAAGATATCTTTAAGAAAATAGATTATGTATATTCAAGTAGATATTAGAACGTTTTGTCCAGGTCGTTCGCCCAATCACGACCGGAACAAAACGCTCCCTCAGAGAAAAGGAAAGCTATGTCGTTTATTCTTGGCTCTCTACCAAAACAAAGGGACCGGCCCATAAGGAATATGAGTTCACTTACAGGACAGCCCCTAATGATTCGTTTATGAAAGATTACACTTCCAGCATTTCTTGTTCTTTATCTTTTGCGATGTTATCAATTTTGACGATACTTTCATCTGTCGCTTTTTGAACATCATCAGAGTAACCACGAAGATCATCTTCAGTGATGTCACCGTTCTTCTCTTTTTTCTTCAATTCATCGTTAGCATCACGGCGAATATTACGGATGGCGACCTTTGCATCTTCCGCTTCTTTTTTCACAAGCTTCACAAGCTCCTTGCGTCGCTCTTCCGTTAGAGCAGGAACGACGATACGGATGATGTTCCCATCACTTGTAGGTGTAATGCCCAGATCCGATTTTAGGATTGCCTTCTCGATGTCACCTAGAGCGGATTTGTCATAAGGCTGTATGACAAGCATACGGGCTTCAGGAATAGAGATTCCAGCTAATTGATTGACTGGTGTCGGCGCACCATAGTAATCAACCGAGATCTTATCGAGCAGTGAGGCATTGGCTCTTCCTGCACGGATGCTCGCTAACTCACGTGAAAATGTTTGAATGGCTTTTGTCATTCTTTCTTTTGCATTTGTGATGATCGTGTTTGGCATTATGATTTCCCCCTTACGATTGTACCGATATTTTCACCAGTGATGGCTCTCTTGATATTTCCGTTCTCCATAATTGAGAATACAATAAGCGGAATATCATTGTCCATACATAGAGAAGATGCGGTTGAATCCATTACGGCTAAGCCTTCCTTCAGAACATCTAAATAGGATAGTTCTTCATATTTAACAGCCGTTTCGTCCTTCTTAGGATCTGCTGAGTATACACCATCTACGTTGTTCTTAGCCATAAGAATCACTTCTGCTTCGATTTCCGCCGCTCGGAGCGCAGCTGTAGTATCCGTCGAGAAGTATGGATTACCTGTACCTGCCGCAAAGATGACAACCCGTTTCTTCTCTAGGTGACGGATGGCTCTGCGTCTAATGTATGGCTCTGCCACTTGGCGCATATCAATGGATGTTTGAACCCTTGTTTCGATTCCCATCTGTTCTAGACTGTCTTGAAGAGCCAAAGAGTTCATGACGGTCGCTAGCATCCCCATATAATCTGCAGATGCACGATCCATTCCCATTTCACTGCCTATTTTACCACGCCAGATATTTCCTCCGCCAACGACAACTGCTACTTCTACATCAAGTTCAGCGATTTCTTTTACTTCTTCTGCTACATTTTTAATGACAGAAGGATTAATTCCGAAGCCATCATCACCTGCTAATGCTTCTCCACTAAGTTTAAGAACGACACGTTTGTATTTCGGAACGCTCATGGGAACCTCCATAAAATAGAATTTTTCTTGAAAAATAGGGAACACACTAGGTGTTCCCTACTAAATAATGTTCAACTTTAGCTGATCTTATTTGTTAACTTGATTCATTACTTCTTCAGCGAAGTTTTCTTGACGCTTCTCAAGACCTTCTCCTACTTCGTAACGAGTGAAATCAGTTAAAGTAGCTTTGTTTGCTTCCAGGTATTGACGTACTTTTTGGTCTGGATTCTTAACGAATGTTTGATCCAGGATACAGATATCCTCAAAGTATTTACCAAGGCGGCCTTCCACCATTTTTTCAACGATGTTTTCAGGCTTTCCTTCGTTTAGTGCTTGTTGTTTAAGTACTTCACGCTCACGTTCTACTTCTTCAGCAGAAACCTGATCGCGGGAAACGTACTTAGGATTCAATGCTGCAGCGTGCATCGCAACATCTTTCGCTACACTTGCGTCAGTCGTACCTTCCACTACTGTAAGAACGGCAATGCGGCCACCCATGTGCAGGTATTCACCGAACGCAGCGTTATCATCTTTTGTACGGATTTCAAAACGGCGAAGAGTAAGCTTTTCCCCGATTTTAGCGATGGCAGCGTTGATGAATTCATTTACAGTTGAACCATTTGCCATTTTTTGCTCAAGAGCTTCTTCAACAGATGCCGGCTTGTTGGCAAGAAGATGATCAGATAGTTCTTTAACAAGGTTTTGGAAGTTTTCGTTTTTCGCAACGAAATCTGTTTCTGCGTTCACTTCAAGAATGATTGCAGTGTTTCCTTCGCTTGCAATGTAAGTAGTTCCTTCAGCTGCGATACGGTCCGCTTTTTTAGCTGCTTTTGCGATTCCTTTTTCACGTAGGAAGTCAATTGCTTTGTCCATGTCTCCGTCAGTTTCTGTTAACGCTTTTTTACAATCCATCATTCCAGCGCCAGTTTTCTCACGAAGTTCTTTAACCATTTGTGCAGTAATTGCCATAGTGGGTTTCCTCCTTAGATTGACTATGTAGACTTCAGGGACCTATTGGTATGAGTCATAAATGTACCGACACTCTGGTAGAGTGCAGTACATGTGAATATTCTTTAAAAAAAGGTGATAAGGGTAAGCCCTCTTATCACCTTTCGTTGATTACTCAGCTGCTACAGCTGCTTCTTCACCTTGCTTAGCTTCTAAAATAGCATCCGCCATTTTACCTGTCAGAAGCTTGACCGCGCGGATCGCATCATCATTCGCAGGAATGACAACATCGATTTCATCCGGATCACAGTTTGTATCAACGATACCCACGATAGGGATATGAAGTTTACGAGCTTCTGCTACTGCGATACGCTCTTTACGAGGGTCGATGATGAATAATGCATCAGGTAGCGTGTTCATATCTTTGATTCCGCCTAAGAATTTAACTAAGCGCTCATGTTCTTTTTTAAGTTGTACAACTTCTTTCTTCGGAAGTACTTCAAACGTACCGTCTTCTTCCATCTTTTCGATGTTTTTAAGACGTGTAATACGCTTTTGGATTGTTTCGAAGTTTGTAAGTGTTCCACCTAACCAACGTTGGTTGATGTAGTACATACCTGCACGTTCTGCTTCTTCTTTAACAGACTCCTGTGCTTGTTTCTTTGTTCCTACGAAAAGAACTTTACCGCCGTTACCAGCTAGCTCTTTCACGAAGTTATAAGCTTCTTCAACCTTTTTAACTGTTTTTTGAAGGTCGATGATGTAGATGCCGTTACGCTCAGTGAAGATGTATCTCTTCATCTTTGGGTTCCAACGGCGAGTTTGGTGTCCGAAATGTACACCAGCTTCAAGCAATTGTTTCATAGAAATTACTGACATGTGTGTTTCCTCCTAAATGGTTTTGTTTTTCTCCTCCGTTTCCGTCATCTGGAAAGTAGAAACTATTTAACAAAATAGCACCATCTACCCCAATCGAGAAACGTGTGTAATCACACCATGAATACTATAGCATACCTATCCCAGACAGGCAAGGACTTCCTACATAATTTGACGAAATTTCAGCAGGAGCTCGATTTCTGTTTGACCTTTCCCGAGAGATTCAGCTATTTCTTCAATTGACATCCCTTTTTTCTTTAAAGCCAAGACTTTTTGCAAGAGTGGGTCTTGTTCGGATTCTTTGGTTTGATACTCGGGGTCCGGCCCATGGTCTTTCATCTGTTTATAAGCTTTTGAAGCGCGCTTATATCCTCCACCTGTCCACTTTGTGACATTCTCAGAAGACCGGGGATCCTCTTGTTCATTTTCTTCGGTGTGAAAGACGTTTTCTTTGTCGTTATGGACTTGTGTACTGAATTTTCGCATGAATTCATCATTTTCTTCTTTCATTTCAATCAGATAAGCTGAAATGATATCTTCCATTTCAACAATGATCTTCTTTTGCTCTTTTTCCATGTTTACAAAGCGGTTTTGCCTTGAGTATAAAATGACGATTGAAAGCAGGGAAACGATATTTAGAAGAAAAGATATAAATAGTAGAAATGTTACCATGTCATCACCCTATTTTTTTGATTTTACTACTTCTTTCAGCTTGTTTTTTTCCGGCAAAGAAAAGGACCGCTCCCGTAAGCGTATACTCCAGGGACAGTCCAACAGTGTGTATTGTTTTTGGGTTAATGCACCCTTATTTTTCACAGCATTTATGAGCCCAGTAGATTTCGTAATTTGAAAATGGATTTTGAATGAATCTGCGAAATCCTGGATGTAGACAAGCTCATGACTTCCCCGATTTCTGTCAGCGTCAGTTCTTCCTTATAGAATAAACTTAACACAAGCTGCTCTTTCTCTGAAAGGGTCAAGATCGTTTTCTCTAATTCATTCAGTTTTTCACCTTTCAATACTTCTTCTTCGGGTGAAATCGTTTTATGATCTTTAATGGAATAGTTTTGAGATTCGTGATCGTCATCAGTCAATTGCTCATCCATGGAAAGGACATTGGCAAAGAAATGCTCATTTGTGGTCTGGTATACTTCATCCGGCGTCATCTCCAATGAAGCGGCTACTTCCTCTGCGGTCACGTGACGTAAAAGCGTTTGTTCGAGTTCCACGGTCCTGGCCTCGATCTTCTTCGCCCGGTCCCTTGTAGACCGGGGAAGCCAGTCTTCCTTTCTCAGCCCATCAAGGATCGCCCCTCTGACCCGGAACGACGCATATGTATCAAACTTTAAATCTCTTGTAGGATCAAACTTCTGAAGTGCGTCCAGTAACCCCATCAAACCAAGACTCTTAATATCTTCTCTCGAGACGTTCCTTGGCAGGCCAACGGAAATTCGCTGCACATGATACGACACAAGTGGCATGTACTTTTTCACTAACATATCTCCGGCTTCTGTATCACGACTGTTGATCCATTTCTCCCAATATTGTTGTTCATCTGTTCGAGTGGGTTGTTGAGACATAAGAATCCTCCTTGCTGACTAATTCTTTCATGGAAACGCTTAGTGATTGATTTTACCTGAGCAGAATGAATGACTTCACAATTCCTTTGTACCTTCATTTACCGTACGTACCTGAAGAATGCCTGTGGACGTAAAGAATTCGATCGTTCTTCCTTTGTTGCCCCCTAAATCCTCGGAAACCACCGGCACTCCATGCTTCAATAGGGCAAATTTTACAGCTTCCGCATTTCTTGGACCGATCCTCATCACGTCACTCTTCGATTGAAATTGAAACATTTGGGCACCACCGGCCATTTTGCACTGAAGTCTTTTAATGCTTGCCCCACGGCTTCTTAGTTGACCTATGAGTTCTTCGATCCCTGTGTCGGCGTATTTGGCGGGATTCGGTCTTGTTTCATTACCGATCGAGGAGTGAGGAAGCATCACATGGACCATTCCGGCCAGTTTGAGAAAATCATCATATAAAACGACCCCGACGCACGATCCAAGACCCGAGGTGCGGATCGAGCCTTCGCCCTCGACGATATTCATATCCGCAATTCCGACCTTTACTACAGTGCTTGTTCCCATCATAGGCTTACACCCAATGATTGAAAAATGATTTCAAAGGAATCGGGATCCGGCAAGAGGAAGAAGTGTCCCTTCACACTTTCAGACTCCTCTACTTCTTCTTCTTTAAGGGCAGTGTCTATCACGATTGCATAATCGCTCACCTGGGATATTTCCAGTAATCCACAACCGATGATTGCTCCTGCCATGTCAACGGATAGAGCAGGAACGGATGGGAGAAGCTTAAGATTTGTAAAGTCAGACAGGGAAGATAAATATGAACCCGAAAGAATATTCCCCAATTCCTGCATGGCAGAAAGCCCCAGTTCTGAATAAGGGGGGGCATTAAAAGAGAAGGAGCGATCCCGGATCATGCTCCGGATATACATAGACGCCTGTTCAAGTGGCAACAGGAAGAACATACTCCCTGGTGCCTCCCCTTCAATCCGTAAGAATACACTTACGACCACATTGTCAGGTCCTCCTGCCATTTCCATCATTTCATCAAATGAAACGACTTGAACGCTCGGTACTTTCATATCAATCTTCTTATCCAGCAGAGTGGAAAGGGCAGTCGCAGCATGACCCGCCCCTATATTACCGATTTCTTTCAATATATCTAAATGCATCGATGTTATCTTTTTTTCATAGCCCAAACCTATTCTCTCCCCTTAGATGGATTGAAGTATTTTATCTAAATGGAGAATGATCAGAAGTCGTTTGTTTTGCTTTACGACTCCACCGACGTACTCAGCTTCGACGACTCCCACAACTTCCGGGGAGGGTTCAATCGATTCTCTGGAAACATCCAGCACATCATTGGCAGCATCCACGATCAAACCAACCTCTTTATCCTCTAATCCTGCAATGATCACACGTGTACTGTCAGTCGGCTCTGAAACTGGTAAATCGAATCTGCTCCTTAAGTCGATAATTGGTGTCACAACCCCGCGCAAGTTGATCACACCTTTAACATAGGAGGCAGTTCTCGGTACTCTTGTAATATGTTCCAGCTTCTCGATGGATCGTACCTGGTGCACTGGAATGGCATATTCCTTATCCACCAATTGAAATACGATAAGCTTTAGATCTTCCACTGCATCTATTATTTCACTCATTACCCTTACCTCCTATTTTATTAACGCATTGCAATCAACAATCAGCGCTACTTGCCCGTCTCCTAAAATGGTCGCACCGGAGATCGCAAATACATCGTTTAAATAATTCCCTAAGGATTTCAATACAACTTCCTGCTGACCAATAAAGGAATCGACGACTAACCCGGCCATTTTTTCACCTTTTCGTACAATGACAACAGAATACAATTCTTCATCTTTGGAATGTTTAGGTACTTCAAATACATCCTCAAGGAACAGCAATGGCACAACTTTACCCCTGAAATCAATCACTCTCTGATTATGAGTTTTCATGATTTCTTCCTTTTTCACAATTGCCGTCTCAATAATGGAAGATAGAGGAATGGCATACTTTTCGTCTTGGATTTCTACCAGCATGACAGAAATGATCGATAAGGTGAGTGGCAATTGGATAGAAAACAATGACCCCTGCCCTTCCGTGGAATCAATCGTAATGGAACCACCAAGAGACTCGATCGTCGCTTTTACAACATCCAATCCGACTCCTCTTCCGGAGATATCCGAAATTTGTTCGGCTGTAGAGAATCCTGAAGCAAGTATGAGTTCATAGATTTGTCGATCGGTTAATGTATGAACGGCTTCACCTGAGACGATTCCTTTCTGGAACGCTTTCTCGAGGACCCTCTCTTTGTTGATACCCGCTCCATCGTCTTCCAGTTCGATAAAGACATGATTCCCACTATGATACGCTTTCAGCTTGACGGTTCCCTGTTCCGGCTTTCCGTTTTTCACACGGAGTTCCGGCATTTCAATACCATGATCCAATGCGTTTCGTATCAAGTGAACAAGAGGGTCACCTATTTCATCTATTACCGTTCGATCAAGTTCCGTTTCTGCACCGATGATTTCTAATTCGATTTTTTTATTCAAATCCCGTGCAAGCTGTCTGACCATTCGTGGAAAGCGATTAAATACGGTTTCAACAGGCACCATACGCATATTGAGGATGATGTTTTGCAAATCACCTGATATTCTTGTCATTCTTTCCACTGTTTCATTTAACTCAGGATTATTCAATTCCTTGGAAATTTGTTCTAATCTTCCCCTATCAATGACCAGCTCCTCAAAAAGGTTCATAAGAACATCCAGTCGTTCAATGTTGACTCGAATCGTTTTATTGGAAGGATTCGAATGCTTTGTAACGTTTCCGGCAGGTTTTGAAGCGTCCTGTCCTTTCACTTCAACTTCTTTCTGTGCCGGCTCTGTAATGGCATCCTCTATTTGATTCTGATTCAGCAAATCCAGGCTCGTCAATTCCACAACAGAGACTTCGTCCACTTCAGATACTTTGCGCACCGCACTCTCTATATGGACTGCCTCTTCTTTAGACACCACGGCAATAACGAAGGAATGGTCGAATTGCTCCTCCTCAAGCTGATCTACTGTCGGAAGGGACTTAATGACTTCACCTAATTTCCCCAACACTTCAAAGACCATATACACCCTGGCAGCTTTAAGCAGGCAATCCTCCCGGAGTGAAACGGAAATTTCAAAACAACGGAATCCTTGTTCATGGGATTGTTGAATGACCGTTTGCTCAAAGGCTTCATACTGCATGGAAAATGTCTGTCTTTCAGCAGGTTCCGCAGTTGCAGCGACCTCACTTTCAACAAGTATTGCGTGTAGACCTTCCCCTTTTTCTATAGCCTCAAGCATCGCTACGACTTCTGTGACATCCCGCTTTCCATCCCCTCCATCGGCAATAGAGAACACCATTGCTTCCAGATCATCGACGGATTTAAACACAACATCCAATATTTCAGGTGAAACCTTTATTTTTTCATTCCTGATTGCATCGAGAACATTTTCCATTTTATGGGTAAGATTTGCTAAATCCTCATAACCCATCGTGGCAGACATCCCTTTAAGGGTATGAGCAGAACGAAAGATTTCATTGACAATCGTAAGATCTTCCGGATTTTTCTCCAATTCAAGCAATTGCTCATTGCAGGTTTGCAGATTTTCTTTACTTTCTTCTATAAACACTTCTAAGTATTGACTCAACTCCATGTGCTCCACACCTTCCTACACCATGTATGTCATAATTGATCGAGGGATATCCCCGATATGTTCCACCCTGTCCACTAATCGTGTAGCGATAGCCGATTTTGGCATCCCGAACACAATACAAGTCTCTCTTGATTCTGCAATAGCTTTTACTTCGCCTTGCTCTTTAAGCTTGATCAGTCCTTCCGAACCATCAGCACCCATCCCGGTCAAAACCACAGCTATTTTGGCATAGTGTCGAATCAGGCTTGCAGACTCGAACAAAATGTCAACCGAAGGTCTATGACCATTTCTCGGATCCTCTTTCGAAAGTTGGATCGATAATTGTCCGCCAGTTTCTACCACCTTCGTATGTACACCGCCCGGGGCAATATAGGCCGTTCCTTTTACGAGAATTTCACCGTGTTCGGCTTCCTTCACATTTATCGAGGCTTGACCATCCAAACGGTTGGCGAGTGATCTTGTAAATCCCGGGGGCATATGCTGAACGACAACGATTGGCGCATCCAGCTGACGGGGTAACCCTGTCAATACGTTTTGTAAGGCCCGTGGGCCACCTGTCGATGTTCCTATCAGAATCACCTTAGGGGATTTCACTCCCCATGGACGATCATTCGGTAATGGTTCAGTCATTTCAAGTGAGCCGATTTCGGGGTCATTTGCTGTTTCCCGCTGAAACGTCCTGGTTATTTTCCTCACATTCACCTTGCTTGCAGCCACTACTTTTTCAACCATTTCATCTTGAATCTTATGAAGATCCAAAGAAATGGTCCCTGATGGTTTCGTTACGAAATCGACAGCTCCAAGCTCCATGGCTTTAACTGTCTCCTCCGCCCCATCAAGTGTAGTGGAAGAAAGCATGACGACAGGGACAGGGCACTCCTCCATAATTCTCCTTAACGCATCTATCCCATTCATCTTCGGCATTTCTACATCAAGGGTTACGACATCGGGTCGAAGTCTTTTAATCTTAGCAATTGCGTCTTCACCATTCCTTGCAATCCCTATCACTTCTAGCTGTTTGGTGCTCGTTAAAAATTCACTGATAAGTTTTCTCATAAATGCTGAATCATCTACAACTAGAACCTTTTTCATTCAGGGCTTTTACCTCCCAAAAAATAATTTTCTAAATGACCTTACAAACCCTGTCCCTTTACGATCCCTGGACTCCCTCGTACCTGTCAGGCGATGTACCATCGTATGCAGGCTCAGTGTCATGGCTGATGCAGGATAACCCACAACGATCGGCGTTTGGTGAATGACGGCCTTCCTGACAGCTGAGTCCTCTGGAAGCACCCCCAGGGATACGATTTCCTTATGGAGGAACTTCCTCACTGTTTCTTGTAATCTAGTAATGGTTTGAAGTCCTTCATTCTTGAATTCAGCCCGATTACATAAGAGATAGAAGGGTTTTTCCCCGTCCCTCAGGTAGATATATTTCATCATAGAATAGGCGTCGGTAATGGATGTCGGTTCAGGAGTGGTGACAACAATGATTTCATCCATGGCGAGGAGGAATTCAAGTGTTCCCTTCGTAGCACCTGCCCCCATATCGAATAGAATATAATCATACTTATGGATGGCGTATTCCATTACTTCGAAAAATCGTTCCATTTGCTTTTCTTTCCACTCCACTATATTCTTTAGGCCATTACCCCCACTTATGTAAGAGATGCCATGAATATTTTCACATATAATCGTGTCGATATCTAGTTCTTTTTCCTCAATATAATCCATGATGGAGTATGAATGATGGCTTCCAAGTAGAATATGAATGTTCCCCATCCCTATATCGAGATCAAATAATAGTACCTTCTTATTCTCTTTACCAAGCAGGATGGAGAGGTTTGTAGAAATATTCGATTTACCGACCCCTCCCTTTCCACTTACGATCGCAATGGTTTTAGCAGGTTCAGAATCGGACAGGAGCATTTTCCTCCTAAGGTTATATGCTTGATCTTTCATAGCTGAATCCTTTCATGAGCATACTTACGATTTCATCCTCTTTCACCTCAGTAATATCCTCAGGGACATCCTGGCCATTCGTTACGTAGGCTGCACCGATCTTCACTTCAGACATCATATTGATCATGCTGCCATAACTTGATGTCTCGTCTGATTTCGTAAAGATAAAACGATCAATATCAATAGAAGAAAATTGAGTAATGATTTCCCTCATATCCTGCTCTTTACTTGTCAATGATAGAACCAGGTAGGTTTCCATTTGTTGATCGAAATCGATGATCTTTTGCAAATCCGCTACATATTTTCTTTCCCTGAAGTTACGACCTGCTGTATCAATGAACACATGATCGTAGTCCACGAACTTCTCGATTGCTTTATTGAAGTCCTCCATTTTATAGACCACTTCAACGGGAACATTCAGGAGACCCGCATAAGTTTTCAATTGTTCAATCGCTGCGATTCGGTATGTGTCCGTAGTGATAAAGGCAATTTTCATACGTTTCTCTATCACTGCTTCAGCGGCCATTTTGGCTAGCGTCGTAGTTTTACCCACACCCGTAGGACCAATGACATTGATATATTTCCTGTTATAACTTATTCCACCAAAGGTGATTTCTTTTAAATATTGGTGAAAAAAACGTTTCACTTCATTATGAGCCCATTCATCCTTATTGATGGCTTGAACCGATTCACTTGTGATATTTTCTTCCATCGCTTCCCCCAATTGAAACAGAGTGGAGTCACTTACGTCCTGTTTCTTAAGGTGGAGGAGAACTTCCTTTACATCATCACTGAATTTATCAAAATGATCCCTGGATTTCAGGGAAGAAATCATTTGCTTTAATTCCTTTAATTCTACTTCTACCAATCGATTGGAGTCATGCTCAGTCTTCTTTTCTTTTTCCAAGGAAGGTTTAATGACCGATGTTGAAGCCTGCTTCGTTTTCACCCGGCTGATTTCCAGTCTTTCTTTTTCAACCTCCGGGTCAATGGCTGCGATGACTTGAATCATTTTTTTCCTGAACAATCCCATAAAGCCTCCTGTGTATGAGACTTTGGAATTTAAAATGACTGCATCTTCACCCAGTTCAGCCCTGACCTTCTTCATTGCTTCATTCATAGATGGAGCCGTGTACTTCTTTACTTTCATCCAACATTCACCACCCCTAAACTTTGTACTTCTACATTTGCCTCTAATTCGTTATACGAAATGATTGGTACCTGTGGGAAATATCTTTCCGTTAACTGTCTTACATACATTCTCACAGCAGGAGAACAAAGAATGACGGGGGATTCCTCCATAAGGGAGAGCTGCTCCACTTGAGAGGCGACAGCTTCCAGAATGCTCTGCGAATCATTGGGATCCATGGATAAATAGTTGCCATGTTCTGTTTGCTGAATGGCATCCGCAATCATTTTCTCCACCTTGCCGCTCATGGTGACCACCTTTAATGAAGTGTCCCCTTGAACATATTGATTCGTGATTTGCCTGGCGAGTGACTGTCTTACATACTCCGCTAACAGGTCTGTATCCGAACTCATCTTCCCGTAGTCGGCAAGTGTCTCGAAGATGATCGGTAAATTCCGAATGGAAACATTTTCTTTTAATAGTTTGGAGAGTACCTTTTGTACTTCTCCCACGGTCAATGGATTCGGTGTCACTTCCTCAACAAGTATCGGATAGGATTCCTGCAGATGATCAATGAGCTGCTTCGTTTCCTGTCTCCCTAGAAGTTCATGTGCGTTATTCTTAATCAATTCCGTGATGTGGGTTGACACCACTGAAGGAGGATCTACTACGGTATATCCGAAAATTTCTGCCTGCTCTTTCATATCTTCTGATATCCATTTAGCGGGAAGGCCGAATGACGGTTCGACCGTATCGATCCCTTCAATGGAGTCATCTTCCACCCCTGGACTCATCGCCAGATAGTGATCTAAGAGGAGTTCCCCACGAGCCATTTCATTTCCTTTGATCTTCAACCTGTATTCGTTAGGTTGAAGCTGGATATTATCCCGGATCCTGACAACAGGGATGACTAGGCCAAGCTCGATGGCCAATTGTCGTCTGATCATCACGATCCTGTCAAGAAGGTCTCCCCCCTGGTTTGTATCTGCAAGTGGAATCAATCCATATCCGAACTCAAATTCAATCGGATCGACATTAAGGAGGTTTACGACACTTTCAGGACTCTTCATTTCGTCCTGCTCCACTTCTTCTTCCATTTCCATCATGTCTGTTTCACTTTCTTTAGGCGTCCTTGACAACATATAACCACCGATCCCGAGTAAGGCTGCTACCGGTATCGTCAAAATATCGTTGATTGGAGTGGCTATGCCAAGCATGAAAATGGTGAACCCGGATACATAGAGCATGACAGGATAAGCCAGCAGCTGATTCATGATGTCCTGCCCCAGGTTTCCTTCAGACGCAGCCCTTGTCACCACGATACCTGTTGCTGTAGATATTAACAGAGCAGGGATCTGACTGACGATCCCGTCGCCGACTGTCAGAAGTGAGTAACGGGTTGCTGCCTCTGCGATAGGAAGCCCCTGTTGAGTCATACCGATGATGATTCCAAATATCAAGTTGATCAAGACGATAACGATCCCGGCGATGGCATCCCCCTTGACAAACTTGGATGCTCCGTCCATCGCACCATAGAAATCCGCTTCTCTCCCTACTTTTTCACGGCGATTTCTTGCATCGTGCTCAGAGATCATACCGGCATTTAAATCGGCATCGATACTCATTTGTTTCCCGGGCATGGCATCGAGTGTAAATCGTGCGGCAACCTCTGATACACGCTCAGACCCTTTCGTGATAACAATAAATTGAATGACGATTAAAATAATGAATACAACAAGTCCAACAAGGATATTCCCACCTACAACGAATGTTCCAAAGGTTTCCACAACGTCCCCCGCTTCACCCTTACTAAGGATCGATCTCGTTGTGGAAACATTTAGACCCAGTCTGAAAAGCGTCAATAATAATAATAGGGATGGAAATATTGAAAACTGTAATGGTTCATTCATGTTCATGGAGATTAGGAGGACAAGTAATGCAAGTGAAATATTCATGATGATCAATAAACTCAATAACCAGGATGGGAATGGAATAATAAGCATGGCCACGATTAATATAACACTGGCTAAAACGGATAAATCTCTTGCTGACATTGTTTTTCTCCTAACTGCTTACATCTGGTTTTTAATTCGGTAAACATAAGCTAAAATTTCTGCTATTGCCTTAAAAAATTCTTCAGGGACGGCATCGCCGATTTCTGCCGAGTCGTAGAGCGAACGGGCCAGAGGCCGATTCTCTACCATGACGACGTCATTTTCACCTGCGATGTATTTTATTTTCTGTGCAAGGTAATCAACGCCCTTTGCCACGACATACGGGGCATCCATTTTATCCTCATCATATTTAAGGGCAATGGCAAAGTGGGTGGGATTGGTGATCACCACATCTGCTTCTGGTACTTCCTGCATCATGCGCCGCATGGCCATCTCCCGCTGCCTTTGCTTAATCTTAGACTTGATGAGGGGGTCACCTTCAACGTTTTTATGTTCGTCTTTCAGGTCCTGTTTTGACATTCGTATGTTTTTCTCAAAATCGTATTTCTGATAAAGAAAATCAAAAAGAGATAAGAATAACAACGCAAGAGATGCTGCAATCCCCATTTGGATCGTCAGACTTGCCATGGTCGTCAAGGAATCTCCCACCGATTTAAAGGACAGACTCAACACCCGGTCGATGTTCATCCATAGAACGACAAAGGTAATGGCCCCTACAAATGAAATTTTCAGGATGGATTTTAGTAATTCGACAATGGCACGCAGGGAGAAAATCCGCTTAAATCCTTTAATGGGATCGATCTTCTCTAATTTAGGCTGTAAAGGCTCTGTCGTGAACATCACACCTACTTGTATATAGTTGGAGATCAAGCCGGCAATGAGGGCGACGAGCATGATAGGACCAAGTAACAGGGCAAGCTCCTTCATTAGGTCCATGGTGATGACATGAACGGTATTTTCTGTAAGGTCCATGAGCATGTATTCCTGAAACGTTTGATGAAACAAATCAAACACGATATCCCCTATATAAGAAGCACTGAAGGTAAGAAATAAAAAGACAGCCAGCAGAATGATGGCCGTATTGACATCCTGACTTTTTGCTGTTTGACCTTTTTTTCTGGCGTCATCCCTTTTTTTGGGGGTTGCTTTCTCTGTCTTTTCCCCACTGAAATACTGTAGGTCTAATGATAGCCACTTCAATTTAGGTGCCTCCAATAATTTTCATTAAATCCCTCATGGTTACAAACATCATTTCAAACAATTTCTGCATGACCGTAAATGTGACCCCCATCACTATGAATAATACGATAAAGGCTACCCCGATTTTTATGGGAAACCCAACCACAAAGATATTTAACTGGGGTACGGTCCTCGCTACAATTCCTAATGCCACATCTACAAGGAAAAGAGTCGCGACGACAGGAATGGACATCTGAAAAGCGATGATGAACATGGAATTAAAGGACGTAATGACATATTCGATTAAGTTCTCATTTCCAAATGGAATCCAAGGAGAATCGATCGGAATCAATTGATAACTGTAAAAAATCCCATCGAGCAGTAAATGATGACCATTAAGGGCGAGCAATAACAATAGGGCGAATGTGTACAAATATTGTCCCGTCAAAGGACTTTGGGCTCCGGTTTGAGGGTCAATCACGTTCGCAATGGCAAACCCCATTTGAAAATCAATGAAGCCCCCAGCTATTTGAATAGCCGTTACAATCATGTAAGCAACAAAACCGATCAAAAGACCGATCATGGCTTCTTTCATGATCAAAAGGAAGTATTGTCCGTTGATTTCAAATGCCTTTGAGTCGATCGTATAGTACATAACCCATGAAAGTACCACTGAGAAGGCGATTCGATGCTGAGCAGGTATATTTCGATATGAAAACAGCGGCATCGTGACAAAAAATGCCGAAACCCTCACAAAAACGAGTAGATATACCGATAGAATAGGTACGAGCTCTTCCATACTACTACCCTACGAACCTTGTTAAATCTGAAAAAATCTGCGAAGTATACGTCACAAGCTTAGTTAACATCCAAGGCCCAAAGAAAACGATGCCGATCATCACGGCAACAATTTTCGGAATGAATGCAAGTGTCTGTTCTTGAATTTGGGTTGTCGCCTGAAAAATACTTACAATCAACCCGACGACCAGGGCCAGTAGCAGTAATGGGCCTGAGACGACGAGGGTAACATAGATACCCCTCTCTGCTATGGCAATTACGGATTCAGCATTCATTGTAACTCACCTACTTAAAAACTTTGTAAAAGAGATTTTATTACTAAATACCAGCCATCCACTAAAACAAACAGTAAAATTTTGAACGGCAATGAAATCATGACAGGTGGCAGCATCATCATACCCATCGACATCAAGACACTCGCTACAACCATATCGATGACCAAAAATGGGATGAAAATCATAAATCCTATCTGAAAAGCCGTCTTGATCTCACTCAATGCGAAAGCTGGCACTAAGGATGTGAGAGGAATATCTTTCACTGATTCGGGACGTTCAGCCCCTGAATATTCCAGAAACAATTCCAAATCCTTTTGTCTTGTCTGCTTACTCATAAATTCTTTAAATGGAATCGAAGCCTTACTGTATGCCTCTTCCAGATTGATCTCTTCATTAAAAAGAGGTGTCAACGCTTCATCATTCACCTCTTGGAAGGTAGGAGCCATAATAAAAAAAGTAAGAAATAAAGAAAGTCCGATCAATACCTGATTCGGAGGCATTTGCTGAGTGGCAAGGGACGTACGGACGAAGGACAAGACGATCATGATCCGGGTAAATGATGTCATTAATATCAGAATACTGGGTGCAAGTGATAAGACGGTAAATAGTAACAGCAGCTTTACACTTGTCGACACATCATCCGCTGAGCTACTATTGAAAAACTCCATGAACTCATTCATCTGACTGTTTCCCCTTATTCTTTAACTCCTCGAGCATTTTTTTCCTTCCCTTGTTCATTTCCTCAAGCTGTAATTTCAACTGAGCTTGAAATGACCTGTCCGTCTTATTCGGTGAAGAGCCTTTGACTCTGTTCATTAAGCTTGAAACGGCAGACTTGGTATCGGGAAATTGAGATTCCTCATAATAGGAAAGAATCTCTTCTTTTTCCTTTTCATCCCTTACCTCTTTCAATAGCTGAATGTCTTCACCCACACCCAGGACCAGTACCTGTTTGCCTACCTTTACTATCTGTACTGACCGGTTCCCCCCAAGTGGGGTCCCCCCTAAATGATTGATTAATTTTGTTTGCTGAAACGATCTTCCTTTTTGATTAATGAACTTTAATAAAAAATATATGAGTGCCACTACAAAGATAAGTGCAACGATCATCTTGAGGTAATCTAAAAACGTAACGGAAGTGGCCAGTCCTGATTCAGAACCTTCCACTTCATCCGTTTGCTGCCCCTCGCATGTATCTGGATGCTCTATGCAGTCTTTCACATTATTCACTTCAGCAAATGCTGTACTATCCCCGGCGGCTGCCGAGAAGATGAAAAGCAATATTGCAAATAGAATTTGAAACTTTTTCAATACATGCACCTTCTTATTAACTGTTAGCTTAACGCTTTCTGGATCGCTTCGATTACACGATCGGCCTGGAACGGCTTTACGATAAAATCCTTCGCTCCAGCTTGAATCGCATCGATGACCATGGCTTGTTGGCCCATGGCTGAACACATAATGATTTTCGCAGAGGCATCAATCGACTTGATTTCCTTTAAGGCAGCGATACCATCTTTTTCAGGCATTGTAATATCCATCGTCACAAGATCGGGTTTTAACTCCTTGTATTTATCCACAGCCTGACTTCCATCCGCTGCTTCCCCTACTACGTCAAAACCATTTTTCGTTAAAATATCTTTAATCATCATCCTCATAAAGGCTGCATCATCTACAATTAGAATCTTATTCGCCATTACCCTCATCCTCCATCATCTCAAATATATATCTTCCATTATTTTAATTTTTTAATACGATCACTCTGACTTACAATGTCGGTGATCCTGACACCGAAGTTCTCATCGATGACAACGACTTCCCCCTTGGCCATCAACTGGCTGTTCACAAGGATATCGACCGGCTCTCCCGCTAACTTATCAAGTTCGATGATCGAACCAGAAGATAATTCCAGGATGTCTCTGACTGAACGATTTGTTCTTCCGAGCTCCACGGTCACTTGAAGAGGAATATCCAATAGCATATTTAAATTTTTACTTTCCTGTTGTCCCAGTTTTGCAGGCTCGAAGCTACTGAACGTAGCCGGTTGTACATGCACGGGCTCAGATTGCCCGCTTTGTCCCCCCAGATGCTGAGAGTGGGAGTGGTGAGTCGTGTTCGCACTTTCCGCAATACCACTATATACCGGTTCAGGATCGGCTTTCGGTGCTTCCACACTCGGCGCGGACGTTGCCGCCACTTCCTTTGTGGCTCCGCCATTCATTAATTCATCCACTAAGCTTCTGGCAAAGGATAGCGGCAGGAGCTGCATGATATTAGAATCAATGAGATCTCCTATTTTCAACGCAAACGATACCTTTACAAGCAGGTCTTGATCTGGTATGTTTTCTTCCCCTTCTCCTTGGGGAATGTACATGAGATCAATGGATGGAGGTGAAATATCCACTTTCTTACTGAATACAGTCGACATGGATGTAGCAGCTGAACCCATCATTTGATTCATAGCCTCTTGTACAGCGCTGAGCTGAATTTCACCGAGATCCCCAGATGGATTTCTTCCATCGCCACCAAGCATCAAGTCGGCAATGATGGACGCATCCGATTGTTGGATCACAAGCAAATTCACACCGGAGAACCCTTCGGTATATTGAACCTGAATGGCGACATAAGGATGAGGAAATTCCTCTTCTAAATAGTTCTTATTAATAATGGTAACTTTAGGGGTCGTAATTTCCACCTTTTGATTTAATAAAGTGGAAAGTGCTGTTGCAGAACTTCCAAACGAAATGTTCCCGATTTCACCCAAAGCATCTTCTTCTATTGAGCTGATGTAATCACTCATCTTAATCTCTTTGCGGGCTGCTGTATCTTCTTCAGGCTCCGCCGAACCACGAAGTAATGCATCTATTTCATCTTGCGATAACATATCATCACTCATCTTCGTCGTCTCCCCCCTTCAACGAATCTAAAATTTGCACTGCCATTTTTTTATTTGATTTACCAGGCTGTGCAGTAAATTTAGGAATCTCACCTACTTTAATAGTTAAAGGATCATCGATTCGGGTATTCATTTCAATGACATCACCAATCGAAAGCATAAGGAATTCTTCTATGGTGATATCCGATTGTCCTAATTCAGCCGCGATCGGAACTTGTGCCATCTTGATTCTTCTTTCTAGCTGAGCGGCTTCTTCAGGGTTGCTTTCTTTCCGCTTTGATTCCATCCAATAACTGCCGGATAGTTTCGGAAGGATCGGTTCCAATACCACATGAGGAATGCAAATATTGATCATTCCACTGGTCTCACCAATCGTTGTATTCAAGGAAATGACCACTACGGTTTCATTGGGAGAGACCATTTGCAGAAACTGGGGATTCACTTCAAATTCAGCGAACATTGGATCAACGTCCACCACTGTGCTCCAGGCTTCCCTGAGATTTTCAAACGCCTTTTCAAATAATTGACTCATGATTCTCGTTTCAATTTCTGTCAGACTCTCCACTTTATTGACACTGATCCCTCTGCCCCCCATGACTCGATCCATCATGGAATAAGCAATATTCGGGTTGATTTCCATGAGGATCCGTCCATCAAGTGGCGGCAGTTCATATACGTTCAAAATCGTCATTTTCGGTACGGAACGAATAAATTCCTCATAAGGAATCTGATCAGCAGAAGCTACATTAATTTGAACATACGTCCTTAGTTGTGCAGAGAAGTAGGTCGTTAAAATCCTTGCGAAATTCTCATGGATTCTCGTTAAGCTTCTGATCTGGTCTTTTGAAAAGCGCAGGGCTCTCTTAAAATCATATACTTTGACTTTCTTCTCTTCTTCTTCTTTCTTGAAATCATCCGCGCTCATCTCCCCGGTATTGAGGGCAGATAACAGAGCATCAATTTCACTTTGAGACAATATTTCACTAGCCATCCCTTCACCTCCAAACCTTTCAGGCTATTCATTGAATCATCATAGAGGTGATATATACTCTTTCTACCGCGCCTTCCTGCATAAGGGAGTTCACTTTGTCCTTAACCTTTGTCTCGACTAATTCTTTCCCTTTTTTTCCTTGCAGTTCTTCTGCTTTCAATTCAGAAAGCTCTTCTATGATGATATTATTCACTTGAAAATCCCTTTTCGCTAATTCTTTCTTAGCTTTCTTACTATCCGTTTGAATTTTAAATGAGATACGAATAAAGTCGTTGCTCATTAAATTCGTGGTCATTTCAGGTATGTCCACCGAGTTTTCAATCACTTCTTCGATGGAGGGATCTTTTGCTTTTTCATCCCCGGAAAACTTCAGCAATACCACCAGTGCTATGACACCGACGAGGGTAATGGTCACCAATGAAATCATCATGATGGTCATCGTTTTACTTTTCAATTTGTATTACCTCCCTCCTGGGGCAGATGAAGAAGACTCACTTTTTGAAAAAAAGTAAGTGAGCGGGAATTGACCTCATCCACTGTTTCTTTCACAACATACCGTCTACCATTTGTTAATAAAATGGTAGTATCGGGAAATGCTTCGACTGTTTCTATGTATAGGGCGTTCAACGTAAACGATTTACCATTCAGCCTGGTTAATGTAATCATTCATTTATTGGGAGTGACTGATCTCGTCAGCCACTCCCTTCCTCCCTTTCAAGAAATTAACGTTTCAAGTTTACGAGTTCCTGCAGGATTTCATCTGACGTTGTAATGATCCGTGTATTTGCCTGGAATCCGCGCTGAGCGACAATCATTTCAGTAAACTCCTCTGAGAGGTCTACATTGGACATTTCAAGTGCACCGGACTGAAGGGCTCCACGTCCTTCCCCTGCTACACCTTGGTTTGGAAGGCCTGAGTTATTGGAAGCCTGGAACAGATTATTACCTGCCTTTGTCAATCCGCCGGGATTAGAGAATGTGGCCATAGCCAACTGACTCAACACTCTTACTTCCCCATTTGAAAATACTCCGTTCACTTCGCCGGAAGAACCGATATTGAAGCTTTCTAGATACCCTTCTGAGTTTCCGTCAACTGTATCCACATTGGCAGAGGAGGAGCTGTCGAACTGAGTGATCTTGGAGAAATCAAGATCGATCGTTTGGGTTGTATTGGCACCTGTACTGTTATCAAGGGTCAACTTAAAAGGAACATATCCAGTAGGTGGTGCAATAACATTTCCTTCATTATCAAATTTAACAACTGCAGAAGTGGTGGCGGCATTTACAGAAACGTCATCTGTTAAACTTGATATGTCAACACTCCACTCGTTCATTCCTGTTTTTTCCATAATCAGTTTCAAACTGATATCCTTACCAAGTGAATCCTTAACTTTGGTCTCCAATTCCACTTTGGTCCCATCTGTGGCACTTGATTTCAAATTCCCATTATAAGTAGCTTTACTTGTAGCCTGAGGAGCCATTGTCGTGTTCGTGTCAATCTTTATATCCGTAGCGCCACTCTTATTGACCACTCCGGCCGCATCAACTGGATACCCCTGAACAAGATTACCCTGACCCGTCACAAGATTTCCGTTTGAATCCAGGTAAAAGTTGCCGGCGCGCGTGAACATTTCGTTATTTCCTTGTCTCACTACGAAGTACCCATCACCTGATATGGCGACATCCAATGAGCGTCCGGTAGTTTGAAGACTTCCCTGTGTCTGGATTGTATCGATCGATGATAATGACGATCCAAGCCCAATTTGCTTTGCGTTCTGACCTCCCCGGTTGTCTGTTGCCCTGCTGGCACCGGACACGGTTTGGTTCATGAGATCCTGGAACGTGACCCGGCCCTTTTTATATCCGTACGTATTGACATTGGCAATATTATTCCCGATTACATCTAATTTGGTTTGAAAGTTTTTCATTCCACTTATACCTGAATACATTGAACGTAGCATGAATGTTTTCCCCTTTCGTATGTGCTGCTTCGGTCATTCCACAGCATATAGGCTTCCTTCTCGAGGTCCGGCCTATGAATCGATTAATATGGTTCCATTAATGTTGGTGAATATTTGAGAATTTGCTTCTTCACGGTCCAACGCAGTAATCACCGTCTGGTTCTTCGCACTTACAATCAATGCGGCATCTTTCAGTATCACCAGTGAGTCCTGTACACCCTTTTTCTTCGCTTCTTTCACTTTCTCCCCTATCTTCTCCCACGTTTCAGAAGGGATCGAGATTCCTCTTTTTTCCATCCTTGCTTTTGCATGTTTGCTGATTTGCATTGGAGGGACATCTTGAATGGCCTTATCCAATTGGGTTGCAAATGATGTAGAAGAGCGGGTAGATCGATTAACTGATTTACTGTGATAATTATGCGTGATAGGTTGCGGTGAGCGGTGGAAGAACGTTTTTTCCATATTACCACTCCCTAAGATTCAATTTTCAACAATGCATTACTGGAGATTTTCTCACCTGATTCTGTATGAACCCATATTTGGGAATCCTTTTTCGAAACAGATTGAACCACTCCGCTCAGTTCTCCATCCTCCCCACTCCATGTCACCTTCTTGCCTATTAACATAGATGCGCTTACGAGGGATGAATCCCCGCTTCCTGATGTATTCACTTGAGAAATATTCCCCGGGGTCAAGATCGTTCCATCTTCCATGATGAATTCAACAGAGTCCCCTTTAAAACGGACACCCTTAACTAGGCCCTGTCCTTCTTCAATTTCAGGTACTTCATCAGATTCAGATTCAATGATCTTATGCCAGGTCACTTCTTTCCCTACAAATTGATTATAAGAAATCAATTGTGTCTGACTTTGATTATCCACGAATTTCTCCATTGTCTGGGTAAGATTGGTCATTTGTTCCAGGGAAGAAAATGTCGCCATTTGTGCAATGAAATCCTTGTCCTGCATGGGATTCATCGGGTCTTGATTTTGCAACTGGGTCATAAGGATTTTAAGGAAATCATCTTTCCCTAAAATATCCCCCCCTGCTTCACGCTTTTTAGCCTGAACAGTGGAATATAGTAAACTGGGATCTATTTTCGTCATGTCATCACCTATATTTCAGTATTTACGAGATAATCTTTGAAAGATGGCATCTCCTCTTCATGTGTCGATTCAGCTTGATCGGATTGTTTCTGTTTGTGCTGGTGAGATTGCTGCTCGGAATGACCTTTATACTGGCGCTCAGTATCCGTGAATGCCTGTGAGATTTCGATCTTCTCAACATTCAGATTCTGGGCACTGAAAGCATGTTTCAACCCATGAATCTGTGAATCCAGCATTTCTTTGGCACTTGTGGTAGATGCCAGGATCTTCGCTGTCATGACTCCATTTTGCTGCAATAATTCAATTCTTAAAGAACCCAATTGTTCTGGATACAGTTTAATCAAGAGCTTACTCATATTTGGTTGGGACATCATATTCGATTTACCCAGGATGTTCTGAAATTCTTTAACAAATTGCTCGTATTGAAGGGAGCGGCTTGTTTGTGGCAGATTCATTGAAAAGGTTTCAGCCTTAGGCAGAACAAAATGAAGATTGGTTCCCTGTATCGGTTGAATGCCCTTCTTATCATTTGAGCCGTTCAATTCAGGATTCTTCTCAATCGTTTCTTCAGTCCCCCGGCGCGTATAGGCTTCACGCAGTACTCTTGACCAGTCACCTGACGTTTGTGCAAGTTTCGGTAAGGTACCCTCAATCCCGGATTGAATATTCTTCACCACAGCCTTTAGCTCCGCTGCTTTAGAAGCATCAGTGACATGCATATCACGGTTACGAGCAAAAAGCTCCATTACTTTTGCTAATTTAACGGCGACTTCAATTTCTCCTTGGCTATTTAATTCTTTTAAAGAGTTTTCAACAGTTGACTTTGCTCCTTTGATATCCTTTGAAAGGACGGACTGCAATAATTGAAGTGTACCAAGCAGATCTTCATAAACATCCTCAACCTGCTCCGGTTCGACAGGTGACCCCGTTCCCAAAATGACAGACTTCAAATTAGAAAAAAGTGTTGTGATTCCTTCCGAACTTACCCCCAAAATATCTGCAATTTGACTAACATCAAGTTCTTTCACTTGTGATAGTTGATCCAACTGCTCTTGAGAGAGGCCGAGATCCTCCAGTTTACCAGCTGCAAGGATTGCTTCCATATTTACGAGAAATGACAGGGTATCCTTTGCCTTAACTTCTTTCAATTCACTGCTTTGGTTGGCGACAAACCCTAAAAGATGCTGTGAAAAGCCAATTTCTTTTTTTGCAAGATTCGCTTCCTTATACACAGGTGATGCAGCGTTTACCCTTTGTGTAGCGATTCCGATTTCCATTCATTCACCTCCTTTAAAGAAACAAACTGATCATTCCTCAGCTGATAGAAGACTTGTGTATCTTGCAGCATCCTTTGGCGGCATCTTTTCTAAAATGTCTGCAAGCATATCCGGTTTAATGTTTGAAAGGATCTTCATCGCCTCTTCATCTTCCATGTTCATGAGGACCGGAGCGGCGCTTTTCGCAGACATCGCTTCAAAGGTATTGACTACCTCCTTAAAAGCACGTTTGTTGTCTTCACCAATCTGTCGCAGTTCATTCATTTCTTCCTTCTGCTGTTGGATGGTTGCCTGAAGTTGCTCGTTGTCACTGTCTTTTTTATCCATTTCACTTTGAAGCTGGACTATTTTGGCTTCTTGATCTTCCATCGAAGCGTTTAATGAAATAATTCTCTCTTGTAATTGTTTTCTGTCCTCTCCATCATCTGAAGGGATGACCTTTGCCAAAAAAGGAATTTCCGATCCTAGTGATTGCACTTTTTCAAAGATATTGATTCCTGCAAACGTCATGATGACCAAAGCGAAGGTGATAGCAAACAAGAGAGGAATGACGATGATAAAAATGAATCTTTGGAAACGATTATGTGAATCTTTCTTTTCCTCTTCGATTACCTTTGCCACGAAATCACCTAACTCCCCGTTTCAAATATTGAACAACCGACACTTCGTCTAACTGCTTGTTTTCCATCGATTGGATGTTTTGATGAAACCGATCTAGATCTTTCTCTTTCATTTTTTCGTATTTTTTCACTTCCACATTCATATCCACCAGCTTTTCTTCATACCAATTCATCCGATTCCTCGCTTGGATCACCAAATCCTGGTAATAAGAGATGGTCTTTTCAAGATTGGTGATGAACTGTTGATGATGACGGATATCCTGGACTGATAAGCCCCCCTGTAATTTACTCTCCTGATGGAGCTCCAGGGTTTCTTTCTTTTTCAAAAATTCATATAGCTTACCCGCAACGGTTTCAAACTTTTCGATGGAACTCCTGTACATCTCCTGGACTTCATCTTTTTCTTTTTCTTTTAATGTTAAAATTCGTTGGAATTTATATTGATAACTCATTCGGATCATCCACCTTTTTCCGATAGCTTGATAAGCTCACCAACACTCGAGGGTAGAGAAATCTGTTCGTATACACCCTGCTTAAGAAAGGAGATGATTTCCGGATAATAGTTGATGGCTTCATCCACTTCACGGGAAGTTCCTTTTTTGTAAGCACCTATTTGAATCAAATCTTCTGAGTTCATATAGGTACTCAATAACTCTCTTATTCTAGTGGCAGCTTGTAAATGTTCTTTAGAAGCGAGGTGATTCATTAACCGGCTGACACTCTTCAGAATGTTAATGGCAGGATATTGACCACGATTCGAAATCTGACGGTCGAGTACGATATGACCGTCGAGTATCCCCCTCACTGTGTCTGAAATAGGCTCATTCAAATCATCACCATCTACTAGAACGGTATAAAACGCCGTAATGCTTCCATGGAGGTTTGTTCCTGTTCTTTCGAGTAGCTTCGGTAAAATAGCGAATACGGAAGGAGTATAGCCTTTCGTTGTAGGCGGTTCACCAACCGCCAACCCGATTTCCCTCTGTGCCATGGCTACCCGGGTGGCAGAATCCATCATCAGCATGACATTCATGCCTTTATCACGGAAGTATTCCGCAATCGCTGTTGCCGTAAAGGCGCCTTTAATTCTCATAAGTGCAGGCTGGTCGGATGTGGCAGACACTACAATCGTTCTCTGCAATCCTTCTTCACCTAAATCTCTTTCAATGAATTCTCTTACTTCCCGTCCGCGTTCCCCTACCAGTGCGATGACGTTTAAATCAGCTTTCGTATTTCTGGCGATCATTCCAAGTAATGTACTTTTTCCCACACCACTTCCCGCAAAGATTCCTACCCTTTGCCCTTTACCGACGGTCAACATGCTGTCGATGGCTTTTACGCCAACTTCCATTTTTTCATCAATCGGAGGTCTTGATAATGGATTGGGTGGCTCCTGCTCTGTATAGGCAGTGCTTAATCCCGACGGTAATTGGCTGCCATCAAGGGGATGCCCCAGGGAATCAATCACCTTTCCGATTAACGACGGCCCAATTTTGATTTCTAATGGTTTTGCCGTTGCTTCGACTAAACTGCCTGGTGAGATATCCTGCATGTTGGTATATGGCATAAGGATCACCAAATCATCATTAAAACCGACCACCTCTGCTTGTATCACTTTTCGTTTGCCACGGGAGAGGATATGGATATGACACACTTCACCTACAGAACTTTCAGGACCTTGAGACTCGATCATCAAACCGACTACCCGTTTCACTTTCCCGAATTTTTTGAAAGTTGGGATATGAGGGATATGAGAGATAAGATCTGCTGCTTTCATTCCACATCACCTTCAAGAAGATGGTGAAGCTTCAGCTTCAATTCTTTTAATTGAGAATCCACACTGACAATGACCCGTCCTTGATTCGTTTCAATATAGCATTCCTCAGGGAGAAGATCATCGTTGGCATAGATGAAGCATTGAATATCAGTGGGAAACATTACTTCCAGTTCAGACTTGTTTTCAGCAAGGAGCTTATGTCTCGTTGGATGCACATGTATTTGGATATGAGGTGAATCCCTCACTTCCTTTAGTCCCCGTTCCACAATGGAAAGAAATAAATCCGGTTCTTCCTTCATTTTTTGATTCATGATTTTCCCTGCACACGCTATCCCAAGATTAATGATGACTTTCTCTGCCCTTTGTATGTAACCCTCATACTGTTTCTTGTTGTTCTCTGTTATCTCATTTGCTTCCTGCAGTTTGTTCTCATATTCCCGGTAGCCTTTAATTCTTCCTTCTTCCTCCCCTTGCAGGAATCCGGCATTATATGCCTCTTGCATAAGCTGTTCCCGTTCTGTTATCCATCTTTCTTTTTCAAGTAACAACCGCTCTTCTTCTCGACGATTCTCCTCTATTGCTTCCCGGATGATTCGTTCAGCTTCAATGGTCGCTTGTTCTATGATGTGATCCCGTCGAAAAGATGCATTCCCTATTAACATATCTTCCTCTTGGGATACGTCTTCCAATGGCTTCACTCTCTTAAGAGATATTACTTTCCGGTTTTCTTCAATAGATTGAGCTACGGTAGACTTAATGATCCTAGACAATAATATCGTCTCCTCCACCACGGGCGATGATGATTTCACCTGAATCCTCTAACCTTCTTATGACTGCTACAATCCGTGACTGTGCTTCTTCAACATCCCGCAATCGGACAGGCCCCATGAATTCCATTTCTTCTTTAAGGGTCTCAACCATCCGGTTCGACATATTCCTGAATACCACTTCTTTCACTTCATCACTTGACACTTTAAGTGAGAGAAGCAGATCTTCATTATCACAATCCCTGATCACACGCTGGATGGAACGGCCATCGAGTGTGACAATATCTTCAAACACAAACATTCTCTTTTTGATTTCTTCGGCTAATTCCGGATCTTGTATCTCCAAGGCATCAAGGATGGTTTTCTCTGTCGAACGATCTACCCCGTTCAACACTTCCACTACCGCTTCCACCCCGCCGGTTTGTGTATAATCCTGTGTAACGGTCGCTGAAAGCTTCCTTTCAAGGATCGCTTCCACCTCACTGATCACTTCAGGAGAGGTACCATCCATCACAGCAATCCTTCTTGCGATATCTGCTTGGACTTCCTGGGGAAGCTCTGAAAGTATCTGACCTGCTTGTTGAGGGTCAAGATAAGATAGAATCAACGCAATCGTTTGAGGATGTTCATTCTGGATGAAGTTAAGAATTTGAGCTGCATCCGCTCTTCTTGCAAAGTCAAAGGGTTTGACCTGTAAGGAAGAGGTTAGACGATTAATGATGGCTAGCGCCTGTTCAGATCCAAGTGCCTTCTCCAAGACAGTCTTTGCATAGCCAATTCCACCCTGTGAGATATAGTCCTGCGCAATGGCGATTTGATGAAATTCCTCTAAAATATCTTCCTTAGCTTCCGTTTCTACCTTCTTCACTCCGGAAATCTCTAATGTCAATTTCTCGATATCTTCTTCCGACAAATGCTTGTAAACGGATGCTGATACATCAGGACCAAGAGAGATCAGGAGGATGGCCGCCTTTTGTTTTCCTGTTAAACCTTTCTCTCTTCTAACCATGTTCATTCCTCCTAATCCTCTGCTAACCAGGTGCGTAACAGTTTCGCGAATTCTTCCGGTTTATCTTTAGCCATTTTTTCCAGCTGCTTACGGCGAATCGAACCCTCTGTCTCTTCTTTGGGTTCAATATCCGGAATCTGGACCGGCTCTCTTGTTTCTTCATATTCCAATTCATCAGTCGATTCTTTCTTTCTTGAACGTAATAAGAAAAATACTAAAAGAAGAATCACTACAAGGAGAATCCCCCCCACAACATATGTCCACCAAGGCAGTACAGGCTTCTCTTCAGATGCAACATCCACTTTCCCATTGAACGGTTGAACCGAGACGACGACCTTTTCTGCAATCGCGTCATCTGTGAGTTCCGGGTTCGCTTCCTTATCAATGGACGTTCGTACGATCGTGGATAATACTTGACGTATATCATCGACCCTGTCCTGTGGTAATGACGATTCTTTTTCTGGATCAGGCGGTTCCACCATAACCTGTATTCCCAGGTCTCTAATCTTGTAAGGACTTTCTACAATCTCTTTTTTGATCCGATTGACTTCATTATTAATCGTTTCTTCCATGCGTTCATAATCACCATTCGATTCTGAACTGGACCCGTATGTAACACCGCTATTCGTCGGCTCGTTGGCATCGCCGGCACCTGGTGTCCCTCCTGGAGCAGCACCTTCACCCGAGAATGTTTCCGTAATACGCTGAGCACTGACTGCGATCCCTTCCATATTTTCTTCATCGACAGGGGTCACAAGGTTTTCTTCGCGGTTTTCCTGGGTAAAGTCAATATCAGTTGTCACGGAAACAACTACCTTATTAAAGCCGATCAGCGTACCGAGCATGTTTTGCACCTGACGTTGAATATCACGCTCGACTTCTTTCTTTACATTCATTTGCTGAGCAAAATTTCCACTTCCCATGGAATTATTTTGAGATTCTAAATCAAAGTACTCAAAATATTGATTCATGATGGCGATATTCTCTGTAGGAAGGTCTGGAACACTTTTCGAAACAAGATGATAAAGTGATTTGATTTGCTTTTGATCAAATGTGTAACCCGGCTTCGTATCCAAGACAATGGAGGCAGATGCATTTTGCACATCATCATTTAAGAAAATCTGCTTCTCAGGAAGATTGATCATGACTTTTGCATCCTGTATGCCGTCGATCCCTTTCATCAAATCGGCTAATTCCGTTTGCATGGCGTCCAATTTCATAACATTGAACTCATTATCGGTCATGCCGAATCCGGCATTTTGACTGAAGAAAGAATAGTCGATGCTCCCAGAGTTAGGTATCCCCTCTGCCGCCAGTTCAACTTTCAGTGTATCCACTTGTTCTTTAGGGACCATGATTGTCGATCCACTATCGGTAATTTCTGAAGGGATTCCCCTGCCATCCAGATTCTCTTTGATGGTTCCCGTCTCAGAAGGTGATAAATTACTATATAAGGGTTCGAGAGTCGTCCGCGTTGAAAAATAACTAACCGCACTAATCAGGATGACGGCAATCAGAAAGATGGCTCCCATGCTTATTTTTTGTTTTTTTGTTCTACTTGTCCAATACGACTTTATTTGCTCTGTATATTTCTTAAACGATTCATTCATTACAATCCTCCGGTACTCGACTGCATGAGCCTACTACATTGGCATTCTCATTATCTCTTGATAAGCTTCCACTACTTTGTTACGGACTTCCATTGTCGTTTGCAGGGTAATGCTCGCCTTTTGTGAAGCGATCATCACTTGATGGAGATCAACGTTCTCACCCCGTACAAGTTTTTCCGTTAATTGATCGGACTGCACTTGCATCTTATTGACTTCGTCGATGGACTTTTTAAGTAATTGACTGAAGTTTTCCGTTGCATCTGAAGGAGAACTATTTTTTTTATCAAATGACGGACTTATAACAGCCGGAGTTACCGAACTAATATTGTGTATGGCCATAGAACTACAACCTTTCTTTATTTACCAATTTCTAATGACTTCATTAACATTGCTTTGTTTGCATTAAATACAGTCACATTTGCTTCATAGGAGCGTGTAGCTGAAATGAGGTCTACCATCTCCCGCAGGGGATCGACATTCGGCAGGCGTATATATCCATCATCATTTGCATCGGGGTGCAGAGGGTCATAAACCATTTTAAATGGTGTTTCATCATCCTCTATAATCCGTGAAACTTTCACTCCACTGCCAATTGAGTGGTTGTCTTTTGTGTTCATCGCCTGATTTAAAAAAGAAGAAAACTGATCTCCCTTTGGCGCCATCACGACAGACTTGCGCTGATAAGGCTGCCACTCACCATTCACCATTTTGCCTCTCGTTGTATCCACATTGGCCATGTTGGACGAAATGACGTCCATCCTCAAGCGCTGGGCCGTCAATGCAGAAGCCGTTGTAATCATTCCTGTAAATAATCCCATTCTTACTTGCCACCCCTTATAACAGATTGCAGACTGTTAAACTTTCCATTTATCCGGTCTGACAGGGCATTAAAATAAATTTGATTCGTTGCCATCTCTGACATTTCCTGATCCAGATCCACACCATTCCCATTATGATTGTACTGAAAAGAGGATTTCGTCTTTACGGCAGGGTGTTGACTGTTTGTTCGAAAGGTAAAATGTCGTTGATTCGTTCTTTTCGCTCCCAGTTGTTGGGTGGACTGATCTAATATCGACTTAAACTCTACTTTTTTCGCTTTATAATTCGGTGTATCGACATTGGCAATATTTTGAGAAATCACTTTCTGATTTAACGAGGCATAATTCAGCCCGTTTTCGAGTGTTGAAAAGGTGTTGGAAAAAAGTTTCATTTTAGGCACCTCTATCCGTTTTTTTGACATGTATCAACTATTTTTGACATATTTATCATACAACAGTATTTATTGTAATGTTTAGCGTGTTTAGTGTCTATGAATATTCCGTAAATTTTAAAGAAAAATGGCGATATTCATCGAATTCGTGACTTTCCATTCACTTTTAAACCTTATATTCCCATGGATAAATTTACAATTAAAGTTGGTTTTTTCTCGTTTTGTTACATCAATATTACAAAGGGATGAAACGGTAAGGAAGCAGTGCACCATACATATCCGCAATTGACCGGTCATTTACGAGAAATCTATTCTCAATATGCATAAGAAAACTTCACCTAAGATCCAGGTGAATCCTTAAACCCCAATATTTATCACTCAACTCGGAAGGTTGTCGAATTTGGTCGTAACATTGTTGTAACTTTATTGTACTATCACCACCATAGATGACAATACTAAAAGAACAATTGCCGATAGTCCATTCGACTTATTTTCCCTAAACAATCTGACATTTCACTTCAAACAACCCATAAAAGCTGAGAAAGCTATCGCACTGTCAATTATGATTTCAATTTAAAAATATAAAAAAGCTGTTTCCCCGAAAGGGAAACAGCTTTTTTATATTAGTTTGTACGCAATTTATCCAGTTCCACCAAGAATTTATTATTTAATACCTTGATGTAAGTACCTTTCATTCCCAGGGAACGGGATTCAATCACGCCTGCACTTTCGAGCTTGCGAAGGGCGTTGACGATAACTGAGCGCGTAATTCCGACTCTATCGGCAATTTTAGAAGCAACCAGAAGTCCTTCATTTCCATTTAGCTCTTCAAAGATGTGTTCAATGGCTTCTAACTCACTGTATGAAAGGGAGCTGATTGCCATTTGGACGACAGCCTTGCTTCTCGCTTCCACTTCGATTTCTTCGGCTTTTTCACGAAGGATCTCCATCCCTACCACAGTTGCACCATATTCAGCGAGAATCAGATCATCATCTTCAAAGCTTTCTTCAAGGCGGGCAAGGATTAATGTTCCTAATCTTTCACCCCCACCGATGATAGGGACGATGGTCGTCAAACCACTTTTGAAAAACTCTCTATTTTCAACAGGGAAAGCGGTATATTCGCTATTCACATCCAGGTTGGGAGACGTTTCCTGTACATTAAATAAATTTTGAGTATACTCCTCAGGAAATTGACGGTCAGCAAGCATTTGCTTCATTCGCTCATTTTCGATTTGTTGATTGATGGCATAGCCAAGTAGTTTCCCACGACGGCTGACCACAAACACATTCGCCTCAATCACTTGACTTAATGTTTCTGACATTTCTTTAAAGTTCACCGGTTTCCCAGCTGCTTTTTGCAGCATAGCATTGATCGTTCTTGTTTTACCTAATAAATTCATTACGTTTCCTCCTACTACAACTAAAGTGTATCTATTATTTAATTTTATATGATCCTTAATCCATCTACCTATACCCCATAAAGGGTAAGAAAAAACTTAAAGAATGAACTGACTAAGATCCTTATCTTTTGAAATGGCGCCAAGTTTATCATCCACATATTGCGGAGTGATTTTAACCGTATCAAGGGTGATATCAGGCGCTTCAAAGGATAGGTCTTCAAGTAGTTTTTCCATGATCGTGTGAAGTCTTCTGGCTCCGATATTATCGGTATTTTGGTTTACATCATAAGCGATTTCAGCAAGTCTACGAATAGCATCGTCAGAAAATTCAATTTGTATACCTTCTGTATCCATTAAAGCGATATATTGTTTAATGATGGCATTATCAGGTTCAACAAGGATTCGCACAAAGTCTTCTGTAGACAACTTCTGAAGTTCCACCCTGATGGGGAAACGTCCCTGTAATTCAGGGATAAGATCAGAAGGTTTACTCATGTGGAAGGCACCTGCTGCAATGAAAAGGACATGATCTGTTTTCACGGAACCATATTTAGTTACAACGGTCGATCCCTCCACCACAGGGAGGATATCACGCTGGACACCTTCTCTGGATACATCCGCTGAAGATTGCCCTGAGCTTTTGCTGGCAATCTTATCGATTTCATCAATGAAGATGATCCCGGATTGCTCGGCACGAATGATTGCCTCCTGGGTCACTTCATCCATATCAATCAGCTTTTGGGCTTCCTCATTCGTCAGTACCACTCTTGCTTCTTTCACCTTCAATTTTCGCTTTTTCTTTTTCTTCGGCATGAAACTACTGAGGGCATCCTGCATATTCATCCCCATTTGTTCCATTCCTGAGCCTTGAAGCATATCAAACATGGACGCTTGCTGCTCCTCGACTTCAATCGTGATGAATTCCTCTTCCAATTCACCATTTTCGAGTCTTATTTCCATTCTTCTTCTTTGCTCTTGGAGTGAAATCTCTTCCTGCTTTTCTTCCTCTTCTTCAGATGTACCTTGTGTCCCGTTGCCGCCGAAGATCATTTCGAATGGGTTCTTATAAGAAGAGGATTTCTTTTTGGACGGTACCACAAGCTCTACCAGGCGGCGACTTGCATTTTCAGCTGCTCTTTCCCGGACACCGACCATTTTCTCCTCTTTTACCAGGCGTACGGATGTCTCAACCAGATCTCTGACCATCGATTCAACATCACGTCCAACATAACCCACTTCCGTAAACTTGGTTGCCTCCACTTTCACAAATGGTGCACGGACCAATTTTGCGATCCTTCTGGCTATTTCCGTTTTACCGACACCAGTCGGCCCCATCATCAGGATGTTCTTTGGAATCACTTCATCCTTCAATACATCGGCCAGAAGGCTCCGTCTATAACGATTCCTCAGCGCAACGGCGACCGCTCTCTTGGCATCCTTCTGGCCAACAATATATTGATCCAATCGTTCAACTATTTGCCTGGGGGTTAAGTGATCAGTACTCTTCATCAAATGGCACACTCCTTACTTTCCTATAGTGTGAGAGAATATCTATTCTTACCTGGACTTTCCAGATTAGAGCTCTTCAACGATAATCTGGTTATTCGTATATACACATATATCGGCAGCGATTTGAAGGGAAGATCGGGCGATTTCCTTAGCAGTCAAGTGGTCTCCGGCATACTGCTTTAATGCCCTGCCGGCAGATAAAGCGTAATTCCCACCGGAACCGATGGCCAGGATTCCATCATCCGGTTCAATCACTTCACCTGTCCCTGAAATTAACAGAAGGTGGCTTTCATCCATAACAATCAACATCGCTTCAAGCTTTCTCAGTACTTTATCGCTCCTCCATTGTTTCGCGAGCTCGACTGCTGCTCTTGGAAGATTACCGTTGAACTCCTGAAGCTTCCCTTCAAACATTTCAGACAAAGTAAACGCATCGGCAACAGATCCCGCGAATCCAGCCAATACTTTTCCATTAAAAAGCTTTCGTACTTTTTTTGCTGTATGCTTCATGACAACTGAATTACCGAATGTAACCTGCCCGTCACCGGACATCGCACACTTGCCATTATGCTGTACGGCAAAAATAGTGGTTGCGTGGAATTGTTCCATTTCCTAAACCTCCAACTCTTCTAAGCACGTGGATGATGTGCTAAATACGTTTTTCGTAACTGATCCTTGGATACATGGGTATACAGTTGGGTGGATGAAAGCTGAGCGTGTCCAAGAAGTTCCTGAACCGTCCTTAAATCGGCGCCATTATTCAACAAATGCGTTGCAAACGTGTGACGCAGCATATGGGGATGTATCTTCCCCGTCAAAGATGCTTTCTCGATGATCTTATTTAAAATAAGACGAATGCCTCTTTGGGTTAATGCTCCACCACGATGGTTGACCAGCAATTGAGTATGGGACCCATCCTTCGCAAGCTTCGGCCGGGAATGTAATATGTATTGTTCTAAGGCATCATGTGCAAAGCTTCCAAATGGGACATACCTCTCTTTTTTCCCTTTTCCTTTTACCAGGAGCGTAGACATCCCAAGGTCCACGTCACCCAACTGTATATTCGTACACTCACTTACACGGATTCCCGTCGCATAAAGAAGTTCGAATATGGCCAGGTTACGCATTTCCAAAGGGGTATCCCCATCACAAGCATCCAGCAGAGCCTTTATTTCCTCCTCATAAAAAAAGGAAGGCAATCGCTGTTCTTTCTTCGGAAGGTTAACAAACGAAAAGGGGTTATCGAGTAGTTGTTTTTCCCGATTTAAATAACGGTAAAAGCTTCTTATGCTCGATACCTTCCTTGAGACGGAAGATCTCTTTAAACCCTGATCATGCAGCTTAGTTAAAAAAAGTCGTGCATCAGAATACTCGACCTCTTTTAATGAACGTAAACCTTGTTCTTTCATAAATACGTAAAACTCTTCAATATCATGACGATATTGTTCAAATGTATGAACAGAATAATGTTTTTCTATTTGTAAATATTCAGTAAAGGAAAGTAATTGTTCACCTAATTGCTTATTCATGTTTAACACCTCACAAGGGCTACTAAATAGTAACACAACCGTGGGACCCTTGCAATGAATTTTACACTTTTTTCACAAAGTTCTGAATTGTTTCCAAGGCCCGGTTTGCATGTTGCTCATTACGTTCTTTCTTTCCTTTTACCTTTTTTGGTAATTCCGGGAAAAGACCGAAATTCGCATTCATCGGTTGAAAGTTATGTTTATTCGCTGTAGTGATATATCTTGCCATACTTCCCATGGCCGTCTCATATGGAAATACAACGGGTTCTTCTTCTACTGCGAGTTTGGCCGCATTTATACCTGCTATCAATCCGCTTGCAGCAGATTCCACATATCCTTCCACACCTGTCATTTGACCAGCGAAAAACAGATTCTCATGATTTTTCAACTGATACGTATTCTTCAGAACATTAGGTGAATTGATGAAGGTATTCCTGTGCATGACGCCGTATCGGACAATATCTGCATTCTCAAGTCCAGGAATCAATTGAAGAACCTCTTTCTGTGGCCCCCACTTTAAATGGGTCTGGAATCCGACAATATTATAAAGGGTACCCGCGGCATCATCCTGTCTTAATTGTACAACGGCAAATGGACGTTTACCTGTTTTAGGATCTTCAAGTCCGACTGGCTTGAGGGGGCCGAATAACATCGTCTTCTTTCCGCGTGAAGCCATTACCTCTATTGGCATGCAACCTTCAAAGAATACTTCTTTCTCAAATTCTTTCACCGGAACCGTCTCCGCGGAAATAAGGGCTTCATAGAATCGATTGAATTCACTCTCGGTCATCGGGCAATTCAAGTATGCAGCTTCCCCTTTGTCATATCGGGACTTTAAATATACTTTATCCATATCGATGGAATCTTTCTCTATGATCGGGGCAGCCGCGTCATAGAAGTATAAATGTTCCTCCCCTGTCAGCCGTTTGATTTGATTGGAAAGACCTTCACTCGTCAGCGGCCCGGTAGCAACAATGGTGATCCCCTCCGGTAAATCCGTTACTTCCTCATTAAACACGGTAACATTCGGGTGGTTTTTCACTTTATCTGTGACAAGTGCTGCAAATTCATGGCGATCGACGGCGAGAGCGCCTCCAGCCGGTACAGAGCAGGCATCCGCTGCTGACAAGATGACTGAATCCAAATGTCTCATTTCTTCTTTTAATACTCCGACTGCATTCGTAAGTGTATTCGCTCTGAGTGAATTACTGCACACCAGTTCTGCAAACTTATCTGTATGGTGTGCAGGGGTTTTAATGATGGGTCTCATTTCAAAAAGGTTGACCTTTATCCCCCTTTTTGCAATCTGCCAAGCCGCTTCACTTCCTGCTAACCCTGCTCCAATAACATTTACTGACATTTGTTTTTAGACCTCCTACATCCCGAACGCTTTATCCACTTTGCATTGTACACCAAGGGACAATGATAAGAAAGATAATTGTATATTGAAAATATGTATCGTTTGTTACAAAGATTAAAAAAACACAAAAGGGCTGACCCACCAGGTAATAGAGAAATCACCTGTTGGAACAGTCCCTCGTTCCATTGTATTCGTTCATTGTTCAACAATCAATCGTTATAATCACTATTTCTGAGGTTCTTCTTTATAATCACAATTTATACATTGAATTTGATTACCCTTTTTAAGCTTCTTCTCCACGAGCAACTCTTCACATTTCGGACATTTCCGTTCAATCGGTTTATCCCATGATAAGAAATCACATTCAGGATACTGGTCACACCCGTAGAAAATACGCTTCTTCTTACTTTTACGCTCAATGATATTCCCTTTTTCACATTTAGGGCATTTCACACCGATTTCTTTCACGATCGGCTTGGTATTACGGCAATCGGGAAAATTGCTGCATGCCATAAACTTACCGTATCGTCCCATTTTGAATACCATTGCATGACCGCATTCCTCACAGTCTTCCCCGGCAGGTTCATCACGGATTTCAATTTTCTCCATTTCATTTTCCGCTTTTTCCAGATGTTTTTCAAAATCCTGATAAAAACGGTCAATGATTCTTTCCCACTTCACATTGCCATCCTCGATGTCATCCAGGCTCCGTTCCATGTTAGCTGTAAACTCCACATCTATGATATCAGGGAAGAATTCCCTCACTAACTCTAACACGATTTCTCCAAGCTCCGTCGGGATAAATCGCTTGTTATCCAGAGTAACGTATCCTCTCCTTTGAATCGTATCAAGGGTTGGAGCAAATGTGGACGGTCTTCCTATACCGAGTTCTTCCAACGTTTTCACGAGTCTTGCCTCGGTATATCTTGGCGGTGGCTGGGTGAAATGCTGATTTGGGTCGATGTTTTCACTTTTCACTTTATCTTTTTCTTCCAATGCAGGAAGGAAATTATCTTTTTCTTCTTTCTGATCATCCGATCCCTCAACATATACCTTCATAAAGCCGGGGAATTTCACTTTTGAACCAGACGCCCTGAACATGACGGAGCCGTTTACAAGATCTACACTCATAGTGTCCATGACAGCAGGTGCCATCTCACTTGCTACGAAACGTTCCCAAATCAATTTATAAAGGCGATATTGGTCCCGTGATAGGAACGGTTTAACCGAAGACGGATTCCTCAAGGTACTGGTCGGACGGACCGCTTCATGGGCATCCTGAGCTTTTTGTTGTTTTTTCTCTTTGCGCTCAGACTGCTTGATAAAATCCTGACCATATTTATTCACGATATATTCATTGGCTTCTTTCTGAGCTACTTCAGAAATCCGGGTGGAGTCCGTTCTCATGTATGTGATGAATCCGACGGTTCCTTGTTTCCCCATTTCGATTCCTTCGTATAATTGCTGTGCAAGCATCATCGTCTTCTTTGCCCTGAAATTTAATTTACGGGCTGCTTCCTGCTGAAGGGATGAAGTGGTAAAAGGCGGTGCTGGATTTCTCTTTCTTTCCTTCTTTGTGACTTTATTCACTTCGAAAGACTTCCCTTTCACCTTGCCAAGAACATCTTTTACTTCTTCTTCCGTCTTCAATTCCACCTTTTTACCGTCAATCCCATAGAAAGATGCCTGGAATGTATCATTACCTTTGGTGAATTCTGCTTCGATGGACCAATACTCTTCCGGAGTGAAGGCTTTGATTTCATTTTCCCTATCAATGATCAACCGGACTGCAACCGATTGTACCCTTCCTGCACTTAGTCCCTTTTTGACCTTTTTCCATAATAATGGACTGATGTTGTAACCAACCAACCGATCTAAAATTCTTCGTGCCTGCTGAGCATCAACCAGGTCCATATTGATGGCACGGGGATGCTTAAATGATTCTTTGATCGCATCCTTCGTGATTTCGTTGAAAACGACCCGGCATTCTGAAGTCGTATCCATATCAAGGCTGTGAGCCAAGTGCCAGGCAATTGCCTCCCCTTCTCTGTCGGGGTCGGCTGCGAGGAAGATTCTTTTCACTTTTTTTGCAGCGGTTTTTAATTCTTTTAATACAGGGCCTTTGCCGCGTATGGTGATATACTTTGGTTCAAATTCATTCTCGACATCGACGCCCATCTGACTTTTTGGCAAGTCCCTGACGTGGCCCATTGATGCCCTGACCTTATATTTTTTCCCTAAATAACGTTCAATCGTTTTCGCCTTAGCCGGCGATTCCACTATTACTAAATAATCTGCCATCCAATAAGCCTCCTTAAAGAGGAAAATAATCACTGTTTTATAGCACCTTGGAATGTTCTTTTAACAAGCACAAACGGAAACGTTTACACTTACATTCACATAGGTGTAAGAATGATTTCAGTGTAGAGAAGTACTGCTCTAATCTATTTATTTCTCTTTTATACAGTTTTTGATACCTGTTGCAAAATGTATAACAGTTTCAGCATAAATGCAACCATTTTGTATGAATTACATGTGATATTCATCGTTTTATGTTCAAAAAACCCCTTTAATAATAGATTTTACATCATATTTTTGAAGTTTATACCCTGAGATCTGAGAAAATGTCTTCTATTGTCAGAACCATCTTGGCTCCTTCTTGTATAAGGGAGTTTGTTCCTTCTGCCAATGGATCGTATATGGACCCTGGTAAGCACAGGACTTCCCTCCCTTCGTTCAATGCATAATCTGCCGTGATAAATGTACCGCTCTTTTTTCTGGCTTCGGTGACAAGTACCGCATCACTGATACCACTAATGATTCGATTCCTAAATGGGAAATGCCATTTTTCCGGTTTGATATAAGGGGGATATTCCGAAAGGAGGAGATGGTGGTCCATCATATGGTCGGCCAGATCGACATTTTGTTTAGGATAAATATGCTGGAATCCTCCTCCCAACACACCTATCGTTCTGCCGCCTGATCTTATCGCTTCTTTATGAGCGATGGTATCAGCCCCTTTTGCCAGTCCACTTACGATCACAACATCACGTTTGACAAGCTCCGGAATCATTGTGTGTAGAACTTTTTCTGTGTAGGAGGTGGCGTTTCTCGACCCTATCACAGCCAATTTTGGGGAAAAACGGAGCAGTTTCCTGTCACCTTTTAAAAAGAGGAGAAATGGGGGATCATATACATTTTTCAACAAGACTGGATAATCATCATCAAAAAGGGTGATCCACTCTATATTGTTCTCAGCATAGAGCTGCATATAGCGTTTTGAAGAAAAGGAATGGAGATCTTTATAGAAGGTTTCTACATTCGTAGAAGTGGCGTGCGTTATCTGTTGGAGTTTTGATAAAGGGAGTTCAAGGACAGCGTGAAGATCCTGATAAGTTTCTAGCAATCGTTTTATGCCTTTCAAACCAATTCCACGGCAGTGATGAATATGAAAGACAAGGTGACGGTTTCCTTTCATTAAAAGCCTCCTAACGATCAAGTTAATATAGATAAAATTGAGACTGACAGCCAAGCTGTCAGTCTCAGTAAAAAATTAATGCGTTTTACATTTATCGAGGATTCCCTCTTCTTTAAGGACCTTGATCAATGTTTCCCCCATATCTGAAGGAGTTGGCGCAACTTGAATTCCACATTCGTTCATAACGCGGATTTTCTCATCAGCCGTCCCTTTACCACCTGAAATGATCGCACCGGCATGGCCCATACGTTTCCCTGGAGGTGCCGTACGTCCACCGATGAAGCCGACTACAGGCTTCGTCATATTAGCCTTGATCCACTCAGCAGCTTCTTCTTCGGCTGTACCTCCGATTTCACCGATCATGATCACGGCATACGTATCCTCATCTTCGTTGAATGCTTTCAATACGTCAATGAAATCTGTACCGTTTACAGGGTCTCCACCGATACCCACTGCCGTTGACTGCCCGATTCCAGCTTGTGAAAGTTGGTGGACGGCTTCATACGTCAATGTACCAGAACGTGAAACAACCCCTACATGTCCTTTAGTATGGATGTAACCAGGCATGATCCCGATCTTACATTCGTCAGGAGTGATGACTCCAGGACAGTTCGGCCCGACAAGGCGTGTATTCTTGCCTTCCATGTACCTCTTAACCTTTACCATATCCAATACAGGGATATGCTCTGTGATACAAATGGCCAGATCAAGCTCGGCATCTACCGCTTCCATGATTGCATCTGCTGCAAATGGTGCAGGAACATAGATGACGGAAGCATTTACGCCAGTTGCTTTCTTTGCTTCTTCCACAGTATTGAAAACAGGTACGCCTTCAACCTCTGTTCCGCCTTTTCCAGGTGTAACACCTGCCACGATCTGTGTACCGTATTCAAGCATTTGCTTCGTATGAAAAAGAGCTGTTGATCCTGTAATTCCTTGTACAACAACCTTGGTATCTTTATTAATAAATACGCTCATTAGTCCCCCGCCTTTCTCAGCCTACTTGCTCAACGATTTTTTGTGCGCCGTCTGCCATGGATTCAGCTGCAATGATATTCAAGCCTGATTGATTCAGGATTTCTTTACCTAAGTCTACATTCGTTCCTTCAAGACGAACCACAAGTGGTACTTGAAGACCGATCTGCTTAGCAGCTTCTACAACACCCGTTGCGATGACGTCACATTTCATGATTCCACCGAAGATGTTGACGAAAATACCTTTAACGTTTTCATCAGAAAGGATGATTTTGAATGCTTCTGTTACCTTTTCAGCTGTGGCACCGCCCCCAACATCAAGGAAGTTAGCGGGATCTCCGCCATAATGCTTCACGATGTCCATCGTGGCCATGGCAAGACCAGCGCCATTTACCATACACCCGATATTCCCATCAAGGGAAATATAGCTCAGGTCGTATTTGGAAGCTTCGATTTCTTTCGCATCTTCTTCTTCAAGATCGCGTAACTCAATGACATCCTTTTGGCGGTATAATGCATTTGAATCGAAGTTGAACTTCGCATCAAGTGCCATGACATCTCCGTCACCAGTCACTACTAACGGGTTGATTTCAACAATTGAAGCATCCTTTTGGATGTACACATTGTAAAGACCCATCATGAACTTAGCTGCTTTACCTACAAGTTTTTGAGGAATATTGATATTGAATGCAATACGTCTCGCTTGGAAACCTGTTAATCCAACAACTGGATCGATGTACTCTTTAAAGATTTTTTCAGGTGTTTGTTCTGCTACCTCTTCGATTTCCGTTCCACCTTCTTCAGATGCCATAAGGACAACCTGGGAAGTTGCACGGTCGAGTACAAGACCTACATAATACTCTTTTTTGATATCACAGCCTTCTTCGATAAGTAAGCGCTTTACTTCCTTACCTTCAGGACCCGTTTGGTGAGTAACTAAAGTTTTTCCGATTAATTCCTCTGCATATGTACGCACTTCGTCAAGGCTCTTGGCGATTTTGACTCCGCCTGCCTTGCCCCGTCCACCTGCGTGGATTTGCGCCTTTACAACATATACGCTAGAATCTAACGTTTTCGCCGCTTCTACTGCCTCTTCAGCTGTAAAAGCCACTTTACCATTTGGTACGGACACCCCGTAATTTCTGAGGATTTCTTTACCTTGATATTCATGGATATTCATTTTCCATCCTCCTATCAAACTCTTCAAAAAATAGACTGCGCTTTCATTGTATAAAATGACAGTATATATGTCTACCATTATGCTAAAAATATTATATTAATTTAAAAATTCTGAACATAATTAGATAGAATTCATTTACATCATGCCGTTTCTACTAGAAGGAACACACATAAATTATTATACTCAAAAAATATATTCCACCTAACCAATCTAGCTTCATTTAACGTCACCGTGAGATCCTTTTGTTCATTCTCTCCTGGATATGTCCCTGTCCAAACGGTAGATAAAAGCAAATACTTCTGCTACGGCTCCGTATAATTCCTCAGGGATGGATTCACCGATATCCAGGTTGCCGAGGAGGGATAACAGGCTCTTATCCTCTTGAACAGGTACTCCATGCTCCATCGCTCTTGACAGGATGTTTTCAGCAATCATCCCTTTTCCTTTTGCCACGACTTTTGGCGCTGATGCTTCTTGCTGATTATAACTTAGAGCAATCGCTTCTTTTCTCTCGTGCCGCCTTTTCATATTTTTACATCAACTCCGGAAAATGTTCGATTGGACTCGTTCCTTAAGATCTTTTCTGAGAGGCTTTCATGTTTATCGGGTTTCTTCACTTTCACGGCGGATAACTGATAGTCCAATTTCTCGAGCCCTTTTTTTAGATCGGGAATGAGTGGTTGTGACAAAGCTTCTATTGCTGAATGGTCATTCCAAACCGTCAGAGAAATGACACGGTGTTGTACCTGCATATCGATCAAGGTCTCATCCAATTCCTTCATGTTCAAATAAAATAACACCCTGCAATAGTCGCCATCGATGACTCCCTTTTCCTTCTCTTTTCCAGTCCATTGTAAGGTGATATCCGTATTTCGTCCGAACAGATACATTGGAAACTGCTGTACGATTGTAAGGAGAGGGGATGGATCCTGGGAATGAAGCACTTGATGGTTCATTCTCAGAACAATGTCATCGGCTAATTGTCGAATGTCCGATGACGGGTGATGCTGGCTTAATCCGATAAGATGCTCCTTCAGTGTCTGGCCCTGAATCTCATATCCTTTCTGGAACTGAGCTTCATAGTTGATTCCGAAGTCACCGATCATCCTTTTTAATACTTTGGCCAATTCATCTCCCCTGAGTTGTTCCGTCAGGTCCAATACCGTTTGGTGGTGAAGCATCTGGAAGATTTTTTCCTGATTCGATGAAGGGACACCTTTCCCAGTTATTTGTTCAAGCCTGCTAAAGTTCATTTCCACAAGCTTTTCCTTCCCTGCTAATCCGACCAGCTGTTTTGCCGCTGCTTCAGGTGTCTCGTCTTCTGTTCCCTCCAGCCGGGTTTTTGAGCCTGTAAGGATATTCATCCATTTATCCACAAGAGAGAAAGCTGATTTAGTACCGGCTCCACTCACACTTGAAGCCTGTTCACGGCCGCTTCGAAGTCCTTCAGTTGCCGCCAGCCCGCCCTTTCCATCTGAAGTCACTCTCTCAAGGATCATGCCCGTTAAACCTTCCTTCCATTGATTCATGACCGTTTCATTCTGAATGAATCCAAGGGACTTTAATAAATCAAATCGTCCCAAACGGTTTGCGTAGGTTTGTGAAGAATCCGCTAAACCCGTCAACGCTTTGATGACAAGATTTTCAGATATATTCCTCTTTAAGGGTTCCTGCAGTCTTCGAATCACTTGAAGAGTGCTTCCATCTCCTCCCACTTCATTTAGTTTCGAAGCAAGAGTATCCAGCATGGAAATAAAATCACCACTTTCTCCTGCTTTCATGGAAAGGAATATCCTGTCTGTAAATGGCAGGTTCCTCTTTGCCATTTCTACGATGATCTTTAAATTAAGAGCTGCATCCTCCCCTGTAACATGCTTCCCTGCAAACACCAGCATCTCTTTATGAATGGGTATCTTATCCTTTACAAGATCCGAAACCAAAGAAGTCATTTCTTTCTCATCGGTCGAAATGGATAAATGATGTAAGAGCTTAGAAGCAATTCCTTCACCATCTCCTTGGCGAGACGGGATCAATTGGAGGCTGATTCCTGCCTCTGTCTGCTTCACTTCCACCCATTGACGCTCTCCAGCTTTCAAAGGAGTTTCAAGCTTTGCCAAGAACCGCTGACCGTTTGCAGATACTTCTGCCAGATCATCACCCAACAACTTATGTACCTTTATATAGATAACCTTTCCACCCTGGACCGAAAATGGTTTTTCACCAGGAGAGGACAGTGTCTGATTCCTTGCAGTACCGTGAATGTGGGTCATCTCTCTCCCCTCCGTCCCATGTTATTCATCCTACACTTTATGCTGAAAACGCTTATCCTTTAGTCTGCAGATGCTCTTTTACCGGTGCGAAGCTTTTCCGGTGCAGAGGGGTCACTCCTAATTGCTCAAGTCCATTTAAGTGGTCTTTTGTTCCATAGCCTGCATTTTTCTCGAAAGCATAGCCGGGGTACTTTTCAGCATATTCCTTCATCATCCTGTCTCTCGTAACCTTTGCGATAATGGAAGCTGCAGCAATGGAAATGCTTTTTGAATCTCCTTTGATGATTGACTGACTCGGATATGGCGATTGAATTTTCATGGCATCGATCAATAAGTAATCCGGCTGAACAGGCAGATGGATGATCGCGTCATTCATCGCCTTTTTCGTCGCTTGATAAATATTGATGGAATCGATCTCCTCCGCCTGGACCATTCCAACTCCAATTGAAATCGCATGATGTTGGATATATTCATAATACTCTTCTCTTTTTCCTTCTGAAAGCTTCTTGCTGTCATTCAATCCTGCTAAGTAGAAGTCTTGGGGAAGGATGACGGCTGCCGTCACGACCGGCCCTGCAAGCGGCCCCCTTCCCACCTCGTCTATCCCGGCGATACGGGTGAATCCTTGATGACGCAACTCACTTTCATATCGGGTGAGGTCCTGAAACTCCTTTTTCTCCTTAGCTTGCTTCTTTCGTTCCCTTTCAAGCTGAAGCAGAAGTTTCTGAACACCCTTTCTCTCATCCTGTTTCAATTCTACCAAAATCGGATCAGACTCTGTTAGTGTCCCGATCAATTGTTTAATTTCATTGATCGTTCTATGTACTTTCGTCACGTATGCTCCTCCTCGTATATATCGGATATCCCGCACAAAAATAAAGAGGCTGCGTCAAAGAGATCCATTCCCTTTATACAGCCTCTGCCGTTATTCACTATCTTTTTCAGCTTCACCAATAAAATCAAATGTCATAGGTCCTAACTGAACATTCCGTATATCCCTGACGATGATTTCAGAAGTCTTGTCATAATTGACTTCCCCACCGGTCATCAGACAGCCTCTCTTAGCCCCGATTTTATCAAAGCTATCCACTACCTCTTCAGATAACTCTTCGAGGCCGTAACGCTCCTCTAATCGCTCTGGATAATACTCTGCAAGAAAGCGCAGGCCATATACGGCAATATCCTGCAAATTCAGAATGGTATCTTTGATTGCTCCCGTTAATGCCAGTTTATAGCCTACCTTGGGATCTTCGAACTTCGGCCATAAAATGCCGGGGGTATCGAGCAGCTCAAGCTCTTTACCGACCTTGATCCACTGCTGTGCTTTCGTCACACCAGGTGTATTTCCTGTTTTGGCGATATTCTTCTTCGCCAGCCTGTTGATCAAGGTCGATTTACCAACGTTCGGAATCCCCACAATCATCGCCCTGATGGCCCGTGGTCTCATTCCCCTCGACTTCATGCGATCGAATTTATCTTTGAGGATTTCTTTAGCCGCCTGCACGATGACTTGAAGACCTTTGCCGGCCTGTGCATTTACCGCAAGTGCGGTGATTCCCTGCTCTTTGAAGTAGGCAATCCACTGATTAGTCCTGTTTGTGTCTGCCATGTCTGCTTTATTTAATAAAACGAGTCGCGGCTTTTGGCCGATGATTTCTTCAATCATCGGATTTCTGGATGATAACGGGATTCTTGCATCAACTAATTCAATCACTATGTCTACAAGTTTTAATTTCTCAGTCACTTGTCTACGAGCTTTAGCCATATGCCCTGGAAACCATTGTATCGTCATATGACCACCTCCAAACACTTTTTCTATTATTTCACTAAACCGAAATCTTTAACAGGCCAATAGATCACTTTCGTGTCCCCGATTACTTCATCGGTCGAGACCGTTCCGATATGACGGCTATCTTTACTGAATCGCCGGTTATCCCCCATAACAAAAATTTCCCCTTCCGGTACTGTTTCTTCACCGGTTATATCCTTTAATGAAAAATCTTCGGTTAGGACACCGCCGTTCAATTGATCTTTGTATTCTTTGAGATATGGTTCAGTATAGGCTTTTCCATTAATATATAATATATCATTTTTATACTCTACCTTATCCCCCGGCAGGCCGATGACCCGTTTGATATAATCCTTTTGCTCGGGAGCATGGAAAACGACGATATCGAAGCGCTCAGGCTCTCCCAATTTACTTACAATCATTCGGTCACCATTATGTAAAGTAGGCATCATTGATAATCCGTCAACTACGATGGGGGCAAATAAAAAGAATCTGATGATAGCTGCTAACCCTACTGCAATTAACAGGGCCTTCATCCATTCCCACCACTCGTTTTTTTCTTTAACCACATCTCCACCACCCATGATTTTTTCTATCTTTTTCTATTCTACTAGAAATTCTTCTAATTCTCATTAAAAATTGGTGGTTTCCCGAAAATAGTCGATATCCTCTTTCTACTCCCTTAAACGAAAGGTTTTAGAAAAAGGAAAAGGAGCTTGTCTCCAAGCTCCTTTTCTTACGTTCTTATCGAATTTCTTTAATACGAGCCGCTTTACCACGCAGATTACGCAGGTAATAAAGTTTCGCACGACGGACTTTACCGCGACGAATAACTTCTAATTTAGCGATTTTAGGTGTGTGTACTGGGAAAGTACGCTCAACACCTACACCGTAAGAAATTTTACGAACAGTAAATGTTTCGCTGATACCGCCACCACGGCGTTTGATTACTACTCCTTCGTAAACCTGAATACGTTCACGAGTACCCTCAACGATGTTAACGTGTACACGTACTGTATCACCAGGACGGAAAGATGGTAGATCAGAGCGAAGTTGTTCTTTCGTAATATCTTCGATTAATTTGTGCATCTTTTTCAACTCCTTCCAACAGATGCTCTTACAAAAGCGATTGATTGCAGCGGAACATCGGGATCCATGATTTCAGGAGATAACTCCTGGAAACCACAAAGAATATAATACCATACAGGCCTTCAGGATGCAAGAGCCTATTTAGAGTTTCTCCATTCCTCTATCCAAGCCTTTTGTCGATCTGTGAGAGGATAACTCTCTAATAGATCCGGCCTTCTTTCATAGGTCCTTTTCAGGCTCTCTTTCTCTCTCCATTCATCGATCAGACGATGGTTTCCTGAAATCAACTCAACGGGTACCTTCATCCCTCTGAAATCTGATGGACGGGTGTAATGCGGATGCTCCAAGAGACCTGAAGAGAACGAATCAAGTATAGGGGAATCCTCATTCCCCAGTACCCCGGGAAGCAGGCGGACAACACTATCTATGACCACCATCGCCCCGAGTTCCCCGCCAGTCAACACATAGTCACCAATGGAGATTTCGTCGGTTACCACGTGCTCTCTTATTCGTTCATCATAGCCTTCATAATGACCGCAAATAAATACGAGATGATCTTCTTTCGAAAGCTCCTCAGCCTTTTGCTGGGTATATCGTTCTCCCTGCGGGCACATAAGGATGACCCGCGGCGTAGATTCTTCTTCTTTTCTCAACGCCTCGACTGCATCAAATATAGGCTGAGGCTTCAAAACCATCCCGGCCCCCCCGCCGTAAGGGTAATCATCCACCTGATTATGTTTGTTATCAGCGTACTCACGAAAGTTGATCACATTATACGTAACGGCTCTTTTCTCATTGGCCTTTTTTAAGATGGAATCACCGAAGATCCCTTCGAACATACCAGGGAATAAAGAGAGGACGTCAATTCTCATCATGATAGCAGGCCTTCCATCGGCTCAATGGTAATAAGCTGACACTCAATATCGACCGTTTTCACGATATCCTCTATATAAGGGATGAGGTACTCTTTCCCTCGCTCACCCTTCACTACCCATACATCGTTCGCCCCCGGGCTCAAAATCTCTTTGACGGTACCCAGCTCTTCTCCTGCTGTTGTCACTACCTTACAGCCGACGATTTCATGGAGATAGTATTCCCCTTCGTCCAGTTCCTGTAATTGGTCTTCCTGCACCTTCAGGATGCCTTCTTTAAACTTCTCGACCTCATTGATATTTTCATACCCTTCAAACGTAAGCAAATCAAAACTCTTATGATTTCTATGAGATTTGATCACGAGACCGAGGGATTCCTGGCCATTCCTGAACAAATAGAGAGTGTTCCCTTTCTGATAACGCTCTTCGGGGAAATCTGTCGTCGATACGACCTTCACTTCCCCTTTAACTCCATGAGTGTTGACAATCTTACCTACATTAAACCACTTTTCCATCGCATTCACCTCTTGCATTAACGTATTTCTTTCACTATACCGTCTTCTATTACAATCGTCTTTGAAAGGGTTTCTTCCTCCCAATTGTCACCAACTTGAATGTCCATCATACCTTGGACTTCTTTTTCTTTCAGCTCGCTGCCAATCGGGAGGATATTCAGCTGTTCCATTTGAAATTCCAACAGCTTGATTTTTTCTGCCCGTTCATTCAATTCTCTTTCAAAATGCTGATTTAATTTATGAGTGGGATATTTCTTGCCACGTTCAATCTTTTTCATTTCGAACTGAAGCTGATCACTTTCCTTTTTCAAATGAAACGTTTGATTTTCATAGCGTTTCATTAACAGGTCCTTACTCTTTTCTGTGAGGACTTGTTTAATTGTTATCGTATGTATCACGTTCAACGTCTTTCCTCCTCCTTCTATTCACCCCTCACTGAAGTAATGACCTTAAGGGTGTTCTTAGGGGAGAAACGGTTTTATGAGGGCTTAAAACCCATCTGACGATAGTATACCATTACATGGCGATCAACCCTATGAAAAAGGGGACTGACGTCTTAAGGCTAAGTAGTAACCTTTGTGGGTCAGTCCCCTGATTCTTAGAGCTTGTAGTAATGAGCTTTAGTAAGCTTCCTTACTCCACTATCTCTAAAAAGATTTTCTTCTGTTGTGAAGATCCTGCTGCAGCGTATACCACAGTTCGAATCGATTTAGCTACTCGCCCCTGTTTCCCAATGACCTTACCCATATCCTCGGGATGAACGGATAACTTATAAGTTAAACCGTTCGTCCCTTCATCTAAATCGACGCGGACAGAGTCCGGATGGTCAACCAGGGGTTTCACAATCGTTAGAATAAGATCTTTCATCGATCTAATCGATTACTTGCTGTTCTTAGCATTGTGGAATTTTTCCATAATGCCTTGGTTTGAGAATAGGTTACGAACTGTGTCAGATGGCTTAGCACCATTTGATAACCATTTAAGAGCTAATTCTTCATCGATTTTCACTTCAGCTGGTTTAGCAACCGGGTTGTAAGTTCCAACTGTTTCGATTTGACGTCCATCACGTGGTGAACGAGAATCTGCAACTACGATACGATAGAAAGGGGATTTTTTTGCTCCCATACGTTTTAATCTGATTTTTACTGCCATAATTAAAGCACCTCCGAATAGTTTCACACAAGTTAGTATAATATCAAATGTGTATTTTGTTTGTAAAGTGTTTTTTCTTAACAGTTCAATTTTTCTTATGAAAAGTTGAACGAATCGCTTACATAAATGGGAATTTCATCCCTTTTTTCTTACCTTTTCCTTGCATCCCACTCATCTGTTTCATCATTTTCTTCATGTCCTCGAATTGTTTCAGAAGTCGGTTCACCTCTTGAATGGATGTCCCGCTCCCTTTTGCAATCCGTTTACGGCGGGAAGCATTGATCGTTTCAGGGTGGGTTTTTTCATCGCTCGTCATGGATTGGATGATGGCCTCTACGTGACTGATCTGCTTGTCATCGACTTGAATCTTATCCAGACCCTTCATCTTGTTTGCTCCAGGCATCATTTTGAGAAGTTCGTCCAGAGGACCCATCTGCCTCACTTGACCTAGTTGATCAAGGAAATCATCAAATGTGAAAGACATCGTGCGCATTTTTTGTTCAAGTTCTTTGGCCTTCTCTTCATCCACATTCGCCTGAGCCTTTTCAATGAGGGACAAGACATCCCCCATACCGAGGATCCGTGATGCCATACGCTCAGGATGGAAGGCTTCCAAGGCATCCATCTTCTCACCCATACCTACAAATTTAATAGGCTTTTCAGTGACGGAACGGATGGATAACGCTGCTCCGCCTCTGGTGTCACCATCAAGTTTGGTCAGGACAACACCGGATATACCAAGAGCTTCATTGAAGCTTTGTGCAACGTTAACTGCATCTTGACCAGTCATGGCATCTACCACGAGGAAAATCTCGTCCGGATTGGAGAGTTCTTTAATTTCTTTCAGCTCTCCCATCAGGTTTTCATCAATGTGAAGTCGACCTGCTGTATCAATCAGAACATAATCGTGATGTTCTTCTTTTGCCTTTTCGATGGCTTTTTTCGCAATTTCAACCGGGCTTACCTGATCCCCAAGTGAAAACACGGGAAGGCTTAATTGCTTTCCGATGGTTTCCAACTGTTTGATGGCAGCGGGACGGTAAATATCAGCAGCCACCAACAGCGGTTTGCGGTTATGTTTCTTCCGAAGCAGGTTCGCAAGCTTACCAGTGGTCGTCGTTTTACCTGCACCTTGTAAACCAACCATCATAATGACAGTGGGTGGACGTTTAGCGACGGCAATCTGACTTTGTTCGCCACCCATCAAGTTTGTAAGCTCTTCCTGAACAACTTTAATGACCTGTTGACCAGGTGTAAGGCTCTTCATGACTTCTTGTCCGACAGCCCGTTCACTTACTTTCTTGACGAATTGCTTCACCACTTTAAAATTAACGTCTGCTTCTAAAAGAGCAAGACGAACTTCACGCATCATTTCTTTGACATCCGCTTCTGAGATCTTTCCTTTTCCACGGATTTTTTGTATTGTACCTTGCAGTCGGTCGGCTAATCCTTCAAATGCCATTCATGCCGCCTCCTAATCCAATATTTCAAGATCATCAATGAGTTTTAAACAATGAGAAGAATCGATTGATGGCTCTTCTATTTTTTGTCTGAGTTGATCAAGAATCTCGTTGCGTTCTTGAAATTTTTTAAATAATAAAAGCTTTTCTTCGTACTCCTCGATCATGGCCTCTGTCCTCTTAATGTTATCGTACACTGCTTGCCGGCTAACATTATATTCCTCAGCAATTTCACCTAAAGAGAAATCATCCAGGTAATAGAGGGACATATAGCTTCTTTGTTTAGGAGTTAACAAAGATTGATAAAAATCGTAGAGATAATTCATTCTGGTCGTTTTCTCCAGCACGGATATCCCTCCTTGTTAAGTGAAAAACCTTTACATATGAAGAATACAGTGTTTACGGGCGCTTGTCAAGGATACTGACGGATTTTTCATAGAGAAAAGTAGAGCAGCCTGCTGGACTATATCGTAAAGTCTCTAAAGCAGGCTGCCCTATGGATTATGATTTATTCTTCTTCATCGACGAGGGTTGAAAACAAGCCGTAAACATACTTTTCAGCATCGAACGGTTGAAGGTCATCCATTTTTTCTCCCAGACCCACATATTTCACCGGAATTTCGAGCTCGTTCCGGATCGCAAGCACGATCCCGCCTTTAGCAGTCCCGTCAAGCTTCGTCAGGACGATACCTGAGACGTTTGTTGCTTCTTTAAAGGTTTTTGCCTGTACCATGGCATTTTGCCCTGTGGTTGCGTCAAGAACGAGTAATACTTCGTGAGGGGCTCCTGGAATTTCTCTTTCAATCACCCGTTTCACCTTTTCAAGCTCTTTCATTAAATTCACTTTGTTTTGCAATCTTCCTGCCGTATCACAAATGAGTATGTCCGCCTTTTTCGCTTTGGCAGATTGGACGGCATCGAACATCACAGCCGCAGGATCGCTTCCCGCCGCCTGCTTAATGACAGGGACCCCAACGCGTTCACCCCATACTTCAAGCTGTTCGATGGCACCTGCGCGAAATGTGTCGCCTGCTGCAAGAACAACATTTTTGCCCTGTTCCTTGAACATATGAGCCATTTTTCCGATGGTCGTCGTCTTCCCTACTCCATTCACACCGACAAATAGTAAAACCGTCAGTTGGTCTTCTTGAATATTCAGGCTGTTGTCCTCATCGCGATCACCCTGGTAGATCTCAACAAGCTTCTCTGAAATGACGGATTGGACGTCTTCCGTATCTTGAATATTTTTTCGTTGCACTTCAAGTTTAAGTTCATCAATGAGCTCCATGACGGTATCAAAGCCGACATCCGCTCCGATCAGAATTTCCTCCAGCTCTTCAAAGAATTCTTCATCGACTTTGCGGTATCTGGCCACCAGATCATTCACCTTTGACGTGAAGTTATTTCTTGTTTTACTTAACCCATCTTTAAATTTCTCTGTGACATTATCACTGGACTGTGTAAATTTATTTTTAAGCTTCTTAAAAAAACTCACTTTTCCACACCCTTATTTAAGTTTCAAGTAGTTCCTTTGTTTCCTGCAGCCTGACTGATACCAGTTTAGACACTCCGGATTCCTGCATCGTTACCCCATACAATACATGGGCTTCTTCCATGGTACCTTTACGATGAGTGATGACAATGAATTGTGTTTCATCACTGAATTTCTTTAAATATTGACTGAATCTCTGCACATTCGCTTCGTCCAGGGCCGCTTCCACTTCATCCAGTATACAGAACGGGACAGGGCGGATCTTCAGGATGGAAAACAGCAGGGCAATGGCCGTCAGAGCCCGTTCCCCGCCTGACATAAGCCCCAGGTTCTGTAGCTTCTTTCCGGGAGGCTGGGCTACTATATCCACACCGGTGTGAAGCAGATCAGATGGATCGGTCAGCTTCAGCTCTGCTCTTCCACCGCCAAACAAGGCTTTGAATACACCTTCAAATTCCTCTTGTATGCTCGAGAAGGTTTGATCAAAACGTTTAATCATTTCGGTGTCCATTTCGTTAATGACCAAGTAAAGAGTGTCCTTCGCTTCCGTCAGGTCATTCTTCTGATCAACTAAAAATTCGTATCTTTCCTTCACTCGTTCATATTCATCTATTGCACCCAGATTGACGGTCCCGAGCTCTTCCAATGCTAATTTCACAAGTTTCACTTTTTTCCTTGCTTCTTCCACCTCAATTGAAAGGGGGTAGTCCTGCTTTGCCGCTTCAAACGAAAGCATATACTCATCCCGCAAATGATCAAGACGGTTTTCGAGTTCTACATCAAGACGATTGATTTTCACTTCCTCATCCCGAAGAGCACCGACCAATCCTTTATGCAGACGCTTTAATTCTTTCAGCTCTATTTCCTCGTCATCGACAGTATGTTGAAGGTTGGAGCGCTCGTCCCTGCGGACAGCGATCAACTTGGACGTTTCTTCCTTTTGCACGGCACACTCTTCTGCTTTGATTCCAAGCTGCTCTTCACCCGAGAAGTTATCCTTCATTTCTGTCTGCAACCATTCCAGATCATCCTGGAGACTTATCTTTCGCCTGTTTGTCTCAGACATTGTATCCTGCACCCGGTTCAGTTGCTGTCGGCTGTTTACCAGCTGTTCATTCCGCGCAGCGAGAATCGCTTTAATGTCACTGATTTCATTCAACAAAGCGTCTTTGGACGTTCGTTCACTATTTTTCTGAAGAGTCAGCTCATTAATCTTTTGATCAAGCTTTGTAACCTCTTCCCCTATCTCCTTGAGTGAAGCTTCCAGTTCTTTCGTTCTGTAATCATGCTTTTCTTTGATTGACGTAAAATCTTTTTTCTCCAGGTCATAAAGGGACAGCCTTTCATCCAGATTTTGCTGGGAAAGTTCAATTTCACGAAGTTGGGAGAGCAGTTCCTGTTCCTTGAGACGCAGGCTCTCCCCCTTCACTCTCATTTCTTCCAGTTTCTTCTCACGAAAATTGCTTTCTTCTTTAAGAGCTTTCACTTGGGATTGAAGCTGTTCTGTTTGAGTTTCCATACTGGAAAGCTTTTCTTTCATCTCTTCCAGTTCCCCTTTTCTTGAAAGAAGGGAATTTTTCTTCTGTTTCACAGTACCTCCGGACATGGATCCCCCGGGATTGACAACATCCCCATCCAGCGTAACCAGGCGATAACGATATTGAACAAGCTTCGCAATTTCATTCGCACCCTTTAGATCCTTTGTGATGATGACATTTCCCACAAGGCTTGAAATCACCATTTGAAAGCGATCATCATAATGCAACAGATCAGATCCCACTCCTACAAAGGAAGGATGCCCTTTCAGCATGTTCTTTTGGCTTTCGGGTATGGTTTTCCCTTTGATTACGTTCATCGGCAGGAACGTGGCTCGGCCATATTGATGTTTCTTCAAAAAGGCAATGGCTTTACGGCCATCTTCTTCTGTATCGACTACAATATGCTGCATCGATGCCGCCAGAGCCGTTTCCATAGCTGTTTCATATGATTTAGGAACCGTAATTAGCTCCGCTACCGCCCCTTGAATACCTGTTAATTGACCCGAACGCTCTTTCAGGACCTCTTTTACCCCCTGGAAGAAACCTGAATAGTCTTCTTCCATTTCTTCGAGCATTTCTTTCCGGGACTTCGCTTGTTGCAGGAATTGAAATGCTTGATAAAGTGTTTTCTCCTGTTTTTCATATTTGGCTTTCACGGATTCAAGCTTCTTTTGCTCCTCACGATACAAGAAGATGTGCTCATCAATCTGTTCTTTTTGTGTTTGAAGTTCTTTCGATCGTTCCTTGTGGCGCAAATGCAAGACTTCACGTTGAGAGACATATTTTTCATTTTCCGCTTCTAATCGGCCGCTGCGACTGGATTGCTGGTCCAACTGCTGTTTGAGATATTGAATTTCATTTTTTGCAGAAGCCTGTTGATTGAGTTTTTCAATGTAATCACTTTTAAATGATTCAATGACTTCTTCAATATTTTCGTTATAGTGCTTGAATTGATTCTGTTTCGTGACAAGGAGTTCTTTTAACCCGGACACCTCAGTATCGATCCTCTTGAAGTCGCGTTTTGCTTTTTCTTTTTCAGAAACTAAACGTTGAATTTGATTTTCAGCTTCTTCAATCGATTGCTTCAACTGTGATTCATTGGTGGACGAATTTTTCTTACGCTCTACCAGTACTTGTTTTCTACCCTCAAGTTTCTCTAATTCTTCACTTGTGGAAAGGAGCACTTCTTGTAAGTTTGAAATCGACTCATCGAGAGCCGCAATTTTATCTCTTGTTTGTGTCAGTACGGCTTCTTTCTTCTGAATGCGGGAGGAAAGGAACACTTCTTCTTGTCCATGCTGTTCGAATTCTCCACTCAGCTTTTCCCACTGCTTATGTAAGTCTTCTATATCATAGACAGTCAAGGCGACTTCGAATTTCTCGAGCTCCTCTTTCTTCTCCAGATAATCACGGGCCATGGAAGCCTGCAGCTTCAGGGGTTCGACTTGTCCTTCCAATTCATGAAGGATGTCATTCACACGATTAAGATTTTCTTGTGTTTCAAATAACTTATTTTCAGCTTTTTTCTTCCGTGATTTATACTTCAGTACCCCGGCAGCCTCTTCGAAGATGGTTCTTCTTTCTTCCGGCTTACTGTTCAGGATTTCTTCCACTTTGCCCTGACTGATAATCGAGAAAGCTTCTTTTCCTAACCCTGAATCCATGAACAGTTCGATGATATCCTTTAACCTGCATGGCTGTTTATTCAGTAAATATTCACTATCTCCCGAACGGTAGACTCTTCTTGTGACACTGACCTCACTATAATCGATGGGCAGTGTTCCGTCTTCGTTATCTAAAACAAGGGTCACTTCTGCTATATTGAGAGCTTTCCTTGAATCACTTCCGGCAAAAATGACGTCTTCCATTTTCGATCCGCGCAGGCTTTTTGCTGATTGTTCACCAAGGACCCACCTGATTGCGTCTATAATATTGCTTTTCCCGCTGCCGTTTGGTCCTACGACAGCCGTGACACCCGGGACAAACTCCACGGATATTCTTTCTGCAAAAGATTTAAACCCCATTACTTCTAGTTGTTTGAGGAACATCTTCTTTCCCCCTATTTCGCGTCCAGCTTTTGTTTTAATTTTTCCAGAGCTTTCTGTGCGGCTTTTTGCTCAGCCTCTTTTTTTGACCGGCCATTTCCAATGCCCAATTCTTCATCATTTAAACTCACTCTTGAAATAAACTGACGATTGTGGGCAGGGCCGCTTTCTTCTAAGATACTATATTCGATCATTCCTGCACTGCCCCTTTGAACCAGCTCTTGCAATTGACTCTTATAATCCATCACATGAGAAAAAGCACCGACATTAATTTTGGGGTAGACCACTTTTTCAAGGATTGAGATGACTGTTTCCAATCCTTGATCCAAGTATAACGCCCCGATAAACGCTTCAAAGACATCGGCGAGTAAAGCCGGTCTCTCACGCCCCCCCGTCATTTCTTCACCTTTACCCAAAAGGATGAGTTCACCGAAATTCAGTTCAATCGAGAACTTTACCAGGGATGGTTCACATACGATGGCCGCCCTTAACTTGGTCAGTTCCCCTTCACTCATCATGGGGTATTTCTTGAAAAGAAATTGAGATACCGTTAATTCCAGAACGGCGTCCCCGAGAAATTCTAAGCGTTCGTTATCTTCATATGGTTTTCGACGATGCTCATTCACATAAGATGAATGAGTAAAAGCTTGTTTAAGGAGTTTTTCATCTTTAAATTGAATTCCCATTTGATTTTGAAATGTCTTGAATTTCAAATCATTTTTGTGTTTAGATAATCCATTACTTCTGTTTTGCTTCCGCATCAGGCACTCCACCTTGCTAATATGTTCTCAATGTATACTAATCAAGTTTATTCTAAAAAAATCATTTACGCAAAAAATTTCTTGAACAATGAAGTTAGAACACAAATAAACTTGGTAGGGATCAGACCCCTACCAAGTTTCAAATGGTTAGAATATAAGATGGAGCATCCATCTCTCTATTCAATCTAACGATTAAGCTTTTGCCTGTATGTAGTTCACAGCATCACCTACTGTGCCGATTTTTTCAGCATCATCGTCAGAAATTTCCATATCAAATTCATCTTCAAGTTCCATAACCAGCTCAACTACATCAAGGGAGTCAGCTCCTAGATCTTCTTTGAAAGAAGCTTCAAGAGTTACTTGAGATTCATCTACACCTAGACGATCAACGATAATTTTTGTTACACGATCTAATACTTCTGCCATTTTTGTCACCTCCCCTCAAGTATTATAGAGCATTTCCACCTCTAATGAAAAGAGTATACATGAAAACGATGCATAAATTATTTCATTCTTCCCATTACATGACCATTCCGCCGTCAATATGGAGAGTTTGACCCGTCATGTACGATGCCGAATCGGATGCAACAAATGTCACTACTTTTGCAATATCCCCGGGAGCGCCAAAACGGCTTAACGGGATTTGTTTTAACATTTCACCGCGTACATCTTCCGGAAGCTGATCGGTCATATCCGTCGAAATGAAACCAGGGGCAACGGCATTCACAGTAATTCCACGGGGGGCGAGCTCTCTCGCTGTCGTTTTCGTCAAACCGATCACACCTGATTTGGCTGCTACATAGTTTGCTTGTCCAGGATTCCCGCTCACTCCGACAATGGAAGAAATATTGATGATCCGTCCGCTTCGTTGCTTCATCATTTGACGTGTAACGGCCTTCGTACACAGGAATACACCTTTAAGATTGATGTTGATGACATCATCCCATTCTGTTTCTTTCATTCTCATCAACAGATTATCCTTGGTGATGCCGGCATTGTTCACAAGAATGTCGATGGAACCAAATTCAGCAATCGTTCCCTTCACCATTGCCTGAACACCTTCAGCATCCGATACGTTACATTGAACAGCTATCGCTTCTCTACCCAAACTCTTGATTTCATCCACGACTTCGTTTGCTTTCGCTTCACTACCCGCGTAATTCACGGCGACATTACAACCTTCACGGGCAAGTTCAAGGGCGATCTCCCGTCCAATTCCACGGGATGCGCCTGTTACCAGTGCCACTTTACCTTCTAAATTCATTTAAGCTTCCTCCTTCAGCGCTTGAATCGTTTGTTGCAAGGACGCTTCATCTTGAACTGCAAATGTCTTCACACGTCTGTTCACTTTTTTCACTAAACCTGAAAGCACTTTACCAGGTCCGATTTCGATGAATGTATCTACACCTGACTCAAGCAGCTTTTCGACCGAATCTTCCCATTGAACAGGTGAGTACAATTGTTCAATTAATAAACGCTTGATTTCTTCACGTCCTGTTACAGGCTCTGCATTCACATTCGCAATGACGGGTACTTCTGCATCGTTGATCGTGATCGAATCCAGGATTGAAACGAACTGTTCGGCAGCCGGTTTCATCAATTGAGAATGGAAAGGCCCACTTACCTGTAGCGGGATGACCCGCTTCGCTCCGGCTTCCTTCGCTTTCTCTGAAGCGAGCTCCACTCCCTTTACCGTACCTGAAATGACAATCTGCCCGGGACAATTCAAGTTCGCGAGTCCAACGGGATGACCCTCATCCGTCACAAGGTCTGTCACTTCTTTCAATGGTCCTCTTCCCAAACCAAGGACTGCCGCCATCGTTCCTTCTCCGCTTGGTACTGCTTCTTCCATGAATTCCCCTCTTTTACGAACGGCATACACGGCATCTTCAAATCCGATTGCACCTGCAGCCACCAGGGCAGAGTATTCCCCTAAGCTGTGACCTGCCGTATAAACTGCCGTAATCCCCTCTGCTTTCAAGCGGTCCAGGATGGCCATGCTCGTCGTCAGGAGGGCAGGCTGAGCGTTCGTTGTCTCGGTAAGCTCTTCCTGGGGGCCTTCAAATATGATCGATGAAAGCTTTGTGCCCAATCGTTCGTCGGCTTTATTAAAATATGATTGCACATCAGGGTATTGCTCGGCTAATTCTTTTCCCATCCCAACCGTTTGGGAACCTTGCCCGGGAAAGATAAACGCGATTTTACTCATATTATTCCACACTCCCCTTTATAGCATCTTTTATCGTGTTGGAAACGTCGTGCTTCACCATTTCCCTTGCTTGTCTCATGGCATTGTACAGCGCCACTTCATTGGAAGAACCATGGGCTTTGATGACAGGTGCCTTTAGTCCGAACAGGCCGGCCCCACCGTACTCTGTATAATCGAGCATATTCTTTAATTGCTTCAGGTCATTCTTCACCAGTCCTGCTGCAAGTTTGTTTTTCGTTGAGGCCGTGAACGTTTTTTTCAACATGGAGAAAACGGACAGGGCGGTCCCTTCAATGGTCTTCAGTACCATATTCCCAGTAAAACCATCCGTTACGACAACATCGGCCGGTCCGTCCAGTAGGTCTCTGGACTCTACATTCCCTACAAAATTGACAGGCAGTTCCTTTAATAATTGGAACGTTTTCTTTGTTAATTCATTTCCCTTTTTATCTTCCGTTCCAATGTTCAATAAGCCCACACGAGGATTATTGATCCCTCTCACTTTCTCGGAATAAATGCTTCCCATGACTGCGTATTGTGCAAGATGCTCAGGTTTCGCATCGACATTCGCCCCAAGGTCAAGCATAAGGAATCCTTTTCCATCAAGTGTGGGAAGGGTCGGTGCCAACGCTGGCCGCTCAATCCCGTCAATTCTCCCTACAATGAACAATCCTGCCGTCATTAGGGCACCCGTATTGCCTGCTGAAATACAGGCATCCGCTTCCCCATTTTTCACAGCTTGGGCCATCAGTACCATCGAAGCATCCTTCTTCCGCTTCACCGCTCTGACAGGCTCATCCGTACCTTCGATCACTTCATCGGTGTGGACGATCGTCAGGCGATCTTCCGGGGTGATATACTGTTTGATCTGCTTTTCATCCCCGTATAGAAGGACTTCAATATCATTAAATTCACGTAATGCCCGCTTCACTCCAAGAACGATTTCTTTCGGGGCGTTGTCCCCGCCCATTGCATCAACGGCTAATTTCATCTACTCTTCATCCTTTACAGATTTTTTAGAGCGATACATTTCAAATTCACCGGTAAAAACGAGCTCACCACCGACTAAACTTTGAACTTCTACCGTTGTTCGGTCTTTTTGATCTTTCATATGTATCACTTTTGCTTTCGCGACCACCCGTTCCCCTTCCTTTACAGGTCGGGTAAAACGGATGTTTGACTTCGCAGTTAACGCCAAGTCGTCATTTATGACAGCAACTGCAAGGGAATTCGCCTGAGCAAACAGGTGGTGCCCCCTCGCAATCCCATTCCTGATGAAAACATGCTCCCGTTTTACATCAAAAATGGATATCGCACTTTGATCCAGCTCTATATCAATAATTTCTCCAATAATCTCTTCAATAGGTAACGACTTCACTTCGTCTTCAAACGATTTCTCTGCAACGTATTTGATGCGTTCACGAAGCTCTGGTATCGACAATTCCATCCGGTCCAACCGGATTGTCTGGACGCTTACCCGAAACCGTTCAGCCAATTCTTCATCTGTTATAAAAGGATTTACTTTGATTGTGTCAGTAAGGTTTCCCTGTCTTTCTTTTTTCGAAAGTCTCAATTTTAACACCGTCCAGTATTAGTACTAGGTACTAATAGTAGTATATAATCTAAAAAAGCAGATTGCAAGAAATAATCTCACAATCTGCCTTTTCTTAGTCTAGCTTTTCGCCTTCTAATATTCCCGATCCGGATAAATACTCCCTGAGCGGTTCAAACTCTGGATCACTCCAGAATTGATCGGATGAGATCAAACGCTGAGCATCGTCCCTTGCTACTTCCAGCGCTCGGTAGTCGTGCACCATGTCCGCCACCTTAAACTCCGGTAACCCACTCTGTTTTCTGCCGAAGAAGTCACCGGGTCCCCTCAGTTCAAGATCTTTTTCACTAAGGACAAATCCATCATTCGTTTCTGACATGATCTTCATGCGCTCTTTGCCGACTTCGGTCTTCGGTTCGGCAAGGAGGATACAATAGGATTGATGTTCACCACGTCCTACCCTTCCTCTCAATTGATGGAGCTGACTCAAACCGAATCGTTCCGCGTCATAGATGAGCATGAATGTAGCATTGGGCACGTTCACACCAACTTCAACCACCGTAGTTGAAACAAGCACTTGAAGGTGGTTTGCACTGAATTCCCTCATGACTCCATCCTTATCTTCAGGATGAAGTCTCCCGTGCATCAGACCGACTTTGTAACGTCCTTCAAAATAATGAACCAATTGATTATAGACATCGATGGCATTTTGCACATCCAGTTTATCCGACTCCTCAATCAATGGACAAATCACATAAGCCTGGCGCCCCTGGTCTAACTCCTTATCCATAAACGAAAGGACCCTGGAAAGCATATCCGCTTTCGCCCAATAGGTTTCAATCGACTTCCTTCCCGCAGGCATTTGATCGATGATACTCACATCCATCTCACCAAATACGGTGATGGCAAGTGTTCTCGGAATCGGGGTCGCTGTCATGAATAAGACATCAGGACTTTCCCCTTTTTCCCGAAGGACCCTTCTTTGATTGACACCAAACCTGTGCTGTTCATCGGTGACCACGAGGCCCAGATGCTTGAATTCGACTTCATCCTGAATGAGTGCGTGGGTACCAATGAGAATATCAATCTCTCCCTCTTTCAATTTATCCAGTAAAAGACGACGCTTCTTCCCTTTTACTGAGCTGGTTAGAAGGGCAACGGAAAGTCCCATCGACCCCAGCAGTTCACTAAGTGAATTCGCATGCTGCTCTGCCAGTATTTCTGTCGGGACCATTAATGCTCCCTGATATCCCGCTGTTACACTTGAATATAAGGCAATGGCGGATACGACTGTCTTACCGGATCCCACATCCCCTTGAAGAAGGCGATTCATGCGATAAGGAGATTTCATATCTGCTGAAATCTCATTCACCACCCGTTTTTGCGCATCGGTCAATGGAAATGGTAAAGAATCAATGAACGATTTGACTTTCTCCAAATCATAATGTTGAGACATGCCGCTTGAATGTTCCCTTTCGAACTTTCTAAGGGCCTGCATCTTCAACTGAAACAACAGGAATTCTTCATAAACAAACCGCCTTCTTGCCTGCTTCATATCTTCTGTGGAATCAGGAAAGTGAAGATGATACAGGGCATCTTTCCGACTTGAAAGCTTATACTTTTCCATTAAATGGACCGGGAGATTCTCATGGATCATATGACCATAATCATTGAAAGCCTTCTTGATGAATTTCCTGAGTGTATTGTTTTTCACTGAGCCTTTCAATGAATATACAGGTTCAAAATCCCCCTGTTTATCATGAGGGCCCGAATGAAAATATTGGGCGGTAATGATTTGCCTGTTTTTATCCCATTTTCCAGTCACCGTTACCGTATCATGAAGATTGATTTTCTTTTTTAAGTAAGGCTGATTAAAAAACACCGCTTGAACCAGATTCCTCCCAACAAGAATCCTCATGGTCAAACGGGATTTCTTTCTCCCATAAAACATCAGTGCGGGTTCCGAATGAACTTTCCCCTCAACCGTGACGCGTTCATCATGGGCTACTTCTTCCAGATCCCTAAGTCGATAATCCTCATAGCGGTAAGGCAGGTATTCTAACAGATCCAGAACGGAATGTATCCCCATTGCATTCAGCTGTAAAGCTGTTTCTTCCCCAATCCCCTTAATGTTCTGGATTGTCAGTCCTTCATTACGAGTCTTCACGTTTATTCAGGGAAACCCCAAAAATTTTTGCTTCAAGCTCTCTGCCTGTCGGAGTAGCCGCCAGTCCCCCTTGAGCCGTTTCACGAAGCGCAACCGGCATGGTTTGACCGATTTTATACATGGCATCGATCACTTCATCACAAGGAATACGGCTCGTTATACCTGCAAGTGCCATATCCGCCGCAACCATGGCATTGGCAGCTCCCATCGCATTCCGTTTCACACAAGGCACTTCCACCAGTCCTGCAACGGGATCACATACCAGACCTAACATGTTCTTCAACGTAATCGCCATGGCTTCTGCTGATTGACCAGGGGTTCCCCCTGCCATTTCAACGATGGCAGCTGCGGCCATTCCGCTCGCGGATCCTACCTCTGCCTGGCAGCCGCCAGCTGCCCCTGAGATGGAAGCGTTATTCGCCACAACGAAACCAAAGGCACCGGATGTAAATAAAAAGCGGATCATTTCATCTTTTGTAGGATTTAACTTATTTTTCACAGCAAACAGTGTTCCGGGAACCACTCCGGCGGATCCTGCAGTAGGGGTGGCACAAATGGTCCCCATCGCTGCATTCACTTCGTTCGTTGCCACAGCTTTACTGACCGCATCCAAAATAGTATCCCCACACAGTGAACGACCTGAATCAATGTATTTTTGTAATAATACAGCATCGCCGCCAGTAAGTCCTGAATGGGACTTGACACCTTCGAGGCCCCTGGCTACTGCCTGCTCCATTACTTCCAGGTTCTTTTCCATCTGACTATAAACCTGTTCAAAAGTTTTACCCGTAAACTCAATTTCCTGTTCGATCATAATATCAGATATTTTCTTGTTCTGACTTTCAGCAAGTTCAACCAATTCTGCTACATTTCTAAACATGTAAATAACCTCCTCGCCTTCATGTAAACGCTATCATAATAGTAATTGATTAATCGGAAATCCGTGTTACTTGTGTAATGTTCGGCAGTGATGTCAATTCATTGATGACCGCTTCATCTATCGGTTGATCGACCTCGATGGTCATAAGTGCCATTTGTCCTTTTTCTTTCCTTGAAACATCCATATGCCCGATGTTCAGTTGATGCTTGGCAATGACATTGGAGACAGAAGCAATCGCTCCGAATCGGTCATCATGGACTACAAGGATCGCTGGATGATGACCTGAGAGTTTAAGTTCAAAGCCGTTAAGTTCAATGATTTCAACTTTTCCTCCACCAATGGAAATACCGACCAATTCAATTTCTCCTTGATCATCCCCCATGCGGATCCGGGCTGTATTCGGATGATCCGTGATGGCATCTTCTTCTTGAAATTTGATCTTTATCCCTTTTTCCTTAGCTACATTGATCGATTCGATTATTCGTTCATCATATGTATCATAATCTAGGATACCTCCGACTATAGCTACATCTGTACCATGACCCTTGTACGTTTTTGCAAACGATCCATAAAAGGATATCGTCGCCCATTTTGGTTCCCTGCGAAAAAGGTTTCTTGCAATTCTTCCTATTCTTGCAGCACCAGCCGTATGAGAACTTGATGGACCAATCATCACAGGACCGATGATATCAAATACACTTTTGTATTTCATGACTATTCCCCCTTACCTAACATCCGATTTCTATTACCATTCTAACATAAGTGAAGGGGACAAACTCCTTTTAGAGCTGCCCCCTTCCTTTAATCCTTATTCAACTGAGAATATATAGGAGTAAAGTGGTTGTTTACCATTATGAACTTCCACTTCGACATCTTCATAGCGCTGTTCCACATACTCCCTTAGTGACTCAACATCCTCATCGCTTACATCTTCACCATATAGAATGGTCAAGATCTCTGAGTCAGCATCCAGCATTGTCTCCAATAGGCTCTGAGCAGACTTTTGACGGTCAGAATCCGAGACGACAATCTTGCCTTCGTCTATTCCCATAAAGTCATCTTTTGAAATCGATACACCATCGATCGACGTATCTCTCACAGCAAACGTGACTTGACCTGTTTTCACCTGTTTCGAAGCCTCGGTCATTAACTGTTTATTGTCTTCAACAGAAGCAGATGGATTAAAAGCAAGTAGTGCAGCCATTCCCTGCGGTACGGTCTTTGTAGGTACAACAGCCACTTCCATATCAAGAACTTCAGCCGCTTGTTCGGCAGCCATGATGATATTCTTGTTATTCGGCATGATGATGACTTTCTTCGCATTCACTTCTTCTACTGCTTTCACGATATCCTCCGTACTTGGATTCATCGTTTGGCCGCCTTCGATCACAGAAGTTGCGCCGATGCTCTTAAATAATTCGGCGATCCCTTCACCCATTGATACAGTCACAATGGCAAAGTCGACTTCCTTGGCTGGAGTCGGAGCCTCTGCTACTGCGGGCTTGGATTCTCCCACGATGCTGCTGTGCTGCTGTCTCATATTTTCAATTTTGATATTGATGAGACTTCCGTATTGATGTCCATACGTCAAAACATCCCCCGGCTGTTCGGAGTGGATATGTACTTTGGCTAATTCATCGTCACTGATCACAAGCAGGGAATCACCGAACTTACTTAAATCCTGACGAAAGTCTTCTTCCACAAAAGACTGCTTATCACTTTCAAATCGGACCATGAATTCTGTACAATATCCAAATTCAATATCCTCTGTACTCATGAAATCCTGTGCCGTCTTATGATGCTCTGCACTCACAAGATCATTCATGGATGGCAGTGACACCTGATTCGAAACCTTTTCCCCTTTAAGCTCTGCGAGGAACCCTTCATAAACGAACAGAAGTCCTTGACCTCCACTATCGACTACTCCCACTTCCTTCAATACAGGAAGTAAATCAGGTGTACGATTCAATGAAGCCTGCGCCTCGTCGACAATTGCCTGCATAAGCTTCACGAAATCACTTTCAGTCTCAGCTACAGAAACACCTTTTCTCGCAGCATCTTTCGCAACCGTTAGAATCGTTCCTTCCACAGGCTTCATAACCGCTTTATAAGCCGTTTCCACCCCTGTTTGAAGTGCATTGGCAAACTCTGCACTTGATAAGGATTCTTTCCCTTCAATCGCTTTACCAAAGCCTCTGAACAATTGGGATAAGATAACACCTGAGTTACCTCTTGCTCCCATCAATAACCCTTTTGAAAGGGCAGTAGCCACATTTCCAATATGATCTTGAATGTGGTTTTGAACTTCCTTTGCACCGGAAGTCATTGATAAATTCATATTTGTTCCAGTATCACCATCAGGAACAGGAAAAACGTTCAGCGCGTCAACCAGCTGCGCATGGGCAGATAATTGGGTGGCACCTTGTATCACCATTTGGGCAAAACGTTTTCCTTCCAAAGATGTAATCGACACGAATCTTCCTCCTCACTACGGGTTCGTGACACGAACCCCCTGCACAAAAATATTTACTGAATCTACCGCCAAGCCGACGGTCTTATCAAGAGTATATTTAACCTTGGATTGTACATTATGGGCAATCTCAGAAATTTTTGTACCATAACTCACAATAATATACATATCAATATGTACTTCCTCTTCATCTTGACGAACAATCACTCCGCGAGTGAAGTTTTCTTTACGTAAGATATCTGTGAAACCGTCTTTAATTTGGTTCTTTGAAGCCATTCCAACAATTCCGTAGCAATCCACCGCTGCACCTCCAGCAATCATTGCAATGACATCATTCGTAATATCAATTTGTCCGTACTGCGTTTTTAATTCGATGGACATGGAATGTTTTCCCCCTTTAATTACATGCTTGGCTAAAAACATTTTACTATAAGTATACTGTTTTTGAAAGCTAAACTATTATCACAAGCGTCATTTGTTGGGTTTACCCTCTATTTTTTCCTTGATATTCAAAGATTAATCATTGGCTTTTTCAGAGTATGGGAAGCAAATGATTATTCTGCGCCAGGAAATGGTGCTAATGAAAAAAGACGCCTATATTAGGCGCCTTCCCATTTTAAGTATTATACGCGTTCTACTTTACCAGATTTCAACGCTCTTGCAGAAACCCATACTTTCTTAGGCTTACCGTCCACAAGAATTCGAACTTTTTGCAGGTTTGCACCCCAAGTACGCTTGTTCGCATTCATTGCGTGAGAGCGAGCGTTACCTGAGCTGGCTTTACGGCCTGTTACTACGCATTGTTTTGCCATAATATATTCCCTCCTCACTAACAAGAAGCTGAAGTTAATTTCAGTTCCACATTTCGCTTATTATCATAAAGATACTTTAATAATTTATCACACAACTTTCTATAATGCAATACTACAATTAAAACCTTTCAAGAAAAAATACTTTACACCCCGAAAAGCGGAAGGGGCTCGACCTGGGGCGACAAGCATAAGATGAATTGACCGGAAAGGCGTTCTTTGCCTTTTTGGTCAATTTAGCTTATGACCTCGAGCCCCAAGCCCCTGGAGCTGGACATCGCAGAAAAGCGGAGGCGGCTTGGGCAGAGGCGACAAGTTCAACAAGGGACCCAATTCTCGATTGAGAGATCAGGGTAAGCACCAGAGCTGATAAATAACCGGAAAAGTTCCGCTTATTTTGAAATTACTCTTTAAAAAGGATGAAATAGGAGGAAAAATTCTGCCTATTCACTCACATCATACTAAAATGGATGTTGTTTCTGTGCATAAGCGGAAAAAATCCCCTTATTAACCTCAAAAAAAGGGGCATCCTGAATATAACCGGAAAATCTCCGCTTATTCTACTCTCGATGGCAGAGCAAGACATCTTAAAGAAGCGCATAGGAAGTATTTAGTTTATAACTACCATGTTGCTCCAAGCGGTCCCCCGCCTTCTCTAAAAAAAGAAGATGGCACCGATGCCATCCCCAATAAACCATTTATTCTTTTTTAAACGTTCCTAACATCGCCCTCACAAGTCCACCCAAGAATTTTGGTAATTTAATTGTATAAAAGCGCATTTTTAGTCCCTCCCCACAATCTAAAGAACATAATGTTTCGCTTGACAACAGTTTAGTTTATTCAAGCAGTTTCAGTTAAGTACGTCTTCTTTTCTGCCTGGTTATGAGAAGCTTTAATCACTGCTTCTTATCACCATTAATATGCCATTTGAAAAGGAAAAAGTACCAGATGATTGTATAAGTTCATTACTAATACATAGTGTGGATCCTCTTGAAATATTCCGATTTTTTAATGGATATTTAAAGCCGGTGAGGGTGATCCCATCGACATTTCCGGTGACAGGAACAAAGGAAATATACTGTAATTCCGGGCTTTTTTCAACGTTATGCTCCCCGGGTTCGGCAAGGGATAATCGATTTTGCACATCGATCATTTCCACTTTGATGCGGGCTTCTAAAAGTTTAGGAGTCATTAATAACTGCAGGTTACCCATGAAGTGATCAAGCCTTCCCCCGGTGGCACCGAAGATTGAAATTTTAGCAGGGTTCTGATCGATCGCCCAGTTCAGGGCAAGCTCCAGGTCGGTCTCGTCCTTTTCAGGCTGATAGCGATTGACTTCCCGGACTTTTTGCTGGATCAGTTCCCACTCTTCCGTATTTACTGAATCAAAATCCCCGAATGCAATATGGGGAGCAATCTTTTGTTCCAATAAGGTATAAACACCGCGGTCCACACCCACCCATTTGACTTCAACACTGCAATATTTGTTCAATTCCGGAATGTATCTATCCGGTCCTCCGGCAACGATATTGATTTCCATATCCTCCACTCCCATTTTAAAATAGAGTAGGGTGACCTTTCTCAAGGCCACCCCCTCATCAAACCGTACGTGCCCTATTAAGGCATACGGCTTACCAATGTGATTCCGCTTAGTTCAAGATGATGCAAACTTATTCGCACAGTGTATTTTAGAAAGTCGTTGTGAAGAAAAGTATTCCTCTCCCTTTTCTTTTGCTCTCTCCAGACTTCTTTTGTATTTCTTCTTTTGCTTATCTTTCATGTATTGGAGGTAGTATTCAATACCATCTCCATACTGTTTTCCGTAATATATTTGAAAAGCAGATTTAAGACCTGTACACGCAAAGAATTCAATGTTCCATTTCGTACTCATCACCCATCCTTTTCGTTGTGAAGGATGTTTGTGAAGCATAGCGACTCTCAGCCTTCGGCGAGTGTAAGAATCTATTGCCAGTAGTTCATCTCTGAATATGTTGAAACAACAGTTCAGTCGATATCCCTTCTCTTTGAATTCTTCAATCGCTTTCCACAAGGTTAGATAGAAGTTTACCTTTCCTTGAATGATGGAGTTTACGCGTTGGTACCACGCTTCTCTGCTTAAGGTGAGTGTTTTCCTGGTGGCTCTCTTAATTTTCATTCGAAAGTCTTTCCAGGTCTCATCTTTTGGTTTGGCTAAATAGTAAGGTTTACCATCCTTCTTACGTTTTCTCCAGTGTTGGAACGTAAAACCAATAAAGTCGAAATCATCATGATTGAAATCGACAATTCTAGTCTTCTCGATAGAAATTTCCAGACCTAGTTCATCGAGTTTCTCTTTTGTGATTTGTTCGGCTTTCTTAATGTCCTCTTTGGATTTGGCGAAAAGGAGGAAGTCATCGGCATACCGTACAAATCGAATGCCGTGTAAATCAAGTGTCCAATCCAGTTCGTTCAGATAGATATTCGCTAAAAGTGGAGAAATCACTCCACCTTGAGGAGTACCTGAATCTGAGCGATGGTAGGTCCCTTCTTCCATGTATCCAGCTTTTAGCCATTTCCAAATCATGTCTAGGACTGTACCGTCCGCTACATATTTGTTTAGGACCTTCATCAGTTTCTTGTGCGGGATATTGTCAAAGAAGCCTTTGATATCGCAATCATAAATGTGATTGTATCCTTGTTCAATATTCCACATTATAATTTGTACAACTCGTTTGGCTCCGCGATTTTGACGATACCCACATGACCAATTATGAAAGATATGGTCATCGAATTTTGGTTCTAATACGTTTCGCAGAGATTGTTGAACAATCCGATCTTCGACCGTAGGAATACCGAGAGGTCTCTGTTTTCCATTCTTCTTGCGTATATAGGAGCGTCTGACAGGAGTAGGCTCATATTCTTTCGCTCTCAGTTTGCCGAGTAGATTATCTAGATTTTCATCCAGGTTCTCCTCATACTTTTCAAGAGTTACTTCGTCGATTCCACCTGAACCTTTGTTGGCTTTTACTTTCTCCCACGCACTTTTCAATTTACGGTCAAACAGTAGTTGTCCGTATACACTATGCCATTTAAGCTTTAATTCTTGATTCACTACGTATTCCACACCTTTCATTGTGTACATTCAGTTCGTTTATACCGAAGTATCGTGGTCTGTTGTCATTACACACCTTTACTTGTGTAGAGTCACAAGGTCGTTCCCCTTCCGTTCACCAGATGTTTTGTCATCTGGCTACTTCCGTACTATGAGAACGTCTGACTTCTCTATCCACATTATCCATTTCGGAATTCCTTATAGGACAATGCCCTGACGGTAAGATAGAGATCTCACGGGGTCATCGCACTTTCCTTCTGTACATACCCAGCACCATCACTTGATAAGTTGAGCTCATTCGGCTGATTCTTTGAATGAACACCTTTAAGACTTCCCATTATTTTCGCATGGTCGCCAACTTACCCAGCCGCCGTGCTTCACACTTTTTGCATTTGGGTCTGCACATCCGACTACGGGTCTCTCGATTATCCGCATCTCCTCCGAACACAATCTCACAATTATGCCCTAGATTAGTCTTCGTTAGTTGTATCAGCACTCTAACGGAAGGACTTTCACCTTCGAGACGATGAATCTTCCGGGATTCGGGAGCCGTTTATACTACGTATCGTACTCCAACCCTTAACAATTCATCTTGAGTGTGGAACACTCAAGGTGCGACTGCCCGTCGCACAAAATAGGCTGATCCCTTAAGGATCAGCCTTCGTCTTTTACAAGAGAGATTTTTTCAACTCTTCAATTGCTGCCCCTCGGTCACTCTTATTATAGATGGCAGATCCAGCTACAAATACGTCTGCACCCGCTTCAGCACAAACGGCAGCCGTTTCAGGGTTGATGCCACCATCCACTTCGATTTCGAGTGAAGGATTGACTTCATTTGCCCATTCACGGGTCTTCTTGATTTTCGGCACGACAGACGGGATAAATGACTGCCCGCCGAATCCAGGGTTCACAGTCATCAAGAGGATCATATCGACATCTTGCAAGACAGGTTTGATCGAGTCTGCTGGAGTACCTGGATTCAGGACGACACCCGCCTTGACTCCCTTGCTTTTGATCATTTGTATCGTTCTATGCAAATGGGGGTCTGCTTCTACATGGACGGTAATATAGTCCGCTCCTGCATCGGCAAAGGCTTCAATGTATTGACTTGGGTTTTCAATCATGAGATGTACGTCCAGTGGTAACGTTGTTAATGGACGGATAGCTTTTACGATCATTGGCCCGAGCGTAATATTCGGTACGAAGTGACCATCCATGACGTCTACATGGATATAGTCCGCTCCCCCTTTTTCTACATCTTTAATTTCATTGCCCAGCTCTGCAAAATTGGCAGAAAGAATGGATGGTGCGATTTTCATATTTAGTACCTCGGCTTTCTTTCTTTTATTTCTTTATGGAAAGTCAAATAGTGATTGTAGCGGTAATCAGGAATCCTTCCCGCTTCAACGGCGGATTTCACGGCACATTTCGGTTCATTGATATGAAGACAGCCCCTGAATTTACACTCTTCGGCTACCTCGACCATTTCCGGGAAGCATCGCGGCAGTTCTTCTATTTCAAGCTCTGAAAACTCCAATGAACTGAATCCCGGGGTATCTGCGACCAACCCATCCTTTATATCGATAAGTTCCACATGGCGGGTGGTATGTTTCCCCCGACCCAAGTGGGCAGAAATCATGGCTGTCTTCAGCTCCAATTCGGGGTTCAGGGCATTTAGCAAGGATGATTTCCCTACTCCTGACTGCCCGGCAAAAACGGAAATTTTACCCTTTAAGTAAGGGGTCAATTCCTCCAGCCCATGCTCTGTTTTAGAAGAAGTCATCAGCACTTCATACCCGAATGAGCGATAATCTGCCACATATTGTTCGATCTTGTTTGCCTGGTCCGTGGTCAAGAGGTCCATCTTTGTCACGCAGATGAGCGGTTCAATTTCTTTGCTCTCCACCAACGCAAGAAAACGATCCAGTAGCGCAGGACTGAAAGCCGGTTCACTGGCTGAAAAGACCAGAATCGCCTGATCGACGTTTGCGATGGGCGGGCGTACCAATTCATTCTTCCGATCCAATACCTTCAGAATGTATCCATCCGTTTTGTTCTCTGCTTGAAATTCAACATAATCACCCACGAGGGGCGTAATTTTATTTTTACGGAAATTGCCCCTGCCTCTGCATTGCGTCACGCTACCTTCTGAGAGAACATAATAAAATCCACTCAATGCTTTTACGATTTTTCCTTCAGGCATTCGAAACCTCCTATTCAATATGGTTATCTAAATATCTTCATTATGTATCATTATCATTATAAATGAAAACAAGAGGACTGTCCCGTAGGTTATTTCATAACCCGGGTACAGCCCCTTGGCAAGTGAATGTTATTCTTCTTTAGGATACTCGACAGTACCTTTTTTATACTCTTCACCGTCGACTAAAATAAGATATTCCCCTTTGGTTCCTTCTTCTAAAGTGAAGGTCATTGTAATGGTCGTATCCTCATAAATTCCTTGGACTTGGTCTGCATCACTGTCGTCAAGATTACTGTCCTTATCGTCAATGAATATTTCTACGGATTGAGGCTTTTCTTCTTGTCCCTTATAAGGGATGGTTACGTCTTCGGTAACCTCCTTAGTCGGTACTTCCTTCGGCGGTTCAGGGCCCTTAGACATGATCACATAAACCGTATCCCCTTTTGTGATAGGAGTACTTGCCACCGGCTTATGGGAAATCACCTTACCATCTTCTACTTCTGATGAGAATTCTTCACTTTGTACAATGATATTTATCCCTTTTGATGCTTCATATTTATCGAGTGCAGTTTGATCGAATCCTATCAAGCTGTCTAAATCAAAGGATTCTCGCCCTTTACTGACCGTAAAGGTTATTGTCGTCTCATCAGCCACGACTTCTTCCCCTGGTGACGGGTCCTGATCCAGGATCGTTCCCTGGGCCTCGTCCTCATTAAACTCTTCTTCTTTCTCTACCGTGAATCCCTTTTCTTCCAAATCAGCAGACACTTCTTCAAAGTCCTTGCCGGCATAATCATCGACTTCCACTTTTTCTTTACCTGTACTGACATAGATATCAACAGCCGATCCTTCATTCGCCATTCGGCCTGCTTTCGGATTGGACTTGATCACATAACCTTCAGGAATATCTTCATCGGGTACCTTCTTGGTCTCACCAACCACAAATCCATCCGATATGATTGTCGAAATCGCTTCGGTTTGATCCATCTCTGAAACGTTCGGTACTTCTATCTCTTTCGGTCCCAATAAACCAGGCACCAACGTGACAGCGGCAACTCCCAACAGAATCAATAAAAAGAATAATCCAATGATCACAATCGGCCACTTCTTCTTACTTTTTTCCTTTGGGGCTTTTGTTTTATCTTTTTTACCCTTCTTCCCCTCTTTCACTGGTGGGGTAGGCTTGGTTTGCACGTCATCTGTATTGTTCTGGTGATGGACGATCGTATCATCTAAATTCGAGTACGCCTTCTGATCGGTGATGACAGGAATCGCTTTTGTCGCTTCATCATCGAGAGGAACGGCGAATTTAGGTTCGTTCATGCGATCGGCATCAAGGGCTGTTGACAAGTCTTCATCCATTTCTTCGAGGCTCTCGTAGCGTCTGAATGGATCCTTTGCCGTTGCTTTCAGTACGATATTTTCGACACTTTGCGGAATGTCCTGGTTCCATCTTTTCAAGGAAGGTGTTTCCGATTGCAAATGCTTTAAGGCAATCGAGACCGCAGATTCTCCGGAGAAAGGTAATCTGCCCGTCAACAATTCGAACATGACGATCCCAAGTGAATAGATATCCGATTTCTTTGTGGCCATCCCGCCTCTCGCCTGCTCAGGAGAAAGGTAGTGGACCGATCCGAGAACCGAATTGGTCTGTGTGATCGACGTGGCACTAAGGGCCATCGCAATCCCGAAATCAGTTATCTTCACATTTCCTTCTTCATCTAGAAGGATGTTATGAGGTTTGATGTCACGGTGGACGATATGATTCTGATGAGCATGAGACATGGCGATTGTCAGTTGCTTCATGATATCGATCGCCTTGTCGACATTGACAGGCGAGTGTTGCTGTATGTATTGCTTTAGTGTCATGCCATGAACATATTCCATGACGATATAATAGAGATCATCCTCTTCTCCTACATCATAAATGCTCACAATATTAGGGTGGGCAAGACTAGTAGCAGATTGGGCTTCCCGTTGGAATCGTTTAATGAATTCCTCTTCATTGGCAAAGTCGATACGGAGCATTTTAATGGCCACTTCACGATCCAGAATTACATCGTGAGCTAAATAAACGTTGGCCATTCCCCCTCCACCAATGAGTTTAATAATTCTGTAACGCCCACTGATGCGCTTACCTTCCATCATGTTATCACCCGCTTTCCGTTTCAGCGGCAAACTCGACAATTACTACGGTAATATTATCTTCACCGCCATATTCGTTGGCTAAATGAACGAGCGACTCCCCTTTATTTTCCAGGGAGTGGTCCTGGGCCAGTACCTCTTTCATTTCTTTTTCAGAGACTTTATTTGAAAGACCGTCTGAACATAGAAGAATGACATCTTCCTCTTCGAACATGATTGTTTTAATATCCATCGTAATTGAAGCTTCCGTACCGATAGCTCTTAAGATTACATTTTTTCTCGGATGATGCTCTGCATCTTCCTTTGAAATTTCACCGCTCCTGACCAATTCATTCACAAGCGTATGATCTTCGGTCAACTGATGAAATCCGTTTTCATTCAGGATATATCCTCTGCTGTCACCAATATTGACAATCGTTGCAAATAAAGAAGTACAAATGGCTCCGACGAGAGTCGTACCCATCCCTTCACATTCGGAATTGGATTGAGAATAAGTATATACTTCTTTGTTTACTTCGTTAATAGTTGATTTTAACCAATTTTCTGCTTCATCAGCGGTGTGAAATTTCTCGGTTTTCTCCCATAAGTCCTTTAAGATGGAAATGGTAAGCTCACTGGCAACGTCCCCTGCTCTGTGGCCGCCCATCCCATCTGCTACAACAGCTAAATGATCTCCATGCTGATTCACGAATACACCGGCACTATCTTCATTCAGCTGCCGCACTTTCCCTTTGTCCGTAAAATAAACCGTCTTCACTTAGGTCACCTCTTCTCTTCTTCTGCACCTATTTCAAGCAGTTCCTTCTGCACATATTAAAAGGTCTGTTGTACTTTTACGACTTTTACAGCGGATTTTCCTGCTTTACTTTCAACATTTGATGAATACCCGACTCAATCCTTTTTAAGAAAGCACGAAATATAGAAGCCGTCCCCTCCGAAATCCTGCGGAAATATTTGCATTTGGTTCCCTTCAATGAACGGTCTCACTGCTTCCGGAAGGTGGTCGAGTGCATGAAACTCAAATTCAGGGTGATCATTCAGAAATGCCGAAACGGTTCCTTCATTTTCATTACGATCCACCGTACATGTGCTATAGACCAATAATCCACCATTTTTGAGCAATGGTGCAACGGCTGAGAGGATATCGAGCTGGATTTTTTGAAGGGACAAAAGATCACTTTCTTTTTTCGCATATTTAATATCCGGTTTTCTTCTGAGTACGCCTAAACCCGAGCATGGTGCATCGACCAATATCCGATCGAAACTTCCCTTTTCAAATTTCTCTCCTGCTTTCCTGCTATCAAGGACAGCGGTGTGTACATTAGAAAGACCGAGTCGGGAAGCATTTTCATCAATTAACTTGACCTTATGCTTATGGAGATCCAATGCATGGACTTCGCCGGTTCCAGAAAGTTTCTCTGCGATGTGGGTCGATTTTCCTCCAGGTGCTGCACACGCATCCAATACTTTCATGCCTTTTTCAAGCTTTAAAGCATGAGAAACAAGCATCGAGCTTTCATCCTGTATCGTACATAATCCATTTCTGTATGCATCTGTTTTCGCGAGGTTCCCCCGCAGCGCTTGGACCGCCTCCGGGACGATCGAACTTTTTTTCACTTCATTCCCGTTTTCAATTAAAAGTTGCATAAGCTCTTCACGACTGATCCTGGTAGTATTAACCCGGGCAGTTTGATTTGGAGCGATCAAATTGGTTTCGCACATTTCTTTTGTTTTTTCTAAACCAAATTGTTCTTCCCATCTCTTTACTAGCCAGTATGGATGACTCGTTTCGATGGCGACCCTTTCCACCGGATCCTTGATGGAATCAAGAGTCGGCAGACCTTTTCTCTGTACAGACCGCAATACCCCATTGACTAATCCTGAGATTCCTTTATGTCCTCTTTTCTTGGCGATTTCGACCGCTTCATAGAATACGGCACGATCCGGTATCCGGTCTAAGTAAACCAGCTGATAAAGGGATAATCGTAACAATTGACGAACCCAATCGTCCAGCTTCCCTTTAATGAAAGGAGCTAAATAGAAATCCAACGTCATTTTTCGTTGAATGGTCCCATATGTCAATTCCGTCAATAAACCGATATCCTTACTCGGCAGTTCATTTTTTTCAATCACGGAATGTAGCAGTAAATTGCTGTATGATTGATTTTTTTCCACTGCCTCGATGACATCGAGTGCTGCTTCCCGTACGGTTTTATTTCGTTTACTCATTTTCTTCTCCTAACATCAGGCCTGCTTTTAAATGTGCGCCCGCTCCCCGAAGATAGTCCTTTGCACTCATCCTTTTCTTCCCGGAAGGCTGTAAATCGGTGATTTTGATCCCAGTTGAATTCCCGGTCGAAACAACGAAACCATCCTCTTCAATCCCGATGATTTCCCCAGGTGATGACGGGGTCACGCTTACTTTCTCTCCCCACCATACTTTCATGACAGAGTCGTCTAATGTGGTATACGCAACCGGCCACGGATGCAGTCCCCTGATATGGTTGTAGATTTCTTCCCCGTCTTTCGCCCAGTCTATCTTCTCTTGTTCACGCTTGATATTCCGTGCAAAGGTCGCTTTTGAATCGTCTTGTTTTACAGGGGAGATTTCCCCTGCAAGTAATGGAGGGATGGTGTCAATCAGTAATCTTGCACCTGCCGCGCTCAGTTTGTCGTGAAGCGTACCCACATGATCACGCTCTTCGATCTCCACTTCCACTTGGCTGATGATGTCACCCGCATCCAGCTTTTCCACCATATACATAATGGTGATGCCCGTTTTCCCTTTTCCCTGGAGAATGGAGTAATGAATTGGCGCGCCACCTCGAAGTTCCGGAAGTAGGGAAGCATGAACATTGATGCAGCCATATTTAGGTGCCTCAAGCAAAGCGTTCGGAAGAATCTGTCCGAAAGCAGCCGTCACGATAAGGTCCGGTTTTAAGTCAAGCACTTGGTTTAATTCTTCTTCATTCTTTATCTTTTCCGGCTGGTAGACCGGGATGCCGTGCTTTTCAGCAGCCACTTTGACAGGTGGAGGCGTAAGGGTCCTTTTCCTTCCGACAGGGCGATCGGGTTGTGTCACCACCGCGATCACATCATATTTTTCATCGATTAGAGATTGGAGAACAGGAACCGAGAAATCGGGTGTTCCCATGAAAATCACTTTCGTCATTTAAGCTTCATACCCTTCTAATTCTTCTTCTGTGATATATTTTTCTACTTTTGTTGTAAATAATATGCCGTGCAGGTGATCGATTTCATGCTGGATGGCCCTGGCCAGAAAATCCTGGGCTTGAAATTCAACCATTCTCCCCTTACGGTCTTGTGTACGGACCCTGATCGAGTATGGGCGTGTCACTTCCCCGTAGAGACCCGGGAAGCTCAGGCATCCTTCCAGGTCGGTTTGAGACCCTTCTGACTCGATGATTTCCGGGTTGATCAGTTCGATCGTTCCTGAGTCATCGCCGATGTCGACGATTGCTACCTGAAGGTCGACCCCGACTTGAGGGGCAGCCAGCCCGACTCCGTCCGCTTCGATCATGGTATCATACATATTTGCGAGTAATTTCTTTAACTTTTTATCAAAATCCGTTACCTTTCCGCATTCTTTTTCGAGAATGGCATCCGGATGCATGACGATTGGAAGTATTGCCATAACTGTCCTCCATTTTTCTATATAAATAGTGTTACATCAACATATAAGGGTTCACATCTATGGAGATGGTTAACCCTTGTGATGCATATTGCTGCTGAAATTGATCGAGTACCGTTTTTAATGTACTGCCAAGATTTGGTTCACGCTTGTATTTTATCAAACATTGATAGCGATATCTATTCTTGATCCTGGGAATGGGCGATGCCACAGGCCCAAGGATGATCGTTGTATCGGATAGCTTTGAACGGACGAAAGCCGTCAATTTCTCTGAAATATCAACGACCTTCATTAGATCTTCATGACTTAATGTGATCAGTGTGATGTAGTAAAAGGGAGGATAGGAACCCATTTTTCTCATCATCATTTCCTGCTGGTAGAAACGATTATAATCATGATTGGATGCTAATTCGATTGAGTAGTGCTCCGGTGTGTACGTTTGTATGACTACTTCCCCGGGAAGCGTGTGCCTGCCTGCCCTTCCACTTACTTGAGTCAATAATTGGAACGTCTTTTCCGCTGCCCTGAAATCCGGCAGATGGAGCATCGTATCCGCACTGAGTACGCCGACCAGGGTGATATTTGGAAAGTCCAGGCCCTTTGCGATCATTTGTGTACCCAGGAGGATATCTGCCTTCCCTTCCCCGAAAGCGGTTAACAGTTTTTCATGTGAGCCTTTCCGGGATGTGGTATCGACATCCATACGGATGATCCTTGCATCCGGGAGGAGCTTCGTCAATTCCTCTTCTACCTTCTGTGTACCCGTCCCAAAATAACGGATATGCTCACTTGTACATTCGGGACATGTGGATGGGACCCCTTCTTCATAACCGCAATAATGGCATTTCATCCCGTTGGAAAATCGATGATAGGTCAAGGATATGTCGCAATTCGGACATTGCAGGACAAAGCCGCAATCTCGGCACATTATGAACGATGAGTGCCCCCTGCGATTTAGAAAAAGGACCGTTTGCTCTCCCTTTTCAAGTCTGTCCTGGAGCTTTTCGAAAAGGTTCGTTGAAAACATCGACCGGTTTCCCTTCCTGAGTTCCTCTCTCATATCCACAATATCGACGGATGGAAGCGGGCCGTCATTCATCCGTTTATCAAGCGTCAATAGTCCGTACACACCTTTTGAAGACCGGGCGAAGGATTCAAGGGAAGGAGTCGCACTGCCTAAGATCACCGGGCAGCGATGGAATTCTCCTCGGTAGATCGCAACGTCCCGTGCGTGATAACGAGGATTCTCCTCTTGCTTGTAGCTGGTTTCATGCTCTTCATCGATAATGATGATCCCGATATTTTCAAAAGGGGCAAAAACGGCAGAGCGGGCTCCGACCACCACTTTCACTTCCTTGCGTTGAATCTTTCTCCATTCATCATATTTTTCCCCGACTGATAATCCGCTGTGAAGAACGGCGACATCGTCACCAAACCTCCCTTTAAAGCGGTGTACCATCTGAGGGGTAAGGGAAATCTCCGGAACAAGTACAATCGCCTCTTTCCCCTCCTCCAGTACCCGTTGGATGGATTGCAGATAAATCTCTGTTTTCCCGCTGCCTGTTACACCGTAAAGAAGAAATGTGTGATGCTTCTCTTGATCAATGGTGCTCAAAATAGGACCAATCGCCTCTGCCTGCTGGGAAGTCAATGAAAGGGGGAAGGTCTTCTCAAATGTTCGATTTTCAAAAGGATCTCGGTATATTTCCACGTTTTTCTCAACAAGGATCCCTTTATGGACTAAAGACTTAACGGTACTTGAAGTCGTGGCCATCACTTCCATCAGGGTGGATGCCAGTATCCCATCACCACCAGGAGCAGCATCCATCATATATTCGATGATTTGTTTTTGTTTACTGGCCTGAGGTGGCAAACGATCTTTCATTTTATCCACTTGATCGATCGGTACGTTCAGATAAAGCTTTCGTACGGTTTTCTTATTCCCTTTGGCTTTCACCCTGTAGATGACTTCAACAGAGCCTTTCTTTACCTCTTTATGTACGAGAGGGAGCAATCCGTTTTCTTCGATTGCATTCCAGGAAACCTCTCTTCCGTTCTGAAAAAAGCGTTGGAGGGAGAGATGAAGCTCACCCGGATTCCTGTCTTCTTCAAGTCGAAGGAATTTTTCATACTTCGCTTTCATGGCTGCGGGAAGCATCGCTTGGAAGGCTGAGATTTTAAAGCAGAGGGTTTTCTCAGTCAACCAGTTGCCCAGCGCGAGTAATTCTTTGTTCAGGACGGGTACGAGATCCATCGGCTCGACAATCGATTTAAGTTTTGAGACTTCCCCTTTCTCCTTTAACTCAATGACAAAGCCTTGGATTTTCCTCGGACCAAAAGGCACGACGACCCTCATACCGGGAACGATACTGCCTTTCCATTCATCCGGGATACTGTAATCATATGTTCGATCCGTCTGCATGGCAGGAACGTCGACAATGACGCTAGCTACGTTCATGTGAGGAACCCTTCTTTATGTGCCGGATGGCTTCTTTATAGATTTCTTTTGCTACCTCTACCTTTGATAATAAAGGAAGCTCGCGAACGTCTCCCCCACTCGTGACAATCGATACTTTGTTTGTATCTGTTCCAAATCCGGATCCCATTTCTTTCACGTTATTTGCGACGATCATATCTGCCCGCTTTTTCACAAGCTTCGACTTAGCGTATGTTTCAACGTTTGTCGTCTCTGCTGCAAATCCGATGAGGTATTGGTGGGTCTTCCTTTCACCAAGGCTCATTAATATATCCTTTGTACGCTCAAATTCAATCACTAGATTTTCATCTTTTTTCTTTAACTTATCTTCAAAAATTTCTTTAGGGCGGTAATCGGCAACCGCTGCACTCTTAACGACAATATCTGCAGATGGAAATACTTCATGCACCCTATGATACATTTCTTCAGCAGTCGTCACGGAGACAAATTCAACATCTGCCGGAATCGGTAATCCGGAAGGTCCGGAGATCAATACTACTTCCGCTCCAAGGGAAACGGCCGCTTCCGCAAGGGCATACCCCATCTTTCCCGTTGAACGATTGGAAAAGAAACGCACAGGGTCCACCATCTCCCTCGTCGGACCAGCTGTGATCACTACTTTTCTCCCCTCAAGCAGCTTGCTTTCACTTACACGCTCCCGAAAAAAGCGATCAACCAACTCCACTACCTTCTCCGGTTCTTCCAATCTTCCTTTACCAATATACCCACAAGCTAAATACCCTTCACTCGGTTCGACAAATTGATGGCCAAACCCAAAGAGGGTGTCGATATTCCTTTTTACCGCTGGATGATCATACATATGTACATTCATGGCCGGGGCGATCCACACTTGTGCCGTCGTTGCAAGAATCGTCGTAGTAATCATGTCATCTGCAATCCCGTTTGCAAGCTTCCCGATCATATTTGCCGTGGCAGGTGCCACCAGTACGAGGTCAGCCCAATCCGCCAAGTCGATATGAGCAATTTTTGATGAATCTTTTTCATCAAAGGTGTCCCAATACACATCTTGACGGGATAATGCCTGAAACGTAAGGGGAGCCACAAATTTCTGTGCCGACTCCGTCATGATCACCTTCACTTCAGCACCGCCTTGAACCAATTTGCTTGTCAAGGCTGCCGCTTTGTATACAGCTATTCCACCAGATACACATAATAGTATTCTTTTCCCCTGCATCATTCTACTTTCCCCCATTACTCTTTATCCTTCTTATATTATGAAGGATATTGATTGAAAAAGAAAATAGGGTTGTCCCGAAAGATGATGAAATCTTCCGAGTCAACCCTTGGAGTTATTCAATAAGATCCGCCAGTCTATTCATCAGAATAAACTGCTTTGGCGTCTCTTTCTTTCATAGATAACTGACCGGCATGAATTTCTTCAAGGGCCTTACCTACGAACTTATGGGAATCATATCGGTTCAAACGGTAATCCCCCGTGTCTTGCAGGTTTCTTGCACGCTTAGCCGCTATACTGACTAACGAATATTTAGAATCAATCTTCTTCATTAATGAATCAATGGATGGGTTTAACATTTATTCAGCCTCCAGCATATTTAAGTATCGTTGTTGCACTCGTTCCCGTTTGCAGTGTTCTGCTTGCACAATGGATTTAATCTTATCTACCGCATGTTCAATCTGATCATTTTCAACAATGTAATCATATAAATTCATCATTTCGATTTCTTTTCTCGCGGTATTCATTCTGCCCCTGATCAAATCATCTGTCTCAGTGCCTCTTGTTACGAGGCGGTTCTGAAGTTCAGAAAGACTGGGGGGTGCCAGGAAAATAAACAAACCTTCGGGAAATTTATCTCTGACCTGCTGTGCACCTTGTACTTCGATTTCAAGAAAGACATCTCTTCCTGCATCCAGGGTTTCCCTGACATAATCTACAGGGGTTCCGTAATAGTTACCTACGAACTCTGCATATTCCAACAGTTTCCCCTGTGTGATCAGCACTTCGAAATCCTCTCTTGATTTAAAGAAATAATCTACACCATCCACTTCTCCTTCACGGGGTTTCCGCGTGGTCATGGAGATGGAATATTCAAACCTTGTATCTTCCTGGGAAAAAATCGCTTTACGAACTGTTCCTTTCCCTACACCTGAAGGTCCGGAAAGAACGATCAGCAATCCTTTTTCTTTCATTTATTTACCCTGCCCTTCTTCTACTAAATCCTCTTTATCTGTCAAACGATGAGCAACGGTTTCGGGTTGAACAGCTGAAAGAATAACGTGATCGCTATCCGTAATGATGACCGCTCTTGTTCTTCTTCCGTATGTAGCATCAACGAGTGTTCCCCGGTCTCTTGCATCTTGTATCAAGCGTTTGATCGGGGCTGATTCCGGACTTACGATTGAAATGATCCGGTTGGCTGAAACGATATTTCCAAATCCTATATTGATGAGCTTGATCGACATAACGCTCCTCCTAATCAATAGTTTAGTTTCGCCAGAATGATAGGAAACTAAACTTCTTATTCTACATTTTGCACTTGTTCCCTCAGCTTCTCAAGTGTTGATTTCAGTTCCACCACAATGGTGGCAATGAGGGAATCATTTGCTTTGGAACCAATTGTATTCACTTCCCTGTTCATTTCCTGGATCATGAAATCCAGTTTCCTGCCTACAGGACCACAATCGATTAATGTGGAGTGAAAGTACTGAATATGACTTTGAAGTCTTGTCAATTCTTCCGTTATGTCAGACTTATCCGCAAAGATGGCCACTTCCGTAAGCAAACGGCTTTCATCGAAAGATGTTTCGTTGTATTCGGCAATCCTTTTTCTTAATCGTTCTCTATATTGATTGACCACTTCCGGCGCATGACTGGACAGTTCAATGATATTCTTTTCAAACTGACTGAGATGAATGAGAAAATCTTTCTTGAGAAGTTCTCCTTCTTTCTCCCGCATCTTTCTAAGGTCCAGCGCTGCTTCATCCACAGCTTTTAATACCAGATTCTCAAGCTCTTCATTTTCTTCTTCCATTTCTTCAATCATGATAAATTCTTCTCTGTTCAAGAGATGGGATAATTGCACTTCATCTTCTAAGGAAAAGGTTTCTTTCACTTTATTTACTAACTGATAATAATCTTGAATGAGCTTCCAGTCAATATGAAGATTTTTATGCACAAGTCCGTCCCCTGTGATGGTAATGAAAATATCAACTTTCCCTCTTTTAACATTTTGGGATACTTGCTTCTTGATTTTATCCTCTAGCTTCATTAATTGTCGCGGCATTCTTATGTAACATTCACTGAATCTGTGATTCACGGATTTCATTTCAACCGTTACAGTATGTTGTTGAGAGTCTGATTTACTTCTTCCAAAGCCTGTCATACTGACAACCATTACGATCACATCCAATCCTTTGACGGTATTCGTATGTAAGATAACAGATTTCACTTTCTCGTGCTGATATATTGTGAAGGGAAGCACTCACTTATGAACAACATATCGCTTTATATAAAAAAGGTAATAGAGGATTTTCTCTATTACCTTTTGGATTATACCACATTTCACTGTTTTTTTCTTGCAAAAAATGACCCTGCCAGTAAAAAGGTTGGAACGGAGCTTAAACCAATGATCAAGAGCCAATCTTTCAATACGATCGGTACTGTATGGAAGATCGGTTGCAGGGAAGGGATATAGATGACCAAGAGCATTAATATGAGTGAAGATAATACGGCAAAAACGAGATACATATTCCCGAACGGATTTCTTGAAAACACCGATACTTCACTTCGGCAGTCGAACACATGGATCAGTTGTGCCATGACCAGTGTAGCGAACGCGACGGTTTGGGCATACGCCAAGTGATCTGGGTGAGTCTTATACGATAGCATGAACGCAAGCAGCGTCGCCCCGCCGATCAAGAATCCCCTGGAGACCACTTTCCACCCGAGCCCCCTTGCAAACACACCTTCCTTTGGATGTCTCGGTTTTCTTCTCATGACATCATCTTCCGGCTTATCAAGACCAAGTGCCATGGCAGGGAGACCATCAGTCACTAGGTTCACCCATAAAATCTGAATCGGCACCAATGGAAGCGGGAGCGCCAGAATCATGGCAAATAACATGACGAGAATTTCACCGACGTTTGAAGCTAAGAGATATCGAATGAACTTGCGGATATTTTCATAGATGTTCCTCCCTTCCTGAATGGCTGATTTAATCGTAGCGAAGTTATCATCCAACAGGACTAACGATGAAGATTCCTTTGATACGTCCGTGCCTGTAATCCCCATGGCGACTCCAATATCCGAGGATTTTATGGCAGGGGCATCGTTGACCCCATCCCCTGTCATCGCCACGACATGTCCCCTGTTTTGCAGGGCTTTGACGATTTTCAGCTTATGCTCGGGTGATACACGTGCAAACACCGATACTTCATCCACAATTTCTTCCAGTTCATGTACTTCCATCAGGTTTAATTCTTTTCCATCCATGACACGGTCTTTACTTTTCAAGATGCCCAGCTGTTTGGCAATGGCTTTCGCCGTCAGAACATGGTCCCCGGTGATCATGACCGTCTTGATCCCGGCAGCACGACACTCTTTCACCGCCTGCTTTACCTCTGGTCTCGGGGGATCGATCATCCCTTGTAAACCGATGAAGGTCACCCCTTCTTCCACATCTAGTTCCACCAGCGTTTCGACAGCCCGACCCTTGATCGGTTTATATGCAATAGCTATGTTTCGTAAAGCGTTTGATGACATCTCACTGATGGCACCTTCTACTTTTTCAGTGATCTCTGGAGATTTCGGTTGTAGCCTTCCCTCCCACAGGATCGATTCGCTTTTCCCGACCAATACATCCGGAGCACCTTTCGTTACGGAGAAGTGCTTTCCATTCTGGTCGGCCACTATGATACTCATCATCTTCCTTGTGGAATCAAAAGGGAACTCTTTGACAATCGTGAATTTTTTCTGCAATGATTCCCTCGAAAGCCCGGCCTTTAAACCTGCTACTAGAAGAGCCCCTTCAGTGGGGTCTCCATCGACGATAAAGGTTTTTTCACGAGTTACAAGGTCTGCATGATTGCAGAGCATCCCGAAGGTCAACAGTTGCTGCAGTGCATTCTCACTGTGAGGCGTCACCCTTTTTTCCCCGGTATAAAATTGGCCATCAGGTTCATAACCGGTGCCAGTGACGGTCCATGTCCTTCCACCACTCCACAGATGGGTGACCGTCATCTTGTTCTGGGTCAAGGTTCCAGTTTTATCCGAACAAATCACGGATGCACAGCCCAATGTTTCCACCGCCGGCAGCTTTCGGACGATGGCTTTCTTCTTGATCATCCTTTGAACACCAAGTGAAAGGGCAACCGTCACAATGGCGGGTAACCCTTCAGGTATGGCTGCTACGGCCAATGACACCCCGGCTAAGAACATCGTATACATATCATGGCCCTGAATCACGCCGATTCCTACAACCAATCCCGTCAGCACAAGAGCAACCGTAATGAGGATCTTCCCTAACTCTTCCAGTCTTCTTTGAAGAGGGGTCGTCATGGTTTCCGCGTTTTGGATCATATCGGCAATTTGCCCCATTGCCGTTTTCATACCAATTGAAGTCACAACACCGATTCCATTCCCCCTCGTGACCATCGTCCCCATAAATGCCATGTTTTCCAAGTCTCCGAGACTCATATTTTCACCATTTACAGGGTTTATGGATTTGGTGACAGGTATTGACTCCCCGGTCAGGGCGGATTCCTCTATTTCAAGATTATTCGCTTCAATGAGACGTACATCCGCTCCGATCCGGTCTCCACTTGCAAAGCGTATGACATCCCCAATGATGACATCCTTAGAAACGACCTTTACCCACTTACCGTCCCTTAACACCGAAACCTGGGGTGCAGAAAGCTCCTTTAAGGCCTGAAGCGACCTCTCAGCTTTCCGCTCCTGGAAAAAACCTAAAAAACCGTTAATGAACACAATGGCAATAATGGCGATGGCATCGATGTATTCACCAAGTAAACCTGAAATGAGCGTGGCTGCCAATAACACGAGAACCATAAAATCCTTGAACTGACTAAAGAACAATAATAAAGCTGACTGCTTCTCAGCTTCTTCTAATTGATTGTACCCGAATTGTTTCCGTCTGATTGTTACCTCTTCTGTTGAAAGCCCTTCTTGATAATTGGTATTTAATGACTGCTCTATGTCCTCTTGTCTCATCTCATGAAATTTCATGCAACCATGTCACTCTCCTCCTACGATACGAAAAGTTGTCCTTCTCATAGCATTCTTATTCAGACTCGTCCTAAAAAATGATATGATTTAAGTATGTTTTGCATTTTCCCTTTCAGGGGGATAAACTCGGTTACATTTGATACACTTTTCAACCACGCCCTAGTCGGATAGAATTAAACTATACTGAAATCGCATGAAGCAGAGGATGTTATATATGTCATTTGATGGATTATTCACAAGAAACATGACGAAAGAATTGAATGAAAACCTATTACACGGACGCATTAACAAAATACATCAACCTTATAAAAATGAAATCATCATGGTCATCCGGGCAAATGGAAAGAACCATAAATTGCTCTTATCCGCTCACCCAAGTTACTCACGTGTTCAATTAACCGCTGAGAATTACGACAATCCACCGGTTCCCCCGATGTTTTGTATGTTGTTGCGAAAACATCTTGAAGGGTCGATCATCGAAGGGATCAATCAGATTGAATTAGATCGTATGATTGTATTCGAAGTGAAAGGCAGGAACGAAATCGGGGATATTTCTTATAAACAACTGATCATTGAAATAATGGGCCGTCACAGCAATATCATTCTAATCGATAAAGAACGAAATATGATTCTTGACAGCGTCAAGCATATTTCTCCAAGCATGAATACGCATCGTACTGTCTTGCCTGGCCATACCTACGTGTTGCCGCCCCAACAGGATAAAATAAATCCACTTGAAGCAGAGACGGTAGATGTTTTACGTGCCCTTGATTTCAATTCAGGTAAACTTGATAAACAGATCGTCCAATCTTTCGCCGGTATCTCGCCCCTTTACGCGAAGGAAGTCGTACACCGGGCCGGGATCGGTAGCGGGTCAGCCATTGCGGAGTCATTCGTATCTTTGATTGCCCATGCAAAAAATGATGCTATAACGCCGACCCTGATCACAGCAGAGAAGGAAACGTTCTACTGGATGGACCTTCTGCATCTTCAAGGTGAAAAACAAACATTTCCTTCCTTAAGTGAACTGCTTGACCGGTACTTTTACCAGAAGGCTGCACGAGATCGAGTCAAGCAACAAGGAAATGACCTGGAGCGGTTCATTCGAAATGAAAGAGATAAAAATGTCAACAAAATAACGAAACTCGAGCAGACGCTTGACGATGCACAACAGGCTGACCGCTATCAACTGCTCGGTGAACTCCTTACTTCGAATCTATATGCCGTAGAACGAGGCATGACGGAAGTCAGCGTAGTCAATTATTATGACGAAAACGGGGAAAGTATCACGATTCCATTAAACCCTCAAAAGTCACCTTCCGATAACGCTCAGAATTATTTCTCGCGTTATCAAAAAGCGAAGAATGCCATAAAGATCGTCCATGAACAAATTGAAAAAGCGCAGGAAGAGATTGTGTATCTCGAACAATTACTGCAGCAATTAGAATCTGCTTCGACGAAAGATGTGGAGGAAATCAGGGAGGAACTCGAAGAAGAGGGTTACCTGAGGGTCCGCAAGCAAACAAAAAAGAAAAAAGCCAATACGAAGCCTGTACTGGAACAATACATGTCATCTGACGGGACACAAATCCTGGTCGGTAAAAACAATAAACAAAACGACTACTTGACCAACCGTGTCGCAGGTAGAGATGAGATCTGGCTTCACACGAAGGATATTCCAGGGTCTCACGTGGTCATCAAGAGTCATAAGCCAACTGATAAAACGATCAAGGAAGCGGCCAATATTGCCGCCTACTTCAGTAAAGCCCGTGAATCAAGCTCCGTGCCCGTTGATTTCACCGAAGTCAAACAGGTCAAGAAACCTAAAGGTGCGAAACCCGGATTTGTCATTTATGAAGGACAGCAAACCGTATACGTGACACCGGATCTTGATTTGGTCCGATCGTTAAAAAATTGATATAGCTCAAGATGCACTTTCATTCAGTAAAGAATTGACTGGATGGAAGTGTATTTATTTTGAACAATGACAAAAAGCAACTCAAAATACGAGTTGCTTTCCCACTTACATCCCCCATGTCTCAGGGTCTTTCCTCCAAAGCTTTAATTGTTCCAACTCACCTTCACTGATGATTTCATTTTGGACTGCTACCTCCAGTAAGCTTGAATAATCGGATAGGGCATAGGATGTGATATTTTGTTCTTCAAGCATCTTTTTCCCTTTATCCAATTCATATGTGAAGATCGCGACCACCCCTAAAACGTCACATCCCGCTTCTATTAAGGCGTCAACCGCTTTTATGCAGCTGCCTCCCGTGGAGATAAGATCTTCAACGACGACAATCTTTTGTCCTGGTGCCGCGATCCCTTCAATCTGCTTTCCTTTTCCATGGGCTTTAGGCTTTGACCGGACATAACACATGGGAAGATTTAATTTCTCACTCACCCAGGCGGCGTGCGGAATTCCTGCGGTTGCTGTTCCGGCGATGACTTCCGCCTCGGGAAAATGCTTTTGGATCAACTCTGATAGTCCCGTAGAAATGCGGTTCCGTACTGAAGGATACGACAGCGTCAGCCGATTATCACAATAAATCGGTGACTTTATTCCGGATGACCATGTAAACGGCTCCGTCGGGTTTAAAAATACGGCTTCGATGTCAAGTAATTTTTTTGCGATTTCATGTTTCATTCTTTGCCCTCCCATTCATGTACGATCCGTTCGTATGCTAAGACCGGATTCACCGCACCTGTAATACTTCTCCCAACGACTATGTAGGAAGAACCCATTCCTTTTGCCATTTGTGGTGTAGTGACCCTTTTTTGATCTGCTAATTGATCTTCTGCTAACCTGATCCCGGGAGTGACCCGTAAAAAGTCATTCCCGCAATGTTCTTTTATCAGACCCGATTCGTGGGGAGAACATACCACTCCATCCAGTCCGGCATCTTTAGCTAGAGTGGCATAATGCAGGACAGACTCATTGATGGTAGTATGGATAAGCTGTTCTTTTTGCATCTGTTCTTCCGTTGTCGAAGTAAGTTGGGTGACGGCGATCAGGTTTGGGCGTTTATGATTGGCAGGAGTTCCCGCATGGAGACCCTCCAGCGCCTTTTCCATCATCATGCTACCACCTGCAGCATGGACGTTGATCAGTTCCAGGTCGAAGCCAGCAAGTCCTTTCATGGCCCCGTACACTGTATGAGGAATATCATGAAGCTTCAGATCCAGGAAAATCCGATGATTTTTATTTAATATCTTCTCAATGATTGCCGGACCATTTTGAAGGTACAACTCCATACCGACTTTCACATTCAGACTTTCTGAAAATTGATCCAGGAAGGTTGAAGTCATCTCCCATGTCGGGAAATCAAGTGCTATGAACGGTGCTTGATTCATGCTTCCCCCAGCTCCTTCCGGTTAATTGGGATATATGCTCGACTCCGAGCTCCCCAAGTAAAGGCGGTAACTCATTTATGATTCGTTGGCATACGAATGGATCAACGAAATTCGCCGTACCGACTGCAATGGCACTGGCTCCGGCATAGAAGTATTCAATCACATCTTCAGCTGATTGTATTCCACCCATTCCAATAATCGGAAGGTCCACCTGTTGACTCACTTCATAAATCATCCGGATGGCAACCGGTTTGATGGCAGGGCCGGATAATCCCCCGGTTTTGTTCGCAAGAACCGGCCTGCCCGTCTTCATATCCAATCTCATTCCGAGAAGTGTATTGATCATTGTCAGTCCGTCTGCCCCTCCCGCTTCAACAGCCTTAGCCATGTCGACGATATTGGAGACGTTCGGTGATAATTTCACATACAGCGGGACCTGTGATACTTCTTTAACCTTCTCAGTCAATTCCTTAGCCACTTCAGGGATGGTCCCGAAAGCGATTCCTCCCGTTTTGACATTTGGACAGGAGATATTGAGTTCAAGTGCAGTCACGTTTTCAGCGGAAGAAATGACCCTTGCCACTTCCACATAATCTTCCACTTGGGAACCAGCCACGTTTGCAATGATCGGTACATCAAATTGTGAAAGCCATGGAAGTTCATTTTCCATCACACCGCTGAGCCCGGGATTTTGTAACCCGATTGCGTTCAGCATACCCCCGTTTGTTTCAGCAACCCTTGGAGTAGGATTTCCAAAGCGGGCCTCTTCCGTCGTCGCTTTGATCATGATCGCCCCAAGCTCGTTCAAATCATAAAACTGGCTATATTCACGCCCGAAACCAAAGCAGCCGGATGCCGGCATGACCGGGTTCTTTAAAGACAAGCCCGGCAATTTGATTTGTAATGATTTCATAAAAGCACCTCCCCTACTGGAAATACCGGTCCGTCACTGCATACCTTTACGTAGGTAGACCCTTCCGGATCATCCTGTTTATGGCAAACGCAGGCGAAACAAGCCCCGATTCCGCATCCCATCCGCTCCTCTAATGAGATGAAACCGCGTTTGCCTTTCAATTGCCTTTCAAGAGCTTTCAGCATGGGTGTCGGTCCACAGGAATAAAACACATCAAAGTACGGCTTCTCTTCAGAGATGACATCTGTTACAAATCCAACACTACCAAGGGAGCCGTCGACAGTGGCAACATATGTGAGCCCAAGTTCCCCGAACTTATCTTCATAAAAGCTGACAGATTCATTTTGAAAACCAAGAATGTGCTTCACTTCCCAACCGTTTTCTACAAGCTTTCTGGAAAGACCGTAGAGGGGAGGCACGCCAATCCCTCCACCTATCAACAGCGCGGTCTTACTTTCGTCTCCCACGGAGAAACCATTACCTAAAGGGCCTAATACGTCGATCCTTTCACTACGATCCACAAGGGAAAGAAGTCGTGTCCCTTTTCCTTCAGCCCGGTAGATAAGGGTCATGGTATGTTGTTCAGGATCGTGGGAGGCGATGGAAATCGGCCTTCTCAGTAAAGGGTCGATTCCCGTCCCTACTTTCACATGAACGAACTGGCCCGGGGCCATTATTTGATCCACCAGATTTCCTTGAAGAACGAGTTCAAAAATATTTTCAGCTATCCGTTCATGAGAAAGCACAACCATCTTTTCGTTAACGATCATTGATAATCCGCCTCTTTCACTTTCGGTAGTGAGTCAAGTGCCTCTGCTGAGAAAGTCATGGATTCAATCACTCTCAGGATGGCTTCTGCAGTGTCCAGTGACGTAAGACAAGGAATTCCGTTTTCGACCGATTCCCTTCGAATTCTGAATCCATCCCGGGCAGGTTGCTTTCCTTTTGTCAATGTATTGATGACAAGCTGTGTTTCACCACTTTGGATGATATCCAATAATGTAGGACCGCTGGAACCGATCTTATCCACTTCACGGACAGTGATACCTGCCTTGTCCAGATGCTCTGCCGTACCCTTCGTTGCGAGGATTTGATAGCCGATATCGATAAAGCGTTTTGCCAGGAGTACTGCTTCATCCTTGTCTTTATCTGCTACAGTCATGAGCACAGAGCCATATTCCTTCATTTGCATTCCTGCAGCAACCATCCCCTTGTAGAGTGCCTTCTCTAAGGTCTGATCTTTCCCCATTACTTCACCTGTAGATTTCATCTCAGGTCCGAGCGTAATGTCCACCCGTCTAAGTTTAGCAAAGGAGAAGACTGGAACTTTGACGTACACACCCTGTTTTTCAGGAACCAGTCCTGATTCATATCCTTGATCTTTCAGGGATATTCCAAGGATAGACTTGGTCGCAATATTCGCCATTGGGACATTTGTGATTTTACTGATGAATGGCACGGTCCTGCTGGAACGAGGGTTCACTTCCAGGACGAATACTTCGCCTTTTGAGATGACATACTGGATGTTCAGTAATCCGATAATGTTCAACCCTTTTGCCAGTCTTGTCGTATAATCGATAATGGTTTGTTTCTGTTCATGTGTAATCTGTTGTGGAGGATACACTGCGATGGAATCCCCCGAATGAACCCCCGCACGTTCGATATGCTCCATAATTCCCGGTATGACCACGTCTGAACCGTCTGAGATGGCATCCACTTCGATTTCCTTGCCGATCAGATAACGGTCGATTAAAACCGGGTGCTGGGGATTGACTTTTACAGCATTTTTCATGTACTGGAGAAGCTCTTCTTCCCTGTATACAATCTCCATGGCCCGTCCTCCGAGGACGTACGAAGGTCTTACCAGAACCGGGTATCCGATGCTTTTTGCTATTTCAAGTGCCCCTTCTACCGAAACTGCTGTTTTCCCTTTAGGTTGAGGGATGCCGAGTTGGTTCAGAGTATGCTCGAATTTATCACGGTTCTCCGCGCGATCGAGATCCTCAAGTGAAGTACCCAGAATCTTGACGCCTCTTCTCACCAGCTCATCTGCCAGGTTGATGGCCGTTTGTCCACCAAACTGGACGACGACTCCCTTTGGCTTTTCAAGATCGATGATGTGCATCACATCTTCCACCGTCAGTGGCTCGAAATATAATTTATCCGAAATACTGAAGTCGGTCGAGACCGTTTCCGGATTGTTATTCACGATGATGGCTTCATAACCCGCTTCTTTAATGGCCCAAACGGAGTGAACGGTTGCATAATCAAACTCCACTCCCTGTCCGATCCTGATCGGTCCAGAACCGAGGACGATGACACTCTCACGTTCTGTGACCCTTGATTCATTCTCGTCTTCATAAGTCCCGTAGAAGTAGGGAGTTTCTGATTCAAACTCTGCTGCACAGGTATCGACCATTTTATATACCGGGATAAGGTCATTTTCTTTTCTCCATGTATACACATCTCTTTCCTTACTTTCCCATAACCTTGCCATGGTGATATCTGAGAAGCCCATGCGCTTCGCTTTTTGTGCAAGCTCAAAGCTGAAGGGGCTCAATGCCAGTTCTTTTTCAAACTCTATGATTCTATTCATTTTATATAAGAAGAAGAGGTCGATTTTGCTCCATTCATGAATGGTCTCGATTGTCACTCCCCTTCTCAGCGCTTCGCCGATATAGAAGAGGCGTTCATCCCCTGCTTTCCTGATCCTTTTTTCGATCCACTCGTCTGTAAATTGATCCGCGTCACTCAATTCCATGTGATACGTATTGCTTTCAAGGGAGCGGATCGCTTTCAGTAGTGATTCTTCGAAGGTCCGGCCGATCGCCATCACTTCTCCGGTTGCTTTCATTTGGGTACCGAGGTTTCGTTTGGCAGCTTCGAATTTATCAAATGGCCATCTTGGAATCTTCGTCACAACATAATCCAGTGCAGGTTCGAATGATGCATACGTTTTACCCGTAACCGGATTCATCATTTCATCCAATGTCAGGCCGACGGCGATCTTCGCTGCAAGCTTTGCAATCGGGTAACCGGTCGCCTTGGATGCCAGTGCAGATGAACGGCTCACCCTGGGATTCACTTCAATGATGTAATACTGGAAGCTGTCAGGATCGAGTGCCAGCTGAACGTTACAGCCTCCCTCGATTCCCAGCTCTCGAATGATACTTAAACTTGTATTCCGGAGCATTTGATATTCGCGGTCACTTAATGTTTGGCTTGGTGCCACCACGATTGAGTCTCCCGTATGGATTCCAACAGGATCTATGTTCTCCATATTACACACCACGATGGCGTTATCGGATGCGTCCCGCATAACCTCATATTCTACCTCTTTGAAGCCTGCAATACTTTTTTCCAGCAGGCATTGTGTTACAGGGCTGTATTTCAATCCTGAGCTTACAATCTCGACCAATTCGTCTTCGTTGTGACAGATTCCCCCTCCGGTTCCTCCCAATGTGTAGGCTGGACGGACAATGACCGGATATCCGATTTCATTCACAAATTGATAGGCTTCATCCAGGGAATGAATGATTTCACTATCCGGAACCGGTTCTCCCATTTCATTCATCAAGTTCCTGAACAAATCACGATCTTCCGCCTTCTCGATGGCAGAAAGTTTCGTCCCGAGGATTTCTACTCCGCATTCTTCCAAGACCCCTGACTGGGCAAGTTCAACAGCCATGTTCAATCCCGTTTGGCCACCTAATGTAGGCAGCAGCGCATCCGGTCGTTCTTTACGGATGATCCTGCTGACAAATTCAAGTGTCAATGGTTCGATATATACTTTATCTGCCATTTCAGCATCTGTCATGATCGTGGCAGGATTTGAGTTTACAAGGATGACCCTGTAGCCTTCCTCTTTCAATGCGATGCAGGCTTGTGTTCCGGCGTAGTCGAATTCCGCCGCCTGTCCAATGATGATAGGTCCGCTTCCGATAACCAAGATGCTTTTAATGTCTGTACGTTTAGGCATGTTGAAGCTCCTTTCTTTTCTCTTCTTTCATCAATTGTAAGAAATCATCGAATAAGTAGTTTGAATCCTCTGGTCCTGGAGATGCTTCAGGATGATACTGAACCGTAAAGGCAGGAAAGTCCAAATGCTTCAATCCTTCTACTGTTCCATCATTTATAGCTAAATGGGTGACCTGTATTCTTGATCCGGCTAAAGACTTTTCATCCACTGCATAGCCATGGTTCTGTGAAGTCAGTGCGACCTTTCCAGATTTTAAATCTTTGACCGGATGGTTGCCGCCACGATGGCCAAATTTCATTTTGAAAGAGTCCCCTCCACACGCAAGGGCAAATAATTGATGCCCTAGGCAGATACCGAAGAGTGGAATTTCACCAAGCAGTTCTTTGATCGTTTCAATTGCTTCCGGTACATCTTTCGGATCCCCCGGTCCATTCGATAACATGATCCCGTCAGGCTGCAGGCGTCTGATTTCTTCAGCAGAAGTATCATAAGGAACGACGATTACGTCACAATCACGCTTGTTTAATTCCCTTAGAATCCCGTGCTTCATCCCAAAATCCATCAGCACCACACGATACCCTCTTCCAGGGCTTGCGTAGGCCGTCTTCGTGGATACCTGCTTGACTTGATCTGTTCGCAGATCTGTACCATGCAGCTTATCAAGCATTGCCCCTGAATCTATTTCGGCTGCACAAATGATGCCTTTCATGGCTCCATGCTTCCTGATGATCCTGGTTAACTTTCTGGTATCGATACCTGAAATCCCAGGAATTCCTTTTATTTTTAATAATTCATCCAACGTTGATTCATTTCTCCAGTTAGAAGGGAAGTCCGCCACTTCTCTCACAATGAACGCTTTGATGGCAGGGGTAATCGACTCAAAGTCATCCCGGTTGATGCCGTAGTTCCCTACAAGGGGATACGTCATGGTGACAAGCTGGCCACAGTAGGATGGATCTGAAAGTATTTCCTGGTAGCCAGTCATGCTTGTATTGAATACCACTTCACCGATCGTTTCTTCATTCGCTCCGAATCCTTCTCCCACGAAAACCGTTCCATCGTCTAAAATGAGTTGTCTTTTCATTGTTCGTTTCCTCCTTCATTCCATACAAGAGATCCCTGATAAAAAGTTGCTTTCGGCCATCCTTTGCATTCCCATCCTTTAAATGGTGTGTTTTTCCCTTTGGATACAAATCCAGCCGGGTCGATTTCTTTTTGTTCTTGCAAATCAATGAGCGTAAAGTCTGCTTCTCCTCCTACTTCAAGTAGTCCAAACGGAAGATTGAATGCTGAACTTGGTTTGATGGTCATCCAGTCAATAAGCTGTTTCAGTGTAAAGATCCCTTTTTCCACAAAGTTTGTATAGAGCAGCGGAAATGCCGTCTCCAACCCGACGATTCCGAACGGAGCGAGCTGCATCCCTTCCGACTTTTCGGCTTCTGTATGCGGGGCATGGTCGGTGGCGATGAAATCAATCGTTCCGTCCAAGAGCCCCTCTATAAGAGCCTGTCGATCCTCTTTACTCCTAAGAGGCGGATTCATTTTGAAGTTGGGATCAAGCCCTGGGATATCGTCTTCTGAGAGCAGAAGATGATGGGGTGTCACTTCAGCCGTCACGTTGATACCGGCTTTCTTCGCATCCCTGACCACCCTGACAGATTCTTTTGTCGATATATGGCAGACGTGGTAATGGACTCCCGCTGCTTCAGCCAGAAGAACATCCCTAGATATATGTACTGCTTCACAGATGGAAGGAATGCCTGGCAGATTATGCTCTTTGGAGAATGTCCCATCATGAACCGCTCCTCCATAAATCAAGGTATTCTCTTCACAATGGGCGACAATGGAGGCATTGATCCCGGCTGCTGTCTTCATGGCTTGATACATCATATCAGCTGATTGTACCCCTACCCCATCGTCTGTGAATGCAAATGCCCCGTTTTCTTTTAATGATGGTAAGTCATTAAGCTTATTCCCGATTTGTCTTTCCGTGATGGCAGCATACGGTAACACGCGAACACCTGCTGTGTCAGAAATTTTCTGATTAAGGGACTGTAGATTTTCCACTGAGTCAGGTACAGGTCTAGTATTGGGCATTGCCGCGATGGTGGTGAAACCGCCTTTTGCTGCTGATTTCGTTCCCGTTTCGATGGTTTCCTTATGTTCTCCGCCCGGTTCCCTTAGATGGACATGGAGATCGACAAAGCCTGGTGAAATCACTAACCCTTCTGCTTGAAATTCCTCGTGATCTTTCCCTTTCAGCTCTGAACCGATCTCGATGATTTTCTTTTCTTCCACCTTTACATCCACCGTCTCAAGTTCACCATTCTTTGTTACAATTCGTGCATTACGGATTAACCAATTCATTTCAAATTCCCCCTGGTCAGTTGATTTCGAGTGCTCTTTTTAAAACGGCCATTCTCACGTATACTCCATTTTCCATCTGATTAAAGATTCTTGATTGCTTACATTCAACCAACGAGTCGGCTATTTCCACCCCTCGATTGACAGGTGCGGGATGGAGGATGATACCGGATGATTTCATCCTGTCTTTCCTGGATTCTGTCAATCCGAAGCTTTCATGGTATTCCTCTTTCGTCAGGGTCGATGTACTCTCGTGACGTTCATGCTGGATACGGAGAAGCATGATGACATCAGAATCGGTTATGCATTCATCTATAGGCAGATAGTTCGTTCGGTCTGTTGATGGGAACCATTCCTTTGGTCCTGAAAAAATGACTTCTGCACCTAGTTTCGTCAAGGCTTCCGCATTGGACCTGGCAACCCTGCTATGGGCTATATCTCCGATGATGGATACCTTTAGTCCTTCGAATCGGCCAAATTCCTGACGGATGGTCATCAGGTCCAACAGACATTGAGTGGGATGATTTCCACACCCATCCCCTCCATTGATCACACTTATATTGAGAGGGGCCAGTTGATCAAAATAGCGTTCAAGGGAATGACGGATGACGACCGTATCGACTCCTATGCTCTCTAATGTTTTCACCGTATCATACAAGCTTTCACCTTTTTGGATGCTTGACGTCTGGGCTTCGAAGGGGATGACTTCAAGACCAAGCTTTCTTTCCGCCATTTCAAAGCTGCATTTTGTACGTGTACTTGCTTCGAAGAAAAGATTGGCAGCGAATTTCTTTGTCCCGCACTCCCAGGTTTCCCCTTTTTGAAAACGTTCCGCCTGATCCAGTATTTGAATGATTTCTTCTTTTGGTAAGTCAATCATCGTCAACAAGTTCTTCATCATGAGACAACCCTTTCCTCTCTTCTCTTTCAAAAAAAACACCCTGTCTTCTTCCCGACAGGGTGTTTTTGAACGTATCAACTGTGACAGTGCGGAAAAATCCCGCATGTCTTGTTCAAATTCACCCTTCTTAGACTCTCTGGACCATGTTAAAAGGTGTTTCTATTTATGCAACGTCATGCTTAGCTTTTTCTTCTTCGAATAAATTGTTCTTCCCTTCGCTTTCTTCCCGGCCCGGCAGGACAAGGTTCAAAAACACCCCAACGATCGCCGCAAGGGCCATTCCCGATAGAGAAACCTGCTCGTTGACCTTTACGAATGCCCCTCCTACTCCGATTACAAGGATGACACTCGAGATGACTAGATTACGCTTGTTTCCTAAATCTACTTTGTTATCGATTAACATACGGAGTCCACTTGAAGCGATGATTCCGAACAGCAGGATGGATACCCCGCCCATGACCGCTGATGGAATCGAGCCGATCAAGGCTGTTATCTTGCCGACAAATCCGAACATGATGGCAAGTACCGCCGCCCCGCCGATGACAAAGACGCTGAACACCCGTGTAATGGCAAGCACTCCGATGTTTTCTCCATACGTTGTATTTGGCGGTCCACCCAGGAAGGAGGCGATCACAGTCGCTACCCCGTCCCCCAGGATGGAGCGGTGAAGACCCGGCTTTTCAATGAAATTTCGTCCTACGACTTTACTTAATACCATTTGGTCCCCTGTATGTTCTGCCAGGGTCACCAGTGCAACCGGGACCATGATGGATACGATCTCCCAAGAGAAGCTAGGTGTGTAGTCTACAAATGGGACAAAGAAGTCCGGCATCTGGAAGAAGGGAGCATCGATTACCTGTTGAAAATCCACCAGCCCTGCAAAAACCGCGATGACATATCCTCCGATGATACCAGCGAGAATCGGGACCATCCCGAGAAATCCTTTGAAGTAAATCGAACAAATGACCGTGATTCCCAATGTGGCAAGCGCCACCATGAAGTGCGTGTTACTGTAAACCAATTGTTCTGCTCCAGGATTTTCATACATGGCCATATTGACGGCGGTTCCGGCAAGACCTAATCCAATCACCATGATAACGGGCCCTACCACAATCGGAGGGAGAATCCTGATCAGCCATTTCAATCCAAGCTTTGATATGAGCAGCGCAACGATTCCGTATACAATTCCTGCGAGAAAGCTTCCCATCATGGCAGCCTCCGGCCCTCCCAGGCTCTTGGCAGCCAGGATCGGTGCGATGAAAGCGAATGACGACCCCAGGTAAGCAGGGATCCTCCCCTTCGTGATCAGGAGATAGGCAAGTGTTCCGAGTCCGCTTGAAATTAAAGCAACCCCCGGGCTTAACCCCACCAGGAATGGAACCAGCACTGTTGCACCGAACATGGCGAATAAATGTTGTATGCTAAATGTAATCCATTTTCCTATATTAGGTACTTCTTCTACGTCTAAAACGACTTGTTGATTTTGATTCATGTTTGTTTTCTCCTCCAATACCCATTTTTACCCATTAAAAAACCCTCTTTGTAAAGAGGGCACAAAGAGGGTACAAGAAGGCCTGATTCTACCTTCATTCCCATCCTTTGTCAGCCTCTCTGGACCGCTATTAAAAGGACTTCCATTATTCTTTTTCGTGTATGGCAACGATGTCTTCCTGATCGACTTCTGATAATGCGACCATGATTTTTTCAGAGCTTGATGTCGGAATATTCTTCCCGACGAAGTCTGCCCGTATCGGTAATTCCCTATGTCCACGGTCGACCAGTACAGCCAGTTGAATCTGACTTGGCCTGCCGAGATCCATTAAGGCATCCAATCCCGCCCGGACCGTTCTTCCGGTGAATAAGACATCATCCACCAAAATGACTTTCTTGTTTGTAATATCAACCGGAAGGTCAGAACCCTTCACTTCCGGTTCGTGATCCTCTGTCTTCGTCGTTAAATCATCACGGTATAGGGTGATGTCTATTTCTCCGACCGGAATTTCTTCCCCTTCAATCGCATGGATCCGCTCGGCTAATCGATTGGCGATATAAATGCCCCTTGTTTTGATTCCAACAAGGACGCAATCTTCAATTCCTTTGTTTCGTTCGATGATTTCATGGGCGATCCGTGTGAGCGCTCTTCGAATGGCGGGTTGATCCAGTACCGTTGCTTTCTTTGTCATATTCGCCACCTCGTTTTAATTATTATTTAAATAAAAAATCCCTCTCACCGTAGAGATGAGAGGGCACACTTATCGTTATGATCGTATTGCACGCCAAAGAATTTTGGTCGTACACTGCTCCTTCTCAGCCTCACGGGACCGTATTAAAGGTTACTTATTCAATTAATATCATCATAAAGGTCTGGTCGAAATTTGTCAACGGTTATTTTCAAGATGCTTAACCAATTTCGAAAATTCTTCGGGTAACTCCGCATGAAACTCCATATACTCTTCGGTTCTTGGATGAACAAACCCAAGCACTCCGGCATGAAGGGCCTGTCCTTCAATGCTCAACGTCTTTCGCGGGCCATATTTCGGATCACCCGCCAGCGGAAAGCCGATATATTTCATATGGACACGGATTTGATGGGTTCTTCCTGTCTCTAATTCACATTCAACGAGTGTGAAATCTTTATACCGGTCCAACACTTTGAAATGCGTGACCGCTTGTTTGCCATTATCCACGACAGCCATACTTTGGCGGTCTTTAGGATCCCTGCCGATCGGGGCATCGATCGTCCCGTATTCGTGGGGGATCAGGCCATGTACGATGGCTGTATATTTTCTTGTAACGGACTTTGCCACCAGCTGATTTACCAGATGCTCGTGTGCCATGTCATTTTTCGCTACCATCAGCAATCCCGATGTATCCTTATCAATACGGTGGACAATCCCTGGTCGCAAAACGCCATTGATGCCTGACAGGTCCTTACAGTGATGCATCAATCCGTTCACCATTGTTCCTGAATAATGCCCCGGTGCGGGGTGGACGACCATCCCTTTCGGCTTATTTACGACGATGACATCCCCGTCTTCATAGGCGATATCAAGGTTAAGATCTTCCGGTTCTACATCTAATTCTTCCGGTTCCGGAATCGATACAGTGATGACTGCATTCAACGGACACTTAAAGTTAGGCTTGACCGCTTCTTCATTTACTTTAATATGACCTTCTTTAATCCATTGTTGAACCTGGGAACGGGACCAATCCTTATTCAATTGACTTACGACCTTATCGATTCGTTCTCCCTGGCTTTCCTCAAGTATGTTGTGCTGAATTACTTCCATTTTTGTTCTCCTTCTTTGCTTTTCGTTCGTCTAAATACATATAAATCAGTAACAGTGCTACTCCAATGGTTAATGCTGCATCGGCAATATTAAAAATCGGGAAATCATAGGAAAAGATGTATGTATTTAAGAAATCGACCACTTCTTTTCTGAAGACACGGTCAATAAAGTTTCCAATTGCTCCGCCTAGCATGAAAGCAAGACTCAGACTAAACAATGAATGCCCTTTTGCATGGACTTGCATATAATACACGATACCTACAATCACTATTAATGTAATAATGTAAAAAAACCACATTTGTCCTTGGAGTATTCCCCATGCTGCACCTTGATTCCGATGAGAAGTAAGATAAAAGACATTATCTATGATCGAAATGCTTTCTCCCTCGGTCATTCTTCTTACAACCAACCATTTTGTTAATTGATCCAGTCCAATAACAACCAAAGCCACTAAATAATAATACACAAAGGCAACCTCCGAACATCTTTAAATGATTACCTTTGCATTTTAGCATAAAAGGGGAAATAAAGACACTTAAACTGGAGAAGAACGAAGGAAACGCGAGTGAAATCTAAGAATATGATGAAATCTTCCCAAACCTTCTCCATTCGAATGCATCTTCGATTGTCGTACAGGTTGGGTTCATCAACATGTAATCAAATGGGATCTCTTGCCCACTCAATTCACAATATCCGTATTGATTATCCCGGACACGACTCAGTGCCTGTTTTACCTCGGTGATTTCTTCATTTATATACTGCTGGATTAAAGGATGTTGAGATTGACTTGCTTCAAGCTCTTTCAAGGATTGTTTCAGCTCTTCTACAATGGATGTGTATCGGTCATATGTCATCTTGATCCCTCCATTTATAGTATGGGGGAAATGACCCTGAATATTGTGTTGCAAGATATAGCAATTATGGAATTAGAAACACTTTAGTCAAAAAAGGGACCTGCCAAATGACAGGTCACCTCTACATATTTACACTAAGCCAAATGAGAATAACTTTCTTTCACAACAGCTGCACAGCGTGTGCAAAGTGTTGGATGATCTTTATCCTCTCCTACTGTTGTTGTAACAATCCAACAGCGGTCACATGTTTCACCTTCAGCTTTTTCGACGACGATGTTGTTTTCACCCAGGCTTAACGCATGCTCCGGAGCTTCGTTCACCGCTCCGCCGATTTCAAAGGCTGATACGATGAACAGCTGTTTTAAGTCCTCTTTGATGGAATCGAGTAAGCCTTTCGTTTCATCATTTACAAATAGGGTCACTTTAGCCGTTAATGACTTACCGATCACCTTCTGATTACGGGCTTCCTCAAGTGCTTTTAGAACATCATCCCTTAATTCTAAGAATGTGTTCCATTTTCCCTTCAATTCATCCGCATTTGCGAGTTGTTGTACTTCAGGCATATCGGTTAGCTGAACACTTTCGCCCTCTGCACCCGGGATATATGCCCAAACCTCATCTGCTGTATGGGAAAGGATTGGGGACATCAGTTTTGTAAGGGCAACCAGGCTTTCATACAATACCGTCTGAATCGCTCTGCGCTCATAATGATTTTCTGACTCGATATATAGAACATCCTTTGCAAAATCCAGGTAGAATGAACTTAAATCCAATGTACAGAAGTTATTGACCGCATGATAGATGCTTGCGAATTCATATTTATCGTACGAATTTTTCACATTCTTCACAAGATCATTCAGCTTCACGAGCATAAATTGATCTACTTCTCTTAATCCATCAAAGGATACCGCATCTGTTTCAGGGTTAAAGTCAGAAAGGTTCCCTAATAAGAAACGATAGGTGTTACGGATCTTCCGATAGACTTCAGCCACCTGCTTCAAGATTGGATCAGAAACCCGAACATCTGCCTGATAATCAACAGACGCTACCCAAAGACGAAGGATATCGGCTCCAAGCTGTTTCATTACCTTTTCGGGGACAACGACGTTCCCTAATGATTTACTCATCTTTCTTCCGTCTCCATCAAGAGCGAATCCGTGACTTAACACGCCTTTGTATGGAGCTTTACCCGTTACGGCTACACCTGTCGTCAATGATGAGTTGAACCAACCGCGATACTGGTCGGATCCTTCCAAATAAAGATCTGCAGGTCGCTGCAAGTCATCTCTTTCCTCAAGAACAGCCTGATGGGAAGATCCTGAATCGAACCAAACGTCCATGATGTCCTGTTCTTTCGTGAATTTTCCATTCGGACTAGCTTCGTGAGTAAATCCTTCAGGTAAGAGGTCTTTTGCTTCTTTCTCAAACCAAATGTTTGATCCATGATCACGGAAAAGCTTAGACACATGATCGATCGTCTCATCTGTAATGATCTCCTGACCATTTTCAGCATAAAATACAGGGATCGGCACTCCCCATGCACGCTGACGGGAAATACACCAGTCTCCACGGTCTCTGACCATATTGTATAGACGTGTTTCTCCCCATGCAGGAACCCATTTCGTATCATTTACCGCTTGAAGTAATTCTTTGCGGAATTTATCGATGGATGCAAACCATTGTGCCGTCGCTCTATAAATAACCGGCTTTTTCGTGCGCCAGTCATGTGGGTAAGAGTGAGTGATGAAGTTTAATTTCAGTAATGCCCCAGCTTCCTGAAGCTTTTCTGTGATTGGTTTATTTGCCTTATCATAGAATAAACCTTCAAACCCGGGAGCTTCTGAAGTCATAACCCCTTTATCATCCACCGGACATAAAACATCCAGTCCGTATTTCTTCCCTACAAGGAAGTCATCCTCCCCGTGCCCTGGAGCTGTATGGACACAGCCAGTACCTGAATCAGTCGTAACATGCTCACCAAGGACTACAAGGGAGTCACGATCGTACAGGGGATGTTTAGCCACGATATGTTCGAGTTCTGCTCCTTTGACCTTATTAACTACAGAGGGGTTTTCCCATTCAAGATTCTCTGCGACATCTTCAAGCAAATCTTCGGCTACGACATAGTTGTTTTCCTTCACATTTACTACAACATAGTTCAAGTCTGCATGTACGGCAATCCCAAGGTTCGCAGGAATTGTCCAAGGTGTCGTCGTCCAGATTACGAGTTGGGTTCCTTCTTCAAGGACACCCTTACCCTCTGTAACGGCAAACCCGACATAAATGGATGGGGAACGCTTATCCTGATACTCGATTTCTGCTTCTGCAAGGGCTGATTCACTTGATGGTGACCAATAGACCGGCTTTTTCCCTTTATAGATATAACCTTTTTTCGCCATATCACCGAAAACTTTGATTTGCTGTGCTTCATATTCAGGTTTTAATGTGATGTACGGGTTTTCCCAATCGCCACGTACACCTAATTGCTTAAATTGCTTACGTTGATTATCCACTTGCTCATAAGCATATTCTTCACATAATTTACGGAACTCCGCGATTGTCATTTCTTTACGCTTCACGCCTTTATTCGTTAACGCCTGCTCAATCGGCAAACCATGAGTGTCCCAACCTGGAACATAAGGGGCATGATAACCGCTCATGGATTTATAGCGTACGATAAAGTCTTTCAGGATCTTATTCAATGCGTGACCCATATGGATATTCCCATTGGCATATGGAGGCCCATCGTGAAGGACGAATAAAGGACGATCACTCGTTCTTTCCTGTACCTTATGATAGATGTCCATCTCTTCCCACTTTTTCTGTGTATCCGGTTCTCGCTTAGGTAAGTTCCCTCTCATCGGGAATTCCGTTTTCGGCATCAGTAATGTATCTTTATATTCCATGAAATCATCCTCCTAATCGTTTCTCTTAATTGCCATCATTTCTATATCCTTTACTTCTTAATCAGGCAGGGTGAACTTTCCTTTTTTTAAAAATAAAAAAAGCTTTCTCATCCCTGAATAGGGACGAGAAAGCCTTTCCCGCGGTACCACCCTCATAAAGACCGAAAAGAGTCTTCACTTGTTGATTCGTAACGTGAATAAATCGCCACTCATTACTCTTCGGGGAGGAATTTCATGAGCAGGGCTCGAGGGTGATCTTCCGCGCTTCTTTCCTTGTCGGGCTCACACCGTCCCCGACTCGCTAGAAAGGATTCATTATTAGTACGTACTGTCCCTGTCTTAGCTTATTAATACAATTAAGATTGTTGTTCAATTATATGAAAGTATTGCTCTTTTCGTCAAGACAATGTCTCTTCTTCTTTTAAAGTTTTTAAATCCGTTGCGTCCAAATCAAATTCCATTAACTGATCCCAGTCATTTGTATCGAGAAGATCTAGCTGCGCTTCGATCAACATTTTGAAACGAGTACGGAACACCTTCGACTGTTTCTTGAGTTCTTCTATCTCAATGGCAATCTTACGGGCTTTGGACAGTGATTCATTAACGATGCGATCGGCATTCTTCTCGGCTTCCTTAATGATCAGCTTTGATTCTTTCATTGCATTCCGCTTGACTTCTTCCCCTGCTTCTTGAGCAATGACGATTGACTTGTTTAACGTTTCCTCGATGCTTGTAAAATGACCTAAACGTTCATTCAATGAGTTTAAACGTTCTTCTGTTTCTTTCTTCTCACGGATCAGAATTTCGTAATCTTTAATAATCTGATCTAAAAATTCGTTAACCTCATCCTCATCATAACCGCGAAAGCCACGACTAAATTCTTTATTATGTATGTCTAATGGCGTTAAAGGCATGGGAGCCACCTCCAGTACTTGGTGAATTACATATTTATTATAACTAAAATTTCGACAGTATGTGGGAGAATTCCTTTATTTTTCTTAAATTATTTCAGAATTCCCACAGAGATTCGCCATTTATCCCGTTTTGTTCTTCCTTCAATGGACAGTAACTTACTTCTTCCGTACCCTCTGGCGGAGAGAACATCGGAAGTTTCGACTTCAAAAGAGGGGTTTTCAACCGCTTTCCAATTTACTTTGACTTGCCCGCTTTTGATCAAGGTTTGAGCCTTTTGGCGGGAATCATTATAGATAGCTGCAATTACGACGTCCAGCCTCAAAGAACTGACGGTCGTCATTTTTTCCTGCCATTCTTCCTGCCTTTCCATTCGTTCTTCCAGCGGAATGTCGTTTAAGGAAATCTTTGCTTTCCCTATTTGGGTCAGTTCCATAAGGACATAATCCGAAATTTCATCTGCAAGCATCAGCTGAATGGTATCCTCCCCGGTCAGGATATCCCCGAACTTATCCCTTTTCAACCCAAGTGACATCAAGGTCCCTAATACCTGTCTATGTTCTATTGTAACAAACTTCGAAGCATACTGTATTTCAAATAACCTTATTCCAAAATCTTCTTCCCCTGGCTGAAAATAAGGGGGATACAATAAAGCTCGTTTCCTTTCCGAGTTTTCAGGATAAAAAGATAGGATGATTTCATCGTTATGACCAATGATAGACTCGACAATATGCTGCTGTCTCGGGTCCAAAAAGTCCGTTCTTTTCGCTGTATATTGATCTTCCACTGTCTGCTTCCACTCAAGTACAGCATCTACGAACTCCTTTTCATCCGGCCTGAAATGTTGATAGATCGAAGACATACTTTCACCCCCTATGTGGTTTACCCAAAATAAAAGGACCGAAACTGTTTGACCGGTTTCAGTCCTTTTTAGGCATCTATCCTTATCATAGTACCGATTAAATAAGCCATCTAAATATTTGGTACAACCCGGATTGGGCCAGATTCAGCACAATGAATGCCACAATCGGTGAAATATCAATCATTCCGATCGATGGGACAAAACGTCTGAATGGTTCTAAATACGGTTCGCATATCCTTGCAAGGAACTGTCCGATCGACGTCTCTTTGGCATTCGGGAACCAGGACATTAAAATATAAATGATTAACGCCCAGGAGTATATTTGAATTAGTTTAGACAAAATTTCATAAAGCATTACCATAATTTACATTACCACCTCGAGTCTGATAAATCTTCCTCTTTTAAGAACTCAGAAATATTTCCGCTCACTTCAACATTGTCAGGTGTGCACAGAAAAATATTATCGCCTACACGTTGAATGTCGCCACCGATTGCATACACCGTCCCGCTGAGAAAGTCGACAATACGCTTCGCCTGATCATGTTGTATCCTCTGCAGGTTTACAAGGACTGAGCGCCGATTCTTTAGATGGTCTGCAATTTCCTGAGCCTCTGCATATACTCTAGGTTCTACAAGAATCATCTTAGAAGATTTCTGGACACTCTGAAGGCTCACAACATTTTGTTTTGAATTTGAAAGCTGTGACTTCATGGGCTTTTTCTCCTCGTATTCTTCTTCATACTTCTCTTCTTCGTATTCGTATTCATCTTCGTCCAGCAAAAAGAACGTTTTAAACTTTGACTTAATACCCATTTGTATTCATCCCCTCTCAGTCATTTCCAACTAATGCAGTTCCAATACGAATAAATGTGGCACCCTCTTCAATTGCTATCACATAATCGTTGCTCATTCCCATGGATAATTCCGTACATGGGGCATATGGAAGATTAAGTGAACGGATTTCTTCCTGAATGGTTTTCAGCTGCCTGAAACAAGTCCTTAAGAAAGCTTCATCATCCGTATGGGGTGCCATCGTCATCAATCCTACGACTTTAATATTGGATAAGTCTTTTAAACTGCCGACAAATTCCTTCACTTCATCAGGAGAAATTCCATGTTTGGATCCTTCTCCGGAAACATTCACTTGAACGAAACAAGACACAGGCTCATCCGCTCTTTTATGAATTTCTTTCGCTAATGACAGACGATCCAGGGAGTGTATGTATGATACTTTATCAATGATGTTTTTAACCTTTCTTGATTGCAGGGAACCAATGAAATGCCATCGGGCCTTGTCCCGTAAAACATCCCACTTGGAGATAAGCCCCTCATCCCGGTTTTCCCCTAAGTGAAAAAGTCCTGCTTCAACTGCCTCTTCCGCGCGGTCGATGGATACGTATTTCGTGACCGCGACAACATTTACGTCTTCTGTCCTTCTTCCACTGCGTTCACAGGCACGTTGGATGTTTTCATTGATGTGTTGGATATTTTCAGATACCTTCATCTTATTTCTCCTTCCAGCCAATAAAACTCATTATTCTTCCCGTTTCTCCACCATCTCTTCTATAAGAGAAAAATTCATCGTGACAGGACGAACAAAAACTGGAAGTATGAATTTGATCAGAGTGTAAGCCGGACTGAATCAAGAGCTGTTGATTTAACTTCTTCAGATCAAGATTGTACTGTCCCTCTTCCTTTAAATTATAGGGTAAGTTGTTTTCATCTTCTAGTGTTTTTTTCACTTTATCAATCACATAATCATCCACAATATAGCAATCTTTACATATGGAAGGTCCTATAACCACTTCTAATGAAGATATGGAGGAACTTCTCCCGACAAACTTACCGACCATTTTCGGCCCTATTTCAAGGACCGTCCCCTTCCATCCGGCATGTGCCAGACCGATTGTGCCAGTCGCCCTGTCGAGGAAATAAAGAGGGACACAATCTGCATAACACATCGTTAACAGGAGGTTCCTTTCCCCTGTCAAGAATCCGTCGGTATCTTTAATGCTGTTATGATAGTTCTCTGCACCTTTCCCTCTGTCTTCAGAGTTCACAAAAGAGATATTCTTCCCATGTGTCTGTTCAGCAGCCACAAAGCTGTCAAAAGGCATATTCAGGCCGGATGCCAAAAGTTTGCGGTTATGAATGACTGATGCTTCCTTATCTCCTACATGAAGGCCCATATTGAATGAATGAAAAGGTCCTTCACTTATTCCGCCACGATTTGTGGTTATGCCCGCGACCAGTTCCGGGTTTTCTTTCGTCCATTTTCCAATGGAGTAATATGAGTTTGTCTCTGTTATAAAAGGCTCTTTCGACACGGTGAATCTCCCTCGTTTTTTATTTAGTGTACCATAGTCCATTGAGATTCGTCATGTGTCGGGGGATTGTTTCGGTTCCTGAAGCTGTCCTTGAATGTAATGGTTGTCTTTATATCTGACCAGAATCACGTCTTCCCCTATCTTTACGATACTGCTCCATGGGATCACGATATCTTCTTCCTTGCCAAAAAAACCTAATATTTTCCCTCCGCTCCCGATCACAATTGCCTCGATTCTTCCAGTATCCAGATTGATCTCAATGTCACCGATATTCCCCAATTTCCGCCCGTCTGAAATACTGACAACATCCTTCACCTGGAATTCTGATATTCGCACCATACTTCTTCACCCTCTTTTCATGTTGATTTCTGATCGGTTCATCATTTTAAATGCATATAGGCATACTCTTTACCTTTTAAATGTGGATATTATCATTGTATGCAGCATAGAAAAAAGGCAGACCTTCCCGAGGGAAATCCGCCTTTTTTCTATGCTTGTCGGGGCTGAACGAGCCGCCTCCACTTTTCTCTGTCCAGCTACAGGGCTTAGAGGCTCGAGGTCATAAGTCAAACCATCCAAAAAGGCAAAGTATGCCTTTCCGGATGGTTCGCCTTATGCTTGTCGCCTCTGGGCAAAGCCCTTCCGCTTTTCGTTTGTCCAGCTGCGGCGGCTAGCCCCTCGAGGTCACAACTGAAAAATCCCATAAGGCAAAGGGCGCCTTTTGGGATTTTCCTGTTGTGCTTGTCGGGGCTGATCGAGCCGCCTCCGCTTTTCGTTTCTTATTGAATATTTTTGTTCATTTGTTTGATTGCTGCTTTTTCTAGTCGTGATACTTGTGCTTGGGAGATTCCGATTTCTTCTGCGACTTCCATTTGGGTTTTTCCTTGAAAGAAGCGTTTGCTGATAATGAGTTTCTCACGATCATTCAATCGTCTCATTCCTTCTTGAAGGGCAATTTCTTCGATCCAGTGGAAATCGCGGTTCTTTTCGTCGCTCAGTTGATCCATAACGAATATTGGGTCTCCTCCATCATTATAGATGGGTTCAAACAGCGAAACGGGATCTTGTATGGCATCCAGTGCAAATACGATTTCTTCGTGAGATACATCAAGAACTTTGGCAATTTCTTCTGCAGTCGGCTCCTTGGATGTCTCCCCCATTAATTTCTCCCTTACTTGCAGAGCTTTGTACGCAATATCCCGTAGTGAACGGGACACCCTTATCGGGTTATTGTCTCTCAAATATCGACGGATTTCCCCAATGATCATCGGAACCGCGTATGTAGAGAATCGAACGTTTTGACCCAAATCAAAATTATCGATGGATTTCATTAATCCGATACACCCTACTTGAAATAAATCATCAACATACTCACCACGGTTATTAAAGCGTTGAATTACACTTAAGACGAGGCGTAAATTTCCGTTGACCAGTTTTTCTCTCGCGGTGATATCACCCGCTTGCATTTCCTTGAATAAAATTCTCATTTCATCATTTTTGAGCACTGGCAATTTGGACGTATCCACACCACAAATCTCGACTTTATTACGTGTCATTCTTTCCCCTCCTTGTAGGAGCTGCTGTACAAAATTCAGTATTTCCTTGAAGAGGAAAAATATGCATTTCATTCTGACATAGAGGGGCGGGAAAGGTCCAAATCCCTTACAATACCTGATTCAAAAAGCTAAAAATTTTTTTAATTCCTGGCCACATTAAAAAGCTGACCTTTTCAATTGAAAAAGTCAGCTTTTTAATGTCATACCATTTTATTGAATTCCTTCTTCAATCGTTTGATAATCCTTTTTTCCAATCGGGAAATATAGGACTGTGAAATCCCAAGCATATCAGCTACGTCTTTCTGGGTTTTTTCCTCTTCCCCCATCAATCCAAAGCGAAGCTCCATAATTTGTTTCTCACGGTCAGTTAGCTGATGAAGGGCATTAAAGAGTAATTTTTTATCCACTGTTGCCTCAAGATCTTTTGTAATGATGTCTTCATCCGTCCCGAGAACATCCGATAACAGCAATTCATTTCCATCCCAATCGATATTAAGGGGTTCGTCAAATGAGACTTCCGAGCGAATTTTGTTGTTTCTTCTTAAGTACATAAGAATTTCGTTCTCTATACACCTTGAAGCATAGGTCGCCAACTTGATTTTTTTCTCGGGATTGAAGGTATTGACTGCTTTAATAAGGCCGATGGTGCCGATACTGATCAAATCTTCTATATTGATGCCTGTGTTTTCAAACTTCCGGGCTATATATACTACCAGTCGTAAATTACGTTCTATCAATAAGGATCGTGCTGCCTTGTCACCTTTAGGCAATTTGTTGAGCAGGACTTCTTCCTCTTCCTTTGTCAACGGTGGAGGGAGGGCTTCACTACCACCTATGTAGTAAATTTCATCTGTCTTCAGACCCAGCTTGATTAACAGTTTGTACCAATAATACAAAAATTTGAATTTGAATTTTTTCATTGTTGCTCCCCCTTCTATTTCTTTAAATTGTGAGTATAGTAGTAATAATTGATTCACGAAACGTTAAGCACCGGTTTTCTTGAAGCCATTTTCGGATGGACGATCGCCCCGAAACTCCCATCTGCCGATAAGGGTTCTTCTCTAAAGGCGACTAACCCATTTGGTATGGTCCATTCCGCTTCATGATCACTGAGTACTAATGAATCAGGCTTTATCGCGGCTAGAAGCTGACTGTTTCTTCCTACCGATTGTGCTGGAACGATACGCATTCTGTCAGACCAGCGGGTATCGATCTCTTTCCCACCCGAAAAAATTTCTTCCACATCATGGCAAAGTGCCTTCATTTCATCGGGAATTTCACCCTCGATTTCAGCAATGGATAGAATCATGACCGGACTTTTTGAAATGGGATCCTGAAGTTGATTCCCACTGTCCACAAGACCGCTTACAGTACAATGGAAATCACCAATCTGAATGCTGACTTTCAGGAGCTGATCATATTGGAGCTTCACATGCTCGATACTATCCATTCTCCCTTTCGAAAAGTACCAGGCAAGAGGCAGGGCGAGCATCACAAATACCCAGCTTATCGGGTCACCAAATCCGCGAATGCTTGCAAGCAGCATGGATGATTCCCTGCTTGGATCGAAGCTGATAAAATAATGAGCCCCAATTAATATTCCACCCATAAAAAAGGTGACGAAATAAAACATAAGAAGATTTGATATATAATAGCGCAATCTTCTATAGCCAAAAGCTGAATACACCATGACGACGGAGAATAATAACTTGACTAAGGGGTTTCCTGCAAAGTAAGCATATGGTGAAAAAGCGAGGAGAATAATGACAGAGCCTATCAGACTTCCGATACCTATTCTCCAGAGGGCGTATTGTCTCTTTAAAATGATTCCTGTTAACCATAATAAGAAAAAGTCTACTAACAGATTTAACAACCAAATGACATCCAAATATAAAGTCAATCTCTCCCCTCCTTTTAACACCTCACAATTCGATTCCGTTAAAGACCGGAATGACTTATGAGAAGTATATCGTACATCCTTTTTAAAGGTTGTCATTTTTTGTATGCTCCCACGGAAAAGTTTTCGGAGATATGAACGAAAAATGTCATTAAATATGGATGCCATAAACACCACCAAAATATAGTTTTTCGGAATGCATTTTTAGTCCAGGGAAAAGAAAATCCTATAAAAATAAGAATCCCCCAAGGCATGAAGCCTTGGGGGATTCTTATTTTTATTCCATTATTAACGACGACGGTTTCTATTGCGAAGGAAGGTTGGAATGTCCAAAGTTTCTTCCGCACCTTGATTTGAAGATGTTCTCACAGGCTCTTGCTGTTGAGGCTGCTCTTCACGTTTAGGCTGTTCCCGTTTCACCGATTGGCTTGGGTTGGTACTTGGATTTGGTTTCATCCCACCGAACGTTGGTCGGGTCTGTTTCGGAGGTTGAATGACCTCTTCATTGAACCCGGTTGCAATGACGGTAACGACGATATCATCTTTTAATTCTTCGTTGATGACAGAACCGAAGATCATATTTACTTCTTGATCTGATGCAGAAGCTACAATATCAGCAGCTTCCTGAACTTCGTAAAGGCTTAATGAAGTCCCACCAGTGATGTTCATCAGGACGCCCTGAGCTCCATCGATGGATGTCTCAAGCAAAGGACTTGAAACTGCCTTTTTCGCTGCTTCAGTTGCACGGTTCTCTCCAGATGCTGCACCGATGCCCATTAGGGCTGAACCTTTGTTAGACATGATCGTCTTAACATCTGCAAAGTCCAGGTTGATCAGACCAGGTGTAGCGATAAGATCCGATATACCTTGTACACCTTGACGCAGGACATTATCGGCTTCACGGAAAGCTTCAAGCATCGGAGTACTCTTATCTACGATTTCCAGAAGGCGATCGTTTGGAATGACAATAAGGGTGTCCACGCCTTCTTTCATAGCTGCGATGCCACCGCTTGCCTGATTTGAACGCTTTCTGCCTTCAAATGTAAACGGGCGCGTCACGACACCTACCGTCAATGCGCCGATTTCGCGGGCAATTTGAGCAATGACCGGAGCTGCACCAGTACCGGTTCCTCCACCCATTCCGGCAGTGACAAAGACCATATCTGCTCCTCTAAGTGCCTCTTCAATCTGTTCTTTACTCTCTTCAGCGGCTTTTTTACCTACTTCAGGATTCGCACCTGCTCCTAATCCCCTGGTTAATTTGCCACCGATTTGCATCTTTATCTCAGCTTTTGATAGATTCAAAGCCTGTGCATCCGTGTTGACTGCGATAAATTCAACACCTTGTACGCCGTGCTCGATCATGCGGTTTACGGCGTTGTTTCCTCCGCCACCGACACCAATAACTTTTATTGTCGCTAATGAATCTAAATTTGTATCAAACTCCAACATGACAAATCCTCCTAACTCGTCGAATCTATGGATTCCTTTATTTATTCAAAGAAGTATCCAAAGAACTTTTTCACTTTTGACATGGCCTTTTCATCTTCATGTTCTTCTTCTTTTACCTTTGCAGGCTTCTGCTTTTTATTCACAGGTTTTGATTGACGCTTCTCAGCAGCCTCTACAGGCACTGGTTCCGCGCTTACAGATCTTCCTTGCAATCTAGCATTCTTTTGAGCGTATTTAATCAATCCAACTGCTGTTGTATACTGTGGTTCCCGTACACCAATATAATCAGGAATTGCCACACGTACACGATTTTGGAAAACGATTTGTGCTAATTCTAACACACCTGGAAGATTTGCTACACCACCAGTTAGAACATATCCACCTGGCAGGTCCCTGATTCCCAATCGTTTCAGTTCATGGCTGATGAGGTCAAGAATCTCTTCAAGCCTTGCTTCTATGATATCAGAAATTTCTAATTGATTAAATTGCTGATGTTGATCACTGCCAATAATTGGCACGCTGAACACTTCATCTTCAGACGCATGGTCATAGAATGCATGTCCATATTTTGTTTTGATTTTCTCTGCGTCGTCCGTTGATGTCCGTAATCCGATCGACAAATCCTTCGTGATATGCTCCCCGCCAACGGGTAGCACGGTTGTTGCCTTAAGGTGTCCCTGTTCGAAAACGGCTATCGTCGTAGAACCGCCACCTATATCGATCAAGGCAGCTCCAAGGTTCTTTTCATCCTTTGATAAAGCAACCGTACCTGCGGCTAAGGGCTGAAGGACGATATCGACAATTTCAAGGCCGGCTTTTTCTACACAACGGAGAGTATTATGTAAAATCGTCTTAGATCCCGTAATGATGGTGCCTTCCATTTCAAGTCGAACACCGATCATACCCCGGGGATCTGTAATCTCATCCAATCCATCAACGATGAACTGTCTTGGGATTACATTGATGATTTCCCTTTCTGGAGGAATCGATACAACCTGTGCTGCATCCATCACTCTTAGAACGTCTTCATCGCCGATCTCCCTGTTATCACTCGACACTGCCACCACACCATGACAGGATTGAAGTGACACATGGTTACCTGTTATACCTACGATGACCTGGCTTATAGATAAACCGACCATCCTTTCAGCTTGTTCAACTGCCTTCTTGATTGTATGAACAGTTTCGTCTATATCTACGATGGAACCTTTTCTGATTCCTTCTGAGTTCACATTTCCTACACCGATTATGTTTAAGGAATCATTTGTCATTTCACCAATGATTACTTTCACTGTGGATGTACCGATGTCTAGGCTAACGTAAATTTCATTGCTGTTCACTCTATGGCACCTCCTTAAAGAATGTTTATTTGGAACAACAATCCTAGAAAAATATTATTCTAAGTATATCTTAATATGATATTCGTCGTAACAAAAACGATTCCCTTTTAAAATTCTAATTTTTTTCTCTTTTTTCTTGATTATTTGACCAATTGCTAATCATTATTCTTCTAATCACTGCAATGTTTTGGAATAATCTTACCCCAAAAGCAAAAACAGCCGCCAAATATAAGTCTACACCAAGATGTACGCCCAGAAAAGCTAAACTTGCTGCTAGTAAAATATTAAAAAAGAATCCAGAAACAAAGACCTTGTCATCATAAATATTTTGGAGGTGGGCACGAATACCGCCAAATAATGTATCCAATGCTGCGAGAACCGCAATCGATAAATAATTTGAATACTCTTCTGGAATTCTAATATCTGTCAGAAGCCCGAGGACGACCCCTACTAGCAACCCTAAAACGGGAAGCCACATATTATTCGTTCCCTCCTCTTTCCTTAACCGGTTCCATAAAACGGATCCGGATTGTATCTTTATATTCTGGAACCGTGAGCTTTTCTAAAGGCTTTGAAATGCTGACCCGTAGATTATCAATAAAGAAATCTTCAACTGATCTTGAAACCTGCATGCGGTTATACAGGTCCTTGGCTGCATTTACATCCTTGGTCAACACCCTCACTTCAAACGGTATTTTTTTAATTGAATTACCGTCCACCTTCGTTTCTCCATTAATATCCCGGATAACTGAGGTATTGATTAGTCGATGGCCGTCAATCGCGATATCGACTGCATCATACTGATTGAGTTCATTTACAAGCCTCTCCAAAAGTTCCGGGGAGACATTTTGAACTTTTTCACCCAGGAGGATTTCCTCCATTGAAGGCTCGATCGTCAGGATAAGACCCGGACCCGTTTTTTCTGTCAGCCCCATTTCAGTCTTCAATTCCTCTAACGTTTGCTTTAATGCCTGCTCTGGGCTTGATTGCTGCTCGGTCTTATACTGTTCCAACTTCGCTTCTACAGAACGAGTTTCTGATAAAAGGTTAGAGTTGACTTCCTTTTCTTTCAGAAGCGCTTCCCTCAGTTCCCAGATATCTCTGGTATCCCGGACAACTGGCTCTTTGACAGTCTGGAACTGAATGGCAATCATAAACCCGATGATGACCGTTATGACGGTAAAGCTGATTTTAAGTTTGTTGTCCATTTATTGCACCTTACTTTCGGGACCTGACCCACGCCCGTACCGTTTACTTCAATGGGAGCCGGCTCATGATTCGCCAATGGTGGGTTCGAGGATGACCGAATTTTCTTTTTTCATCTCAAATATGATATTTTCATTCACCAACTGATCCTTCACTCCGCCTGTGATATTCATGGCGGAGGACAACACTTCCGGATCTCCGATTGCCGTAATTTTGAACGGGGCAGGGTACTCGATGCCATCAATCTGGATGACCGGACCGTTACACAGTATGTATGAATCATGCTTAAGTCTTTGTCCGTTGATGGCAACCGCAGAGGCACCCGCTATATATAATTCATTAATCACCTTAAAGACATGGTGTTCATGGACAATATAATTATTTGCGTTTTCTTCCTCCGGGTCATATTTCGCATCGGACAAGGTGACCGTTACCCCCGGCCCCTTCACTTTCGTTTTACCTAAGTACATACGGTACTTCTCAGCATCCTCTGCCAGGTTGAAATAAATTTGCTTCTCTTTGGAGAATTCCTTCTCCATATTGCCGACCTTCTCCTGTTTCTCATAAAGTTTTTCCTGCAGACGATTATTCTTCTGCTGGTACTCGAGGATTTGATCTCTTAATGTTTCTTCCTGTTTCCATTGACCATTTGTCCGGCTCCCGAGCTCTTTTTGTTCTGTGTTTGCCAGACTGAATGAAAAAGCAAGGATGAAACCCAAAACCAGACATACAAGAGAGAGGACCACGTGCTTACCTCTCACCTTCATCCTCTTCATTCGTTTGTTCACCTTCCGTTTCGTATGCTCTGAAATAAGAACCTACCTCTAAGTCAATGACCCCTTTTACTGCAGGATCTAATTGGCTGACGATCGAAGGATAATGCACCATCTTTTCTGAGAAGCTACGGATGGTCGCACTCACTTCGAACCCATCATTCATAAATAGAGTCAAGTGATATTGGTCTGTTTTCTTGGGAACGAGGTTGATCTCCGAGATGAGATGCTGCACTTCTTTCGGAAGTTCCCCTAATTCGTTCACCATTTTGGCCAGGACCTTATCCTCTTCGAATCCCCTCAATAAAGGTGCATCCACAGGAATTGATCCGGTCCCTTTATCCAGGACCTTCCCATTTTCCAAAATGACAAAAAATTTATTCCCCTTTGAGAGATACGCTTTTTTATCATATTCTTGAACGGTTATTTCGAATGAATTCGGAAAGGATAATTCCACTTTCGCATCCTTTACTTCAGGAAGCTTCTTTAATTGCTCGACCGTTTCCGCTTTGCTTACACTCCATACATTCATACCTTTGTCAATTCCACTTTTTTGAAGAACCGTCTTATTTGATATAAGTTCATTCCCATGAACGGACACTGTGTTTACATGACTCAAGGGCGATTGAAAGTATACAACCGACAATATCATCAGAAAGAATAAAGAAAGTAAAAACAGAAGCCTGCGGTTTGCTTTCTTTTTTCGGTGTTGTTTTAGTTTAGGAATACGATCTTCAATGGAAACAACATTTTCTTTTTTCATTGCGTTCTCCTCAATTTCACTTTGATTTCATTATGTCATGAGTGAGTTAAACTCGTCATGTCTTATAATGAAAGTACTCTTTACATTGGGATACCTTCTATTCTATACGAAGGAATAACATGTTAAAAGAGGAACAGAACGTTATTTTCTGCCATAAGCCCTTTTGGAGGCGAAAAAAATGAGTGATGCAGGGTTAATAGCCTATTTTTGAAGAATTGACCTACAGCCACCCTAAGATGGATTGTCCATACCGCTTTTCGTATATGTACTTTCATTCACTTACCAAAAGAATGACCATCCTATGTATTTCACTCTTGAACCTTATTTTAAACACCAAATGAAGCATTATGAATGCATGTCATTGAATTGTAAAAGTTTTGGTTAACAAAAGTAACAAACTCTCCTTTATTTTGAAAAGGTATGATAAAAATGAATTACGTATATGTAATTTATTGTAACATCGAAAACACAATTATCCTATTGTTATTTCATTCAACAGAAGGATTTTCTTCGTTTCATTGCAAATAAAAAAAGAGACCGACTGAGAAAAATGGGAAGGCCCGGTGAGGTCTTGATTCATCATTCGCCTCTTCTGCCATTTTTCTTGTGTCAATCTCTTTTTATGAAGCATCAATTTCTTGAATAGCGGCTTATATTCAACAGGACCCCTACAGCCATTAGCATGAGGGTCAAAGAAGATCCCCCGTAGCTCAAGAATGGAAGTGTAATCCCGGTCACGGGCATCAACCCCGTCACTACCCCTACATTGATCATCACCTGGATGGCAATCATGGAAACGATCCCTAAAGCAAGGAAGCTTCCAAATAAATCAGGTGCTCCCAATGCGATCCTGATCCCTCTCCACAAGATCAATGAAAACAGGATCAATACCAGGGTACCCCCAATAAATCCAAGTTCCTCTGCTAAAATAGCAAATATAAAGTCGTTTTGAGGTTCCGGCAAATAAAAGAACTTCTGTCTGCTTTGTCCCAGACCCAATCCAAATAATCCCCCCGGCCCGATGGCATACAGGGACTGAATAATTTGGAAACCGCTATTGAGCGGATCCTGCCAGGGATCTAAAAAGGATGTAATCCGTTTAATCCGGTATGGTGCAGAAATGACGAGTCCTACAAATCCCAACAGACCAATCATGCCTAGCCCTACAAAATGTTTAATCCGAGCCCCTGATATAAAGATCATCACAACAGAAGTCCCCACCATGACGGTACCCGTTCCTAAGTCCGGCTGGAGCATGATCATTCCAAAAGCTGTAAACACAAGTAAAAGTGCCGGAAGGACTCCTTTTCTAAAAGAAGTAATATACTTTTGGTTCTCAGATAAATACTTTGATAGAAAGGCGATCATCGCGAGTTTCATAAACTCCGAAGGCTGAATTGAAAAGGCTCCTACACCTATCCAGCTCCTCGAACCATTCCGGAGCACCCCTATCCCGGGAATGAGAACGAGCACAAGGAGGACGAAGCAAATGATGATGATGATCTTTGACCAATTTCTCCATGTCCAGTACTCTACGTTCATGATGAAAAACATCGCGAATAGTCCTACACCCGCAAAGAGCACCTGCCTTTTTGCAAAGAAAAAGGAGTCATCGAATTTGTAATCTGCCCATACAGCACTCGCACTGTATACCATGACCAGTCCAATCGCAAGCAAAGTGAGTGTAACCACAATGAGTATAAAATCGGGAGTCGATTTTTTTAAAGGCAATCCTAAACACCTCGAATAGACAAATTTAGAGCCGTTCGAGCATAGAAAACTACTGATCCTGGATTGAATGACTGGTTGTGTAAGTATGGATGCTCTATATGGACAAGCCCTTATTAAAGCTTATGCACGGCCTCGATAAAAATGTCACCGCGTTGTTCAAAAGTACGATATTGATCCCAACTTGCACATGCAGGGGACAATAATATGATATCCCCTTCCCGTGCATGCTCATACGCAACCGGGACCGCCTTTTCAACATTATCGACAGGAATAATCGTTTGTATCCCTGCCTTTTCCCCTGTTTTCACGAACTTCTCGGATGTTTCTCCAAAGGTGATCAATGTTTTGACGTTTACGAGATATGGAATCAGGTCATCAAATACATTTCCACGATCCAATCCTCCTGCAAGTAATATTGTAGGGGATTCAAATGCTTTAAGCGCACTTTTCGTCGCCAGGCTGTTCGTTGCTTTAGAATCATTGTAAAATTTAATGCCATTCATTTCCCGAACGAATTGAGTTCGATGTTTCACTCCGCCAAACGTACTCAATACCTTTCTGATGCTATCATTTGAAACTCCATATATTTTACAGGCAGCAACGGCACATAGGATATTTTCAAGGTTATGAGCACCCGGAAGGACGATGGAAGATAAATCAACCACTTTTTCGTCTTTGAAATAAATCGCACGATCCTTTATGTAGGCACCGTCTTTGATTTCTTTTTCGGTTGAAAAGCGAATCACCTGGGCTTTTGTAAAGCATACCGCTTCCTGAACATGCTCTTGATCACCGTTAATGATTAAATAGTCTTTTTCCGTCTGATTTTTTGTAATATTGGATTTCGCTTTCCAATATTCGCTCAAGTCCCCATGGTAATCAAGATGTGCATCATATAAATTTGTGATAATGGCAATGTGCGGAGCGAAGTCCTGGGTCCCCATCAGTTGGAAAGAAGAAAGTTCGACTACCATCTTTTCATCCTCTTTCGCGTCCTGGGCTACTTCAGAAGCAACGGTTCCGATATTCCCGGCAATCAGAGGCTTTTGATTATCCTCTTTCAACATTTCGAATAGCAGTGTCGTGGTGGTTGTCTTTCCATTGGTTCCCGTGATCCCGATCATTTCCGCCTCAGAAATTAAATAAGCGAGCTCGACTTCCGTTAAAACGGGAATATTCTTCTCCATCGCTTTTTTAATCAATGGGTTATGGTATGGGATACCCGGATTCTTTATGACATATTGAAAACCTTCATCCAAAAGCTCAATGGGATGACTTCCGCATATGACTTTAATCCCTTCCTGAAGGAGACCCTGGGCTTCGGGATTTTCCGACAAAGGCTTTTGGTCATTGACCGTAACAAATGCTTCTAACTTATGTAGGAGAGAGGCAGCACTTACCCCACTTTTTGCCAGTCCTAATACAAGTACTTTTTTATGTTTGAATTTCGTAATGTTTTTCACTTATAACCACACCTCAATATAGATTCCTAAAACGGCAAAAAGTAATCCCACAGTCCAAAAAGTGACGACGACACGCCACTCCGACCATCCGACCAGCTCATAATGGTGGTGCAATGGGCTCATTTTGAAAATACGCTTTCCGGTTGTTTTGAAGCTTGCTACCTGTAAGATGACGGAAAGAGTCTCAATGACGAATACTCCCCCAATTAGGATTAATATGATTTCAAGCTTGGTTAAAATGGCAATCGTAGCGATTGCGCCACCAAGTGCAAGTGAGCCGGTATCACCCATGAATACCTTGGCAGGGTGGGCATTAAAGACCAGGAAGCCAAGAACCGCCCCCACCACCGCTACTCCGAAAATGGCAACATCATATTGGGATTGGCTCCACGCAAGTACAGCCAGTGCCCCGAATGCAATGGCACTTGTTCCGGACACCAAACCGTCCAGACCATCCGTCAAATTGACGGCGTTTGAAAATCCAACAAGCCAAAAGATAATGAACAAGCAATAAAACCAGCCTAATTCAAACGAAACATCGGTTAATGGTATCGAAACCGTGGTCGGAAAGTCGTTCTGTTTAAAGATAAGATAAAAGATCACCGATATGACAATCTGTCCCAGCAGCTTCTGCTTGGAGGTCAAACCTAAATTCCTTTTCATAACGACTTTAATAAAGTCATCCAGGAAACCCAATAAACCAAATCCGACGGTCACCAGGATCATTAAATACGTTTCAGGACCGGGTTCTGAATATTTACCTGTCATAACAAATGTGGTGATGACAATGGATACTAAGAACACGATTCCACCCATCGTAGGTGTACCGGTCTTTTTTTGATGCGACTCTGGACCTTCATCCCGGATGCTTTGTCCAAACTTCAATCTTCTGAGGAAAGGGATAAACAAGGGGGCAAGCAATACGGTAATGAGAAACGCCATTATAATGGTAAAAAAGATCACTTGTTCCATCATCGTCATTCCCCTCCCATTCCGTCTGTTGGATCCTGTATAGATCCGTTCATAGACATATCATTTGTTTGATTTCGTTCAGATTCATTGCTAAAAATAAACTTCGTCATAATTTCCCACTTTTCTTGATTGTAATTTTGTTTGTAACTCTCTTGTAAGTTTAAATAAGCCTTGTATACATCTTCAACTATAAATAACGGAAAGTGATTGGGGACAAATGATGGGATTTCTTCACCCTTGGGCCAAAGGGAAGCAACCGCTCCTTTTTCGATACTCCTAAAAAGGTTCACTTCACCACCCTCAGGTATATATAGTCCCTTCTCCATTCCCATCCTAGTTGAATTTGAAACTACTAAAAAGGGTAAGCCAGGCAAGTGGATTCCTTTGGTTTCCGGAAACAACTTCTTTACTTCATCATAAAGCAACATTCCTACATCCCCTTGATGAAGTGTCTTGCCACTTCCCGGTCATCAAAATCGTATACATGATTCCCTATGATCTGATAGGTTTCATGTCCTTTCCCGGCAATCAGGACGACATCTCCCGGTTTCGCAAGGTTCAAGGCTTCTTTAATCGCCTCTTTGCGATCAACGATCAATTGATATTGTTTGCCGACCACTCCGGCTTCCATATCCTTCAAGATACCCCCGGGGTCCTCGGTCCTGGGATTATCTGAAGTGAAAATGGCATAATCCCCGTAATCACAGGCAATTTCCGCCATGAGCGGCCTCTTGATCCTATCCCTGTCCCCTCCGCATCCGACCACTACAATCACATGGCCATTTGTAATCGTCCGGATGGTCTCTAATACATTTTTCAATCCATCCGGAGTATGGGCATAGTCGACAATGACCGAAAATGGCTGACCTTCTGAAATTGTTTCAAACCGTCCCCTGACTCCTTTGGCTTTTTCAAGGCTCCTTATACTTTCATCGATTGGTATACCCGCAGCGAACGCTGTCGCTATTGCAGCCAGGGCGTTGTATACATTAAACTTCCCCGCATACTTTAATACCAACTCCCGTTCCCCAAATGGAGAGACAAGGGTGAAGACCGACTCTGTTGCCCTAAGGACCACATCTTTTGCATGGAAATCAGCTGATGAAGCCAGGCCATATGTAAACACATGGGCGGCTGTGGATTTGATGAAATAATCAGCTGCAGCATCGTCCTTATTAATAATGGCATACTTAGGGGATTTCTTGAAATAAGTATTCCCTAATTGAGAAAACAATAAGCCTTTCGCATTACGGTAGTCTTCCATTGTTTTGTGATAATCGAGATGATCCTGTGTCAGGTTCGTAAACACTGCGATATCATAGTCGCAGCCGTGCACACGACCTTGATCCAAAGCATGGGAAGAAACTTCCATGATGGCGGTCCGCACCCCTTTATCGCAAAATCGTCTGAATGTCTGCTGAAGGGTTAAACTGTCAGGCGTCGTATTATGGCTGACCTCCAACTCTTCCCCCACTTTGATATGCAGGGTTCCAATCAATCCTGTCTTCATCCCACTCTGAGTAAAAACGTGATCGATGAGATGGGTCGTCGTGGTTTTGCCGTTTGTCCCCGTCACTCCGACCAAAAGCAGCTGATGGGAGGGCTGTTTATAAAAATGGTCCGCTAGAATCGCCATCGCTTTCTTCGTATCGGGAACAATAATGACAGGAACTCCTGCATCCAGTTCCCTTTCTGCAAGGATCGCTGCTGCACCATTCTTCTCTGCCACTGGTGCAAGAGAGTGGCTATCGATCTCCAATCCATTAATACAGATAAATAAATCACCATTCTTTACTTTCTTATGATGGTTCGCGATGTTTGAAATAGCTGGATTCCCTTCACCCTGTACTGAGAAAAACGGTAGTACTTCCAGCAAAGTGTGCAATCTCATCCTTTCAACTCCTCACAGGCAGAAAGCAACCTTTTTATATTTTACAAAAAAATATGAATGAAAGCTATCAACCTTTTAACTTAGTTCGATATCTTTTTAACGTCACGCGGGCTGACACTTTATATACCGGGGATTCATCGATTCAATCCCCGGCATAAATAAAAAGTATATCATGAAATGACTATTGTGTAGACCTTCTCCGCCATTATTCTTCAGATAGATAAACCCTTACCTTTGAACCCTGTTTTATTTTCACTCCCGGGTCCGGAGACTGACTTACCACCTTTTCTCCACTTCCGCTTACGTCCAAGTCGAGATTCACCAGTTGTTCCCGCAGTTCATTTTTCGTCAATCCGACCAAGTCCGGGGTTTCAATCAGCGGAGTGTCGGTCCACGTCATCTCTTTTTCAATTTGACCTTTACGCTTCGGTACCCCCATTGCCTCCAGACTGTCACCTATGATACTTCCTCCGATTGGGGCTGCTACGACCCCACCGAATTGAATCGTACCCTTCGGATTATCGACAGCGACATACACTACAATCTGAGGGTCATCTGCAGGAGCCACTCCCATAAAGGAAACGATATGATTGTTTTCCAGGTACTTACCGTCTTTTGCCTTTTGCGCTGTCCCCGTTTTCCCGCCTACCCGGTAACCATCTACAAAGGCTTTCTTTCCGCTACCTTTGGCCACCACACTTTCCAACGCTTCACGAATCTGCTTGGAGGTTTCTTCGGAAATGACCCTCTTCTTAATCTGTGGGCTCTTTCTCATGACCACTTCTCCTGTTGAAGGGTCGATAAGCTCTTTTGCGATATAAGGTTGATACAATACTCCACCGTTCACTGCCGCTGACACTGCTGCGACCTGTTGAATGGGGGTAACGGCCACCCCCTGGCCAAATGCGGTTGTCGCCTGCTCTACAGGCCCTACACGGTCAAGGTTAAAGAGAATCCCCTTCCCTTCCCCTTGCAGATCGATTCCCGTCTTTTCACCAAAACCAAAATCATGGATATAACTGAATAATTTTTCTTTGCCTAACCTCTGACCCAATTCGACAAATCCCGGGTTACATGAGTTTTGTACCACTTCAAGGAATGTTTGAGTCCCGTGTCCCCCACGCTTCCAGCAGTGGAGAGTCGACCCAGCCACCTCGATATGCCCGGGATCATGAAATGTCTCTTTATAAAGATCCACCTTTTTTTCTTCGAGGGCTGCTGCAAGAGTAATGATCTTGAACGTAGAACCAGGTTCATACGTGCTCCAAATCGGTAAATTCCGATTATAGATCTCCTGAGGTACATTACGGAAATTAGCCGGATCAAAGGTCGGTCTGCTCGACATGGCCAGTATTTCCCCATTCTTAGGATTCATGGCGATGGCAATGATGCCATCTGGATTATACGTCGCCTCTGCGATATCCAATTCACGCTCAACGATTGTTTGTACCTTGGTATCGATCGTTAACTTTAAATCCAGCCCATTCTCGGGTTTTTCAAAATCATCTGCCATATCAGGCATTCTCTTTCCTTTGGCATCGGAGAAAAATTTGACATACCCTTTATCTCCACTAAGCTCATCATCATAAGAAAGTTCAAGTCCCATAAGCCCTTGATTATCGATTCCTGCGAAGCCAAGTACATGGGATAAATAACTTCCATATGGATAATATCGCTTAGAATCCTCCCCTAAATACACACCCTTTAAATTTAAATCCCTCACTTCTTTCGCTTTTTCATACGAAATCTTTCTCGCTTCCTTAATCAACACCATATTGGCTTTCTGTGTTACATATTTATATGCAGACTCAACTGAAATATTAAGAACGGCCGCCAGTTTATCCGCTGTCCCTTGAGGATCCGTAATTTGCCGTGGAACGACAAATATGGTCGGTGCACTTTGGTTCCCGGCGAGTTCTACTCCATTTCGGTCTACTATTTTCCCTCTCTCAGGTTGAAACGGGATATTTCGACTCCAGGAGTCTTTTGCCAAACCGGTAAGCCAGTCCCCTTTAAAAAACTGAACATACCCCAGCCGGATATCTATGATGGAGAAAATAAGGACCCCTACTACAAGCGCTACTGCCAATCTCTTCCTTACCGTTACATTGGATACTCTTTTCACAAATGGAACCTCCCCTTCTATGGCTCGTTCCATTATATGCTTGGACTAATGATGGTATGTTTGAATTCAGTGAAAGACTAAGGGCTGCTTTTAGCGGGATATTGTTTGATGAAAGGTTGGACAAAAAGGGATGACTCAATGAGTCATCCCTTTTTGCTAATTTAGTTGTTGTTGTTCTTCTTTTTCTTTTGGTTGGGCTGCTTCTTCAGGAGTCTTGAAGTTGACGACGAGTGGCTCATCTTTCTTGACCTTTATACCAGGTTGTATATTCTGGCTGAAAGCATACCCATTTCCAACCATATTGATCTTCAGACCGGCAATGCCCGCTACCTTAAAGACATCCCTTACAGACCACCCTTTCATATCCGGAATGGTGATGTCTCCGTCGGTTTTGATCACAACTCTTTCTCCTTCAAGAATGGCGTTTCCGCCTTGAGGAAGTTGTTTGACCACTTGAGAACCACTTCCGACCACGACTGGAGTAACCCCTGCTTTTTCCAGCTCTTTTTTCGCTTCTTCCACGCTCATTTCCCTCGTATCAGGGAGTGATTGTTTCTTAAGGCTCACTTTTTCCTGAGGTTTGATGTTCAGGTATTTTAAGCTGTTTTGCATAACGGGATTGAATATGGCAGAGACCGGATCAGAGCCGATTTCAGTTGGTTCCAATTCAGGCTGCTGTACCCCGACATAGACAATTAACTGAGGGTCGTCGATAGGGGCCATGCCCATAAAGGAGAAAAGATAATTTTCTTTTCCGACCATATAACGGCCATTCGATGGATCAGGTATCTGACCCGAACCGGATTTACCACCGACACGATATCCTTCTATCGCAAACTTCTGTCCTGTACCATGTTCAGATGTGACAGTCGTCTCCAGGTACTCCCTGGTCTTGATCGCTGTTTCCTTCGTTATCGGGCTCCCTGAAACTTCAGGTTTTGTCTCTTTGATCACTTTATTTGTATTGGGATCGACGATCTTTGAAATGACATAAGGCTTCATCATTTTCCCATCATTGGCAATGGCCGACTCCGCCTGAATCATTTGAAGCGGCGTGACGGTCGTACCTTGACCGAAAATGGTGGTGTATTTTTCAATCGGATAATGATATAATATCGAACCCGATGCCTCATTTGGTAATCCTACGTCTGTAGCTTCGCCAAATCCAAAGTCATGCAAATAGTTTTCATATTTCTTAAATCCGATTTTATCAAGCAGATTCGCAAATGCAACATTGGAGGATCTTTGAACGCCTTCAAGGAATGTAATCGTTCCCCACCCTTCTCCACCATTATGATCCCGGATCGGATTTGGAACATTTTCCACATAATACTTACCAGATTCATAGGTTTCATTCGGATTGAACTTTCCTTCATTCACTGCAGCTGCAAGGGAAAAAGATTTCATTGTGGAGCCTGGTTCATAGGTATCTTCAACGATGATATTCGTCCAGTTATCCAGGAGCCCCTCTCTTGTGTCAGGGTGAAAGGTAGGTCTTTGACTCATGGCAAGAATCTTCCCTGTTTTCGGGTCAGATACGATCGCAAACATCTTCTTAGGCTTGTATTTTTTCTGGACTTCATTCATTGCTTCCTCAAGGAAGGTTTGAATCTTCTTATCGATGGTAAGATAAAGGTCATCTCCATCCTGGGGTGGTGTAACATGTTCGTCTGCATTTGGCAATAAATAGCCCCACACATCACTCTTATAAGAAACAGAACCATCTTTGCCTTTCAATACATCATTGAAACTTGCTTCCACTCCCATTTTCCCCACTGTTGTAGAGTCCCCATCGTCGTCCGTTGTCTTCTGTGCGAACCCGATAAGATGTGAGGCGAAGGAGCCGTTAGGATAGAATCGTTTCGCTTCCTTCCTGAACGTAACACCGGGAATATCTTCTTCTTTAATTTCAAGCATCATCTGATGGGATAAGTCTCTTCCTGCAGCACCGAATTCCACTTGATAAGTACCTTTTTTGTTTAAGCGGTCATAAATCTCACTTTCCTTCATATCAAGATACTTGGCAAGGACTTCGGCCGTTTTTTCAGGGTCTGTCACATGCTTAGGTTTCTTTGGATTACTGGTGATACTTGGATCTAATATCGCAACCAGTGTATAAGCGGATGTGTCCTCTGCGATGACTTCACCTTTCCCGTCAAAGATTGTTCCTCTATGTGCTTCTAAAATATGACTTTTAATATATTTTTTTGCCGCTTGTGACGCAAGGACCTTCCCTTCCGCTTCCCCTGTGACCTGAATGGTGACAAAGCGGACCATTAATACAAAAAAGAGCAAGCCGAAAATCCCGAAAAGGATGGCTGCCCCTATGTTCATACTTGGCCTTTTTTTCATTATTGTTCAACAACCTTAACGTTCTTTTCTTTCAAGTTAAGTCCAAGTTCCTTCGCTTTTTCGAGAATACGCTCATACGTACTCAGTTCACTTACTTGAAGTTTCAGGTCATTGTTCGCCTTTTCCTGCTTTTCAACGGTCGTTTCTACGTGTTGAACTTCTTTGTTGACATCATAGATGGCCGCCTGGGTCGATACAATTTGAACAGCCAGGATACAAAATACCATTGCGAAGATGGCCACTAGGATTTTCTCACCCGGTGTGACAACGGACCTTCTTTCTTCATTCAAACGCTTAGGTTTGGCTTGAGCGGACTGATAGGATTTCTCAACTTTTTGCTGCTCATAATTTCTGGCTAAGTTACTCAAAATTCTCCCTCCTGTTTCCTTCTTTTATATATTTTTTTCTGCGATTCTCAGTTTAGCCGACCTGGCTCGATTATTTTCTTCCAACTCTTCTGCGCTTGGCAGGATCGGTTTTCTCGTTACAAGTTTAAGTTCTGCTTCATACCCCTCTGGGATGATAGGTAATCCCGGTGGAAGATCAGGCCCTGATGCTTTTTCTTTGAACATCGTTTTACAAATCCTGTCTTCTAAAGAATGGAACGTAATGACACTCACTCTTCCACCCTTATGCAAAAGCCCTATGGCTTGTTCCAATGAATCCTCGAAAGCCCCAAGCTCATCGTTGACGGCAATGCGGATCGCTTGAAAGACCCTTTTGGCAGGATGACCACCCTTTCGTCTAGCAGGTGCCGGAATCCCGTCCTTGATCAGTTCTACTAATTCACTTGTCGTTTCGATTGGTTTCACATCGCGTGCAGCTTCAATCTTCCTTGCAATCTGCTTCGAAAACTTTTCTTCACCATACCGGTAAAAGATTCGGACCAGGTCTTCAAACGACCAGTGGTTGACGACATCATAAGCACTTACTTCACCTTGTAAGTCCATTCTCATATCCAGAGGCGCATCGTGGTGATAACTAAAGCCCCTTTCTGGAGTATCCAGCTGAGGAGATGACACACCCAGATCGTAAAGAATCCCATCCACATTATGTACTCCGAGATGTTCAAGTTCTTCCTTGATATGTCGGAAATTTGATTGAACGAATGTTACCCTGTCCTGATAAGCTGCAAGCTTTTCTTTCGCATGGTTGATAGCTGTTTCATCCTGATCGAAGCAATAAAGATGCCCCTCGGACGAAAGCTGGCTGGCAAGGTACTCACTATGGCCCGCCCCGCCTAACGTACAATCCACATAGACTCCATCTTCCTTGATATCCAGTCCATCTACGGTTTCTTTCAATAATACGGTTGTATGTTTAAACATGTTGACTTCACCTTTCCAATCGAACGTTTTGTGGCGGGTTAAATATCAAACCCCTCCATATTCTCTGCAAGCTCAGCAAATGAATCTTCAGACTGTGTGAAATAGTCTTCCCATAATGATTTACTCCAAATCTCAATTCGATTGGAAACTCCCAAAATAATGCATTCTTTATCCAATTGCGCATAATTCACAAGTGTAGCAGGAATATTCACCCTGCCCGTTTTATCCAGTTCACTCTCGGTTGCCCCTGAGAAGAAGAATCGAGTGAAGGCACGGGCATCTTTTTTAGTAAGCGGCAGAGCTTTAAGCTTTTCCTCTAAGGATCGCCACTCATCCATGGGGTAACCAAATAAACACTGATCAAGTCCCCGGGTGATGACGAAAGAATCCCCGAGATGATCACGGAACTTGGCAGGTACGATTAAACGGCCTTTATTATCAATGTTATGTTGATATTCGCCCATGAACATATGCACTGCCCCCACTTTCTATCACAAATGTACCACATCCCCCCACTTTTCTCCACTCTTTTTTATATTCTTTCCTTGCAAAATATTCCCTCTATTTTTCATTAGTGTTTTTCTTGCTTTTACAGACAAATTTCCAAGGTTGAATTTTGTCTCTATACAACATAAAAAGGACCAAATTCGCATATAAAAACGAATTTGGTCCTTTTTTATTGACCGATCAAATATATATTACTTTATGAGTGCCATCAAAGGAATAATCCTGCAGGGTCAGGTCCCTTACGAAAGTGGGGCCGTATTTGTTCATGAAGTAGAGGACATTCCAGGTTCTTTCCTGTGGTCCTTCATTTGGTCTGATACTGTTTTCCACTTTCGTGAACTGAGTGAAGATTAATGAGTGTTTATCTTTTAACGCTTTGTCAATTTTTTTGCGCAAATAATCAAACTGACCATGATGGAATTCAAGGTTCTTATCAAGGATCGGATTTAATCCCCGATCAATCGAGACGACCTGTTTACGGATTTCCTCATATCGGCGATCGAGTTCAACCTGGATGCTCTTCATTTCCTTTTCTATCCCAGGACGCTCAAGAGATTTCCAAAAAGCATCCCTGGCAGTTGTTACCCCTTCTGTAATTACTCCGTGAATGGATAATTGGAGGTCTTGAATCCTCTTGTTTATCTCCCTTTCCACAATGGTGATATTTAATCGTGGCACGACGGGAGGCATCTTCAAATCTACATATTCAAACGCCTTTTTCAATTCTCCCCAGTAGGCTATTTCACCCGGTCCCGCAATAAACGCCAGGTTCGGGAATAACCATTCCTGCATCATTGGCCTTGTGACGACATTATTGCTGAATGATTCAGGGCTCTTCTCCAACATCGATAATAACTCAACGGAAGAATATGTTTTTCCGTTATTTTTCTCAAAAAACATATCCCCATCCCGATCTAACAAAGCCCTTTCATTCTGAATTTGAAGAAAAAGATTGGCGGCAGAGGGGGAGATCTCCAGCTGAGTATGAAATCCACTTTCCCGGATTTCACGCTGTTGCAAAAGGACCGCCTCCGTTATCGACTGGCTGTTCTCGATCAATTGACGGAAATGGGTCGCTTCAAGATTTCTTAGTGGGGGGTAGGAGGAATCAATGACCAGTAATCCGAACTCCTTGAATAAACTCATTACGATATGGGCAAATAAGCGGACGATCGACTCTTCCTCATCGATCATCTGATGAAGCTCCACTGAAAGCTGCTTTGAGTATTCCGCTTCCCCTAAAGCGACCAGAATGTCATCAAGCCATTTCTTCATTATCGATTTAGAATACGTTATGTGAGAGGTCATCTTTTTTTCCAATACTCTCTCGGGATACCCCACCTTTTCAAGCTTCGATCCTTTTTCAACGTATATATGATTCACTTCCTGATAATCGTGGTCTTCTCCTGCAATCCAAAAAACCGGTACAACCGGATGCCTAAGTTTCTCTTCCTGCTGCCTGGCCAATTGAATAACTGAAATGATTTTATGTATAGTATAAAGAGGGCCTGTCAAAAGACCTGCCTGTTGACCGGCCACGACGGTTACCGCATTATTCCTCAGTTTCTCAAGTGCCTCATCTACTTTATCTGAAGTAGGCAGCCCTTTCATATAGGAAGAGATACATTCTGAGAGACCCTCCCGAGGGAAATGACGGGACCTTAAATCCTCCATCCGTTCCTCGTAAACTGATGGTCTGTTGATATTATAGTGAAAAAAAGAAGTGACAGGCTCTTCTTGTTTTAAGTATTTAGATGCAAACTGATTTATTGCTGGAATGTTTAAGCTTTCCAATTCCATATGAATTACTCCTTTTCTAGCTCTTGATATCCTAACGATGAGTATATCATTCCACTAAAGGAAAAGGAAAAAACTTGCCTGCTAATTTTTAATACAATTCAAGAATTCGGAGGATCAGACCTGTAATCATTAAGGTGATATAGGCAGTGAAAAATAAAAGGAAGTTCATCCGCCAGAAGCCCTTAAGTACTTTTGGGTAGTCGATCTCACCCTTTGCTTTCCAATACATAATGGCAAACAGCACCCCGGTTGAACAGATCACAATAAAAATGACCCAAAGGAATGATGTCTTCCAAATGGCGAGGATAATGAAGTGAACAGACACAATTAAGAGAAATGTCGTAATATCAATGGCGATATGAACAGCTCTCCGGTGACTCTTTAAGATTTCCTTCGCAAGAATAAAGCTAATGAAATAACCCAAAAATGGAATCATGACGAAAATGGCAATGATTGTTGAAAAAATGGAAGCCATTTTATCCCCCCAGACCTTCTCTTTCTATTCCTTTAACTAATTGGTAAAGTAGATTCATGATGGGTACAAAATGGTGTTCTTTTTGCGCTTTTTCCAGAAGGACGCCAATGATCGATTCAATTTCCGTCCTTCTTTGTGATTCTATGTCTTTTAACATGGAAGATCTATTTTGATATGTATTCCGGCAGATATCGACTACTTTTTCAAAGGAAATATCCCCTTCCATTTGAGGGAATAAGAGAAGCATTTCGTTGAATAATTCCTTCTGTAGACCATGGAAATACGGGTTGTCAACAAGCTTACCATTCGTCACACCCGTTAAAGCTGTAAGCGGGTTGATTGATACATTGACGAATAACTTAGTCAGTAACATTCTCTCGAAGTCGTGCTGGATTGAAAACGGGAAGGAAGCAGTACTCTTTGATACTAATTCTTCTATAGCACGCCAATTTCCTCTAATTAAAGCAATATTCGTCACTGCTTCCCCTAAATGATGGATAGTAACATCATTCTCCTTCATTGCCCCATGCTCCACTGAACCGGCGATCAGGTGATAATGAGGTAATGCTTTCACCCATTCAACATGACCCACCCCGTTTTGAACAAACATCAGGGGCAGGTGAGAACCGAGTCCCACGAGCTCCTTTCTAAGAAACGGGAGATCATATTCCTTCACAGCCACAATCACAAGGTCTAATTCCTTTTGAACTTCGATTTCTTGTACTGCTCCGACCTTTGTTGTGATTGCCGAACCATTTTTATGTATGGTAACCCCATTTTCCAACAGTGAGCGGGCTTGAGACTCTCTTCTCACAATAAGGGTAACATCAAATAACCGGCCCAAATAACCGGCAAATAAAAGGCCGACTGCTCCTCCTCCAATGATTCCAATTTTCATACAAACTCCTTCTTTTTCATCGTTTATGAACATTTTACCAAATTTTATTCAGTGAGAAAACGGTTATGGGCAGAAAGAATCAATCCCTGTTCAAAAGAAAAGGGCCCGTTCCAAAGGAACAAGCCCTGCTTTAGTATATGCTTATACAGGATATACTGGATGTTTTCTGTCACTGAACCTGACATCCTTAGTTTCATAAAGCTTATAACGTTGGATCAATACGGATCGTAATTCATTCGGGGCGGTGATTTCATCTACAATTAATTCAGAAGCCAACTTATAAATATCGATATGTTCTTTATATTCCTTCTGCTTTTCCTGGACATACTGAATTCTTTCTTTCGGATCCTCGATAGCCTGGATCTTATTGGAATAAACGGCATTCACCGCCGCCTCAGGACCCATTACGGCGATTTGCGCCGTAGGAAGAGCAATACACACATCCGGATCGAATGCCGGACCAGCCATGGCATATAAGCCTGCTCCATATGCCTTCCTGACGATCACAGAAATTTTCGTAACCGTTGCCGAACTCATGGCTGCTATCAACTTTGCCCCGTGACGGATGATTCCCGCCCTTTCCACTTTGGTTCCGATCATGAATCCAGGCACATCAGCAAGGAACAACAAAGGAATATGGAAGGCATCACATAATTGAATGAATTTAGCCCCTTTATCCGCAGAATCATGGAAAAGGACTCCACCCTTCACTTTCGGTTGATTTGCAATGATGCCCACTACCTTCCCGTCAAGTCGACCGAAACCAGTGATCAATTCAGGAGCGAATAGCTTTTTCATTTCAAAGAAGCTTCCTTCATCAATCAATGTATCGATGCAATCATACATATTGAAAGGAGCATTTTGATGTTCAGGAATGATATCTTCCAGCAGTTTATCATGTTTAGGTGCAATTCCCTCCAACACCTTTGGCTTGTGCTGGTAATTTGCCGGGAAATAACTTAGATACCTCTTTGCTTCTTCAATCGCTTCATTTTCGGATGAAGCAAGCAGGTCACCACATCCACTGACCGTACAATGCATTCTTGCACCGCCCATTTCTTCAAGGGTGACTTTCTCCCCGATGACTTTTTCCGCCATTCGAGGCGACCCAAGATACATGGACGCATTTCCATCTACCATGATGACGATGTCACAGAAGGCAGGAATGTATGCTCCTCCAGCTGCCGATGGTCCAAAAAGGACGCAAATTTGTGGAACCATCCCGGACATCTTTACTTGGTTATGAAATATTTTACCTGCCCCCCGCCGATTCGGGAACATATCTAACTGATCGGTGATACGCGCGCCTGCAGAGTCCACTAAATAGAAGATTGGCACTTTTAAATTGAGTGCGGTTTCTTGGATTCTGATGATTTTCTCTACCGTCCTCGCACCCCAGGAACCGGCTTTAACCGTAGAGTCATTTGCCATGACGCACACAGTCTGCCCTCCTACTTTTCCGATCGCCGTCACAACACCATCAGCCGGTAAATCTTCAGCCTTGTTATTGGCAAACATCCCATCTTCCTGATAATCCCCATTATCAAATAATTGTTGCAGACGATCCCGGACAAACATCTTTTTTTGTTCTTTCAATTTCTCATGATATTTAGGCTGACCACCGGATGCAATTCTTTCTCTCGTTTCTTCGAGAGTATTAATGAATGTTTTGGATGTCGACATACTATCCCCTCCGTCGTTTTATGTAAAAATACAAGAACGCTTTACAGACAAGCCAGAAATCGCAGTTGATTTCTGACTCATTGTTTTACCAGGATTACCCTTCGATTATCAGTAATACGTCCCCTTCATTCACGAAGTCCCCTACACTCACTTTAATCTCTGTCACTTTGCCTCCCGCTTCAGTTTCAACGGGAATTTCCATTTTCATGGATTCAAGCATTAGAACTGTATCCCCGGTAGATACCTCTCCACCTTGTTCCACTAATACATTTAATACCGTCCCTGCCATTGTTGATGTGATTTCCTTCATGATTGATTCCTCCAGTTTGTCTTCTTATGTTTGATATATTGCGGTGCATTCCGCACCTCATTACGTGCGGTTGGCTGTCAGAAAGTCCTGGAGCCATTTTGTCGTATATGATCCTTCAATAAAGTCGCTGTCTTCAATGATATCCCTGAAAAGACTGACATTCGTTTTGACCCCTTCAATCGTTACCCCTGAAAAGAAAACCTTTGCTTTATTCAGTGCATCCTGGCGGTCATTTCCTTTGATGATACATTTAGATATCATCGGATCATAGAATGGAGTCACATTGTTCCCCTTTTCGTATCCGCTGTCAATACGGACACCTTCACTTTCGCCCCATTCCAATTCTTTCAGCTTTCCTGGAGAAGGGTAAAACGTCTTTGGATCTTCGGCATATACCCTGAACTCAATCGCATGACCGATATTATGGATTTCCTCCTGCCTGCAAAGAGGCAGAGGCTCACCGTCTGCGACAAGCAGCTGCCACTTCACAAGATCCAGCCCTGTGACCGTTTCAGTGACCGGATGCTCAACCTGAAGACGCGTATTCATTTCAAGGAAGTAAAAATTCTCTTCTTCATCAACTATAAATTCTACCGTTCCTGCATTCGTGTAATTCACTGCCTTTCCAGCCTGTATGGCAGCTGTGAACATCTTTTCCTTCGTTTGTTGAGAAAGGGCAGGAGAAGGTGATTCTTCTATCACTTTCTGATTTCTTCGTTGTACGGAACAATTTCGTTCAAATAGATGAACGAGATTCCCATGATGATCACCGAAAATTTGCACTTCTACATGTCTCGCATTCTCTATACATTTCTCAAGAAAGACTTCCTCTTTCCCGAAATAGGCTTTTGCACGGTTTTTAGTAGAATCAAAGCTTTGAACGAGCGCTTGCTCATTTTCACAGCGGATCATGCCGATCCCCCCGCCTCCGCCACTTGCCTTCAGCATAACGGGATAGCCGATTTCACGGGCAACCTTTTTGGCAGCCTCGATGGTACCGACTCCTCCGTCGCTTCCCGGTACTACAGGGACGGACGCTTCCTGCATGACTCTTCTTGCCTCTACCTTATCTCCCATTTTTTCAATGATGTCATGGGAAGGACCAATAAAAGTAAAGCCCTCTTCCGTCACCCTCTTCGCGAAGTCAGCATTTTCTGATAGCAGGCCGTATCCAGGGTGGATTCCATCCACTTTCTCTTCCTTTGCAACTTCCAGTATATTGTCCACTACTAAGTAAGAACGGTTCACTTGTGATTCCCCTATGCAAAATGCAGCATCCGCTTCTTTCACAAAGGGCATATCCTGATCTGCATCTGAATAGACCGCGACTGTTTGAATGTTTAATTGTTTACATGTTTTGATGATCCTTGAAGCGATTTCTCCCCTGTTTGCAATTAATATCTTCTGCACAATCTCTCCCCTTTCTTCATAGAACACACCTGTTCATAATACGAATTCTACAAAAATCGTCGAAATCCTTCTTCTCCATTGTAAACGTTTTCTTAATTAAGTGCAGAATTTTTTGTTATTTTGTTATATAATAATAATAAATACTTGTTCTAATAGTAAACGAATTGCAAACGGATACAACATTCTTCATGATTTCAAAGAAACATTTTTCAGCATTTTAGGAGGTCATACTATGGCAGTGAAAGTGGAAAAATTAAAAGTAAACTATAAAACTCTAGAGGAGTTTAAGAAATTTAAAGAATATGGTGTACAGGAATTATCCATGCTTGAGGACCTGCAGGCCAATATTATTGAAAACGATAGTGAATCTCCATTTTACGGAATTTACTTCGGGGATACCCTGGTTGCCAGAATGAGTCTTTATCAACGCAATGCCCGTTTTGATCAGTACTTCGATCCTCCCCAGAATTACCTGGAGCTTTGGAAGCTTGAAGTATTGCCAAAATACCAGAAAAAAAGCTATGGAAAAGAATTAGTGGAATTCGCCAAGAACTTCGGATTGCCGATCAAGACAAACTCCCGTATTAAATCTCAAGGATTTTGGGAGAAAATGGGGTTTGAAGCCGTCACATACGAAGTAGAAAGAGATTTAGGTGAAAATCCATACGTATGGTTCCCTGAAGGGGTCAAAGAACAGAAAATCAGTTAATACACAAAAAAGGCTTGCTCAAGTACTCTTGAGTCAGCCTTTTTCTATTCACTTATTCAATCTTTGTAAATTACCGTTCTTATCCATTTGGAATTTCACTTTGTCTTCATTTCCTTGAAGCAGGGCCATTTTTCTCGCTTTTTCAAAGATGGCTAATAAAGATTTATGATCTTCTTCAAGGAGATTGAATTTTTCTTGATACTCTTCCAACTCTTCTTCTGTTTCTTTAAGCTTTTCCTGCAGCTGTGAGATTTGTTCAAGAAGCTGATTGTTTTCATTTCGTACTTTTTCCTCGTTACGGACGGCTTCCTCAGCCTTTTGAAGATACTGTATCATACTTCCCATGGAAAATGCTTCCGGAGACTCCGACGTACTTTCAACCGTCGGGATTTTCTGCTTTTCTTCAATCGTCTTATTTAGCGGAGAATGTTTCTTAGATTGCTTTCTCTGTTTCTTTGCCAGTTCGATTCCGGATTTATATTGTTTACGAACAAATGAATTCCAACGAAAGCCACATGCCGCGGATGTCCTTGATAGTTTTTTTCCTACTTCTTCAAACGCTTGCAGCTGAGTACCACCTTCGCGTATATGACGCAATACCACTTCCGCTAACAATACATCTTCATCCTGGCTCCAGGCATCCTGTCTATTTGAAGACATTTCCATCCCCCCTATTTTGTCAGTTTCTCCATACATATGCTCTTACTAGAGAAGATAGAATCAGCATCGCTATTTTTTACCATACAAAAAAGGAACCGGTTTTCACCTGCTCCTTTTGGTAATATGTCTATTTAGAAAAAAATCGTTCTACTGCCAAGTGGTGCTCATCGTGTGCCCAAAGTTTGGAGCATTGTGTGATTTCCTTCAGGATATTCTCTTCTATCCTCTTTGTATTCCATTGGTTTAGAAGTTGCCGCTTATATGCCTTCAAAACCCCTGCAGATTTAGATGAAATCATTTTAATAAATGGTATTTCATGCACTGGTACCTTTTCATCCACCACCTCATCTACGAACCCCATTTGATAAAGGGCTTCTGCCTGTTCCAGACGCGCCGTCATTAAAAGAGAAAGAGCTTTGGAAACAGGTAGCCTTTCAAGAAGCAGAGTCCCTCCTCCCCATCCGGTAGTGATGGCAAGATTCCCTTGAACGAAACCCATTTTTGCGGTTCTTCTTGAAACCCTGAAGTCACACGCAGTTGCGATCTCACATCCCCCTCCAATTGCTGTTCCATTGATGAAGGCAATGGTAGGTTTCGGCAAAAAGGCGAGTCTCGTAAGGAGGATGCCCATGTTACTGAGCATTTCGTAGCTTTCACTTTCTGTTTTCAGATTATGGAACTGTGACAAATCTCCCCCGGAACAAAAAGCCTGATCTCCGCTTCCGGTTATGAGGAGCGCTTTCACTTGATCGTTTTGAACGCTCTCATCAATCGCCTTCTGAAGCCCATTCATGATTTCATAGCTCACTGCATTTCGTTTATCTGGTCGGTCGATGATAAACTCCAATATCCCTTCGTTGTTCATATGTATTGAATATTCTCCCAATTTCAAAAGCCCCCTTCTATCTTACTTATAGTGTATGGTTTTCCCGATGGGATGAACAGACCTTTTCTCTAGATACGACAAAAAAAGCGTGAAGAGCCATGGTCTCTTCACGCTTTTTTGAGGTGTAAACGATTATTTGTTTACAACTTCTTTTCCTTTATACGTTCCGCACTCTTTACAAACACGGTGTGCTAGTTTCATTTCACCACAGTTTGGGCATGCTACCATACCAGGTACACTTAGTTTGATGTGTGTACGACGTTGTCTTTTTGCTGTTTTAGAAGTTCTTCTAAAAGGTACTGCCATTCTTCCCACCTCCTTAAAAGAGATTCATACTCATTATGAAGCCAGTCAAGCTGGTACTTCGCTTTTAAGAGTTCTTGTTTTGATCAAGAAGTTTTGCTAAGTCAGCGAGTCGAGGATCTACTTTCTTCTCTTCCTCTTGTTCGACTTGATGAGCCTGTTCTTCGGTCATCACTTCCCAGTTCTTACCGGAAGGCATCTCATCTTGTTCTCTCGCTTCATCACTGATTACTTGCATCGGAATCTCAAGTAACAGTAATTCTCTGATAGCCGGTTTTAAATCAATAACATCACCTTGTATACGATGTACTTCCTCTTCCTCATACTGATCATAATCAGCTTCATTTAGAAGATACGTCTCAATCGTATTGATGTCAACTGGTAAATCGACATCCACAAGGGTTCTTGAGCAAGGAAGGACTAACTTCCCTTCTATATGAAGATGGAAAGTGACACGGTTTGAACCAATATCTGCCTTTCCAGACACCCGAATAGGCGAGACTTCTATAATTTGGGGATCGACTTCTTTCAGGTCGTCCAAATTAATCGTTTCGTCTAAGGAAAGTCCCTTGTCTCTAAATTTTTGTAATTGGATTATTGACCATTTCAATGTAATCACCTCAAGGCAACAAAGGTAATTATAGCTTTCATAATACCGTTTGTCAATATTTTTTCTTTACACTCTCTTTACCCATAGTGTTGTAATTATAACGTTTAAATATAAGGACTTTCAAATATTTTATTATATTTGTTATGAGTCATTCAATTGAGGTGCATAAATGGGCACTTAATATAACAGTGACCGCTCCTCTCCGCTCCACTCTTTGATTCTAAAGGATAGTCTTTCCAATTTAACTGAAAGGCAGAATCATTAAATATGTTATATTTAGTTTGTTTCAATAAAAAATGATATTTGAGTACTTTTATTTTCTACTATAAAGAATGTGAGACTGATTACGGAAAGGTTGTGTGGGTTTTATGAGAGCGACAGGGGTAGTTGTGGAGTATAATCCGTTTCATAATGGACATTTACATCATTTGAGGGAAACAAAGGCCGCTACCGGGGCGGATATTGTCGTTGCCGTGATGAGTGGGCACTTTCTCCAGCGCGGGGAGCCAGCACTTGTTTCCAAATGGGCACGTACCAGGATGGCATTGGATGCTGGAGTGGATGTTGTCATAGAGCTTCCATATTGTTTTGCGACTCAGCATGCGGAAGTTTTTTCAAAAGGTGCCATTTCGCTTCTTGATCGATTTGGCTGTGAAAGCTTCTGTTTCGGGAGCGAAGATGGTGATATTGATGCTTTCCTCAACACGATTCGATTCATCCAAACAAACCAGGAACAATACGATACGTACATAAAGGAATTTATCCAGGAAGGGATGAGCTATCCTTCAGCACTGGCCGGTGCATTTCGGAAATTAGGAAATCAGGATTCTGTCATCGATTTAAGTAAACCCAACAATATATTAGGATTTCACTATTTGGAGGCAAGGAATCAACTTGGTTCTTCATTAAAAGCATATACCATTACGCGGGAATCTGCCGGTTACCATGATGAACATTTCTCTTCCCCTTCAATTGCAAGTGCAACCAGCATTCGAAAAAGTATATTCAGTACCCGAGGAGATCACGAGATCGGATCCTATCTTCCGGCCAGTTCTGTGCAGGAACTTGTAAGGTACAAAAGTGAGTATGGAGGATTCCACAGGTGGGAGAATTATTGGACCTTGCTTCAATACAAGCTTCTTTCCTCTTCAAAGGATGAGTTGAGGGATATATATGAAATAGAAGAGGGAATAGAAAACCGGATGGTAGAGTATGCGAAGTCTTCCTTATCCTTTGAAGAATTCATGACGAAGCTCAAGACGAAGCGATATACTTGGACACGCCTTCAAAGAATGCTCCTTCACGTATTAACCGATACACATAAAGAAGAGATGCGGAGCCGGCATGACTCCCCAAGTTATATCCGCCTCTTAGGGATGAATGCCAGGGGAAGGGAATATATTCATTCCCGTAAAAAGAACCTCTCCCTCCCTTTGATCAGCAAGCTATCCAGTGCGGATCAACATGATACTCAATTAGATGTCAGGGCTGCGGAAATTTATTCATTGGGCCTACAGGAGCCAGACGCACGAAAAAAAATGCTTCGACAAGAGTGGTCTCAACCGCCTATCATGAAGACAATATGATTCAAACAAAGAGACTGCCCCCCGTATTGAAGGCAGTCTCTTTGTTCATTTTTTGATCGATTTGAGGAAAGATAGGGCTTCATCAAACGTTTTTACTGGTATCACTTTCATATCCGTATCGATGTCTTCAGCTGTTCTTTTCGCAGCGGTATAGTTGGATTCAAGATCAGGGTATTTTTTCTTCATTTCTTTTGTTATAGTTTCATCCGGTGCAAGGAAATATTCGGCATCCGCATTGTCAGCAGCAATGATTTTTTGTTCGATACCCCCGATACGTCCAACTACACCATCTTCTGAAATCGTACCGGTCCCGGCGATCCTGTGCCCTTTTGCAAGGTCTTCCTTCGTTAGTTGATCATAGATTTCCAAACTGAACATCAATCCGGCAGAAGGCCCTCCTATTTCCTCGGTCTCAAGCTTTACTGGTGGATCAGTTATGATTTCTTTATCATCGCTTAATGTGATCCCGAGGCCAATCTTATCAGGGACGTCTGGAAATGCTTCCAGTGGAATCGTTTCAACCTTTTCCTCTTTATCCCGGACGAACGTGATGTCCACTTTATCTCCTTTCGTTTTCCCACTTACGTAATCAATGAATTCTTGTGACGACTGAAACGTTTGACCGTCGATGGCGGTGATCCGATCGCCCGGTTTCAGAACTTTTTCAGCTGGCATGTCTGGATATATATTTAATACATATATCCCTTTATACTTATATTCATACGGTTTGCCTGCTTTGCTATATGCCACTTCAATGGCATGGCTTTGGGAATTATTCATGAGCTGAAGTTGGCGAAGATTGTATTCTTCATCGCTTTCATGTGGACTCCTGATCTCCTCTACCGGAAAGATATATTCATATTTCCTTATGCTCGCCATTAGATAGGCATATATATTCGCCCTTCCCATTCTGACGGTTGTCAGCATCAGTTCCCCATCGTCTTCATATCCATTCTCGACGTGGACGATCGGATCCAGTTCATGTGCACTCCCGGGTTTCGTTACATAGAAAGGGAGATAATAAAAAGAAGTGGCGACCATAATGATGGTCATGATGAGCAGGGTTCTTATTAGCGTTTTCGTTTTCATATTTTTTACTCCTTCCATTTGTCCAGAGCTTCCTTGATGGAAGGAATAGCCTTCTTTGCTTCTTCTTCTCCCATATCGATGATATCTTCAATGTTTTTAAAAGCTCTGGTGCTGTACATTTCTACATGTGGTCTGATCATGAAATCAGAAGCAAATTCACGGTGAGCGACGATTTCCAGTTGGAGGATATCAATGCTTTGCATGATCACATCATATATGGTGGTGATTTCTGCATTACGTTTAACATGAGACACATCGACCCCGATCACAATATCCGCTCCCATTTCTTTCACCACCGAAACCGGGACCCGGTCAATGACGCCCCCGTCCACCAATAGACGGCCATTTATCCTTTCAGGCACAAAAATACCCGGTATAGCGATACTTGCCCGTACAGCACTTGCTATTGGACCGGTAGTAAAGATGACTTTTTCTCCATTCGTAATGTCAGTTGCCACAACACTTACCGGAATATTCAATTCTTCAATATTTTTATTATGAGTGAAAAGCTGAATGAACTCTTTTATTCTCTTACCAGATATGAAACCCATTTTCGGAACGGTAAAGTCCAAGTAATACTTTCTTCTGAAGGTAGTGGAAAGCTTGTATAGGTCTTCCATCTTGTGACCCACCCCATAGAAGCAGCCGACAAGTGCCCCCATGCTGCTGCCTGCAATCATATCAATCGGTATGTTGGCATCATCAAAGGCTTTCAAGACGCCTAAATGAGCAAATCCCCTTGCGCCACCCGAGCCGAGGGCTAATCCGATCTTTGGTCTATCCATGCCCTTCCCCCTTTTCCCGAGTTATCGGTCTATTCATCATATGGTCTATTTCAATTATGTATGAGTATATTGAATAATATGAGGACAAGTTGAATTAATCTCATTTTATCATTCTTTTCCCTTTTCACAAGGAATTGAGATAGAAGGAACTATATTCTTAGGGGAGGAAGTCCTGTTGTTCAAATCAAAAATCAAAACCTTGGCCTTATCCATAAGTGTGACGGTTTTTGCCACTTCTCTTATCTTGATGCCCGGGGAATCATTGGAGGCATCCATCAGAGGTTTGGACATGTGGTGGGAAATCGTCTTTCCATCCTTATTGCCGTTTTTTATTGTATCTGAATTGCTGATCGGATTTGGCGTTGTCCGGTTTATAGGAGTAATGCTGGAGCCCTTGATGAGACCATTATTCCGGGTCCCGGGGGTAGGCGGATTTGTGTGGGCAATGGGGATGGCATCGGGGTTTCCAGCAGGAGCTAAATTGACGGCTCGTTTGCGTCAGGAAGAACAAATTTCGCAACTGGAAGCGGAACGACTCGTTTCATTCACGAACTCTTCCAACCCGTTATTTATCTTCGGAGCAGTATCCGTCGGGTTCTTTCAAAACGCTACACTGGGCATTGTGTTAGCAGCCGCTCATTATATCGGGAACATTTGTGTTGGAGTCGTCATGAGATTCTATGGAGCTAAGGAAAAAGAAGAAATCAGAAGCAGCTCCGAGAAAAGGAAGGGTTTCATCCTCAGGGAAGCATTCTCGGCACTTCACCAGTCAAGACTACAGGACAAACGCCCCATCGGCAAATTATTGGGAGATGCCGTCACTTCATCTATTCAAACTTTATTAATGATTGGTGGATTCATCATATTATTTTCTGTTATTAATAAAATGCTTTATCATCTGCACATTACGACCTTTTTTGCCGAGGGTTTATCGGCTTTATTTATGCTTTTGAAATTACCTGACCAGTTAAGTATCCCTTTTATTTCCGGACTCTTTGAAATCACATTGGGTTCAAAACTCACAAGCGGTATAACTGAAGCCACCCTCCTCCATCAAGCGATCATTACAAGCTTTATATTAGGCTTCAGCGGTTTCAGCGTCCAGGCTCAGGTCGCCAGTATCCTTGCAGATACGGATATTCGATTTAAACCATTCTTCTACGCACGCTTAGTTCACGGGATTGCAGCATCTGTCACTACCATTCTCATTTGGAAGCCCATTTATGAGAGGTTTTCCGATGAACAGCTATCCAACGCCATCCCGGTATTCGCCAGGCACAACGACGCATTTTGGACCGACATGCTCTATTGGTTCAAGACAGCTGGTCCCATTATCACGATTTCAAGTCTGATTGTATACTTGATTTTATATGCACGAAAACATGTGAATGAATGAAAAACAGGGTTGATCCCCTTAGACCGATATCACAGTTAGTGAAGATATATGGTCTATAGCCGGCTCAACCCTGTATGGTTAGTCACGTTGATATTTCGTCTTTAATGATTCTTCTACACGCTTTGGTACAAGCTCAGAGATATCGCCTCCGTATTTAGCCACTTCTTTGACAATACTCGAGCTTAAGAAAGAATACTGATTATTCGTCATAATAAAGAACGTCTCTATTTCATCATCCAGTACCCGGTTCATGGACGTGATCTGCATTTCATATTCAAAGTCCGATACCGCTCTTAATCCCCTGATGATCGCTTTTGCATTCACACTCTTCGCATAATCGACCAACAAACCTTGAAATGAATCGACTACTACATTTGGTATATCCCTGGTGACTTCCCGAATCAATTCAATTCGTTCTTCAACCGAAAAGAGTGGTTTTTTAGAAGAATTATTTAATACTACCACATACATTTCATCAAATACCTTAGCACCCCGTGTAATAATATCCAAATGTCCGTATGTAATGGGATCAAAGCTTCCCGGACAAACTGCTATACTTGGCATTTCCTTACCTCCCGCTCGTTATCGTACTGCCTATCATTCTCCTCTGGAAAATATCGATATTCTGATGATTCCATAGGTCTCTTCCCTTACCTTCTTCAAGCTTCCCACTCTATCTTCCAATGTTATTTCCGACCCATGCTCACACATGACGTAACCGCTTTCATTCAGAAGGTTGTGTTCATCGATGAATTCCAGGAGTTGCTGAAGCTTTTGCTGTTTATAGGGAGGATCCAGAAATATATAGTCAAAGACTATTTCTCTTTTTAGTATCGCCTTTAACGCTCTCGTAGCTTCATTTCGGTAAACTTCACTTTGATCCATCAAATCACAGTCTTTAAGATTGGCCTTTACCGTTTGAAACGCCTTTTGATCCCTGTCCACGAAAATGACGGAATCGAGTCCGCGGCTTAACGCTTCAATGCCCAGTCCGCCGCTTCCTGCAAACAAATCCAATCCTGTCCCGCCTTCAAAATAGGGACCTAACATATTAAATATCGATTCTTTCACCTTATCTGTCGTGGGCCGTGTTCCACTTCCAGGAACAGCCTTTAGCGGCCTGCCCTTTAACGTACCTGATATGACTCTCATAATCATCCACCATATATGTATTTTTTCCTCCCTATCCTATCATATCTCGACACATATCGCCACATTCAGAATTTGCATCGGAAATGTATAAAATCATTTTGATAGGTGATAATGAGAGTAACAGCATCCTAACTGATGTTGTTGCCAACCGCGGAGAAGACTTACGATTCCCCATAAGTTCTTCCTCCGGTTTCTCCTCTCCCTTTGCCTTCTTTCCAGAGATGGATATAGAAGGACCCTGCAGAAAGTTCTGCAGGGCTTTTTACATTCCCTTTAAAATCTCGATAGCATTTTCCTTGTTCTTCACTTCCGCATTGAACAATTTTTCATACCAATGGATGTCCATATAGATGGTATCCCCTATCGTTTGAACCGGCTTCCCGAGTAATCCGTAATTTTCTTCATTATAAATGAAATAATCTTCATTTATATAAAACCTTAATGTATTCCCCTCTACAGAAGTGAAGTATACGCCAGGCTCCAGTTCTTTTATTTCAATCCCTAAAGCCTCTACCGCCTCAGGGAATTGAATATATTCCTTTTGTTTATATGAAATGTATGACAGCTGAATTGGTTTTCGATTTACCTTCATTGGCTTACTGGCCTTAAGGATTAGCAGAGGATGCTCATTCCCTTTCACATTTTCAGCAAAAAAGGTGCATCTAAACCCTGTCACTCTACTGACTGCTTCATCAAACATGTCACTGTCTACGGATCGATTCTTTATATTTTGTCTAAGATCATCCCACTGGGACGGGCTGAGACCGTTTTTCAGCTGCTTGTATGCCCATGCCGGTTTGGCAGAGTATGGAGTCTCATTAAGCAGGACACTGACAGCCAATTCCTTCAACCAGGCATCTTCATCTTTTGAAGACAAAGTCTGATACAACAGGCTTTGCTTTATCCTTTTCAACTGATCCCCGTACGCTTCACTGATCACAATCAGATGAGGGGACTTAAAAGGATTGATTTTATCAGTAATAAGGACTGTCACAAAACCATCAGCGGATTCAAATGTATCCAGCTTATCAAATCCGACTGGATCCCCTTCCTCAGTCAATACTTTTACTGACCGCGACCCACTCTCTTTCCATGATTCTTTTGACCACACCAAATCTGAAGGTTCCCCTCTGCCACTAAAGAAATAATAATCGATATAATCCAGTTTTTTGTGGTTTGATGTTGGATATCCCGCTATCCATTTTCCGTTTCTTAAACTCTTTTCCGTTAACTGAATATCTGTATTAAGGGTTGAAACCCCAGAAAGTACAGGATACCAATTTCTTAATGGTACACTCTCAGCTTTCGTCAACTGCTTTAATGAATAGGTTATGGTGATTTCCTGAGAATCCTGATTCAAGGAGCTCACATAGAATTCACCGTTTTCTTTCGTTAAACACTTGTTATCTTCCTTATCTTTACAGGTAAAGTTCCCTGCCCCCTCAGGCCATTTGATCAGGAGGGGGCCAGAAGGAATGATGGATGGGAAGTGAATCGTCTGAGCCACCTGAAACTTATCTTCTTCATGAATGATGGAATAGGATTGATTTACCTCAATAACACTGGATTCACCCGCACTCTCTGTCGTAAACCCCATCCACTGGAAAAAGAGAATACCGGAACTTATCAGGACCATCAAAAAACCGAAAGTGAATACAAATCGTTTCATACTATACCCCTTACTCCGTATGCTACTTAAAGAATAGCAGAAGTAGAAGGATAATTGTGGTACATTTTTGTGAAATCCTTCAAATATTGTTGTTTTTTCACTTCCTATGATCTGTAGCTTGTCAACGAGTGTGAGCTACAGGGTGAGGGGAACTGCTTCGCTTTCCACGGACGTTCGGCCGAGCCTCCTCAGCACACTTCGCTTCTATAAACAATTACTTCAGCCTTAAAAAAATGAGAAGTATTATAGACATTTACTATTGTTGTATAAAAAATCATTAAATATAGTTGATTGGAGCGGAAGGTGCTCGACTCCTGCGGGAAATGCGGGAAAGTACGAAAAGCGGAGGCGGATCGTCCAGCCCCGACAAGCATAAGATGAATGGGCCGAGAAGGCGCTTTTTGCCTTATTGGACCATTTAGCTTATGACCTCGAGGGGCTAGCCGCCGTAGCTAGACAGGTGAGACCCCGCAGGGCAAAGCCCTAGGAGGCTCAACTCACGCCCCGCGGAAAGCGAGCACCTGCAGCGGAAATCAACCACTACTCGCTTCTTCTGAGGCAAAATATGAGTGTCTAAAATAGCATCTTTACTTATGTGTTTAGTTTTGAAATAATAAGGAATTGATGAACTTGGTAAGAAAAGGGGAATAATACAATGATTCAACGATTTATTGAATTAGGAGAAGGATATTCAGATATTTATGAACTTTTGGAGCTTGCGAAAGCGAACGAAGATCGTCTGCAGCATATGCTGGCATTCCATACAATCGTGAAGGACCGCGCTGTCACTTCTTTGGCCCTTGTGATGAAACCGACGGAACAAGGGAAATTCCAAGCCATTTATGTATGCAGGGAAGGAATTCCAAATCCGAATATTACACCGAACCAGCGCTACTCACTATTTGAGGAAACAGCTGAGAAGCTTGGCAGGGTCATCATTCAAATGGATGTTAAGCCCTCAACACTATTTCCGGAAAATGCCCTGTATTACCAGCATTTGATAGCGATTTTGCGATTGAACCATTATATACTGCCTTTGCAATAACCGTCTTAGTGGGGCTCAAACGGATTGATATAAAGATCCAATGAAAAAAGCTGCCAAAACAACATTCTTTGGCAGCCATTCTTAAAATCCCATTTTGTAATCATATTCCTTCGCTTTATCAGGTCTTGAATTTTCAAAAACAGACTTGATAAATGGCTTAAAGGAAGGATCGACTCTTTTCACGTATGAATAAGCAGAGATTCTTTCCATCACAGAGTCAATTTCGTCCTGATTGCAATACAGTACAACATATTTCATTTTCTTCGATACATAGTGAACATTTCCAAATCGTCTAAGGGACTTGGCATGCTTCAAGCTATGTAACCAAACAACTAAACCTTGTCTTTCTGTTAACATATAGTTTCCCCTCTAGGAATCACTTTTTTTTAAGTCTAGCATAATAGCGCGTGGGTAAGCAATAAGTAATGGTATGATCTTTCCTTAAATGGAGTGTAAAGTAAATACTGTATATCGAGAGAATGGGGGGCCTACATGGACTTGAATGTAATTTGGGACTATTTCATCGAACACCTGAAGGAAGAGGACGGCATTGAAGAAGCACAAGTAAAATGGAGTGCCGGTATTCCATTCATCTATATTCGATCAGGTAAAACGAAAAGTGATATTGAATACTGCATCAAGAAATGGTCAGCTAAAGCCATGCGTGGAAAGAGACTGCATTCTGATACTATATTTTTCAGGAAAGAGGAATCATTATACGTCTATCGCCACCGATTCTTTGTTCCCCAGGAAAAAATGTTTTGTTGTGGGAACCTCTGTGTGGATTGTGTCCGGTTAAAACAATAGGTGGTCACCTTAAAAAGAGAAAGAGCAGACATTTTCAGTCCGCTCTTTCTCTTTTTGTTTTTTACGCCGAACAACCGCAGCTTCCCCCTGAACCGCAGCCTCCGCCACAGGATCCCCCACTTGAAAAGAAAGGATTTCCTGAAGGAACCTTTACATTTTTCGAGACGGAATGTCCAACCACCAGGCTCACATGATCAAGGAGATCCTGTAACTCGTTTTCGGCTCTGCGGAATTCTGCCACATTCTCATCAAGGTCCATCTCTCTCTTTACTTCCCGGATTTCTTTCATGATGGTTTTGTAGTCAGGATGGTATCTGCCAAAGCGTTGTACTTCTTCGTAACTCTCTTTCATCCGTGAAAAGGTTTGGACCTTTCGCTGGGTTTCAGAGTTGTTACGCAGTTTATATAAAGACTTACGATAATTCTCTGCCACATCAGATTCTAATATCCACTGAGATAATTCGTCAGCTGAATCCAATATTTCCATTCTTTCAATAGTAGCAAGCATAACGCCCACCTCCGTAACGATATTTTAACATGTTTCACGGAAGGAAGCGAATAGGCAAATTCGATATTTCAAATTCAATGGTCATGACTAAAAATAATCACCGCCGAAAGCACGACGGTGAAGTTCTGGATGCTTTATTGAATTGTCACATAAAATTGTTCCTTTATCCCAAATGATTGGTTGTTTTTTCCTACAATTTCAACATTCAATAGGTGCACACCTTTAGGTAATCCTTTAATGACAAAGGCGGCCGTATGATATTCTTTATACACATTCCCTGTATTGGACCGGACAATGATTTTTCCCTTTTTTGCCCCCTTTTTTTCTGTTGTGAATGTAACACCCGGGACAATGCACTCAATATACACTTGATTTCCTTGAACCATATGTTTGATGGAAACTGACTTTTGCTCTGAATTGGCTGCCTCCACTTTTTTAGCGAACGAGAAGCTTTCCGGCTCAGGCATCTTTTCTTTACAACCGCTTAATATTAGTAAAGCGAAGGCTAACATGATCATTTTCTTCATCGTTTACACCACTCCTTACCTATAGCCTTGCCCTATCGATCCCATTTTTACTCAAATATCGTTCGTCCAAATGAAGACAAAAAAATAGTACCTTAATCGTCGGCACTATTCATTGATTGAAACATACTGATCATCATGGAAGCCATCTGGACACCATTTGAAAATTTTTGAACCCTGTGCGGGATCGTTTTTTGAAAATGATTAATGGACGCGATCTCAAACTTTTCTAACTCATTGGGATTTCGGGAAAGTGTGCGGTACCACTCGGGTTGATCCCTAAGGAATAACTTCAGGTCTTCTTTTCCATAAATATATTCAATGACATCTGATCTCATATTTTACCCCCTAATCTTTCCGGAAAGAAAAAGGATGGGAAGGCTTGGCTGGCGCTTCCGTTTTGGTCGCTGTCCCTGATCCCCTATTGTTACCTGATTGAAATTGACTGAGCACTCCCTGAACTGTCCCAAGTGCTTCACTTAAGCTGTTAATATGCTGCTGCAATTGATTAGCGTCCATTTTCTTCACCTTTTCTCCCACCTGATCCATCCACCCTCCTTTACTTTCGGAACTGGTGGAAGTCTTTTCATTTTCTTTCGCTGATTCTGTCCTATATTTATCCCATCTTGTGTCGTCTTCCCCAAGCAAATACCAGTCTTCAAAGAGATCCTGCCAATTAGCATCGCCGTTTCGGACATCCTTTATGATTTTTGGGTGCTTTTTCACAAAACCTTTAAATTCTTTGACTTTAGGGTGTAATGATTTCCCCATAACATGAACACCTCCATTACAGGCTTCTACCTACTACACTTTATGAAAAGTTGAAAAGAATGGTGATACATTCCTTTTTGTAGTAATATTTACATGTACTTACGCATTCGATTCCCCAACGATTCAGTACTTGTTATGCTTGACTGTGAATACTTTAAAAGGATGTTTGAAAATGAGAGAACAGGTACACAAATTATTTAGTGAATGTATGACACGAGCGACTGATGAGGATCTCCTGATTATGAAACAGTTGCTCGTAGGAATACAACGGAAGAATAGCGGTGAAAACGGGTCCATCATCGGCGGAGTTTTCGCCATGGACAGGAAAATGGAGGACGGAAACTTTGAGGTGAGCATCCCGATCACTCCCGTTACACATAATTCCCTGGAAATTGTACATGGTGGTGTAACCGCTACCCTAGTGGATACAGCTATGGGTACCTTAGCGAATATGATACTGCCCGAAGGTTATGGCGCTGTAACGACAAACTTAAATGTCCATTACTTGGCACCCGGTGTAGGTGAACGACTCACTGCCCATGCGACAGTCGTCCACCAAGGAAGCAAAACAATTGTAGTGGACGGTAAAGTGGTAAGTTCTGAGGGGAAAATCGTGGCGCACTCAACGGGTTCTTTTTTCATCTTCAGAAAGAAGCAATAAAAAAAGTGGGTTCTCCAATTCAATATTGGAGAACCCACTTTTTTATTCTTCATCTTCCATTTTCTCTATGAAATTCTGGGTATAAAAACGTTTGTAAACCCCTACGCCAAGATGCGTGAAATCCTGCTCCAGCAGGATCTTCCTGTGACCTTCTGAATTGAGCCACCCATGCACGGCTTCCGGAGCATCAGTGTACTGGGATGCAATGTTTTCACCTGCTGTCTTAAAACGTACACCCCCTTGTTCTAAACGCTGAGAGAGATCCCCAATGGTAGGAGAATCATGGGAGAAGTAGTTCTTCTCAAACATTTCTTTACTATGTCCCCGGGCTATTTGGGCCGTTTCCTCATCCCACTTCAGTGTATCTTCACCAAACTGATGTCTAATCACGTTTGTAATATCAAATATCTGCTGTTCACTGGCAGTATTCACCTTATCCCATTCGTCTTCGCTCGGTTCCGTTTCCTCAGCCAATTCACCTCGATACATCATTTCATACGGGTGCATCTCGATCAATGTGCGGCTATCCAGAAATCGGATACTCGTCAGCCGGCTTGTGATTTTATCCAAGTAAAGCTGAGCATAGATATTTCCGAGTGGTACGAGAAGACGGGTATTCAGATCTTCTTCATTCAGTTCGAATTGATAGGCACCTGAATCATCGTTCACAACTATTTCAGATTCGACAATGGTAAAACGATAAATATCTTCTAGGCGTTGTCCCAACTTATAAGGGGCGACATCCACCTGATTCCCAATGGCATAGAGGGTAACAACTTTATGGTTCAAAACGCCCATTTGTATGTATTGTTTAGTAGAAATCGGGTATACCCACCATTCATACCCATATGGACTGGGTTCGACTCTTTCCGGTTCCCCAAATGCTTTTTTTACCTTTTTCGTATCTTTACCTATCCAGGTAGATAAGCCTGAAGCCGGTCTTTCCCCGGGTGTCTCGATTGTTTGATTCACCTTGTTCTCTTTGTCTTCCTTAAGAGTTTGGGTTTCTGGTGCCTTTAATGGTTTGTTTTCCTGCTTTTGACCTTGATAAATACCAATAATTAAAATAATGACAAAAATGATCAAAACACGTAAAACCGTTCTCAGAATTTCCCCTCCTCTCTTCTCCCCTTGAAAAAACAGGTCTATTTAACTATAAATAGTATACCACTAAAATTGTTTATGAAAATCTGACCTACAATAAAGGATAGCATATTTTTCTTCGTTCTAAAACAGACATACTCCCTCAATCGTTATTGTGCAACAAATCATGTAAATCCTAGTATGATGGGATGTTCATCTTGTAAAAGTTTAACCATTTTTTAAAAATCACCCAATTCAAATGATTCAAGACATTGCAAGATAAAGTTTTTTCCACTATTATTAAGAATGAGAAATACCGCATTTAGTATCAATGTACATACACCGATATAAATGCTTTTACCATACGGACAGCATGGGGGTAACGAAGTATCCGCTGTTCTCATGCAAGCCATTACAGGAGGAAAATATTATGCGTTTTGAAGCAACTGAATTTGAAAGCTTAAAAGTCGATTTAAACCGATTGGACGAAATCATGGAATCTCATGGACTTGTCCGTGCGGGCCAATGGGATTATGAGCGTGTAACCTATGACCGGAAATTCGAAATTAGAGAAGGTATTTTCTATTTACGGATCCAGGGTCTCGCAGTCGAGGGGGATATCGGAAAGCATGACGCTGTTATCCAATTAATGACTCCGCTACTTGGGAAACATTACTACCCCCACGGAGTTGAATATGGTGAAGGTGAAGAGTTCCCTAAACATCTCGTCACTTCTTGCGAAAAGCTCTTAGCTGATGTTAAAAAAGATGCAGCGAACTTTGCATGGTAATACACCTTAGAAAAGACTGTCTGACTTATGGACAGTCTTTTCTATATGATCTTTTCGCAAGAAAGACCCTTCATTGCCACCTGTTCTAAATGGATACAAAACCTTCAAAATTTCACTTTCTTCCCACTGTTCATTCTTCTTTGACTCTAATATAATAAAAGTAAGAGGTTCCTGTTAGAAAGGGGTACACCATTGTCCAAGTTTTTCACTAAAAAAGTATGGATGACGGCATTGGTCATCGTACTGATAGCATTAATTGCATTTTTTATTCTGCCGGTATCCGTCACATTGATTATGGCGATCATTACCGCTCTTTTTCTTGAGCCTGCTGTAGGCTTTATTCAAAAACGCTTTTCAACAAAACGGAGATTCGCGGTCCTTTCCGTTTTCATTCTGTTTCTACTCCTTATCAGTATTTCCTCATTTTTCGTCACCACTAAAGTGGTCGGAGAAGGAATTAAGCTTATTGAAGATGCACCCAAATACGTTAATCAATTAAGCGATATCTGGCTGGATTATGAAGATAGATTGTTGAATGCAACCGAGGATCTCCCTGATGAGTTGGTGAAGAGCTTCAGTGAAGATGTCCAGAACTTTCTGGAAAGCGGCAAGACTAAGATTCTTAATTCATTCAACATAGAAAAAATAAGCGTCTTTTTGTCGTATATCCCGAATTATCTGGTAAGTTTTCTCGTCTACTTAATCGCACTTTTTCTATTCATGCTGGATCTGCCCCGGATCAAGAAATCCATTTATGGTCATCTGACAGAAAGAACAGCTGAGAAAGTAACCTTCATGACGTCGAGACTTACCTACGTTATATTTGGATTCTTTAAAGCGCAGTTTCTGGTCAGTATCATCATCTTTATCGTTTCCTTGATCGGACTTCTTTTCATAGCTCCTGATGTGGCAATTGTCATGTCCCTCATCATTTGGGTGATTGATTTCATTCCACTGATCGGTTCTATCGTTGTATTGGGCCCCTGGGCAATTTTCCATCTATTGACCGGAAACATCGCGCTCGGAAGCCAATTAGCGGTGCTCGCTGCCATACTGTTGATCATCAGACGAACCGTAGAGCCAAAGGTAATGGGAAGCCATATCGGATTGTCCCCTCTTGCTACGCTCATCGCCATGTATCTAGGCCTTAAACTATTTGGGGTATTGGGATTCATTATCGGCCCCCTGCTTCTCATTGTGTTTAACTCCGCAAAAGAAGCAGGGATCATTAAAACCAATTTCAAAGTATAAAAAACCCGCTATGTGCTTTTCGCATAGCGGGCTTTTAATTAATAACCGAGTATTGCCCTAATAACGGATGTTGTCTCTCCACCTTTGTAGAAAACGTAAAGCAGAAGATATACGGCAACCCCTGTGATGGCCGTGAAGAACCATATGAAGCTTGTAATCGGACCAAGCTTGCGATGGGTCTTAAGGCGATCTTTATACCCTGTCCAAAGGCTCAAGATGCCAAATACGGCGCCTGTGGTCGCAAGAGTAATATGAAAGACCAGGAAGATCGTATAATAGATCTTTATGTCATCAGGACCGCCAAACGAAGTGTTCCCGATAAAAATCGTCCTGCTTAAGTAGATAACGAAAAAGATAAGGGCGAAGATTCCTGCAAGGGTCATCGTTTTCTGATGCTGTTCAATCTTTCTTTGTTTAATCTGCCACCAGCCTATCGCCACAGTAACAGCACTTAAGACGATAAAACTCGTGCTAATGGTAGGTAAAATAGGTAAATCCATCTCGTTTCCTCTCTTTTCTAAAAAATTCTGACCAGCGTCTTTCACTCGGAGAGATATTTACCTCTGTACATACCGGAAAAAACACTCCCCGAAATTTTTGCATTAGCATTTATTGTTCTGGCAAATTTGAATCTGCTACAGGGTCATATGAAAGCTTCTCCTGCTGCTCCTGATCCTTTCTATACCATTGGAAGAACAAATTAAATAGAACGACACCGAACACGATTTCCTGAATAATCTTCATTAAGACTCCTCCCAGCTGTTGATCATAGAGAGTCGACATGGATGTAAATAATTCCGGACCTGTCAGTGTCAATCCTTCTAGTGTATTCGCAGGCACACAAAGGGATAAAGCTTGAAGCCATTCGTTTGGATCATTATAGGTCGCATACATCGGGTTTTCGGCGAAGATGATCAATCCACAAGCCGGTGTCAATAACACGGCACTTCCCAGAATGTATCCGATTCGTTTTAATCCACTTAATTCAATATCTTCATCTGCCGGATTAATCAATGGCCACCACATAAATACAGCAAGAATGAATAATATGAACGTGGTCAAAGCGTGTAGAGTGACATCGGTACGTACATTATCGAAAATTAACGGGATATGGTAAATCGAAAAAACCAGATTGAATGACAATAAGGAAATCAGCGGCTTGGTCATAAAACTGAATAATTGTTTGACGACAGGCAATTCAATCGTTGCCTTCCAAACCCAATCCGGTATTCCCAAAATCAATAGCGGAGTAAAGACAAGATATAGAAATGCCATCTGTGTCATATGTGCAGAAAACAATATCCCGCTGAGAACCTCAACAGGCGAACCCTTGATGGCATATAAAAGAACCATAGAAACAAGGAAAAACGCTGCTTCCTTTCCAGTCAATATCCTGTTATCCTTGAAGCTTTCCCTCCATTTTATCGTAATCAAAAAATAGAGTACCGTCATAAACACCAACGTCATGAGAAAAAACGGGCTCCATAACGCCATAAAACCAAAAATACCTAAAGGCATCTTCTCACCTCATTTCACATTTAACACCTACCCCCATTATACTGACAACCCTCCCCCACTTCAACGCAAGGTAATGACAAGTTCTTGAACATTAGAAAAGCGGAGCCGACTGTTCTGGCCCGACAAGCATAAGATGAATGGGCCGGGAAGGCGCCCTTTGCCTTCTTGGCCCATTTAGCTTATGACCTCGAGGGACAAGGAGGCGGAGCTGGACAATCGAAAAGCGGAGGCGGGTTGGGCAGGCCCGACAAGCACAACTGGGAAATCCCAAAAGGCGTTTTTTGCCTTATGGGATTTTTCAGTTGTGATCTCGAGGGACTACCCGCCGAAGCTGGACAATGAAAAGCGGAAGCGCCTTGCACAGCCCCGACAAGCATAAGGCGAATCAACCGGAATGGCGTCCTTTGCCATTATGGTTGATTTGACTTATGACCTCGAGGGACAAGGAGGCGGAGCTGGACAATCGAAAAGCGGAGGCGGGTTGGTCAGGCCCGACAAGCACAACTGGGAAATCCCAAAAGGCGTTTTTTGCCTTATGGGATTTTTCAGTTGTGACCTCGAGGGACTACCCGCCGGAGCTGGACAATCGAAAAGCGGAGCCGACTGTTCTGGCCCCACTGCACAAAAAAAGCCAGCCAAAAGGCTGACTTTTTCTTTAGATCCATACAATTGTTAAAAATGTTAACACTGTGATAAATGCAACAAGTGCACCAGAATACAGGAATAATGAAGGTGCTTCATGGCCCTTATGACTCATATGCATGAAGTAGTACAGTTGAAACACCAGCTGGACAACTGCCAGTAGGAGAATGAACGGTACAACAAAGTACTTATCAAAATCCCCTGCTACAGCGATGAACGCCACCAATGTTAAGAAAATCATTAACATGAAGGATGTTAACTGCATTTTCATGTCTTCTGCATTCTTCTTACGACGATACTCGTAATCTACACTTGGGTTACCTGAAGTTGATTGTTGATTCGCCATCAGTTTATCCCACCATTCCCATTAAGTATACTACTGTAAAGATAAATACCCATACAACGTCGATGAAGTGCCAGTATAGAGAAGCTAAGTAGAACTTCGGCGCATTGTAGAGATTCAATCCACGTTTAGCATTACGAAGCATCAAACTGACGATCCATAGAAGACCGAATGCAACGTGTCCCCCGTGGAATCCTACAAGTGTGTAAAAGGCTGAACCAAAGGCACTACTAGTAAAAGTATGCCCATATTCATGTACGTAATGATTAAACTCATAAATCTCTAATCCCAGGAAGCCTGCCCCTAAAAGCACAGTGATCAATAACCAGGCCTGCATCCGTTGGAAATTGTAGTTTTTCATATGGTACATCGCATAAACACTTGTCAGCGAGCTTGTTAAAAGCAGCATCGTTGCTAAAAAGGAAAGCGGTAAATCAAAAAGATCAGTAGTGAGAGCATGGCTATCACTAGGAACTCTGTTTTTAAGAGCTAAATACGTTGCAAAAAGAGAGCCGAAAAGGACTGTTTCTCCACCAAGGAAAAACCAGAAGCCCATAAATTTATTTTTCCCCTCAAGGGTCGCCTTTTCAGGGGAGGCCGGCCAGGTCTTTGGCGTGAATTTTTCTTCAGCGTGCATTATGCCTTACCCCCTTTATCGTCGTCCATTAAATCTTCTTTATGCACATGATAACCGTGGTCATCTACAACAGAACGAAGGAACATGGATCCCAATGTGATGAGCATACCGATGATGAGGACAGGCAGCGCCCATGCTTTATCATCTACGTGATACATGGCACCGAATGCCGCAATGAATAATCCCAGTGAGATAAAGAAAGGTAAAATGGAATTATTAGGCATATGGATATCACCGATAGGTTCAGCTGGAGTCAATCCTTTATTCCCTTCCATTTTCTCTAACCAATAAGCGTCAAGGCCACGGATAAGCGGTGTTTGCTTAAAGTTATAGAACGGTGGTGGTGAAGGGATTGCCCATTCAATGGTACGTCCGTCTCCCCAAGGGTCATTGGATACTTTCACACCTTTAACCTGTGTTGAAATGATATTGATTAGATAAACGATTACGGCTACACCCATGAATCCTGCACCGATGGAGCTGATTAAGTTAGCCGTTTCGAATCCTTGACCAGGCAAGAATGTCCATACACGACGCGGCATTCCCATAAGTCCAAGGAAATGCTGGATGAAGAACGTTAAGTGGAATCCGATAAAGAATAACCAGAAAGCGATCTTTCCTAAGAAATCGTTCAACATTGTTCCAAACATTTTTGGCCAGTAATAATGAGTACCTGCTAATAAGGCAAATACTACACCACCTACGATAACGTAATGAAAGTGGGCAACAACGAAATACGTATCGTGGAACTGGTAATCTGCTGCGGCAGAAGCAAGCATAATTCCCGTTACCCCACCCGCTACGAAAGTAGGGATGAATGCTACAGCATAAAGCATAGGAGTCGTGAATCTCAGACTTCCTCCCCACATGGTAAGGAGCCAGTTAAAGATCTTGATACCCGTCGGAACGGCAATTGCCATCGTAGCGACGGCGAATATGGCATTCGCAATTGGTCCTAAACCAACCGTAAACATATGGTGGGCCCAAACCATGAATCCTAAGAAACCGATCAATACGGTTGCAAACACCATGGATGAGTATCCGAATAAGCGTTTTCTTGAGAAGTGTGGAATGATCTCAGAGAAAATCCCGAATGCAGGCAGTACAAGGATGTATACCTCAGGATGGCCGAAAATCCAGAAGAAGTGTTCCCAGATAATCGTATTCCCTCCATTTGCCACATCGAAGAAATTCGCTCCGAACATACGATCAAACAGCATTAAGAATAAACCTACTGTCAAGGCAGGAAACGCGAATAAAATAAGTGCCGATGTAACAAATACTGTCCAGGTGAAAAGTGGCATACGCATATATGTCATTCCTGGAGCACGCATATTAATGATCGTTACAAGGAAATTGATACCACCTATCAATGTCCCCGCACCGGCAATTTGTAACCCCAATACATAGAAGTCGATTCCATGACCCGGTGACGCCATGGAAAGAGATGCATAAGATGTCCATCCTGCATCTGGTGCCCCTCCCATAAACCATGAAAGGTTCAGGAATACTCCCCCAAGGAAGAATAACCAGAACCCTAATGAGTTTACGAAAGGAAACGCAACGTCACGGGCACCGATTTGCAATGGTACAACGGCATTCATAAATGCAAATATTAGCGGCATGGCAGCCAGGAATATCATCGTCGTACCGTGCATCGTTAATAATTCGTTGTATAAACCAGCGCTAACAAAGTCGTTGTTAGGAACGGCAAGTTGTATACGAATGATAAGAGCTTCTAAACCACCGACAAGGAAGAAAAATCCTCCTGCCATTAGGTAAAGGATGGCGATCTTTTTATGGTCCACTGTTGTCATATAGTCCCATACAGTCGCGCCGAAGCCTTTTTTCTGTGAATAGCTACTCACGATTAAACCTCCCTTTTACTAATCCCCAATTAATCTTGAACCTTTAAGCCCATTAAATACTCTGCAAGTGCATCAATTTCATCTTCCTGCAGGTTACCATATGTACCTGTCATTTTATTACCTGGTTTGTATTGCTCAGGATCTGATATCCAATTTTTCAACTCTTCTTCATTATGATCTAATACACCAGCGATACGTGAACGCTCACCGAAGTTAGATAAGTTAGGAGCAAGTCGAGCAGATTCAGGTCTTCCATCCTGTGGTGATACGGCGTGACAGCTTAAGCATTTTTTGCTGAAGATTTCTTGCCCTTGTTGAGCTAGATCAGAAGTCGGTTTCGGTTCTCCTGCATTTTTCATATCTTCAACCCATGCTGTAAATTCCTCTTTAGGAAGCGCTTTAACTTTAAAGTCCATCAAAGCGTGGGAAGGACCACATAACTCAGCACATTTTCCATAGAATAATCCGCCTGCATCTTTGGCCTTTTTCCCGTCAAACTCAAGGAAGAATTTATTTACACCATCAACGTTTGTATCAATCTTTCCTCCTGCTGCAGGGATCCAGAATGAATGTTTTACATCAGATGCTGTCACATTGAAATATACCTTTTGATCAGTCGGGACAACTAAGTCTTGAGATGTAATGATCTTTTCATCAGGATATTCGAACTCCCACCAGTAAAGGTTGGCACGGACATTTATCACTAATGCCTCACGATTTCCGTCTGCATCCTTTTTATCCATCGCCTTTGTATCCGCTAACTGGAACGTTGCCGTAACAGTCGGGACAGCAAGGATAAGAAGTAGGATGATCGGGATAACGGTCCACACAATTTCAAGTGTGTGACTACCCTCTACCTGCTTAGGGATTTTTGTATCCCCTTTCTTTCTACGGAAACGAACGATCGCAACCATATAGACAACCATGACTACAATGATGACCAATACCATAATTAATGTTGCAAGTATCATCAAATCATATTGTGTCTGTGCTACTTCACCAGCTGGCTGCAGTGTGGAGAGAAATGGCTCTCCACAGCCAGAAAGAACTAGCGCTAACATTGCTACAATTGAAAATAAGCGCCACTTAGATAGCCTTGCTTTCATAGCTTAATCAAACCCCTCTTTCATGTAATGTTCTTTGAATAAAACAAGGACCCATAAAAATATCTATTTGGATTTCTTAACAGAAAGAATTCCCGCTAATCTTAAAGTACCGTAACGATTACCATCGCTACGAACAAGATAGTCAAGTAATTTAATGAATAGACAAACATAAGTTTTGACCACTTAATATCGTCTTTCATCTTATACCCCGCCAGACCAAGTGCGAGCCAGCCGATGTTAAAGGCCGTTGCCAGAATAAAGAAGAACATTCCGAGATCCATCAAGAAGAAAGGAAGGGGTAAAAGGGCCGCAACCCATGCTACGATATGGTGCTTCGTTGTAGCGAATCCTTTCACTACTGGAAGCATCGGGATATTAGCTGCTCTGTATTCTTCCACTCTTTTCATCGCTAATGCATAGAAATGAGGAGGCTGCCAGATAAACATCATCAGAAACAGCACCCAGGCGACTACATCCAGGTTTGCATCTACAGCTGCCCAGCCGATTAGGGGCGGAACCGCACCAGAGATACTTCCAACAATTGTGTTGCTTACATATTTTCTTTTTGACCACATTGTATATAATACAACGTAACTAAATACCCCGATCAACCCAATGACACCCGCAGTGATGGTTGTCATGAATAACATGATGAGACCGACCGCAATCATGAGTAACCCAAGGGACAATGCCTTTGGTCCATTGATCTTGCCTGTTACGGTTGGACGTTCCTTCGTTCTTTCCATCAGATGATCGATGTCCCGATCATATACATTGTTAATGGAGCAGGACCCCGCAATAATAAGGGAAGAACCTATCAACGTAAGAAACATGATATCCAGGGAATTTAGAAAGTGTGTATTCGTAAAATAAAAGGCTAACCACATACCTGTAAAGGTTGTAATTAAATTGGAATTAACGATCCCAATTTTAATGAGCGCTAAAAAATCCTTCCAAGCAGTGGAAGCTGTCACATCTGCTTTTTCAACGTCTGTCATGATTCGACTGTTAGACATTTTCTCTCTCCTCTCTATAAAAGGCAAGAGGTTTGTTGCCACCTCTATACTATATAGGAAATGATTAACTATTTCTATATTCATCTGTAAAAACATCCACAGATAAGAAATAGTATATATGCTATCAATATTATATTAAACCATATATTTTTTCCTTTTTGGGGGAGAATTAGACAATTATGTGAAGAAATTGTGAAGAAAGAAAGACGCAGACGGTTCTTCATATTTCTACCAACATTTTAATCCCATCATACCATAAAACACAGCAAAGCGCTTACAGATTTTGTTTTTACGCAAATTAGTCCTTCCCTACTATTACTATTCTCTATTCTCCCAATATAAATGCTCATAATTCTGTAACATTTTATCGGTTGAGTTTTTCATACCTATTATGTAATATCGTAGAGGCATATATATTTTTCTACTATATTTATTTATAGAAAGTGTGTAGAGTTTTTTAATTAAGAAGGTGAATAGATTGCAAAAAGGTGTTCACAAAGGATTAAAGTGGCTTGCCGTTCTGACCACTTTGGGGATGTTATTCGTGCTGTTGGGTGGAGCCCTGGTGACGAAGACGGAATCCGGCATGGGCTGCGGGCGATCTTGGCCCCTTTGTAACGGACAGTTCATCCCAAGTGATATTACATTTGAGCTTATTATAGAATTAGCACACCGTGTTGTATCAGGCGGTGTGGGATTATTGGTTCTGGCTTTATCGATCTGGTCATGGAGGTCAATCGGTTATAAACGGGAAACAAAATTCCTTGCAGCCCTTTCTTTCTTCTTTCTTGTATTGCAGGGATTAATCGGTGCTGCAGCTGTATTATGGGGGCAATCGGATTTCGTCCTGGCCATACATTTTGGAATTTCCCTTATTTCTTTTGCTTCTATATTATTATTGACATTTCTGATTTTTGAAGTCGACCAGAAATTTGATGCGAATTCATTGGTCATCAACAAACGGATGAGATTTCATACGGTTGGGGTGACGATTTATAGTTATCTTGTTGTTTATACCGGCGCTCTCGTAAGGCATACGGAGTCTAGCTTGGTGTGCAAGGATTGGCCATTATGCGTCAACTCCTCCCCAAGCCTACCCACTAATCTATACGAATGGATTCAAATGGGGCACAGGGCAGCAGCAGGCCTCATCTTCTTATGGATTGCTTATATCACTTACATTGCCATTAAAGAGCATAAGCACCAGAAAGTGATCTACTGGGGTTGGATCATTGCCTTTACCCTGGTTTGTCTTCAAGTAATGAGTGGGGCACTCGTAGTGTTCACCCGACTGAATCTGGCAATTGCCTTAATGCACGCTTTAATTATTTCTTGTCTGTTTGGATTATTATGTTACTTCAATCTTCTTGCTTCAAGAAGTAAACGTAAGCCATAGAAAAAAGGATTCCGGTACATGTACCGGAATCCTTTTTCATTAAGCTTTATCCACTTCAATCAATAAATCCCCCGGGCTGATGGCATCCCCGTTTTCCACATAGATATCTTTAACTACACCTGCAAAAGGTGCCTGAACGGTCGTTTCCATCTTCATGGCTTCAGTTATCATTAAATGATCTCCCTTTTCAACCGTTTCTCCTTTTTCTGCGATGACCCGTATAACGGTTCCCGGCATAGAAGCCCCGATATGATTTTCATTTTTCACATCAGCCTTCATTTTGGCCGCCACAGTGGATTTAATACTTTCGTCCTTAATGACTACTTCACGTGCCTGACCATTAAGTTCGAAGTAAACAATACGGGTACCATCTGCCTGAGCCTGGCCAATCGAGACAAGCTTCACGATGAGTGTCTTTCCGGTTTCGATTTCCACTTCTATTTCTTCACCCAGTCTCATCCCGAATAAGAATGTAGGGGTATCAAGGACTGAGATATCTCCGAATTGATCCATTGTTTGTGCGTATTCCATGAACACTTTCGGATAGAGGGCATATCCAAGGGCATCAAAACTCGTGACCGGACGCTCGAGGTCTTCAAAGAGTTTTTCTTTCAACGCTGTGAAGTCCACATCATCCAGTAGTTCTCCAGGTCGTACGGTCAAAGGATTGCGTCCTTTCAAAATCACGCTCTGCAATTCTTTAGGAAAGCCTCCGTGAGGTTGACCCAGGGATCCTTCAAATAATTCAACCACTGAATCAGGAAAATCAATTTTCTCACCTTTTTCAAGTACGTCTGTTTCGGACAAATCGTTTTGAACCATGAACAAAGCCATGTCTCCGACTACTTTAGAAGAAGGAGTCACCTTGACTATGTCCCCGAAGAGATGGTTGACCCTTGCATACATGTCTTTTACTTCTTCCCAACGGTGACCCAGCCCAACTGCTTTTGCCTGTTGCTGAAGATTGCTGTACTGTCCCCCGGGCATCTCATGTTTGTACACTTCTGAATGCGGCGACATCATCCCACTTTCAAAGTCTGCATAATACTTTCGGACGTCTTCCCAATAGTGAGAGAGGGTTTCCAGGGAATCGATGTTTACATTCGGTTCTCTTTCCGTCCCTTTTAACGCGTAATACAACGTATTGGCACTTGGTTGGGACGTCAGGCCGGACATGGTGCTGAGGGCCGTATCCACAATGTCAACACCCGCTTCCACGGCTCTGGCGTATGTGTAGATTCCGTTCCCGCTCGTATCGTGTGTATGCAGGTGAATCGGCAGGCTGACAGTATCTTTCAGTTCGGAAATCAACCGGTAGGCAGACTGTGGCTTCAACAGTCCCGCCATATCCTTGATAGCCAGAATATGGGCACCACTCGCTTCGAGTTCTTTGGCCATATTCTTATAGTAATCGATATTATATTTTGTCCGTGTCGGGTCATCGATATCACCGGTATAGCAAATGGCCGCTTCTGCGATTTTTCCGCTTTGTCTCACGGCATCGATCGCTACTTCCATTCCTTTGACCCAGTTTAAGCTGTCAAAGATCCTGAAGACGTCAATACCGGCAAACGCTGATTTTTCGACGAATTCCCTTATTACATTGTCCGGGTAGTTCTTATACCCTACCGCATTGGATGCTCTAAGGAGCATTTGGAATAAGACATTTGGAATGCGTTCTCTCAAAGTCAACAATCGATTCCATGGGTCTTCCTTAAGAAAGCGGTATGCCACATCGAATGTTGCTCCACCCCACATTTCATATGAAAACATATCCGGCAGCAACTGAGATGTTGGTTCAGCTATCTGCTTCAGGTCATTTGTTCTGACACGTGTCGCCAGTAAAGATTGATGGGCATCACGGAATGTTGTATCTGTGAGGAGTACAGAGTTCTGCTCTTTGACCCAATTCACCAGGCCGTCCGCCCCATGCTGATCCAGGATTTGTTTCGTTCCTGGTTGAAAATCTCTCTTTACGTCAAGGGTAGGTACCCGCGGTTTTTGGAAAACAGGTTTTTTCTTTTTCTCTACTCCCGGGAAGCCATTAACGGTTACGTTCCCGATATACGAAAGCATTTTCGTTCCACGGTCTTTCCTTTTCGGGAAAATGAATAGTTCAGGAGTCGTATCGATAAACGATGTATCATATTGTCCTGTAATGAAGTTTTCATGCTTTACAACATTTTCTAAAAAAGGGATATTCGTTTTGATCCCCCGTATTCTAAATTCTTGAAGATTTCTGACCATTTTGGACGCAGCTTGTTCAAATGTAAGAGCCCACGTGGAAAGCTTCACCAGAAGGGAATCGTAATAAGGTGTAATGACCGCACCCTGGAATCCATTCCCAGCATCGAGACGGACCCCGAAACCTCCACCTGATCGGTACGCCATGATTTTCCCGGTGTCAGGCATGAAGTTGTTCAATGGATCCTCCGTTGTCACACGGGATTGAATGGCAAATCCATTCGTCCTGATGTCATCCTGAAGAGGGATACCAAGCTTGTCGCTGTGCAGGGCATAACCTTCCGCGATCATCAATTGTGATTGTACAATATCAACTCCTGTCACCATTTCCGTAATGGTATGTTCCACTTGTACACGTGGATTTACTTCGATGAAGTAGAACTGATCATTCGCTACCAGGAACTCAACGGTCCCTGCGTTCACGTACTTGACATTATCCATTAACCGGACGGCTGCTTCGCAGATATCCTCTCTCAGCTGATCACTCAAGGATACGGATGGGGCAATTTCCACTACCTTTTGATGGCGTCTCTGAATGGAACAATCACGCTCATATAAGTGAACGATGTTACCGTCATGATCTCCAAGAATCTGGACTTCAATGTGTTTCGGATTTTCAACAAATCTCTCCACATAAATCTCATCATTACCAAACGCTGCCTTGGCTTCTGATTTGGCTCGCTCATAGGCTTCTTTTAAGCTTTCAAGGTTTCGGACGATGCGCATTCCCCGTCCACCGCCACCCAGTGAGGCTTTAATGATGATCGGGAATCCATTTTCCTTCCCAAAGCTGATGACTTCTTCCAAAGTTTCTACAGGTCCATCTGTACCCGGGATGACCGGAATATTCGCCTCCTGGGCCTGATGCCGTGCCTTAACCTTGTCACCAAACATATTCAAGTGCTCAGAATGAGGTCCTACAAAGGTGATTCCCTCTTCTTCACAACGTCTGGCAAAATGGATATTTTCAGACAGGAAGCCATATCCCGGGTGGATGGCATCCACATCTGCATTCTTTGCAATTCGGATGATCCCTTCTATATCCAGATAAGCATCAATAGGTTTCTTCCCCTCACCTATCAAATAGGCTTCATCTGCCTTATATCGATGATATGCCCCTGAATCTTCTTTACTATAGATCGCTACGGTTCTAATATTAAGCTCCGTACATGCACGGAACACACGGATGGCAATTTCTCCGCGGTTAGCTACCAGTACTTTTTTAATTCGTTTCAATACACTCTCTCCTTTTGGCTATTCATGATTGAAATTCTCCATATTGAAGTCTATGAAAAAAGGGCTGACCCCAAAGATAATTAAGAAGTATCTTAGGGGGCAGACCCTAGACTTAGAGTTTTAGATACTCTATCAAAGTGACCTACATTTTTACACCATATATTTTTTTGCTATTATCCTTATTCTCCGAAGGATAGTCATTTTCCTTCTTTGTTTTATATTTTTCTTCAAATTTTACAAACATCGACACATTTACTAAGACACCCATCGACAAAGATAGCACCAACAGGGACGATCCACCGTAACTGATGAACGGGAGCGGGACCCCTGTGATCGGTATTAATCCGGATACCCCTCCAAGATTGATGAAAGCCTGGATGCCGATCATGCAGGAGATTCCGATTGCAAGCATCGTTCCAAACGGATCCTGACATTTCACGCCTGTATAGATACCCCGGAGCACAATATAAGAAAGGCCGAGGATGACAAAGCTTACCCCGAATACGCCTAACTCTTCAGCAATGATGGCCATGATGAAATCCGTCTGGGGCTCGGGTAAATAACCAAGTTTTTGGACGCTTTGTCCTAATCCGAGACCTTTCACTCCCCCGGACCCGATCGCAAGGTAAGAGTTCACCAAATGGTACCCTTCACCCTGTGCGTATTTAAACGGGGAAAGGTAGGCTTCAATCCTGCTAAGCCTTTCCTTAGTAAAGATGAAGCCCCTTGCCAGGTAAATGACCGGGGAGATGACAATTAAAAATCCAACTCCCAGACCTGCAAGCTTGAAAAATGTTTTATAACTGATCCCCGAACAGGAAATGACGATGGCACCGATGGCAAAGATGATAGCTGACGTACCAAAGTCGGGTTCCAGAAATACTAAAAAGCAAATAAAGCCAAGAAACAGTAATGGAGGTGCAAGACCTTTATTGAAGTCATCTATGTATGCCTGTTTCTTAGAGTAAACGGAACCAAGGTAAATGATGACTGCAAGTTTCGCAAACTCCGATGGCTGGATGGGCATGAACCCTAAGTTGATCCAACTTTTAGCGTTATTCACCTCATACCCAAAAATATGTACCGCAAGTAATAAACCGATGATCACAAACATCAGGCCTTTAATGATCTTACTTACTTGAAAGGCTTTATACGGAAACCACGCGGCTAGTGTAAAAGCAATAAAGCCGATGATGATATTGATCATCTGCCTTTTATAAAAGTGGTCACTGTCCCAGCCGAACCGTTCTACTGCCATGACCATACTGGCACTATAAATCATGACGAGGCCAAATAAACAAAGGATTACATACACAGCGATTAGCGAATAATCGTAGGATTTTGCTATTTTTTTAATCATGACATTTCAATCCTTTTTCTCTTATATCATTTTCATCTCTTATAATCATCTGTTCTTTAACAAAAAAACTCAAACAACAGATCTATGTATTGTTTGAGTTGTCATGACTATTTTACTTTTTTGTAGATGCTTCATGAAGGGCAGAAAGTTGTCTTTCCAAAGAATCAATCAGATCTTTTCCATCTTGATCATCTACAAGCCCTAAGCGGACCGCAAATTCTATTTCACGAGATAATCCGAACATTTGGGTATCCAATACTTCCTCATATAGAGGACATTGGGGCATCGTTAAATTATCCATTTGCACTTTAATAAGTTGTAATATCTTTTCTGCGTCGGCCTTTAATAGTTCATAGGCTTTTTCCCGATGATTGATTGTCATTTCTGACGCCACAGTGATCCCCCCATTCCGAACAAATAACCTTCCTGTCTTAAAATTTTATCGTTAAACCCGATAAATTGCAAGAAAAATAAGTGTTTTCCCCGGGATTCATTGACAGAATTTCGAACAATTTTCAAAGGGTAAATAGGGGGATCCCACCACGGGATGTACCATTATTTCAGGTTAAAATATACTCCATGAGTGTTCATCACTGAGCATTTCGAGAAGCTTCAGCCCCGCAATGCTATTTCCGACATCATCAAGTGCCGGTCCGAAGATCCCTATTCCGCATTTACCCGGAACCGATCCCATGATGCCGCCGGATACACCACTCTTCGCGGGAATCCCCACCTTAATGGCAAACTCCCCGGAGGTATTATACATCCCGCATGTAACCATGAACGTTTTACATACTCTGGCCACATCCCTCGTAATCAATTCGCGGCCGCTCTCAGGATCGATTCCATCATTGGCGAATACCGCTCCCATCTTGGCAAGATCCACACAGTTCATCTCCACGGCGCATTGCTTCGTGTAAAGAACGAGTAAATCTTCGACATTTCCTGTGATCACTCCATGCTGCTTCATGAAATAGCAAAGGGATCGGTTCAGATTGGCCGTTTGCAATTCTGAATATGCCACATCTTCATTATATGAGACCGTTTCTCCTGTCATATGATTTATGAATTCGATTAAGCGGTGCCATTTCTCCATTCCGGTGTTTCCCTTGATCATATTCGTTACAGCAAGGGCCCCTGCATTGATCATCGGATTAAGGGGCTTTGACGGCTTGTGGGTTTCGAGCTTCGCAATGGAGTTGAATGGATCTCCTGTAGGTTCCATTCCAACCTTGGAAAAAACGTACTCTTCCCCATAGTCCATTAGTACAAGTGCAAGGGTGATCACCTTTGAAATGCTTTGTAGAGTGAATTTCTTCAAATGATCCCCGGCATAACAGGAGTTATTATCCAATGTGTAAATGCTGATTGCCAGATCATGGGGATTTTGATCCTTAAGTGCGGGTATGTACTCTGCAACCTTTCCTTCAGATGCATAGGGTCTCGCCTTTTCAACTAATCCTTCCAACCATTCCTGAGTGTTTATCATATCTCCAACAGCTCCTTTTATCCTATTTATCATTTCCCTATTTTCATTCATTGAAAACGCTGAAAATGCTTTCATCAGAATGTGACAAACCTGCTCTTAACATATATACTGATACTATCAGCGAGAGGAGGAGTCAGAAGTGGAAAGTATCATACCGATTAAAGGGAAGGTGAAATTCCCAATTACATTGGATGCGGGAGTTTGGATTTTTGATGATCGAAAAGTGGATTTAACTACATATTTTGATGATACGACAGAAAAAGTGGATGAGTTGGAAGAATATACTAAGGCCGTTTCCAAGCACTGGTCCCGGGAGATTCAAGAAGGTGCAACCTATCCGCCAACTTTGAAAACCGAGAAGAGATATGAGAAAGAAAAGATTCTTAACGGAACATTCGCCATACCTTTTGCGCCATTTTTAAAAAATGCAGAGCCACTTCCTGAAGGTGCGTCCATCGTGATTGAAACCGAAACCGGGGATCACCCTCTGGATTTGAATCAGGCTGATCAGCTGTTGATCGGATTTTCTAAAGAAGGCAAGCCCCTCAGGGTAGACGGACCCGTTCATGTTTATTTTATGGATGGATCGAACAGGGACAAGCCAATTACCAATGTCAGGGCATTTCGTGTTGAATAATCATAACGTATAAAAAACCGGTTCAGTTACATTGGAACCGGTTTTTTCATACGTTATCATTATGTGGTCTAACGTTTACAAGATATCCGCTGCAAGCTGTGCTAATCCCGATCTTTCACCTTTCATAAGCTTCACATGTCCGGCTAAGTTTTGATCTTTGAATCTCTCCACTACATACGTCAGCCCATTATTATATTCATCAAGATATGGATGATCGATCTGAGCCGGATCTCCCATTAAGACAATTTTGCTCCGCTCCCCAACACGTGTCAGAATCGTTTTCACCTCATGCTTCGTCAGGTTCTGAGCTTCATCTATGATGATATATTGATCAGGAATGCTCCTTCCCCGTATATACGTCAAGGCTTCCACCTCGATGGATCCCATCCCGGCAAGAATATCATCCAGTTCACCCGGTTTTTTTGTATTGAACAGGTATTCGAGATTGTCATAAATCGGCTGCATCCATGGCCTCAACTTCTCTTGCTTTTCACCTGGAAGATAACCAATATCTTTGCCCACCGGAACGATCGGGCGGGCAACGAGTAATTTATTGAATTTATTAAAGTCTTCCGTTTGTAAAAGACCTGCAGCAAGTGCTAAAAGTGTTTTACCTGTCCCTGCTTTCCCGACCATGGTCACTAACGAAATATCATCCCGTAATAATAACTCCGTTGCCATCGTTTGTTGGACATTCCTCGCTTTAATTCCCCACATATGTTCTTGGTCATAGACCAGTTTCTTCACCTTGAGGCCGGTGGTATCAACCATTCCAAGGGCAGATGCAGAACTTCCGAGGGCATCTTTCATAATGAGGAATTGATGGGAATAAAATCGTTGCTTCGTTATATCCGTAAGGGTCAGTTCCCCTTTGTCATAAAATTTATTGAGAAATTCTCTCTCGGTGTATAATTCGATAAATCCGGTATAAATATCATTGACTTCAATGACCCTGTCACTCAGGAAGTCTTCTGCGAGTAAACCCAAAGCATCTGCCTTGACTCTGACAAGGGTATCTTTACTGACAAGGATGACCGCTTTCCCGTCCTTTTTTGCTTCTTCCTCGAGTGAAAGGTTTTTTGCTACGGCGATGATCCGATTATCATTTGTTTTCTCAACAAATATATCTTGAAGCTGCTGAAAGGAGCGGTGATTTAGTTCAATTCGTAATGATCCACCTGTATAAAGGGGGATTTTTTCATGGAGCTTTCCTTCTTGCCGTAAATTATCTATCAGTTTCGATACATGTCTTGCGTTTCGTCCGATTTCATCCATATAACGCTTTTTGGAGTCCACTTCTTCTAAGACGACTGCAGGTATAACCACCTCATTATCCTGGAAAGAAAAGATGGCTTGTGGATCTTGTAATAAGACATTGGTATCTAATACATAAATTTTATTCAAATCGATGCCTCCTGCTCCTGATTTCTTATTACTATTGTATGTAGCCAATGATGTTCCGGTTATTCCCAGCTACTCAAATAGGACGGCCCGTTTCTTAAAATATATGAATAAACGTATAAAGATAGAAGAAAATTACACAATAAGAAAAGATATTGATTCTAAATCGGGAGGTATTCACATGTTTAAGCTACTCTCTCTCTTACTGGTTACCATCATCCTTGGAGCTTGCGCCAACAAAAATGAGGTCGGGTATAAAAATGATGCAAACAGTAAAAATAATAAACCAATCACTGTCCAGGATAGCAATATTCAACATGTCCAACGCAAGTCCGGACAACAAATTTCAAAGCATCTGGTGGAGCTGACCACAAGTGTACCGGATGTGAAAGATGCAACAGCTGTCGTCATTGGTAAATATGCATTTGTAGGGATCGATATCGATTCCGACGTCGAGCGTTCCCAGGTCGGTTCTATAAAATATTCCGTTGCAGAAGCACTTCAAAATGATCCCTTCGGTGCAGAGGCCATGGTCATCGCTGATCCGGACCTATATGCCCGATTGAAGGAAATCAGTAAAGATATCCAGAGAGGCGAACCGGTTCAGGGCATAATGAATGAATTGTCCGATATATCGGGTAGATTGATGCCTGAGATCCCTAAGTCTCTAAAGCAGACCGATCCCGAAAATGCCCCGGACGAACCTAAGAAAAAAATGAATAACTCAAAAGAAAAACAGCTTAGAAAAAAACAAGAAGATCAAACATATGATAAAATCGATTGATTGTAGAGCCTAATCTGTAATTGAGAAAAGCCATGAAAAAGCTTGGGATGCTAAGCTTTTTTCATGGCTTCTATAACTTGACGGTCCAAACGTTCTGCAGCCGCTTTATCATATGTCTTCTCATAAACGGGCTCTGTGGAAATTTTCGATCCATAGAACATGACATCTCTCACTTCATTAATGACAAGTTGAATAAGGGTTAGCTTCAAAGGCACTCCGGATAGTTTCTCATGGTGTACGGAAGCTTTTCCTCCAATCGAATACGTGGATTCATTTGCAATTAAGTTCACTACAACAAGCGGATTCCTCTTAATATTGTCGACGATTCTTGAACGTTGATCCACGGCAAACAATAGCGTATGTTCGTCTTTGGCAAAAATCCAGGATATTGCACTGACATTGGGACCATGTGTTTCATGGTCAACGGTAGCAAGTGTAACGAATCGCTCTGATTGAAGTTCATCAAACAATGCAGGAATTAAGCTTGGTTCTACTTGATTAGCCATACAATCCCCCCTGGTGACGTTTGTCTCTACGTCTACATGTGATTATCTTGATTCTACTATACCAAATACCATTGTTAAAGACATAATAGAATGTTAAATAAAGCGATCAACCTCACTTCATGATATACTAATATGACCAGAGTTATGATTAGAATACAAGTAGAGGTGTACGAAATGAGAGTAAAATGTGCTTTATGCGAAGTAATTGAAAATATTGATGATTATTCCCTGCAGGCGAAAAAGCTGCGTAACAGACCCATTCACACGTATATGTGTGAGAATTGCCACGACCGCATTAAAGAGAAGACAGAAGAACGTGTGTCGACGGGAAATTTCCGTTTTTATTGTTCTCCTCGAGTAGAAGATGACTTTTAAACAAATAGGTTCGGCCATTGGACTTATCTCAGGCACAATATTAGGTTTATTCCTTAAGTGGATGCAGGGACTGACCGGCATTAAAGTTTATGTATTATTATTGAATGTTGACTTCATCCCGTTGTTTGCATCTACATTGCCTGAATGGCTTGAGTTCTCTTTCCATTTACTTATTTCCTGCGGGATCGGTTTAGTATTTGTGTATCTAATGGAAAAGCTGAATGTATCTGAGAGGGGAGCATGGCTTCTTTCTCTGCTGCTGACCTTCCCCATTGTCTTTCTATATTTTCCTCTTTCTTATCTGGCCGTACAGGATGTACCCCGCTTCCTCGATGGTACGGCCCTCACCATTTGGACAATTGGACATCTTCTATATGGACTAAGCCTGCCGCCACTCTATCAATTCTTTGCGAAGGCGAATCCAAAATAAAAAAAGCTGCAGTCCTTTGAATGTGGACTGCAGCTTTTTCATGCTTAAAAAGTGCCTTTTTTCTTTTCATTCGTCAGGCGGATCTTGTAAATCACTAAGATTAAAGCCGCAACGACCAACCCTTCGGCAACCGGAAGAAAGATCCCGAGAAATGTCAGTACCGTACATCCGAGTATGAGAAAAGTATAAATCAGGATCGATTTCATGACTGGCAGCTTTTTCGCAAAACCGAGCTTATAAACTAAGATCGAGAGCCCAACTATGGTTATATAAAGCAACCACATACCCATTTCCGCGTTCTGGTCAACCCGGTAAAGGGATGCGAAAAAGGACAAACGTTCTGTTACATCCATTTCCTACTCCCCCTTCACTTAGTTTATTGAGTAACCTTATTTTTCTTTTCTGCTCTTTCACGTTCATTCTTATCAAGAATTTTTTTACGAAGACGGATCGATTCAGGTGTTACTTCACAATATTCATCGTCATTTAAATATTCCAATGACTCTTCCAATGTCATGATTCTTGCCTTTTTGATCGTAACAGTTTGATCCTTATTGGCAGAACGTACGTTAGTCGCCTGTTTCAGCTTCGTGATATTAACAGTAATATCATTTTCTCTTGTATGTTCTCCAACGATCATTCCACCATAAATTTCTGTGCCGGATTCAACGAAGATGATACCGCGGTCTTCCACCTGCATGATACCGTATTGGGACGCTTTACCAGTCTCCATGGAAACAAGCACACCTTGACGACGTCCGCCTACGCGGCCTTTCTGCAGTGGTTGATAGCCTTCGAATGTGTGGTTGATGATACCATATCCACGAGTAAGAGTCATAAACTCCGTAGAATAACCGATTAGTCCACGCGCCGGTACCATAAACATTAAACGGACCTGTCCGTTACCGTTATTCACCATGTCAAGCATTTCGCCTTTACGTTGACCAAGTGATTCGATTACGCCTCCCATATACTCTTCAGGGATATCAATTTGAACACGTTCTACAGGCTCACTCTTCACACCATCGACTTCTTTGATAATAACCTGTGGCTTCGATACTTGTAACTCGTAGCCTTCACGACGCATATTTTCAATCAAGATGGATAGATGAAGCTCTCCACGGCCGGAAACTGTCCATGCATCAGGTGAATCCGTTGGTTCAACACGCAAACTTACATCGGTTTGCAGCTGAGCCATTAAACGCTCTTCAATCTTTCTTGACGTAACAAATTTACCTTCTCTACCGGCAAATGGACTGTTGTTTACAAGGAAAGTCATCTGTAGTGTAGGCTCGTCAATGCGAAGAACCGGAAGTTGATCCTGATGCTCTACCGGACAAACCGTTTCACCTACGTTGATATCTTCCATACCAGATACAGCAATTAAATCCCCTGCTTTTGCTTCCTGGATTTCCTCACGCTTCAATCCGAAGAAACCAAAGATTTTCGTTACCCGGAATTGTTTGACGGAGCCGTCAAGCTTCATCAGCGCTACCTGCTGGCCAACTTTCATAGTCCCTCTGAACACACGACCGATCCCGATACGCCCTACGTAATCATTGTAATCAAGTAGTGCAACCTGGAATTGAAGTGGATCTTCAGAGTTGTCGACCGGTGCAGGAATGTTCTCAATGATGGACTCATATAAACACTGCATGGTTTCATCCTGTTTTTCCGGATCCGGATCTATACTTGCCGTACCGTTAATTGCAGATGCATAAACAACCGGAAATTCAAGCTGCTCATCATTTGCATCCAACTCAATGAATAACTCAAGTACTTCATCGATTACTTCTTCAGGACGTGCTGAAGGTTTGTCGATTTTGTTTACAACCACGATTGGTGTAAGATTTTGTTCCAGTGCTTTCTTAAGAACGAAACGGGTCTGTGGCATACAACCTTCATACGCATCCACAACCAGTAAAACACCATCTACCATTTTCATGATACGTTCTACTTCTCCACCGAAGTCAGCATGCCCTGGTGTATCAAGGATGTTGATTCGGGAATCTTTATATTGAATCGCCGTATTCTTCGCTAGGATCGTAATACCGCGTTCTCTTTCTAAATCATTTGAATCCATTGCACGTTCCGAAACAGTTTCGTTTTCGCGGAAGATTCCAGATTGCTTTAAAAGCTCATCAACTAATGTCGTTTTCCCGTGGTCAACGTGAGCAATAATAGCAATATTTCTAAGGTCATTTCTTAATTTCATATTTCCACTCCTGAATATTGGATTTCTTTATAGTGTAAAGATAGTATTTTTCAGTTCAACTAGACCATTATATCACAGCATTGACAAAAGCCCTAATAAATATTTCATATCCACTATTCATTCTTACTGAAAGTTTCCTTACCGACTTGAATAATCTGCTTCTTTGTTTCCTAAACCCATTGCGATTTATTGAATTGATAGGTAAAATTTAATAAGGGCAGCATACGAAGCTGCGGCGACAATCTGTTAGGGAAAGAATCATTTTTTATCAATATTGGGGGGTACATAATGGCAAATATAAAATGGATCTTTGTACTTTTTTCGATATTAGCAGCCGTATCACTTATGGGCATAGCGATTTCAATCAGCTTACAAAATATATGGATTGCAGGTGTAAGTATCCTTTGTTTATTCATTGTGATGGGATTCGGTTTTAAGACCAAGAAAAAATACAGAGAAGAAGGAAGATTGTAGGACGAAGAAAAGGAGTGGGGGCCATTCAACGGCCACCACTCCTTTTTCATTTACTTATTTCTATGAAGATAGTCAGTCAAAATGGTTTCATGCAGGCCAGGCTTCCCGACAAAGACAGAGCTTTTGTTTAATGGATTTAAAGGGTTTCCATCAAGGTCCGTCACCACTCCACCAAGCTCTTCGATCATAATCTTTCCGGCTGCAAAATCCCACGGGGCAAGTCGCATTGTCAGATATGCGTCAAGCCTCCCTGAAGCCACGTAAGCAAGCTCCATCGCAGCTGAACCATAGGACCTCGTCCCTCTTACATCTTGTACGAGTGGCGCCAGAATGGAGGAATCAATACGCTTGTTCTTTGTTACCCACAGTGCATTCAATGCGACAATCGCATCTTCCACAGGAACGGGCTCAAGCTTTGGAAGCTTCACATCATTCATATAGACACCTTTACCTTTACTCGCAAAGTAAAGCTCGTCATGCACTACATCATATATGTATCCTAACTTACCTTCATCTCCATCGTAAATCCCGATGGAAATGGCAAAGTTTCTCTGCTGATGGACAAAATTCATCGTGCCATCGATTGGGTCGATGATCCATGTGATTCCGGATAACTCTTTAAAATCATCACCATATCCTTCTTCACCCAGAATTTGATGGTCGGGATAATTGGTTCGTATGTTTTCAGTAAAGTATCGCTCAGTCGCTTCATCCATATCGGTGACCAAGTCATTTCGGTTCGATTTCGTTTTAATGTTCAGTTCGGTTTTAAATGACTGACGAATCCTCTCACCGGCTTCATGTATCCATGTTCTAACATTTAGATCTAGTTCAGTCCAATTTGTCATGTATTATTAGCCTCCAATGTGCTTAGCGAAAATCAGTGTAGTCATTACTAATATGTTCTTTTCAGATAATCTTAACTCCTAGATCCATTTCATTCAAGAAAATAGGCTTCACCAAGAAAGGTCATTTCCCCATAAAAAAGCGAACTCCCCAACCACTATGAGCTCGCGTTCAAAAGTAGATTTTGTTATCAGCATACTTTAAACCATTGGATGTTTGTTGCTTTATAAAGCCTTCATTTTCATTAATTCTTCCCTGATACTCATAAGTTTCTGCTTGGACTTGGTCTGGGTTTCTGTATTCTTCGTTTGAATTGCTTCGAACAATACGGCTAATTCATAATCCATTTCAAGTCTCAGTACGTTCATTCTTTGCTGTTGGACATCACGTTTTTTAGAAGTGTTCATTACTTGTTTCATGGCCATACACCCCTTCCGAGTTTTCAATTTATCTGATTGTTCTGATAATATTTACTACATATTATGAAATACCAACTCATCTTGTAACTAAAATGTGCAGACACCTATAGATAATTCATTTGGCTACAAGCTTGTACCTCTTTATGGTAAGATATTGGTGGAAATAAGGAGGTTACAACATGACATTTAACGGTTTTACTAAAGATGATTTCAATGTTTTTAAGATTGATGGTCTAGATGACCGGATGACAGCCATCGCAGAACTTATCAGGCCAAAACTGGACTACCTGGGTGAACATTTCACCCCTGCTCTTAGTGCCCTGACCGGTGATGAGATGTTTTACCATGTGGCGAAACATGCAAGGCGCTCAGTGAATCCTCCAGATGACACCTGGGTTGCTTTCGCAAACAATAAACGCGGTTACAAAAAACATCCTCATTTCCAGATCGGATTATGGGAAACCCATGTATTTATTTGGTTTGCAATGATCTATGAAGCTCCATATAAAGTCGAATTCGGTAAAAAAGTCGAAGAAAATGCAGATAAGATAAGGTCATTGATTCCCGGTCACTTTGTTTGGTCCGGAGATCATACTAAACCGGATGCTGCACCCTTCTCCTCTCTATCACAAGATGAATTCATTGCTTTAACTGAAAGAGTTCAAAATGTAAAGAAAGCAGAACTTCTATGCGGACTTCATCTGGATCGTGACTCTGCCATTAAGATGAATGGGGATGAATTGATCCAGGAAGTTGAAAGTGCCTTTGAAATACTTTTACCCCTTTATAAAATGAACTAAACCATATAACTGTAGGGAATAATGCAGAAAGAACGACTGCCGTTTAGGGCAGTCGTTCTATTAATTCATCGATATTTTGGCAGCGTCCTGCTGCTCTTTCATTTTTTTCACTACATGATAGGAAGAATAACCGCTGGATTCTTCAAATTCTTTGCAGATCCTTTTCTCTTCTGCCATACCAGGGACTATTTCTTTAAATCTCTTATACCGATTCATCAGGTCCTCTCTTGAAACACCTTTTTCATATGCCTTTTCAATTGCTTCAAAAAAGGCTATGACCTCGATGACTTCCTCTGTGGACCAGTCTATATCGAAAGGGTATTGATATTCCATTTTGCACCACAACTCCTTTGATGATGTATTAATTCCATTTTCTACGAATGTTTTCACCTTGTAAAATCATCCGCTCGATGAGTTCTTTAACCGAAGGGATGTCCTGAATCAACCCCATCACCTGTCCTGCCCATGCAAAGCCTCCGTCTACTTCACCATCGTAGATATAACGTTTATTCGCCTCGCCGCTTATGTATGACTTTAACCCATCATATCCCAGATTCGATGTTTCGGCAGCCAGGATTTGATCTGTCCAAGAATTTGAAATCGCTCTGGCCGGGGCTCCTAAAGATCGTTTAATGACTACTGTACCACTCTCTTCCCCCTCAATCAAGGCACGTTTATACACGTCTGAGGCGTGTACGCACTCTTTTGTTGCTATGAATCTTGTCCCCATCTCGACTCCTTCTGCTCCGAAGCTAAGGGCTGCCATTAAGCCTCGTCCGTCCCCAATGCCTCCTGAAGCGATGACAGGGATGGATATAGCGTCCACAACTTGTGGAATCAAGACGAATGTCCCGATGTCATCCTTGCCCAAATGTCCTCCCCCTTCTTGTCCAACGACCATGACGGCCTCCGCACCGAGCTCTTCAGCCTTCAGAGCCTGTCTCTTTGATGCGACCAATACAAGCTTCACCATATTCTCCCCTTCAATTTGTCGGAACAGGGGAGTTGGGTTACCGCCTGTAACGGAGATGACCGATACTTTCTCTTCAATGGCAATGTCAACAAACTCGCTGAATGGGCGTCCATGTTGACCGATGGCAAAGTTCACTCCAAACGGTTGATCTGTTAATGACCTTACCTTTTTGATTTCTTGACGAAGCTGTTCAGGGTTGTCTAGTGACATGGCAGTTATTTGACCAAGGCCTCCTGCATTCGACACCGCCGCAGCCAGTTCTGCATATGCCAGGTGGGCAAGCCCCCCTTGTATGATTGGATATCGAATGTTCAATAATTCTGTTACGCGCGTTTTCCAGTTCATTTAAATCCCTCCATTTATTGATTTATTCTCGATGGAGGTGGGGAAATCCTTTTCTTTAGTGTATTGTATATTAATAAGAAATAAGGTCAGCCTTGGATGAGAGGGCTGCAGGTATTTTATAGATTGGTTGTGTAGATTTTTGGCTCATTCGGGTGAAACGGATGTTTCACACGCCTTTCAGCTTTGCTGAAAGGTCCGAAATGAGCCAAAAATCAGGAGTAGGACTTCTTTCTTTTGTGCTATGAAAAAAAATACACCTTCATGGGCGTATGTCACTATGCAAAGATTTTCTTAAGTGCTATAATTCTTTTGTTTGTTGAAAATATCGTAAGAATGCATGAAATTATAGTTTGAATCTTATATAATGATATCTTTAGCATGTATGTTGGTTTATTGTGCTATGAAGAATATAAAGAGGTGTTGAATGAATTGTCTCAAAATGAAACGCCGTTGTTTACCGGCTTAATTGAACATAGTAAAAAGAATCCCGTCCAGTTTCATATCCCAGGTCATAAGAAAGGTGCCGGTATGGATCCTGCATTTAAGGAATTCATAGGGGATAATGCGCTTTCCATTGATTTGATTAATATCGGTCCTTTAGATGATTTGCATCAACCTAAAGGAATGATTAAGGAAGCACAGGATTTGGCTGCCGAGGCATTCGGTGCCGATCATACTTTCTTCTCTGTTCAGGGGACGAGCGGAGCGATCATGACGATGGTCATGAGTGTGTGCGGACCTGGAGACAAGATCATTGTTCCAAGAAACGTGCATAAATCCGTTATGTCTGCGATTGTTTTCTCAGGGGCCACTCCTATCTTTATCCATCCCGATATTGATGAGGATCTTGGAATCTCTCACGGAATCACGACAGACGCCGTTGCAAAGGCTTTGGAACAAAACCCTGATGCCAAGGGTGTACTGGTCATCAATCCAACCTATTTCGGGATTTCGGCAGACCTAAAGAAAATCGTGGAAATTGCCCACTCTTACCATGTTCCGGTTCTGGTCGATGAAGCTCATGGGGTTCATATCCACTTCCATGATGAACTTCCCCTGTCAGCCATGCAGGCAGGTGCTGACTTAGCAGCTACGAGTGTCCATAAGCTCGGGGGATCCATGACTCAAAGTTCAGTCCTCAATATGAAAGAAGGACTTGTCTCTGCTAAGCGTGTACAGACCATTTTAAGCATGCTGACGACGACTTCCACGTCATACTTATTACTTGCATCTCTTGATGTTGCAAGAAAACGACTTGCTACTGAAGGACGGGAGCTCATCACCAAAACGATCGAACTCTCACAGAATATGCGGAAACAAATCAACGAGATTGACGGTTTATACTGTGTAGGGGAAGAAATTCTTGGAACAAAAGCCACCTATGCATATGATCCTACTAAGCTGATTGTGTCCGTGAAGGATCTTGGAATCAGCGGTTTCGATGCGGAAAAATGGTTAAGAGAAGCTCATAATATCGAGGTTGAAATGTCTGACCTTTATAATATCCTTTGCATCATCACACCTGGTGACACTGAATATGAAGGAACTCAATTGGTTAACGCTTTAAAAGGACTGGTTACCAGCCTGAAGAACCAGGGAGAGATGGCACCCGTTAAAGTGATGCTCCCGGATATTCCTGTTCTTTCCATTACACCAAGGGACGCTTTTTATGCTGATACCGAAGTCATTCCAATTGATGAATCCGTTGGAAGGACCATCGCTGAATTCATCATGGTCTACCCTCCCGGAATTCCCATTTTCATACCAGGGGAAATCATCACTCAGGAAAACATCCATTATATCAAGACCAATATAGAAGCAGGTCTACCTGTACAAGGGCCAGAAGACTATGATTTACGACATTTAAGAGTCATCAAAGAGCATCGTGCCATTCGATGAAAAAAAGGATGAAGAAGGTCCCCCTTCTTCATCCTTTTTATTTATAAGAACCCCTTTAATAGACGCTATTCATACCCGCTCCCCTTTAGCAGGCATTAATCATCCAATTCTTTATCATCGTTGCAGTTACAGCAGTTAGAGAATAAAACAGAAACCTTCTCATCTTCATAATGCTCAATAGTGCTTAGGCATGTTTGACATACAATTGTTCCCATCTTTTTTCCTCTCCTTTAAGTGGTTTTGTAAACGCTTTATCTTATCTGCTTCTATAATAATATAACACATTTAAAATATCAAGCCTAAATTGTATAACATATTTAACTTTTTATCCTCGCAATCAATCATACTTTTAATCATAAAAGTGTATGTAAGGGGCTTCCCGAATATGTTGAATTCAAAAAAAAGATGCATGAATGAAGTGACTCATTCATGCATCTTTTATCATTATTCTATTGTTTTAATCCGGTGGGGGTCCAGTGTTTCATACCCCTTTGCACGGAGGCCTTTCACAATGTCCGTCAACGCTTCACTCGTCCATGTACGATCATGCATGAGGAGATTCGCTCCGTCAATCAAATATGGGCTGTTTACCATAATATCCGTAATCGCTGCTTTATTTTGATATTGCTTTTCCCAATCATATCCGTAAGTCCAATTCATCAAGGACATCTTTTCTTCAGCTGCAAGCTCACGGCTGTAATCTGTATTTTGGCCGAAAGGGGCCCTGAAAAATTGCGGCCTCTCTCCCGTGATGGATTCGACAAGATCGCTGACAGAGAGGATTTCCTCTTTTTGTTCTTCCGGAGAAAGATCTCTTAAACTGCTGTGACTATATGTATGATTCCCAATCATAAATCCAAGATCATGAATCTTTTTTAACGTTTCTTTTTCCTCAGGCGTATCAAGAAAATGACCGTTCACAAAGAAAATGGCTGGTGCATTCAACTCTTTTAGGCCTTTAGCCATTTGCAGTGCATGTTGGTCGGGTGCATCATCGATCGTCAGGAGTACCACTTTAGGGTTGGCTTCACCGATTGGTTCAATGCTCCAATTAGCCTCATTTATCTTATAATCCTTAGTTTGCACCACTTCTTTTGAAGGTTCTTCTTTCTCATTTGCTTCACTCTCTGACACTTCCGTTTCAGGGCCTTCACTCTGCTTCTGATCCACTTCTTTCACTTCAGTCTGGTCGGATGTTTCCGCTTCATGGCCGGTCCCCGTTTGTTCACTTCCGCAAGCAGTAAGGAGTAGGATGGTTAAGCCGGATGCTAAAATCTTTTTCATGTTTCTCACCTTTCCGTATTCACTTTGAATATTTTAACATATTCTAAAGAGAATCTGGGAAAGAATTAAAATATTTCCAATATATTTTCAATCGCCATCTTAAAAACAAAAAAGCATGTCAGACTGAATGAAGTGATAAATAACGTATGCTTTCTTGATTGGACGATCTTCCTTGCAACCATAAAGGCAAGGTAAAAAAACAGGACAAACATAATCCACTTATATTCTACATGATCTTTTTCAGAAATCCATTCAGCTATTGAAAACACGCTCCATAAAATCATTTGGACCAAAAAAGCAATGTACGATTTCATGATAAAACATCCTTTAATAGATTTATTTACATTTTCCCGTCCCAATATAATAAAAACACCCGGATGGCCCTTATATGTTTTTTCAAATCAAAAATCATCGTATTAACATAGTATATTCTTTTAAAGTGACTTTCATTATGTAGGACTTTTCAATTTTGTAACATTTTTATGACTTGGCGCTTTTTCATTTTTCCCTATGATAAAATGTGACGTAAGATACGTTAATGAGTAATTCATTTATATATTCGCGACTCTACGTTCATAGCATCGTTTAAGAAAAGAGGATGATGTATGAAACATATATTAGCTTTTGCAATACTTACTTCCACGATGCTGATTTTGACTTCATGTGATGACATCTCATCTAATAAAGTGGTTTTAGCACAGGATCAATTTATAGAAAAACAGGTGATTTTTTTTACGGATGAAAGAAATGTTTCGAGGGAAATACCATACTACGATGCCATCATTGAACTTAAAAAACAGTACCCGGATCACTTTAAACAGCTAAAAGTTGTCAGTTTAAACACGAAGACAACAAATGATTTCGCTGATACTCCACCCACTTCTCCAGCCATCGTCGTGGTAGAGGACAATCAGATCATATGTAAGGTGGAAGGTCATAATTCTAAAGAAAATATTATAAAGCCTGTTTCCAAAGCCATTCAAACCTGGGAACATTAATGCATTAATAACGATATTTGGGGTCGAAGCCTACGCTTCGACCTCCTTTTTTTATCCTTAAAAAAAGGATGATCCCCTCACAGGGATCATCCTTTTTCCATGATTATTATTTAATAATGTGAATCGGGCTTCCCATTGCAACTTCTGCTGCTTCCATGGAAATCTCACCTAAAGTTGGGTGAGCGTGAATCGTCATGGCAACATCTTCAGCTGTCATTCCGGATTCAATTGCAAGTCCCAATTCAGCGATCATGTCAGATGCACCAGAACCAACAATTTGAGCACCGATAATTAAACCGTCTTCTTTACGAGTGACAAGCTTCATAAAGCCATCACTTGCATTAAGAGCTAAAGCACGTCCATTTGCTGCAAACGGGAATTTAGCTGCAGTTACTTCAATGCCTTCTTCTTTTGCTTCCGCTTCGGAATAACCCACTGTTGCTAATTCAGGGTCTGTGAAGCACACAGCTGGGATTCCAAGGTAGTCAATTTCTGCCGGTTCACCTGAGATAACCTCGGCAGCAATTTTACCTTCGTAAGAAGCTTTGTGAGCAAGTGGCGGTCCATCAACGATATCACCAATCGCGAAGATGTTCGGGATGTTCGTGCGGCATTGTTTATCAATTTTGATAACTCCGCGGTCTGTCATCTCGATTCCAACTTCTTCAAGACCGATTTCGTCAGTGTTTGGACGACGGCCAACCGTTACTAGGACGTAATCAGCTTCAACTGATTTCTCTTCGCCCTTCACTTCATATTTAACAACGACTCCGCTGTCACTTTCTTCAACGCCTTTTGCCATAGCTTTCGTTACGACTTCAACGCCTTTTTTCTTAAGTTCTTTTTTCACGACAGATGTCATTTGCTTTTCGAATCCGCTAAGGATATCGTCAGCACCTTCCAAAATCGTTACTTCTGATCCAAGATTGGCATAAGCAGTACCAAGCTCGGTACCGATATAACCTCCACCGATTACAACAAGCTTGCTTGGAATTTCTTCTAAAGCAAGTGCGCCTGTAGAATCAAGTACGCGCTTAGAGAATTTGAAGCTTGGGATTTCAATCGGACGTGAACCCGTTGCAAGGATCAAGTTTTTGAACTTGTATGTTTGAGCTGAGTTATCATCCATAACACGAAGAGTATTGGCATCTACCAGGTAAGCTTCACCGCGAACGATTTCAGCTTTATTCCCTTTAAGAAGTCCTTCAACACCGCCGGTTAATTTCTTAACTACTCCAGCTTTCCATTCTTGAACTTTATCAAAATTCACTTTTACGTTTTCAGCAACGATCCCCATATCATCAGAGTGCTGTGCCTGATGGAAACGGTGACCTGCCGTGATAAGAGCTTTAGATGGGATACAGCCAACATTCAAGCATACTCCACCCATGTTTTCTTTTTCGATGATTGTCACTTTTTGACCCAGTTGTGCTGCACGGATTGCAGCTACATATCCTCCGGGACCTGAACCGACTACGATTGTATCTGTTTCAATTGGGAAATCTCCTACTACCATTGTATTACGCCTCCATTAATAATAATTCTGGATCGTTCAACAAACGCTTGATATGGTTAAGTGCATGTTGAGCAGTAGCTCCGTCAATCATGCGGTGATCGAAGCTCAATGATAATGCTAACACAGGTGCCGCTACAATTTCACCATTTTTAACCACAGGTTTTTCTGCAATGCGCCCAACACCAAGGATGGCAACCTCTGGATGGTTGATGACCGGAGTGAACCATTGTCCACCGGCAGAACCAATATTCGTGATTGTGCAAGATGCACCTTTCATTTCGTCGCCTGAAAGTTTACCATCTCTTGCTTTTCCAGCCAGTTCATTGATTTCATTTGAAATCGAGAACATGGACTTACGGTCAGCATTCTTCACAACCGGCACTAATAGACCTTTGTCCGTGTCAGCAGCAATACCGATGTTGTAATAATGTTTTTGTACGATTTCGCTTGTTGCATCATCAATGGATGTGTTCAGAGCTGGATATTCGCGTAATGCACTAGTTAATGCTTTGACGATGTAAGGTAGGAAAGTCAATTTCACACCTTTTTCAGCTGCAACTTCTTTGAATTTCTTGCGATGGGCCCAAAGTTTCGTTACATCGATTTCGTCCATCAACGTAACGTGAGGAGCTGTATGTTTTGAGTTCACCATTGCTTTCGCAATCGCTTTACGCATCCCACTCATTTTCTCACGTGTTTCAGGATACTCGCCTTCTGGAGCTTTAGGTGCAGACGCTTTAGATTCTGCAGGCGCGTTTTCTTCTGTTTTTGCTTCTTCGTTCGTTTCAGCAGGTTTAGAATCTCCACTTAAGAAAGCATCGATGTCTTCTTTTACTACACGTCCGTTCTTACCAGAACCGGAAACTTGGCGGATTTCAACACCGTTTTCTCTTGCGTATTTGCGTACTGAAGGCATAGCGATCACGCGCTTATTAGGGTCAACTTCTGCATCGGATTTCTCTTCAGCAGCTTCTGGAGAAGCTTCTTTCTTTACATCCTGGCCTTGTTCTGCAGTTGCTTGAACTTGACCTTCCGTCTTCTCTTCAGCTTTTTCTTCTTTCTTTTCTTCTTCTCCACCTTTGAATTGCAGGTCCTCATAACCAGGTGCATCGAACTTGATAAGAGTATCGCCTACAACAGCTACAGTTCCTTCGTCAACAAGAAGTTCTTCAACCGTTCCTGCTACCGGAGAAGGAATCTCAACAACAGCTTTATCGTTTTGCACTTCACATAGTACATCGTCTTCTTCCACTTTATCGCCTGGCTTTACAAACCACTTGACGATTTCACCTTCATGAATACCTTCACCAATGTCTGGTAATTTGAATTCGAATGACATGGACTCTACCTCCTGTATTGAATAATGATTATATAGATGAATGTTTGTTTATCTGTCTCTGTTTTACTATCTATAATTGGAAAAGAGAAAGGTGGAATGCCCTTCTGATTTCATTTGAGTATCTCTGGAGGAGCTTATTGGCTCCTTCCAATTAGAAGTTAAGTACTTTTTTCGCCGTTTCGATGACGTCTTTGTGGTTTGGTAACCAGATAGGCTCTGCTTGAGAGAATGAGAATACTGTATCCGGTGCCGTTACACGAAGAACTGGCGCTTCCAGGCTAAGGATCGCACGGTCATTGATTTCAGCAACAACGCTCGCTGCGATACCCGCTTGCTTTTGAGCTTCTTGAACTACGATGGCACGATTTGTTTTCTCAACAGATGCCATGATCGTGTCAATGTCAAGTGGACTTACAGTACGTAGATCGATTACTTCAACTGAATGACCTTCTTTTTCAAGCTCATCTGCAGCTTTCAATGATTCGTGTACCATAGCTCCGTAAGAGATGATCGTAAGGTCTGTACCTTCACGTTTTACATCTGCTTTACCAATCTCAATTGTGTATTCCTCTTCAGGAACCTCTTGACGGAATGAACGGTATAATTTCATATGCTCTAAGAAAATGACAGGGTCATTATCACGGATGGATGAAATTAAAAGTCCTTTTGCGTCGTAAGGAGTTGATGGAATAACCACTTTAAGACCAGGCTGTTGAGCCATCAAACCTTCTAAGCTGTCCGCATGAAGTTCTGGAGTATGTACTCCACCACCAAATGGGGAACGGATTGTGACTGGTGATGTATACGTCCCACCTGAACGGTAACGCATACGCGCCATTTGTCCACTTACTGAATCCATTACTTCGTATACGAAACCGAAGAACTGGATTTCAGGTACTGGACGGTACCCTTCTAATGCTAAACCGATTGCTAAACCACCGATTCCTGATTCTGCTAGTGGAGTATCGAATACACGGTCTTCACCGAATTCTTTCTGAAGCCCTTCCGTTGCACGGAATACACCACCGTTTAGACCTACGTCTTCCCCAAAAACTAAAACGTCTTCGTTATTGCGTAGTTCTGTGCGCAGTGCATCAGTGATCGCTTGAATCATTGTCATTTGCGCCATGGCTTATTTCGACTCCTTTTCTTTGTAGATTTCTAATTGTTCTTTTAAGTTATAAGGAAGTTCTTCATACATGTTGTTGATGAAGTCAGTGACCTTTTGTTTTGGAGCTGAGTCTGCTTCCTTGATCGCTTTTTTGATATCTTCTTTCGCTTCTTCGATCACTTCGTTTTCTTTCTCTTCACTCCATAGTCCTTTACCTTCAAGGAATTTACGGAAACGTACTAATGGATCTTTCTTTTCCCAACCTGTATCCATTTCTGATGTACGGTAACGAGTTGGATCATCACCAGCCATTGTATGTGGCCCATAACGATAGCAAAGGGTTTCGATCAATGAAGGACCTTCCCCATTCACGGCACGGTTACGCGCTTCTAATGTAGCAGAGTAAACTGCCAATGGATCCATACCGTCCACTAAGATACCAGGGATACCAGCAGCAACCGCTTTTTGAGCAATCGTGCGTCCTGCCGTTTGCTTATCGCGAGGAGTGGAGATTGCGAATTGGTTGTTTTGCACAACGAAAATCGCAGGAGCTGCATAAGAACCTGCAAAGTTGATTCCTTCATAGAAATCACCTTGTGAAGATCCACCGTCTCCTGTATACGTAATGGCAACAGCTTTCTTCCCACGTTTCTTAAGACCAAGTGCCACTCCGGCAGTCTGAATGTATTGAGCACCGATGATGATTTGTGGTGATAATACATTTACACCTTCTGGAGCCTGATTACCTTGGAAATGTCCGCGTGAGAATAAGAATGCTTTGGCCAGTGGAAGACCGTGCCAGATGATTTGTGGAACATCACGGTATCCAGGAAGGATCCAGTCTTCTTTCTCAAGTGCGAAGTGAGAAGCAATCTGAGATGCCTCCTGTCCAGCTGTTGGTGCATAGAAACCTAATCGTCCCTGACGGTTAAGTGAGATTGATCTTTGATCTAGAATACGAGTGTAAACCATACGACGCATTAATTCCTGTAGATCCTCATCAGAGATCTCCGGCATAGCATCTTCGTTCACTACTTCGCCTTCTTCGTTCAAAATTTGGAACATTTCAAACTTGTCTTCAATTTGCTCGAGCGTCTTAACTGCATCGAATTGTGCCTTCTTTGATTTAGAAGCCATCGAAGTCACCTATCCTTTCTTTATACATTTATTTTGGTTTTTTTACATACATTGTTTAGATTACCCAAATTCAGTATGACCTACCACAATACCTGCGAAAAAACACACACTATAAGTAGTTTTCCACAAATACCTAGAAAGAAAACCCGAAATTACATTTGAGTTTATCTGTATCAGTCAGAAATCATAATCGACTAATACAATTCATGAATACCTATCCTAGTTTACAATATTAAAAATCAGTTAGTCAACGACAAAGTATTATAAATTCATGTTACCTCTCAATCTTCTTGAAACGAACTACCATAAATTTTCAAAACTGTATTAATGTCTGAACACACCCTGTTATATATAAACACCCAAGTGTGACTCATCTGTTATAGAGTAAGAAACCAATGGAAATCTCTCGAACGTAAAAAAGATGAAGAAGGGCATAACGCCCTTTTTCATCTTGTATGTACCCGATTATTCCGACTCTTTGACATCAAGTTCTGCCTTTGAGTAAAACTCTTGTTTAAGTTTGTTGAATTCTTCTGTTTTTGTATTATAGTCCCCATTGAACTTTACTATTTTTTCGTATTGTTCATTAATGGAGGAAATTTGCTTTTCAAGCTCTTCCATCGTGAGATCTTTCTTTTTGAACATATTATAAAGTTCTTTATCAAGAGAAAGCGCCTTTAAGTAAGAAGCAGTGAGCTTTTCATGGAGCTGATACCGTTCTTCCATCGTATCTTCCAGCTTTTTCGCTTCTTTTTTAAGGTCATCACTTTCTATCTCATCAATATAGTCGTCCGCTTTAGCAAACTCCTTCTTTGCTTCACTCATGGACTCACGTTCTTTTTCGATTTTCTCTTTTCTCTTATCGATGTTGTCCAGAGCTTCATCGGAAAGCTTTACAATCTGCTCAAACTCTTTCATTCCAAGATCCATGATTTTCGTATAGATTTCTTGTTCCTTTTCTTCCAACTCTTGAAGAGGCTTCTGAACTTTAACATATTGACTTTCTTTGGCAACCGTTTCTTCAAGAACCTTATACACATTTTCCTCAGGTGAAGAACCACCGACACAACCCATTAATACAAAAATAGCGGCTCCCAAAATGAAAGCAAAATGAAATTTCGACACAACTTGATCCCCCTTAACTATTTACCACCTTCTACTATATCTATGTCTACATCTTTTGACAATAGGGATTTACAACTGTGGAAAAAAATGTCGATTGGACTATTCTCCCTATTAAAATCATTATGAGTACTTGCCGACGGTTATTCCTGTTAATACTGAATCTCATTCATTAACTTTTCCTAAGGAAAATGATAAACTATTACCATACATAATGGATTATCTTAATTCGTAAAGTAGAGAAGGGATCAATTTGGATGGCCCTGTCTTTTTTGTGTTCTAAATTGGACGGGGCCAGCTGTTTCTATCTCTATGTATCCTAGGAGGAAAAACAATGATTACGATGAATGACATCATCCGTGAGGGCCACCCCACATTAACCATGGTAGCTAGGGAAGTGCCCATCCCGCCATCCGAAGAAGACCAGGAAACCCTGAGAAGCTTATTAGAATATGTAATAAACAGCCAAGATCCTGAAACGGCTGCCAAATATGGATTGAGACCTGGTATCGGACTTGCAGCACCTCAAATCAATGTTTCAAAACGGATGCTCGCTGTCAACGTTACAGACAATCAAGGGAAATTATACAGCTATGCTTTATTCAATCCGAAAATCATCAGCCATTCCATAGAGAAAGCCTACTTAACTTCCGGGGAAGGTTGTTTATCCGTCGATCGGAATGTACCGGGCTTCGTTCCTCGTTATGCAAGAGTGACTGTAAGAGGCTGGGATATGGACGGTAATGAAGTAAAGCTTCGTCTTAAAGGTCTGCCGGCCATCGTCTTCCAACATGAAATCGACCACTTGAATGGTATCATGTTCTATGACCATATCAATCCTTCCAATCCGTTTGAGCCGATCCCTGATGCCATTGCCATTGAACGATAAACCAAAAAAGACTCTCGACTTGATATCAAGTCGAGAGTCTTTTTTTTGAATGTCCTAGATCAATTCAAGTTCCTTTAATCCGTAGTGGATTCCATCATCGTCCACATGCTTAGTGATCAAATCTGCGTGTTTCTGGACTTCCTCAACGGCATTGCCCATTGCAACTCCGGTGCCGACGGATTGGATCATCTCAATATCATTCAATCCGTCCCCGAATGCATAGACATCTTCCATGTTGAATCCGAGCTTCGCGATCATCTTTTTGATTCCCTCTGCTTTTGAACCGCCTTTCGGAAGAATATCCATGGAGTATTGGTGCCAGCGGATGAACGTGAAATCCGTGTATTTCTCCCGGTAAAAGTCCTCTTCTTCCTTTGTACAGAACAGCAGGGATTGATAGATGTTCCTTCCTTTATAAAAATCCGGGGCAAATCCCGGGTGAGGAAACTTCAAGCTGTTCATACTCTTCTCGATATATTCATGGTACTCATGGTTCGATTTCATCGTTTCATGATTCAAATGAACAACAGGGTGTGCCTTTTTATACGTATCCTCCAATAATTCTTCCAATGTTTCAACTTGCAGAGGATTCGTGTATATCACTTCATTTTCAAAAACCACATATTGTCCATTAAAAGAGACGAAGGACTCGATTCCCAATTCCTCTCTTAAACTTTCATACATAAATGGAGCCCTTCCAGTGGCGATCGCCACATACGTTCCGTTTGCCTGCAGTGTCCTAATGGCTTCTTTTGTGGCCTGTGGCAGTTTTTTATCGTGATCAAGCAGTGTTCCGTCTATATCAAAGAAAACTATTTTAGACATGATCGTTCTCCTTTTCGAAAATATTCAATTGCGATTCTATTTTACCCGTTGTTTAAGGTAATCCTTTACATGAAAAATGTCAATGAAGACTGTGGGACAAACCCATTTACCAAACTTAACCATGTAAGAGATTCCAAAAATTCCGTACAATATAAGTAACACAACAGAGACGTCCGTATTTTTGTTCCTTTACTTCAAAGGGAAATCTCGGTAAACTATTAATAAGGAGTGATCCACCATGTTAAAGAAGCTCAGGAAAAAGCTTTTAAAACAGTGGAAAGAATTGCTTAGAAAAAAAACGATTGCATAATCCCCCTGTTTCTCGGTAAATGATTTAAGGGGAAACGCTACTAAAATGCATGACAATCGGACTGACTGACATACCATTGCACAATGAATAAGGGACTGACGCCATTAATGAGCTTTTCCTCCATTGGCCTTAGTCCCTCTTCTATCTTTGTCATGATTTAGTACAGGATTATTCAAAAGCTTTATTTACGAGGAAGAATCCTATATAATTTAATACATACATAAACTAAATGATTCGTTCCTATAGAAATGATAGGCTATTATATAAGTTAATGTAAACGTAGTTGATAACTTTTTTATCATAGATGAAAGTTAGATTTTTTGAAAACGGATAAGGAGAGAGAAAAATGATTTTTAAAGTATTTTATCAAGAAAGTAAAGCAGAAGTGCCTGTTCGCGAATGCACTCAATCTCTTTACATGGAAGCAGATTCAGAACGTGAAGTACGCCTAAATTTAAAAGACAAACCGTATAACATCGAATTCGTACAAAAGCTTGAGGGCGCTTTTTTAGAGTATGAAAAAAACCACCATTCTTTCGAGATGGAGCAATAATTAATGAAATTTGTAAAGAATGACCAAACCGCTGTATTTGCCCTTGGCGGTTTAGGTGAAATCGGTAAAAACACATACGGCGTACAATTCCAAGACGAAATTATCCTGATCGATGCAGGAATCAAATTCCCTGAGGACGAACTGCTCGGTATCGATTACGTGATCCCTGATTACACGTATCTCGTGAAGAATGCAGATAAAATCAAGGGACTCTTCGTCACTCACGGACACGAAGACCATATCGGAGGAATCCCATATTTACTTCGCGAGTTAAACATCCCAATATACGGTGGGAAGCTTGCACTGGCACTTATTAAGAACAAACTTGAAGAACACGGATTATTACGTAATGCGAAATTAAATGTCATTCAGGAAGATGATGTTGTGAAATTCCGCAAAACATCTGTAACCTTCTTCAGAACAACACACAGTATCCCGGATTCTTACGGAATCGTTGTCAAAACACCACCTGGAAATGTTGTGCACACAGGTGATTTCAAATTCGATTTCACGCCGGTTGGTGAACCCGCGAACTTAACCAAAATGGCTGAGATCGGTAAAGAAGGCGTTCTTTGTCTTCTGTCTGACAGTACAAACGCTGAAGTTCCAAACTTCACGATGTCAGAACGTAAAGTCGGAGAAAGCATCAATGATATTTTCCGTAAAGTGGACGGAAGAGTCATCTTTGCCACATTCGCTTCGAATATCCACCGTCTTCAACAAGTGGTTGAAGCAGCAGTATTCCATAACAGAAAGGTTGCTGTTTTCGGAAGAAGTATGGAAGCAGCCATCACGATTGGACAAGAATTAGGATATATCAACGCTCCTAAAGATACTTTCATTGAACATAATCAGATCAATCGCCTTCCAGCGAATGAAGTGGCTATTCTGTGTACGGGTTCCCAAGGTGAACCGATGGCTGCATTATCCAGGATTGCAAACGGTACCCACCGTCAAATCCAGATTCAGCCTGGTGATACTGTTGTATTCTCCTCTTCACCAATACCGGGGAATACAATCAGTGTAAACCGTACGATCAATCTTTTATATCGTGCCGGTGCAGAAGTCGTTCATGGACCATTAAGTGATATCCATACATCTGGTCATGGTGGGCAGCAAGAGATGAAGCTGATGCTTCGTTTGATGAACCCAACCTTCTTTTTGCCGATTCACGGAGAATTCCGCATGCAGAAGATGCACGCTCAGCTTGGTGTCGATTGCGGAGTGCAAGAGGAAAACTGCTTCATCATGGATAATGGTGAAGTCCTTGCATTAAGCAATGATGCCGCACAGGTGGCCGGGAAAATCCCTTCTGGAAACGTCTATATCGATGGAAGCGGGATTGGTGACATCGGTAATATCGTCCTTCGTGACCGCCGTATCCTTTCAGAAGAGGGACTTGTCATTGTCGTTGTCAGCATCGACATGAAGGATTTCAAGATTGCTTCCGGACCGGACCTTATTTCAAGAGGATTCGTCTACATGCGTGAATCAGGTGACCTTATCAATGAAGCACAGACGCTCATTTCTAAACACTTGAACAAAGTGCTTGAAAGAAGAACATCCCAATGGTCAGAAATCAAGAATGAAATCACGGATACACTGGCTCCTTTCTTATATGAAAAAACGAAACGTCGCCCGATGATTTTACCAATCATCATGGAAGTATAATTACGAAAGAAGAGGCTGGCCCAAATGGGTCAGCCTCTTCTTTCGTTTTATAATACCTTCTTTTCAAACCGGTTAATATCCGTATCAGCCCCAATGACAATGAGTATGTCCCCTACCCGGATTTGTTCATCGGCTTGAGGGGAAACGATGATATCTTTTTCCCGCTTGATCGCCACGATGTTGATTCCGAATTGAGCACGGATATCCAAATCGATAAGGGAGTTTCCACTCAGATGTTCACTCGCTACAATCTCCACGATCGAATGTTCATCTGACAATTCCAGATAATCAAGCACATTATTTGAAATGATATTATGAGCAATCCTTCTTCCCATATCCCTCTCCGGATGAACGACCTGGTTCGCTCCAATTTTACGGAGGACCTTTTCATGATAATCATTTTGTGCTTTCACGGTGATTTTCTTGACCCCGATTTCCTTTAACATCAATGTCGTTAGGACACTGGACTGGATATCATCTCCAATTGCGACAATTACATGATCGAAATTGCGGATCCCAAGGCTTTTCAATACGGATTCATCGGTTGAATCCGCCACTACCGCATGTGAAGCGATTGAAGAAAATTCATTCACTTTGTCCTCATCCTGATCGATGGCCATTACCTCCATGCCCTGATCCGTCAATGATCGAACGATACTGCCGCCAAACCGGCCCAAGCCTATAACTACAAACTCTTTTTTCACCATGTATCCCCCCGCAGTCTCTATAAGCTATATTTTAGCATAAAAAAAAGGAGAAAATGACATTTCTCCCTTTCCTTTTTTATATTTCATTCAAGTTCCACTCATCACTTGTTCCCTTTTACGTAATCTGCATCAAATAAGAAAAGTCTCATCAAAAGATATAAGGAGGGGATCAGTAATAACAGTCCAGCGATAAAGACTACCACCAGCGCCATCCCCATCGTTGGATTCGTGACGCTCGTTTCAATTGTGATAAATGGTTTCAAGATATATGGTAAATGTGACGCCCCGTAGCCAAAGAACGCAAAGAAGAATTGTAGCATGACCAGGATGAACGCCAGGCCAAAACTCTTTCTCCTATAGATGAAATATGAAGCGGCAATAAAGCAGACAAGGGATAAACCGAACATCCACCATATATCAATGGCGCTATTGAAATGTTCGGGGTTATGTTCTCTTAAAGATACGAACACAAGTAAACTAGCTAAAATCGTCGGCGGGCTCCAGAATAGTGAAAACTTTCTCAGTTCTTCTCTTGAATCCATATCACCGGCACGATTGGCATAATAAGTCAGGAATGTCGCACTGATGAATAAGACCGATACAATCGACAGGACGACCACGCTCCATGAATAAGGACTCGTAAACAATTCACGGGCAAGGAATACGACCTTATCACCCTGCTCTTCCAAAAAGCCGCCTTCTGAAATGGTCAGTGCCGTAGACAATGAAGCCGGGATCAGTAACCCTGTGGCCCCGTATAAAAACAAGTAGACGATATTGTCTTTGGAACCATAGTTTGCAAAAGCATAAAAGCTCCCCCTGATGGCAAGCAATATAATCGCAAAACTCCCCGGAAGCAATAATGCCGTCCCGTAGTAATAGGCTGCGTCAGGAAAAAAACCGACCAAGCCGACAAAAAAGAAGACAAAGAAGACGTTCGTTACTTCCCATACAGGAGAAAGATATCTACTGATTAACACATTCAACGTATGCTCTTTCCCTTTCATCCTACCGTAAAAAGCGAAGAAGCCGGCTCCAAAATCAATCGAAGCCACTATCAAATAACCATACAGGAAAATCCACAGGACGGTGATCCCCACGATTTCCAAACTCATACCCATTCCTCCCACTTAAAAATATCAGTTGGCCCCTTCTTTATCAGGGGGCTTACAAGCTAACTCGATTTTTCAGGAAATCGTTGTTCCAATTCAGCTTCTACCGGCTTATTTTTAAACATTTTTATCAATACAATGACACACAGGATGCCGAGGAGTATATAAAGACCAACAAAGAGCGCGAAAGTCAAGCCGACCCCGTCTGCTTTTGTTGCCGCCTCTGCCACCTTCATATATCCACGCAAAATCCATGGCTGTCGTCCAACCTCGGCATAAATCCAGCCAAATTCGATGGCCAGCATTGCAAGCGGTCCACTCGCAACAATCCCCCAAAGCAATGGCTTATTCCATTCATTCCGTCTTTTCCACTTCCAGAATAAAATAAATGCTCCGGCAATGAAAATACTGTAAAACCCGATGGACACCATCAAATCAAATAAATAATGTATCCATAAAGGCGGCCGTTCGTCTTCCGGGAATTCATTCAGCCCGATGACCTCTGTATCGAACGAACTTCCCGCCATGAAGCTCAGAAAACCTGGTAAACGTATCTCATTATGGACTTCATTATTTTCATCAAGCGTCCCGAAAACGATTAAATCGGCATTCTCTTCCGACTCAAAATGCCACTCTGCCGCCGCAAGTTTCTCAGGCTGATACTCAGCCAGGAACTTGGCTGATAAATCTCCTGCCAGAGCGGAGCCAAAAGCAAAAATCAGGGCAGATACCATCGTTAAACGAAGGGCCTTCTTATGATAATCCCCTCCCTTTTTACGGAGGATCGCAAATGCTGTGATCGCTGCCAGTATGAGGGCAGATGTTAAGTAGGCCGTCATCACCACATGAAACACTTTGGTTGGTGTCGCTGGATTAAACATCGCTGCAATCGGATCGATATTGATCGCTTTTCCATTTTCCAATTCGAATCCCTGTGGTGTATTCATAAACGCGTTCACAGTCGTAATGAAAAGGGCGGATGCCGAAGAACCGATCATCACCGGTATCGTCAGCATCCAGTGAATCCATTTATTCTTGAATCGATCCCACGTATAAAGATAAATCCCCAAAAAGATGGCCTCAAAGAAAAACGCAAAAGTCTCCATGAATAAAGGCAGGGCAATCACCTGTCCGGCAACCTGCATAAATGATGGCCACAACAACGATAGCTGAAGCCCTATCGCGGTGCCGGTCACCACCCCGACAGCCACCGTAATCGTAAATCCCCTCGCCCATCTTCGTGCCAGCAAAAGGTAATGAGGATCATTTCGTTTGATCCCCATAAACTCCGCTATGGATATCATAACCGGTATCCCTACCCCAATCGTTGCAAAAATAATATGGAATGCAAAGGTTGTCGACGTAAGCATCCTGCTTAAAATCACACTATCCAAAACCATTCATTACTCCCCCTACCGAATTACTTTTAATCGTAAACAGCTTTTTTCTACTGTTTATCACTTATTGTTCATTATAAAACCTAGGAATGAGTTTGTGAAGTATTGAACATGAATATTTTGTGACTTTTTTCACAAAGTTTTTTTAGCTTTTCAGTTTTATGATTTATTTTTGGAATTTTCAATACGCAATATCGTCCGATATGCAATTTCCTACAAATACCGCACCCCACCATCACAAAAAAAACCCCACACACCAGTGCAGGGTCTTCAATTCTCTACATCACATCGCGTCCAACATTCTGAACTGCGACTTCACCAGTTCAAAATAGTCTCCCTGCTGTTCCATCAATTCCTCGTGGTTTCCGGACTCTTTGATTCTGCCATTTTCAAGGACAAAAATATTGTCGGACTCACGGATTGTGGATAGGCGGTGGGCGATGATGATCGCGGTACGGCCGTTCAGTAGTTTCTTCAATGCGTTTTGGATCTTGACTTCTGTTTCTGTATCGATGGATGCTGTCGCTTCATCCAGGATGATGATGCGAGGGTTTGCCAAAAGGGCACGTGCGAAGGACAGTAGTTGTCTTTCACCTACAGATAACACATTCCCCCGCTCCTCGACTTCCGTTTCGTAACCATTGGAGAGCTTTTCGATGAATTCGTTTGCCCCGATGGCTTCGGCTGCCTTCAAGACCTCTTCATCAGATGCACCCGGGCGTCCGAATCGAATATTATCCATGATCGTTCCTGAGAAGATGAATGTATCTTGCAGGACAATGCTGATTTGACTTCGTAAGCTTGAAACAGATGCATCCCGTAAATCCACTCCATCAATCTTCACCACGCCATTGGTCGGGTCGTAAAATCGGCTGATAAGATTCGCAATCGTCGTTTTTCCTGATCCTGTATGTCCGACGAGTGCAACGGTTTGCCCGGCTTTCATTTCCAGATTGATGTCCCTAAGTGCTTTACGTTTGTCATCATAAGAAAATTCTACATGTTCGAATTGAATTCTTCCTTTGATATCGGTCAGATTCAAGGCATTCGTCTTTTCGTTTACGATCGGCTGTTCATCCAGGAATTCAAAGATTCGCTCTGATGAAGCCATCCCGATCAACAGCTGATTATATACCTGGCCGAGTCTTGAGATAGGCTCCCAGAACATACCCAGATAGAATGCGAATGAGACGAATTCACCAAGTTCCAGTGATCCATTTTGAATGAGGTGGGCACCAAACCAGATGAGTACGGCAGTTCCAATGGCATTCGTTAATTCCACCAGTGGACGGAACATGGCATTTTTCTTTGTGGCCTCTCTCCAGCTATCGAAAGTCTCTGTGTTGATTCCATCAAAGAAGGCCATATTTTCTTTTTCCTGGGTGAATGATTGTGTCACCCGTATTCCCTGAATGCTTTCATTCAAATGGGAGTTTAGTTTTGATTGCTTGAGCCTTACCACTTGCCAGGATTTGCGTATTTTTTTGCGCAAGCTTGTAGAGATGAAGAACATGATAGGCAAAATAACCATGACTGCAAGCGTCAGTTCCGGACTTAACGTAAAGAGTATCACGATGATTCCGATGAGCAGAATGATGTCCATCAACAGATTGATGACGCCATTTGTGAAAAGCTCCTGAAGGGAGTTGATGTCATTCATGATCCTGACAAGGATGGATCCTGCTGAACGCTGATCAAAGAAACGGTGGGAAAGCCACTGTACGTGACTGAATAAATGTTTTCTCAGGTCATAGATGACCCCCTGCCCCAATTGATTCATCCATTTGATCCTGAGGACATTGGCTATATAATTCAAAACATACAGTCCCGCTATGACTCCCACAAGGGTAAAGAGAAGATTCTCATCTTTTTGCCTGATCGCTTTATCGAGTGTGTACACACCGATGAGAATCGGGATGATCAAACGGACAGCCGTTGTAATCAGAACGGTGATGATGGACAAGGGCAACAGTTTTTTTGAATATGGTTTTAAATACGTCAGTAACCGATAGAGCTGTTCCCAGTTGAATGGCTTATCGATCACTTGATCAGTTGAGTAATGGAACCTGCTCAGAATGTTTTTATTCACTTTCTTTTTTTCACTCAAACCCTATCACCTACCCTTCCTGAGTTTGTACTATTTTTTTCTGATCTTTGTATTGAATATCATAGATTCGCTGATACGGTCCGTTATTTTTCAATAAGAAATCGTGAACTCCCCGTTCAACCACTTTCCCATTTTCCAGGACGATGATTTCGTCGGCATGCTTAAGTGATGAAATCCGGTGTGCGATAATGAAGGTCGTGCGATCGGACATGACTTCTTTCAGCGCTTTTTGGATTCTGAATTCCGTTTCCATATCCACTGCACTCGTAGCATCATCAAGAATGAGGATCGACGGGTCTGTGCAGATCGCGCGTGCGATGGCGATCCGTTGTTTCTGACCGCCTGAAAGACCCAATCCCCTTTCTCCCAATTTTGTGTCATACCCATCAGGCAATTCCGAGATGAAATCATGTGCCTCGGCACGTCTGGCTGCTTCGATGATTTCTTCCATGGATGCTTCCGGTCTACCATATGAGATATTGGCTTTGATGGTGGAGGAAAATAAGAATGACTCCTGGAGGACAAATCCGATATTTTGACGGAGTGATTTAAGCGAGTAATCTTTTACATCCCTTCCATCAATGAGGATTTCGCCTTCATCCGGTTCATAGAAACGTGTGATCAGCTGGGTGATACTCGTCTTCCCTGATCCAGTGCCCCCGATCAGACCAATGACCTTGCCGGGTTCTGCCTTAAAGGAAATATCCTCAAGAGCAGCTTCGTCATGCACCGTGTAATTCAGTGATACGTGCTTGAATTCCACTTCGCCTTTCAGTCGATCAACATGAATGACCTCATTGTGATCCTTTATCTTCTCATCCACTTCCAGAATCTCCAATAATCGCTCTCCCGACGCCTTGGATTGAGAAAAAAGGTTGATTGTGAATCCAAGATTCATGATCGGCCAGATGATATACCAGACCAAACTGTAAAAAGCGACAAGCTCTCCTGGTTGAAGATTTCCATTCATCACGAGGTATCCTCCATATGCAAGGAGGGTCACGACGCTCACATTCCCTAAGAACTCCATAAGTGGGAAATATTTCGCCCAAATGTCCGAGGTGAAAAGGTACTTATCTTTATAATCACCATTAGACCGGTTGAATTTATTGATTTGAAAATCTTCACGGGACAGTGATTTCACCGTGTTGATCCCGGAAATGTTTTCTTGTACATTCGTGTTCAGCTTTCCGAAGGACTTACGGATACCGCGGAAGGCAGGATGGACCGCCTTATCGAATTTGTATACGGCAATGGCCAGAAAAGGCAAGGAAACCAGGGTGACAAAAGTTAAAGAAGGTGAATAGTAGAACATCACCCCAAAGCTGACCGTCACCAGCAGGAAGAACCTGAGCAATTCTGAGAAACCAAATGATAAGAAAAAGCGGAAAGCTTCTACATCAGCCGTCAAGCGTGACATCAAGTCCCCTGTTTTGGCGTTATCATAATAACTGAATGGGAGGAATTGAAGCTTTTCATACAATTCGTTCCTCATTCGGTAGACCGAAGTGATCCCAAAAAGATCCCCATTGTACTGTTGGATGAATGTGGCGATCCCTTTCACGATCATGATACCGATAAATCCGAATGCAAGGTACGGAATCCACTTATATTCCCCTTGAAGAATAACATCGTCAATTGTAATTTGTAAGATTATTGGATATACCACTGTAATGCCTGTAACAAAAATCAAGAAAATCATTGAAATGATAAAATGCCTTTTATAAGGCCAGTAAAAGGCTTTCAATTTTTTAAATGTATCCATAATTTCTCTCCCCTCCGTGTTCCATAAAAAAACAACGTACTACTAAATATATCGGCTTTCGAAATATTTATCTACCCTTTTTTAGAATTTTTTCCTTTTTGTGAATTATCCTTCAAATCTCACTATTCATTTATATTGTAAAAATGAAACCACAAAAAAAGATCGGTCTTTTGACCGATCTCTCCTCCATATTACGTTTGATGCCTATTCGCTTTTTTCCATTTCATCCAGGACTCGGTTCACACGCTTTTCAAGCATCTTCATACCGCTTCCCCCTGCCTGGAAGTGACGAAGGTTTCCATCTTTATCAAATACATAATAAGCAGGGACGTATTGATTTTCAAATGCATCTGTCAATTTGTGCTCACTGTCCACAAAGATCGGTTGAGTGATATCGTGCTCAGCAGCCACCTTTTTGATTTCGTCCAGATTTAAATCCTCCTCTGAACGTGGCATATGAACAGCCATTACGTTCAGTTTATCACTGTATCGGTCACGAAATTCATTTACTTGGGGCATCGCTTCCTTACAGAGGTGACAAGAAATCGACCAAAAATGGATAAGAGTCGGTTTGTCACCAACAAGATCCTTTTTTGTCACTTCTCCATTCAACCATTCAGTAGCGCCGGAGAGTTCCGGCATAGGCGCACGCAGTTTCATAAATATTGCCTCCTTCAATCAGTCTCGATATTTTTTGCTTACAAGATGACTTTGTCCATTTATGGGTAAAAAAAAGACCTAACAAACGGTTAGGCCTTTATTCTTTTTGAAAATTATAAAGTTTTTTGACCTGGCTTCCAGTTCGCGGGGCAAAGTCCGCCGGTTTGAAGTGCTTGAAGGACACGTAATGTTTCTTCAACGTCACGCCCGATATTGTTATGGAATACAGCCTGGTATTGAAGCTCCCCCTCAGGGTTGATGATGTAAAGGCCACGAAGAGCCACACCTTCTTCTTCAATCAGGACACCATATTCACGGGATACAGAATGGTTTGTATCTGCCGCTAATGGATAGTTAAGTTCTCCGATTCCATTTGCATTGCGATCGGTGTTGATCCATGCTAAATGGGTATGAATTGTGTCTGTAGAGACACCAATGATTTCTGCATCTAAGTCTTCAAACTCATCGTAACGGTCTGACATTGCTGTAATTTCCGTCGGACAAACAAATGTGAAGTCCATTGGATAGAAGAACAATACTGTCCACTTATCGTTTTTCATAGTTTCCTCTAAAGATACTTTACCGAATTCTTTGTTTGGCATTACAGCGTCCATTTCGAAACGTGGAGCCTGTTTACCAACCATACGTTCTGCCATGAATAAATCCCTCCAATGAGTGTTTGATGAAATAGTGTTTGTGAAAGGATGGCTTTATAAGCCTGTCCATTTCAACTCACAATTTTCATTATATAGGATTGGATTTTTTTAGTCAATTATAATTAATATAATATTATAATAATTATAATTTATTTCCATCATCCCTTAGTTGTTTTGCCCGAATCATATGTAATTTACTCTACCATTTCACTAATCATCTGGCAGCATTAAAGTTTATCATTTATCAACCAAGGAATAATCCAGTATGCTTTTAAAGGGGTATCTCCTTTGACATAACCTATGGAGTATTGTGTATACTAGAATGGTCTTTATTTAATAGGAAAGGATGTTTTGGTTTGGATTACATATTTGGTTTGACTGCTTTAAGTGATCGACTATCCAATTTTAATTGGAGCGGTCTATTAGTGACGATCGGAATAGGCGCACTGCAAATTTTAGCGATTTGGATCGCTTTTATTATTGTAAAAGGTGCTGCGAACAAAGTGATCGAAAGGATTTTTGACAAATATCGAAAGAGAAATGATGTATCAGTTGGTCGTGCTCAGACATTACAAAGTCTTTCAAAGAATATTGTCGGCTATATCCTGATTTTTATTTTCTTCGTTACAATCTTACAAATCTTCGGGATCCAGGTGACAGCGATCCTCGCCGGAGCCGGGATTGTCGGACTGGCCGTCGGGTTCGGTGCCCAAGGGTTGGTAAGTGACGTGGTCACTGGCTTTTTCATTCTTCTTGAAAAGCAGGTTGACGTTGGTGATTATGTGACGACCGGCAGCTTCTCTGGAATTGTGGAAGAGGTCGGTTTAAGGACGACTCATATCCGAGGCTTTGATGGGACTCTTCACTATGTGCCAAACAGGGAAATCACGAGTGTCAGCAATCATTCACGTGGAAACATGAGGGCACTTGTCGATATCGGTATTTCGTATGATGATGACATCGATAAGGCAATGGTCGTACTTCAGCAAGTATGCGATACTATTGCACAGGAAGATGATAACATTGTCGATGGCCCGAATGTGATCGGTGTTCAGACACTTGGTGCCTCTGATGTGGTTATCAGGGTGTTGTGCAAAACAAAGAATATGGAGCAATGGGGAGTCGAACGAAAGCTTCGGAAAGCATTAAAGGAAGCCCTCGATCAAAATGGGATCGAAATTCCTTATCCTCACCAGGTTTACATTGAGAAAAAAGAAGACTGAGGTAAGTGGAAAAGAGAAGGCGCTGCCTTCTCTTTCTTTATTTCTCCCTTCTCTTTCTTGCATCAAGAAGACGTTTAAGTCGGTCGTCATCATCATTTACTACAGGTGCCTCTTTTTTCTTTTCTCGATTCACTTCCTTGACGGATTCCTTTTTTTCTTTGGCCACTTCCGAAGCTGGCTGCCTGTCAGGTCTTTTCCCCTCATCATACCGGTGCTCCTTTTTGACTTTTCTGCCAAGCTGCTCGATGCTTGTTTTCTCTTTCACCTCAGGTGATGTCTTCGGTGGTTTAATCAGATCAAACACCAACTTTATCGGTGCAACACCGAATCTTCTTATAAAAATCTCACAAAAGAATAATAGGAATCCTGCCGTGATCAACATGGTTTGAATGGACTGTTTTTTAAACGAGGGGGAATGCAGCTCCCTGAATGCCCCTTTAACGGAAGAAGTTTTCCTTCCACCCGTCTCTTCTACGATTGTATCAAGTGACTGATATCCACCCTTGAAAGAGTATTCTTTCGAATAAGGGACTGAGAAACCTGTCTGAAATGAGCCACCTTCCTTTCCTTTTTTGGAAATGTTCATATTGTACAAACCAGGTGATAAACGTTCTTCAAACACGACTTCATAATCACCCGGTGCCTTTATCCTGATCGTTGCGGGAATCATTTTCCCATCTTCAGACAGGACCGCCACCTCAAGTGGCGATACGTTCCCCTCTGAAGATGACAACTTTAGTCGGGTATTTTCATTTTCTTCCTCCACATCGATAGAGAAAGGGTTCGAACGGATATCAGGAAACGAGCGGGTAACAAGCTCATTTAGAAATGCCGGCCATCCCTGCCACTGTGCAAAATCACCCGTCCATTTCCCACTCGTGTCAGACGTAAAGGCGAATGATCTTCCAAGACCGTATCTCCAGGTTGCCAGCACCGGATCGTTCTTTCCGCTTTCCAATTCCATCCGGGCCGTCCCTTTCAGCGAGGTTGCAATATAGGCATTCATCTGAGGAACACCGTCTTTAAATAAGGCAGACCAATCGGAGGATGCAACCCTTGGATAAAACGGTTGGTCTTCTATATACGTCCTTGTCGTGATCACCGTCTCCCTCGTTAAGATGCTCGGTATCACACTGGCATCGGTAACATCATAGAATCTTCCTTTTCCCCACTGTGATAAATTGTTCAGCAGTCCCCTGTCCGCCCCTTCTCCGATTGCAACAGTGGATAGGGTGATTTGTTTTTCATGGCCGTCTTCTACAAGTGCCTGGTAACTCCCGGAAGAGGCTGATTGCCCGTCTGTCAAAAGAATAATATGCTTTCTTTTTAATGGGAGATTCAGAAGACTCCCATAAGCCTGCTGCAGGGAGCTGTAGATTTCTGTCCCACCTCCTGGCGAAATGGAACGAATCTTTTCTTCTGCTTTTTTGCGATCAGTGAGTGGCTTCGTTTTGACGATATCCCACGGCTTGTCATCGAATGCAATGACTCCCAGGGTATCTTTGTCCCTTAGTAGGGAAACGGTCCTGGCAGCTGCCTCTTTGGCCAGGGACAACTTTTGGCCGTCCATGCTGCCGGAGCGGTCCAGAACGATCACCAGACCGAGAGAAGGCAATTCCTTCTTTCCCTTCACATCCATATCTACGGGAAGTAATCGTTCGATCGGTGTTTTAAAATACCCCCCAAGGGCAAAGCTGTCACTTCCACCGAACATAATGAATCCTCTTCCAAATTCTTTCACGCTTTTTTCCATTAGGAGCATTTTTTCCTCAGGGATGCTTGTAGCTGCTACATTATCAAATAGAATGGTTTGATATTGCAGATAGGATGTCACCTTGTCGGGCAGTTGTTCCGGCTTATATACATCGACGGTAAACCCTGCTGAGTTTAATAACGGTGTCAAGGCACTTTCCTCGCCGGCGTTTTCCACTAACAGGACTTTCGCGGCTCCTTCTGAGCGGGCCAAATGGTAGAGTGTGTTGTTTTCAGGACTCCCATCCCCCTTTGAGAACACTTCTGCCTTATACACCAGTAATCCCGATTCACCGACTACATGCTTGAACTGAAACTCGTTGTTGCCTTCTTGCACCTGATGGTTTTTCTTTATGATAAGCTGATCATTCAATGTAAGGCGCATTTCAATTTCTTTTTTGGTCGTGCTATACGTATTGACCGTGAGAGTAGTTTCTTCCCCTTCATATTGGATAGATGGAGCAGACACCTCTGTTATGGCCACATCTTCCTTGGTATCGGACGTGAGGGGCACCCAGTCAACCTCAATTTTCTTTCCCTTTAATAGAGGAATGACGTCTTCCCCTGCCCCCATCGTTTCCTTCCCGTCTGTCATGGCGATAATCCTCCCTCCACGTGGAAGAAGATTCGATGAGAATTCCAATCCTTCCTGAAGATTTGTGTTTCCTTCCTTGATTTCTCCCGCAAGCTGTTCTGGATCGTTCCTCTCATCTGAAACGGTATGTTCAATTGCCGCATTTTCACCAAATGAAACAATACCGTATTGATCCCGTTCATTTTTGGAATGTACGCTACGATTGAGAAAATCAAGGATACGGTCCTCTTGCAGGGATACTGAAGCTGAACGATCCGCCAAGAAGATGACCGGTTTTGCCTTTTCAGGTAAAACAATGGACGGATTAGCAAGGGCAAGGATCAGCATGCCCATGGTGCATCCCCTTAATATGGGAATGATTTTCCTTTTCCTATCTATCCCCTGTTTCGCAAAGAGGAAGAGAACAAATCCAAGGGGAATCAGGAGCAATAGCCAGAGGACTTCTTCAAATTCGATTCCCACGCCTGTAAACCTCCCACTCAATAAATAAGATCATGATCGCCAACATGAGAAACCAGGAAGACAGGGTTTGGGGAATGGGTTCTTCCACTTCTTCACCTTTTTCTTCCGTTGGTTTCATTGAAAACGCCTCGCCTCCCGGCTGTTTTTCTCTGTCGTCAAGTACGACGCTGAAGTACTTCATCTTGTCTCCTCGTACTGCTTGATAAACCCCGGGGGTCAGTGGGGCTTTAAACCATTCCCCTTGGTCCCACTCTTCTATAAACTCATCTTCATTTGAATAAATATCCCATTTCCCCGTGGGAAGAGGGACAGTCCTTTCTTCTCCCGGCTGAAAATAACCGATGAACCCTTCATCTTCTGATAAATATTGATAGACGTTATGAAGAAAGATTGGAAACCCGGGATGCAGGGGGAAGTCTGTGTCAGTAAGCTTGAGGTTCAGGACCACCATTTGAGCCCCTTTGTGCTCACCTTTCTGGATAAGCGGTACGGAACCACTTTGAGCGGTGGTATCCAGACCTTTCAATTCAATGGAACCTGCCTTTTCAACAAACACTTTTTCAAAGTCAACATGCTTTACAAGGGGGTCATCTTTCACTTCCATACCTGTTTTAAGGGCAGTGGACTTGTCCGATGGACCCGGGATGATCAGGGCAGGGTTTTTGATGGATAGCTCTCTCCATTTCTCGTTTGTCGTCACAATGATTTCACCACCTGATTTCAGCTGGTTCTCTTCTATGGTCTTCACATTTACGCCAAGTGATTGAAAACCCTTTAACAGGAAAGGATTGATCTCCCCTAGCATAAGGACAGACGGCTTTGAGGTTGCCTGAACGCTGGTAAGGATGTCATCCCCCATGTAATCATCCTGAAAATCAATCTCGGCCTTTAGTACAGGGCTTGAAGGTAATTTATCCAGTGGAATGACGACTTCCTTCCCAGCATCGATTTTGAGTCGCTTAGAAGTCACTTTTTGTTTATCATCGTATATGGTGATTGTCCCGGATTGTAACTCATCGCTTTGATTTTCGATTACGGCGACCCCCTTATAGGTAGTCCCCAATTTTTCCACCCCGAAGCTTGTAAGAGAAACATTCGTCGGATCTGGAATGAAATTATGAACCCTGATCGGTGTATGTATCCTTTCTTCTTTAAGATCAGCTTTTAATAACGAATCAGAATAGACATGAATGATCGATTTGGAACCCTCCCCAAGTGCTTCACCCAGGCGAAGAGCTTTCTTCATATCCTCATGATCATTTGTTACTGAAAGATTCTCCAATTGGTTGATCACCACTTGATCGTTTGATTCTTTTGAAACAACGGTTGAGATGGAATTCCCCACTCCTAAGAGGGTGACGTCCCCCTCGCTGTCTTGTATCAACGTTTGAATGTCCCTTTTAGCCAGTTCAAAGTGGGAGATCCCGTCCTGTGAGGCATTCATGGAGGCAGAGGTATCCAGTAAAATGATGACATGCTCTTTTTTCTCCAATTCATCGAGAGTATAAGGTTGGACCAGAGCGAACATCAACAAGGTCAGAATGAGAACCTGCAGGAGAAGAAGGAGGTTTTTCTGCAGGCGATGAAACCATGGTGATGCCTGCCATTCTTTCATTACCTCCTCCCATAATAGATTGGAAGGCACAATATAATCCCGGTACCGCTTCCTGAAAAAGTACATTAAAATGACAGCTGCTATAAAAAAAGAAAAGAAAAAAAACATTGGATTTCCTATTCCCATACCCTCACCTCAGCGGATCCATCCATTTTCTTTGAAATCCTTAAAGAATACTTTATTTAATGATGTAAGGGAGTTTGTACGCAGGTAGCCGAATCCCCATTTTTTGCATAACGATTCAATCATCGAGTTGTGTTCCATTAAGCGTTCCTGATACTTCCCCACTACATTTCGGTTCAATGATACATTCACTTCCTGGTGCTTTTCACTGTCAATTAATTTCACATCACCCTCATACGAAGGTGAGAGCTCTTCTTCATCCAGCAGTTGAATAAAATAGGTCATTTCTTTTTTAATAGACAGCCTTCTAAGGGCACCCTCAATCTCTGAAATAGATTCCATACCGTCCGATATGATAAAGGATACCGAGCTTTTATTCCGGACGCCTTTTATCAGGTCCCCAAAAAACGAAGTGCCCCCCACACTTTCTGCAGAAAGCTGCCCAATATCAAAGAGAATGCTTTTTGCGTCCCGGGATCCTTTTTTCATGAAACTCCTTTGAGCCCCGATACAATGCAGGGTAAGTCGGTCGTCATTCGAAAGGGCAAGGAAGGAAAGGGCTCCTGCCAACTCTCTTGCTCTCTCCCACTTTCTAACTTCGGTTACCATTGAGTTGGTGCAATCCAGATAAATGTGAACCTTACATTCCCTCTCATCCAAATATCTTTTAATATAGATTCTTTCGGTTCTGGCATATACGTTCCAATCGATTTGCCTGACATCGTCACCAAGTTCATAGAGCTGATAATCAGAGAATTCAAGGGAACTGCCCTGGTAGGTTGCCAGGCGGGAGCCTTTATGGTGACCCATTTTCAAGCGGCCCCCGTTGATCCTGTGCCTTTTTAACTGAGCTAAAAACTGGCTGTGAAAGTTCAAAGATGATCACCCTTTTGGACAAAATCGATTATTTCAAGGATAAGGTCATCGGTATGCACATTCATGGCTTCTCCTTCGAAATTCAGGATGATCCGGTGTCTAAGAACGAGAGGGGAAACTTTTTTGATGTCTCCTGTTGACACATGGTATCTGCCTTGTGTCAACGCACGGGCTTTTGCCATTAATATGAGGTTTTGCAGCCCTCTGGGTCCACTCCCATACTCGACATATTGTTTGATTCCTTCGGTTGTTTTCTCACATGCCGGGTGCGTAGCGTCTATGATATCGATGGCAAAATCAATCATTTCATCCGTCACGACGATTTCTTTGACAAGTCCCTGAATCGTCAGAAGCTCCCCTTGACTCAGCTTTTTCTCAAGAAAGACTTCCTCTGTTCCCGTTGTCCGCTTGATGATTTGTTTCAATTCTTGTTTAGAAGGATAGGAAACAAGCACTTTGCTCATAAAACGGTCAACCTGAGCTTCTGGAAGAGGGTACGTCCCTTCAAGGTCGATGGGATTCTGAGTTGCCAGGACAAAAAACGGCTTTTCTAACGTCATTGTCTCCCCTACCACCGTCACCGTATGCTCGGCCATCGCCTCGAGTAAGGCACTCTGGGTTTTGGGCGTTGATCGATTGATCTCATCCGCCAATACCAGATGATGAAACAATGGGCCTTCATGAAAGATAAAAGGGTGTTGATCATCACGGACTTGCTTCATGACCATTGTGCCAGTAATATCTGTAGGCATCAGATCGGGGGTGAATTGAATCCTTGAGAAGCTAAGATCCATCACATCGGAAAGGGACCGTACGAGCATTGTCTTCCCCACCCCTGGCAGTCCTTCAAGGAGAGTATGTCCTCCCGCCAGAATGGTCCAAAGAACCGCCTCTACAATCTCCCCTTGTCCGACGATGAACCTTTGAACCTCTGCCTTAACTTCAGTTATCTTCTCAGAGGCTTCCTTGAACTGCTGTTCCTTTTCTACTATATTCATCCTCTTCACTCTCCTGGATCAATTTCACTGAAATACGATTCGATGATATGCTCTAAATCTTTAGGAATGGTGGCTCGATCTTTTCCGCTTCGATACGAGGAATAGTACTGTTGATACACCTCTTCATAGGGCCTCAGTGACCCTTTTTGAACCGGTCCATCTGCTTGGAAATGATCTCCCCTATTACCATCACCCAATTTTCCCGTATCAAGTTCTATACGATTTTTCCCGCCTGTTTTTTCAGGAACCGAGAGCAATTCCCTCGCCCCCTGGCCACGGCCTGCGCGGGTGCCTGTTCCGTTGCCGTTGCTTCCCATTCCGGTGCCAGAACCCGTCCCGTACCCTTTGCCTTCTTGTCCGGAAGAGCTTGGTTTCCCGCTCCGTTTATTAGAAGAAGCAGCCTGCTTACTTGTTTTAGAATGGCTGTTGGGTTGATTGGAAGAAGCAGCTTCCTTTTGATCGGAGGATGTTTTTTGAGCTACTTGTCCGTGTTCAGTTGTCATGCTTTTCCCGATTGCATTACCTAAGAGATCGGCTTCCTGCTGCAGCTCCTCCTGAAGGTTGGCTATTTCATTCATTTGACCGGACCCTTTTGTTTCCTTCATTAAATTCGACAATTCTTCCAGGGAATCAATACCCTTCTTTTTCATTGCCCCAAGCAACTGATCTTTCTGTTGGTCTGACAGTTGATTAAACCCTCGCTGAAGTTTATCACTGTCAGTCTCTTGTATGGCTGTTTTTATATGGGGTAAGTCAATTCCGTCCACCTCTTTCTTTACTTCCTGCAGCTTAGCCTGCCGTTTTTCCATCATTTTCTTCTGAAGGTTCAGTTCTTTCACTTTTTTGGTTATTTCTTCATAGCGCTCTGTCGCCGCCTTCTTTTTCTTAAGCTGTTCGTTTTCCTTTAACAGCCTTTCTTTAATAGAAGCATTCTCTTTCTTTTTTGCCTGTTTGGTTATTCTTTTGTCTGATTGGGCAATGATTTCCTTTTCCTTCTCCATTCGTTTTGCTTCTTGAAAAGTGGCATCCCGTTGGGTGAAGATCAGAAAGGATAAGAAAACAAGCAGCACGGTAGAAGTCAGCAACCCGGGATGAATGGTTCTTTTTCGGTACTTTTTCATTTCAGGAGGGGTTTCTTTCATTTTCACAAGGGCATCCCGGATGATCAGCGGTGATAATACATGACCTTCTTGAATACTGCTATAAGCGGCAGTGACTCTATTATCCTCAACGAACCGATCATAAAATATAGCACTTTCCTTCAAGGTTGGTCTTCTAGGAAAAGATACCACCACACCCGAAATCACAATGAAAAAGATCCCACTCCAAAGGATTCTATCCCAATAGGGAATGACGATGATTGAGGCTAAAGTGGTCAAGCATAGAGCAAAGGCCCCTGCCAAAACAAGCAGGAGCTGGATGACATACCATAATTGCCTGATCAAGAGCTTTTTTCTTAATTGTTTTAGTAATTGAAGAAATTTTGCGTCCATCTTCTCACCCTTTATTTGTGCTCTTCACCTTCATGCTCGGTCTCAGCTTCATAATGCTTAAGGAAAGGGAAATCACAGCAAGTATTGAATAGATAATCAAGAATGAGATCCACAACGGAAACTTGATCCCGCTGCGTGAATAAATTTCATCAATCGCCATCGGTTCAAAATGCCCCATGATGACAATGGCAGGATTGAACATGGCTATGAGATAAGGCACCGGAGTGTTCTGATTCTGGTAAGGGCCGTTACCGATTGCCATGGAAAGCATAAAGAGAAACAACGTCCCCCCTACCAGAAATAGAACCGTCGCATAGGTTGTGACCATGGACACAATCGTTTTCCTTATGACTGTTGAATAAAACACGCCGATCGAACCAAATGTAAAGACGAGAAACAAACTGTATCCAAACACAGTGAGTAAATCGGAAGGAGATACGCCGCCGAATAAGAAAACAAAACTGTATAAGGGCAAGCTGGATATTACAAGCAATAACAAATAAGAAACGGATGAAACGAGCTTGCTTAAAATGATGCTCATGGAACTTTGTTCTGTCGTCAGCAACATGCTTAACGTCTGTTTCTCTCTTTCACCGCTGATCACGCCCCCTGTTAAACCCGGGGTGATGAATAATACGAGAGCAAGCTGCAGGAATGAGAGAACCATAAACATCACCCTGCTTTCTTCCGGGCGAAAATAGCCAGTATTCGAAAATCTGGTTTGCATATAGATGAAGCCGATCACCACGATCCCTACGGCAATCAAGTAGCATAACATCCCGATGAACGCTTTAAATGAACGGAAACGAAGCTTGAATTCTTTATTCAACATGGGATTGATGAGTAATTGTTTCATGAAAGGGTCACTCCTTTGGTGATCTCCATAAAGACATCCTCCAGATTCGTCTCGGTTTCTTTGAAACTCAAGATAGGAATATCATTTAGGATGGCTTTTTTGAGTAATTCAGTTTGCCCGGTCTCGTCACCCTTATAGAGAAATTGAAGAGTTCTGCTATCTTCATTCACTTCGATCTTCGAGACAAACGGATCATCTTCGAAAAATGCAACGGCGCTTTCAACCAGTCCCCTCACCTTTACCACGATCAGTTTATCTGCCTGAAGTTGAAATTGGATATCCGATACAGAACCATGGGCCACAAGCCTTCCATTATCGATGACCCCGATTTCATCACACATTTCTGCGAGCTCAGGCAGGATATGGGACGAGATCAAGATCGTTTTGCCCATTTTCTTCAATTCTTTAAGAATTTCCCTCATCTCGATTCTTGCCCTCGGATCCAGTCCCGAAGCAGGTTCGTCAAGTATGAGTACCTCCGGATCATGGATGAGACACCTGGCCAAACATAGACGCTGCTTCATCCCCCTTGATAAAAGATCCACATAGGAATCTTTCTTATGAGTTAGATTCACCAATTCCAATAGCTGAGGGATGAGCTTTTTTCTCTGGTCAGCAGGGATTTTATAGCTTGCACCATAGAAATCAAGATACTCTTCCGCTTTCAATTGATCATACACACCGAAGAAATCGGGCATATAGCCAATTTGTCTCCGGACCAATTTAGGCTCTTTGCTAATATTGAATCCATTCACCGTGGCCGTTCCGGTCGTAGGAGCCAGTAGTGTGGCCAGTATGGAAAACGTCGTGGACTTCCCTGCCCCGTTCTGACCGACAAACCCAAATACGGTCCCTTTTCCAATGGATAAATTCAGATCGTCCAGGGCCAGAAATGACCCATAACGTTTGGATAAGTTGTGAATTTCGATCATGGCTGTACCTCCCCTTTCAAAACAATGGCAGGAAGACGAACGAACGGATCCCCTTGAGAACGTTTTTCAAACTCAAAAACGATTTCCCCATTGTCATTCATATAGTTGTTCACATTCTCTTTAACCTCTATAGCACCTGCCGATGTCTCTTCAAGAGGGATCTTTTCGTCCGTGCGTGGTTCTACAAGTGAGAACTTAAGGACCCCACCCGTATGAAGCGTCATATTTAATGAATGAAGAGTGACCTTTGACAATTCGATTTGTTTAGGGATTTGAATGGCCATTTCATACGTTCCATCCTCCAGTCCCATTTCATCTGCCCCATTATGGGAATAGTGCTCGATGATTTGCCCTTTTACAGGCTTGACATCAAGATCAAGCTGCTCACTCCGAAGGGTAAAGGCTCCCTTATACGTACCAAGAGAAGGAAAATGCTGATAAAGCAGTGAGAAATTATCAGATTTCGATTCTTTATTCTTTATGCTCATATCGAAAATCCCAGCTTCCGTATATCCAAAAATGACGGGAGAGTTATTTTCATTATCGGAAGAAATCATTTGTGATGCGAAGTTTTCCAAGCGTTCTTTCTTTTGCTGCTTTATGCTCTGTTGATTCGGAAACGGTGCCGACATATTGGGATTACCGATCGGTGATGATAAATAGTCAGTCGAAAGCTTTTTATCGACACTAAGTGTTTCCCCTGCCTTCACTTCACCAACCCGGTAGATTCGGGATCCCGACCATATATAGACATCGGTGAAATCGTAAGGGAAAGCATTTTGTATCTTACCCGAAATAGTTTTATCCTTCATACTTAATTCCGGGATGAATTTCCCCAGGTCCTCTCTTTCACTGGTTCCCAAAACAGTTCTCGTTGACCAGTACTCCACATTCCTGAACGTGATCTTTCTTTGATCCTTATTCAATTCTTCAATGGCGAATTTATACTGATTGCCCCCACCTGGATTATTTCTCATCCTTGCCGGTGTAAGCTCTAAATGATTCCTGTCATAAACAAAGTCGTAGTCCCCGCCTGTGTTTGAAAGGGCTGTGAATGCTGAAATCCCATGAGCACTCTTATCCTCTTCCACCTTCAAGATGTTCATTTGATTTAAATGAGGCTTTGAGATTCTATCTTTAGCGCCTGTTATGAATATTCCCGATGAGACAAGGATCGATATGACAGGGATGATCCACCATGCCTGTTCACGTTTATCCATTTTTCTTAATAGGAAATAAAGGAGTGGCACGATGATAACCAAGTACAGGATCAGAATGATGACTAATGTGCTTATTTTAAAATTTGTCGATGGAAAGAGTTCATTACTATCAGCAACTTCATAATAAATCCTCTCAAGGAAACTTTGGTCACCATTGTTCTGACCAAATAAGAAATATGGTTCTGTTTTAGAAAGCATGTTTGCAAACCAATCATCATAGTGTTCCCACCCGTTCAAAGCAGGATCTCCCAAGGAGAAAGATGTTTGCCAAACTTCACCAAGACCTCTTGCGCTCTTTACGACTAAAGGGATTTCCCCTTGTTCCGCCACCACTTCTGCTTCATGCTTCACTTCCCCTTTATAGATGGTTAAAGAGCTGAAAGAAGCCTTCATGTCTTTCTTTACACTAAAGGAAGACGTATCGGAAAGTGTCGCTTCTTCCTGTTGAGTTAGAGGAGCCATATCGGCTAAAGAACCAAGTGTATCTCTCAGATGAGGGGCAGCCCCTATAAATAGTACCCCTCCATTTTCAACCCAGCTCTTAAGGACCCCCTGTTGTTCCTGACTGAGTTCTGTTACGTTGAATTGGTCTATGACAATATAATCAAGCATCTGAAGACCGCCCTGTTCCTCAGGAAACGTTTCCTTTGTAAGTGTCAACGCCTCGACCCGGTTTCCTCCCATGGTTGAACCCTTGATTCCATTCAAGCGATCAGGATTCTCACTTAATAATCCAATTGTTGTATTATTGTTATAAATGAAATTAGGTGTTAAGCGTTTATCTCCTTTAAATTTCACTTCTTTCCCATTTTCCCATGATCCATCAAACAGATGAATGGTCTGGAGATTTGAATTGTGTCTGATCTCATCATTGAATCCCGGAATGGAAAATGTGTATGTACGGACTGAGTTGGCAGGAACATCGATGGACAGCGCCCTCGCTCCCCCTGTCTGATAGGATGGCGCATAATCAAACAAAAGGTCGCCTTTGAAATCGGAACCTGTATTTTCTACGGTGACTTTAAGAGGAAAGCCCCTGCCTTCCTTTACTTTTCCGTCGATTCCTTCTTCTACTGAAATTTTTATTGGTCCTTTTGCAAGTGTTGTATCCTGTATGAACAGGAACATCAATAAGCCTAAGAACACAACGAATAATACTTTCCCCCACCTATTCACATGCATTCCCCTTTCTCTTTCTCTTTCTCTCTAGAACATAGACGAAATGTAACAGGAAAAAGTTTCTTTTTATTTTTCCTTAATTACCCAACTTCCACAAGTGTAATTTTACACTATTTTCACGTATTCGCAAGACCGTTTTTGAAATTAATGCCAAGTATTTTCTTTTGGGTGGGTTGAAAGCAAAAAAAATCACGGAAGGTATCCAAGATACGTTCCGTGATAAAGATGGATTATTTTAATGAACCGATAAAATCCGCAAGAAGGGTGATGGCAAAGTCAATGGCATCTTCGTTCGGGTTTAATCTAGAATGATGGAGTCCGTATGGGGAGTCGACACCGAGCCAGAACATAAAGCCGGGTATTGCCTCAAGCATATATCCAAAGTCTTCTCCAGTCATCGCTTCTTTGCAGATGACAAGATCCCGGTTGGTTTCCCTCAGGAAAGACATAAAGTGGTTTGTCCATTTGCGATCATTAAACACCTGCCGGTACATGCTGCCATAACTCACTTCGATTTCACAGTCATAGCTGATTCTCATTCCTTCGATCAATGCTTCCAACCGCTCTTTCACACTAATCATCGACTGGGGTGACAGGGTACGGATGGTCCCTTCCAATCTTGCCGTTTCTGCAATGATATTCTGGACAGTACCACTTTCCATTTTTCCGACTGTAATGACCGCACTGTCCAATGGATCAACATTCCTTGAGACGATCGACTGCATTTGGGTGACAAAAGAAGAAGCCACGACAATCATGTCCTTGGTATGATGGGGGTAGGCAGCATGTCCTCCTTTACCTTTAAAGTCTATGAATAGTTCAGACGTATTGGCAAATAGCAGCCCTTCTTTAACGGCAACCGTCCCCACTTTATATTCCGGGGCAATGTGCAGGGCAAATATACAATCCGGCATCCATTCCTTCATGATTGCACTTTGGAGCATCGGCTCTGCCCCACCTGGTCCTTCCTCTGCGGGTTGGAAAATGAAGAGAAGGTCATCTTCAATTGGATGGTGAACAAAATGGGTGAGAACCCCCAATTCGATTGTCATGTGAAAATCATGTCCACAGGCATGCATCTTCCCTTCATGTGAAGAAGGGAATTCAAGCCCCGTTTCTTCCTGGATCGGCAGGCCATCAATGTCCCCGCGGTACCCGATCATCTTCGTAGGTCTTGTGCCATGAACCTTAACAAAAAGGCCCGTTTTCCAAGTCTTGATCTCTAATCGGTCAGCAGGAAGGGTGCTCAAATAATTCATTATGTATGCTTGAGTTTTAAACTCTTGAAACCCAAGTTCTGGAATTTGATGGAGATCTCTCCTGATTGACTTAAAGTCTACTGTTGACATGGGAATCCTCCTTATAGGGAAAATAGAATGATGGATGAGGAAAACCGGAATCTACAAGAAAAGAACAGACGATAACCGTCCGTTCTTTCTTCATCCTCTATGATTGAATGAATTACAGTTGACGTAATTCTTGTTTGATTTCTGTCTTTGATTTTGTTTTGTCATCAATGTCTTTCAATTTCTTCGCAGGGGTACCTGCCACAACCGTGTATGGAGCCACATCATCCACCACAATCGCTCCGGCGGCCACAACAGCCCCTTTTCCAACCGTTACACCTTCGAGGACAACGGCATTGGCACCAATGACGACATCGTCTTCAATAACCACAGGTCTAGCAGATGGCGGCTCAATGACTCCTGCAAGCACTGCACCTGCCCCGATATGACAATTCTGTCCTACAGTTGCACGTCCACCCAGTACAACATTCATATCGATCATCGTTCCTGCGCCTACGACAGAGCCTATATTGATCATCGCCCCCATCATGATGACCGCATTGTCACCGATTTCGACCTGGTCGCGAATAATGGCACCTGGTTCGATCCGGGCCTTCACTCCTTTAAGATCAAGAAGAGGAATCGCAGAATTTCGACGATCATTTTCCACTACATAGTCTTCGATTTTATCTTTATTCTCTTCAAGAATAGTAGAAAGCTCACTCCACTCTCCGAAAACCACCCCTGAAGTTCCTTGAAGGAACGTTTGGGCAGAGCCGAAGTTGATTCCATCCAGATTACCTTTTACATAGACCTTAACAGGAGTCGATTTAGTACTATTTTGAATAAAAGAAATAATTTCGTTTGCATCCATCATGTTCATGAGAATTCCCTCCGTAATTATGTATATATTCAGAATTCGTTTCTTGAATTACTTTATCAGATTAAAGGGTGGAAGACAACCCATAAGGTTGAATCCTATGAGTTTTCATGGATGAATTCGTTTACAACTTTCACAAATGCTTCCACCTGCCGTAATTGAAAGGCAGACTCGTAACCAAGTAACCATGTATCACGGTGGATGAATGAATCATGCTCATCGATGAGGGGGATTTTATAAATGTTTTCTTCCATGCCGTCCAATGTGATGGCTGGCAGGATGGCGTAACCGATTCCGTTTAAAGTCATCTGCTTACACGTTTCAATTTGATCCACAACAATCGTCCGCTTAGGAGTGGTCTGGAATTGGCGATGCCACCAGTCTTGTATTTCCTGATAATAATTCGAATCACTTTTAAATTGGATAAAGGGACGATCCGTTTTCATGACTTCCTCTATGGATTGGATTTCTCTATCCACCAAGTACAGTGTGTCCTGAAATAAATGGTGTTTTGGTCCTTTCCAATCCGGCGTGCCCCGGATGATCCCGATATGTACTTCGTCTTCATAGATTGCTTTAAGAATTTCACTGCTCCATCCGGTCATCAAAGATATCTTGGCATGTGGATAGGTCTCCACAAAGCGCTTAAGAACCTTCGGAAGCCAATTTTGTCCTACGATCGACGCACAGGCAATCTTCAACGTTCCGTGCACTTTAAATTCAAGTGCCTGTATCCGCTCCCTCACACTTTCTTCCTTCTGCAGCATCTCATCTGCAAGCTCCACGACAAGTTCTCCAGCGGGAGTCAGTGAAAGGCCTTTTTGGGAACGGATAAATAATTTCGTCCCCCATTCCTTTTCAATCGTCTGCAGTCTCTGGGACAAAGCAGGCTGAGACACAAATAACCGTTCAGCTGCTTTCCTCATATTCATTTCCTGGGCAAGTACATGAAGCAGCTGATATTCCGAAAATGCCATTATGTTCACCTTCATAAGTTTTTCTTATATTATATCTTAACTTATATAAAATTTCATTATTAGCTGAAGTCGAATACACTGAGAGTAGATAGAAAAGAGGTGTGGCACTAATGGAAGTGATATTATTTTTTACAGGTTTGATTGTAGCTCTTATCGGGACGCTTGCCGGAAGCGGCGGCCTGATCGGTATGCCAGTCATGCTCCTAGTGGGGTTACCGATTCATACCGCGATTGCAACTGCTAAATTTTCAAATATTATCAGTTCATCTTCGAGTTTTATTTACCTGGTGAGGGAACGGAAAATTACATGGAAGGAATGTTTGCCCATTCTTCCCATTGCACTCGCCGGGGGGCTGTCAGGGGCCTTTCTATCGGATAAAATACCCGCTTCCCTCCTTGAATGGATGGCTTTCTCCTTCCTTCTCTTTGCCCTGGCATTAAGCCTGCTAAAGGGATTCCAGCCGAAGGAAAGAACACAGAAACACTACAGGGTCTACGGGCTTCTGTATTTCATAAGTACGTACGACGGATTGTTCGGACCAGGGCAGGCTACGATGCTCATGTACACACATTTATTTCATGGACTGTCTTATTTAAAATCAGTCGCCCTTACCCGTTTTCAAACGTTTGTCAGTTGCTTAGGGGCATTCACTGTCTATTGTCAAAATGGTCATGTTGAATGGGGTGTCGCCATTCCGTTTGCATTGGGGGCCCTAATAGGAGCTCAGCTGGCAGTAAGACTCGCATCAAGGCTTTCTATGAAACACCTCCGGATCCTTTTAAACATTTTGACATTCATTTTGATCTTGCAACTCGGTAAGAACTTGTTTCTTTAAGGAAGGTCCATAGAACAGCATAGAAGAAATGAAGCTAACGGTAGCTCTACCTTATCTAATGAAAGAACAAAGAGGATGACAAGTGTGCCATCCTCTAACATTTTCCCGGTATGTAACTGCCATAAAGGTTTTAATCCCTTTTAAACAGCTGTCGTTGAAGCTGCTTTAACACAACTCTTCTTGTCATGATTCCTTCAAAATAGCCATCGTCGGACAACACGCATAAGAATGGGTGGTCGACTAAAAAGTCCAAAGCTTTCTTGAAATCTGCTTGTAAAGAGATAATCGGAAAATCTGTTGTCATGACTTCCTCTACCTTTTTCGCTTCAAGTTTTTCAAACTCAAAACGTTCGAGACCCAGAATTGAATCGGTAATTAAACTTGAACTGATCAATCCCTGGAAACGGAACGATGGATCAAGGACAGGGATGGCTGAGTAACCGCTCTTTGTGAGTAATAGTAACGCATGTTCCAGGGAATTCCCCATTTGAACATGAGCCACCTTCTCAGAAGGAATAATGAAATCCTTAATATTCGTTTCTAATAACTCCTTGCTACTCAATGAAATCATGTATAACCCCTCATTTAATCAATAAGAATTTGCGTGACGCTTTTAGACAAAAGAAACTGACTCTACCCATTTTAACATACTGGAAGAAAAATGTATGTTAATACGATTGGTTTAAAGACTAAAAAAGATAACCGGATGGTTACCTTTAGCTTGTTTTAATCTTGTTGGGCTTCCTGTAGAAGTTCGAAAATTTCAATGGCTGTAATGTCTATGTTATCAAAAGGAAAGCTGTTTCCTTTTTCATTCATGACTTCAATCTCGAATGTATCCTGCTTGGGAAGATACTTCACCTCACAGATCTTCTTACCATTGTATTCAAAAAATCGTTGTTGAGTTTCCCCTTGTTCACCTTGTTCTTGTAATGATTTTAATCTTTGTATAATTCCAAGAAGCTGAGACATAATCACTCTCTCCTTTCCTGATCTAATTCTTGGTCATAGCTTTTGCATTGTACCAGATTCTATCCTGTGAAATCTAATGTTTTGTCCTTTTCTACTTAAATTCCTTTATAATGAAAGATGATTACTATCTTCTCTCAATGAAAGGATTGATTCGATGAGTATTTACCGTATAGATTCCCGAATATCATTAGTTGATCTAATGGATTTATCCTTAAAGGAACGCACAGGCAGTTATATAATAAACGAAGAGGCACTGACCATTATCGAAACATCCGCCAGTCCTTCAATCCCTCATCTAAAAAAAGGTCTCTCTAAGTTAAACATTAATCCTGAAGATATTCAATACATAATTTTAACCCATATCCATCTTGATCATGCTGGAGGCGCAGGTCTTTTTCTAAAAGAGTGCCCAAACGCAAGTATCATAGTCCACCCGAAAGGAAGGCGTCATCTCATCGATCCCACCCGGTTGATTTCAGGAGCAAAAGCGGTTTATGGTGAAGAATTCGATGGACTATTTGACCCGATCGTACCGATTCCTGAAGAGAGGATACTGGTGATGGCTCATGAAGAAAAGCTGAGTCTCAGTGATACGTGCACGCTAACGTTCTATCATACCCCGGGACACGCCGATCATCACCTCAGTATCCTTGATTCCACTTCAAATGGGATATTCACAGGTGATACGTGTGGAATTCAATACACCACTGGGTCGAAGCGTTTTTATTTCCCTTCCACCTCCCCCAATCAATTTGATCCTGAAAAAATGAAGAATTCCATTCGCCTGTATAGAAGCCTTCATCTCGACCGGTTGTACTTCGGTCATTACGGGGTAAGCGAGGAAGTATCTTTTGCCCTTTCAGAAGTAGAAAAATGGCTGGATCTTTTCATAACAAAGAGTGAGGAACAGTACTCCTCCCATGTTACAATGGAGGAGAACGTAAGAACCATCACTTCTCTATTAATTGAACTTACAGGAAGGGAATTGGTGCAAAAAGGAATCGATCCAAATAACCCTATTTTCTCATTGCTGGAGTTGGATATGAACGTTTCTGCAATGGGGATCGTAGATTATTTCATAAAACAAAAAGGAGACCGTTCATCATGAAGGAAGTCACACTATATACTCAACCCGAATGCCCACCCTGCGAAGTGGTCAAAATGTTCTTGAAAGAACATAATGTGAACTATAAAGAAATCAACATAAAAAAAGACGAACAAGCAAGAAACTATCTTATCAATCAATTGAAGTCTTACTCCACCCCTACCGTCACCATTGATTCGGTAGTCATTTCAGGCTTCAACCTCGAAGCCCTGTCTGCTGCCTTAAACATATAGTTCCCTTTATTAAAAAGGTGGCCCCAAGATGCTTTCAATCCTTTAAGCATCCTTTTGGGCCACCTTATCCTATTAGTGTGATTGTTGAGCCGATTCCGGTAATTCGTACGTTATCGAGGAAACCTTCCATGTCCCTTCTTCTTCACTCAACACGACGGCTTCGATGCCGTTTGTGCTGGAAACCGGCCCTTCCTCATCTTCTGTTCTTTCTTCCCAGACATACCATTTCCCATCTATGTATTGTGCCTTGGTGGAATCATCATAATGGAAATATGGTACATAGTGCGAAGCGAAATCAGAACCGAAAGTAATGTACCCACCGTCTACCTCATATACGTTTTCCTTCATAAAACCTGCTGTCAGACTATGTGTTAGATACTTTGACAGCTTCTCCTCAATTAGATTCTTCGATTGTGGTTTTTCACTCAAGGCCACTTGAGTTTTAAAAGTTTCCTTAACAAGGGCTAAGGCATTCTCCTTCGTGAATCCGGATGCCTGTATTTGACTGGCCTGCCCACAAGCTGCTGTTACGAGGACTAAAATGAAAAGTAATAGCGATAATTTTTTCTTCCCCATGTATTTTCACTCCTATTCCAGTAGATGAAATTATTGTAGCAATAGAAAAATGTCGATAGCATACCATTCTTTCACTAAATCATAACAATGACTGACATATTTTTTGGTTTGATTGTAAAATTCCCCCTGCCAGTGGCGCTTAAACACATTTATTGATGGTACAATTAACCAAAAAAAGGATGCCACATGATATTCATGCAGCATCCTCCATTTATTATGATAAATAGCGTATGGACCAATAAATGATGAATAATGTAATCAGAATGGTACCAATCAGGATGGATAAAAACACGGGATTGCGGATGAACGGGTGCTCTTTTACGACGTCGGGAATGTCCGTGTCAAAGTCACCCTTCAACCGTTTTTCCTGCCCCGCCAGTCTAAAGGTGTACACAAGTGAATAACCAGCAAGCGCCAAAACAATCAACGAAAGCACAATCATAAATATACTCAAAATAGCCCCTCCTTACAAAATGTCCTTTAGAATAATTTGTCCCAACAACAGGTGGCTATTCAAGAAATGCATGCTAAAAAAGCAAACCGTCTTCTTCGAATAAAAATTCATACGAGAGATCCATGAAGAGATAAAGTCCATTTCCGAATGGGTAGGAATACGTACGGATGGATTCTCCAGAATCGATGTCACTATAAATATCAGAAAGCAAACCTTTTTTATCGATTCTCATCCGGATGATATTTTCAAGGAAGTACGGACGCCAGCTCCAATTTTTCCCTTTATACCTTGGTTCAATCGTCCAAATTTGATCGGATTTCACTACGTTACTCGTGACTTGAAACCCATTTTCGTCACACATATAAGCCCGAAAACATTTATCCGTAAAATGCCTCGCCACCTCAAAAAGCAGATCATCGAATTCCACCGTTTGTTTCTTTAAGGTCATTAATTTTTGACTAATTTCTCTATGAAGGACGTCAGCGAATTCATAGCCTGCTTCCAGGTGCTTCTTTTCATATCGGATATAGTCCTGGCACTTTTCTTTCAGCTTTTCTTTTAACAGATCAGGTTTGAGAAAGGAGTCGGAAGGATGCTTTAGATAAAAGCCCTGGTAATACCTGCCCCCATTCAGCCAGGCAAATTGAAGCTGGTAATTGATTTCGATATTTTCGAACAACAGGGATGCCCCGATCTTTCTGGCAAGCATCGATAAGCTATATAAAATATCTTTATACACTTTATTCCCCGCATCATTACGAAGTTGATATAAATCCACTTTCAGTATATCCGGCGAATACTGTGAAAGCCGATCCAGTTGACCGCTGCTACCACCGATATTATCGATGGCAATTTTTATTCCATATGTTTTGTAATAGAGGAGAAGGTGAACCAATTGATCAAAGTCCCCTATAAACGTTTTTTCTGACAACTCGATTACTGTCCGGTTTAAGACCAAACCCTTCTTTTCATATTCCAGGAGAAGCTCAAGGAAGGACTGACCATGATCCAGCATAAGTAACCTGGCATCCCGGTTCAAGAATATGTACCCCTCTTGTTTCTCTTCTAAAAATTTTCCGAGTGCAAGACGTGTGATACGTTCATCCACTTCGATTTTGTATTCATCAGGTATCTCATCGTCACAGAAGAATGGGCCAAGACTTTCGACCCCTTTATTCCCCAAATCCATTCTTCCAAATACCTCGTAACCAATGATTTTATGTTCATCTGCACTGAAGATCGGTTGAAAGTACGGAATCACTTTTTCTATATTGGATAATATCTCTAATGCGTCCATTCGCATTCCCCCACTATCACTCATATTTTTTTGCATAATTATAACACAACTATTCTGATGAACTAAAAGAGAAAAACCCAAAAAGCTTTCCCTTTCCTGTCAGTTGAACAGGAATGTGGAAAGCTTTTTTTAGTATTAACGCCTTTTATGAACATGTCAGATCAAAATGGAAACGGGTTCAGCCATTGGCCTCCATCCATCGTGATGCATTCTCCATTAATATAGGCAGCTTTTTCAGAGGCGAGGAAAAAGGCAAGGCCTGCAATTTCTTCCGGTGTACCCAAACGTTTTAATGGTACACTGTCGATGGTCCTTTTAGCAGCTTCTTCCGAGATCCACAGCTTCTCTGCTCCTCCGGTACGTTCGATCGGTCCCGGAGCAATCGCATTCGTGCGGATACCATACTTATGTCCCCACTCAACTGCCAGGGTTCTTGTCAACGATAAAACCCCGGCTTTAGCCGCTGCTGAATGAGCGACACCAGCACCCGCATTCCAAGCATATGTTGCAACCATATTGATGATGGATCCCTTTTGATCATTTTCGATCCAATAGTTCCCAACTGCATGTGAACATAGGAAGGTTCCATTCAAAACGATGTCAATGACGGACTTCCACCCATTGGGAGTGAGCTTTTCTACAGGACATATAAAATTCCCGGCTGCATTATTGATTAGAACATCAATTTTGCCGAATTTTTCTGCCGTAAACCCGACCATGGCCTTAACATGTTCCTGCTCCCTTACGTCCATTTGGAATACTTCGATTTTCCCTTTGAGAGAAGAGAATTCCTCCTTCACCGATTGAAGCCTCTCCTCATTCCTTCCCGTGACAACGACGCTGGCACCTGTTTCAGCGAAGTGCTTTGCCATATATTTCCCCATTCCATTCGAACCGCCTGTTACGATGACAACTTGTTCTTCTCCCATATGTAACTCCCCCTAGTAATGAATGAATACTCACTCATATTTTACCATACAACCATACTCTACAACCACGATTACCGTAAAAAAAGACTGATTTTTAAGAAAATATCTTTTTCTTAAAAATCAGTCTTTAGTGCTAACCATCCGGATTATTCACGATGAGCTCATGTAATTGGGCAAGTGCCTTAATAATTGTTTTATTTCGCTTATATCCTTTTGCTTCAACTGAAACATCATTATAAGAAACAACTACCTGACCTAAAGATCGAGGAGATTTAAAGCCGTATACATACACTCTGATCGTTCCTCTTTCGGTAGGGAGAAAGAGGATTTCCATACGTTTTGTCTTTTTCATAATCCCTCTCCTTCATAAAGCATTAGGAACCGTGATTCAATTTTGTAAAGGGATCCTTCCCTTATCCTTCTATGAACCTATTACTCTCCTCACTTTAAAATAAGTCATAGGAATTACTCTGTCAAACATTTAAGGTGATACTCTGTATTACCTGCATATCCTTACCTTGCAATTACATAAGGACGAATTGCTGCTGCTCAATTTCTTTTGGCCCTATCGGTTTACTAAAAAAGTAACCTTGAGCCTTCTGACAATTTGCCTTCTTCAAGAAGTCGACTTGACCCTCGCGCTCCACTCCCTCTGCTATGACTTCAAGACCCAGACTGTGGGCAAGATGGATAATCGTTGTCGTGATGGCTGAGTCTTTATGATTCATCCCGATCTCCTTGACGAACGATTGATCAATCTTTAAGATGTCGATGGGAAATCGTTTTAAATAATGAAGGGAAGAGTAACCCGTACCGAAATCGTCCACAGATATGAACACTCCAAGATTTTTTAGTTTCCTCAGCATTTTCAAGGTTTGCTGAGTATCTTGCATAGCTCCCTCCGTAATTTCAATTTCTATGCAGCAAGCGGGGATCGTATACGTTGATAAATAGAAATCGATTGTTTCCACCAATTGCTCCTGCAGAAATTGCTTCGGGGAAATGTTGATAGCGACCCGCACTGACCTGTATCCCTTGATCCTCCACTTTTGCAACTGAATACAAACCTGCTCCAACACCCATTCACCAATCTGATGAATCAGACCTGTTTCTTCTGCAAGCGGAATGAATTGGGCAGGTGACACGAATCCGAATTTTCGATTATTCCAGCGAATCAAAGCTTCGAAACTGTCGATGGTTCCAGTCGATAAATTGACTTGTGGTTGATAATGAACATACAACTCGCCTTTTTCTATCGCTTTTCTCAAATGAGATTCCATAATGATATAGTTTGGAAAACTCGATTTCATATGGGTTTGGTAAAAACGATAATGTGCCCTTCCTTTTTCTTTCACCTCAAACAGAGCCTGGGCGGCCTTTTGAATGAGGGAATTGGAATCATAGCCGTCTGCAGGATAACGACTGATGCCGATGGAGGGGGATATATAAAATTCCTGATTGTCGATTGTAAAAGGGTCGATAAATAACGCCAGGATCTCTTCTGCTTTTGTCTTTGTAACTTCAAAGCTGCTATTTTTCAAGAGGAAGATAAATTCATCTCCACCTTGCCTGTACAGTAAGCAATCCTCATTGGTGAGAGTGATCAAGCGCTCTGTGATGCTTTTCAGAAAACGGTCGCCACCCTTTAGCCCCAATGTGTCATTCACAAATTTAAACCGGTCCAAATCCAGATATAAAAGGGAAAGTTCTACTCCCCTTTCTTCCATGTTGTGAATGATCAAAGGGATATGATCATCGAGAGCCTTTCTGTTCCATATTCCCGTCAATTGATCATGAAGGGCCATATAATGGATCATTTCACTTTGTTCATGATGCTTGGTGATATCTTTCACGATGATATAACATCCGTCACATTTTTGGTTTACCACGATGGGGACCATTTTCAATTGAGTTATTCTTTCTTTGCCTTTTTCATTCAAAAGAAGACAATAATCAATGGAAGACGGAGCTCCCGATAACGTTTGGAAAAGGGCATCACCCAATGCCTTATGGTTCTGAGCCTTAATTAAATCAAAGATATTCATGTTGACGAGTGCCTCTTTTGAATATCCTGATAGTAAACATCCTGCTCCATTAGAGTCCTTAATGACTCCTTGTGAGTCCAAAATAAAAATTGCATCCAGATTATGTTCTATGATGGACTTGTATCGTTCCTTGGCTTTTTTCAATTTCATTTTTTCTTCTATTGAAGGTGTAATATCCCTAGTAATGGAGACGACATACTCAACTTTTCCACCTTCATTCGTAATTGGTGTCAAAATGGACTCATTCACTACTTGATTTCCATTTATGGCTTCAAAAGCGTCCTGATAGGTAATGCTCTCACCCATCTCCACTAAATCCGTATATCTCTTCTGTAAGTCGACTGCCACATCCAAAGGCATCACATCCTCCAATAGGCGCCCCATATCCTCCTGTTGGATGGAAGTGTACCTCATAGCAGATTCATTGACATAGGCGTACCTGAAAATGTTTCCTTCTTCTACCTTCATAATGAAGATCATATCGTGTATATGGTCTAATATTAATTCTTTCAAGACTGTGTCGAGGCACTTCTGATCTTGACTGATGGTGGTGGTCAGGTCTTTCCATTTCATGGATTCGTCATCCTTTTATGCTTATGTTTTTATCTGTATCATGCATCCTGCTTCCATTTTACTCATTCACCTTTGATTTTCCTACATTCTTGTAAGAATATTCGTTGTATTTCCTGAGAGTCCATTTCTTTATGCCTGCTGCTTCCCCTTCATATGCCCAATATATTCGGGACAGGCGCACAGGTTGATCATAAACCATAGAATAATTAGAGAGAGGAGGTTTTCTTTAATTATGTACCAATATGCATATTACCCGCATCGAAGCTATCTGCCTTACAGGGGGGGCGATCAGCGTTTCTTCCCATTCTTTGGATTACCATTTTTAGCAGGAGGTTTAGCAGGATTGGCCATCAGTCCTTTGCTTTTCAATAGACCTTGCTACGGACCGGCATGCTACCCGCCTTATCCGCCTTATGGAGGGTATCCTTATCCTGCCTATCAACAACCCTATGGTGTCAACAGTTTTCAATCTTCACCGAATAACTTTACTGAGAATATTAATATATATCCCGGACGATAATCGCAAGGCTCTCCTGAAAAATGTACCCTTACATTGTTTAGGTAGAGCCTTTATTGTCCTTCCTCTCAATTCTCCCCATCGCACGGCCTGCGACCTTTACCATTAAACTCCCCTCGGTACCCTTTCCAATCTTAGGGAAAGGGGGTATAATAGAGATGAATACACTAGAAAGGAGCCAATAACTTGAGAAACACTAGTAAATCCACCCCTTCTTCCACATCTGTCATTACCCTCTCTCAAGCTATTTTCACTGTGAATCGTCATGCGAAAACAGCAGGTAACCCAAAATACTTATATTCATTAAAAAAACGAGCCTTAATGAAAATGATCAGGGAAGGCAAGGCCAAAAAAGTGGGACTTCACTTCTCTAAAAACCCAAAGAACAGCCAACAACAATCTGATGTCTTGATTGATTGCGGAGAATATACGTTCCATCTCCCTCCTGCAAAAGAAGATTTCAAAGAGCTTCCACATTTGGGATCACTCGATCAAAGCCTGCGAAACCCGAAATGTAAAATGGGGTTACAACAGGCAAAAGGAATTCTGGAACAGTATACAGGAATGTCAGATCATACCGATCAGATGCGAAAGACGGGAAAAAATCAATATCAAAAGCCTGTATTCAAAAAATTGGGCGATAGCTTCTTTTAATACCCACTGATTTTAGTACAGCAACGCATATATCCTCTAAAGGGTTTTGACAATGGTCAAAACCCTTTTTTAGTGGGATTACAGAATGTATTGATCGATTTTCAAAACAAGCTCAGCGATTTCGGGTTTGCTGATCTGATCTTCCGCCCCTACCTTCTCGCCTTTATGCTTTAAATCATTTGTAATAAGAGATGAAAAGATGATGACCGGAAGTCCATTAAGCTTTGGATGATTTTTGATTCTTTTTGTCAAATGATGCCCATCCATCTGTGGCATTTCAATGTCCGTCAGAACAAGTTGTACGCTTTCTTTCACGTCCTGATCCCCATCCACAATGGATTCTAAATATTGAAAGGCATCGGCTCCGTTTTCAAAGAACTCTACATCCTCATATCCAGCTTCTTTCAGAGTGTCGTTCAGCAGTTTCCGAAGTAATGGGGAATCCTCCGCTGCAATAATTCTCTTGTTCCTTCTCTCTCTTGGACCTAATTTTTTCACTTGATCTACGCGGATTCCTGTTTCAGGATTAATCTCTAGCATGATGCTCTCAAAATCCAAAAGTAGAATCATGGTTTCTTCCCTCTTGATCACCCCGATAATCCCCGAATGGATACCTGAATACATTTCAGAAGGTTTCTCGATTTGATTCCAGGAAATGCGATGGATTTGAGTGACGTTTTGGACATGAAAGATGACCTTCTGCTGATTGAATTCAGCTACAATATATTTTGACTTCGTTGTTTCCTCTTCTTCCGCCCCAAGTACCCTCGCCATATCCACGACCGGCAGTACTTCCCCTCTTAATTGAACTAGTCCCTTCACATGGGGGTGTGAGTGGGGAATCGGTGTCACCGCAGTAGGCTGGATGATTTCCTTCACTTTAATGACATTAATCCCAAATTTATTGTTTTGAACCTCGAATTCAACGATTTCGAGTTCATTTGTACCACTTTCGAGAAGTATTCCGTTTGATTGATTCAATGATTTTCGTCCTTCCATACATTATTGCCCTCCCTACTTATATCGAACAAACCAGGAACTTCTTTACATGCGGGCAAGAAAAAAGTCGGTTCGGGGATAACTGTTAGATGACAGTAGATAAAGATGTTTATAATTTGTTCTATCTAAGATGAGATAATAGTGAATACAAGGACCGTTCCTTTCCGCTCCAGGCACTTGCTTTCCGGCGGGGAGGAGGCTCAACTCACGCCCCGCGGAAAGCGAGCACCTGAAGCGGAAATCAACCAACCAGCACACGCATCGTTATAAGCAGTAAAGGTAAAGAAGACTAGAATTGAATTCCTAATCCATACTAAGGACAGGAGGTGTTGTTATGACGGATCGTAGAGGTTATGAAGGCATGGGCCTGCCTGATTTTGATGATATTAGTGACCATATTCTGCCTGCACAGAATAATCTTCCCTTGATTGCTCTCGGGAAGAATGCAGAGGGCAAGGATGAACCGGATGAACTTTCGTATATTGAAGGACAAAAGCGCAGGAATCAGTCGGATGAAGATACTAGGCCTTGATTGGGTCAAGCCAATAGAAAAAGCGATTGTATGGGAGCCCATCAATCGCTTTTTCATCCTACACCCCCCGCTTGTTCCCCCATACCAATGTATGGAGCTGCGGTAGCACACGAACATTATTTAATTCTTTTCTTTCACACACTTTATCTATGAGTGTTTCATAATCCAACAGTAAATCGGAAACCAGCTTGGCTGTGTCACCTTCTGCAACGGCAGGATTGCCCGTTTGGATATAAAATGGTACACCGGGGTAGCGATGATGGATGCGTGTGGCATATTCTAAATCGGAATCGTCAAACACCACCACTTTTAAACTGAACTGTGAAGAGTTCTCCCCTAATCGATGAACAATTTCATCAAGTTTCTCATAGTCCGTCACCATGCCTGAACTTGGCGGCTTGGGAGATATGGTCAGATCACTGATATCATAAAACCAGTCCTGCCACTTGCTTCCCTGTGTTTCAAGGGCTGAATCTATGCCATTCTTCTTGAAAATGTCAATAAGTTCCTTCAAGCTGGCAAGTAGAGCAGGATTCCCACCTGAAATCGTTACATGAGAAAATTTATCCCCCCCTATTTCCAGCAATCTATGCCAAATATCTTCTGCCGTCATGAGCATGATATCTTCTTTGGCAGACCCGTCCCATGTAAAGGCTGAGTCACACCATGCACAGCTGTAATCACATCCGGCAGTCCTGACAAACATTGTTTTTTGGCCGATGACCATCCCTTCCCCTTGAATGGTTGGACCGAATACTTCCAGTACGGGAATTTTCTTCATGAGCGTTTCCTCTTTGGTCTGTATATACAATAGCTGGTAGGGGTTTCCCTTAAGAACACTTGAAGACACTGTGGCCGGTGGGGAAGCGTGTCTAAATGTTCCTGGATGATTTCCCACATGACTTTCGCCACTACTTCTGTCGTTGGAAATTCCGTCCCTCTCTCTGAAGAAAATCGTTCATCCTCATTGATCATCGTATGATCAAATCGTTTATGGATCAGTTTTTTTATATGTTGGAAATTAATGAGGAATCCTGAATCATCGAGTTGATCTCCTCCAATCGTAATATTGGCAAAGTACGTATGACCATGAACCTCCTGGCAGCTTCCTGCTTCCACATGAGGAATATAATGTGCAGCAGCAAAATGCATATCTTTATTTAATTCAAATTCATATGGATGATCGGGAACAGGGTATATCTGTTGAATCATGATCCCTTTCCTCCTTTCTTGCCACTCATATATTCATCCAATCCCCTTTGTCTCAGTTCACAAGCAGGACATTCCCCACAACCGCTCCCTTTCAAACCGTTATAACATGTAAGGGTATTTTCCTGAATATAATGGAACGCTCCTAAATCGTCGGCCATTTCCCACGTTTGGGCTTTATTGATCCACATAAGGGGGGTATGAATGACAAACTGTTCATCCATAGATAGATTGAGGGATACATTCAATGATTTCACAAAGATATCCCTGCAGTCTGGATACCCGCTGAAATCCGTTTCACATACACCCGTCACAATATGTTTCGCACCGATTTGCTTGGCTAAAATGCCGGCAAATGATAAGAATAATAAATTTCTTCCAGGAACAAATGTGGAAGGTAATTCCCCCTCGTGATGGGTAATTTCTTCATCCGTTCTTGTAAGCGCACTTGGCGCCAGTTGATTTAACAAACTCATATCTAATATATGGTGAGGTACATTCAGATCCTCAGCGATTTCTTTAGCACAGTCAAGCTCTGCAACATGTCTCTGTCCATAGTTGAAAGTCACTGCTTCTACTTCATTAAATGCTTTCTTTGCCCAAAACAAACACGTTGTACTATCTTGACCTCCACTGAATACGACTAACGCTTTCTCTGTGTTCATATAAGGTTCTCCTTTCTCTTCTACAGGCTTTTGCCATAAAAAGAAGAAAGAGATTCTGTCAGACTCTATAATATAGGCTTTCGCTTGCCACTAACAAAAAAATAACGACACCTAAGGATGCCGTTTTCCTTAGTTTTTTATAGAGGGTTGTGCTAGAACCTCTCGGGTATCGTATATATAGACCCAATTCTTCTTCTATTGTCTTCAATGTCCTCAACCAATATAACGTTTTTTCACAAAAAAATCTACATTTCACTAGCATATTTTTCGAAAATAAGTGGAAGATCAGGTGCCTGACTATTTTAAACGAAGGAGCCTTCTCCTCTTCCTTCTCTTTTTCGACCCGAAACGCAGCCAGCCTATTTTCAAAAAGGCCCCAAACATGATCAGTGCTATGAGTCCCATCACTCCCAGGACGATGAAATAACCATTGGGCTCATCGAGTTCAGGCATGTTGACAAAGTTCATCCCATATAAACCTGCAATAAAGGTAAGGGGCATGAAAATCGTCGTGATGACCGTCAATGTCATCATGATGTTATTCATTTTATCTGAATTGATCGATAAATAATTATCACGTATATCCGATGAGAATTCCCGATAAGATTCAAGCATTTCTACAAGCTTTATTAAATGATCATATACGTCATTGAAGTATAGCTGCTCTTCCTTCAGTGCATTCAATCTGCCCGAATTACTGATGCGATACATTAGATCCCTCATCGGCACCAGGGTGCGACGGAGCTTTGACATGTCATGTCGGATATCAAATAACTCATCCATTAGATCACTGTCGGCTTCTTCATTCGTGTTATCTTCAATCCTATTGAGGCGGTCTTCTATCTTATACACAAGGGGAAAATAATCATCCACGAGCCGGTCAACGATTCTATGCATGACTTTAAACGGGCTGAGCTCGCCCCCTTCTTCTTTCATTTCTTCCCATATTTGTTTTAACTGACTGACAGGTTCTTTATGGAACGTAACGATAAATCTTGAATTCACAAACATATTCACCTCATGGGAATCAAGGGTTTTTGAATTGATTCCGTGCATGAGCACAAAGATGTATTGATCATAAAAATCAAGCTTGGGACGTTGACTGAAATCATCCAAACAATCCTCAATCGCAAGTGGATGAAATCGAAAATATAACTTAAGCAATCTGATGTCCTTACTTGAAGGCTCAGAGAAATCCACCCAGTACCATTTTACATCTTTTTCCTTTATTCTTGATAAGGGAACATCACTTTGGATTTCCCCGTTTTCCATGATTATACTTGTTCGAATCATATGGCTCTCCCTAACTATCTTTTTTCATTTTTTATCCTTTCCCTTTTTCTCCTCGATCCAAACAAAACCCCTGCGTAACCGTTCAATTTAATGGTAAAATATGAATCAAACAATCAAAGTAGGTGTACATATTGGAACAGCACATTAACCCAAGGGTCAGGGACATACAAATTTCTGGTATACGACGATTTTTCAACATGGTGTCAGACATCGACGATATGATTTCCCTTACAATCGGTCAACCTGACTTCCCTACCCCTCAACATATTAAAGACGCAGGAAAAGCGGCCATTGATGGAGATTTCACTTCTTATACCCACAATGCGGGATATATCGAATTACGTGAAGCGGCTGCTTCATTCGTAAAAGAAAAATATCATGTAGAATATGACCCTGCAACAGAAGTTATTGTCACAAATGGTGCATCACAGGGAATCGACGTGATTCTGCGGACGATTCTGTGCCAGGGTGACGACTGCCTCCTTCCAGGACCCGTATATCCTGGATATGAACCCATCATCAAACTATGTGGTGCCAATCCGGTCCATATCGATATTACCCAAAATGAGTTTAAATTAGATGCAGCATTGATCGAGGGCAGCCTGACCCCTTCAACCAAATGCATCATTCTTCCTTACCCCTCGAATCCAACAGGGGTAAGCTTATCAAAGGAAGAACTGAAAGAAATTGCTGAATTACTCAAGAGCCGGGACATTTTTGTATTGGCTGATGAAATATATAGTGAACTTACCTTTGATGGTTCTCATCATTCCATTGCAGAGTATTTAAGAGAGCAAACGATCATCGTGAATGGATTATCAAAGTCACATAGCATGACAGGTTGGCGGATTGGCCTGATTTTCGCTCCTGAGGCCATTTCGAAGCACCTTTTGAAGGTACACCAATATAATGTGTCCTGCGCTTCGTCAATCTCCCAAAAAGCAGCTTATGAAGCTCTGACAGCTGGAAAAGACGACGCTTGGGATATGAAGGAAGAGTATAAGAAACGAAGGGACTATGTATACGACAGACTTATTGATATGGGATTTGAGGGAATCGTCAAACCCCACGGTGCCTTTTACTTTTTCGTGAAAATACCGGATAACGTACTGTTAAGCTCATTTGATTTCTCCCTGGCCCTGGCTCAGGAGAAAAAAGTGGCTGTCGTTCCTGGTGATGCCTTTTCCCCACTAGGAGAAGGATATTTCCGACTATCTTACGCCTGTTCCATGGATCAACTCACAGAAGGACTCGACCGGCTTCAATCCTTCATCCAATCCTAATGAGAGGGACGGACCTTGCAACAAGGTCCGTCCCTCTTTGTCATTACCCTTTATTGTTCTTTTGATCCACTTAATTGATCAGCATATACTTATTATTCATCTTAAGTCCTATTTAATGGACAAACAACAAAAAAAAGAACCAACACAGTTACCTGAGTTAGTTCAATAAAAAAAGGAAAAGGGGGTGTTAGTGAGAAATTAATCTCCAATTTCATGCTTAGTAATAGAATACCCGCTTTTAAAGATGATAAACCGTCTTTCTACTTTTTTATAAAAAAATTTTTATTTATTACGAAACCCTCTACACTGAAGAAAATCGTCATCTAATGCAGGTTCAAACACAGCGGGTGTCCAAAAAAGTTATTTTAGTAAAACACTTTAAAAAAGCGCTTTCATACAGTATAATAAACAAGTGAATTCGGGTAATGAACTGAACGTGGTTTGTAAAATGAGAAATTCCCTTTGAAATAGAAAAAGGGATTGAAAGAACCAAGCGTTCCTTCAATCCACAAGAAAGGGGGAAATGAGAATAAAAAGGCCCAAAGGGTGTGTGCCTTATTCTTCTTAGATATATTACCCTCATTTCCACCATTTAAACCTACATTTATTCCATTGATGTCGCTTTTTTCACTGCAGAAATGACCGCATCATTGGTGTCTAATTGTAGTGCCTGTTCAGCCAAATCTTTCATTTCAGCACGGTTCAACTGACGGATCTGAGAACGTGCCTTCAAAATGGACGTTGCACTCATTGAGAACTCATCCAAACCTAATCCAAGCAGGATCGGTACGGCAATCTCATCTCCAGCCATTTCTCCACACATACCTGCCCATTTTCCTTCTTTATGAGCCGCATCGATCACCATTTTTACAAGACGTAAAATGGCAGGGTTATACGGTTGATATAAGTAGGAAACGCGCTCGTTCATGCGGTCGGCAGCCATTGTGTACTGAATCAGATCGTTTGTACCGATCGAGAAGAAATCAACTTCCTTGGCAAATACATCCGCCATGACAGCAGTTGAAGGAATTTCCACCATGATTCCCACTTCAATGTGATCAGCTACCGTTGTCCCATTTTCAAGAAGGGCTTTCTTCTCTTCTTCCAGGATCGCTTTCGCTTCTCTGAACTCTTGAAGATTTGAAATCATCGGGAACATGATTTTCAAGTTTCCGAATGGACTTGCCTTTAATAACGCTCTAAGCTGTGTACGGAAGATATCCTGTTCATCTAAACAAAGACGGATTGCACGATACCCAAGGAAAGGGTTCATTTCTTTCGGCAGATTTAAGTAAGGAAGCTCTTTATCCCCACCGATGTCAAGGGTACGGACCACCACAGGTTTACCTTCCATTCCTTCTAAGACAGCTTTATACGCTTCATATTGCTCATCTTCTGACGGTAATTCGTCACGACCCATGTATAGGAATTCTGTACGATACAGTCCTACACCTTCTCCTCCGTGATTCTTTACCCCTTCAAGATCCTTAGGTGTCCCGATATTGGCAGCAAGTTCAACATGCTCCCCATCTTTGGATACCGTCGGTTCGTTCACGAGCTTCGCCCATTCAGCCTTTTGTTCCTCATAACGGGCATGTTCTTTCTTGTACTCTTCGATGACTTCCGGAGTCGGATTAATATGTACTTCTCCATTTAATCCGTCAACGATGATCATATCACCATTTTCAACAGAGGAAGTAATGGATTTCGTCCCCACTACAGCCGGGATCTCCATTGAACGTGCCATAATGGCCGAGTGTGATGTCCTTCCACCGATATCCGTTGTGAATCCTTTAACGAATTCACGATTTAATTGTGCCGTGTCAGAAGGAGTTAAATCCTCTGCAATCACGATCACTTCTTCTGTTACCATGCTTGGGTTTGCAATCTGCACGCCCAAAAGGTGAGAAAGGACACGTTTCGTCACGTCACGGATATCCGCCGCACGTTCCTTCATATACTCGTTATCCATGGATTCAAACATGGATACGAACATATCCGCTGTTTCTTTAAGGGCGAATTCAGCGTTTACATTTTCTGATTTTACTTTGTCTTCGATAGGTGTCAGTAGTTCTGGATCGCTTAAGACAAGAAGATGCGCTTCAAAGATTTGAGCTTTGTCTTCGCCTAAATCAACTCTCGCTTTATCACGGATCGCTTCAAGCTCTGATTTAGATGTCGAAATGGCATCCTGGAAGCGTGAAACTTCCTGTTCAGCATTGTCTACGCTTTTCTTTTCGAAATTCAGATCAGGTTCGACCAAACGATACGCTTTCGCTATGGCAATACCATTTGATGCCGCAATTCCTTTTAAGAGACTGGACATTACTCAGCTAAACCTTCTTTGTTCAATGTTTCCTGTAAGCTGTTTAACGCTTCTTCCTCGTCACTACCTTCAGTAATGATTGTGATTTCTGCACCTTTACCAACACCTAAAGACATAACACCCATGATTGATTTTAAGTTTACTTTCTTTTCTTTGTATTCTAGATGTACATCGCTGTCGAATTTGCTTGCCGTTTGAACTAGAAGAGTTGCCGGACGAGCATGAATTCCTGTTTCAGCTGTAACTGTAAATGTTTTTTGTGCCATGTGAATCGACTCCTTCAATTATCTTGTTTTTAGTTGCTTCATAAAAGTAAAGGATTATAAAGAAAACGTCAACTATTTCTAGTGATTAATCCAATATTCCTATAAAGCTGTTCAATAAAAAAGAATAGCATGCTATGAGGATATACACAATTGTAAAGCTTGATTTTTTTAGTATTTCATAAATTTGCCACTGTTATGAACCTTATTATGTAAAATTTGATGATTTATTGTAAGCCTCATAGAATTAAACGTTCCGAAGACTCCATATCCATCCGATATGGAGTCTTTAGTATGAGCCAGTCCTTCCGTTGTCATACTATTCTTTTTCAACTGCTTCAGCCTTCATGAGGTTATAGCCGATCTTTGCTTTTATGACCGTTCCTTTCAATGTTATTTCATGATCTTCTGAGATATTTGAGTATACATTGACCAAGTCACAAATACATCGGGAGAATAATTCTGACAGCTGCTTTAGTTCTTGAACGCTATGCTTCCTGTCTTCTTTCATCAATTCTTCCATCACATCGATGGCAAGGCTTTTCACCCGCAGTGCCTGCTCTATTTCGTATTTCAAATGGAACCCTCCCCTTTCTATCATTCTTTCTCTAGCATATGCCGTGGAAACTAGATTAGAACGGGAGAGCTATCAAATATTCAATTGGGCATCCTTTGTAAATAGTCGCTTATACGCCATTATAATAAATAGGACGACAGTCAATGCAACGCTTCCGACAATTCCTAACAGAATGGCAATCTGATATTCAATGGCCACCAGGGGGCTTACTCCTGAAAGGATTTGACCTGTCATCATCCCAGGAAGAAAAATGATGCCCATCCCAAGCATATTATTCAGAGTGGGGAGAATGGCAGAATCAAATGCACTATCCAAATAAGTCTTAGAGGCTGCTTTAGGGGTTGCCCCGAGCATCAAAGCTCCTTCTACTTTTTCTCTCTGATCTATCAATCCTCCGAGGAGGGTATTGATTCCAAGTGTTATGCCCGTCATCGCGTTCCCCACTATCATCCCTGCAATCGGAATGAAATATCTTGGTTCATACCATGGGGAGAAATGGATGACGACCATATTGAAATAAAACAAGCTGATCAGTGTTCCTGCGCTTAATGAGATAGCTGTGATAAATTTCAGCTTTTGATCCATTTCATACTTGACCTGCTTGAATATATTCCTGATAGCAAATAATTCCATTACGACTATGATACTTAAGGTTAGCCAGGGGCTGGGATGATCAAAAATATACGTTAATATGTATCCCGCGATAATCAATTGTATGGTCATCCGGAAAGAAGCGAGTATGATTTGTTTTTCCCTTGAGATACCCCTCCATTTCACGATGAATAACAAGAGGAGGACAAAAAGATACGCTGCAATGAATCTCCATAATTCTATATCGATAATTCCTTTTTCCAATGTCGAACTCTCCTTCTGCTATTTTGAAATCCTAATGATTTCTTCGCCGTACTCGTCAGCTACATTGGTAGAATGGGTAACCATGATGATGGTCCCTCCATGCCCTTTTGCACACGTAATAAAACTCTTCATCACTTCAATCTCTGTTTCTTCGTCAAGAGCCGACGTAGGTTCATCCAATAAATAGACAGCAGGTTTCATTGCTAACACCCTGCCAAGGGATAATCGCTGGCGCTCACCGCCAGACAGCTGTTCTGCAGGAGTCTCCAATGGTTTATCCAGCTTGACAATGGTCAATATCTTCAATAGTTCCTCCCGGTTTGCCAGGGTCTTTTCTGAAAAGACCAGCCCTTTCTGAAGATTTTCTTCCACTGTTTCTCCAAACAGAAGAGGTGTTTGAGAAATCATGACAGCTTCCCTCCTATGCTTCACCGGATCCACCTTTTCCAAGGAATTCCCTTTATAACGGATATGTCCCCTATCTGGTATATTCATTTTATTCAACAATTTCAACAGAGTAGATTTCCCGGCACCACTTTCCCCTACAAGGCAGGTCGTCTGGTGCTCGGAAATGTCCATCCCCTTAATATGTAAAATATCTTTATAATGCACATCTCTTAATTCATACAACATATAACGATTCCTCCTCTTATTTATCATACCCTACCGAACAAAATATAAAGAAGCTAATGCTTACAATGAACGATGCATGTAAGCACTAGCTTCTTCTATTGATCTTTCCGTTCTTTCAATTCACCAATATGATGTTCAATTTGATTTGTGAAGTAATCGACTTCTTGCTGATTTGGAACGGATTGACCGTATCTAACGCGTTCATAAAGAGAGAAAAAACGTTCAGATTCACTGAGGCCGATTCGGTTGAACCATAATTGAACGTTCTCATTCTGGTTTCTTCCTGCCTCCCTCCTGTGAGCTTCCCCCTCGAACTTCTCCATCGATAGCCGGATTACGTCTCTTGCTTTTGAATAAGAAATTCGTCTTATATCAGCATCCTCGTCAGGGGTTACAATTTTTTGAGTCATCATGGTTGGAGAGTTTTGTTCTTCCTTCGACATGTCAAAGGAGGATTTTCGTTTCTTCACCAAATAGATGATGACTGCAATGACCAACAACCCCAGTAGAACCTCATTCACCCAGGAAAATGATAATCCCTGGCTAAGTTCATAATCCGGAGTCTCACCGAAATCCTGTTTTTGAACATCGTTTTCAGTTCCCTTTTCGGCACCATTCGAGCCCGTGAGCATGTTTTGTATATTTATTATCAGATTATAAATTGGATCCACCAAGAAAGAAAATACCCAAAACACCTTTTCTGCTCCCCAATAGATCCCTTTACTAGCCAGCGAGCTGAATACCGCCAGTAAACCGCCTGCCACTGTTACTAAGAACCAAAGTCCCATTGGTTTCAATAGCACTTTTTTATGTCCGTTTTTCACATCGCCAAGCATCCTTTGAATCGGCGTGAGCGTGATGATGATTGAAAGCAAAATAAATAACAGACTGTAGATGATATTCGTATTTTCCAGGTCTCTTATGGAACCTGTCAATAATGAACCCGACGCGATAAATAAAAAGATCAGGACCGACCCGCTGCTCACTTCTATGGATGCATCTTTACTTTTAGTATACGACGTGATCCTCCAATGTAAAAAAACCAATACAGCCAATATCACCCACCATGCGGCAGAGAAGAAGTAGATACTTAATACCAGAGAAATAGCAAGTGCCGCTAAAAATAGTTTAAATATCCATGGTCTCAACGTACTTACTATGAGAAATGTCATGACTATGATAAATACGATACAAAGGGACGGGACGTAGCTGCTAAATAGAACTTCTTTGGAAAAAAGGAATGTGATCATCAATAGGGCGAACAAAATATCGATGCCGACATAGAGCCCCATTTTCACCATGAGCATTTGTTTATGTTTGGTCAAGAAGGAACTTTCAGCGTACGATTCCATAATGTGACGACTCCTTGTTCTTGATCTGATTTCAACTTGTAAACTTGGATTTTCTGTTTCTCTATCTTTGTCAGTAAAGCTTCTTCACGAGCCCCCAGTGCCCCTGCAGCAATAAATACAGAAGGAACCAATTGCCTCATGTGTAAATGCTTCAGAACAATATGGAATGGAATCGTAAACTCATCTGTCGATAGAGTAGAAAGCATTTCCATTCCTCTCTGCCTGTGAACCCTACCTATTCCAGGTGGAAGATAATAGTAAGGAGTTCTCCCCTGGGATCTCACGTTTAAGACAAGGGAGAAAGTGATGTTCTGTTCTACCGCAAGCTTCATCATAAAGGAAGCATACCGGATGATTTCTTCGAGCTGGTTGGTGATGGCATAGCGATCAGATATATTGATGGCTATCATCCACTCTTTTTGAGTAGAAGGCGCATAGATCTTCGTTTGAAGGCTGCCGGTTCTGGCAGTTGCCTTCCAATGAACATCCTGGAAGCGGTCTCCTTGAATGTAATCCCTTGTCCCTACCTGGTGAAAGACATCATGAAATAATGAATGTTGGATGGGGACGTCCCCCTGTTTCCATGTAAGCTGTTGCTCGGCCATCTTCACGGGAGAATCTGCTGGGAATACGATAATGGTGGACGGGACATTATCGAGTAAATCCAACAGCACTTTCCCACTTCCGAATAAATGGGGGATTTCTAACTGCATACTAGTTATCTTGCATAATCCCCTCCTTTTTCCTTTAACGGGAATAGAGATGCTTCCTTCATCGTTTTTACGGATGGAGAAAGGAATGGACACTTCAATCTTGTCCTCCACGCCTGACGAGTAGGGATGCACAGTGGGGATGACGATATCTTTAAATGAGATTTTCAAAGTCGCACCCCAAATAGACATGCCTTTGTTCTGGATTTGAAATTCCCACTTTTGCTCCTCATCGCAATGCAGCCTCAATCTCTTCGTGGTCCTTCCAATGCTGATGCCTTCACCAACTTTCGATAAATACCATTGATGGACTCTGAAATAGAGGATCATCAATAGAAAAATACCTAGTCCTACATAGGAATGTACATAAAAACTTGCTGCCCCGATAATGACAAGCAGGACTAGAGTCAAGGATATATAGGGATCTTCGACAATGTCACGTTTCCACTTCACTAAGCTTGCCTCGCTTCAACAGGAGTAACGGCCATTTCTACAATTTCCTCGATCACTTCTTCGGCTGTTCTGGTTAAGGAAGACTCTATCGTTAATTGGATCCTGTGTTGCAGAACATACGGGGCAACGGCTACGATATCCTGAGGTCTCACAAAATCCCTGCCTTCGAGGAAAGCTTGTGCCTGGGAAGCTTTAAGAAGTGCGAGGCTGGCTCGGGGGCTTGCACCTACCTCTACCCATTCGTGTTCCCTTGTTCCCCTCGTGATTTGAAGAATATACGTTTCAATATCCTCGGATATATGTACTTCTTTAACTTGGCGGGTCAATAATTGTAACTCATCAAGACCTAACACTTTGTTGACTGTATTTAATGGTTCAGCTGATTTAAAGCGATTTAATATTCCTCTTTCTTCTTCAAAATCAGGATACGTAAACGGAATCTTCAATAAAAACCGGTCCAGCTGAGCAGCAGGCAGTGGGAATGTTCCCTGTTGGGATTCAATCGGATTCTGAGTGGCGACCACGATAAACGGTGGCTCTAATGGGACGGTTTCCCCGTCTATGGTGATTTGTTTTTCTTCCATTACTTCCAGTAAACTCGCCTGGGTTCTCGGAGTGGCCCTGTTGATCTCATCTGCGAGGAGGACGTTCGTGACTACGGGTCCTGTCCTTAATTCGAATTCCTGTGTTTTCGGATTAAAAAACTGTATACCTGTCACATCACTCGGTAACACATCCGGTGTGAATTGGATCCTTTTAAATGCACCATCGATACAGTGACTGAATGTTTTGGCGAGCAAAGTCTTTCCTGTACCCGGGACACTTTCCAATAGAACATGTCCTTCTTGAAGTAATGCAATTAGCAACAGGTCGATTTCTTTGTCCTTGCCCACTAGCACTTTATTCATCTCTCTCTTGATTGAATCCAATCGATTCATTCTTTTTCCCCCTCATTCACTATATTGATTAAATTTTCTAAATATATCTTTTTATCATTCTATCATAATTCATTGTTAAATTATCCCTTTTTCAAAAAAACCAACCACTTCGCCTGGATGGTTGAGTGGTTGGTTTTTTATTTCCATTAATGTTCATACATCATCTTCCTTGTCATCCCCCCGTCTATCACGATGTTTTCACCTGTAATGAAATCATTATCGGGGTGGGCAAGGAATAAGCATGCCCTCGCAATATCTTCAGGCTTCCCTACCCTGCCGGAAGGGTGCTGACTGTGATCGATGTCCCTCAAGGAATCATAGTCTTCCGTTTGAATCCATCCTGGACTGATGGAATTGACGCGGATCCCCATATCGCTCAAGGTAATGGCCAGTGAATGAGTGAGGCTTACAATGCCTCCCTTTGTCGCTGAATAGGCTTCAGTATCCGGTTCGGACATAGAAGCCCTTGTGGATGCCATATTTATGATGCATCCTCCGCGACCCTTCATTAATGGGGCCGCTTCCCGGCTGCAATAAAATACGCTGCTTAAGTTTGATGATAGAATGCTGTTCCAGTCGTCAGGTTCCATCTCCCAGAAGGATATGAATCTGGAGACACCTGCATTATTTATCAAAACGTCCAGCACCCCATGATCTTCTTTTATTTTATCGAATACGACCTTCACTTCCTCGGGGACACCCACATCTGCTTCATGGAATCGTGTGGTATATCCTTCTGCATTAAGCCTATTGGAATGTTTTCTTCCCTTTTCCACATCCTTATCCATGAATTCAACCATGGCTCCCTCTCTGGCAAATTCTTCAACCAGGGTCCTCCCTATACCGCTGGCTCCTCCTGTGATACATACAATTTTGCTCTTCATTCTCTTCATCTCCCATGAAATGTTTATATAGAAGGATACCCTTAGCCCTGAAGATTCAATCTACTTTAATAGAAAAGGGTTAACCCGGTTGGAATTCTCTTTATAAAATAAGAGGGAGTTCCAAGGGTTAACCCTTTACTAATTATTGAATCATTTTATTATGAGTTGTTTTTTTAGTATCATTTCGCAGATGAATATTGATCAAGGTATCCAGCTCTTTACTCAGTTGAATGGTAGTGGGACTGTCCAACCCTAAACGAAGGCCTGACTCTATCATTTTCCACCTTACCAACTCAATTCGAGCAACAATTGTTCCATTCATCAACATCACCTCTTTTTCTTTTCTCTATTTTACTATTAATCCCACATAGAGGAAAGAAAAAAGATATCCGAACACTCATATATTGTGCACGATCATTCTTATTTTGCGAAACGGTGTTTTCCGATTGTCAGCAAGGTGTCCCTGCTTGTGATCCAGTCACTTGTAGATGTCACTGGATTATAGAAAAAGAGTGAGCCCTTCCCCTGACCTCTGAACGCCAAGGCTTCCTGGACAGCGTCCCTCGCTTCCTGTGAAGGCTCCTGGTTAATTTGTCCATTTTGTACTGGTGAAAAAGCATAGTGTCCATTTGAAACCTGATAGATTACATTTTTGATAGTGTCAGGGAATTCAGCAGAATCCACTCTGTTTAATACGACGGTTGCAACTGCGACTTTACCTGCATATGGCTCACCTTTCGCTTCTGCATATACAAGCTTAGCAAGCAGCTCCCGATCTTCGGCTGTTACATTATTGTCCGGGATTTCGATTGTTTGACCCGGTTGGATTTCATTGGATTTCAAATTATTTGCTTCTTTTAATTGAATGACGGATACGGATTTCTCTTTACCGATATCCCAAAGGGACTCACCCTTTTCTACAGTGTGTTCTCCCCCTGCAGCAAATGTTTGAGTAGAGAATGTAACAAAAGAAAGTGCTGCAATTCCTAAAATAAAGCTCTTCTTAATCATATTTCAACCTCCTAAATAGCGTTCCCCCATAAGATAACAATGAATGGGGAGAATTTCAGCAGGTAATGGTTACCACCAATCGTTCATGCTTCAATACTACATGAAGAAACCCGTTCATATAATGTTTATACACAGCAAGAACCTGATGCCCTCATGCGAACAAAGAAAGCAGAGGATGACCTCCTTCACTTCGTTTAACTTCTCGGTGTATCAAGATATTGAAAAAGGATATTTCCACCTTGTTTAGCTATCCCACGGAACTGTTTAAAATCATCCTGCTTCACCAGCACAGATCGGAAAGCAAGAAAATCTTCCTTCAATACCATTATTTCTTCTACTTCTCTTGTACGCAATGATTGCAACTGTTCAAGAATTTCTGATTCACTCATATCCAAACCTCCATCTTCACTGTTTCTATTGTAGTTTCAAATGGCTAATGAGCTCAAGTCATAAATTTTATATGGAATTTTTAGAAAACTCTTTACCTTTTCGTGACTTTGCGTCAAAATATTAGTAATTGTTTGTAGAAATTTGCCAAAAAGGAGCGGCTTTTGATGAAAAAAGCGGAAATTGGGAATGTAATTGAATTTAGAGAAGGATTAAAAGGAATCGTGGAGAAAGTGAATGAAAATTCAGTAATCGTCAACTTAACTTATATGAAGAATTACCGCGAACTTGAATTAGAAGAAAAGACGGTGGTGAATCATAAAAATTATAAGATTGTAGAGGCATAATACTAAAAATATTTTTTCTTATAAGGTGGAGGACTTCCTCCTCCTTTTTTGATGTAGCACCAACATAGAAAGGTTTACGATGACGGCTTTGAGGTTATTCTGATAGCATACTGTCTCGTATGGTGGAACCCTGTTATGAACCTGAATATACATATATTGAATAAAGCGCAAAAAAGCTTTTGGTTTGTGCCATTTTTGTTTTCGCTGATTTCTTTACTTCTTTCTCTTGTCACCTTTTATTTTGATTGGTGGTTAAGTCAGCATAACTATCCCATATTTCCAAAGGTTTTGTTCTCTAATTTCAACTTATCCATGACCATCATCAGTACGATTGCATCATCCATCATGACGATGACGACCATTATCTTTTCAACCATCATGGTTGTTCTCACCACATTCCTATCTCAGTATTCACCGAGGACCTTACAGAATTTCATTAATGATCGCCCGACTCAACGGGTGCTTGCCATCTTTGTGTCCGGTGTGGTCTATTGCATAACCCTTCTGGTCCTCCTACAGGATGAATCAGGTCAGGAATTATATATTTCCTCGGCTTTTGCAGGAGTAGTGGCAGTTATTTGTTTATTTGTTTTCGTTTATTTCGTACATCACGTTTCCAATTGGGTGAAGGTGAGTAATTTAATCCATAACATCACCATTAAAACGAATAATAAAATTGATAATAGCTACCTATATAGAAGAAATGCCCTTCAAGAGGAACCATCCACATTCAATGAGTCCTTTTTTAAGGAAACCGAGCCCATAAATGTGTTCAGTGAATCATCCGGATATCTGCAACAGATTGATATTGAGGGGATGATCAAGAAATCCGGGAAGGATAAGAGCATTATACGGATGGTGAAGACACCTGGCGAATACTTACTTGAGGGAACCCCTGTGATGACGGTTTGGACTGAGAAGGAAGAGATTGACGCCGAAGATTACCTCGGCTACCTTGTGCTGGGTCCTGATAAAGAACCTATGGAAGACATTGAACTCGGGATCCGGAAGCTTGTGGAAATAGCCTTAAGGGCCATTTCCCCCGCCATCAACGACCCTAATACAGCCAAGAACTGCATTGAAGAAATCGGGATCATCCTTTCAAAGCTCGCAAAACATAAGATTCCAAGCTCTTATTTGACAGATGACGAGAATCAGTTGCGTATCATTCTGGAGCAGCCGACCTTTGTCGATTATTTATACAAAAGCTTTTATCAATTAAGGCATTACGGTAAACAAGATGTATCCATCATTGCAGAAATCCTGCGTTCCCTGAGAATGATTGGTGAAAATAACAGCAGTGAAACGAAGCGGCTGGTCTGGACATTCAAGAATTATATACTTGAAGGCATCGACTATGACAGCCTGCAGGACCTTGATATGCAGTACATCATGAGACATTTGGACGAACTCGCAACAGCTTGCGGTAAAGACGATTGGGACAAGGATGAAGTACGAAATAAATACTTCCCCGAGCAATACAAAACCGGTGACTCTTATCATCATAATAAAGATTTATAACCAAATTAAAAACGGATGCCCTGTAGCATCCGTTTTCCTTTTATTGCTTTTCTTTCTTTCCTTCTGAGAGCTCCTTGAATGAAGAAACTTTACCGTGAGGATGCTGCTCCTCTTTCCTTACATTCCACTGTCTTTCTTTTTCATGTTTGGACTGTGTCATGTTTGTCACTCCTTTTGATTTACTCTCTATTAACATGAGCAGCAGACACGTTTTTTACTCTTTTTGAACTTCATTTATTCGGCTTCATCCAGAGAAGGATAATGAATAACAAACTCATATAGCCAAATAGAGGGTACAAATAGGATAGGAGTTCACTGTACTCAAAGAAGCTCAAAGAATAAATCATCAGGAAGATTCCGGTAAAAGTCCATAAAGATGAACCTTTCCAATAGTTTCCCAGCTGTTTTTCGAGTCCGAATACGCCACCAATGACGGAAGTGAAAATCTCACCATAAATAATGAGGATATATATAAAGTAGAAGCCTGTTACGAATGACTTCATCACCACGGCCATGGGAATCTGATACTGGGTTACATTCGGGATCATGACCAGCGTGATATGACTGGAGATCAAAATGAGTGTAAGAAAGAAACCGCCAAGATATCCCCCATATTTAATGGTTTCCCGATCTCTCACTTCTCCTGCAACTGGAACGAGAACAGCCTGTGCCATGGCGAGATTGAAGGCAACATATGAAAATGGGGCCACGACCGATTTCCAACCATCTTCCGCATGAGGGATCATGAGGAATGCATCCAAAAAATCCGCATTGCGAACGGAATACACCATCAGGAGCAGATTGAAGACAATCATAAGAGGAACGACAAACGTATTCACAGCAAATAAGCCCTTCATACCTACCATCATCGTTAAAAAACCCAATCCGATGGTCAACAAAATGCCTAACTGTTTGGATAATAGGAGCTGCTCCTGAAAAACGGCCCCTGCTCCTGAAAGCATGACGGCTGAAACTCCGATCAGCATGATCATCATGACGATATTCATGATTTTTGAAAACCATTTGCCGAATAAATATTCATTGAATTCCTCGAAGGATTTTGCTTTAATATCATGGGATTTGAGCATGATCTTGGTTCCCATCGTAATAAATAAGTATCCACTTAGTAATATGGCAATAAACCCGACAAAACCAAATCGAGTGAAAAACTCGACAATTTCTCTTCCCGTTGCAAATCCTGCTCCTATGACAGTTCCTACATATACTGCTGCAATCTGAAACGATCCAGCCATTCTTTTCATCCCATCACCTCTGACACCTTCTACTTCACCTTATGTACAAGCACGGGAAATCAGAAGCAAAAGAACATAATTCTTTAATTAACGAAAAAAAGCAGCCGCATAAAATGCGGCTGTCCTGGTTCATTTATAGGGTTGTATCATCGATTCCATTTAACCATTGCCTGATTGGTTCGATTACTTTCTTGACGGTTCCCTCCTGGAATGGGGAGTCTAGATGGGCCGCTTCCACGAGTGCTGTGAATGAACGGCTTCCACCCAGTTTACAAAGGGAAACATAATCATCCCAAGCCCCTTCCCGATCCTCATTCATTTTCTTCCAAAATTGAAAAGCACAGATTTGAGCTAACGTATAATCAATATAGTAGAATGGTGAATTGTAAATATGGGATTGGCGCTGCCAGAACCCTCCATTTTCCAAATACGAAACTCCATCGTAGTCTTTGTGGGGCAGATACTCTTTCTCGATCTTTCTCCATGCTGCGTTCCGTTCAGAAGGTGTGGCTTCAGGGTTCTCATACACAAAATGCTGGAATTCATCAACCGTTACACCGTATGGGAGAAATTGCAGTGCCTCACTCAAATGAGAGAATTGATACTTATCCGTATCCTCCTTAAAGAAATAATTCATCCATGGCCATGTGAAGAACTCCATGCTCATGGAATGGATCTCACACGCTTCGTACGTTGGCCAAATGTATTCCGGAATATCGAAACCACGGCTTGAATATACTTGGAATGCGTGGCCTGCTTCGTGTGTCAATACATCGATATCGCCAGACGTACCATTGAAATTCGAGAAGATATAGGGTGCTTCATACCCTGCAATATATGTGCAATACCCTCCTCCCGCTTTCCCCTTCTTCGCTTCTAAATCCATGAGATTGCGTTCGATCATGAAATCAAAGAATTCCTTTGTCTCAGGGGATAACTCTTCATACATTTTCTTACCATTGTCAATGATCCACTGAGGGTTTCCTTTAGGGGATGCGTTGCCGGATGTGAATTTAAATCCTTCATCATAAAATTTCATGGAGTCGATTCCTATCCGCTTCCCCTGTCTTTCTTTCAGCTCTGTTGAAAGAGGAACGATATACTCCTTCACCTGACGACGGAAATTCTTTACCATATCAGGTGTATAATCCGTCCTCGTCATGCGATAGTACCCTAACTCAACAAAGTTCTTATATCCTAACGTAGTTGCAATCGTATGACGGACTTTGACTAACTCATCGAATAAACGATCTAATTCTTCCTGATTTTCTTCAAAGAAAGAGACTGTGGAAAAGGCTGCTTCTTTCCTTGTCCCGCGATTTACGGATTGTGTAAAGGGACCCATTTGGGCCAACGTTCTCTCTTCGCCTTCAAACGGAATTTTGGCAGAAGCCACCAGTTTCGTATATTGGGAAGAAAGCTTATTTTCTTTTTGAAGCAGAGTGATAATTTCAGGGGAAAACGTTTTGATTTCACTCTCTGCAAGAGAAAATAACTGCTTTCCCCACTTATCTTCTAATTCCTGACGATATCGGGAATTCACCAGTTCCTGGTAATATTCTGTCACCATGCCCGAAACCTCAGGCATCATATCATCGATATACTCCTGCTCTTCTTTGTAAAAAGCATCATTTGTATCAATGGAATGCCTGATATAGCAAATATTCTGCATGGTGTCGATGGTAAGTCGAATTTCATTGATTTCCTTGATCGCTTCCATCTGTTCTGAAACATCTGAAGCTGCTTTAAATTTCTGGAGCACCTTTTCGAAAGCCGGCTTAATCTCTTCCAGATTTGGTCTTTTATATGTATATTCTTCAAACTTCATACTTTGTTCCTCCTCTTAAATTCATCCCGATTATAGGTATTCGACTTCATAGCCGGAATCTCCTGTTAATATAGGGATCGATTTCATTAAAATCTCCAAAAATAAAAGCCCCGTCTATAATAGACAGGGCAGATTGAAGTGGCCTAGTAGGACAGATCTTTGATGGATAGTCCAAGCTTTTTCAGCATGTGAATGGTTTCTTCTTTTTCGTCTGGAGACAGTGCAGACATCAACTCGTGGATCCGGTTCTCATGGTTAGGGAAAATATCATCGATCAACCCTCTGCCATTTTCAGTAATTTGGGCGTATGTGACCCGACGATCCGTTGGACAGGCAACACGTTTAAGATACCCCTTTTTTTCAAGCTTATCGACTACGTAAGTGATGCTGCCTGAAGCTAACAGGATCTTCCCTCCAATTTGCTGCAGAGGCTGGTCTCCTTTATGATACAGAAGCTCCAGTACGGCAAATTCAGTCGGGTTCAATCCATTTTCTTGTATGTTCTTATTTATCTCTTCGTTTAAAGCTTTAAAAGCTCTGGATAGGACAATGAAAAGTTTCAACGATTGTTTTGTATTTTGTTTTTCGGTCATGGCATTCATTCCTTTAAAGAATATATCTCAGTTTCAAAACATTATACAAATATATCTGATCATTGTCAACTGTCAGAGTCTTTCTGCCGGAGTAAAAAGCATAGGACGGCCCGCTTTAGGCGAACCGTCCTTTACTTTTGAAATAACGACAAATTAGTTTTGTTAATAAGATGTGAATGTGGAAATGAACGGAGATTCTTTTTCTTATTTGTCTGAATGATGAGGGAATTCCTGGTGAGTGGTCAAGAAGCAGTGCGTTTCAATAAACTCTTAATGTATTGTCCTAATTCACTTGATGATTCATAGAGTGGCTGGGATCCACCATTATTTATGCACTTCTCATAGTCGTTCAATAACTGATCCAATTGCTGGCTGCATTTGATTGTCTCCTCAGCACATAATCCCAAGTTCACTCCCATCGATACCATTTCCGAGCGCTTCTGGTTGATTTTCAATAATAGCCACTTCTGTTTTAATAAACGACCCATTTCTACTAAACTCCTTTTTAGCTCCTAGTCTTTTTAAAGTAAAATCATTACTTGAGCATTATCCCAATTATTATCAGAAAAGTAAATAGATTCGCAAAACAAGACAAAATAACTAGTATTTTTGCTGAATTAGACATTTTTCGCCATACGTTCAAAAAAAAGAATAGACAAATGAAATGACTCTTTGTCTATCCTGATATTATGATCAATAGATTGGTACCCAGCCTTCCTGGGTAACGAAAATGCGGACTGCGACTACTTTTTTATCATCGCTTAAGGTGAAATAATGGCGGATGTTTTCAGGCACGGAAATTAAGTCGCCCGGATTGAGGTGTACCTCAAAGAAATCTCCGTCCCTTCCTTGAATGACGAATACCCCATGTCCATTTACAATAAAGCGTACTTCATCATCCGTATGATGGTGTTCCTGTTGAAAATTCTTTAATAGCTCTTCAAGATTTGGTGTTCTGTCGGAAAGGGAGATCACATCCCGGGCCTGATACCCCCTGCGTGCTGAAATATCTTCTATCTCTTTTTTAAAGGTTGAGAGAATTGCCTCTTTATCATCATCGGTTAATGCGTATCTGTCCCTTAGTGATTCATCCAGCTTTTCAATGTTCCAATGTTCGTAAATTACCCCTTGTTCATTTAAATACTTTACTACCTCTTCTTGATGATCAATGATCTGATTTTTCCCCTGAATGTGTATCGTTGTCATAATTTGACTCCTCCCCTGGAAATGGATTTTGTAGTTGTTAATGATAATAGTGTGAGTTGGTATTGGAACAGGAACTCACACGCTTCCAATAGTTTCTTAGCTTCAAATCCTGTACGCCCCCAAACCGTAATTCCATGATTGCGAATGAGCACGGCCCCTTTATCTTCTTGAATGTGTGTGCGGAGGGAATCCGCTAAGGTTGGGATATGCGCATGATTATGAATGATCGGGATTGACAGGGAATCATCTTCACCCCATTTATCCCAGGCTTTAATCAGTTCCTGGCTTCTGAATGTTATGACACCATCATCCCCATACAGTTCACTGATCACATTATTGGCAACAGTATGGACATGCAAGCTGCATCCTGCTGAGCTCCCATTGAATATATGACTATGGAGCAGGGTTTCAGCTGATGGGCGCAGTTGGGTTTGCTCCAATGCCTCACCATGTGCATTCACGAGGAGGAAATCCTCTTTCGTATGCTTTCGCTTATCCTTTCCACTTGCCGTAACCAGGAAAGATACAGGAGTTGATCCCACACGTATCGCCAGGTTCCCACTGGTTCCCATAAACCAGTCCCTGTCTGCCAATTCTCTTTTGATATCAGCGAGCTCTTCCCATTCGGATTGATATGACTTCATATTGTCACTCCTTTTTCTATCACTTTTATGCAATCGTGAAATGTTTCAAAAGGATGATATGGGATTCCCTTTTCATTACATGTACGTGCCAGATAGTCCCTTGCGAGTACTGTATCGCCAAGCTTCGCCATCTCGATGTCTGTAACAGAGTCCCCTATTACAATCACCTCATGATTTTCTAGGGATAATGCCCTCAGGATGGAAGGCTTACAGCATCCACATCCTTTGTTTTCACAGTGCACGTCACATGGATATGGCCAATGAATCGTTATGGTCGAATCGTTAAAGATAGCTTCGTTACAATATACAGCCTTAAAAGGCCCGAATTCTTTCAGTAACGGGTGAACAAAGAAGTCTATTCCCCCACTCACAATATACAGGGGAATCCCATTGACTTTTGTATAGTCCACGAATTCCTTGAAACCTTCACGAATAACCGCTTTTTCCATTAAATACTGGATCATCTCATCTTTCTGTGAAGAAGGAATGAATGAGAACATATTGCTTACACCTTCTTTGATCGAGACCGACTGGTTTAAAATGTCCTCTTTTATAGGTTCCCATTCTGGTGGGGCATAGGCTTTCATCAAAGAAATGATATTATCTGTTTCTGTGATCGTCCCATCGAAATCACAGAATATGACCGGAAGACACATTACACCTTTACCTCCCCTCCCCATAGGGACAGGGCTTTCTGCAGTTCTTCATGGGTTTTGGCTGCCTCCTGGAGTGACGTTCCGTATAAAACAGCATCGATCGCTTGACCGAATGCCCTTCCTCCCCCACTTGCACCGTCAGGGTGACCGTGAATGCCTCCTCCGGCATTAATGACACAATCTGTCCCAAAGTCTTTTACCAATAGGGGTACAATTGCAGGGTGTATGCCTGCTGATGGAACTGGCAATGTTCTCTTCAAATGGTCGTCATCCTTTGTTAATTCATGGCGTATGGACAGGACGTTGCTCCTCTCTAGTGCCACACTTCCGTACGGAGATGGAAACAATGAAAAATCAGCCCCGGCCATTCGCAATAATTTACCCAACCATAAAGAGTAGCTCACTCCATATATTGGAGATGCTGCAACAGCCCCGGCAAAGGCAGGATGAGCCATGATCGGCAATGAAATCTCAGGGTCCTCTCTCAATTCCTGCAGAATATCAAGACCGTATGAAAATACATTGAATAAAAGAGCGTCTGCCCCAAGCTCCCTGGCTTTTCTTGCTTTGTCCCGCAATTGCGAGGTTTTCCCTGACAGATTTACGGCATACAAGGTTCTCTTACCCGTTTCCTCAAATACGTCGTGCAGCACTTTTTTTCCTAATCTCACTCTTTCAAAAAAGGGGGTCAAGGAATTATCAAATAATATTTCATCATCTTTTACGACATTGACTCCGCCGAGGGCCTGAGCTCTTAACTGATTTTCAAGGAACGTGAGATCCCTGCCGATCACCCCTTTAAATATGCTCATTAACAACGGTCGACCATGAACACCTGTTAATTCCCTGATGCCCTCTACCCCAAAACGTGGACCGGGAAATGACTTTTTCAAGTCTTCTGAGAACTCCAGATCCAGTAATTTCACTTCACCATCGAGTGAAAGCTTACCGAATACTGTTGTAAGGATAGCCGGGATATCATTGGAAAAATTATGACTCGGATACCCAATCTTCACCTCACCCCAGGAGCCTTTCTCCTCCCTCTCTTCCACTGAAACGACTTTTCCCTTGTATTTTCTCAATTGTTCCTGCTCCAGTAGCGGCAAGTCCGTCCATGACCCGACCGTGAGTCCCAAAGCAATCCCTTCTGCTTTTTTCTCGAATGAACCACTCTTTCCCTTTAGTTGATATGTTGCAATCACTTCACTCATTCGTATTACCTCCCTATGTAAAAACAATTTTCAACGGTTTGATTTCAGCAAGCTGCAAACAAAAAAAACCTCTTCCAGATAAGAAGAGGTTTATATTCGGCACTCTTTCTTATCTGTCAGCTTTATAGCTGCAAGAATTAGCACCGTGCTTAAATAAGTCGGTTGCCGGGCTTCATCGGGCTGGTCCCTCCGCCTGCTCTTGATAAGAATTTCATTCTATTAATTCAGTTGGATTATTGCACCAATTTCAACATATGTCAATCCCTTTTGTGAAATAATTCTAAACTTTCTATACGGTAAATCGCCTCTTTTATCCGTTCATTTGTAGTTAAAAGACCGACACGCACATACCCTTCTCCGTATTCACCAAAGCCTACACCAGGAGCAACGGCCACTTTGACTTTTTCAAGTAAATAGGTTGAGAACTCAACAGAAGTGAACCCTTCCGGCACCTTAAGCCAGGCAAAAAGGGAACCTTGCGGAGCTTTTACATCCCACCCTATTGCCTGGAGACCCGAGATCAGGAGTTGTCTTCGTTCTTCATATGTTGCAACCAGTTCCGTTACGCAATCCTGAGAACTCAGTATGGCCGTAGTGGCTGCTTCTTGAATCGCTCCGAACAGGCTTACGTAAAGGTGATCCTGGAGGAGGTTGATTGCTTCAATGACACTCTTATTCCCAACGGCAAAGCCGACTCTCCAGCCTGCCATATTATAGGTTTTCGATAATGTATATATCTCAATCCCGACATCCTTTGCACCTTCCGTCTCTAGAAAACTCACAGGCTTCTGTCCATCGAAACCGATCGCCCCATAAGCAAAGTCATGCACCACACAAATATCATGTTTTAACGCAAGTTCCACCGTGTCCTCAAAAAAGGATTTTGTGGCTGTCGCACCTGTTGGATTATTGGGGTAGTTGAGGAACATTAACTTTACCCTTTCCAATTCTTCACGGGAATGCACCCGATAGTCCGGGAGAAACCCATTTTCCTCTCTCAACGGCATCTTGATCATACTTGCTTCTGCCAATGCCACCCCCGATACATAATCCGGATAACCGGGATCAGGGACTAATACTCCGTCGCCGGGGTTCAATAAACATTGAGGGATTTCCACTAAACCCGCTTTTCCTCCGAAGAGAACCGCTACTTCGGTTTCTGGATCCATCTCCACACCGTATTCGCGGAAATAGAAGGCAGCGATTGCCTCTTTAAAGCTCGATAAACCACGAAATGGTGGATATTTGTGATTGGAAGGAGATTGAGCCGCTTCCGTTAATTTTTCCACAATATGTGAAGGCGTCGGCTGATCTGGATTTCCCTGCCCCAAATTAATGACGTCATGCCCCTCATTCACAACAGCATTCACTGTCCCTGCGAGGGAAGCGAAAAATTGTTCCGGTAATAAATCCAAGCGTTTTGCTTTTTCAAAGTGTTTCATCCATTCACCCACTCATTTTTTTGAAAATTAATTACTTTCAAATTCTAGTCACAAATGATATAACGGAACATACAGAATGTAAAGGAATAATTGACAAAAAGTACATAACGAGGTGAAGGTAATGATTCAAAAGGTTGGTCTCGCCCAGATGGATATCGTGTTTGGAAAACCTGCAGAAAACAAAGTTAAAGTGGAACAGTGGGTAAAAAAAGCAAAGGAAGAAGGGTGCGGTACCGTCGTTCTTCCTGAGCTGTGGACGACAGGTTATGATCTTACACGGATAGATGAGATCGCAGATGAAGAAGCCGAAGACTCTTCCTCCTTCCTGACTTCACTTTCAAAAAAATATTCCATTCACATCGTTGGTGGTTCTGTTGCCAATAAATCAAAAGATGGGGTAAGGAATACACTATTGGTGGCGGATGCTAATGGTGTGTTGGTGAAACAGTATTCAAAGCTTCACTTATTCAAACTAATGAATGAACATCATTATTTACTTCCTGGACAGGAAGACGGGGCGTTCTCTCTTGATGATAACAGGATGGCAGGACTTATTTGTTACGATATACGTTTTCCTGAATGGTTCAGGAAACATGTCATGATGGGAGCGAAGATCGTCTTTGTGGTGGCTGAATGGCCGGCGGCAAGAATTGATCACTGGCAGACTCTCTTAAGGGCACGTGCAATTGAAAATCAATGTTTTGTGCTCGCATGCAACCGTGTGGGGAGTGACCCTGGTAACGAATTCGGCGGCACCTCCCTTATCATCGACCCATGGGGTGAAATCCTTGCAAAAGGAACCCAAAGTGAACAGCTGGTCTCTGCTGAAATCAATTTGCAGGAAGTAGAAAAGGTCCGTAAACAAATTCCGATCTTTCAAGATCGGAGACCGGACTTTTATTAGAAATTACTAAAAAACCGTTGACATGGAAAATACTCCAATGGTACCATTCAATTCAAATGAACATTCAGAATTTTAATTTAATAGCACACGCAACTCTTATCAAGAGCTGGCTGAGGGATTTGGCCCTATGAAGCCCAGCAACCGACCGTAATACCGTTGTAAAACGGGGCGCAGTATGCGCCGGATGATCAATCCAGTAAGGCACGGTGCTAATTCCAACAGAAAGATAGTCTTTCTGGGAGATAAGAGGCGAAGAAGATGACTCTTCAAGCCTCTTTCGAACATGGAAAGAGGCTTTTCTTATGCCACGGAAAAGCCTCCCTAACACCCCTACTTTCATAAGGGTGCACTAAAGGAGGAAAGAAAATGGCAATCACTAAACTCAATACGTATCAACCACTGACGGAACAGTCGGCCATCGCTATGGCTGTACATTTAGGAATCTTTGAAGATGGTTCACTTTTAACATGTGAAGAAATCGGGGATGGGAACTTGAATCTGGTTTTTCATGTAGTTGAAAGGGATACAGATAAAGGAATCATCATCAAACAGGCCCTACCCTATGCAAAGGTTGTAGGTGAAAGCTGGCCACTTACGATCGAACGGGCAAGAATTGAAGCGGGTGCCCTACTCCTTCAGCGCTCATTTGTAGGAGACCTCGTCCCGGAAGTGTATCATTCTGATCCCTCCCTCGCCGTCACAGTAATGGAGGATTTAAGCAACCTCACAATCGCTCGTACCGGCTTGATCAATGGGAATAAGTACCCCCGATTATCTGATGACATTGGTACATTTCTTGCAAATACACTGTATTTCACATCTGATTATGCCCTTCATCCATTTAAGAAAAAGGAGTATGTGAAGGAATTTTCCAATCCTGAACTATGCAAAATCACAGAGGACCTGGTATTCACGGATCCATTTTTCAACAGTGAAACGAATGAGTTTGAGGAGGAATTATCCGGGGATGTGCAACAATTATGGGATGATTTCACTTTAAAGCTTGAGGTGGCGAAGCTCAAAAAGAGTTTCTTAACAGAAGGGGAAGCCCTGCTTCATGGAGACCTCCATACGGGCAGTATCTTTGTGGATGACCAACACACAAAAGTCATCGACCCGGAATTTGCTTTTTATGGACCGATCGGTTTCGATATCGGTCAGTTTATTGCAAACCTTATTTTCCAAGTGATCGCGAGTCCAGGTGAAAAGGAACCCGTCCTCCACCATATCGAAAATACTTGGAACGTCTTCTCTGCTACGTTCTCCAGACATTGGAAGGAAAGTGGCGACGCTTACACAAAGGTGAGTGGGTACCTTGAGTATGTATTGGAGAAGAGCTTTCAGGACAGCATCGGTTTTGCAGGATGCGAGTGCATCAGAAGGACGATCGGTCTTGCACACGTGGATGACCTCGAGAGCATCGAAGATAAAGAACAAAGATTAAAGGCCAAACGGGCATGCCTCAACCTTGGAAAAAAACTGATTGTAAATCGGAAACACATTCTTTCCATTGAAGAGCTTTTGACTTTAGTACGGTCACATTCTGAATAATTAAAGGAGATACTCATGACACATACACCAACCATTCCAACTTCACTCGAGTGGCATGAAGATCATTTACTGATTCTTAATCAACAAAAGCTGCCGAACACTGTGGAATATCTAACGCTAACGAACATTACAGACTATTACGAAGCCATCGTTTCACTTAAAGTGAGAGGTGCCCCGGCAATCGGGATCACAGCTGCCTATGGATTGGCTCATGCTGCTTGCCATTATGAAACAGACAATCTGACAGAATTCAATAACCTTTTCAGGAGGGATAAAGAATATCTCGCTGACTCGAGGCCGACGGCAGTCAACCTGGTCTGGGCATTGAATCGGTTGGAACAAGTTCTTGCCCTTGCACAATCCGTTAATGAAGCCAAGACCGACCTGCTTCATACTGCCATCCAGATCCACACTGAGGATGAGGAAGTATGCAGGATGATCGGTGAATACGCATTGGATGTATTAGATGACAAGAGGAAAATTATGACCATCTGTAATGCGGGATCTATTGCAACGAGTAAATATGGAACGGCACTTGCTCCCTTTCACCTAGGCCGGGAAAGGGGAATAGGGTTTCACGTATACGCCTGTGAAACACGCCCGGTCCTTCAGGGCGCACGACTTACTGCATGGGAGCTTCAGCAATCAGGTGTCGAAGTGACCCTCATTACTGACAGCATGGCCGCCCATACTATAAAAGAAAAAGGTGTGGAGGCCGTGATCGTCGGTGCAGACCGGATTTCTGCGAATGGGGATACCGCGAACAAAATCGGTACGTCCATGCTTTCAATCCTATGTCACCATTACAATATTCCATTTTACGTGGCTGCCCCTTCTTCGACTTTCGATCTCACCTCTAGAAACGGCGATGATATCCTGATTGAAGAAAGGGGCCCAGACGAAATCACGACGATGGCTGGCTCAATGATCGCACCCGAACATGTTCCTGTTTATAATCCAGCCTTTGATGTGACTTCTCATGAGTTGATCACAGGCATCATCACAGAAAAGGGCGTGCTGTATCCTCATTTTCAAGAAAGCATCCAACTGACCATGAACCTATCATAATCATGTTGAAAGAGGTTGGGACGAAAGTATTTAGTTGAAAGAAAATCCGAACGATCATTCGAAATTCTTTTTTGAAAATCGAAATCGTTCGGATTTTTCATTGGATGTTACTCTATTAGTGGCAGTGACCTTAACCGTTACTTATACAAATACTCTTTCTAAACAGATGTGAATGATTCATTCTGCTTCGACACACCCCAAATGATCGAAAATGAGAAAACTACAGTCTGTGTACGAATAACACCTATCTTGATGAATGACCCTTTTGTTATCATTGCTAAAGCACATTCAGTATATATAGCAGGATCTAGCTTTTGATTGGAGTGCAAGACGAAGACTCCTACGGGAAAAGCGGAATAGGTGAGACCCCGCAGGAACGACAGTGAGGCCACTGAAAAAGTCTAATTTCAGTCAGACAATCTTCATGAAAATGAGGATTGTCTGACTGTTTTATTTTATAATTAAAGTATTAGTGAATAGGTGGTGTTCTCAATGTTATCAAAACAAGAAGAATTAGTTTTAAGTCCATATTACGAGTTGTACAACCTCGTAGTTCCAAAAGATAACCTACTGCGACAAACGAAAGAACTCGTTGACTTCTCCTTTATACTGGATGAACTTAAAAAAAATTATAGTATTGATAATGGTAGAAACGCCATTCCACCTATTCGAATGTTTAAATACCTCTTACTGAAAGTGTTTTATGACTTATCAGATGTCGATGTTGTCGAACGCTCTCGATACGATTTGTCATTTAAATACTTTCTAGATCTCGCTCCTGAGGAGCCTGTAATTGACCCAAGTTCTCTTACTAAATTTCGAAGACTGCGTATTAAGGATATGAAATTACTTGATTTACTAATCGGAAAGACGGTAGAAATAGCCCTTGAGCACAATCTTTTATTAGGAAAATCCATTATCCTAGACGCCACTCATACTAGTTCTCGATATAACTCAAAATCAGCTACACAATACTTACAAGAATTGTCCAAAAAGCTTCGTAAGACGATTTACCAATATGATGAGAAAATGAAAGAAAGTTTCCCTAGTAAACCAGTTGACGGGGGCTACCAAGAAGAACTTACATACACCGAACAGTTAGTGTCTGTGGTTGAACGATCTCCACAAATTGCAAAAGTCCCATCCGTGAAGGAAAAGCTTAACGTTTTAAAGGAAGCCGTTGAAGATAGTAAGTATAATACCCATTTTTCAACGGATCCTGATGCGAGAGTCGGACACAAATCTGAAGACCATTCTTTTCATGGATATAAGACCCATCTTGCCCTTTCGGATGAAAGAATCATCACAGCGGCTATTATTACTTCCGGAGAAAAATCGGATGGTAACTATCTTCCTGACTTAATTGATAAAACGAAAAAAAATGGAGTTGAAATAGAGGCAGTCATTGGTGACAAAGCTTACTCTCGAAAAGAAAATCTCATTTATGCCAATAAAGAAAAACTTAAGCTCGTTTCTAAGCTGCATCCCCTTATAACAAATGGCAGAAGAAAAGATGACAGTTTCGTATATAACAAAGATGCAGGTCGCTATATGTGTCCCGCGGGACACTTGTCTAAAAACAGTGGACACATAAAAAAAAGAGACAAGAATCGTAACACACGAATAAAATTCTATTGGAACATTGAGAAATGTAAAGAGTGTCCGATTCGAGAAGGATGTTACACAGAAGGGGCGAAGACAAAGAGCTACTCTCTGACCATTAAATCAAAGGAACATTCGGAGCACGAGACATTCCAACATTCCGAAGAGTTCAAAGAACTCTCACGTTCTCGATATAAAATTGAGGCTAAGAATAGTGAACTCAAAAACAGACACGGGTACGATAAAGCCAACGCCGCGGGTCTATTAGGTATGCATATCCAAGGAGCCACCTCCATCTTCGCGGTGAATATCAAGCGAATAATAAAACTAATGAACGAAAAAAAGTAAGAAAGAAAGAAAAATGAGAGTGTATTATGGGAGAAAAACCCCCAAATACACTCTTTTTGTGTTCTTTAAAACTCATTTTTGTTTTACAAATCAAATAATCGGTATATTATCAGTGGCCTCAACGACAGTGACGAGGAGGCTCGCCTTCCGCCCGAGGAAAGCGAAGTCTTGCACGGAAATCAACAGCGGTGTATCAAGTGATCCTAACTAATTTATGATTGTTCGCCTTTAGAAGAAATGGATTTAGTTATGTCCCAGCCTCTTTCTTTTTAATCTGAAAGTTTAGTAGATGCCCACATTTCTTTCGGATTCACCTCATAGATGCCGTTTTCCCGATACATGAACTGGTGGATGATGAACTCTCTCCTCAAGGTGGCGAAATCTTCATGAAATTGGAGAATGTACTCATTCAACTCTTTTTCCTTATACTTTTCACCCACCTTCAGACCTTCCACGAGATGTTCAAGAATGAATAATTTTTTCTTTTGCTGGGCGGGAATACTTTTGATCCGTCCATTTTTCTCCAGAAAATTATTCTTCACTTTCTGTTTTTCTTTCACTAACTTCTCTGACATCGTCCTCTCCCCTTTCTCTTCTTGAGCAAACCTGTGAAGAACATCCCCGTGATGACTTAATACTTTTTTATTCAAATAGTAGTAAACCGTGTTCTTCTCTCTCCGTGAATAAACAAGATTGCACTCTTTCAGTTTCGTTAAATGGTGGGAGATCGTTGGCGCAGTAAGTCCCAGCTTTCCGGCTATGGCTCCCACATGCAAACTCTCTTCTGCCAATAAATAAACAATCTTGATACGGGTCGGGTCCCCCATAGTCTTATGAAACGCTATCTGCTTACTTAATTGCAACATTAATCCCCCTATCTTTTTCGACTTATATCTAATTAGATGATAATCTAAACAGATTGAATTATCAATTATTATTTTCAGAATCCCCCCCATAATTGTGTCACAAAAAATAAAAACGAGGCTGTGACAAAAGTATTTAGGCAAAAGAAAATCCGAACAATCATTCGAAATTCTTTTTTGAAAATCGAAATTGTTCGGATTGATCATTTGACTGTATACGTAATTGTTACTTTTGGATGTAGTAAGTAGTGGTTGATTTCCGCTCCAGGTGCTCGCTTTCCGCGGGGCGTGAGTTGAGCACCTTCCGCTCCAATCAACTTCCAAGCGTAAGGTTTCACTATAACAATGTAATGTCGAAATTGCTTCACCTATTGCATACATCAACTCTTATCTCTTAGTTGCAGTGATCGTAAGCGTTAATTATATAAATTCTCTTTCTAACTTGATGTGAATGACTCATTTTGCTTCGACAGACCCAAAATAATCGAACATTCGAAAACTATAGTCTGTGTACGAATAACAAAAACCTTGATGAATGACCCTTTTATTATTATTGCTAAAGCATTCAGTATATATAGCCGGATCTAGCTTTTGATTGGAGTGCAAGACGAAGACTCCTACGGGAAAAGCGGAATAGGTGAGACCCCGCAGGAACGACAGTGACGAGGAGGCTCGCCTTCCGCCCGAGGAAAGCGAAGTCTTGCACGGAAATCAAAAGCGGTGTAGCTAGTGACCCACGAATTTTTAATTATTCGTCTTTAAAGGAAATGGATTTATTTATGCCCCAGTCTCGTTCCTATTATCGCTCTAATGATAGTAACGTTTCTTTTTTATCAATTTGCTTCCCTGCATAACCGGTGAGCATCTTATTTTTCCCAATGACACGATGGCAAGGGATAATGACGGGAAAACGGTTGGCTTTATTCGCCTGTCCCACAGCTCGAACCGCTTTCGGTCTTTGTATGGCTTGTGCCACATCCTGATACGACCAGGTTTCGCCATAAGGTATTTTCTGCAGGATATTCCATACTTCCTTTTGAAACGCGGTCCCTTCGATTTTCAAAGGAAGATCAAATGCTCTTCTATCACCTTTAAAAAATTCCTGGATCTGTTCCTTTGCTCTAGTCAAAATGGGATGATCCGTTTCGATGTAAGCTTCTTCCTCAACAAACTGCACAGAAAGCAATTGGGTGGGATCGGCAATGAGCTTCAAATTCCCAATGGGACTATCGATTATAATCGCATGAATGGTCATTATACAGGACTCCTTTATGATTTAGGCAGATAGATATGGAAAACGGTTCCCTGTCCAACAATGCTTTCAACCTGAACGCTGCCTTTATGTTCTTTAATAATCTTAAAGCTTACCATAAGTCCAAGTCCAGTCCCTCTTTCTTTTGTTGTATAAAAAGGTTCGCCGAGCTTCTTGATTTTATCCTTTGAGATTCCGCCTCCCTGGTCCTTAATCTCGATATGGATCAACCCGTCCTCTGTCTCACCGATGCTGATGGAAATCACTCCTCCATCCGACATGACTTCAATCGCATTCTTAATGACATTAATGAATACCTGTTTTAACTGATTGGGTTCAGCTACTATGGTAGGAAGGTCTTCCTGATACCTTTCCGCATACTGAACATTATGCATGACAGCCTGTGCACTCAGTAATTCAACCGTATCTTTCATGATCCTGATTAAATTCGTCTCCTGGTATTGGATTGCCTGAGGTTTGGCCAATACGAGAAACTCCGTGATGATTGACTCGATACGCTGGAATTCAGAAGTGATCACATTAAAGTACATCTCGTGATCTTCCCCGACGCTGTTTTCAAGCAATTGAATGAATCCTTTTAGTGCAGTCATCGGGTTTCTGATCTCATGAGCGATCCCTGCAGCAAGCTCACCTACCACACTTAATGTGTCAGATTTTCTTAATTGTTCCTGCATCTCAATTTGATCGGTAATGTCCCGGATGATGGTCAAATTCAAGTTAGAGAGCAAATTATATTTCGAAGATAATTCAACGTATTGAATTCTGTCCCTGGATGATGTCAGCGCTTTTAAAAATGTCGCCTGACCTTCCTCCTTCAATTGATGCAGATAATCGTCATAAGCTTCTTCACCCGGCTCAATATTCAATATTTCCCGTACGTCTTTACCAATAAGTTGATCTTTATCCAACTTAATGATGTTACTCACTTCGGGATTCGCATCAACAACGACATAATTGTGATTGGTCAGAAGCAATCCATCCAATGAACCTTCGAATATCTTCCGGAACCTTTCCTCACTCTCCCGCAGCTCCTTTTCCATTTGATATCGTTCACTTACATTACGGAATATGGTCATATTATAACCATCTACGGAATGAAGCTTCGAGGTGAATTCCAAATGTTTCAGCTGATTGTTCGGCATGAGAAACAACACCTCATCCCTTACAGCCCCGCTTCTGTATAATTGTTCCATGACCAGATCGAACTTCTGGCTTTCCAAAGGATAAACGAAATCCCTGATTTTTTTGGAGAGAAGCTCTGAAAGTGTGCATTCGAATATTTTCAGTGCTGAAGAGTTCGCTTTAAGTACCCTTCCGTCCTGATCCCATAATACAATGGCGTCAATCGCTTCTTCAAACAATCCTTTGAACAATTCTTCATTTCGCTTCAGTTGGATCTCCATCTGCCTTTTTTCCGTTACATCTCTAAGAATGGCCATATGGAGCTTATGATGGACGTACGGACTTGTCGTAAATTCCACGATTGAAATACTTTGTGATTTCTTGATTGGAATTTCACCACGGGCTTTTTTATTTTGAGAAATCAATTCTTTGATTTTATCAACTCTATAATGGGCATTTTTCGGAATGAAGGAGCTGATATTCCTCTTGGTGATTTCATCCTTATCAAGCCCCACTTGCAAACTGAATGCATGATTCACATCATTGATATTCCCCTCAATGTCAAATAACACGATCCCCTCTGAAGCATTCTGGAAAATGTTCGATAGTAAATGTACATTTAAATGATCTTTCCGTTCCTTCTCCTTCAGTTCCGTTACATCCTTAAAGTATAAATAAGCGTTAGGTGAAATGGTCGATTTTTTCAGCAAAAGTTCGACGTGAATGATTTTCTTCTCATTTGCATTCATCAGGGTTTCGTCTTCCATTGTTTTTCCCGTTTCCATTACTTCCTTATAATGGGCCACTATAGGCGCGGGCACTGAAGAGAAAAATGAGCTGAAGAGCTTCCCTACAACATTCTCATTATTTGTTTCCAGGGTTTCATATGCTTCGGGGTTGGCATAAACGATTTTCAACTCTTTATTGATCACAAACATCGGCATAGGTGAAGCTGAGCAAATCTCCCTATCGACAGGATGACATAATTCCTTCTTTTGCTCTTCTTTCACTTTACTACTATTAGTCATTTCCTCATCCCCTTACTAATTTAAAAGACGACCATTGGCTTAAATCCTACAGAATCCGCATAGCTCCCCGCACTTCTGGTGATAATTAACAGTGAAAATCATGTTTTGCTCATTGTATCCTAGGGTAAGAATGAATTAGGATTAAACTTTTCTAAAAGATGGTGAAGATATGAAACAGCGCAACTATTACTTCGACAATGCCAAATTCATTTTGATCTTTTTAGTGGTATTTGGGCATGTCATACGTTCCTATATCGAAAGCGACCCCTTTATCCTTTCGTTGTATAAAACGATTTACACCTTCCACATGCCGGCCTTCATCCTTGTGGCAGGGTTCTTCGCGAAAGGATTCTATAAAAAAGGGTATATCCAGAAACTTGCAAAAAAATTGATACTTCCCTACATTTTGTTTCAATTGATCTATACGGTCTACTATCATTTTCTTTATCAAAAATCAACATTCGAGGTGAATCCACTGAACCCTCACTGGTCACTGTGGTTCCTTATCAGCCTTTTTTGCTGGAACGCACTGCTTTATGTTTTCATTAAGTGGTTTAAATTCAGACCTGGAATCGGCTTGACAGTGGCTTTTTCACTTGGACTGCTTGTAGGATACGCTGATGTAATCTCAAATTTTTTAAGCTTGTCCCGAACATTTGTGTTCTTTCCAATATTCCTGATGGGGTACTACATGGAGAAGGATCACTTCGAATATTTTAAAACGGGTAAAGCCCGTTTAGTGGCAGGTTCATTATTTGTAATCGTATTTTTGGGGATGTATTTTATCCCTGAATTCTCAGACAAATGGTTGCTTGGTTCCAAGCCTTACGGAGATTTTGAATGGAACAACGTAATCAGCATGGGTGTCAGGGCAGCTGTTTACTTATTAAACGTCGTGATGATTTTCAGCTTTTTTACATTTGTTCCTACAAAGAGACAGTTTTTCACCAAATGGGGGGAAAATACTCTCTATGTTTATTTGCTCCACGGTTTTCTCATTCGGTTATTCCGTGAAAGCCATCTAAAGGATACGATTGACCCTAACACCAGTCTGTTACTGTTACTCGGGGTATCTTTTGTACTGACGATGATATTTTCAACTAAATTCTTTACCAGCATCACACAACCTATCATCGAGTTTAGATCAACCAGGTTGCAGAAACTGCTTTCCAAAAGGGAAATGAATACAAGATAAACCTCACTAGAAAGGGCTGACCCCATTGTATTCACGGGTCAGTCCCTTTTTCATGATTAACTATTCGCTTAGGTTGAGCATACGAGCATCCGAATCACCATTCAACGCAATTTTCAAAAAACATATATTACCTTATATTATTCGCACCTTTTCCTAAAATTCCTTCTAATAGTTACAATAAATTTAAATTCATTTCAGACAAACATTGAGCTTTATCGCAAGCTTAGATAAAATGATAGTCAGGTTGGTTTATTATGTTGTACGAACAACTTGCCACAGATAATAATTTGGTTACTGAAAGTTATTTGACTGAGAGTCAAACGGACTTAGAATAAAGGAGATTATGAATGAAGAAAGTCGTCTTAAGTACGTTAAATGCAAAATACATTCACACGAATTTAGCTATTCGCTGTCTAAAGGCCTATGCAGAGCCCGAACATGAAATTGAGCTCTCTGAGTACACGATAAAGGATCCAACGCTTAATATCGTTACCGACTTATTTTCTAAAAAGCCGGACATCATCGGATTCAGCTGCTACATCTGGAATATCGAAGAAACGATCAAAGTCATTCAGATTCTTCGAAAAATCATGCCTGAGGTAACGATCATCCTCGGAGGTCCCGAAGTGACATATGATGTTCCATATTGGCTGGAGCGCCTTGAAGACGTTGACTTTATCGTCATTGGTGAAGGTGAGGAATCCTTCAAACAGTTATTGGATCAGCTTGATGGTGATAAAGATTGGTCGAAGGTACATGGAGTGGCTTATTTAGCTGATGGAAAGCCTGTCATCAAACCGCAGCAAAATAAAATTGATTTAAGGGATGTTCCTTCCCCTTTCCGTTTTCAGGAAGATCTGCAAGAGCTCGGAAAAAGGGTGACCTATATCGAGACAAGCAGGGGCTGTCCATTCCGTTGCCAATTCTGTCTTTCTTCTATTGAAGTTGGTGTACGCTACTTTGATCGTGAAAAGGTTAAGGAAGATATCCGATTCCTGATGAAACATGGAGCGAAGACCATTAAGTTTGTGGATCGAACCTTTAATATAAGCCGAAGCTACGCAATGGAAATGTTCCAATTTCTTATTGACGAGCACGTGCCGGGCACCGTCTTTCAATTTGAAATCACGGCAGACATCATGCGTCCCGAAGTGATTGAATTCCTCAATGAACATGCTCCACGGGGGCTATTCCGTTTTGAGATAGGCATCCAATCAACCAACGATGAAACAAATGATCTGGTCATGAGAAAACAAAACTATAAAAAGCTCACGAGAACCGTCACAATGGTGAAAGAAGGTAAAAAAATCGACCAGCATCTGGATTTGATCGCAGGTCTCCCTGAAGAGGATTACCATTCATTCCGTAAAACGTTCAATGATGTGTTTGAAATGAGACCAGAAGAGTTACAGTTAGGATTTCTTAAGATGCTGCGCGGGACCGGCCTGAGAATTCGCGCAAATGATCATCAATATACGTTTATGGATCATTCTCCTTATGAAATCTTAGGGAATAACGTATTGTCTTTCGAAGATATCGTTCGGATCAAACAAGTGGAAGACGTACTGGAGAAATATTGGAACGATCACCGCATGGATCGAACGATTGAATACCTGGTTACTGAATGCTTTGACACCCCATTTGATTTCTTCCAGCAGTTTGGTTCCTATTGGGAAAATCGGGGATGGTCCCGGATCGGCCATCAGTTAGAAGATCTGTTCAAACGACTGCATGAATTCTTGTCCAATGAAACAAGCTTTCAAATTTCAGTCATTGAAGGTCTCATGAAACTCGACTATTTAGACAATCAAAAGTACAAACCAAGAAAACCGTGGTGGACGCATGAGCTAACGAAAAAAGAGCGATCTGCCATTTATCAAAATCTTTTAGCACAACCAACCATCGCAGGCGAGGCATTTGCCAATCTGAAATTAAATGAAAAAGAGTTGTATAAGCATACACTCCTTGAAACGATCCGTTCAAAAGAAGGTCAGGATCAATACGTCCTTGCCTACTTTGAACCCTCAACTGGTCAATCAACCGTATTCGAGTTTGCCCGTCAACTTGTTCAATGATAAAGAAGAAAAAATGTTAAGCGAATCGCTTAACATTTTTTCTTCTTTTCTTCTGTCTTTGGTTGTTTTTGGGTCACTTCCATTATTTTGGCTGCATTAACATCCCCAAATTCCTGACCGAATTCTTCACGGAAAGATTGTTTTTTATCTTTCATCAGCCTCTCCCTTTTTTACCTTTTGACGAATTTCTATTCTTTCCTTTTGCCGGATCCTCTCCTTGAGAAAATTCAGCAGAAAATTCAGCCTCCTGCTTATTCTTAAGCGGTGTTTGATTATTTTTCTCAGCCGCATCATACTGTGCTTTACGTTTCATTTATGACTCATCTCCTTTGACCTTATTTTCCCCACCTCCCCCTTTTCCATTCTTCTAAAAATAGGCATTCACTCAACTGAATAAGCCAATATTTTCGGAGGACAAAAAAAAGAGGCTGGACATAATTAAATCCATTTCCTCTAAAGATGAGCAATCATAAAATTAGTTAGTATCACTTGTTACACCTCTATTGATTTCCGTGCAAGACTTCGCTTTCCTAGGGCGGAAGGCGAGCCCCCCGGAAAGCGGGCACCTAGAGCGGAAATCAACCACCACTCGCTTTCATTAGCTTCTTTTAAAGGGGCCCATTACCCAATAATGACCCGTTCTTTAGGATAGTGATATTTAGCTGTTTTTTCTTTTCCGCCAATCATGAAGAGGAAGGAAAGGATCCCCACTCGACCAATAAACATTAACACGATGATGACGCATTTTCCGATGGAGGAAAGTTCAGATGTGATTCCCATGGATAATCCTGTCGTTCCGAACGCGGAAGCAACTTCAAAGACAATCTCCATAATGGAATGGTCCTCTGTGAAAGTGAGGATGATGACAGATAGGAAACAGATAAAAATGGCCATCATCGTCACGACAAGGGATTTGATAACATCCTGATGATGAATTTCCCTTTTGAATATCTTAATGGTTTGATTCCCCTTTGCAAAATGGAACAAGAATAAAATATTCAGGGCGAATGTCGTCGTCCTGATCCCTCCACCAACCGAGCTTGGTGAAGCCCCGATGAACATAAGAGCACTCATGACCAATAAGGTGGGAGTAGAAAAATCAGCCACATTCATGGTGGCAAGTCCCCCATTCCTCGTCGTAGCCGATTGGAAAAACGAATAGAAAAATGACTCATGCCACTCCATACCATCAAAAAAGCGGTTATATTCAAAGAGAAAGATGACCAATGTCCCGAATAACATTAATCCAAAGAACGTAACCGTAGTTATCTTTGAATATAAAGAAAAGTGGTGTTTGTTTCTCTTCTTGCTCATTAGATAATCCTTCGTCTCAATCAGTACGGGAAATCCAATTGCTCCGAGTGTCAATAAAATGATGGTGATGAACTGGACAAAGTAGTCATTCGCATAAGGAATGAGTGACTGACCTGTAATATCGAAGCCCGCATTCGTCGTGGCACTGACAGATGCAAATAGTCCATGGATAAAAGCCTGCTGCCACGTGGGATAATACCCTATGAAATAGACACCTAAAATGAAAGCGCCCACGATTTCAATGAAGATGATCAGTAATAAGATCTGTTTTAATAAACTCACGAGTCCAGCCAGGCTTGTCTGGTTTTGATCCGTCATGATGAGGCGGCGCTCTTTCAAGCCGATCTTCTTTCCTACAATCAACCAGAAAAACGTACCGAGTGTCATGATTCCAATCCCACCGAATTGGAGAACAAACATTAAAATGAAGATTCCCGTTGTATTGAATGTGTCGACCGTGCTCACAACGGTAAGCCCTGTGACGCTCACAGCGCTTACCGCTGTAAAGATCGCATCCAGGAAACTCCACTCTGCCCCGGATTTATGAGCAATGGGAAGACTGAGTAGTACGGTCGCAATCGTCACCGCCAGAAGATAATACGTTACGATCACTTGTGCAGGAGTTAATTTATTTAAATTCAATCTAAGCTTATACCACATGTGTGTAATTCCCTTTCAACGTTATTTCCTTTTCTATCTTAAAGAATAAAACCGAAGAATGAAAGGAAAAATGAATAATTTCTTTTTATGTTTATTCTTCCTTTAATATAGGCCTCCTAAACGAACAAGTGTGGTGGTTCATATTATTTCTAAGCAAACAATACAATTTCGGCGAAATATTACCATTCATGTTCATGATGATAATACAAATAATATAGCTACTGAAACATTCATTGTTTCAAGTATCCTGGTAAGGAGGAAAACGACTATGGCTAGAAGTTCAAATAAATTACTTGTTCCTGGTGTTGAACAGTACCTTGATCAAGTGAAATATGAAATCGCCCAGGAGTTTGGCGTGACGCTTGGATCCGATACAGTTGCCCGCTCTAATGGATCAGTTGGTGGAGAAATCACGAAACGTCTTGTGAAACAAGCTCAATCTCAATTAACCGGACAACAAACTAAATAACTTGGCACCGGGGTAGCTGGCATGTACCAGCTACCCTTTTTCGTTCTCAATAACAAAGACCCATTCAGTTGAATGAGCCTTTGCCTATTTTTTTAGTCTTTTTTATTTTCTTTTCTGTTTTCATGATTATGTTTCTTTTCTTCATTTCTATTTTGCTGATCATTATGCTTATCATTGTTTCGATGGTCCCCTTGATCATTACGTGGAGAATGATCATGCCCTCTATTAGGTTTGTCATTACCTCTGTTTCCATTATTACCATTTGAGGAGTTCCCAGGTTGTGATTTCTCAGGTTTTCCCCTCTCCCCTTTTTTTTCGGGTTGAGGCTTTTGCGGATGGTCAGGGTTTTTCTGAGGTCTTTGAGTTTTTTCTGCATTTTGTTTCTTCTCTTTTACTGGTGGATTCACCTTTTGCTTCGCTGCTTTGACTTTTTCATCTATAATAGCTTTCTTTTGCTTCTCTTTTTCTTGAACTTCTTTTTCTTCTTTGTTCAATTCTTTTTCTACAGGCTCAGTTGTTCGGTCGAAGTCCTTTTGCTCTGTTTCACGAATAAGGGAGCCTGCAGTCATCCCTTTTTCTGATGCTTTTTCCCTAAACTCCCGGGATGTTTCTTCCATGATGATATTCGTTGAATGATCAGTGCCGTAATCCTCAACAAACTCATTTAATTCGTCCAGTAATTCGGTTTCCCGTTTAGGATCGGAATCATCAATGAAGGAAGAAGTGATGAAAACCTTTTGAATACCCTTTAAGTACCCGAGTTTTTCACTTAAGAGGAAGATTTTCTCCGTCACTTCTCCAACATTTTCATTTTTCCAGTCACTCAGTTCCTTTAAAAGGACCTTGGCATCACCATTATATGGCTTGATATTCAATACCTGCTGATCTTTATTTAATGTTAGTTCCATACTGGGATTGATATCGACTGAAACATAGGCATAAGCCCTATTGTTCTGTAGCACAGTACTTGAGAACAGGGCAATGATGACGACAAGGACTGTTAACAAGGAAGTCGATACTCTCCAATTCCATTTATAAATCGGCTTGGATTTGGCAGTACTTAAGCTCACTGGAAAGAAAGGAATCTCTTCGCCTATCGCATACTGTTGATCGGGCTGCTTTCTTCCTGTAAGAAATTCTCCTTCCGGTGTCATCAAAACCAGGATATCCTGTTTGATTTCCATAATGATCCCTTTTTTCATATCTCTAACCGCCCTTTTAAATAATCCCGTAAATAGACATAATCCCCTATAAGAATAAGAGAAATGGCTATAATATATTTTCTATTTCTCTCAATTGTTTTTCTGGTGACGTTCACCTGTTTTTCTAATTTTTTTATCGGTAATCGTCTTTTTTCTATAAGATAATCTAATAGTTCTTGGGAACTCACTACCTTTTTGGCGATGTCTATGGCATTCAATCTTGCATCTTCATGCTTGGGAGATTGTTCAACCAGATCGTGAAAAGACAACTTGTATTGAACCAGTTGTTCCTGGAAATAAAGAATTTCTTCACGTCTCTTTCTGGCTTCCTCCTGTTTTCCGAATTCCTCAACAGATACAATCTGATCGATCGTTAAACCAGAAGAATCTTCCCCATCTTCAAAGAGGCTCATATCGAAACTGACATCCTGAAACTTCCCATTTTTTCTGATATAATCAATCACTCTCCGCTTGATGATTACTTCAGAGAAACTGATGACAGAAGAGCCCCGTTGATCATTATACTTTAAAATAGCGTCATGAAAGGCAATCAGACCGATGCTGAATTCATCATCACTTTCATAGATGAATCGTTTGCAGACCGATGATACCGTTTTTTTAATAAATGGCTTATAATCTTCGAGAACTATGTTCAATAATTGCTCATCACCATTTTGTATTTGGATCGCCATCTCTTCAAGCGATTGCTTTTTCTTTTGTTTAGCGAGTAGAAATAGTAGAACATTTAGCATCAGTCTCACCCCATCCTGCACACTATTATACTCATATGGTGTTGAATGTAAAAGTGAAAAGGATAGGGTGGGGTTTTTCATATCACCCCGAAATTTCATATTTTGGCCGATCGATCGCCTTATTAAAGGAGTTACGTTAAAAGAACTCATTTTGAGGGGGTTTTGCAAAATAAAAAATCAAGAAATCTGTTTAAGTGAATACCAGAAGGTGATCAAACACCGGTTACCTCGGTTCCCCCATCAAAACTCCCGTTCATAAACATCAAAAAAGCTAACGGGAAAATTCCACGTTAGCTTTGTATAACGACATTATTCTGCTTTTGCTTTTCTTTCTATTTCTGCTTCTTCCTGTTTTGCTTTTCTTCTTGATAATAAATATCCGCCTACAGATAGCAGGATCAATACGCTCCAAAATACAAGCTTCCACCCTTTTGATTCTGGGAAGTGATGATCCAGGATGGCTACATCAGGATGAGCAAGGGTAAATACGGCAAGTTTCACACCAACCCAGCCAACAATTAAAAAGGCTGCTGATTCCAAGGTAGGGTATTTCTCCAATAATTTCACAAACCAGGTTGCAGCAAACCTCATGATCACCAACCCGATGATGCCGCCTAGGAACATGACAATAAATTGCCCTCCGTCAATACCCCCCACATCAAACCATCCAGTCGGTTGAAGCGTTACGGCCAAAGCAACGGCAGCAAGCATGGAATCAACCGCAAATGCGATATCCGCAAGTTCCACCTTGAGTACAGTAGTCCAGAATCCCGAGCCTTTCGCCGGCTCCTCTTCTACAACCCCGGTGTCTTTCCTTTTCTTCACAAAATGGTGAATGGCCACGTAGAATAAATAAATGGCCCCAATGGCCTGAACCTGCCACACATTGACTAAGAACGAAATGAGAAATAATGCAACGAACCTAAAGACGAAGGCTCCTAAAAGTCCGTAAAAAAGTGCTTTCTTCCTTTGTTCCACAGGTAAATGTTTGACCATTACGGCCATAACCACCGCATTATCAGCAGCTAATATCCCTTCAAGACCTACCAAAATCAGTAGGACCCATCCATATTCCAATAACATCGAAGCATCCATACCTTTAGTCCCTCCCTATTTACATAGTTAGTTTTCCAATAGGCAAGGAATTTTATAAAAATAAAAAGACCCTTGCCTAAATAAGGCAAAGGTCTTGCTTAGCATACGGATATGCCAACAAAGCCGATGGCATACACCATGAATTGACGACTTTGTTTAGGTATGAAACCTATAGCTACTCCCCTTTGACAGGTAGAAAACGTTCATTTGTATAAATGTATTTTATCTCAAAAACACTTATTCGTAAAGAGAAAAATTTCATTGAACCCGTATCAGGATGGCTCGTACCAAGAGTCCCATCAACACTCCGGGAATCACAAACAAAATCGGAAGGAAAATGGGCCCGATAAATTTTCCAAACAGATACACTTTCGGGGAATACATCAAACCAACCGTTACCATATAAGCAGACATTACAAAGGGTAAAAAACTGTAGTTTTTCTTTTGGGCATCGGCAATTTTATACGCATCCCACATGGCAAACATATATAAACACGGATAGAACATGAGCCACTGGTAATCAATTATCTCAGCTGCTTTATGTGTTTCGCCTAAAAAACTGTACATGATCCCCAGATTGAAGTTACTTTGAATATTGATAATGATCTCAAGAAGTACAAACAACGTTCCCTTAAACCATAAACCGACAAGCAATTGAGGAAAACCCGGAAGCGCAATGCTCCACAGGATTCCTTCTAATTTTGTAATGGATGACTTCATATGCACCCCGTAAAAAAGGAGGAGTGTGGAAATAGGGTACTTTTAAAAGGCTTATGGAAAGGACTGTGTTTGTGTCGGTCAAGGTATGATGTAAGGGAAAATGACATCTTGAAATTCCTCCTAATGTTGCTTCTCCCTTTATTTTCACCATATCTCTCCCAATTATTACGATGATTGCTTGTTAGAATGTTTCCATTCCCCTATTAATCGATCTTCACGTGCAATCGCTCATTAGATGCATGTTCAAGATAAAATTCAACCATTTTTTTGATCTGGCTGGAAAGGGAAGGGCATATAATTGCTGTCCCCTTCAGGTCTTTTCGCACATTTTGGCAATTGAATTTACCTTGGTATGTAAAATAGTCCAATGCTTCCCGTTCGACTTTTAAATAACGTCGTATAAAACGGAAACCAAGTGCCCAATTAGAAAGGGTTATCGGAATACTCCCCATTGGTTTCTTTTTTAACATATGCCATAAAATCTGCTCATACACTTCCTTTACCATCAGTGGTGCTGGATCGGTCAGATGATACGTCTTTCCACTCCCCACCTCCTCATGGCCTAGATAAATGGATGCTTCCACTACATATTCAACGGGTACAATATTTATATAAGAGGTACCCTCACCGAGAAATGGAATCCACGGAAGGAAAGATAATCGCTTAAACATATTCATAATAAAATATGGCCCATCGAACTTCACGGTCTCGCCGGTTTCTGAGTTCCCTTTCACGATACCTGGGCGGATAATCGTGATTGGCAGTTTGTCCTTCAATTTATCCACCAGGACCTCTGCTTCATATTTAGTCCTTTCATAGAAGTTATGAAAACGCTCCGGGTGGATCAATTCATCCTCCATTAGTTCACCTTCACGTGATCCCGCTATAAAAGCAGTGGAAAAATACACATATCTTTTTAATCGAGCTAAGGTTTGACAGAAATCATTGACCTGTCGTGTGCCTTCTACATTTATTTTCTGTGCAAGATTCTGAGGGACTGCGAGATCATAGATGGCTGCTAAGTGCCAAACATATTCCACTTCCTCCTTAATCTCGATGATTTTCTCTTCTGCCATATCAAGATCCGTGCGGGTAATGTCCCCTTCCACAAGGATGATCTCTGCATCTGACAAGAATCTGAGTTTTCGTATTCCATCTTCCGCCTGCTTCCTCATTGAATGAAGGTGAAGTAAGTATACCTTCGATACCTTCTCCTGTTTGAGTAATTCTTCTACAATATTATGACTTAAAAAGCCCGGAAACCCCGTGATAAAATAGATACCTTTTTCCATTTGGATCCTCTCCCTCGCTTGTTACCATTATTTTGATAAAAAAAAGAGCTAACCTTACGACTAAGGTACCTCATCATTTTAGGAGGTGACTGCTTAGCATCCGGTTAACTCTCGTTGTGTGTTCTATTCTTTATATACGTATGTTTCTCTTGGTTTCTTCATTCTTCTCGTCTCTTTATCAAAGAAACTGTACACAATCGGTATGACATAAATGGTCAGTAATGTCGAGCTGATCAGTCCGCCAATGACGGCAATACCCATAGGCTGATTGATTTCGGTACCTTCACCCAGCCCCAGTGCCAGGGGCAATAAGCCGAGTATCGTCGTCAGTGCCGTCATGAAGATCGGTCTTGCCCTGTCCTGCACTGCTTCTACGATGCTGTCAAAGCTGCTCATTCCCGCCTCTTTAAGCTGATTGATATAATCAACGATGACAATAGCATTGTTTACGACGATACCTGCCAGTACAATCACTCCAATGATCGCCGATATGCTGATAGGGGTCTGTGTAATGGCCATGGCGATTGCTACACCTATTACCATGAGCGGAACAGTAAACATAATGACAAACGGATATTTAAATGACTCGAATTGCGCAGCCATGACCATATAGACAAGCACGATGGCAAGCCCAAGGGCCAGGACCATGTCATCAATAGAATCCTCAAGGAGCTCCCTGTCCCCACTGAATGAAACCAATGTCTCGTTTGGAAGATCCAGTGATTCGATTTTCTCATCTACCGCCTTCGAAATGGCTCCAAGATTGGTTGATGATGAATAGTTGAGTGTGAATTGAACGGCATGCTGCTGGTCAATTCTTTGAATGCTGACAGGTCCATCTGCAATTGAAAAGTCGACGACGGAGTTTAACTGAATATACTTCCCTTGTCCATTTGGAATGAGAAGTTTCTTTAAAGAATCAAGATTTTCAGTGATGTTCCTGTCATATTGAACGAGAACATTTATGACGTCAGAAGACTCTGTGACCATTTGGGTAGTCAGGACCCCCCGGGTCACATCTTGAACGAGCGTCCCGATTTGAGCAGGAGCTATTCCTTGTTGAAGAGCTTTCTCCCGGTTTACCTTCATTTGGACTTCTTTCACAGTCTCCATCTGATCTGTTGAAACTTCTGTGACATCTTTCATGCCTTTTAAAGAGGAGAATAACGAATCGACGGACTCCTTCAGACGATTCTGATCCGTATCCCTCAGGTTAAACGTCAAGGTTTGAGGACTGGAACCGGATGTTGACTGTAAATTAAAGGAAACTTCAGCAGATTTATTCACTTTTTGTGCAGCTTTTTCCACTTCAGACTTTACTTCATCCGCAAAGCTGAAAATCGACCTCTCCCGCTCATCGAGAGGTACCATTTTCACATAAACTTCTGCAATATTCCCTTTCCCGCTTCCTCTAAATGATTCTTCCTGGGTTGTACCCACCAGACTTACGAAAACATCGACATCTTTTTCTTTTTCCAACCTGCCTTCAATCGCTTTGACGACTTTATTGGTCTCATCGACGGAAGCTCCATTATCCAATTCGACCCTCATGTTGAAAAACCCTTCATCAGTTGGTGGCAAAAACTGTGTCCCTACCGTCGTAAGGCCCAGCCCGCCACCCACTAATGTAATGAGAGTGATGAACAATACGATGAAACGGTGACGTAGCGCCCATTTAACCGACCGGGCAAATGTCTTTCTGCTCTTAGAACGTCTCCGCTTCGCTTCGATATTTCCTTTTGGTTTCTTCAGCAGTCTGCTTGCGAGCATCGGTATAACCGTCAATGCCACCACAAGTGAGGCCAATAAACTAAAAGAAATCGTCAAGGCGAACTCGGTAAACAATTCTCCCAGTAAACCGGATATAAAAACAACCGGCAGAAATACAGCTACAGTAGTCAAGGTGGAAGCGGTGATGGCTCCCCCCACTTCTTTTGCCCCGATACTTGCAGCTTCCCTCGGATTTTTCCCCAGGGATAAATGACGATAAATATTCTCAATGACTACGATCGCATTATCAACCAACATCCCAATTCCAAGAGCCAGGGCTCCCAATGTCATGATGTTCAATGCGAAATCGGCAAAAAACATAAGAACAAACGTAACAATGACTGAATAAGGAATGGCTACCCCGATGATAAGGGGACTTTTTACATTTTTTAAAAATAAGAAGAGCACGAGCATGGCAAAAGCTCCCCCTATCAGGAGGGAATTGGCGATATTCCCGATGGCTTGAGCGATGTAATCCCCCTGATCGAACAGGATATCAGCTTTGATTGATTTATATTGATCCTGTTTTAAGAGGCGGTCCAGCTCCTTTTGAAACGCTTTCGATACGGAGGCAGTATTAGCATCTGATTGTTGCAGCACACTGAACAGGATGGCAGATTCTTCGTTTGCGCGTGTGATTGTGTTTGTATCCTGTTTTCTCTGTTCAACTTTCGCTACATCAGAAAGCTTAAGCTTCTTTTCGGTTTGAGGATTCACTTGAAGGACCAATCCCTTTAATTCCTCCACCGACTGGAGCTTGCTTACTACTCTCGTGGTCAATGTTTGTCCATCTGTCTCGATCGTATCTCCGGGAGCGGTCACATTGTTAGCGCGGATTGTATTGACCACATCGCCTTGACTTAGACGATTATCTTTCAACGCTTTTTGATTCAATTCAATGACCACTTCGTCCGTTAATGAACCTGAAACATTTACATTTGCTACACCCTCCACTCTTGTCAGTTCCTGTTTCAAATTCTCGGATAGTGTCTTGAGATTGGAATCGTTCCCTTCTTCCCGTAAAGAAAATTGAATGATCGGGAACTGGGCAGGGTCAAATTTGAGAAACCTTGGATTCTCTGCCCCATCCGGAAGTGGAGTCTGGTCGAGGCGTTGCAGGACATCATTTTCAATCTCATCGATGGAAGTGGACCATGAAAATTCAAGGAGAATAAAGTTCGAACCCTCCCTTGAAGTCGATTGAAGGTTCTTCATGCCCGGTAAGGTGGATAGGCTTTCTTCAAGTGGTTTTGTTACCTTCTCCACCACCTCCTCTGGACCCGCTCCAGGATAATTGGTCACCACGACACCTACTGGTGGATTGAGGTCCGGAATGAGTTTCAACGGGATCCTGAGGAGGGAGACTCCTCCAAGAATAAGGATCAGCAGCATAGTGACAATGGTGAACACCGGTCGTCGTATGGAAAAATCACTAATTTTCAATGAAGTGCTCCCCTTTCTTTATGTATAGCGTTCATTACGTTTTGGAAGGAGTTACTGTTAACTATAGTCTCTTCAGGAAGATCCTTCAATATTAAAACGTCTGTGTATGATAAATATCGATTATTTTTCTATAAAATAAATAATTCCACCTTATCGGTATACACTATTTTTATACTGTAACGTAAGGAGCATTAGAATGGCGAACTGGGTTCCCTTTGTATTCCTTAGCCTTTTCAGCATTTTCGCATTATCTTTGATTGTGATGAAGAATCGTCAAATTTCTGGCCGGATCATCCTATTTTGGCTTTTCATTTCCGGGTTGGCCTATGTATTTGAATATGTCATATTTGTATTATTTAACAGCTATACGTATCATCCCCATATTTTATCGAATAATTACAATGACAGCGTCCTGGGATCGATCAGTTCACAGGCATTGTCGGTTCCGGTTGCGATAACGTACATTGTATTGTACCGTTTGCCGGCATGGAGGATTGCGGTCATCATCGGTATCTTCTACCTTATAGAAACGTGGTTCACACACACGAATTTATACGAACATCATTGGTGGGAATCGTATTATACAACATTTTTCCTTATCATTTCTGTTATATTAGCCAAGACGTGGTGGAGATTTCTGGAGGAATCTAACAATCATTATGTTCATTTCATCACTTTGTTCTTTGCACTTTCCACCATCTCTCTATCATTTGCCTGGATTCTCTCTTCCCTTCTCAAGTTATATATCATTCCCCTGAATCATTTTTCGAATCCGGTCAAGGATTTGATCGCAGGGAATGCCATGTACATTTGGTTCACGACGTACTTTTATAGTTTAGTTATTTTTTTCAGGAACGGCGATTGGAAATATACATTATGGAGCATCCTTTTTCTCTTGACTGTTGAGGTATTTATGACACAAGAAGGTGTATTATTACTTAACAATCCAGCGATGATCGGCGTACTCCCCCTATTTCATTTATTCATGATTTCTGCAGGAAGCCATTATTACCAGCGTTATTTTGACACATATAGTGAAATGCAACAAAAAGGACTGTCCTCTAAATGAATCATCCTCACACTAAGAGAGTGAATCATACAGATGGACAGTCCTTTTTCATTAGGTGATTGTTATGAATTCGAAATAACAGGGTTGTTCTCCGTTTGCTCTTTCTCGATGGTCCACCCTGTGAAACCATACAGGATGGTGATGACCGGGGAGATCAGACAGAAGACCGCAAATGGTAGATATTCCATGGTTGAAACCCCTAGTACATCTGTGAGGAATATACCGCACACACTCCATGGAACTAGAGGATTCACCACTGTTCCTGCATCTTCCAATGTCCGGGATAAGGTTTTAGGGTGAAGACCCAATTTCTTGTATTGAGATTGAAATGCTTCCCCGGTCAATAGAATGGATAAGTACTGCTCTCCTACCACCAGATTGATCCCAATCGCTGATAATGCAGTGGAAAGAATCGTCCGTCTTTCAGATTGAATGACAGCAGACACTTTTTGGAGCAGCGCCGGAATGATACCCAGTTTAAATAGTAATCCACCGAGACTCAGTGAGAGAATGACAAGGGAAATCGTAAACATCATGCTGTTCACTCCCCCTCTTGTCAACAGTGAGTCAACGGATTCTACACCAGTCTTCGATGTAAAACCTTCGAATAGCACCTGGAATAATTCATTTACCTTTAACGTCCCGTGGATAAAAGATAAGAACACAGAAACGGCTATGGTGATGGCCAGTGTGAATAGTGCAGGCGTCTTATATACAATCAGCACTACCAGCATTACTAAAGGAACTAAACTGTACCAGTGGATAAGGCCGGTCTGCATTAAACCTTCCTGTAACGCATCAAGCTTGGCCAAGTCGACCTTACTGGTCCCGGGCGATAGGACACCAAATACAATCAATGTAATGATAAAGGCTGGTACGGTCGTCCATGCCATATTTCGAATATGAGTAAACAGATCCACTTTGACAATGGATGACGCAAGATTGGTTGTATCCGATAAAGGAGACATCTTATCTCCAAAAAAAGCACCTGAAACGATAGCTCCAGCCGTGATTGCCATGGATAACCCCATAGCCTCACCGATTCCGATCAATGCCACACCGATGGTTGCTGCCGTTGTCAGTGAGCTTCCGATTGCTACTCCACTTAAGGATGTAAGTAAAAAGGCAATCGCATAAAAATAATGTGGAGTGACAAACTCAAACCCGTAAAACATCAACGTGGGAATGGTCCCACTGATCAACCAGCTGCTCACAAGCAGTCCAATAAAGAAAAATAATAGAATGGCACCTAATCCACCCTCTGCACCGGCAATCATCCCTTTTTCAATTTCTTTGAACTTCACTTTGCGTATCAGTCCATAAACCATCAAAAAGAAGAGGGAAAGAATGATCGGAATATGAGGGACCGCTCCCACACCTATAATGCTGACACTGATGATTCCCAGCACAGCGAGTAATACTGCGGATGCTTCTGGAACGGACGGTTTATGAACGCTCTGAATGTTTAACATGTTAACACTTCCTTCTGTAAGATTTATTATGTGACCGAAAAGGGATTGTATGACAAAAAGAACTCTCCATCCCTGATAGGGACGAAGAGTTCTCCGCGTTACCACCCTAATTGAAATAAACTCATGATGAGCATAAGATCGACTGATCCCTGGCAATCCTTTGGTTTATTTCCACTTCATAAAGGTTGTCTCTTGATAAACCCCCTAAGCCACTTAGAGAATTCATAAACAAAGTAATTCAGAAAGAAGCGGACCTGGACTTTCAGCTGACATCCAGTCTCTGTTTGCTGTCGCACTATTTCCTACTGCGTTGTTCAAGACAAAGATATGTGATTGATTTAGTTTAAGGATTCCATTACTCTTTTACCCTTAAACGCTTTTAAGCTTTTATGCACTAAAGTATTTTATAGTAATATAATATCATGCCCTTTGAAATTGTCAAGGAACTATTTTATTCTCCTTCTCCCTTTTAAAGATCCCCTTACATTAAGAATCCCTCCCGTAAATGTTGGGAGGGGCTTGGCGATTAAACGAATTGAGTTCCTGCAAATGGTTCCATCGCTTCTTCTTGTGGTTTTCCTATGAAATAGCCTTGTGCATAGTGGATTCCGATTTCTTTACAGAAAAGCAATTCTTCTTTTCTCTCAATCCCTTCTGCCAGGACCAAAATGTCCAATTCTCCGGCAATCTTCATTACTTTCCGTAAAAATGCCTGATTATCCACATCACGATCACAGTGATTGATGAAGGATCGATCGATCTTTACATAGTCTGGCTGAAGCAGGCTTAACATTTCAACTGTTGCAAAACCTGAACCTACGTCATCAAGGGCGACTTTCATTCCTTCTCTTTTATACACGTCAAGAACAGACCGCAAATGATCGACATCTTCAATCTTCTCTGTTTCTACCACTTCGAAGACGAGATCTTTAGGATTTACATTGCATTCATTCACAATCTTGAATGTATGGCGCAAACAAAATTCAGGGTTATAAATCGTTGAAGGAAGAAAATTGATAAAACTCTTCGTACCAGGTTCCACTTGGCCCTGCCTGGACTCGATTGCTGATTTCCTCGCCTTCTGATCCAACATGGAATGAAAACCAGTTCGCGAGGCGGCTTCGAACAACTCCCCTGGATTGATGAGTTTACTGCCACTCTCTGAGCGTAAGAGCGATTCATAGCCAAAAAGACTGAAATCGCTAAGATCGATGATAGGTTGAAGATGGCTCTTAAATTCCCCTCCCTGAATCAGCTTTACCATTTCTCTATATTTAATTAAATCCATGAATTCTTCTGCAAGACGGAAGGGACCGGGCTTCTCTGAACAATTAAAACTGCATGTCCATCCTTCCTTCACTAATGTGGTTTCTATTTCTGATAATTTTTCATACAGCTCATCCAGATTGTCATATGAAAAAACATACAAGCCTTCTTCTGTCCTATCAACTGATCCTGTCAGAGGTAAGTCCAATCTTTTTTCGTTATGTAAAAATAAAAATCCTGCCTCATGATATTCCATCTCTATTCCACAGTTCGCACATGCGTATTGCATACTATCTCTTCCTTCCCCTGTAACGGCAATAAATACCCATACCTACATACTATGACTAAATACCCTATAAACACCAGTAATATCCCTTTATTTTAGGATAAATTACTCAATGATTGTGAATGTTTCATGAAGCAGCTGTTTCATTTTTTTCTAAAAAGGCTATTTCGCAAAAATTGTCGTCATTTTATGTTCACAAGGATTTGAAGATGCTCTGTCAACTTAGTGTATGGCCCGAGGAGGCTCAACTCACGCCCCGCGGAAAGCGAGCACCTGGAGTGGAAATCAACCGGCATTCGTTATAATGTTTTACCAAAACAGCCAAAAAATAACCTTATTAAATTGAAAAAGCACTCCTCCAGTTCAGGAGAAGTGCTAAGTGTGCTTACATTAAACTATATAAACGAATATCCGGATTTTTATCATTGAACCATCTCATGGCAAAATCGTTTTCGAAAAGGAAGACGAGATTATCATGTCGATCCTTGACCAGCATGCTCCTGGAGCTTGACATGGTCTCCTTGACATCCTCTTCGTTTTCAATCCACCGGGCAATTTTAGATCCGATCGGTTCCATTTTCACATCAACGTTGTACTCATTCTTCATTCTATGCTCAAATACTTCAAATTGAAGTTGACCAACCGCTCCAAGAATGATATCTTCCGTGCGTGTTTTATAATACTGAATGGCTCCTTCTTGAACAAGCTGAAGGATTCCTTTTTGGAAGTGCTTCTGCTTCATCACGTTCTTGGCTGTGACACGGACAAAAAGTTCAGGCGTAAATTGAGGCAGCTTTTCATACTGAAAACCCTGTTTTCCCTGAACAAGTGTATCACCGATTTGATACGTACCCGTGTCATAAACCCCGATGATATCCCCACTGACCGCTTCATTCACCGTACTCCGATCATCTGCAAGAAATTGAGTGGATTGCGCCAGTTTAATGGACTTTCCTGTTCGGGAAAGATTGACCGTCATTCCTCTCTCGAATTGACCTGAGCAAATGCGGACAAAAGCAATCCGGTCCCGGTGGGCAGGGTTCATATTGGCTTGAATCTTGAATACAAACCCGGAGAAATCCTCTGCTGTCGGCTCAATCTCTCCAGCATCGGAATTTCTTGGCTGCGGAGATGGCGCAAACTGTAAGTATGTTTCTAGAAATGTTTGAACCCCGAAGTTCGTTAATGCACTTCCGAAAAAGACTGGAGATAATTCTCCATTCGCTATGCGTTCACGGGAAAACTGGTTTCCAGCTTCATTCAGCAACAAAACATCTTCAAGAGTCTGATTATAGAGGTTGCTTTCTTTAAGAGGGTGTTCGCCCTCAATTTCACCATCGTCATTTAATGGAATAAAGCGATCATCTTCTTCTACTCGAAATTGCTCGATGCGATTATGGAAGCGATCATAGATTCCTAAGAATTCTTTCCCCATTCCTACCGGCCAGTTCATGGGATAAGATTGAATTCCCAATACTTCTTCAAGCTCTTCCAATAACTCAAGTGGTTCACGCCCTTGGCGATCAAGCTTATTGATGAAGGTGAAGATCGGAATACCTCTCATTCGACAAACTTTGAATAGTTTCAAGGTTTGTGCTTCAATCCCTTTCGCTGAATCGATGATCATCACAGCACTGTCAACTGCCATCAATGTTCGATAGGTGTCTTCAGAAAAGTCCTGGTGACCTGGTGTATCCAGGATATTCACCCGATAATCGTCATAATCGAAGGCCATGACAGAAGAAGTGACAGAAATCCCCCTCTGCTTCTCGATTTCCATCCAGTCAGATGTTGCAAACTTACCTGATTTCTTTCCTTTAACTGTTCCAGCGGCGCGAATCGCACCTCCGAATAATAGTAGCTGTTCTGTTAAGGTTGTTTTCCCAGCATCCGGGTGGGAAATGATGGCGAAAGTCCGTCTTGATTGAACTTCCTGTATAAAGTCTATTTTCATTCATAAAATCCTTTCTCGTCATTCTCACTTTCTCATCATATTCGTTCTAAAGTAACAATGCAACAAAGAATGGAACAAGAAGCCCCCGTTTACCTCTTTCAAGAATAATAAGCGCCGGGTGGATCGTTTTTACATCTCAGTGGTCCATTGGACAATTCGTGAACTTAACGTCTCGGCTGTTTCCTGTGGGATCCTTTCCAGTAATGAATGGAGCAATTTTGATTGGATTTCTTCATCCTGATAAAAGAAGGAATACGACCATTCGATCGCAGGTACAGCTATCAGAAAGAACTCATCCTTCTTGTTTTCATATATATATACTTTTTGTTCCAAGCCTTCCAAAAAATTTTTTCTGATCTTCAATATTGTATCCTCTTTCATGAAAACGCTGTATTTGCGCATACTATTGACGATGTTGTCCGTACAACTTTCGACAAATCTTGCAATTATAGGTTGTCAGACGTCTGAAAGAATTGTAAAATAAAAATCCGAAAGCATCAAGTTCCAATCATACTTATCGAAGAGGTGAAAGAAGTGCAATATTTATGGGGTATCATGGGTATCATTGTCGTTATGGGAATTGCTTTTGCATTTTCTAAGAACAAAAAGCGGGTTAATGTCAGAACAGTCCTTGGAGGACTTGCCATACAGTTATTTTTCGCTTTTATCGTGTTAAAGACTTCTTGGGGACAGGGTGCCCTTAAGGGATTGACCGAAGTGGTGAATGCCATCATCAATTATTCTAACGAGGGGATCACTTTCCTATTTGGAGGACTTTACACTGAGGAATCAAACATAGCGTTCATTTTTGCATTCAATGTACTTCCTGTCGTTATTTTCTTCTCAGCTTTAATTTCAGTTCTTTATTATCTTAAAATCATGCAATTTTTCATCAAGATTTTAGGCGGCGGTTTGTCTAAACTGTTGGGAACAAGGAAAGCGGAATCATTGTCTGCTGCAGCAAATATTTTTGTCGGACAAACAGAAGCACCTTTAGTGGTAAGACCTTTCTTAGCGAAAATGACTGAATCGGAACTTTTCGCCGTCATGACGGGAGGGTTGGCATCAGTAGCCGGATCTGTCCTTGTTGGTTATTCTCTTTTAGGAGTCCCACTGGAATACTTACTTGCTGCAAGCTTCATGGCTGCACCTGCGGGACTTGTCATGGCCAAGTTATTTGTGCCTGAAACAGACGAATCTCCCGAACCTGAAGTGTTTGAAATGGAAGCGGATTCGGAATCGGCCAACGTGATCGATGCTGCTGCCAATGGTGCAAGCGTAGGTCTGCAACTGGCTTTAAACATTGGAGCTATGCTACTTGCATTCATCGCTCTTGTCGCCATGATCAATGGCTTACTTGGATTTGTGGGCGGATGGTTTGGATTTGACAGCCTTTCTCTTCAGCTTATTCTTGGTTATGTATTTGCACCTCTTGCCTTTGCAATCGGAGTACCATGGCATGAAGCGGTTACAGCAGGGAACTTCATTGGGCAGAAGCTTGTCATTAATGAATTTGTTGCGTATTCAGCTTTCGCTCCGGAAATCGGAAACCTGTCCGATAAAACAGTAGCAATCATTTCATTCGCATTATGTGGATTTGCGAACCTTTCTTCCCTGGGAATATTACTGGGAGGACTCGGGAATCTCGCACCGAATCGCAGAGGAGATATTGCCCGTTTAGGATTAAGAGCAGTCGCTGCAGGTGCACTTGCTTCACTATTGAGTGCTGCCATTGCCGGGATGTTCATTTAATTCATCGTTTCATCAAAGAAGCCACCCACTAGCGGATGGCTTCTTTTTCTTTATAAGTTATAGGATGACCCGGCATGAACAGTGCATCATTTGCCAGGCAGGTTCTTTTTTTACCCGCTTTCTTGGCCTGATACAATCGTTCGTCGGCAAGTGCGATCAGTCTTTCAGGTTCCAGGGTTTCAGTCGATTGAGACTGACCGAAGCTCATGGAAATGGCGATTGGCTCCAATTCTTTTAACTGTCCATACAATTCCTGAAGAAACCGTTGGATGATATGTTCATCCATAAAGGGTAAGATAAAGACAAATTCTTCTCCACCATATCTGAAGGCCTGCCCCTTGTATGCTCCGGCATGAATAAGAAAGACTTCACCTGTCTTCCGAATGACCTCATCCCCTGCCAAATGGCCGAACTCATCATTCACCTTTTTGAAATCATCTATATCTCCCAGCAATAGGATGAAGGATTCCTTCACTTCCAATTTGCTTCTGAATCTTTCCTGAAACGAACGATGATTAAACAAACCTGATAAATAGTCCTTATGGGCAAGGTGATGGTAGGCTTCTTTTTGGACATAATGAGCCCGCTCTCTTAACATGATTAACGCCCCGAACAACCCGATGATCCATAGAAAAAACAAGTTGGACGTCAAAGTGAAATAATGCTGAAATTGAAGGATATCGACTGTCATAAAGCCCATCACAACATAGCTTACACTGAATACAGACAGGGAGACGAGTGCACCCTTCGTCCTCCAGTAGATCGTCGCGTGCATCACGAATAAAATGGATATCGGATATAGCGGACTATGTATTCCTTGTGATAAAACCATCAGCCAAATCAGTGCCAGAAAATCAAAGACGATACCCGTCTTCAGTATGAATTGAAGACTGTGCTTGTCCTCCCTTGCCCGTATCAATGCAATTTGAGTCACCAGCATATAAATGACTCCTGATACCAATAAATAAGGATAGACCGTTTTGTTCGTTGTAATATTTTCTGAAAATGGAGGCATGTAAAAGATAAGCGTGGCGATCAGGACAAACAGCCATCTCAAAGTGGAAAACAATTTTTCTGTTTCATAATCATTCAAATATAACGAAAACTTCATAGGATTCATTCTCTCATCTTTTAATGTGTACTATAAATTTACCAAAGATTGTGAATTCCGTCTATCATCAAAAAAAAATAAAACAGACCAACACTTGTCGTATTGGTCTGTTCCACTATAGAGATTATTCGGTTATCCCGTACTTCAGATTGCTTTCTTCCGCAGCAATCTGTTTATCACTGTGGGGATATTTTGTATTCTCTATGATTTGATAGTCCTCATGCCCTTTTCCTGCGAAGATGATGATATCTCCCGGTTCACTTACTTCGATAGCATGTTTAACAGCTTCTGCACGATCCCCGATGAGGGCATATCGTTCATGCTGCATTCCTTTTTCCAGGTCACTCAAGATACTATCGTATTCTTCATACCTTGGGTCATCCGTCGTCAGGATGACATAGTCTGCGAGTGAGGCTTTTTCTGCCATTGTCGGACGTTTTGTCTTATCACGGTTTCCACCAGTACCGACCAGGAAGATGATTTTATTCTCCTTAAACGGAAGGACAGACTGAATGGCATTTTCAATGGCATCAGGTGTATGGGCGTAATCGATGTACACAGATAGCGGTGCCTTCATGTCAACCTTCTCCATTCGTCCATTCACTGGAGGCAGGTCACGGATGATTTCCACGAGTCTTGTGATTTCCATCCCCCTTGCATACAGGCATGCCATGGCAGTCAGTACATTATAGACATTGAATTTCCCTAAGAGCTTCATTTCCACCTCAAAGCTTCCTTCCGGTGAATTCAACGTGAATTTCGTCATATCATTGAAATATTCAATATTCACCGCCTTGAAGTCTGCATGGGCGTCAAGTCCGTAACTTATGACTTCATGTGGAGTCATGTAGCTGTAACGGTGATACCATTCATCATCGGCATTCAAGATGACATACTTTGGATTTTGAAGGTCCTGCCCCAACTGGGAGAATAAAAGACCTTTTGCATATCCGTAATGCTCCATCGTTCCATGATAATCCAAGTGATCATGACTTAAGTTTGTGAATGCAACAACATCAAAGTCGATTCCCCATAATCTGCCGAGCGCCAGTCCGTGAGAGGATACTTCCAGGGTGAAGTTTTCAATCCTCCGATCCAGTGCACTTTGCATCATCTGTTGATTCGTTAAATTATCACATGTCGTATTTTCACTCGGCAGCAATTCACCATTCAGATTAAACCCGATCGTTCCGGATAAAGCAGAACTCTGACCGTCTCGTTTAAGAATGGAATGAATCAGATTACTGACCGTGGTCTTTCCATTTGTGCCCGTCACACCGAAAACAGTTAGTTTCTGAGAAGGATAATTGTAATATTCATTCGATAATTGAGCCAGGGCTTTGAATGTATCTTTTACTACAACTAATGCCGCCTTACTTAAATCAATATCAAGCTGCTTTTCAGCTACGATTAAGGTCGCACCTTTTTCAACGGCCATTGCGGCGAAATCATGCCCATCCACTGTGTAACCTCTCGTACATACAAACATAGTGCCTTCTGTCACTTTTCTTGAATCGACGTGAATATCAGTTATTTCGGAAGGCAGTTCACCGTATACCGTTTTTAATTTAATGCTCTCTAACAGATTATATGTAATCATTCTTTTACCTCATTTTAAGTTATTAGTGTTTTTATTTTATCTTATCATCTTAGCTTTGATAAGAGAAATACCTCCTAAAATCAAAACTAATTTTTTCTCACACAAATGTCACCATACCCCGTTTACATTTGCGCAAAACAAAAAAAGTCTTCCATCACCCGGTAAAAGATGATGGAAGACTGCTTGTTCATTCAATGACCATCTTGGATTGAACATAATGCCAAAGCAAATTTTCCGTGTGAAGAATGGAAGATTCATGGGTACGTTCGTAGGCATGGGACGCATCGATCCCTGCACCTATCAATCCATGGACAATATCAAACCCTGCCCGTATGGCAGCGGAGGCATCCGATCCATAGTAGGGATAAATATCCACTTTATATTCAATACCATTCTCTTCAGCCAATGAGACTAAATGCTTGCGCAGTCCATAATGATAAGGTCCGCTTGAATCTTTCGCACAAATCGATACGGTAAACTCATCCGTGGATTGACCGTCACCGATCGCACCCATATCGACTGCCAAATATTCAATCGTTTCGTCAGGAATATTCGAATTTCCTCCATATCCGATTTCTTCATTATTTGAAATCAGAAAATGAGTCGTATAAGGAAGCGTGATTTCTTCCAATTGAATGTGGCGTATTAACTGCATGAGCATCCCTACACTCGCTTTATCATCCAGGTGACGGGATTTTATGAACCCGCTTTCTGTAATTTCAGCACGGGGATCAAATGATACGAAATCCCCAACTTCTATTCCCAGCTCTCTTACATCTGTGGCATTCCGGACTTTTTCGTCGATCCGAACTTCTATATTCGTTTCGTCCCGTTTCGCTTCACCTGCATTTTTGTATACATGGACAGAGGTTTGATGCATGAGGATGGTCCCGCTGTAGGTCTTACCTGAAGATGTTTCAATTCTGCAGTACTCCCCTTCCACCGCATTCCATCTAAATCCACCAATCATGGATAGTCGTAAGCGTCCGTCACTCTTAATATCCTTGACCATGGCCCCTAATGCATCGACATGTGCCGTCAGCATACGATGTCTCGATGTATCCTCACCAGGCAGGGTGAGGATGAGTGCACCTTTTCGATTCCTTTTCATTTCCACCTGTAAATCCGTGAAATATTCCTCCACAAAATTCATGATCGTATCCGTGTTTCCTGAAGGACTTGGAATTTCTACAAGTTCCTTTATTAATTGAATGGTCTTCTTCGTATCTGGGTATGTATTCATTTGACTCCCTCCCTTCCCATATTATACCGTCAACTGCAACACGACTACAAATGCTGTTTACCGAATATTCCATCGAATGACCGAGGGAAGAGAGTCATTTAGAAACAAGAAATCGCTCGGCACTATAGCCGAGCGATTCCTATTTCAATGTTTTCTCCGCTACACTACCGTTCAACAAGCCCCCGATCAAGAGGATTGTTGAAGATATATAAAACCATACCACCAGCGTGATGACGCTCCCGAGCTGACCATAAAATTGGGAGTAATCATTCAATTTCACATAAGTCCCGTAAAGCCACGATACCCCCTGCCACCCGAATGTCGCAACAAGGGCGCCAGGAATGACATGGAGAAGCGATATCCTTTTACTTGGAACGATCATATAGAGAAAGACAAAGAGAATGAACATAAAGACAGAGCTCAATCCCCACTTGCTGATCACCCAGGCCTGACTCCACTCGCCGTTAATTTTGCCTTCTGTAAATCGTGCATGACGGACATACTCCTCGACAACCGGTACAATGAGGGAAAACGAAATGAGGATCATGAAGCCGACGGTCAATAAGAGATCATATAACAATGCGATTAAAAAGGGTTTCTTCCTTTCAATCCTATATGCCTGATTCAACGAACGTACCATCGATTGGACCGCCATCGAAGAAAGCCAGAAGGTAAAGAAAATGGAAACCGACAATACGTCCCCTCTCTGGTCATAAAGAATGCGTTCAATATTATCCTGGATGATGGCGTAAGATTTATCAGGTGCAAAAGGTTTGATCAAGAGCAGCACATTGGTCTCAGATATGGGCAGATAACTGATTAATGAAAACACGAAAATCAAAAATGGAAAAATAGATAATAATAAGTAGTAGGCCAACTGTGCTGAATGATCGAAAAAGCGTTCCTTGAAAAATCGAACGATCACCGTCTTAATATGATGTATGATAAGCATGGTTTAACTCCTAAGCAGGAAAAGATACTCATATTTTCCCCTTTAAGATACGATTCAATCCTATATGAACCGCTTAACTTACTTCAAGAGTGTTCCAAAAAGACAAAATTTCATTTAAGTTCATGGTCCATGCACCCACCTGCCTCTTTATGCCACTCATCTTCTAGTACTCCGTAAAGAAGGGAGTCTCTCCACCCATCTTTCAGCTTCATATGATGACGGATCCTGCCCTCGAGCGTCATCCCGATCTTGACTAACACCCGTTGGGAAGAAGCGTTTCTAGGATCACAGGTTGCTGAAATCCTGTGTAGTTTTAAATTTCCGAACCCCTTATCTACCAGCGCTCGCCCTACAAGGGTCCCTATTCCTTGCCCCCAATAGTCAGGATGCAGTATATAACCGATTTCCCCCGAAAGATGAGTAAAGCTTTTAATGATGATTTCACCAGCACCGATCACTTTATCCACTCTTTCATCGACCAGTGCATGCACATATCTGGTTTTTGGAAAAACTTTTGCTGCGTGGAGGGCGTCTTCCATATAGGCTATTGTGTCATGTTCATTATTGGGGCCCCAATTCTGATATTTGGAAACTGCTGGTAAGGATGCGTACTCATGTACATCCTTCCAATCTTCTTTCTTTAAACTTCTACAATACAAATGGGAAGATAGATAAAACCTTTCCATATCCTTCACCTCAACTCAAATTCTAAAGTGTTTTAATATTACCATAATTCCCTGGCTACAGAATCCTTTTTTCAACTTTGGTACTCTGTTAAAAATCTTTCGAAAAAAATGAAGGAAGGAATTCCCCGTTTCTTTCCAGAAATATATATCAAGGAGAATGAATTGATTGCATCTCTGAATTCACGCACAAGAAAGGGAGAAACTTTATGGTTAACAAGAACGATTCCATGGGGAATGAAGAAGTATATACGGACTTTATCAACAAGATGACGTATGGTGAATATCTGGGGCTTGATACGTTACTAAGCAGTCAAAAGCGTTTATCCGGTCACCACGATGAAATGCTGTTCATCATCATCCATCAAGTCAGTGAGCTATGGATGAAATTGATCCTGCATGAAACCCGGGCAAGCATTGCGTCCATTCAAAAAGGCGAACTGTCACCTGCATTTAAAATGCTTGCCAGGGTTTCTAAGATACAATCCCAGATCATTCATGCATGGGACGTGTTATCGACCCTCACTCCATCAGAGTATGTCCAATTCAGGGACAGCCTTGGTCAAGCCTCCGGGTTCCAATCGTACCAATACAGAATGATTGAATTTTCCCTTGGGTATAAAACAAGGCATGTTCTTGAAATCTACAAAAAAGATCCCGAGTTATTAGCCCAGCTTACCGCTGCCTATGAGGCCCCTTCCCTTTATGATGTTTCCATCCTTGCTTTGGCGGGTGCAGGGTTGCCTATTCATGAAGATGTGAAGAATCGTGATTATACAAAGCCTTACAGTGAAGACCAGTCGGTACTCGAAGCCTGGACGACCGTCTATAAAAATCCTGATCAATATTGGGACCTTTATGAGTTAGCAGAAAAATTAATTGACATTGAGGATTGGCTCCAGCAATGGCGGTTCCGCCATATGAAAACAGTAGAAAGAATTATCGGCCACAAAATGGGTACCGGTGGCTCCAGCGGTGTAGGGTATTTAAAAAAAGTGCTTGACCACCGCTTTTTCCCTGAGCTTTGGAACGTGCGCACGACCCTTTGATTCAGCTTTTACACATACTCTTTTAAACGTTTATAGAATAAATGTACTATTCACACATTCTTTCAGCCTATTCTTATATACAGGTCATCCTCAGGGTTGCCATAGATAAAATTATCTGATAATATGTAATAGAATTATTTTTGTTCGGAATGGAAGGATGGACAAAGTTTTTAAAGCTTTTCGCCTTGAAGTTACATGAGCAAGAATAGTAATACATTGTGTGGAGAGCACACGAGGAGGTAACATTATGTTAGAAGGTACAGTTAAATGGTTTAACGCAGAAAAAGGTTTCGGATTCATCGAGCGCGAAGGTGGAGACGACGTGTTCGTACACTTCTCAGCTATTCAAGGCGAAGGATTCAAAACTTTAGAAGAAGGTCAAAAAGTTTCTTTTGAAATCGTTCAAGGAAACCGTGGCGACCAAGCAGCTAACGTTACTAAAGCATAATTTATGCATACCGGAAGACTCTACTCTGTAGAGTCTTTTTTTTTGCCATCCATTCACAAAGTGTATACAATATTCTTAACTTGTTTTCTGGGAGGATACTATGTATGGCAAAACACTCGTTTCATATTTCGACTGAATGGCCGGGTCTCAGGAATGATACAGGTACTTTGAGCTCGGAAAATTTTCATACGAAAATTTCAATCCCACCTGAAATGGATGGGCCCGGGATCGGGACAAACCCTGATGAAATGCTCCTTGGAGCTGCAGCTACATGCTATATCATCACTCTTGCTGCTATGCTGGAAAGAAGCCATATAGAGAAAAAAGATTTATCGATGACTTCTGAAGGAATTGTAGAAGTAGATAAAGGAGTCATCACGTACAAAGAAATCATTCATCGGCCAATCCTGTCACTGGGATCTGTTGCTAGTGAGAAAGAGATTGCACTTTCAAAGAAATTAATGCTGAAAGCTGAACAGTCATGCATGATCACCCGTGCCCTTAAGGGGAATGTAACGGTGAGGGTAGATCCAGAAATACATATGTAGAAAAAAAGGGCTTCCGATTGGATGCCCTTCTTTGTTTGCTCACGATTCTGCGTGAACAAGCTTCACGAGCATGTGAGAAAACATATGCTGTTCGTCTTTATTTCCAGCTTTCCATAATTCATATAACAACTTCTCTTCCCTGTTTTTCGGTTCTTCATGAGCTGCAAGATAGTCCCCTACCTTCTGTGCTGCCTTTGCCTGCTGCTCTTCATTCATCCCTAACTTATCTGCTAAGGAAACCTTGTTACCTAAGTATTCTTTGAAATGATCAAAGTTTGAAAGAATGTCCTCTTTTTTGTCCTGAGACATACGATCCAATGTACTGTCTACCTTCGACTCCATCTTTTCCTCTGTAGAATGATTTGCCATATAGCCAACCTCTCCTCTCACTAATCTACTATGTATATTCCCAGCAAAGGTATTACTAAACATTTATTTTCTTTTATTTGGAAAAACGCACTCGACTCTCTATGTATTGTTTATTCACTTCACTTAACGTGTAAACAATAGAGAGGAAATAAGGTTAATGAATTTTAAGGAGGATGAATGAGTATGAGTTCTAAGAAGGTTGCGATTATTACGGGAGCGAGCAGTGGGATCGGTCAGGCTACGGCAAAGGAATTAGCGTCAAAGGATATGACTGTCATGCTTGCAGCGAGACGGGAAGAACGCTTAAAGGAATTAAAAAATGAAATAGAGGAAATGGGCGGAACGGCATTTTACCACGTTACCGACGTGACGAACGTCGAAGAAATGGAACAACTTGCGAAGAAAACGGTAGAAGAAGCCGGCCGGATTGATGTATTGATCAATAATGCAGGTCTCATGCCCCTTTCACTTATAAATAAACGCAAAATCAAAGAATGGGATCAGATGGTTGACGTCAACATTAAAGGGGTACTCTATGGGATATCCGCTGTTCTTCCTTATATGGAAGATCAGAAGTCAGGACATATCATTAACATTTCATCCGTGGCCGGACATAAAGTGATGCCGGGCAGTTCAGTCTACAGTGGAACCAAATACGCCGTCAGGGCAATCACAGAAGGCTTGAGACAGGAAATGAATGCATCGCATAACATTCGTACGACCATCATCTGTCCTGGTGCAGTGGCAACAGAACTGACTGATACCATTACAGACGAAGATATCCTGGCCGCATTCAAGGAACGTGATATGAAACCCCTTGACAGTGAAAATATTGCTAAAGCGATTTCTTATGCAGTTATGCAGCCTGATCATGTAGATGTAAATGAAATTATTGTAAGGCCAACCCAGCAGGATATGTAAACAACAAGGAGGAAAAGGTTTATGAATACACAATTTGACAAACTCTTCATCAATGGTGAATGGCTTGATGGAAGCAGTGAAAATACAATACCGAATCATAATCCTTTTGACCATACTGAAATCGGATCCATTAAAGCTGCCAGTAAAGAAGATCTTGATAGAGCATATCAATCTGCACAGGAAGCACAAAAGTCCTGGGCAAATGAGCTGCCTCAAACAAAGAGGAGCATTATGGAAAAAGCGGTCTCTGTTGTTGAAGAAAATAAGGATCTAATCATAGAATGGCTCATCAAGGAGTCCGGAAGTACGTACATGAAAGCTGCAGGAGAAGTGACTGTCTCCATTAATAGCATGAAAGAAGCTGCTACGTATCCGTATAGAATGGAAGGGAAAATCCTGCCTTCCCAGGTTCCCGGCAAGGAAAACAGGGTATACAGAGCACCCCTTGGAGTCGTAGGCGTCATAAGCCCATGGAATTTCCCCTTCCATTTAGCTGTCCGCTCCATCGCCACTGCCCTGGCTACCGGAAACGGGGTTGTGGTCAAGCCTGCTACACATACCCCTGTCACTGGCGGGTTATTATTTGCAAGTATATTTGAAGCAGCCGGACTTCCGAAAGGGCTCCTTAATGTAGTGGTAGGGAAAGGTTCGGAAATCGGGGATGACATCGTGACTCATCCCATCCCCCGCTTGATTTCCTTTACAGGATCTACTGAAGTGGGACGCCGTATCGGGGAACTTGCAGGGAAAAACCTCAAGAAAACGGCTTTGGAGCTCGGTGGCAATAATGTCTTTATCGTACTTGATGATGCAGACCTCGATCAGGCTGTTGAATCTGCCCTTTTCGGTAAATTTTATCACCAGGGTCAAATATGCATGAGCATCAACCGGATCATGGTTCAACGAGGGATATATGATAAGTTCGTGGATGCCTTCGTTTCCAGGGTGAAAGAATTACAGGTTGGAGATCCCTCGGACAAAAAGACACATATCGGTCCATTGATCGATCAAAATCAAGTAGACCGGATATTGAAAGACATTGAAAGCAGCAAGGAACTGGGCGCTGAAGTGGTCCTTGGAGGAAATGCAGAAAAGAACTTATTATATCCAACGGTTTTGACCCATGTGACAAATTCAATGCCGATTGCAAAGAATGAAATTTTTGGACCTGTGGCAGCCATCATTCCTTTCGAATCCGAAGAAGAAGTTGTAGGGCTAGCTAATGAACACCCATACGGCTTAAGCGGCGCAGTCCATTCTACATCCATCGAAAGAGCGACGAATGTGGCTCATCAAGTGGAAACCGGGATGATTCATATCAATGACGAACCAGTTAATGACGAACCCCATATGCCATTTGGTGGAGAAAAAGATTCAGGGTTGGGACGGTTTAATGGAGAATGGGCCCTAGAAGAATTCACGACTGTGAAATGGGTGGCCGTTCAACATAAGAGAAGGGATTATGGTCCTTTCATTGAAAAAAGATAACAAAAAGCGAGTCATGCCGACTCGCTTTTTTTTATGTCCCCATTACAGCTCATCAAATCCATTTGCATCCGATGTTTTAGTATACTGCCTTGATCTTTGTTCAAAGAAATCGGTCTTTCCCCTATCGACTTCCTGATACGCTATGATCCATTTAAGCGGATTCGTTTTGTAGCCGTCGAATGGTTCGTCAAAACCTAATTGCTTCGCTCTTTTATTGGCCATGAATTTTATATAGTCCTCCAAATCACTCATTAAAAGCCCTTCCATATTGGATCCAATGATTTCCCTCCCCCATTCTATTTCGAGGTAGGCTGCCTGTTGGAATGATTCCATCCCGAAAGTACGCAGCTCTTCCGTCTGATAAGAGGGATTTTCATTCAACACTTCTTTAAATATTTTTTCGAACAAGCCGACATGGAGCTGTTCGTCACGATTGATATAATTGATCATCGTGCTGGTTGCGACCATCTTTTGGTTTCTTGCTAAATGATAGAAAAAAGCAAAACCTGAATAGAAGAACAATCCTTCCAGGACGACATCATAAATGATTGACTTTAATAGATTCTGAACAGTCGGTGATTCCACAAACCCTTTATAGCCATTTGTGATAAATTCATTCCTCTTCAACAGAATGGGATCGTTTTTCCAAAAGTCAAACACTTCATTTTGCTCACTTTTTGACACGATGCTGGATAACACATAGCTGTAGGAATGGTTATGCACGACTTCTTGCTGAGCCAGGATGATCATGAGCGCGTTTAAACTCGAATCCGTCAGATAATCTGCCACTTTTCCCGCATAATCGGTTTGAACGCTATCAAGCAGAGCCAGGAGCCCAATGATTTTTAAAAAGGATTCCTGCTCGTTCTTTGATAAAGTCGGGAACTGCTTGATATCTTTAGCCATATTGATTTCAAAAGGGGTCCAGAAATTCCCGAGCATTCTTTTATATTTTGGGTAGGCCCAGGGAAAGCGGACGTCATCCCAGTTTAATATATTGGAGCTTTCCCCGTTTACGATACCCGTTGATTTATTTGGGGCCTGTGAATCAATCAAGACCCGTTGTGTCAATTCTTCCATCTTACCTCTTCCTCCCCTGCTAGCTATGACAACTTTCACATTCTTCAAAATTGGATACGGACGTAGACCTTACATAGTAAGTGGTTTTCAATCCCGACTTCCATGCATCCAGATGAAGATCTAATAATTCTTTAGCCTTGATGTCATTACGTACATACAGATTAAATGAAATCCCTTGATCGATATGCCTCTGTCTCTTTTCGTTCTGTTCCACACTCCAATGTTGATCCACATGATAAGCGGTCTTGTAATACCAGGTCGTTTCCGGGGACAGATCGGGAGCAGTCACAGGAATCTTGTAATCTTTCTTTTCTTCAGAATACTCTAGCCTGAATATCGGATCGATGCTGGCAGAGGAACCTGCAATCATCGAGGTTGAGGAATTGGGTGCAACCGCCATTAAATATCCATTGCGTATCCCTTTGGCTATAATCCCATCCCTCAATTCAATCCATTTCTCACTTGAATATTTCCGTTTAATAAAATATTCTCCCGTGGACCAGTCCGAGTCGTCGAAATAAGGATAGCTCCCCTTTTCTTTTGCCAGGTCATGACTTGCTTTTATCGTGTAATAAGCTATCTTTTCATAAAGGGAATCACAATACTCAACCGCTTGCCTGCTTTCCCACTTCAATCCCTTCAAGGCAAGGAGATGATGCCATCCGAATGTTCCCAATCCGATTCCCCTGTACTGTTGATTGGTGATTCGGGCCTGCAGGACGGGAAGATCGTTTAAGTCAATCACATTATCCAGTAATCTTACGCCTATTGCCACCACTCTCTCAAGCTCATCATCCATTATGGTCTTGGCTAAAGAAATGGATGCAAGATTGCAAACGACATAATCTCCCGGAGACTTATACGTGACGATTTTTCCATCTTGTATCACTTCTTCCTCCATCACAGTCGCACTCATATTCTGAGCGATTTCCGTACATAAGTTACTGCAATAGATCATCCCTTTATGGGGATTGGCATTCATACGGTTAACGGTATCACGGTAAAACATATACGGAGTCCCCGTTTCGAGCTGAGAAATCATGATCCGCTTGAAGATTTCAATGGCAGGCATCTCTTCCCGTGAAAGGGTTGGGTTGGCGACACATTCCCAATACTTCTCCCGAAAAGAACCAGCCCCTGCTGTTTCGTCGTAGTAGTCTTCCAGGGAAAAGCCCATGACTACCTTCACTTCATGAGGGTCGAATAAATACCAATCCTCTCTCTTCTCCACCTGTTCCATAAACACATCCGGTAAGGAAACTCCCGTGAAAAGATCATGGGTCCTTTGCCTTTCGTCTCCATTGTTCAACCGGGTATCCAGAAAAGGAAAAATGTCTTTATGCCATACATCCAAATAAACGGCGATCGCACCTTGACGCTGACCCAGTTGATCGACGGATACCGCCGTATTATTCAGTTGTTTCATCCAGGGTATAACCCCCGAGCTCACTCCTTTAAAGCCTTTTATATCACTTCCTCTGCTACGCACCTTCCCCAAATAAATTCCAAGGCCCCCTCCATTCTTGCTAAGAGTGGAAACGTCAGTATTACTGTCATAAATGCTTCTTAAGTCATCTTCCACTGTATCAATGAAACAGCTGGATAGCTGGCCATGACTTTTTCCTGCATTCGCAAACGTAGGGGTTGCCACGGTCATATACAGATTTGATAGTGCCCAATACGCTTCTTCAATCAACGAGATTCTTTTTTCTTTTTCCTCATTCATGTATAAGGTCATACTAATGACCATAAATCGCTCTTGGGGCAGCTCCAGCACTCTTCCATTATGGGACTTTGTCAAATACCTCTCGGAAAGTGTAACGATCCCTATGTAAGTAAAGAGATAATCCCTGTTGAAGTCCAGTATGGAACCTAAGTAATCCACTTCTTCCTTACTATATGAATCCAGTAGTGCCGGGGAATATAACTGGTCCGCAGTTAAATCTTTCATCACTTGATAAAATGAGCCGGGTAGATTATCTTCTGATTTCCCCCTCGATAAGGAAACTTTTTGATATAAACCCTTGATGTACAAGGATGCAGCCACATAGGTCCAATCCGGTTCAAGTGCCGTGATACGTTCGATCGCTGTCAGGATCATGAAATGATGGAGCTGTTCTTTGGTCCGTTCCTCCTGCTGATTTGTATACTTCGTCATTTTCTCATGGAATTCTGTGAAATCCAGGTTGGGAAACTGTTTGCTAAGGCTATGAAGGATCCCTTCCACTTCTTTTTGCTTTACCATTGTGAATGTCATGATACATTCCTCCCGTTTCTTAGAGTGGGAAGGAGTCAAAAAAAGCCCATCCTTCAAGAAGGAGGGGCTTTAAAAAATACGGAGATATAAATAGACTTCAGCCTATTGCAATCCTCGCTTTATCCTCCCAATTCCCGAAGAAGATAACACGTGTTAAATAAGGCAGGTCTCCTGACTCGCGCTTCACCCTACTCTAAGGCCTTCCCATCGATACGACAGTGGCAGTTCCTTATTTCGTCAGCACATACAGTTGCGGGGACAGCTCCGGATTCTCACCAGATTCCCTTTTAAGTCTCATCAGACACCTTATTTACAGGTTATAATCAATATATAGTTATTAAAAAATAAATAGACACCAAATGTTGTGTCCTTAACTATCATATATGATTCAAAATGGATTTTCAAGTAAATCTATTAATTTTTATTTTCTCAAAATGCCCCCTGGAATATGCTTATAATTATTATTTTCCCTGAAAAGGAAAGAAGATGATGGAATAGTGCCTCCAAACGGACAGTGGTCCGTCCACATTTACTTATATGTGGGTTGAGGTAAGTGGATTCCTTCTCTATAATTCAAATAGAAGGTTGTTTGACAGTATTCTTTGGTCCCCAATATTCTTGATAGGTTGTTTAAATGGAGAAACACTCGATTTAAACAACCTCTTTTTTTGAACGTATGAATGTAATATTCCTCCTGCTTTATCATTTTAAGAGGAATTATACTCCCTATATATTTCAGTGTACTGAAGGAGGAACTGCGTTTCATCCGTATTTCATCCAGATTACAATCAATACTTTTTGACCTAAATACTTTCTTTTTACGCATTTTTCATTTACAATGCCCATTAAGTGATTTTTTTTATAAATCACACCTTAGTTCTGAGAGGAGTCTATTATGAAGAAACTATTAACGACTTTACTAGTGGGATTATTAACAATTGGACTAGCCGCTTGCGGTTCGAATGAGGAGAGCCAAAAAGCTGACGATAAACCAAAAACAGAAGCTTCTGACAAAAAGGCTCAAGAAGATCAAGCGAAAAAGATGGAAGAAATGCAAAAGAAAATGGATAAACAAAAGGTGGAAAAAGATAAGATCGTCGCCATTGTCAACGACGAAAAAATCAAAGGTGAAGATTTCAACAATGTGTTGGCTCAATCTCAGATGCAGTATCAACAAATGGGACAGGACCCGACAAATAAGGATGCTGCCAAAAAAATCAAAGATCAAACCATCGATAGCATAGTCGGTCAAACCCTTCTTATGCAACAGGCCGAGGAAAAAGGCTATAAAGCGACGGATGATGAAATCAATAAGCAGCTCGAAGAAGTGAAAAAGCAATACAAAGATGAAAAGCAATTCGAAGAAGCCATGAAGAAAGCCGGATTTACCATGGATGAGCTGAAAACTCAAATTGCTGAGAATATCAAGTACACAAACTACGTTGAAAAAGAAATCAAAGTCGACGAAGTGACAGAAGATGAAATGAAGAAGTTTTATGATCAATATGCCAGTCAACAAGGACAGGATCAAGCAAAGGATGCACCGAAGTTCGAAGATGTAAAACCACAGATCAAGACACAGTTGGAGCAGCAGAAGAAACAAGAAAAGCTTGTTCAACATGTTGAAGATTTAAAGAAAAATGCTAAAATTGATGTGAAAATCTAACACATGTCTGAAAGCCGCCTTCTTATGGCGGCTTTTTCTTTTTTTCTATCTTCCACAGGAGGTTTTTCTCCCTGTCCCGGGGGTATGGTATAAGAACCGATATTTAAAGGAGGATGAACATCATGACCAAAAGAACAAATCAAAATCCGGAAAACGCCGAGCAGGATCAGGAAAGTATCCTTGATCAGCATGAAAGCGAACAAAATGTTGATCCCATCCCTATCGATGAACTAAAAAAAGACCAGCGCGATGAAAAGAAAAAACACGATACTAAAGACGATTAAAAAACGGCCCTGTGAATTTCCACAGGGCCGCTCTTATTATTTTGATAACCAATCTGTATGGAAAGTACCTTCTTTGTCAATGCGCTGATACGTATGGGCTCCGAAATAGTCCCGTTGTGCCTGTAGGAGATTCGCAGGCAGTGATTCAGAACGATAGCTGTCATAATATGCTAACGCACTGGCGAGACCCGGTACAGGAATACCCAGCTTGATGGCTGTTGCCACTACTTCCCTTGCTTCATCCTGATAATTTTCTACAATCTCCTTAAAATATGGATCAAGGAGCAGATTCGTCAATCCCGGATCACGATCATAGGCATTCTTGATTTCTCCAAGGAATCCGGCACGAATGATGCACCCACCTCTGAAGATCATGGAAATCTCACCCGGTTTAAGATCCCAACCGTATTCATCCGACGCCGATTGAAGCTGCGCGAATCCTTGTGCATAAGAACAAATCTTACTCAAGTATAAGGCCTTGCGGATCATTTCGATGAACTCCTGTTTATTACCTGTAAACTCTTTATTTTTAGGTCCTCTCAGAATCTTGCTCGCCTTCACACGTTCTTCCTTCATAGCTGAAATGAAACGGGCAAAAACAGATTCAGTGATGATGGATAATGGTACTCCTAATTCAAGGGAACTGATGCTCGTCCATTTTCCTGTCCCTTTTTGACCGGCAGTATCCAAGATGACATCTACAAGGGGCTTGCCTGTTTCTTCATCCACCTTCGTAAAGATATCGGCTGTAATTTCAATCAGATAGCTGTCAAGCTCCCCTGCGTTCCATTCTTTGAAAATTTCATGAAGTTCCGTTGCACTTAACCCAAGCACATTCTTCATTAGATAATACGCTTCACAAATGAGCTGCATATCACTGTATTCTATTCCGTTATGAACCATTTTCACGTAATGGCCGGATCCGTCCGGGCCGATATATGTACTGCATGCATCCCCTTTTACCTTGGCAGCGATGGCTGTCAGGAAAGGTTCGACTAAATCATACGCTTCTTTCTGGCCGCTTGGCATAATCGCAGGGCCGTATAATGCACCCTCTTCTCCACCGGAAACTCCTGCTCCAATGAAGTTGATTCCCTTCTCATCCAGTGCCTTATTGCGGCGGATGGTATCTTCAAAGTACGTGTTCCCACCGTCGATGAGGATATCTCCTTTATCCAGATGAGGAAGCAATGAATCAATCGCTTTATCCGTAATATTCCCGGCAGGTACCATGATGAGAATTTTACGCGGCACTTCCAACGATTGAACAAATTCACTTACATCATGTGTTCCAACCAAATTCTTTCCTTGATGCTCGTCCAGTACTTCTTTTACCTTTTCATCAGACACATCATATATAGAAACTGAATAGCCTCTGCTTTCAAAGTTTAAGGCGAGGCTCTTTCCCATCACTCCGACGCCGACGACTCCTATTTGTTGTTTTGTCATTACGATCATTCCTTTCAAGTACGAGTAAATAGATCTCTTCACCGTTATTATTATAATACGAAATAAATTTCCGTGGTGGATTTTTATGAAATAATATTTTTTTATTTTGCGAAATAGGTTAAAATTATTTTCACAGATGTCTTACAGGAGGTATTCTACCACTATGGATGAACAGGCTCAACATTGTTTTCCACGAATCCGGTCCCATTACTCACAATTCAGTGAAAAAGAAAAAATGATTGCTGATTTTATTATTGCTAATCCTGAAAAAATTATCCATTCAACCATCAGTGGCGTGGCAGAAGATCTCGGAATTGCAGATGCCACCGTTTTCCGCTTCTGCAAGCGATTAGGCTTCAAAGGCTACCAGGCGATGAAGATTTCACTCGCCTCTGATCTTGTGGCACCGATCAAGGATATCCACGAGACCATCCATGAAGAGGATTCTGAAGGGGTCATCGCCCAAAAGGTGTTCAGGTCGAATATGAGAAGCCTTGAAGACTCATTGCGCATAATGAAAGAAGAAACATTCCGGCAAGCCGTTCAAGCGATGCTAGATGCTAGGAGGATCGAATTTTATGGTACCGGCGGTTCAGGCTTCATTGCCATGGATGCCCATCACAAGTTTCTCAGAACAGGAATGACCACTAACGCTTATAATGACTCCCACATGCAGCTGATATCCGCTTCTCAACTGACGGAAGAAGATGTGATTGTGTTTATTTCCCACTCAGGGGCCAATAAAGATCTATTGGAAGTGCTGGAGGTTGCGAAGAAAAATCATGTCACTACGATCGGTATCACTCATTTCGCTAAATCTCCCTTGAGCAGCAGGATCGATATTCCGTTATTCACAGTCTCACAGGAAACTGAATACCGCGGGGAAGCCCTTGCGTCAAGAATCAGTCAGCTGAGCATTGTGGATGCCCTCTATGTGAACATCATGAAGAAACGGAAAGACCTATCCAAAACATCCCTGCAAAAAATACGTGATGCCATTTCTATAAAAAAAATATAATAATGAGAGGGACGGACCTTTAAAGGTCCGTCCCTCTCATTATTATACATCCAGTCTTTCAATGATTGTGGCATTGGCCATGCCATGTCCTTCACACATGGTTTGCAGGCCATATCTTCCTCCCGTGCGTTCAAGCTCATGCATCATGCTCACCATGATCCTTGCACCACTGGCCCCTAATGGATGGCCGAGGGCGATTGCCCCTCCATTCGGATTTAACTTGGAAGGATCCGCATCTATCTCCTTCAACCATGCAAGTGCCACTGGGGCAAACGCTTCATTCACTTCAAATATGTCAATATCCTCGACCGTCAGCCTCGCTTTTTGCAGGGCTTTTCGTGTTGCAGGGATGGGCCCCGTTAACATCAGGGTCGGATCAGACCCCACCACCACCCGGGTATGAACCTTGAAACGTGCTTTCAAACCCAATTCGTCGGCTTTTTCTTTCGACATAAGAAGCAGGGCTGCAGCACCATCACTGATTTGACTGGCATTCCCCGCATGAATGACGCCACCATCTTTGAATGCAGGTTTTAATTTCCCCAGTATTTCGATTGACGTTTCTTTTCTAGGTCCTTCATCTTTCGTGAAGAAGAACGGATTTCCGTCTTCATCTTCGACTTTCACACCATAAATTTCACGATCGAAGTGTCCTTCAACCTGGGCCTTTAAAGCTTTTTGATGACTATGATAGGAGAACCGGTCTAACTCTTCACGGGTAAAACCATATTTTTCAGCAATTCGCTCTGCTGATAACCCCTGGTGAATGATCTCATGTTTTCCCCTTAACTTTTCACTGAAATCCGCCCCTTGATAATTAGATCCGATCGGCGTTCTTGTCATGTTCTCTACCCCACCTGCAATGACGACATCCATATCCCCGGAAAGGATGGCTTGTGAAGCAAAATGAACGGCCTGCTGACTGGATCCACATTGGCGGTCAATGGTTGTTCCGGGCACTTCAATCGGAAAACCCGCTATAAGCGCAGCCACCCTGGCAATATCCCCTGCCTGTTCTCCAGACTGAGTGACACATCCAAGAATGACATCATCGATGCAATCCGGATCCACCCCCGACTTCTCTACCAATCCTTTAAGTATCTCACCTGCCAAATCGTCAGGTCTCATCCCCATTAACGATCCTTTTCTCCTTCCAACCGCAGAACGGACCCCTTCAACAATGACAACTTCTCTCATCCCACTCTCCCTTTCTATAACCCCAGATTCTTCGCAATGATCACTTTCATGATTTCATTGGTGCCGGCATAAATGCTTGCAACCGGTATATCCCGATATCGCCTTGCAATCGGATATTCTTCCATATAGCCATATCCACCGTGAAGCTGCATGCAATCTGTGGCAATATGACGAGCCATTTCTGTCAGCTTATACTTGGCCATGGATACCTTTGTTACCACATCCATTCCATGCATATGCTCGGCTATCAACCCATCCAAAAAAGCTCTTCCCATTTCAATATCAGTCGCCATTTCTGCCATCTTGAATTGGGTATTCTGAAATTGACTGACTGGTCTTCCAAATGCTTGACGGCTCTTCACGTATTCCATCGTAAGGGAAAACATTTCTTCTGAAGCCGTTTGGGCTGCAATCGCCACGATAAGCCGTTCCTGCTGCAGCTTATTCATCAAATATCGAAAGCCGTTGCCTTCCTCTCCAATCAGATTCTCTTTCGGTACCTTACAATCTTCAAAAATGAGTTCCGCTGTATCCTGACAATGCAACCCGATTTTATCCAGCTTCCGCCCCCTGGAAAACCCTGGAGTATCCCTTTCAATCGCCAACAAGCTGACACCTTTATAGGGCGGTTTACTGCTGAGATCCGTTTTTACAGCCACAATCACTAAATCACCATGTATACCATTGGTTATAAAGGTCTTTTGCCCGTTCACGATATAATGATCTCCACCTGGTAGGGCTGTCGTTTTGATGGCGGCTAAATCAGAACCTGCACCGGGCTCTGTCATGGCAATGGCTGTGATCATCTTTCCGCTCGCACATAAAGGAAGCCACTTCTTTTTCTGTTCATTTGTCCCATATTCCGAAATATAAGGGACTACGATATCATTATGAAGACCTATTCCGATCAAGCCGGATCCAACTCTTTCCAATTCTTCATTAATGATGACAGAAAAGCCCCAATCGACCCCGCTTCCCCCATACTCCTCTTCAAGGTCCGGGCAAAGAAACCCCTGTTTCCCCATCTTCTCCCAAAATGATCTGGGAACTATCCTGTTGTGCTCCCACTCCTCATAATAAGGATAAGCTTCCTTTTGTAGAAATTTCCTCAGAGCCTGACGAAATATACTGTGTTCTTCGGTTAAATAAGGATGTTTCATACGTTTCTCCCTCACTTCATATAGGCGGATAAAGGATAGCGCTTACATTCATAATGAATGAATCTACATTCACTCCACTGTCTTCACAGGTTATTTAGGCGGCATCCTGATGGCACCGTCCAATCGGATCGTCTCCCCATTCAACATTGGGTTTTCAAGTATGCTTTTCACCAACTGAGCATATTCAGATGGATAACCAAGTCTTTTAGGGAAAGGAGCCGTGCTTCCAAGGGATTGTCTTGCCTCTTCTGGAAGGGTGTCAAACATCGGGGTGTGAAATAATCCTGGTGCAATCGTCATGACCCTGATGCCATCCTTTGCAAGTTCCCTGGCAATCGGCAGAGTCATTCCTACAACTCCTCCTTTTGATGCACTATAAGCAGCCTGACCGATTTGGCCGTCAAATGCGGCAACAGACGCGGTATTCACGATCACACCTTTTTCTCCATGCTCATTCGGTATGTTTTGCATCATCTTTTCTGCAGTCATGCGAATGACATTGAAGGTACCGATCAAATTCACTTCAATTACTTTGGAAAATTGCTCAAGGGAATGGATCCCTTTTCTCCCCACGACTTTTCCAGGCGGTGCTATGCCTGCACAATTCACAACTGTATTGATTCCCCCGAATTCTTCCAGAACTCTGTTAAGGGCCTCTTTTACACTTTCTTCATTTGTTACATCCGTTTCATAAAAACGCATGGAGTCCCCATACTCTTCTTTTAAAGTAGAGCTTCTCTTACCATTGAGGTCAAGGATATAAACCTTTCCCCCTTCTTCCATGATTTTTCGTGCCGTCGCTTCCCCCAGTCCGGATGCTCCCCCTGTGATGACGGCAACAGAATCTTTCATCTCCATTCTAATTCCCTCCACTCTGCATGCTTATAGTTTTATTTTAGCGTTGGATGAAGGAAAAAGATATAAAGTTTTAAAAATTCCGTCTATTCATGATAAGAGCAGGCTATCCACTACATGCAAGCATGGATCCATAAAAAAAACAGACTCACGAATGAGTCTGTTTTTGAATGTGTAAAGTTAGATTATGCTTTACGTACGTTGGCTGCTTGTGGTCCACGAGCACCTTGTTCAACGTCGAAAGATACTTCTTGACCTTCGTCAAGAGATTTGAAACCTTCACCTTGAATCGCTGAGAAGTGTACGAATACGTCGTCTCCACCTTCTACTTCGATGAATCCGAAACCTTTTTCTGCGTTAAACCATTTTACTTTACCATTTTCCATGTTTGTTGCCTCCTAAAGTGCGTTACACACAATATATTACTATTCTTGCGATATCAGGTGAAAACCAAATCTTGTTCTTCCCTCGTATACCGGACAAAAATAATTCTTCTATAGAATAACAGGAATGAATCAAATAAGCAAGTTCATGAAGAGGAAGTTTTTAAAGTCAGACCTCTGACATAATTTGATTCCGGCTTCTTTTGCCAGTTATAGCGGAAGATGAATTCCACTTTTTAACATGAATGCGTTTCCTTTATTCGTCCTTCTGGTCCTTTTGGTGGAACGTGATCGTTTTATCAAGTTTATCACTCATGGGACTCTAAAATGGAGGGTGAACTGTGGTATAATGATTAAATATGAAAGGGAGTGCCCAATGAAATCCACAAAAAACCGGTTCAGTAATGGCTCTATGGTTACCATCAAGGAAACAGGAGAAACAGTGACAATATTAAAATGGCAATACGTTAAGAACATGAAGCGATATTCTTATATCGTAAAGGAACATCCAGGCACATTTTATTTTGAAGAAGAGTTAGAAGTGAACTAAATACTTTCATAATGATTAATATGATTTTGACAAGGACTCTTACCCGAACTCAGCAGAGTCCTTTTTCAATTCAATCGGGTTTTATGAAGATACATAAATACATAAAAGGAGCTTGCATCCTATAGGATGCAGGCTCCTTTTTATGTATGACCTGTGAGGGATTCGAACCCACGACCCCTTCCCTGTCAAGGAAGTGCTCTCCCACTGAGCTAACAAGTCGCGATGTAAGGTACATATTCTATTATATTAAATTCGAGAAAAATGTCAATGGATTTTTTTATAAAATGCACCTATTCTAGATTTCATGTATAAAAGAACACTCGTTCGCATACAATGTCAATACATTCAACTGAGAGGGGCTTCCTTATGATGAGGATATTAGAGCGATCGTTGATGGATCGATGTCCCATTGAAATCATATACATGACTTCGGAGCTGAAATGTTCAAAAAGGAAAATACTGGTGAAAAAAGTTGAAAAGGACTATATCACAGCCTATTGCTATTTCAGGAGAGATATCCGCAACTTTAGAATTCATGACATCTTAGCTGCTTCTCCTATCCTTTTTCATGCTGACAATATGATATCAAGTCTGGATTATAATAAGTAAGAGGCTGTTAGCCCAGGAATGGGGTAACAGCCTCTTATTGTGTTATGCCGTTGCTCTTGTTGGTGTTTTATCTTCTCTCTTAATAAAGAATTGCAGCGCAAGCATGATACCGAATAAAACCAGACCAATAATGTCTGACATCCCCTCAGGATAAATCAGTAATAATCCGGCTGCTACGCAAAGAAGACGTTCTATGACGAATACTCGTCGATACCAATACCCGATCATACCTGCACCGATCGCCATCATTCCCGTTACGGCCGTAAAGACGACCCAAAGTAATGTTGGAATGGTTGTATCAATCATTAACAGTTCAGGTGATAGAACGAACATATAAGGGATGATAAAGGCGGCGATGGCCAATTTAGCGGAATTGACCCCTGTCCTTATCGGTTCCCCTCCCGATACCCCGGCTGCGGCGAATGCAGCCAGCGCCACTGGAGGCGTGATATCAGCAATGATCCCGAAGTAAAACACGAATAAGTGAGCCGCTAACTCAGGTGCTCCTAATAAGATGATCGCTGGAGCAGCAATGGTGGACGTAATGACATAATTCGCCGTTGTCGGTGAACCCATGCCGAGTACGATCGACGCTATCATCGTGAATATTAATGTAAGGATCAGCTTGCCTTCTGTTGTATTGGTCAGATCACCAGCCAGGTCCACCAGTCCATTTGCAAGGGTCAATCCTAACCCCGTTTTTGTTACAACACCGACGATCATACCGGCGGCTGCTGTCGCCACCGCTACAGACAAGGCAGTTCTGGCACCGTCAACAAGGGCATCCACAGCATCCTTGAAACCGATCCTTGTATCTTTCCGTATCGCACTGATTACGATAGTGGCAACAATCGACCATAGAGCAGCCCGCATGACACTCATCCCGCTTACCAACAAAATGATGACCGTCAGTATCGGAAGCAGCAGATAAATCTTTTTGAATACTTCTTTACGATTGGGCATTTCTTCATCTGATAATCCACGAAGACCGATACGCTTCGCTTCAAAGTGAGTCATGATCCAAATCCCGGTAAAATAAAGGACGGCAGGAATGGAGGCAGCTTTCGCAATATCCCAATAGGAGATCCCTCCGATGAACTCGACCATCAGGAAAGCGGCAGCTCCCATGATCGGCGGCATCAGCTGGCCACCTGTCGACGCAGCAGCCTCTACCCCACCGGCAAACTCTTTACGGTACCCTAGCTTTTTCATCATAGGGATGGTGAAGGAACCCGATGTCACCACGTTTGCTACCGAGCTTCCACTGATCGTCCCTTGAAGGGCACTGGAGAAGATCGCAACCTTAGCTGGGCCTCCAACACGCTTTCCGGCAATGGACACTGCCAAATCATTAAAATATTGTCCGACACCGGTTTTCACCAGAAACGCCCCGAACAAAAGGAACAGGAAGATGAAGGTGGCTGATACATAGAGAGGCGTACCAAGGATCCCTTCACTTGTAAAGAACATCGTTTTAACAATATCGTCCCAGTCATATCCTCTATGAGCAAGGAATCCAGGCATCAATCTGCCATAATACATATAAAGGATGAAGGCAGAAGCAATGATTGTAATCGGTAACCCTACTGCACGACGGGTTGCTTCAAGTACAAGGATCATCGCAGCGAAACCGACATAGAAATCCAGGGAGGTCATTAATCCCACTCGGCTGACGATATCATCCTGCATGATCGGCCAATAAGCACCGATCCCAATCGAGATGACTGAAAGAACAACGTCATACCAGGCGATCTTATCCTTCTTCAAATTCTTCTTCCGGGCAGGGAATAAGAGAAACACTAAAGAAAGGGCGAACCCTAAGTGAACGGATAACAATAATTGCCTAGGGATGAATTGAAAAATGGATGCTACTAATTGAAATAATGAAAATGCTAATAAACCGAAGAATATGATCCATTTGAATATCCCGTGATGGAATTTTCTTGTAGATGATTCGGGATCATATTTCTCAAGTAACTCTTGTTGTTGTTCTGCAGTCAATGATTCAAATTCTTTATCTTTTTCCAACTACAGTCACTCCTTTCCACTGATCATAAATTGATTGTTTCATTAATTGAACCCGAACGACGGAGCCTTTATCAAAATAGTCGGCTAAAGGATATTCATTGCCGTCCATCACTAGGCGGTGATTGGCGACGACCTGTCCGATCCGGATATCAATGTATGGAAACACTTTATCCATATTAGATATTAAATATTTGCCTTCCTTCGTCACTTCAAAGGTTTCATTTCCCTCTGCATTGGCCGGCATCCCAATGGCAGTATCTTCATAGAGTAATTTGGTTTGTTGAATTTGATTAGAAGATGTTTGATGGTAAAATTCTTCTACTTCTGATAGATGAATAGAGTGTGTATAGCGAACCGAAAATGAATGATCGACGGGAAGGCTGAAAAGGACCGGGTCTCCCGTTGTACTTCTCGGTTCTATTACTAAAAATGTTTGTAAGGGTATAAAAAGGATGATTCCGACACTAAGAATAAGGAGAATCGCACCCATGAATGAAAATTTCTTCATCAAGAATTCCCCACCATTCCTGTTTTGTACGTTTTGCTAAAGGCTTGGAATTAGCTTGAACCAAAACAAAAGAATAGACCGTATTAAGCGGCCTATCCCTTCGTCTATCTTCCGGTGTAAAACTATTCCATTGAAATTCCTTTTTCATCAAAGTATTTCTTTGCACCAGGATGTAACTCGATTCCCATACCTTTAAGTCCATCTTCAGCTTTGATCAGCTTACCTTTGGCGTGAGTGATTTTATCCGTATTTTCAAAAATGGCCTTTGTTACATCGTAGATGACGTCTTCAGAAATGTCAGCGTTCGTCACAAGCATGGCACGAACCGCAACCGTTGTCACTGCATCATCCACTTTACTGTATGTTCCAGCCGGGATTTCATCTTCTGAGTAGTAAGGATACTTCTCGATCAGCTCACTCACTTTTCCTGACTCAACAGGTACGATCGCAATGTCTTCCGTTGCAGCCAGACCTTCAACTGCTCCAGTCGGAGTACCAGATGTGATGAATGCCGCATCGATTGTACCATCCTGGATTCCTGTCGTTGAATCATCAAATGATAAATTACGAGCTTTTAAATCTTCCAGTTTGATGCCATGAATTTCGAGGATTTGAGTGGCATTCAGTAATGTACCAGAACCGGCTTCACCAACAGAAACGACTTTTCCTTTAAGGTCTTCAACTGATTTGATACCTGAATCCTTCGTTGTAACGATCTGGATTGTTTCTGGATAAAGAGTCGCAATACCTCTTGCGTTCTCTACTTTGTTGTCCTTGAACATTTCTGTACCTTCTGACGCGTAAGATGCAATATCCGTTTGCGTAAAAGCGATTTCAGTTTTGCCGTCTTTCACAGCGGCCATATTCTCAGCAGATGCACCTGAAGTAGATGCCGAAGACTTGATTCCGGTTTCATCTTCAATAATCTTAGCGAATGTTCCGCCTAACGGGTAATATGTACCCCCTGTTCCACCTGTAGCAATTCCAATGAAGTCAACCTCTTTGTTACCTTCACCATCAGATGATGAACCTCCACCTGATCCGCCGCCACATGCAGCAAGAACGACAGATAGAACTAGAAGTAGTGCAGTGCTTAGAAACAAACTGCGTTTTTTCATATTCTAATTCCCCCTATTAAATTTTATACGTTAACGTAATAATTGTAACACAGCCTGTAACAATCTTGTCAAATCAAATACATAAACTTTAAACATTTTTCATAAAAAAACCTATTATACATAGCCCTTGTCCTACAAGTTCCCCCTATTCTGAACCTGCTAATGTATAAGAAATGTATAAAACGCTTACAAGAAATACATCCTATTTCACCTGCGACGTATGTTTGTCCACACAAAAGGGACTGAAGATGAATTCACATTCTTCAGTCCCCCGCTGTTATATATCAGATTGTCTATTAGCCGATTAGTTCCTCGTCCTCAAACTTCAACTTATCTTCTTCGGAAATATTCTCTTCACGGTCCCTCAAGCTATGGGCAATCCTTGAAGATGCATTTGCAGCGATGCTTGCTACTATATCATCTAAAAAGGTATGGACACCCTTTCCGTTTTTCGTATCCAATTCACGGATGATGCCTATCTTATTTTTGTCAAGATGACCAAAAGTGGTCACGGCTATGCTTCCATATCCAAGGGCAGCCCCCAGCGCGATGGTCTCATCGACTCCAAACAAGCCCTCATCCGTTTCCACGATCGATTGAAGAGGTTCAGAAAGCTTCTTCTCTTCAGCAAGCTGATCCAATTCCACCCCGACAAGGATGGCATGCTGAATCTCCCTTTTTAATAAGACTCTCTTTACACTATCAATGCAATCTTCCATAGTAAGCTCAAGATTATATGGAAACTGCATTTCAAAGACGATTTCAGCTATATCTTCTATCATCACTCCCCGATCTTTCAATCTTTTTAAAGCAGCTTTCGTAACATCTCTTGAATGGACAGGTTTATTCATTGGTATTCCCCTTTCTAAACAGCCATGAATTTACTAAAAATTATAACACTCTTTTGAATTTTCGTATTGCAATCCGCTTTTGGGAATTCTGAAAGAGATTATGGTACAATCTTTCTGTAAACGTTAACACTGATCTTAGGAGGCTACCGTGATGACAACTGCAAGAGGAACTGTAACCGAATTAAACCTCTTTAGCAAAGAATTAAACGAAGAGATGAAGATGCTGGTTTATTTACCGGCAACCTACTCTCCCCTTTATAAATACACCCTGCTCATTGCACAGGATGGCAAAGATTACTTCCAGCTGGGGAGAATCCCGCGGCACGCGGATGAATTGCTTTCAAACAGGGAAATCGAAAATATGATCATAGTGGGGGTCCCATACAGGGACGTAGAGGATCGCAGACGGAAGTATCATCCCCACGGTGAGGAAAACGATGCATATATCCGCTTTCTGGCACATGAACTGGTCCCCTATTTAGATGAACATTATCCGACGTATCATATGGGGATGGGACGGGCTCTGATCGGAGATTCATTGGGTGCAACCGTGTCTTTGATGACCGCATTGAAATACCCGAACACATTCGGTAAGGTCCTCCTTCAGTCTCCTTTCGTCGACGAAAAAGTCCTTGATGCCGTGGAAGACTTTACACAGCCTCATCTGTTAAGCATTTACCATATAATAGGTAAGCAGGAAACCGATGTGAAAACGACAGATGGTAAAGTAAAGGACTTCCTGAAACCAAACCGACAGCTTCATGAAACATTCGATCAAAAAGGATTCAGCTCCTTTTACGATGAATTTGACGGGGATCACACATGGAAGCATTGGCAGCATGATTTAAAACGTGCATTGAAATTAATGTTTTAGCTGAACTAAAAGGCATAGGGTCTCTCCCTTGTCTCTCAGAACAGCCGTGAGCTTCAGTAATCACCCCATTGCTCTTTCGTTCGCCCTATATTAAATTTTTGAAAAATTTGCTATACTATACATATGACAATGATAGTAAAATAGAGGAGGATTGAAGAAAATGAATTATGGTATAGTCATTTTCCCATCGAAAAAGCTACAAGATATCGCGAACTCTTATAGGAAACGCTATGATCCTCATTACGCATTGGTTCCGCCACATTTGACATTAAAAAATGTCTTTAGTGCAGACGACGATCAAATTAAAGATATCGCAGGAAAGCTTTCCGTGATTTCAAAGAAATATGATCCATTCAATTTAAAGGTGTATAAAGTAAGTTCTTTTCAACCTGTAAACAATGTGATTTATTTCAAGGTTGAATCAAAGCCTGAACTACAAGGGTTGCACGATGACATGCATAATCAGAACTTCATGGGTGACGAACCGGAATTCGCTTTCGTACCTCACATCACGATCGCCCAGAAGCTTTCGAATGATGAACATTCGGATATTTTTGGATCATTGAGCATGCTGGGCATCGATCATGAGGAAACAATCGACCGCTTCCATTTGCTTTATCAACTGGAGAACGGCTCCTGGACCGTATACGAAACATTCCGATTAGGGAAGGAACAGTAAACGGTGAATGTCGAAGTTGCTAAGTCAGAACAGCAGATCCAAGAGGTATTCTATATACGAAAGACCGTCTTTGTAGAGGAACAGCAGGTTCCTCTGGAAGAAGAAATCGATGAGTATGAAAACGACTCCACCCATTTCGTTCTCTATGATGAGGACAAAGCGGTCGGTGCCGGGCGGTTTCGCATTCTAGATGGAGTTGGAAAAGTAGAAAGGATCTGCGTCCTTAAATCCATCAGAGGAAAAGGTGCCGGACGTGAATTGATGCTCGCCATTGAAGAATATGCGAAACGGCAGCCATTATCACAATTGAAATTAAATGCCCAAACATATGCCATTCCTTTTTACGAAGGATTAGGATATCAGGTTACTTCCGATGAATTCCTGGATGCCGGAATTCCTCATAAAACAATGAAAAAAACCATCTGAATAGAACAGAGAGTCCAGTTTCAGGCTTGGATTCTCTGTTCTTTTTTGTTAATCCCTTCGTATATTCACAACTACTCCCGGCGATAATGGTGAAAGGTATGGAAAAGGGGGGGGAAATCATGGAAATCAAGTCCATTGCCATCGAATTGATCGTTGGATATTTTGCTCTACTCATTTTGACAAAAATCCTCGGAAAAACACAAATCACCCAAATATCAGCCTTTGATTTCATTTCCGCTTTAATTCTTGGTGAACTCGTGGGAAACTCCCTTTATGACGGGAAAACAACCGTCTACCAAATACTCGCCGCCATTTCGATTTGGGGAAGCCTGATATTCATTACTGAATACTTCACTCAAAAATCTAGGCGGTTCCGACATATGCTTGAGGGTACCCCTTCGTTAATCATCAATAAAGGACATATTAATTTTGATGAATTGAAAAAGAATCATCTGGATTTGAATCAACTTCAGCATTTACTTCGGGCAAAGGATGTATTTTCTGTAAGAGAATGTGAATACGCTCTTCTTGAATCAGACGGAACGTTGAGCGTCATTCGAAAGCCACTATATGATATGGTACAACGACAGGATCTTCAACTCCCCATCAAGGCTGCCACCCTCCCTCTTGCCTTTATAGTTGATGGTGAAATTGTCTATGATAACTTAACCCTTGCCGGACAAGAAGATAGTTGGTTATTGAGAGAAATAAAAAAACAAGGCTTCGACTCCTCCAAGGATGTACTTTACGCAGAATGGGAAGAGGGAAAAACCTTGTTGGTTCAAGGGTATTAACGGGGTTTAATGAGCAGTTGATTGTTTTGAATCAAAAATGACAGGAGTGCCTTCCGTTCAAGACTTGTGAGATATGCTGTGACCGATGTTCTGAATAGCAGCCACTGCCCCACATTCGAGACGGTGATCATATGTAGTTCCAAGTATTCCCGCATGATGTGATCGATTGTCTTTCCGTTAGGACTTGTATTTACCACACTTAAAAGGGAGTTCATTCTTTCCTCATGAAGTTCGATATTCTCCTTCACGGTTTCAGTGATGTCTACTTCGAATCGGCCATGACCAGGTATCGCTCCTTTACAGGAAATGTGAAGGAGTTTTTCTAATGATTCCAATGTTTGGTCTGCATCCACAATAAAGGGGATCACATGCTTCTTCAGGGTCTCACTGCCAAAATAACTGTCTGCTGCATATAAGATATCATCAACCAGGAGACCTGCCTGACTATGTGAATGCCCTGGTAAATTTATGACGTCGAAGGTGAACGGCCCAATGGTGTTTTCGCCCGTAAATAATTCTCTATCCACCTCGACTGCCTGTCCCTCAAGAAATTTATTCCTTAAGTCATTTATAGGGACAGCCCCATTGAACAAATAGATGGGTTCTAAAATGGAATTCTCGATGATGGCTTTTTCAAATTTCAGGGCAAACAACGGAATATCATACTTACTCTTAAGATAGTGGGCACCGCCAAAATGATCGGAGTGGGCATGGGTGATCACGCAGTAATCGAGGGGGAGTCCCTCTCCGTCCAATATCCTCTTCACCTTCTTAACAGCCGAATCGTCCAATCCGCTATCGATTAAAAGCCCCTTTCCATCTTTTACACAATAACCAATCGTAACCGCACCGGTAAATGCATAGCAATGTTCTGTGAATTTCTGTAGTTTCAAGTCAAATACCTCCATAGAATCGGTTCACTACACATATTCGTTAAAGTGTGTACCTTTTCCTGTGAGCTCTGCTAATAATGCGGAGGGGATGGATGATTTACTTAGTTTCTCGTATGGAGCCTTTACTTGATTGAAATGTGGAACTTGTTCGCTTGTTCCTTCCGGATGAGCTTGTGATTTATTTTTCAGTGGTTTAATCGGTTGCACGGGGAAAAAGCTGAAGTGGTTTTTATCAACCTTGATTTCTCTTTCCTGATATTGTTTGTATTGATAGTGCGGAATCGGCGCAATGTATCCCATTTTTATGACCTCCTTGGTTTTATTTACCCAATTTCAGATTGTTAAAAACTTACTCAAGCTTACTTTTTTGTCTCTGAAACCTTCCTATAAATAAGAAAGAAGAATTAACATAAAATACGTGGTTGCACGTTTTTTTATGTCCATTCTCCTTGATGTTTATTCTTTCTTTTATTTTTTTCCCTTGTTTAACATATTGGAGATTGTTCCAAAGTCCAATTGCTTTCCATCGTTCACGATCGATTGGACAATTTTATCTTCCATTTCCTTGTTTACAGGTTTATTGGCGATTTTAGATACACGTTTGATGACGCTTCTAACCGTAGCTTCATCTTTGAAATTTGCGTTTTGTAAAGAGTTCGCAAGCTCTAACACTTCGTTCATGTTAACGCCTGTCTTCTTCTCTAAATTCTTAAAAAAGTTATTATTCATTTCCATCACGCCTCCTTTTAACTATAAGCATCATATGTAAAAAAACCAGGAGCGTGAATTGAATACCAAAATAAATAAAAATTGAAGATGAATGTAGCCTTCTTAAAACAAAATCCGCTTAAGCAAGGGTTGCTGGTTTTCAGACATATCGTCTGCTCGGGCTCTGTCTATCAGTGTACGGTGGGATGGCAAGGGGAACCGCTCCGCTTTCCGCGGACGTACGGCCGAGCCTCCTCAGCTTTCGCTTCCGGGGTCTCGGCACGCCCGTTTTCCGCAGGAGTCTACGCAGTTCCCCCTCACCATCAAACAAGATTAGTGTGACAGAGCTCAGGAGTGACAAAAGCAATTTTTGAAAAATGACTTCTACTAAAGAAGTCACTCTCTACTCTTACTACTTTTGTATAAGAAAGACAGCTTTTAATCTTTGCATGTTCAGATATTTATATTAGGCATGTTTAAAATTATGCTTTAAGTAAGTTGATTTCCGCTGCAGGTGCTCGCGAAAAGCGAGCACCTGCAGCGGAAATCAACCAAAACGTCACTCTTTTGATAAGTATATATATAAACAAAACAAAAAGACAAAATCTCTCCAATGAGGATTCTGCCTTTTGTACCCCTTTCTAACAGAAGCTTGCTCCTACGATAATCAAGAGAATGAAAAGCACAACGATCAATACAAACGTTGAGCCATAACCGCCGCCATATCCACAGCCGCCACCATATCCACAGCCACCGTAACCATATCCGTACATAAATATCACCTCTCTTTTACCTTTAGTCTCTTATAACATATGAATAAAGAGAGGAGAACGTATGGGCTATTGGATATTTTATTGTGTGTTTGTCCAATCGAACAGGTCGAAGGTCAGGTTCCCTTCAGAATCCAATTGTGCCAGAAAGACGGATTCTACCTTGAGTTTTCTTTTAGACAGCTCACGAACTAACCATGCCAAAGGAAAACCTACTTCTGAGAGGGCTTTTTGATCGATTTTTCCATCTGTGATGACGGCTTGAGGTGGAGTGGATTTTTGTGATATGTCAAATACATCTTCTCGGACAAGGGGTTGTTTTTCTTTCTTCAACAAAACACTTAAATCACCGTTTGTGTCAAGGGACGCAAATTCCACATCGGCAACACGGAACACATCCTTTTTCCGTAATTGTTCAAGCATTTCATCAACGGAATACTTCTCTTTCTTCAAAGCTTTTTCATCAATATTTCCATCCTTTATGAATACCGTAGGCTTGCCTTCAGCAAACCTCCTGAAGCGAATACTCTTCAAGGACAGAAAGGAAAACAGGAGGGGAAATGCAAACCATAATAGGATACTCATAAGCCCTTCACTCAATGGCAGATTCAAATCCATTGAAAGGGTCCCTGCAATGCTTCCAACTGTAATTCCAGTGATATATTCGAAGAAGGACAATTTCGACAGCTGTTTTTTCCCCAATAATTTGGTGATCGCAAACAGGGAAAGCAGGATAAATATACTTCTTAGTGCCACCTGTAAGTATTCAGGCATATGGGTTCACCTCTATCATCCCTTCGGTTTGAACAGGAGCGCACCAATAAAGCCGAAGATAATGGCGGATGAGATCCCGGAACTTGTGACTTCGAACATACCGGTAAGGACGCCTACCAATCCATGTTCCCCGGCTTCCTGCATGGCCCCGTTTACGAGTGCGTTACCGAAGCTCGTAATGGGAATGGTCGCTCCCGCCCCGGCAAAATCGATAAGGGGCTCGTATAATCCGAAGCCTGAAAGGATGGCTCCCGAGACTACCAGCAGACTTAATGTGTGTGCCGGGGTCAGTTTCGCCACATCAAACAATAATTGACCGATCACACAGATGATTCCACCTATTGTAAAGGCCCAAAAAAACATCGCTAACACTTGGTTTCCTCCTTTCAGAACTACATATATTCAATCGACACCGCATGAGCGATACAAGGAATCGACTCACCTTGTTGAAATGTCAGGGGTGATAACAACGCTCCGGTCGCTATGACTAAAATGCGTTTATACGTTCCTTTTTTCATTTCGTTCAATAAATGACCGTAAAGTACGGTGGCTGAACATCCCGGCCCACTTGCTCCTGATTGAACCGGCTGGTTTTCACCGTAAATCAGCATCCCGCAATCTTTAAATAGATGATCAGGCAGGGTGAATCCCTTTTGTTTCAACATTTCTACAGCCGTCTGCCTTCCAATTGTGGCAAGATCCCCTGTAATAATGAGGTCATAGTATGAGGGGTCCCTTCCCAGATCCTGAAAATGACCAACAATCGTATCTACAGCTGCCGGGGCCATAGCGCCACCCATATTAAATGGGTCCTTCAACCCCATATCCACCACCTTCCCGATTGTTGCAGATGTCACTCTCGGAGTCGGCATGGAGACGGATGTCCCTTCTCCAATCACAGCATAGCCGGCACCCGTAACCGTCCATTGGGCCGTCGGAGGTTTCTGGCCACCATATTCAGTAGGGTAACGGAATTGTTTTTCCGTTGCCGAGTTGTGACTGGAAGCACCTGTAACCACATGACGGGCTCCATGATAATTCACTAAAAAGGCAGAAAGTGCGAGACCCTCCATTGATGTGGAGCACGCACCGAACAATCCGAAATAGGGAATTCCATTGGTTCTTGCCGCAAAACTTGAAGGGGTGATTTGATTGATCAGATCACCGGTCAAAAAGAATTGAATATCGCTTTTTTGCAGAGATTGTTTTTCGAGAGCGATCTGAACGGCGTCCTCAATTAGAGTCCGGTTGGCTTTTTCGTACGTCCCCTGCCCCATCCATACATCATCGTAAAATTGATCAAAATCTGCTGTGAGGTTTCCTTTTTTCTCAAATGGCCCACCGACGACACCGGTTGAAAGGATGGCCGGGTTTCCAGGAAATATCCACGAACGTGTACCCTGCAGCATCAGATCACCCCCAGCTGGATTAAGATGGTCTTGATTAAAGCCACGACAAAGGCTGAAAATACCCCGAATACAATGACAGAGCCTGCCAGTTTGAAAATATTCCCTCCAACTCCGAGGACGAGCCCTTCTGTTCTATGCTCAATGGCGGCAGAAATCACGGCGTTCCCGAAGCCTGTGACAGGGACGGCACTTCCTGCCCCTGCAAATTGGCCGATGTGGTCATACACCCCGAAACCCGTCAGAAGCATGGCGAGAAAGACCATCGTCGCAACTGTAGGGTTCCCTGCAGTCTGCTCAGTGAAGTTGAAATAATAAATGTACATATACGTTACCGCCTGTCCGATTAAACAGATGAAGCCTCCCACAAAGAATGCTTTAATGACATTTTTCAGTAGGGGTCGCTTCGTTTCATATTGCTTTTCTAACTGCTCGTACTTCTTTTGTTCGGGTGTTTTTGGTGTTTTCCCCACGAAACATTCCTCCTACGTTTTCTCTTTTTGCAACTTCACGATATCACGAAATCTGTTTTCAGCATCCTTTTTTGAGATTGACCCTTTTTTCAGTCTTTCTTTTAAGCGGATGGTTTCGAGGAAGATTTTATAGTCACTGGACAATATAAAATCTTCCTCAGGATATTTATCTTCCAAATAGCGATCCATTTTCTTTTCGATACTTTTCATTTTAAATCTGTGCAAGTGCTTCACCTTATAAACAACGAGCGTTTCTTTCTTTCCCTGGATGACAGCGACATCGTAAAGCTCCTTCATTTTGGAAATTTCCCTTTTGATGGTATGACCGTAACTGTCAGTCTCTGGATTGTCTACTAATTCAATGGGTGGCGGATTGGTTTTCTTCATCAGTGCAATTTTACTATCGCTTCCATCTTCCTTATTCGCACATCCAATCAATACGCATAATGAAAGTGGAATGATGATCCTTTTTTTATTCATGACAGATCCCTCTTTTGTTTGTACTCACCTTTATTTTTTTCATAAAGTCGTTTTTTATGAAAAAAAAAGACTGCCCAATTGAGCAGCCTTAGCTTTTTTTTACTTTTGATCCGCAACCGCACCCTTTTTTCTTAGTGGATGAGTTTCCTTGTTTCTGTGTATTTGCAGAGGTTTTCTTCACTTTTTATTTCCTCCTTTATCCTGTTTCCCTTTTTATTATATGTGAAGGAACCTGAGCTTGTTTCCACTAATTACCTAGAGCTTCAATCCGTTTTCCAACTTTGTACTCGAGCTTCCAGAAGGGCAGCGATTCCCGCAACGGCTAAAAGCGTGATGAGTGGAACGAAGTACAAGGGTAAAAAGAAATAACCTCCATATAGAAAACCGGATACCCATATTCCCGTACACCAATAACAAGACAATAACTCTCCGATAAACCCTTTTAAACCACTTTTTTTAGGGGAGAGATAAATCGCCTCTTCCCCGTTCTCTTCCACTTCAACATATTCATCGAAAAATGGAGCCCGTAAGAACTCAGTGATTTTATCGAAGACAATGAGATGGGTCAACCGGAAGATGGCTAAGCCAAGTGCGATCAGTTCAATAAACGTAAGTTGCAATGGAAAGACTCCCTTCAATTCACAAATTATACAAGCCCAAATTTACAAAAGAGGGCAGATGTCCGTTACCTAATTGCCTACATGACAATATGTTAGTAATGTAAATGAAATTCATTTTAAGGAGGAACTTCTATATGGGTTGCGGAAGAGATAAAGACAATAGTTCAAAAAATCGTGGTTGCGTATGTCAAGCCGTCCGTGCTATTAAAGATATTCAAGACGAAGCAAATCAAGAGTGTAACGATTGTAAAAATGATTGTTTCCTTGAGCCACTTGGTTCAATGGTAAGTCCTACTAACCGCTTGAATACTCGCATCTTCAAGTTGTATCTTAAAAACGGTGATACGTTTAAAGCGCATATCAAGGGATGTCCTTGGAAATCACCATTTTTCCGTGTAAAGGAAGTATTCGATAACTGCTGTGCGACTCTTCAAGTGTTAAAGCCTGACTATGCTGATGGTTCTGGTTCTGGTTCTGGTTCTAGATCCGGATCCGGGTCTGATATGGAAACTATGGGTACTAACACTGAATGGGTATTCACCGGCGAATGTATCACAGTTGACCTTGATTGCTTCTGTGCGATTCAATGTATCAAAGACGTACACGTATTCCTTGAATGCGAAGACTAATCAACATTTCAGATGAAAGAAGCCAGTCGGGTATCCCGCCTGGCTCCTTTTTTATTGCAGCCCGATCATCTTGATGGATTGTATCTCATTCTTCCTCATTTTCACTTCTTCGCCGTGAAAGCTTTTGATAGTGATATCATCCCCCGTTTCCTCCACAATGACTCCTTTCACAGCCACCTGACCATTAGCAAACTCACACGGAAATGGTACTTTGCCGGAAATACTTTCAGAAATGTAGTCTAATTTCTCTTCTATGGACAATTCTCGGAATGGCTTTAATTTCCTGAACGCAGAAGCGGACGTCTTCCGTTCAGGGAGTTGTGGGACCGGTTGGACCTTTGGTTCTTCCAGGTGCTCCTCCTGGTCCAAGAATAACTTCTCATCAACATATTTATCTTCTTGCACCCCTTGGCTTAATGGTGTTTCCAGGTCTGGTATCTTATTACTTTTACTACTCTCAGCCTGGTTGGTTTTCTTGACTGAGCGGTAAGTAACTTGCATATTGCCTTTAACTTCTTCTAATTTCGGCTGGTTTATATACAGCAAGGGTTCTCTCCCCGCTTTTTTCTCTTTTCTCACTAAGACACCTCCTAATTGATCTCCACTTTTATATGTATGCAGAAAGCGCCCAAGGGTTTCATTTTTATGGAATATAAAAAAAACGGCTTAGGGAATCTTATCCCATAGCCGTTTTTTTATTATTATCCCAGTACGTGATAGCCTGAATCTACATGAAGGTTCTCTCCTGTAATTCCTCTTGAGTAATCACTGAAAAGGAATACTGCCGTATCCCCAACCTCTTCCGGTGTCGTATTACGGCGAAGCGGGGCACGCTCTTCGATTTCTTTCAGGATGCTATTGAAGTCCCCGACGCCTTTGGCTGACAGGGTACGAATCGGACCTGCAGAAATGGCATTCACACGGATACCGTGTTTTCCAAGATCGCTCGCAAGATATTTCACACTCGCTTCAAGAGAAGCTTTTGCCACTCCCATGACATTATAGTTCTGCATGACTCGTTCTCCGCCGAGGTAGGTCATGCTCACGATGCTTCCACCTTCAGTCATAAGGTCCTTAGCCACTTTAGCCACTGCAGTCAGTGAATATGAGCTGATATTGTGAGCAAGCAGGAAACCGTCTCTTGTCGTATTCATATAATCTCCGGCAAGCTCTTCTTTATTGGCAAAGGCAATACAGTGAGCCAGTCCATGAATAGTCCCCACTTCTTCTTTGATAGTGGCAAAACATTTTTCGATGTCTTCATCCCTTGTCACATCACACGGAAGTACGAGTGAATCTTCTCCACCTTCCAGTGTTCCGGCTAAATCCCTGACACCTTTTTCAAAACGCTCCCCTGCATATGTAAAAATCAAACGTGCACCTGATTGATGCAGCGAACGGGCTATACCCCACGCAATACTGCGCTTATTTGCCACTCCCATTACAACATATGTTTTACCTTTTAATGAAAGAGTCATTATTATCCTCCTATTTAATACATGTTATTAGTACCTGCTACTAATTCTACCGCACTCTACTATAAAAGAAAAGAGAATTTCTATGTTATTCTCTTTTTCACATCTTCCATTTGCACGAGATGCCTCTGTTCATGTTTCCCGAGAAGCTCAAGTACTTGCCATATCGGCATGTCTCCAAATCGGTGATGGTTCATGGATTGACGATTCAAGCCTTCTTTCGTGTATTTCTCCAGAAAGTGTGTGGTGAGAGAACGTGACTCGTCCAATGCTTTCATCAAATCGTCCATTTTCTGGGGATCACTGGAAGGCTCGATGGGTGCTATCAGTTTTTGTGATGGATCATCAAATACAGATAGATCTACATCGGATTCGCTTCTACCCCCTCCACTTTTTGCAGAATCATTGGCCAAAGTCAAAAAACGCGTTTCCGCTCCGGCCAGATGAAGAACAATTTGTGCAATGGTCCATTCCTCTTGAGAAGGTTTTTGATTCAGTTTTTCATAAGGCAAACCCTCTATACTTTCCTTTACCTTTTTCCGAATCTCCACAATCTTGGTTTCCCACATATTCTTTTCCTCCTTCTTACCTTACATTATCTATTAGGGATGAGGTCATGATACTCCTTTATAAAGTGAAAACTTCCCAAGAAAAATGTTTCTTGGGAAGCAGGTTTCATGTTAGCAGTATTCACAGAATTCGAGCTCTCGTTTGAGTTCATCGACGTATTCTTTTGTACCAGTGACTATCAGGCGGTCATTCATGTGAAGTTCTGTATCCCCATGGGGAACGATGGAGTCCTTCCCTCTGAAGATCCGGACGAAGATAACATCTCCCGTGAATGGGAATTTCCGGAGTGTCATTCCTTCAAACTGACTGTTCAACATGCGGATTTCATACAGGGATGTTTCCTGATTGGTCAGGATGTTCATGACGGAAGGTGATTCAATGAGCGCCCTTAATAAAGCTTTCGTTGATAGGAATACAGAATATACTTCAATATCTTGTTCACGAAGGCTTTCATGCAGATCAGGGCTCTCCACCCTTACGATAACGCGACCTACTCCATACTCTTTTGCCGTCACTGCCAGTGTTGCATTCACCTCTTCATCCCCAGTTGAAATCACAAGGATATCCGATTCAAAGATTTCCTTCTCTTCAAGTGTATCGAGATCATAATCATCGATTTCATGGATATCGAACAGTGAATCAGCGATGCTCCGATCTGATTTATCCTGTTTCGTATGATACAGGACGGGTTCGTACAAGGAGGATTGAAGCTCCCTTGAAACGGGCATGGTTAACTGATTGGCACCCAGGAACGTAATTTTCAGCTTCTTCTCTTTTGCACTTTCCCGAGGGAAAAGCTTCTTAAAGATGATAGGTGTGATGATACATGTAATCACGGCCACCAGAATGAGCGTGCCACTCATTTGAGGGGTGATAATTTCAATTCTTTCTGCGATTTTTGCAGCAGCAATCACCAACGACAAAGTTGACGTTAGGAGAAATGCTGAAGCGATCGTCGTCTTCGTATCATACCAGTATCTCAATAAATATACCGGGATGATCTTCGAAATGAGGAAAGCGAGAACCAGCAATGGAATGAGTAAAAGCATTTTCTTGTCACTCAGTAGTGACCCAAGGTCCAGCTCTACACCGACCATCACGAAAAAGATCGGGATTAAAAATCCATATCCAAATGAATCAAGCTTATGAACCATCTCCTGATTCGGTGCAAGTAAAGATACGAGTACACCGGCAAGGAAAGCTCCCAGAATGTTCTCGGCACCCACCGTCTCTGACACGGCCACCAGTAATATGATCAAGGTAAAGACCGCACGTGTTCCGATTTGGACGGTCCCGGTCGATAGACTTCTGATGAAAGGGTTATTTTTCAGCCTCTTGGCGAGGAAGTATAATAGCAGACCAACACCAAAGAGGATCAGAAGAAGCCACATATTCCCGTGTCCTTCTCCATAAAGAGAAACGAACACAGCCAGTAAGATCATGGTCACCAGGTCTGCGATGACCGCTACCAGCAGAATGATCTGTCCGATGGCACTTTTCGTGATATGTGCCTCTTTCAGTGTAGGAACCACGACACCAAGGGATATCGTGGAGATGATCAATGTCATCAAGAACGCATTGTCAATGAGTCCAAACATGACAAACAGATAAGACAGTCCCAATGATACAAAGAAAATACCGATAAAAATGATAATCGCCAATTTCAAGCGGTTTGGTTCTTCTTTACCACTCGGCAAAAGCTCTCTTTTCTTTTTCCCGCCTGAAAAAGCCGTGAAATCAATTTCAACACCACTTAAGAACATGAGGAAGATAAACCCAAGGGTAGAAAGTGTCTCAAGCCACATGTCCTGCTGGACGAGATTAAACCCGCTCTTTCCTATAACCAATCCCATGATAATCTCCGCAATGACGACAGGGATGAAATTCAACTTGAATCGATGCAGCAAAATGGGAGTTAAAAAAGCTACCATGATCACGATCACAAGGGATGCAACAGATGCATGTTGTTCCATTCATATTTCCCCCTCTTCTTTCTATATTAGGTAATTCATAAACATTGTCGCTAAGCCAAGATATATTAAAGTACTGATGATATCATTGATCGTCGTGATAAAAGGACCGGAAGCGACGGCCGGATCCACTTTAAGCTTGTGCATCATGAGGGGCACTAATGTACCTGCGAGAGTAGCAACGAATAGTGAAATCAATACGGAGACGCCGACAAGGATCCCTAAAAAGAATTCGCCTTTCCACACGTATACAATGATGCTGACCACAATCCCGCAAGTCGTCCCGGTAATCAGTCCTGTTCCCGCTTCACGGAAGACCAGGGACATCTTATTTTCCTTTTCCAGATCCCCTGTCGCGATCCCCCTTACGGCAACGGCGAGTGCCTGAGTTCCAGTATTCCCTGCCATTCCGGCAATCAATGGGATGAACACGGCAAGGATGGCCACTTTATCCAATGTATCTTCAAACCTGCCGATGAGGCTTGCGGTGAACATTCCGAGGAATAGTAAGGCGATGAGCCAAGGGAGACGCTTCTTGGCCGCATTTATAGGGCTTCTGTCTATGGAATCCAAATCGGCGATACCGGCAAGTTTAGAGTAGTCATCGGACGCCTCTTCTTCCATGACGTCCATGATGTCATCTACCGTAATGATTCCAAGCAGATGATGTTGAAAATCAACAACGGGCAAGGCAAGGAAGTCGTAATCCTTCATCTGCCGTGCGACAGCTTCCTGATCTTCGCTGACTCCGACAGACATGACCCGGCCACTCATAATTTCACCGATCATCACATCATCATGGCTGATGATCAAATCTCTAAGGGAAATAACCCCTACAAGCTTTTTATCATCATCCACCACATAGATATAGTAAATCGTTTCCGCATTCGGTGCTTCATTTTTCAATATATACATGGCAGACCTGACCGTCTGATTCTTTGAAATGGCCACGAACTCGGTGGTCATGATACTACCAGCTGTGTATTCTTCATAATGCAGTAACTCTTTAATCTCTTTAGCCGATTCATCATTCATGATCGTCAAATAACTGACAACCTGATCTTTATCCAGTTCATTCAATACATCCACTGCGTCATCGGCATACATATTAGAAAGCATTTCGGCTGCGTATGTAGGATTCATTTCCGCTAAGATATCCTGATAATCTTCTTCATCTATATCCAGACTTTCAAAAAGATCCGCCATTTCTTCCGGTGAAAGATAATGATACAACCGGCTTCGTAGGTCTTCATCTATTTTAGAGAAAAATTTTGCTTGATCATAAGAGTGTAATTGAACAAATTCTGAACGAAATAAATCCAGATCTTCTTCCTGAAGGGCTCTGATGAGAAGGTCTTCATCATACATTTCCTTTTCCTGCTTATCTCTGTCATTCTCCTGTTCTTGAGTTACCTCAGACATCCAATACACCCTCCTTCATAACTTCATTGAATATAGTCGTAATAATACTAGCAAATCTCAACACAATTGTCTCTTATGAAATCATAACCATCTATGTATTCACTTGCTTTAATATGTCATACTAATGCCTGACGAATAATGAATGCAGGGATTGCTGAATCATTAATATGTCATAAAATACGGGAAAAGAAAAGGAAAAAGGCAGGTAAGGGAGTCGGATTATGATGAAAATTGATATTATCGGTGATGTTCATGGCTGTTTTACCGAATTTAGAAAGTTGACGAGGAAGCTTGGGTATGAATGGGGCAGCGGCCTACCTGTACACCCTGGTGGAAGGAAACTTGGTTTTGTGGGAGACCTGACTGATCGGGGACATCACTCCCTGGAGACCATTGCAACAGTATACGCCCTCTTTCAAAAAGATACTGTTTATTATGTCCCCGGGAACCATTGCAACAAGCTTTACCGTTATTTCTTAGGAAACAACGTAAAAATCCTTCACGGCCTCGAAACAACCGTGGCAGAACTGGGTGCCCTCCCGCAAAAGGAAAGAAATCGCTATCGGGATATGTTCATCGAATTATATGAACAATCCCCTCTATACCATGTACTGGATAAAGGAAAGCTAATCATTGCCCATGCAGGCATCAAAAAAGAACTGATCGGAAAACAATCGAACCGGGTCAAAACCTTCGTCCTTTACGGAGACATAACTGGAGAAAAGAACGATGACGGCACGCCTGTCAGAAAAGACTGGGCACGTGACTATCAAGGCGAAGCATGGATCGTATACGGCCACACCCCAGTGAAAGAAGCACGCCTCATCAATAAAACGGCCAACATCGATACGGGGGCTGTGTTTGGCGGAATGCTATCTGCATTTAGATACCCTGAACTGGAAGTTGTGAGTGTAGCATCAAGCATGCCTTTCGTGGCGGAGAAGTTTCGTGAAGTTGAATGAGTTTTCTTGTGGGCGAAAAGAATAAAAAGAGATCCCTTCAGTCTAACTGAAAGGGATCTCTTACTGCCTATCTAGAAGCATCTTCATATCATCGGGCAAGGAGCACTCCAAGTTCATCCATTCTTTCATAATCGGATGGAAAAAGTGCAGTCTTGTACAATGAAGGGCCTGTCTGCCTATCAGTTTTACACTTCCTCCATATAAATCATCTCCTGCAAGAGGATGGCCTAAGAAGGAAAGATGAACGCGGATCTGATGGGTTCTGCCTGTTTCCAGTTTCAACACCAGGTGGGCAAATTCAGGAAACTGATCTTCCACCCTGTAATGGGTCAGGGCATATTGTCCATCTGACCGCACTTCTCTTTCAATGATGCTGTCGGATTTCCTTCCGATCGGCTCTTCTATCGAACCGGATCCATTCATAACCCCTTCTGCAAAGGCTTCATATGTCCGGTTGATTTCCCTCCCCTTCTGCTGAAGGCTGAAGAGATGATGAACGTGGCGGTGTTTTGCCACCAGTACCAGGCCCGATGTGTTTTTATCCAATCGGGTAACGATGTGTACCGTTGAAGCGAGGTCCAGTTGATTGAAATATCCCAATATGGCATTCGCAAGACTTCCTGTCGGCTCTTCTTTCGTGGGGATCGTTTTCATCCCCCACGGTTTGTCCACAACGAGCACATCACCATCTTCGTAAACGATTGAGAGAGGGATTTTTTCTGCCACCAATGTTTCACTTGTTCTTTCTTCAGGAAATCTCACCTCAAGATGATCTCCTGTAGTAAGAAGATACCGGACATTTTCTTCTTTTCCATTGATGGTGATCCTTCCTCCGTCAAACTTGACTGCCGTCAATGTACGCTTTGACAAATGCTGATCGATTAGAAACTCTCTCATTAGCTTCCCTTCATAGCCAGACGGGATGGACCACTTTAGCGAATATCCCTTCACTTTACCATTCCCCTTCATTCATCCGCTACAAATGAATCATGCACCCGTTTCCAGAACGGGAAAGGACGGAAGCGTGCGAAGCGAATTTTCTCATTTGCGACACGATATTGAATGCTTTTCACATCTTTATGAAGGAGGGATAGATGATCAATCGTCACCAGGAAATCCGGTCCATTCACAGGCTTCAGCATGCATGTATGATGTGCAGGTAATATGAGCGGGGATCCGATGGTACGGAATACCCGATTATTAATGGAAGCCATTTCAGCGAACTGGATGGCGGGTAAGGACGGATGAATGATCGCCCCTCCCAGTGCCTTATTATAGGCAGTACTGCCTGAAGGAGTGGACAGGCATAATCCGTCGCCCCTGAACCGTTCAAAATGCTGCCCCCGGATTTCCACATCCATCACCAGGGTCCCTTCGACACTTTTGACCGTTGATTCATTCAAGGCAAGATAACGGGTTTCTTTTCCACCATGCTGATAACGGATAATCGTTTCCAATAGTGGATATTCAATGATCTGATATGGTGTCTTGGCGATGGCAATGACAAGTTTCTCAATTTCTTCAGGCACCCAGTCTGCATAAAAGCCGAGGTGACCCGTATGTACACCGACGAATGCAGTCTTATCAAGCCTCGATCTATAGCGGTGAAAAGCATATAGAAGGGTGCCGTCCCCGCCGACTGAAATGACGATATCGGGTTGATCATCATCATAGATCAGGTTGAAATCCTGGAGATACGTTCTCATTTTATGCATCAGTGTATTGGACTTTGAATCACCTTTTGATGTAATAGCGAACTTCATTCATTTACCCCCTTCAAGTCACTGTTGTTTAGGTTCAGAGCCACGCTGGTCTTTTTCCTTTTTGTTTGTGAAAATGACCTGGGCTTCCTGGATTTCTTCACGGATCAAACTCATTTCTTCATCCAGCCTGAAGGCCGCTTCGGCAGCACTTTGCAGGCGATGACGGATCTGTTCAGGAATTTGTCCACTGTACTTATAATTCAACGAATGTTCGATCGTCGCCCAGAAATTCATCGAAAGCGTACGGATTTGGATTTCCACCAGGATGTTCTTTTCACCGTGAATCGTTTGTACCGGATAGTCGATGACGACATGATAAGAACGGTATCCGCTTTGTTTCTTATGGGTCACATAGTCTCTTTCTTCAATAATTGTAAAATCCTTGCGCACGCGGAGCTTTTCCACCACCACATGAATATCCTCTACAAATTGACACATCATTCTTAAACCTGCGATGTCCTGCAATTCTGTTCCAATATTGGATAGCTTGATTCCTTTTTGATTGGCTTTATCAAGGATACTCGCGATCGGTTTAACTCTGCCAGTCACGAATTCAATGGGGGAATGAGTGTTATGAAGTTCATATTCTCCCCTCATCCCCTTAAGCTTAATCTTTAATTCATCAATCGCCTGTTTGTAGGGAGCCAAAAATTGTTCCCAGTGATTCATTCCCCTCACCTCTAAACGCCTACTTTTCAAGAAATACGTTCTCTACCTTTTTAACCATTTCGTCACCGTAGTTCCCGTTTCCTTCTATATTATCTATAAGATAATCAAGTTCTTCTATGAATTGAACTAATTCCAGTGAATACTTTTCACTTTTAGCCACGACAGCCACTTTTTCCTTAAGAGCACTTTTTAATTCCGGCCAGATTGACTCTTCCAAATATAAGTATACATATTCCTCTTCATTTTCAGCTAAGTATACGAAAGCATAGCGATCGGAGTCTGCAATGATCTGACCTGCCGCCGTTGTACCTTTTAGGAGCTCAGACTGGTCCGTATGTAAGTGTAATGTTCCTTTTTCATATGTTGTGTGGTTAAATTGAATAATTTTCCTCATGCTTTTCTTCATCCTTCCATTAAACAATCAGTATCATTTTAACATAAGAAAACCATTTCATCTAAATATTGAAGTTCCCTTTTATTAAAGAGATAATAGAGGCAGTATGCAAGGAAAGGATGCTTGTGATGGCACAGGAAATTGAAATTGAATTTAAGAATCTCTTAACAGAAGATGAATTCACCCGCTTGATCTCACATTTTCATATAAATGAGGAAAATTTCATTTCTCAGGATAATCATTATTTCGATACACCGGATTATGAGTTAAAGGAGAAGCAGTCTGCTCTTCGGATCCGCGAGAAAAATGGGACGCATACGTTAACATTAAAGACCCCGTTAAAAGAAGATCTCCTGGAGACGAATCAACTCTTATCTAAAAATCAATCAGACTCACTTTTAAAAAAAGGTATATTTCCAGAAGGAGAAGTCAGAGATGTGCTGAATTCCCTTTCCATCTCTTATGAATCCCTGCAACACTTCGGAACACTCTCAACCAGCAGGGCGGAAATTCCTTATAGGGACGGACTGCTTGTCTTTGACCAAAGCTCTTACCTTCAAAAAGAAGATTATGAGCTCGAATATGAAGTGAAAGAACGTACATCAGGTGAAGCGATATTCTTAGAATTACTCGAACAGCATCAGATTCCAATTCGTCAGACAGATAATAAAATCAAACGTTTTTACTTGGAAAAATTAAAGCAGGACCGAACATGACCGATATAGAATAGGAATAAGCGTTTTATTAAAGGGGAGTCAAACATATGAATGTTCAACAGTTGAAAACGATGATGCAGCTTCAAGCCTTGAACAATCTGGGGTCAGTATCTTCTATCCAGGGTACAGCCGGTCAATCGAATGATTTGTTTCAACAATTATTAACTCAAGCCCTGCAACCAAGCCAACAAAATATAGATTTGAATCAAACACTTGGAGCCGTGAATGGAGCCCTTCTGTCCCGAGCCGCCATGTCGGCTCCTATAAACACCCACCCCCTTTCTGCTCTAAACAAGGCGAACAGTAATGCCCCTCATGAAATCGATGAAATCATCACCCGTGCAGCCGATCACTTCGGCATGCCAAAAAAATTGATTCAAGCCGTCATTAAACAAGAGTCCAATTTCAACCCGGATGCCGTCAGCCCTGCAGGCGCCACAGGATTGATGCAGCTCATGCCGAGCACCGCACGGGGGCTTGGGGTCAACAACATATTCGATGCCGAAGAGAATGTATTTGCCGGTACAAAATATCTAAAGCAAATGCTCGATAAGTACAATGGGGACATCCACCTTGCACTGGCAGCCTATAATGCAGGTCCCGGAAATGTGGATAAATACAACGGTATCCCACCGTTCAAAGAAACCACGTCCTATGTCAAAAAAGTAACGGATCGCTATTTCGCCTAACGATCCTGCCATCATTCATAAAGCTGGCCGCTCATTTCGTGGCCAGCTTTTTTATAGTCTCTTTTGTTAGTATTATCAGTATTCATTATTGCTAAAGTAGCAAGTGGTGGTTGATTTCCGCTGCAGGCGCTCGCTTTCCGCGGGGCTGGCGGTGAGCCTCCTCGGCTTCGCCTGCGGGGTCTCACCCACTGGCTTTGCACAACTTCTAAAAAAAGTAAATTCGTCTTTTTAATAAGTGGTCGTGTTAAAACATAGACCGTTCCTTTTCGCTCCAGGCACTTGCTTTCCGCGGGGAGGAAGTCGAGCCTCCTCGACGTTCCGTCTGCGGGGTCTCGACTTTTCCTCAATTCCCGCAGGAGTCAAGTGCCTTCCGCTACAATACACTCTGTGCGTCTATATTAGGACTGCTTAATGACATATAGACAAACACAAAAAAAGCTCCTATTGTAGATATGTTGAGCGTTTGTTCCCAAAAACAAACTATCTACAAAGGAGCACAAAATAACCTCATTATGATAGCTCGAAAATCAGTGATTAGTCAATGTTTATCGTTATTACCTACAAAGGATTTAGCTTGTCCTCTTCTAAATTACAATTTTAAAAAGCTTTCCATTGAACAGTTAGTCAAGGTTTTTGTGACGGCTCAATTGGATAATTGGAAATCGTATCCTGAATTTGACACTCAGATGCACGCAAATCAAAGTCTAATGAATGAGATTGGAATCAAAGGAATTAGTGGATCTCAACTAAGTAGAAGAATAAATGAATTAGATACCACCATTCTTCAAACCCTATTTTTCAACGTTCTAAATGAACTGAGGGCCTATACTCATTCACTTTCGGGTATTCCGAATATCGGAAAACTTCACATAGTTGATGCGACCCATATCAAGCTTTCCCCTGTGTTATCTGAATGGGCTTATGTCACTAAAGGGTGGAACGTCGTCAAAATGCACACCCGTTTAGTGGTGGCTTCACCGGATGTTCATTACCCAGACAAAATTGTCCCCTCAAACGGGAAAGCCTCGGATCATGAAGGGGGTGAATTCTTAATCGAATCGGATGATGCCACTTATGTGATGGACCGGGGATACATGGATAAAATCAGGATGAATCAATGGATCAAGGACAAGATTAAGTTTGTCATTCGATTAAAGAACGATATTCGGATTCAAGTAGAGGAAGAATATGAGATCCCAGAAGGGAATCGGGATCAGATCTTAAGAGATGCCAAAGTCATCTTAGGTGTAGAAAGAAAGATGGAGCCTGTACGATTGGTGGAATATAGAGATGAGAATGGAAACGTGTATAAAGTAGCGACCACAAGATGGGATTTAACACCAAGTGAAGTTGCAGACATCTACAAAAACCGATGGATCATTGAACTGTTTTTCAAATGGATCAAGCAATCCCTTCGGTTTGTAAACGTATGGAGCACCAAGCCGAAAGGCATATGGAACCAAATGTTTATCGCCATGATTGCCTATGTCCTTACCTTGATGGTGAAGTTGAAAACGCAATCTACTAAAAGCATGTTGGATATTCTTAGACATATTCGAATCTATTTCAATCGAACGTGGTCCGAATTCACGGCTGCCTTAGATTATAAGCCGAAAAAAACATCAAGAGGCAGGCAGAAAATCCCCGATAAACCTAAGATAGAAGTAGATTTTGGCACCCTCGCTCTAGTCGTCAAGACAAGAAAAAAGCAAGTCAAGAGAATGATAAAATAAACTAAATAACAAAAAATGGGAACAAATGAGCATCTTATTTGAGATTCTCTTTTTTGCCCCCACAGTAAAACTTAAATGGAAAATTTATACTTATATTGAAATTCATTTACAACTATGCAAAGCCAGTGGGTCTCACCTGTCCAGCGTTTCCCGCAGGAGTCGAGCACCTTCCGCTCCAATCAACTTTATGGGAATGAGGGGCAAATCAACCAGCATACACATCGATAAAACATCTTTTTGAACCGTGTGATAATAAGATCCATATTTATTAATGTTTTTACTAGTAAGCTCTGTCACGGTATCTCTTTAAGATGGTGAGGGAAACGGTGTAGATCACACAGATGGTCCAATCGAGCCTTATTGACTCTTCAGCCATAATTCCCACTATTTCATGGAATTTGGGGATAGAGTGAAAATAACAGGCTACACTAATTTAGGAATAATCAGTTGATGTAAGGCGATTTGTTTGAGATATGAAAGAATGCTTGCTAGAATAAACATACAATCTAAGGAAAAAGGAGTCATTCTTATGGTCGAGAAACCACAAATGCCTTATAATCTTATCGGCGAAAAGAAACTCTCCATGCTCGTTGAAGCCTTTTATAATAGAGTATCAAATCATCCCGAGTTAGCACCGATCTTTCCGGATGATTTAACCGAGACAGCTCGTAAACAGAAACAATTCCTAACTCAATATTTAGGTGGACCGGCTCTTTATACAGAAGAACACGGACACCCCATGCTGCGTGCAAGGCACCTCCCCTTTCCCATCACAGAGTCACGGGCTAAGGCTTGGTTAAGTTGTATGCATGAAGCAATGGATGAGGTCAACCTAGAGGGTCCTGTAAGGGATGACTTTTTTCACAGACTCGTATTAACCGCCCATCATATGGTAAATACTGAAACACCCAAGGGTTCTTCCATTGACTAGAACAAATAGCTGGCATCACCTTAAAGGGTGTGGGCGTGACAAGAAACCTCTGGAAATATATATGTTTGTTGACCCTCTTTGCCCGGAATGCTGGGCGCTTGAACCAATCCTAAAGAAATTGCACATTGAGTATGGACAATACTTCCGGATCCGCTATATTTTAAGCGGACAGCTCGCCTCCTTAGACCTTGCGACGAAAAGGAAGCAGGAAGATCTGGCACAGCAATGGGATAAAACAGCGAGTCGCTCCGGCATGTCCTGTGACGGGAGCCTGTGGATTGAGAATCCGATTGATTCACCCTATCTCGCTTCATTCGCCATTAAAGCGGCAGAACTTCAAGGAAAGCACTCGGGGATCCGCTTTTTACGTTTTTTACAAGAGCGGTTATTCCTTCAAAAGCAAGACATCTCCAATATCGAGGTACTGAAGGAGTGCGCACAGGCAGCCAAGCTTGATCTCACTGAATTCATGAACGATATCAACTCTTCTTCCGCTTCCAAAGCATTTCAATGTGATGTCAAGATCACGTCTGAAATGGAAGTTGAGGAAATTCCGACGCTTGTCTTCTTCAATGAGAATATTGAAGATGAGGGATTAAAGATTACAGGATTGTATTCCTATGAGGTATACGTACACATCATTGAAGAAATGCTTGCAACAAAGCCAGAAAAGCAGCCGTTGCCTCCTCTGGATGTATTCATGAAGTATTATCGGGTTGTCGCATCGAAGGAAATAGCGGTTGTGTACGATCTATCGGTAGAAGAGGTAGAGAGACAAATGAAGAAATGGACACTTCAGCAAAAAGTAAAAAAGCTCCCTGCAAAGCACGGAACCTTTTGGAAATATATCAGTCAATAATTATTTTAAAATAATTAAACATCCCTATAAACAAGAAAAGCCGATGTTGTTTCCAACATCGGTTTTTCAATACGAACAAAGGGGATGGGAGAAATTTTTCACGGTCAAACAAAGGGGTATATGTTTGCTTGTGATCAACTTCACACTGATAATATATCATGTATCCACTTGTATTGGCAAGTTGTTTGTATGGTATTTCACAATATTGTCAAAATCGAAACATGTTCTCCATTTCCCCTTCATATACATGGTTATAAGACAACTTACGGAGGGAATGGCTATGCTCGCAAAAATGAAATATGGAATCCTCCTTTTACTGATCGTAATCAGCTTCTTCATAAATATCCTTGGCCTTATGCACCTGGTACCTGTTTATATCACATCACCCATCCTCTTTCTCTCACTCCTCCTCTTCTTCCACTCCCTCGGAAACCGTAACCGCTTCAAGGGCTTCAAATCGATGAAATAAATGAGGGTCGGACCTATATGATCAAATATGCCAAATTAAAAACACCCCTCCTGAAGGTAACCCTTCAGGAGGGGTGTTTGGTTCCGTAGTGTTCTTTATTATTGCAACTTCTCAAGCAGTTCTTCCATTTCATTCAGCTTTTCTTCAAAGACTTTACAAGCATCTTCCACCGGTTTGGATGTTGTCACATCCACTCCTGCTTTCTTCAACACTTCAATCGGGTAATCGGAGCTTCCAGCTTTAAGGAAATCGATGTAGCGTTCCACTGCAGGCTCCCCTTCTTCAAGGATCTGTTGACTAAGGGCCGTTGCTGCCGAGAAGCCTGTTGCATATTGGTATACATAATAATTGTAATAGAAATGTGGAATACGGGCCCATTCCAGTCCAATCTCTTCATCAATCGAAATTTCTTCCCCGAAATATTTCTTATTCAGTTCATAATACTGTTTAGTTAAGAACTCTGAAGTCAAGGCCTCTCCTTCCTGGGCTTTCTTATGGATAAGATGCTCGAATTCAGCAAACATCGTCTGACGGAAAACAGTCCCTCTGAATCCTTCAAGATAATGATTCAACAGATACAACCTTTTCTTCTCATCATCGATCGTATTCAACAGGTAATCATTTAATAATGCTTCATTGCAAGTGGAAGCGACTTCTGCCACAAAGATGGAATAATGACCGTACGTGTATGGTTGGGAGCTGCGCGTATAGTAACTATGGACACTGTGACCGAATTCATGGGCAAGGGTGAATAGATTATTTACATTATCCTGCCAATTCATAAGGATATAAGGATTGGTGCCATATGCCCCTGATGAGTAGGCACCACTTCTCTTACCTTTATTTTCGACTACGTCCACCCAGCGATTTTCAAAGCCCATTTTCAGCACATTGGCATACTCCTCACCGAGTGGCTTTAATCCATCGAGGATCATGTTCTGTGCTTCGTCATAGCTTATATCCATTTTGACTTCCTTCACAAGTGGAGTATAGAGATCATACATATGAACCTCGTCCAGACCCAGCACTTTCTTCCGAAGCTTCACATAACGCTGAAGAAGATGAAGGTTTTTATTCACTGTATCAACAAGGTTATCATACACTTCTTCCGGAATATTGTTATTCGATAATGCCGCATGTCTCGCCGAATCGTAATGTCTGACGTTGGCGATGAAATTATCTTTCTTCACCGCTCCGCTTAATGTAGAGGCGAATGTGTTTTCAAATTTCCCGTACGTTTCATACACCTTTTTAAAGGCATCTTTCCGGACACGGCGATCACTGCTCTCCAGGAATCGGATAAAACGACCATGTGTAATATCCACTTCTTCCCCATTTTCATCTTTGATGCTCGGAAACTCAAGGTCCGCGTTATTCAGCATGCCGAATGTATTACTTGCAGCACTGAACACTTCAGATGCCTGGGCCAGCAGCGCTTCTTCTTCAGCGGAGAGAACATGTGGACGCTGAAGGTTGATTTCCTCTAAAGCGTGCTTATACTTCTTCAGTTCATCCTTCTCCTCAAGGAAACCATTCAGCTTCTCTTCGTCAATCGATAGAACTTCCGGCACCAAATAAGCAAACTTGCTTCCTAACTGGGTATAAAGACTTTTGGCACGGTCATCGAGACCCTGATAATAGGAATTGGTCGTATCCTGGTCATAGCGCATATGAGAATATGTATACACCTTCCCCATACGTTCCATTATTTCATCCTGGAAGGCAAATGCTTTATAAAGCTGATCTGCACTATCACCCAGTGTTCCCTTAAATTCGTCTGCTCTCATTGACATTCCTTTGATTTCTTTATATTCTTTCTCCCATGCTTCATCACTTTTGAAAATATCTTCCAATCTCCACGTTAACGTTTCATCTACCTCTTTTCTTCCAGGCAGACTTTTAATAGCTGTATCTTTTGACATATACATCCTCCATTCTGAAATCTACAGAAAATTCCTTATAGTTACATTCTCTCTCATCTACCAATTTCCTGCAACAATACAATCTTTGTTACAGCTTTTTTAATATATGCTTCCTTTTAGGAAAAAAAACATGCCTATGCTGTTCGAAGGCTGAAAAATGATCCGGGCAGCTCCAGGGTTCAGTGAGTTGAAAAGCATCATTTATTTTTCTGAGAACCTGCACCTCTTCAAGTAATCTTAAATACCCGCTTGCGATAATCTTTATCACTTCTTCGCTTTTTAGGAGAGGAAAGGAACGGAGCTCGATATGTCCTTTGATGAGTCTCCCATTTAACGCTTTGCACACACTCTCCACTGAGAAAAGACGGTCTTTTTTCAAACAATCTTTCCATACATAATATTGCCACTCTACTTCGTGATTTCTGATATGAATGCCATGGGGAATGACAGGAAGGCCGATATACAGGGGCAAATACAAAAACGTATCCCCTTCCTCGTACACTTCCCTTAAGAATACATCTGTTCTCGCCTTATTATAATGAATTTTATTGTATATCCACTTGGTTCTAAAATCGTTCCATTTAGATAAAGAGTAGGGAGGATGAACCGGTTCATTCGGAATGGAAGGAGGAAGTGTGAACTCAGAAACGGGGATGGTGATGGGCGCTCCACTCATAAATGCCGTACCTGATACCGGAAGGAGATGGGTGTATAGTTGAAAGATGCTTCTATCCGGGAGAAACTGAAGGAGAAAATAATCCAATGATGGAGAGTATCGGATAAAAGCTTGTTGGAAGGACGTTAGATTCAGGAGCTTTTTGGACTTAAGGGGCTGGGTCAGGATCCAGAAGGGGGTAATCCTCCGTCGATGATAACCTCGAGTGCGTTGCACTATATCTGAAATCGGTATGGTTGAACACTGAATCTCGATGGCAATCTCTGCTGTATCTGTTTTCACATAAATATCTGCGACTTGCTTAAGCTCTCTAATATAATGTTCGAGACTCACTTGATTATAGAGGGAGCTGATCCTGTCATATAAAAGCTGCTTACTTAAGAGATGTTGAGGAGTCTCACCCCTCATCAACTCGCAATCAGCGCGGGACCTATGGGCAAAATGGGGTATGTTGCGGCTACCGATTCTCATGGTCAGTATAGAAGAACAATGGGGACAGACAAATGAGACATCTTTCCTTCTTAACCCTCTCAATTCCTCCCTTGAATGATGGATTGTAGTAAATACTTGCTGGTTTAATAATGCTGTTAACATAGAACACCTCCTTCTGTTATCATTCGACATAAATCATGAAAATCCTGCATAAACAAAGCCCTCAAGCAAAAAACACTTGAAGGCTTCACTCTATAACAATGGAGACATCAGTCGGGAAGTGGATTCCAAGATCCTGTATCCCATATGTCGCTTCTGAAATTCTTCCAGCTGCAATTCTTCCGATTCCTCCAGGTCATGTAAATATTCTTTTACAATGGAGGAAGTGCTTTCTGTTTTATACAGAAATGCATTCACTTCAAAATTCAAGTGAAAACTTCTCATATCCATATTTGATGTTCCGATTGATGCCATTTCTTCATCTACAATCACGATTTTACTATGCATGAACCCTTTTTGATACTCGAATATGCGTGCCCCGGCTTCCAGAAGATCAGGAAAATAAGAGCGGGAGGCATGGAATACAATCCGTTTATCCGGTTTATGGGGAACCAGTAGTCTCACATCCACACCACTTAAAGCGGCAATCTTAAGAGCTGAGAAAATATCTTCATCCGGAACGAAATATGGAGAAGCTACCCACACACTCTTTTTCGCCGACGTGATCATCGAGAAGAATATATTCTTTAATACGCTCAATTCATTGTCAGGTCCCCCCGCAATCATCTGTACTCCACCGTCGTTCGCATTTTCAAGAGGATCAGGACTTAAATATCCAGGTGTTAAGAAGTCATCGTTCGTCATATAATACCAATCCTGCAGGAAGATCAGCTGTAAGGTCCGAACCGCTTCTCCCCTTACAAACAGGTGAGTGTCCCTCCAGAAACCGAAGTGAGGATTCTTTCCTAAATATTCATCACCAATATTAAGTCCTCCCACAAATCCGATACTCCCGTCGATTACAATGATTTTACGGTGATTCCGAAAGTTGAATTTGTTGTTCAGCACAGGGATCTTGACAGGGCCGAACGCAACCACTTCAACACCTGCACCTTTTAGATCATTTATGTAGTCCTTTGATAATTGCCAGGCCCCGACGGCATCGTAAAGGAAGCGTATTTTGACTCCATTATTAGCACGCTCAATTAGGATGTCCTTAATCTGATTTCCAATTTCATCATGACGTACAATATAATACTCCATATGAATATGATGCTTTGCCGTCTTTAACCACTTTAGAATTTCACCAAATGTTTCATTTCCATTAGTAAGGAGTTTTGTTTCACTTGAAAAAGATATGGCGCTGTTCCCGATTCTTTGCGCAAGCTGAAAATGCTTCTCTTGAAATAAACCAAACATATCAGCGTTTATTTCTTTAGGACCAGGTTCAAATTTATTATACGTTTCCTGATCCAATATGTACTTCTCCTTATACATCTTCTCTTTTCTGTAGTTACGGCCAAATAATAAGTAAAAAATGAAGCCCAAAAACGGGAATGCTCCTAATACGACGAGCCATGTCAGTGTTTGGGCTGGATGACGATTTTCAAAGAAAATGAGAAACCCAATGACAATGACCGAGAATGTAAAGACAATACTAAAATACTTCACCATGCCCGAAAGATATTGATCAAAATAAAAAATATAACTTAATGCCAGGACAGCAATAAACAAAAGGACTCTTACTGTATTCTTCATATATATGACACCTTCCACCGGCTTAATGTTTCAAAAATTAAAACCCTTATACAGAGAGTGGATATAAAAAATACCGATTTCTATATGAAACCGGTATTAATCCTTACGAAAAGTGTTCACTTAACGTCTCAAAGACATGGTCATGGATGACCACTTTGCCATACTCTTCAAGGCGATGAACGGTCATTCGTGACTCATCAGCATATTCAAGCAGTATACTCAACGTATTGTCGATATCTTCTTCAGAAAAGTGTTCTTCAGAAAATTTAACATAAATAAAATATCTATCTTCGAATGCAAGCAGCTTTGTTTCTAAATGCTCCATAGGCATGTCTTTCAATCGTTGGGATAGAGAGATCGCATCTTCGAAATCATTGAATTTCAACGTGAAGTCCAATGCTACTTCTGCTTCCCCATCCTGATCCTGTTTGATTTGGAAATGCTGATCGAGAAGATCCTCTATACGCTCATCGACAGGAAGTTCCTTGAGCTTATCCTCTGGAATGGGAAGCTCGAATCGCTGGCCATCCTTTGAGACCTGAGCTCTTGTTACAAGTACTTCAAGCCCTTTATCTAAAGCCTGAACTTGAATCCAAAGCGGTCCTTCAATTCCGAAATCTTCTTCCTGATGAACCTCATCCATCATTTCCCAGAAGAGCTCTTCACTCCGTTCGCGATTATACCAGATCTCCTCACGGTCAAATCCGCGATCTTCTATATCCCCGTAAGAAATATAGAATTTAACTGTATTTTCATTAATGCGCTCGATTTCCAATTAACACCTCTCCCTTCTTGCATGATGTTAGTGAAGGGACTACACCCTCTGAGCTCTTTCGCTCCATTGCTGGTGAAGATAGAAGATACATTTAGGTTAGTTTGTACCTTGTACTTCTATTTTATGATAAAACCTCAGTAAATGGAATTAAACTAACACCCATTTTTTCTCACAAATCCCTCTAGGTGTTTTTGACATTTTAGCGGATATTTGCAGAAAATTCAAGTGATAAAACTTATTCTAATATAAAAAGACTGACCCGAAAGGAGACGCAACGTTCCTTAAAGGGTCAGCCCCTTTTACTTATATATTCCCATACTTAGAAAAGGATACTTTAGTTTACCATTCTTTGAGCTTCGAGAAGTTGGAATGTCCGAACCTTTCTTGGAAGGAAACGTCTGATCTCATCTTCATTGTATCCGACCTGAAGACGCTTTTCATCCAGGATGATCGGACGTCTTAAAAGTCCGGGGTTTTTTTGAATCAATTCGAACAGCTCTTGAAGTGGTAAAGTTTCTAGGTCTACATTAAGCTTTTGAAATGTTTTAGAACGGGTTGAAATGATTTCATCTGTTCCATCCTCAGTCATACGAAGGATTTCTTTGATTTCATCAATGCTTAATGGCTCAGAAAATACGTTACGTTCGGTATATGGAATCTCATGCTCTTCTAACCAAGCTTTTGCCTTACGACAAGATGTACAACTAGGTGAAGTGAATAATGTAACCACGAATCATTCACACTCCCTTAAGGAATTTTTATAATATAGAGTATTTTATTTAAACGCCGTTAATTAAAATTAGTTTAAATAAGAAATCTCTATTATGTATTATACATGAATTACAGTCCCATGAACATAGTTTTAACTAATTTGTCAAATTTCCTATACAGAGGTTTAACATAGCTAAATATTCTGTTTCTATTAAGGGTTTACCCGGTACAACATGATCCTAAACATGATATTGAACATTTCCATTTTTTCATTTAGAAAACCTTATTGCGAATAGGCAATAAGGTTTTTCTTGGTTTAAAGATCTTTTAATACATCCCCATCACGTTCTTCATCTTTCTTAAGAACTTCTTCGACGGGTTGATAAGATGCACCATAAAATTTATGGTCATTGTAGGTATGAATGAGCTCGTATGTTTTTTTCATGGATTCGAAGATAAGATCTTCAGATTCATGTCGGGGAGCCCAATATAGGATTTCCATTTCATTTATTTCGTTTGTGGCGAGTGAACGGCGGGCATATCCAATGCTGACGGCGTGTTCGAAGCCTTCACGCTTGTAGAATTTCAACCGTTTCTCTGTGTCAGTGTCATCGTAGTTCACCGGTTCGACTTCCAAAATGATCGCTTTCTTCTTTTCTTTTAACTGATCGAGTAATTTATGGCCCAGACCTTGTCCACGGGCATCCTTTGAGACAAAGAGATAATCGATAAAGATAAAGTCTTCAAGTTCGACGTACATGAGTACATGGTGGGGCCCTTCATCTTTGTGATAGATGTCGCTTCTTTCTTTTAACAGAGATTCAAGATGTTCTTTTGATTTCATTTCCTCTACAGGGAAATATTGATTTAATTTTTCATACCAGTGCATGGATCTACTCCTTTGATTGAATTTTTAAGAGACATTGACTAACGTGATACCATTATCATTCTCAGAAAAAAATAGGTTTATGTTAGATGTTAGTCTTATCCGTGGGATAATCGTACGGAATCACAGGCTGTACGCCTATGAAGAGGGTAATGTGGTTGAAAGCGGTTAATCTTACCAATACTTTAATGATAACAATATTTGAACTCTTTTTCAAATGGAAAGCAATGCTTCGGTCCCGGATTCTCCTTAAACGAGAAAAAAGACTGACCTGCATGGTTCTGAGGTCAGTCTCTTCTATTAAGGAGTGTAGTCAACACCTTCAGTATAGGAATTACCTGCATCCCACAGAAGGAATTCATTGATTCCTTGATCATTCAACGCTTTGATCTGCGCCTCTACTTCTGCTTTTCCATAAGGTTTATAGTTTCCGCTGCCAAGCCAGGAGGCGGTGAAATCCTGAAGCCATGGCCTTGAGATCGGCTTATTTTTCAGGTCAGCTATTTTCGCTTTTTCTACCTTGGAGTATTCCGTTACCAGTTCGTACGGCTGTAGATCCGGTTTTGCAATTCCGAAATAAGGTGTCCAATGACTTGGATAAATCATGGATGAAATGACATCCACATTCTCAGATATCTTCGAGAAATTCTGGCCGATACCAGGTGCCTCCGGAAGAGTTGCCGTATACCCGAAAATATCAACGGATACTTTCACTCCATATGGTTCCAGCTTTTTATGAGCATATTCCACAAAATCAGTAACGGCATGTACACGTTTCTGTACATTATCACTGTCTTCCTTCGCATACTCCCCTCCATTATAAGTGAGTTCATCATCACGCTTCTCGAATCCTTCAGGGAATCGGACGTAATCGAACTGGATTTCCTGGAAGCCCATTTTTGCTGCTTCAATGGCGATGCCTACATTATAATCCCATACTTCTTTGAGGAATGGGTTGACGAAGGAGTCCCCTCCTCCATTTGACCATACCTTATCTCCGTCTTTAAATGATAAGTCAGGCCGCTGATTCGCGAGCACCGTATCCTTAAAAACAACGACACGTGCAATCGGATAGATTTTCTTTTCTTCTAAAGTCTTTAACATCGCTTTGGGATCTTTGATATATGGCTGACCCACTTTAGCATACGGGGAAGACTCTTCCGGTTCATATGTTACATTCCCTACGTCATCTTTAATATCAATGACCATGGCATTCAAATCTGTATTATCCATTAATTTCGTAAGAGTATCAAATCGGGCTCCGCCAGCTGAATGTGCCGTGACATATACCCCTCTTACCGCATCCGGATACTCGAAGTTTAGTCCGGAATCATAGACAAATCGTGGCATTGGGCTTGTAATCTCTTTTTTACTCATTGAAAAAGCTCTCTTCTCATGTTTTACCGGACCATCTTCAGCTGCACTTGCTGACTGGAAGGGCAAGATGCACATTGTGACTACACATAAAGATGTCGCTACCTTACTCCATTTCAAAATGAACCTCTCCTCTATTAAGTATGCTATCTAGTAAATTATGTAACTCCTTATCCTATTCTAACAAGGAAATTACTTGAAAGAAAAGGGTTATTCCACCTAGTCTGTCGAAATTTCCAAGGAAATGAATATTCTTCAATATATAGTATGAATCATCTTAAGAATTAGACTTTATCAACGGAAAAAGCTCCCCTCATTGAAGGGAGCTTTTGTTATCCTCTTAGCTTTTGTATGATGCTTGATATTGTGCAAATTCTTTCTCGGAACAGTAAACGAAATGTCCCGGGACCACTTCACGCATTTCAAGATTGTCATCCTCTGTATAGTTATGAACAGAAGGATTGTACTCTTTTCTCCTGCGGGTGCGCTCATACTCTGGATCCGGTAACGGGATCGCTGATAGAAGCGATTGAGTATAAGGATGAAGCGGATTTTTGTACAGGGCGTCACTTGTTGTCAACTCTACAAGCTTCCCATAATACATAACACCAATCCGGTCACTGATATACTTCACCATGGAAAGGTCATGGGCGATGAAAAGATAAGTTAATCCTTTTTCCTTTTGAAGCTCCTGCATCAGATTGACGACCTGCGCCTGAATCGAAACGTCAAGGGCTGAAATCGGCTCATCGGCAATGATGAAATCAGGATCTACAGCAAGCGCACGGGCGATCCCGATACGCTGACGTTGTCCCCCTGAGAACTCATGAGGATAACGTCCGGCATGTTCCTTGTTAAGTCCCACTGTTTCAAGGAGCTCATGAACTTTCTTCAGGCGTTCTTCCTTAGAAGTAGCTAATCCATGAATGTCAATGCCTTCAGCAATGATATCCGCTACCTTCATACGGGGATTTAGACTCGCATAAGGATCCTGGAAGATCATTTGCATTTTACGATTGAATTTCTTTAATTGAGAGCGTGACTTCTTCCCGTGAACATCCTCACCGTTAAAAAGAACCTGCCCGTCTGTTGCATCATAAAGACGGATGATCGTACGGCCTGTCGTTGATTTTCCACAACCGGATTCTCCAACAAGTCCAAGGGTTTCCCCTTTGTAAATATCAAAGCTGATATCATCTACCGCTTTAACCATATTCGGTTTTCCCGGATTAAAGTACTGCTTTAAATTTTTAATTTCAAGTAACTTTTCTGCCATTATGAACGAACCCCCTCAACAAGTACCGGCTCTCTATAATTTGAAGGCATTAGTCTCTGCCTAACTTTCACTGCTTCTGGCGGCTCTACTTGTGGAGCGCTTGGATGTAATAACCATGATTTCACGTAGTGAGTGTCTGATACTTGATAATATGGCGGTTCCTGTTCAAAATCCACTTTCAATGCATATTCACTTCGGAGAGCGAATGCATCCCCTTTTGGAGGATTCAGTAAATCAGGCGGAGTACCAGGAATCGCTACAAGCTCCTGTTCACCTTCCGTGTCGGTTGTCGGCATCGAACCGATTAATCCCCATGTATACGGGTGACGAGGGTCGTAGAAAATCTCATCGACCGTTCCCGTTTCTACAATCTGACCACCATACATGACCGCTACACGATCCGCAACGTTCGCCACCACTCCAAGATCATGGGTGATGAAAATGATGGATGTTTCAATTTTATTTTGAAGGTCCTTCATTAGCTCAAGGATCTGTGCCTGAATCGTAACGTCCAATGCTGTTGTCGGTTCATCGGCAATAAGGATTTTAGGATTACATGCAAGAGCGATGGCGATGACGACACGCTGACGCTGTCCACCTGAAAACTGATGCGGATATTGCTTAAAGCGGGTTTCAGGGCTAGGAAGACCAACCAGCTTCAATAATTCAATCGCGCGTTTCTTTGCGTCATTTTTATTCATGTTTTGATGCTTTACAAGTGGTTCCATAATCTGTTTCCCGATTGTCATCGTTGGATTTAAAGAAGTCATCGGATCCTGGAAGATCATCGAGATATCTTTACCACGGATTTTTTGCATATCTTTTTCGGGAAGCTTCGCTAAATCTTTCCCTTCAAAGTGGATCTCCCCGCCTTTAATGAATCCCGGCGGGTTTGGAATCAATCTCATAAGGGCTTTCGTCGTTACAGACTTACCTGAACCCGACTCCCCTACAATCGCTAATGTTTCACCTTTATCTAAATGGAAATCTACACCGCGGACAGCCTGTACTTCTCCACCATGCGTATTGAAGGAGACGTGTAGATCTTTCACTTCTAAAATTTTCGACATATTCATAATCTCCCTTCCATTACTTACGCATTTTCGGATCTAGTGCATCACGCAGTCCATCGGCCATTAAGTTGAAGCTTAGAATGACTAATGAAATAACAGCTGACGGTACTAGCATCATATGTGGATATGACTGGATAGATCTGTATCCTTCATTAACCAATGATCCCAGAGACGCTTTAGGTGGAGCAATCCCTAACCCGATAAAGCTTAAGAATGCTTCTGTGTATATTGCAGCAGGAACCGTGAACATTGTCGTAATGATGACAGGTCCCATTACGTTCGGTAGCAGGTGTTTGAAGATCAAACGATTACTGCTTGCCCCTAAGGTACGTGATGCAAGGACGAATTCCTGATTCTTTAATTGAAGAACTTGACCACGGACAATCCTTGCCATACCGGTCCAACCGGTTATGACCATCGCCATCGTAATCGAAAAAATACCAGGTTCAAATATCAGGATGAAAAGGATGACAACAATCAGATTAGGAATCCCTACCAAAATTTCTATGATTCGCTGCATAATGTCGTCGACTCTTCCGCCGTAGTAAGCAGAAATCCCCCCGTATGAAATTCCGATAAGGAAATCAATTATTGCGGCTAGTATACCGATGTATAAAGATACCCGTGTTCCATTCCAAGTACGTGTCCATAGGTCACGACCCAGGTCATCTGTACCAAACCAATAATTCTCTTTGATTTGTCTAGATTCATATACATCAAAACCGTCAGCATCTTTACCGTCAAACGGCAGCCAGCTGATTCCTGAAAGCGCTTCGATTTTAGGAGGCAGCTTAGCGTGGCGAATATTTTGATCACTGAATTTGTATTCGTTCATTCCCGGTCCGAATATGGCAAAGAATACAATGATCAAAGTTATTATCATACCAAGCAGGGCACCTTTATTTTTCCGTAAGCGAATCCAGGCATCTTGCCAAAAGTTAAGACTCGGTCTTGAAATCACCTCTGATGCATCTCCACTTGCCTGCTGGGGTTGAAAGAGGTCTGGACTAAGTTGCTCTAGTTTCTTTTTGTTTGCTTCCATTATTTCTTCCCTCCAGCTAAGCGAATACGCGGGTCAATGATTCCATATAGGATATCTACCAAGAAAATAACACCGATGAATAAAGCACTAAAGAAAAGGGTAATACCCATAATAACCGTGTAATCATTAGTGTTGATTGATAATACGAATTGTTCCCCTAATCCAGGAACCGCAAAAATCCGTTCAACAACTAGTGATCCAGTCATAACTGCTACTGTCATTGGCCCAAGAATAGTAACAATAGGAATCATGGCATTTCTAACTCCGTGCTTCACAATGGTACCTGTCTTTGAAATACCTTTGGCAGTTGCAAGTAAAATATAATCAGAGTTTAGTATCTCTAACATTTCTGTTCTCATAAAACGTGCAATAGTAGCTACTACACCGACTGTAAGTGCTAGTGTAGGAAGAATGGTATGCTTATACTCGCCCCAAAGTGCTACAGGGAGCCATTCGAGTTTGACCCCTACATAGTATTGTAATAGTGCTGCAAATACAAAGGACGGAATCGATATTCCCAATACGGCCATGAAAGTAGATCCATAATCTAACCATGTATTGTGTTTAATTGCAGCAATAATACCGACTAACAGTCCTATAAACGTTCCTAATACCATGGCTTGAAATCCTAAAAGTGAGGAAGGACCAATACGACTGCCAAGAATCTGTGTTACCGGGCGATTATCATATTGGAAGGACAACCCTAAATCTCCTTTTGCCAACCCAACCATATAGTTGATATATTGTTCCGGCAGCGGGTCGTTGAGACCGTATTTATCCAGGATGATTTGTTGTTGTTCCGGAGACAGCCTTTCTGTGTTTTGCAGTGGAGATCCAGGCAGGAGCTTCATCAGAAAGAAAGTGGCGGTTGCAATGATAAGCAAAGTGATGATCATATAGACGATACGTTGAATAGTATATCTGACCATTCTTTAGCCCCCCTTTATTTATCTTATTTTTTCTACATTTTCAATTATAGCTATTTTCGACAAATTTTCAATGTATTTTTACTTTTTTGATAATTATCGACATTCACTGGAAAAGGAGAGCATATGCTCATGCATACGCTCTCCCTTTAAAGGTGTGTCTACTGAGTTAATACTTACTCAATTGAAGCCCATTTGTATGAATAATCTGCACCAAATGAATGACGTAGAACATTCTTAACATACGGACGTTCTAGATAAGAAACGCCTTTTTGATACATTGGACTGATCGCTTGATCATCAAACAGGATCTTTTCTGCGTCAACCATTGCTTGCCAGCGTGCATCTAAATCGTCAAGAAGTTCACCTTTAGCTTGTTCAATTTTCTTGTCATATTCAGGATTCGAGTAACCCATTTGGTTATGAGCTCCGTCAGTCACGAACATGTCAACGAAAGTCATCGGATCTGGATAGTCAGGACCCCAACCAGCGAATGAGAAGTCGTATTGACCTTTCGTTTCTAACTCAAGCTTTTGCTTGAATGGTTGAGCTTTGATACTTACCGTTAATCCTTCTAGGTTTTGCTCAAGTTGTTCTTTTAAGAACTCACCGATTTTCTTAGAGCTGTCAGAGTCATAGTTTAATAGTTCTAATTCAATAGAATCTTTACCTAACTCTTCTTTTGCCTTAGCCCAGTAATCTGCAGCTTTCTTAGCGTCGAATCCACCGAAATCGCCAACCGCTTCACGGTATTCAGTTCCGTCAGGACCTGTTACGAAATCTTTTGGTACTAAGTAGTACGCAGGGATCGATCCGTTATTAAGAAGTACGTCAACCATACCTTGCTTGTCATAAGCAGCATCGATTGCTTTACGAGCGTTAACGTTTTTCAATACTTCATTACCTTGGTTTAAACGTAAGAAGTATACAGACGTAGCAGCTCTTGTTTTGAAGTTTTCATCTGATTTGTACTTGTCAACGAATTCAGCTGAAAGACCAGCGATATCCGCTTTGTTTGTTTCATAAAGGTTAACACCAGTAGCAGTATCTTTAACGATGTTGAAGTTAACTTCTTTCAACTTCACATTTTCTGCATCCCAGTAACCGTCATTTTTAGATAGTTTGAAACTTTGCTCATGCTTCCACTCAGAAAGTGTGAATGGTCCGTTATAAACAACCGTGTCAGCTTCAAGACCGAATTTGTCGCCTTGCTCTTCCACGAATTTTTGATTTTGAGGATAGAATGTTGCGAAAGAAAGAAGAGCTTTGAAATATGGTACCGGAGTTTCAAGCTGTACTTCTAACGTTTTGTCATCTGTTGCTTTAACACCTAATTCTTCAACTGGTACGTCACCATTGTTTACTTTAGCAGCGTTTTTGATATCGTACATGATGTACGCATACTCTGCACCAGTATCCGGGTTTAAAGCTTTTTGCCAAGCGTAAACGAAATCGTTAGCCGTAACGGGATCTCCGTTTGACCATTTCGCATCGCGGATCTTGAACGTGTATGTTTTACCGTCTTCACTGATTTTTGGCTCTTCAGCAGCCATACCAAGAACTGCCTCGTCATTTTCACCTAAACGGTAAAGACCTTCTAAGACGTTGTTCATGACGTTGAATGAAACTGCGTCAGTTGCCAAAGTAGAGTCCATTGATGGGATCTCAGCACTCTCAAGTAAGTTAAGTACTTGTTCTTTCTTTTCGTCAGAACCGCCTGCACCTGATCCTTCTTCACTGTCAGTCTTCTTGTCGCCGCCACAAGCAGCTAGGAAAGTACTGAGAGCCAGAAGAAGAACCAGCAAGAATGAAAACTTTTTCTTCATCTTGAAATTGACCTCCTCGTAAATCTCATATTTATTTATCTTCTAATTTTCAGAAGATTTGTTACTTATTATACATGATAGAGAAATTATTGCAATATGAATTTAACAGTTTTTTTGCTAAATTATCAGATTAGTAGGTATATTGTTGTTAAAATACTGGTGTATCAACGTTTTGTCTAAACATTTTGGAGAGTTTGTCCCATTACAAATGTTACAATCGTAAATTTCATCTAAATGAAACACTTTACATTACGGATGATTTTTCATCTTCTAACGCTCCCATTTTATTATAATTATTAAAACATCAGACTAAATATAAATAATAGAATTAATACTTATTTCACTCTGTATCAGTATTTGAAATGAGATACCGTTGCTGAAAGATTTGTATATATATGAATGAGGATTGAATTATTCTTCTTCCTTCATGTATACTTTGGATAAAAACATCTTAAGGAGCATTATGAAACGAATGATACTGTTCAACATACTTACCTTTGTTATTTTCATCATTGCCTTAGTAGTTGCTTCACTGCAGGAAAAAGACCTGCTTCTTTCTATTATTGATAGCCTGTTTGTGATCGGGATTGCATATATCAGCATTGGTGCCCTCCTTTATATTTTTGAAAGAGGATTTTTTAACGGGATCGTGTATGCTCTTAAAAGATTTCGCAACAGCACGAAACAGGGAAAGTATATTTCTCAGTTCGATGACCTGGATGAGATGAAAGAAGCTCACGAAGAATATGGAGTCCAACGTTCCTACTCCATTACAAAATCCTTTTTACTTATAGGGGGAGTGACACTTATTCTTTCCATTGTCATGACCTATCTTCTGTACACTTGAATTTACCTATTTTTTCTCATATAATATCTACATATGAATGAAATTATAAGCATGGATGAAGAGTAGTACTTTTCAGGATGATTAAAAGAGAGCTTGTGGTTGGTGCGAACAAGTATTCATTTGAAAAGGAATGGACTTCGGAGCTTTATGTGTGAAACGGAGTAGCATATAACGGGATGACCTTACGTTAAAGAGGTTCCATGCACGTCATGGACTAAGCTGGCTCTAACGGGCACTTAGGGTGGCACCGCGGAAATCATCCCATTCGTCCCTATTTTTCATAGGACGGGTGGGTTTTTATTTTGGGTAAAATTAGGGAGGAAATGAAATGAAGACAATATTCAGTGGCATTCAGCCGAGTGGTACGATCACTCTCGGCAATTACATCGGGGCGATGAAGCAATTCACCGAGCTCCAGGAAGAGTATAATTGTTACTTCTGTGTGGTGGACCAGCACGCGATCACGGTTGTTCAGGATAAAATGAAGCTGCGCAAAAACATCCGCAGCCTTGCCGCCCTGTATATCGCCTGTGGCATCGATCCTGAGAAATCCACATTATTCATTCAATCGGAAGTTCCTGCACACGCACAGGCAGGCTGGATCCTGCAGTGTGTGACCTATATCGGGGAACTTGAAAGAATGACGCAATTCAAAGATAAATCTCATGGTAAAGAAGCCGTTTCAGCAGGATTATTGACATATCCACCGTTAATGGCCGCTGACATTCTGTTATATGGAACAGATCTTGTTCCAGTCGGGGAGGATCAGAAGCAGCATCTGGAACTGACCAGGAACTTGGCAGAACGGTTCAACAATAAATACAATGATATCTTTACTGTACCTGAAGTAAGAATCCCCAAAGTCGGTGCCCGTGTGATGTCCCTTCAGGACCCGTTGAAGAAGATGAGTAAATCCGATTCGAATCAGAAGGCGTTCATTACACTCCTTGACGATCCAAAACTGATCGAGAAGAAAATCAAAAGTGCCGTAACCGATTCAGATGGCATCGTAAAATACGATAAAGAAAACAAGCCCGGGGTGTCGAACCTCCTTTCGATCTATTCGATCCTTGAAGGTACTTCTATAGAAGAAATTGAACAGAAATATGAAGGGAAAGGATACGGGGCCTTCAAAAGCGACTTAGCACAGGTGGTCATAAGCGCCATCAAGCCGGTACAGGACCGCTACTATGAATTGATTGATTCCGAGGAATTGGATGATATTCTTGATCGCGGTGCCGAAAAGGCAAATTTCGCAGCAAACAAAATGCTGAAGAAGATGGAAAAGGCCATGGGATTGGGACGAAAAGAGAGAAAGAGGAAATAATCGTGGGGACCAGAGACTGCTTGTGCGGTACCTGGTCTTTTCTTTCGATTTATTCCCTGCCCGCATATAAAAAAACCTCAAGCCCTTTCCGGACCCAAGGTTTACTACGACTATTAATTTACCTTTGGACGATTTTCCACTTCCCATAGTTTCTCAAAAAACGGCTGCCCCTTTATCAAATTCTCACAGAGAGTGAGGTGCTTGTCCGACCAACCGTACTGGGTTTCTTCATATAGCATCTGCCATATGTCTTCAAAGTCCATTTCCCGTATGGTGCGGTAGCGCTCTGGTGCCCATTCGGTGTACCAATACCGGATTTCCGCCGTGTTGTTTGAACTGTGAAGTTGATCAAGGGCCATGAATAACAGCTGCTTCAGTTGTCTTTCCTTCCTCGTCAGTCCACTCATCATATAAGGATTCGGGGAAAGAATGTGATATGCATCCTCCCTTTTGCCATCCGGCTCGATGGGAAACTGCATCGTTTCATGACTTTCAACCATTTCATACACCAGTTGTTCCTGTCTTGGTATGAGCCTGCTTTTTCTGATTGGGACAGTGTAACCGATTGTATCCACTGCCAGTATCCCGGTACCATCTGTCACAATGAAACAATAATCCAATTGGATCCGTTCGTGGTTTTTTCGCAGATATGCTTTTTGATAAACTTGATGGAGCAGTTGTTGAGGTAACTCTGATAGATCATTCTCGATGTAATGAAACAGTGTCGTGTCTACTTTAATCAGAGGAACCTGATCCAGTAATTCAATAACGTCCTCTTTTCTCCACTCATGAAAATGGCAGACATTGTAGCCATTTTCTTCGCCTTCGAACCAATTTACCCATACATCATGAAGATATAACATGATTGACCCCTCGCTTTGCTTCAATCTTATTTGTCAATCAGTATAGGCTAATCCGTGTTAATTTATTCCTATCATCAGGGGTTTTATGATAGTCATTATATTTTTCTGCGGGGTATATAGATCGAGAGGGTGATGATGAAGATTCCCAAAAGGAATAAATAACATTCAACACGTGTCGTGACGAAGAATATATAATCTGTAAACGTCATTCCGGTCGTAAGCAAATTTAAATACATGATTAAACTCACTCCTCCTGAAACAGCCAGTCCAAATCCTATAAAGAGCCCAAACAATTGTACCACCATACCTTCCGCCTCTATCCTTGCATTAAGATATTGGAGCCCGTCCATGCTTAGTATATTTTATGATAGGAACAGGAAGATATGACGGCACAGGACATCCTATTTTCAGGAAAATCCCACTGATTCAGCAATCCCCCTGCTTTCTATGGCAAAAATACTGAGGACGGTTCTCCTATGAGGGAAATGGTTGACGAATCCTGCTTCTTTAAAAGGTGTTGTACCAATCGATAGCCCGAGGAGTAGCCGAGCATTTTCGGAAAGGATTTCTGTCCAAGAAGGAGCTGATCGTGAAGGGGGCTGCTCCGTTTCACTTCCAAGTTAGGCTTTATCCATTTTTCGTAAAAGCGGGCCAACTCTTGTTCGTCATACGCTTTAGTCCAGGGAGCTACATACTTCTCTCCACAGTATTCCTTGACAGCATTTTCTGCCAATCCTTCAAAGATGATGGAGTCAAGGAGCGTGTATTGGTCCTCCTTTTTGCTTAACCGCTGCATTCGGACACAGTGATGATATTCATGGACAAATAACGCTTCGTATTCTTTTGGATCTTCCTGGTCAGTAACGAAAAAGAAGATTTCATCTTTAAAGCATACCCCCGATTTTTTCATGGATGATTGGAACATCCCCCTATTTTCCTGAACGGGGAATAGATAGATCGGGACGCTCGGTCCATTCCACTTCCGCTTATATTTTTTCTCAAAGAGAGCAAATCGTTCCCAAAGTTTCTTTTCTTTCATTTTTTCGTAAATATCTCCGGCGAGACGTGCAGAGCGATACATTCCGTGTTTCGTGAGGTATTGATAAAACGATTGCTGATCGTCCTTTCCATTTTTCGTTTTCTTAAGGAGATCCAAGGGATTATCGATCCACTCTGCCAACCATTCATCTGTAGGTACAACTGCCACCTTCATCCCTCTTTCCATGCTTTTTAACATGTATATGTAAAAGAGGAAAGATTCACAACAAAAAGAGCCTGCTACATGTAACAGGCTCTTCTTTGTTAACTCTGATATTTTTTGAATACGATGGTGGCATTGTGACCACCGAATCCTAATGAATTACTCATCGCTACATTTACTTCTTGTTTTCTTGCTTCGTTTGCAACATAGTCGAGATCACAATCAGGATCCGGTGTTTCAATATTGATCGTAGGAGGAAGGACACTATCTTTCATCGCCAGTACAGTGAAAATCGCTTCAACTCCGCCTGCTGCACCTAGAAGGTGGCCCGTCATTGATTTCGTCGAACTCATGGCCAGTTTATAAGCATGATCCCCGAATACTTCCTTCACAGCCATCGTTTCGTATTTATCATTATATGGGGTACTTGTTCCGTGGGCATTGATGTAATCCATCTCTTCCGGAAGGATCCCGCCATCTTCAAGTGCCATTTTCATCGCTCTTGCGCCGCCTTCTCCAGCCGGTGCCGGGGCAGTGATGTGATGGGCATCTCCGGTACATCCGTACCCGACGATTTCTGCATAAATCGTCGCTCCACGTTTTACAGCATGATCAAGTTCTTCCAGAACTACGATTCCCGCTCCCTCTCCCATTACGAAGCCATCACGGTTGGAATCAAAAGGTCTTGATGCTTTCTCAGGATCTGGATTGGTGGAAAGTGCTGTGTTTGCACAGAATCCAGCAACGGACATTTTCGTGATGGGTGCTTCTGCTCCACCGGAAACCATCACATCCGCATCCCCACGCTGAATGACCTTGAAGGCATCACCGATTGAGTTTGTACCGGTTGCACAAGCCGTTACGGTACAAGAGTTGAACCCTTTCGCTCCGAGCATAATGGATACTTGTCCAGCTGCCATATCAGGAATGATCATCGGCACGAAGAATGGGCTCACCCGGCGATATCCACGTTTTTGGAATGTCTCGTATTGCTGTTCGAATGTTTCCATTCCCCCGATACCCGAACCGATCCATACACCGACACGATGTGCATTTTCGTCTGTGATATCAAGTTTTGAATCTTTTACTGCCATTAACGATGCGGCAATCGCATAGTGAGTGAAGCGGTCCATCTTCCTTGCTTCTTTTCTTTCCACTCCGAACTCTTCAATGTTGAAGTCTTTTAGTTCTGCCGCTACTTTAGCAGGATAGTCATCGGCGTTTAAACGCGTTAAAGGCCCTACCCCAGTCTTTCCGGCCAAAATATTCGACCAGGTCGATTCTACATCATTACCTAAAGGCGTGACGCTTCCTAATCCTGTAACCACTACACGCTTCTTATTCATTCTAATCCATCTCCTTTATCTGCAAGTTGTCGATAAGCTTCTGATACTCTATTATTTACCCCAGCGCATAATGATCGCGCCCCAAGTTAAACCGCCACCGAATCCTACCATGACGACAACATCATTCTCTTTCACTCTTCCCGCTTCAAGATCTTCAACTAAAGAAACCGGGATCGAAGCCGCTGAAGTATTTCCATATTTATTTACGGTCTTAGACATTTTTTCCACCGGCAGCTCCAGGCGTTGCCTCGATGCTTCCATGATACGGATGTTGGCCTGGTGAGGAATCAGGAAATCTACGTCCTCTTTACTTAAACCTGCCTTTTCAATTACATTAATACTGGATTCGCCCATTTGACGAACAGCGAACTTAAACACTTCCCGACCGTTCATGATCAATTTTTCATCCTGATATAAATGCTTCGCTCCTGATCCGTCCGCTCCCAATTCAAAGGCAAGAATCCCCTTGCCGTCAGGAACCGGTCCAAGGACCGCCGCACCGGCAGCATCCCCGAATAGGACGGCCGTGTTACGATCCTCCCAGTCCGTGATTTTGGATAATTTCTCCACACCGACCACGAGGACATTCGTGTACGCACCATTATCGATGAATTGCTTTGCCGTAATCATACCATACATAAACCCGGCACAAGCGGCACTGATATCCATTGCAGCCGCCTTCTTTGCACCCAATCGTTCTTGAAGGAGGCAGGCAACAGATGGGAATGGATGATCCGGGGTAACGGTTGCAACCATGATCAGATCGATTTCCTCGGGATTGATCTCCGCATCAGCGATTGCCTTCTTTGCGGCTTCGAAAGCCATATCAGAGGTATTTGTTTCATTATTTGCTATTCTTCTCTCTTCAATGCCTGTTCTCGTACGAATCCATTCATCCGAAGTATCCACCATTTTCTCAAGGTCCGCGTTTGTTAAGATCTTTTCAGGAAGATAACGTCCAATTCCAATAATACCTGTATTCATACTGGCGTTCCCTACTTTCATTTATAATTTTTCCTATACTCAATGGTTATTATCAATTATTATGACTTGGTACTAATTTTATCGAAGATTTCTACTTTCTGCAATTATTTTTTACTTTTCACTACCTTCTACACGTTTTTGACTGACGTAATAAAAAACGGGCCACCGAAATTTTCCGATGACCCGTCCTTTTATAACTATTCTTTATGTAAGGCATCCTGCTTGCCTAATTCATAGGCTTCACTCATGACCTGTGTGAAAAGCGTCATGAATGGCTGCAGCATTTCAGGAGAGAACTCGACACCTGCTTGATCGAGTTGTTCCTTCGCTTGGGGGAAGTACTTCATGGCAATCTGCATAAACTCCATTGTTTTATCTTGATTCATTGCTTCGATTCCTTTCCATTCGGCAATTTGCCGGTGTCAATATAGTCCTTTACATGTTGCTTCATTTCAGATTGAAAATCTTTCGGAATGAGCGGACTGAATTTCCCCATGGAAATCACACCGTCTTCAAAATCAAATTCCAGGTTGCCTGACTTGAGCTCATCGTGAACGAACCTTTCGGCTACTACTTCATACAACTTATCAGCCTCCTGGACGGTGCTTGTCAGGACCGTTGATTCCCCGAGATCGGATTGATCGGATACGTACCCAATGGCATAAAGTCCCTTTTCCTTAAGTTTTTCGATTACAGCTACATTATAGCCGTCACCTGCAGGATACACAACATCGATATCCTCATTCAGGAGGGTGTCCAACTCTTTAAGGGCCCTCGCTTGATCGTCCCAATGATTGGTGTACTCTGCCTTAACCTCGGTCTCACTGTTCTGATACTTCGCTCCATCTATAAAACCTTGTACTTCAGGCTGCCAATCAAAGGCCGCTATCACACCGATCTTTTTCGTTTTAGAGTGAAAGGCTGCTGTCATTCCTCCGAAAAAGCCCATTGCATATCCCTTGAACTGTAGGCTTGTTGTGTTTTTCTCCGTGGCATGTCCATTAAAGCTGACAAAATGCATGTTGGGATGTTCCCCTGACAAATCGTTAAAGACATCCGCATACTCACTTCCATGTCCAAATACTAAGGTGACATCCATATCATCAAATTCTTCCACTGCATGCTTGATTGATGTATCATTCTTCATTCCCTCTTTATAGAAGACGTCTGCATTATAATCCGATTGAATTTTTAATAATCCTCTGTATCCTTTTGTTCCCCATACTCCATCATTCACTGCTTCAGGAACAAGTAAACCAACCTTTTCTATTTCCTCGCTGTTTCCTGTTGAACAGCCACTTATTCCAATCAGGAATACAATCATGAAAAACATGTACCATTTCTTACTCATGTTCAGCAACTCCTTTAAAGCCCATGCAGCATCTATAAAAGGTTCATTACATCATCCCTATTTTACCCTCACCTCTATCCACATGAAAAGAAAAAGTTTTCTCATTCCTCCATTTCATGCAAGCGTATCCCTTTTTCTTGTTGATCAATGATGCTCATGTGTGACTTGGATGGTCTGACAATCACTTCTTTTCCGACTGAATCGATTTCACGGTGACCAGCTGAAAATGTTTCATTTGTAATGTATGATAGAACTTCATTCCAGCTCATGTCTGAAAGAGGCTTCAAGGTAAAGGTGTCTTTCTTTGAGGAAAGATTGACAATCATTTTGGCTGCGTCCTTCACATAGATCGCCCCCGAGGGATCATCCACATAATCCGTCACTTCCCCTCTGCCGGTCAAAATCTGTGCAAACAGAAATTCTTCCGGTTGATGGATGCCATATAATGTTGGAAGGTAGAAAGCAGCTCCTTCCTCTTCAAGACCTATGTTTCCTTTCCCATTGGAATAGATTCGAATCATATGGAAGGGTTGGTCCACTTTTCTGAGCAGTTTATCTACTTCCGACAAATAACCGGCTCTATTCCCTCTTACCTGGTCATAGTAAGGAAGGAATACACTGGACCCTCTGCGTACGTTCTTATCCCATTCCCCATAAGGAACATACTCCAGATTTGCATTCCTTCCAATTTCCATCCATTTATCCTTCGTCTTTTCGTCCTCATCGATGGCGGTCACGGTCCATCCTTTTTCCAGAAGGGCATTACAGAGTTCGAATCCCAAAAACTGTTGTGCTGCAAAAACGAATGCATGATGGTCCAAGTCAATCACTCCAATTAATTTGTTATAACTCTTTCTCATGCAGGGAAAAGTAAGAGGCGATCTTCCCTCCAAGAGACCCTCGCTTCTCAGGAAGAATAAAGAACAGATCCGTTGAAATCCCTTTTGCTAAACGCTCCGTATATATATCTTTTATGAGAGTGAATTGATTTTTATAACGATTTAGAGTCATTGACTGAACAATATACAGGGGAATAGGGATCTCCTGGAGTATTTTGTAGTCCTGTGATTGTTGTGAGATGAAGGCTTCACAATCCTCTTCCTTCATCTTCAGCATGAATGAAAGTTCTTTTATCACTTTTTTATAAAAGAATTTCTGTTCCTTTTCTTGTTCTAAATGGTCATACATCGATACGCAGGGGGAGAGCAGGACGGCACTTCTAATATCATGTGCCAATTTCGGATAGAGATTTTTCAATACTAATGCTCCCATCCCTTCAGCCAATATGTGAATCTTTCCATTGATGATTTCGTTGCGTTTCACATACTGATAGAGGCGCCTGGCCAGTTGCACGGCTTGATCGCTACCCCAATTCGCTCCATACAGATTACTATAATATACAATGTACCCCTTGGCTGTCAGCTCTTGAATCCACTTATACCTTGCCTCATGCTGCACCCAGAAACTGCTCTTTTCATCTACATAGTGATGGGAGTCCCCTATAATCATTACAGCGAATCCATTTGGTCGTTCAGGGTAATGGATCATGCACCACTCTTGCTCTAATTGAAACAATCGTTGATACATTTAAATTTCTCCTTTTACATACTAAGTCTCTATAGTTTATGTGATGAGGCTGCATTTGTAAGGGAGATAGCCCATGGAAAACCATTTATTTGTAAATTTTGTCCACTCTCCTACAACGGATGACAGGGTTTACATTTCACAGATTAGTCATTTATTAATTGTTAAAGCTGTGGTAAACTAATAAAGATTGAAATGAGTGACAACATACGATTGTATGTGAAATACATAGGAATGAGGTGACTTGGCGTGAGATTTTTTTGGATGTTCTTCTGGGCTTTTGCATTGTCCGAAATGCTGACTTACGTTGTAAGTTCTATGAATGGTAACGAATTCCATTTTCAAACAGGATTAATCCTTTCCGTTTGTTTTACGGTATTGGTATTCCTCATCACGCTTGTTATTCCAAACGAGCCTGTAGAAAACCATTAAGAAAAGCAGCCAAATCCGGCTGCTTTTTTTAGTTTAATGAATCGATAGACCATTTTCACGTGCATCAATCGTGATGGTTTGACCCTGTCGTATGTGTCCTGAAATGAGCTCCCTTGCAAGCTTAGTCTCGATTTCCCTCTGAAGGTACCTTTTTAAAGGACGGGCTCCATAAACGGGATCATAGGCAGATTCTGCAATGAATTCTTTCGCCCCTTCCGTCAGTGAAAGGATGATTTGCTGTTCCTCTACCCGATGCTGAAGGTCCTCAATGAGTTTATCTATGATTCCCTTTATATTTTGAATGGTTAAAGGTTTAAATAGGATAATATCATCCACACGGTTAAGGAACTCAGGGCGGAAAGCAGATCGCAGCTGGCCCATGACGAGATCTTTCGTCTTAGAGTCAATCTCTTCTTCCCCTTTATTCCGTTCAAGGAGATGAGCAGAACCGATATTGGAGGTCATGATGATCACAGTGTTCTTACAATCAATGGTCCTCCCCTGAGAATCGGTGATCCTGCCATCGTCAAGCATTTGCAGAAGAATATTGAATACTTCGGGATGGGCCTTTTCAATTTCATCAAGTAAAATGACAGAATACGGTTTACGCCTTATGGCTTCCGTCAGCTGACCCCCTTCTTCATACCCTACATATCCAGGAGGTGCACCGATCAAACGGGAAACCGCATGCTTCTCCATATATTCAGACATATCGATTCGGATCATCTGTTCTTCACTGTCAAATAACGTTTGGGCGAGTGTCTTCGCAAGCTCTGTCTTCCCGACTCCTGTCGGCCCCAGAAAAATGAAGGAACCAATCGGTCTGTTCGGATCCTTGATCCCTGCCCTTGCCCGAATGACGGCATCACTAACCAGCCCAACAGCTTCATCCTGGCCGATAACCCGTTCATGCAGGATGTGATCAAGCTTCAACAACTTCTCCCTTTCTCCTTCTACAAGCTTTGTGACCGGGATCCCCGTCCATCTCGCCACAATATTCGCCACTTCTTCTTCTGTCACTTCTTCACGAAGCAGGCGCCCTTCCTGTTCTTTCAGCATTTCCTGCTCTACCGCCGCAAGTTCTTTTTCCATGGCCGGAATCCGTCCGTGCCTGAGCTCCGCGGCTTTATTCAAATCATAATCACTTTCGGCTTCTTCCAACTGGCGCCGGAGTTTCTCTAATTCTTCACGCTTCTCCTGTACCACTGAGATGCTTTCTTTCTCCTGTTGCCATTTTAATTTCATGCTATTCGCTTTTTCCTTCAGATTGCTTAAATCTTCACGGATTCGTGCGAGCCGCTCAAGACTTGCAGCATCTTTTTCCTTATTCAACGCTGCTTCCTCGATTTCAAGCTGCATCACCTTACGGGTGACTTCATCGAGTTCTGAAGGCATTGAATCGATTTCCGTCCGGATCATGGCGCATGCTTCATCGATAAGGTCGATAGCTTTATCTGGGAGGAACCGGTCTGATATATAACGATCAGAAAGCCTGGACGCAGCTACGATGGCCCGGTCATGAATATTGACCCCATGATGGATTTCAAATCGTTCCTTCAACCCTCTCAGAATGGAAATCGTATCCTCCACATCCGGTTCCTGTACGAGCACTTGTTGAAACCGTCTTTCCAGGGCAGGATCCTTCTCTATATACTTCCGGTATTCATTGAGGGTCGTTGCCCCGATACAGTGAAGCTCCCCTCTGGCAAGCATCGGTTTCAGGATATTCCCCGCATCCATGGCTCCCTCTGTTTTTCCTGCTCCGACAATCGTATGGAGTTCATCAATGAAAAGAAGAATGCGTCCTTCACTCTTTTTCACCTCTTGAAGGACGGCCTTCAGCCGCTCCTCAAACTCACCCCTGAATTTCGCTCCTGCGACTAAAGAGCTCATGTCCAGCTCGAAAATCGTCTTATCCTTCAAGCCTTCAGGAACGTCCTTACGAACAATCCTCTGGGCAAGACCTTCCACGATGGCGGTTTTCCCTACACCCGGTTCTCCAATCAAGACGGGATTATTCTTCGTTTTCCGGGAAAGAATGCGAATCACGTGGCGGATTTCACTATCTCTCCCGATGACAGGATCGATTCTCCCCGACCTCACGTCAGCCACAAGATCCCTTCCGTATTTCTTGAGTGCTTCATATTTCACTTCCGGGTTTTGTGTCGTCACCCTGCTCCCTCCTCTTATCTCTTCAATGATTTCTCTTAGGTTCTTTTCCGTTACCCCTTGCTGTGTTAAGTACAGCGTAATCGGATGATTCTTCTGCATCCACAGGGCAAGTGTAAGATGCTCAATGGAAATATAGTCGTCTTCCCATTTACGTTTCAAACTCTCACTGTCCGCGAAGAGTTGATGGACATCCCTTGAAAGATACTGTCCATATTGAATCCCTTCCCCTTCTACTGCAGGGATGTCATGTAACTTCTCATCTACCCATTTTATCAGACTCTGAATGGTTCCCCCCGCCCGCTCATATATGGTACGGAGGAAGCTTTCTTCCGACCCGAGAAGGGATTTCCATAAATGAAGGGCGCTAACATCTGTATGTAGCTTTTCCTTTGCCAATTGACCAGCCGAAACCAACCCTTCCTGAATGCTGTGGGTCATATTATCAATATTCATTATCTGCCACCTCGTATTTGACCTTTATTGACCTTTAATTTCATTATATCCCTTTCTTCCGAAAAAGGGAAAGAAAAAGGAACAAGGATAGCCTTGAACGGGGCACCCTTGCTCCTAATGGTTAAGGTTTTCTCATATACGACCAAAGACGGTTGTGATTGGAGTTCTCAGGAAACCTGTCCCCTGCTTTCAAACGCAGTTTTTGCGGATTCTTCACCATGCTCCCGGTTTCACCGATTTCTATATACTCACCATTGTTCGGTGCTTTTTCTCCGGCCCTGAATTGTCGTGACTGTCCCATTTTTCCCCCTCCTTTTTCGAAGCAATGCTTCTTTCCTATTTTTCTACAAGCATGACCTTTCATGCATGCCAGATGAAGGATAAATATGATAATTACGTTACGGTTCGGTTAACATTCGGAAAAGGGGGTTTACAGTCTTTCCCTTAATGGTGTTAAATTAAAAAATGTGGAGAAAAAAAGCTTGGAGGATATATAATGGATTTTTATTTGATTATTAAATATTTATTTTTGGGGATTTTTCAAGGGTTCACTGAACCGATCCCGATCTCATCGAGTGGACACCTGCTGCTTGCTCAGCATTTCCTCGGAATCAAAGACACAACACTGACCTTTGAAATTCTGGTCAATACGGCTTCATTACTCGCCGTGCTCATCATTTACCGGGAAGACATCATGCGACTCATTGTGAATGGACTCGGTTATTTCAAACAGAAAACACCTGAAACAAAACGTGATTTTCATTTCATTATATATTTACTGATCGGCACAATCCCTGCAGGGGTAATCGGTATATTATTCGGCGATGTCATCGAAGAACATCTTACTTCTGTCATCACGGTAGGAATCACTCTCATCATCACAGGTATCGCCCTTTGGATGATCCGTAACTTAAGAGGAAGAAAAAATGATGGAGACTTAAATGTAAAGGACGCGATCATCATCGGTCTTGCACAGGCAGTTGCCCTCATCCCTGGAATCAGTCGTTCAGGTGCAACGATCGTCGCAGCCATGGCAAGCGGTATGAAGGCAGAAACAGCCCTCCGTTTCTCTTTCCTCCTTTATATTCCCGTCAGTGTGGGCGTAATGGTATTTGGAATAAGCGACATGATGGGTGATCCGAACCTTGCTTCCATGGCGATTCCATATATCGTTGCATTCATTGCATCCCTGATCGCTTCTTACTTCTCATTGAAGTGGTTCATGAATATTATGGCAAAAGGGAACTTGAAATACTTTGCTATTTATTGTGTCGCGGTGGGAGCTGCCGTCCTGATTTTCACCTAACCTTCTATCCGCCTGAGTTTCTTTGATATCTGAAGAATGAAATTGACTGTGAAAATTGCCCGGTCTCCATTTGCCGGATCGATTGATTAACCTAAAAACCCCCTGAAGCTAACCTGCTTCAGGGGGTTTCTCATGTATTGGGTATTACCTGATTCCCAATGCGATCTTCGCATAGCGGGACATATTGTCTTTGCTCCATGGTGGATTCCAGACGATGTCAACCTCTGTTTCTTTCACTTCGGGAATGTCACTCAATGCTGTTTTCACTTGATCCACAATGGTTCCGGCCAGGGGACAACCCATTGACGTGAGGGTCATGGTCACTGTCGCTTTTCCTTCTTCATCCAGATCCACATCATACACTAAACCTAAGTTAACTATGTCTATTCCTAATTCAGGGTCGACAACCTGCTCTAAAGCACCCATCATATTATCTTTAAGATCTTGATCCATGCTAATCACTCCTTTACGCTTATACTTGTCTCTTACCCATTTTCATTACTCATCTTAACAAATAACCACATATAAAACAAAAGGTTACGCTGATAAGTGCTTCTCGAACCACTCGACGAGCCGTAGCACGCCTTCTCTCGTGACTTTGTGATCGGCTTTATCATCTTCTATGAAAAGCAGATGGTCTTCTCGTTCCTCATAATAAGGCAATATGCTGTCATAGAATTCCCTGGTAAAATGGAAGGGGACGACTTTGTCGCGCTTTCCATGCCAGAACATAAGGGGTCTGCCCCCAAGCTTCTCGGGTTGAAGGCTTAGATCATAATGGGCAAGCTCCCTCATCATGCTTTCGATTTCCCCCTCGCCAAATGGCAGATCATACCCCAAAGCTTCCACTTGAGCCAGCTGGGCCTGTGCAAATTTTACATATGTAGGATTCCCCATCAGTGAAACGGCTGAAGAGATCCATTCATATTGAGTCAAAGCACCCAATGTAACAATCCCTCCCATGGATGTACCTGCAACACCGATTCCATTGGGTGCAATCATCCCTTTTTCATCAAAGTGCTCTTTCAAGATGGATAATTCATGAATGGTATTCAACACGATCTTCCAAAAAACTTCTCCCAATTGATACTCTGACTTTCCAGAAGATCGTTCTCCGTGCTCTAAACAATCCGGGAGTATCACTCTGAACCCCTTTTCAGCAAGAAGGTATGCGTAGTGGAGATTATGCTCTTTCGCACTCGTAAAGCCATGAATAAAGAAGCATGTCGGTAACGGTTTATTCATGTCCTCTTCCTTCACAAGATGAAGAAACGGGATCATTTGTATGTTTGATTTATCAATAAGAATCATGTTGGTTCTCTCCCTCCTGATGGCTTTTCACTTTACTATGATATCCTAGATTTGGTAGTATGTATAATATTTAAATCGAAGGCGTATGTAAACATTTCTTAAAATCTATGTGCAGGCGGTGGACAACTTTCTACGTGTAACGCTACACTAGAATAGCCTTCATACCAATAAGATTGGGGATTTGTATTGATGAACTCACAAGAAAAACATCTGATTGTTCTGGATCTCGATGGAACATTATTAACCGATGAGAAGAAAATCTCGTCCAAAACACATGATATTTTAAAAAAAGCCCGCCTAAGAGGGCATGAAGTGATGATTGCAACAGGCAGGCCGTTCCGTGCAAGTGAATTGTATTATCAACAATTACAGTTGACGACCCCCATTGTCAATTTCAATGGAGCATTCGTACATCACCCAACTGATCAGTCATGGGGAATCTACCATGAACCAATGGATCTAAAAGTGGCAAAGCAAATCATTGATGCATGTGATGATTTCACGTTCCGTAATATCGTCGCTGAAGTAATGGATGATGTCTATCTTCATTATCATGACGAAAAGATCATCGATGTATTCATGATGGGTAATCCATCCATCTCAACAGGTGATATTCGGAACGTATTATCAGATCACCCTACATCCATGCTCATTCACGCTGAGGAAGAAGATGTAGCTGACATTCGTGCACACTTAGATGATGTTCATGCAGAATTGATTGACCATCGTCGCTGGGCTGCACCTTGGCACATCATTGAGATCGTTAAATCCGGATTGAATAAAGCTGTAGGAATAGAGCGTGTTGCTTCTTCCTTGAACATCCCTCAAGAAAGAATCATCGCATTCGGTGATGAGGACAACGATCTTGAGATGCTCGAATACGCAGGAACAGGTGTTGCCATGGGTAACGCCATTGATCCACTGAAGGATATTGCGAATGCAGTGACACTTTCGAATGAAGAGGATGGCATCGGACGCTACCTGCAAAAACGCTTCGACCTATAAATCTGATGGAAACGGTGGGTAAATCTTCTTACTGTACGTTCCCCATCCGAGAGCCATACTAGAAAAGAACGCATCCAGCGTTCCAACTTGCACAAGGGGTGGTAAGTGATGGGTAGAAATAAATCGAAACGATTTGTACAACAAGGTAAAATTGCTGTATCAAAACATGACGAACGTATCCCGTATCATCTGACGTATGCAGAAGCAGAGGCTAAGAAGCTCGCTTCACATGGTGACGGTGCAGGGGGGCTGGAATAATGAGCAATCCACTATTCCAGCAGGCACGTAACGCTGTAGCTTCAGCTAAACAAGCATGCAATACGGGAGAAAACGCTCAAACGTCCATTGATAAAGCGAAGAATGCTTTGTCATCTGCTTACGCTAACTCGAATGTCGAAGAGCAGAAGCAGCTTCACGCTTTTCAAGATGAGTTGAACCGCCTATCATAAGTGAGATCAAAAAGGGTTGCCCGTAAAAAGGCAACCCTGTTTATTTTAAGGAAGAGCGACAAAATAAGTGTGAATGGCTTTCAAGGTGATACCCCTTTCTATCCAGGTTCACCCAAAGTATTTGTTAAACACGAGAATCTAATCTTTTCGAAAGAAACCGAATATCCCTGTTGTCTGGACGATATTTGTAAAGGCATTGGGATCCACGTCCTTGATCGTATGTTCAAGCTCGTACAATTCATACCGTGAAATGACGATGATCAACATCTCCTTGTCCTCTCCGGAAAATGCCCCTTTGGCAGGTAAAGTCGTAATCCCCCTTACCAGCTTGGAATGAATGGCTTCACGTAATTCATTCGATTTCTTGGTGACGATCATCGCAGTCAGCTTCTCATGACGTGTATGAATCGTGTCGATCACACGTGTGGAAGCGTATAATGTGACTAGCGTATACAGTGCTTTTTCCCAGCCGTAAAGGAATCCTGCAGATATGATGATAACGGCATTCATTAAGAAGAAATAAGATCCGACCGGCTTATCTTTCATTCTTGACAGGATCATGGCGATAATATCCATCCCCCCGGTGGATGCGCCCCATTTCAATGTGATCCCGACACCGACAGCAGCAATGACCCCGCCGAATACGGCATTCAGAAGGATGTCCGGTGATAATTTAATGACAGGGAGCACTTCCAGGAAAAAGGAAGTCAGAAAGACCGAAATAAAGCTATACACAGTAAATGAACGGCCGACCTTAAGCCACCCCAGAATGGTGACAGGAATATTAAGGATGAATAATAAAATACCTGTTGAAATATTGAATGGTGCAAATTCCTTCAGTAAGCTTGACAACAACTGGGCAAGTCCCGTAAAACCACTTGCATACACATTTGCGGGAATAAGAAAGAAGTTCATGGCAATGGCTCCTAAAAGGGATCCGACCAGAACCACGACAAATTTCTTCGCCTCTAATTGAACATGATCTCTCGACATACACATACCTCCTGCATCTAGTTGTTATTTTCTATGTTCCACATTTCATCTTACCTAAACTCCTTCTACTATTCATCTTTTTATCATAAATTCATGTTCAATCGATTGTTATTTTCACTGAAAATCGCTAGACTAAAGCTATAAGATAAGTCAAAGGATGATGAGGATGACAGTAAAATTATTTGCTGATAGTGCAAGCGATCTTCCTGCTGCCTATTTCAACGAACACAACATAGAGCTTCTTCCACTTAAAGTACATATTGATGGCCAGGACTACGAGGACTTGATCACCATTGAACCGAAAACCGTATTCAATAAAATCAGGGACGGACATATGCCGAAAACGTCTCAAGTCTCACCGGACCTGTTCCTAAAAAAATTCACACAGCTTGCAGAATCGAATCAATCCGGCATTTACGTTGCCTTCTCTTCCCAATTATCAGGCACGTATCAAACGGCTGTCATGATCCGGAATCAGGTAAGAGAAGATTATCCTGATCTTGATTTGACCATCATCGATTCGAAATGTGCTTCATTAGGATATGGGTTGGTCGTCATGAAAGCGGCCGAACTCCTGAACAACGGCGGGACAAAAGAAGAAATCATCGAAGCCTCCCGATTTAACTCTGAACATATGGAACATCTTTTCACCGTAGAAGATCTTGAATATCTCGCAAAAGGTGGGCGGGTTTCAAAAGCTTCAGCCTTTTTAGGCGGACTGCTTAACATCAAGCCTCTTCTGCATATGGAAGATGGTAAGCTTGTCCCGATTGAAAAATTACGTGGAAAAAAGAAACTTCTTAAACGCATTTTAGATATGATGGAAAAACGTGGTGAGAATCTTTCTGACCAGGTGATTGCCATCAGTCACGGCGACGACGAAGAATTCGCTTTTGAAATGAAGCAGCTCATAGAGGAAAAATTTTCACCGAAGGACGTCTACATCAGTATTATTGGATGTGCCATAGGGTCTCATACAGGTACAGGAACCTTAGCCATATTTTTCCTAAACCAGCACTCATAAACTTCTCTCCCCTTCCCCATACTAATAACGAGATCCAATACGGAAGGGAGAATCACCATGCCACATACATCTGATAATGAAAAAAAGGCGAAGGACAACAATGCCCTGCGCCAGGAAAAGAATAAAATCAAAGACACAAACCGGAAAGCCGGTAAAAATCAATACTCCAAAAAAACGGATCATCTGTAAGAGATGGACCGGCCAGAAGACACCTGTTCTTTCATGAAGGGGTGTCTTTTGCGTTTGTTATTCGATGGGATTGGTTGATTCGTCATTATATGATCGACTTACTTCACTATCTTTTCTAAAAAACCTTCATCATTTCAACCAAAGAAGTTGTATGTCCCATCACTGCTTGTCTATAATGAAAAGAGAAAAAAGTATGGAGGGGTTACATATGGCAAAGGAAAGTTCGTTTGACATCGTATCCAAAGTAGATATGTCAGAAGTGAGCAATGCGATTCAAATCGCGTTGAAAGAGGTTCAAACCCGTTATGACTTCAAAGGCAGCAAGAGCAACATTAAATTAGATGGTGAGGAAATCGTCCTCGTCTCCGATGATGAATTTAAAATGAATCAGTTGAAGGACGTTCTTCTAAGTAAACTGATCAAGCGAAACGTCCCGGTTAAAAACCTTGATTACAGTAAACTTGAAGGTGCATCAGGCGGCACTGTCCGTCAGCGTGCAAAACTTGTACAGGGAATCGATAAAGAGAATGCAAAGAAAATCAACACCATCATCAAGAACTCCGGCGTGAAGGTGAAGAGTCAAGTTCAGGATGATCAAGTCCGCGTTACCGGTAAAAGCAAGGATGATCTCCAAAAAATCATTGCAGCCATTCGTGAAGCTGATCTTTCCATTGATGTACAATACGCAAACTTCCGTTAATACGGTTTTTCTAAGAAGTCTAATGGGTACAATAATTCCATTAGACTTCTTTCATTTAGGAGGAAAAACATGAAAAAAAAAGTCATCATTATCGGGGCCGTCGGCGGAGGAGCGACAACAGCCTCTCAAATCAGGAAGCTCGACAGTGAAATCGAGATCATCCTGCTCGAGAAAACCTCTTACTTATCTTACGGAGCCTGCGGCATGCCCTATTACTTAGGCGATGTAATCAAAGACAGGGAAAGTCTGTTTGCCGCCACTCCTGAACAATTACATACAAAAAAGAATATTGACGTCAGAATGCATCATGAAGCGTTAAAAATCGATCGTGAGAAGAAATCTTTACTCATAAGGGATCATGACCGCAATGAAGATTACGATGAAACATATGACTATCTCGTGCTCGCAACCGGTGCATCCCCTTTTATCCCGGACATTCCCGGGCTCGACCAAATCCCGGCGTTCCATCTCAGAACCGTCGAGGACATGGACAGGATCAAGCAGTTCATAGAAACATCAAAACCTGACTCATGCACCATCATCGGCGGTGGTTTCATTGGGGTCGAAATGGCTGAAAACTTCACCCATCTTGGAATGAAGGTGAATATCGTCGAAAGGTCTGAACACGTCATCAGTATCATTGATGAGGAGACAGCTACAGGATTGCAGAATCATATCATGGAAAAAGGGGTAAAGCTATATACGAATGATGGTCTGAAAGAGGTCCTGCCGGAAAATATGTTAAAACTCGACAGCGGTGAAACCCTACATTCCGACTTCATCCTTCTATCAGTCGGAGTGAAACCCCGGAACCAACTGGCAAAGGAAGCAGGTTTATCGATCGGGGAATCAGGAGGGGTCGTCAGTAATGAGTTCATGCAAACGGACGATGACTCCATTTATGCAGTCGGGGATGTCGTCGAATCCATTGACTTCGTTGACGATACGCCGAAACAAGTGCCCCTTGCGTGGCCGGCTCACCGGCAAGCCTACATAATCGCTAAGCACTTATCCGGGAACCCTGTCCCTTTCAAGGGCATGCTCGGAACTGCGATTGCCAAAGTATTCGATCTTTCCATCGCTTCAACCGGACTGGGGGATAAAGAATTAATTGAAAAAGGCTACATTTATCAAACGGCCGTGCACGAAGGAAAGTCCCACGCCGGCTACTATCCCGGGGCTCATGATGTGTATGTCCGTGTCCACTTCTGCCCTGAGACCGGTAAGATCTTCGGTGGAAATGTGGTAGGCGGTGAAGGTGTCGATAAACAAATCGATATCCTAGCCACTGCCATCTACGGTAGACTCTCGGTCACCGACCTTCAGGAAATCGAGACCTGCTACGCCCCTCCTTTCTCTTCACCTAAGGGATTGTTGAATATGATTGGATATAAAGCTGCAGGGTTAATGAAAAAGAAATGATTACAGGCAGGCTTCTCATTGGAGGGGCCTGCTTTTTATGTGGGGTGGTTTTATTTGCTTAATGATGATGTGAATCGTACTGAGTCTCTTATCTTGAGGTGGATAAATTTGTTAATTGGCTGGATTATGTTTCAAATCGGCTGGATTCTAGGTCATTTCGGCTGATTTTCCTGTGAAATCGGCCGGATTTTTCATTGGATCGGCTGGATTCTCGTCAATATCGGCCGGATTTTCGATTAAGACCGGCAAAATCTCCCTTCAATTTCGTCCAATCCCCCATAAGCCCAGCTAAATCTTCCTCACATTCGACCGAATTCCCCCAGGCTCTTCTCACCATCCTCTAAAAAACACGTTAATAATTATTTTTTCCGGGTAAACACTATCTTAAGATAACCTAAACCCCTAAAGGAGTGTTTGCATTGTCTCAACAACAACAAAACCAGAAACAGACTTTCCCACCTCAGCACCAGGATCATCAGCCTGGTACGGTGGATGAAATGAACCCTCAACCCATTCATACGGATCAAAACTATAAAGGCAGTGGCAAGTTGGATGGAAAGATCGCACTTATCACAGGAGGCGACAGCGGGATCGGACGGTCGGTTGCCTGGTACTTCGCAAGGGAAGGCGCTCATGTAGCGATTTCTTATTTGGATGAGCATGAGGATGCGAACAAGACGAAGGAACTGGTAGAAGCAGAAGGAGTCAGATGCATCCTGCTACCAGGTGATGTCGGAAGTTCGACTTTTTGCAAAGATATCGTGAATAAGACGATATCCGAGTTCGGGAAACTTGATATCCTCGTGAACAATGCTGCCGAACAGCACCCACAGGCAGGGCTTGCGGATATTAGCGATGAACAGTTGGAGCGTACATTCAAAACGAATATCTTCTCCATGTTCTATTTGACGAGGGCTGCCCTCCCCCACCTTAAGAAGGGAGCCTCAATCATCAATACGGCTTCGATCACAGCATATAAAGGAAACAAGGATCTGATCGATTATTCTTCTACAAAGGGGGCCATTGTCAGCTTCACCCGTTCGCTGGCTGAAAACATTGCCGCAGATGGCATCAGAGTAAACGGGGTCGCGCCAGGACCGATTTGGACTCCGTTGATACCCTCCACTTTCAGTTCACAAAAAGTGTCGGAATTCGGAGCGAACACACCCCTTGGACGGGCTGGACAACCATTTGAATTAGCACCTGCCTATGTGTATCTTGCAAGTGATGATTCAAGCTATGTGTCAGGACAGATGATTCATGTGAATGGCGGTACCGTCATCAACGGATAAGATAAAAAGCGACTGAAGTTTATGACTCTCCTCTTTTGGAGGGAGTCCACACTTCAGTCGCTTTTTATTATGACTTCACTTTACGTTCAGCGCAGGTACACCGGGTCACAAGATGATGTGGAACAATGATCCTCTTGATCGGTTCTTTCGGGTTCTCAATTTTTTGAATCAGGCTTTTCGCAGCCTCATTCCCGAGATTATAAATATTGATATCCACTGATGTAAGCGGTGGTCTGGACATTTCGGCAAGAAGTACATTATTGAAGCTGACAATGGATATGTCTTCCGGGACGCGAATGCCCATCTCATCCAATGTGTTCAAGACTCCAAGAGCCATCAAATCATCGGCTACGACCAGGGCAGTCGGGGGGGCTTCCAGCTGCATGAGCTCTTTAATGGCTTCCCGTCCCCCTTCCCGTAGGAATTCCTCATGTATGATATATTCGTCCTTCATATCGATCCCCGCATCACGGAGGGACTTTTCGTATCCTAATAAACGCTCGACCGTCACAACAAGATTCAGGTCTCCCCCGATGAAGCCGATGCATTCATGCTTAAGTTCGAGGAGATAATCCGTCACTTCTTTCGTTGCACGGTAGTTATCATTATCCACATGTGTGATTTCTTCACAATACTTATATGGCTTACCGACGACGACAAAGGGGAAATCACGATTCTTTAAGTAGTTCATCACTTTATCTTCTACCTTTGAATATAACAGGATGATTCCATCCACCCGTCCACCCTGGACCATCTGAACGACACCTTCGTAGATTTCCTCTTCCGATTGGCCAGTGGACATTTGAAGGGCATACTGTTTTTCCTGGGCTCCTTCACTTAACCCTCTTAAGACAGTCGGAAAGAATGGATTTTGTGAAAAGGCACTTGCTGAACCCGGTAATACCAGCCCTATCACTTGAGTTGACTGATTTGCCAGGCTCCTTGCAATGAAGTTGGGATGGTATCCAAGATGCTCCATCGCTTCCCGTACTTTTTGTTTAGTTTTTTCACTTATTCTTGGATTGTTTGCGATCACACGTGATACCGTAGATGGTGCAACGTTTGCAAGCTTCGCAACATCCTTTATGGTAACGGCCATATATTCCACCCCCCTTTTTTTAAAAGCGGACCCTTAGGCGGGCTGCTCATTCATAAAATTAAAACGCTTCCAATTCATTCTGCTTAAAATGGCAGCAGGGCTCATCTTTTGGGCCCTGCTCTTATTACTTGTTCTTCGCTTTTCCACGTTTCCTTACAAGATACAGGAAGAGGAAGAATAGGAAGTACATGGTTCCCAAGGCGAACAGGTAAGGATAATTCAGGCCACTCTTGTTTTTCAGCATATAGATCTCTGACTCTTCACGATCAAGAACAAGATGATAATTTCCATCCTTATCGCTGCGAACCAGGTCATCACTGATTAACCCTTTTAATTCATGATTATCCCCTAATTCTTCTTTTGTTAATTGAACATTTTGTGTTTCACTCGTATTATTGATCGCTATGACGATCGTCTGATCTTTGTACGTACGCTTAAAGATTCCCATCCCATCTTTATTGTAAATCGGTTTGATATCCCCTCTCGTCAGTGCGGGATATTCTTGACGAATTTCACCTAACCGGGTGATATAATCAATCAGCTCCTTATCAGCCCTGAAATTCATAAAGCGGCGGTTGTCAGGGTCATTCCCCCCGTCCATCGCTATTTCAGATCCGTAATAAACGATCGGGATTCCCGGGGTTGTATACATATAAGTGAGGGCTAGCTTCCATCTCGTTCCAGGGAAAAGTTTTTCTTGAACAATCATTCTCGTAAATCGTTCCATATCATGATTATCTATGAACGTTCCCATTACATATGGATTCTCATAAAAGGTTTTATTGTATTTCCAAAAGTTGAATAATCGATCCATGGATGTGTCGGGCTTTTGGAAGACGGAACGCATTTCTTCTGCTTGGGGGACATTGACGAATCCATCGATCCCTGTCCCATTGTACGCTGCGATTTTTTCCGGATCCCGGTCGTTCACTTCACCTAACAGGTAGAAGTCTTCTTTCACCGACTTCACCTCATCGCTGAACTCATTCCAGAACTCTTGAGGCACATGACGTACAGTGTCGAGACGATATCCATCGATATCGGTTTCTTTGATCCACCATTTTGCCGCATCGAATAAGTAGTTTTTCACTTCGGGATTTTCTGTATTTAAATCGGGAAGATCATATAACCAGGCATTCTGAAGACTTTCTTCATTATTGAAGTTCATCGGCTGTTTTTCATGGAACCAGTCCTCTTTTTCAGGGTCATTCACAAAAGGGTGCTCCGGTCCGACATGGTTCACAACAAAGTCCAGCATCACTTTCATATCCCGTTTATGGGCTTCTTCCACAAGCTTCTTGAATGTCTTCATCGAGCCGAAATGTTCTTCGGTTTTGTAGAAGTCTGTAATCCAATAGCCGTGATAACCCATCGGTTGATTATCAAAGACCGGGGTCAGCCATATGGCAGTGAATCCCATATCCTTGATGTAATCCAGTTTATCGATGATTCCTTGGAAATCACCGCCCTGATAGGCTTTCGGATCCTTCGTGTTAACATCTTTATCATTGCTTGTATCCCCATCATTAAAGCGATCGACCATCAGAAAATAAATGGTCTCATCCTGCCATTTTCGTTCTTCTTTTTCAACTGCACCTACCGGAAGGGCGTAAAAAAGAAGAAACGGGACTAAAATGAGAGATAATACTCTTCTTTTCATCTCCGCTCCTCCTATAAATGTTAGTAACGCCTATAAGATTATCCTTTTGTACCCCCTGCCGTCAATCCTGAAACGAAGTATTTCTGGAAGAACAGGAATAATAGGGCAATCGGTACGGCTATGAGTACAGATCCGGCAGCAAATGTTGTAAACTCCGCCCCGAATTGTTTGGCCACCATATCATAAAGGGCAACCGGTAATGTATACATCTTTTCTGAACGTAACAGGATACTTGCAATGATAAAGTCTGCGAATGGGGCAATGAATGAAAACAGTGCCACAACCGCAATGATCGGTTTCGCAAGAGGCATGACGATCTGGAAGAAGATCCGTAGATGTCCCGCTCCGTCCATCTTGGCTGATTCATCAAGCTCTTTCGGGATTGTATCCAAATACCCTTTCATCAACCACGTGTTCATTGGAATCTGTCCTCCTACATACACAAGGATCAATCCAATGTGAGTATCTAATAATTTCGTTAGTAGTGCCAATACGAAAATCGCAATCAGTGCTGCAAAGTTCGGAATCATTTGCAGGATCAAAAACGTCATCAGCCCATTCTTACGTCCTGCGAATCTGTAACGGGAGAATGAATAAGCCGTTAAACTGACCAGTAACACCGTAAGGGCCATGGTGGATAAACTGACCTTCAATGAATTCCAGTACCAAAGCATATAATTGCTTTTCTCGAGATCAAAAAGTTCCTTATAATGTGCCAGTGTGGCATTTTTAGGAATGATGGATGAACCGGATAAACTTTGACCCGGGTTGAATGATGATCCGATGATCCATGCAACCGGGTAAAGAATGATGGCAAACATGATTCCGATAGCGGCGTATGAAAGTGTCAAACGTATGAGTTTCTGTCTCTTCATATTCATATTACATCATATCCTCTTCTTGGAATGATTTCGTTCTCTTGAACTGCCAAATCGCTACAGTGATCACGATGATGGATAATAATAATGTGATGGCAGCAGCTTTCGAATACTGTGCGGATGTCATCGTCAGACTGTAGATCCAGGAGATCAGGATATCCGTCCCACCTGCATTTTGTCCGGTTAAGGCCGGTCCACCGCCGTTAAATAAGTAAATGACGTTAAAGTTATTAAAGTTAAACGTATATTGTGTAATGATGATCGGCGCCGTTGCAAAAAGGACAAGTGGCAGCGTGATATTCTTGAATTTCTGGAATGCCGATGCCCCATCGACTGTTGCTGCCTCGTAAAGTTCATCGGGAATGGATTGAAGCACTCCCGTTGTCATGGCAAAGATGAACGGGAAGCCGAGCCATGCCTGGATTCCAATCAAGGCAATTCGTGTATACATCGGTTCGGTCATCCAAGGTAATCCTTCAATACCGAAGAACCCCAGGATATCCCGGTTGATCGTTCCGAATGATTCATTGAACATTCCGGCGAAAACGAGGACCGATACGAAAGCCGGGATTGCCCATGGCAGTATGAATACTGTACGGATGATGGCTTTCCCTTTTAAATCCTTTTGATTCACAAGGATGGCAAGGAATACTCCAAGTGCCACTTGAAGCGTTGTCGCGCCGAACGTCCAAACGAGTGTCCAGGCAAGTACTGTGATGAACGTTTCTCTCCATATATCAATCTTGAAGATATCAACAAAGTTTTGAATCCCTACCCAGTCGACCAGTTTAGCCGGTGGTGAGTGATACAAATCGTAGTTTGTAAACGCCAGTAAAACGACAAAGATGATAGGGAAAATGACGACGAATACAAGTAGTAAGAACCCTGGAGACATAATGAGATATGGAAATCCATTATCGATCAGATTTTTGTACTGCTCGCGGATTGTGCTAAGCTTCTCTCCCCTGTCCCGCTTTTCCCCATTCTTATACGCATCCCGGAGATTAAACAGATAAAAACCGATTCCAAAAATAGATACAATGATTGCTAAAATACCGTATACCATTAAGAAAATGGAATGATCTCCGTATGAGACGTCTGTCCCAAGGGTCGTAATCCCCCATAATCCGTAGCCGATCAAGTCTCTAAAGACAAGAATAAAGGCGGCAGTCATGATCAGGAAGAATCCGCCTTTTAGAAACTGTCTATGATACATCTGACCTAAACCAGGGATTAGGGAAAGGGCCAGCGCTGTTTTTCTATGATTTGTTTGATAGGATTGTTGCTTCATCCTATATTCCCCTTTCTACGTTCACAGTTTTGATAAGCTTCAAGAGCTTTTTAAGAAAAGAAAGCTTTATTTCCTTAAAAAGCCCTTGAATGGTCTTTAAAAGGATAGCAGTACCTCTCAAGGTGAGTAGGTACCGCTATGTTAGTGATTAGTTGGAATGACCTGCTTCAATTTTTTCTTCAATTTGTTTCACTGCTGCATCAAGTGCCGCTTTTGGTTCCTGCTTGCCTGTTACAACCGTTTGAAGGGAATCAGCCATAGGATCCCATACTTCTCCCATTTCAGGAATGTTCGGCATTGGAACCGCATATTGAGATTGCTCAGCAACCGCTTTTGCACCAGGATTGTCAGCGATCGCAGGATCGTCGATCAGACCTTGGTTTGTTGGAACTTCCTGTGTTTGTTCGAAACGTAATTTCGCATACTCATCTTGAGTGATGAACTCGATGAATTTTTGAGCCCACTCTTTATTTTCAGAGTAGCCTGACACATGCCATCCTTTTACACCCATGAATGTTTTCATCGGCTCACCGTTTGGAAGCTTTGGCATAGCAGAGATTCCAATATCAATGCCGGCATCTTTATATCCCTGGAAAGACCAAGGTCCGTTCATGACAGAAGCCACTTTCCCTTCTCCGAAAAGACCGTCAAGTGCAGATCCTCCGTTTTCCCCGATGATCCCTTTAGGGAATAGTCCTTCTTTGTACCATTTTTGGATATATTCAGTACCCTCTACAGCACCATCATTGTTTAAGCCAAGATCTTTCGCGTCTAATGCTCCATCTTTTTCCGCAAATACATATCCGCCAAATCCACCCATCGGTGCATGTGCGAAATAGAAGTTATCCCATAAAGCTAAGAAACCGTAGTTTCCATCTTTCGTGAAATCCTTAGAGAAAGTGTATACTTCATCCATTGTTTTTGGTGCTTCTTCCATCAACGCTTTGTTGTAAATAAAAACAGGCGTTTCTGAAGATTTTGGAAGACCATATAATTTACCATCATAGCTCTCAGCCGTCATGGAAGATTCAGTGAAACGCTTTTCAATGTCCCCGTCGACTTCTAAAGGAGCGATATGCCCTGCAAGAGCGAGCTCACCGATTTGGTCATGTGGTAATGTCAAAACGTCCGGGCCAGTTCCCGCAGGACCGTCTAAACGTAATTGTTCCTTCATTTTAGAAGCCATTTCGACTTCTTTCACTTCAACCTTGATGCCTGTCTCTTCTTCAAACTTGGCACCTACTTCATCCAGCCAACCGGATTTTTCTTTATCTTCCCAGACTACCAGCTTTTCTGGTTTGTTCGCATCGTCAGCTTTTTTCTCTCCGCTGTCACTTTTTGATCCTTCCTCACGGTTTGGACCACAAGCAGCGAGCGCCCCTAGTACAAGCATGATTACCATAAGCAATGATAACGCTTTCTTCATTTCGACCCCTCCTAAGTATGGTGAAACTATTAATTCATGTTTTAGATTGAACAAACGCTTGCACATACTGTGACTTTTTCTCTAAAGATATCGCTTGCATTCTTTTGTGAAAACGATTGCACAACCTACTTCTTATTATACAAACTAAATCTCCGTTGACAATACTTATTTTGAAAATTTTTGCTTTTTACTTGTAAGAAAAGAAAACGCTTTACTGGTTTAGTTGCCTATCATTGACAACATTGTTGGTTTGGAATACTCTTTAATGGAATGAATAAGAGGAGGATATACGATGCTACTGGAAGCCATCTATCATAGACCGAAAGATAATTATGCATACGCTTGCACAAATAACGAACTACACATACGGATTCGTACGAAGAAGAATGATGTTGAAACCGTCTCGCTTCTGCACGGAGATCCTTATCAATGGGAAAACGGAAAATGGCTATATAATCGTAAGGAAATGGTTTTAACAGGAACGGATCAGTTGTTTGATTATTGGTTCGCTTCCATCTCCCCTCCTTTCAGACGGCTTCGCTATGGTTTTCTCCTCGATGACGATACGGAAGAAGTCTTTTATGGAGAAAAAGGATTTAACGAAGTCCCTTCTTCTGATATAGGTGATTATTTCTGCTTCCCGTTCCTGAATTCCATCGATGTTTTTCAAGCACCTGAATGGGTGAAGGATACAGTCTGGTATCAAATCTTCCCTGAGCGATTTGCAAATGGGAATGCGGAGAATGATCCAGAAGGGACTCTGGATTGGAATAGCACAGAGCCCACTCCGACCAATTTTTTCGGAGGGGACTTAGAAGGCGTGATCCAGAACATTCCTTATTTAAAAACACTTGGAATCTCCGGGATTTACTTTACCCCGATCTTTAAAGCTCATTCCAATCATAAATACGACACGATTGATTATTTCGAAATCGATCCCCGGTTCGGGACGAAAGAAACATTGAAGGAATTAATTGAGGTCTGTCACGAGAATGATATCAAAGTCATGCTGGATGCCGTCTTTAATCATAGCGGCTTCTACTTTGACCAGTTTCAGGATGTACTTGAAAACGGCGAAGACTCTCCTTATAAAGAGTGGTTTCATGTAAATGAATTCCCATTGGATATAGAAAGGAAGCCCCCTAATTATGATACCTTTGCATTCGAACCTTCCATGCCGAAGTTAAATACTGAAAATGAAGAGGTTCGCCATTATCTATTGGAAGTTGGCCGCTACTGGATAAAGGAATTCGATATCGATGGATGGCGTCTCGATGTCGCTAATGAAGTCGATCACCACTTCTGGCGTGAATTCCGAAAAGAAGTAAAGGGTATAAAACCGGATTTATATATCTTAGGGGAAATTTGGCACGATTCCATGCCTTGGCTGCGGGGAGATCAATTCGATGCTGTCATGAACTATCCTTTTTCGACAAATCTATTGAATCTGTTCGCCCACCAAACCATTTCTGCTTCTCAATTCGCAGAAAACATGACGTCTGTCGTGCATATGTACCCTAAAAATGTTAACGAAGTGAACTTCAACCTTGTCGGGAGTCACGATACACCACGTGTATTAACAGAGTGCTGTGAAGATATCCGACGTGCTAAACAAATCTACACGTTCATGCTCACCTTTACCGGAACACCTTGTATTTATTATGGTGATGAAATCGGTCTGACAGGTGAACAGGATCCAGGATGCCGTAAATGCTTCCCATGGGAACAGGAGCATCATAACGAGGAGCTCTTCGGGCATATACAGAAACATATAGCCCTTCGCAAGAAATACCCACTGTTAAGCAACGAAGGAAATCTGACATTTTTACCCGGTGATCTTCATGAGCATTGCCTTTCATTCACCAAGTCTAACGGAGAGGAAACAATTTTTGTTCTATTAAACTGCGGGGAAGAATCGACCACCTACTCCCTTCCTTTTGAGTTAAAAGGAAAGAAAATCACCAACCTGTGGAACGGGGAAGATTTTGCCGCAGAAGCAGAGTCCATCGATGTGGCACTCGATGGGTATGGATTTGCCATCCTGAAATTTTAATGATGTTTACTTTCTAAAAAGCGGGACTATACCAAAACGGTTAGTCCCCTTATCTATTTCATTTGTAACGAATGCCGAGGTATTTCCCCGGCAAGCAAAAGGAGAAAATCTATGAGCAATAACCAAAAAAACATGACCCTCTTTGCCTTAACCTGGCCAATTTTCATTGAAATCTTTCTTCACATGCTGATGGGAAATGCCGATACGTTAATGCTGAGTCAGTACTCGGATGACTCAGTAGCAGCTGTCGGGGTATCCAATCAGATCCTTTCTCTTATCATTGTGATGTTTGGATTTGTCGCGACGGGTACAGCCATCCTCGTGGCCCAGCATCTGGGGGCGGATGAGAATCGCACGGCAGGGGAAGTATCGATCGTTTCCATTGCTGTCAATCTACTATTTGGACTCTTATTGAGTATCGCCCTTGTATTTTTCAGTAAGCCAATCTTATTATCGATGGATCTCCCACGTTCACTTATGAATGAAGCTTCTTCCTATTTAAAAATTGTAGGAGGCTTTGCATTCATCCAGGCCTTGATCATGACTGCGGGAGCAATCATGAGGAGCTACGGCTTTACAAAAGACGCCATGTATATCACAATCGGCATGAATATTGTCAATGTGATCGGAAACTACTTATTTATTTTCGGGCCGTTCGGTGTCCCTGTATTAGGCGTAGAGGGTGTGGCGATTTCCACCATCACCTCGAGACTTATTGGATTCATCGTGAGTATCCTCGTGATAAGGAAGCGGATACCCAATGCTCTTCCATTAAGAAGACTATTCAAGCTCCCCGTCTCTCACGTTAAAAATTTATTACGGATCGGAATCCCCTCTGCAGGAGAGCATCTTTCCTATAACGGGTCACAAATGGTCATTACCTACTTCATTGCGAGTATAGGGACCAACGCTCTAACGACGAAGGTATATGCCCAAAACCTGATGATGTTCATTTTCTTATTCAGTGTCGCCATCAGCCAGGGAACACAAATCATCATCGGTCACATGATTGGCGCCAGGGAATTCGACAGTGCATACCAACGATGTCTGAAAAGCTTAAAGATCGCGATCATCATCTCGCTCATCATGGCAGGAATTTTTTCCGTTGCAGCAGAACCTCTCCTCCGCATCTTTACAAGCAACGAAGAAATCATTTCCCTTGGTAAAACATTGATCTACCTGACCATCATTCTTGAACCGGGCAGAAGCTTTAATTTAGTTGTCATTAACGCACTAAGAGCAACAGGTGACGTACGCTTCCCGGTCTACATGGGGATATTATCTATGTGGGGAGTAAGCGTCACGCTTTCCTACATTCTCGGAATCTGGTTCGGCCTCGGACTTATCGGAATCTGGATCTCCTTCATTGCCGATGAATGGCTGCGGGGCATCATCATGCTCAAACGCTGGCGATCCAAAGTATGGATCCATAAACGATTTGTCCAAAATGAAAAAAACGCCGTTTAGAGGGACGGACCTTCCTTAAGATGTATGTGAATTTTGAAACAGACCTACCCCTACCCTTTCATTTTCAATAAAGAGTCAGCTCTCAATCGGGCTGACTCTTTTTTTCTCCAAATGAAAACGCCCTCATTCATAAATGTTATGTTTTTTTACATAAAAACGTTTTCATAACAAATTAACACTTGAACTTTTGTTATTTTCTGAATATGATAAATGATATAACTTATTCATGTCATAAAACCTAACATGTAAATTCGATTTATTAAACCACATTTACAAAAGGAGGAAATCACAATGAAAAAAGTGGAAGCCATTATTCGTGCAGAAGCATTTCTATCCCTGCGAGAAGCATTATGTCTCCGTGGATTCAGCGGCCTGACCGTATCAGAGGCAGCTGGGTGTGGAAAACAAAAAGGGAAGCAGGGGATCTTCAGGGGGAATAAATTTGAACTGCAGTTAGTTCCCCGCGTAAAGGTGGAAATGATCATCGACGATGGGCAGGTGGAAGACATCATTGATCTCATCGTTGAACATTGCAGTACGGACACCGTGGGCGACGGGAAGATTTTCATCTATCCCGTCGAAGATGTCATCCGCATTCGTACAGGCGAACGAGGAAAAAAAGCCGTTTTGTAAATCACCTCTTTACTCAACCACTAAGCCGCTTTACCAAACCAATATTGGAGGGATTCCATTGATAAAAAAAATTACATTGCTTCTGTTCCTGTCGCTTTCCGTGAGCACTACCGCTTTCGCAGCTGCCCCTACCGCAGAGTCTGTTCAAGCATCCGTCGACTCCATGTGGGTCATGATTGCTGCAGTCCTTGTATTCTTCATGCACGCCGGATTCGCCATGGTCGAGACCGGATTCACCCGTGCCAAGAACTCTCTTAACATCCTCATGAAAAACTTCTTAACTATAGCCATTGCCTCTGTTCTTTATTTCATAGCAGGGTTCGGGTTCATGTTCGGAGGGTCATCTGGCGGCGTCATCGGCACGGACAGCTTCTTCCTATCAGGACGGGAAGACATCGGTTTCTTCTTATTTCAATCCGTATTTGCCGCTACTTGTACCACGATCATTTCCGGTGCTGTAGCTGAACGCATGAAACTCAAAAGCTATATCCTTTTGACCATCGCCATGACAGGAATCATCTATCCGATCGTCGGGCATTGGGTTTGGGGCGGAGGCTGGCTTTCTGAACTGGGCTTCGTCGATTTCGCCGGATCTACTGTCGTCCATTTGACAGGTGCGGTAGGCGCCTTCATCACGGTCCTGTTCCTTGGATCCCGCGTTGGGAAATACAGCAAAGGAAAAGTGAACGTCATCCCGGGCCATAATATTCCGATTGGTGCACTCGGTGTGTTCATCCTCTGGTTCGGCTGGTTCGGGTTTAATGGAGGAAGCAGCCTGGCAGCTGATCCCTCCCTTGTCCCACACGTCATCACGACGACCTTATTTTCAGCTTCCTCCGCCATTCTTTCATCCGCTTTTTACACGTTGATCCGATTTAAGCGAATCGATCCATCCCTTACATTAAATGGCGCCCTGGGTGGACTAGTAGGTATCACTGCCGGCTGTGCCAATGTATCACTGGCAGGTTCTCTCCTGATCGGTCTGATCGCAGGAATCGCTCTGGTGGAGGCCGTCACCTTCATCGATTCGAAATTGAAAGTCGATGATCCTGTTGGAGCCATTGCCGTTCATGGGATTTGTGGAATATGGGGTACAGTGGCTGTCGGATTATTCGACGTTCAGAACGGACTTTTATATGGCGGAGGGGCTGCTTTGGTCGCCACTCAAGCCCTCGGGGTGTTGGCAGTCATTGCCTGGACGTCTGTCACCGTTGGCGGATTCCTATTCATCGTAACGAGAATATCAAGTATTCGCGTCTCCCGTGAGGAAGAACTCTCAGGGCTCGATTTTACGGAGCATGGCTCCAATGCCTATGAGTTAAAAGATACAGTATTGGAATCGAACGTTTCTTCCGCTTCCCCTTTTGGATCTGACTTAGTCGAGCGATTGAACTCGATCGGAACGGGAAAAGTAAGTGACATGAATCAACGGAACACAATCTAATCTGAGTAAGAGCTGCCTTATGCGGCTCTTTTTTCTTTTTCCAAAATGGATGCCAGACAACAATAAGCTCATATGGAAGGCATCGGTGCAGCCTCCATACGAGCTTATTTATGAAATGGATGATATGATTTTCTCTTTTGCATCTTTTGATACAAAGTGCTTCTTGGAAAAAACATTATAGTGACTATTTCTAACCTCGGAAAGAATCGCACGGTATAATAGGGCAGCTCCCTTTACCGGGGTTCTCGAATATACAGGATAAAGATTCATGGTACGAAAAGCTTTTTCATAGTAATCTTCTGCAAGTCGGGCCATTTCTTCCCATATAGACTGAAAGGCGTCGTTGATTTTGTGTTCTTTTAAATCTGTTACGGTATATTCATATTTTACTAGTAGATCCTGAGGGATGTATAATCTACCCCTTTCAAGATCCTCACCGATATCTCTTAATATATTGGTCAGCTGCATGGCATATCCAAGATAGATTCCATCTTCCCTCAATGGCTGTTCTTTCCCCGGGGCAAGGATGGGCAGGAGCATTAATCCCACAGTGCTCGCTACGTGATAGGAATAGTCAAGGACATCGTCCATATTGACGTAGACCCTTTCACCAAGGTCCATCCTTTGCCCCTTTATCATGTCCCGGAAAGCTTGAACATCCATGTCAAACCGTTTAAACACATCATCCAATGCTATCCACATCGGCTCATTTTGAGGATAATATCCGGTTAAATACGATTCGAATTCCATCTCGAATAGGCGCAATTCCTCCGAAGGATTTGCGCCCTCGTCAACGATATCATCTACTTTGCGGCAAAAGGCATACACGGCCCATACAGCCTTCTTTTGGTCTTTCGGCAGTAAGGAAAAAGCTCTGTAAAATGTTTTGGAATGAACCTTTATGATATTCTCACAATGATCGTATGCTTCCAAGATCTTGTTCATGTAAGGACACATCCTTCCCTTCTGATTCTGTTTTGCAATATTCTTTAAAAGCTTGGGCAACGAGCTTCGCACCCTGCATGACAATCGGTACTCCTCCGCCAGGGTGAATGGATGCCCCGACAGCAAAGATGTTCTTCTCCGGAAAGGGTTGTACCTGGGGTCTGAAGGGACCGGATTGACCCAAGCTTGGCGCGATTCCAAAGCTTCCCCCAGAATATAACCCTTCTTGTATTGCCTCTTCAGGCGTTCTGATTTTCATCCACGTAATCCGTTTTCTCAGTTCTTCGAATCCCCTTTCTTCCATTGTATCCAATACAAGGTCTGAAAGAAATTCTGAAACTTCTTTCCAATCCAATTTCTCTGACACCGGAACCGGTATGAGAACATAAAGGACGCTTTTACCTTCAGGGGCAAGTGAAGAATCGACCTTGGAAGGATTAAATACATAAAAGGAAGGTTCTTTAGGAATTCTCTTATTCTTGAAAATATCCTCCATATTCCCGGAGAAGTCATCATTCAAATAAAATTGATGCATTTCCTTTTCATCATACTTTCTATCGACTCCCATATATAAAAGCACACAGCCGGAAGAAGGTTTATACGATTTAGGTGCTTTCTTCCTTACTAATTTTGATGCTGTAGGGAAATCCCCATTAATGATAACCGAATCGACCGGCTCCCTTTGGTCCCCAAGGATGATATGAGTCGCTTTGCCTCCTTTCGTTTCGATTTCTGAGACGGATGAGGAAGTCTTGATCGTGACCCCATGCAGGTTGCACGCTTCCTTCACATGGTCCAGTAAGCCCGCATATCCCCCTTTTATATAATAGATGCCGTGCTTGTGTTCACTGAAGGACACCAGGCTGTAAATCGCCGGGGTCGTGTAGGGATTCCCACCGATATACAGTGTTTGCAATCCATAGGCCGTCTGCAACTTTTCGTGATGAAAATAATGCTTTAAGTTCCCCATCACATTGCGGTATGCCTTTAGCTTGAGCAATGAACCAAGCGTTTGAGGATTGAGATAATCCCTCGTTTTCAGAAAAGACGTTTCAAGAAATTGCGGCTTCCCAATTGCAAATCGTTCATCCATATCGCTCATAAATTGAAGGAAGCCTTCTTCATCCCCTGGAAACTTCTCCTTGATCTCTTCATATTGCTTATGGATATCGGCATATTTCGTATACGTTTGCCCATCTGCAAAATGAACGTCATAGAGGGGATCACAGCGGACAAATTCTATTTCATTTGTATCTATGCCTGCTTCTAAAAGAATGGACATAAGCATGTCTGGCAGGAGGACAATGGTAGGTCCCTTATCAATCTTGTAATCCCCTTCCTGAACAAAGGCAAGGCGTCCGCCGATCGTCTCCTCTTTCTCATAGACCGTGACGTCGTGACCATCCTTCGCGAGTAACAATGCCGAAATCAATCCACCGATCCCTGAACCTACGACTGCTGTTTTCATAAAGCTTCCTCCATCGTTTGTTCTTTAGTGAACGAGCACGAAGGGTCTTCATTCATCAACATATTGGTCGTGATCCTCGCCGATTCTAATATTGTAGGCAACCCACTCCCCGGATGCGTCCCTCCACCTACTAACCAGCAATGTTCAAGTTCTTCAAATTTGTTATGCGGGCGGAGTGCCATCATTTGCGTTAATTGGTGACCAAGATTGAAGGTGGCACCTTCATATATATTGAAATCTGTCTCCCAGTGATGGGGGGAGATGATCTTCTCCACTTTTATATGATCCCGGATATTCTTTAAACCTGTCTTACTCTCAACGGCATCCAATACCAGATTCCGGAACATTTGTTCATTTTCTGTCCAATCGATCCCGCTTACATTATTAGGGACCGGGGCGAGGATGTATAGTGTTGAATGTCCCGGCGGAGCCAGTGTTGGATCAGTCACCGATGCATTTTGGATATAAATGGAAGGGTCCGCAGAAAGGGTAAATGTCTTCGTTATCTCCTCTACATTTCGTCTATAATCTTCCGCAAACACGATACTGTGATGGGGGAGATCAAATTGTTTATCGAGCCCCAGATAAACCATAAAAGTGGAACAGGAGTATTTCTTCTTTTTCAGCTTTTCTTTGCTGTATTTTTTCAAAGTCCCATCTTCCACCAGATTGGTCATGACATGGGCAAAGTCCCCGTTGATAATCACTTCATCTGCTTCAATTCTTTCTCCATCCTCTGTTATGATTCCTTTTACGTCATTGCCGTCTTCAATCCACAACTTCTTGACACCTTGACCGAGGTGGATTGAGCCTCCATGCTCCTTCACCACTCTTGCCATGGCTTTCGATAGTTGATTCAACCCGCCGATCGGGTGAAAGACACCGTATTCGTGCTCCATGAAAGACAGGATGGAAAATGCGCCAGGACACTCCCAGGGGGACATACCTAAATACTTTGACTGAAAGGTGAACGCCAATCGCAATTCATGTTCTGTAAAGTAATCACTCAACACGCTGTATAGGGATTTACCCAAGGATAATTGAGGAAGTGCCCTCAACACCTTCCAACTGATATATTGATAATATCGATCCATCGGGCTCTGTAAAATCGGTTTCAACCGTTCCATTTTTTTACGTGTATCATTCATGAAGCGCGAATAACCTTCTGCATTCCCTGGATAATGCCGTTCAATTTCCCGGGATAACCTTTCAGGATCTTTATACATTTTGACTTTTTTATCTTTAAAAATGAGTTCATACATCATGGAAAGCTCCCGCAGGTCAACATAATCATGAAGATTCCTTCCTGAGGTCTCGAATAATTCTTCTGCTATTTCCGGCATGCTGAGAAATGTCGGCCCAATATCGAATGTATAGCCCTCCATCGTGACAGAACCGTTTCGCCCGCCAACAAATGATTGCTTCTCATAGATTTCAACTTTGTAACCCTTACTGGCAAGAAGCATTGCCGCGGCCAGGCCCCCAGGACCTGCACCGATGACGATTATCTTATCGACCATCGTTATAGCCTCCAATGTATTTTATTTGTACAATTATTATACAATACTTATACAACTGTTTTCCACTAGGAAAAAACAATAAACTTCAATTTTCCAACTAAATTCGTTTTTTCCTCTCTATTGGACTTGTCCTACACTCCATAAACCCTTTAAAACCGCAATCGGATCTCTTTTCCATCAATTTGTTGCTAGTTAGCAACAAAATTCACAACCTGAACAACTAGGAGGCATAGTAAAGGATTTTATCCTTTTACTATGCCTCCATTTCAATCATTCATACTTTCATTCTATGTTTGTACCTGTCTCTAAATTCTTAGTCCCTTTCCTCCATTGCTTTACTCCACAATTTCAATATTATAATCCTTGAACCACACATGGATTTGGGCAAGGTGGGCAAGTAGTTGGGGACCGGTCATGAGTTGGCCGTACCAGGGGACTTCAAAGGCTGCTCCTCCGCTTGCGACGATTTCCTTCAGTTTCTCTTCGTCAAATAATTCATAGAGAATGCTTGATTTGTCTTCCAGGATTTCATTGAGCCAGCCACTGACCAATTTTGTATACTCCGGGTGATGGGTTTTCGGGTATGGGCTTTTCTTTCGATATAGGACTTCATGGGGAAGTACGCCTTCAAGTGCTTTCCTCAGGATGCCCTTTTCCCTTCCATCGTGCATTTTCATCTCCCAAGGGATGTTCCACACATACTCTACAAGTCTATGGTCGGCAAACGGGACGCGGACTTCAAGGCTCGCTCCCATACTCATGCGGTCTTTTCTATCCAGCAAAGTCGTCATGAACCATAGTAAGTTTAAATAGAATAATTGTCTCCTCTTGGTCTCCACTTCATTTTCCCCATCCAACAACGGGGTTTCCGCAACCGTGCGGTCATACTGCTCCAGGACATATTCCTCGAGGTTCAATTTCTTACTCCACTCTTCTTTCAGAAGACCCTGTCGTTCTGCAGTGGAACGCATCCATGGGAATCCCCTGCGGTTAAAATCCTCCGCCCGGTGAAACCAAGGATACCCTCCGAAGATTTCATCTGCGCATTCACCCGACAGTCCCACGGTAAACTCCTCTTTGATTTCCCTGCAGAACCATAAGAGAGATGAATCCACATCGGCCATTCCCGGAAGGTCCCTTACATGGACCGCTTCAATCAGATAGTCCTTTAACTCTTGTTGACTGATTTCACATTGGTGATGGATCGTGTCGAATTCAGCTGTCATCTTTTCAATCCAAGGGGCATCGGAGTTCGGTTGGAAATCATTCTCTTTAAAGTATTGATCATTTTCTTCATAGTCTATGGAGTACGTATGAAGTTTCCCTTTTCCCTCTTCTTTATATGAATTTGCTGCCACTGCCGTAATCGCACTTGAATCGAGTCCTCCCGATAAGAATGCGCACAATGGTACATCGGAAACAAGCTGCCTCTCTATGGCATCTGTAAGCAGAAAACGGACTTTCGAGACCGTTTCGATGAACGAATCCGTATGCTTCTTACTTTTCACATTCCAGTATCTCCATATGTTCAAGCCTTCCTTGGAGAAGATCATGCTATGGGCGGGACGCAGTTCCTTCACCCCTTTGAACACACCATTCCCGGGTGTGCGGGACGGACCGAGCCCCAGCACTTCCGAAAGCCCCTGCAGGTCCACCTGTGGCAAAACATCGGGATGGGCAAGTAAAGCCTTGATTTCTGATGCAAACAGGATCCCGTCATCCTTTTCAAAATAAAATAAAGGCTTTACGCCCATTCTGTCCCTGCCTATAAATGCATGCCCCTTCTCACTGTCCCATATGGCAAAGGCGAAAATCCCGTTCAGATGCTGGACACATTTTTCCCTCCACTCAATATAAGAAGTCAATAGGACCTCGGTATCAGAGTGCCCTTTGAAGGTATATCCCTTATCTATAAGTACTTGTCTCAGATCTTCTGTATTATATAGCTCTCCGTTATAGCAAATCGTGAAAGTGTGTCCGTTATGGAGGAGGCTCATAGGCTGCCTTCCTCCTGCCGGGTCGACTACGATTAATCGTTTATGACCGAAAGCAACATGCTGGTCAACCCAGACATTCGTTTCGTCAGGTCCTCTTTTAGAAAGGGTTTCCGCCATTTTTTCAACAACATCTTTTTCATTGGACATATCTTGTTTATAATGGATCCAACCTGTAATTCCGCACATAGTGATCATCCTCACTTTCAAGTCAAACAAACTGGGCTCACTGACACATAAATTATTCTATGCCCCTTTAGAGAAATGGTTAATTGTCTCAATCATTCTTTACATGAATGAAATATGATAATTATGACAAGAAATGTAGTTAAGGAGGGATATTCACTTGAGCAACATATTTCGATCAAACATTTTAAAATCCCAAAAAAGATCTTTTTCCGAAGGCACTGTTTTATTCGAAGAAGATACATGGTTCTTTTTCGAGATCGACGCCGAGGAAGAGTCTGAGCTCGAATTTTACCTCAATCATGAACTGAAAGTGTATAGAGATGGAGAGTGGCTTTCTGGCGTTCTCTTAGAAGATGGTCTCATCGTCACCCCCTATGAGCGAATAAGAATCGAGAATGGCGATCGAATTCAAATAAAGAAGAATATATTGTATTCGTTGGAGAATTTATTAGAAGAGATTTCTGATGATGCCTTTCATCAGTTTACAACAGCCTTAAATAACCTGGGCTATTCGATTTATGACAGTATCTTTTGCCATAACCACCTTGTATTCCTCGGAAACCAAAAAATCAAGGAAGGCGTGAACTTCATCACTTTCGATAACGGTGTGGAAGTTTGTGCAGTCCAGCATCACTTCACCTACTACAAAAAGAAACGCGACCGCTTTGAATTCACTTTAAGTACGGGTAGACGAATTGTAATTGAAAGCTTCAATATCTGATCTGATCACCAGATCAAATATGCAAATGCCTGTCAGGTAATGTACCTGACAGGCATTTGTTTTTTTTATTGATCCGGGCTTGTCACGAGATGCCGTTTCTTTAAAAATGTGTTCATTTTCTCCAATGACATGGGTCTTTCGAAAAGAAATCCTTGTGCAAAATCACAGCCCAACTGCTTCAGCAGTTCTAGCTGTCCGCTGGTTTCCACGCCTTCAGCGACCACCTTCATGTGCAATCCTTTCCCCATTGTGGATATGGATTGAACGATTGCGACATCAGGTGTATGATCGCTCATATTCTGTACAAACGAACGATCGATTTTCAGTATATGAAGGGGGAGATGCTTCAAATAACTTAAAGAAGAATAACCTGTGCCGAAATCATCAATCGCAAGCTTCACCCCTAGATCAGCAAGTGACTTCATGGCATCGATTGTATGAGCGGCGTCATGCAGCATGATTGTTTCCGTCAGTTCTAAGCACAAGTATTCTGCCGGCAGACCGGATATTGCCAACGCTTCTTCCACATCACGCACAAACGTAGGATGCTGGAATTGCCGTGCTGAAACGTTCACAGAAATATAGAACTCCCCCACCTCTTGATCCAACCACTCTTTTAACTGTATACAGGATTCGACCAGGACCCATTTTCCGATATCATGAATCAGCCCTGTTTCTTCTGCCAGGGGAATGAATTCACTCGGCGGGATCAACCCCCAGGATGGATGCTGCCATCTGAGCAATGACTCACAGCCAATCGGAGTTTGACTCTGTATATTAATGATGGGTTGAAAAGCGATGAACAACTCCTGTTTCTCGATTGCTCTTCTAAGATGAGCCTCCATCTCCACTTTCCGCGTAATCTCTTCTTCCATATCCCTTGAAAAGTAAACGGTGTTATTTCCACCCTTCAATTTGGCCCAATTTAGAGCAGAATCGGCATTTCGCAACAAGTCCGCAGTCTTTTCCCCATCCCGGGGATAGATGCCTGCACCGATGCTGACGGATATGTAGAATTCTTTACCCTGATAAGAAAAAGGCGCCTGCACGGTTTCCAATATATCCTGTGAGATATCTGAAATAGTGGCTTCATTCACCTCTTTGGTGAGAAGCACCGTGAATTTGTCACCGCTGAAACGGCCAAGGTAAGCACCCTTGGGGAGAATGCCTTGAATCCTTTGGGAAAGTTCTTTGATGATCACATCCCCTACAAAATGACCAAGCGTATCATTAATCATCTTGAAACGGTCCATATCCAGAAATAAAACCGCCAGCTGCCGTTTCTTCTTCTTTGCCCTCTGAATATGCTCGTCTACAATTTCCCTGAATTTCATCTTATTAGGCAGATCGGTTTCACCGTCATAATATGCGAGTTGCGTGATTTTCTTCTCAAATTGACGCTCTTTCGTAACATTTCGCCCTATCCCGAAGATCCCGACACATTTTCCTTCAACGGTAATCGGGATATTCTTGATTTGAAAGAAATTCACCTCACCTTTCTTCGATGCAATGGGAAGATCATAATACTGTTCCCTTCCATCCATGGCCCGGTAAAAATGCCTTCTTACCCGCACCGCATCCTCTTCCCTGATAAAGTTAAGGGCGGATTTCCCAAGAACCTCCTCCCTCGTAAATCCAAATGTTTTCATAAAAGAAGGGTTGAGGGAATTAAATCGGCCATTCAGATCGGTACTGTAGACAAAATCCGTATTATTATCAAATAGGGACCGGTAATACTCCTCAGAGATCTGGATGTTTTGTGTTAATTCTTTTATATCCTTTTCTGCTGTATTGATTAAATGGGTCAAACTCATCATCACATCGGCTTCAGGCGTTAATTGGAAATCGATCTTCATATCACTGATAGGTTCACGTATACCTTCAGACAATCCAAGATACGAAAGGGAATGAGCCATCAGCTTTGGTTTCCTCCCACTGATTCCTAACTCTCCGTAAGAGAAGAAACCGGTCAAGGGCGATACCTGGTTTAAATAGGATAACTCCTGATTCGTGACATCACGAACATACCTTCTTCTGGCTATACAATTATATACAAAATGCGTTTCTACCGGATGGCGTTTCAATCGAGACAAAAGCTTTGTTGTGGAACGGATTAAATCCTGTACATCAACAAATCCAAACGACACCGTGTCACCTTCCGTCACTTCCTGACTGAGTTCAACACTTCCATTTGGCAGCACATTAACGATATAGACCGCCACTTTATCATTCTTTTTCTGAGATAGAAACGGGAACTCTATCGATGAGTCAGGAAGATCTTCCACAAATCTCTTCCCTAAATAGGTCTCAAGGATACGGATAGGTTTCACATGATTGATTTCCTCCAAAATATTCCCTCGTGCTTTCGTGATGTTGAAGACGGGGCCAACTTCCTGCCACTCTTCTACGCTATGAGAATGGACCTTTAACTCCTCACCACTCAATGAGGCCGTTACAAAGCCTTCACTCGTTATTTCGTGGTTCGTGAATACGTATGCCGGTCTTTTATGAGGCAAATCAGAAGAAACACCACCGACGATGGCGACTTCACCCCCTCTTTCCGATACACCTTCCATGAATTCCTGGATTCCCAGCTGTAAATGGCTCGCAAAAATAATGAAGGCTTTGGTGTCGGATTTCCCCACAGCTTCGTACAATTGTTTACCAAGTTGCTTACTTGTACCTGACTTTTCTTGTAAAAGGGATTCTATCGTAGTTGTTTCAAATATCGTAAATGATAAGACGATTTCTGAAACAATCGCCTCTTTAATCACTTGACCGGTCGAGTTGCAGCCAATGAGGGTGCCACGGGGTAATATGCGGTTTAGGTGACTTTGCAAACCTTCTATAACCGCTACCGGGGAATCGCCGACAAATGCCTGGATCAGGAGGGAGGGATATTGATCTATACCGTTCTCTTGAATAAATTGGTTTAAGGATTGTTCATCTTTATATATGAATTGAAAGGACTTAACCATTTTCTACACCTACTTGAAAGACATCGTTTCTATCAAAATACCACAATTCGACAGATTTGGATATCCATTTATATGAAAGTGGCAGCACCTGATTCCTTAATCTGAGGAAAAGAGCTAAATAAAAAAGCCCGCTCCATAAATGAGCAGACTTTTTCACCTTATGCAAATGGATGAAGACCAAGTGGTAAACGCAGTCCCAAATACAGAACAATGAGCAAGGCGATAACCATGATAATCCACAATACATTTGTGCTTTTTCCTTTATTCATGCGGATCAGGATCATCTCAAACATCCCGATCACCCCTATTCCCACCAATCCTTTAATGCCGTAAAGGGCCGGATTAATTCCCTGATGCTTCCAGAATAACAGGGCACCGGTTAAAATAATGAGCAAGTAAAATAATCGTAAGATCATATGTACAACTTTCATGCCTTTTTTCTTCCCTGCGTTATGTAAGCCGACCGCTACAAAGAAAAGAATGATGGCAACGACCCACGTTGTAATATGGGCATGTGTATTATCAAACATATTGAACCTCCTAAAGGTAGATAGTTTACGCTCATAATATTACCACAGTCTGTACATCAACAGAAATTTTAACTAATCCTGTAACGGATTTGTCAAAATTCCCAATCCTTCTATTTCGATTTCCACCATATCACCCTTTCTCAAAAAGCGTGGAGGCTTGTAACCTTTCCCCACTCCAGAAGGTGTCCCTGTCGCAATGACATCCCCCGGCAACAGCGTCATTCCTTTAGAGATGGTGGAAATAATCGTCGGAATGGAGAAAATCATTTGTCCCGTATTGGAAGACTGGCGGATTTCACCATTGACCTTCGTGGTGATGGAGAGGTTCTGAGGGTCATCCACTTCATCCTTTGTCACAAGGAACGGACCCATCGGACATGTTGTATCCAGACTTTTCCCGAGGAAAAATTGGCCATGCTTTTTTTGAAGGTCCCGGGCTGTGATATCATTCAGAATCGCATAACCAAATACATGGTCCATCGCTTCTTCCGGAGAAATCCCTCTCCCTTTCTTTCCGATGATCACGGCCAGTTCTCCTTCATAATCGAGTTCTTCCGTTATGTCATCATGATGAAGCACCGTTTCTCCATGACCGATGACCGTATGGGTTGCTTTCGTGAAAATCATGATATTCTTCGGGATATCCTGTACACCACCCATTTCAATGGCATGTTCACGATAGTTCTTTCCTACACATATGATGTTTCTCTTCACTTTGGGAATTGGGGAAAGCCATTTCACTTCATCCTCTGCGAAAGATGGCAGAGCTCCCCCCTTCTCCCTAAGAACTGCTTCTACACTTTCAAGAAAACCTTCTCCGGCTTCAATTCCCTGAAGTAAATCCCCTGGTAAATCATCCACCCCCGCTAAATCAAGGATCCTTCCGTCTATTTTCGCCCCATACAGTTCTTTTCCCTCAACTGTAAAACTAACGAATTTCATCCTTACCCATCCCCTTTTCCAGTATTATACTTCTCCCTTTTTAACAACATTGCTTCTCCCATAACTCAACACTCGCCAAAGCTTTTCAACTGGCCCATATCGAAACTTGGATAACCAGATTTCAGATAGAATCACCTGTATGATATAAATCCCCACTGCAAGCATCGTCCCCGTTGTTAAGGTTACTTCTCCGTAGAGTCCAAATCCATAAGAATAGAAGAGAAGTGTGCCGATGATGGATTGCATCAGGTAATTCGAGAGGGACATCTTCCCTACTGAAGCGAATGGCTTGCTCCATTTCATCATTTTTTCATTCAACAATAATAATGAAAGGATTATTGCATAAGATACTGATAAGAACGGACCTCCGAAAAAGTCCTGTATATAGTTGTAAGCGAAATTGGACTCGATGAATAGTGGCAATGATTTAATGATGATTCCAAAGAGTAACGTAAATCCACCTGTTATCATCCAAACCTTCTTATGGTTTCTGACCTTTTCCAACAGTTGCAGTTTACTTGCGCCTGCCCCGATCATCATCATAGGAAGAATCGAAAGTAACAAGAATAAAAGATTGTCAGGTGAGTTCACCATATACCAGTCCTGAAAGCGTTGTTCCATGATATTGCTGAAGCTGCCCGAGGCATAGGCTGAGACCGAATCCTGCAATGCGGCAATATTCGTATAGTGCGTCACGCCTGTCGGATCAGAAAAGGTCATCAATACTAGTAAAATACTGAAAAACATTTGCGGCATCAGGAATAATATACCCCCGAGCCACATCAGGCCCTTCCCGGAAAGCCGCATGAAACCAAGAAGAATCAGACCGAATACGGCGTAATTTATCAGGATATCCCCTGACCAGATCAGGAAGGCATGAATACAGCCGATTCCCAATAAAGTAAGAAGTCTTCTTACCCCAAACAGGTAAAAGGATGTCCCTTTCATTTCTGCCCTTTGTTGTTGAATCCCTAACCCGTATCCAAACATCATGGCGAATAACGGATAAAAGCTTGCTTGGACCAATACATCGATCCAAGGAAATAATGCCATATCTTCAGGTGTTTTCCACCAGGTATACGGATCAAAGTACAGAAATGGTGAATGGAAGGAAATCATGTTGATGATAAAGATGCCGAGCAAAGAGAATCCTCTGATCACATCGAGACTTACAATACGTTCTGACTGTTCAATTGGCGATAAGGTGTTCATTCATCTTCCTCCGAAATCATTAATCTTGTTTCTATTCTAACCCGAAACAGGAATTTAGGCGATTATCACCTATTCATGTTCTTAACATAGAATAACAATAATTAACTTTGTCTTAAAGGTGTGAGTCGAAATGCCTGCAATTGTAGGAATTGCACAAGTCATAAACGTCGGTTCCAGTGCCGTTTTTCACATCGGGGATGTATTTAACATCAGCCCGATATCAACAGCCAAAACCTTTGCCGGTGCAGGTTCATTTATTACAGGGAGAGGGATCTCCGTCTATAACGAAAGCTCCTTGACCTACACGGTGGACGATGATGGAATGGATCAAGGAATAAACTTTACCCTATGAGTGTGATGCGAAAATGACGAATTATTATGTTCAACAATCCATACAGATTCAATTCATTAAAATCGGGGGAATGTCCAATTCTTCCATATTGCAGATTGGTACATGTGGGCAAATAAACACAAATGATTACCTGTATAATACCGGTGGTTTTACAGAGCCTGCCCCTGAAGCAGAAAAAAACGGGAGTGTTTCAATAGGACCATCAGCATCACCCTTAGTTCCTCTTCAAAGGCCTTAAAAGAGTCCGCGACAAGAAAAGAGGTGGCAGAATGACTAATTACTATATGACACCCCAACAACTGTATCAGTATATCGAGATGTTGAATACGAGAATTGTCGCGTTAGAACAAAAAGTAGATGAGCTTTCTCAGGAATTGACGGCCATCAAGGATAACCCTAAGATCAACGTAGAAAGAATTGAGTATAAGTTCGATCAGCTGAAAGTCGAGTCCCTGGATGGCACTTTGAATATCGGCCTTAACCCAAGTAATTTAAAGGATACGATAGAGGACTTAGCCGTTGATCAGAATGTGAATGTCGAATCAATCAAAGATCTGACCCCTTACAAAGAAAGAATAACGAAAGAGATACATGCTTACATTCAAAACGAATTGCCTACCCTCATCCATGACAATGAAATGCAATTCCAGCGATCCCTCGACCCTTCTTATTATGAAATGGTACAACAGGATCTGCTAAATCAGATGCCACAACGAATCGATTTCTACCTGGAAAACATACCTCATGTCGAATCCAAACAATCAGAAGGGGAATGGGAAAGAAAAATCATTTCAAAAATCAAACAAGATATTCAAACGGCACTCTTCTCCTTTATGTCCCAGATGCCGGAAAATATGGAAGGGATGAATCACAATGAACCTCCAAGTAATCAACCGTGAATTGTCAGTCGGCAGTATCGATATTGCGGGGGTAGCGAGCTCCTCCCTTGTTCTGATCGGGGATGCTGATATCATTCAGCTTACTTCTGCATTCGATACACCGCCAGAGTCATTGATCGTCGGTCCATTCGTCCCACTGACACCGAAAGGATGATAGATGTTCAAGCGATATTCGATTGTTAATAAATTAGACGGCATTACGTTATCCTTTAGCTCTCTCTATCAAATAGGCGATTCCCAAAACATAAACGCCGTATCATTTGCCTACGCTGTGCAACGAGAGAAGGAATTTTTCTTGACGAGTGAAGGAAGCTTCGATTCCAGCGTTTTTCAGGGACCACTTACTAAACCTCCGGTTGATCCCACAGTGAGGGTCAGCCGACTAAATCTTTGTCCGATCAAAGTGGATCAAGTATTTGTCAAGGCTACGGCATTTTCTTCCATTGTTCATATTGGAAATACGTCGAATGCCGCTATGGAAGCAAGAGTGAAACACATCCGTCAGCTTGAGTCTAAAAAGCATGAAGATCTGGAAAATTCCGAAACCATAGACCAGCCGGACTAAAAGCCTATAGGAACATGAACATTCTATTCTATTTCACATAGGTTAACTGTATAGATATTATTGAAGAGGATGTTGTATATGCCCGCTTTAGTAGGTCCTGTCGCTATTCTTAATGTTGGTGGAGGAAGTGTACAGTTTGGAGATACAGGTATTATTTCGCCTAAGTCCGCTTCCAAGACATTCAGCGGTTCCGGTGGCTTCAATACTGGTCCATTTCAACTGAGCTACAATGTCTTCAGTGTTAATACGACCTTTGATTGTAATGTCGTAGACCAGCCAATAACCGGAAATAACTAAAAAACCAAAAAGCCCACCAACAGGCTTTTTGGTTTTTTTATATCGACTATCTCTTCTTTCTTCGCTCGTGACTTTTCTTCGTTTTAATTAATTTGGTAGACGGCTGCTTGCGGATCCATTTTATGAATGCACGAATCTTCTCATCTTTTCTTAACTCCTCAATTGAGTTCAATCTTGATCCAAGCTCATCATTAGTGTAAAGGGAATGAATCTGCTTATGACATGGAATGCATAGTCGCGCCGTGGGGAGGAATGTTCCCCCCACCTCCTTGGGTGTGAGGTGATGAATCGTGATTTCTACATTTCTCCTGGCACATAATTCACATGCACCAATCGCTCTTTTACTCATCTTTCACCATTCCTCAATAAGTGATTAGTATAGGTATTCCCTGCGGCAGCAAAAAAAATGGGCTGGGACATAACTAAATCCATTTCCTCTAAAGACGAACAATAAAAGTTAGGATTACTTATTACACCGCTATTGATTTCCGTGCAAGACTTCGCTTTCCTCGGGCGGAAGGCAAGCCTCCTCGTCACTAACGTTCCTGCGGGGTCTTACCTATTCCGCTTTTCCCGTAGGAGTCTTCGTCTTGCACTCCAATCAATAGCTAGATCCTGCTTTATACACTGGATGTGCTTTAGCAATAATTATAAAAGTACCATTTCACCAGAATGTTATACATATACAGACTGCAGGTTTCGAATGATCGTTCAGATATTCTTTTAACAAAACACTTCGAAGCCAATGCTCCGAAGTGTTTCCTTTTATAGCTCCAACACATGTCCCCCATCAAAGAAATACAGGTACTTTTCTGAGACTGGTTCTTTCCATATGGATTCCAATGCCCGGGTGTATAATTCGAGTTGTACTTTATACCTCTCTTCAAGGACGTGCCTTGCTTCAGTGAATCCGCCCTGATAGCGGTCATGGATACCGTCTGTCTTGTAATCCACCAGGACGATTCCCCACTCATCCCTGAATACACAGTCGATGACCCCTTGAACAAGAATGGTTTCTTCAGGTGCTTCTTCACCCGTTTCTGATATTTCACTAAGGGGAACGCTCATACTGAAGGGAATTTCCCGCTCTATATTCCGGGCATTTACCATCCTCTTACCAAGTCCACTATCGAAGAAGCCTGCGATGTGTTCGACTGACACTGCTTCTTTCTGTTCTTCCGTCAGGATTTCTTTACGAACCAACTCCGATAAAAGATCTTCAACTTTTTCCTCTGTCGGCACACCATCTTCAAATGAAATATGCTGCATGACTGTATGCATAGCTGTTCCCTTTTCTGCAGGGGACAGTTCTTTCGATTGCATAAATTGAGGTCGATTATACACAGGTTTATGGTGCTGCCTCAGTATATCGATACTTGAGGTTTCATCCCTTATTTCAACCATTCGTTTCAGCTCTGAGACCGATTGCTTTGAACGGAGGTTTGTAGCGCGAATATGAGGGTATTTCCACGATAATCGTTGTAACACCTCTTCATGTTGGGAAGACACAATATCCACCACTTCCCCATTTTTCACTTTCTCCTGCCACGTTTTTTCTTCACTCATTTCCTCATCCTCGTCCGCAACCAACTCAGATTTATGAATCGTCTTGATATGAAAGCAGGAAGGATGCGTGAGAATCTCTTCATTAATCAAGCCAACTCCTGACGCGCCAAGCTGTCCACACTGAGGGTGACGCATGAGGGACGGACCTATCCAATCAAGATAAGAACTCGCCGCGGCCCGGTCATAATCAGATAATAACCACTCGGTCTGACTTAAAGCCCCTCGCCATTTCTTCAGCGATTTCTCCACGCTTTTCACGGTACCCACCAGATATAACTTCTCCTTGGCCCGGGTCAATGCCACATACAGCACCCGCATTTCCTCCGAGATCGCCTCCATCCGCTTCTTCCGCTTGAACGCCAATTGTGGAAGGGACGGGTAGCTGATTCGTTTAGCTGCATCGGTATATTTCACGGCCAATCCAAGGTCTTTATCCAATAAGTATGCTGCATTCAGATCCATCAGATTGAATTGTTTAGAGGTACCGGCGACAAATACGACAGGGAACTCAAGGCCTTTACTGGAATGGATGGTCATTAACCGGACCACGTCTTCCTGTTCACTCAGGGCTCTCGCCACTCCCAGGTCATCTCCCCGTTCCCTCATCCTGTCAATGAATCGCAGGAACCGGAATAATCCCCTGAAGGAAGTTTCTTCGTATTGCCGTGCACGGTCATAGAGGGCCCTAAGATTAGCCTGACGCTGCTTCCCGCCGGCCATCCCTCCTACATAATCATAGAAACGGGTGTCCCGGTACAGTTGCCAGATCAATTCTGTCACCGAGCCCTGCCTTGCCTTCGTCCGCCAGTTCCCGAGGTGATAAAGGAACACTTTGACCTTTTCGAATGTTTCTTCTTCACGGGGATTGCCCGGCTTCTCACCGGCAAATGTCTTCAACGCTTCGTAATACGTCCCTGCCCTTGAATGGATCCGGATACTGGCAAGACCCTGCTCATCGAGCCCGACAATCGGAGACCTCAGAACGGACGCAAGGGGGATATCCTGGTACGGATTATCGATCACTTTCAGCAGGGAAAGCATGATGGCAATCTCGGTCGCCTCGAAATATCCTGTAGATAAATTTGCATAAATCGGTATCCCCTGCCGCTTGAATTCTTCCATGATTTCTGCCGCCCAAGGCATGGAGCGAAGCAGGATCACGACGTCACGGTATTGTATCGGACGCTCGGATTTCGTTTTGGCATCATAGACCGGTGTCCGCTCTTCGATCATCTTTTTCACTTTGTTTGCCATATAACGGGCTTCAAGGACCGATTTCTCGATATCTCCTTCGTCAAAGATGGACAGCGCCTCTTCATCACCACCGGCAGAGGATTCCTCCGTTTCCTGATCGATGATGGCCACTTCAATCGGATACTCCGTTTCTTCAGGATACGGAGCACCTTTTACAAGTTCGGCTTCCCTGTTGTATTCCATTTCACCAACAGATGGACCCATAATCTGTTTGAATAAAAAGTTCGTCCCTTCTAACACTTCTTTCCGGCTTCGGAAGTTTTGGGAAAGATCGATTTTCAATCCGGCTTCCCCTCTCTCCGGGAGAAAACGGGTATACTTTCCTAAAAACAGATTCGGTTCCGCCAATCGGAAGCGGTAGATGGATTGCTTTACATCCCCCACCATGAACCGGTTTCCAACTTCTTCACGTTCCTCCGTTATGAGACGGAGAATGGATTCCTGAACCATATTCGTATCCTGGTATTCATCCACCAGTACTTCTTTGAACTTATTCTTGTAAAGATTCGCTGCTTCTGAAGGAACCAATGCAACAGATGAATGGTCCCTTAAAATGTCGAGACAAAAATGTTCCAAATCGGCAAAATCGACGAGTCCCTTTTCTTCTTTCACTACCCTGAAACGTTTACCGAATTCGACCACCACTTCCGCCAGGGTGTGGATCACGTCCTTCATCCTCCGCATATCTTCAAGGAATGAACCGGGTCTTCTTGAAAAGAAATCCTCCTGAAGCTTTTCCAATGTTTTCTTTCCTTGATCCCGGAGTTTCTTCGCTTCATCCACTATTTCTTTATTATAATCGTCCCCCCTGCAGGCTTTCAGCTTCGTAAAGGGCAGGGTTTGAATCGTTTCGTATAAAGTGTTCCAGGAATCGGCGAGACTTGCCTCAAGGCTCTCGACGATCTCGATATCGCTTAAGAAATTCTCCGCTCTCGGACCAGGCCCCCCAGGCACACGGGTAAGATCCAGTGCGCGCTGAAATAAGCTTTTTGCACCATGAAGCTGTAATCGGATGTCTGTCAGAAGAGGCTCTATAAAGGAGAGTTGATCTATTTCCTTCCCCTCTTCCACCTCATACAGAACCTCGAGCCTTCTCAACCACTCATCGGGGTTCGGATGGGAGCGAGAAAAATCATACAGCTTCCTGATCATATCCTGCAGGGCCCCGTCACTTCGGTCGTTCGTAAATGTATCGACGAGCCTAAAGAAGTCCTGATTATCTTCTTTGCCGTACTCCTCTTCAAAAAGTTCGTCAAGGACCTCATCCCGAAGCAGGTCTCCTTCTGTCTCATCTGCGATCCTGAATCCAGGATCGATATCAATGAGATAATAGTATTTTCGTATCACTTCGAGGCAAAAGGAGTGCAGGGTCGAAATGGACGCCCGGTTCAGTAAACTGAGCTGCTTCCTTAAATGACGGGAATGGGGATCCTCATCGATTGCCTTCTCCAGCGCAACGCCAATCCTATGTCTCATTTCAGCCGCTGAAGCATTTGTAAAGGTAACAACCAATAATTCATCCACATCCATCCTGTCTTCTTCTGAGAGGATTTTCTGAATGATCCTCTCTACCAGGACAGCTGTCTTACCCGACCCTGCCGCTGCAGCGACAAGGATATCCTGCCCTTTTGCCCAGATCGCCTTCCACTGATCATCCGTCCATGTAACATGATCCGGCTTGACTGGAATACTATCATTATTCATTTGATTCTGCCTCCTCTCTCACTTTCCGTAATAAATCTTCCGGTTTCGCTGTCGGCAGCACTCTGTACTCGTTTTCTTCCAAAGACTGGTCAAATTGACAGACCGAACGGAACGAACAAAATTGACACGGAGTCCGGTCCTTCAGCTTATATGGAGCTATATCCGTCTCTCCTGAGATGATCCGGTTCCCGGAGGCTTCATAGAGCTTTCTGACATGTTGACGCATATAATGGAAGTCTTCACCTGAAACCGCCTTCGAACGGGAAGATAAAGTACCATCCTTCTTGATCCCTGCTGAAATGATATCAGAATTACCCGTATCCAGCGTCTGATCCATTAATCTGACAATGTCAGAATCCCCAAGGACGAGCCCCTTCATCTTAAAGCTCTTGAAAATTTCTTTCTCGATTTGATCCATAGTCAGGATCTTCTTGCTGTTAATCATCGGGTTGTGAACATGGAAATAGAGGACACCGGCAGGCTTCGCTTCCTTTCCGACGAACTGTTTCGAATTGGTTAACACAATGTCCAAATATGTCAGCATTTGCAGGGCCAATCCGTAATAGACTTCCGTCATATCCAAATCCCTGGCGCTTGATTTGTAATCGACTATTCTGAGATACACCCCGTTTGCATCCTCCGCCTTGTCCACCCGGTCAATCCTTCCCTGAAGCTCCATCTTCGTCCCATTTCTCAATTGGAACTGGAACGGCGGCAGGGTCGCATGAGGACCGAATCCAAGTTCCACCCCGACAGGCACAAACCCGCTTGCCTTTGCATGTTCACTTAGAATGAGGCTTGCCCTGCCTATGATTTGCTCAAGCTTCTGAGCGATATAATAATGCCGGTTCGAGCTTAGTAGGATCTGATGCTGCAGCTTCGGTGCGAGCATCAGAACCGCTTCTTTCGCCAACTGCAAACACTGGGATTTCGAGAGTGATGCCCATGTCAGACCATGTCGCTCCACTTCTTCTGATATCCATTTTAATGCCGAGTGGAACATTTCACCGATATCCGGTGCTTCTAATTTGAAGAAATCCCGTTCTCTGAGCTTCAGTCCGTGACTGGCAAAATGTGAAAATGGGCAGCTATGAAAGAGCTCCATCCGGGAAACACTCGCTAGGATATGATCCCCGTACAAATCTTTGCTCGTATCCTCTGACAGTTGATTTCCGCGATTTTCATAAAAAAGGCTCGACAGGATATGCCCGGCATGCCATTTCCATTCATTGGACGCAGTATAAAAATTGTACACATCCCACCAGAAGTCATGGATCGGATACTCCCTCTTCTTTAACTGAAGCTGCGACGTCAGATGGGAAATCGTCACATTCGGATGACAGACGTAATGAAGCTGATCTTCTTCAGATAGTTCCGACGGTTCATTGATGAGAAGCTTTGTAGGTGCATCCGGGAACATTTCATTCAATCTCTTAATAAACGAGGAAGGCAAGAGCGCCTTTCCTTCTTCATTGGCGATGGGATAGCTGATGAAAAGGCGTTCTGCCGGAGTCGTGAACGCTTTATACGCCACAAACTCTTCATCCAACAGCTTCGTCCTATTACTCGGGGCGATCTTGAATCCCCTTGTGATCAATGACTCACGATCTTCATCGGACAGGACGCCGTCTTCATTCATTTTCGCAGGGAGAATCCCATCATTCACTCCAATGATGAATGCGGCTTTGATGTCGCCAAGCCTGGATTTCTCGAGGTCTGCAATAATGACCTGATCAATGGCAGGAGGGACTAACGAGAATTCCATCGTTTCAATCCCTGCCTCAAGGATGGATGAGAATTTCTTCATGGTCGTTTCTTCATCACCAAGCATCTCTACATATTGATCAAGAAGATCCATCACTGCCGACCACGCCTGGTCATGTTCCCTTGCTGCGATCAAATTCCCTTTCTCCTCTGCTTCAATGCGCATTCGTTCAAGCTTTGCCGGTATATCCAACTCTTCCAAATAAAGATATAGGGCCTCACAGTATTCGCGTCCCGTGGCGCGCTTCTTTAATCGTTTTCCAAGACGGATGATCGGTGCGGAGATAAATAACCGCAATTCATTGATCTCGTGCTCAAGCTCCCTCTCCCGATCGGTCTGAGGTGCGTCCACATGTTCAAGACCCCTGAAGCGACGGTATTTCCAACGGTCTTTCTTCGTCCATCGGTCTCCCTTTATACCATAAGCAAGCACATAGTTCTCCAACCGGTCCATCTTTTCACGCAAATCGGCAGGATTTTTCTGATAAGGAAATAAAAGGTCTGTTTTCACCGCCCGGAAGACCGGCTCATATCTCCAGTTGGTGTTCATGATCTCAAGGGTGGAACGAATGAGCTCGATGAGAGGGTGATTCAGCATCGTCCGCTTCTGATCAAGGAAAAAGGGAATCGCATAATCCTGGAAAATCGTTTCGACCTTATCACGATAATCCTGGCTGTTCCGAACCAATACGGCGATATCCTTGTAGCGGTACCCTTCTTCACGGGCAAGCTTTCTGATCTCCCTTGCGATTCCTTCAACCTCAGCACGACGATTGGACGCTTCGAGGAATTCAATGGTGTCCCTTCCTCCCTCATAGGGTATCGTTGGCCGCTCTTCGAAATGACGCTCTAAATGAAGCAGCGTTTCACTCTGGTAGCGAATCGGTTTAGTGAGTATCTCTTCATTCACCGATTCCCCTGCCTCCCTGCATATATCCTGAAGGGTATGGAAGGTTTCGTTTGTCATCCGATACAGGCTTAACTCGTTCATGGCGTCGATTGGCTGCTCAGGATCCGTTGTAAGGGCAACCGTCACTTTTTTCGTATGTTGTATGAGCTGATCGATAATGAGATATTCCTGAGGAGTGAAACTATGAAAGCCGTCTATGTAGATCTCTGCCTCTTTAAGAAGATCGGAATTTCCCACATGATCAGCCAGCAATTGAAAATAATCTTCCGAATCAATGTACTTTCCGAAAAGCTTTTCCTCAAATTTCTCATAAATCAGTTCAAGGTCATGAAGCTTATCCTTCAATACCTTGGAGCGATCACTGTCTCCCTTGAATCCCTGCAGGTCCGCGGGCGTTATGCAATAGCGTTTGAATTCCTTTACAATCGCTTCCACATGGTGAATGAACCCAGGCTTGTCCGATGCCTTGGTGAAAATATGGAGATTCTCCTTGTTTTCGTCTATGATCTTCCGGATCATCATATTTAATCCGACATCAGATAAATGATAACGGCTCATTCCACCCGTTTCCTGGAGGATCTTCCACGCAAGACGTGTGAAGCTGAACACCTGTCCGCGGATCATACCATTCAATCCCGGTGTGTTTACGAGCTCGTATTCAGATATAAAGGACATTTGATCCGGTACGATATAGATGATTGGGTCTCCATTAGGTGATTCCAACAAACTCTTCTTCATCTCATCCAATATGCGATAGGTTTTCCCCGTACCGGAGCGTCCGAGAATAAAACGTACAGACATCCTCTCACTCCTTTTCTAATACTTCTATCTATTCTAACCAAGAGGGTTTATGAATTTTTGTATAGGTTCATTATAGTACACAACCACAAATCTTTCCCGTCTCAATTTTGATTGAAAATATTTGGATCATCTGCATACAGTAAAGATAGGCAGGTGAAATCATCATGAATCAAAATTTCCACAGAATCGCTGCTGTCCTGATTGGGATGGCCGTGATGGTAGCTTGTAATATTTACACATTCATCCCCATTTATGGAAGCATCGCTGCCTCTCTTTCCATTCCACAAAGTGAAGTCGTCCTGGCCGGAACTTCATTCATCTTTTTCTACGCATGCGGTTTATTGACCTTTGCCAACGCCGCAGACCACTTCGGCAAAAAAAGGATCCTCGTCTGGGGGATGCTTGCATCTGCCTTTTCTTCGGGGCTTGTCGGGCTATCAGACGACTTTTGGAGTTTATTTATTACGAGGGGATTGCAGGGGTTCTGTCTGGGGAGCTTTGCACCTGTCGCTTTTGCCTATACGTATGATTTGTTTACAGGAAAGCATAGGACCCTGCTTCTGGCCTTCATCAATTCAGGCTTTCTCTTTGCCGGTATCCTCGGTCAGTTGCTAAGTGAAGGAATCACACGCTTCTTTGGCTGGGCTGCAGTATTCTTCTTTTTCGCGATGGTATACGCTTCCCTTTTTTTAATCGGAAACCAAACGCTTCCACCTACAAACGTTGTATCTGTTTCACCCTCACAACAATTTGCCACCATCGTGAAGCTGCTTAAGAGAAAAGAAATTCTTTACTGTTACGGAATCGTCTTTACCCTTCTCGCTACATTCATCGCCTATTATGACAGTTTGACCCGCTACATCTCAGAAGATCCCGGCCTGCTTTTCCTCACCAGGGCAGTAGGTTTGATCGGAGCCGGCTTATCCCTTTTCACCGGCCGTCTTATGGAGGCACTCGGAATCTACAAAACTCTGTTTATCGGAGTCGTTCTATCGATGATCAGTGTGGTAGCTGCTTTCATATATGCATATGGTCACGAACCCTTCATCATCATTCTTTCTTCCATTCTATTTGTCTCGGCCATCTCTTTGTTGATTCCGACCGTCATCACGTTGATCGGAAATATGAGCGGCAATGGACGAAGCCAGGCACTCAGTCTCTACTCTTTCCTATTGTTAGGAGGGACCAGTGTGGCACCGTTAATCATCATGCACCTTACTTACGTACAATCGCTGTTTCTGTTAGTGGGATGCTTTTTATTTCATGCATGGATGGGAGGCTTGTTATATGCGGGGCGGAAGAGATGGGGGACGGGGGATTAGCTCTCGATTTCCCTTCTTTCCTGTAGATTCGAGGTGTGGAGCTCGAATTGGAGAGGGTTTGTGGCAGGGAAATTGACATTCCGGGCTTAATTGCGTCGTTTTTTCATTTATTGCGTCATTCTGGATGGTGATCGCGTCATTTAACAAATCAAGGAAATTGACTGAGCGCTCACTCCCCGCGCTCAGCCTCTCCCCTCTAAAAAAAGAAGGACACCCTCATCCTTCTTTCCATTCATCCACTAATAATCCATACAATATCATGTCATATCGATTCCCGTCTCTTTGCAGGAACTGACGGAAGCTTCCTTCTTTCGTGAACCCCAGTGATTCATATAAACGGATCGCTCTCTCATTATACGAAAATACCGTTAACTGAAGACGATGTAAATTCAACTCATGAAAGGCATATGCAAGGAGACACTGCATGGCTTCCCTGCCGTATCCATTCCCCCATGACTGTTCGTCACCGATGGAAATCGAGACCCATCCCACACGATGGCTCCAAAGAATTCCGTCCAATTCAACAAATCCGATGATTCTGGCGTCATCCTTCAGGCGGACCGCAAAACGATAGGCATTGTCACCCGGATTACCCATCCATTTCTTGATTTCTTCTTCTGATTTCGGTTTATGGGGGAGGGCATCCAATAGTCTTTGCACTTCTTCATTTTGATTCCATTCCCTTATTGCCGAAACGTCTTCTTCCTGAAAGCCTGATAGATATATTCTTGTACCGGATAATAACCGTTTCATCATTTTCACCTCGATATATGTATTCGAGATATTCCTTTGTTTTCCTTTATTGACCCTGCAAAAGGTTTGTCAACGCCTGTTTGTTGACTTTACCCACATTGGTTTTCGGTAATTCTTTTACAAAGTGATTCTTCTTCCTCTAAAAAAAGACCCGGAAGACTCCAGGCCCAATTTCTTCACCAGATCATTTCTGCCCACTCGGGGTGATCAATGAATGGATTTCGATTTCCTTGATACTGTTCAAATATAATATTATTTCTGCGGACTTCCCTTCCATCAACGGGATCTTCTTCGTTCCATTCGAGAAGTACGGACATTTTCCCCATATAAGGGGCACTTCCGTTGTTGACGTTATTGTTCAATTCCAAATCCACTTCCCCGCTGTCCCCTTCATAGCGGACATCCATGTAGAAAATCATTCGGGCCACGTCGCCTTTCACTTCATCACGAGGCTCCCATGAATCGCTATCATAATAGTTGCCCGGGGCTTCACTCTGCTCGTTTCCACCATTATCGAAGTCAAGGTTTCCTCTTGTAGAGTTGACCGTAACATCCGTGGGCCTTAAATGATGAAGGTCCGTCCCCGGTCCCTGTGCCGTTCCGAAATCACCATGGGATTTAGCCCACACGTGTTCACGGTTCCAGTCGTTCACCCCTCCGCCGTTTGTCGTTTTCGATTGTGAGCGGCCAGAGTAGAGGAGAATGACGTTATTCGAATTATTCGGATCTTCATCCGTATTGCGCAGCGCACCCCATACAGCATCGTAAGAAAGGGTTTGATGATCATCGATAATGTTATGCAGCTCAGTTTTCAGGGCATCGCCCGTCTTTCCTTCAGCCGTGTTGTAATATTCTTCATAAGTTGGTGGATCGGTCGGATCGGATGGAGGGTCGGCTGGGTCTGTTTCCCCGCCTTCCAACGATTCAAACGCCGATGTCGACTTCACTCCCGGGTGGGAAAAATAGGCCGTCAAGCTGCCAGTCACCTTGATTTTTTCACCCATTAATCCCGGGTTACTTTGGAGGCCAAAGCTTGACCGGTATGAAGATGGGATTTGGACATATATCATCTGATCCGTATTGGCCTCTGATGGTGAAACCGCTAATGCCAATGCATAATCATTCGGAAAATTATTTGTGACAACTGATGAGCCCGAGGTCGGCTGCCCGACCACATATCCTTCAACGGACTGAATAGATCCATTTTGGTTTGAGATGGCTTGATCCACCGTATAAGGGGAATTCCACGTCCCATTTCCAGCAGCACTCATTTGACTCGGTGATACTTGACTGCACGCAATCGTAAAAATAAATACAAGGGCAAAAATACCGATGACTTTTTTGTGTATGGACTTCAAATTGCTTCTCCTCCTTTGAATACATTACTCATTTAGCGTACAACACCAATTGTCATAATAGGGTAAATTTTGTGTAAATAAGGGAAAATGAGTCTTATTTCACAAAGATCAAATGGTGATTTTGGTACATTTCACCAACGTAAAAAGTGCCCCCTCTCAAACAAATCTTTAAAACTATCATGTTCCCCCACCCCCTTTTCCTATATAATGAATCTACTAAATGTTAGTGAAATTGGGGGATTCATCCTTGGAGATATTTCAGCATTTTCAGCGTACCATCATCAAAAATTATCTTTTAGGCAGTTTTATAGCAGTGTTCGGTGTCGGGTCTGTGTTCATTTTCCAAACCCTGTCCCTTAAGGAAGACGAATTCATCGCCATGGGAAGCATCATCTTTCTTTCGATTGTCACGATGTTCGGTTTTGAATTTCTCGTATACCAGGAGCATATTCGTCCAATTAAAGACGTTTACCATAAGACGGATCCGACCATTAGATTGGATCTTCTCCTAACCGCCTATCACCAGACAGAAAGGTTCCCGCTGTTAACGGTTAAACGGATCATGTTTCCCCATTTTCTGGGACTTGCCGTTCCGTCAACCTTGCTGACAGTGGTCTTCATCCGGGGAGGTTTTCTTTCCATTCCATACTCTTACATTCTTTACGCCTGGTGTGGTGCATTTTTAGTGGCGATCCTTCATGCGTTGATTGAATTTTTCTTAACCTTCAAAGCTTGTCACAAGCTCCAGGGAGATCTGATCAGGAAAACAATGGAAAGGTATGGAGTCGATCCCTCAAAGCAGTCGACTCTATTTATCAGTTTAAAACAAAAGATCCTGGCTGCTTCGTTATTTCTTGCCCTGTTTCCGATTCTGCTGTTTTCACTTGCCTCACAGATTCGCTTATCCATCACGGACTCAGCTCTTCTAGTTGACTACTGGAAATGGGCGGGTGCCTTGATCCTTATTATCACGGTACTCGCCTTCTATGGGGCGATCCTTATTTTCAAAAGCATTGAAGGACCAGTAAAAGAATTGGTCAACCGTTTTGAAAAAGTGGAACTGGGTCATGTTTCACCTGCTATAAATACGTATACAGACGAGTTCTCCCACCTCTTTTCGGGATTTAACCATATGGTAGAAGCCATCAATCTCCGGGATCAGAAAAACGTGCAGCTCCTAGACCAGTTTTTCGCAGTGGTGGCAGGCACATTGGATGCCCGCGACCCTTATACTGCCGGCCATAGCAAGCGAGTGGCGGAATATTCCGTAATGATTGCCAGACAGTGTAAATGGTCTCTAGAGGAGATCGATTTACTCAATAAGGCGGCCCTCCTTCATGACATCGGAAAGATCGGGATTCGCGATGATGTGCTTTTAAAAGAAGGTAAATTGACAGATGAAGAGTTTGATCAAATCAAGCGTCACCCTGTAATCGGTGAAGAAATTGTTAGAGGGGTTCAGTTGACGGAAGAACTCCTGCCCATCTTACCCGGGATTAAGCATCACCACGAGCGTATGGATGGTTTCGGTTACCCAGATCGATTAAAAGGAGACGAGATACCCGTATTCGGACGGTTGATCGCTGTCGCCGATGCATTTGACGCCATGACATCTGACCGCCCTTATCGTAAAGGGATGCCTTATGGGAAGGCATTCTCCATCCTGCAGGAAGGAAAAGGGACACAGTGGGACAAGGAGTTTGTGGAGGCCTTTTTGAAGACGATGGAAAAGGGGTCCGGGGATACAAGGCAGACAGGATGAACACCTTCATCCCACACCGGGGATTCGTTTCAAACATTAATTTTTAAAAAAAGAAGGCGCCCCTCTTACAAGTCGCCTTCTTGGTCGTTCTATTTTTTAAACTGTACATCCCATTCATTGATCGGCCAATAGCGAAGGTCCACTTTCCCGACAATCTGCTCACGGTCGACAAATCCGAAATAGCGACTATCCATACTTCCCCGGCGATTATCCCCGAGAACGAATATCTTACCTTTAGGAACTGTTTTTTCACCTGTGATTTCCTGCAAGGTAAAGTCACCCGTCAGCTTACTCCCGATGTACTCCTGCTTGAATTTCTCTAAATAGGGTTCGGGATAATACTCCCCATTCACGTAAAGTTTGTCATCTTTGTACACGATTTTATCACCAGGCAAACCAATGACCCTCTTCACATAATCTTCTTCTTCATTTGCATGGAACACCACTACATCAAAGCGGTCCAATTCTCCTATATGATAGCCGATTTTATTGACAACAAGTTTATTTCCATCCTGCAGTGTAGGCATCATGGATTCGCCTTCCACCACATAGTTGGAGAAGAGAAAGGTCCGAATGATGATGAATATGATTAATCCAATTCCCAAGGCTTTGATCCATTCAAGTCCTTCTCTTTTTACCTCTTCTCTCAATTTGATTCCTCCTGCTTTTTCCGTTCTATTCGTTGGTCTAATTCCATTTTCTTATTCAGATGTATCTCAATTCTTTTTCCGACAAACCATAACACAAGAATAATAGCCACAACGATTACTGTACGAATTGGTTGTTTAACTAATGATATAATATCATATCCTATAAAACTTATGGTGAATATCATCACCATTTTCCCTGTCACCACCGCCAGCATATATTGAGCGATGCTGATGGAGGATAATCCTGCCACCACATTTACAACCGCAGACGGAGTAAATGGGAAACATAAAAGGATGAACAGCGGTCCAAACCCATGCCTGTCTACCCATTTCGTCAATCGACTCACTTGCTTATTCTTTCTTAAGAAGCGAAAGACCCGTGCCTCCCCGTATCTCCTCACCAATAGAAAGACAATCAGTGCACCAAGCGTAGCACCGATCCACGAGAACAAAAAGCCCCACCATAAACCGAAAGCATTCGCATTGGCCGTCACAAACACCACCAGGGGCAAGAACGGAAGAAATGCCTCCAGCAATGGAAGGAGGATTCCGGGAATCGGTCCAAATGAACGATATTGCTGAATCAAATCCATCATATTTTCAAGCGTAAACCAATCTTTTATCTTATTGATATCCATATTATATGTTTCCCCTTAAACGACCATGAACTTCGCTTTCACTACTTACTCTCCCATCATATCACACCGGAACAGGATTTCCATATTTCAATTTCACGCGTCGTTTTTATTAATACACGTTTTCCTAAAGCGGGGGATTGTAAACCTCATGCGGAAGGGTAATTTTTCGGGACGGGCCTATGAGAATCTGCCGAACGTCTAAAGGTGGTCATTCCCCTTCTCCTACTCCGATTCCCTCAAAAAAACTGCCATCCCCACTGGAATGACAGTTCTCCCAATCCTCTATAAATGCTCCCCGAACCAGTCCACGATTTCCTGTAAACGGGCTTCCCGCATGGATGGCTTTCCTGTACGGGAGAGGTTGTGGTTGGATTCCGGGAAGCGGACGAACTTCACCTCTTTATTCTGTCGCTTTAATGCGATGAATAATTGTTCTGCCTGCTCGATCGGACAGCGGTAATCATTTTCACTGTGAAGGATCAATAGAGGAGTGTTCATATCCTTCACGTAGGCGAGGGGAGAGTGCTTCCACAGAGTTTCAACGTCCCCAAGGTCGCTTTGGATCTGCCACTCGGAGAAATAGTAGCCGATGTCGCTGACTCCATAAAAGCTGATCCAGTTACTGATCGATCGCTGGGTCGCGCCCGCTTTGAACCTGTCGCTGTGACCGAGGATCCAATTGGTCATGAAGCCTCCATAGCTTCCACCGGTTACGCCAAGGCGGGATTCATCAATGAACGGAAATTCCTTCAGTGCATAGTCCACTGCCTTCATGATATCTTCGTAATCCCCGCCGCCATAATCACCCCTTACGGCATCGACGAACTCCTGACCGTAGCCGTGACTTCCACGGGGATTGACGTATAAGACAGCATATCCACAGTTTGTCAGCACCTGGAACTCATGAAAGAATGTGTTTCCGTACATCGTGTGCGGACCGCCATGGATTTCGACGATAAGTGGATACTTCTTTCCTTCCTCAAACCCCGCAGGTTTCATGATCCAGCCTTGTACCGGCCAATCTTTTGCCCCGTTGTACATGAACGATTCCGGAGAGGACAGTTCCCTCGCGGCACGCAGGTCCCCGTTTAAACGGGTGATGGTGGTCAGTTCTCCGGTCGGGACATGCAGTGTATACAATTCTCCGGGCTCTGTCGGTCTGCTCATGGCCAACAGGATGGTTTGGCGGTCCGAATCCAGGTCGAATCCGTATATATGCTGCTCTTCCTGTAAGAGTGCAGGATAAATGGCCCCCTCGATGTGAGCATAATAGAGAACCGTATTTCCCGAGTCCGATGCCAGAAAATAAAAACTTTCATTGTCCTTTGACCATTGTATCCCCGTCCGCGACGAGCCTTGGAGGCTGTCGCTGTTAAGATGATCCCCTACCGGAACATCCATCCCTTCGGTCAGGCAAATGCTGTGCCCGGTCTTAAGTTCGTGAATCCATATCTTATTATGAGTTGCGTTTTCAAATTCACGATTATGGCCAATATAGGCCAGGCGCATGCCATCCGGGGACCAGCTTGCTTCTCCGTAGTATCCCGGCTCTCCGTTCACTTGTTTAAGCACTCCCGTTTCAAGGTGAAAAAGATATAGATCGGACTGGAATGAAAAGTCCCTGTCTTCTTTCCTGTCTGTCGATACGGCAAGGTACCTTCCGTCAGGGGACCAGGAATGAAGCGTGTAGTCATGCTCATCATCCGTGAGCCTTTTCATTTCCTTCGTTCCTATATCCACACATGCTATCTGTGAATATGAATTATCATGGAAGCCGCGATCATCACTTTTATATTTCATGCTTGTTGTAACAAACGGCTTTGGTTTTTTCTCTTTTTCTTCTTTATGATCGAACGTTCCGCCTTTATCTAAGCGAATGGATAAGGCAATCTTTTCACCGCATGGAGACCACACAGGATTCGAGACCGCATGCGGACAGTCCGTGACTCGCTCTGCTTCTCCTCCATCCCGACTGATGAGATAAAGCTGATTGACACCGGACCGGTTGGAGATGAAAGCAATCCTCCTTCCATCAGGTGACCACCTTGGTGACGAAATTCTCTGTTCCCCAAACGTCCATTGACGAATGGATTTTTCTTTTAGGCCGATACTATGTAAGGTTGAGAAATATTCATCTTTTTCTTTACACATCACCGTTTGAATATATACAGCTTCTTCCCCACCCGGTGAGAGCGTTGGATCCGATACAGCCTTTAATTCGTAAAGGTCTTTTATGCTCATGCTTTTCTTCATACTATGGCACCTTCCTTTCATTCTGTACTGTTATATTTTCGACACTGAAAATACGAATCCTCCACGGATAAAAACCTGCGATCCCCTTCATAATAGAAACAAATTCAAATTCTACAATTTTCCCTATTGAAAGTAAATTGAAATCAACGTAAAATATTAAACACGAACACACGTTCTATACCAAAGTGAAAAGGAGTCTTTTCATATGACAAGGATACCGGAGACCGATCGGAATATTTTGGAGCAGGCAATCTATCTGCCCATGGTGCTGACGATATTGAATCGCGACCTGCAAATCGTCGACAGCAGCCCATTTAAATTAAAGAGACCGTATTTAGAGATGATCGAGGAGACGATGAAGGTCATACAGGGAGAACTGGCCCATGTTAAAAAGTATATGAGGACGAATAAGATGAAGGTGGAACGGATTCAATCGGATGATGCTTTTACGATGTATATGTTTTTGTATAAGGGATATGAAGAGCATCATAATTACTTCAATCCACGCCTTCGGAACCGGGTGGAGGATTTAATGAGACATTATTTGTTTCGCCGTTTCACGGAATCAAAGACCGATACAACAAAAGAAGCGTGATACTCTGCTCACGCATCGGTTTTGTGGATATGTCGATTCAAATAGAACGTCTTTACATTATGCATTTCAGTCTGGACTTTCGTATTATATTTACTTTCCATTTCGGCGATCCGCTGTGTATAGGCAATGCGTAAATCCGAGGTGCGGAGCATTTGATTTTCAAAAGAACTGTAAGAAATGGGAACCGTGCAGGATTCATTGTTTTGTAGGAAGATTCGTGTTGATCCATTTGTCAACCGTTCATATCCCCGAACATGGGAGTGGGAGATCCAGGCACATTCCTGCTTCACTGGAGAGGATGTCGGGAATAGATAAATGAACATATCAGGGTTGACCATGATGGGGGCTTTGTAGATGATACCCGTAAGTTTTTTCGTACCTTCTTTCCTGCCTTCATAAGAACAGCCAAAGAATTCACAACTTTTCTTCAGAATTTCAAAGGGTTTGAACGGAGAAATCAATACGTCATCCACCTCTATTATTTTCGTGAATGTCCTGGCGCCATATTCCATAGGCTGAAGGATCATCGTATGGGGATTTACTTCATATTCTTCTATAATTCGAGATTTTTCTCTCATTTCATCGCCTCCATTTACATTTTTCACCAAAATAATACCATAAATTCCGAGGGTTGTCTCTCATATTTTTAAAAATTCTGATATTTATCTCCCTCTACTGATTTATGAACAAAAAATTATCAGAATATTTAATTTTTTGGTTGAATTTTTATTACTTACCCCATATACTAATAAAAAGAATTCAGGGGTGACGTATATGGAAAGCAAAAAGTCCTATACAGAAATGATGAAAGCCGCTGCCATGACCCGGAAGAAAGCCACTGAAAGAAGCGTAATGGAAATATATATCGATATGGTCCTGCATGAAAGTATTTTAATGACCCGGAAATCCAAACTCCTAATTGACATTGATGCCGCCCTGGATACTAAGGATAAAGTGCTATTCATGAAATTATCAAAGGAATTGAATGAATTGAACGTTAGTTACGGTTAATCATACTAAATGGCTGACTCCATCTGAGTCAGCCATTCCCTTTTAATTGGACGGGCCTTCGGTACCTTCAGTGCATGACTTCCTCCCCATTAGCTAATCCTAATGGAAAATCTATACACGATGGAGCGAATCATCATGATCCTACTGATAAAAGTTTTGGTCCTTTACTTGATCACCATAGCGGCTATGAGGCTGATGGGTAAGTCTACGATCGTCCAGATGACCCCTTATGACCTGGTGGCCATCATCATCGTCGGGACCATTGCATCTGAGCCATTGATTTCAACAAAATTCTGGCCGACCATCACAGCCCTCATCTTTCTTGTAGGGCTCCATGTGCTGTTTTCATTCCTTACGTTAAGTCAATGGGGAAACAGATTCTTCCTGGGAGAGCCGACATTGTTAATAAAAAATGGGGAAATATTAGAAGATAACCTGGAAAAATCAAAAATCTCACTCATTCAATTAACGTCCATCCTCAGATCTCAAGGGTACCCCAAAATTTCTGATGTGGACTATGCGATGCTTGAGCCGATCGGTGAAGTGAGTATCATTCCCAAGGTAGAAAACACTCCGGTTACCGTGGAACATCTCAAGTTAAAGATCGACGACGAAGGTCTGCCGATTTCAGTCATAGTGGACGGTAAGATCCAAACCCGGAATTTGAGACTCCTGGGGAAATCTAAGGATTGGCTGGAAACTCAACTCACCAACTCCAACCTGCATCACAAAGATGTCATCTTCGCCTACATGACGGAAAAAGCAAAGAACCTTGTCATCAGCAAAAGAGAAAAGGCCTAGGTGAGTAACCAGGCCTTTTTATCTTTACTCTTTTTTCTTTTCCGCCTCATATTCTTCAAGCATCGACAAGCGCTCAAGCATGGTAGGGTGTCCGTAACGGAAGATCTTCACCAAAAGCGGCGGATTCACTTGGGATAACCCCACCTTCGATAATTTCTGGAAGGACGAGATGGCCGATTCCTTATCACCAGTCATTTCAATGGCGTAGCGGTCCGCCCTCGTTTCCTGATACCTGGAAATCCAGTTGCTGAGTGGACTGATCGTAAACAACAGCATGGATGTGATCATTAAGAATAATGGAAGGGAGCTCAAATTCGAGACTCTCGATACTTTCAAATCATCACTGTGATTGGCCACGATACCCCTCATCAGCTTAGCCGTCAGGAACAGTCCGAAGAAGGACAAAACGAGATAGATCCCGATCCCGATATAGATGTGCTTTTCCACGTAATGAGCCATTTCGTGGGCCATGACAAAGAGGATTTCCTTGTCTGTCAGCTTTTCAAGGGTTGTGTCCCATAAGACGATCCTGGAATTGGATCCCACTCCGGTGACGTACGCGTTAAGGGAATTGGTCTTCTCAGACATATCGACTTCAAATACGTGGTCTGCAGGGATATCCGCCCTGTCGGCCAGGGATAGGATCTGATCCTCCAATGCTTTATCCTTCAATGGATAGAAATCATTATAGAGGGGATCTATCAGTACAGGCTGTACAAACATCATGAAAATCGTGAATGGAACAGACAAAGCCCAGGCCGCCAGCCACCAGCGCTGTTTAAAACGTTTCATCAAGGCATACAGGACCGAGACGATGATGAACATGAGCAGATAATTCACCCAGAAATCCGTAATTTCGTCCTTCATCCACATGGAAAACGTTTGAGTGGAAATGTGGTAGCTTTTTGAAATCTTATAAGAAATATACTGCAGGGGGAAAATCGCTACAAACGAAGTGATCGATAACCAGAATAAGAAAATGGCCGTTTGAAGGAACCCGTTCTTCACCGTTCCCCTTGCCCATTTCTCAAACACACGTGATACACCGAAAATCAGGATCAAGAAATAGAATAACCATTCATACGGAGTGGATAAGAAGAACAAAAGATTCTTGATTTTTGAAAAGTCCTCACTCAACAGAATTTCTTTATTATTCATAAAGGTGGCCGGGTCCGCACTGCTTCCCTTATACATTTCAGGTAAAGTGGAATCCGCCAGGAAAAATAAATACACATATAAAAATAAGCCTAATAGCAAATAAGCCAATATCGATCTAAACGCCCATTTTCTAGCCAACATACTTCCTCCCTTCACGTTCTCATTACTTATATGTAATACCCTGTCCAAAGTTTTAGAACCTAAACACGGACGGTGAGTGAAATGGTGCCGTTCATGCAGGGAAAATCGTATACCTGCTTGTTCTGGTGATTTACGTGCCACATATCCGCCATATCTTCATTATATCTGCCAGAATAAAATTTTATCTGCCCTTTTCATAATTTATCTGCCATTCCACAACGACGCCTATGCTCAATAAAAAAAAGCCACGATTCCGTGACCAATAACCTTCTACATTATGAAGACTGTATACAAAGACAAAACGAAAATCGCCCCGATCACCACAAGGATCACGTTGGCTCCCAAGAACGCAATGGCAAAGGCAGCTACCGTCCCCACAGCTCCAAACAGGAGGTTCCCTTCCTGTATCAAAAGAATGCTCGGGAATATCAACGCTCCCAATACAGCAAAAGGAACATTCTTCAGCACCCCTTGAATAAAAGGAGGAAGCTCCTTTCCCTTAAATACAAGGAAAGGGAGCATTCTAGGTATGTAGGTAACTACGGCCATTCCAATAATCATCCACACAATCGCAGGATTCATTTGGTTTCTCCCCTCACTTTTAGCATGACGACTGCCTCTACAATCACGGCAGAAGCAATCGTAGCGGCGACAATCGACCAGCCGTTTGAAAGGTTTGTGGTAAACAAAAGGGTACTATTTAAAGCACCAGCCACCACGGCTAAAAATGTGACCTTTACGCTCTTTTTCATAGAAGGAACGAGAAGCCCGACAAACATGGCATACAAAGCAATGGTCATACTGACCTGGAGGAACCCGGGGAGGACTTCTCCGATAAAATATCCCACCCCGGAGTTCACGACCCAGCTTCCATATGAAATGAGGATGACCCCAACGACAAACCCCGGCTTTACTTTCCCCTCTTTAACACTGATGACCGTGAAGGTTTCATCCGTAATACCAAACGCATAAAAAAGCTTTTTAAACAAACGGTCTTCTTCAAGCTTCTCACTTAACGATGCAGACATCAGAAAGTGACGGATGTTTACAATGAACGTTGTAAGGATGATTTCAATAATCCCGGTACCAACCGCAATCAGACTCAAGGATATATATTGAGCGGCCCCCGCGAACACGAGCATGCTCATCAAGATCGTCTCCGTCACTGTAAGCCCGGTAGTACGTGCCAACAGTCCAAACGTCAGGGCCACAGGCATATATCCAATGGCAATGCTGACGCCACCCTGCAGGCCATAGCGAAAATCGCTCACTTTTTTCGTAGAAAGAAGTGCTTCCATCCCCTCACATCCTTTATAATAAGTATTACTCACTGTTTTAATTTTTCGATAATTTATTATATTATACATATAGACGTTATAATAAACAAGAGGAGTTTAATTCATGGAAAATTTCCCGATACAAATTGGTGATAATATCAGAAAGATCCGGAGAGAACGGGGGTTCAGCCTTGAACAAATGGCTGAACGGACAGGGGTCAGCAAGGCGATGATAGGTCAGATTGAACGGGGTGATTCGAATCCTACCGTTGCCATTCTGTGGAAGATAGCCAATGGCTTGAAGGTATCCTTTTCTTCCCTTATCGAAAAGCCGAGCAACCAGGTGTCCATCATTCATTATGAAGACGTTCAGCCTGTGCTTGAAGACGATGGCAACTACATTGTTTATCCCATCTTCCCTTTTGACCCCTTAAAGAAGTGGGAAAGCTATCGTGTGGAAATGAAACCGGGTTGTACCTATCGGAACGACGGACATACGAAGGGTGTGGAGGAATACATCACGGTCCTCTCAGGAGAGGTTTCCCTGATGATTGCAGAGGAAAAGTATGATTTGACGGCAGGAAGTTCGATTCGATTTGCCGCTGACTCCGGTCATGCATACTCCAATGAGTCGAATCAAGTAGCTGTCTGCCAAATGGTCATCTATTACGGGGAAGAGTAAAGCAGTCATGAAATGGGACCTCCATTTCATGACTGCTTTTTTTCTCAGGTGTCAAACTTTGGAACTGACCAATATACTATTACATCTTAAAGTTGAGAGGAGAATATTGAACATGACTCCTTCCCTGCCCTCATTTGACCTCCAATTCGATCATGCTGATTTACGGGAGCTGAAACGTGACATATGGAGTAACACCCCCGTTCCGGCTCAATTGAAAATAGAAGATACCGTACATGACATCCATATCCGGTACAGGGGATCCTATACACGGGAATTGGAAAAAAAATCGTATCATATAGAATTTGCCAAAGAACCCGGCTGGGACGAATCATCAGAACTACATCTGAACGCAGAATCCATTGACCCCTCCCATTTCCGCAATAAACTTTCCCTTGATTTCATGAGAGAACTGGGCATCCACACACCGGAGAGTAAGCATGTATTCGTTACCCTGAAGGGAGAACCTCTTGGTTTATACCTTCAGTTGGAATCTGTGGATGAGATTTACTTAAAAAAGAGAAATCTCCCCCCGGGAACGATCTATTATGCTGTCAGCGACAAAGCTGACTTCTCACAAAAGAGAAAGCGGGGCCTGACATCAGGATATCAGCGAAAACTCGGTAATATGGAAGATGATCACCATCTCATTCATTTCATCAGGAAGATCAATTCACCTTCAACCTTCTCACATGAAATCCCTCAGCTCTTACACATTGAAAATTACTTGAGGTGGCTTGCCGGGGCTGTCTGTACGATGAATAATGATGGATTCACCCATAACTACGCTTTGTATCTGAACGGGATAGATAAACAATTTTCCATCATACCGTGGGATTACGACGCTACGTTTGGAAGGCGGGTGAACGGGGAGGCCATGGAATGGGATTATGTGCCGATTACGGGGAAAACGAAAAACAAACTGACCACCCAGCTGATGAAACGATCCGGTTTCCGGAAATTATATAAAGATATATTGGAGGAAATTCTTGATACGAGCTTCAATGTGACCTACCTTGAAGACAAAGTGATGAGTTTACATTCTTCCCTGAGACCCTATATCCTGATGGACCCCCATTTTCAGAAAGATATTGATTTATATGACCGGGAACCCCCCTTCATCCTTCAATTCATTGAAGATCGCAGTGCTTTCCTGAGACAGGAGTTAAAGTATTTCTAGACAAAAATAAAGCGTGGGAACAAGAAATTCCCACGCTTTCCATTAACAGAACGTATCCTTCGGTTTTGGAACGGACAGGCCGAACAGAGGACGAAGATATAGTGCAAGGAATGTGCCGGCAAGGGCGAGAACTCCCCAGATGTAACCGTGTAGGCTGAAGGAAGCAATTCCTCCGAAGTAAGCGCCGATGTTACATCCAAATGCCAAGCGGGCACCATATCCCATCAACAGTCCGCCAATGACCGATGCCATGGCATTTTTACCAGTGATCTTATTGAAGCGGAACAACCCTCCGGCTGCAGAAGCCAGGAACGCTCCAAGAATGACACCGAAATTCAATACGGTTGTGGAATCAGCAAAGATTGACGCTTGAAGGGCCTCTGCGTTGACTCCCGACCAATAGCCCCAGCTGGCAACATCTACACCGAACATTCCGGCAACCTTTGATCCCCATAACGCAAAGGCAGACGTAATTCCCCATGGATTTCCCCTCGTCATGAGAGTGAGAGCATTTAATACAGCAAGAACGATGGCAGCTGCGATAAGTGGCCAGGATCCTCGGAAGATCCGCTTCCACCCTTTTGCTGACGGAAGAACTGCCATACGCGGGGGATTCTTCTTCTTTTCGATTCGAAGGGTGACCCACGCAACAAATGCGAAGAATAACATGGAAACAACCCAAGCCCCGAAATAACCTAATCCGGTGGACGTGGCAAGCGAGATTGGCTTAAAGGAAGGAAGCTCCTCTGTCCAAAATGGTAGATGAGCCGCTCCAACGGTTGCACCTACAATAAAGAATAACAGCGTGATGAACATGACGGAACGCCCTCCACCAATCGCATAAAGGGTTCCAGAAGCACATCCTCCCCCCAGCTGCATCCCGATTCCGAACAGAAAGGCTCCAACAATCAGGCTGACACCGACTGGTGACACATAGCCTGCCGCTTCCCCTCCAAAAAATGTGTATCCTGTAGCAAGAATCGGTGCAAACAAGGTAACGGCAACGGCAAGCATCACCATATGGGCACGCATCGACTGACCGTTCCCCACAGACATCACCCTGCGGAAGGCAGAAGTGAATCCGAATCGTGCATGAAATAATGTATATCCTAACAGAAGTCCGAGAACGAGAAGCATAGTTTGGGCTATTTCTTGCGTAAAGAGCAGGTATAGACCAAGAACCGCTGATACAATGATTCCACCAGCCACTAATGAGGTTTGTGGCGAGTTCAATTCAGTACTCTTTTTCTCGGGACCTTTTTGTTCATTGATTGGTTGAACGTAGTCAGCCATAACAAATCCTCCTTAATCTTATTGATTTGGTTGGAATTCATTTTACAATAGTAATGGATTCTTCGGCTTCTGTCAAAGGATGAGCTTCCATAAAAAAACCACCTGAGCGGGAACACTCAAGTGGTATTGCATTATGAAACCAGTGCCAACATGACCGGAATCGTCACGATACTCAACAGGGTCGTGACCAAGGTACTTGTTGATACGAGATCAGGTTCTGTATTGAATTGCAGTGAAAACATCGTCGTATTCGCAGCAGTCGGCATGCTGGCCAATATAATAAGAATCGAACCAAGTGTAGAGGAAATCGGCAGCAGGGAGACGATCACCAATGCCAGAATGGGCGAAGCGACCATTCTCATGATCACGATGAAGGATAATGCACTTCTCTCCACTTTCTTCCCTCCAAGAGTGGCCAGTTGCATCCCGAGAACCACCATGATCGTAGGGATTGTTGCTTGTGAGATCAAATCGATCGTTTGAGTTAAAAATAGTGGAACGTGAAGGTGCAATACCTGAAAGGCAAGCCCGATAAATGCACCATACAAAATCGGCATTTTGACAATCTTCATCCAGATTTCCTTTGAGCCACTCGCTTTGTCACTTCCACTTATGGCATAATACAATCCGATCGTATTCATAAGGAACGATTGAATCACCATCATGATGACCGCATAGCGAAAACCGAGTTCGCCAAACCCGAACAGAATGATGGGTACACCGTAATTACCCGAATTCATGAAAACCCCGGAAAGGATCATTGCCGATTCTTTCGGTTTTGAATAATTCCTGATCGCAGCCACTATTTTAATGGAAAGAATCAACATCACACAAAGTGCGATGCAAAAGAGAAAAATATAAAGATAGTCCATATTCAGTTCATTTTCGTAAAAGGTCTTGAACGCCAGAAATGGATACATTAAGTAGATGGCCATCTTCGAAATCGAATTGATCTCAAAACCAAGTTTCTTTTGACCTATATATCCAACAGCAAAGACCAGTAAGGCAGGCATTACAATCAATATTACGTCCATTTATGTCACCACAATCTATTAAAATGAAAGATAGGCCTGACTACTAGAGTCAAGCCTAAGTGTACCATATTTACAGGAGTGGGATAATTAATCCGGCTAATAGCAGGATCAATGCGCCACCAAGTCGTGAAGAAATCTGTGCAAATGGCATAAGCTCCATTCGTTTGGATGCTGACAAAACGGCAACATCCCCTGTTCCCCCCATATTCGCCATGCACAGCCCCGCTGTGATGGCTGCTTCGATCGGATAAAAACCAACCAGTTTCCCAAGGATTGCCGCACCGATGATTGCCCCCAGGACCACTCCGAGTACAGTCAGGATATATTGAAGAGTCAAGGCCTCAAGGACCGTATTCAAATCCGTGTACGCAACACCGATCCCAAATAATAAAGCGAAAGTCCAGTTACCGGCTACAAATTGATACCACTGACTCGCTCCCTCTACTACATTTTGAGGAATGATATTTGAAATCTTCGCCACAGCGACCAGAATGATCATGATCGCATAGGGATGAAGCGGAAGAATGGATCCCAGCAAGGTACCGACCGTAAAGAATGTCAGGGCAGCGAGTAAGCCTACTCCCATCTTCTCAATATGATACTTCTGCTTTGTTTTCTCATAGGTAAAGCCTTTCATGAGCTGGCCGTTTCCACTCAGGGAAGGGACCTTTTTCCCGATAATATCAAGAACCGATGCCAGAATGATGGCAAATACATTTCCCAACGCAAGTGCCGGTACAAGCATCGATATATAATAGCTGGGATCATTCCCCATCATTTCTGAATAGATTTGACTCATCGGCACTGCGCCAGCTCCCATCCCACCACCCATGATTGGCATGGTAATGACAAGGATGGCTTCTTTAAGGGTAAAGCCGACAAGAGATCCAAATATACCGGCCACAATGACCGCTCCCGCCACTGCCCCGAAAATTGGCAGAAAGTAGCGAAGGCCCACCTTTACCAACACTTTCGAATTCATCCCCAATATACTTCCGGTAATTAACGCAGCAATATAAAAATTCAAGAATCCGCCTGACTTCATAAAGTCGGTCATGGATGTGACCGTGGTTTCAGGAAGCAGGCCGGCATAGACCATATAAGCCGCGCCGAAAATCGCTATGATTGCACCGCCTCCAAGGAATGTTTTCACGATGGGGGTACGGTCTCCCGCCCATCCAAATAATTCACCAAGGACCATCATGACGAGAAGGCTTCCGATCATCCCTCCCGGCAGATTCCCCGTGTACATGCTAACCAGCGTAATCCCTGCGAAGACCAGGAACCAAAGGATCGGCATATTAAAAACCTTTAGAGAACGATCTTTCGTATCCGTCACATCCTCTTTTGTTTTCCCATTTTCATATGAAATTGTTGATGCTGCTTGTCCCATTTTGTTCATCCCCTTTGTCGATTTATCAGTACGAACTAAAATGCTGTACCGCTCTTTCCAGCACTCTCTTCCTTACACCCCTGTAATCGCACCTTAGCAACCGCTTACATTATACTCATTTTATGAAACTATTGTTTGTTTTTTGAAATTAAAATAAGCAGCCATAAGCTGCTTATAAATAACTTTCGATTCTCTGGATATTCATTTTTTTCAACGTATACTGAAATACCGGCCTTCCGATTCCATAGACCAAGGTTTCATCCACAACCCCGATTTCTTTCAAAAACCTCAGGTACTTTCTGATCGAAACCCGTGAAATCGACGTCACCTCCGCTATATCATCAGTTGAAAATGACTCCTCTTCGAAACTGACAAGCTCTTGATAAATAGACGCTAGTGTACTTCTCGCCACCCCTTTAGGAAGGGACATCTTCTCCCTGGTTTCCTGTACATCCCGTAATAAAAGTAAATCCAGTTCGTCCTGTTCGATGGTAGAGTGCTTTTGAAGCATGTGATTACTCTCCCGGTAAGACATCAACGCTTTTTTAAACCGTTCAAATTCAAAGGGCTTGATTAAATAGTCCACAACGCCCATCCTGAGGGCACTTTGAATATTTTCGACTTCTGATGCCGCTGTGATGAGGATGACATCCATCTCCCGCTGTTCCATGCGTATTTGCTCCAATAAGTCCATTCCGGTTTGTTTCCCGGGCAAATAAACATCCAATAAAATCAAATCGACCTTGAACTCGTTTACCTTCTCCATGGCATCTTCAATTGAATTCGAAATACCGATTAAATAAAATCCATTGATTTCTGCCAGATACCTTTGATTAAACCGGGCCACCATTGGATCATCTTCCACGATCAATACATTAATCACCCTTCATCCCCTCCTTATATGAAGCTTGAACAATCATGGTCGTTCCCGAACCTTCCTTCGATTCAACATGCAGCGTCCCATTCAGTTTACCGATACTCTCTTTCACTAGGAACAGACCGTAGCCGCGCCCTTCTCCCTTAGAAGAATACCCCTTGATAAAAATATCCTCTACCATATCATCCGGCATCCCTATTCCTGTATCCGTCACTACCATTTCAAACTGGCCATCCTGATAAAATATCTCCATCAACACTTCCTTTTCGTCACAATCCATCGTTGCATCAATACTGTTATCCAATAGGTTTCCAATGACGGTGATCAGCTCATGGGTAACAGCAGGGTCCCTTGGTTCCGGAAGAAAGTCGTGGCATTCGATGGTTAACGAAACGTTCTTTTCCCTCGCATAGCTTAGTTTCCCCATGATAAAACCGGCAAGGGCAGGGTCTTTCACTTTCGAGGTCACCATGCTCACTTCGTCGACACGGAAGGAAACAAGTTCTTTCACATACCGGTCTAAATGACTGTAATCCTTCATCTTTACGAGTCCCAGAATCACATGCATCTTATTCATGAATTCATGTGACTGAGCCCGGAGAGCTTCCGCATATGATTTTACACCGGTTAGTTGTTTAGCTAATTGATTCACTTCCGTCTTATCACGGAAGGTAGAGATCGCTCCGACTACTTCATCATTGACGATTAATGGAACCCTGTTCACGAGTATCGATACCCCGTTGATCGTCTGCTCCTCGTCAAGCTCGGGTTTCCCCGTCTCCATCACCCGTTCAAGACGGGTGTGCGGCATGTATTCCTTAATGGGCATACCTATCGGATCGGAGCTCAGTCCAGCTTTATTGAAAATTTTCAGCGCTGATTTATTCACAAGGGAAATGGTAGTATCCTTATTCACGGCCACCACTCCTTCATGGACCGACTGAAGCATCGTATTCCGCTCCTCTAAAATCTTCGCGATTGCAAAGGGTTCAAGACCAAATAAAATTCTCTTTATGTACCGGGCAATGATGACAGCACCTACGATCCCCACAATGATTCCGAAAGCCGACCCCAATAAAATATTGTAGTGGCTTTGATTCAGCGCTTCTTCTACACTTTCCAAGGAAATCCCGACAGACACTGCCCCGATCTGTTCGTGTTTCTCATTGTATACGGGAGAAAAAGCCCTGACAGACTTACCAAGCGTGCCCTCAGAAATGGACAGGCTTTCTTTTCCTTCCAACACATCTTTCTCGTCCCCACCGACAAAGTGCTTGCCAATTCGGTCGGAATCGGGATGTGATTTCCGTATGCCCTCCATATCCATCACCACAACAAACAGGACCTCGGCTGATTCTTGGATATCCAAAGCGTATTCTTGAATGCTGTCTTCGTTTTCTTGATTCTGAAGGCCGGTCTTCACAATCGTGGAATGAGCAACCGTCCTTGAAACAATCTTGGCTTTTTCTTCGATATTCGTTTCAATATTATCATTGATCGTCCTTGTAATCAGCAGATCGGTTATGACAAGGGAAACGAGGACAACGACACAGACGAAAAGAATGATGATGGTACTTAGTTTAAGCTTTTTCATTTTCACGGGAGTCACTCCTGTGCAGTTTGGTATGACTGTTAATTTTACATGAATTCTGGTTTTATGATAGACCCCCGTAAATAAAGAGGCTCCACGGGAACCTCTTTTTGATAAAAAGATGTTAGAAATAGTTCACCAAAACCTTTATGGGAGAAATCTTTCCTGTACCCAGTTCTTCAAAACACTCGGGCAGTTCTTCAAACGTGATCGTTTTCTCAAACAGCTCGCGTAAGCGGGAATCCTTGTCTTTGATCTGCTCAAAATACCATTTAGAATGTTGCTCATAATCCCATCCATCACTTGCCCCTGCAACCTTAAGCTCTTTGCGGAAAAAGTCAGGTTGCAGAATAAATGATTCCTTATTCCCGTCGGATAATATGCATATTTCACCTTCATACTTAAGCGACTTTTGCAGTATCTTAAATGCATCGTTAAACCCCGAGCACTCTAATGCATAATCATAGAAATCACTTGGGCATTCACTTTGATCTTTATAGACGGTTTTCGCCCCCAATTTCTTTGCTAATTCGCCTCTGAAGCTATGAGGTTCTACCATATCAATGTGACTGACCTTCATATATTCCTTCAGATAGTAGATGGTCAATAGACCCATCGTTCCGGCACCTGTAACCAAAACCCGATCGTTCCCTTTCGGATTCAATTTAAGCACACCTTTTGCTGCATCACATGACAAAATCACAAGCAATGCCTCTTGATGGGGAATATCTTCCGGAACGAAAATGGCCTTACTCTCCTTTACGATCCCATAATCCTTATGCCCATAAAATGCAACCGCCCGGTCCCCTATTTTAAAGCCTTTGACTGCCTCACCTGTGGCTATCACTTCTCCAACACTTTCATACCCGGTTTCTTTAGGGTAAGTCGGCGGAAGGTCAGTGGGATCCGTTTCATTGTATTGAGGAAGTTCTGCCCCGATGCTGATGGCTCCTGCAACAGTTTTAATAAGAATCTCATCTTCATTGAGTGGTGGTATGGTTTGTGTCGTCCACTGTAATGTTTTTTTCGCTGTTAGTTCAAGTGATGTTTGTATCATGTCGCATTTCCTTTCATTCAATATTTCCTCCAGTTTATCAGATAGTCTTTACGCCCGGCTCTTAATAGAGTCATCAGGCAATCCAGAATCGTATTATCCTTGGGTATAGAGGCAATCAGTGTCTTGCTTCATTTCGCTTTAGCAATGCAATCATTAAAAGTAGGACACCATTTAACGTCAACATCCCAACCAGAAGTTTTATGATGAATGCAATATCGGGCGCGTATAGATTGATTGAACGCCAGGGAGCAGAGAAGAAATAACACAATAGGGGAATGATTCCTATCGCAAGAAGCAAGGACAATGATCCGATGAATATCCATACTCTATTCTTAATGGAAGCTTTCGTTCTGAGTCGGGATAAAATCCAAAAGCATATTAAAAAAAGAAAACCTGTGATGAAAGAGACTATCCATTGTAAGTGATGATTAACCGGCTTCACTTCCGGCATTGTCCCATTTTCCAAAATCGTCTTGATACCATCCCTCATCTTTACAGTTGAAAGGACTTCTGAAAAGTTGTTTTTGTTTGTGAGTAAGATAAATCCATAGTTCCCATTGGGATTTATGAATAGTTCTGACCGCGAATCGGGTGTTTCCCCGCCATGGAAATAGTAAGAATCCTCTGCCCTTGTGGAGATTCTCCAGCCATAACCGTAATACATATCTTCTTTTCTATGAACTTGTGGAGAAGTATACATAGAGAAGGTTTTCTCTGAGAGCAATTCTCCGCCTCCGTCCATCATAAATCTTATGAACTTCGATATATCATCTGAAGTGGAGACCATATACCCGTATGGGACCCCGCTATCATCCATAAACCCTTTACTTTTTATCGGCTTACCGAACCATGTTTGAAACCCTGGCTGATACCCTAATTCTTGAGCATCTCTAAAATTCGATGCAGTCTTACTCATTCCAATTCTATTAAAAATTTCATCATACATAAAAGTAGCAAATGGCTGATTCGTTAAATTCTCTACTATTTTTGCCAAAAGTAAATAATTTAGTTTTATTTCCAAAAATGCATCTCCACCAGTCCACCACCATAAAAAAGGATCCGCCACGAGAGCCAAGCTCGCTCCACAGCAGATCTGCTACTCACATAAAACCTCAATCAGTCAAAACGTTCGATTCACTTTCCCTTAAACTCCGGCTTCCTCTTCTGACTGAATGCCAGTAAAGCCTCCACCCGGTCTTCAGTGGGGATCGTGATTTCATATGCTTTTCTCTCAATCTGCAAACCTGTCTGCAGGTCCACGTTCATCCCATTCTTAACGGCAAATTTAGCCTGCTGCAGTGCAACCGGGCCATTCGCTAACATAGGTTCCACGAATCCATGGACTTCACCCATGAAATTTTCTTTTTCTGCTACCTTTGTAACAAGTCCGATTTCCAATGCTTCTTCTGAAGTTAAACGTTTAGCTGTGAGGATAAGTTCGAGGGCTTTGGATTCACCGACCAGTCGCGGCAAACGTTGAGTGCCTCCTGCTCCCGGAATGATGGCCAGGCTTGTTTCGGTCAGTCCCATTGTCGTGCCCGCTACAGCTATTCGGAAATCGCATGCAAGGGCAAGTTCCATCCCTCCCCCGAATGCGTACCCGTTCATAGCAGCGATGGTCGGCTGCGGAAGGGTGGCGACAGATTGGAAGACCTCTCCGATTTTGTAGACGTTTCGGATGACCTGCTGTTCAGTCAAGGTCTTTCTTTCTTTAAGATCCGCTCCGACTGAGAAAGCTTTTTCTCCACTTCCAGTAAAAATGACGACCCGGACGTCCGGGTTGATGCGGAGTGCTTCGACAACCTGCTGCAGTTCGTTCAGTGTATCATAGTTAAAGGCGTTCATTGCATCCGGCCTGTTGATGGTGACCGTTGCAACGTTGCCCTTTTGCTGTAGTAAAATGGATTCCATGTTTGTTCTCCCCTTTGTATAAGTGTTTCCTCCTTATGTATGATTCGACACGAATCGAGAAAACCCTTTCATTTTTTATAAGGTATGAACACTTCCTTCGTGAATGCATAGACTGTTCGTGACATCTACCCATAAAGGAGCTGTATGCTATTATGTATCATCCTTATAATCAAAACCCTTACTTCCAGCATCAACAGACTGCCCATTACAATAATCAGTACTACCGTGAAACGAAAAGCCTTCCGGATCAGTGGGACGAATATATCCAACCACTCGTAACCCGTGCCTTATCAGAAGTGGAAGAAGGCATCAACCTTACCCACCTCTTCCAGGAATTTATCTTATCAGGTGTATTGGTCGGGCAGGGATTCACTCCAGATCAGGCAATTGAACAGGTCGAGACGTGGGAAAAAGGTGAATCAAAGCTATTACAGGCCAGTAAAGCTATGAAATGAAACAAAAAGATGCTCAGTGATCCACTGAACATCTTCTTTGTTTATGATTGAAGCACTTGCTCTTTCAGCGCTCTTCTCAAGATTTTCCCTGTTGTGTTCTTCGGCAGTTCATCCAGGAACTCGATGGAAGCCGGAAGCTTGTACTTCGCAAGATGCTCTTTGCAATACTCCAGCACATCTTGTTCTGTCAGGGTTGAATCGCTTTTTACAACATAGCTGTTGACGGCTTCACCAAGTTCGGGATGCGGGACACCGATGACCGCTGCTTCCACGATACCGGGATGATTGTAAAGCACTTCTTCGACCTCACGAGGGTAAACATTGTAACCCCCTACAATAATCAGCTCTTTTTTACGGTCCACAATGTAGAAATAGCCATCTTCATCCATGCGGGCAAGGTCTCCTGTATATAACCAGCCGTCGCGGATCGTTGCGGCGGTTTCTTCTTCCATTTTGTAATAGCCCTTCATAACATTCGGGCCTTTGACGATCAGTTCGCCGACCTGTCCGACAGGTACTTCTTCTCCCATTTCATCGACGACTTTATTTTCGAGGTTCATGATGGATGTTCCAATCGATCCCGGTTTCCTTGGTCGATCCAGCGGGTTGAAGCATGTCACAGGTGACGCTTCGGATAACCCATACCCTTCAGAAATCATGACATTGAATTTCTTTTCAAAATTTTTCAAGAGAGCCACCGGCAGGGAAGCGCCGCCTGAAATACAGAGCCGAAGAGATGATAAATCTTCAGGGTTTCCATCAGGGTACTGGAACAGGAAGTTGTACATGGTCGGTACTCCGGCGAATACGGTTGGTTGATAAGCCTTTGATAATTCAAAAATGGCCTTTGGACTGAAGCGTGGAACGATTAACAGGGTGGCTCCTCTCAAAAGCGGTGCATTCAGGACCACTGTTAAACAGAAGACATGGAACATTGGCAGAGCGGTAATGACGGTATCATCTTCATTCATTCGTAAATAACTGCCCACGTCGGTCGCATTGGAATAAATATTTTTATGTGTGAGCATGGCGCCTTTCGGTTTACCCGTCGTCCCGGAAGTATAAAGAATGATGGCTATTTCATTCTCATCCACTGTCTCTCCTTTAAATGCAGGGTCCCCTTTCCCCAAAACACTTGTAAACGATTTCATTTTAGGGTACACCAGAGAAATTTTTTCTAAATCAATGTCCTTCGCCCGTTCATCTCTTGATTCACACAGGATGAAGTGCTCCACATCCGATAACAGATGCTGCATTTTTACAATCAATGGCACGAGCAGATCAAGTGTGAGAATGGCCTTCACATCACCATTTTTCAGAATGTAGCCAATCTCATCCGGAGTATAAATCGGATTGATCGGAATGACCTTTAATCCAAGACGCAGTGCTCCATATAATCCGATGACAAAATGCGGTGAATTCCCCAATACAAGCGCGATATGATCTCCTTTTTTCAGACCCAATTGCTCTAAACCGCTTGCAAATTTCGATACAGCACCATTCAATTCCCCGTATGTACTTGAAGTATTCAAGAAATGATAGGCTGTTTTATCTGCTTTCTCTTGAGCAATTTGATCTAACCGTGTAGCAATATTCAATTGTTTCCCTCCCCTTTTTAATAAACTGAATGAATGGTCATTCATCAAACTATTAAAAGTATTCAAAATATATTCTATATAAAGAATAGTATTAATACAAGTATATTGATATAAAAAAACCGCCCAATTTGGACGGTTCTTCCATTTAAATCAATACACCAAATCAACGAATTCATCCATCGTGATATTACCGAAATAGTGTTGAATATCAACACCTACCAATGCCCCGGCAATGTCTTTTCGCTCATAGCGTATACCGGCAAGCTTTTCTTCAATGTCCTCTACATTTCCCACCCCGAAGAAATCACCAAAGATTTTACAGTTATCGATCTTCCCTTTATTCACTTCGAGGCGGACATCGATGGAACCGACCGGGAAGCGGTGGGAATGCTGGAGATTGAATTTTGGTGATTTCCCATAGTTCCAATCCCAGTTCTGATAGCGTTCTTTTGAGAGTTCATGTATATTCTTCCAATCTTCTTCCGTCAGGACATATTCTTCTGCGTCGCTTCCTTCGAAGATAAAATCAAGAAGGGTTGAGCGGAACTCTTCTATGCTCATTTGTTCAGTCAGGAATTCAGAGATATTGGCCACACGGCTCCGGATTGATTTGATTCCTTTTGATTCAATCTTGTCTTTTTTCACCCGTAGAGCGGACACGACGTTTTCCATTTCGGAATCGAACAGCAGCGTTCCGTGACTGAACATCCGACCTTTCGTTGAGAACTGGGCATTCCCCGAGATCTTTCTGCCTTCTGCGATGATATCGTTACGACCGCTCAGCTCAGCTTTTACCCCGAGTTTGTGGAGAGCCGTTACAACTGGCTCAGTGAATTTCTTGAAATTATGAAAGCTCTCCCCATCATCTTTCGTAATAAAGCTGAAGTTCAGGTTCCCCAGGTCATGATACACGGCTCCCCCACCGGAAAGGCGGCGTACGACGTGAAGTCCCTGTTTCTCCACGTAATCTGTATTGATCTCTTCGATTGTATTTTGATTCTTTCCGATGATGATGGAAGGTTCATTGATGTAAAATAATAAATAACTCTCATTAATATCTAAGTTCTTCAATGCATATTCTTCTATAGCAAGATTGATCCGCGGATCTGTGATTCCTTTATTATCAATAAATAACATCGTGTTTCCTCCTAAATTTCTACTACCATATCTTTTTTTGCTAATGATACGTGACCGCTATAAATCGTTTTTGCTTCTGTAATTAACTGCTCCAGGTCGCCGAAATGAGGTAAATGGGTGAGGATTAGGTTCCCGGCACTGGTTAACTGAGCAAGTTTCCCGGCGTCGAGACTAGTCATATGACCAGCGTTCGATGCATCCATCTCCCCATAGAAATTGCATTCACAGAGAAGCACGTCAGCATCCTGTCCGAATGAAATAAATTCTTCCCTGAAGGCGGAATCTGCTGTATAAAAGAGGGATTTCCCATCTGCTTCGATCCTCATCCCATAACATGGAACGGGGTGCTTTGATTTCACAAACGTTACGGTGAAGGGACCAACAGATAAAGTAGAGTCCTCAGTATACTCATGGGCTGTCATTAAATCTTTGTATGTAAGGGAATTATATCCTTGCTGATCTTCCCGATGGGCATATACAGGTAATGGACCTTTATTTTTCCCCAAGAAGTATTGAATCAATAAAGCGTGTTGTAGTACACCTATATCTGCCACATGATCGGGATGATAGTGGGACAGAAGGACTGCATCTAACTCTGTAGGTTCTATATGATGTTGAAGTTGGGATAGTACACCACTTCCACAGTCAATAAGCAGTTTAAAGCCATTAGCTTCAAGTAAATACCCGGTGCTCGCTTCTCCTGCTTTCGGATATCCGCCCCATTGACCAATAACGGTTAACTTCATATTTGAACATCGCCTTTCACTTTAGTCTGTACCCCTACTATACTTCATTGTGCCTATTTTTTCATTTTTTCCGCCCATTTTAGAATTAATTATTGACGAAACTCATACTGTTATAATACAATAAAATAAATTAACACATCAGTTATATAACACGAACAATTGATGGGTGAATACAAATTTACGGAGGGTGATGAACATGGTAAAAAATATTGTTGAGTTCTTTCGAAATTTGCCGCCTAAGTCTTGTGCACAATGTGGAGATACAATTGAGGAGCAGCATGAATGCTACGGCATTTATTGCGAGAAATGTACGACTGACTACGAATACTAAGCACATGAAAATCAAGGGGTACTAAAAAGGATGCTCTTCAAAATGAAGAGCATCCTTTTTATGATTATTGTACGTCCACTGTTTCCATCGTGTGTTCGTGAATTTCTTCTCCTTTGGTTACATGGACCTGTACATTATATGACCCTTTCTCCGGGAATGTATAGGATCCTTTATATTCTCCGCTTTCACCTTCAGTCAGATCCACCCATTCATGCTTTTCTTGACCATCCTGATAAATTTCAAAACGGACTCTGGCTTCTTCCAGTGCGACTTCTTTATTTTCTACATGCACCATCATTTCCGCTTCTTCACCCGCAGTAATACTGTCAGGCTTCGTCAAATGGATGGTAACGGTGCTTTCATGGTCGCCATGGTGGTGATCTTCACCCGCTTCCTCATGATCGCCCTCTTCTACTTCACCGATCGCAATTTCTGTTTTTGGCATCGTGTGCATGTCGCGGGCGGTCACATGAACCTGCACTGTATACGCACCGTCTTCTTGAAACGTCTTTTCTGCTTTATAAAGTCCGCCTTTTTCGTGCTTGGCCTCGATCATTTGGCTTTCATCTTTCTGACCGTTTTTCCAGATCTCATATTTTACTTCACCGGCATCGTCGACGTTCTCATCACCTTGAGTGACTTTCGTGGAAAGGGAAACCGGTTCACCTTTTTCTCCTTTCTCAGGCACGTCTAACTTTGCATCGATCGCTTCCAGTTTTTCATCTTTATTTGCTCCGTTATCTTCTTTTGAATTTCCGCATGCAGAGATAAATATTGCGAGGAAACCTACCAGCAATAATAAGCTTATTTTCTTCATGACAACATTCTCCTTTAGGCATTCTCTTTTCATGTATCACCATTATGTACCTCTCACCATTTAGTATACACCTTCATGTTTACTCGGGGTTTGTCCATTTTATGAAGAAAAAACGGCAGATGTTTGTGACATCTGCCGTTTTTTTCCTTATGCTTCTACTGTTTTCGAATATTGCTTCTTGAATAATCCTACAAAGAAAATAGCTGTCAATGCAACGAACACAATGAAGTATCCCAGCAGGATGAAGAGGTTTTGCCACATGAAGGCAAAGTCTCCACTTGAAATGACCGCCTTGAACGCTGACACCGAGTACGTCATCGGTAACAGTGCACTGATTGGCTGTAATGCAGTCGGAATCAATTCAAGTGGGAATGTACCTGCACTCGTCGTCAATTGCAGAATCAGAATGATGATGGCGACGAATCGTCCCGGATCACCCAGTACCGTCACAAGCATTTGAATCAATGCCAGGAATGTAAGACTTGTAATAATAGTAGAAAGTAAGAATAATGGTACACTTTTTACTTCAAGACCCAATCCAAAGAGTAAAATGGCTGCTGCTATCAGTGATTGGATGATCCCCACTGTCGTAAGGACAGTAAATTTCCCCATGAACCAGCTCATTCCGCTTGATGGACGGTCGGATGGTTCGCGAAGCGGATACACAATAGAGATTAATAATGCCCCTACGAATAGTCCAAGAGATAAGAAATAAGGAGCAAATCCTGTTCCGTAGTTTGGAACATGATTGATTTTCTCATTTTTCACATCGACTGGACCCGCCATCATGTCATACGTATCGTCATCCGCTTTGACACTATTGGCTTCTTTTGCTGCGTCCTTTAATTTCGATTCGTATTCCGTTGTCCCGTCTGATAGTTTCGTTGAACCGTTTGCGAGCTCAGTGGAACCATCGGCGAGTTTCCTGGATCCGTCTGCAAGCTGATTGGATCCATCATATACCCGGTTAAGGCCTGAGCTCAGTTCATTCGCCCCTGAAGCAAGACCTACCGTTCCCTGGTATACGTCTCCAAGTTTCTGATTTAATAATCCGTAGTTTTCCACCACTTTATTTTGACCGGCAACAAGTTGATTGGAACCTTCGTCAAGCTGTGCTGATCCGGCCACGAGCTGATCGACGCCGCCCTGGAGTTTCTTCTGGCCATCATTTAATGCACCGATTCCACCCGCGAGAGAGTTTGCACCTTTTTGAAGTTCAACGGCACCATTACTTAAAGCCCCGGTACCTGTCTGAAGTCCCGATGCCCCCTGCTTGATTTGGTCGATGGCTGCCTGAAGTTCAGCCTTCTTTTCTTCCGGAAGGCTTCCCATGAATGGAGTCAATTCTTCTTCAAGCTTTGAAGCCCCGGCCCCAATCGCTTGAGCGCCTGCTTGCGCGCTATCGGCTCCACCTTTCAGGTCACCGATTTTTTCTGCAAGGGTCTGTGAACCTGCCTGCAATTTAGCCGTATTGTCCACGGCACTATCAAGCCCGGCGTCCACTTGCTCCAAACCTGCCTTGCTTTTATCGATTCCGGCAGCAAGGGAATTCAACCCGGATTGAACATCCTGCGTCCCTTTATATAATTGCTGGGATTTATCCGTCATGACGCCGACACCGTCAGATAGTTCCTGAGAACCTTTAGCCAGTTTCTCGGCACCTGCACGGGTTTTAGCCACGCCGTCTGTCATCTCGACGTTCTTTTCAGCAAGAACAGCTAGATTGTCCTTTAGCTTCTTGGCACCTTGAGAAAGATCAATGGCCCCATTGTTGATTTCCCCTGCTTTGTCACTGGCAGTCTGGAAACCATCTCCCATTTCCTGAATTTTATCAAACATTGTTTCTGCATACGTTTCTGAAACGGATGTAGAAAGACTCGCTTTGATCTCTTTCATCGCCGTATCCCCAATTTGAGCAGATAAGAAGTTAAAGCTCTCATTCGGGACATATTTTAAAGAAAGCTTTTGAGGATTTTCCTCTAACAACGTAGTACCGTTTTCAGAGAAGTCCTCTGGAATTTCCACAAGCATATAATAGTCTTGTTTCTCCAGATTCTTATATCCTTCTTTTTTATCGACGAAATGAAAATCGAACTGATCGCTTTCCTTCAGCTTATCAACAAGATCCGATCCGATATGCAACTCCTTACCATCAAACTCTGCCCCCTGGTCACTATTCACAACAGCTACAGGAAGATCTGAAAGTTGCTCGTATGGATCCCAGAATGCCCAAAGGAACATGCCGCTGTATAGTACAGGAATAAAGAGCACGGCTAGTATCGGAATGAGCAGCTTCTTGTTGCGAAAAATCGCTTTGAATTCTGAACCAATAAATGATTTCTTCATGTTTTCCTCCTATTTTTTATTCAAAGAATTGAATTATTGACCAATAAACCCAAACGGTCATCGAAAGGTAAAAAATAAATGACTATTTCATTCAATTGGTCATTTTTTCCTAAAAATGAAGGACTATCAATTTGATAACCCTTTAATGATATACAGCTCAAACAGATTGGCTATTTCATCTTTATCAAGTGGACCATGTGTACGTTCCCAATCGAATATCAAGGAAACGTATAGCTTCAACAAGACGAATGCAGTCATTTCCGGGTTGCAGGGCTTAATCGCTCCTGAGGCAATGGCCTTTTCAATTCGGTGACTTAAGAAGTCTATGACCACTTTTTCCATGCGGTCAATGACCTCGGATACAGCAGGTGTTCCCATTTCACGGGCTTCCTGATATAACTTGATCGTCAGCTTATGCTCTTTACGAAATTCGAGAAGACGAAACAATGCACGGTGGACATTTTCAGAAAATGTAGCTTCCGGATCAATCACTTCTTCTGCTTCAAAGGTCATCTCATTAATTAATGATGAAACGATCTCGTCGAACAACTCTTCCTTATTCTTAAAGAATGTATAAATCGTTCCTTTTCCTACATTCGCAATTTTAGCCACTTGATCCATCGTCGTGGCTTTATATCCAAACAATGAAAAAGAATTGGTAGCTGCCTCGAGGATCTGTTTCTTTCGATCGATCGCCATGAACTCACTCCTCTCATTTGACCGTTTGACCATATTTGTAATTTAGTCATTTTGTTAACATTGATAAATTTATCACATCTACAAGCATTACACAAGTGATATTTTTCATTTTCTTTATCCCCGTTTTTTCATATCGAATAAGCCATCATGAATAGGCTATAGGTATAAGACGGTTCAGGAGGTGTCATATGAATATTTACGTGGTAAAAAGCGGGGATTCACTCTGGTCGATCGCATCAAGGTACGGGGTTGAGGTGAACCAGATCGCTTATGGTAATCAGTTGAAGAACCCCAATATACTTGTTATCGGACAAAGTCTTCTCATCCCGGAACCTTTAAAAGAATATATCGTTCAGCCAGGGGATACGTTGTATAAGATCAGTCAAAAGTATCATATGGATCCCAATGAACTACAGACATTCAACCAGATTTCTGATCCCTCCACACTATTTATCGGTCAGTTGATTGTAATGCCTGCTTTCATTCACAACGTTCGAACAGGCGATACCCTTTATACCATTTCCTATAATTATAAAGTTCCTATGCAAGAGATTTTAAATGCGAATGCCATCTCCAATCCATCCCTTATCTACCCTAATCAACAAATTCGGATCCCGAACACGAAACCGGTGATCGAGGTGAATGCATACACCACGAGGACCGACAGTCAAGGAGCAGCCGAAGTGAATGGGCTGGGAAGCTACTTCACATACCTTGCTCCTTTTACCCATTCCATTACAAAAGAAGGTTCGATTACAGAACTGAACGATACCGGCCTTATTTCGGCTGCGGATAATCAGAACGTCGATCCCCTATTGGTTCTGACCAATTATGTAGACGGAAAATTCAACTCCGATCTTGTTGCAACCATTTTAAGAAGTGTACCACTGCAAAATACGTTAATCTCTTCCATACTTAAGAAAATGGAGACAAAGGGTTATAAAGGATTGAACATTGATTTCGAATACGTTTACCCTGAAGACCGGGAAAATTATAACTCTTTTTTAAGGAGGACGGTCTCTGCATTAAAACCAAAAGGCTATTCTGTCTCAACGGCACTCGCTCCGAAAATCAAGGGAGATCAAAAAGGATTGTTATATGAAGCCCATGACTATAAGGCTCACGGAGAAATTGTCGACTTTGTTGTCCTTATGACTTACGAGTGGGGATGGGCCGGAGGGAAACCATGGGCGATTGCTCCCATTAATGAAGTGAAAAAAGTACTGGACTACGCCGTGACGGTCATACCCCGCAATAAAATTCTCATGGGGGCTCCCTTATATGGCCGTGACTGGAAAATCCCATGGGTGGATGGGACTTTTGCGAAATCCATCTCCCCTCAGGGTGCCATTGACCTTGCAAGCAAATACGGGGTGCGCATTCAATACAATGACCAATACCAGTCTCCATTCTTCAAATATTGGGATGAATCCGGGCAGCAGCATGAAGTCTGGTTTGAAGATGCGAGAAGCATGCTGGCAAAGCAAATGGTGCTGGACGACTATAGATTAAGGGGGCTGAGCTACTGGGTTCTGGGTTCTGCCTTTCCACAGAATTGGGTGCTTCAGCATTCAAGATATCGGGTGGTGAAGTAAGATGCACCTTCATTAGAGGGTGCTTTCTTTCATCTCGGAAGTGAAGCATAAAAGGAAATTCAGCATGCCCCCCTAAGAAAGACCACCAGTTTCCCAGTGGTCTTCAAAATATCTCGTTCAAATAATCCAACACTTTCGATACGGTCTTCTCCCCTTGCCCGATGCAGTCGGGAATACTTAATCCATCATATGAACTCCCAGCGATGAATACTCCTGGTAAAGTGGCCTCTGCTTGATCATACATACTTTGAATACGTTCTCTGTGGCCGACCGTGTATTGAGGCATGGAATTTTTATAGCGTGAGACGATCGTGAAATCAGGCGGACCATCAATTTCCATGATCTTACTCAAATCATCGAGCACGATTTGCTCGATGTGGTCATCGGACAAATCCACGATGGTTTCGTCACCGGACTTGCCAAGGTAGCAACGCAACAATGCTTTTCCTTCCGGAGCCGTGTGTGGCCATTTTTTATGAGTCCACGTTCCCGCTGTCAGGGAGTAATCGCTATTTCTTGATACCAGGAACTCTGTTCCGGCGATATCTTTTTTTATGGCCTCTTGTGAGAATCCCATTGCAACCGTCGCCACTGACGTAGCAGGCATCTCCTTTAAAAAATGCAAGAATGGGTAGGAAGGAAACATGGATTGCAATACGTGATGGGGGGTCGTGACGATGACGCTGTCGGCTTCCATTTGATCCCCGTTCGTGAAAGTGATGGTATAATCATCGCTGATCTCTTTTTCTATGTTGGTTACCTTCATGCTTTTGTATACCGTATTTGGTTCCAAACTTGCTTCCATGGCATCGATCAATGATTGTAGACCCCCGGTGAAAGTCAGGAAGTTCCCTTCTTCGTTTGATCCCCCCGCTTGTCCGCTCTTTTTGATGCCGGCTATTAAACTCCGATGTTTCTGCTCCAATTCATAGAGTTGCGGAAATGTAGACATTAAGCTTAGTTGATCGATATCCCCGGCGAATATGCCCGTTAAGAGCGGTTCGATCAAGTGGTCAACAACTTCATCCCCCATTCTTCTCCTGAAGAATTTCCCCAATGACTGATCTTCTCTTTCCTGGGAGCGTGGAAGGATAAAATCCGCCGCTGCCCTCATTTTTCCTGATAGTGAAAATAAGCTTGTTGTGATGAAAGGGGCGATTTGGGTTGGAATTCCTACAATGGATCCCCCTGGTATTGGATAGAGTTCACCACCGGCTATACAGTAGGATGTGCCTTTGCGATTTCGGACGAGCTTGTCCTCCATACCAAGTTTTTCCGCTAAACGGGAGATTTCCGTTTTGCTTGATAAACAAGAGTCGGGTCCCTTTTCAATGATATAGCCGTCCTTATTGAGAGTTTGGACCTTCCCGCCTAATCGGTGGGTGGCTTCTACCAGTTTTACTTCGATGGAAAGATGTTCTTCCTTGATTTTCTGTTGCAGATAGTAGGCCGTGGTTAAACCGGTGATCCCCCCGCCTACGACTACAATCTTTTTGTTTTGTTGTTCCAACACGTTCATCGCCTTCTTTAACAAAATATCTTCATATCCAATAATAGAGAAGGACTAAAGCGTTGAGAGTGAACCCACTCGCTTCAGTCCTTCCTGTACAGCCAAAAACGGGAAACTATTTTTTAAGGTGTTTTAACACGACATCTGCCAAGGCATCAATGAATTCCGGTTTGGCATTAGGCATTTCCGGACGATAGTAAGAAGCTCCGATATCATCTGTTACGACTTTACATTCATAATCATTGTCGTAAAGTACTTCAAGGTGATCAGCTACAAACCCTACCGGTGTATAAACAAAAGTAGTATAGCCTTTTTCCTTGTGAAGATCCCTTGTCAGATCCTGGACGTCAGGGCCGATCCATGGGTCGGGAGTGTTCCCTTCACTTTGCCAGCCTACTGCATATTCCGTGACACCGGCTCCTTCTGCGATCATCTTCGCCGTTTCCTCTAATTGCTTCGGATATGGGTCGCCGGACTGCAGAATGCGTTCAGGAAGGCTGTGTGCAGAAACAATGAGCACCGCATTATTTCGCTCTTCATCACTCATTCCTGCGAAGGTCTCCTTCACCCTGTCTACCCAGTACTGAATGAATTTAGGTTCTTCATACCAGCTTTCAATCGCTGTGATTGTTGGACCGCCAAGCTTTTCCGCCGTTTCTTTCGCACGTCCATTGTACGATTTGACGCTGAACGTTGAGAAATGAGGAGCGAGTACAATGGAAACTGCTTCTTCAATGCCATCATTATGCATTTGTTCCACTGCGTCTTCTACGAACGGTTCAATATGCTTTAACCCAAGATACATTTTAAATTCAATGTTGTCTTGAACCGTATTCAAATGTTCCTCCAGGCTTTTCGCCTGATCAAGGGTGATCTTCGCCAGTGGGGAAATCCCCCCGATCGCCTCGTACCGTCCCCGCAAGTCATCCAAAAGTTCGCTGGAAGGGACTCTTCCGTGGCGGATATGTGTATAGTAGCGTTCCAGATCTTCTTCTTTATATGGTGTACCATAGGCCATCACCAATAGGCCCATTTTCTTCTTTGACATACCATTTCACCTCATTGTCAGTTTCATACATTACATTATTGTGCCATGTTTCTTCAACAGAATCCATTTATAGACATGTGTGAATGTTCTCTACCTGGCACTGTATTCATGCACAAAGGATGCTAATCGCTTTAATGTATCTGGATTGACTTGAGGGAATACTCCGTGGCCGAGGTTGAAGATGTGGCTTAGGTCCTTCCCTTGATCCAGGATTTCTTTAGCTTTTTCTTCAATCACATCCCATGGTGCCAGCAGGATCGCAGGATCCAGATTGCCCATCACCGTTTTGGATATGCCTCTTTCTGTTGCTTCCTTAATCGGCAATCTCCAATCAAGTCCGACTACATCGATGGGGAGATCATGCCATTCATTCGCAAGGTGGCTTGCTCCGACACCAAACATGATCAATGGTACATTCTCTTCCTTCAGTTCATTGAAGATTCTTTCCATGACCGGTTTGATGAATGTGCGATAGTCCTGTACATTCAGTGCACCCACCCAGGAGTCGAATATTTGGAAGGCAGACGCCCCGGCTTTGATTTGGGCTTTACCATATGTGATGGTCATCGCTGCCAATTTATCCATTAAAGCAAACCAAGCTTGTGGTTCTGCATACATGAACGCTTTTGTTTTATTATAGTTTTTGGAAGGACCGCCTTCAATCATATAGCTTGCCATCGTAAACGGAGCACCGGCAAAGCCGATCAATGGAACCGATAATTGTTCCTGTGTCAGTAATTTGATTGTGTCCAATACATAAGGAACATCCTGTTCAGGATTGATTTCCCCAAGCTTTTCAACATCCGCAGTCGTACGGATAGGATTATCGATCACAGGGCCAATGCCTGATTTGATTTCGACATCCACTCCAATCGAAGGAAGTGGTGACATGATATCCTTATAAAGAATGGCTGCATCGACATCATATTGTTCCACAGGCAGCCTTGTCACATATGCACATAGTTCAGGCTGATGCGTGATTTCAAAAAGAGAATATTTCTCCTTGATCTTCCTGTATTCAGGCTGTGAACGACCCGCTTGTCTCATATACCAAACCGGAGTATAATCCGTTTTCTCTCCCCTTGCCGCTCGTAAAAAAGTATCATTCATCTGTTTCATACCTTTGTTCGTCCACCTTTCTATGTAACTCCATTAACCCTATTGTAAACTAATTTGAGTAGATTCTAAAATTGTCCTATATATTATTTGAACGTTCATTTTGTAACCCTTTTAAACTATAGACGTTTTAGGGAGAATTGTATAGTTATCAAGGGAAAATGTCATAAATTTGCCGATTTTTGAAGGGTGGTGAAAAAATATCCATCATTCATGTTACAAGAGAGAAAGAAAAGGGAAGAGTATAATAGAAGTGACTACTTTATTGAGGTGATTTGGATGAAGCTATATATGACAACAGGCACACATGATTTCCTACAAAAAATTATGGATCAGCATGCGGGTGAAAAAATGCTCTTAATGCAGGGCGAAGATGCACTGCTTTTACATGAAACAAGCGGAGAGAGTGTCTTTGAATCTCCTCGCAGCTATGAAATTGTTGATCAATCAGGGGAACTTGAAAGCAAAGGATACGTAGTCTTCAACAACATCCCCGTATCAGACGAAGGAAGGCCGCTTTTTGAATACCGCTTTAAAAACCGTGCCGGTTTGATTGAAGAGGTGCCGGGGTTTACCGCAATTCGGGTTCTGAGACCACTGGACAACGATACATATGTGATCATGACCCTTTGGGAGGACGAACGAAGCTTCCTTGGCTGGCAGGAATCCAAGCAATACGAGAAGGCCCATGCAAAGAGGGGCACTGAAGAAGGAATTGATAATCAAAAGGATATCTTCCCACGTGCATCTTATGTAAGTAAATACTATGTTTCGGGTCAATCCTGAAGAAAAAGCTGCCTGAATTCCGGCAGCTTTTTCTTTTATAATCTTTACAATTGCAGCGGGTGTGTACATACATAATTACAAATGATTAACAGTATACTTAATCGTATTGGTTACAGACATCCTGAATGAAAGGAGAGGAGTTCCGATGAGTGAAACATGTTTGATTTTGATTGATTTTCAAAAGGCATATAGTGATTCTTCACGGGGAAAGCGGAATAATCCCGGTATGGAAAAGAACGCTTATCAGCTTTTGCATGGTTGGAGAGAAAAGGCGTGGCCGGTTGTACACGTGCAACATTCTTCTTTCGATATGGAATCACCACTTCATTCAAGTTCAAGAGGTTTTGATTTTATAGAGTGTTTCCGGCCTGTACAAAAAGAAAAACACATCATTAAGCATGTCAATAGCGCTTTTATCGATACAGATCTGGATTTATATTTAAAACGGGAAAAATATAAATCCCTTGTCGTAATGGGGTTCACAACCAATCACGGTATATCCACTACTGTTCGAATGGCCGCAGATCTGGGATATGAAGTGACGGTCCCAAATGATGCCACTGCATGCTTTGAAACCTATTCGTTTGACGGTTCCCTATTTTCTGCTGAAATTGTTCATGGACTGTCCCTGGCAAATCTTCACCAAGAATTTGCTTCCATTTCTTCAACGGAGTGCCTGCTATCATCACGATTAAAATTAACTAAGCCGGTCATTTCTTAATATTCAAATTCGTTTTCAGCAGAATGGGCTTAGTCAAGGGGAATGATTTCATTCCTTTTGACTAAGCCCATTCTGCTTTCTGCCTTATATAAAACTTCTCTACTCTTTCCTTGAGGCTTTAAACAAGATCCCGTTTCGATTCGCATAAATGGCTGCCTGGGTACGGTCCGTGACTCCAAGCTTACTCAAAATATTACTTACATGGGTCTTGACGGTCTTGATTCCGATAAATAACTCTTCTGAAATTTCCTGATTCGTCATGCCCTCACTCAAACATTTCAAAACATCCATTTCCCTTGTCGTCAACTCTTCATGAGCCTTTCTTACCTGCGGACGGAATCGGTTCATCATCTTATCGGCAACTTTGGATGCTATGACCGATTCACCCTTAACCGCTTTATAAACTGCCCCGGTTACTTCTTCTGCACTTGCCGTCTTCAATAAGTAACTATGAGCACCTGCTTCGATGGCAGGAAACACCTTTTCATCGTCATAGTAGCTTGTAAGGATGATAATTTTACAGTGAGGATGAAAGGATAGGATCTTCCTTGTGGCTTCGATGCCATTCCCATTCTCCATTAATAAATCCATTAATATGACGTCGGGCATATACAGCTTGGCAAGCTGAGCTGCTTCATTTCCACTTTTCGCTTCTCCAAGCAAGTCAATTCGATCTTCTGTCAGCAAATATGTTTTCATACCCAGCCGTACCATCTCGTGATCATCAACAATCATCACTTTAATCTTTTCCAAGTGTCTTCCCCCTTTGAATTAAACCGGGATGCGGAGATTAATATACGTTCCCTCTTTTTCTTTGGAGCGAATCTGAAATAATCCTCCTATTTCTTCCGCCCGCTCTCTCATCGTTTGAAGTCCGTAAGAGGTCATCTTGTTTTCCTTTAGATCAAACCCCTTACCGTTATCACTGATATATAAGGTGACATAGCCACCTTTCTTCTCCGTCACGATCTTTACTCTTGTTGCTTCAGAGTGACGAAGGATATTTGAAAGACTCTCCTGGATGATCCTGAACATATGTGTTTCAGTCCCTTTCGATAAGTCCTCCATTCCATCCAGGGTGGCATCGATCTCAATTTGCGTTTTTTCCTTCAGTTCTCTGATTAAGATGGTTAACGCTTCCCGAAGACTTTCACCCTTTAAATCAATCGGTCGAAGATGAAGAAGAAGGGCTCTCATCTCACCTTGTGCCTTCCCTGCAATATCGGCTACTTGTCTCACGATGATTTCAACCTTTTTATAATCTTTCCCGATGCATTTTTGCGCCGCTGAAGAAAGCATATTCAGGGCAAATAACTGCTGGCTGACAGAATCATGCAAGTCCCTGGCAAGCCTCTGCCTCTCCTCCATGACCGCAGCCTGGTGAGCCTGATCGGCAAGCTCTGACTTTTCATCTGCCAGCCGCTGAAGTGATTTGACCTGCTCTTGAATGAATACCGCAAGCTGATTCAATTCGTCCGATAAAATCCCCAACTCGTCATGATCATACCGGTCCACCCTTGCAGAGAACTTACCACTTCGGAGTAAGGTGACAAAGGTGGAGATATCATCGATTCTGACCTTGAATGTATACCCTGTACGAAAACCGAAATAAATGCTTAATAGTAATAAAATGATGGCCAGCCAAGTGGTCAAATAAATGGAAAGTTTAAGAGAGATACTGGGGTCCTCTGAAAGATAAAGATAGACTTGCAAAACGATAAAAAAAAGTAGAATGGCCATGACAGCCATCATCAAAAAGCTCTTGAAAATCCAATTTCGGATATTTGAGGTTTTATTCAATCTCATTCCCCCTCGCAACCTTTATATCCGGGTAATCCGGATCGAACCGATTTTTACATCAACAGTCAGCTTGATTTTTTTGCTTGCCTCGACATATCCGGGGGATCGATAATACAGTTCAGAACGAATATCGGCAGATTTCTGTTCAAACAACTTCACATCACCCACCTGCACCTTCAAAGTGATTTCCACAGGGACATTTTCCGGTATGATCATCTTCACATCGCCAATCCATCCCTTGATATCAATAGGCGTTTCCCCTTCAGGAATGAAGGCTTTACTGAAATCAAAATAGTAATCTCCTATGGCGTTGTATAGCTTCATATTTTCCAGTGGCCAGTTCGGTTCTGAAAAACGGATATCCCCGACGATAAACCCTCTATTTATCTTATTTTTCTTCTGGAGGATCTTTTGATTTAACGGCTGTCCCTCACGAGCCGGTTCAACTGACTTATTAAAAGGATAATCACTGCTTATACTCACTTGAATCGGTTTATTCCTCACAATCCGATGAATCGCAATAGCAATAATGATAACCGGCCATAACTTCCACCAGTTCACGTAATCGAAAACCAGCACATCGTATCTATCCAGCAGGATCAGCACCCCAAGTGCCAGGCTGAAAAGGCCGAATAGTAATTTGCCAAAGCTTTTTTTCAAAAAGCTGTCTACTGACCACTTCAAACCCAACAGCAATAACAAAATAGGAATAATATTGACAAATATCTGCGTTATTTCCAAGGAAATGACACCTATATTCAGTAATAATAGCCACAATCCTATCACCATCAGCAAAAATGAGAAAAACCATTGCTTTCTTCCTTTGTATCTCATACGAACACCACCTTCACATCACTTATAACTTTCGCTATTGAACTTGCCTATTCCTGTTACATCTTCCATTATAGATTGATTTTCATGATTGTTTGAGGAGCAGCGGAATGATTCAGCCTCAGTCCAGAGGCTGAAAAAATGTATGTTTCCTGTATCACACCTTATCTGCATTTTCATAATCTATAGTACAGATCAGGGCATATGCCCAAGGTTTGAGGAACAAATGTTGAGGAGGTTTTTCTAATGGGGATTGATTTGACTGCTCTTCATTGGATTTATTTAGTTTTCATAGGGTTGATCATCCTATTTATGGTTTTCAGAAAAGACACAACCATCGTATGTATTCTCGGGATCTTCAGTATCGCTTTGGTTGCCACGGGATCGATCAGTGGGTCAATCAGTAGTATATTTAATAGCTTTATCTTTGCCATCACTGAATTACTCTCAACCATTCTCGTCATTTCCATCATCGTTGCCATGAGTAAAGGACTGACGTCGACAGGGATTAATGATGTCATGATCCGACCGTTCACTAAGTTCATCCGCACCCCTGCTCTTGCGTACTGGACAATAGGTCTTGTAATGATGTTCATTTCGTGGTTTTTCTGGCCATCCCCCGCAGTGGCTCTATTGGGAGCCGTGTTGGTACCCGTTGCCTTACGGGTCGGATTACCGGCCCTCGGCATCGCCATGGCCATGAACCTTTTCGGTCACGGAATCGCCCTTTCAGGTGACTTTGTCATCCAGGCTGCCCCAAAGTTGACGGCGGACGCTGCAGGTATTCCTGTTTCTGAAGTTATTTCGGCAAGTATTCCCCTCATCATCGTCATGGGAGTCGTCACGACCGTTACTGCATTCATCTTCCTTAAGCGAGATATGAAAAAAGGGATCCTCACAATCGATTCCAATTCCCTTGCAGCCATCGGTCCAGAGCAGGATTCTTCACATGATCTTTTATCATCCCGTTGGAAAAAAGCCATCGCGATCCTCATCCCCATTTTATTCGCTGCTGATATTACGGCAATGGTTCTATTCGATCTGCAAGGCGGGGATGCAACCGCACTTATCGGGGGAACCTCCATCATCATACTCTTATTGATTTCTTTGGCCGCCTATAAAGGAAAAGGATTAGAGAAAACGACCAGTTTCATGATTGACGGGTTTCAGTTCGGATTTAAAGTATTCGGTCCGGTCATACCGATTGCCGCTTTCTTCTATTTAGGGGACTCAGGGTTCCAAACGATCATCGGGGATTTCCTTCCGTCAACATCACATGGAATCGTCAATGATCTTGGTGCATCCCTTGCTGCTGCCGTTCCACTTTCCAAGGCGGTGGGAGCGATTACCCTTACGACGGTCGGTGCCATCACGGGACTTGATGGATCAGGCTTCTCAGGTATTTCTCTTGCCGGTTCCGTCGCCAATTTATTCGCTGAAAGCATCGGTTCCGGCATTGCTACCCTAACGGCCCTTGGTCAGGTGGCAGCCATCTGGGTCGGGGGCGGGACTCTCGTACCATGGGCACTCATTCCGGCAGCAGCTATCTGTGGAGTCGACCCATTCGAACTTGCCAGGCGGAATCTGCTCCCCGTCGTCATCGGACTGATCGCAACTACCATCGTTGCGATGTTTTTAATCTAAAGATAGAGGGACGGACCTTACCTCGGAAGGTCCGTCCCTCTTATTTTGCAGGGCGCTTTTCATATAAGAAAATACATAGCACGAAAAATGAATAACCCAGAAGGAAACCGGCAGCTACATCAGTAGGATAGTGAGCCTGTTCCGCTACCCGGCTGAATCCTGTCAACAGGGAAAGGATGACGGCCAAAGTGAAAATCATTACTTTGATTCCCAGGGACGAAATCTCTTTACTGATGAAATAAGCGATGACCAGCAGAAAGACAAGTCCCACCATGGCGTGACCACTGGGAAAGCTGAATCCTTCTTCTCCATGGGAAAATGGTGGCCTTTCACGCTCCATCAAACCTTTGATGGCTTTATTCAGGACGTTACTTCCCGCTACCAGTACCACGACAGTAATGATTCCTGCATAATCCTTTTTAATCCACCAAAGAAACAGAATCAGGACGATTGTGGCAATTCCGATGACCAGTTCGGTCCCTATCACTGAAAATAGTTCTAAAACATTCAAGTCACCCATGTTTGTCAGAAGATAATCTTCTCCGAACACCTCCAAGTCATGATAAACAAAATGGGCTATGGTCATAAAAAGTACAAATGAAATGATTGCCGTAATGGATAAGATTTTATTCATCGGATCCCTCCTTGAATTTCACTTAACCCCTCTTCCCGGGAACTTTTAGTGTTATAATATTCGTAATATTCACCAAACATTAGGAGGTTGGGGACTTGCTGAATGAATTATATCAGAAATTAGAAGATCGTTGGATAGAAATGGTTAAAATTAGAAGATTTCTTCATCAACACCCGGAATTATCCTTCCAGGAAAAAAATACGGCAAAGTATATTGCGGATTACTACAAAAAAATCGGGGTCCCCGTTCAAGAACAAGTCGGCGGCAATGGTGTGGTAGCGAGAGTGGAAGGTGCTCTCCCCGGTAAGACCGTGGCTCTCCGTGCAGACTTTGACGCCCTTCCCATACAGGATGAGAAGGAAGTGGAATATCGTTCTACCGTTCCGGGCGTCATGCACGCCTGTGGTCATGACGGCCATACCGCTACACTTCTGGTACTAGGGAAAACCCTTCATGAAATGCGCGACTCCATTCCAGGAACAGTCGTTCTTATTCATCAGCACGCTGAAGAATACGCACCGGGGGGAGCTAAGTCCATGATTGAAGCGGGATGCCTTGAAGGTGTGGATGTGATCTTCGGCACCCATTTATGGGCAACCGAACCGCTTGGAAAGGTCCTTCACCGAACTGGTCCGATCATGGCCGCTGCGGACCGCTTTGAAATTGTCATCAAAGGATCAGGAGGTCACGGGGCACAGCCTCACAAAACGAAGGATTCCATCGTGATCGGGGCTCAAGTTGTTGCAGAACTCCAACAAATCGTCAGCAGAAGAGTAAACCCGATTGATCCAGCCGTCGTGACCATCGGGTCCTTTATAGCTGATAATGCGTTTAACGTAATAGCCGATTCAGCTAAATTGATTGGAACGGTACGGACCTTCAACCCGGAAGTCAGGGACTTTATTGAAGAAGAAATCGAACAGATCCTGAAAGGCGCCTGCCTTTCAGGCCGCTGTGATTATGAATATGTATATGAGCGGGGTTATCCGGCCGTTGTCAATCACCCTGAAGAGACAAATCTATTCATTCAAAGTGCAGATACTGTAGATGAAGTGCATACGGTGGAAGAAATTGAAATGCAAATGGGCGGTGAGGATTTCGCCTTATATTTAGAACATGTAAAGGGTACTTTCTTCTTCACGGGAGCAAAGCCCGACAATGTGGAAACAGCCTTCCCACACCACCACCCCAAGTTCGATCTTAACGAAAAAGCACTTCTCATTGCAGCAAAATCATTGGCCGGTGCAACACTTCACTACCAGGATAAACATTCCGTTTCCGAAGCCGTTCCGAAATAACACAAAGAAGGATTGGACGCTCGCATCCGATCCTTCTTTTTTAATAAAAGCGATGATTTTTTTCAATTTTACTGACCACCAACACCCACCAGATCAAGAGGGGCTGAAACAATAGTCTGACCCAAAGCAGCAGTTGATTGGCATCTTCCTGTCCCGGGGCCGGAATTCCTTTAATGGCCGCGTAGATATTTGCAGGAAATACAAGCACTAAATATATCGCTGTGATGATCCCTGTTTTTTCACGAGTCTTCGGAATCAACAGCAGGACTGACAGAATGAATTCAATGATTCCCGTAATATAAACAAGCTCTTCCCTTAAAGGAATAAACGCAGGGACCATTTTCGCAAATCCTTGAGCTTCAATAAAATGAAAGAATCCTGCCAGAAAGAAGAAGAAGGAGAATAAAATAAGCCCGACTATCTTCCATGCTTTTTTCCGTTTATTCATCTATTCCACACCTCACTAAACACATTTACCCTACCTTTATCACTATACATGAAGTCATTGCGGAAAGAAAAAGATGGGTTTGTCATCACAATGACACTGACAAAAAGAAGACCGATCATGACGATCGACCTTCATACGGTACTATTCTAATGCATTAAAGCAGCGAATCCGATAAGCGAATTTTGCCACTTCACCAAGCTGATCCAAAAGCTGATAATTCGCATAGGCACCCACAACAGCCCCGACTCCCGGAATGAGCTGGAGCATCTTCACCAAATCGATGTAATCCCGATATTCCTGTTGAAAGGTTTTCCAGTCAAGTTCCTTCAGCTTTTCTTTTTCATCCTCCCAATTCTCAATGATGTGCAGGACCTTCTTCTTATGGGTATCGCTTGAGAATGCAAGTTGAAAAACATATAGAAGAAATAGACGTTCCTCATATTGTTTGGGATCATAACCATGGATCAGGGAGCATTCACTCAAAAATTTCATCTTAATAGACAGGAGCAATGGAAAATCCGCAAGACCAAGGAAGACCCCCCCGGCACCGGTTCCCGCCCCTTCGATGGTGGCAGCTTTCCGGTAAAATTCCATTCGTTCCTTCATCACGACTTCCCGTTCCTGCAGCGCTGAGCTACGGGGAATCTTCTGAAGAGACACCCATTCGCTTCCCTTCAGAGTGACCTCCACCATTTTCTTGATGCTTTCCGTGACAACTTTATGCGCTTTCTCAGGTATCCACTCATTCACTTTCGTTTGGGCCTGTTTGGAAACCCTCTGAAAAATGGATGACTTCCTGGTGTATCTTCGTTTCCACTGCTCAAGCTCTTCTCTCTCATGGTTCACTTTAGAACCACCATCCTTTTTCGTCAGCCTTTACTCATATTATGTTCATCTTACCTGTTTCATTAAAAAAGGGTTTCTTCCATCTTCTTCAATCTTTGCCCCAGGTAGAACTGACTGAAAAAAATGGAAAAGGATAAGCCTGCGAACAGCGTGATCAATCCCGGCAGCCACTCTCCCCTTACAAAAAGGGGCAGGGAAAACACAAGTGCCTGAATCATCATCGACTGGCTCATGATTTTCTGAAAAGATAATGTTTTCAATTCTCTTGAAACGGGGTAAATGAGCACCCAGATCTTATAGTCAAAACGCTTGAATAATGGAATCATCTGAAAAGCAGTCAAATAAAGAAAGACCATAGCCGTCAGGATACTGAAGACGAAAGAAGAATTTGAATAGATCAGCAACACACCGATCAGGGTCAAACGTATATACAGACCTGAATATTCACTTGTCCTCACAAGCGAGCGAAGATATAAATAGCGATAGGTTGATGCTTGTGAGAAAGGCGCCTTCACAAGCCAGTCGAGCCATTTTCTCCGATGTACTTTCCCTTTCAGCTTTGGAACATCCGTGAACATATTGGCGATGCGATAAAAGAACAGCATGCGCTGCTCTTCAAGATTGATCAATAAATCCCATTTAAGGTTCTTACCCTTTGTTGCTTGTTGAAAATAAAATGCATAGCCGAGCATCAAGACAGCCACGACGATTGTCATCCAAAGGGAAGCTCCCGATAAAACAAGGAACACAAGAGCCCCACTCAACAGAAAACGTGCCAGGTTGTCCGTCAGGTGAACTTCCCTCTCCTGAAACCTTAACATGAACCAGCGAACATAAAGATTCCATATTTTTATGACCAATACTAAGGCAAGTAACGGAAAGAAGCTTCTGAAACTGTTTCCGGATACAGCTACATACATAGGCATAAGGGCAGCCAGGACAAGCAGTTGAATGTAGGATTGGAACAAGAAGCTGATCCAGATACATTTCCTGAAATATCTGGATAGACGTTCTTCTAAAGGAAGAAGAAATACAGCATCCGCTTCCCGGAGGAAGGTGTAAACAGGACTCCATGCCAATAAGAGACCAAGTATGACTGCCATGATAAGAGGAGCCGGGAATGTTGGCTCGAGTGTCTTCACCCACTGATTATACGTAAACGCCGCGCCTCCCAATGCGAAGATCAGGACGAATAATAAATGATCGTTGAACATGTACTTCAAATACTTTTGAAGTTCCTGGTTATACTCCACAATCCTCTTTTTCCAGATGCCCTCCACGTTATTCATCATGGGATTCTTCCTTTGTCAGCTGAATATATATATCATCTAAGGTGGCTTCAGGCATAGTAAACTCCCTGCGAAGCTCTTCGAGAGTCCCTTTAGCCCGGATTTCCCCTTCATGAAGGATGATGAATGAATCGCAATATCTCTCGGCAGTGGCTAATATGTGGGTAGACATCAGGATGCCTGCCCCATTTTGTTTCATCTCCTGCATCCAAACAAGTAAGGACTGGATCCCGAGTGGGTCCAATCCGACAAACGGTTCGTCTATGATGTACAGACTGGGCTGGATAAGAAAGGCACACATGATCATCACTTTTTGTTTCATCCCTTTAGAAAAATGGGCAGGAAACCAGCTCATCTTCTTCTCCATGCGAAACGCTTTCAACAATTTGTCGATTCTTCCCTTATATTCCGCATCTGATAACCCGTAGGCCATGGCCGTAAGCTTCAGGTGCTCCTCCAGGGTTAGTTCATCATATAAAATCGGTGTTTCCGGTATGTATGAAAATTGTTTGCGGTATTGATCGGCATCCTTTTTCAACGTATGGCCATTGATGGAGACTTCACCTTGCTTTGCCTCCATCAGACCGATGATATGCTTGATGGTCGTACTCTTACCTGCCCCATTCAATCCGATTAACCCGACAATTTCATTCGATTGTATGGAAAAGGAGATATCCTTCAATACCGGCTTCCTTGTATAACCGCCGACAAGATTCTTGATTTCTAATAGTGACACGAGCAGCAACGTCCTTTCTCTTCAACGTATTATTTCTATTTTACCAAAATTTTAGGGTGAAGGCATGTTTTGAATATGGATCTTTTTCCCCTAGAGGCTGGAATGATGAATAATCAAATTATTAATTAGGATCACTTGCTACACCGCTATTGATTTCCGTGCAAGACTTCGCTTTCCTCGGGGCGGAAGGTAAGCCTCCTCACAGCTTTCGCTCCTGCGGGGTCTTACCAATTCCGCTTTTCCCGCAGGAGTCTTCGTCTTGCACTCCAATCAATAGCTAGATCCTGCTGTAACTGAATATGCTTTAGGAATAATTGCAAAAGGCCCGTTTTTCCAGGGATTTGTTATTCATACACAAACTATAGTTTTTGAATTCGGTCGTTTGGGAGTCTTAGCAGAATGGGTCATTACTGCAACTAAAAGGATAAGAGTGGTGTATGCATTGGTGTAGCAATCTCACCATTCCATTATTTTAGTGAAACACTTACACTTGGATAGTTGATTGGAGCGGAAGGTGCTCGACTCCTGCGGGAAACGCGGGAAAGTTGAGACCCCACAGGGCAAAGCCCGAGGAGGCTCAACTCACGCCCCGCGGAAAGCGAGCACCTGCAGCGGAAATCAACCAGCTCTCACTTCTTTAACAAATTTCACGACAAAGGCTTGAATAACCACCCTTCCATATTTTAGTATTCATAACCATCATGCTTTCTGCACAACATATTATCAGAAGGGGCCAGCAATAAGAAAAAGGGGATGGTTGTTAAAGACCAGCTAACCGATTTCACTATTGTTTGCGACTTGAAGGATTCGTCGTCTTCTTTAGTGAATGACACACTCACCCAATTCATTTCATCAAAAATTTGATAAATGAGGTGTTTGTTAAAGCACATTTTGACTGAATCAACTTACTTTAGTAGCTTACCTTAGCTTATTAGATAAGGGGATGGTCATTTTGCACAGAGTCATTCATGTTTCTAACGATTTACACATATCATCCTTATAGCAAATGAGGTGTTTGTCCAAGACGGCTAACAGTTTCTATTGTCTGAATGCTTAACTAGCAAAAAGATAAGGGGATGGTCGCATTGAACAATGTTCATTCTACCCAAGAATGGTACCACTACAGTAGCTACTAGCGAATGAGGTGTTTATCAAAGAGTATGAAGCCTGACATTTAAACCTTTAGAGTTTTACCCCTTCTAAGAAGAGAGGCAGGAAAATCGTTCCTGTCTCTTCTTCATTTATTCTCACTTTAATGGTAAAATACTTACACCATTACTGAAAGGTGGAAATGAGCATGAGTGACTGTATTTTTTGTAAAATCATCGATGGAGAGATCCCGGCAATGAAAGTGTACGAAGATGACCATGTCCTTGCATTTCTCGACATCAGCCAAGTGACGAAAGGTCATACACTCCTTATTCCGAAAGTACATAAAGAAAACGTCTACGAGCTGACCCCTGATGTGGCAAGTCACCTCTTCTCTGTTGCACCAAAGATCGCAAACAGCATCAAAGCTGAGTTTAACCCTGTGGGAATGAACCTTTTAAGCAATGCAGGTGAAGAAGCAGGGCAATCCGTCTTCCATTTCCATATGCACTTCATACCACGCTACGGCAATGGAGATGGTTTCGGAGCTGTATGGAAAACCCACAACGACGACTACAGCCACGAAGATTTAAAAACAATCGCCGATTCTATCGCCCGGCATCTGTCATAGAATTGAAAGCCCCGCCCTTTGTGAGTGAAGCGGCCGGGCTTTTTTCAGACATTTTCATCTTTGACACGGAGTATCTATATGTTATAATGTACCTATCTTTTCGCTGATGGCAACAGTGCACATTAGGAGAAGCAGAATACAAAGTATAGCTTAGTTGAGGAGAGATGAGAAATGAATACAAAAACACTTGTATCCCTGTCATTATTAGTAGGGATCGGAGCGGTATTGCACACAGTGATCCCGGGCATATTCCTAGGGATGAAACCGGACATGATGCTGACGATGATGTTCTTGGGAATCATTTTGTTTCCCGCAAAGAAAAACGTCTTGCTATTAGGTTTACTGACAGGAGTCATTTCAGGATTGACAACACAATTCCCTGGTGGTTTCTTACCAAACCTGATCGATAAACCAGTCACGGCATTCGTCTTTTACGGATTATTCCTGGCAACAAAGAAAATCACTCGTTCACTGGTAGGCGCTTCTGTTCTAACCGCAATCGGTACCCTCGTATCAGGAAGCGTATTCCTGCTTTCTGCATATGTGATCGTTGGCCTGCCTGGAGCTTTCTTCGCTCTATTCGCAGCAGTCGTCCTTCCGGCAACACTTGTGAACGCCGGCGCAATGTTCGTTGTGTATCCGATCATCAACGGTATTTTAAAACGTTCAACCATTCGAGAAGCTGTCACAACAGAACGGCTTTCCTAAACGAAATAATAAAAATACCCTCCATGAGTTGTGATCCTTCACATAATGGGGGGCTTTTTTTATTAACTGACTGCAAACCAAAGCAGTATCCCTAAAAGAAACGTGATCAATCCACCTGAACCCAATATGGTCGCACGCTTTTTTAATATATTTTTAGGAGGATACATTCCAGGTCTTTGAATACTAATGAAGTTATATACCATACTTAGAAATAAAACAGTACTGAGAGCAAAGAATCCAAAGATTATTCCATCCATTCTGTAAGAACCTCCCCCTTTTCCCCACCTCTTATCTTATTTTTATGCGTTTAAAGAGAAAGATATGAACCGACTTGTTTCAATCTGTTCTAAAAGGGAAAAGGAGAATACAATCTGATTGTAGAAATATAGTATTATAGAAATAGAAGAACGAGGTGAACATAGTGAATAAAAAATCTCTTGCCTACGGATTATTAATCGGTGGAGTGGTTGGAGGAGTCGCATCCCTGCTGACATCCCCTTCATCAGGTAAAGAAATCCGTGCACAAATCAAAGACAAGAAAGATGATTGGACAGTGGTCATCGAGGAGATGAAAGGCCACATCGGTGAATTGAAAGAGTCAATCGGCACCCTGTCGCAGGAAGGAAAGGAAACTGTCCTTCAGCTTTCCAAGGATCTTCAAGCTTCCTTCAAGCAGTGGCAGGCTTCAACCGAGCCGAACAACCAGCGCCTTCAGGAAGAAATCCAATCCATCCAACGAACCATCGAAGCGCTGGAAAAATCGATCAACTCCGCCAATACAACGAATCAATAACCCTATCCCCGTTTTGCCTTTCGCCCATTTCCGGGTTATGGCTTGCGGGGATTCTTTTTTATTTAAAACAAAATTTATTTTCACCCCGATTTTTTTCAGAATAGTGATTCCCTATACGAATCCCGTCATTACAGGGTTCAAACCCTCTAACATTTCTAATATGAAGCCGGTAAACCAACCAGAAATTATATACTTCGAAAAATTTTGTCAATTTAGCCTTTATTAATTATTACTTTATTGGCATAATAAAATATAAGCGCTTTCTTTTTTGATGATCGTTGTTTTAGTGAATCCTTTGGAACTGCTTACAACGCAACCATTTCAAGAATAGCTTATAGTAAAAAAAGATTTTCTAGCAAAGTGGGTGAATGAGATGAAGGAAAGAGAATTTACTTTGAAAGAGGCAATGCTCTTCAGTCAAAGGATGGCTCAGCTTAGTAAAGCTTTGTGGAAGGCCATAGAAAAGGACTGGCAGCAATGGATCAAGCCATACGACTTAAATATCAATGAACATCATATTCTCTGGATTGCGTATCATTTAAAGGGTGCTTCCATATCGGACGTGGCCAAATTCGGTGTTATGCATGTTTCAACGGCATTTAACTTCTCGAAGAAATTAGAGGAACGTGAACTTCTTGAGTTTTCCAAACGGGAGAATGATAAGCGGAATACGTATATTCAACTGACGGCCAAGGGGGAGAATATCCTTCTCGATCTAATGAAGAACTATCAGCCGGAAAGTCATTCTATCTTCAAGGGAGTGGCTCCATTACGGGAATTGTATGGGAAGTTCCCTGAAATGATCGAAATGATGACCGTCGTTCGTAATATTTATGGAAATGATTTTATGGAAATATTCGAAAAGTCATTTCACAATATTGAAAATGATTTTTCTGATGATAATGGAAAGCTCGGTGAACTGTTTGAAGATGAGGAAGAACTTGCCTGATCTATAAGCTCTTCTGTAATTGTTTCATCAAAGCTGGATAAATATTCTGAACCAGGCAACTATTCACGACTTCATGCACCTTCAGCTTTGCATGAAGCTCTTCTTCAAATTCTTTAAAAAGCGGAGTATTGTATACGAATTCTTCCGCTTTTTGTTTTTCAAGTTTCATGCTCAATCTATCACAAGTATGAAAGAACTCCTTCACTTCCTTCTCTGACAATCCATTTTTAATGATCAGACGATAAAAAGGAAACCCATTTTCAGGGCACATTTCAGCCATCAACCTCTGATGGTATTCAAGTTTTTCTATTCGCTTCATTAGTTCGTGCATCTTTATCACCCGCTATTTACCTCATACTCTTATTGTACAGAAACTATAACATACCTGTCGCCCAAAACTCCCTCCAAAAAATAAGAAAAATACTTCTAAAATGTATTGATTTTTTCCGGCAATCGTAATAAAGTATGTAAAGCACTTATTTAACCACTATTCGTCTAATGGAGGCGATTTTTTTATGCATTGCTGGAAAACAATCAACCTGGAAAAACAATTTGGATTTTACCGAGTCTTTTTACTTTCATCCATCATCATGATGATGGTATTCTCATTAATATACGTACCAATCAACTTACTATTTCCGAGTGCTTTTTACGATAAGCATTTCCTGGGATTCTTCGTGGGACTGATCAGTATTTATCCATTGCATAAATTTTTTCACATCGTGCCCATCTTGCCTTTCGTGAGAAAAATAAAATGCAAATGCAACCGAAAAATGCTTTTTTTGCCGATACTTTCATTGCGGGTGGATCAGCCAATTTCAAAATACCGTTATTTGGTCGCCCTTGTGGCTCCATTCTTTGTACTGAACAGTATTTTATTATACGGGTGCTTCCATTTCCCACATTATTCGCATTACTTTACTATGCTCCTTGCATTTCATTCAGGGATCTGTGCCATTGATTTCATTTATGCGAAACAGTTGATGGACTCACCAAAGAATGCATTAATCGAAGAAAATGATGATGGATATGAAATATTGATTTATCAGTAAGGATGATGGATGGCCATTGATGCATACACTCGATGGATGAAATCATCCTTCTCATATTTTCGGGATGATTCGCTGCTTTCATTTAACTGTTCTTCATACCGGAAGGGCATCATATACGAAAAAAGCTTCATTTACATGAACGTAGGCAACACTCTTGCTACCAATTAGGGAAATAATTTGGTAATGTATAGTCTATAGGAGATAACGGGGAGGGGTTTGGATGATCTCCATGTTTTTAGTATTTGCTGTCTTCATCTTATTTTATATAAATAAAATGACCAACGCATTATGTTTACAAAAAGAAATACCTGAAGAACGCCAACCTAAGGTATTTAGGACCATCAATATCCTAATCACCATACTGCTGGTTTCTTCTTACATAGAGATACTATTTACATAGAACATGAAATGCGAGAAAAAAGCAGATCCTTATAAACCGGATCTGCTTTTTAATCTATTTATATTAGCAAACGTATGCTGCACCAATGATGATTAACAAAATGAATAAAACTACGATTAACGCGAAACCTCCGCCGTACCCGCCGCAAGCACCTGACATATGCGCTTCCTCCTTTCATGTATGAAAAGCATAAACATATGAATATGAAGCAAAAGGGGCCAGCCTTTCTTAAGGTATTGCCCCCTCTTACAGTCTTTATCCGGTGAACCTAAACCCTGAGGCTAAATTATAGCCATGCTGCACCCACAATGATTAACAGGATGAACAGTACTACGATTAACGCGAAACCTCCGCCGTATGCGTGACCCATAACTTTCCACCTCCTTTGAAGCGCTACTTTATCTTATTCAAGTTAGCTGCCTTTTGTTTTAGGCTAATGTCATAAATTTATTTTTTTAGTAAATATATGCGGCACCAACGATGATTAATAAGATGAACAGCACTACGATTAACGCGAATCCGGAATTGTATCCACAGCTCATATTTATTACCTCCTTTTCTCTCTTCGCTCTTATCATATGAAAGTACCTAGGAAATGGGTGTGTAAAATGCCCATTTTTCTGAAGATTAGTTTGGAAAATATTTTTTAAAATGGAAGAAGTGTGTTATAGTATGTTTTGTAGATTTTGACAAGCCATCAAACGAAATTATTGTAGGAGTTGGTCACCATGAAAAAATGGATCATTTCAGTATCATTGGCTGCGGGAGTCGTAGGACTTGCAGGATGCAGCGGTGACGGTGCTGAAGGAAACAATGACGTTGTTGCAACAACAAAAGCCGGAGATGTAACAAAAGATGAACTTTACAAATCAATGAAACAAAAATTCACTCCACAAATGGAACAGGCCCTTCAGGAACTGGTGTATACAAAAGTCCTCGAAGAAAAGTATGATGTGTCAAAAGAGGAAGTTGATGAAAAGCTGAATGAAGCGAAGGATCAATTAGGGCCTCAATTTGATAGTTTCTTACAACAATATAACCTGGACGAAAAGTCGTTCAAACAATATTTGAAGCTTCAATTACTTCAAGAAAAAGCTGCGATTTCCGACGTGAAAGTAACGGATAAAGAAGTCAAAGAGTACTACGAGAAATGGAAGCCAGAAATTAAAGTTCGCCATATCCTTGTAGAAGATGAAAAAACAGCGAAAGAAGTCAAACAAAAATTGGCTGATGGAGCGAAATTTGAAGATATCGCCAAGGAGTACTCTACAGATCCCGGTTCTGCTGAAAACGGCGGAAGCTTAGGATGGGTAGACTACGCTGGGCGTCAAAACTTTGTCCCAGAATTCTCTAAGGCACTGGACACTCTGGAAAAAGGCAAAGTAAGTGAGCCGATTAAAACAGAATATGGATATCACATCATCGAAGTGACTGATAAAAAAGAAAAGAAATCCTTTGACGAAATGAAAAAGGAAATCGAAAAAGAATTGAAGCTTTCTAAAGTGGATCCTCAGAAAATCCAGGAAGCGATGAAAGCTGAAATCGAAAAAGCTGATCTGAACATCAAAGATAAAGATCTGAAAAAATCATTCGATCAAGTATTGAATCCTCCTGCAGCACCTGAAGGCGGAGCTCCGGCAACGGAAAAACAGGAATAATCAAAAAGGACTGACGGCTATCGTAAGCCATCAGTCCTTTTTTATGTTTGATCAAGACGTCAGTTGACGCCTTTTCTCTTTTTCCTCTTCCATTCGATGAATAAAGACTTCTCCTTCTTTCTCAATCCACTCATCTTCAATCGTCTTTTCTTCCTTCGCCGATTTGATCGTCATAAAGGCACTCCCGAAAATTCCTGCTACAACCAGGTACATCCAAATAGGCAGGGTCATTTGCTTCATCTCCTTATAGGTTTGTCCTCTTTTATTTACACTATATGAGGCCCTGGAAGAAAACATGACCGTAAGATAAAAATAAGAATCCGGCAATGGACCGGATTCTTGGAATCTTTATTTATGAAAGGTTGGTTTATAGAATGAACGGTTGTCGAGTGCGAATACTCTCTCCGTATACTCTCCCGGCTTCACCCGTTCAAGTGCCCGGTCTAGCATATTCATTTTTGCGTCAACATTATCGATGTAGTGAAGGATCTCTGCTTCCCGGATGAGTGGTGGCTTAGGACTTCCCCACTCGGCTTTTCCGTGATGACTCAGCACGAGATGCTGAAGAATCATGACCTCTTCGCCTTCGATTCCCAGTTCATCCGCTGCTTTCCCGATTTCATTCACCATGATCGAAATGTGCCCAATCAAATTCCCTTCAATCGTGTATGTTGTCGAAGTAGGACCCGACAGCTCGATGACTTTCCCTAAATCGTGAAGGATAACCCCGGCATAGAGAAGGTCCGAATCCAGGGAAGGATACAGTCCGGCAATGGCTTTCGAAAGATCCAGCATCGAGACCACATGATAGGCAAGGCCTGATACGAATTCATGATGATTCTTCGTAGCTGCCGGATACTCAAGGAAAGGTTTTTGATACTTCTTAATCAGGTGCCTGGTGATGCGCTGGATGTTCGGGTTCCTCATTTCAAAGATATACTGTGTAATCTTGCTTGTCATCTCATCTATGCTCACCGGCGCCGTTTCAAGGAAGTCTGAAATGGCAAAGCCATCCGCCGGGGAAGCTGGCCGGATCTGTTTGATTTTAAGCTGATTTTTACCACGGTAACTGTGTATATCACCGACAACCCTGACGATCGTTTCAGGTTGGTATGCCTTCTCATCCTGCTCAGAAGCATCCCAGAGCTTCGCTTCCATGTCTCCGCTCTTATCCTGCAGAATCAGCGTGAGAAACGGTTTTCCTGTATTGGTGGTACCTTTGGTCATTTGCTTGATTAATAATGGCAAGTCGATCGTCTCACCTACGCTGAAATGTGTAATACCTGACATCTCTTCTCCTCCGTTCCACTATAAAAGTAGTTTCAGTATATCATATTTTTGTACTCAGGTAGTCCGGATCGGCTCCTTCCTCTTTAACACAATCACCTCTTCATCCGTGAACGATTGTTTGATATGGGGGTGGCAGGTAAAGAATAACACTTGATGATCCCTTGCCACTTTCCTTAGGAGCGAAAGAAATGCCTTTGTTCTGGTTAGGTCAAAGTTGACTACCCCATCATCAATCAGAACAGGCAAAGGATATTTGTCACCGATTGATTGAATGAGGGCAAAGCGGATCGATATAAACAGCTGCTCTTTCGTACCTTGACTGAGTTCGATTGCATGAAAAGTGGTTCCATCCATCCTCCCAACTTTGATCATTTCATCATCCAGTAAGAAAATGCGTTGATAATGTCCTTCTGTCAATTCCCTGAAGTTTTCTTCTGCAAGCTCTATGACTTTCGGCATTTTGGTTTTCTGATATAGTTCCATTGTTTTCCTTAACGAGTCCCTCGCTAATGTATATGTAGTCCATTCAAAGGCAAGCTCCCCAAGCTCGGCTTTTTTGCTTTGGAATTCTTGAAGGATGGCCGAATGGCTCTTGCCTTCTTCTAACGTTTTGATTTCATACGAAAGGGAGGCGAGCTCTTTTTGATGAGCCGACAACTCTTTTGACAACTCATCTATGGATTGTAAGACCCGGGTCGACTCCTTCCTGCTTTCTTCCAGCGATTGAAAATCAAGAAACACATCAAGGGTTTTTTGGGTCAATCTTGTTTTCATCCCCCTATATTGAGACCAGAGTTCACTTCGTTCCTGAACCTTCTGAGCCTTTTCCCGGAATTCCATTTCCCCCGTGCAACCAGCTACATGAATAAGGTCATGTATATCATGGCGAATTTTCCCAACTTCTATGGAATGTTTTTCGATATCCAAAGATAAAGGCTCTAATTCTGCAGCAATATTTTCAACTACCAGCTGACGTTTCTCCAGATCCTGCAGCATCCTTTTCAATTGAAGCAGCGCTTCGTCCACTGTCGTGAACAAGAGGGCATGCCGGTGGAACCAATCACGGCATTCTTCAGTGAATGCTTTCACTTTCTCCTCTGAATAAGCTTCTTCATCGGATAAATGAGTATATGTTTCATAAGAATAGACTAATTCTTTCATCTTGGCATATGCATCACGCAGCCACTTCCAATGAAAATCGGCAGGTAAGTATAATTCCCTTTTCAGACGTTCTATCCTTCCCTCTCCCTGTACGATTGCTTTCTCAAGCTTTTCCTTCCTCTCATGAAGCTTCTGTATCTTCAGCTCCTGCTCTTCTAACGATAGGACCCGCTGCTTCCACTCGTTGCGAAATTCCATTTGTTCCAAAAGTCTTTGTTCTGCTATATCCAGAGTCTCGGTTTTATCCGGTTGGATATCTTTGGCTCTTTCCTTGAGTTTTTGGAGGGTGAAGGTTTCTTTCCTGACATTCTTCCTCGATTGAAAGATGGTTCCACCGACAGTCATCAGAAACAGCAAGCTCATACCTGCCATGATCCAATTGCCGGAGAACATACCCCATAAACCGAATCCCATTACAATCAGGAATGCTCCCCCACTGATAAGCATCTGATACGAATAGGAAGCTTTTTTTCGGTTATAGTTTTCCTCGGCCTCCTTCAGTTGGAGGTTTACCCATTCCATCTGTTCCCTCGTAGAATGCTTTCCGGTAAGAGCTTTGACCTTCCGCTGTAATTCTTGATATCCATCCTCTTCCATTAATCGTTCTTCTAAGTTTTCGCATTTTTTTTCAATGGCCTGAAGTTCTTCCATTTCCTCTTCCTGAAGCTTATCCAAGCTTTCCCGTTCATGAAGGAGTTTGGTCTGATGGTCCAAAGTCTGCTGGATGTTTTCAGACATCACCAGACTTGTGTTCAATGACGGGATATTTTCCATTTCAATCTGCAGCCCTAATTCCCTGATTGTGTCGCTGATTTTACTTTGGACCATTCTCAATTCTCTGCTTCGTTCCCCGCTCTCTTCTTTCCATTTCAAGTAAGAGGATTGCTGGGACAATAGTTTCTCCATATAGGGAATGTCTTCTCTTAATGTAAGATCCAGATCTTTTGATTCCAACTTTTCATGTAGATTCTTTTGTTTACTTTGCAGGGTATCTAGATAGGCTGACGTTTGTCTTTCTTCGATTTTCAGCTCATTCATTTGTTCTAATCCGTTTGGAGGGAAGTCAAGGTCATTCAGCTGGGAGAGGCGCTTTTCCACATCATAGAAATGGACAAGGGTATCCCAATTTTCATTTACGGAAACAAGATTTTCCCTCTTATCAGAAAGAAGCTCCTTTTCCTTCTCCATGACTGATATTTCTGATTCCAGAGATCTACGTCTCGCTAGGAGCGGCAGGTACTGATCGTTTTTCTCTTTTCCTTCCTTTATTTGTTTTTCTAGATCTTTTAGTTCGGAAAGCACTACATTGATCTTCGGTTTTCTACCTGACTTTTTAAACAGCAGTTCTCTTTCTTTCTGCCAGTCCTGCGAAAGCTTCAATAGAAGGTCCGTCCCTGTAGAACCCGCTGTGAATAAATACCGGTTCAGTTCCTCTTTTTTGAGTCGCTGGATGTTTTGAAGACCATCCAGGTTGAATGAGAAGATGTTTTGATAAGTGGACCGGTCCATTTTGCCCAATAATTGTTGGAGGGTTTCTTCCCCCTCTACTCTTCCATCTTCAAATTGGACGGTTACGTCTCCTGCAGCCTTCCCTCTGATCCGTTCGATGCTCACAATCCCTTGATCATCCATTTGGCAAAGGATTTTCCCACCATACTCGGTCGATGATTTCGGGACGTACCTCAACAAAGATTGCTGTTTCGTTGGAAATCCGAATAGAATACTATGAATGAAGGACATGATCGTCGATTTACCCGCTTCATTTTCTCCATAGAATAATTGAAGATCCCTAAGTGTATAATGCTTGTTCTCAAGCTTCCCATATCCGTATATATGGAGTTCCATCAGCTTCAATTTCTTTCACCCCCACTTTTCAGTAAGTGCTTCGTTTCTTCTATCAGATCATCCTTCTCTTCTCCCTCCAAAGGTGCAAGAAATCGGTAGATCGACGGATGTTCATACAGCTCTGCCAGGACTTCATTCCACTCTTGCCCTTCCAAGCTTTCAAGGGTTGAAATCACTTCCTGTAGAAAGGGATCCCTTTCCTTTAACCCTCTGGTGCCTGGAGACCGGCGTATGGAGTGAACCCATTTCAATCCCCCATGACTTTCAATATCGGATTGCAGTGCCTCCAGAAGATCACCACTTTCAACCTTCCTCATCATATCTTCAGGGAGCGAATCTACATCGGTTAAGACGATTTCAATCAAGCTATCTTCACTTATGATTTCCATCGCCTGATGGATGCGCTGAAATACCTCACCAAACCGGACTATACCATGCAGGGATACATCACATGTTTCCCATATCAAATCATGGGTGGGAATGAACGTCAGCTCTGTCTGATGCTCACCAAGTACGAGCTCATAGCACCCCTTTGCTCCGGTCTCCTTTCGATGCCTGCCCTGGATATTTCCGGGATAGACGATAAATGGCTCTTCATGCAATATCCGGCGTTGATGAATATGTCCGAGTGCCCAGTAATGGTAATTCTTCTCCAATAATTCATTTATCGTAAAAGGGGCATACGTTTCATGAGAAGAATTCATGCTCCCTTCACTTCCATGCAGGATCCCGATTGTATAACGCTCTGCCGATCCTTTAGGATATTCCCCGATCCTTCTTTCCCGGATATGCCTTGTTCCATAGCTGAACCCCACAATATCAACCAGGGTACCATTCCTTGTGGTAAGCTGTTTCACTTCGGTTTTCTCGTGAAAAATATGTATATTATCCGGCATATCCAGTTCTAATCGACGGCTGCCGAGATGATCATGATTTCCGTGGACGACGTATACTGGAATATCATGTGAATGAAGAATTTGAAATTGTTTCACTAATTTTGCCTGGGCCCTTATGCTTCGGTCTTCTTCATCAAACAGATCCCCACTGAGAATCATAAAGTCGATCCCTCTTTCAATCGCTTCTTTCACCACTTTTTCAAAAGAAGCAAAGGTACTATTATGTATTCGTTCAAATACTTCTGTTGGTAAATGCTTCAGTCCTGTAAACGGACTGTCCAAATGTAAGTCTGCTACATGAAAAAACCGTATGTTCTCCATGAAGTCCCCTCCTTCAACACTACGAATATACGTTCTGCTATTCATTCATTATATCCTAAAACCGGGGAAAATTTCAGTATGTATTCACAATTTATCCGATTCATGAAAAAAAAGGCTGCCAGTTTAAACGTGACAGCCTTCCAATTATTTCTTTGATGTTAAATCGATTGCTTTCTTAATATCTTTATATGAATTGGACTTCCCGTATAATAGCACCCCTCCACGATAGACACGTGCACCGAATACTCCCAGCAGAGTGATGGAGACAAGCAGGACGAGTATCCCGATGACCGGCTCATACACCGGCAGGTTCAGCATCCCGACACGCAGGAACATGACCATCGGAGTGAAGAAGGGGATGTAAGAAGTTACTGTTACAAAGCCCGATTCCGGACTTCCGAGGCCAAACATGGATATAAAGAATCCAATCATGATCAGGAAGGTCATCGGCATGATCATCTGCTGGACATCTTCAATCCTGCTCACAAGTGAACCGAGTAGCGCTGCAAGGGTCGCATACAGAAAATATCCCAGTAAAAAGAAGATGACAGCATAAATGATGACACTGAGTGATAGGGATTCAAATCCGAATCCTTCAAAGAATCCCCCTACCAGCTCATCCTTCTTACGGATCAGGGTAAAATAACCTACACCAAGGATAACGGCTAATTGAGTCAAGCCCACGAGACCGATCCCAATGATTTTGGCAAACATTTGTTTTACCGGTGACACACTTGATATGAGGATTTCCATGACCCTGGAGCTTTTCTCGGTGGCGACCTCCATCGCCGTCATATTGGCATAGGCAATCACTGAGAAATAGATAAAGAACAATAAGACGTAAACAATGCCCCTTGCCTGACTCAGTTCTTCTTCAGACTTCGCCCCCTCAAGCAGTGCTTCTTTCTCAAAATCAACGGGGGCACTTAACAAGGATAGCTCCTCCCCTGACAGATCCAGCTTACCCGCAGCAAGGGACGATTTTACATTTTGCAGGGCTGCCTGCAATTCCCCGGTCACGGCGGACTCTGATAATGAGTTCGATTTATAAAGAGCCTGTGGCAGCCCATCACTGTTTTCACTTATTACCAATAAACCTTTAAAATCTTCTGACTCTATTTTTTTCTCGATTTCCTTTGTGGATTCCGAAGCAGGCTCTAATTGAATCTCACTATTCATAGTCTCCAACTGCTGCAGGAGCGGTTCATATAATTTGCCCGTTTCATCCTGAACCGCTACCCTGCTTCCTTCATCATCTGTGAAACTCGAAATGACGCTGTCGAAATTGGCCAGTAGGACTAGTGCAGCGGCAATGATGATGGTGGATATGATAAAGGACTTGGCTTTCAATTTTGACATATAGGAATGCCCGAGGATCAAGAAGAAATTATTCATAAGATGTTCCCACCTTTTCTATAAATATATCGTTCAGCGAAGGTTCCTCAAGCTCGAATTTACGAAGGAAGCCCTTTTGGACGACATCATGAAATACCCCTTCAGCTGCAGCCTCGGATTCCACCTGAAGCAGGACTCCTTCCGTCGTTTCTTTAAGCTTAGTCACTCCCTGCATTTCCTTTAGGTAGGTAAGGTCAAAATCTGCATGTATCACGACATTCTTCTTTCCAAATGAACGTTTGATTTCCTTCAGTCCGCCATGTACGACGGGACGCCCTTTATGCATGATGCACAAGCTTTCACAAAGCTCCTCCACATGCTCCATCCGATGACTTGAAAACACGATGGTCGTTCCATTCTTCTTGATTTCCCTCACAGCGTCCTTCAACAGCTCCACATTCACGGGATCAAGACCGCTGAATGGTTCATCAAGGATTAATAGTTTCGGCTTATGAATGACCGATGCGATGAATTGAATTTTTTGCTGATTCCCTTTGGAGAGTTCCTCCACTTTTTTATTGAGGTATTGAGGAACATTGAATCGCTCCAGCCAATAATCCAATTCTTTCAGGATCGTCTTCTTTTCCATCCCCCGGAGGCGTGCCAAATAGACGATTTGATCACTTACCTTCATTTTCGGATAAAGTCCTCTTTCTTCCGGGAGATACCCGATTTCCGGACTGGTGGAGTAATCAATCCCCTTGCCGTCCCACGTGATCCTGCCTTCTGTTGCATCCAATAATCCTAACACCATCCGAAAGGTCGTCGTCTTTCCCGCCCCATTCGCTCCAAGGAAACCGAACATTTCACTTGGGGGTATTTCAAGTGACAGTTCATCTACCGCTTTGAAATCCCCAAACCTTTTGGTCACCTGTTGTAATTTCAAACTCATCGTTTGTTTTCCCTCCTGTTGCCCGTAATGAAATCCGGCATTCTTATCTCTCTAGTACTCTACGATTCTATCCATAAAAGGTTTCATTTTCCATTCTTTTTCATTATCAAACTATTTAGACTTCCCAAAAAAATGATAATATGAAAAAATAAAGAAGAACATTATTTCAAGTACAAAGGGGTATTACATAATGAAGGTATATAAACTGACGGTATTTGAGCGTGACGGCAAAAAAATCCTGGACGAATCATTCGAAGCTTCATCTGACAGCGAAGCAAAGAAAATGGGAGAAACCATGCTTGAGGAAAAAGGCTATGCTGAACATACGCATCGCTGTACGTCCCCACTTGGGAAACTCTTGCTGTTTCATGTGTAGGATTACTTCTCGCATTACAGACTTCAATGGCTGTAATGCTTTTTTATTACATGCACAAAAAAGAACCAGCCAAAAAGGCTGATCCCTGTTCTCCATTATTCACCCTTGAATTCAGGTCTTCTCTTTTCCACGAAAGCGCGAATGCCTTCCTGGTGATCGGAGGTTTGACGCATGAGCCACTGACCTTCCTTCTCAAGATCAAGTGCCTGCTGCAATCTTTCTTTGTTCAACTCAACATATACTTCTTTCGTTTTCAGCATTGCTTTCGTCGGCGCACTTAATACCTGTTTGGTATAGCGTTCTATGCCTTCCTCCAGTTTCCCTGAAGGAATGGCTTCATCGACGAGTCCTTTCATGAGGGCTTCCTGTCCTTCAAATACTTTTCCATTCCAGATTAAGCGTTTTGCCTTATGCGTCCCCAGGCGTTCCTGGAGAAGGAAATGACTTCCTCCATCCGGGATCAAAGCGATTCCGATAAAGTTCATGGCGAGCTTACTATCTTCTTCACAAAGGATATAATCCGAAGCCAGAGCGAGGCTCAACCCAAGCCCCGCCGCTGCCCCGTGAATACCTGTCAGGACCACTTTCGGCATGGAATACAAGGTCATCACCAGTTCACTGATCGTATCCATGATCCGTGAAAACTGCTCCTCTCCACTTAATGACAGCATGGACTTAATATCTCCACCTGAGGAAAATCCCTTACCCTCCCCTGTCAGGATCAATAAAGAAATCGATGGATCATTTTTCACTTCCTTCAACGCAGCCAGCAGCTCTTCCATAAGCCGGGCATCCAATGCGTTCAGGGACTGCGGCCGGTTCAAGTGAACCCTCGCCACCTTCCCGTCTTTATGTAATTTAACTGTTTCGTATTGATTTGACACTGTCAAAAAAATCCCTCCCCTTTCTATTAGCATAGCGCAGAATGATTATTTAGAAAAGTACAATAATTCGAAATGGAGATCGGCATAGAGCCGATCTCCCGTCTCATTTAAATTTGTTTCATCTGATCCTGAACCTGATCCCTTAGAGCCCTCTTTAAGAATTTCCCAACAGAGGTTTTCGGGATTTCATCCAGGAACAGTATCTCATCCGGCAGCCACCATTTCGCAAACTGAGGCTTCAGGAATTCCATGATTTCTTTTTTAGTCACATTGCCTTTCCCCGATTCCTTTAAAACGACACAGGCAATCGGACGTTCCTGCCACTCCTCATGGGGCACTGCCACCACAGCAGCTTCGAAGATATGCTCATGGGTCATGAGGGCATTTTCAAGATCTACGGAAGAAATCCATTCCCCACCGGATTTGATCAGATCCTTCGTACGATCGACGATCTTGATATATCCCTCTTCATCAATGGTGACGACATCCCCTGTATACAGCCAGCCATCCCTGAAGGCATCCTCGGTGCGTTCATCTTCATAATACTCAGAAGCAATCCAGGGACCCCTTAAGGCTAGCTCCCCCATCTCGATTCCATCCCATGCCACTTCCCCGTCTTTCCCGACGACCTTCATATCCAAGCCAGGTACGAGGATCCCCTGCTTCGCTTTCAAGTCGAGTTTCTCTTCGGCAGAAAGGTCGTCATGATAGCTTTTGGAGGCGGCGATCACAGCGAGCGGGCTCGTTTCAGTCATGCCATACGCATGCATGAACGGGATGCCGAACTTCTCTTCAAAAGACCGGATCATCCCTTTAGGTGCTGCCGATCCCCCACACAGGACGGAACGAAGGCTTGAGAGATCATACTCATTTTTCTCCAATTCATTGAGTAATCCAAGCCAAATCGTCGGCACCCCTGCGGAAATGGTCACCTTCTCATCCTGCATGAGCCCGGCAAGCAGTCCAGGAGTGAAATATGGTCCCGGCAGAACCTGCTTACTTCCGAACCAGACCGACGCAAACGGGAGTCCCCAGGCATTCACATGGAACATCGGCACCACCGGCAGGGCAACGTCCCTCTCACTGACGCCTGTCGTATCAGCCAGTCCCAATGCCATTGCATGGAGCACGATGCCCCGATGGGAATAGATGACTCCTTTCGGGTTTCCTGTCGTGGCGGACGTGTAACACATTCCCGCAGAAGTATTTTCATCAATGTCGTTGCGGAATTGGAACGATGGATCTCCTTCTTCCAACAATCTTTCATAATGATACACAGGCTCGAGGGTCGTCTCAGGTAACTCTCCATCGGTCATGACGATGAAGGCTTTAACCGTCGGGATCTGGTCCTTGACCTTTTCAATGAGCGAGACGATGTCCGGGTCGATGAGCAATACTTGATCCTTGGCATGATTGATGATGTAAACGATATGTTGGGGCGATAAGCGGATATTGATCGTATGTAGTACAGCTCCACTACATGGGATCGCAAAGTACGCTTCCAGATGACGGTGATGATTCCATGCAAGTGTACCGACTTTGTCTCCTTCTTCAACACCGAGTTTCGACAGGGCGCTTGCCAGCCTCCGCGTTCTCTCACCCCACTGCTTGTATGTGAAGCGGTTGATACCCGACTCTGTCCGGGATACAATTTCTTTCTTAGGAAAATACTTTTCAGCTCGTTCAATCATTTGGGTCAATAGCAGAGGTGTTTGCATCATATTCCATCTCTCCCCTCAAAATAGTAAGCGTTTACAAAAAATGTCTGATTTTCTATGTCTATCTTACTAATTCTCCTTTCATGAGGATTTATCCTTTAAGCACGGATGAAATAATCCAGTAATGAACAAGGAAACGGAAGGCATAATAAAGAAACACGCCGCTATATCTATGCGGCGTGTCCGGTTTATGAAAATAAATCATTCAAGATCTTGATTTTCTTTTCTGTGTACTCTTTGAATCCAAGGTTATAGGCATTCGGTTCTTTTGGATTGGCAAAATGCGTGATCTTTCCGGTTTTCGGATCGATGAATTTGCTTGCCGCCCCGCAGCCGATTCCAATGATGGTCTGGACTTCTTCCATGATCATGATGTTATAGATGCTGTCCTGCTCGGGAAGGGCGTATCCTACATTTTCCAGGTTACCGAGAATGTTCTTCTGACGGTATAAGTAATAAGGTTCATAACCGTGCTCTTTCGTCCAGTTCTCCGCAAGATTCATCATCTTCTCGATTTCAAGCCTGTCTGCCACTTTATACTTGTCCTTGTTCTTTGTCATTTCAGACGCACGCTTAAAGGACAAGGTGTGAACCGTCAACGATTCAGGCATAAGCTTCTCTGTTTCGTCCAATGAATGTTGCAGTTCCGGAAGCTCCTCCCCTGGAAGACCAATGATAAGGTCCATATTGATGTTATTCATTCCCATACCGCGGGATAAATGAAATTTATCAATCGTTTCCTCCACCGTGTGATGCCGCCCGATCGCTTTTAAGGTTTCCTGGGTGTACGATTGGGGATTGATGGAAATCCGGTCGATGTTCCATTTATTGAGCACTTCGAGTTTATCTTCGGATATTGTATCCGGCCTCCCTGCTTCCACCGTAACTTCCCTTACCTTGTCTACATCCGGGAAGGAGCGGTACATCTCTTCATAAAGAGCATCCATTTCTTCGGCTGTAATGGACGTCGGGGTACCCCCGCCATAATAGATGGTCGTAATCTTGATATTATTTTCCTTCATCCAGCGTCCCATTTCCTGGATTTCGTAATGAAGTCCCGCCAGGAAGGAATCTACCCGCCCCTGTTTACCAAGTATCGCATAGGCAGGGAATGTGCAATAGGCACATTTGGTTGGACAAAAGGGAATGCCGATATAAATGCTCACTTCATGCTGAAGATCATAGAGATCCGGTACAACGGATAATTGACGGTCCACGATGTTTTGCATCAGCTGGATCTTTTCATCCGTGATCAGGTATTCTTTTTTTAATTTCTCATGAATCTCTTCTTTGGGCAATCCAAGCTGGGTTTGCTTATGAATGAGTTTCGTAGGGCGGATTCCCGTCAAGATGCCCCACTTCTGCCTGATCCCCGTCAAATCTTGAAGAACATTCAAATACACATGAGAAACAGCCGTTTTCAGCTGTTTGAATCGTTCTTTTTCATTTTCATAGGGTACCCAGTCATGTTCATAGCGTGCAGTGTATGATTGTTCGCTTGAGTTCGTTAATACGGCTTCCGCCTCTATCAAGTCATCTGAAGAAAGTTCTATATGGACTTGAAGATCGGCCTCATCACAATCACCAAAGTGAATGGCAGACTCTTCAAAGAATAAATTCGCTATCAATCGCAGGGGACGCTCGAAACGCTCATCCTCGATTCCTTTTATCAAAACATTCACGTTCTAATCACCTTTCATAAAACTAATAAGCTTTTATAAGTGTACAGAAAGGGGTGGGAATGGTCAATGGTCCGAAACCTCCCTACAAAATAACACCCCGTATCCTTGTTGGAATGACGGGGTGTTCCTTTTAGTTACGATTTTATGATGTTCATTTTTTTCAAGAATGGGATGGGGTGTTGTTTACGGAATAACTCAGTGACAAAGTACGGAATCCCTTTTTCAACCTGACTGCGTGTGATCCAGTCCGCCGCTTCCCGCACTTGACGCGGTGCATCACCCATGGCGACACCGAGGCCCGAGCACTCCATGGAATCGATGTCATCTATCCCGGATCCGACCATCACGATTTGATGCTTCTTCACTCCGAGACGCTCAGACAGGTACATCAATCCCCTGAGCTTTGAAACACCCCTTGGCACTATATCAAGTTTATAGTCAGACGTCGGGATAGCGTCCACTTCTTCATACATGCCTTTTAAGGAAGCGACAACGTCCCACACGTCTTCCTTGTGCTCCATCACAACTGAAATCTTCGGTACCGACATCGGATTCTCCAACAGGTGATCACTTACCCGGTCCACAAACTGTTTGCTGTAAAGTAATTTCGATTCTCTTTGCCACGAGACCTTTGCCATCTCACGTGCCCCGGTACTGGTTTTGCCTACGATGGACCGCTTTTCATGGGACAAGTGTACCTGGCATGAAAAACCTTCAAGGAATTGAGAGATTTCATAGGTAATGTCTTCCGCAATTTTTTTCACATACATCGGTTTTTCAAGCTCGCCTGCGATATAGGCACCGCTGTGTGTAACAATCGGACTTTCAAGCTTCAGGGCTTTGGCTACTTTCTTAGCAGAAGCAAAACTCCGACTTGTAACCAATGTGACCGGAACCCCTTTATCTTGAACGTACTCAATTGCTTCCTTCGTTTCCTTCGCAATTTTTCCGTTTTCATTTACAATCGTGCCATCAATATTCAAAGCCAGCATTCGATAGATCATCATTGGTGTCCCCCTATATGTTGTCTACTCCCTTTCTCTACTTTTATGAAGGAGGAGAGACAAATATGCCAAGGAGTGGGATAGGAATGATGACTATTTCTTGGGAATGAAGAGATAGAGTGCTCGGCAGCTAAGAATCAGGTGTTGAAACTGGGGATAAGTGAAAATATTTCTTTTATTGGGACGTTTGGAGAATCTATATGACATTCGCGGGACGATGATTGCGTCATTTATGGGCTTGATTGCGTCATTTTCTCATTTATTGCGTCATTTTTTCTATAATTGCGTCACTCTCGACCGGAATTGCGTCATTTTACAATAAATGTAAATACTTTCAATATACCAAAGACAATCAATCAGCTCTACCAACAAAAAAAGACCGACTCCCATCAGGAAGCCGGACCCTACTCATCAGTATTATTGTTGCATGGAACCGTAAAGTTCTTCAAGCGGCTTCATGATGACTTTGTTTAAGTCATTGATCACCATGCTCATGCGTTGCTCAGCTTCCATAAGCTTCGCGATTTTTTCATGTTGCTGTACAAGTTGAGCTGTTTTTTGAGCCTGCTCCACTTCTTCCTGGGAGATTTCTTCACCGCTCATTTGTTTTTGTTGAAGAGTCATTTGGATGTTTCTGAAGTTTTCAAACATCTTGCTAGCAGATTCGTCATTGTTTACTTCATCATACATTTTCTTCAGTTGCAGGAATTCATCGCTCTGACGCAATGCGCTTTCCAGTTCGTTCGCTTGATCGTATAAGTTAATAGCCAAAATACGTACCTCCTAAAATTTCATTCTTCCTCACTATAACAAACAATGGGGTTGATTTCTAGGCAGGACCCTTATCAGGCGATGAAAAGAGCGATGATTCCCTGAATGATCCCGATCACGCCGCCGAGCAAAGCTCCGAGATAGGTGATCATTTTGAATTCACGCCGTGAAATGCCGAGGACGAGTTCTTCCAACCTGCCAACAGAGAAGGATTCTACCTGCTCCTGGACGATATGCTGAAGGTGCATCTTCTCCATGAGGTTCGGAATCTTCTTGGATAATAGGTCCGTCCCTCTATCCACCCATTTCGGCAGCTGTTTGTCGAAGAAGGATTGCTTATGCGGTTCGAGCCAAGACCTGAGCGGCTTCTTGAGGTGACCGTCGATGTTGACGAGTTTGACCAGTGATGTTTGGACGGTTTGGATGAGGTCCTCTTCCGGCAATCTGTCGATGAACTCTTCCAGTTGCATTTGTTTCAGCTTCGACCACTCTTTCGACAGTAGGTTAAAGAGGATCTCCTGTGTACCTTCATGCTTGATGAACTTGACGATTTCCGGCTGCACTTTATCCGCAACCGACGTATTACCAAGGAACATACCCAGCATGTTGCCGAGCATACCGCGTTCTTTCAGGAAATCGTCGATCATGATCTTCACTTTCATTTTTCCTTCCGGGCTAGTGAAATACGTTTCCGCCCTGTTTGCAATGAAGTCGACTAGCTTCGGAATACTTTCTGAAACCTTTTCCTGCCACCTCTCAGGAAGTGCCTCTTCCAGTTTCATAGATGTATAGGACATTTTTGTATCCTTGATCTTTACTGCGATCCAGTCCTCAAGCCATTCATTGAGTCGATCAGAGGAAACGGGGATTTGGAGGGTATCGAGCCATTCATTCACCGTTTTGTCGGATGTGAATACCGGCTGCAATTCTTCGGATAGCCAAAGGGTCACATCTTTTTGGAAGTCCTCATTCATCACTTTTTTCTGAAGACTTTCAGGGGTGATTAAGTGGTCCACCACCATCTTTCCGAGCTGTTCCGCCAGTTCCTCCCGGCGTTTCGGGATCAGTCCCGGTGTGAATGGGACTTTGTATTTTCCGATATAGTATGTCCGATAAGGCCTGAATAACATTTTTATTGCGAGTGAATTGGTGACTCCCCCAATAAGGGCCCCAACGATTACCATGAATAATACAAGGATGAAAGCATCCAGCATGAGTGCACCTTCCTTTTCTACTTCTCTTGTTTGAACATTTTGCCTATGTTTACATAGAATGCTATATCAACATTAGCCCAATAAATTATTATAAAGTCAATCTAACGGGTTATGCAAACGGGGAATGCCGGATGAAGTTAAAATGTTCATTTATTTCGCGTCATACAAAAGACCATCATCATTTATATATTCCAGGAAAATGGATGGACCGCTTCCCTTTTCAACGACATATGACGTTAAAATGTGGCAGCTCCCTTCTTGACGTTACATGCATGGAAACAAAAACGGATTCTTTACAGATTATGTTGGATACATCCGATTCATTATTCGCATCCATCCCGCCATTGCAAAATATATGGATCTCCATCGATACCAGAAATACCATGATTCATATGGGACCGGTTGTGGCTCTCTTACTCAATCAATCTTCGCTTGAGACCATCCATTCGCACTCTTTAAATGAATATTTTACAGAGTGTCAGGAATGGTTTCAACGAAAAGGTGGATTTTTCTACCTGCTTCCCCTTTCCTCCTTCGTCGGGAATAAAGGGGAAGGTCTTTATTATAACGGGAACGATTGGGAAACCGGTCCTCTACCTGATCCCCATGTCTTATACAATCGATGTCACTCACGAAAAACAGAGCGGTCACCTTCCTTTCAAAAGGCTCTTGGCCGCTCACTGGACGGGGGCATCCAGGTTTTCAATTCCGGTTTTTTGTCCAAAGATCAGGTCTACAATGCATTAAAAGACAGCCCCGTCCTCTCTACACACCTGCCCGAAACCGTAAAGGGACTACATTCCTTGGAGAAGTTGCTTACCTTATATCACGATGTTTTCATCAAAGGGATAAATGGGAGCAAAGGACGCTACATCATGCGGATCAAAAAAAGAGACGGTGGATATCACATGCAGCAGAATTCATTTTCGCCTGAGAATCCTCTCACCTTCCCGACTTACACTGCTCTTTACAACCAGCTTAAGGCCTGGTGCAATAGCTCTTATCTGGTTCAGGAGACAATCCCCTTTCTTACAGTCGAAGGGCTGCCTTTGGACTTTCGATTTCTTTGTCATCAGAATCGCGATGAAGACTGGGAGGTGGTTTCATCGGTTGCAAGAATTGCTTCTCAAGATCAATTCGTGGCAAATGTCGACCAGGGCGGCCGTATCGAAAAGCCCCTCATGGTCTTGCAAACTATTTTTTCTCCCAAAGAGAGCATGGCTATCATGAAAGAGATGAAAGAATTATGTATACATGCTTCAACGCTTCTTGCCGATAGCCTTGAAGGTCATTTCGCAGAGCTTGGCATCGATATCGGCATTGATAAGGCGGGAAAACCATGGGTAATCGAAATTAATTCCAAGCCTTCTAAACGGACCTACTTAGAGAACGACAGGATTCGTCCTTCGGTTAAAGCACTTTATGAATATAGTTTGGCCAACTGGACTAATAAGGAGGAATAATACGATGAATCACTCATTAGGCATCATGACCCTTACACCGGAAGTGACGAACGGATACTTTCTCGAAATCGCAAAACAGTCCCTTTCATATCCAATCGACCTTTTCCTGTTTTCTCCACAGGGAATATCTCCTTTAAACGAAACCGCGGAAGGATTTCATTTTGACAGGGTGAAGGGGGAATGGGAAAAAAATGCCTTTGAAATCCCGGAGTACATCTATGACAGAACCTATTATCAGAAGGATATGAAGTCCCGGCAGGCGAGAGCCGTCGTTCAATGGTTGAAAAACCAGAAGCATATCCGTTTCCTTGGTTACGGATTACCAAACAAATGGCATCTTTATGAAAAACTGAAACAGACCTCCCTCGCCCCCTATATCCCTGCAACATCCTTAGTATCCGATGGAAAACATTTATTAAATCTTCTCCTCAAACATAAAGATATTATAATCAAACCTGTCGACGGGGCCCATGGTTTTGCTGTTTACCATCTCGTTGCACATCCACATGAAATTGTGGTTCGCACCACCAAAAAGCAAGGAATCATAGAACAATCTTTCGCAAATGAAGATGTCTTTCTAAAATGGGTTGACCACATGCTCACGCTTAACACGTTCATTTGTCAAAAAAGGCTGCCAAACCTGACGAAAGGAAATGCCCCTTTCGATATGCGCATTCTCATGAATAAAGATCGCAATGGAGAATGGCGGGAATTCCAACGTGCAATCCGTAAAGGGGAAGAGAATGGGATTCTGACAAATATCAGCCTCGGTGCATCCTATCTTTCCTACAGTGAGTGGAAGAATAGCCATGATCTGCACGCATGGGATTTTATCGACGAAGAACTCACATCCATTTTAGAAGAAGTCCCTATACTTCTTGAAAAACATTTTTCCCCTCTTTTTGAAATTGGGGTCGACCTCATTATCGGGGATGATCATTCCATATGGATCCTGGATTTGAACTCTAAGCCGGGGCATAAGGTAGTGGATGCATTACATCCCGGGAAGTTATCAACATTATATCAGGCACCTTTAGATTATTGTGACTTTCTATCCTCACAATCTCTTACATCCATAAGGCGAGGTGATTTCTAATGCTCCATGCATATAAAGTCGAATACTTCCAAGATGAAGAAAGTATCCTCTACCTTCCGTCTGGATTCAAAACCCGGGAAGACACCCTTCCACATACGGTGATACTTGGGACCAGAAGACAACCTGCCAGCTGCAGGCGCCATCCGAATGGCCGGAATGTAATGGGGATCAGTACAGGTTTAGCGGAAAAGCTGCACCTTCCATCAAAAGTGGATTCCCTCTCCCTCTATTGTAAAGATGAATGTTTACACGCAGGGGTACTGATTGGCATATTCACTGCGGGTTTCACAAGTTTCCGATTAAGTCCCATCGGACAGCGATCCCACTTTTTCAAGAAGCTATTATCGGTTCAATCTTCCTTGGGAGTCATCCCATTTGTATTTGGAGAACGTCATATTGATTGGGAGAATGGACTCATCAAAGGATTTTTTCATTTTGGGGAAGGTTGGGAGATTGAAGAAATCCCTTTCCCGAATGTGATTTATGACAGACTTCCGAACAGGCAGAGTGAAAAGCGGAAAACATATCAGGGAGTGAAGGAGAGACTGGAAAGAGAGTACGGCATTCCGTGGTATAATCCAGGGTTCTTCAATAAACTCGACCTTTTCGAGAGATTGGAAAATGATCGGACTGTTCAACACTTCCTTCCGGAAACGAGACCAGTCCAATCTTTTGAGGAAATGGAACGAATGCTTTCCGCCTATACCCATATTTATTTGAAGCCGAAAAACGGTAGTCTCGGGAACGGAATACACAAAATCACGTATAACCGGTCCACAGAAGAGTATTATTGCCGTTTCAGGGACGGAGATCAGAAGAACCGTTTACTTAAGTTTAAATCACTTGAACAGCTGGCCAATACAGTGTTTAAAAGCCGGAACCTGGACTCCTTTGTCGTCCAGCAGGGAATCTCCTTACTGAAAGAGAATAATCGCCCCATCGACTTCCGGGTCCATACGAATAAAGACGAAGAAGGCAACTGGCAAGTCAGTGCAATGGCGGGAAAAGTGGCCGGAATGGGAAGCGTGACGACACATGCGAACAATGGTGGGGAAGTGAGGATTCTTTCAGAACTATTCCTTGAAGAAAGTGAAAGAGAAACCATTGAAGAGGCTTTAAAGGATGCGGCTTTATTGTTGTCACATTCCATCGAAGGGAACCTTGAAGGATTCATCGGTGAAATAGGATTCGATTTCGGTGTGGACGACCAACATCGCATTTGGATGTTTGAAGCAAACTCCAAGCCTGGCAGGTCGATATTCTCACATCCTGACTTAAAAAGGTTTGATTTATTAACAAGGAAACTCGCCTTATCATTTGGCATTTTCCTCACTCACCAAAGCTTGGATCATCCCGAGGAAATGATTCCATGATTATCCTTTACGACCGGGTGAAGAAGACCTTTTTTCACGGGGAAGAAGCGATTACAACCTATGGATTTGCAAAGGATTCCTTTCTCTTATCTTCTAAAGTTTCCAATCAATGCTATACATTTACGATTCCCCCCCGAACGAGGAATCGTCCCGCGATTCCCTTAGTCGGCATCGTCTCAAGTAAAGAAGGAAGAAATAAATATAAGGGGAACTTCGAATTATTCCGGTCGATCCAACAGGACGTCGAGCAGTCTGGAGGAATCTGTTTCGTCTTTTCCCCGCAAGATGTTGTGGGTGATTCGATAGAGGGGATCATGTATAATCACGTTTTACACAAATGGGTAAAATGCCTGTTTCCGGTTCCCAACGTCATTTATAACCGGGTCCCCTCAAGGCATGCCGAGCAAAATCAATCATACGAAAAGCTTCTTCGTTTTATCAAGAAGCATCAGATTCCATTCTTCAACCCCCATTTCTTTAATAAATGGGAAATCTACGAGTTGTTATCCAAAAATGATGATCTCAAAGTATATCTGCCACAGACCGAACTGGTTACCGATGAAGCTTCCCTTTCACGTTTCCTCTTCACTCATCGGAAAGTATACGTTAAACACTCTCTCGCTTCACAAGGAAAAGGAATTCGACTGATTGAAATGGATGACAGGGGCCGAGTTCTGTGTAAGAGCATTAAGAAAATAGAGAGGTTTACATCGATCTCCCGCCTTCATCAAACGTATAACGAATGGTTTATGGGCAATCAGTGGATCATGCAGGAAGCGGTCCCTTGCAAAACAGTGCACGAACACCGTTTCGACTTTCGCATATTAGTCCTTCACACAGGAGAAGATTTCCGTTTGATCGGTATCGGAGTCCGCATGTCCCAACGTCAGGAAGTCACCACTCATGTACCTGCCGGTGGTAAAATCATTTCCCTGAAGGAAGTAGCAGATGCAGAAACAAAAAAAGAAATTTCGAGGATCGTTCAAACATGCGGGGAAGAACTGGCCAATTCGTTTGGCTATGTAGGGGAGTTTTCGATTGACCTCGCTCCCAAAGAACAAGGGGGATTCGTGTTGTTTGAAATTAATTCAAAGCCGATGTGTTTCGATGAGGTAGAGATTGAGAAGAAGCGGAGAAAACAGCTTGTCCGTACGTTCATGACACTCAGTTCACAAAACAGTGAAGGTTGAATCTTCGTGGATGACACAAGGTTCAACCTTTTTCTTTATTGCTTATCGCAAGGAATTATAAATGGTTGAAAATCTGGTAGCATGTTCCTGTTCATCTGTCATGGCAATAAAAAGCGGTTTATACGCCTGCTGATTGGGAATCTCAAGGAGCATATCCCGGTAAAACTCGGCACCCTCCAGTTCATCCTTCAGAGCCCGAAGCACCCCTTCTTTAAAAGTGGTGAACCCCACCTTTTCTTTCTTGTGCTCATAATACTCTCCCGTCAATAAATAATGAAGATATTGAAACATTTCATAATGTTCTTTTTCGTCTTTTTGAGCGTGTTCAATAAACTCAACGTACAATGGATTATTGGTACGTGCTTTTAGCTCTTTATAGAAATAATAACCTGTCCATTCATCACTGATCGCCTTCTCTAAATCACGAATAAACGAATTCATTCTTCGTCCCTCCCCTATCTCTTCAGTAAATTCTATTAGAGGAGCCTTCCATTTATGATACATTTCACGGCCGGTCCTACACAGTTCGAGTTAAAACGTTTACAATATGAATGGAGGTGACGAATGATGATCCAACATTTTCAATTTAAGAACATGTTCGAAAATAAGCAGCTGCCCGGCTGGATGTTTTCCTTTTATTTCAGCGGGACGAAATATACAGGAACATACCATAAAGACGGAAGGATCGAATGGACCGGCCCCATTCCTCCGTCCGATAAGGAAGAGATTCTTAAGAAGCAGCTCCACGAACTGATGCTTTTCCATGTTTATGAGTGATGCAAACTATATAATAGCCCAGTCAGAAAGAATTTAATCCTGCTCCCATGCATAACTTCAGCTCCCTTTCTAAAACTAAAGAAAGGAGGCTGATGAGCATGAAAAAAGACAATATGAACGATCAATTCCTTCCTGATACGAATTACGAAGGAAAAGAAAAAGCATTTCTCGATGTCGACCGTTTCATCAACGAAGGCATGTCCGGAGGTTCCGTCCACATGAGGGAAAACACGACGAACATCGAAGAAGCGATTGAAATCACTAATCATGAAGAACGACCGCAATAGAAAAGCGGAGGCGGCTTGGTCAGGCCCGACAAGCATAAGGCGAACCAACCGGAAAGCCGCTCTTTGCCTTTTTGGTTGGTTTGACTTATGACCTCGAGGGACTAGCCGCCGGAGCTGGACAAATAGAAAAACTCAAACAAAAAAGCTGCCCATGAGGGACTTTCCCTTTTGGCAGCTCTTTATCATTCATCTACTTTTAACGAGCATATTGACAGCTTCTTGAATCGCATCTTCCGCCTTCATGCCCTCTTCTTCCGACTCGCGTATGCACGCTTCCAAATTCTTTGCCACGATGAGGCCGATCGTGCGGTCAACAGCAGTACGGACGGCTGATAGTTGAGTCACAACATCCTTACAATGTTTCTCATCTTCCATCATTTTCAATACACCGCGGACCTGACCTTCAAGACGCTTCATTCGATTGGTTACTTCTTTCGTATATTCCATTCAGGACACCCCATAAGAATTATTCATTGTACAATAGTATTAAAATTATTGTACTTTTGCAATCATGCACTCTTTGATTACTACAGCTATTTCAGTACAATGTCATTATAACCTTTTTTACTATAATAATGAACAAAGAGGGATCACATGTTTACATCTTTACGTAAAAAATATCCTGCTGCCATCATTCAGCACCATTATCCCACAAGCCTTGAATCTTCTAAAATCTGGTTTACAAACGAACAGGAAAATGAATATATAGGGATCGATCAATCAGAGATTTCCCAGCCGGAATTGGATTTATTATTTTGCTTGTTCAAAGAGATTATCCCATTACCTGGAAACGTAAATGATTCTTCCGGTTCCGCCGAGTGGTACAATTACTTATTGGAAAACGGGCCGGTCCCCTCAATGAATGATGGAGAGTTCCGCATCATTCAGTTCAGTCTGAAGGAAGGCAGGGATCAGCTACAACTGAGAGAAGCGTTCCAACATTTGTTACCACACGGGACCATCCTCGTTTTCCTGGCTGATCGCATGGGGCTGCTCATAGAAAAGAATCATGAGTGGATCGTGGATGAGGAGCAGCTGCTGTCGATATCCCATGTCATTGAATCGGACTTCTTTGTCACCCCTTCTTTTTACATAGGGCAGTTTCATGAAGCCGATTTACATCTACCAGACTATTTTGCCCATGAGCGTGAGCTATTTGCATTCTCAAGAACCATTCATAAGCAGGCATTCATCCAGTCGGCCGTGACGGTTCTGCCTGAATTCGCCCTCCACCACTTTCCACACGAGTGGGAGGAGCATTTCTTTAAAAAGGTCGCCGACTTTTTTTCTGAAGATCCTGAACAAATTCACACCATCAGGGCATTTCTCGAAAACCAATCCAATATCAGTCAGACCGCCAAGACATTATTCATGCACAGGAACAGCGTCCAGTACCGGATTGATAAGTTCATCGAAAAAACAAATATAGATATTAAAAGCTTCCAAGGAGGAATCCTTGCCTACTTTGCCTGTTTAAGCTTCCAATCTGACAACCTGCCCAATAATGATTAGGCAACTTTGTGCAGGTTGACCATATCGTTTTGAATCCGCTTTCTCTACAATGAATCTATAGATGAAAACGATTGCATTTCAAGGAGGAGAAAATAAGTGGCTGAATTAAAATTAGAAAATATCCACAAGATTTATGATAGCAAGGTAACGGCGGTAAATGACTTTAACCTTCACATTCAAGATAAAGAATTCATCGTGTTTGTCGGTCCATCGGGCTGTGGGAAATCCACTACCCTGCGTATGATCGCCGGACTCGAAGAAATATCCAAAGGGGATTTCTCCATTGACGGAAAGCGCGTGAACGATGTGGCACCAAAAGACCGTGACATCGCCATGGTTTTCCAGAACTATGCCCTATACCCTCATATGAGTGTGTATGATAATATGGCATTCGGTCTAAAACTGCGAAAGTTCGATAAACAGGAAATTGACCGTCGTGTACAGGAAGCGGCTAAGATTCTCGGTCTTGAAGCGCTGCTTGATCGTAAACCAAAAGCATTATCAGGTGGTCAGCGTCAGCGTGTAGCTCTTGGCCGTGCCATCGTCCGTGATGCGAAAGTGTTCTTGATGGATGAGCCCTTATCCAATCTTGATGCAAAGCTTCGTGTACAGATGCGTGCCGAAATCGCCAAGCTGCATCAACGTTTACAAACAACAACAATCTACGTAACACATGACCAGACAGAAGCGATGACGATGGCCACACGTATCGTTGTCATGAAAGACGGTGTGATTCAACAAGTTGGTTCTCCTAAAGAGGTATATGATAAACCGGAGAATGTCTTCGTAGGCGGATTCATCGGATCACCTGCCATGAACTTCTTCCACGGATCTCTGGAAGATGGGAAATTCGTCATCGGTCATACAAAGGTTTCTGTACCTGAAGGAAAAATGAAAGTGCTTCGCGAACAAGGTCATGTAGGAAAGAGCATCATTCTTGGTGTGCGTCCTGAAGATATTCATGACGAGCCTCTTTTCCTGGATACTGCTCAAGGTGCGAAAATCACGGCGAAGATTGAAGTATCTGAATTAACGGGTGCTGAAACGATGTTATATTCTCAATTGGAAGGACAAGATTTTGTAGCCCGCGTTGACTCCCGTACAGATATCGTTGCAGGTCAAACGATCGACCTGGCATTCGATATGAATAAAGCTCATTTCTTTGATTCTGAGTCTGAGTTAAGAATCCGATAACTATATAAGAAGAAAATGGCGCCCCCTGCTTTTCAGGGAGCGCCATTTTTTATTAAAATTCCGTCAGGTCGATACTTTTGGCTTCTTCTTCCCCACACCGAAGGCATGTAAAAAGATGAAGACAAGTATCAGAGCAGCTGCTATTCGGAATGCCGTCGACTAATTGCACGTGCTGAATATCCATATACGCACTATACTCATCGTAAAAATCATAATATCTACCCTGATCAGTTGTCGAGTCCCCACACTTCTTGCAAAGGCCCCTGTATTCAACGATCCCGTTACATAACGCGCAAGCTTTCATGATGTGTCACCATACTTTCAATCTAAATCTTTGTATAGTGTTATCCTTTTTACAATCATGGTGATTTATGTAGAAAACTTGCAGGTATTTAATAGGAATAAATTCCCTGTCACCCTCTTGAATATAATCCTCCAGAAAAACCATAATACCTAGTAACAAGGCAGTAACAAGCCTTCACTTAACCCCACTCGATGGGTTACACCATATGAAGATGGTCGCTCATGGAATAGCGGGCTGGTGCAAGTCCAGCTAACCCAACCAAAAAACTTATACATTCTAAGGAGATGACAGATTATGCAACAGCAACAATCTCGCAGCAATTCATCTAACCAACTAGTAGCTCCAGGAGCTCAACAAGCAATCGACCAAATGAAGTACGAAATCGCTTCTGAGTTCGGCGTACAATTAGGACCTGATGCAACGGCTCGTGCTAACGGTTCTGTAGGTGGAGAAATCACTAAACGCCTGGTTCAAATGGCTGAACAACAAATCGGTGGCGGGTACCAAAAATAATCACCCATTTAATATGATTGGTTAAAACTCCCGGTCTTTAGGCCGGGGGTTTCATTATGTCTTTAATAAGTTTCAGTCCATACTTTCCCATCATTTATTATGAACCATGGATGCCGGATCAATCCATTCATCATACTGTTCTTCTGTCAAATAGCCTGACTTTAGCGCCGCTTCTTTTAATGTGGAACCGTCCTGATGGGCCTTCTTCGCAATTTCAGCCGCCTTCTCATATCCAATATGCGGGTTTAAGGCCGTGACGAGCATAAGGGATCTTTGCACAAAGTCTTCAATGACCTCAAGATTTGCCTCTAATCCCTTCACACATTTATCGTTGAAGGACTTTATTCCATCTGCAAGCAGCCTTACGGATTGCAGCATATTATAGATGATGACCGGTTTAAATACATTCAGTTCGAAATTCCCCTGACTGGCGGCAAAGCCAATGGCTGCATCGTTCCCAAAGACTTGGGTCGCGACCATGGTCACTGCTTCACTTTGGGTCGGGTTCACTTTACCCGGCATGATTGAGCTGCCTGGTTCATTGGCAGGAATCGTCATTTCCCCTATGCCGCTTCGAGGACCGCTTGAAAGCCATCTGACATCATTCGCAATTTTCATAAGATCCGCTGCCAATGCCTTGATGGCACCGTGGACGTACACGATTTCATCATGGGATGTCAGGGCATGAAACTTATTATCAGATGAAACGAATTTGATGCCTGTCTGCACTTCTAATTGTGCCGCAACCTTCCTTCCAAAAGTAGGATCTGCATTGATCCCGGTTCCTACTGCTGTTCCCCCGATGGCAAGGTTGACCAAACGCTGTACACTTTCTCTTGTCATACTATAGGATTTTTCCATCATGGAGCGCCATCCACTGATTTCCTGCCCGAGAGTTAACGGCGTGGCATCCTGGAGATGGGTACGGCCGATTTTTATAATATCCTGAAATTGATCCTCTTTCTCTTTCAGTGTTGCAGTGAATTCCTGAACCACGGGAAACAGCTTGGATTCAATTTCCTGATATGCCGCTACGTGCATGGCCGTCGGGAATGTATCATTGGAACTTTGAGACATGTTCACGTCATCATTGGGATGGACCCTCTCCTCCGAGCCATTTTCACCGAGAAGTTCATTGGCACGATAGGCCACTACTTCATTTACGTTCATATTGGACTGTGTACCGCTTCCCGTTTGCCAGACGACAAGGGGAAAATGGTCATCCCATGTCCCTTCCAAAATCTCGTCACAGGCCTTACTAATCGCCTTCATCTTCCCTTCAGAAAGCTTTCCGAGAGAATGATTGACGACTGCGGCCGCTTTCTTCAACTGTGCAAAGGCATATGTAACCTCAATGGGCATCTTCTCTGTACCGATCTGGAAGTTTTCCTTACTCCGTTGAGTCTGGGCCCCCCAATATTTTTCCTTTGGCACCTTCATTTCTCCTATTGTGTCACGTTCAATGCGGTATTCCATTGTCATTCCTCCCTGTTAATGATCCAACTACTACCATATTTCCACTAAAACGTTCCTTCTAACCTTTTTCTAAAAAAGTTTATTAGCTCTGGCCGACGATATGAATAAAACCGAAAAAAAAGATGAATGAGCCCACGTCCCATTCATCTTCTCACTTTATTGTATTAAGTTAAGGAATTGCTTCGTACGTTCATTCTTTGGATTTTCAAACACTTCCTGGGGAGTCCCTTCTTCGACAATATAGCCCCCATCCATGAAGATGACTTTATCGGCCGCTTCTTTCGCGAACCTCATTTCGTGGGTCACGACGACCATCGTCATCCCTTCTTCAGCCAGGTCTTTCATGACCTTGAGGACCTCACCTATCAGTTCAGGATCAAGTGCTGAAGTTGGCTCATCGAAGAGCATCACTTCCGGCTCGATTGCGAGGGCCCTTGCGATGCCGACCCTCTGCTGCTGCCCGCCTGAAAGCTGGAATGGATAGTAATCGACCTTATCTCCGAGGCCCACTTTTTCAAGCAGCTGGATGGCTTTCTTTCTTGTTTCCGACTTGTTACGCTTTTGAACGACCGTAGGGCCTTCCATGACGTTCTCAAGCGCTGTCATATGGGGGAACAGATTATAGTTTTGAAATACCATCCCCGTTTTTCTTCTTAATTGAAGAAGCTGCTGCCTGGATGCTTTCTTAGTGAAGTCAACCGCCGTTCCCCCTATTGAAACGGTCCCGTCATTCGGGATTTCAAGGGCATTCAAACAGCGGAGGAAAGTCGTCTTCCCGGAGCCTGAAGGGCCGATCAGAACGATGACCTGACCCTTATCGACTTCTACGTTCATTCCCTTTAAGACTTCTAACTGATCAAATCGTTTCGTTAATCCTTTGATGGAAATCATATTCAATCTCCTTTTAAATTACTTGGCAATATATCGATCCAGCCTGTTCTCGATGCGGCCTTGTATGACCGATAATATAAAGCAGATGATCCAATAAAGCACGGCTGCCTCCATATACATGAGCAGGAACTCATAATTCGTCGCAGCGATTTCCTGTGCTTTTCTGAACATTTCGGTTACTAAGATCAAGGATGCAAGCGACGTATCTTTCACTAGACTAATGAACGAGTTGGCTAATGGCGGAATCGATACTCTCGTCGCCTGCGGCAGGATGATTCTTTTTAACGCCTGTGAATAGGTCATGCCGATCGAATATCCTGCTTCCCATTGCCCCTTTGGAATCGATTGAATCGCCGCACGGACGATTTCTGATGAGTACGCACCTTTGTTCAATGAAAAGGCAATGATGGCAGATGGGAATGGATCAAATTTGATTCCAAGAGTAGGTAACCCGTAGAAAATGATAAATAATTGCACGAGTAAAGGCGTACCCCGTATTGCCGAAACATAAAATCGGGCAATTCCCCGTAAAATTGATATATTTGATAAACGTGCAAGAGCAGTGAGTACAGCCAGAATCATACCTAAAGCAAAAGAAATCAGCGTCAGAGGGATAGAATAATACAAAGCTCCCTCTAACATTGGAAGCAGGGAGCTTTGTAAAATATCAATCATTGCTTCAGGATTCTGGTATATGCTACTTAGGAGATACATCTTCTCCGAACCATTTCTCAGAAATCTCTTTGTACGTACCGTCTTCCTTCATTTCCTCTAACGCTTTGTTTACTTCTTCAACCAGTTTGTCATTCCCTTTACGGAACATGAAACCACTTTGACCTGCATCTTCCGCTTCAGCAGCGATTTTAACTTTGGCATTCGGTTGTTTCTTTAAGTAGTCAAGAATGGAAATTTTATCGTTCACGGTTACATCCACTCTGCCTTGTTCAAGTAGCTGGATTGATTGTGATAATCCTTCTACACCTTGGATCTTTGCCCCGTTCTTTTCAGCGATATCCCGATAGTTACTTGTCAGGGACTGAGCTGAAGTCAAACCTTTAATATCTTCAAATGATTTGACATCCTTGTTGTCTTTTGACACGACCACTACGGCACTTGATTCGATATATGGCTTAGAGAAATCGTATTTCTTTTCACGGTCTTCACGAATTCCCACCTGGTTTGCGATCATATCGAAACGCTTGGAGTTCAAACCTTCAAACATCGCATCCCATTGCGTTTCCTGGAATTTCGCTTCTACACCAAGACGCTTCGCTACTTCACGGGCGATTTCTACGTCAAACCCGGTCAGCTTTCCTGATTCGTCATGGAATGTGAAAGGAGGATATGTACCTTCCGTCCCAACAAGTAATTCCCCATCTTCCTTTACCTTATCGTAAAGAGATGTTTTTTTCGAATCACCATTTGATTCTTCTTTATCTTTAGATTGTCCACACGCAGCTAATACCATGGATAAGGCGATTAGCATGATAATGGATAATTTCCACTTTTTCATTGTAAAACCCCCACTATTCTTATCGGATTTAAATTTGTTACGATTGTCATCATAAAACGTTACCATAAATAAGTCAATATAAAAGTTTCATATCGAGATTTTTTTCTTATCATCTTTAGTATGTATCCTTGGTTACACAAACATGTAAAAATTTCCGATTATAAGATACACTATTTTTATAAGAAAATGGGAGGGCATGATATGAAAATTGCTTTATTTGGGAGCACGGGCCGAGTTGGTTCCGTAGTCTTTCAACGGGCTATGTCAGAATATGAAGTAAATCGATTGGTACGGAGAGGCAGTGGACAAGACGCCTCCGGTACGGAAATTGTCGGGGATGTGTTGAACGAGGAAGATGTGATGAAGACCATCGATGGTTCGGAGGCCGTGATCAGCTGCATGAATACAGATAAACAGGATGTCCTCACAAAAAGCATGCCAATCCTGTTAAAAGCCATGAGAAGGCATGGAGTGAAACGGATCATCACGTGCGGGACGGCGGGCATCCTACAGACGCGGCAGGAGGATCACCTTTACCGTTTTCAGTCAAGTGAATCGAAACGGAGGAGCACAACCGCTGCGGAAGACCATTTAAGGGCCTTTCTCATGCTTCAGGCATCCGAAATGGACTGGACCATCGTTTGTCCGACCTATTTACCGGATGGAGAAAGGATGGGGAATTACCGAACGGAACGAAATGTCCTTCCTGATGCCGGGAAGAGCATTTCCATGTATGACACCGGAGATTTCATATACAAACAACTGTCAGACGAATCCTTCATCAAAAGCCGGGTTGGTATCTGTTATTAAGGATGGGATAAAAAAACGGGACTGAATGTCAGTCCCGTTTTCCTATTTATTATTTAAAGATGGTAGAAATGATTTCGTCCGTGCTCATTCCACTTTCGACGTCAAAGGTACCTGGGCGCAGCTCGTTCTCAAGGCCCCGCTTTTCTACCTCTTTATAGAAATCCAACCCATCTTTTATAATATTGGCTTGTTCCAGAGCGTTTCCTACGTCGATACTCGTCATTCCGGTAGAAACGGTGAGCATCGTTTTGTAGACCACCTTACCGTCACTTTTCTTATCCGATGCTTTCTCTTCCTGCTTTTCATTCATGGCTTTCAGCTGCTTGTTCCACTGGTCTTCTGTATGTATGACATAGCCTTTTGAAGTCAGCTTCTTCACCATTTCATCCTCTGACAGCTTTTGCACTTCCGCAGATTCTTCTTTCCCGGTACTCTTTGCTTCAGAAGGACCGAAAAGATACACAGCCCCAATCAAAGAGGTGGCGATCAATATCCCTCCAGCAAAGCTCCGTAATGAATTCGATGTCACTGTCATTGTGCCACTAAGCCCCTTTCAGCCTTCTGAGCCATAAATGGCGCAAGCATATGCTCCACTTCATTAGGCTTGAGCTTTGTTTTCCCTGCGATACTTTCAACAGAATAGCCTCTTTTATACAAATCAAGCATCTCACGGAGCAATTCGCGCTCCTCAGATACAGCAGGTGCAGCTCCTGCCTGCTGGGCTGTAATCTCTGCATCCAATTGTATATTTCGTAACTGCTTCTCCAGTTCATGAACCTCATTCAATACAGAAATGGATACATGCTCTATCTGTTGCTCAAGCTTCGAGTTGGTTTGTGTCGTTTTAATAAACGATAAAATGAGCAGCAAAACTGCTGACCCAAATAAAATGGCGATTGCCCATCCCATCATAGGATCCTCCCTTTATGAAACTTTTTTATCAATTAAATTATACATTGATAAGGGGATAAATTCGATTTAAAACGACAAAATCCCACGAAAGTCCTGTTTTCTTAACAGGAAATTGTATTTACACATGGATGAATCCCCGTAACACCGGGATATTTTAAAATTTGACGGGGTTATTTTCACTATCGAAATCGCCCAAAAAGAAAAAGCGTCCGACTGCTATCGTCAGACGCCCCTATTCTACCCTGCCAGATTATCTTTTGATCCCTGTTGAAGCTGATACATTTGATAATAACGACTCTTCCTTTTCATTAATTCATCATGATTCCCGCGTTCAACGATTTCCCCCCGATCTAATACAAGGATTTGATCGGCTTCCTTGATCGTGGATAATCTGTGAGCGATGATGAAGGTCGTCCGGCCCTTTTTCAGGACTTCCATCGCTTCCTGAATGATGGCCTCAGTTTCTGTATCGATGCTCGATGTCGCTTCATCGAGAATCAGGATCGCTGGATTAAAGGCAAGTGCACGGGCAAATGATATGAGTTGGCGTTGACCGGATGAAAGGGTGCTGCCTTTCTCGATCACCGGTTCATCATATCCATTCTCCAGGTTTTTGAACACTTTTTCCGCCCCTACAGCATTGAGTGCCGCCTCCACTTGCTCCCTTGAAATCCTTGGATCATCGAGACTGACATTTGAAGCAATCGTTCCTGTGAACAAATAAGGATCCTGCAAAACGATCCCCATATGCTCCCGAATCGTTTGATAGGGAATATCGACAATGTCTTTTCCATCAATCCGTATTTTCCCTTCATTGCTATCATAGAAGCGGAACAGCAGATTCATGATCGAGCTTTTTCCTGAACCCGTATGTCCCACCAGGGCAACGGTTTCCCCTTTGTTTGCTTCAAACGTAATATCTTTCAATACATATTCATTCTCTTTATATCCAAAAAATACATGCTCAAAGCTGACATTTCCGTCGTATCTGTTCATTTTCCCATCTTCCACCGGGGTCCCAGTCTCTTCAAGCAGCTGGAAAACCCGTTCTCCCGCAACAAGTGCCTGTTCTAGGTTGGCAAGCTGGTTCACGATCCCTGTCACCGGCTGGAACAATCGGTTGATATAGTCAACAAAGGCATAAAGGACGCCAAGCGTAACAACAGATCCCACTCCGATCGATGCTCCTCCGAAATACCATATGAACGCCACAAACGTGATATTCCTAAGGACCCCTACAAGGTTATGGGAAGTCAATGAATTTAAGCTTAATAGTTTATTTTGATATTTGAAGTGGGTTTCGTTCAAATCTTCAAATTCATCATCCGTTTTTTTCTCTCTGCTGAAAGCCTGAATGATGTTCATGCCCTGAATTGATTCATTGATCATGGCATTGATATCACTCACTTTCGATCGGATGATATGATTGTATTTCGACGCATAAATACGGTAAAGATACGTCCACACAACAAGGATCGGTATCAGGATCAAGCAGATGGCCGCTAATTTTGCGTCAAGGATAAAGAGTGCAATGTAAATCCCGATAATATAAATCGTACTGGAGAAAAACGTGGATAGTACGGTTACATACAGGTCCCTGATTGCTTCTGTGTCGTTTGTGATCCTGGCAACGACCTTCCCTGCCGGCAGATTATCGAAATAGCGGATCGGAAGCTTCTGGATGTGTTGAAACACATCATTACGCATCTTTTGTATGACACGGTTTGCCGCCTTCTGAAGGTAGAACCGCTGGCCATATTGGAAAAAGGCAGCGACGACAAGCAATCCGAAATAAAAGGCAATCAACCGGATGATCCTTGGGATTTCCGGATTATAGAATTTGAGAAGCTCATCCCCTGTTAACTTTTCAGCGGGATAGGTTGCTGATTCCCCGCCTTTTGTAATCGTCATCTCCCCTGATGATACAGATCGTTCCCCGTCAAAGGAAATGGTGGCGGGAACGAAATAAAACGCTCTGCCAACCTGAAGGATACGGACGTCTTCTCCTTTTGTCTCTCCATCTCTGAAATATTGATCACGCTTATACCAAGTTCCTTCATAAGGTACAGCTTCTTTCCCCTCCACCGTTTCATACCAGGTCGACTCAATCCCGAGAATATGGTCATCAATCAGTTTTTTGGCAATGAATGGACCGGCGAGTTCTGCAGCCACTGATACACTGAGCATCAGGAGGGCCGCTATGATGATTTTTTTATATATTAGGGCATATTCGGTTAATTTTCTTCCGACATTCATGTGCCCACCTCCTCAGGTGAAGAATCTTCAACTTGTTGGCGGTCAAATTGTTCTTTATACCAACCGCCATTCTTGAGGAGCACTTCATGGCCCCCTTCTTCTATCACTTTCCCATCTTCAAATACGATGATCCAATCTGCATGCTGAACCGCCGAGAGACGATGAGTCGTAATAATCGTCGTTTTCCCTTCACGTTCTGTTCGTATATTGTCTATGATCTTTGCCTCTGTCTTTGCATCGACTGCTGATAATGAGTCATCAAGAATCAGGATTTCAGGATTCTTGATGAGTGCCCTTGCAATCGAAATCCGTTGTTTCTGTCCACCCGAGAGTGCCACACCCTTCTCACCTACAAGAGTGGTCAAACCATCAGGCAGCATCTCGAGGTCCTTCTTGAAATCAGCCAGCTCTATCGCCTTTTCCAAATCTTCCTCTGTTGCATCATGCTTTCCGAATAATATATTTTCTCTTACGGTCCTTGAGAATAGAACATGATCTTGTGGTACATAGCCAATCCAGTTCCTTACCTGCTGAATGGATAACTCGTCAATCTGGATTCCTCCGATCGATAGCGAACCACTTCCCGCTGGATATTCACGGAGAAGCTGCTTGATGAAAGTCGTCTTGCCGCTTCCTGTCTTTCCGACTATCCCAAGCGTTCCTCCTTGATTGATGTTCACATTGATGTTGGATAGATTCAGTACCTGTGAGGAAGGATACCTGAAGTCCACATCCTTAAATCCGATCCGTTCAGGGGAATCAATCGATTTAGGATTCTCTCTATCCTGTACGTCCTGGACATAATCGAGTGTCTCCTGAACCCGATCGAGGGACGCATTCCCACGCTGCATCACATTGATCAATTCACCAATCGCAAACATCGGCCAAATCAGCATCCCGAGATACACATTAAAGGAAACCAACTGTCCAAGCGTTATGCTCTGATGGAACACCAGGTAGGCCCCGTAGCCCAATCCGATTAAGTAACTCAACCCGACAAGGACTTTAATGGTCGGCTCAAAAAGTGAATCGATCCTCGCTACACCGATATTTTTGTTATACACATCTTCCGTCATGTCAGCGAATCGCATCTCATCTGCTCTTTCCTGTACGTAAGCCCGGATGACCCTGACCCCCGCAATCGATTCTAGAACTTTATCATTCAAGTCTCCAAATGCATCCTGCGCTTCGGTGAACCGTTTGTGGATCCTCGCACCGTATACCTTCATTAACAGAGCCATGATCGGAAGTGGTAAAACAGCAGCTATCGTCAGTTTCCAGCTGATGAGAAATCCCATCGTAAAGAGGATCGTTAACATGAACACGCTGGAATCGATCAACGTCAACACCCCGAAACCTGCCGTAACCGAGATCGCCTTCAAATCATTCGTCGCCCTCGCCATTAAATCACCCGTCCGATTCTTCTCGAAGAACGTCGGGGTCATCTTTAAGAGGTGCCCCATAAATTTGCTGCGCAGCTTCCTCTCAACCAGAAAGGCTCCGCCGAACAGTTGATACATCCACACATACGTCATCCCATACGAGATGAGGGCGATTCCTGCTATCAACCAGAGATACTTCTCCACCCCATCCCAGGTCATCGCACCAAGGTGAATGTCATCGATGGCATTCCCCACTAGCTTCGGAGGAATCACATCAAGGATCCCGACAATCGTCAAGAGAACGATCGCCACTGTGTACCTTTTCCAATTTTCAATAAAAAACCATGATAATTTCTTAAAAATACTAAACATCCCACTCTACCTCCTCAAGTTGACTTTCTCATCTATCCGCCTTCTGTCTCCACAGCTGTCATCCTCTTCTTCATTTGAGCCATTACCATCTTCATTTCCTCCTCAGTAAATTGAATATATATGTGATCAAGGATTACCTTGGATACACCGCCTGAAAAAACAAAACAGACGGACGTCCTAAGGTGGTCAGATTCAGCAGAGCCCATCATTGGACTAACCGGATCTTTTGCGCCTTATGAACGTCCGTCTTCGATTTTGGACATATAAAAGCACAGATTACATTCATAACCTGTGCTCATTGATTCATATTAAATCGTAAGGAGTTACTGGTCATGTGATGATATGAAATTGATAGGACAAGCCGCTGGTGCTCCATTAACTCTAACCACTTTCATCATCACAAACCCTCCATTTCATTTAATGTTTTTATTCCATTAATAACCATACTATATGACACGAATTGTGTCAATATTATCTCTATTAGTAATTTTCTATACACTATATGTTCCACTTATGCATACGTGAACCTTCATTTTTCTATTCTATTGAACTTCCTCCATACTTTTTTGGCAAATAATAAATAAAAGATGATGGGGAATGGACACTGTATCAATCCCCAAATTCCCCAGAACCAGTAATTGTGACCGTTTTTACGAGCATCGATGAACAGATAAATGCTTTGTGTCAAAAGGATGGGGATGACAAGGGGTAAAATATAGAATTCTTCTTTCGTCATATCCTCTTCACCTTTTTCATATAGGTGATCCCTGTGAAAATCGATGCTCCCATAAAGATGATAATTTGAAGAAGAAGAAATAACACGGGCATTTGAAATAAAGTAAGGGAAAACAAAGTCAGGATGCAGCCGGCCATAAGAAGAAAAATGATGAGATCCCGTCTGAATCTGGCTTTAAGCTGCTCCTGCCTGTCCGAGACCAATTGCTCAAACCATTGCAGATTGGGCGTATTTTGATCGACTTCTTCTTCAATAGACCGGAATCCGTCCCTAAGTAATTTCTTTAATTCAACTTGTTCACGATCATTGTTCATCTATTTTCAACTCCTTTCTCAGCCTGGTGATCCCGTGATGAACCCTCGATTTAACTGTGCCTGGTGGAATTTCCGTCATATGAGCGATTTCATCATAAGAATATCCGTAGTAATGTTTCAAGATGATTGGGAGCCTGATATCGTCAGATAATGTGGACAATGCGGCTAACACATCATTCCACTCATCATTTCTTGACTCCATTTCCCACCTCAGCTTCCTTCCGTTCATTTCTTCCTTTCGCCATGTCTCTTCTCTCTTCTTTTTACGCTGAAGGTCGATATACCGATTGGTCGCAATTGAAATCAACCAGGAGGAAAATTTGGATTTTCCGTTGTATTGATGGATTTTTTCAACACACTTAGTCATGGTATCCTGGGCAAGATCTTCTGCCTGATCCCGGTTCATCGTCACTTTGATCAAGTATTTCACTAGAAAAGGATAATGTTCTCTAAAGAGCAGAGCAAAGGCTTCGTGATTCCCCTTTTTCGCTAGTTTAATCCACTTTCTCTCATCCATCCATTACTGTCCTTTCTATCCACCCCATCCGGTGAGTTCATTGATAAGACGTAAACACGGAAAAATCGTTCATAAAATCATTATACTTTTTTAAAATATTTTTCATTCTATATTATTTTTCTATCATATGGCGAGTGCTGGTTGATTTCCACTCCAGGTGCTCGCTTTCCGCGGGGCGTGAGTTGAGCCTCCTCGGGCTTTGCCCTGCGGGGTCTCAACTTTCCCGCATTTCCCGCAGGAGTCGAGCACCTTCCGTTCCAATCAACTAAGCATGTGTTTCTTAAAAACCTAATATTGATAACATTAAAGATTAGAGAACAACTTTTTCACAGTACGCAGAAAACAACTTCAGCTACTATAGAACCACCATTTTCCATGTGAAAACTATAAAAAAGCCTCCGAGAATAGTTTACCCATTCATTGGAGGCAACCAATATTATCCATTCACCACTGCGGGTTGTGTTTCTTCTTTTACGTATTTTGGAAGGATGATGGTGTAGAATACGGCTACGATGAGGAGGCATCCGCCGACGAGCCAGTAGAGCATTTCTACGGTTACGGTGGATGGGAATGTGACGGCGATGACTCCGAGAGTGATCGATTGAGACAGCATCATGAGTGGATTGATCCACCCCTGGACCCTTCCCATCATTTTAGGGTCGATGATACTCGGCATCCACCCGCCAATCGCAATGTTTACGAGTGGCAATCCAAGTGCAGCCAAGAAAATGATTGCAAGGAAGATCCATGTGGTCGGAGCAAAGGATGCAGCGATGATGAATGTCCCCGAGATTACCAGACCTGCCACAATCAGGACATGAAGCTTGAATTTCTGGGTCAGCACCGAAGAGAAGATACTTCCGATCAGCACACCGGCACCGAATGCGACACCTAATAAAATCGAGTATTCTTCATAGGAATCTGGAGCCAGTTTATATTTCAAAATAAAGATAGGAATCACCGAGAACCCGCCGTTTACGATTCCGAATACGACAAACCCGCCAATCAACGATAAGAGGAGCTTATGGTTCAGGATATACTTCATCCCGGCTGTAAAATCTTTTGCGACAGATTGAATGTTCATATCCTTCCAGGAATGCTTCCCATTTGGAAGCCGGACTTCTTCAGGGATGACACATTTTCTAATCAAGATCGCTGAAATCACAAACGTAACGAAATCCACCGCAATGGCACCGTATATCCCGGCAGTCCAATAGACAAAGATGGCCACGGCATTTCCGAGCAGCATAAACAAACTCATCACCATCTGATTCAATCCGGCTGCTGTAGCATAATCATCCTTGGAAAGTACCCCCTGCAAGATACCTTGTTCCGCCGGGAAGAAAAATTTCTGCACGCCGCTTCTCAGGAAAAGAACGGTAAAGATGAGTGGTAGCCACCCGATGAATATGGCTCCGAATAATAACAGTGTGAGAAAGGCACTGATCGTATCACAGTGATAGGCAATTTTTTGGCGGTCCAATCTGTCAGCGAACACACCTACAAGGAAAAATACGAGAAGAGTCGGGAGTGAATACATCATCTCCGTAACCGATGCATACATAGGCTGCTCCGAAAAGCGATCCAGCAGATAAAACATAAACGCCGTCAGGCCAATCACACTTCCCATATGCGAAGTGAAGTTTGCGAAAAATAATTTTAAAAATATTGGATTCTTAAAGATTTCAATCATTTTTTTCATAACATCCGTCCCCCATCAATAAGTAACTATCTTTATCATATTGAAATGACCTTATGAACAGGAGGGTCTATTGGTGGTTTTTTCCTCCGTCTCTGGTCGGAAAAGATTTAGGCCCCTCTGCAGAAACGGGAATGATTTTACGTTCCGGTGATATATTCAAGATTCCGCTGATAAAAGGTAAATTTCACAAGTATCGTTCTAATCAATCATTCAATTTCAATAAAAATAGCCTGGAACACCAAGGCTCCGGGCTATCCTTTCTTTCAATCACTGTTCAAATGTCCCTTTCACGACCGCTTCCCCGTTTTCCACCATCAATTTCCCTCTGGCGAAAACCGTATTCACGTTAAGGGTTTCCTGATCCAAAAGGACAAGATCAGCGTCCTTTTCGACTTCCACGTGACCTTTTTGCTTTAGTTTCAGGATTTTCGCAGGATTCGAGGTAATGACCCTGATCGCTGTTTCCAAAGGGATGTTTTCCTTCTGAACGGCATCCTTCACTTCTTCATAGAGGCTTGACACTTGACCAATCTGCAGTCCGATCAGCTCTCCATCCTTATCAAAATTCGGCAGACTTGCTTGTCCATCGGAGGTATAGGTGATTTGTTCCACCGGTACGCCCGCATCGAGCATGCGTTTAAGCGCTTGACTGCATTTGACTTCCCCGTCTTCCAGAAACTGAGGGATGGTACTCGTTGTAAAGTCTACATAGCCACCTTTAAGGGCATATTGAATCCCGGCTTCAAAGAGATGGGCATTCCGGTTGATATGCGTCGGATAGAACTGCTTGATCGGAATATCCGTTGTCTCGACAATCTCTTCCAGCAGGTTCAGGTGATCATAACTATCCCCGACGTGGATATTGACAATCCCGGCTTTCCCTGACAACATCCCTCCGATCCTTGCTGCGGAAGTAATTTTCGCTAACTCGTTTACCGTCGGCTGAGATGAGCGGTGATCGGCAATCGCCACTTCACCCACACCAATAATTCTATCCACTAAGATGATATCATTCTCAATCTTTCCGGTAAGTGTTTTCAAAGGTACCTGGTATGAACCTGTTTGCGTATAACAGGTAATCCCTTCTTCCTCAAGCCCCTTTGCTTTGGCTATGAGGCTTTCCATCGTCCTCGTCGTCCCGTCTGTACCGATGACACCGACAAGAGTGGTGATTCCTGAGAGAGTGGCCTGAGTCAATTGAATTTCAGGGGTTCTTGTACGGAAGCTCCCTTCGCCGCCTCCGCCCATAATATGGACATGTGAGTCGATGAATCCGGGTACAACATACTTCCCGGTTGCATCCACCACTTTTATATCCACAAATTGACCGGGAAGTTCAATCTTGTCTTCTATGAAACCTATTTTATCCCCTACCAGGAGGATATCCTTTTTCCCTAGATATGCTGGAGCATAAACTTCCCCGTTTTGTATAAGTGTTAACATGATGTTTGCTCCTTTCACTATTTATTTATAATCGAGCCTGGCCCGAAGAATGGCTAATTAAAATCCAATGAGCGTTGCTGTAATGACAAAGATGGATGATAGTACGAATAGAATAAGCATGAATTTAAGGATGAACTTAGCCCACACTCCCCAGTCGACCCGCGCTGCTCCCAATGTACCCATAAGGGCGGCAGAAGTCGGAACCAGGATATTCGTTAATCCATCCCCCAGTTGGAAAGCCAGTACCGATACTTGGCGCGTGACGCCGGCAATATCGGAAAGCGGGGCCATCAATGGCATCGTGAGCGCTGCTTGACCAGAACCGGAAACCACGAAGAAGTTGAATACTGACTGGAATACATACATACACCATGCAGAGATGGCTTCCGGGAAATCACCGACTACCTGCCCTGCACCATATAATACCGTGTTCAATACAGATGGTGCGTCCGGCGCATCTCCGCCAAGGATGATGACAATCCCTTTTGCCATCCCGACCACCAAAGCCGCAGGCAATAGATCTTTCGCACCGTCGATGAAGCCGTTTGCTACATCATCCCAACTCATTCCATTTAATTTAAACAGAACCCCGATTATCCCTGCAACTAAACCGATTGTAAAGAATTGGCTTGCAATCTCAGGAATATAATAGGCATGTTCCACTACCCCCCAAATGATCCAGGCAATCCCCACTACTACTGTAAGGATGACGAGTGAATGTCCCAAAGTGAATCTGGCATGTAAATTTTCCACTTTACCTTCTTTCCTGAAATATTCATCCGTTGTGTAAGAAAGGCTTCGTTTTGGATCCTTCTTGATTGCTTTGGCATATCTCCAGGTGTAAATGATTCCAACCAGAGTAAAGACGATCCACATGACGATCCGGAAGCCGGCACCTGATAGAACCGGAACACCGGAAACCCCTTGAGCGATCGCTACCCCGAATGGATTCATCCACGATGTGGCAAACCCGATCTGAGTGGCAACATACGTGATCATGATGCCCGTGATGGCATCATATCCGATGGCAATCATGATCGGAACGAGGATCATGGCAAACGCAATGGCCTCTTCCCCCATTCCAAAGACTGCCCCACCTAATGAGAATAAGAAGAACATGATCGGAATGATAAGGGACTCCTTCCCTTTGGTCCGATCGATTACCTTGAGGATCCCTTCTTCGATTGCCCTTGTTTTCATGATGATTCCGAAGGCTCCCCCGATAATGAGGATAAAGGCGACTACCCCTACGGCCGACCCCCATTTGTCCCCTGATACAAGTCCTTCAAATACATAATTCAGGAAGCCTATCCCACCACCAGGTTCGAACAGGCTTGTTCCTTCCCTGATCAGGTTTCCATCCTCATCTTTTAAATAACTGAACGAATCCGGATCCAAAACTGTTTTCGTTTGTTCTTCCCCATCCTGCATATACGTGATTTCTTCTGTAGCAAATTGCCCCTTAGGTATGACATACGTTAAAATAGCAGCCGCAAGCACGACGAAAAACACAATGATAAATGTATGCGGTACCTTCCAAGCTTTTTGTTCTTTCTCCATTTCTTATCCCCCCGTTTGACAGTTTAATAACCTTCATTTCCTTATATGCAAGTTCCATGCCAACTCATTATTATCTGAAAATACAAACTTCGATCCCGCTAATGGTTGAAATAGGTTAGAATATGTATAACCAAAAACCTTTGATTAACCATAAGGAGGATTCAAATGAAACGTGAATTAATTCTATTAGCCGGCACAAAAGAAACAGAGAGAGCCTTGAAGGAACAGTTACAGTCCGTTTTTGGCGAACTGATCCATATTACCAGTTATGCCTGCGATGAGGGGATTCCAACCTATTTCACAAATAAACTGATCGTATACTCATCTTCTCTGATCGAGCCAGAAGTACAAGAATATATCGATTTCGATTCCTGTACCATCATCAAAGCCCGCCGTACGGTGAACTATGAATACATAGACCGAATATTTGAATTACCTCCGGGAAAGAAGATCCTTTACGTAAATGACTTCATAGAGACGGCCCAAGAAGCCGTCGCCACTCTGAAGCGTCTCGGTATAGATCACGTGGACTATATTCCTTACTCCCCATCAGGAGGAGGGGATACGAAACAAATTGATATAGCTGTTTCTCCAGGGGAGATGGTGAGCATCCCCTCTTCCATCCCCCAAAAAATCGATATAGGTGTCAGACTGATCGATTTGAATACGATCATGAAAATCATCCACCACTTTCAATTATCAGAGAGATTGACCTTTGATATTACAGATCGTTATACAAGGAAAATCATCGAGCTAAGTCAGAAGCTCGGTGCCATCAACCGTCGAGCCAAAACATTAAACAAATTTTTAAATAAAGTGGTCGATGGAGTTAACGACGGAATCCTCGCCTTTCAGGAGGATGGGGAAATCACCGTCTTCAATGAAGTGCTCGAAAGAATGATCGGGATTAACGCGGCTCACGCTAAGGGGAAGAAATTGAGCAGGGTGTTCAAAAACATCGAGCTCAATCGTTTCCTGACCTCAGAGCAGGATGAAGATCTGGAATACTTCACACTCCGGCAGCAGAATGTCATGGTGTATCGCTTCCGTTTGGAGGCTGAAGGTGTCATTGTGGCAACTTTTAAAGATATGGAAGAGACCATTGAAATGGAGAAAGTGCGGAAACGCGAACTCCAGCGAAGGGGATATATCGCTAAGTATACATTCGACAGCATATTAGGGAACAGCCATCTTATTGACGACACTAAATTGATCGCAGAAAAACTCGCAAAAAGCGAGCTGCCGGTATTGATTTATGGGGAGACAGGGACTGGGAAAGAGCTGTTTTCCAGCGCCATGCATAATGATTCTTCCCGTAAGAACAGTCCATACCTCGCTGTTAACTGCAGCGCCTTGCCGGAAGACCTATTGGAAAGTGAATTATTCGGATATGAGGAAGGTGCCTTTACGGGTGCTAAAAAGGGCGGCAAAAAAGGATTATTCGAACAAGCCGATGGAGGCACCCTGTTCCTTGATGAAATAGGTGATATCAGCTTAAAGCTTCAGGCGAGACTTCTAAGGGTGCTTCAGGAAATGGAAATCAGAAGGATTGGAGGAAACAAAAATATCCCGGTGGATGTGAGGATCATCGCTGCTACAAACAAGGATCTTCAAGCCTTAATCATTGAAGGTACGTTCCGGGAAGACCTCTACCATCGATTAAAAGTGTTATCCTTACAGCTTCCAAGCCTTAGGGAAAGAAGTGAAGATATCCCCCTTCTTATCGAACACTTCCTCGGGATGGAACATAGTAAAATCACCACGATCGACCGTGCCGTATTGGAAGCCATGAAGAAAGCCCCGTGGAAGGGAAATATCCGGGAACTAAAAAATACTCTCCTATATATGATGACCGTCGCTGGGCACAATAGGCTGACTCTGCAAGAATTACCGAGAAATGATCATAATTTCACTGGGATAGAGCAAACTAACGGTACCTATTCTCCGGCGGAAATCACCATGTCTAAATCCCGGGAGTATATCAACATCCTGACTGCATTAGTGGGATTCTTTGAGAATGGAGAGAGTGCAAGCAGGGAAAAAATCCATTCATCACTCCAACAAAGTCCTACCCCACTCTCAGTCCAACAGATCAGGACAAGATTGAGCGAATTACAGGATTTAGGATACGTTTTCATCCAAAGAGGGAGAATCGGAACTGAAATAACACCTGCAGGAGTAAATTGGCTAAACGAACATAGGGAGAATGTTTTAACCAGTCGATAACGGGGTATCTTACCTTTAACCGGTTAGATACACAAAACATTCTTCACGATACAATAAGTCGAGGTGATTTTCATGGTACGTACGATCTTAATGGTCATTGGCGCAATTGTTGTTATTGGCTGGATCATCAGCATGCTTTAAGAGAAACCATATCAGCCAAACATTATTCTTGCAATTATTTGAGTTATATTATTGAAAGCGAAGGAGCAGAATGGATCTTCCCCCCATTCTGCTCCTTATTTTTGTTTCATATTAATCCACACCCCATCTCGGGAATCTGCCAAAGAAGATTAAAAATTCTTTAAACGGGTAAACAACAGATATCCCAATGTTGAGGTGATTAACATGTATAGACATATCCTATTAGCTTACGATGAAACAGATGGCAGTAAGAAAGCATTAGACGAAGTATCGAAATTAATGAAAAGTTCCATAGACTCAAAACTAACCGTACTGCATATTTCAGACGAAAAGACAGCGAATGAACCCCGTGACAACTTTACGCCGACACACGCACTCGCTGATACGTCACCTGGTTTCGATAACCAGTACATGGGGAATCTATCGGTTTCCCCTGACAACAAAGTTCGAGAGGAAGACAGGCATGAAATCAAGACACCTTCTTCCACTCACCCGTATTTAGTAAATGCGAGGGAAAAACTTTCTCCTCATGGAGTGGATGCCAACTACATTCATCTGTCAGGCTCTGAAGCGAAACGCATTTGTGAATACGCCAAGGAAATACAGGCCGACCTCGTTGTCGTTGGAAGCAGCGGCAAATCCGGCATGAAGAAATGGGTACTTGGAAGTGTGAGCGAAAAAGTCACACAAAACTGTGAATCCAGTGTCCTGGTGGTAAAATAAGCAATTAATCAAGAGGAGGGACGGACCTTTAAAGGTCCGTCCCTCCTCTTTTGTTATGTACTCGTTAATTCATCCAATCGCTTACGACTGCTTGCTTCATCGAAGCTGCTATAGATCCGGTAGTCCTCTGCATCGAGTATTCGATAGTGTTTGCTGAACAGATTTTGTTGAAGAATGTATTCGTCGGTCTTTTTGATATCTTTCCACCAGATCTTGCCTCCAAGTGTTTTTTCCTTCCGGTAATCAATGCCTTCCCGGGCAATGGTCTCGATGACCTCAAGGGGTTCTCCACCAAGACTGGTCGTTAACGTTTCACTGTCCTTAAATAACGCACAAATGGCGACGGCTGCGGTCCAGCTGGCCATCACTCTACCCTTTTCAATCTGCACGAGGGTTTTTTTCGATAACCCTATGACAGTAGCCATCTTATCCTGCGTATACCCCGCCTCTGTCCGTACCAGCCTTAATTTATCAGAGATGATTAATATGATTTCTTCTTTTGTCATGGTTTCACACCTTAATTGTTTATAGTGTAATATTACACCTATATCATACCTGTTTTCAACACCAATCAAATATCTTTAAGCAACCCATTGAGTTTTGAATACAAATCAATAATTTATTATACTTCTACTTAGAATGCATTTAAAAATTTTACAAACAATGCGTTAAAACCAGCATCATTTCGAGGAGGAATTAAGGTGAAGGATCCCATCATCGTTCTGATCAGAGAGGACTTAAGGATTCACGATCACCCTGCTCTCTATTCAGCTTGCCAGGAAGGAAACGTGATCCCCCTATATATCTTGGATGAGGAAACGTCCCTTGGCGAAGCAAAGAAGTGGTGGCTGCACCGGAATATCGAGAACTACCAACATACCCTTCAATCGATTAACGGCCGTCTATGGCTGGATAAGGGGAAAGTGGAAGAAGTCCTTTCCCAATGGGTGAAGAATACTAATGCAAAAGCTGTTTACTGGAATCGGATATACGACCCTGACATTTCCCAAAGGGATCGTACGATGGCCCAGTCCTTATCTTCCCAAGGAATCCAGGTCAAAACGTTCGAGGGTACCCTTCTTCTGCCCCCTTGGAAAATCAAAAAGGATGACGGTACTCCATATAAGGTGTACTCGGCATATTACCGATCACTCAGGAAAGAAGAAATTCCAAAACCCCTTCCAACTCTTAAACGGATGGAGGTACCACAGCTTCAAAACGATGGGGTGGCCCTGAACGATTTGAATCTCCTCCCGTCCATCCCCTGGCACAACATCATGGAAAGCATATGGGACCCTGGAGAAGAAGCTGCATTCAAAAGAATGAACTCATTCCTTTCTAAAAGATTAGATGATTATTCAGAAGGTAGAGATTTTCCGGGGAAGGGACTGCATTCCACCCTGTCCCCGTATTTGGCTCTCGGGGTCATTTCTGTCCGGAGTATCTATCATACCCTCATTGATATGGAGAACAAACCGATTGAACCATTTATTAAACAGCTTATATGGAGGGAATTCTCCTATTCAGTCCTCCTCCATTATCCCGAGTCACCGACACGTCCACTTAATGAAAAGTTTGCCGAATTCCATTGGCGTAGTGATGAAGAAGGTTGGGAGAAATGGACAAAAGGCAAAACCGGGTATCCAATCGTCGACGCAGGGATGAGGGAGTTGTGGGCAACCGGCTTCATGCATAATCGAGTGCGAATGATTGTGGCATCCTTCCTCACAAAGCACCTGCTTATCCCTTGGCAAAGGGGAGCAGAGTGGTTTCTTGATACCCTGATTGACGTAGACCTTGCCAATAACTCCATGGGGTGGCAGTGGGTGGCAGGCTCAGGATTTGATGCAGCACCTTATTTCCGGGTCTTTAATCCGACCCTTCAAAGTGAAAAATTTGATGAAGAAGGAACTTATATACGGATGTGGGTTCCTGAATTAAGTCAACTTCCAAATCGGTATATACACAAACCTTCAGATGCTCCCGGCGATGTGTTAAAAAAGGCAGACATCACCCTCGGAGTGGATTATCCAAATCCGGTTGTTGATCACAAAGCCGCCAGAAAAAGAGCATTGGAGCACTACGAGGAGATAAAATAATGTAAAGAAAAGGACCCGATACTAGCGTATCGGGTCCTTTTAAGATCATTGGTATTCTTTTAAACGCACCTTAACCGTTTCGAACTCTTCCTGTACTTCTTTGGCAGGAGGATTACCAACAAAACTGAAAATAAAGATAGCGATGGTCGCGAAGATGAATCCCGGAAGGAGCTCATACACATCGAAGAGTCCTCCAGACAACTGCTTCCATATAATGACCGTTACTGCACCCGTGATCATACCTGCAAGGGCACCATTACGTGTCATGCGTTTCCAGAATAAGCTCAAGATCACGACCGGTCCAAAGGCAGCACCGAAACCAGCCCATGCATAGCTGACTAATTCCAATACTTTACTATCGCGGTCATATCCAAGGAAAATGGCAAGGATCGCGATGACCACTACCGAAATACGACCAACCAACACTTCTTCTTTTTGGCTTGCTTCTTTTCGGAAAATGGCTTTATAGAAATCCTGAGCCAGGGCACTTGATGAGACAAGAAGCTGTGAATCCACTGTGCTCATGATCGCTGATAGAATGGCTGCAAGTAAGAAACCCGCTACCCATGGATTGAATAATACTTGTGAGAACATAATGAACACCGTTTCCGAGTTTTCCAACGGTGAATCGGCGAAATACGCAATACCGGAGAAACCGATGAAGATGGCTCCAAATAGGGAGACAATCATCCATACCATACCAATCAAGCGTGCTTTAGGTATTTCTCTCGTTGATTTAATACCCATAAAACGTACAATGATATGAGGCTGACCGAAATAACCCAAGCCCCATGCGAGAAGCGATACGACTGAAACAAATGTCGCTCCTGTGTAAACATTCAAGTAAGATGGATCGATGCTTGATACGGCACTTACCGTAGCATCCCAACCGCCAATCTCGGAAATGGCTACAACAGGAATGATGATCAGAGCAAGGAACATCAGGATCCCTTGAATGAAGTCTGTCCAGCTGGCTGCAAGGAATCCGCCAAAGAACGTGTAAGATAGGATAACTCCTGCACCAACCCATAAAGCTAATCGGTAATCCATATTGAATGATTCTTCAAGTAAGATTGCTCCACCCACTAAACTCGATGAAGTGTAGAACGTAAAGAAGATCAGGATGATGATAGCAGAGAACACTCGAAGAATTTTGCTTGAATCGTGAAAACGATTTTCAAAGAAATCAGGTACTGTGATTGAATCATTCGCCACTTCCGTGTAAACCCGGAATGGCTTTGCAATGAATTGCCAATTCAAGTAAGCACCTACTGATAAACCAATTGCTAACCAGATTGATCCCATACCACTGGCATAAACGGCACCCGGCAGACCCAGCATCAACCAACCACTCATGTCGGAAGAACCTGCACTCAAGGCAGCTACCCCGGCAGTCAAACGCCTGCCTCCAAGTACATAGTCGGATAAATTGCTGGTTAACTTGGCTGCCATGTAACCAATAATACCCATTCCAATTAAATAAATAATAATCGATGTTAACGTTTGAATATTAATATCCATAATCTACTCCTTTGTTTTTTCTGTAAAAAAAGTAATGATTGATAAAATGATCAAGGTCGGCATCGGAATTAATAACCATAACCAGGTTCCCAATGTTAATTCTTCACCCATATCACGTACCTCCTCCTTATGCATTTAAGTGTATTTTTTATACACTTACTTTTCAAATATTAATTTCCCGGCTGTTATAGACACAAGAATTATCATACCATAAACGAGAATTTTTTAAAGTCATCTGCTCCTAACAGGGATAAATACATGAATAAATATACGATAATATTCGATATTTTCGTCTTATATCAAATATTACTCAATATTTATTCACAAAAAATTATTTAAATTTATTGAAAAACAGTACTTTTTTCTCACCCTAATCAAAATAACGTACCAAGCAGATATGCTTTATTCATAGTTTTTTCATAATCAAATTTTTTATCCCTGTCCATTGTGTCAAAAAAGATCTCCACTTCTTTGTCAATGACTCCCATTTTTTCGGAAATTCCCTTTATTAGCTGGTGTCTCAACGTTTCATCATGACCATTAGAAATAAATTCCTCTTTCGTTTCACCTGCGAGCCCGACCCAAAGAACCTTCTGAGGATTGACTTGAGTGAATGCCGGATATGTAAAGACTCGATCAATATACCCTTTCATGATGGCAGGTAAACCATACCACCAAATCGGGAACACAAAGATCAGGGCGTCATACCGCTTTAATTTTTTCCTTTCCTTCTCAACAATATAAGAGGGCTTCCCTTTCATAGGGTTATCCCATTCATCTTCACCCTTTTCATCAAGTAGGGGATTGAATTCCTCCCTGTACAAATCTAAGATAGATGACTTATATTCTTTGTCATGCAGACCTTTCTGAATATGCTTTGTAATGGAAAACGTGAGGGAATTCGTTCGTGGATGGGCAACAATCATCAGTACTTTCAAGAAAAACAACTCCTTAAATGGACTACAGTGATCACTGTGCGGCTTTCACTCCCCAGGATAACATACCGGATTTCTCACCACGTCCGTCTCAAATAATTTGTCGGATCAGCATGTAGAACATACATACCCAATACGACCAGCTCGTTTTTACATTCGTAAACTTTGTTGCTATGTAAGGTAGCGAGTAGTGGTTGATTTCAGCTTGAATTTGCTGTTTCATTCGTTTTTTCACTGGTAAGCTCTGTCACTCTATCTCATTAGATGGGGAGGGGAACGGCGTAGACTCCTGCGGAAAAACGGACGAGACAAGACCCCGCAGCGAATGCGAGGAGGCTTGGCCGTTCGTCCGCCGGAAAGCGAAGCCGTTCCCCTCACCATCAATCCATATACTCATAGACAGAGCCTCAGAGTTCCTATGTTAGAAAACAACAATCTTTGTGAAAAGAGTTTTACAAAAAAAAGATGAAATCGTATTGATTTCACCTTTTTCCTTGCAGAATGGCGGGAACGGTTATGATTCGCCCCTCTGGATCTTAATGGTCCGTTTTTTCTCTGACTCGGATACAAACAGGGCACATGCAGCATCCCCTGAGATATTAATGGATGTACGGGCCATATCCAATAGACGGTCTATCCCAAGGATCAAACCTATCCCTTCAACTGGAAGATTGACACTGCTTAATACCATGGCCAGGAGGATCAACCCGACTCCCGGCACCCCTGCTGTACCGATACTTGCAAGTACGGCTGTAAGGACGACGGTAATCAGCTGTTCCATGGATAAATCCACATTATATACCTGAGAGATGAACACCGTGGCCACCCCTTGCATGATGGCCGTACCATCCATGTTGATCGTGGCTCCCAGGGGTTGAACGAATGAGCTGACCGACTTTGAGACACCCAGTCGCTGCTGGGCAACGTCCATTGAAATCGGAAGGGTTGCATTACTGCTGGATGTACTGAATCCGACACTCATGGCAGGACTGAAATTCTTGAAGAACCAAATTGGGTTCTTCTTTGCGAGTAAGAGTATCGTTCCGCCATACGTAATAAATGCATGAACAAGTAAAGCCGCTAATACGACTACGAAATAAAGCCACATCGCTTTCAGGGCACTGGAACCCTGACTGCCGATTGCCGAAGCGATCAATCCAAATGTTCCGTATGGAGCGAATTTCATCACAAGGGTCACGAGATACATCATCAGGTCGTTTCCTTGCTCCACAAGTTTCAGGATTCCTTTTGTCTTATCACCCAGAGCCGTCAATCCGAATCCGATGAAGATGGCAAACGCGATGATCTGGAGCATATTGCCCTCGGTCATGGCCGTTAAAGGGTTTTTAGGGATGATGTTCATAAGTGTTTCGCCTACAGGAGGAGCCTTTTCTGTTTTAAAGCCCTCTGATTGAGAGGCGTCGATTCCTTCCACCAATCCCGGATCGATGATGTATGCCAGAGTCAAACCGATGACAATGGCGATACAGGTTGTCAGTAAAAAGTAAACGATCGTCTTTAATCCGATTCTTCCAAGCTTCTTCGGGTCCCCTAATCCTGCCGATCCAAGGACGATGGAAAGAAAAACAATCGGCACGACAAGCATACTGATCAGGTTGAGGAAAATCTTGCCTAGAGGTGTGAACAGATAAGGATCTAATATATCGAATAAATCTTTTGCAAATATGTTCAGAATCAATCCTACTACGGCCCCTAATATCAAGGCTGTAATAATCTTTGTTGTCAAATTAAATTTCATAGATGTACCTCCCTATAATTTTCCAAATAGTATAAAGATATTACCCTTATATCATTTTTATAAAACCAAAAATTTTTAGAACTTTTAATGAATGAATTTCTCTGATGTCATCCCCCGGCTGCCTAGTTCGTTCAAGAACTTCATTCTCCTTCCCCCATTATACTGATTTTTTATTAAATGAAAGAAGGTTGACGAAGATTCACATCGAATTTACTAGATTTACGGCTCGAGATTTCATAATTTCAGGCAGTTCAATGAATCCATTCTACCAAGAAAGCCTTTCCAAAAATTTCTTTTCGCATTTCATGGATTATCTTTTACGTGATTGGGTAAATAGTAATAACAGCATGAAATAGAAAGGAACATACGATTATGAATAAAACCGTCTATTTTCTTTCAAGTAGTCAACAGCGCAGCTTGATGGCTGAGGGCTGGGCAGAGAAGCTCCAAGTGTCGGATTGGTCTTTTAAAAGTGCCGGATGGGTTGCTGATAGCCGTGAGGAATTCAGCGTTCTGGCAATGAAAGAATTATGTATCGATATCAGTTCATTTCCTCTTTCGCGCATTGAAATGAAGGAACTTGGTGAGGCCTCGGTTATCGTTGCGATTCAGGATACAGAATATGATGATAAGATCGAACTTCCCTCTGAATTAGAAGAAAAAGTCATCTATTGGAACTTACCGAATCCACGAAAGCGTTCTGCGACATTGATTGAAGAATGGGTACACTACCAGGAAATTTGTGACGAAATTGCTATGCGGGTAAAGGATTTGGAACATTTACTCCCACAATTACATTAAGAGGACTGATTACAACGGTACGTTTAATGTAATCAGTCCCTTTTTTTTTACGTGAAATATTCCAGCTTTGCTTTCGGAAACTGCTTCTCCATATAAGCATACAGATGATCTTTGATTTCCTGCTCTTCATCCTTCTGGTATATATACTTACCGATTCCATATTTACCCCATTTGTATCGGCGTTCTTCTTCATTTAATTCTAGCTTCGTCATCGGGTAATTCTTCTCGATCACCCTTTTAGCCGGCTTCGTGAAACGGTGCTGGATAAATTCGAATGTTAAATCCTTTTTAGCTTCTTCCGGAAGGCGCGCTTCGAGGTGTTCGAACATTTGCTTATACCCTTCCTGCCATCCTTCATGTATATAAATGGGAGCTACGATAAAGCCCAAGGGATACCCTGCCCTGGCAACCTTACCGGCTGCTTCCAACCTTTTATCCAGTGGGGATGTACCCGGTTCAAAATTCTTGATGACATAGTCTGCGTTGATACTGAAGCGGAATCTTGTCTTCCCATTATGTTTCGCATCCAGCAAATGATCAACGTGATGAAATTTGGTGACGAAACGTAACTTACCATACTCCGATTCACCAAAATGTTCGATCGCGCGCTTTAACGTATGCGTGAGATGGTCCACGCCGACGATATCAGACGTACACGCTGCTTCAAAACGCGTGAATTCAGGTGCTCTTTCCTCTATATACCGATCTGCCGCCTCAAATATTTCATCTACATTCACATACGTACGAATATAAGGTTTACTACCCATCGTCGTTTGAAGATAACAATAATGGCAGTGCCCCATACACCCTGTCGCAAACGGGATAGCATACTCAGCTGACGGCTTGGATGTATCGAACTTAAGCGTTTTCCGCACGCCCACCACTAACGTTGATTTGGCGATCCTGTATTTTTGAAAATGATTCTCTCCAGGCAGATTTCGCACCTGATTGTGGGAGGTAGTATAACGGATTTCCACATCCATCTTCTCGAACTTTTCCTTTAGTTGCTTCCCTAATGGGTAATCCAGTGCATTGGGTTCAAAATAGACCAATTGAGGCACGAACGGTTTTACCATATTATTTCCCTCCTACAGGTCTCCAAATGTTTGTGAGTAGGCCTCTTCTGCTTCTGATTCTGTAGAATAGACGGCTACTTCATGTGTTAACGGATAATAGGTTTCATAAAGAAATAATGCTAATTCGTTTGGGTTTTCCGGATCGTGCACAACCGCTGCTTCCTGCACATTGGCCACACTTTGTGTATGTGGGTTGCGGTAAATCACGTAAACAACATCGCCAGCTTGATATGGCATATAGTGATCGTTCAATTCCATTTTCCTCACCTTTTCCTATCATTCATTACTTTCATTTTCTGTCAATCGAGATAGAAATATGATGGTAAAAGATGTTTAATCGTATTCCGGCAAATAAAAAGAGGCCTCCCTTGGCACCGGAAACCTCTTTTTCTATACCCTATAAAATTCTATGGGCAACAATAAGCAATGATTTACACATATTGAGACAATTCCTCAAAAATATCCGTTTTCCATTTCAGGAACTCCTCGGTCAGAAGGATTTCTTTTTCACGCGGTCGCGGAAATGGCACATTGAACTCCTTTTGCACACGGGCCGGTCTGGTTGATAACACAATAATACGGTCCGACAAGAAGAGTGCTTCGTCGATATTATGAGTGACAAACAGTACCGAACTTAAGTCTTCCTCCCATATGGAAAGGAGCCACCTCTGCATGTCCAGTCGGGTAAATTCGTCGAGGGCAGAAAATGGTTCATCCAGGCATAAAAAGGATTGAGGACTGACCAGTGCACGAATAAAAGCGACACGTTGTTTCATCCCTCCTGAGAGATCCTCAGGATATGCGTCCTCATAGCCCTTTAAGCCGGCACGTTCAATCATCCCCATCGCCATTTCCTTATCCCTCTTTCCGTGTAATTCCTGACCAAGCATCACATTCTCGATCACCGTTCTCCACGGTAAGAGGGACGGACTTTGTGGCATATAGCTGATGGATCCTCTACGGCCATTTATCGACTGTCCATCGAGCTTTATATCTCCTGAATCTGGTGCGAACAATCCACCGATCACGTGAAATAACGTACTTTTACCACTTCCGGAAGGGCCAAGAATAGAAACGAACTCACCTTCCCCCACTTGAATGGAAAGATCATCGAGAATCAATTCACCATCAAAGGATTTGGACATATTTTGTATTGATAGCATCGTCATATTATTTGTCCTCCTTTCGATTCCACTTCACCATGATTTTTTCTAATAGTACGATGATTCCAAAGAACAGCAGGCTGAGGAGCATGATCATGAAAATGGCGACAAACACCCTGTCGGTCCTGAAGGAAGAGGATGCAAGTGTCATATAGACGCCAATTCCTTTTTGAGCACCAAGCCACTCCGAAATGACCGCACCCATGACACTATAGGTAGCTGAGATTTTCAAACCGGAGAAGATGGAAGGCAGTGCATGTGGCCACTCCACTTTCCGGAAAATCTGCCCTTTTGTTGCACCTGACATTTTCATATAAAGGATGTACTCCCCATTCGTCTGTCTGAACCCATCCATCGCCGAAACGGCAACAGGAAAGAAACAGATCAAGGTAATGACGATGATTTTGGGCAGGAGTCCAAATCCGAACCAAATGACAAGGAGAGGAGCCAAGACAATGATGGGTATATTCTGGGACAAGATCATGAGTGGATAGACCGCTTCCCTTACCTTTGGCAGGAGATGCAGTATGACCGCTGTCACGAGTCCAATTGAACAGCCAATCGCAAACCCTGTGATTGTCAGCAATGCCGTTGATGAGAAATGTCCCTTGAACTCAGACCACGAAGCCATTCCTTCTTCCCATATCTCTGAAGGCGACGGCATCAGCCAGGCTGGCACCTCAAATACGTTAATAACAACTTCCCAGATAATGAATAAAAGGATGAGGACCAAGAAGGGTCTCCATCCTTTTGAAATCCAAGTTCTCATCCTTTATATTTCTCCGTTAAGTCGTTCATTTCGATCCCATCCGGCTGGTACAATACTTTGATTTGGGAAATGACGTTTTTGCTTCCCATTTCAATCATTCGTTCATTCATTTGTTCAATCACCTTGAATAATTGTGACAGATTCCCCTCCATCGTCGTTTCCAAAGGATGGACTTCATATCGTATTCCCGATTTTTCGATGATTGCGATCGCTTCATCCACATATGGAATCACATCTTCACCGTTCTTTGTCTTCGGAATGATTTGTATACTTACAAGTGCGTTCCCCATTTTGTTCACCCCTTATTTTGGTAAGAATTCATTCGTGAATGCTTTCTTGCTTTCGAGTTTCTTATCTAATAAATCATTTTTATACATCCATGACGCATAGTTCTCCCAGACTTCCAGTTTCTGCTCTCCCCATCGATCAGCATCATCTTTATATCTGGGTGCGAGCCACTCCTGACTCTTCATGACTAATTCTTTATCAAGGTCTGGAGCTGCATCCAACAGAATCTCCCCCGCCTCTTTCGGGTTGTCAATCGTATATTGATACCCTTTGGAAGCAGCTGCCATGAATGCCTTGACCGTTTCAGGGTCTGAATCGATCATTTTTTCATTTGTTGTGAGGACTGGAGTGTAGTAATCCAGTTTATCGGAATAATCCTTCACATACATCATGTTCAACTCTTCTCCGCGAAGTTCTGCTTCGATTCCTGTCCACCCATAATAAATCCAGGCGAAATCCACGTCGCGTTTAACGGCAGTAAAGAAATCGGTGTCTCCCATATTTATGAATTTCACTTTTTCCACATCCGCGTTTTCTTGCTTCATGATTGAATCCATAACGGCTTTTTCCACGGGTGACCCCCAGCCGCCATAGCTTTTCCCTTCAAAATCCTTTGGTTTTGTAATACCCTTACTCTTCGGGGAAGCAAACCCTGACGTATTATGCTGAATAATGGCAGCGATGGATACGATCGGTACATCCTGAACCCTCGCTTGAGTGACACCCTCCTGATATCCAACACCGAATTCGGCTTTCCCCGATGCAACGAGCTGATCGGCACCTGCTTCTCCGGGCAGGATGATGTCTACGTCCAATCCCTGATCCTTGAAGTAGCCTTTTTCTTTCGCTACATATAATCCGGTGTGGTTGGTATTCGGTGTCCAGTCGAGGACGACACTTACTTTTTTAAGATTGTCCTTCTTCTCATCGGCTGTATCTTTTCCCCCATTACAGGCGGATAAAAGAAGTACAGAGCAGATGAGGAACATCCATTTTTTCATGGTGATTCCTCCTTCGATCTTTTGCGGTGTAACGTTTCATTCCATTATTCTTCGCTTATTATTGAGAATGAATGTAAACCAATGGCAGTTTGAGACGTAAAGTCCGGGATACAACAAAAAAACGCCCCAAGATTCAGCCGCGGGACGCATCGTTAAACAGGTTATGTATCGTTTAAGAGAATGTTTCCTACGCTGGTATCAGCCAGTTCAGGTTCAAAGGGTCAGTATCTACACGATACAATCTCAACCGGCCACTCCGGTCCCCCTACACGTGGAATATGAAATTAAACGTTATCTTCCTCCCTACTTTGCCATAGAACGAAAGGTTATTCAAGCTTTTCCTTCTCTTATTGAAATACTCCATGGAAATGAACGGATCCAATCAGTTTCTCGATGAAATCCATGCAGGAAGAACCAGCTTCTGGATGTCCTTGTTGAAAGTAAAAAAAGGCATATTGCAGTAGAAAGAGAATGACTAGTGAAGGCACGATCCTTTTCTCTCCTGCAGTCAAAGGATCCTGGCTTTCATATCCTTTCATAAAAGCCAAGATCCAATTAATAGAATGATCTTTTTTCTCCTCTGGGACCATTTTAAGCATCCCTGCGAGGAAGTAGCCGATGTCAGTGATCCTGGGTGCCGTCCGGATCCGTTCAAAATCAATGATCCCGCTCACTTCTCCTCCCTGCATCAAAATATTCCCGGGATTGTAGTCGCTGTGAACGAATTGCTGGGGCAAACACTCATAGGGTTTCCAACACCCCTTCATCCTCGATAGGATCCCTTGCCCCCTTCTCCCGATCGATTCAGAACCAAGCTCCTTCACCCACTCTCTTACATGCCGTTCAATCTCCCAGCCCTTCACTTCATTATGACACCGGTATTCTTTAAGGATAAGATGCAGGGATGCAAGGTATGTTCCTGCATTTGTGAGAGAGGCGATGGAAAATTTCTTCAATGGCGTTCCTTCGAGTGCTTCATATAAAGAATAGATTCGTTCTCCTTCTTTTACATACGGAATTTGTGAGGAAGTTAAAATAGGAGATTCAACGTTCTGGTGATGATTCAATAAATATGAGGTTAGATAGAACTCCTCCATTCGATTTTCAATGGAAAAATACTCTCTTCTTTTCAAATAGAAGGTCTTTCCTTCTGCCTTTACTTTCGTAACATTCGGATGAAGAAGTAGCGGTTTCATGGAAGTAGGATCCATTCCCCAATGACTAAAGATATCCTGAAGAGGTTCAATCATTTCTATTTCCTTTCAATACATAGTAATATACATGTAGTATGACTATGAAAGTATAACTACATACCATATGAAGAGAGGTTTCACCTATGCAAAGAATACAAATGACAGAAGACTTATCATTCTCTAGGATCATTCATGGATTATGGAGACTTTCAGACTGGAAGCAGTCCAAGGAAGATACGTTATCATTGATTCAACACAATATTGAAAACGGAATCACAACGTTTGACCATGCCGATATTTATGGTTCTTATACGTGCGAAACCTTATTCGGTGAGGCGCTTGCCCTTAAACCTTCATTGCGGGAGAAGATGGAGATCGTGACAAAATGCGGCATTGTCCTGCCTTCTGACAATCGCCCGGAGCATAAGACGCATCACTACAACACCAGTAAAAAACATATTCTCACTTCGGTTGAACATTCTCTCCAACAATTAAAGACGGATTACATTGATCTATTGTTGATTCACAGACCGGATCCTTTCATGAATGGCCACGAGGTATCCGAAGCCTTCACTCAATTAAAGGAAGAAGGGAAAGTCCGTCATTTTGGAGTCTCCAACTTTAAAGATCATCAGTGGAATCTGCTTCAATCTTATTTACCATTTCCATTGATTACAAACCAAATTGAATTATCCGCCTACCACCTGGAAAACTTTGAAGACGGCACGTTAAACCTCTGTCAGGAAAAGCGTGTGGCACCCATGGCCTGGTCACCACTGGCAGGCGGGGCGGTCTTCAAAGGGGAAGATAGGAAAGCTGTCCGTCTTCAACATACCTTAAAGAAAGTGCAGGAGGAAACAGGAGCGACGGGGATCGACCAGGTCCTATATGCCTGGCTGCTTAACCATCCGGCCAACATCATGCCGATCGTCGGTTCAGGTAAGAAAGAACGGATCCAACATGCAATCGACTCTCTTTCCATCCATTTGGACCATGATCAATGGTTTGAAATCCTGCAGACTTCCATGGGACATGATGTTCCTTAAACGCTCGCACAAAAAAGACGATCCTTTCTTTAAAGGGTCGTCTTTTTATTGAGCTATATCTCCACCAACATAATATTCAAGGTAAACATCCTGCAATTCATCCATTGAAAGTTCATAAAGCTGCTTCCCGAACGATTTATAGACGCCGATCCTCAATAATTGTTGTATATAAAAGTCTTTTTTTAATTCGGGTGTTTTGTTCTGTTCTGATTTCGTTTCTTGATGTAGCATGTTCATCCCTCCAGTTGAGGATATACCCCAATCATGGAGAGACATAAACATTCGTTTTCCATTTTTCTTGAATCATCTATTAAAAGAACCCTTCATTACAATCATTAGAGAAAATGAATGCATAATATTCCCAACTGATCATGTACAACTATGATGATGCCCCCCAAGCACGTTTTTCCCTTCCACTTGGATGGTAGAGTGATGAATCTCAAACTCTTGTTCTAGAAAAGCTGACAGCTGCATTAAGATAGTATCCCGATTTACTTCATCCCCTACGACGACATGGCAGCTTAAAGCTTTAAAATCCGAAGTGATGGACCACACATGCAGATCATGGACTTCCATGACTCCCGGTACCTGAGACAGGCTCTTGGACACCTCTTCCATATCAACATCCCCCGGAGAACCTTCCATTAAGATATGAATGGAATCCTTTGTCACCCTCCATCCGGAGATGACAATAAGAATCGCTACGATGACAGAAGCAATCGGGTCTGCCAGATTCCAGTCAAAGAAGTAAATGAGAAGACCCGCAATGATGGCCCCGACTGATCCGAGCATATCCCCCAGTACATGAAGGAACGCACTGCGGACATTCAAGTTATGTTCCTTGTCCCCTTTCATCAGGATCCAGGCGACAATAATGTTCACAATCAAGCCGATTACGGCGATGACCATCATACCGGGTGATACTGTGGGAGTGTCGATGAAGCGGCGGTAAGCTTCCCAGAAAATATAAAGGGAAACCAGAATCAGGGTGATCCCGTTCAGGAAAGCAGCTACGATTTCAAAACGTTTGTACCCGTAAGTCTTCCCCAAATCCGACGCCTTCTCCCCTATATAGAAAGCGGCGAGACTAAGGCCAAGTGCCGCTGCATCACTAAGCATATGCCCTGCATCTGAAAGAAGGGCGAGACTATTAGTAACCACTCCCCCCACCACTTCAACAATCATAAAAGTAAAAATGAAAAGAAAGCTGATTAATAAAGCTTTTTTATTTTGGTTGTGGCCGTGACTGTGATCGTGACCCACATGATATCCCTCACTTTCGATTCTTCTTCTAAGTACATAAATACTATTTAATATTATACGTACCGTCGCTCCCATTAAGCAAAAATATGGTACGCACTCTATGGCAAGGGAGACTCCGGAAGCCGATCTTTGAACATAAAAAAACCCCGGACACTAATTCCGGAGCTCGCTGAAGGATTAATTTTGTTGAAGCCTTTTACGCTCGCGCTTTATGAAGAGGTCAAGTGTTACCCAGAACACAACGGATGTAATGGCGAAGATGGCGATGGCGAAGTAGATGTCTTCTGTTTTCCAGTCTAATCGTGGAATAAGCAGGCCCAATACACCTGATAATATATAATAACCGCCAATTAATTGCAGGTATAACCGTCCTGTTTGTGATTGAAGGTTTTCAAGATACCCTTTTCCTGCTTTGCCGAAGAAAATAGCTACTCCTCTTAAAGTGACATAAACGGAAAAGGCAATGATAAGGGCTACAACAAACCCTTGATTAAATACGTCTGCCATGATCGTCCTCCTTTCCAACTATCCAGTGTCTTGAATCCTAAATGATTGTATTGTTCTTAAATATTCACTATGATGAAATCATGAATCATTCCAGTTAATCGTTATATTTCAGAATAACCCAATGCGTGTTGCATTTCAATGACAAACGGACAAACGAAATGGGATAGGAATGTAATACGTTAAAAGGATATACTCAATGCGAAAGGATTTCAAGTGGCATTCGTCCCTCAATTCTTACGTTATCATGACTATTTTATACAGGAGGTGATTGAAGCGAAAGAAAGGGACAACTTCCCGTTCTTTTGACTTCTACTACTTGGATATTTTAATTAATTTACTACTTATTGCCCTGCTAATTGGATTGACAGCGTTCTTCGTCGCTTCTGAATTTGCCATTGTGAAAGTGAGGGGTTCGAGAATCGATCAGTTGGTCTCTGAAGGAAATCAAACCGCTGTTGCTGCGAAAAGGGTCATTTCCCATCTGGATGAATACCTTTCTGCCTGTCAGTTGGGGATTACCATCACCTCCCTTGGACTTGGGTGGTTAGGAGAGCCAACCATTGAAACGCTGCTTCACCCTGCATTTGAAAAGTTTGATTTAAACCCGTCCATTTCAAGCATAATTTCATTTGCACTGGCTTTTTCTGTCATTACCTTCTTGCATGTGGTGATAGGGGAATTGGCACCGAAGACATTTGCCATCCAAAAAGCTGAGAAAATCACCTTATTATTTGCCAAGCCTCTCATTTGGTTCTACCGGATTGCTTATCCATTTATTTGGACCTTGAATAGTTCGGCACGCGTGTTTACGGGGATGTTCGGTTTGAAACCGGCCTCAGAGCATGAAATCGCCCATTCGGAAGAAGAGCTCAGAATCATTCTTTCCGATAGCTATAAGAGCGGTGAAATCAACTCATCTGAATTCAAGTATGTGAATAAAATATTTGAATTCGACGAGCGCATCGCCAAGGAAATCATGGTCCCCCGGACAAACATTGTGACGCTATCCGCAGAATCCACCATTGATGAAGTATTATCGGTCATTAAGGAAGAGCGGTATACGAGATACCCTGTGGTGGATGGTGATAAGGACAATATCCTTGGGGTTGTGAATGTGAAGGAACTCTTAACGACCCTCGTGAATCATAAAAGCGAGCATGAAGACGTGACCTCCTTCATTAAGCCCGTCATCCGCGTCATTGAAACCATCCCGATTAAAGCCCTGCTCCTCAAGTTGCAAAAAGAACGCTCCCCGATGGCCGTCCTTCTTGATGAATACGGTGGAACGGCAGGCCTGGTTACGGTGGAGGACATCATCGAAGAAATCGTCGGTGAAATCCGGGATGAATTTGATATCGATGAAATTCCTGAAGTCCAGAAGATAAAAGAAGATCATTATATTTTCGACGCCGTCATGCTCATTGAAGATGTGAATGACCTTCTGGGCATCTCGATTGAAGAGGAGGAAGTCGATACAATCGGCGGCTGGTTCCTAACTCAAAAATATGAAGTCAAGCCTGAAGATAAGATCGAAGAACAAGGCTATTGCTTTAAAGTCAAAGAGATCGACGGTCACCATATTCAGTATCTGGAAGTCACTAAAATGAAAAAGAATACTTTTGAAACGAACGAGTCTCACTAAGAGGCCGTTCGTTTTTTTTGTTCCTCAAGACGTCAGCAAAGAATAAATCTTTTCATATATGAATCAACCACAATTTGTCAGATTGACTTCCTCATTTATCATAAACAGAATGAAAAAAAGACCATTTCATCATAAAGGGTTTCATTGTAAAATAATGTTAGAGTAGAGATGACGGTTGGATAAAGGAGAAACAATGAAAATCTATTGGCAAATCAGCTATTTTGTAATCGGGTTACTTATTTTCAGCTATGGAATCAGTATGTCCATTAAAGTCCAATACTTAGGCATCCACCCATGGGATGTATTAAATATCGCCATGTTTGATAAGTTCGGGCTGACCATCGGAACGTGGAATATCATTGTCGGTGCCACTCTCATAGCAGGCACGCTTATGTTGAAAGGGAAATATATTCAAATCGGAACCATCCTGAATGGAGTAATGGTCGGCATGCTCGTTGACTTTTTTCTTTTTTATGATTTGCTGCCTCCACAAACGGGTCCGGTTATCGATATCCTGATTCTCCTGTCTGCCATTCTGTTGATGGGGGTTGGAGGCGGGTTGTATTCTGCTGCACATCTTGGAACGGGACCAAGGGACGGATTTATGCTCACCATTTCAGACCTGACCAATCTTTCCATCAGCAGAGTCCGGATCATATGCGAGTGCACCGTCTTACTGATCGGTCTGTTCCTCTCCGGTCCCGTCTTTGTTTTCACGTTTATTTATACGTTCATCCAAAGTCCCATCTTTCAAAAATCGTTTCTATACTTCACAGAAAGACTCCATACCCGCTTTCCGGATAGAAGCAAAGAAAAGCGGAGGCGGCTTGGTCAGAGGCGACAAGCGTAAGATGAATGGGCCCAGAAGGCGGCTATTTGCCTTCTTGGACCATTTAGCTTATGACCTCGAGCCTCTAGCCGCCGGAGCTGGACATCCCGAAAAGCGGAGGCGGCTTGGTCAGAGGCGACAAGCATAAGATGAAGGGGCCGAGAAGGCCGTTTTTGCCTTCTTGGACCATTTAGCTTATGACCTCGAGCCTCTAGCGCCGGAGCTGGACATCCCGAAAAGCGGAAGGGGCTCCCACTGGGGCGACAAGCCCCTGGGCTGAATCAATAAAGGACAAGCTGCCAGAATCGCAGTTTGTCCTTTTCACGTCATGACATCTCGCATGCCACTAATCCGTATTGCCGTCCATGGTCCAGCTTCTTGATGAATTGAAACAATTGCTGCACCTCATTATTATCCTGCTCTTTCTTATAGTAGTCTTCCAGCACCGACAGCATTTCATCAGGATACATCAGACAGGTATGGCTCCCCCAGTCTGTTTGCCTGCCTTCGAATTTTTTATAGTAAATGCCATCCAAAAGGGCGAAAAACAGTTCATACCCTTTAGGAAAGAACGGACTGATCCGTTTCGGATAATTATGATTCCAGTCTCCCCCCTCATAATGGAATGTCCGGTCAGTCAAATCACCGATAAAGACTTCAACATCCGCCATCCTATCTCCTCCTCAATCAATAAGTGCCTACTCTACAATGTATAAACCCGTCCATCATTTTTAGAACAAAAAAAGGGCCGCCTCAGGATTCTTCTCCCTGATGCGACTCCCGGTTTATTAAAGATATTTTCGTTGGACGCTCCTTCCGTCATACGTAAATAGCATATCCCGGTTCTCCACATGGGTCTCGATATGGACCGGTCTTCCCCAGAGCTGGTGCAAATAAGGTAAAACCTTTTCCAAATATTTAATATCAAGCTCAACATCCTCGAACCAGTGCTTTAGGTAAAGTTCCCCGCTTTTCATGTAGTCCCCGTCATTCACGGTGATGTAAGGGAAACCGCCATTCACCCTCATGCCCACGAGCTGATCCCGGACATGGGTCCATTCTTTATCGACAATTTTATAATCCTTCCCCTGTTTTTGGAACAGATACATATCCTCTCTCATCACCAGATCCTTCGTTAAATAGTTTCGCAAGAAGGAAATATCCGATTCGATTTCACGCACTTCAAACATTTTTTCACGACCGGAATTCGGCTTTACCCCCCGTTTTTTCATCTCTTCTGTCGGATTATCGAACCGATCCTCAATATCTTCGAAAATCTTCAGACCTAGATAATATGGATTGATTTGTGTACGTGACGGCTGTACGACACCAGCATTCAACTTGGCAAACTCGATCGATTCACCACTTGTCAGATCCATTTCACGAATGATCCGCTGGTGCCAATACGAGGCCCACCCTTCATTCATGATCTTCGTTTCAAGCTGTGGCCAGAAATACAGCATTTCTTCCCTCATCATCGTCAATATATCCCGCTGCCAGTCCGACAATTCCCTGCTGTACTGCTCGATGAAAAGAAGTATGTCCTTTTCCGGCTGCGGTGGAAACTTTTTCTTCACTTTCTTCTTTTCCCTGCTCTTTGGTTTTTCATCCAATGACCATAGATCATCATATGGAGATGTATGGCTCACTTCTTCTTCTTCCCACTCCACATCATCCAGCGTCCACGACAGCTTCGGTCGCATAAGTGAAGGATCGATGTGTTCATCCACCGCAAGGACCGCATCGAGGAAATTCTCGACTTCCTGCTTCCCATGTTCGATCTCATACCTGCGCACACGTTCAGCCGTAGCTGCCATACTTTCCACCATATCCCGCTTCGTATTCTGGAACCGAACATTGTTTTTAAAGAAATCACAGTGTGCCAGAACGTGAGCCACAATCAATTTATTCTGTATGAGGGAATTCGAATCCAGCAAAAACGCATAACAAGGATCGGAATTGATCACAAGCTCATATATTTTACTCAAACCCAAATCATACTGCAGCTTCATCTTATGGAACTGCTTCCCGAAACTCCAGTGCGAAAACCGTGTCGGCATCCCATAAGCCCCAAATGTATATATAATCTCAGCAGGACAAATCTCATAACGCATCGGATAAAAATCCAGACCAAACCCGGCTGCAATCTCAGTAATTTCCCCTATCGCATTCTGCAAATTCTTCTGCTCCTCTAAATTCATCTCCATCCCCCTCTTTATACTCTTATCTAAATGTATGAAGACAATGGGGATTTGATGAAAAGAAAAGCGGAGCCGGGTTGGGCAGGCCCGACAAGCATAAGATGAATTGGCCAGAAAGGCGCTCTTTGCCTTTTTGGTCGATTTAGCTTATGACCTCGAGGGACTACCCGGCGGAGCTGGACAATTAGAAAAGCGGAAGGGGCTTGCACTGGGGCGACAAGCATAAGATGAATGGGCCGAGAAGGCCGTTTTTTGCCTTCTTGGACCATTTAGCTTATGACCTCGAGCCCCAAGCCCCTGGAGCTGGACAAAAGAAAAGCGGAGCCGGGTTGGGCAGGCCCGACGAGCATAACCTAAAAAGGCTGTCCCCTAATCCAGGGAACAGCCTTCTTATCCACCTCACGTATTCAGATTCTTATGCAGTATTTTAACTGGGATGAGCGTAGTGAGTAAGAGGAGTGCAGACCATGTGAAAACCATTGAAACACTCATGACTTCCAGGAGAAGTCCGACCCCCACTGACGATAAGCCGAACAAGAGAGTGGTTAATGCCCCTTGTGCAGCATAAATCTTCCCGAGCTCCTCAGGTGGCGCACTCTCCTGTAGATACGTCTGCAGCACAACATTCTTAATCTGATCAAACAACCCGAACACAAACGACAAGATAAGTGCCATCACGGCAATTTTATTCCAGGCAAATACAAGGGTGACACCTGAAGTGACGATCATACAGTAGGGGAGCCACTTTTGCCGGTGTTTTGAAAAAATGCCATGCAGCTTAAATATGAGATACGAGGCAAGGACCAATCCGACAAAGAAGCTTGAGTTGATGAATCCCCACCACTCTTCACCCCGCTGAAGTAAGAGATCCACATACAAATAAAGAACAGCCGCGATCCAGACGGTCCCTGAAATCGACTCCAGCCCGTATATCCAAAAAACGGGAATCAGCCCTTTCCGACTTTTAACCTGTGACCATCCTTCCCCAAGCTCCTGCCACCAAATCTTGCGAACTTCAAGCGTGCTACTTGGAATGACCGGCAGCTTCAGCATAAAAAAGGTGCTGGCCAGGAACAAGAGGATCACCACAATAAAAAGATTCGTCGCATTCAGAACCGCTAAAAGCATTCCGCCCAATGCCCAGCTCGAAAATTGAATCGTCTGATCGACGGTAGAGAAAAAGCCATTCGCTCCCATCAGTTCTTCCCGCTTCACCAGGAAAGGCACATATGAGTTCCTCGCCGGGAGTGCCCAACCATCCAAAAATGAAATGATACTGGCGCAAACGAGATAGATCCACACATTTCCCATACCCAGTACCATCATTAGGAGGAACACGCATAAAAAAAAGGTCTTTCCCATTTGCGAATACGCGATTAAGCTCCTCATCTGTGTACGATTCAACAACAAAGGCGCTGCCATATTGCTGATGAATCGTGAAAAGGTGATGATTAAAGGAACAGCCGTCATGTAAATAGCAGAACCGGTTATGTTGTATACAAGGGAGATCAACCCTACGATATAGAAAACATCCCCCATATTGGCCAATGCCTGACCGAACCACAGATTTCTAAATGCATTGGAATGCATATCTCTTCCTCCCTTTATTTTAGTTTATATATAGGTAAGAAAAGAACAGCATCACATCGGAACAAAGATCCCCTTTCAGAATCAAAACGATTTATGTATGATTTCATTTTAGCAAATTGGTGGTGAATTTGCAGGTAATACTTTAGTTTATTGTACATATAGGTATGCGTGTGCAGGTTTTATGGGGAAATGGCCAGTCTCACCTATAAACAAAAAAAGCCTCCTTAATCAAAGAAGACTTCATCTGTTCCCGTTATTCCTTCACCGAGATGTTGAGTACCTTTTCATTGTCTAGATCGTGTACCACGATGACAACGACCTTTTTCTCTGCATTGTTTTCTTGCACGGTAAATTCAAAGGCATCAGATACTTTGTTCTCCGTCAATTTCTGACGTCCCTGGTACTGATAATCCTTTACAGGCTGCCCGGGATAGTCCTCTTTGATGACTGCTGTCGCAATGCGTCCAAACTTCTTGTAATCCGACTGCTCGGCATGCGCCAGATTTGAAAATACTAGAAAAAATACAGTTGATACTATCACGATTGCTTTCTTCATTTTCATCACCTCTGTTTACGTTTCATTACATAGGATGAATTAATCAGGCGTTTTTATTCACCCAATAGAAGGAAAACGAGCATTTGCAACAGTACCAACTTTTACAGAGAAATAATAACGGTTTTCTCCATACAATAGGAGTACCCCTTCAGAAGGAGGGAAACCAAGTGAACAAAGTCGATTACGATCGGGCCTTGTATTACACTCACCGATCAGAATGGGATAACCTGTTGATCCTTATGGTGAGAACGAAGGATGACCTTCTTTCAAAAAGAATTGAACATTTCTTACATGCGTATCATTTTTCAAATGATTACACGGTTGTAGAGCGTAATCTCTATACGCTTTTACGATATATCGAACATGCAAACTTCACCTATAGTGTCGAGCAACCACTCCAGGAAACCTTTGCAGAGATGTAACAAAAAGAGAATTCCACCTGGCTGATCCAATTAGTATGCGCTATTGGATCAGCTTTTATTTATTTCCAAAATTATTTTAGATACAATATCAAATAAAAAAACCGGCAAAATGCCGATTTTTCATCAATGGGACGAAATTTCAGTTTTTACCAGTTCAGCCGCTTTGACATACACCTTTAGTTCCCTCATCAGGTCATCCACTAACTTTGCTGGTTCCTCTAATAGCCCACCACTTTCATAATCAAAGCAGTGGGGATCAAGAACAAGCTGTTTCGGAATGACATTTGCATACACTCCCCGACCGACGATACGAAGATTATTCAAGCAGTTGATACCGCCTTTCCCTCCGCCTGCACATGCAAGTAGCGCAACAGGTTTATGGGCGAATTGCTCACTGCTTAAGAAATCGAGTGCGTTTTTGAGTGCTCCGCTCATACCGCTGTGATATTCCGGGGAAGCTAAAATGACGGCGTCCGCATCTTTCACTTTTTGCTTAAGTGACTGAACGGCTGTAACCTTAGATTGCTCTTGTTCTCCCGTGTACAGTGGAAGAGAGCCATCACTTAAGTCAATAAAATCACAGTCATATGTCCTTGCAATGAATCTTGACGCAATTCCAGTACGTCCTCGTTTTCTCGGGCTTCCGTTAATAATTACGATGTTCATGATATAAAAATCCTTTCCAGATTAATTTTTTGTCAACTGATGCTTCACGGCATAGAGTGCCGCTTGTGTCCGGTCTGACACTTCCAGCTTGGAAAAAATGTTCGAAATATGGGTCTTGACGGTTTTTTCCGTAATATAGAGGCTTGAAGCAATCTCTTTATTACTCTTCCCTTTCGTCAGCTCAATCAAAACATCCTTCTCCCGTTTGGTCAGTTCATGAATTTTATGTGGAGGGTCTTGCTTTGTAATCCTCGTCAGTAAATGATTGGTTGCTTTCGGGTGAAGAGAATTTTCACCCGATAGGAGTTTTCGGATTCCACTCACTAATTCATCGGGTTCAATGTCCTTTAACTGATATCCAGCCGCTCCTGCTTCTATAGCGGGAATCACGTGATTCTGGTCGGAAAAGCTCGTCAGTATCAGAATTTGAATGTCCGGATACTTCTTTTTGATTTCCCTGGTCGCCTGGATCCCGTCCATGACCGGCATCATCAGATCCATTAGAATGATGTCGGGTTTCAAGGTTCCAGCCATTCGGACGGCCTCTTGCCCATCCTTCGCTTCACCGACAATATCCAAGTCCTTTTGTGTTTTCAAAAAGAAAACCAATCCTCTCCGCACGACGTGGTGATCATCTGCTATCAATACTCTAATCATTTACCCGGCACCTCCTAATACGGTAATTGAACCTGTATGACGGTTCCCCTTCCAAGCTGACTGTCGATTGTCAACGTACCACCAATGCTTTTCACACGTTCTTTCATACTTTGGATCCCTACTGAAGGCAGGGACTGCTTTCCATCATATTGAAATCCGTATCCTCTATCTTCAATCGCCAGATGAATGGATTGCAACTCACTTTTCAATGTATAGAGGATGTGTTTCTCCCCGGAATGCTTTTTACAATTATTCAGTGCTTCCTGACTCACACGCCACAGCACTTCTTCTATTTTAGAACTTAAAGAAATGACTCCTTCCACTTTCGTTTCCAAGGTTAATCCAAGCATCTCTGCGTATCCTTTGGCCGCTTCTACAACTCCATTCTCAAGTCCATGGGGTCGCAATTGCCAGATGAGGGCCCTCATTTCCGATAATGCTTCCTGAGCCATCCCTTGAATCGTTTTGAACGTATCCTTTACTTCTTCATCTTCGGTCATTTCTGTACCTCCCCTTGCCGTCAGCGTAAGGGAGAATAACAATTGATTGACCGAATCATGAAGATCTCTGGCCAGCCGGTTCCTTTCTCCGATCAATGCCACTTCCTGCTCTTTTTTCGTGAGCAGAATGCGCTTGATGGCGGATCCGATTTGGAAGGCAACCGATTCAAGAAGCGCCAGTTCGTCTGTTGTGAAGTGGGTCTTGTTCGGTGCTGCCACATTCAATAACCCAAAGGACTCATCCCCGGACTGCAGGGGGACCGTCGCATGATGCGTAATATCATCTGTATCTTCACTGTTCTCTTCGATGGCCAGCTCGATCCGCTGACATTCAATAATATTGGACGCCTTGGTGAGTTTACCTTTGCGAAATCGATTTACACACCAGCACCCACCCTTTTTCATCGGCTCACATTTACGGTCTGAGAGGGATTCCGGCAGATTCTCATAAGAAACAAGCTCGTGGCTGCCTTCTTTTTCAATGAAAAAGATCCACCCTGTTGTAAAGCTTGAACCCCTGATCAGCTTCTTCAATGCACCTGAAAGCATGGAATCAAGGTCTGTTTCGTTATTCAGCAACTCGGCTATTTCTTTCAAAAGTCCGATATTTGAAAGGGATTCAGCATTCATATTCATCTTCCTCTCCGATCCTATATTACTATTATATAGATTTCACATAAATCCGGTATTATCAAAAAGAATGATACTATTCTACGACCTTTGACCGAAAACACATGTTCTCATCACAATCCAAAAAACAAGAGATGCAGGAACACATCTCTTGTTTTAGAAAGATAAAAAGGTTTACGCCTTCCCTACAGACGAACGGATCATCGTCTCGACTTTCGCCATGATGGCATCTTGCAGAGCTTGTAATTTATCATCGCTTTCGCTTTCGGTCTCACCGATCACGCTGAAATAGAACTTGATCTTCGGCTCGGTTCCTGATGGACGGAGACAAATCCAAGATCCATCTTCAAGATGATATTTCAACACATTGGAAGAAGGCAGATGAATGGAGGTTTCCTCCCCGGATACCAAATCCACTTTCTTACTTATTTTGTAGTCCTCTGAAGAAACCACACGTAAGCCTGCCACTTCTTTCAACGGTTCATTCCTGAAGTCCTTCAGGATCCCCTGAATTTGTTCGGCCCCTTCTTTTCCTTTAAGGGTCAGACTCTTCAGTCCTTCCTGGTAGAATCCGTGTTTTTCGAATAAATCATGCAAGACATTGTATAGCGTTTTGCCCTCTTTTTTATAATATGCAGCCGCTTCTGCTGCCATCAATACTGCTTGAATGGCATCCTTATCACGGGCGAAGTCGCCGATTAGGTAACCATAGCTCTCTTCATATCCGAATAAGAATGAATACTCACCTGTCTGTTCGTATTGCTTGATTTTTTCACCGATGAATTTAAAACCAGTCAGTACATCCTCGACTGAAGCACCATAATGCTCAGCGACTTTACGACCCAATTCGGATGTCACGATGGTTTTGAATACCCGGCCGTTCTCAGGGATCATGTTCTTTTCCTGTTTGCGGCCAAGGATATAATCCAGGAGGATGGCACCTGTCTGGTTTCCGGTAAGGAGGATATACTCGCCTGTTTCCCCTTTTACCGCTACACCTAACCGGTCTGCATCGGGATCTGTCGCAATCAGGATATCCGCGTCGATTTCCTTCCCGTCACGGATGCTGTATTCAAATGCCGCTTTATCTTCAGGGTTCGGAGACTTCACTGTTGTAAACTCAGGATCAGGGACTGCCTGTTCCCTTACAATGTGAACTTGCTCATACCCTAATGCCTTCAACCCTTTTTCTGCCATCTTCAAGGCAGTGCCATGCAGTGGGGAGAATACGATTTTCAAATCGGTTTCCTTGGCGACCTGAGGCTTCTCGGAAATCGAAATCAAATGTTCCAGGTAGGATTGGTCGATGTCTTCCCCGATCATTTTAATCAGGCCGGCTGATTTTAATTCTTCTTCGGTCTGAACATGGATTTCAAGTTCGTTTTCAACGGCGTTCACTTTTTCGATCACTGCATCCGCTACATGTGGAGGAAGTTGAGCACCATCTTCCCCGTACACTTTATACCCATTGTATTCAGGCGGATTATGGCTGGCAGTCACCACGATACCGGAGAAGGCCTTTAGCTGCCGGAGGGCAAATGAAAGCTCCGGTGTCGGTTTCAATTCATCGAAGACATATGTTTGGATTCCGTGGGTTGCCAGGGTCTTCGCTGACTCCATGGCAAATTCAGGTGATTTATAACGGGAGTCGTAAGCGATTACAACTCCTCGGTTTTTAGCCTCTTCACCTTGCTCTTCTATGTATCGCGCCAGTCCTTCAGAGGCTTTTCTGACTGTATAGATGTTCATTCGATTGGTTCCGGGACCGATTTCTCCCCTCATTCCACCAGTACCGAATTCCAGGTTTTTGTAGAATGCGTCTTCCAAGGTCTTTTCGTCGTCTTTCATTGACTCTAAAAGTTCATTGACTTCTTTGTCCAGATGTAAGTAGCTGCTCCATTTTCCCCATGATGTTTTCCAACTCAAAACGATCCCCTCCTAATGCTGTATAATAATGAATTCTATCATATATTGTAGAATTCCTTCTAAAACAATCCGTCACATGTCGACAAGATTCGTTTAATCCTTATTTTAGCATAATTTCTCTCATTGGAATTTGTCTTTTTTCTTTTTGAAAAAAGGTTAATATATACCAATAGGATTTAGATCACGTGGTATACCGCTGCCCGATTTCCGTGCAAGACTTCGCTTTCCTCGGGCGGAAGGCAAGCCTCCTCGTCGCTGTCGCTCCTGCGGGGTCTCACCTATTCCGCTTTTCCCGTAGGAGTCTTCGTCTTGCACTCCAATCAACAGCTGGAACCTGCTAAATAAAATAATCATATTGTCACAAAAACTATGAAAAATCCGAACGAATTCGAATTTCATTAACGAAATTCAAGAACCGTTCGGATTTTCTATGCTAACAATATTCATTCGTTTTGGATTACTTCTTATAGTTCACTCCATAGACATCATGGCGTCGGTCTTTGAGCTGGCGGACGGTGCCTGATTGGCGCTGGCGGCGGAGGACTTCTAGGTCGACGTCTCCGATCATGACCATTTCGATGTTCGGGTTGGTTTCGCCTACGATTCCGTCACGTGCGAATTCAAAGTCGGACGGGGCAAAGATGCCGGACTGGGCATATTGGATGTCCATATTTTCCGTTTGTGGAAGATTACCGACCGTACCGGAAATGACTGTATAGATCTGATTCTCGACAGCACGGGCCTGGGCACAGTATCTGACGCGAAGGTAGCCTTGACGATCCTCTGTACAGAATGGGGTGAAGATGATCTTCGCCCCTTTGTCTGTAGCGATACGGGCAAGCTCGGGGAATTCAATATCATAGCATATTTGAATCGCGATCTTCCCGCAATCCGTATCGAAGACCCTAACAGAATCCCCGGGGCTGATTCCCCACCATTTTCGTTCATTCGGTGTGATATGAACTTTGTATTGCTTTTCGATCGTCCCATCGCGGCGGAAAAGATAGGCAATATTGTAGATCTCATCGTTTTCTTCCTTGACGAAATGTGATCCCCCGATGATGTTGACGTTGTACCTGACAGCAAGGTCCGTGAATAATTCAATGTAGTCCTCTGTGAAATCGGTCAACCTTCTCACTGCAAGGCTCGGTGACTGAATGTTAAGGAATGACATGAGCTGGGTGGTGAAAATCTCAGGGAACACCACGAAATCTGATTTCGCATCGGAAGCCACATCGGTGAAATACTCCACCTGGTTCGCAAACTCTTCAAAGGAGTTGATTTTCCGCATCATATATTGAACGACACAGATCCGGACTGGATAGCTCGTTTTGAAGTGACGTTTGCTGGATGGACGATAGTCGACATTGTTCCATTCCATCAGTGTTGCATATTTATGGGACCGCTTATCATCTGGCAGGTAGTTCGGATTGATCCTCATCAGGGTGAATCCGTTCAGAAGCTGGAACGAAAGCACGGGATCGTAAATCTTATGACGTCCCACTGAATCCACATACTCCCTTGGAGACATTTCATCAGAATGTTTATGATAATTCGGGATTCGTCCCCCGATGATGATACTCTTTAAATTCCACTGTCTCGCAAGGTCCTTTCTTGCTTCATACAAACGGTGACCTACCTTCATGCGACGGTAATCCGGATGCACCATCACTTCGATCCCGTACAGGTTATAGCCATCGGGATTGTGATTCGTTATGTAACCATTATCCGTTACATCATCCCATGTATGGCGGTCGTCATATTCATCAAAGTTAATGATCAGACTCGAGCATGATGCGATGATTTCCCCATCTAATTCTGCTACGAGCTGACCTTCCGGAAACACTTCCAAGTGACTTTCCAGATGCTCCACTTTCCATGGGTCCATCCCTGGAAAGCAGACAGACTGCATATTGATAATATCCTTAATGTCCTTATGTTCCATTGGACGAATGATCATTTTCTTTTCGAACTGTGATAAGTCCAGTTTTTCTGCCATCTATGATCTACTCCTTCATGAAATACCTGAATTATATACCCTTATAGTGCACTGTTGAAACGAAGTTCATGACAGTCCATTCTTTTATTTTAGCAAAGGGGTGAGGATTTTTTGAAGAAATATGAATTTTCCTTTATATGTTTTTGAAAAGCCAGTAGTGGTGGATTTCCGCTCCAGGTGCTCGCTTTCCGCGGGGCGTGAGTTGAGCCTCCTCGGGCTGAAGCCCTGCGGGGTCTCAACTGTCTAGCTCCGGCGGCTAGCCCCTCGAGGTCATAAGCTAAATGGTCCAAGAAGGCAAAGAGCGCCTTCTTAGGCCCATTTAGCATATGCTTGTCGGGGCTGTGCGAGCCGCCTGCGCTTTTCGTGCTTTCCCGCTTTTCCCGCAGGAGTCGAGCACCTTCCGCTTCAATCAACTTGGTTATCATTTTTCCACAGATTTAAGAACACCCAATCATAAAGATGCTGCCCTTCATACTATCCTTTAAAATAATACACGGTCGCTTCCCAAGGGTTTAATGTAAATGCATCTTTTTCATGCTTATCTTCGTTTGTTATGAGGATTTCAGCTTGATTGATATCAAATGAAGCGACGTTTTCGATGACTTGCTCTTCTCCTGACACATTGCAAAGGACGAGGATCTTTTGATTCCCATGTGTTCTTGTATAGGCATATACGGATGGGTGATCTGCATAATGAAGCTCGAATAATCCGTATGGAATGATGTCATGCTTTTTGCGGATGGCTATTAATTTTTGGTAGTAGTAGAAAATGGATTCCGGATCGTTTAAGGCTTTTTCGGCATTGATTTCTTTGTAGTTCGGGTTACTTGCGATCCAAGGTTCTCCTTCTGTGAATCCACCGTGTTCCGTTCCGTCCCACTGCATAGGAGTCCTTGCGTTGTCTCTTCCTTTTACGTAAATGGATTTCATGATTTCTTCCGGATCCATACCCTGGGCTATTTTTTCCCGGTACATGTTCAACGTTTCGATATCCTTGTATTCATCAATAGAAGAGAAACGGACATTCGTCATACCAAGCTCTTCCCCTTGATAAATATAAGGCGTCCCCTGCATCATATGGAGGAGGGTCGCAAGTATCTTCGCAGACTTCACTCGATACTCCCCGTCTTGCCCAAGTCTTGAGACGACTCTTGGCTGATCGTGGTTATTCCAATACAAACTGTTCCAACCCTTACCGTGTAGTTCGGTTTGCCATTTAGTAAGGATTGATTTCAGTTTCACTAGATCGAATGGAACGACATCCCATTTCCCTCCTGGACCCGAATCGACATCCATATGCTCAAACTGGAATACCATATTCACTTCATTGCGGTCTTCCCCTGTATAAAGTACGGCTTCCTCCGGTGTCACACCCGGCATCTCACCAACCGTCATCGCCTCATAGTGAGAGAGAACCTCTTGATTCATTTCCTGAAGAAATTCATGAATGCGGGGACCGTTCATAAAGTACTCATGACCGGAAGCATACGGTTTGCCTTCAGGGTTCGGCGCATCTGGCAATGTTGGCACTTTCGAGATAAAGTTGATGACGTCCATACGGAAACCATCGATTCCTTTATCCAGCCAGAATGTCATCAGGTCATAGATTTCCCGGCGCAACTTCGGATTTTCCCAGTTCAGATCCGGCTGCTTTTTCGAGAAGAGATGTAAGAAATACTCTTCTGTCGCCTCATCATATTCCCAGGCAGAACCGCTAAAGACAGATTCCCAGTTATTCGGCTCTTTACCGTCTTTTTCTTCACGCCATATATAATAATCACGATATGGATTATCCTTTGATTTCCTCGATTCCACAAACCAGCCGTGCTCATCGGAAGAGTGATTCACCACAAGATCCATCACAAGTTTCATACCACGGTTATGCATTTCTCCAAGCATTTCTTCCCAATCAGCCATCGTGCCGAACTCATCCATGATTTTTTTATAGTCGCTAATATCATATCCATTATCATCATTCGGGGATTCGTAGACAGGAGATAACCATATCACATCAATGCCCAGTTTTTTTAAATAATCCAATTTAGAAATGATTCCTTTGATATCCCCGACTCCATCACCATTGCTATCCATGAAACTCCGAGGGTAAATTTGATAGACGACCGATTCTTTCCACCATTGTTTTGTCATATGTGTTCCTCCTGTAAGATCTGTCAGTATCAAGCGAACGCTTTTTTGCAACCGTTTGCACAAATCGTTAAAAAAATATCACATTTCTTCATAAAGTTTTCTCATTTTACTTTTATAATAATATCATACTATAATTTGATAGAATATACGTAGAAAGGAATTCTATATGAATAAAAAAGCAGATTCTCTGTTATTCCTAGCTTGGGCTTCTTCTCTGATCGCCACGATGGGGAGTTTATATTTCTCTGAAATCATGAAATATGAGCCATGCGAATTATGCTGGTATCAGCGTATTTTGATGTACCCGATGGTGATTTTATTAGGAGTGGCTTATGTACGCAAAGATTTTAAAGCGACATTATATTCTACGATTTTTTCCGGCATCGGCCTTCTCATTTCCATTTATCACTACTCTATTCAGAAAGTTTCGATCTTAACTGAAAATGCCCCTGCCTGCGGACGTGTTCCTTGTACAGGTGAATACATCAACCTGTTCGGTTTTATCACGATTCCGTTCCTTGCACTCATGGGGTTCATCATCATCTTCATTTCAAGTGTTATCGTATTAAAAGCCATAAAGGAGGAAAACTAGATTGAAGAAAATCATCATATTCCTGGTGGCGATCGTGGGACTATTCGCAGCTATCGCCATTGTCACTAGCGTCCAGAACAATCAAAAAGCCGAGGGGAATAAATTCAATAAGGCAAAACTGGATCCTGCGACCGTTGAACTGCTGGATGATCCGAACTATCAAAATGTCATCCTTCCCGAAGAGCTGGAAGAGAAATTAAAAAACAAAAAGAATGCGACCGTATACTTTTACAGCTCAACTTGTATTCATTGTAAAAGAACGACACCTACCCTCGCACCTCTTGCCGAAGATATGGGAGTCGACATGGTTCAGTACAATCTGCTTGAATTCGAACAGGGCTGGGATCAATACGGAATCGAAGCCACCCCTACACTCGTTCATTACGAGAATGGAAAAGAAGTGGCGAGAATCGTAGGAGAACATCCTAAAGAAGATTTCAAATCATTTTTTGAAGAGAACGTAAAATCAGAATAAAAAAAGAGGGGCTGACTTTTCCACGAGTCAGCCCCTTTCAAGTGAGGAGGAATTTCAAGATGAAGATACGTTGTATCTTCAGGATTAACTTATTACTTGCTATTTTCCCCTCACGTGAACCTTTCAAACATGTAAATGCGAATTTTCTAAAGTATCTAACTATTAAGAACGTGATACAGCTTATACAAGCAGCTGGTTATCCGCTCTCGAGTAAATGCTAAGATTATGTTTGCAGTCCGATTCAGCCGTAAATTGATCATACGATAAAGGGAAGAACATGCCAAAGCTTTGAAGGATCCCGGCATTGTGGTAGAACATATCTTCATATACGTCTTCTTTTAAGCCGCTTTCAACGATCGAAATCAGCGTTTGCAGGCTTGAGATGACCTGAAATGCTTCCTTAAGTGTCCCGAAATATTCAAAGTTTCTCGTCGTCGTATGTAATACTTGCATATCATCGAATTGTTCGATTTCATCATCTGTGAAATAATCAGGGAAAATAGTACAATACATGTACTGTATAAGCTCTTGGATTTTGTCTTCCTGTTCATGTGTTGATGCTAGTAAAACTTTCACCATCATAACCCACCTTCGTAATGGTTGTAATCTCTCTGTAATAGATATATTAAGGATAACATAGAAGTAGAACCAACAGCGTGGTAATTATACCCATGAATTGGGTTGAATAGGGGCTATGGTAGGATGAAATACCCATAAGAGTATAAGATTTTTGTCATTTAAAGGAGTTTTTTGATGAAAACAAGGAAAATAGGCGAACGATTCGACCTAGTCATTCCAGGTAATTGGAAAAATGTAACGATTGAAACAATTCTTAGAAACCACTGGCAGGCCCCTAAGAAACTGGTTCATTCCATGAGGATGGAAGGTGATGTCAAAGTGAACGGAGAGTCGACTTCATGGACTGCCCCCCTCTCACAAGGGGATATTCTACAGATCCGATTATTCAAGGAGGTCGAATATGATGTTCCCCCCACCTACGGGGAGCTGGACGTATTATTTGAAGATGAACATCTGATTGTCGTCAACAAACCGGCCGGTATCGATACTCATCCGAATACTCCTGATGAAACGGATACCCTCGCCAACCTTGTCGCGTTCCATCATCTGGCCCAAGGGGAAAGCTGTCGCATCTTGCATATCCATCGGTTGGATCGGGATACGTCCGGCGCGATCATCTTCGCCAAGCATCCGTTAAGTAAAGCGATCCTTGACCGGCTTCTTGCCGAAAGACAAATCAAGCGTACCTATCATGCCCTCGTTCACGGTCGATTAAAGCAGAAAAAAGGCACCATTTCAGAACCGATCGGGAGAGACCGTCATCACAATACGAGAAGAAGGGTTTCGCCTTCCGGTCAGGATGCAGTCACCCATTATAAAGTAATGGAAGTCAGGAATCCCTATACACTCATTGAAGTACAGCTTGATACCGGCCGAACACACCAAATCCGTGTACATATGAGTCACATCGGTCACCCTCTGGCTGGCGACACATTATATGGGGGAAAACCGGTATTCACCAGGCAGGCACTGCATGCAGCCCGAATTTCGTTCCCTCATCCGCTGACGGGGGAACGGATTGAATGTGAGGCTGAATGCGAAGACGATATCGGTCTGTAAGAATATAAAAAAACACGAGTCACGCTCCTTCATGCGTGACTCGTGTTTTTTATATTCTTTATTTCAATCCATTTTTCACCGCTTCAGCGATTTGGATTGTACGGCGGGTTTGGTGTTTCACGGCAGGTTCTACGGATTCGACCATATTGCCTTCCTGATCGACCGTTACACTCGTACCGTATGGATTCCCTCCAGTTGCAAAGCTTGATTGGTCTGTGTATCCAGGTGCGGCGATGATGGCACCCCAGTGCATCATGGTTGTGTACAAAGCCAGAACCGTTTGCTCCTGTCCACCGTGTGAGTTGCTTGCAGATGATGTGGCGCTCACTACTTTGTTGGCCAGTTTTCCATTGAACCAAAGGCCTCCAGTCGTATCAAGAAACGCTTTGACCTGAGAAGGTACATTTCCGAATCTGGTTGGGACATTGAATAGATAAGCGTCTGCCCATTCCAGATCATCAAGGGTTGCTACAGGGACCGTATCTTTTGTTTCTTTATAGTGCTTTTCCCATGCCGGGTTGGAAGCAATCGCTCCTTCTGGTGCAGTCTCTTCAAAACGAAGTAATTTCACTTCTGCCCCTGCTTCTTTCGCAGCTTCTTCAGCCCATTTCGCCATCTGATAGTTTGTTCCAGTTGAACTGTAATACATGATTGCCAATTTTACATTAGACATAAAACCTCTCCTTTAAATATGTTTTTTATATAGTAAATGGGTGAAACACAGATTCAGGTTGCATGTAAATCCATTAACCAAATAATAGTGCATCTATTGAAAAGCTCCCTGCTCCGACCAAGGCTACCCCAAGTGCCACAACAATGAGCATCACATTATATTCTGTACCATTTTGTGTCGCCCAATAACCGTTTGCACCGTGAACCTTCACGATTGCGACAATCATTGTGCCAATGATGAGTAGTGCTCCTAATGGCGTAAGGAAGCCTGCGGCAAACAATAATCCACCCGCTACTTCGGATATCCCTGCAAGTAACGCCATCGTTCTTCCCGGCTTGATTCCAATGGACTCAAAGAAGCCTCCAGTGCCCTGTACACCCTGACCTCCGAACCAGCCAAATAATTTCTGTGTTCCGTGAGCAGCGAATGTCAATCCCACTACTAAACGAATAACCAATAAACCGAACGCAGCTAAAGCTGTCATCTTTTTTCCTCCTTCATATTTTCCCTTCGAGAGTTACCTTCAAACATTTCAAATTCAATTATTCTTACGTCAATTATCTCGAATATGAGATATATAATTAAAAAAAAGACAAGTTATCTCGAATATGATTATTTTGATTTCGAGATAATTGTATAATATTCTTCTCCACTCTGTCAATATCTATTTTCAACATTTATTGAAATGGGTTGGAGTAAGAAAAAAGAGGTCCGTCCCTTTTCTTGAGGGACGGACCTCTTTCGAAATATCGATTAAAAATCGAAGTTGTCTGGATCTGGACCAAAACGTTCGTCCAAATTCAGTTGGTTGATTTGATTCATTTCTTCCAGTGAAAGCTCGAAGTTGAACAGATCTGCATTTTCTTTGATGCGGTTTTCATGAACTGACTTTGGAATGATGATGACATCATTCTGAAGGTGCCAGCGCAGAATCACCTGTGCAGCAGACTTTTCATGCTTATCTGCAATGTGGTTTAATGTAGGTTCATCCAATACACGCCCTTGAGCGATCGGTGACCACGCTTCGACTGCGATATTGTGTGAAGCACAGAATTCTCGTATTTTCTCCTGGTTCAGACGGGGATGTAACTCGATTTGATTTAATACAGGCTTTTCATTGCCATTTTTCATTAAATCTTCAAGATGATGCTGATGGAAGTTACTTACACCGATTGATTTGATCAATCCTTCGCCATGGAGTCTCTCCATTGCTTTCCATGTATCATTGTACTTTCCTTCTGCCGGCCAGTGAATGAGATACATGTCCAGGTAATCCATCTCCAGCTTCTTCAGGCTCGTTTCAAATGCCTTTAAAGTCGTATCGTAGCCTTGATCACTATTCCACACTTTCGAAGTGATGAACAGGTCTTCTCTCGCTACTCCACCTTCTTTCACCCCTTGTCCTACGCTTTCTTCATTGTCGTAGATCGCGGCGGTATCGATGGAACGGTATCCGGACTGAATCGCTGCTCGAACAGCCTGGACCGTTTCAGACGGATCTTTCATTTGGTAAACTCCTAAACCGACATACGGAATTTCGATCCCGTTATGTAGCGTTTTCGTACTCTGTAAGTTTTTCAACATATTGCATCCCTCCTGATTTATTATTTTACAAACTTAAACGACAGAAAGCTAATTTTATGATTCCTTAGTATTCAATGATAATAAATAGGTCCGTCCCTCGGTTTAGAGGGACGGACCTATTCTTCTACTTTGACTACCGGCCGATAAATTGTTCTCTTTTCTTCCCTACGAACGCAAGCTTATGAAGGGGTCGTGTCATGGCAACGTACTGCAGCTTGATGTCGAGTTCGTTATCCGGGTTGAAGGACTCTTCCACCGCAGCGATGATCACCACGTCAAACTCGAGTCCTTTCGAGAGATAGGAAGGAACGACCACAATCTGATCTTTCGGGATCGATTCCTGTTCTTCCAACAGCTTTACCTTCCCGGGCTGCCTATCTTGAAGGATTTCGCTTATTTTCACACAGTCCTTCATGCTTTTTCCGATGACGGCGAAGGTTTGGAATCCTTCTTTCCGTCCTACATCCACTTTCTTCTCGATGAAGGAAGCGAGTTCATCCACTTCCACATACTCATCAAAGCTCGGAGAATCTCCGTGTCGCACCACCGGATTCACTTTCGGAAAATCATAGGGCAGGAGACTAAGCAGTTTATTCGCTTCCTCCATGATTTCAATCGTCGTACGGTAGCTTTTTTGAAGCTCAGTGTACGTCGCCCTCGGAAAGATGTCCCGGTAAACCGGTTCCCAGGACTGAAGGCCCCGGTATGAGTGGACCCCTTGAGCGAGATCCCCGACCAGTGTGAACATGTCGGTCTCAAGTGCCCTCTTCAATGAATAGAGCTGCATATAACTATAATCCTGTGCTTCATCTATGACGATGTTTTTTGCTTTGTGAAATTTATCGATTCCGAACAAATGGGATTGCAAGTATAGGAGAATGGCCAAGTCCTCTACTTCATACTGCTTTTTCTTTGCATATTTCAACGTGTACTGACAGAGCTGTTCCGCCTGTCTCCCGCTGAGCTCCCCCTTCGAGTAGGAAGCAAGGCGAACGGGATCCGAGAACAACTCAATGAAATATTGATGCAGATTCTTCTTTTCAAACTGCTTCATGTATCCATTGACACTTGTACGTATTGCTTTCTTGATCTCGTCCACACGCTCTGTTTTCTTATCCAGTGCTTTCGAGACATATTCCTTTCGATTCCCTGCCTTGGAACGTTCAAAGAGTGCGGTTTCAATCCGCTCATCAAAGAATTTCTCGACCTTCGCAACCATTTGCTTCTTGTTCGAGCGGACATAGCTTTGAAGGAGTGACTTCAGCTTTTCCATCCTGCGATAGATTGGCATATACGTATATTCCTCTTTGAAAAGATGAGTGAATCTTTTGGCGGTATAGAGCTTGTATTTATCCACATAGAAGTCCTTTGATGTATAAAAGCGCTGTTCGACTTCTTCTATATAATGCTCGAGAATTCTCCTGAATGCTTTAGACCCTTTGAATCCAGATATCCATGATGCGGTCTCTATCTTTTCATCATGGGTCTCGATCAGCTGAATGAGCTTGTTATCTTCTACAATAGTAAGCTTCTTCTCTAAGCAGGTCATAACATAATCCGTAAATGTCGTTTGCCTTACCCGTTCCACCCCCAGTTCCGGCAGCGCTTCTGAAATATAGTCGATGAACAAATTACTCGGGGCCAGAATCATCAGTTGTCTCGGATCAAAGTGCTGTTTGTAGTTATAAATAAAATAAGAAATCCGATGAAGGGCAATGGTTGTTTTCCCACTTCCCGCCGCCCCCTGTACAATGATCGGCTTGTTCAGGTCGGCCCGGATGATCCGGTTCTGTTCCTCCTGGATGGTGGAGATGATTTCAGTCAGCCGGTTGCTGGAGCTTTTGGCTAATGAATCCTGAAGCAGTTCATCGGTGGTCGTTAAGTCAATATCGCGAATTTCTTCCAAGCATCCATCCTCGATCATGTATTGCCGCTTCAGGGACAAATCACCTTCGTATGTTTCACCTTCCACCTCGTATGAGACATCGCCGATCCTTCCTTCGTAGTACAGGTTGGCGATAGGGGATCTCCAGTCGACGATGATTTGCTCCTGATTTTCACGCTGATACAAGGAGGTCTTCCCGATATAATGCTTCTCAACCTTGCCGGAGCCCTCATGTTGAAAATCAATCCGGGCAAAGTACGGTTTCGTCTTTGCTTTGGTCAGGGACTCCAATTCTTCTTTGGACATCTCAAAAAAGCTTGAGTTCGTCAAGATATCGATGTAGGCGGCACTCGACTCTCCCCAATCAATATCTCCAAAAGCTTTTTCCATGTTTTCCTTATACTTTTCCTTACTCGTCTGGGATGTACTGATGACCACATCAATATAGCGCTTCGTAAACTCTAAGCGTTCTGATTCACTTGAAAAATCGGGATGAATAGTTGATTCCTTCGTCATACATTTCTCCTTCCAAATGTTTTAGCCGCAATGGAGAAAAAACGTCCTGCCACTTCCACCAAGGTAACGACTCTCAGTGGGGAAAACGTTTATAACGAAAAGCGGAGGCGGCTCGATCTGGCCCGACAAGCATAAGATGAGTCTGGCGAAGGCGTTTTTTGCCTTCTTGAGAGACTCATCTTATGACCTCGAGGGCCTAGCCGCCGGAGCTAGACACTATAAAGACATATCGAAATCTGTAAAAATTATGTAGGCGTTTGGGAGCAGAAATATATATTATCAGATAATTCAGGAATAAACAAGTAAAAAAACCCTCCACCTAATCAGATGAAGGGTCCTTCAGTTTATCCACAGGGAACACAATCCGGAAACTAGTGCCCTTACCCACTCGACTCTCCACGGTAATGACACCCCTCATGGCTTCGATGATCCGGTAAGAAACCATCAGTCCGAGGCCCGTTCCCTTTTCCTTCGTAGAGAAATAAGGTTCGCCGAGTCTCTCTTGTTGATCCGGTGTCATTCCGACTCCGGTGTCAGTGATGGAAATGCATACGGTCCCTTTTTGAATCTTCGAAAGGATTGTGAGCGTACCTCCATTGGGCATGGATTCGATGGCGTTTTTGATGATGTTGAGAAAGGCCTGTTGGAAACTGCGGGTGTTCCCAACGATGGAGGCATCCTCGATCTGTTTATGTACTAGCACCGATTGTTGATTGCTCAAGGGTTCAACCATGTCGGTGAGCTTATGAAGCTGCTCTGAAATGGAGATGTTCTCCACTTGATCCGGATCCGGTTTGGCAAATGTGAGATAATCGTTGATGATTTCTTCTGCCCGGTTCAGTTCGGATGAAGCGATCGTTAGATATTGTTCCCTTTTTCCTACAGGAAGATTTTCCTGATGGAGCAGCCTCAGGAAACCTTTGATCACCGTCAAAGGATTTTTCACCTCATGGGAAATGCCGGCGGCCAGCTGAGCGAGCACTTCCATCTTTTCTATTTTCACGAGTGCTTGTTTGACTTGAATCTGTTTCAGCAACGTCTCACATATGTACGTCAGGATCAGCATGCCCAAGGAAGGGAGAAAAATAAAATTTATCAGATAGCTTTCGTCGATCACAAACACAGTCATTGCCTTCGCAATAAGAGCTGCTGCGATGGAATGAATCGTAAAAAGCACCACTGAGAATATGATCTTCTTCCTGCTTGATAACCGGTTGAAATTGAACCATTTCACCCCGATGATCGTCAAGAGGTAGATCACGGCATAAATCACGAGTGCTACCATACTCCAACTGTAGATCATCGTCCTGGATACCAATAAGACAGCGAGCAATGCGAGACCTGTAAATGGACCGCCATACAGAATGCCGAGAACAAACGGGATCATCCTCAGATCGTGGACACAGTATGGGTTATTGTATATGGGGGAGAGCATGCACAGAATAATGGCGATGCTTAAAGAAACAAGGGTTGCTAACCTTGTATACCAACCGTGTATCATCTTTTTTTCAACAAGGAAAAAAATTAAAAAAATACTCAAAATGATATAAAAGAAATTATTAATGACTTCCTGATTAAAAATAATCATCCTTATCCTTTGACCTTTCACGGAAATTGTCTTCTTTATAAAAATTCTACCATACTAATCCCTATATCGTTACAATTATATATGTAGCCTTACATAAGAGAACTCTCCTGTACACCTACAGGAGAGTCATCACCTTACACCGTTTTCAATTGTTCACCAAGATATTTTGCCAGCTTAAGCATTCCGTATTGTCCGGACTTCGCCTCGGCATCTTTATTGTAATTCGTATTCGTGTTCACGTCATACGTGTAGATGTTGCCTTCTTTGTCCTGGATAAATTCAATCCCGGCAATATCGATTTGATTCGCATGCAAAAATGCTTCATATGATGTCAGGATGTCATGTGAAAAGTTCTCCCTGATCTGAAATTTAGGCTTGTCTTCCTGTTCCCCTACAGGACAGAATAGATCATCTACTTGACATACATCAGCAGGACATAACTCGAATCCTTCCGATGTATCCACCTTCACTGCATACATGAACTTACCACCTATGAATTCGCAGCGTGTAATCGATGCATCGGGTGCTTCAATGTACTCCTGTATGAGTGTCGTGCCGTCTAACGGTTCTTCAAAGTTGTCACTGTACACATAATTCTTCAATGCTTCCACAGATTGGAACAACTGAACTCCCAAACCTTTTCCTGCACGATTATGCTTCGTGATAAAGGATGGTTTATCAAGCTTTTCAGCAGCTTCGATTATCTGTTCTTTCCCAACTGCTGCAATGGTTTCCGGTGTCTTGATGCCTGCAGCATTCAAGGCCATATACTGATTCACTTTACTTACTTCCAAGCGAAGGGCACGGCTTCCATTCAGGACTTTCCGTTCGTTCCGCTCTAACCAGGATAGAACGCTTTCCGTCAATTCCGGTGCAAAACGATGGTTTCGCGTATGCGACGAGGCACTGATTCGATTATAGAAAATACCTTCCGGAGGCTTTGATGATAACTCGACGAGTCCACGATCAAGGAACCATTCCTCATAAGGCAATTGGAGCTCATCAAGCCTGGACGTTAAATGATTGGTCCATTCACTGTTTTCATGAATGATATGAATTTTTTTCATGGTCATTACCCCATTTGTTCGTAAGATTTTAAAATAAAGTCTTGCAACACAAAGTAATCCTACTATAAAAGTAGGATTTAGGCAATGATCATGGATTCACTTTGACTTACGATTCGTCCTCATTTGAATTTTCATGCCGCTTTTCGTCAGGAGGTCACGGACTTTGACAGGTGCCTCTAGCCGCACACTCCTAAAATCGTCCTTCAGGATGTCTCGGATTTCCTGCAGGACTTCAAAATTGTTCGTCCGATTCACCTTAGAAGCCTGATCACTGACAGTTAAGCGATTCACCAGTTTAATCATGAGAAAAATACTCGTGGCAATAAGAATAAGGTCAACCAATGAGCCAAGGAACTTCCCCAATCCAATCACCCCTGTCTTATCTGAGGATGCTTCACTAGTTTAAGATATGGTGAAAAGGAGTGAGTTATGAAGACTATAAAATTTCTTATAAAAGATATCTTCCTACGATTGCGATTAACACAATACATGCGACAACCCCCATCAGGATGACGAGTCTCTTTTCTTCCTTGTTCCCCTGCATTGTTTTCCCTCCCTCTTATGAGTTTCACAACTTAGACGCTTCCACGTTCAAACAATTTTGTATTCAATATGACCGGATCAGGATGTTTATTTTCCAGAAATAGTTTAAATGCTTCTTCCCCTACTTTTCTTATCGGTACTTCAAAAGATGTGATATCGAGGGCATCGGCAAGGGGATGGTTATCAAAACTGAGGATCGCCAGGTCATCTGGAATCCTAATTGATCTTTTTCCCGCCTCTGCGACCATCCCCGCAGATACTTGATCGCTCGTCACGATAAGGGCGGAGGGCTTTTCTTCCATGTGTTCCCATGCACTCAACACATCCCGCCCGTCTTGAAGATCGTAGCAGTCATTGAATATCCACTCGTCACGTACGGGATGGCCGGCAGCCTCTGCGCTGTCGAAGAATCCCCGGATCCGCTCTTCGCTATTCGTCCCAAATGTCCTGTGCAAACACAACCCGATTCGCGAGTGCCCTTTAGAATAAAGATAATCAAGCCCACTGCGAATCCCTTGATAATGATCAATGAACACCTTTTTATAAGTGGGGTCATACACGTTTTCACAAAAAACCACATTAGGATTGATAAATGAAGCAAGAGCATCCAGAGAATTGGAGCGTGACGTCAGGATCAATCCATCGACTTCCTTCATCTGAAGTCGATGAAAGGCATCCAGTTCAGCCCCCCTGTCATAATCCGTCTGAAAAAGCTGGAGGTGATAACCATGTTTTAACGCTTCCCCTGCTATGCCTTGAAGAATCTCACCGAAGTAAGGGAGATTCAAATAGGGTAGGATCACTCCGATACTATAGGTTTTCCCTTTTGATAAATGGACGGCATTCGCGTTCTTTATATAGTTTAACTGCTCCACAGCATCAAGGACCTTTCTGCGCTTCTCTTCTTTCACATAAGGATGATCATTCAATACCCTCGAAACGGTTGATACAGAAACTCCTGCAAGCTTCGCAATACTTCTAATATTTGTCATACCCATACCCCTCAAGTAACCATATTCCAATCAAAAATATCTCTTCAAAAAACGCTTGCTCTGAAACGCGTTTCACACTTTAAAGTAAATCATGCAAGGATCCAATGGCTATTTCATTCCCAAAACATGATAAGGAGGCTATACTATGCTCGGCATTTTATCCTTACCCATTCTCTGTGCCATCATCATCGGCGGAAGTTACGCTGCATTAAAGCCCATCCATTTTCACACTCCCTACGATCATGATGATCCCTTTGAGAACATCTACAACTCTAAGCTCCTTTAGTTCATACGAGGCTTAGACATAACTAAATCCATTTCCCTTAAAGACGAAAATTAGTTAGGATCACTTGTTACACCGCTATTGATTTCCGTGCAAGACTTCGCTTTCCTCGGGCGGAAAGCGAGCACCTGCCGCGGAAATCAACCACTACTCGCTACAGCCAAAAGCAACAGTATTTACGTAAATAGCCGTATGATAATACTGAACCATTTTCTTTTATATTCAAAACATCCACCGCGGATCGTTCTTTCACACATCCTAAAACTTCATTCCTTGACGCAAACTATAACGTCGGTTATATTGTTCGTATTGCTTTGTGACTTACAAAAAGTAAGTAACTCACAAATATATACCACATTATAACATTTCTTCATACATCAAGGAGGCATACTCATGGATAATTTCTTTCAAATCGTCGACGAACGCCGCTCCACGAAAGTATACGACCCTCACGTGGAAATCCCCCGTGAGGAATTAGTCAGCCTGCTCGAAGCGGCTGGGAAAGCTCCATCTGCCTGGAATCTGCAGCAATGGAAATTCCTTGTATTTGACCATAAAGAAGTACAGGAACGCTTACTTCCGATCGCCTATCACCAGCAGCAGGTACATGATGCTTCTGCTGTCGTGGCTATACTTGGTGATCTCGAAGCCAATAAGAACATCGATCCCGTCTTTGATCCTGCGATTGAAAAAGGCGAAATGACGGCAGAAATCAAAGAGGTCCTTAAGAAACAAATCGAAGGCGCGTACAGTCGTGAGGAATACCCGCGGGACGCTGCATTCAGCAATGCGTCACTCGCTGCCATGCAATTCATGCTTGCCGCGAAAGCGAAGGGCTGGGACACTTGTCCGATCGGTGGATTCAATCCGGCTGCCCTTTTAAGCGAATTCAATGTATCTGAGCGTTATCTTCCCATCATGCTGATCACAATCGGAAAACCGCTTCAAAAAGCACGAAAGACTGATCGCCTGGATATCCGAAACTTAATTGATTGGGCAGAATAAGACGATGAAAAAGCCACTGCCAATAGGTGTGTGGCTTTTTCTGTCTGTTAAAAAAGTACGCTCTTTTCAATTTGTTTCATTTTATAGAAGTACCCTTTTTTGCTCATCAACTCCTCATAGCTTCCTGCTTCCACGACCTTCCCTTTGTCCATCACGACAATCTGATCCATTTCATCAAGTCCCGTTAAACGGTGACTGACGAGAATGAGTGTATCACCATCGGCTGCTGTATACAGATGGTCGAAAATCTCTTTTTCCATCAATGCATCCACGGAAGATGTCGGTTCGTCGAGCATCCATAACGGTGAGTCTTTCAAAAGGGCCCTTGCGATCGCTAACCGCTGCTTTTCTCCCCCAGATAGATTCTCTCCTTTCTCTAATACTTCATCCTCTAAAGAAATGTGATCCAGTTTCACACTATCCAATGCCGACTCCATTTCTTCTTCTGACAAATCATCACGCACCATCATCAGATTTTCCTTTATTGTGCCATAAAAGAAATGGTTTTCCTGAAGAACAACATTGGCATGCCGCCACAATGACTCTTTATCGATATCCTTAATGGAAGCATCATTTACGAAAATGGCCCCTTCATCCGCTGGGTAAAAATGTAATAACAATTGAAGTAATGTCGACTTCCCTGATCCCGATGGGCCTACTATCGCTGTTTTCGAACCTGCGGGCAGCTCGAGGCTCACCCCATCCAATGTCTTCCTTTCCTCACCAACAAAGGAAAAACTCACATCCTTCATGCAAAAGGAAGGAACCTCCCCTTCAAGGACCAAGCCCAATGGAGGTCCGTCCCTCTCAATAGGTTCTTCAGGCATGATAGTAGAGAGTCTGGTTGCCGCCCGGCGTGAATCTTCATAGTGGGTCGGCAGGAGCGCCATTGGTGTGGCATTTTCGAATACAGTTAATGAGATCATGACAAGCATGGCAAGAAATATTCCGTCCAGTTGACCTGCTGCTACTGAATAAGCTCCCAAAGCCAAAACGATCCATGAAATGAGCAGGGAAACCAGGATGTTCGTTGAATGACTAAAGAGGGAATACCGGCTCTCCCTTTCCTGCTCACTTACATACCCTGTTGCTGCCTGAACAAGACTTGCCTCTTTATCCTCCAGTCTACGATAGATTTTCAGGTCCCTGAATCCATACAGGAATTCAGTCACCTCTGTCGATAACTCCCCTCGTCTTTCCCGCAGAGTCGCCTCTATCTTTCTCTGTTTAAAAGCGAAGTAGGCGGGGACGATATAGCCTGTCAGCAATAGTCCTCCGAGGATGACCAAGGCAATCGAAACAGAGTAAAACACCGTAAACAAAATCGTGCTTAAAAATACCATCACAAGTATGACTGGCGGATAAAAGACACGGAGAAAGAAATTCTGCAGGCTCTCAACATCCCCTACGATTCTTGAGAGGAGATCCCCGCTTCTGTAACGCCCGAAAATCCCCGGTGCGAGCGGCTCGATTTTTTCGTAGATGGAAACCCGCAAGTTCGCCAAAATCGTGAACGTGGCCCGATGGGAAAAATAACGTTCCCCATAGCGGCTAACCGCCTTCGTTAAACCAAACATTTTTAAAAGAGCAATCATGACGATCAGGGCGTAAAGCGGTACCTCCAAGGCCGCCTTGGAAATTAAATATCCACTTGAAGCAAATAGTCCCACAGAGGTTATTCCAGCCAGAAAGCCCAAAAGAATCGAATACACAATATCCTTCTTTTCCTTCATCATCAACTTCACGACAAATGCTAATTCTTTCATTTAACGTTTCACCCCTTGCTGTACATTCACCATTTCACAATAGTGAGGGGCCGATTGCATGAGTTTTTCATGAGTTCCCATCCCAGCCACTCTCCCCTTATCCAACAACAAAATGGTATCTGCTTTACGTATCGTGTGAAGGCGGTGCGCTACGGTAATGACAGTAGCACCCTTAGCCAACTCCTCCATCGAAGACTGCAGGATTTGCTCGGTACCAAGATCCAATCCGGTTGTCGGTTCATCAAACAAGACGAGGGACGGACCTTTGAGAAACGCCCTTGCAATGGCAATGCGCTGTTTCTCTCCGCCGGAAAGGCCTCTCCCCGCTTCCCCGACCGGTGTATCATAACCCTTCTGAAGGCCCGCGATCATTTCAGCAATCCCTGCTTTTTCTGCAGCGAATTCGATTTCTTCACGGGTGACCCCCTCTCTTCCCCCGATCTCAATATTCTCAGCTATCGTGCCTGAGAATAAGTACGGATTCTGTGAGATGTAACTCATTTGATCAAACCAGTCTCTTTCCACGTATTCGCCTCTTGATACTCCATTAATGAGGATATCTCCCTCTGAGGGATCAAGCAGACCCCCTATCAAATGAAGGAGGGTTGTCTTCCCTGCCCCACTCTGACCGACAATGGCCACTTGGCCCCGTGATGGGAAGACGGCGGTGACCCCTTGCAGGGCATATCCTTTTTCACCATAAGAGAACCCGAGGTTACGCAGTTCAATGGTGGGAGATTTCCCATTTGCGGACATTTCCCTATTCCCCCATTTGACCGGCTGATCCTTTTCCTGAAGCTCCTCCATGACCTTCTTAGCGGCGCCCATGCTTCCACGCCCGGTATGAAACGCATTCCCCAGCTCTTTTAAAGACTGATAGAATTCCGGTGCCAGGACAAGAACGAAGAAGGCGGTAAAGAATGGGATACTCTCAAAGACTACCAACTTCAGCCCCACCTCCAGGGCGATCAGGCCGATACTTAGCATGGAAATGAATTCAAGCATCAACGAAGACAGAAATGCCGTCTTCAATACGTCCATGGTCGCTTCCCGGAAGTCCAGACTACTTGATTTGATCTCCACTTTCTGTTGAGCTCCCCTCCCAAGTAACTTTAAAGTAGTCAATCCTTGAAGAGTATCGAGGAATCTTCCTGAAAAAGCGGTCAGCTTGTCCATCTGCTTCTCTGATTTCTTCTTGGTCATGACCCCGATGATGGCCATGAATAATGGGATGAATGGAGCCGTCACCACCATGATCAAACCTGTATACACATGCTCCGTGAAGATGGTGATCAACAGGATCAAAGGAACGATGGAGGTTTGAATCCTTTGAGGTATATACTGACTGTAATACCCGTCCAACCCATCGACCGCATCCATCATCGTACTGACCTTTTGTCCGGATTGACCCTGAATGGAGGCCTGAATCGGGTTTTTTGCCCATTTCTTTAACAGCCGTTCCCTCAAATCCTTCTTCACCGTTGCGGCCATCCTGATTCCTGTCTGTCCATTGACATATGAAAGGAAAGCTCTCCCCGTAAGAACAACAAGCAAGGCCCCAAGCATAGGGAGGACTTCCTGGAACTCAAGCTTCTCTATAAAAATTGCATTGACAATGCTTACGAGCAAATAAGCCTGTCCAACAACGACTCCCCCCATCAACAGGGACGCCCCATAAAGGGTGAGTGTTGATGCTCTTTGCTCTTTAGCCAATTGATTAAGCTCTTTCATCGCAGTTCTCAACTCCAATGTTAAAAGTTAGTGAAATATTTCACAATCTAATAACTTCATTATAGTAAACTTGTTCCCTTTATGCATCTTTTGGGATTGACCGTTTTGTGACAATTTTATAATAAAAAATAGAGAGAAAATAACCTCTCTACTTTTTCCATATCATATTTCCAGTAAGTCCTTCGTCACCCGCCTGATGATTTCCGGCAGTACGGAGAACGTATAGGGTTTATACACTCTTTCGGTCCACTGATGACCATCTTTCCCGTAGACTCCTATATTAATGGAGGGGATGTTCAGCTTTCTGATCAAGTCGATGGGCACCGGATACAGGTGATCGATGAGGGGCAGATTCTTCTTGAACACTTCAATATCTTCATCTTCTTCATGAAGAGAAAGAAAGCTGCCATCTGCGAGATAAGGGAAAAACCGTTTGATGACGAATTCTTCGCCTGTCTCATTGGATATATCTTCTAAGCAGGTTCCGAGCACCTCTCTCACCTTTTTGCCGTACTCATTTTCCTCATTCACAAAATTATGTGGTAGAAAAGGAGGAGCGAAGAACAGGATGACTCTTGGTGTCCGGTCGGGATCAAGATGCTGCAGGGCTTCCACCATCGTATAAGCAATCGTCCGCCTGTCCTCCCCTTCCATATCATGAAAGATTTTCTTCATGACAGGGTCCGGATCTAAGCCCCTTTCTTTCAGCCAGAATATATACTCCCTTAATGTAAGGACTTCCACTTCCCATGAAAATTCCCGTTCAGGGAATCCGTGATAATTCCGGTACTGTTCAAACTGCTTTTTGCTTCGCTCTTCCATTTCACTTACTACCTTCAAGGCGACCTTTTTCATATCGTACAGCACTTCCCGAGCCGTTCTTTCATATACAAAATAGTTGAAATAAAGAGAAGCGCTGAGAGGAGTCTGAACATTATACGTATGCTTATCATCTTTAAAATAGAGACATGAAGGCGGCAGGGTGAATTCACCCGGAATATCCTCCAAATAGTCAAGATTCTGATTGATTTCGAGATTGATCTTGGAAGCGATCACGGTCGGATCAATCGAAGTCAGGACATCCCCGACATGCGCTTCCCTTCCATATATATAGAAACTTGGCAGAAGCTTTCCAGCCGCTCCGGTATAGATGTATCGTTTACAATCACCGTCATAAATAGGCGAAATGAAATCCGTATTGATCGCTGCCAAATAGTCCATTCCTTCGTTTTTCAAGCGGTGGAGATCACTTAAAGCCGCAATCATCCCGGCATGCTCACTTTCTTCATCCCCATTGAAGAGGTAGAGTAAATTCCCACCCGGCTGTTTTTCACCTGTATGATATAAAAGATTCGCTAAATGGACGGCGATCCCGCTCTGCATATCCAAGGCGCCCCTCCCGAACAGCCAGTTCCCTGAAAGGGCATCTTCCTTTACCTTTTCTTCCCCTTCATAATCCATGAAGTACTTCTGCAGGAAGTCCGGATCATGGGCCATATCCTGGAGGGCTCCATAATCGTCGGTCCCCACCGTATCGTAATGGGCATGAAATACGACGGTTTTAGAGGCCGTCCCTTTCACAAGGGCAAAAACGTTCTTCCTTCCAATCGGATCGTTAGGGACTTCCTGGAGCCAGACTCTATCGGGATGATGCTTGAAATATGGGAACGAAGAGATCAGCTTATATATAAATAGAGCTTTCTCACTTTCTCCGATTGTACCGTTATAACTTTTCAGAGCGATTAAAGATCGTGTGATGAGTTCAATTTGTTCAGAAGTTGACTTATTTTTCAGTTGAGTATACATAGTACCGCCCCTTTCTTAAAGAAATATGAGCCTATGCGTGGTAAATCGTTCAATGCATGGGCATTATAGAAACTGATTCCTCTATAATTGATAACATCTTATCGAAAAAGGATGGGGTTTGGAAGGGGTTTCAAGATATTTTCTTAAAAATAATTCGGTACTTCCTATTGAAATTCGTTCTATTACCGAATATTATAGAAGTTGTGTGTTTTTAATGTTCGTTTTTATTGGAGGTTTTACAATGTTTAAATTAAAGGAACACGGCACGGATCCTAAAACGGAAATACTTGCCGGGATCACAACATTCCTGACAATGGTGTACATAGTGGTTGTGAATCCCATCATCTTATCCGATGCAGGAGTCCCGTTTGATCAGGTATTTTTAGCAACCATCATTTCGGCCGTTGCCGGTACGTTATGGATGGCATTGTTTGCAAATTACCCGATCGCCATTGCTCCTGGCATGGGATTGAATGCTTATTTTACTTACTCAGTGGTCGGTGCACATGATGACATTTCATATATTGTTGCATTCTCTGCCGTTTTCGTAGCAGGTATCGTCTTCATCCTGCTCTCATTGACACCTCTACGAAAAAAATTGATCGAAGCCATTCCTCAAAATCTGAAGCATGGAATTACAGCAGGAATCGGTTTATTCATAGCCTTTATCGGTTTGCGTCTGACAGGTTTGATCCAGGCACATCCGACAAATTTAGTACAGCTGGGGGATCTTCATTCCCATTCAGCACTTCTTGCATTGACCGGATTGGCTGTAACCCTGATTCTCATGGTCCTGAATGTCCATGGTGCCCTATTCATCGGTATGATTGTGACTGGATTGATTGCGTACTTTACAGGGGATTTATCCTTTAAAGAAGGATTTGTGGCCATTCCCCATCTTCCTGAAGGACTGATGGTGGCAAACCCGTTAACGGCTTTTGCTGACGTCTTCCAGTATGGATTATATGCTGTCGTCTTCTCATTTTTGCTTGTCACCATCTTTGACACAACGGGAACGATGATCGGAGTGGCACAGCAGGCAGGCCTGATGAAGGGAAACACTCTTCCGAGAGCCCGCCAGGCACTGCTGGCCGATTCCATCGCGACCACGATCGGTGCGATGTTCGGTACAAGCCCGACATCCGCATATATCGAGTCTTCGGCAGGTGTTTCGGCAGGGGGAAGAACGGGATTAACTACCTTGACCGTATCGATCCTGTTCATCGCTTCCGCCTTTTTCGGACCATTGGTCAGTTCCGTGTCAGGGATCTCAGCCATTACGGCTCCTGCCCTTATCATCGTGGGCAGCCTGATGATGGGCAGCATCTCTCAAATTAAATGGGATCAGTTGGATGAAGCCTTCCCAGCATTCCTCATCATCCTGAGCATGCCCTTAACATCCAGCATCGCAACGGGGATTGCACTGGGATTCATTTCTTATCCTTTACTTAAAGTAGTGAAAGGACAATGGAAACAAGTCCATCCTCTTGTTTATATCTTTGCTGTCCTGTTCTTCTATCAGCTGGCATTCCTGCCTCATTAATTTATAATAGAACTTTTAAGACCGTTCACAGTGAACGGTCTTTTTTTATGGGCTGCGATTATATTCTTGATACACTCTCGAGATTTCTATCTTGGAATGTTAAACAGTATACATCCGGCATCTCAAGCTCTCTCCAGAATTCCACACCATATTTCCCATCAAAATAATTCATGATCAGGACCATAATATTTCCGTGGGTTCCAATCACCACGTTTTTACCATTATATTCTTTCAATATTTTAAATATCCCATGTACCCCCCTCTTTTGAGCGGTAAGGTTCGACTCTCCCCCTTCTAATGAAAGGGACGGATCTGCCCAAACCGATGAAATGGCTTCCTGAAAATTTTTCACGGGTACTGATGATAGAGTGCGTTCTCTCATCTCTTCTACTAATTCGATTTCCTGATTGATATGTCGGGCTATACCTTCTACTGTTTCCATGGCTCTTTTATAAGGACTGGAACAAACGACATCAATCTTTTCTTTTATTAGTCGTCCGGTCACATTGAGTGCATCCCGTCTTCCTTTTTCAGACAATGGCCTCGTACGCTCTTCAGAGGTATAAATCGAGTGGGCATGCCTGACCAGATATAATTTAGTCACGTTCATACACGTTCACTCCTTTCTCTTTGCCACCATAAATAGGACCGCTCTGTTTGAACAGCCCCTGACTATTCGATATGTACTACAACATTAAGTTACTCGGGTATGAACTCCATCAACCAGGAATCATGGTATACCCCTTCATGAAGCTCATGCTCCCGCAATATTCTTGCTTTACTATATCCACATTTTTCATAACAACGGATCGCTCTCGTGTTCCATGTCATCGGGTCCATCACGAGGCGGTGGACTCCCTCCTTCTGAAGCAGGTACTCCACCACAGCACGGATAAGCTGTGTTCCGACTCCTTTATTCCAATACCCTGCCTCCCCGATGAATTGATCCGTACCGTAAATCACTTCATCCAGATTCGTATAGCCGTAGCGTATCATCGTCTCATGATCGAGCTGATAATATTGGAGATAACCAATTTCAATTCCTTCATACTCAACAAGACAACTCATGACACCCCTATCCGAGAAGAATTTCTCCTCCACCATCTCGGGGGTGAAAGGACGGTCCCTTCCTTCATAAAATTCCAGGACCACGGGATCCGATAACCACCTTGAGAGCGTATACTTATCCCCATCCACTAACGGACGGACATTCAACTCCCCACTCTTCACATTCATACACCCACACCTCCATAAACAAACCTCTTCCTATATACATTCATCAGAGCCAATAAAAAACCCTTCTTTTTAGAGGGATGGACCTTGATTCCTAGGACCAGGTCCTAGGAATCAAGGTCCGTCCCTCTCCGATAACTTCGACACATTTGTGAATAATTTCACAAATATGTATGATATGATACGTTTATCAATAGAATATCAGTGCAAAACATGTTATGATCTATTTGTGAATAACTTCACAATATTAGCAGTTTCAATCCAATCCTCCCCTCGAATCATCAGGGACGCATGTTACCAATCGCAAGGACAAATTATAAAAGAATAGGTGATGACGTATGACAATCAAATGCACAAACAAAATAGCTTTAATCGGTACAGGATTTGTCGGTTCCAGTTATGCCTTCGCTCTTCTCAATCAAGGAATCGCCCATGAGCTTGTGATGATCGACCTGAATAAGGAGAAAGCCGACGGAGATGCACGTGATTTAAATCACGGTCTTGCCTTTGCTTCCCCGATGAAGATTTCAGCAGGAGATTATCGTGATTGTAAAGACGCTGATTTGGTCGTCATCACTGCCGGAGCAAATCAAGCGCCTGGTGAAACCAGATTGGACCTCGTAGAGAAAAATGTGAAGATTTTCAAAAACATCGTAGACTCCGTCATGAAAAGTGGTTTCAACGGAATCTTCCTTGTCGCGACGAATCCTGTCGACATCTTAACCTATGCCACGTGGAAATTCTCCGGCCTGCCGAAAGAGAGAGTCATCGGCTCCGGGACAATACTCGATACAGCCAGACTCCGCTACTTGGTTGGTCAGCACTTCGATATTGATACTCGAAATATCCACGCCTATATCATGGGGGAACATGGTGACACGGAGTTCCCGGTTTGGAGCCATACGACGGTTGGTGCAAGTCAGTTGAATGAACTGATTGATATGGAGCAGGAGAACGTCCAGAAAGAACTGGATGACATTTTTGTCAATGTAAGGGACGCAGCCTATCACATCATCGAACGAAAAGGGGCAACGTATTACGGAATCGCCATGGGACTTGCCCGGATTACTAAAGCCATCTTCAATAATGAAAACAGCATCCTGACCGTTTCTGCCCTTCTCGAAGGAGAGTATCAGGAACAGGACATGTATATCGGCGTACCGGCCATCATCAATCGGGATGGGATCCGAAAGGTTGTCGAACTTCCGTTGAATGAAAAAGAAAAGGCCCAGTTCTCCCATTCTGCACAAACATTGAAAAACGTCATGAGAAAAGCGTTGGAAACTTGATTCACCACCTTTTCCAAGCAGATTAGACACGCACGCCCACTCCCCCTCCTCATAAGATAAAGAGAATTCTTTATGAGGAGGTTCTTCTATGTACGATCACAGACAACTATTCCCCGGCTTGCCCGGTGGCGGATCCGGCGGCGGATTTCCTGGTTTTCCTGGGGGAGGACAGGGTTCCGGTGGAGGCTTCCCAGGCATACCTGGATTTCCAGGCGGCGGTGGAGGTTCTGGTGGCGGCGGCTTCCCAGGCATTCCGGGTTTTCCCGGTGGAGGCCAAGGGGCACCAAGCTCACCACCCCCTTCAGGCGGGCAGGGCGGACAAAACCAACCACCACCCGGTCCACCACCGAACTTCCAACCACAAAAAACGGCATTTCAAGGAACGCAGGGTGGACCGAGCACCTTCGCAGTCGACCCGGGTGCCATCAGAAGATGCTTATTCCGATATACCTATATATGGTTAAGAAGAGATGCTTTCTGGTTCTATCCAGTGTTTGTCGGGCGCCGTTCCATTGCCGGATGGAGATGGATCGGATTCACATGGGTGTACTTCGGCATCGATTTGGATAAAATTGAATCCTTTACGTGCGTGTAGGTGGGGCCATGTACTCCTATCCGTACTATCGAACCAATCAATCGAATGGCATTATAACCGTGAGCGGAGAACATACATTATATGTGGATCCGGATCAGGCTCTTGTATCGATTGGAATCGTTACGAATGATAAAGAGCTTGAAGCTGCCCAAAACGAGAACCAGCAACTTTCCAGGTCGGTCGTTCAATCCCTATTAAATAACGGGGTGCGCCGCCAGGATATCCAGACGTCCACCTACCAAGTACTTCCACAGTACCAATTTGAGGATGGAAAACAAACGTTCACCGGTTATGAAGTTCGACAAGTATTCAAGGTCACTGTTAGGTCGATTGAAAAAGTCGGGAAAATCATTGATGATGCCATAAAGAGCGGGGCCAATCGTGTGGAAAACATTCAATTCATTCAGTCTAACCCCATCGAGTCCTACCAGCAGGCTCTCGCCCTAGCCTATCAAGAGGCGTATCAAAAGGCACTCACATTATCAGGCCAATCAAATCAACAGCTTAATCCACAGCCCAAATCCATTACGGAACAATCCCGGCCCACAGCCGTTCCCTTCATGAACACCGCCTATTTAAAAGCAGCCGACGAAAGTACGGCCGTTCAGCCGGGTCAAATAGCCGTCACAGCCATCATCACAGTAGAATTCAGAACCCATTAAAAAAACTGCCAAAGTAGATTCCTACTGAGGCAGTTTTTTAAAATCGAGGGACGGACCTATAGGTGAATGAAGGCATATTGCATCAACCACCAAATAGGCGGGTAAGAAAGAATTGCGTAATTTCGGCCTATTCACCGAGCGACTTCGATTTCCGCCCGCAGGCTTCCATAGCCGATAATACAGCCCCCTTGAACTGGTGTTTCTCTAAGGCCGCCACTGCTTCAATCGTTGCTCCCCCGGGTGAACAGACGCCATCTTTCAGCTCTCCGGGATGGGTGCCCGTTTCAAGGACCATTTTCGCAGCCCCAAGCACAGCCTGTGATGCCAGCTGATAGGCAAGACTCCTCGGGATTCCCTGGAGGACGGCTCCATCGGCGAGTGCTTCAATGAACATAAACACGTAGGCAGGAGAGGATCCGCTCACAGCCGGTATCGCATCCATCAAGCTTTCTTCGATCTTTTCCGCCTTTCCGAAGCTTTCAAGGATTGCCTGTACATGTTCTAAGTCGGTTTCTGTTATTTCTTCATTCACACAATATGCGGTCATTCCTTCGCCCACAAGACTCGGAGTATTCGGCATCGTCCGTACGATTTTGGCAGTAGGGGAAATCTGCTCTTCCATCCATTCGATCGTGATGCCAGCTGCAATCGTAATGATGATGCTGTCTTTTTTCAAGGAATCTTTGATCGATGCGATCAGTTCCTTGTATTGATCCGGTTTCACCGCAAGGAACACAATATCTGAAATGGCTGCTATATCCAGATTGTCAGCCGTCGCCTTCACTCCAAATTTCTCTCTGACCATATCCAGGGTTTCTGGAGTCCTGGCACTCGCACGAACAGAGTGTCTGTCCACCAGCCCGGACTTCAAAATCCCTCCCATGATGGCCTGCGCCATATTTCCGCATCCTATAAATCCAATGGTTTTATCCATTTCTTTCACCTCTCGATTTTATGTAAACAGTCTTTAGCATCATACCAAACTTTCACTCCTATTAAAATGTTTCACCTCTTCACTTTAAAAAGGCTCAGGGAGACCACTCCTGCCTGAGCCTTTCCATCATTCCACCAGCTTCCCGCAATGGGGGCACAGGGATTTAGAATAATCCTTTGGAATCTTTTTATGACAATGACTGCACGTTTTCACATACACCGGCTTCTCGAACAAGTCTTCCGACATGCCGTATCCACTCTTGAAGGTCACCCTCATCACCCTGACCAATAACCCGATGATGCCCCCGGTAATCAGTAAAGCCCAAATCATCTTCTACGGACTTCACGAAGGATCTTCTCATAATCTAGTTGAACGATTGATTCATCCTCAAGTAATCTCTCCCTGATTTGAGCCAACAATGCACCCTCACCTTCCGATAGATTCTCAAGATCCCATTTTTTATGGAAGACAGCGTATAGAGTCAGATCCCTGAGAAGCAGGAAATGCGGGATGCGCTTGACCCATTCGTCATCGATGTCACACTCCGTCAAATATCCATGAAGAAACGCGATGAGGAATCTTTCCCCGAACCCACTCCGGGTTTCGAGTGTCTCATTCCGGAACTTCCACCATACCGAATAATAGAGGGGGATGGCCACGTCACTTACAAAAAAGAATTGTGTACTGTCATCAAAGTCGAAAACATGGAGATCCCCATCGTGATAAAAGAAGTTGCCTGGATGAATGTCCGAATGGATGAGTCCAAACGAATCACGTGTCTCCTTAAATCCTCTGATCGTTTCCTTATTTTGATTTCCTTTACTAATAATGTCCCTGTCTTCATGACTCGTCAAATATTTCCCGTAATCCAGCACATCATCTTGATCCCAGCGGTCACGCCCGGCTTCATCCTGCACATATCCCTTCGTTACCCGGTGCATATGACCGGTGAGTTTCCCCCATTTATAAAAAAGCTCATCATTAAATAAGGGGTCATTCACTTTCACAGGCCCTCCAGAAGCTTTGTCAAAAAGACAGACAAAAAAATGCGTTTCACCTGACTCTATGACTTCCACAAGATTCCCTTGGTCAGAGTCATTCACGAGTGAAACATTCACTCCATGTGTATGTAAATAATTGATCCATTTCAACTCCGCTTCCACTTCCCTTCTGGAACGGTGTGAACTGTGGGTAAGACGCAGAATATAAGGGGTTCCTTCTCTATGAACCTCGTATACATAGTTTTCAAAGTCACCAAGTTTTTTTGCCCCTGCCGTGTCACAGCTGAAACGCGATGCCGCTTCCTTTAACAGATCCTCTGTAAATAGTTCTTCAATCCACTTTTCCATTCTTCCTTCACCTACTCTATAACTTTATTTGGTTCTTTCCGTAAGTAGTGCCACAATAAACTCCATTTTCCCCTCTCCCTTCCCAATACTTATACGACTCAGGAAGGGGAGAACCCTTTTTCCATCGACAAAAAAAGCCGTTGAGTCCCACTCAACAGTCATTGGTGTTCATTCATGCGCTTATCTATCCGCAGGAAATACCAATCCGATCTGTTTCCTCGCCTTATCCATCACCCTGGCGCTCAGGAGGGAATGATCATACGAATTGATCAGAGATTCGAACTTTTCCCCTGATGTAATGATAGAAACAAATTCCTGGATTTCATAATACATCGGCGGATGATCCTCTTGTTGAGTATAGGTACGGGTTTCTCCGTTTCGATAATAAAACGTCACGGTACTGAAATCTCCAATTTTATCGATGGTGACCGTTCCTTCCTCGCCTTGGATTTCAGTCGGGATATGAGTGTCCGAGATTTTGGAGAAGGCTGCTGCTATATCCATTTGTTCATACTTCATGATGACACTGCCTGATCCGTCGACACCTGATTCAAGCATGAACGCATCGGCCTTTATGTTATTTGGTTCCCCAAACAGGACAATCATGGGATAAATGCAATATACGCCCAAGTCCATCAGGGCACCATTGGAAAAAGCGGGATTGAATGCATTCAGGACCGTCCCATCTTTATACGCGTCGTATCGGGAAGAATACTTACAACAGCTGACATTGACTTTCCGAATGGTCCCGATGGTGTGCAGCTTCTCTCTAAGCAACTGAAAATTGGGCAGGAAAGTGGTCCTGACCGCTTCCATGAGTAGTACATTGTTCTCCTTGGCAGCAGCAATCATCTCTTGAGCTTCCCTCTCATTGGAAGCTAACGGTTTCTCACATAATACGTGGATGCCTTTATTTAAAAAAGTGATGGCCTGACTGCAGTGTAAGGAATTGGGACTGGCTATGTATACGGCGTCGATATGATTCTTACTTGCCATCTCATCTATATCCGTGAACCAGTCCCTGATCCCATGGGTTTCAGCGAATGCCTTTGCCCTCACTTCGGCCCTAGAGTAAACCGCTTTTAATTGAAAGTCATCCACGCCTTCTGACGCTTGTATAAAACGGTCAGTGATCCAGTTGGTTCCGATGATTCCGAATCTAATCATATGATCTCTCCTTCTTTCATTCATGTATATTCTAGTATAGAATGCTAAGTAAAACGATGACTACGTTAGAAAGGGGCAATGCAGTGGACAACCTGGAAAAGAAATTGGCCGGTGAAAAAGCAGCAGAATATATACAAGACGGAATGACGATCGGATTAGGTACCGGCTCAACCGTTTATTGGACGATTCATAAATTGGGGGAACTTGTCTCTCAAGGTTTACAAATCAAGGCAATCCCCTCTTCAGTGGAAACAGAGCGCTTGGCAAAAATGGCCGGTATTCCATTAACCACCTTCTCTGAAGTGAACATGTTGGACCTTTCGATTGATGGCGCCGATGAAGTGGATGCCATGTTCAACTTGATAAAAGGGGGAGGCGGGGCATTGGTAAGGGAGAAGTTCATTGATACGTTCACCCGCAAGTTCATCATTGTCGTGGACGAGTCCAAATTGGTCTCAAAGCTTGGCTCCTTTCCCCTCCCTGTTGAGGTCATCCCCTTCGGATGGGAAGTGACATGCCAATCACTAGCTGAATTAGGTTGTACCCCGGTTCTAAGAAAAAGAAATGATGGACGATTTATATCCGATAACGGAAACTATATCGTGGATTGTCATTTCAGAGGCATTGATGCCCCTGCCTCCCTTCACTCCCAATTAAAACAATTATTAGGTGTCGTGGAAACAGGTCTTTTTATTGACTTGACCGACCTGATGATTGTCGGCAAACGAGATGGCGTGGAGGTTGTCTCACCTCATAAGAATCTCCCATGACGGCACTCAGCACAAAAGCCAACCTTATTGGTTGGCTTTTTGGAATTCCATGTCTTTTTCTCTCATCAAATACTGAAGTGCTGTGCGGAATGTCAGGAAAGTTTTGATCCCTTCAAGCTCCCTCACTCCTGAATTGATCATGATTTGTGTAAGAGAAGGAGTGAATCCGACAAAAAGAGTTTCGATTCCCATTAACCCGATGGCCTTCGTCAAGTTATGGATATAGGTGCCAAAGATATCAATTTCCCCGATTTCTTTTTCTGATATCGCTGAGAAATCTATAATGATGGTGTTAATATCCCCTCCATAAGAGACATCCAATATCTTTGTCATGATTTTTTCAAAGCGTTCCGGACTTAGCCTGCCTGTAATGGGAATCAGGATGGTTTCAGGAACGATGGATGGAATAATAGGTGCTGAAATTTCCATGATGAGCTGCTCTGATTGAACCAGCTGTTCTTTCAATTCTTTGATTTCCTGCTTTAATTGATTAATTTCTTGACTTTCGCTTGTCATGACAACCCTCACCACTTATAGAATGTTTTTTAAAGTACCTTTCTCTATTCTAGCACTTTGCATACAGAATAACCTAATAATTTCATATGTTAGGAGATAAATAGATGACAGTGAAAAACCAGCCTCGTCGGCTGGTTTTTCTCACGCGAATGCTTTTTCCTGCTCCTTGTGGAAGAAACTCTTCATGGCATGGAATACATCGGCTTTTTGTTTAAGGATGTAGTAGCGGAAATCGTCGTTCTTTATATTTTTATAGGCTGACATTAATGTAGAGTGACGATTATACTGATTCACTTCCCCATATCCAAACATGCTGGAGACTTTCATTAATTCTTCGACAAGCTTGACACAACGCACATTATCACTCGTCAGGTTATCCCCATCGGAGAAATGGAAAGGATAAATATTGTAACGGCTTGGAGAATACTTTCCATCGATGAGCTCAAGGGCTTTTCGATAGGCTGATGAACAGATCGTGCCCCCGCTTTCCCCTTTCGAGAAGAAGTGCTCTTCTGACACCACCTTGGCTTCGGTATGATGAGCGATGAATTCGATTTCCACGGTTTCATATTTCGTGCGCAAGAATCGGGTCATCCAGAAAAAGAAGCTTCTTGCCATATACTTCTCCCAAACTCCCATACTTCCGCTCGTATCCATCATCGCGAGGACAACGGCTTTGGATTCCGGCTTCAATACTTCGTTCCACGTCCTGAACTTCAGATCTTCTGTAAAGATCGGATGGAAGCTTGGTGCTCCTTTCATGGCATTTCGTTTGAAGGCAGACATCATTGTCTTCTTTTTATCTATATTTCCCATTAGGCCAGTTTTACGGATATCATTGAATTCAATATGCTCGACGGTTTGGACATCCTGCTCTTTCTTCTTCAGGTTCGGAAGCTCCAATTGGCTGAATAAGGCTTCTTCAATTTCAAGCATTGACACTTCTGCTTCATAATAATCTTCACCGGCTTTGTCTCCGGCCCCTTGACCTTTTCCTGGACCCTGCTGCTGTTGTGAGCCGTCCCTTGCAATGACGTCCCCTACCTTGCTCTCACCGTCTCCCTGCCCGACGTGTTTATTCTTATCATAGTTGTAACGGATTTTATATTCATCTAACGAACGAATCGGGATTTTGACGACGTCACGGCCATTGGACATGACAATGTTTTCTTCTGTGATCAAGTCTGGTAAATTATTGCGGATAGCATCCTGTACTTTCTCTTGATGTCTCTGCTGATCATCGTGACCTTTGCGGTGGAGGGCCCAATCTTCCTTGGAAATGACAAACTGATGATTATCCATTTGACTCAAATTATTCCCCTCCTTAATTTTTTTCACATTTTTTCATTTTTCTGCATACACTATGTTGACTGTCTAAACTGCACGTATCCCATGAAGTGAAACGGGGATTACTCTATCCTATGCAGAAGTATTAATAAATTTACAAATAATTTCGACAATTAACCGTTCTTTACTATTTGGACGAGCCTATTTTTCTGACAGGTTGTAATGCCTGTCCCGAATTGATCGGATTCCAAAAAAAATAATCAGGCACGATCACCTGATTAAGCTTCCTCTTCATATTGAGCCGGGTCTGAAACTCGATTGTGCAACTTTAATTCGCCACTGGAACGTAATTTCTCCATTTGCTTTCCCAGTTTAATGACTTCCTCCATATTGGAAGCCATGCTTCCGTTAAGAGGTTCCGCTTCTTCCCGAGGTTTAGGTGTAAAAGACATCCTATCAACCCACCTTCATTCGATAATGGGTCCGGCTCTCTATTTATAGATTATTATATTCAGAGTTTTCTGTCAACTAATCCTTGTCTTTCTCCTTATATTGAACAGGATCGGGCTGCTTTTTATCCTCTTTCAATTCTTCATTCGTTCTGAGCTTATCCATCTGTTTCCCTAACTGCTCCATTTCTTCCATATCATGTGCCATTGAACCGTTTTCCGGTTCATGATTTTTATCTAATTCGTGTTTGCTTTTACTCATATCTCTTCACCTCTTGGATACTACTTTTCCCTTTAGATGAGAGATTTAAACACCCCGGAAAAAAACCGGGAGATGTCGAAGCACCTCCCGATTGCACTTATATTAACGGTTTAACAGGCTGCCCACATAGCGCAGTAATTCGTTGGCGGATGTCGAGTTGTAGCCATGTTCATCGATGAGGCGGGCAACCACTTCGTTGACTTTTTTCAGCTGCTGTTCATCTGGCGTTTTGGATGATGTCGTGATCTTTACAACATCCTTCAAGTCAGCGAATAGCTTCTTCTGAATGGCTTCTCTCAGGCGATCATGTGAATTGTAGTCGAATCGCTTCCCTTTACGGGCATAGGCAGAGATACGGATCAGGATTTCTTCACGGAATGCCTTCTTCGCATTTTCAGAGATTCCGATCTGCTCCTCGATGGAACGCATCAGCTTTTCATCCGGATTGATTTCTTCACCCGTTAACGGATCATGAAGCTTTGCTTTGTTGCAGTAGGCTTCAACATTATCAAGATAGTTATCCATAAGCGTTTTGGCAGACTCTTCATACGAGTACACAAAGGCTTTCTGGACTTCTTTCTTCGCAATATCATCATACTCTTTCCGGGCAAGGGAGATAAAGTTTAAATATTTTTCCCGAAGTTCATTGGTGATCGATGGATGTTGGTCCAGCCCTTCCTTCAAAGCCCGGAGAACATCTAATGCGTTAATGGTCGGTACTTCTTTTCGAATGATGGTAGACGAGATACGGTTGATCACATAACGCGGATCGATACCGCTCATACCTTCATCCTGGTATTCCTTCTTCATTTCATCCACATCTGCAGAATTGAAGCCTTCTACATTTTCTCCATCATACAGGCGCATCTTTTTGATTAAATCGATGTCACCACGCTTCGGTTCCTTCAGCCGGGTCAGGATCGTGAACATCGCTGCGACCCTTAATGTATGAGGAGCCACGTGGACGTTCGAAACATCACTTTCGTTGATCATTTTTTCATATATCTTCTCTTCCTGGGTGACCTTCAAGTTATACGGAACCGGCATGACGATGATACGTGAATGCAGGGCCTCATTCTTTTTATTCGAAATGAAGGATCGATACTCGGTTTCATTTGTGTGAGCCACAATCAATTCGTCAGCAGATATCAGGGCAAACCGGCCAGCTTTGAAGTTCCCTTCCTGGGTAAGAGATAATAAGTGCCATAAGAACTTTTCATCACATTTGAGCATTTCCTGGAATTCCATCAACCCACGGTTCGCTTTATTTAATTCCCCATCAAACCGGTATGCACGAGGATCGGATTCTGAACCAAATTCAGCAATCGTTGAGAAATCGATGCTTCCTGTTAAATCAGCGATATCCTGTGACTTTGGATCTGAGGGACTGAATGTACCAATTCCAACACGTTTATCTTCAGAGAAGAAGACTCTTTCCACTTGGACGTCTTCAATGCGGCCCTGGTATTCTTTCTCCAAACGCATTGTATTCAACGGAGAGAGATTTCCTTCAATGCGGATGCCATACTCTTCATAGAACTCTTCACGTAAATGCTGAGGGATCAAATGCAGCGGGTCTTCATGCATCGGACAGCCTTTAATGGAGAACACTCCTCCTCTTTCAGACCGTGAATACTGCTCGAGTCCCCGTTTCAGCATGGAAACGAGTGTCGATTTCCCTCCACTTACAGGACCCATCAATAATAAAATCCTCTTTCTCACGTCTAATCGTTTCGCAGCAGGATGAAAGTATTCTTCAACGAGTCTTTCCAGCGCCTCTTCTAAGCCAAATAATTGATTGCTGAAGAATTTATACTTCCGTTTCCCCTCGACCTCCTCGACTCCGGCATCTTTAATCATATTAAAGACTCTTGAATGAGCAGACTGCCCGATCCAAGGCTTCTCTTTCAGCAGGTCTAAATACTGAGCAAACGTCCCTTCCCATTTCAGTTTCTCTTCTTCTTCTCGGTAATGTTCAATTCTTTTTAAAATATCCATAAGGACCTCCCCCTGTCGCTTAATGAGAGACGATTAATATAATCTATGCGCTTGTTCACCCGAACATGTTAAGAAGATATTTTAATTAAAGACAAACGGTCGGTATTCGCTTCATTCTTTGTAATAGGGCTTAAATATGAAACGCTTTCTCTTCCGACCTTCAAACTTTCACAAAACAGCAAAAAAAATCCAACTTTCGTTCACATCAATTTAAAAATAGGCTATACTAAAGACAGACTGTGAAATATGTTAACTGGGAGGTTGCAAAACATGGGTACTGTCATGATCGTAGGTGTATCTTTAGTATTCTTAGTAGCGATTTTCACTGCTGGATATAACGATAAACCCGGCTCAAACTAATTAATAAAACCTGAAAAAGAACTGACCACATGGCCAGTTCTTTTTCATTTTTCCGGTTGAATTTCTTATCTTTTATTAAAACCTTTCTTCTCCACGAATTCCTTCATATACATCCGCTTCTTACCAGACAGCATCTTCGCCATTTGCGCGGTCCAGCGATCCGATCGTTTACCCGCGGTCCGTGCATGATAATAAGCAGAAATGGTTTCATCATAACAGTCGAGTCCTTCCTTTATGGACGTCTCATCCACATTGTATGAATCCTCATGATAAACCGATTCCATCGGCAGTCTCGGCTTAACATCCGAATGATGTTCGGGAATACCGACAGCAAGTCCAAATAAAGGGATGACCCTCTCCGGCAGCCCCAGCAGTTCACTCACGGATTCCAGATCATTACGGATCCCGCCGATATAGCAGATTCCAAGTCCCATTGATTCAGCAGCGATGGCTGCATTCTGTGCTGCCAGGGAAGCGTCAATGAGAGCCACCATGAATTTTTCCGTGCTTTCCAAAGAAGGAATTACGTCTGCTCCTTCCCAATCACCGATTTTTTCATGGCGGTATAAATCAGCACAGAATACGAAGAAATGACCGTTTACTTCAACATAAGGTTGATTCCCGGCAAGCTCAGCAAGCTTCTTCTTTTTCACGGGGTCCTTCACTCCAATGATCGAATACGCCTGTATATAACTTGATGTACTCGCAGCCTGTGCACTGGAGATAATCGTACGGATCTGCTCCTCTGTCAGTGATTCATTTTTAAATTTACGGATGGATCGATGTTTCAGGATGGTCTCGATGGTTTCATTCATTATGTAGTCTCTCCCTTCTCATTATCCTCCTAGTATAAGCTAAATAAAAAAAGGAATGAAAATCATTTGATTTTCATTCCTGCTTTTTATAAGAGACCCGGATAATTCCGCTGCCTTAAGGCTTCATAGATGAGTATCGCCGCTGTGTTGGAAAGGTTTAAAGAACGGACGTTTTCATTCATCGGGATGCGGAGGGCCCGGTCCAGATTATTCTGGATGATGTCATCAGGAAGTCCGGATGTTTCCCTGCCGAAAATGAAGAAGTATTCTTTATCTTCCACACTATAATCAAAGTTCGTGTGAGGGATTTTCCCGTACTTTGTTAAATAGAAAAATTCACCGCCTTCGTTTTTCTCGAAGAACTCTTCAATGGAATCATAGTAGACAATGTTCACAAATTGCCAGTAATCAAGGCCGGCGCGCTTTAACATTTTATCGTCCGTCGAGAATCCGAGTGGCCGGATCAGGTGCAGGGTTGTGTCTGTCGCTGCACAAGTTCTTGCGATATTCCCTGTGTTAGCAGGGATTTCTGGTTGATATAATACAACATGTACTCCCATGTCAATGTCACCTCATTCATAAAACTCTAAGTGACATTATACCATTTCTCCCCCATAGAACAATACTTAACGGTCATCTACAATCGTAAAAAAACGATATTTGATATTAGGTGTATAGGCAGTGGAATCTTCATATTTCCAATATCTCATCCGGCTATTGAAGGTATGGGCATTCACGAGGGGCTCTCCCCCGGCATCATTCCCAGTAACGATAGTCGTATGATCAAAACGTCCGTCCCCTTCAAAGTCGTAGCAGATCACATCCCCAAGCTTTAATTCTTTCGGATCATCTACAAGCTTCCCGCGAAGACCGATCGTCGAATTAGGGATATACCACCTCAAGGAATTCGCCACCGTCCAGCTGTAACTCCAGTTCTGATTCCGCATCCACCAGCCCTTTCCCTTGGTGGGATACCCACGCATGGGAGCATCCCCTGCATGAAGGCATTGCGAAATATAGTTCGTGCAATCATTCTCGAACTTCTTGAATGCCGGGTTATAGCTGTTCCACCACCGCTCTGCATATTGAACGGCACTTAGTCGGTCATACCTGTACGTCACTCTTTCTTCTTCAGTAGCGACGCTCTCGTCTTCTTCCACACCCTCTTCACGTTGAATCTGGATTTCTCCATCTTCATACATTTTATCATTGTAGAAGACCGCCCTTCGATTCTCTACTTCCTCTTCCAAATAGAGCAGGTCGCCCTGCTTGATGAGATATTTATAATGAACATCATATAAAATGGTTTGAGTCTCATTGCTTTCTTGTGTAATACGGAGGACCTTTCCGGTTGCATCCACCTTCACGATTTCTGCGTGGCGCTCCTGACAAGATGTTTTTTTCCTTCTCACTTTGTCACTCTCGTAATCTGATTGACTGCGAGAAGTATATTCTTCGATTACATGATGGACTTTTTCCATTAACAGCTTTCGAATCATCGTCTCCCCTCCTCACTAATTGATATGCTCCACTCAAACCATTCAAAACAAAAAAGGATAAACTCGAGGAGAATTGATGAGTTTATCCTTTGTGGCGTATTAGGTTAAGACCTTTTTGTATTTCATCTATGACTTCTTCATCCGTTTCAACCGCTTGCTGCATGAGGAGTGCTTTTTCCGCTGTTTCTCCGCCGATTTTCCCCAGGGCCCATGCGGAGGTTCCCCGCATGACGGGCCTCACATCTTTTTCCATCACATGGATAAGGTCATCTACGGCCGTAACATCTTTAAAGTGAGCAAGAGCAATGATGGCATTTCGCTGAATGGGCTTCTTTCCTCTCCAAGAACCCGATACATGACCGTATTTCTCTTTGAACTCACGGTTACTGATGGTTAATAGGGGCTTTAAGAGTGGCTTTGCGATTTCAGGATCCGGCTCCATCTCTTCATGAAAATGAAAGTCCATCCCTTTATTTTCCGGACAAACGGTTTGACAGGTGTCACAACCGTACAGACGATTGCCAAGCTTAACACGGTACTCATCCGCAAGAAACCCCTTCGTTTGGGTTAAAAACGCAATGCATTTCTGGGAATCCAGCTGCCCGCCTTCAATGAGGGCCCCTGTCGGGCATACGTCCACACATTTATTACATGTCCCGCACTGGTCTTCCATCGGTGTATCCGGTGCAAATGGCAGGTTTGTCACCATCTCCCCCAAATACACATAAGAACCGAATTCAGGTGTAATGATCGAACAGTTTTTTCCGCTCCAGCCAATCCCTGCACGCTCCGCGACGGCCCGGTCCACGAGTTCCCCCGTATCCACCATGGATTTGAAACGCGCCTGTGGGACTCTGGAGACAATATACTCTTCAAGTCTAGAAAGACGATCCCTGAGCACATGGTGATAATCCGTCCCCCATGATGCCCTGCAGAATATCCCCCGTCTCTCCCCCCTCTTGCTTTGGGGGGCATTTTTCATCTTGGAAGGATAGGCAAGGGCAATCGCGATGATCGATTTCGGTTGATCAAATATCAAGGAAGGATCGACCCGCTTCTCAATATCCTTCTCCTCAAACCCGGATTGATACCCGAGCATCTCCTGACGAAGGAGCCGGTTCTTCATCTCAGAGAACGTACCGGCGGTGGTGAATCCAATCTTATCTATTCCAATCTCCTTACTGTACCGAATGATATCCTGCTTTAATTGATCTATATCCATTGCCCCTGCCTCCTTTCTGAATTTTTTTAAAATAAGCATTCGTGAAATAGCAACGTGTATTATGATAAACTATTTTAAAACAAATGTGGAGGGAAAATAAGTGGAAATCACAATTGATTCATCCATAACCAGTAAAATCCCCGATTTCAAAGTCGGATTCATTCAATACCATCATATCGAAGTCGGCGCTTCTCCTCAAATGCTGAAAGGCAGACTTCAGCTGTTTCAGGAATCGATCTTCTTTGATCTTCATGATAAGAGCGTGACTGAACTGGAAGGGATAGCCACATGGAGGGGAATTTTCAAAAGTACAGGAAAAGATCCGAACCGTTACCGACATTCAGCCGAGGCCCTTTTCCGCCGTGTCAAAAAACAAAACTATCTGACTACCATTAATTCTGCCATCGATCTCAATAACTTCTTCTCCCTTCAATACGAAGTGCCGATCGGTATCTACGACTGTGCGGGGCTCAAGGGGAATCACCTCGAGTTAAAAGTCGGGGAAACAGGACAAACCTACACAGGTCTCAACGGCCGGGAAAACTCCCTGGAAAACCTCATCGTCGCCTGTGACGGGGACGGACCCTTCGGCAGTCCATTCGTCGATTCCGACCGCGCCCCTGTCGGCGAAGAAACCAAAAATGCCGTGCAGATCATCTTCCTTAAGCCTTCCCTTTCTAATGAAGAAAGCGGGAAACTGACGAAGTCATTGATGGATATGTTCATCGGGATTCATGGTGGGGAAGGGTCGTTTGAAGTGGTTGGTGGATAGTGGATTCTCCAACCTAATTTTGACTGTGGCCGGGGTCAATCCGAATCCGGCCGAAATTCACCATAATCCGGCCGTTTTTGCCGTTAATCCAGCCGAAATTACGTTGTATCCGGCCATTTTTGTGAAAATCCGGCCATTTTAACAAATAATCCAGCCAATTAACAATAAATGCAAACCCGAAACACCTACTCGAGACAATCACACTTACGCCTCAAAAAAAAGAGAGCCCAATGGACCCTCTCCCTTCAAAAAACCTACACCCACCACATATCCGACGGCTGTTCTTCAATCAAAATCGATTTCAGATTCTTCACGGCACGGCCGAATCCTTCTTCAATCGACATGATCGGATCTTCATGCTCGATGCTGACGACATAATCATACCCGAATGTGCGCAGGGCACTCATCATATCCGACCATTCCTGCAAGCTGTGTCCACAGCCTACTGAACGGAAGGACCACGCCCTTGTCTGGATGCTGCCGTATGGCTGCATATCTGTCAGACCGTACATATTGACGTTGTCCTGGTCGATGTATGTGTCCTTCGCGTGGAAATGATGGATCGCATTTTCTTTTCCAAGGATCTTGATGGCTGCAACCGGATCGATCCCCTGCCACCAAAGATGACTTGGGTCCAGGTTGGCTCCGATCGCATCGCATGTTTCTTCACGAAGCTTCAATAAGGTATACGGAGTATGTACAAGGAAACCTCCGTGCAGTTCGAGACCGATCTTCACGTTATGATCCGCTGCCAGCTTCCCGATGTCTTTCCAATACGGAATCAACTTTTCTTCCCACTGCCATTTCAAGATATCCCCGTATTCATTTGGCCAGGGGGAGACAGGCCAGTTCGGGTGCTTGGCTCCTTCATGGTCACCTGCTGTTCCGGAGAAGCAGTTCACGACAGGTACGTTCATCAACCCGGCAAGCTTGATCGTTTTCTGAAGCGCTACATGGGATTCTTCCGCAAAGGCAGCATCAGGTGAGATCGGATTTCCATGACAACTGAAGGCACTGATCTCAAGCCCTCTAGACGTCACTTTCTCTAAATACTCGTTTCTCTTTTCTTCGCTTTCTAAAAGGGCGTCCAGGTCACAATGGGCATTTCCGGGATATCCTCCCGTACCGATTTCCACCCCGTGAAGACCGGCTTCTTTTACATAATCAAGCATTTCATCAAGATTTTTTTGTGAAAATAATACGGTAAATACGCCTAGTTTCATTTATACTTCCTCCTATTTCAATGTGATGCTCTGTCCGGTTTCACTGCTTCTATAAATGGCATCTATGATTTGGGACACCTGCTTGGCTTCCTTTGGTTTCACAACCAATTCCTCTAAACCGAGACAGCTGTTGATAAAGTTCCGGGCTTGTGGAAAACTCGGATCATCTTCACCGGGAACCCAATCCGCGTCACTATTCAGGAGCATGCCATGTTTCATCTGGTTCATCTGGAACGGGAATAGATCGATTCCTCCCGTTTCCCCTGAGATGCTCATGCTTTCTTCATCACTCTTCACGTTTGCGGACCAGGACGTTTCAAAAAGCATGGATGCACCGTTATCGAATCTGATATAAGCGGTCACGTGGTCATCGACTTCGAAGCTCTCTTTATCAAAATCTCCCCATTGATTCACTTGATCAGGCATTCTACTAAGTTTGTTATAGGTCGTCCCCGTCACTTCAACAGGTGCCGGATTTCCGAGAAGCCACAGGGATAGATCGAGGAAGTGACATCCGTAATCGATCAGGCTGCCGCCGCCTTGAAGCTCCTTATTGGTAAACACTCCCCAGCCCGGTACTTTGCGTCGACGGATCGCTCTTGCCCTCGCGACCATCGGTTCTCCGATTTCATCTTCCATGATCACCCGCTTCGCCGCACGTGAGTCCTTCATGAAACGATAATGATAGGCGATTGCCAGAACCTTCCCTGATTCTTCAGCGGCAGCGATCATTCTTTCACATTCCTCAGGAGTCATGGCCATCGGTTTCTCGCAAAACACGTGAAGACCCGCTTCGAGGGCGGCAATCGTGATTTCCGCATGAAATTTATTCGGAGTACAGACCGTTACGGCATCCACATGCCCGAACATATCCCGATAATCACTGAATACGTGTGGGATGTTAAAGGTTTCTGCCACGGTTTGAGCCGTGACTGGATTGATATCACTGATTGCTTCAATAGATACTGAATCTGATAGTTTAATAAAAGTAGGGATGTGACGCGTCTGGGCGATACCTCCGACGCCGATCACTCCCATCCGAAGTTTGGTCATCGCTCGCATTCCCCTTTATAGCTTTACAATTCGTTTTGTTTCACTTGATTCAAGAGCAGCCAAGACAACCTCAAGTGATTTCTTTCCTTCTTCACCCGGTACGGGAGGCTCTGCATCGTGGAGGATGCTGTGTACAAATTGATCGATCACGCGGGAATTCGATTGTCCTCCCTCGTCATTCGTTTGAATGCCCCCAAGCTCATACTTCACTACTTCCCCGCTCGAGTATTGCACGATAAGGGAGTTGACCGGATCATCTTCTAAACGGAGAATCGCTTTCTCCCCATATATGATTGTCGAGTTGTCTTCTTTTGACACATAAGACCAGCTTGCTGCAAGGGTACCGATTGTACCGCTTTCCGTTTTCAATACGCATACTGCTGTATCATCCACATCAGCATTTTCCTTTGCGCTTGTTTCCACAAAGGCACCGACTTCGGAAAATTCTTCCCCTAGAATGTAACGAAGAAGATCCGTTTTATGAACACCAAGGTCACCCATGGCACCGATGAACGCTTCATCCTTTTTAAAAAACCAACTGTTCTTCCCGTCAGCACTCCAACCTTCTGGACCGCCGTGGCCGAATGCAGAACGGAAGCTGTAGATTTTGCCCACTTCCCCGTTTTCAATGAGCTGCTTCGCCTTTTGATGCGAAGGGACAAAACGCTGGTTGTGAGCGATCATCAGCTTTTTACCGTTTTTAGCAGCGGCCTCGATCATGCTTTCTGCTTCTTCACTTGAAGTCGCCATCGGCTTTTCACATAGTACATGCTTTCCTGCGTTCAGGGCATCGATGGAAATCGGTGCATGCAGGTAGTTCGGTGTACATACGCTCACTGCTTCCACATCAGCGTTTGCCAGCAGTTCTTTATAATTGGTATAAGCTTTAGCTCCGACAGCATCAGTGATTTTCCATGCCCGTTCCTCGACGATGTCACACACTGCGACTACTTCAACGTTTGGATTATTAGCATATTCCGGAAGGTGACGGTGCCGAGCGATACTTCCACATCCGATAACCCCGATTTTTAATGTATTCATGATTTTTCCTCCTCTATTATCAATTTGATCCTTTGATTTCTTCGAGCGGTTTTGCATTACCATATACAGGTCTTGCATGATCCACAGGTGCTGCCCATTTCACTGCATTGACGATGACCTTTTGGACATTTTCATTGTAATAAGTTGGATAGGTTTCATGTCCCGGACGGAAGTAAAATACTTTTCCGTTCCCACGCTGATACGTACACCCGCTTCTGAACACTTCTCCACCCTCGAACCAACTGACCATCACAAGCTGATCAGGAGCCGGTATGTCAAAATGCTCTCCATACATTTCTTCTTTTTCAAGCTCGAAATACTCCCCTAAACCGGCTGTGATCGGATGGCTCGGGTCGACAATCCAGATTCGTTCCTTCTCATCCGCTTCACGCCACTTAAGGTCACAGGATGTCCCCATCAAGGTTTTGAAAATTTTAGAAAAATGACCTGAATGAAGGACGATCAAGCCCATTCCGTCAAGAACCCGCTGTTTCACACGTTCTACCACATCATCCTTCACTTCTTCATGGGCGATATGTCCCCACCAGACCAATACATCCGTCGCTTCCAGTACATCTTCCGTCAATCCGTGATCACCTTCATCCAATGTAGCTGTTTTCACATTGTAGGACGCTTCTCCGAGGAAAGAGGCAATGGCACCATGAATTCCTTCAGGATACACTTCTCTCACTTTAGGATTCTTTTGTTCATGACGATTTTCATTCCATACTGTTACGTTTATCATTGTAAAACCTCCAAATTAAGTTTGTGTATGCCGGTATTCATTTGGTGTGAGGCCGGCATGTTTCTTGAATACTTTACTGAAATATTTTTCATTTCCATACCCTACACCATAGGCCACTTCATAAATCTTCAAGTAAGGATTCTCAAGGAGCTTCTTTGCCTTTTCCATCCGGATATTCGTGACATAATCTGTGATGGTCGCACCATAATCCTGCTTAAACTTACGGGAAATGTATTCCCTGCTTAAGTAGAACCTGTCGGCAATGTTCTGAAGATTGATATCCTCCTGATAATGCTGCTGCAGATATTCCTCAATATATTGCATATTGTTTTTTTCCTTTTGATATTTAGCCTGAGTCAGCGTCTGAATGAGTTCGATAAACTCTTTCGTCTTTTCCTCTTTAAATTTCCTGAACGAAAACGAGCCATCTTCCCTCCAGTAATCCGTGCCCCGGTAAAATGCTTCCTGACGCCTGATCTCGTATTCTTTCAACCAATTATTCCGCAGAATCTCAAACTGATCCTCCCACACCTGAATCTGCTCGAGTGAAAGAATATGACTGTTTTCTAATTTGGAAAAGATCCCTTCCAGCTGGGACTGGACTTGTTCCCTGCTTCCGGAACGAATCGCCCACTTCAATTCATTGGAGTGATCCAGTAAATGGAGATGGGCCCCTGCCTTCACATCCTGATGGGTGACGAACTTTTTCTGGGCAAGCAGGGGGTGCCTGGAATACACTTCAAGAGCGGATTCATAAGCTTCCTTCACCTTTCTCGACTTACTACCAAGAGCCATGACCGGGGAAACCCTGCCATATTGATAGATCAATGAGTGGATTTCCTCCAGTAAGTACGATACATGCTTATGATTCCAGAAGAGAATAACAAGTTCTTCTTCTTTGTTGCTATTCCGGAAACAAACCCCATCGTTCTGCTTCCGTAAAAGCTCATTGCAAATATTGATGATGGTAAAAAAGGCAAGATCCCTGTCTCCCTGAAAAGACTTCATCACGATCGGCTTGATCGGCAGGAGTGCAACAGTCTTATGCAGCTTTTCGATGGACACACCGAACTCTTTTTCAACTTTTTCTGCCATCTCTTTTGTAATGCCTTCTTTCGAACAAAGAGATGAGAAGAACCGATCCCAGTAAAGGGGTTTCACTTCATTCATGACCCGGTTTTCCTCTACTTGAGATTTTCTGGAGCGTGCCTGCTCATTCCACTCCTTCACCGCTTTATCCAGCGTGTCATTCAGCACATCCGGTTCAATCGGTTTCAGAATGTAATCGAAACTCTTATAATGGATTGCGTTTCTCATATATTCAAAGTCATCATATCCGCTTACGACGATGGTCTTGCTTGTCAGATCAGAGGCATGAAGCCACTTTAACAGGGTGATGCCGTCCCTCTTCGGCATCCGCATATCCGTGAAGATGATCTCGGGCCTGTGCTTTATGATCAATTCGATGGCTTCGTCTCCATCTTCCGCCTCGAGGATGGTGTGGATGCCATGCTTATCCCATTCAGCCAACAAAAGTAACCCTTCACGCACATGCTTTTCGTCGTCAATGATGATTGCCTTCATTTGCTTCACCCTCCATTCATAATGGCAGCCTCATGGTGACCATAAAGCCTCCATCTTCATGATTCTCAAGTAGCAGAGTGGCCTTGTGGTCATAGTAAAGCTTCAACCTTACATAAACATTCTTCAGCCCGATGTTGGTTTCTTCACCGGTTTTATTCCATGCATCTGCTTTGAAGTGCTCTTCTATTTCCCTGAGCCTGTCTTCTGTCACCCCTGCTCCATTGTCCCGGACGACCATCACCAGTTCTGCCCCATCCTGAAAGCAGACAAGATCAATCCTCCCCACTCCATCACGGATGTCGAACCCGTGCTTGAAGTAGTTTTCTATAAGGGGCTGCAGGATCATTTTCGGAACGAGAACCTCCTTCACCCCTTCGTCCATATCGACACTGTACTCCAGGTTTTCGCCAAACCGCTCCTTTTGTAAAAGGAGATATGCGTTCGTATAGTTGATTTCCTTGCTTAAAGGAACCACATCCTCTTCCATATTCATCCCATACCTCATAATTTTAGATAAATGGGTGATCAGGGAGTATATTTGCGGAACCTTGTTCTTAAGCGCAATCGTTCCGATGGACTGCAGGGCATTGTAGAGAAAATGGGGATTGATCTGCGACTGCAGAACCTTTAATTGATTCGTTTTGTTTTCAAGCTCCAGCTTATATTCCCTGTTGATTAAATGATTGATCCGCTCGATCATCTGCTGAAACCGATTTCCAAGGATCCCGATTTCATCAAAGCCGAATGATTCCGCCTGCACCTTCATATTCCCTTTTTCCACCTCCTGGATATTTGAGAGCAGTATCCGGATTGGTGAGGTGATTTTAAAGGAAACAAACAGAGTCGCCAGCACAACGAGGGTCAATCCAATAACCCCGAACAAGATATTGATCTTCGCCACACTAAAGGCACTTTCATACAGGTTGCCATAAGATACCCTCTTCACAAGGAACCATCCGCCCGCAGAAGCTGGAAGCTGATCGTACATCATCACTCCGTTGAACCTATCTTCCTTCCACTCAAGGGTCCCTGAAACATCCTTTGACTCCATGATCCTTCTGATCCATTCCTGATTGTTTCCATCATCTGATACGTCGCGATCCGAGCTGTAAATCATTTCCCCTTCTGAAGATAATAAATAAAATTCCTCTGATTCTGGATTATAGAGATTCCTGCTCAAATCGATGATTTTATCAGGTGAAATATCCAGGGATATATACGCCAGCACCTCATCACCAGGTACATTGCGGAATACCCGGTGGATCGTGATGATTTCCTTCGAACGGTTAATATTCTCTTCTTCCTGGCTAAAGGTGGGTTCAATGTACATATTGTACGGGCTTCGCTCTGCTTTTCTGAAGTATTCCCACTGTGAATCTTTTATTCTATTGGAAAACACAACGGTGGAACGCTTTGTTGCCGAAATAACACGGTCACCGTCGGCAAAGGAAATGCGTACTCCGTTGATCGTGTCCCCTGTGTAGAGAATCGTTTGCACAATATTCTTCACGATGCCGATCGTCAGGTAATTATTCTCCTTACCCGGTGACCTCATGAAATTAATGAAATCGGGATTATTATAGAGGGATAGCGATAACCCGTTGAGCTCATTGATATAGCTCTCCAAGTTCACCTTCCCCTGATAAAGGAGATTACTGCTCTCCTTCACCACCTGCTCCTCTATCGAATCCTTCGTATACAAATATGTAATAATGATCGAACTGCCAAACGGCACAATCGTCGTAATCATCAACAGCGCAATCAACTTATTCCGAATGCTTGTCTTTAACATGAGGGACGGACCTCCCAGGTCTCACTTATACACTAGTATAAAGTGTTATTCCCCGCTCTTGGAAGTGTTTTTTCGAAATATTCCTACTAAACTTATAAAATAGAAAGCATGCCTTAAGTAGACATGCTTTCCATTATTGTGTTTACTTCAAGTTATCCCATGTTTGCTGGAATCTCTCAAGTACCGTATCATAATCAATTTTTCCGGCTGCATATTCCTGGATGGTTGCAGCAAATTCTTTGTTCGCTCCATCCGGCCATTTGAACCAAGTCCAAGGGATCGTCTTCTCATCCTTAGAGTAGTCAAGGATGGATTGACCTAAGTCACCAAGACCATTCGGCTCGATATTGTCGAAAGCAGGGATGAACGCAAATTCTTCTGTGATATAACGCTTACCTGTTTCAGAAGAAACCATCCACTCCAAGAATGTTTTCGCTTCTTCAAGATGTTTAGAGTTCTTATTCAATACCCAGTTATTCGGCACACCGACAGGAAGGCGATCTGCATTATCGTCATTGCTGATTGGAATCGGAAGGAAGCCCATATTGATATCAGGGTTGATCTCCGTGATCATGTTCTCAGTCCAGTTCCCTTGCTGAAGCATCGCCGTTTCACCAGAAGCAAACAACGTAACCTGTGTATTATAATCCGTCGTTAAAGGATTATCATTGGCATATTTAAGCTCAGTGTCCAATACTTCTTTGAACTGTTTAAACTTTTCGTTACCTACAATTTTCTCAGAACCGTCATAAAGTCCCGCGATGAACTTATCCGGATCTTCCTGTTGTGCAAATGGAATGTTCAGTAAATGCTGCCCGATTACCCACCACTCACCGTAACCCGCTGAGAAAGGAGTGATTTTCTTCGCTTCGAGCTTCTTCGCAGCGTCTTTCAACTCATCAATCGTTTTAGGAGGCTCAGTGATGCCTGCTTTTTCAAATAAATCTTTGTTGTAAACAAAACCATACCCTTCCAAGTTAACTGGCATACCATAAAGCTTACCGTCCTCATCCGTCATCGGAACTTTCCCGATCGGAAGGACATGCTCTACCCATGGTTCACCAGAAAGATCCGCAAGCTTCTCTTTCCAAAGCTCTAACTCTTTGAATCCGCCATTGTTGAAAATATCCGGCTCTTCACCTGAAGCAAATTTCGCTTTAAGGGCAGCTCCGTAATCGGCACCTCCACCAACGGTTTCAAGCTTGACCTTAATGTTCGGATGCTCCGCTTCGAATTCTTTGATCATTTCTTGCAGCTGATCGGCAATTTCAACCTTGAACTGGAAGAAATTCAGCGTTACGACATCCTCACCTGAACCCGAATCTCCGCCTGAGCTGCTAGTTTTGTCTTTAGAAGAACAACCTGCAATGATTCCAAATACTAAAACCAAAGACATACACAGTAATAAAATACGTTTCATAAATGGATTGACCTCCCTGATATAAAATATTTTATATAAATTTCTGTATCAATGATAGACCATCTCGACAGAAACTTTATATCTACTTGATCGAACCTGAAGCAATCCCTTTTATGATATGCTTCTGTAAAAATAGGAAGAAGATGATGATCGGTGTGATTCCAAGCACCAATGCTGCAAGTCCCATATCCCATTGCTTCGTATACTGTGCAAAGAACGAACTGGCTGCAAGTGGGATTGTCCTCAGTTCCGCATCCTGTAAAACAAGGAGTGGAAGCAGGTAATCATTCCAGATCCATAATGTGTTCAAAATGATCACAGTAACCGTAATCGGCTTCAGTAATGGGAAGACGATTCTCCAAAATACGCCAAACTGACTGCAGCCGTCTATCATCGCTGATTCCTCGATTTCAATCGGGACGGTTTTCACAAATCCGTGAAATAAGAATAGGGAAAGTGGCACTCCGAACCCAAAGTACATGATAATGAGACCAGGAATGCTATTTGTCAGTCCCAACGTCCCCCCAACTTTCATCAAAGGGATCATCACCGTCTGGAACGGGATCACCATGGCGGATACAAAGATGACAAATAGGATTTTACTGAACTTCCCAGGTGTACGAACCATCTTCCATGCTGCCATGGAACTGATGATCACTAAACCGAGGTTACTGAAAACCGTGATGACCAGTGAATTCCAGAAAGCCCGGGGGAAATTGATGATTTCCCACACTTTTGCATAGTTGGAAAACACAAATTCTTCCGGCCATGCCGCCGCATCAATCAGAATTGCAGCGAACGGTTTCACCGAGTTGATCAATACGAAGTAAAAAGGGACAAGGAAAATGAGCCCGATCACAATCCCGATAATCTCTAATACAAATGTTCTCTTCGTATAACGATTGCCCATTATGCCTCAACCTCCTTCTTCTTCGTCACCATCACCTGGACTGTCGTAAACACAGCCACTACCACAAAGAACAGAATCGATTTCGCCGTTCCAAGTCCATAACGGTTATTCTGGAAAGCTTCCTGATAAATATTGATCGCAACGGATTGTGTAGAATTGAACGGCCCACCGCCTGTCAGCGAGATATTCAAATCGAATATTTTAAAGGCCATCGAAATCGTCAGGAAGAAACAAATCGTGAATGCCGGTAAAATCAATGGAATGATGATCTTCGTCAGGAGCGTCCAGCTCGATGCACCATCTATCTTCGCTGCTTCAAGAAGAGAATTGTCGACCCCTTGCAATGCCGCTACATAAATGACCATCATATACCCTGAGATCTGCCATGCAAATACGATGACAATACCCCAGAAAGCCGTCTTCTCATCACCAAGCCATGGCATCTTAAAGAATCCAATATCCGTCATATTCCCAAGTGACGCGAATCCCTTGACAAAGATGAACTGCCATATGAACCCGAGTAATAATCCACCAATGACGTTCGGGATAAAAAATACCGTCCTCAAGATATTTCGGGTCTTCAACGCTGCATTCAGTAAAAGAGCAAATCCGAATCCTATCAAGTTACTGATGATCACTGCCGCAAACATAAACTTCGTCGTGAACATGAATGAATTGAAAAACGTCTTATCGTCCGTGAAAATCTTCTTATAATTATCAAATCCTACCCACTCAACAACCGAACTGACACCATTCCATGAGGTAAAGGAATAATACACCCCCATTAAGAATGGAAGAATCTGAATCACTAAGAAAAATAAAAGTGCCGGTCCTACAAAGGCAGCGTACGTCAGCAAGCTCTTATACTTGAACCTTTTCTTCGTCACTGCCTTCATTTGTACATCTGGGCTTACTGGTCCAGTCTGAATCTTTGGTTCCACCCGTATCACCACCCTAACTGTGTAATCGCTTTCTTATATTATAATGGTAGCGCTTTCTCAAAAAGGGGAACTCAATTGACGAAGAAGGTGCAATATTTTGACTAGATGGGGTTTGTTTTGATGGGTGGTGGGTAAATGAAAAGGTTGGATTCCTTTGTGGTTCTGTTTGGGGAATGAGTGGGCGGTGAATCGGCTTTTTGAAAATAAAATGCTGGAATTGAAAATAAAAGTGGTGTTTTTGAAAATAAAATCGTGGAATTGAAAATAAGTGGTCCAGTTTTGAAAATAAATTGGCTTTGATCGAGAATAAATATAGTGAAGTCGATCAGATAAACGTCCATAACGGTAAAAATGATGCTGGTTAAACGTTTTTTCATAATTAAACATTAAAAAAGACTTCCTCATGAAGAGAAAGTCTGTCGTATGTAAGTTGGAGCGGGTGAAGGGAATCGAACCCTCATCATCAGCTTGGAAGGCTGAGGTTTTACCACTAAACTACACCCGCGATGTGGTACCGGTGGCCGGGATCGAACCGGCACTCCAGAGGAACACGATTTTGAGTCGTGCGCGTCTGCCAATTCCGCCACACCGGCATTACATTTGGAGGCGGCAACCGGATTTGAACCGGTGATCAGGGTTTTGCAGACCCATGCCTTACCACTTGGCTATGCCGCCTTAATATTGGAGCGGAAGACGGGATTCGAACCCGCGACCCCCACCTTGGCAAGGTGGTGTTCTACCACTGAACTACTTCCGCACTACTGGGCTAGCTGGATTCGAACCAACGCATGTCGCAGTCAAAGTGCGATGCCTTACCGCTTGGCTATAGCCCACTGATAGTATATGTCACGGAAATAAAAATGTGACTTTTATGGGGCGACTGATGGGAATCGAACCCACGAATGCCTGAACCACAATCAGGTGCGTTAACCACTTCGCCACAATCGCCATGAAATAATTGGCAGGGGTAGTAGGAATCGAACCCACACCAAAGGTTTTGGAGACCTTCGTTCTACCTTTAAACTATACCCCTAGAATAAATGGTGGAGGGGGGCAGATTCGAACTGCCGAACCCGAAGGAGCGGATTTACAGTCCGCCGCGTTTAGCCACTTCGCTACCCCTCCAGCTAAATCACTTGACTGGTGCCGGCAAGAGGACTTGAACCCCCAACCTACTGATTACAAGTCAGTTGCTCTACCAGTTGAGCTACACCGGCATCAAGTAAATAAATGGTGGCTCAGGACGGAATCGAACCGCCGACACATGGATTTTCAGTCCATTGCTCTACCAACTGAGCTACTGAGCCATATAGTTTTCGGCTTCCGCTAAGCTTCGAATCTCTTCGTCAGCTCACTCAGTCACATCCTCACGTATGTAAAATACGCTCCGGTGTTCCTTCGATCGCTTCCTCGACCTTCTCGCTTATCGAAACCCTTTTCCATTTCATGACTATCTAATATAAAAATGGCGGTCCGGACGGGACTCGAACCCGCGACCTCCTGCGTGACAGGCAGGCATTCTAACCAACTGAACTACCGGACCAAAAATGGTATTGCGGGGACAGGATTTGAACCTGTGACCTTCGGGTTATGAGCCCGACGAGCTACCGAACTGCTCCACCCCGCGACGATAAGAAATGGTAAGTTACAAATACTAATTAAGGAAGATTATTTTACTCTGCTTACGCTTCGTAAAAAATCATGGTGGAGGATGACGGGATCGAACCGCCGACCCTCTGCTTGTAAGGCAGATGCTCTCCCAGCTGAGCTAATCCTCCATATTACATGGTAAGTTCTTTTGCTTCCGCAAAAAAATTGGTGACCCATACGGGATTCGAACCCGTGTTACCGCCGTGAAAGGGCGGTGTCTTAACCGCTTGACCAATGGGCCTTACTGAAAACAAAATGGCGGAGAGCAAGGGATTTGAACCCTTGAGACAGCGTTAACCGTCTACACGATTTCCAATCGTGCTCCTTCGGCCACTCGGACAGCTCTCCATATATTGGCTCCGCAGGCAAGATTCGAACTTGCGACCGATCGGTTAACAGCCGATAGCTCTACCACTGAGCTACTGCGGAACGATATGCCTGGCGACGTCCTACTCTCACAGGGGGAGATCCCCCAACTACCATCGGCGCTGAAGAGCTTAACTTCCGTGTTCGGCATGGGAACGGGTGTGACCTCTTCGCCATAGTCACCAGACTATGTATTGTCCCTTTTTTAAGGACAAGTACTATTATATCGTGTTGATAATTTTTTTCAAGGATTTTTTTATATTTTCATATAAATTTTATTCCTTCAAAACTAGATAAAGAATTGATGTCAAGAAAGCCGAATATCGACCAATTGTTGTATCTACTATTGCAATAGATAACATTCCAGCTCCGGCGGCTAGAGACTCGAGGTCATTTCAGTTCAATCAGCTGAGGGTAAAAAACACCCTCTTCTGATTGCCCAGAAATGCTTGTCGTCTCTGTTCAAGCCGCCTCCGCTTTATAGTTTGGTTAAGTCCTCGATCGATTAGTATCAGTCAACTCCACATGTCGCCATGCTTCCATCTCTGACCTATCTACCTAGTCATCTTCTAGGGATCTTACTCACTTACGTGATGGGAAATCTCATCTCGAGGGGGGCTTCATGCTTAGATGCTTTCAGCACTTATCCCTTCCGCACATAGCTACCCAGCGATGCCTTTGGCAAGACAACTGGTACACCAGCGGTGCGTCCATCCCGGTCCTCTCGTACTAAGGACAGCTCCTCTCAAATTTCCTGCGCCCACGACGGATAGGGACCGAACTGTCTCACGACGTTCTGAACCCAGCTCGCGTACCGCTTTAATGGGCGAACAGCCCAACCCTTGGGACCGACTACAGCCCCAGGATGCGATGAGCCGACATCGAGGTGCCAAACCTCCCCGTCGATGTGGACTCTTGGGGGAGATAAGCCTGTTATCCCCGGGGTAGCTTTTATCCGTTGAGCGATGGCCCTTCCATGCGGAACCACCGGATCACTAAGCCCGACTTTCGTCCCTGCTCGACTTGTAGGTCTCGCAGTCAAGCTCCCTTGTGCCTTTACACTCTGCGAATGATTTCCAACCATTCTGAGGGAACCTTTGGGCGCCTCCGTTACTCTTTAGGAGGCGACCGCCCCAGTCAAACTGCCCACCTGACACTGTCTCCCACCCCGATAAGGGGCGCGGGTTAGAATTTCAATACAGCCAGGGTAGTATCCCACCGATGCCTCCACCGAAGCTTGTGCTCCGGTTTCCAAGGCTCCTACCTATCCTGTACAAGCTGTACCAAAATTCAATATCAGGCTACAGTAAAGCTCCACGGGGTCTTTCCGTCCTGTCGCGGGTAACCTGCATCTTCACAGGTACTATAATTTCACCGAGTCTCTCGTTGAGACAGTGCCCAGATCGTTACGCCTTTCGTGCGGGTCGGAACTTACCCGACAAGGAATTTCGCTACCTTAGGACCGTTATAGTTACGGCCGCCGTTTACTGGGGCTTCGATTCGCACCTTCGCTTACGCTAAGCACTCCTCTTAACCTTCCAGCACCGGGCAGGCGTCAGCCCCTATACTTCGCCTTACGGCTTCGCAGAGACCTGTGTTTTTGCTAAACAGTCGCCTGGGCCTATTCACTGCGGCTCTCTCGGGCTTGCACCCTACCAGAGCACCCCTTCTCCCGAAGTTACGGGGTCATTTTGCCGAGTTCCTTAACGAGAGTTCTCTCGCTCACCTTAGGATTCTCTCCTCGCCTACCTGTGTCGGTTTGCGGTACGGGCACCTTTTTCCTCGCTAGAGGCTTTTCTTGGCAGTGTGGAATCAGGAACTTCGCTACTATAATTCGCTCGCTATCACAGCTCAGCCTTCACGATGACGGGATTTGCCTCATCATCAGCCTAACTGCTTAGACGCACATATCCAGCAGTGCGCTTACCCTATCCTCCTGCGTCCCCCCATTGCTCAAACGGAAAAGAGGTGGTACAGGAATATCAACCTGTTGTCCATCGTCTACGCCTATCGGCCTCGACTTAGGTCCCGACTAACCCTGAGCGGACGAGCCTTCCTCAGGAAACCTTAGGCATTCGGTGGATGGGATTCTCACCCATCTTTCGCTACTCATACCGGCATTCTCACTTCTAAGCACTCCACCAGTCCTTACGGTCTAGCTTCGCAGTCCTTAGAACGCTCTCCTACCACTGACACCTAGAGGTGTCAATCCACAGCTTCGGTGATACGTTTAGCCCCGGTACATTTTCGGCGCAGAGTCACTCGACCAGTGAGCTATTACGCACTCTTTAAATGGTGGCTGCTTCTAAGCCAACATCCTGGTTGTCTAAGCAACTCCACATCCTTTTCCACTTAACGTATACTTTGGGACCTTAGCTGGTGGTCTGGGCTGTTTCCCTTTCGACTACGGATCTTATCACTCGCAGTCTGACTCCCATGGATAAGTCTTTGGCATTCGGAGTTTGTCTGAATTCGGTAACCCGATGAGGGCCCCTAGTCCAAACAGTGCTCTACCTCCAAGACTCTTACACATGAGGCTAGCCCTAAAGCTATTTCGGAGAGAACCAGCTATCTCCAAGTTCGATTGGAATTTCTCCGCTACCCACACCTCATCCCCGCACTTTTCAACGTGCGTGGGTTCGGACCTCCATTCAGTGTTACCTGAACTTCATCCTGGACATGGGTAGATCACCTGGTTTCGGGTCTACGACCACATACTAAATTCGCCCTATTCAGACTCGCTTTCGCTGCGGCTCCGTCTTATCAACTTAACCTTGCATGGGATCGTAACTCGCCGGTTCATTCTACAAAAGGCACGCCATCACCCGTTAACGGGCTCTGACTACTTGTAGGCACACGGTTTCAGGTTCTATTTCACTCCCCTTCCGGGGTGCTTTTCACCTTTCCCTCACGGTACTGGTTCACTATCGGTCACTAGGGAGTATTTAGCCTTGGGAGATGGTCCTCCCAGCTTCCGACGGGATTTCACGTGTCCCGCCGTACTCAGGATCCACTCAAGAGGGAATGAAGTTTCAACTACAGGGTTGTTACCTTCTTTGACGAGCCTTTCCAGACTTCTTCGTCTACTTCATTCCTTTGTAACTCCGTATAGAGTGTCCTACAACCCCAAGAGGCAAGCCTCTTGGTTTGGGCTATATCCCGTTTCGCTCGCCGCTACTCAGGGAATCGCAATTGCTTTCTCTTCCTCCAGGTACTTAGATGTTTCAGTTCCCTGGGTCTGCCTTCCATACTCTATGTATTCAAGTAAGGATATTGTTCCATTACGAACAATGGGTTCCCCCATTCGGAAATCTCTGGATCAAAGCTCACTTACAGCTCCCCAAAGCATATCGGTGTTAGTCCCGTCCTTCGTCGGCTCCTAGTGCCAAGGCATCCACCGTGCGCCCTTCATAACTTAACCTAAATTTCGCTTTATCAGCTTTGCTGCTAAATCAAAATTTGATCACTTACTAATTAAGGTTTAAACCCTAAAATGGCGATACTCGGTAATTTCTTGACTATCAATTTATCTTTATCTAGTTTTCAAAGAACAATCATTTGTCTCACAAGAGACATTATGGTTGGATATTTTGCTTTCGCAAAAATCCCTGATGGTTGAACCATCAAAACTGAACAAAACTTCGACTGTCAACTTGTTTTGTAAATCTTCCTTAGAAAGGAGGTGATCCAGCCGCACCTTCCGATACGGCTACCTTGTTACGACTTCACCCCAATCATCTGTCCCACCTTAGGCGGCTGGCTCCAAAAGGTTACCTCACCGACTTCGGGTGTTACAAACTCTCGTGGTGTGACGGGCGGTGTGTACAAGGCCCGGGAACGTATTCACCGCGGCATGCTGATCCGCGATTACTAGCGATTCCAGCTTCATGTAGGCGAGTTGCAGCCTACAATCCGAACTGAGAACGGTTTTATGGGATTGGCTAAACCTCGCGGTCTTGCTGCCCTTTGTACCGTCCATTGTAGCACGTGTGTAGCCCAGGTCATAAGGGGCATGATGATTTGACGTCATCCCCACCTTCCTCCGGTTTGTCACCGGCAGTCATCTTAGAGTGCCCAACTGAATGCTGGCAACTAAGATCAAGGGTTGCGCTCGTTGCGGGACTTAACCCAACATCTCACGACACGAGCTGACGACAACCATGCACCACCTGTCACTCTGTCCCCCGAAGGGGAAAGCCCTATCTCTAGGGTTGTCAGAGGATGTCAAGACCTGGTAAGGTTCTTCGCGTTGCTTCGAATTAAACCACATGCTCCACCGCTTGTGCGGGCCCCCGTCAATTCCTTTGAGTTTCAGTCTTGCGACCGTACTCCCCAGGCGGAGTGCTTAATGCGTTAGCTGCAGCACTAAGGGGCGGAAACCCCCTAACACTTAGCACTCATCGTTTACGGCGTGGACTACCAGGGTATCTAATCCTGTTTGCTCCCCACGCTTTCGCGCCTCAGTGTCAGTTACAGACCAGAAAGTCGCCTTCGCCACTGGTGTTCCTCCAAATATCTACGCATTTCACCGCTACACTTGGAATTCCACTTTCCTCTTCTGCACTCAAGTTCCCCAGTTTCCAATGACCCTCCACGGTTGAGCCGTGGGCTTTCACATCAGACTTAAGAAACCACCTGCGCGCGCTTTACGCCCAATAATTCCGGACAACGCTTGCCACCTACGTATTACCGCGGCTGCTGGCACGTAGTTAGCCGTGGCTTTCTGGTTAGGTACCGTCAAGGTGCCGCCCTATTCGAACGGCACTTGTTCTTCCCTAACAACAGAGCTTTACGATCCGAAAACCTTCATCACTCACGCGGCGTTGCTCCGTCAGACTTTCGTCCATTGCGGAAGATTCCCTACTGCTGCCTCCCGTAGGAGTCTGGGCCGTGTCTCAGTCCCAGTGTGGCCGATCACCCTCTCAGGTCGGCTACGCATCGTTGCCTTGGTGAGCCGTTACCTCACCAACTAGCTAATGCGCCGCGGGTCCATCTGTAAGTGATAGCTAAAAGCCACCTTTCAACATTTCCTCATGCGAGGAAATGAGTTATCCGGTATTAGCCCCGGTTTCCCGGAGTTATCCCAGTCTTACAGGCAGGTTACCCACGTGTTACTCACCCGTCCGCCGCTGATATCAGGGAGCAAGCTCCCATCAATCCGCTCGACTTGCATGTATTAGGCACGCCGCCAGCGTTCGTCCTGAGCCAGGATCAAACTCTCCGATAAAAGTTTGAATAGCTCTTTAAAAATAAATCTAGAATTAACGTTGACGTATTGTCTTGTTTTGTTCAGTTTTCAAGGTTCAATGTGAAAGCGCTTCGTTTAAGCGACTTTTTTATCTTATCAAGCTGTATACGTATTGTCAACAACTTTTTTGTTTTTTTAAGTCGCCACTGACCGCTCGTTGCCGTCGTTCAGCAGCGACATTTACTAATATACCAAGGCAGCAGATTGAAGTCAACGAAAAATTAATATTTTACTATAATTATTTCGCTGCACGATAATAGCGATGATAGATACCTTGTCCCTTCGTCTCTATATCGACGATTTCAACAAACCCTTTATCCGTTAAATATTCGATGAGCATACTTAAATCAACGGAGTACTGTCTTGCTTCTGAATGATTAAGAAGATCCTGGAACGTCCAGTGTTCCTTTTGGCCAAGGATGTCTAACAGATGTTCAGTAGAAACCTTCGTTCTTGAGTGGATGAGAAACTCACTTGCCAGGAACAAGAGCTCCAGCCGTTTATCAATTTCTTCATCACTGGTAACGAGCTCTTCATATAGCTTATAAATCTCAGGTTCTATTTGCTTGACCTGGTTCCAAACGGTCACTTCCGGATGGAACCCGTTTTCAATGACCGCCAGTCTCGCTAAATGATGCAATGAATGGACGATGTGATTGTAAGCATCCAAATAATGTTTGCTTTCAAAGAATTCTTTACCGTCCATATAACGGCGAATCAATTTGGCAAATTCCATGCCCATTTTGATCTTTCTGCCATAGAAAGGGAAGTCTCGTAACTCCGTTTTAAGATTCTGGATGAACTCATTGCGATCAAACAGGACTTTTCCATTGAACAGCCAATCGATCACTTTCCGGTTGGATCCGAGTAAGATCCACTCGTTCAGCTTGGCTTCTGTTACGATATGTAACGCTGCCTTTTGTTCTTTATAAGAATAATGCTTGATGAACACCGGTTCTTCCGCTTCCTTCACAATAAGGAACAGGACAATATCAAAGGTATCGGTCAAGGGACTTGATTTCTTGCTTTGTTCTATTAGAAGCGCTCCTAAAGTATTGGGGTGACTTGTACGCTCTTGGTATATCGGTCGTAAAATGTCTTCCATTTCATACTCCTCCACATCACTCATTGGTTGGTTACTATTTCGACATTGAAAGGGGATTTCCTTCTCTGAATATAGTCATTTTTCGACAAAATGGTTTCGTATCCCTCTACTACCAACAAATATGGTATAGTATTTTTTTAGGAGGGACAAACAAATGGCTAAGAAATATTCAAGTAAGATCAATAAAATCCGTACGTTTGCCTTAAGTTTAGTTTTCATCGGATTTATCATTATGTACGTCGGTATATATTTTAGAGAACATCCATGGGTTATGACAACATTCATGCTGCTGGGTTTTCTGGGAATCATCGGAAGTACGGTTGTCTACTTCTGGATCGGGATGCTGTCTACGAAGGCCGTACAGGTGACTTGCCCCAATTGCGGTAAGGTCACTAAGGTACTGGGACGTGTAGATATGTGCATGTATTGTAACGAGCCCCTGACCCTTGATCCGAACCTTGAAGGTGAAGAATTCGATGAGGACTATAATAAAAGGAAAAGATAAAGCTGAATGAGAAAAGACCTTCAACGGAAGGTCTTTTTTTGATGCGGAAAATAAAAGAAGAATGGTTCTAATTTAGAACCATTCTTATCTAATGTGTCTCCTTAATAGAACAGTCGGAGCATGTGCCGTAGATTTCCATGCGATGGTTGTTCACCTTGAAACCCGTGACATGGGAAGCCAGTTGTTCGACTTCATCAAGTCCAGGGTAATGAAAGTCTACGATTTTGCCGCATCCATCGCAAATGACATGGTAATGATCGGTCGTCACAAAGTCAAAGCGACTGGAGGCATCCCCGTATGTCAGCTCTTTCACTAAACCTACTTCACGGAATACACGTAAATTATTATAAACGGTCGCTACACTCATGTTTGGGAATTTTCCTTCGAGCGCTTTATATATGTCATCGGCAGTTGGATGGGCCATTGAATCAATGAGATACTCTAATATCGCATGACGTTGAGGAGTGATACGGACTCCCGTTTCCTTCAATGTCGAAATCGCTTCTTTCAATTGTCCTTCTTCAGACATCGTCATGCACCTCTTTTCATAAGAATTATTATTTTATAATCTTTATAAATAGTGTACTAATCAACGGTCCCTTTTGTCAATCATTCTCCCTGTTACTCGTGGAGGTTTTTCTCCTGCTCACCAAGCATCTGGTTGATGTATCTGCCTGCTACGAAGAGGTAGTCAGATAGCCGGTTCAGATAAGAAAGGACTAATGGATTGATGTCTTCATCAATTCCTACAGCTTCTCTTTCAGCTCTCCTGACAATCGTTCTGGCAGTATGCAGGGCGGCACCGGCCGGCTGACCACCCGGAAGGATGAAATTGCTGAGAGGTGTGAGAGACCCGTCCAGGAAATCGATTTGATTTTCCAACTCTTTGATATGTGTTTCATCAAGCTTCCATTTCACTTCTTTTCCAGCTGGAGTAGCAAGTTCTGCCCCGACATGGAAGAGGACCGTTTGAACCTTGTGAAGAAACCCTTCAAATTCTTCTTTACCATCAAAGTATTCAGCTTTGATATAACTTAGACCAAGACCAATCATGGAGTTCGCTTCATCACAGGTTCCGTATGCCTCTACCCGTTGATCCTTTTTGGATACGCGGGTTCCATATACCAGGGAAGTCGTCCCTTTGTCTCCCGATTTCGTATAAATCTTCATATTAATAACCCCTCTCTGTATCAATCACGTTAATAAAGTTTTCACTCTTATTACTATATGTAGATAAATTCTTTTTAAAGATTTCAAGTGCCCTTGGCATGTACTTTTTTGTAATGCTTGATAGGTGAGGTGTCACCGTGATTCCTTCCGACTTCCAAAATGGATGATTTTCAGGCAATGGCTCTTGATCAAATACATCCAGATACATATGTTGAATCAACTTCTTTTCCATTGCTTCAAGAAGGATGGATTCTTCAACAAGGTCACCGCGGCCAATATTGATGAATACAGCCGAATCCTTCATCTGTATGAAATGATCATTTTCCAAAATCCCCTTTGTCTGGTTCGTACTCGGAAGCACAGAAACAATGTAATCGGCTTTCGGGAGCTGATCCCTGAACGTCTCCAAGGTGAACATGCTGTCAAAATGCTCCCCGGGTGAGCCGGTAGAATTCACTCCACTTACGTTCATTTGAAATGCCTTTGCCAGTCGGGCGATTTCTCCTCCAATGGCCCCCGCTCCAAGAATAAGGAGAGATGATTCATGAAGTTCAGTGGTAGGTAACCTTCTGCTCCACACGGCTTCTTTTTCCTGTTCCCATACTGACTGAAGCTGTTTCGCATGCTGAAGCATCAAGCCGAGCGTGAACTCCGCCATGGGAATCTTGTGGATTCCCCGTGCATTGGTGACTAGGATCCCCCTTCTTTTGATCGCTTCAAACGGCATTTTTTCGAGTCCCGCGGAAGTGACCATGATCCATTTGCATTTCTTGCTCTTCTCAATATGATCACTCGTTAGATCTTCCCCCATCGTGACGATCACTTCCGCATCGGGAAGCTCACTTTCCGCTTGATTGATTTTTTTATAAAAAAGGAACTCAACTCTGGGGAAGCTATTCGTTAAATCTGAAACGAATTCTTCTTTCGGTTGAAATGTAAAAATGATTTTCATGTAGCTGCCTCCCATCCCTATTGCCCATTATTTTACCATATAGGAGAGGATTCTCCCTAGTTTCGAGCATCCCCGTGAGCATAAAAAAAGAGGATCGACCTGGTCGATCCTGCTACACGGATGAGACTGACTTATTTGAGGAGGTTGCCCTACTCTTACTATATGTCCTTACAGCTTTTGTGAATGGACAAAAGCCTCAAACCGGTTAAAATAGGCTTGAAAATAGGCTTAGGAAAGGTTCTCTTGAATATATTGAAGAGCCTCTTCTACATGCCCCTTCACTTTCACCTTCCGCCATTCCTTTAGTAGGTTCCCCTCTTTATCAATGATGAAGGTGGAACGTTCGATTCCCATGTATTCTTTGCCGAAGTTTTTTTTCAGCTTCCATACGCCGTATTCCTCCGCCACTTTATGATCTTCATCTACAAGCAGGAGGAACGGCAGTCCATGCTTGTCCACGAATTTCTCATGTTTATCCTTGGGGTCCGGGCTTACCCCAAGGATAACGACATCAAGATCTTCAAAGTCCTCATGCTGATCCCTGAAATCACACGCTTCTGTTGTACACCCTGGCGTCATGTCCTTCGGATAAAAATAAAGGACCACGTTTTTCCCTTGATAATCAGATAGCTTCACCTTTTCTCCATTGCTTGCTAATAATTCAAATTCAGGTGCTTTTTGACCAACTGTCATACATCTTCCCCTCCTAATGGTTATCGTTCTGACTTTAGCGTACCCAATAGGAGGAAAAAACTCAAACCATACGCTACTTGTTCTCATAGTGTAAAAAGGACTTCACGACAAAGGCTGCCGGTATCGTATAACCAAGCCAGGACTCGAGAAGGGCGATCCCTCTTCCGATCCCCATAGGAGTTACATCTCCATATCCAACCGAGAAGAGGGTAATGCCGCTGAAATACATGGTAGTAAAAAAATGATCGAGGAAGTCTCCGGAAAGTGGCCTCCCCGCCTCGACAAGAATCTGGATGCCTTCGAGCTCAAGAAGCATGAATAATAACCCGAACCCGATCATAATCGTGATGTAACACATTCCCAAAAAGAAAAAGTGATGAAGGGAAACGTGATGTTCTTTCCATCTTGAAGGATAAAATAATGCCCGCAGGCTCATTGCCATGCAAAACAGAATAAAAAATCCAATGATATAAAGCATGTACATACCCTCTTTTTTTCTGCTTGTCTTAGTATATGTACGCTTATCATCGAGGAATCATTCTAGTTACCTGCACCCCTGTACCGTTTCACCCCTTCATTCCATAGAACAATGGAGAAAATGAAAAATCCGATTCCGACGAATGGAGTCAGGAACGAATACGGGTACCATTCCGTCTTTTCTAGGAAAAAGGCAGAAGGATATACGCCAACGAACGCAAATGGAAGAATCCAGGTCAGTACAAAACGGATCACGCTATTATAAATATCGACCGGATATCTTCCATAGTTTCCGATATTGTACATCATCGGCATGATGGACGTTTTCGCATCTGACCAGAAGCCAATGCTTGCAAGAGCAATGAAGATCCCTGCATAGACAAGGGCCCCTCCCAAGACAAATACGATGAATAGAACCGGCTCATACCACTCAAATGTGATATCAAGCCTGCCACCTGCGTAGTACATGACGGCCATTCCCGTGATGACCCCAAAAAGGGACTCTAGCTCCATCCGCTCCAATATGACTTGAAACAAACTGTGTATGGGTCTTGTCAGGATCCGGTCGAACTCACCCTTGACTACATACCGGTCGTTAAAGTCCCAGATATTGAAGAAGGAACTGAATAGGGCGAACGGTACAAGAAAAAATCCATAGATGAATATAATTTCATCCCTTGTCCATCCGCTCAATAGCTGAGTGTGACCGAAAACAACAAGGATGAATACGAGATTAACAGCTTGAAATAGTAAATCTGATAATATCTCGACAATCAGATCGGCCCTGTACTGCAACCTGATCTTCATGTATTGGGCGACATATTGAAAAAACATCTTCACATAAAACATCGGTCACCCTCCCTGTATGATCATTTGTTTTTTTGCCATGACCCAAAGCACTTTAATCGGTATAAGGAGAAGCAACGACCAAAGACCCTGCATCATGATCGCGTTGAAGGCTTCCGACGTCGAAAAACCATTGGTGAAAATCATGCTCGGGACATAACTGATGCTCTGAAAAGGCAGGTACTCCATCACATTTTGTGCCCAAAGGGGGAAAAAGTGAATCGGAAGCAGGAGTCCCGAGAATAAATCGATAACAACCCGTTTGGCCCTGATGAGACCATCGTTATTAAATAAGAAAAAGGTCGTGATCCCTGTCAGCAAATTGATTTGAGTATTGATGATGAAGCTGAAAAGAATCGAAATGGCGAATAAGCCGATTGTATCAAAACCTGTCCCGATTTGAAGCGGGAAAATCAGGCTTACGATGATCATTCCTGGAAATGAGAAAAACGCCAAGCGGAAGACCCCCTCACCCAGTCCCTGCATCGTCTTCATGCCAAGATAGTTATAAGGCCTGATGAATTCAACGGCCACCTTGCCCTCTTTTATTTCCTGCGCAATTTCACGATCAATATTATTAAAGTAAAAGGCCCTGGCCATCCATGATACGGCAACATATGTCGTCATCTGAATGATCGATAATCCTTCAATATCCTGTTTCCCTCCATAAATGGCCTGCCATAAGAAATAGTAAGCCCCGATATTGATACTGTAAATCAGGATTCCACTATAATAATTCGTACGGTAGGCAAGCATCATCAGAAATCGGATACGAATCATTTCAATATACTTAGCCATGATTCTCCCCCCCAAGTACAAGCCTACGTTTCATACCTTCCTTTCCACCACTCAACTTGTCACAGCCCCTTTTTCATAGATGTTTCGGATGATTTCCTCAGTAGTCGTTTCTTCTATCTTCATGTCTTTCACTTTGAAGTTTGCCACGACATCCGTGATGAGCTGTGAGATGACTTCTTCGTCGGCTTCCGTTATAGCCGCGTAGGATTGCTTTTTCTGATCAAAACTCCATGAGATACCCTGGTTCCTGGTAAGGTCCGATAAAGCAGACAGAGAGGTATTATCCAGGAATTGAAAGACGACTTCTTTCTGATCTCCCCAGTTTTCTTTCAGCCGACTCAGTTCACCGTCGTAAATGATCTTCCCTTCATCGAGCATCACGACCCGTTCACACAGCGCTTCGATATCAGATAAATCATGGGTCGTAAGTAAAATGGTTGTGTTGTATTTCTCATTGATTTCCTTTAAGAACTGACGGATTTTCAATTTCACCAGAACATCCAACCCGATTGTCGGTTCATCCAGAAAGAGCAGTGGTGGATTATGAACAAGTGCAGCGGCGAGTTCACATCTCATCCGCTGGCCCAAGGATAATTTACGGACAGGTTTGTCCAGGAGCGGGGCTATATCCAGGGTTTCAATTACATGATCCATATGCTCCTTGTATTGTTGATCCGGCACTTTATACACTTTTTTCAGCAGTTGAAAGGATTCCTGCACGGCAATGTCCCACCATAGCTGTGAACGCTGCCCGAATACGACACCGATTGTCTGTACGAACTTCTCTCTGTCCCTATGAGGGTTCATTCCATTGACGGTTATTTCTCCACCGGTCGGAGTCAGGATCCCCGTCAGCATTTTGATGGTGGTCGACTTCCCGGCCCCATTTTCGCCAATATAACCGACCATCTCACCCTGCTTCACATTAAATGAAATATCGTTCACCGCCGGAACGACTTTATAATTACGCGTAAATAAATCCCTGAAGGCACCCTTCAGCCCTGAACGGCTGGAAAAAACCTTGAATTCTTTACGCAAATGATTCACTTCGATTGCGTTCATCTTGCGTCCTCCTACATTCCATTAAAATAGGTATAAATTTTAGAAACAAAGAATAGTGTACCACAATGAGCAGACTCTCTTTGAACAGTCTGCTTGAGTGCACTCATTGATTCCCTATTTGCTAAAGTGGAAAAGACCGTACTACAATAGAAGGGTAGTTCATAGACAAATACACTTTTACCGGGAGGAAAATATGAAATTCACTGAATCAGAAACTTTACATACAGAAGCATTGGAGCATATAGTCGGAGGCGTGAACAGCCCATCCCGCTCTTATAAAGCAGTAGGTGGCGGCTCACCTGTTGCCATGGAAAGAGGAAAAGGCGCATACTTCTGGGATGTGGACGGGAACAAGTACATCGATTACCTGGCGGCGTACGGTCCTATCATAACGGGACATGCCCACCCTCATATCACCGAAGCGATCACAAGAGCAGCGGAAAACGGTGTCCTGTATGGAACGCCTACCCGCCACGAAGTGAAGTTTGCGAAAATGATCAAGGAAGCCATGCCTTACATGGACAAAGTCCGCTTCGTCAATTCAGGTACCGAAGCCGTGATGACGACGATCCGTGTGGCAAGAGCTTATACAGGGAAAGACAAAGTCATCAAGTTTGCAGGCTGTTACCACGGGCACTCGGATCTGGTTCTCGTTGCAGCCGGTTCCGGTCCGTCAACGCTCGGAACGCCTGATTCTGCAGGTGTCCCGAAAAGCATCGCCCAGGAAGTCATCACCGTACCATTCAATGATATCGAGCCATTTAAAGAAGCGATGGAGAAATGGGGAGATCAAATTGCCGCTGTCCTCGTCGAACCGATCGTCGGAAACTTCGGGATCGTGAAACCGAAGGAAGGCTTCCTCGAGCAGGTGAATGACATCGCCCATGCGTCTAATTCCCTTGTCATCTATGATGAAGTCATCACAGCATTCCGCTTTACTTACGGCGGTGCCCAGGACATGCTGAAGGTAAAACCGGATCTGACTGCTCTTGGAAAAATCATCGGCGGAGGGCTTCCAATCGGAGCTTATGGCGGAAAGAAAGAAATCATGGAACAAGTGGCCCCATTAGGTCCTGCCTACCAGGCTGGAACGATGGCCGGCAATCCCGCCTCCATCCTCTCAGGCATCGCCTGTCTTGAAGTGTTAAAAGAAGACGGCGTATACGAGAAATTGGATCAACTCGGGGAGATGCTTGAAAAAGGTATTTTATCTGCAGCAAAAAAACATAACACCCCAATTTCCATTAACAGGCTGAAGGGCGCACTCACTCTCTACTTTACAACTGAAAAAGTGGAGAACTATGAGCAGGCGGAAGCAACAGATGGAGAAATGTTTGCGAAGTTCTTCAAACTAATGCTCAATCAGGGAATCAATCTTGCCCCATCTAAATATGAAGCATGGTTCCTGACGACGGCTCATACCGAAGAAGATATCAAGGTAACACTCGAAGCTGTAGACCATGCCTTTGCACAGCTATAAACACGATCAAAAAGACTGCATGCCACTAGCGTGCAGTCTTTTTTTTGATAAGTAATACTAATCCTTTCCCTTTTTGCATATCTATGAATTTTGGGGAGTTTGATCCCCATCATAAAAAGGAACATATTTTGTAAAAACTTATTCGGATTTGCCTATTGATATTACTTGTAAGTACATGTATAGTACAGTATTGTTTATAAATAAGTTACACAAGAAAGGATTCTAATTCCATGAAACTTGGTGCTCGCATCCTTAAAACGGGAATTGCGATTGTATTAGCTTTACTTGTATCCCAGCTGCTCGGCATACCTTCTCCGGTGTTCGCTGGAATCGCCGCTGTCTTTGCCGTCCAGCCCACCATATATCGTTCTTATCTATCCATTATCGAACAAATTCAAGGAAACCTGATCGGTGCCGGAATTGCCGTCATATTTGTATTATTATTCGGAAGTAATCCATTGATTGTCGGTCTTGCTGCTGTTATCGCCATTGCTATCATTCTAAAATTAAAGCTGCAAAACACAATCGGTCTGTCACTTGTGACGATGATTGCGATCATGGAAGTGACGGATCAGGACTTCATTCAGTTTGCATTCATCCGCTTTTCCACCATCATGATTGGTGTCTTCTCATCGTTTCTGGTGAATCTCGTCTTCCTGCCTCCTAAATACGAAACCAAGCTTTATCATAAAGTAGCCGATTCAACGGAGGAAATCCTGAAGTGGATCAGGTTGAGTATGAGGCATGCAACGGAGTTCCATCTTTTGAAAAAGGACCTGGAACGCATTAAAGAAAAGTTGATAAAGGTCGACCAGCTGTATCTTCTATATAAAGAGGAAAGGGATTATTTCAAGAAAAATTCGATTGTCAAGAGTCGGAAGCTCGTGATTTTCAGACAAATGATTTCCTCTACCAATCGGAGTTTTGAAATATTGAAGCGCCTGAATCGCTATGAAAACGAAATCTATCAATTGCCCGACGAATTGCGTGGCGTCATTAAAAATCAACTTGATTGTTTACTGACCTATCACGAACAGCTACTATTGAAGTTCCTTGGAAAGATGCATCCACATGCGGAATCGGAAGCCCAACAGGATGTATGCCTCCACCGTAAGGAGCTTATGAGGATCATGCTGGAAGAGGTCAATCATCATACAAAGAATGATAACATCCATAATTTCCATCTACTTCATATTTTCTCTGCTATTTTTGAATACGATGAGCATCTCGAGCACTTGGAAAAACTGATAACAAGCTTCCAGTCGTATCATAAAGATGATAACGAAGTAATGATCGGGGAAGAAGAAGAATAAATAAAAAACGGAGCAAAGGATGATGTCCTTTGCTCCGTTTTTTATTAGTTTTTCATTTTCGGATCCAGGGCATCCCGTAGTCCGTCCCCCATCAGGTTGAAGCCTAATACAGTCAGCATGATGGCGAGGCCCGGGAAGATCATCGTCCAAGGGGCCTGAAGCATATACTGTCTTGCATCGGACAGCATCTTCCCCCATTCAGGTTCAGGTGCCTGAGCCCCGAGACCAAGGAAGCCAAGTGCTGCCGCTTCAATGATGGCAGTCGCAATGGCAAGTGTTCCCTGTACGATGATAGGAGCCATACTATTCGGCAGTACATGACTGAAGAGAATCCGAACGTCACTCATCCCGATCGCTTTTGCAGCCATGACATACTCTTCCTGCTTCACACTCAGCACCCGTGAACGGATGAGTCGGCCGAAATTCGGTATATTGATGATGGCAATGGCAATCAGAGCATTTCGGAGTGACGGCCCAAGAGCTGCCACAACGGCGATTGCGAGCAGAATACTTGGAAATGCAAGCATGATATCAAAGATACGGGAAATGATTGTATCGACCCATCTGCCATAATAGCCCGCTACGATCCCCAGTAAACTTCCGATCACGGAAGAACCGATGACGGCGAAGAAACCGACCCATAATGAGATACGCGCACCATGGATGATTCTTGATAAAATATCCCGCCCAAAATCATCCGTACCCAGCCAATGCTCTGAGGACGGTGCCTGCAGTCTTTTTGATAAATCCTGCTCATTAATTCCCTGCGATGCAATGAGTGGTGCTGCAATCGCCAGGATGACAAAGAACAGGACGATACAAAAGCCGAGCAAAGCAATTTTATTCTTTGTGAAGCTTTTCCAGGCTTCCTTCCAGGGAGATACCGTTTCTTCTTCCAGGGAAGGATGAAGCTCCTTTTGCGGTTCTGCTAATTCTGCCATGAGAGTTCACCTCTTTCTTCATTGATGTTAGTTGTATTTAATGCGGGGATCGACAGCCGCATACAGTAAATCGACAATTAAGTTAATCGTGACAAAGATCGTGGCAACAACCAGGATCCCGGATTGAACGACTGGGTAATCCCTATAGTTAATTGCTTCATAGATATAACGACCGATTCCCGGCCAGCCGAAGATGGTCTCGGTCAAGATCGCGCCACCGAGGAGAAGACCCATCTGTAAACCAATGACCGTCAGCACCGGGATGATGGCATTTTTCAATGAATGCTTGTACACGACCCAGAACATTTTCAATCCTTTGGCACGTGCAGTTCGAATATAATCCGAACGCATAACTTCTAACATGCTAGAGCGTGTCATCCGGGCAATGATGGCCATCGGAATAGTTGCAAGTGCGATACCAGGGAGGACAATGTGTTTTAGAACCTCACCAAGCTGGTCGAATCGTCCCTGCATTATGGTATCTATAATATAAAAGTTTGTAATGGAGTCTACAGGATTCCGAATATTTTCCCTACCAGTTGTCGGTAGAATGTCAAGCTGAATCCCGAATGTCCACTGTCCCATCAACCCTAACCAGAATATAGGTACGGAAACCCCGATAAGCGCCAGAATCATGGCGGTATAATCGAACCAAGAGTTTTGGAACCATGCACTGATGATGCCTGCATTCACTCCGATGACGACGGCAATGATGATCGCCACGATTGCAAGTTCCGCAGTTGCAGCTAAATATGGCCAAATTTCCGATGAAACTTCCGTCTTCGTTCGCAGGGAACTTCCTAAATCCCCGGTCAATAGGCCTTTTAAATAATCAATGTATTGGATATACCAGGCATTATCCAGACCGAGCTGATCCCTTAATGCTGCCACGGCTTCTTTCGTTGCCTGTTGCCCCAGTATCACCTGAGCGGGATCTCCCGGAATGGCACGAATAATCGAAAAAACAATAATGGTCATTCCCAGTAAAACAGGAATAAGCTGTAATAACCGACGAATGGTGTATTGGAACATCTTGTTCACCTCTCTGAGTGGAGATTCTGATTTCGATAAAAATAATAAGATTGCTTGTCGGGGCTGATCAGTCGGCTCCGCTTTTCTATGTACAAAGGGGAGACATCTATGATTTCTCCCCTTTGGTTTGTTGCTTATTACTCCATGTCCACTGCGCCTAACCAGTCGGAACCGGTTGGATGCGGCTTGAAGTTTTTAAGTGCTGCGCTTCCTGCAAGCAGTGGGGTAGAGTGAGCAAGTGGTACCCACGGGGCATCCTCATGGATGATTTCCTGGGCTTTCTTGTACAGCTCTTCACGTTTTTCTGGATCTACTTCTGTTTGAGCATCGATCAAGAGTTTATGAACTTCATCGTTTTTGTAGTAAGAGTAGTTGTTGCTTCCGATATTGTCCTGGTCAAGCAGAACATATAGGAAGTTATCAGCGTCTCCATTATCCCCTGTCCAACCAAGTAAGAATGCATCCGCTTCTCCATTTTTCGCTTTTTCCAAGTAAGTCGCCCACTCGTAAGATACGATTTTGGCCTTCACTCCTACTTCAGCAAGATCCGCTTGAATCGCTTCCGCTACTTTTTGGCCATCCGGCATGTATGGACGAGGTACTGGCATTGCCCATAGTTCCATTTCGAACCCATCTTTATGACCGGCTTCAGCAAGAAGTTCTTTCGCTTTTTCAGGGTTGTACTCATAAGGCTCGATATCATCATTGTATCCGCCGATTACCGGAGGCATTGGATTTTTTGCCATTTCAGCTTTTCCTTCGAAGAATGCATCAATGATCTCCTGCTTGTTAATTGCATAGTTGATCGCTTGACGTACTTTAGGGTCATCGAAAGGCTCGCGGGTAGATGTTAACCCTAAGTATCCAACGTTCATAGATGGACGTTCGAATAATTGCAGGTTGTCATCCCCCTCCACTTTACTTGCATCACTCGGGTTGATTCCATCAGCAAGATCGATTTCACCTGAAATCAGCGCATTCAGACGAGCTGAGTTTTCAGGGATCGATTTGAATACAACTTGATCTAATTTTGGTAAATCTTTGTTCCAGTAGTCTTCATTTTTCTCGATGACGATTTTGTCATTACGCTTCCACTCAACAAATTTGAAAGGGCCAGTCCCTGCATCTGTCGGTGCTTCAGCAAGCTTGTCACCCAGTTCATCGATTGCTTTCGGGCTTACGATCGCAAACGGGCTCATGGCAATGTTTTTCAAGAATGGTGCTTGAGGACGCTTTAATACGAATTCGACCGTCATGTCGTCAGCCGCTTTCACTTCTTTGATCACATGACCTTCATCACCTTTGAAACCGCCAAACATAGAACCGTAGTAAGGGAACTGATCTGCATTCCCGTTCATCCAGCGTTCAAAGTTTTTAACAACGGCATCTGCATTGAAATCAGTGCCATCCTGGAATTTCACGCCTTCACGCAGCATGAATTTGTACGATAACCCATCATCGGATACTTCCCACTTTTCAGCTAATCCCGGGTTTACTTCTGTATCCTGCTCTCCGAATTTCACAAGTGTTTCGAAGATGTTTTTCGTTACTTTAAATGATTCCCCGTCCGTTACTGTTCCCGGATCAAGAGCTACAGAGTCTCCCCCGCGACCGAAGATCAGTACTTTGGGATCTCCCTTATCTCCACTGTTTCCGCCGTCACCTGAAGATTTTTCATCTCCTCCACATCCGTATAGCGCGGATGATACGAGCAGGATGAGCAGCATTAAAATTGACCAGCTTTTTTTCCTCAACTAAATCCCCTCCTAAAATATTGTTTATATACTTATGAGACCTGTCTTCTAGTAAAGATGACAAGCTACATAATGCCCTGGTTGGTGTTCCTTGAATTCCGGCACTTGCTGTTTGCAAATGTCCGTGGCATGCGGGCACCTGGTATGGAATGTGCAGCCGCTCGGTGGATTGGATGGACTCGGGATGTCCCCCTGTAAAAGAATGGTTTCCCTTTTAAAATCCGGATCCGGTACCGGTACCGCCGACAGGAGCGCCTGGGTGTATGGATGAAGGGGCTTTTCATAGAGATTCTCACTCTCGCTCAGCTCCACCATTTTGCCGAGATACATCACGCCCACACGGTCACTTATATGTCTGACTACCCCCAGATCATGCGCGATGAATATATAAGTGAGTCCGAATTCTTTTTGTAAATCCTGCATTAAATTCAGTACCTGTGACTGAATGGATACATCAAGGGCCGATACCGGCTCATCTGCAATAATCAGCTTCGGCTTCGTCATGAGTGCCCTTGCAATCCCGATACGCTGCCTTTGCCCTCCACTGAATTGATGTGGATACCGTTTGGCATGGTAGCTGCTCAAGCCGACGATATTGAGAAGTTCATGAACCCTTTCTTTTCTTTCCTTGGCTGAACCCATTCCGTGAACCTTCAAAGGTTCTTCGAGAATCTTCTCTACCGTATGTCTTGGATTCAAGGATGCAAAGGGATCCTGAAAGACCATTTGCATTTCCCGGCGAATCTTCCTCATCTCCGAGTTTGATAGACTCGTAAGTTCCCGGTCCTCGAAGGTCACCTTTCCGTCGGATGGATCGATGAGTCTCATGAGCATCCTGCCCGTCGTCGATTTTCCACAACCACTTTCTCCTACGATTCCAAGGGTTTCTCCTTTATTCACCGTGAAAGATACCCCGTCCACCGCTTTTACAGAGCTGACAGGTCGTCCGAGGATCCCCCCGGTGATCGGAAAATGTTTCTTAAGATTCTCAACCTTTAGCAACGGTTCCGTCATAAACTCCCTCCTCCACTTCATCGAACAGGAAGCATCGTGTGCAATGTCCTTGTGATGTTTCATATAATTCCGGTGTTTCTACTAAACAGCGATCGAATGCTGAATCACAGCGGGCGGCAAAGCGGCAGCCTGTCTTGATCGATCCCGGCTTTGGAACATTCCCCTGGATTGAATGCAGTCGTTGTTGCTTGATGCGCATGTCGGGTACAGATTGTATCAGACCTTTCGTGTAAGGATGCTGAGGGTCCTTGAAGATTTCTTCAACAGTACCCTCTTCCACCACCTTGCCTGAGTACATGACAACGACCCGTTCACATGTTTCTGCCACCACCCCCAGATCATGTGTGATCAGGAGGACCGCGGTGTTCAGTTCTTTATTTAATCGCTTCATCAATTTTAAAATCTGGGCCTGGATCGTTACATCCAGTGCCGTTGTCGGCTCGTCTGCTATCAGGACGCGGGGATCGCACACCATCGCCATGGCAATCATGACCCTCTGTCTCATCCCTCCGGATAATTGATGAGGATATTCCTTGATCAATTCTTCAGATCTCGGCAGGCCGACCATTTTCATGATGTCGACGGCCTTATCCCTTGCCTGTTTCTTTCCTGCTTTCGTATGTATGCGTATCGCTTCGATTAATTGATCTCCTATGGTAAAGACGGGGTTCAACGATGTCATCGGTTCCTGGAAAATCATCGCTATGTCATTGCCCCTGATATCTCTCATCCGCTTCTCGGATGCCTGTGTCAAGTCTTCATCTTTATAAAGGATTTTTCCACCGACGATTTTCCCTGGCGGTTTCGGTACGAGACCCATGATCGATAAGGATGTCACACTTTTTCCACATCCACTTTCCCCTACGATCCCGAGCACCTCCCCTTCATTCACATGAAAACTGACTCCATCGACTGCAGGAACTTCTCCATCATCCGTAAAAAAGGAGGTCCTTAAATCTTCCACTTTCAGTAAAGGATGCTGTCCGCTCATTCAAATCCTCCTCTTCGAAACTATCTCTCTTTTCTTAATAGTGTTTATTTTCTAAATTTTATATGTCTCTTATTATACAAGATGTTACAAATGTTGCAATCCATTTTCAGAATTTTTCTACACAAAGTCGATATTCCCATTTCAATTCAATATATGTCCAATTAACCCTTTCATTCCTTCCATATAAAGTTATTTAGCACTACTTTATTCACGACACACCTGAAATAAGTTTGATATGTTTTTTAGAAATACAAAAAAAGTCATGACATTTATCACAGGAATCGTGATATGTCATGACTTTTATTCTTATTGGTCAAGCTGTTGTACTTGGAAGAGTTTGTAGTAGTGTCCTTGCTTTGACATCAACTCTTCATGAGTTCCCATTTCCACAACTTCACCGTGTTCCATGTGGATGATCCGGTCCGCATGAGTGATCGTGGATAGACGATGGGCCACGATGAAAGTCGTTCGATCTTTTGCCAGGATCTCAAGAGATTCCTGGATGAGGTGTTCACTCTCCAGATCAAGGGCAGATGTTGCTTCATCCAGAATGAGGATCGGCGGGTTCTTTAGAAATACCCTTGCAATCGCCACCCTTTGCTTCTGCCCCCCCGAAAGCTTCACGCCGCGTTCGCCAACACGCGTATCGTAGCCTTGCGGCAATTTCACAATGAAGTCATGGGCATTCGCTGCTTTTGCTGCTGCGATGACTTCTTCATCCGTCGCCTCAGGATTACCGAACTTAATATTCATCTTGACGGATTCGCTAAAGAGAATATTATCCTGCAGTACCATTCCGATGTTGTCTCGTAAAGATCTGACCTGAAACCTCCTGATGTCCGTTCCATCTAAAAGGATCTCCCCTTCGGTTACATCATAGAAGCGGGGTATCAGACTGACAAAGGATGATTTCCCCCCGCCGCTCATCCCGACCAGCGCGACGGTTTCCCCCGACCTGATATCCAAATTAAGGTTGCGGAGCACTCTTTCTTCATCTGATTCATAACGGAAAGAGACATTGTTGAACCGGATATCCCCCTGTACATTTTCACATGGAACTGCTCCCGGTTCATCATCGATATCATACTTTTCGTCCATGAATTCAAATACACGGTCCATGGAAGCAATCGATTGAGTCAGTGTTGTAGATGAGTTCACCAATCTTCTTAGCGGACCATACAGGCGGTCGATATATGCAATGAAGGCCGCCATTGTACCGATTGTAAGGTCACCATTGATCACTTGCAGCCCGGCATACCCGATGATGATCAATGGCGAGATATCCGTGATGGTATTGACGACCGCAAACGCTTTGGCGTTCCAGCTCGTTTGCTTTAAAGCCTTCGTCAGGAAATTATGATTTTGATCCTGAAATTGCTTTTGTTCATAATCTTCAACAGCAAAGCTCTTGATGACAGCCATCCCCTGTACCCGCTCATGTAAATGACTTTGAACTTCTGCCAGCGCCTGGGAACGATCTCTCGTCAAGCCCCTTAACCTTCCGAAAAAATAGCGGACACTGAAGGCGTAAAATGGAAAAGCAATGAGTGACACCAGGGTGAGCGATACATCCATCGTGAACATGATGGAAAGGGCGATTACAATGGTTGCCGCGTCCAGCCAAAGATTCATCAGTCCGGTGATGACGAAATTCTTCGTCTGCTCCACGTCATTGATGACCCTTGAAATGACTTCCCCCGCCCTTGTATTCGAATAGTACTTAAAGCTGAGTCTCTGAATATGTGAGAAAAGATAATCCCTCAAGTCATACAGGATCTTGTTGCCCGTCCACTGGGCAAAGTACTGCCTGTAATATTCCACCGGGGGCCTCACAAGGAGGAACAGGACGAGCATGATTCCCATGATCATGAGCAGCTGACTTGTCTTCTCATCTGTGGTCAGTCCTTTTGCCCCGACGATATCATCAATGACATATTTGATTAACACGGGGATCAACAAAGGAATGGTGAATTTAATGATGCCTATGATTAATGTACCTATGATCTGCCATTTATAAGGTTTGACAAACTGAAGGTACCTTTTGATACTATCCAAGTGATTACTCCTTTCTAAGATGTATGTATTTATTCTGCCCCAACAAAAAGGGATGACCCTGTATGGAACGCAGCACTGTTGCTCTTCATATCCCGAATGGGAGTGAACAGGTTGCTCCTTACTGGGTCAGCCCTTTGATTCCTATACAATTTTCAACACTCTATTACCCCCTGTGAGTCAGATAGCGCTCGTACCAAATATCAATAAAGTCCGGGGCAAAAGGCCCTTTTCTTTGTCGGATCCAGCGGACAAGCTTGTCTACATTCCGCTTCAGGATATGATCGATCACATCCGGGTAACCGTATAGTTTCCGATGAGTTTCGTACTCATCTTCATCGAGCAGTGTATATGTCATGTCGGGAAACACTTTAATATCCAAGTCGTAATCGATATACTTGATCCCCTCATGATCATATACAAATGGTGAGCTTAAATTACAATAATAATAAATACCGTCCTCACGAATCATACAAATAATGTTAAACCATAGCTCCGAATGAAAATAGCAAATAGCCGGCTCTCGGGTCATCCATGTCCTTCCGTCTGACTCCGTCACCATCGTCCGGTCATTTCCACCGATGATCTGATTGGTCGTTCCTTTAAGGACCGTCGTTTCATTCCATATGCGGTGAATGTTTCCATCATGCTTAAAGCTATGTATTTGTACAGATTTTCCTTCAGTGGGAACCGCCATCGTATCCCCTTCCTTCATTTCAGAATTACCATTATATAAACTTGTCTATTTTATCATTATAACGTTTCCTCAGAAAATTTAAAACAAAAGGGCTATCCTTAAAGAAAATATCCTTTAAGAATGGCCCGATAAGGTTGAAAAATGGGGTTTATAATGGTCTTGGAAACATAAGTGGGATCTATTGCTCCTTACGTTGTGACACTGCTTTGTTCTTTCTGATAGGAAAGAATCACTTCATCTGTTTGTCTTTGGAACATTTGTTGAATCTCCCTGAGTTCCTTCTTTTTCAAAAGGATTTCCTTTTGAAGCGATTCAACCCTGGTCATTTCCTGTAGCCCCACCAATTCCTCCTCCAATTCCTGACACCGCTCTATCTCAGACTGAAGATATAACAACTTATCCATCGTCTCTAACTGCTCAGTAACCAACTCATTAAAACGCTGCTGAATCACTTCAACCAACTCCTCTAAACAAACTCTCCTAACACATTCTCCCTTCTGTGCACAAACCCTTTGACTATTTATGTCACAATCGTGGAAGTTTTGTCGATGGAGGGACGGACCTCTATTTTAAATGGTTATTACAATAAGAAATGTTGTTAAATAAGGATTTGTATGAATATGAGCGGCGTTTTGAGAGGTCCGTCCCTCAAAAATGAAAAAGCACCCATCGAAATGGGTGCTTTTTCTGTCAAGAACAATGCGATTATTGTTGTTGACCGTATTTTCCAGAAGCTTTCGCTTTGTTAGCTTCTGCTTGTTGGTTTTGTTGCTTCACTTGTTGAGCTGCTGTCGTTTCTGAAGCGAACTCAGTACCGTATTGTTGTTGCTGAGCTTGACCAGCTTGAGCGTTTTGTTGTTTCACGTGTTGAACGCTTGTACCAGATTGAGTTTTGTTTGGTTGTTTTGCCATTGTAATCACCTCCACGCTTATTAAGATAACCAAGCGTGGATTTCACTATTCGGTTAATTTCAGGAAAAACATTCCATTACACAAGAAGTGAACGACCACCGTCCACGATGATGGTTTGACCCCTGATCATGGAAGAATCGTCTGAAACAAGGAACATGACTGACTTCACAAGATCATCGATTTCAACCATACGTCCTGCAGGCGTTTTGCTACGGGCATCCTCAAGGAGCTCTTCACGATTAGGGAAGTGTTTAAGTGCATCCGTGTCGATTGCGCCGCCTGATACGGCATTTACGACGATGCCCCTCGGTGCAAGCTCAACAGCAAGATAACGCGTCAATGCTTCTACGGCAGCTTTTGACACTCCCACCGTTGTGTAATTATCCAGATAGCGGATGGATCCCAAAGAGCTGATGCTCACAATGCGTCCACCCTTGTCCATTAATTTAGCTGCTTCCTGTGCACAGAATAATAGAGCTTTACTGTTAATATTCATCGTCCAGTCCCAATGAGACTCTTCAAGCTCCATGACAGGGCGTAATACTCCTGATGCTGCGTTGCTGACCAATACATCCAACTGGCCGAACTCTTCTTTGATCTGTTCGAACATGGATTTGATTTTATCGACATCCCCGACATTCGCACGGACAACAAATGCTTTCCGCCCCAGTTTTTCAACTTGCTCAGCCGTTTCAAGTGCACCTTTTTTACTCCGGGCATAATTGACGACGATATCGTACCCCTTTTCTGCAAGTTGGATGGCGATTTCTCTTCCAAGACCGCGACTGCTTCCTGTTACTAATGCTACTTTTTGACTCATGTTACTTCATCCTTTCAATTTCATTTTTCCAATTGGTCCAAAGCATAATGCGACCCTGAACACGCAAACTAATAAGAGCATATCAGTTAAATGGAGGAATGAGTTATGTATGTAGGCAGAGATATGACCGAGCTTTCAATGATACCGAAAGATGAATGGAAGGAAAGCGAGCTTGCTTTCTTTCACCATTCACTACAACAAATAGTACCTTATTTGAATGGAGAAGGACAATCGATTCATCGGGAAATTATCGAAGAAATCGAAAACCGCGGTGGATTGAAGCGTGGCGAAGCTGATTATACTCATGGTACGAAGATAAGTTACGACTGAAATGACATGGATGAAAGGAGCAGCGTGTCCCGCTGCTCCTGTCTATTTCTGTAATATCCCTGCTCCTGTTTCCTGCCAGATTTTCTGGTGTGAGACAGGAAAAGCATACTTTTCCATTTCAAGAGGAGTAACGGCAATCAGTTCGTTTCCTTCTAAAGTATTGCTGTCCACAGATCCGACATATACTTCAATATCCCAAACGATGTGAGAGAATATATGCTGTATCTTTGTCACAACTCCGGCCTTTAATGAGCAATCCACTTTATACTCTTCTTCCATGAGCTGGAGCAATTGCTTCCGGCCACTGCTTGCATTTCCCACTTCAAAATTAGGGAATTCCCATAAATTAGCGAGCAGTCCCTTCCCAGGACGCTTATGGATCAGTATCCGCTCATCTTCCGTGAACAGAACCGCTGCCGCCATATTAAGCTTGCGGGCGGATTTTTTCTTCGACTTATTCGGAAGTTCAGTCTGAACACCTTCTTCAAAAGCCTGACAGTGCTCACGTACAGGACAAAGCAGACAGGATGGGGATGTCGGCGTACAGATCAGAGCACCGAGTTCCATCAAAGCCTGATTGAAAAAGGAGGGATTTTCTTTTGAAATCAGCTCCCTTACTGCTTCTTCAAACACTTTTCTGGATGAAGGCTTGGCAATATCAAGCCATATGGATAAAATACGTGAAAATACCCTCATCACATTTCCGTCCACGGCAGGCTCAGGTTTACTATAAGCAATACTTAAAATCGCACCCGCTGTGTAAGGGCCGACACCTTTTAAAGAAGAAATTTCTTTCGGCGTATCCGGAACGATTCCTTCATATTTTTCGTTTACTTCTTTTACGGCTGTTTGCAGATTCCTGACTCTCGAATAATAACCGAGGCCTTCCCACGCTTTCAGGACATCCTCTTCACCTGCTGAAGCGAGGGCATCTATTGAAGGAAATTTCTCGATGAATCGGTTAAAATAAGGGATGACCGTATCCACCCTCGTTTGCTGAAGCATGATCTCTGATACCCATACTTTATATGGATCTTGATCCTTTCTCCACGGCAGATCGCGTTGTTCTCTTGTAAACCATGAAATCAAATCATTCTGAAATTCCTCACGGTTGATGGTCTGTAAGTGTTTCAGTGGCTCTTCTATCAATTTTGTACCTCCAGGATGTTAATTGTTGCATTGAATAGGGAATAAATAATTAGTACTCTGTTTTTAGACAAATAAGGTTTATTTCTTGTAACCCACCACAAATACATTCGTCCAATAATCCAAATAATAAATGACGACGGGACATCCGTAAACGTTTTAAAGCATGAAAATGGGATTCTGTCGGAACTACGAAGGTTTCGATATAGCGATTCGAATCATCTTCAGCCTTTTCCCAATGGAAGTTGAAAGCATCATATTGTGGTAATGTCTCTGCGATATCGTTCATAATTTGCTTATATCGAGGCTTTGAATTCTGCTTTATTTCGTATTCCAAATGTATGTGCAAAGTGTTTTTCATTGAAATAATCTCCTTTTAACCATATCATGTTCACCAATGATACGTCATAAACAAATCTTAGAAATGCGAGCCAAGGGAGGACTTTTTTTGGATACAGGCACTCATATCGTCATGGGCTTCGCTCTCGGGGGATTGGCTACTTTAGATCCCGTCGTAGCTGAAAGCGCGGCCTCTTCTCAAAGTGTGTTAGTCGCAGCAGTGATCGGCTCTCAAATACCTGACATCGACACCGTGTTGAAATTGCGCAATAATGCAGTTTATATTCGTCATCACCGTGGAGTTACCCATAGTATACCTGCGGTTATCCTATGGCCGCTCTTAATAGTCGCTTGTCTTTATCCGTTTTTCCCCGGGGCAGATTTGCTTCATCTATGGATTTGGACATTTGTGGCGGTATTCCTCCATGTATTTGTCGACATTTTCAACGCATATGGGACCCAGGCCATCAGGCCGATCTCGTCGAAATGGGTCGCTTTAGGGGTCATTAACACGTTTGACGCCATAATATTCGCCATACATGTAGTCGGTTTGATTTTGTGGGGTCTTGGACTGCCACCGGGAAAAACCTTTTTGATCATGTACATTGTCATTTTTGCTTACTATGTATTGAGATTCCAGGTTCAAAAAGCCGTGAAGAATGCGGTCAAGCGAAGAATCCCCAAGGCTGAAAAAATCATCGTTTCACCGACGATCCGGTTTTTCCAGTGGCGGCTCGCGATCGTTACGAAGGAGCATTACTATGTGGCACGGGCATTTAGGCGGTCGATTACGATTTTTGATAAATTTGAGCGCGTGAAACTGCCTGATAGTCCCATCATCAATGCTGCGAGTAAAGATAAGAATCTCGCAGCATTTCTCTCCTTTTCCCCGGTTTACCGCTGGGAAGTGGATGAATACGATGACCATTATGAAGTCCGCTTCATCGATCTGCGATATCGAAATAACGGACACTACCCATTCGTGGCCCTGGTACAGCTCGATAAAGACCTAAAAATCATCAGCTCCTACACAGGATGGGTCTTCAGCGAAGAAAAACTCCGCTCAAAAGTGGACATCGACATTTTAATTGATTAATGCAGTGAGGGACGGACCTATTAAAGGTCCGTCCCTCATTACTTTAATGTACTAAATCATCATCTTCTTTATCGTCGATCAGGTGTTTGTATTTCGGGTTTTGGGCGGCGAATTCATGGATTTGCTCACCGTACGTATCGACCCATTGACGGACGACTTTCTCCGTCACTGCTTTTCCTTTGTAATCGTAACCTGCTTTCGCGTATGTTGCTTCGAAATCTTCCCATACAAGTTCAATCCAAGTCCTCGCTTTTTCATACGAAAGCTTATTATTTTTTTCAAGTAGCAGTTGTGTTAATTCGTGGAATGTTGACTCCATTTTGTCTCCTCCTTTTCCATATATTTAGTTTGTACATTTATGATAATGTTGACCATTTCACCCATACTAAAGATACGTGGTTAAGCTTAGTTGTGAATCTTTGCTTCTTCACGGTATAAGTCAGTAAATTTCACCTTTTAGGAGGCACATTATGCGAAATAAATCGACAGGGTTCCCCAATATGAATAACAACAAATTCGAAGGTGAACCGAGGGCAAAGGCGGAATATGCATCTAAAAGGGCTAACGGCACCATCAATACCCATCCTCAAGAACGAATGAAATCTTCAGGACAAAGAGATCACGACTCACTTTAATACAGTGAAATTTGATTAGGGGGTAGTCACGATGGCAAACATGAAAAACAACTTCTACCGAAATAAGTACAGCAGTCCATTTAACAAGGCATTCTACAATCCGAAGCATGCCCATTCACAGGCAAATGGACAAACCACACAAACTCAAGACTTAATCATTCTGGAGAACCAGACACGTAAGCGTTCCTAGATCTTCCGAGGTCCGTCCCTATTGACGGACCTCTTCCTTATTTCTTTTCCCCGGCTAGAAGGGAAATAGGTAAAGCTTCTTCTTTTCCGTCTCCTCCGAGGCGATATCCCCAGGCAAATACTCCATTCAGATAGTCCACTTTGAAATAAGTGCCCGGATCTCCTTCAATCCCATAAATCCCCCCAGGCTTGTAAGCATCAGGATTCATCAGATAAGCCTGCGCCATAAGTGCCTTTCTCTCCAATACGGCAAACTCATTCACAATTCCCAGCTGTTCAGCCTTTCTCGCCTTCTCCTTCAAAGAAGCAATCTCCTGCCTCAACTCATGCTCCGTCATCTCACTATATCTTCTCTCTTGCTCCATTCCTCATCACCTCTACTAATAGTAGTATAGAGAAAATGATACAATAAGAAAAGCGCAAGCGGCTTGTTCAGCCCCGACAAGCATAAGACGGGATGGCCGGAAAGGCGTCCTTTGCCTTTTTGGCCATCCCGGCTTATGACCTCGAGGGGCTAGCCGCTGGAGCTGGACAATAAGAAAAGCGGAGGGGCTTTGCCCAGAGGCGACAAGCATAAGTCAAGTCCACCGGAAAGGCGCTCGTTGCCTTTTTGGTGGGCTGGCATTATGACCTCGAGCCTCTAAGCCCCGGAGCTGGACAATAAGAAAAGCGCAAGAGGCTGGTCAGCCCCGACAAGCATAAGACGGGATGGCCGGAAAGGCGTCCTTTGCCTTTTTGGCCATCCTGGCTTATGACCTCGAGGGGCTAGTCGCTGTAGCTGGAAAAAGAAAAGCAGAAGCGGCTTGTTCAGCCCCGACAACCATAGAAAGGATGAAGAAACATGAAGACAGCCATCATTACAGGTGGAGGCTCAGGCCTCGGGAAAGAATTGGGAAAACTTCTTAGCCAGCAAGGATATCATATCCTCCTGCTTGGACGAACAGAAGACCGTTTAAAGGAAGCTGGAACAGAAATTGAAAACATAGGCGGACAGGTTTCATTTGCCACGTTGGATATATGCTCCGCTCATGACATCCAACAATTTTGCAGGAATCAACTTAGTGATATTAATATTGAATTACTCATACATAACGCAGGCGTAGGCTATTTCGGTCCTTTCAAGGAGTCAAGTGACCATGAGTTAATTAGTATGTTTGAAACCAATGCCCTTGGGCCAATCCGGTTAACAAAGGCATTGCTGCCCAAAATGGAGCATGAGAGCACAATCATCAATATCATTTCTACTGCCGGCCTTAGAGGCAAGAAAAACGAGTCCTTGTATGTAGCAAGCAAATTCGCTCTAAGGGGGTTTGGTGAAAGCCTTCAAAAGGAATATGAAGACTCAAACCTTCGCATCGTGAATGCCTATATGGGTGGAATGGATACTCCATTCTGGGAAAACAGTGATCATATCAGTGACACGTCAAGACTTCGCTCTCCTAAAGAAGTAGCGGAGACGATCGTAAATGAATATCAGAAAAAAGACGAAATCGTCATTGAATCAAAAAAATAAACCGCAAAAGGCAGCCTTCGATTATCGAAGGCTGCCTTGATTTAAGGAGCAAACGGAAAAAACATAAAGGCCACAAAAAATAATAGCATAGGGACTAAAAACAGTGCGAATACATCAATGACCACGACAAAGGCGATCCATATCCAGCGGATGCCATCCTTTCTTTTTAAAAACTGCTGAATCATCCTGATATTGACCAGGATCAAGAAGATTGCCACTCCGAGAAGAAAAAATGGCACGACCCATTTCCCCATATCCTCAGCAAATCCCTGGTTATACCACTCCTGCCTGCCTAAAGAAAAAAAGTCCGTTTGCACTTTAATAATCAATTCACCAATGAGAAATAGCAGGGCCGTACCAATCACTATTCCTCCGGCGTAAAGCTTGAATTTTCTCCCTGTCCCAATGAGAAGTGGCAGGGTAACAACAACAAACAGGATTGTAACTATCTCCACTGAACTCTTCCTTTCCCCACCCTACTAATGATGAAAAAAATCACTCTTCATTTTCTTTTAATTCTTCCATCAGCCTTTCAATGTCTTCCATTGAAAAACCTTTTCGATATAACGTTTGTTTCATTTTTTGTACATATTCATATCCATCATATTTTGAACTGAGCTTTCTGTGAGCCTTCAACCCTTGATGGTAAACCGCATCCCATCTCTCATCATCATCCCGTTCGGATTCAACTGTTTCCCATACGATTTTCATGACTGAGCCAGGATACCCTTTCCTCATCATGTTTTGTTCAATCTTTTGCTTGGCAACCATCTTGGAATCTTTACGATATTTATGAAGGAGCTTTTCTGTCAGGGCGACCGCTTTGTCCACTTGCTTTTCTTGTGTAAAAGCAGCCAGGGCTTCTTCAATATGGGAATCCCCTACACCCTTTCTTCTTAATTCACCGCGGATCCAAGTGGGCCCCTTGTCAGCCGTATTCATCTGAGTACCTACAAACGCATGGGCGAATTCTAAATCATTGATGTATTTAATCTCATTTAATTTATGAATGACTTCCTGGATGACCCCATCCTCCGGGTCCCCTTCCTGCAGGTGATCACGGATTTCCTTTTCCGTTCTCATCCGATAGGCCAGATACTGAATGGCTTTATTAAACGCTTTTTTTACATCGTCTTCATACTGAAGCTCTGAAATCTCGAGCTCATCCACCTCCAGCCCTTTTCTGAGCTGGAATTTAGCAAGAATCGCTTCATCGACACTGAAAGAATATTTCCCATCTATAAATAAATTGTAACGCTCATCGTTCTTCACTTGCTTCGTTATTTTCGTAATCTTACCCATATTTTCCACCTCCTTTTAATCCTAACACATTCAACATATGTTTTTTATTCTGAAGATAGGTAAAATAATAAGTATAATTGGAGGGATGATGATGAAGATTGCCATAACAGGTGGAACAGGTTTTGTCGGCAAGGCTCTGACTGAGGAACTTCTCAAACACCAACATGAAGTGATGATCCTGACCCGAAATCCGGATAAATACGAGGCGCGGCCAGGTGTGACGTATGTGAAATGGCTATCCGACGGGGCAAGACCCGAAGAGGAGCTCGAAGGAATTCACTCCTTCATTAATCTTGCGGGAGAGTCCATCAATAGCGGAAGATGGACCGAAGAACGCAAGAAACGGATCATCAACAGCCGGATCAACTCAACCGGGGAAGTCATAAATATCATAAAAGCACTGAAAGAGAAACCCGCCTGCCTTATCAATGCAAGCGCAATCGGCTATTACCCTTCTTCCAAAACAAATACGTATACGGAAGCCTCAACTGAGACTGCAGACAATTTCCTGGGGGAAACCGTTCAAATATGGGAAAAGGAAGCAGCCAAAGCCACACAACTCGGCATACGGGTAGCCTATACGCGATTCGGCATTATTCTCGGCAAGGATGAAGGCGCCCTTCCACGGATCGCCCTTCCCTATAAAATGTTTGTCGGGGGGACTGTCGGCTCTGGTGAACAGTGGATGTCATGGGTTCACATCAAAGATATCGCGAGAGCCGTGCATTTTGTCGCCGAAACAGAAGGGATTGCTGGACCGGTTAATGTCACCGCTCCTTCCCCTGTCACCATGAAAGAATTCGGAAAGTCACTAGGGACGATCCTTGGCAGACCCCACTGGATACCGGTCCCTTCCCTTGCTTTAAAAGTGGCAATGGGTGAAATGAGCGCACTCGTACTGGAAGGACAAAAGGTCTTACCTGGTGTCCTTTCAGAACACGGTTTTCAATTTCAATATCCGGAATTAAAAAGTGCCCTCATTGATATATATCAGTAAGTCACAGGTATGTCCCTTCCTTTTCACGGCAAAAATAGAAGTAATCTTGAAAAGAAGGGATGTACATAGACATGGATAATAAGAAAAAGAAAGACAAAAACAAGTCGGTTCTATCAAGTGCACAAGAAGTAACGTACTCAAGGGAGTTCAAATCAGCAGATCGTGCAGGCGGTTTCAGTTCGAAAGCCCACAGATAGACAATTATTACCTAACTAAAAGCCCTTACTTTGAAGAAAGATAAAGGTACAGGTTCCAAAGGATCCTGTACCTTTATTTTTTAACCAAAAGGGGATGTTGATATTGGGAAGATCACGCGGCCATAGCAAAAGAGGAAATAAAAACAGCCTGCCACAAACACCCGCTCAGCTCAAATCTGACGGTGTTGACGAAGAGTTCTCAACAGAACTTGCCGACCAGGCAGATATGGAAGCACAAGCCCGGGCGAACGCTGCAAACCAGCGTGCACGAGTGAAGAAAAACCAATAGTGAATCCCGTTAGTTAAAAATGTCGGGGTTGAGGAATTCAGCTTTAAAGTTGCCCCACGCTGTGAGAGCATGGGGCTTTTTCATATCTTAATCCATAGACCTTCACCCCTTACTGATAAATTAATTCCACCATAGAAATACAACCTCCATTTTCTGAAAATACAAAACCGAAACTTTCTTATTTCCCACACGTATTACATAATAGAGATAGATATCCGTTTACGGGGGATGAAATGATGAAGTCAGAGAACAAGCTTTGGAGAATGTGGAAGGTATTATCACTCGCCTTATCAATAGTGGTGAGAGTCTACTGGTACCGGCTGAGGGGTAAGTCCCAATGGGAAAAAGAAAAGCTTTGGGAACAGATCGGTAAAGAGTTCAAGGAAACCCTTTTTGAACTGAATGGAGTGTTGATCAAGGTTGGACAACTGTTGAGTATACGAGAGGATCTTCTTCCGAAAGGGTTCATCAATCAAATTCAAGACTTAGTGGATCACGTCCCCCCTTCACCATGGGAGAAAATTGAACAGGTTCTTGAACGGGAATGGGGAGGATCGATTTCTTCAGAGGTAGTAAACATTGACCAAGAAGCCATTGCCTCGGCTTCCATCGGAGAAGTGTACAGAGCAACACTGCTTGATGGTACGCAAGCGGCCATCAAGGTGCAGCGACCGGAGATCCCTTCACTAGTGAAGACGGATTTCCGCACGTTGTCCATCATCATCTGGTTTGCCCGGCATTTTGCTCCCATGCCTAAAGGGTTCATTGATTTTAAGATGCTATATAGAGAATTGAAACAGGTCATCGAGCAGGAGCTCGACTTTTCCAAAGAAATGAGTACCGCCATTTCTTTTAAACAAAGGTTTAAAGATCATGCCAATGTGAAGATCCCGACTATGTACCCTGAGCTATGTACAGATAAAGTATTGGTGATGGAATGGGTCGACGGGGTTCGATTGAATGACAGAGAAGCGATTGATGTGTATGGACTGAATGGCCAGAAGCTTGCACAACAACTATTCCGTCTCTTCCTCCCTCAGTGGCTCGAGCCCGGGATCTTCCATGCGGATCCACATGCAGGGAACATATTACTTCAACCGGATGGTACTTTCGTTTTATTGGATTATGGGATGATTGGGGAAATTTCGAAAAGGGATTCGGCCCATTTTCAAGCTCTTCTCGAAGGGGTTCTTCTCAAGAATTTCCGGAAAGCTTCGGAAGCTCTTGCCGAACTGGGATTCCTGCTTCCAGATGCTAGTCCGAAAACGATTGAGAGTGTGCTAAAGGAATTTGTCACTCTGGATATGGAGCAATTTAAACAGATGGATCTGATAGCAGTAAAGAAGGAAATCAATGAAATGGTGAAATCACTTCCTGTTCAGGTTCCGACCCGCTTTATCTTTTTAGGGCGATCCTTCGCCACCATCGAAGGACTGGTCCACACATTGAATCCGAATGAGGAAACCCTTGATGTCGTTAAGCCAGCTTTTATGGATTGGGTGAAGGATGGGCACACGAACAAATGGGAGCTTCTTATGAAATGGGTCAGCGCGCAGCCTCTTTTTCAGACCGTTCAAAAAGTACGGCAGTTGTTGGATATACCAGAAAAAGCACTGGATCAAAAGGATCATCATCAGTTAAACGGGTTTCAATTCAAACTATTCGAGAGTCAAAAAAAGCAGGCATTTGTCCTTATACTTACAGGCTGCCTCGGGGGATTCTCAGGACTGGCGTTTGGTATGGAGGTTATCTGGCAAGGTAGCTTTGGACTTGCAGGATTCGGTGTTGCCGGATACTGGGTTATTGCTACAAGGCAAAGAAGATGGTTAAAAAAATTGAAGAATGGTCAACTGCATTGAATGTAAAAAGGTAACCCATAACAAGGTTACCTTTTTATGGAAAAATATAGACAGGAGGGATACAATGACAAATCGTAAAGAACCGTTCAATGATGTGACCGACCATATGTCAAAAATTGAAGGGGCACCCATGAACAATCCCGAAATGGGCAGTCTTCCACTCGGGATTCGGATCATCGGTTATGTGATCATTGGGTTCACGGTGCTTATGTCTTTATTTGCCCTTGTTTTCGGATTGTTTGATTGAAACTTCAGTATCAGTTCCACTCTCAGGTTGATGCTGATACTCCCCCAGTTCAATCCGGTTATTTCCTATAAAGTGGACTCCTTCTGCTTCCAGGGACAGCCTTTGAGTCATCAGTTGCTCCTCATCACGAAATCCGACTTCCCCTTTGCTGTTTAGAACCCTGTGCCAGGGGAGTTTATATTTTTCACTCATGGAGTGGAGAATCCTCACGACCTGCCTTGCAGCCCTTGGGCTACCTGCCTGCTCCGCAATTTGTCCGTATGTCATGACCTTTCCCGGAGGAATATTGGCTATGATGTTCACCGCTCGTTCGGTAAACGGCTTCATGCATGTTCACCTCCCCTTCTTCCTCTCAATTATGTATTACCCTTATTGAAATAGGAAGTTAAGAATTTAGGATATCATGTCTTCATCAAGTCGCGTTCCTAGAAGATTCGCTTCCTTTATATTAAACTGTATATGAATGAAAAGAAGGACGTGATAAGAATAATGGATATTAAACTGATTGCACTGGATATGGATGGGACACTTGTCAACCATGAGGGCGAGGTATCACCTGAAAACGAACAAGCCATTCATCGGGCAAAGGAAAAGGGAATTCATGTTGTACTGAGTACAGGACGCTCTCTTTTTACATGCAGGGACATTTCAGATGAGCTTGGTCGTTCATCTTACCTTGTCACCGTTAATGGCGGGGAAATCTACGATCATGAATACAATCTTGTAGACCGCATCCCCCTTGATATTGATCTTGTAAAGCAGCTATGGGCGCTTAAAGAAGAGCATGATGTATATTTCTGGTCTTCCACTTCCCAAGGCTTATACAATAGCAAGAAACCTTTTGACCGGGATATCGAATCTTATAATTGGCTGAAGTTTGGCTTTGATATCCCGGACGATGATGTCCGCAAAGTCATGATGGACGAACTGGTGAAGAATGAAGCACTTGAAATTACGAATTCCTCACTCACCAATATCGAAATCAATCCAGCAGGGGTCAATAAGGCCGCGGCACTGGTGAAGGTGTGTAAATGGCTGGACCTTTCAATGGATCAGGTCATGGCAGTCGGGGACAGTATGAATGATATCGCAATGATCCGTGAAGCAGGATTCGGTGTGGCCATGGGCAACGCTCAGGAAGCAGTGAAAGAAGCAGCGGACTGGGTGACAGGGATCAATACTGATCACGGTGTCGCTCAGGCAATCGATAAAGTATTGAAAGCAATGAGCTAATTAGAATAAAAGTGCCTGATTCTCTACTGAATCAGGCACTTTCTCTTTTCGCAGGGTCTATTCCTTTCCTGTTACGTCTATACTAATGGAAAAAACAAGGATTGTATTCCGATATGTATCTAATACTAGTAGTGGTAGTTTATTTACTTTTCGCAAAGTTCTTTATTGATTGGAAGCGCTGGAAGGACTTTTATCCAACGGTTCAATTTTATATTATTTGTAACCTCACCTATAACTTGATTTTTTATAACCACACCTTATGGGAGTATAAAGCGGTGACGGTAGACTGGCTGAATCACACGTTAATCGAATGCGTTTTCACCTTTTTCATCATTCCAGTGGTGATTATGATCTATCTTCGTTATTTCCCCTATCGGAAAAAGAAGGTTCTTTATGTCTCATGCTGGATCACTTACTTTACTTTCCTGGAGTACCTGTTTCATAAAAAAGGGCTGTTTCTTTATGAAAATGGCTGGAACTTAGGGTGGTCTGCTGTATTTAATATCATCATGTTTTCCATTTTGGGATTGCATCATAAAAAACCGCTGCTTGCACTCATTTTTTCTATTCCCATCATTGGCATCCTATTGTTGATCTTTCATCCGTCTTTCCATGAATTAAAGTGAGGGTGTTTCGATGACTTCCTTTTCCACACCTGTATTTATCGTTTCAATTCTTGGGGTGTATATAACGATGGCCATTTATATCGCCATTTTGAAACGAAAAGAATAAGGCTGGGACATAACTAAATCCATTTCCTTTAAAGACGAACAACTAAAAATTAGTGGGTCACTCGCTACACCGCTTTTGATTTCCGTGCAAGACTTCGCTTTCCTCGGGCGGAAGGCGAGCCTCCTCGTCACTGTCGTTCCTGCGGGGTCTCACCTATTCCGCTTTTCCCGTAGGAGTCTTCGTCTTGCACTCCAATCAAAAGCTAGATCCGGCTATATATACTGAATGCTTTAGCAATAATAATAAAAGGGTCATTCATCAAGGTTTTTGTTATTCGTACACAGACTATAGTTTTCGAATGTTCGATTATTTTGGGTCTGTCGAAGCAAAATGAGTCATTCGCATCAGGTTAGATAGAAAGAGAATTTATATAATAAACGCATACGGTCACTGCAACTAAGAGATAAGAGTTGATGTATGCAATAGGTGAAGCAATTTCGACATTACATTGTTATAGTGAAACCTTACGCTTGGAAGTTGATTGGAGCGGAAGGTGCTCGACTCCTGCGGGAAACGCGGGAAAGTTGAGACCCCGCAGGGCAAAGCCCGAGGAGGCTCAACTCACGCCCCGCGGAAAGCGAGCACCTGGAGCGGAAATCAACCACTACTTACTGCATCCAAAAGTAACAATTACGTATACAGGCAAATGATCAGTCCGAACGATTTCGATTTTCAAAAAGAATTTCGAATGATTATTCGGATTTTCTTTTGACTAAACACTTTTGTCCCAGCCTCTTCTCATTTTATTTCACGATAATCTCATCATTTTCAACTGATACGGTCAGTTCCGTTACGCCTTCTTCATCAAGTAGGAAGTCGGCAATCTTATCTTCCACTCTTTCCTGGATCACGCGACGAAGGGGGCGTGCCCCAAATTCAGGGTGATACCCAAGTTCCACGAGCTTATGCTTCGCTTCTCCGTCGATCGTCACGGTAATCCCCTGCTCCTTAAGCTCAGCCTTCAACTCGTTCAGCATCAGATCAAGAATTTGAAGCAGTTCTTCTTTTTCAAGAGATTCGAATTCAATGATACTATCGAATCGGTTCAGGAACTCCGGCTTAAAGTAGGCACCAAGCGATTGAAGAATATTCGTTTCTTTAATGGCATCCGTGCCTCCGGTATTGAAACCGACGACGGCTTCCTTCTTATCCGTCACCCCAGCGTTACTTGTCATGATGATCACAGTCTCTTTAAAGCTCACCGTTCTTCCCTGGCTATCTGTAAGACGGCCGTCTTCGAGAATTTGCAGGAACATATGCTGAACATCCGGGTGTGCTTTTTCAATTTCATCCAGAAGTATGATAGAGTAAGGATTTCTCCTCACTTTTTCCGTCAGTTGACCGGATTCTTCGTGACCCACATAACCAGGAGGGGATCCGATCAGTTTAGACACAGAGTGTTTCTCCATATACTCACTCATATCAAGTCGGAGCATGGAATCTTTAGATCCAAACAACTCTTCAGCTAATGTCTTCGTTAATTCTGTTTTCCCGACACCTGTCGGTCCGACAAATAGGAATGTTCCGATCGGACGGTGCTTCGCTTTCAAGCCTGCCCGGCTTCGTCGGATGGCTTTCGCCACTTTTTTCACGGCTTCACCCTGTCCGATCACTTTATGAGCGAGGTTTTCTTCAAGGGATTTCATCCTCTTACGATCAACACTTTGAAGCTTTCCTACAGGGATGCCTGTTTTGGTCTCAATGATTGACTGAATCAAGTCCTTTTCTACAAGTGCCTTTGAATCAGCAAATTCCTGGCCAAGCTGTTTCTCCAAGGATGCTTCCTCGTCCCTTAGGATCGCTGCCTGCTCATAGTTTTCTTCTTTCGTTGCCTGCTCTTTCTTCATTCTTACTTCATGTAATTTTTTGTGAATGGCTGTTTTATCCTTGCCTTCAGATAGAAGGTTCACTTTTGAACCTGCCTCATCCATCAGATCAATCGCTTTATCCGGCAGGAATCGGTCCTGTATATAACGATGTGACAATTTTACACAAGCCTCGATGCTCTCATCTGTATATTCCACCCCATGATAGTCTTCATAGCGGTTTTTTAAACCCTTGAGAATTTCGATGGCTTCTTCCGGAGTGGGCTCATTGACCAAAACCTGCTGGAAACGGCGTTCGAGTGCCGCATCTTTTTCGATTTGACGATACTCTTTAAGGGTTGTCGCCCCAATCACCTGCAGGTCACCACGGGCCAACGCCGGTTTTAGAATATTCCCTGCATCCATGGATCCTTCTGCAGAACCTGCCCCCACCAATTGATGGATTTCATCGATGAACAGCATGACGTTCTCACGATTTTGCAATTCACTGATGATGGCTTTCAACCGTTCCTCGAATGATCCCCGTACGCCTGTACCAGCAGTCAAGGAAGCAACATCCATCACATATACTTCTTTGTTTAGTAATTTTGACGGCACATCACCTGCTACGATTTTACGTGCCAATCCTTCCGCAATGGCTGTTTTCCCGACGCCGGGCTCACCGATCAGTACCGGATTGTTTTTATTGCGGCGGTTCAGGATTTCAATCACACGATCCACTTCTTTGTCACGACCGATAACTGGATCAATCAAGCCGGCTTTGGCTGCTCCAGTGACATTACGTCCGAACTGATCGAGGATGCCGTTTCCGCCATTCCCACTTTTCGCTTGAGCTGATGAAGATGGCTGTTGTTGGTTTTGGAATCCGTGATTAGGACTTCCGCCCATGCTCATACCTTTGAACAACTCATCAAACGGGAATCCTCCCTGAATGCCAGAAGGGGTTTGCTGCTTTTGAAAGCAAGCAGAACACATTTTCATACTGGATTTCTTACCATTTTGTTGCGTATACACTTCAATCGTTGCTTGATTGTGCTGACATACTTGGCATTTCATGAAACATGACCTCCTGTTGTCTTGTTATATATAAATGGGTTTGTTAATTGGTTTATGGTTAAGGTCAAATCAAAACTTGACTATGTTTGACTTTGACTTTATTTGACCTTATAAATACAGTATACTTTGACCTTTTTTGACTTTCAATATTTTTGCTTATGGAAATTTTTGATTGGATTCCAATTTCCCGTTGATTGAAGAGTATAGTAGAGCGAAATAGAGAAATCAAATAATTGATTTATTGATATTCCACTCCTGAAAAACACAAAAAAAGCCGGCATGTCAGCCGACTCTATTAATACCAATGCTCCCAGTTGTCTTTGTAGCACTCATGCTTCTTTTTATGGCAAGTGCATTTTTTTATCTTCTTCAGTTCGTCCAGAATTTCTTTTAGAAGATCTTTGATATCTTGATGCTTGTCTTTTTTACAGTCATCATGTTTGTAGGATTCAGATTGTTTTTTATACATACGCTGTTTCACCACCTTTTCAACCATTGGAAGAATATTCACCATGTTTGCCATGGCCCCTAAGTTTCCAAGTGAACCTAGTGCATCAAGAGAACTCTTTCCTTCCGAACCTAACAGTCCTTTAAGATGATCCTCATTCAGTAATGAACTTAACTTATCTTTTGCCGTTTCCAGATCCAGTTTACTTGCATCTTCTTTTGTGTATTGGTTGATTAAATCCATAAGTCCTTCTAGTGGATTATTTTTTTCACTCATCTATTTCCCCTCCATCTTTTTGCAAATTTCAATGTAATGGCATTCCTTGAAGACCCGTCTCCAAGGAATGATCAATCTTTAAATCTTAGCTAATTGCACTAACGGCAAGTAGAACCAAAATGGCGATTCCAACAATCAATGCTGCTAGAGGGTTAATTGCAAGTAGTACTAGAAAAGCTACAATTAACAGAACTAATAGCAAGCTGTAAAAATCAAATTCGTCATGAGAATGACCGGCACCCATCCATAATCACCTCACTTATTCAGTACTTGTAAATCACCTTACATGACTATCTTATGTATGTATTGCTAGTTTCGAATGATATAAACGTCTATTTGCTAGTAAAAAGGGCTATTTAATCCATAAAAAAAAATGCTAGACCTGGAAGCAGGTCTAGCATTTCCCCGTTAATATTTCTACTATTTTTGCCTTTATACTAATTCACGATTCCAATGGCGATGTTCCGCGATGGCTGCGGTGAACTCCTTGGCAAATGACTTCATGTCTTCCCCGGTTACAACCCCTGAACCCTTCACACCTGCTTCTTCCAGCCAGTGTAAACCTTCATGGGTGGCACCGATCGGTTTAAAGTGAGAATACGCTTCTTTTACAAAGTAGGTGGTATCTTGTGAGAATTTCTTATCTACGTTTTCTCCACCTACTACGTATAGGCTGTCGAATAAGACCGATTCTCCCGTTAAGAATGTATGGTCCACTTCAAGCTCTGTACCGTCATCACCTTTGCGCGTCCCCAGCTTGTCACTTATGATTTCAGGCAGAATTCCTTCTTCTTCAAGAGCAGAGAGAACACGGTTTACTTCTTCTCCTTTGAAGCCATTTCCAACGATGACACCCACTTTACGGGTAGCCGGCTTCTTTTTCGTATTTTCCTGACTTAATGCCGGGGATGATTTCGTTACCTTCGATCCTTCTCCTTCAGGTACTTCTATATTGATCGCTTCTGCAAAACCTTTTGCCAGGTCCATACTGACGTTTGCAAACATATCGACGATCTGCTTCTGAACCGATTTGCTTTTCACTTTCCCCAGTTCAAAACTGAAGGCTTGAATGATATGCTCCTTCTCAGGTTTACTCATGCTGTTCCAGAATAGTGTCGCCTGTGAGAAGTGATCCTTGAAGCTTTCACTTCTTGTACGTACTTTCCTGCCTTCCATCTTTTCCTGATAGTGTGTGTACCCGCCTTCTTCCTTCGAAGCAGGAGCCGGTGTATTATGGGCCAGTGAATTGTTATGATAGCTCACCTGCCCTTTATTAATTGTATGGCGGCCATATCCATCACGTTGGTTATTGTGGAAAGGGCACACAGGTCTATTAATCGGAAGCTCGTGGAAGTTCGGTCCTCCAAGACGAATCAATTGTGTATCTGTATAAGAGAATAAGCGTCCCTGCAACAACGGATCATTGGAGAAATCGATTCCAGGCACCACAGATCCAGGATGGAATGCCGCCTGCTCCGTTTCGGCAAACACATTGTCCACATTGCGGTTCAAGGTCATTTTCCCGACGATCTTCACAGGGATTTCCTCTTCAGGCCATAACTTCGTAGGATCAAGGACATCAAAGTCAAAGTTAAACTCATCTTCTTCTTTTATGAGCTGAACACCCAGCTCATACTCCGGATAGTCCCCTCCCTCGATGGATTCGTATAGATCACGGCGGTGGAAATCAGGGTCTTTCCCGTTAATCTTCTGTGCTTCATCCCAAACCAGTGAGTGTGTTCCGAGTACCGGTTTCCAGTGAAATTTCACAAAATGAGCTTTGCCTTCTTCGTTCACAAGGCGGAATGTATGAACACCGAAGCCTTCCATCATACGGAAGCTGCGGGGAATCGCCCGATCGGACATGGCCCACATCACCATATGAGCGGATTCCTGATTGTTCGCGATAAAGTCCCAGAATGTGTCGTGGGCAGAAGCAGCCTGAGGCATTTCATTATGTGGTTCAGGTTTAAGGGCATGAACTAGATCCGGGAATTTGATTGCATCCTGAATGAAGAATACGGGAATATTGTTCCCTACCAAATCATAATTCCCTTCTTCTGTATAAAATTTAGTGGCAAATCCCCGTGCATCGCGCACAGCCTCCGCAGAGCCCCTGGATCCCGCCACTGTGGAAAAGCGTACGAATACAGGTGTCTTCGTCGACGTGTCCTGAAGAAATTTAGCCCTTGTATATTCTTTCATAGAGTCATAGAGTTCGAACTCTCCATGTGCCGCAAATCCGCGTGCATGAACAATCCGTTCAGGGATGCGTTCATGGTCGAAGTGGGTCATCTTCTCACGGAAGTGGAAATCCTCCATTAAAGTAGGTCCACGCTCTCCGGCTTTCAGTGAAAACTCATCCTCTGATACCTTCAGCCCTTGATTAGTTGTAAGATGCTTTCCTTCGTCATCCACTCTATACTGTTCAAGCTGTTCATCTTTACTTTCACCATTCACCTTCGTACGACGATCGTCTCCCATTCTTTCATCCCTCTCATGTTTATTAATGTTTACTATGTAAAACATTCTGGTAATCTAGTACCCTTGATGAGTTGTTCTAAACATTTATTGGAAAGTTCGCGATCCATGATTTTTAAAATTTTTCCATTTCTCTCTTTACTGCGTAACATTGTTCTGTTAAACTAAATCTACAGTAACGTAACAATGTTTTGTTGCGAAAAGAGGTGAACCCTCATGGAAACAGATCTTATTTCTAAAAAGGAAGTACTGGAACTGACCGGAATATCCTACGGACAGCTTTACCGTTGGAAACGAAAGAATATCATCCCTGAAGGCTGGTTCATCAAGAAATCCAGCTACACCGGTCAGGAGACGTTCTTTCCAAGGGAAAAGATGCTTGCACGGATCGATACAATCAAAGAAATGAAAGATGATTACTCCCTGGATGAGCTCTCGGATTTCTTTTCACCCAATCCCGCAAGGATCGAAGTCAGTGAAAAAGAGCTATCGTCCCACAACATCCTTTCAGATCACACCATGGCTTTTTGTACATCGCTATTACCAGTAAAGAACGCTTACGAATTCAAGGATATCTTAAATATGATGATTATCGAAAAGTGCCACAGGTTAGAAATCCCTAAAGAAGCTCAGCAAACCCTTTATCTTTTTCTTCATGAAAAGTTTACACCACTGAAAGAATCTTCCCTTGAACTGATCGGTATCCAAAAAGGTGAGGCGCATATGTGGATGCTCCTGCCCCTCCCTTCAGATTTCCTGGTCGACCATACGGCTCAAGTCGTGGCGAGATTCGATTTACAACAAATGACGGAAGAATTGAAAATCACGTTAACGAATACGAAGGGGATCTGACGTCCCTTTAATTGGAGGAGAAATGCATGAATACAGTGGAAAAGAAAAAGCTTCATGACTTGAAGATCAGCGGGTCCGGAACATCCGGCGGCGGCCAATTTGATGAAGTAAAGATCAGTGGAAGCGGAAAAATCGCAGGTGATATTGACTGCCATGAAATGAGAATATCGGGTTCAGGCACCGTTGCAGGTGATGTAAGAGCAGGCTTGATCAAAACAAGCGGCTCTTCCTCCATCGAAGGAGATACGAAAGCCGAAACGATTACAACAAGCGGGAGTTCCAAATATGAAGGGTCCGTGATGGCATCCGAAATGACGATAAGTGGATCCAGTAAGGTGAACCGGGATCTTATCGTCGAAAAATTCAAGGTGAGCGGATCATGCAAGGTAGGCGGAAAAATCCAGGGCGGATTGATCAGAGCGAGCGGATCTTTAACGGTTGGAGAGGATTGTGAAGTCGAAACCTTCTCATCTTCAGGATCTGTGCACATCGATGGATTGCTGAACGCCGACAACGTCCAGATTGAAATCAACCATGAATCTTCCATTAAAGAAATTGGAGGCGAAAAAATTTCAGTGACTCACCACCATTCAAGCAAACTAATCAAACAGGTAGTAAACTTCTTTCTGCAAAAGGAAGATTACTTATCTTCTGAACTAATTGAAGGTGACGAAGTCTATCTTGAAAATACGAAGGCGAAACTCGTTCGCGGAAAACACGTCGTGATCAGGGAGAATTGTGAAATCGATGCGGTTGAATACTCCGGCACCCTCGATGTACACAAGGACAGCTCCATCAGAAACAAAGTGAAAATCTGATATAACAGTGACAGGGAACGGCGCGACCCTCCCTGTTTTTCCGATTATCCCCACACTGTTTACATCCCCTTAATCCCCACATAATTGAAATTTCATATTTTTATTCTGAATGTTCTGCTATATTAATAGGTATATAGTACAATCCTGCGAGGATATTGGAGGGCTTTATGGAACGTTTGACGGATCATCTCATCATCATCTCTTTCGATTGTTTATCTGCCTTGGACTTTCCCATCCTAAAAGAACTTCCCCACTTCAAGGAGCTGCTTGCACATGGATCTTACTGCAAAGGGGTTGAAACCATCTATCCTTCTGTCACGTATCCCTGTCACGCAACGATTGTAACCGGAAAGTACCCTAATCGTCATGGTGTGGTGAATAACACACTCCTCCAGCCTGGGAGGGAGTCACCGGACTGGCATTGGCACCGGAATTCCATCAAGAGTACTACCCTCTATGATGAGGCCAGGAAGGCGGGGATGACCACGGCGGCCCTCCTTTGGCCGGTGACAGCTAAAGCGGATATAGATTACAATATGCCGGAAATCTTCGCCAATCGACCTTGGCATAATCAAATCCTCGTTTCACTTTTGAATGGCAGTCCCCTCTTCCAACTGCAGATGAATCGTCTTTTTGGCCATATGCGCAAGGGTCTGAATCAACCTGAACTGGATGATTTCGTCCTTGAAGCGACGATTGAAACAATCAAAAGGAAACCAGACTTATTGCTTGTGCACTTTACGGACCTTGATACCAATCGGCATTACCACGGTTTTTCTTCTGAAGAAGCACATGCTGCCCTCCGCCGCCATGATGACAGATTAGGAAGAATCATAGGAGCATTAAGGGAAAACGGAATGTATGATAAGTCGACGATTGTGGCCATAGGTGATCATAGTGCCCTCGATGAATCGAAGGCCGTCCAACTCAACATCCTTCTTAAGGAAAATGGATTCATCACTGTAAACCGCCGCGGGAAGGTGACTGACTGGAAAGCCTATTGCAAAGGGTGTGATGGTTCTGCCTATGTATACACAAAGGATCCCGTTTCGACTCAAGAAGTGAAGTTGCTTTTGGAACGGTTACAACCAGACCCTTCAAAAGGAATCGAATCCGTACTCACAGGAGAAGAAGCTGCCGGGAAAGGGGCCGATGAACACTGTGCGTTTATGCTCGAGGCCCGACTCGGCTATTATTTCAAAGATGCACTGGATGGATCCTTTATTCATACGATCACTCCGGAAGATGTGAAGGATAAGCGTTATACGTACGGCTCCCACGGCTATTCTCCGGAAAAGGAGAACTACTCCACGATCTTCATGGCGGCGGGAAAAGGAATTCGTCCTCACCTCGAGATTCCTTCCATGGGTCTCATTGATGAAGGACCGACATTTGCTAGATTGCTCGGACTCACCTTAGAAGATATTGACGGAAAAACGATTGAAGAAGTATTGGATATCTAAAGAAGATTCTGTTTCCTTAGGGGGAAAAACCATGAAACGTTTTTCAAAAGAAGAAAGTAGCTGGATTTTTTATGATTGGGCCAATTCAGCGTATTCCATCATCATATCTACCGCCGTCTTTCCGCTCTTCTATAAAGCGGCCGCTACAAATGCAGGTGTCAGTGCCGCTAATTCAACGGCCTATTTGGGATACACCATTGCCATTGCGACCTTCATCCTGGCCATGATCGGTCCCATACTTGGTACCATCGCCGATTATGAGGGATATAAGAAGAAGTTCTTTACCTTCTTTTTTGCACTGGGTGTGACATTCACCCTCCTCCTCGCTTTCGTCCCGAGTGATCAATGGCTGCTCCTTTTAGTCTTTTATACAGTTGCAGCAGTCGGCTCAGCCGGTTCGAACGTCTTCTATGATGCCTTTCTGACCGATGTTACGACGGAAGAACGAATGAACCGTGTATCGTCCCGGGGATTCGGATTAGGGTATATCGGAAGCACAATCCCGTTCATCTTAAGCATCGCCATTATCATCTTATCCCAGAATGGGACCCTTCCCATCTCCGTCACCGTCGCCAGTAAGATTGCCTTTGTGATTACCGCTTTATGGTGGGGTCTCTTCTCTATACCGCTATTAAAGAATGTACATCAGCGCTACTTCATCCAACGGGAAAAAAGCCCGGTCGCGAACAGCTTCAAACGTCTTGGCAAAACGATGAAAGAAGTCAGGAAATACCGTGCCCTATTTCTATTCCTGCTTGCTTACTTCTTTTATATTGACGGGGTCGGCACCATCATTACGATGTCCACGGCGTACGGATCGGATCTTGGGATCACCTCCACCAACCTTTTGATCATTCTATTTGTGACCCAGGTGGTGGCTGGACCTTTTGCGATCCTATACGGAAGACTCGCCGAACGATTTACGGGGAAAAAGATGCTGTATGTGGGAATCTCCGTGTATATCATCGTTTGCATATACGCCTATTTCTTAGAGACAACCATGGACTTCTGGATCCTCGCCATGCTCGTCGCTTCCTCCCAAGGAGGCATCCAGGCACTGAGCAGGGCTTATTTTGCAAAGCTGATACCGAAGAAAAATGCCAACGAATTCTTTGGATTTTACAATATTTTCGGTAAGTTTGCATCGATTCTCGGTCCCTTATTAGTTGCAGTCACCGCGCAAATGACCGGTGCGTCCAACAGTGGTGTCTTCAGTCTGGTCATCCTCTTTATCATCGGGATCGTGATACTTGCTTTTGTACCAGAACCGACAGAGGCTGACGTAGAGAAGTCAGCAATCGTATAAAGAAGAAAGAGCCTGAACGCTTATGTTCTGGCTCTTTCTTAAGCATTTCATTAGAAACTATGTGCTGCATCTTTCGCACGGCCAATCGCATCTTCCTTGATCTCCTGTGCTTTATCCGGCATCGCCGCATGTCCCTCTACAAATACACCCTCAAAGGAAGGTACACCGAAAAATTGCATGATAAGATTTAAATAACGATGCCCCATTTCCATGCTTGCTGCCGGTCCTTCAGAGTAAATACCGCCCCGGGCCTGGATATGTATCGCTTTCTTGTCCGTCAATAATCCAACCGGCCCCTGTTCCGTATACTTGAATGATTTCCCTGCCACTGCCACGGAATCGATATATGCTTTCATCACCGGTGGAAATGAAAAATTCCAGAAAGGAGTAACAAATACGTATTTATCAGCCCCGATAAACTGATCGGATAGTTCATTCAAGCGGTTTACCTTCTTCTGCTCTTCCATGGAAAGCTCCTCAAACCCTTTACCTGATTGAAGCTTTCCCCATCCGCTGAAAACATCCGCATCGATATGAGGAATATGCTCCCGGTATAAATCGAGGTGAATCACCTCATCATCCCCGTTCACTTCCTTATACGTATCCATAAAAGCTTTCGCGACCGCCATGCTGTACGATTGGGTATCGTCATGGGGATGCGCGGTGATATATAATACTTTTGCCATACATCATCCATCCTTTCTTCTATTAACTCACAATCGTATTTTGTGAAGATATGGATGGAATTATCCTTTTTTAAACGGTGTAAAAAAGAAATGCTGCCCTTTAGGACAGCACTCGATGCTTACTCTTCTTCACCTGGTACTTCAAACGGGTTTCCACCGATATTTTTTCTCATTTCGTCTGTTAGTTCAAATGGAGTGTTTTCTTGTGTTTCCCCTGCTGCGAAATGGTGACTGCCATCAAAGTGAAATGGTTTACCTTCCAATGCGGACACCTCCGTTTTACTGTAGTATGACCATTATGTACAGGTCCATTCTGTTCTCCAAGAAACAAACCTTTTACCCAGTAGTATTTACTTATTATAATATGCTTTACTTCCAGAATATATCCTTTTTTCCCATTTTATATTGATATTTTTTATTTTCTAATACAACGACCTGTTCAGGGGATGTTGTTGCCACACGCTTTGTTTCCTCCACGAGATGTTGAATGAGGCCATGACATTGCTTCGCCCCTTTCACAAGGAGGGGCACGCCGATCCAATCGATCCCCAGTTCCCTCGAGAAGAACCCTCCCGCTGTCATCGTTGGCGGGACGGTTGGCGAAGTATTGGAAATGATGATCTTTTCCTTTTGTCCATATCGATTCAGCAAAATGCCACTTAAATCTGTTAAGGCAGGTACCACATACTTGGAATTCCTTCGTGCAATCGTATAAACTGGGTTATCTTTTTCGTCCATTCCGTGATAAAAAATATGTCCCGTGTCTTTTTTCGTAAGCTGGTTGAAATAAGGAACCGAAAGGATCTCCTTCTTCGTTAACTCCCCCGGTTTCAATAATTGCAAGTGATAAGCTGCAGCCAAGGACGTGGTATGAGTACCACCGAAATCGTTGTAAATATAAATCATCTGATCACCTAAAAGAGATTCGTTTTCTTCAGTATGAACGGTTGGGGCGGAGAGTATCCCTTTTCATTTTAATTCAATAAAAAAAACCTGCTCCCAAGAATGGGAAAGCAGGAATTCACTGTTGAATTAACCACCCGCAGGAGCGGGACCGGCTGCAGGTGCTGCTGTACGCTGACCAAGTTCCTGGTCCAGTACCAATAGAGCGGCGGGATTATCTCCGGCAAGTTTTAACCGATCAACAATCGTTAGCGCCTGAGCTTCTTCATCAATCTGTTCTCTCAGAAATTCCTGAATGATGACAGCAGTCTGTTGATCAATTTGTGCAGCAAAATTGTACGCTTGTTGATAGGAGTTTGTAACGAATTGCTCATGCTCCAGCACTTTTTGAAACGTTTGAAGAGGGGTGCCATACTCTTTCGGTTGGGCAGGAAGCTGCTGAATATCCACCATTCCCCCCCTGTCTGTCACATAGTCGATAAGCTTCAACATATGTGTGCGCTCCTCATCCGACTGTAGTCTCAGCCAACTTGCCATCCCTGTATAATTCTGATTCGCCATATAGGCAGACATGGCAAGATAAAGGGTAGTCGACACATGCTCGATTCCGATTAAATTATTCACCAGCTTTTGAATTTGCTCATTAAGCATTCCGTTCCTCCTCAAAATGTATTGACCATTTTATTTTATTGAAGGAACCTTAAAATTATGATGGATAAAAAAACAGAACCATCTATACTTGATGTTTCCGTTTTCCATCCAGGAAACGTTTTTGTTTTCTTTTAACCACAAATTCTTCCAGGGTTCCTGAACCACATACGACTCCAAGGACGATGAACACCAGTCCGACCAGGTGAAAGATTGTCACGGTTTCACCAAGAAAAATCGCCGCTCCCAGAAGTGAGAAAAAGGTATTAAGGTTCAGGAAAATCGATGTTTCTGCAGCCCCTATTTTTCCAATCGAATGATTGTAGATCATATGTCCAACTGCTGTCGCCAATATGGCTGAGGCAAAAAACAACACCCAGATTGAGACCGGCGCATCACCTAATTGTTTCAGTCCTCCCGGCTCAGTAATCAGGCTGATGACAAACAGGACGACAGAACCGAACACAAGCATGTATCCCGTCAATAAACGGGGATCCAACGTCTTCGCGGCACGGCTTATGATGATGAAGCTCAATGCCTGAGAAAAAATGGAGATAAAAATGAACAGATCCCCCACCTTCAGTCCACCGATTCCTTCCCCTCCCGACAATACAATGATCGTCACACCGACACTGCCTGAAAGAAACCCGATGATTTTAATCACGGTCGGCCGGTTCCTGAGGATGATCGTCGCCATTAGAGCCGTTAATAATGGCCCTGTTCCAAGAATCAGTCCACCGTTTGTAGACGACGTTCCCGTTAACCCGACGGATAAGAAATAATGGTGACTGACTACATTTAACAGACCACCGGTAATGATGAACAGGAATTCCTTTGCTGTCGGCTTCCTGATTTTTCCCATAAGACCGAGGAGAATAAATACTGTGACACCTGCTGTAAAAATGCGAAGCGAGGTGATCGTGACAGGTGTAAATTCGCTTACAAGCGTTTTTAACGCCGGTACATTAAAGCCCCATATGAGCATGATGAACACAAGGATGATATACGTTTGCCATTTTTTCAATGCTTCGGAGCCTTCTTTCTATGTCGGATATTTCATCCAATCATAGCACCTGAAAGCAATTCCGACTAGAGATAGAAATTCTTTTTAGGAAACGAAAAGAACGGTTTAGAAAGCGCCAAAGATAGACCCAGATATTCTCCCCGACCCAAGACTATGCTATAGTATAGGTCGAAAGGGGTTTTTAAATATGACAAATCAGGAAATGCCACCAAAAACATGTACCATCGAGCGTTTAGTCACAAATGCGGAAGACGTTGAAAAAGTGCTTCAAGGAACGAAAACGGCAACCCGCCGAAATGGAAGATACGCAGATGTCGGGGAAATCATGGAGCTTCAAGGAAAGAAATACATAGTGAACAGCGTCTATTCCCAGTCATTAGGCGAACTGACAGACGATCACGCAAAGCAAGAAGGATATCAATCAGTGGAGGATTATAAAAATGCCATCCTCTCCTTTCATCCAGGAATGCCGTGGCACCCCGGCATGAAAGTATGGGTCCACGAATTTAGTTTAGTGACAGAATAGAGCACTTCACATGGAGCAACTGCTATATAAAACATTGATCTATCTTCATGTCATAAGTGTCGTGGCTTCCATCGGGCCATTTTTCTTACTTCTCGTGACGATGAAAAAATTACGGACCGCGTCTCCGGCCATCCTGCCTTCGTACCTGGATACATTCCGCTACACCGTGCAGCTTTCCAAGCATTCAGGACACGTCCTTGTGGGAACGGGGATTCTCCTCGTTCTTCTTGGACCATGGACATGGACGACACCGTGGATCATCATGACCCTCGTCATCATGTTCTGCTCTCTCTTCTTTTTGGCACGGGCATTTTCGCCGACTCTGCGGAAATTCGGAGAGGTAGATGCGGATAGGGAAAAGCTTGTTGGAAAGTTACATCGGACCGTTTGGACTTATCTCATTCTCCTGTTGGCCATGCTGTGGTTTATGGTGGTGAAACCGGGGATGTGGATGTAAAGTACGTGTACCAGGTACAATCGGGATTGATTGTACCTGGTACACGCTTTTTTATATGATTCGGGTTCTCGGGCTTACTCATTCCCTTTATTACCCTTCGAATCCAATACCTTCATAAAGTAGGCCGTCGGAAGTAACAGTCCGATCGCCGCTTCAAGCAGCGCGAAGAATCTGAGATGCCCCGTCGGGATATAATCCCCGTAACCGACAGCCAGGATCGTCACCCCGCTATAGTAGAGGTAGTTAAGGAATGTGTGCTCCACCGGCTTCCCACTCGGCGAGCTTACCCTGAGCATCGGATTGCCAAATGACAGGGCATAATAGACTACAGCAAATGCCATCATGATACTGAAAAGTACAAAGAACAGCTTTAAAAAAAGCGCTGTGCTGAAATAGCTGTACTTAAAATGCTTATCCTTAAAGAAATAAATTAAGTTGACCAAAATAAATAGAATGGCTCCTAAGGTAACGATGGTTGCCAAAACGTGTGAATCCTCCTCTAGTAAATGTGGTATGTTTCATTTACCACGTTCGGTTGGTTTAAAACTCATGACTTCAAATTCTTATCCGTATCCTTACCCTTATCCCTATCCACAACCTTACCCCCAATCATAATGAAAACGAAAATCCCCGATTCCATTCAGGAGTCGGGGATTCCTTGGTGATAGCACATTAGCTGAATATGCATTAATGTCACATTCTCTCTATTAACCATGAAATTCCTCCCATGGAATAGAGTTAACGGCCAACGTGAATGCTGGAAGTTTTTCTATTAAAAAAATGTGGTATAATAGATTAGTTAGCAAATTATTCATAGATTCGTATACACAAGGAGGAAGCAATATGGATTTCTTATTTCCACTTGGACTTGCCATCTCTACCGGTGCAATCATTGCCCTTTTAAAAATCATAGCCATCGATATCATTTTATCTGGAGATAATGCGATTGTCATTGCAATGGCAACGAGGAGATTACCCAAAGACCTTCAGAACAAAGCCATTTTCTGGGGCACGGCGGGTGCCGTCATCCTGCGTATTTTCTTTGCTGCCATCATCGTCTATTTACTTCAGATTCCTTATGTGCATCTCATAGGAGGAGTCCTGTTACTATGGATTGCCTACCAGGTGCTCGTTGAAGATGAAGAGGAAGCCAATATCAAGTCACACACCGGACTTAGACAGGCCATTATGACCATCATTATCGCAGATGCTGCCATGAGTCTTGATAATGTCGTTGCTGTTGCAGGTGCCGCTCATGGACATATCGGTATGATCGCCCTCGGCGTCTTCATTTCGATCCCGATCATGATATTCGGCTCGAAAGCCATTGTGAAAATCCTTGAAAGATTCCGCTGGATCGCTTACCTTGGGGCTGGGATCCTAGCCTACACAGCAGGGGAAATGATCGTGTCGGATGAGAAGTTCCTGGATCTGATCAACCTTCATCACGGAACCATTACCACCATCATCACAATCGGCTTAATGATTCTGGTCCTGCTCTTAGGCTACCTTGCCAACAAGCGTACCAAATCAAACAGCCAAAGAAAAAACGTCGAACAATACCACGCATAACAAACCCCAAGATGCTTACCTCGGTAAGCATCTTTCTTTGTGAGGGACGGACCTCACTTTCAAGCACTGAAACCTTGTTAAATAAGGAATAACCCCTGTGAAAAGAAGGTCCGTCCCTCTATTTCATCATCTGCTTCACCAGCTCTTTATTCCTTTTTTTGAATACTTCGTTATGGGATGATACCATGGCGAATTCATTTGCGTCGGGTTGAATGAATTGCTTGGCTTTGTTGACCGCGTTTGCTGCATCTTGAAATGCACCTGCTATCAGGTTCACTTTTCCTTCATGTTTCAGGATATCTCCTGCTGCATATAGCCCTTCTAGTGATGATTCGCTCGTAGTCGTGCCTGCAATATAATATTGATCGATCATCTCGATTTCGAGTGAACTATTCTTAAGTAAGGATGTATCGATTTCATATCCATGATTGATGATTACTTCATCGATCGACAGATAGAATACTTCATTTGTTTGGTGATTGATTAACTGTACCTTTTCAATTGAATCATGGTCGGATCCCGCAATTAGCTTAGAAATGGACGTGTTCAACAGGCAAGTGGCTGTACTGTTCATGAGCTGTGCACATTGTGCTTCGTGTCCTTTGAGGGCATCCTTGCGATAGGCAATGTAGACCTTCTCAGCCACCGGCTCCAGTTCATTGGCCCAGTCAATTGCGGAATTCCCTCCACCTGAAATGATGACGGTCTTTCCTTTGAATCGTTTCAAGGATTTCACAGTGTAGTTTAAATTGGAAACTTCAAAACGTTCTGCCCCTTCGATGTCAAGCTTTTGCGGATTGATGATCCCGCTTCCCACAGCGACGATGACCGTTTTTGAGTAATGTTTTTCACCGGAAGAGCCTTCCAGAATAAAGATTCCCTCTTCGTTACGTGTAATCGTTTCAACTTTTTCATTCAGAATGACAGTCGGATCGAATGTCAATCCCTGTTGAACAAGTTGCTCGATCAGTTTTGCTCCCGGAACTGGTATAAGCCCCCCTACATCCCAGATCATCTTCTCAGGATATACATGTATCTTTCCGCCTAAACTTGGCTGAAATTCAATGATCTTTGTTTTCATTTCTCTAAGACCGCTATAAAAGGCTGAGTAAAGGCCAGCCGGCCCTCCCCCGATGACCGTCACATCGAATAGTTCTTTCTCCATTTCCGCTCACTCCTTGAGTAACCAAACTATAATTGATTATCATTCTCAATTACATCCTATCTCTTTTTCATTCACTTGACAACCAAATTTTCTGTTGACATTGGGAAAAAAGGATTATAGTATTGAAATTGCCCGAGAATGAGAATCATTATCAATTTTATAAATGGAGGTCATAAAATGGTACGCCTCTGCACAGACGAATTAAACATTGGTTACGGGGACCGCCTGATTGTGAAAAATTTCAGCGTCGACATCCCGGATAAAAAGATCACCACCATCATCGGATCCAATGGTTGTGGTAAGTCCACCTTGTTGAAAGCGATTACCCGTATCATCCCCCACCACTCCGGCAATGTCCTGTTGGATGGTGAAAACATTTCAAAAGGAAATACAAAAGAATTGGCAAAAAAAATGGCGATTCTCCCTCAAACACCTGAAAGTGCAAGTGGATTGACGGTTGGTGAATTGGTGTCATACGGACGTTTCCCCCATCAAAAAGGAATGGGACGACTGACAAAAAAAGACTACGACATAATCAACTGGTCACTTGAAGTGACAGGGACTCTTGAATTTAAGTACAGAGAAGTCGATGCATTGTCAGGTGGTCAGCGTCAACGCGTATGGATCGCCATGGCTCTTGCCCAGGAAACGGACATCATCTTCCTCGATGAACCTACTACATATTTAGACATGGCCCACCAGCTCGAAGTACTTGAGCTATTACAAAAGCTCAACCTGGAACAGGAACGCACAATCGTAATGGTCCTGCATGATTTAAACCAGGCAGCCAGGTTTGCCGATTATATCGTAGCTTTAAAAGAAGGTGAAATCGTCAAATCCGGAAGTTGCGAAGAAGTCATCACCCATGACGTATTGAAGAAGGTATTCTACATTGATGCCGAAATTGGAAGAGATCCCCGAACAAATAAGCCAATGTGTGTCACATACAATTTACTCAAAGGAGAAGATCAACATGAAAAAATGGCTCATTCCGTTTACTCTGCTGTTGGTGTTACTGGTTAGTGCCTGCAGCAATGGTTCAACAGAAGAAGAAGGTTCAGAATCAAAGGAAAAGGATGGTAAATCAGATACCATCACCTATCAATCAGAAAATGGTCCCGTTGAAGTACCTGCCGACCCAGAGCGCGTTGTGGTTCTATCTTCATTTGCCGGAAACGTAATGGCCCTCGATGTAAACCTTGTCGGTGTGGACTCATGGTCCAAACTGAATCCACGATGGGATAAAGAGCTTAAAGGCGTAGAAGAAGTAACAGATGAAAGTCTTGAAAAGATCATCGAACTGAATCCGGATTTGATCATTGGCTTATCCAATATCAAGAATGTGGATAAATTAAATGAAATCGCTCCTACGGTTACATACACATATGGAAAAGTTGACTACTTAACACAACATATCGAAATTGGAAAACTGTTAAACAAGGAAGAAGAAGCTCAGAAATGGGTAGACGATTTCAAGAAGCGTGCCAAAGCTGCCGGTGATGATATCAAAGCAAAAATCGGTGAAGATACGACTGTTTCAGTCATTGAAAGTTTCAATAAGCAATTATACGTATACGGGAACAACTGGGGACGCGGTACAGAAATCCTTTATCAGGAAATGGATTTAAAAATGCCTGAAAAAGTAAAAGAAGAAGCACTGGAACCAGGATATTTCGCCCTTTCCACTGAAGTGATGCCCGAATTTGCCGGGGACTATCTGATCTTGAGCAAAGATCCTAAAGCAGATAACTCCTTTATGGAAACCGAAACATACAAGAACATCCCGGCAGTGAAGAAGAATCAGGTATTTGAAGTGAATATGATGGAATTTTACTTTAATGATCCTCTCACATTGGATTACCAATTGGACTTCTTCAAAGATAAATTTCTAGGAAATTAATTCTTAAAGGGGGATTCTTATGATAAGAATTCCCCTTTTCTATACTCTAAAAAAGAAAAGATGATGGATGATGATAAATCAAGATCAACGAATTCCATTTATATTCAAATTGATCGGTGCAGCCCTCCTTTTTATAGCCGCCTTTCTCATATCTGTTATATATGGAGCCGCAGAGACAACGGTGAGGGACGTCTTTCATGCCCTGACCTTTTCCGCTGAAGGCGACAAAATAAACATTCTTCAAGAGATCCGATTCCCCCGGGAAGTTGCCGCCATTGTGGTCGGGGCGGCCCTGGCTGTATCAGGTGCCATCATGCAGGGCATGACCCGGAATCCCCTGGCGGATCCGGGTTTGCTTGGACTGACAGCCGGAGCGAATGCTTCATTGGCAGTCGCCCTCGCATTCATCCCCTCCATCAGTTATTTCGGGATCATGATTGCCTGCTTCATAGGTTCAGCCGCAGGGGCCATTATGGTGTTCGGGATCAGCTCCTTAAAAAGGGGCGGTTTCTCCCCCTTTAGAATCGTACTGGCAGGAGCAGCCGTATCTGCCTTTTTATTTGCCATTGCAGAGGGGATAGGCCTCTTTTTCAAGCTGTCAAAAGATGTCTCCATGTGGACAGCAGGTGGGTTGATTGGCACTACCTGGACTCAGCTGCAGGTAATCGTTCCGTTTATTGTGATTGGGATTCTGGTAGCTTTATTTTTCTCCAGACAACTGACGATCTTGAGTTTGAATGAAGAAGTAGCGGTAGGCTTGGGTCAGCGCACCGCGTTTGTCAAAAGTATCCTGTTCATCGTGATCATCCTGCTCGCAGGTGCCGCCGTTGCACTTGTTGGGAATATGGTGTTCATAGGGTTGATGATTCCCCATATGGTCCGGGCGGTTGTCGGGACAGATTACCGTTTCATCATTCCGATCTCGTCCCTGTTTGGGGCTTCATTCATGCTTCTCGCTGACACACTTGGACGCACGATCAATGCTCCATACGAGACGCCCGTGGCAGCGATCGTCGCGATGATGGGACTTCCTTTCTTCCTATTCATCGTGCATAAAGGAGGGAAAGGCTTCTCATGATACATCCTGATTTGATTAAAAAACAACGATGGCTGCTTATAGCTTTCTTCATACTTATTGTCACAACAGCCTTTATCAGCTTCGGCCTGGGCTATTCTTCTGTATCGTATAATAGGCTCCTCCCCACTTTATTAGGTGATGGGTCATTCAAAGAAGAATTCATCCTTTTCTCCATACGTTTACCGAGGATCATCATCACGATTCTCGCAGGGATGGCCCTCGCCTTATCCGGTTCCATTCTGCAGGGGATGACCCGTAATGACCTGGCTGACCCAGGGATCATAGGGATCAATTCGGGGGCAGGTGTTGCGATTGCCATCTTCTTTTTATTCTTCCCCATCGATGCGGGGTCATTTGCTTACCTGCTTCCGGTAGTGGCTTTCGGGGGAGCACTCCTTACAGCCTGCTTGATTTACTTATTTTCATATAGTAAGAGAAACGGGATACAGCCCGTCCGGCTCGTCCTAGTGGGAGTTGGATTCTCCATGGCCTTGTCGGGGCTCATGATCATTCTGATTTCGAGTGCTGAACGGGCAAAAGTAGATTTCATTGCCAAATGGCTGGCGGGGAATATATGGGGTGCCGACTGGCCGTTCATATGGGCAATACTCCCTTGGCTGGTGATCCTCATTCCATATGCACTTTATAAATCCCAGATGCTGAACCTGCTTGGTTTAAGCGAACCAGTTTCCGTAGGGGTCGGCGTCTCGATCAACCGTGAACGGTTTATGATGCTGATCGTAGCAGTCGCCCTGGCAGCCTCCGCCGTTTCCGTCACAGGAGGGATCGCCTTTATCGGTTTGATGGCCCCTCATATGGCAAAAGCGATGGTCGGGCCGCGCAATCAACTGTTCATCCCCATCGCCATATTACTCGGAGGCTGGCTCCTGCTCCTTGCAGACACCATCGGCCGGAACATCCTCCAACCCGACGGAATCCCCGCCGGCATCATGATCGCCCTCATCGGCGCACCTTACTTCATGTACTTGTTACTAAGGAGGGACGGACCTCACTTTTTAAGGTGAAATGTGATAAGGACGGGCTTTGTGCATTAAAAAGGCAGGTCCGTCCCTCTATAAAAAGGCAGATCCCCACTTTCATGTGGGGATCTGCCTTTTTGATTATAAGATATGAGTGAGGTAAGACGCATTTCATCTTTTCAGCATCTCCGAACCTTTCTATTTACTCTACCTCACCGTAGGAGTGACGGATCTTCTACTATATTCCCCCTCCACCTCGACCTCTACGGGCTTCTTACTCCAAAACGTTGCAAGGATCGGTCCTGAAATATTATGCCATACAGCCGCAATGACACTCGGCAGGGCAGCGAGGGGACCAAAGTGGGCAGTGGCAAGGGCCACACCGAGTCCCGAGTTCTGCATTCCCACTTCAATAGAGATCGCACGTCTCGTCCCCTCATCCAGCTTCATCAGGACACCGGTCCCGTATCCCAAGCCCAATCCAAATAGATTATGAAGGATCACAGCCGTGAAAATAATGGCCCCGGAAGAGGCGATATTTTCAACATTTGCAGAGACGACGGCTGAAACGATGATGATGATCGCGAGAACTGAAATAAGCGGGATGACGTTCAGGCTCTTTTCCACGGTACCCGGGAATAGCTTTCGTATCACTAACCCAAAAGTGATCGGCAGGATGATTACCTGCACGATTGAAAGAAACATGGCGACGGGATCGACGGGCAGCCACTGACCAGCAAGACCCAGAAGGATCAGGGGCGTTGCAATGGGCGCCAAAAGCGTCGACAGGGAGGTCATGGCCACGGATAACGCCAGATTTCCTTTAGCCAGATAGACCATGACGTTGGATGCCGTCCCACCGGGAACTGAGCCTAATAATACCAAACCGGCAGCCAGTTCAGCCGGCAGGCCAAGTATGTAAGCAATCAAAAAAGCACCCAGCGGCATAATGAGAAATTGTGCCAGGACCCCTGTGATGACAGGAAGAGGTTTTTTTAGTACCAGTTGAAAATCAACAGGCTTCAAAGTGAGCCCCATGCCAAACATCACGACACCCAATAGAATCGTAATATACGCTCCTAAAGGTAGAAATGGCGCAGGAATAAAATAAGCGACAGCCGCTACCAGGATGACCCATACCGCAAAGTACTTCCCTGCCAGATTACTGATGGTTTCAAGTAGTCTCATTTTGAGTCCTCCTCCTTTTTATGTACTAGTTTGTGAGGGTTGAAGATTCCATCGGGATCAAGTGCCAGTTTGATTTTCTCCATGACCTTCAGAGCTCCCCCGTGTTCCCGTTCTTGATATTTCATCTTCCCTACACCTACTCCATGTTCCCCTGTACATGTTCCATTCCGTTCAAGGGCGTATTCCACAATCAGTTCGTTATAGATGCCGGCCCGCTTCACCTCGTCCGGGTCATTCAAATCAATCATGAGTGAGGTATGGTAATTTCCATCTCCCACATGTCCGAGAATTCCACCGATGAGCTCTAGTTCTTCAAGTTTTCCCCTGGCGTGCTGAACGGCTCCCGATAATTCAGAAATAGGCAAACAGACATCCGTCACCATGAGTTTCCTTCCCGGATGCCCATGTACATAAGCATAGGCAAGATTATGCCTCGCTTCCCACAATTTATTCCGTGCTGCCGTATCTTCTTCAAAGACAATATCTTCACACCGATGGTCTGCAACGATTTCTTTCGTGAATTCAACGTCCTGATTCAGGCCGGCTTCATTGCCATGAAACTCAAGGAACAGAGTCGGTTTTTCCATATAGTCCGTATCACTGAACCGGTTCACTTGAATCATGGACGGCTCATCTACAAGCTCACACCTGGCAATCGGGATTCCCGCCTGAAGGATCGAAACAACGGCTTCCACCGCATCATCAACATGATTGAACGAAGCACGTGCTGCAACGGTATATTCAGGGATGCCATATACGCGGAGGGTTAATTCGGTGATGCATCCCAGCGTCCCCTCTGACCCTACGAACAAGCTATTCAAGTGATATCCGGAGGAGGATTTCTGTGCCATATTCCCGGTGTGGATCACCTCCCCATCAGGGAGCACCACTTCCAGATCACGCACCTGATCACGCATGACACCATATTTAACAGATGTCGTCCCACTGGCATTCGTCGCAGCCATTCCTCCGAGAGTCGCATCTGCTCCGGGATCCACCGAGAAGAATAGACCATATTTCTTTAACTCTTTGTTCAGCTGGGTGCGCGTCACACCGGGTTGAACCTTGACGAGGAAATCCTTCTCCCTTACTTCAAGAATCCCATTCATCTCGGAAAAATCGATCGTGATCCCTTTATCATACGGGATGACGTGCCCTTCAAGACTGGTTCCAAGTCCAAATGGAATGATTGGTATATGGTGAGCAGATGCCAGTTTCACGACAGCACTCACCTCCTCACTGCTACGGGGAAACACCACCACATCCGGCGGGCTTGGGGAATGATAGGACTCATCTTTCCCATGCTGATTCAAAACCGTTTCATTCATCGTCACCTGCCCACTGCCAACAACCTCCCTTAACTCATCAACCAAACGACTATTCTTCACACTCATCAGCCCTCTCCCCTTCCATAAAAAAGTATAATGTAACGAATTATACCTAATAATCAGAATATTTCAATAGTCAATTAGGATTCCTTTTGAGGGACGGACCTCCAAAAGGGGCGCTTTTTCAGACAAATCCTTATCACCACGCGATTTCGGTGAGGTCCGTCCCTCAAAAAAAAGTGGCATCGGAATAGTTCCGATACCACTTTTTCTATTTATTTTCTTGTTTTAGTTTTTCATTTAAGAGGGCGAACATTTTTTCCAATTTATCTTTTGGTACGGTTTTGTATTGATCTCCAATACTCGCTTCGAATGCGCACTCATTTTCACTTACTTCTTTCACGTAACCGGTTAAGCCGATCCCCGTTTCTTCATACACTTCAATCAGAATGGCTTCGATTTGCTGTTGAGGATAGTGGAAGAAGACGTGAAACATATTCGAAACAGGCGTTTCAGGGAGGGTCCTGATTCCCTCGCAACTATTGAAATAAGCAGCCAGCTCCTTCGCGCCTTCATAATACTGATTCATCTTATCGATACGTTGATCGAAATAGTAGTCGGCACTGAGAATGTATGGATAAAGACTGATCAGATCACCGCCATGGCGCCTTTTCCACACTTTGGATTCGTCAGTGAATGCCTCGTCGCCTGCAAGGATCGCACCTGCAATTCCTCCGAACCCCTTATAAAACGAAATATAGACACTATCAAACAACTCACAGATTTCTGCAGCCGTCTTCTCGTAATAAGGGAGCACTTCATATAGTCGCGCCCCGTCCAGATGGACCTTGATCCCCTTATCCCGGCAATATTGAGAAATCGCTTCAAGAGTTTCATATTCAGGCAGCTGCCCCCCTATTTCCCGTTGAGGAAGCTCCAATAATAAGCATGCTATCTCCTCTTCTATACCGACAACGTCCTCGAGACCAATAACCCGGTCCTTATCCGCCAATAAAATGGGCTTGATCCCGTGTAATTTCTTCAAGCCATCCTCTTCATGTATTTCCAGATGGCATAAAGGGTGGTACGCCACTCTATGCACCTCTTTTTGATCACACCAAATACGAAGGGCAATCTGCTGGGCCATTGTCCCACTCGGAAAGAACACGGCCTGTTCTTTTCCAAGACTATCCGCCATCTTCTTTTGGAAGTCTTCTATTATTTTTCCAGACCCATAAATATCACTATCTAAATCACCATCGAACCCCTCAAGTGCCTCCTTCAGGACATGAAAATCCCTCTTCCCATGACCCTGTAAAGGATGTAGAGCATTTTTATACGCTTCAAATAACATTTTTTCCCCCATCACGATTCACCCCTTCTATGATTTCATCGCTTCGGCAATGAACCCCTTGATCCGTTTCTTATATTCTTCTTCTTCGACTGTGAACCCTTCTGTATGTCCCGCCCCCGGTACGATCCATATTTCTTTCAGACCGTGCGCCGCCTCATACAAGCGTTGGGCCATCTCCGTCGGAACCAACTCATCCTTATCGCCATGAATGATGAATAGGGGCAGATGGTTCTTCTTCACCTGCTCCAATGCGGATGCTTCCTTGAATGAATAACCTGCTCTCACCTTTGTCACCACACCCGTGATATCCATAATCGGAAATGCAGGTAAATGATAAAGATATTTCAACTGATGGGCAAGCTCCTCGTCCACTGAAGTATATCCACTGTCTGCAATGATTCCCTTCACCTCTTCCGGAAGGTCTTCACCACTCGTCATCAACACGGTGGCGGCCCCCATTGAAAAGCCATGGAGAAAGATGGTGTTCTGTCCTTTTTCGTTGATCAAAAGATCGATCCACTTTTTCATATCCAGCCGATCGTCCCATCCATATCCGATATAGTCCCCTTCACTCTTACCATGTCCCCGTGCATCGGGCTTCAGGATATTGTATCCCTCTTCATAATAGAATCTGGTGATCTCCGGCATCTGCTCGCTGTTTCCCTTATATCCATGAGCAAGGATCACCGTCTTCCCATTTGGGGATTCGTTCTCGAGATATTTGGCTCTAAGTGTCAACCCATCTTCCGATTCAACCTCCACCGTTTGAAAGTCCCGCTTACTTGTCCAGTTTCTTAATTCTTCCAACCTCTCTTGTTCTTCCTCCAGGGCACTGACTGCTTCAACCGCTTCTTCCGTCCCGCCGTATAACTCCACTGCTTCATTGCTGCGATTGATGGCTACATCATAAAAGTAGTTGCCGGCGACAGTCAGACCAATGAGTAGAAACAACAACAAACTGCTGACAATCCACACGATCCTCTTTTTCATGGCACGTTCTCCTTCATACAAGTAGTTATCTCTATTTTACTGGAAGGCTGCCTAAGTTTCACAGAAAAAAGACCTGCTCACATGTTCAGTCCATACCTCATTCGTTTCAATAAATAACGCCCAGGTTCACTGAGCGTCTCCGTGGAAGTCTAAGCCATGACATTACTGCTTTCCCGCCACCTGTTCATCTGTGCTTTTTCAATGAACCCGGCGCGTTCACCGTACATCCTGATCACATCACGGATCTCCTCAGGTAGGTACTTTTCATTTCGGCCATGACCGAGGGATTCATAGCCGGATCCCCGCAGTAGATAATCTGATGAGGCAACAGAATACCATTTCTCATCCTCTAATGGCGTTCCGCCGATAAGGATTTCAGAGATTCGCTGCCCTTCATGAATAATTTCTGCACCAGACACATGAAGCCTGCCAACAAATTTCCCCCTGAAGCCCGGACCTCTTCCATCAGCCAAGCATACCTGGGCATCCAGGGATTCCTCGATCGCCTTCCGGATATGCTTTCCCTGGATTTCGAATGACGTCGGATTCAATGGAGATGGACAGATTTCGATGAGCTTCTTATGACTGATATTCTGAAAAGCCCCGGCGTTCACGATACCACTATTGATCAATCCGAAATCGCATTTCAGCATGTCCTGCAGCCCGTCGGCAATCAAATTCGTCATCGGATTCTCTTCCATGACATCATGCCAAAGGGGGCGGTGGAGTGTGTAAAGCGGTTTGCTTAACACTTCAATCGCGATTGCCTTATTTTTCTTCAGAATATCTGTCACCTCACGATCCACTGAAGAGGACTTAGTCGAAATCGTTTCACCACGTATCAGTTCAACTCCCTCATTTGTTACATCCACTTCGACAAGACCCACGTACTCCCCATAGCAGCCTGCACTGTTCAAGATGGTACCATTCACACTCTTTGCCCGTTCATATAGCTGATGATCATGGGCTGAAAGAATGATATCCACCTCCTCCAGCTCATTCGCAAGTTCCTCGTCGGCTACTGTACCCACATGATTCAGAAGAATACAGACGTCATATGTTCCACGGTGGCGAACGAGTTCCTTCTTGATTGCATTCTTATAATCCATAATATGTACCCCTAGACCGTCATTGAAACCCTGAAGGTCAGGGGAGGCACCCGTAATAAAAATTCTCACCCCGTTCTTTTCCAGAATGACGCTTGATTTCACTCCGCTGATGGACGCCTTGTCTTTTCTGTACAGATTATTGCTGATAAAAGGGATGGGACTATTCCCGGCCATATGTTCAAGGGTATCGAAGCCGTTGAACATTTCATTGTTACCGATGGTCAATGCATCATAGCCGACACTATTAAGCAGTTCAATCGCAGCCATCCCCTTTGTTCCCTGAAGCTCGATGCTCTTGAAATCGGCAAAATCTCCTCCGTCCAGCACAATCGTATTCTCATCTCTACACTCTTTGATCAGTGTAGCCGCTCTCCCAAATGCATCAAAATGACTGTGTACATCATTTGTATGTAATATCTTCAGTTTCATCTTAACCTCCACAAATGTTTGTCAGAAAACTCTCTCTATTAATAGTATAGGAAATCCGGAGGGTGTAAAGGCTTTTTATGGAAAAAAAGAGAGCTTATCTTCCATGAGATGGAGGTAAGCTCTACACTTAAGATTCGTTTATTTGATCATCAACCAGCTCTGTATAGACAACTAGGCGTTCTACGTAGTTATGAATGTCATGATCAAAATAACCTGTGCATGTGATCAGATTCAGCATCCTTTTCTCAGTCGGACCAAAAATTTTTCGAAGCGGTGCATCATCTTTATCATAGGCGACCTTTTCCCTGACCACGAATGTAAGGGTTTTTCCAGATTCCCCTTCCAGATGGATCTCATCACCAGGCTCAAGCGTCTTCAGTTCAAAAAAAACAGCCGGCTTTTTCTCATCATCTACATGCCCTGCAAGAACGGCATTCCCCTTTTCGCCAGGTTGAAAGCCCGGCTCAAACCATGCTACATCCTTCCCGTTCTTCGGAAGCTCCATATCCCCGTTATTATCAAGCCCGAACTCCTTGATCGGCGCCTCAAGTTCAAGCTTAGGGATCGACAGGACAGATGGTTTGATCTTGTTCTCTTCTTCTACGGATTCTACAATAGGAGTTTTGGCTTTAACAGGTTGTTCAACGGTGGATGATTGAACGCCATTCTCCGGAGCGGTTTGAGGCTCTTCGGCAGCACATGCCGCCAGAAGAGCCATAAGAGGAAAAATCAGTAATCGTTTTTTCATTATTTTTGCAGTTGTCTGCGTGTGACAAATAGTAGAGCCGCTCCACCTAATACCACTGATGCAAGTACAATTGGAAGATTCGAAGATTGTTCAGTCGCCGCTCCGCCCATTCCTGTTTCAGGCATGCTTCCAGGCATCATTGTATAATCCTTCAATACAAGCACTTCTAATTGATCAGCCGTGTTAATGGCAAATACGCTGTACACCGTGTTTTCTTCAAGCATCGTACCGGACAGATCCAGCACTTGATCTCCTTCAGGTGTTCTGATCTCTAAATCATATGTTCCCGGATCCAATTCCTTGTAATCTGTGATGGCTTTGAATTCCGCACCACTGAATAATGCATCTCCTCCTAGAGGACCAACATCAACGGTTGGTGCATCCGGAGAAAGGTGTCCAACGCGCACCTTGGTCATCCCTTCTGTCACATCCATCGAGTCTTGTGCCACGACTAGCTCCAGGTTTTCCAAAGTGTTGGCTGCCGCTACAGTGTAAGCCATCCCTGCTTCAACTGTTAGATCTTGAGAAATGACCGGATCTTCGCTTCCCATAGTCCCGGCAGCATAAATTTCCACTTTATGGTCTCCGGCAGGAAGATTCATGTAATCTGTCGCTGCTTTAAATTCTGCACCTTCCACCACGGCATTTCCGTCAACATATACATCGACAGCCGGGGCATCCGGTGACGCATGTACGATACGAACCATCGCGTCATTTTCTGCTGCAAATGCACCTCCTGCCAGTGATAGGAAAAGCATAGCAGTTACAAAAATCGCAAAAATCTTTTTCATTTCATCCACTCCTTTTGTTTTGTACAAGTTTTGTAGTTTACTTGTACATTAAATGTATAATTAGATGAAAAAGATTTCAACTTTGAACTGCGCTACTCAGCACATTCACTTTTCCACTTACAAATAAGTGACTCCTCATTCAAACATCGGTATCTGTGGATCCTTACCATAACAATGGACAAGCATAGAATGAAGCTGTCCTCGGTGGTGATAAAGATGAGCTGCAACCTCCACCAGCCACTCGAATCTCGGGTACGTCACTCCCCAATAGGACGAGGTCTCTTCCAACAGCATTTCTTCCGTCCATACCGCCACCCGCTCTTTCAAATAGTGAAAATTGTGCTGTAGTTCCTTTCTCATTTCAGCGAGGGTATGCATAGATTTACTCCCATAAAAAGAATCCATTTCTTCTTGGCTGGCTCCCCCGGCGATAAGATCATCCGCCCTGCATATGAGAGAAATATGCGAAAGCAGCTCTCCTATGGAATGCTTGGAAGGAGTGGGTCTTTTTATTAGGTCTTCCTCTTTTAGGCCGTCCATGATTTTAATGATGGACTCAACGGCTACTTCGATTTGGTGCAGGGTACTTCGGCAATATATATTCATATTCATTCTCCTCATGACCTTTTACCTTTTATTATACAAGGAGATATCAATTGATACATTCCATTCGATGGATAAGAATTTTGCCTGTTAATTTCAGCAGATATTTTGACTGTTTAATTTGATTGATCGTTTGACAGTTGAATTCCCCGCTGTTTTCAGCAACTGAAATCCACTTCCAACACTAAAAGGTGCCAGGCACAGAATCTTCATTCCGTGCCTGGCACCTTTTCTAATTGCTTATTTACTTCCCTGCCCCGCTTCTTCAAACTCTTTTACTTCCACTTCGTTTGAAGCTGCGGCTTCCTTGTCTCCCGACTTTGAAATAGCAGGCTGGTAACGTGTCGGTTGCGTCCTGTTCGCATACGACTTCAGTAATTCACCCACATCGATTCCTGTCATTTCACGTAATGGCTCCTGCATGTCGAGCATCGTTCTGGTGATACTTTTACCAAAGGAAGGAACCCCTTGGCCATTACCGGAATCGATGATCTTAACCGAATCAATATTGTTAAGAGGCTGAGCGATTTTCTCTGCGAACACCGGCAGCATTTCGATGAGTTTCTCCGTGATGATGACGTCTCCGTGTTTCTCCATGGCTTCTGCAAGGAGTTTACGGGATTCAGCTTCGGCTTTACCGCGTTCACGGATGACATCTGCTTCAGCAGACCCTTCTTCCCTGCGGATCTTCGCTTTTGCTTCCCCGTCGATTTCAGATTTTCGGGCTTCCGCTTCCGCTTTACGGGTCGTTTCGTAATAATCTGCATCGGCTTTCGTTTTACGGACTTTGGATTCTTCCGCTTCGAGTTTAACCGCACGTTCCCGCTCAAGGAATTGAAGGGTCAGCTCTTCTTCTTTTACTTCCTTGGCAAGTTTCGCTTTTTCAAGCTCATAGGACTGTTCGGACTTCGCTCTTGCGCGTTCGGTTTCTTCTTTGAAGGCAGCATCTTTGATGTCTTTTTCCTTTTTCGATTCTGCAATAGTAATTTGGCGTTTATATTCCTCTTCTTTCGCTTCCTGGTCGGTTTGGGCACGGTGAATACGTGTTTCACGTTCTGTGTTCGCCTCAGCGATTTCAGCTTGTTTCCGCACCTCTGCGATACGCGGGCGACCAAGATTTTCTAAGTATCCATTTTGTTCATCAGCATCCCGGATATCCGTCAATCCGAGTGACGTGATTTTAAAGCCCATCAGATCAAGCTGTTTCTGGGCGATTTCCGACACGTCGGCATTGAATTTTTCCCGGTTGCTGTTTATGTCTTCAACGGTCATTTTTGAAAGAATCGCGCGGAGGTTACTACCCAGCACCTCGATGATTTCATCTTCAATTTCTTTTTGATCCTTCCCGAGGAACTGCTCGGCATAGTTGGCGATTCCATTCAAGGTATCGGCAACCTTCACCATGGCCACTGCATCGGCCACGATCGGAACTCCTCCGTTTGTGTACACGCGTGGAGTGGAAAGCTTCAATTGGAACGAGGTAAGGTTTACGGGAGTAGACGTTTGGAAACGTCTTAATCTGTATCCTCCACCACGGATGATTTTCATGGAACGGCCTTCCTGATCGGAGAAAATATTCGATTCCTTCTCCGGATCCCCCAGTTTCGGTCCGGTAATAATCAGTGCCTGGTTGGATTTCGCAGTACGATATCGGAACCTCATCCAGAAGTAATATGCGATCCCCACAATTGCTGCTATAACAAGAACAGGAATCAGGAAAACGAAAAATCCAATTACACTCAATGATCCTAGCATTCTGACAACCCCTTTCAACATTTTGTTTAAACCAGGATGCTGCCTGATTTAATTTTAAATAAAAGTGCTAGCTGCACTACTATATACGGATCTGATGAGGAAAAAGTTTCAATAAATTAGGTGAATCTCCTTTTTTATATAAGAAATCCTATTCCATTCTTCTTTTCTACACCCTCATTTCCTTCTACTGTTTCAATGTAAAAAGATCCTTCGTTACCACGACAGCTCCTTCGTGATTGGATGCCTCTGCTTTTTTCTTCACCCTGCTCCCTTCCCCTTCAATCAACGATCTCCGAAGAGTGGCACTGATCGAGTTCACACATAGGATCAAGATGGCGAATAACGTCAAAGGAACGACTACAAGCATGGGACGCAGGAATATCTGCTGGATATTGATGGCGATCGTCGCAGCCCATTCGTTCGTTTCAGAGAAATAAACCGGAATGGTTTCCATGATGCCGAAGTTTGCGATTTTCAATCCTCCGAGGCACATATGGAGGATACCAAGCTGGATGAGCAGGGCAAGCGTCTGGGAAACCTGTTCTGAAAACAATACGATCGAGTGCCTTCTGAACTGGGGCAGCAGATGCTGTTTGAACAGGTGGAACCTCCCTGCACCAATCGAGCGTGACACCTGGATGAATTCATTTCCCATAAAAAGCTTCATCTCTTCTCCCAAATAGATTCCGAGAGACGGGACTGTCACAGCCGCAATCGCAATCACTTGAATGAAGAAGTACCGGTTGGAAGGGAGGATCTCTGAATGAAAGGCCCCTTCGAGTGGAACCAGAAGCGCAAATACGATGATGACAAGGGGAATATATTGAAACGACTCCCCCAGCCCTTTAATGAATCTCCCCACAAATGCGGGGAGGAATGTGTATAGTACAGCAAAGAAAAAGCCCAGTACCATTCGCAATAACGCAATGGCCAGCGCAGCAAAGATGGTATATTTCGCGCCGGCTAGTAATAGCAGCAGAAAGTTTCTCCCGAGTTTATCACTTCCAAGGGGAGGCATTTCCCCAGGGGTGAACGGCGGGGCCGCTATCACTCTACCATTTTCGTCCGAGAGATAGTCCACCACCTCATCATAACCAGGGTTCATCACTGGAACCAGGAAACTGACGGCAATGAAACCGACCAGTATCAGGATCGGCAGTGCCAATCGTTTAGCCATCCAGCTATTCATTCTGTTCCCCACCTTTCAACCATTTTGATAGAATCGTAGACCCTATTGTGAACACGATGAAGAACGGAACAAAAACGAGAAGCATCCCAAGGAAGAATGCAGTAGGTGAACTGGTCGCCGTACGCAGCAACGTCTGCATGAATCCATTGATGTTAAAGAGAAGTTCAATAATCAATAGGTTTGAAAGCATCAATAAAAAAATCGGCTTCAAATGAAAGAAGAAGTGAACCCATACATTCCTGAAAAGATGATGCCAAACCGTATAAGCCCTTCTGAATCCTTTTGAATAAGAAAATTCGACATACGGTTTAGTTTCTTCTTCCTTGAGTTGAAACAAAAACTGTTTCAGCAAAAACACAACTGGCAGAACCGATAAACAAAGAATCGGCAAAAAGTAAATGCGATCTTCACCGAGGGCATAAATATCGAACACGAGCAAATTCGTCTTTTTAAATAACCAGATGATGAAAAGCTGAAATAGAACGACTATGAATACATCCGGCAGGGCATCCAGGACATTGACGATTTTAATAGAGAAACGATATGCTTTCCGTGGCAATAACATAAAGGTATAACTTATGAGTACAGCCAGGCAAATCGCTAAGGAGAAAGAACTGAAAAGAATGAGAAAAGAGTAATAATACGTTTGCGAAAAAACTTCTGTGATACTGTATTGCTTATTCCCGTCGCCCCAATAAATATAAATCGACGATGGATGCATGATGTCAATCCAAGTTTGTTTCAGTCTGTCTCCATATGCTGCCAGATTAATCAAAAGCTCTGTATCATATGCAAGCAGCGAGCCGATTCCACTAAGTAAATACAACCCCAACACGACAACTAAAAAATGAAAGGGAATTTCAAACACCCTTTTCATACTATCCCTCCACGAAATTACCAAATTGATACATTTTTTCTATATTTATGTTACAATACTGTAATATAATTGTAAACACTATTCTGAAAACATATGGATATAAAAAGGAAGAGTGATAGAAGTGAAGAAAAATATTGTACTATTGGATCTGATGATTTATGTAGCGCTCCCATTATTTGTGTGGAATATCATGAGGGATTACACCGGAGATTATTACGCCATGCTCCTTTCTTCTGTTCCAGGAATCATTTATTCCATCTATCGATTCATCGAAATGAAGAAAGTGAATACATTCGGCTTGTTCATTTTGGTTACGTTGATAATTGGTACCTTGATTGACGTACTGGCGGGTTCCTCACTTCAGCTTCTGTGGAATAACGTCTATTACGGTGCTACACTCAGCTTCTTTTTCTTTCTAACGATGAGCATCGGGAAACCACTCCCCCTTTATTTTGGGCTGGATTTCGCGGAGCTTCAAGGATATGACCGTACCTTCAGTAAGCGGCTTTTTTATAAAAAGCCTTTATATAGGATCTTTCAGTGGATCACCTTATGCTTTGCCATGAGGAGCGGGCTCCTTGCCATTGTGAAAGCATGGCTCATTCTGGAATATGGTGTGGAGGCATTTGATAAAGGCATCATCCTCCGCCAGGCGTTCAGCTGGATTATAACCGGGATCACCGTTGCCGGATTCTTCTATATCGGAAAGATCATCAATGGATCCCCTCAGTTGATTAAAGAAGTACAGGATGAACTTGAAGAAGAAAAGACGGATGCCGTATAGCGTTCTGGATGTTCCTGCCTTCAAACTTCCGTCTTATAATTGAAGAGACTGGAACATTGGGCTATAGAGGTACGGATCACGTTAATTAAACAAGAGGAATGAGCCCAGACTCATCCCTCTTTCCTTTCATCTCTCCCTAACAATTTTTGGGTTCAACTTCTCATTTCTCCTACATATAATAGCCCGAGAGGAGGAATATCAGATGGATCGTTTTATTCTTTTGTTAGTAGCAGGGATTCTTTCCGGTTTCGCATTGTTGAAAGTTCCTTTAGCAGGTACGTTCTTAGCAAGTGTATCCCCCGTAACGGACATTATCGGCATTCTAGCTATACTCATATTCTCACTTTTCCTAATCTATAAAGGTATCATGGCGATACTCGGGAAGTGAATGGAGAGACCCGGATCTATTTCGGGTCTTTTTTATCTGCTTGAGAAAACCAAAGATTCAAAAGTTCCTGGTACTCCTCTGAATTTATTTCACTTTTCTTTACGTTCCCTTTCTCCCATTGAGTAAAGGAAGTATCTGTCAGGGTCACACTTCCGTCATCCGTTCGCTTTGTCAGTAACAGATGTTTATTAAAGGGTGAATCCGGATGTTCTTCCACTGTGACACGGACGTCGTCAAGGAAACGAACATCCTTAATTGTTCGTTTGGAATCAAATGCATACCCTGTTCTCCAATCGGTGTCTTTATGCTTCAATTTCATTTCTAATCTATAATCCCCATAAGCTGTTTTACCTGCCCGTATTCTGAATTCCCCATTGGCGGAAGAGACCGTTTCCCCCGATAATGGTACGGGTTTCATCGGGATATTCCCTCCGAAGCCCCCATCCAGAATATAGTATTGTTTTTCGTGACACACCTTAACGGCAACATGTGTCCTTCCAATGCGCCCGAACGTTCCTAAAGCATGATCATAGACCGCTCCCTGTATTAAGGAAGCTTCGAATCCGCTTTCTATCAGGAATAAATATAGGAGTGAATTTAGTTCATAACATAGACCTCCCTCATTCATGAGGAGCATTTTATTCAACAGATTATCTTTGGTCAGTTTACGGGACCTTCCTTCAACAATGCATACATTCTCAAATGGTATATGATTCGCCATTTTTTCTAATATGATATCCAGATCCTGAAAGGTTACGGGATCTGCACTTGAATACTGAATCCTTTTGCGGAATAGCTTGTCTAGATTGTTGATGGAGGGCACATCCTTTCTTGGAGTTTAGTCTTTAAAGTTTACCTGCTTCTCATTGTCGTATTCAAGGTAAGACTTTATCGCCTGAAATTCTTCTTGGGATTCAGGGAATAAAACGTCTTTATTCCGGTCAAAAAAACACTAAAGTTGAATCCGCAATTTCTCCGCTCTTGCCCTGGAAACACACGTTAATATCGAATGGTGTTCCCTCCTCTCACTTTCACTCAAGAAAGAATCAGCGTGATCGACTTCACCCTCCAATACCTTCAACTCACAGGTTCCGCATCGACCGACCCGGCAGGAATATGGCGCATGGACCCCTGCCTTGAGAAGGGCATCTAATAAAGTCCTGTCCTTTGGCACTTTAATGGTGAGGCCGTTTTCTACTTCCACCAAAAAATCCTGACGTTTCATTGTCTGCCGTGGAGCAAAACGTTCAAAGTGAATGCTTGATCGGGGATATCCTATTGTCAGGGCACATGCAGTAAATTCATCGATAAAAGAAGTTGGACCGCAGAAATATACATGAGTTCCGATACTGTGCTCCCAGAGGCTTTGATCACTCAATCTCCTTTCGCTTGAAAAATAAAAACGACTCTCACCAGGATACACTTTCTTTATATATGTAAAAAACGGGCAGACTTCCTCTGACTTTGCAGCATAATGGAGTTCAAAGGAGCGATCCTCTTCTTTCAGTTCTGCCATCATGGAAAGGAAAGGAGTGATGCCAATTCCCGCTGCATAAAAAACATGATGCTTCGCTCTAAAGCTCAATGGAAAATGATTCTGTGGATGACGGATGCGTAGCGTGTCTCCTACTTTCATTTTCTCATGCCAATATCGGGATCCTCCATTGGACTGTTCATTTAAACGAATGGCTATGTGATAGGCATCCCTTTGTCCTCGTGGGTTCGTAAGGGAATAGGACCGGGCGATTGTCTCACTCCCCGACTCGATATACGTGGTGATGTGGGAACCCCCGCTAAAAGGAGGGAGAAGTTCATTACCGGCTGGAGTTAGTGAAAAACGTTTGACATAAGGCGTTTCCTGATGGATCGATTGGACAGTGACGTTTATGGTTTTAGCATGATTCACTACTGATCACTCCCTGTTTCTGTACATGCTGCATACCCGAGATAGGCTTCATGTAATGGAGAATAGTGAGCGGAAACGGATAACTTCATGTCACAATGAGGACAAGTAGTAATTTGATTGATTGGGTCGCCTTTAACTTCCATTTTCTGATGGCATTTAAAACAGAATACATGGATGAACCTGACTCCGTGACCGATATATTGTGTCTCTTCTGCTGAAAAACCATGGCCCTCTGCAAATTTTTTAAAATATGAGAGCTTGTTCCATACCATCGCTATGTATAGATAGCTCCCCATTTTCTGATCTTCCAGCCAATGAGAAATATCCATTTCTTCCTTTTCATCCAACAGCACCGATTCATTAAGATAATCATCCTTTTTTACTTTTTGGATGATAGGTGACAGTCGCTTCATTCCTTCTTCATCACCAAGAAATAAATACATTCGTTTACCCGGTACGTACAAAGGTTGCAGGAGTGACTTCACATTTCCACCTTCTTTTCCTTCAAGTACCCGATGACCTCTTTTTTAAATAAGCTAAGCCCTTTATAATCGGCAATATGGTCGGGAAGCTCATGGAGAATATGATAAAACTCATTCGTCCATTCAGGATTCTTCGCAAATTCTTCAAGTGGAAGTAGATGGGTATGGATTGTAAAGAGCAGCCCATTCGAACCTGGCAAACGGAATAGCTTCTGCACCTCTACACGAAAATGAACGTATTCCCCGACATTTTCCTTTGAAACGTTTCTTCTTCCTTTTCCCCACTCATCAAAGGTTTCCAAGGAAGTATCCAGACGATCTCCCGCCATTAACGACCAGTTCCGTCTAACCCAGGGATCTCCCGCTTCCATCCTCATCAAGAACGTCAGGATCCGCTGATCCAATCCCTCTTCCTTAAACCCTGGAATCGGCCCATGTATCTCCTCAAAGCTCATTCCGATATTAAATGCAAGGGACCAGTTGGCCGGGAAACATAACTGTCCGGCATCCATATATAAATCCCCATCCCGCTGCATCATAAATATCAGATCCTCCTGTACATGACGACCGATGAAATCAAGGGGTTCCAAGGATAAAGTGGTTTCATCCCCAAGTGTAAACGTTGTGTGCTCCTTTAAGATGTGATTGTGAAACGTCCATTCCCCTTTATTTCTTTCCAGGGAAAACCGCTGGGGATAATAGGTTGTGAGATGTTGAATGACCATCTCTACTATTTCCCATTGAGCCTTCATGGTATGTGACAGGGACTGAAAACACCTCTCCGGATGTTGGGTTAGCAGTTTTCGTTTCAGCTTGATCTCCTCTGAATACGAAGCGGTAACCTCTACACAACTTGGCTCTTCCAATGGAACCGAATTATTAGAATAACGATACACATCCCCCTTAAAAGGATACGGAAAAGAATCCACCTTCATCATACAATCACCTTTTTTAGAAAATTCTTACTTTTATCTTATCGTATAGAGGGACGGACCTCAAGAGGTCCGTCCCTCACCCGAATTTCTCTTTGTACCGGCTGAGTGTGATCAGGGGCCATATCCATTGGTAACTATGGTAGTGTATATAGAAGTTTCCTGGAAGACCGACTCCTGTTGGGTATGTTTTGGATGCCTCGTCTTCTGCACCGTTCTTTAATTCGAGAAGCGCCGTGATACCCAGATCGATAGAAGGTGTCGGCTTGTCTTCGATACAGATGAGCGCCTCCAGTGCCCATGCCGTTTGTGAAGAGGTACTGAAGGGAAGGGGTACGAATGTCTTTTCCTGATCGCTGTAGCAGGACTCCCCCCAGCCCCCGTCTTTTTTTTGAATGCTTTCAAGCCATGTTTTTGCTTTTTGTATATGTTTATCAGACGAAGATACCCCCACGGCTTTCATTCCCGTGATGGCCGCCCATGTTCCATAGATGTAGCAGACACCCCAGCGACCGTACCAGGAACCATCATCTTGTTGCATGAGTTTCAGCCACTCAACACCCTTTTTTACCTGTGGATGTTCCGTGGTCAACCCTGCCCGGCTGCCGAGAAGTTCAAGGGCTCTCCCCGATAAATCTGGAGTGGAAGGATCGATGGCTGCTGCCTCAGACCCGTCGATTGGAATAGACGTAAGGATAGGTTTCGTCTTGTTTTTCTCAAAAGCCGGCCAGCCTCCGTCCCGGTTTTGCATACCGAGCACCCATTCAATCCCACGATCCCATGACTGCCTGATAGGGGGCTTCCCTGCAGCTGAATACGTAATGGCCCTGAGAGCAGCCGTTGTATCGTCCACATCAGGGTGTATGCTGTTGCTCTCTGAAAATCCCCACCCACCTGGCTTCACTCCCGTCTCTATTGCCCAGTCCCCATATTTGAAGTGCTGCTTCTTCAGAAGATAATCCACTGATTTTTGTATGACATCTTCATTTGCATCCAACCCCGCTTCCTGAAGGGCATGACTGATCAAAGCTGTGTCCCATACAGTAGAAGGAGAGTTTTGAATATGGATGCCTTTCTTCGTTTCGCATGCCATTTCCTTTAACCCCTGTAATGCCTTTACTATGATCGGGTCATTTTTCTTATAACCCAGTGCCAACATGGCATAAATCATATAAAACGTTGTGCTGAAATAACTGAGATAGGTCCCGTCACGCTCCACCCGCTGCAGCATGTACTCCAGGGCAAACTGCCTTGCCTGCTGATGAAGTTGGGAGGGGAGGCCTGCTAGTGCCTGTATGCCTTCACTAATTTTTGAAAATAATCTCCATTCCCTTTCGCTGTAACTCTCTTCATTTACAGCAAGGGACAAATCCTGTATTTGGGGTATACTGTTTGATTTGATCGTGAATCGCGAATCTTTCAGTAACATCATCGGCGCCAGGTGGCCCCTAGCATAGCTGCTCACGTTCCAAAAATTCAGGGGAAATGTCTTCGGAAGCAACAGGAATTCAATGGGGACCGGCAGGAGATGCTTCCAATCATATTGACCATGCACGGCCAGCATGAATTTCGTCATGGAATGGGCCTTGTGAAACCCGCCATTTTTCTCAATGAACCGTTTGATCTTTAGGAGTCTCTTATCCTCTTCCCCTACCATTCCACTGAACCTCAGGGCAAAATATGCTTCAATGGTTGAAGACAGATTCCCTTCCCGCTCATCCTCAAAGAGCTTCCACGTCCCCTCCCTTGACTGGCATTTCCAGAGCCGGTCCACCAGCTGTCCAATTAGTTCATTCTCATCCTCCGCAAGCGTTCGTAGAAGGATGATCATATACGCATCGGTCATCACGCCATTTTCAAAACAAAAGGACCATCGTCCATTTCCCCTTTGCATCTTCTGTAGATCACTTATCATATTCCGGATCGTACTCTCTATCTTCTTTTTCATCATTCGTCCTCCCGGATACCTCACTCTTTTGTTATGTATATGTGAAGGAGGCGGGTACTAGTAGTAGGAAGCAAAGAAGAGCCTGCCACCGGTTCCCCGTGAGGCAGGCTCTTACTGATTTTCTTCTATTTTCCGTGAATAATAGCTTACAAGTTCGGGATATTCCTGAAGCCCTTTTCTGCCGTGGTCCGTAAGTTGATACACACCACGTTTCACCCTCTCGAACCAACGGTAATAATTCTTCTGGAGGATGGACGGCGTTTTGTCCCCCGTCCCTAGCTTGGCCAGGTTCCTCGGGGACATGGGTCCGTGCGCTTCCAGGCAGCAGGCGATGTGAATGCAACTCTCTTTATAAGCCGTCATTATTTTCGTTTTATTGCTGCCCCCTACATTGTAATCTGCACTGCGGCCTTCGATTTCTTTCACCAGGGATGCTCGCTTCTTTTTACTATTTCTCATAACCTTTTTTCGGTCAAAAGGTTCCGGGTGAATGACAAAATCAAGCTTGGGCGTTTTTGTCGTAAAGGAAACCGTGATCAGACCAAGCTCCAGACGCCTGACCAAATGACGTACATCGTTCCACCGCTTCGACCGAGGGCGCTTCGGTTTCGGAATTGCAATGTACACAAGATCCGTCAGTCGCTGACGCTTCGTTGCCTGGATCAAGAGCTCGACATTCAAGGAAAGCTTCAGCTCCACGATCACAAGCTCTCCTTCTTTCATCGCCGTCAGGTCACAGTCATTCACTTCACCGTTCACCTGATATCCCTGTTTATGAAAATGTTTCTGGATCGGCTGATATAAATCCGATTCTTTCAGTTTCGTCATGGGTAAAAAAACCTTTCGGGAAAAAATTCTATAAGATAAAGTATAGACTATTGGAGAGATATTTGCAGTTAGGGAAGAAAAGAGATTGTGGCTATCCCCTGATCCTCTCAATCTCATCCGCCACAAACTGGACCGACGTCCCCACAATCACTTGAATACTATTATCCCCAACCACATGTATACCTGGAACCCCAGTCGCTTTAATCCGGTCCTGATCCACAGCACCCATGTCCTTCACTTCCACTCTCAATCGGGTAATACAGTTATCCACGGATAATACATTATCATCCCCGCCGAGTCCGGAGTAGATTTCCTCCGCCATCACAGCAAACTTTTCGTCTTGGGTGAGCACTGCTGCATTTTCCCCCACTGCTTCTTCGCTGTCTTCTTCCCGACCAGGTGTCATAAGATTGAATTTCGCAATCATAAAACGGAATAAGAAATAATAAAGGAAAGCAAATACCACACCTTGAATCAGTAGCATATACGGCAGATTGGCCAATGGAAGCCTTGAGCTCAGAACAAAATCAACGAAGCCTGCACTGAATCCGAAGCCTGCCGTCCAGTGAAAGAAAGATGCGATCGCAAGGGATACCCCTGTCAGCACTGCATGTGCTACATAAAGGGCAGGTGCCACGAACATAAAGGCAAATTCAAGAGGCTCTGTCACTCCGGTGAAAAAGGAGGCGAAACCTGCTGCAAGCATCAGTGACGCAACCTGTTTTTTCTTACCTGGTTTCGCTGCATGATAAATGGCGAGACCGGCTGCCGGAAGACCGAACATCATCACCGGAAAGAATCCCGCCTGATACATCCCCGTCACACCTTTTTCCCCAGTGCCTGACCAGAAGTTCCCGATATCATTGATTCCAGCAACATCGAACCAGAACACGGAATTCAGCGCATGATGCAACCCTGTGGGAATCAATAAGCGATTAAAGAATCCATATAAACCTGCACCTGTAAATCCCAGCCCGCTGATTTCCTTACCGAATGACACAAGAGCTGTGTAAATGACCGGCCAGACAAACAGCATCACCCCTGAAACAACCAGCATAGCAATGGCCGACATGATCGGTACCAATCGTTTTCCGCTGAAAAATGCAAGAGCGTCCGGCAGTCTCACATGACTGAAGCGATTGTACATACTTGCCGCAACTATACCCGACAGAATCCCGACAAATTGATTTCCAATCTTATCGAAAGCCGGATTCACTGCCTCTTTTTCAATCCCCTGTAACAACGCAACGGAATCCGTCGACAGTAATGTGGTAATGACGAGATAAGCGACCAATCCGCTCAGTGCCGCCGATCCATCCTTCGCTTTTGCCATCCCGAGTGCGACCCCAACAGCAAACAGAATCGCCATATTATCAATGATTGATGCCCCCGCCTTGATCAGGAAAGCGGCAATCGGACTATCCGCCCCCCATCCGGACGGGTCGATCCAATACCCGATCCCCATCAAAATCGCCGCAGCCGGCAATACGGCAACAGGAAGCATCAACGAACGACCAATGCGTTGCAGATATTTCATCATTTTGTTATCCCCCTATCAGTCTGTTTTTAAAGATTCCTTGTCTCTTTAATGAGGACAAAGCCCTTCTATAAAAAATATTCCGGCATCCAGTTATTTAGAAGTGGATGCCGGTGTGTATTCAGGTAGATTGATAGGATTATTTTAAATGATTGTAGATGAGGGACGGACCTTGAAGGGGGATTATGTAGTATTGCGACTGGTGATTTCCATAAAATAGAAAAATACGCAATTACTACTTAAAACGACGCAATTAAGACAGAAATGACGCAATAAATTTAATAATGACGCAATCACCTGCTGAAATGACGCAATTATCTCTATAACCTCTTTTGAAAGCTTCTCCAGGACCGTCTAAATCAGAAATTATAGACCTTTTTATAAATTTCAATGCACGTTTAAACCAATATAATTGATACTTCAACATATTCCCTTAGAAAATAGCTACCTCCTTCTCTTTTAAACGAATTTCAGAACCACATCCTCGCAAACAACTATATTTCTTCCATTAAAAAGGCATCCAATGCCCGACAGAGGTCCGTCCCTCAAACAACAAAAACCCCCATCAGGCATCCAGCCCGACGGAGGTCCGTCCCTCTAAAATTAAGGTAATTCAGTTGTGCCCATGAGGTAGCGGTCGCATTCGCGGGCTGCTTCTCGGCCTTCGTTGATGGCCCAGACGATGAGGCTCTGTCCACGACGCATGTCTCCTGCAGCGAAGACTCCATCGACATTGGTCATGTAGTTTCCGTACTCCGCTTTCACCGTGGAGTTACTGTTTGTTTCGACTTCAAGCTCTTTTATGAGGTCTTGCTCTGGTCCTCTGAAGCCAATGGCAAGAAGGACAAGATCTGCCGGCCATACTTTTTCCGTTCCCGGAATTTCATCACGAACCTTGTTTCCTTCTTCATCATAGCGGAGTTTTACGTTAACAGTATGAACTTCCTTGATATGGCCATGTTCATCACCGACAAACTTCTTCGTCATGACAGCGTACGCACGGGGATCATCTCCAAGTACTTCGGCCGCTTCTTTTTGACCGTACTCCACCCGGTGGATGACCGGGTATTGTGGCCAAGGATTGCCCACTTCATCACGCATCGCACCTTTTTTATCATAGATATCAAATTGAGTCAGGCTTTTGCAATTATGTCTAACGGAAGTGGCCAGGCAGTCTGTACCCGTGTCACCTCCACCGATGACGATAACGTTTTTTCCTTCGGCAGAAATATAGTTACCATCTTCCAATTTCGAATCCAATAAGCTTTTCGTATTCGAATGAAGGAAATCCATTGCATAATGAACGCCTTTCAAATCACGTCCATCCACTTGGATGTCACGGTGAACAGCTGCTCCACCGCATAGGATGACGGCGTCAAAGTTTTTTCGAAGATTTTCGACCGTGTAGTCTTTCCCGACCTCCGTGTTCGTGACAAATTCAATGCCTTCTTCCTCTAAAATATCGACACGGCGCTTCACGACCGAGTATGGAAGTTTCATTTCAGGAATCCCATACGTCAAGAGTCCGCCTACCCGATCATTTTTTTCAAAAACAGTGACAAGGTGGCCGGCTTTATTCAGCTGTGCGGCTGATGCCAATCCTGCAGGGCCTGACCCGACGACGGCCACGCGTTTACCGGTGCGGAACTCAGGCTGCTCAGGGATGACCCAGCCTTCTTCAAAGCCTTTTTCGATGATCGATCGTTCCACTGTCCTGATCGCCACAGGAGGCTCATTGATCCCGAGCACACATGCCCCTTCACATGGTGCAGGACAGGCGAAGCCGGTGAATTCAGGAAAGTTATTCATCTGATGCTCCCGTTTCAAGGCTTCCTTCCACTGTCCCTGATACACAAGGTCATTCCACTCCGGTATCAGGTGATACACGGGACAGCCAGATGTCGACCCGTTGATCTCCATTCCGGACTGACAAGTGGGAACGCCGCAGTCCATGCAGCGTGCCCCTTGTTTCTTGATTTCTTCTTCCGTAAGAGGAGTGGTGTAATCGTTCCAATCTTTCGTTCTTTCAGCTGGATGCCTCTCAGCCGTTGTCTGTCTGGTATATTCCATGAATCCGGTTGGTTTTCCCATCATATCCCCCTCCCTCTTTATTTCGCGGGTTCCAATACTTTTTTCTCTTCTTTCGTACCTTCTTCAAATGCGGTCATTTCCGCATCAAATTTCTCTAATCCACTATTTTCAAGCTCACTGATCCGTTCTCTCATCTTGAGATAGGATTTAGGAATCACGCGCACAAATTTGGACACGTAAGAATCCCAGTTCGCCAATATTTTCTTTCCATTATTGCTGCTTGTATACTGAACGTATCGCTCGATCATATCGTAGACGTCCTGCATCTCTTCCGGATCAAATAATGGTTGAACGAGGACAAGTTCCTGATTACATCTTGAACGGAAGGTTTCATCTTCGTCCAGGACATAAGCGACTCCACCCGACATGCCGGCGGCGAAATTCCGTCCCGTCAAACCAAGGACGACGACCTTTCCTCCCGTCATGTATTCACAACCGTGATCCCCGACGCTCTCAACGACTACCTGGGCTCCACTGTTACGGACACAGAAACGCTCTCCTGCCACGCCGTAAATATACGCTTCTCCACCAGACGCCCCGTAGAAAGAAACGTTTCCGATGATCGTGTTCCGCTCAGGGATGAATGTAGCGGTCGGATCCGGATGGACGATGATTTTCCCACCTGATAATCCTTTTCCGACAAAATCGTTGGAATCCCCGACAAGTCTCAATGTCAATCCTTTAGGAATATAAGCTCCGAAGCTTTGACCTGCAGAACCCTTGAATGTCAGACGGATCGTATCCTCCGGTAAACCTTCCGCACCGTACCGCTTGGTGATTTCACTGCCGAGCATCGTCCCGGTCACACGGTGAATATTCCGGATCGCCGTCGTCCATTCAACCGGCTCCCCTGTTTCAATCGTATTGCGGCAGCGTGGAATCAGCTCTTGGAAGTCCAATGTTTTCTCAAGCTCATGATCCTGCTTACGCGTCGCATATCTGCCGACTTTCTCAGGTACATCCGGTTGATAGAGAAGGGCTGACAAGTCGATCCCTTTGCCTTTCCAATGATCGATTGCTTCGTTCGCTTCGAGGATATCGGTTCGTCCAATCATTTCATTGATCGTTCTGAAGCCAAGTTGAGCCATGAGCTCCCTTGTTTCCTGAGCAACGAAACGCATGAAGTTCGCCACATGTTCCGGGTCCCCGGTGTATTTTTTTCGAAGCTCAGGATCTTGTGTCGCAATTCCGACAGGGCATGTATTCATATGACAGACACGCATCATGACACAGCCAAGGACCACAAGTGGCGCAGTTGAAAATCCGTATTCTTCTGCTCCAAGAAGGGATGCGACGACCACATCACGGCCTGTCATCATCTTGCCGTCCGTCTCAACGACAATCCTGTCACGGAGTCGATTTAACAGTAAGGTCTGATGGGCTTCGGCAAGACCGATTTCCCATGGCAGTCCCGTATGTTTCAGACTGGTTCTTGGTGCCGCACCGGTCCCGCCGTCATATCCACTGATCAACACAACGTCGGCTCTGCCTTTTGCCACACCCGCTGCAATCGTTCCAACACCTACGGCGGATACCAGCTTGACGCTGATCCGGGCCTGCGGGTTCGCATTTTTCAAGTTATAAATAAGCTCGGCAAGATCTTCAATCGAGTAGATATCATGATGAGGTGGAGGCGATATCAACTCTACCCCCGGTGTCGATCCCCTTACTTCAGCAACCCAAGGATAGACCTTTTTACCGGGGAGATGTCCTCCTTCACCAGGTTTGGCCCCTTGAGCAACCTTGATTTGAATCTCATCGGCATTCACAAGGTAGTGACTCGTCACGCCGAAGCGGCCTGATGCTACTTGTTTGATCGAACTGCGCCTTGAATCCCCATTCTCATCTGGAATGAAACGGCTAGGGTGTTCCCCACCTTCTCCTGAATTGCTCCGTCCGCCGATTTTATTCATGGCGATCGCCAATGCTTCATGAGCTTCCTGACTGATGGAACCGAATGACATGGCACCGGTCTTGAAGCGCCGGCAGATTTCTTCGACTGATTCCACCTCTTCAATCGGCACCGGCTTCGTTTCTTTAAACGAAAGTAGGCCGCGAAGGGATTGGAGATTCTGTTTTTCATCTGTCAGCATATTTGAATATTTCTTGAACAGCTCATAATTATTCGTGCGGCATGCATGCTGGAGAGTGTGGATCGTACTTGGATTGTAGGGATGATCTTCTCCATTTTTACGATATTGGAATTCGTCACCGGATTCCAAGGTCCTCTGGTTATCTTTCCGGTCATTGAATGCTTTTCGGTGTCGTAAGAGAACTTCTTTTTCAATGATATCCATTCCGATTCCGCCGAGTCTTGAGGCGGTACGGGTGAAATATTTATCGATGACATCCTTATGAATGCCGACTGCTTCAAAGATTTGGGCACCACGATAACTTTGAATCGTTGAAATCCCCATTTTCGATAGGACTTTGATGACCCCATCTGTTCCCGATCTCACAAAACGCTGCACCGCTTTTTCATAAGTCGTATCTTGAAGCTCGCCTTTTTCAATTAAATCACGCAGCGTTTCATAGGCCAGATACGGATTGATGGCTTCTGCACCATATCCAAGCAGGGTTGCAAAGTGATGCACCTCCCGCGGTTCCCCTGATTCCAGGAGGATACTGACGGTTGTACGCGTCCCCTGACGGATTAAATGATGATGCAGCCCGGAAACGGCAAGGAGTGACGGAATGGCCGCCTTTTCCTTCACCACCCCACGGTCGGATAGAATGAGGAGTGTCGCACCGTCTGCAACGGCCTGGTCAGCTTTTTCGTAAAGTTCATCCAGGGTCCGTTCAAGCTGGTCTTCTTCTTCGGACACATCAAATAAAATCGATAATGTGACTGCCTTAAAGCCTTTTTCTTTCTGATGACGAAGCTTTTCAAGCTCTTCCCCTGTAATGATCGGTGTCTTCAAATGGATATGCCTGCAGCTTTCAGGACCAGGGTTCACCAGGTTTCCTTCCGCTCCGATTGTTGTACCGACAGATGTGATGATCTGTTCCCGGATCGCATCGATCGGTGGGTTTGTCACTTGGGCAAATAATTGTTTGAAATAGTTATATAGAAGCTGAGGCTTCTTCGATAAAACGGCAAGCGGTGAATCATATCCCATGGAACCGACCGGATCTTTACCATCGGTTACCATCGGCTTGATGATTTTATTCAATTCCTCCGTCGTGTAACCGAATGCCTGCTGCTGAAGGAGCACCTCATCTGAATCCAATCGTGCCACTTGCTGGGGCGCTTCTGGAAGATCGTCAAGTTCAAACTTATTATTATCGAGCCAGTGTCTGTACGGATGCTCGGACGCGACACGGAGCTTGATCTCTTCATCCGGGATGATCCGCCCTTTTTCCAGATCGACGAGAAGCATCTTTCCAGGCTGGAGGCGATCTTTGTACACAATGTCATCGGCAAAAATATCAAGGGCCCCCACTTCGGATCCAAGAACGATCATGCCGCCTTTTGTCACATAGTAACGGGCAGGTCGCAGTCCGTTTCGGTCGAGGCACGCTCCGATTTGCTTTCCATCGGTGAACACCAGGGCTGCAGGTCCATCCCACGGCTCCATCAGACAACTGTGATATTCATAAAAATCCTTCTTCTTAGGATGAATCGTATTGTCGTTTTCCCATGGCTCAGGCACCATCATCATAGCCGTATGGGCAAGAGATCTACCTGATAGATGAAGGAATTCAAAGCAGTTATCGAACATGGAAGAATCACTGCCTGTCTCATCGATGACAGGTAGGATTTTTTTCAGATCCTCTTCTTTAAAAGCACTTGATTGGCACAGTTTCTCACGTGCGCGCATCCAGTTCACGTTTCCTCGCAATGTATTGAATTCTCCATTATGAATCGTATATCGATTTGGGTGAGATCGTTGCCAGCTCGGGAAAGTGTTTGTACTAAAGCGGGAATGTACAAGAGCTAAAGCTGACCGGAACTCAGGATGGTTGAGGTCAATATAAAAGGAATCGAGCTGTTCCGGGATGAGCATCCCTTTGTACACGATGGTCGTGGAAGACAAACTGCAAAGGTATACATCCTCAAGCCCCTCAATAGTTGCAACTTCTTGTTCAATCCTTTTCCTGATCACATACAGCTTCCGCTCGAAATCCATCGGGGACTCTATGTCTTCCGATACGCCAATGAAGACTTGGCGGATGAATGGTTTAGACTTCGATGCTACTTTCCCTACAAAGGAATCATTGAGTGGAACAGGTCTCCAACCAAGTGTCTTCTGGCCCTCTTCATCAATGATGCGTTCGAATATATCTTTACTCTTCATGCGTTTCTCATAATTTTCAGGGAGGAACACCATCCCGATTCCATATTCTCCTTTACGGGGAAGGATGATGTCTTCTTTCTCACACTGTTTCTTGAAGAAATGATGGGGGATTTGAGTGAGGATACCTGCGCCGTCACCAGTACTCGTATCGGCAGATTGTCCTCCGCGATGTTCTAGATTACATAAAATATTAATGGCATTCTGAACGATGTTATGACTTTTCGTCCCATCGATATTTGCAATCATACCAATTCCACATGCTTCATGTTCTTGCGCAGGATCATACATGCCTTGCGCTACAGGAAGATTCGTTTTCATCCAATGTCCTCCTCTACTAAACTTGTATATTTTTTGAATAATTAACCGGTTAATTAAATTTTCTTAATTTTCGTTAGTATATCATGAAATTTAGAAAAAACGAAAAATTAAGTTAATGGTAAACGTGTAAATTTTCCAAATATATATGTAATGAACAGGCAGAACGTTGATTTATCCATAATACTTTTAACTCAATATTCAGAATCTTTAAAAGCTTGATACAAACATAAAGAAATCGCTTACAATAATTCGTGTCCCTAAGCATATTTCAGCAAATTCCCACATGAATTTTCATGCAAAAACATCACTAAAAAATTTTTTTATCAACAAAATTTTTTCAACCTATCGGGTCTTTGCGAGGGTGGACGGACCTCTATGTATTCAAACGGACCAGCCTTTTCTTTCATTTGCTTAAATCCTTCTTCTTTTCCCTCATGGTGACCTTTTCAAACCAAAAGAAAGAGGGACGGACCTTCGAAAATTCGAAGGTCCGTCCCTCTTTCTTCTTAAATAAAACTCATGGGCAAAGGGCTCAGTGATTGGAAACCAAGGGGCTTTTCTCAGGAAGGAGCTTCTTGATTTCTTGGTATGCTTCTTCGATTGAATTCACCTTAACCGTGGTCTTTCGATCCTCGGGATATCGATTCCACATATGCAAGTACCTCGGGTCATAATAGTATTCGATGAGCAGTTCCAATATCCGCTCATAATTTCTCTCTTGCAGCTCAAGCTCAGCCTCGATTTCATTTGCAATCGGACTGTGAATCCGCCTCTTGATGGACCTGAACCCTTTCACAAACTCTTCATGGTGTTCGTGGAGGCGGTACTCTTCTAGGATATGTTTGACCCTCTCTTTCATAGGCATTTGGATGAAAATATGAAATGCCTCTTCCTTCTCCTGAATAAGAAAATCAGGCAGAAGAACCTTTCCAATCCGCTTACTTTCTGCTTCAAATAAAAGAAAAGGAGAGTCCTGCTTCTCCATCAGTTCCCGAAGGAGGAGCGAATCGAAAGTTTTCTGGTTGTTGGCCGTGAGTCCGATCTCTCCAAAGGTGGACCCTCTATGGTTGGCGAGGCCTTCAATATCAAGAACCGGATATCCTTCTTCTTGAAGCTTCTTCAAAATCGCGGTTTTCCCGGTGCCTGTCCCACCATTCAGTACAAAAGAAGCAGGCTTCATTTCAATATTCTCAAGCCCCTTCAGCACCCAGTGGCGATAGGCCCTGACGCCGCCCAGGATACGGGAAGTCCTGATCCCCATCAGGTCAAGGAAAGTAGCGGCCGCTTTGCTTCGCATACCACCCCGCCAGCAAAACACGACGATTTCACCCTCAAGTTTCTTGAACTCATTAATATATCGGGGAAGCTTACTTGAAAAAATCTCCAGACCCCGGTCCGTTGCCACTTCCTTACTCACCTGCTTATATAATGTCCCTACTTCTGCTCTTTCTTCATCATCAAATACCGGAATATTCAGGCTGCCCGGAATCGTCATTTCCCTGTATTCAGAAGGAGACCTTACGTCCACGAATGTATACTTATCTAAATCGCATTGATCGATCGGTAGATCTTTGAACATGTCATCCTCTCCCTTTTTATATTTCACTTCTATTTTACACCACTTCCGTATTCATTCTTTCCCTTTTTATTCTTTTTAGAACGATTCACCTGGTCCTTTACTCCCGTTTACCGGCTGAATATTCAGTTTATTCACCTCATTGGTACTATATACCAGAGTAATAGAACCCCTTATAATGAAAATAGAAATAATATTTCATGTTTTTATTAAATTTCATGAAGTATTATTTTAATAAAATGAAATCGGTTTCTTACTAACCGTAAGAGAGGAGTAGAGAAATGAAAGCAGTAAAGTACATGATTATGGCCGTGATGTTGTTCTCACTGGCACTTCCCTTTTCTACCGGGAAAGCGAAGGCATCCGGCACGTCTGAACCGAAGCATGAGATGCGGGCTGCGTGGATTGCGACAGTGACGAATATCGACATGGAGCCTGGAATGGACAAGCAGGAATTTACGGATTGGGTGGTGAACACCCTGGACGAATTGAAAGAATTGAACTTCAATACGGTGATTTATCAAGTCAAGCCGACTGCCGATGCCTTGTATCCTTCTGAACTCGCTCCATGGTCCCAGTATATTACGGGTGATGAGCAGGGAACCGATCCAGGCTATGACCCACTTGCCATCATGTTAGATGAATCACATAAACGAGGAATCGAAGTACACGCATGGGTGAACCCTTACCGGATCACGATGCCGAATCAAACGATCGAGTCTCTCGCAGATGATAACGTTGCCAAGCTTCACCCCGAGTGGGTACTGAAATATGGAAAACAATACTATCTCAATCCCGGAATTCCCGAAGTACAAGATTACTTGATTGATACAGTTAAAGAACTAGTAAGCAACTACGACATAGAAGCCGTTCATATGGATGATTATTTCTATCCATATAAAATTGCAGGAGAAAGCTTCCCAGATCAAGATACATACGAGAAATATGGCAGCACATTTGCCAATATCGATGATTGGAGACGGAACAACGTCGATGAACTGGTCGCTGATATCAACACTGAAATCAAAGGAATCAAAGACTATGTCCAATTTGGGATTTCCCCATTTGGCGTGTGGAGAAATATCGCCGATGATCCGACTGGAAGCGAAACAGAGGCGGGACAAACGAATTTCGATGACCTGTATGCCGACACCCGCCAATGGATCAAGGATGGAAGCATCGACTACATCACCCCGCAAATCTATTGGTCCAGGAAACTCGCCGTCGCCAACTACTCCGTCCTACTCGATTGGTGGAGCCGGGAAGTGAATGAGTATTCCTATGAACATCCGGTCAATCTGTACATCGGAATGGCCGATTATAAGGTCGGGGACAACTTTGACCAGGAATGGTTCAATCCTTATGAACTGCCGGGGCAAATCATGGACAACCGGGCTAACGGAACGGCCCTCGGCCAAATGCATTTCTCCTTAAGACAAATTTTCGAAAATCCACTTGGGTACGCTGACATCTTACGTAATGAAGTATATACGGAGAAGGCTTTGACGCCTGCCACACCTTGGAACAATGATGACCTTCCGAAGAAACCGAACAACGTGAAGGCTGATAAGCAGAAAGACGGTATCACGTTGACCATCGATGATAAAAATCATTCAGACGCCAGAAAATTTGTCATCTATCGCTTTGACGGCGTGAAAGAAGGAGACTACACGAACTCTGCAAATATTGTGGATGTCGTGTACTCTCAAGAAGGCGTTACGACGTATAAAGACACTTCTGCTGCAGAAGGTGGAATGTACACTTATGGAGTTACCTCCGTATCTCCGACAGGTGTGGAAAGTAAAGACGCGAAAACAGTGAGAGTACGATAATCATAGAAAGAAGCGTTTCCCCGTAATGGAGAAACGCTTCTTCTTATTTTATCTGTATTTCCCTTACCTTTTCCCTCATATGATCCGGCCACCATGCCCCGCATTCATCGGATACCACACAGGCCGCACACTTCTCCAAATCGTACACCATCATCCCTTGAATGGGCGGTGAATAGAGGTGGAGAGTCACAAGATTCCCTGCACTCCCCTTTTTCATTTTATGAACCCCTTTCTTCGGTGCAAAAAAGAAGGAGCCTTCCCTATATTCCCGGTCAAATAACTCCTGAGGAAGCTGGTTATCCTTCACTTCAAAGATCGTGTTGACGGAAGTCCCATTCATCACCTGGATCCATCCCTTCGAATCCCCGTGATCGTGTGGGGCACATTCCATGTCGGACCAATTCATGACGAGGAGCTCCACTGCTTCATTTTGATAAAGGAGCTTTCGATAATAAGGTTTTCCTTCCGGAGACTCCAGATACGGCTGTAAATCCTCAAAACGTATATTCAGAGACTGCAAGACTTCCTTCAGTTCTTTCGTTGAAGGATGAGACAATTCATCCAATCGCTTCTTTATCCGTTCCTTTATGGACACTTCGGATCCCCCCTGATGTTATCGTTTCCTCCATAGAAACCGATGAAGGACAGAAACCATCTGGCCATTGACAATGACAACTCCTATTATAATTATGACTCCACCCAGTATGCTTATGAGAAAAATTTTCTCATGCAGAAGAAGAAGCGCCGCAACGAGGGTCGTGACAGGCTCCAAATAGAGAAACATCGATACCTTGGACGCATCCAATACTTCCAATGCCTTCGCCCAGTACCAATACGCGATCCCCGAAACGAATACACCAAGGAACATCAAGTGTGCCCACTCTACATTTGATAGTTGGGAAATGCCTTCCCAGCCGCGGTTGCGAATGAGAAACGGGATGGTCAAACTGAATCCCAGCAGGCTCATATAATAGGTAATCACGAGGGATGGGAGCTCAATGCGAAGTTTTTTCAGAAGCACAGAGTATACCGCCCAGTTCAATGTACTGAGAATCATCAGGAGATACCCGATATTGGCAGCAAATCCGATCGACTGTCCGCTCCCCGCAGTCGTTACCATCAGCACACCCGTAATCGCAATGATCATCCCCAGCGCTTTAGGGAGAGTCATTTTTTCATGTAGGAACATCATAGAGAGGATGACGGTGGACACCGGAGAAAATGAAATCATCCATCCTGCCGTCGATGCATCAATGTTCAGGAGGGCCGTCGCCTGGATGACTTGGTGAATGAAGACCCCGAGGACCCCAAGGATGATCAAGTGAGGGATATACTTCAGAGGGATGGTGAGTTTGTATCCTTTTAGTAATAGAAGCATGAGCAGAAACAGAGCTCCGATTCCAAAGCGTAGGACGAGGAGCGTATAGGGATCAAGGGTACCCAGCACCGCTTTCGTCGATACGAAGGATATGCCCCAGAAGCTGATTGACATTGTGGCATATAGGGACGCGGCTGCCTTTGTTTTCACTGAGATCATGGACGGTGCATCCTTTCTGGACATGGTTTCTTTTTATCAAGGTATGCTCGTCCCGGGGAAAGATGCGCAGGGGATTGGTGTTGTTTTGAAAATAAGTTGGTTGGTTTTGAAAATATATTCTGGTTCTTGAAAATAAGTTGGTCTGTTTTGAAAATAAGTATGCCAGTTTTGAAAATATAACGGGAGTCGTTCCGTCACGGGCCATATAGAGTTGATAATAAAAGCGGAGAAGTCGATAATATTTCTGGAAAGTCGATAATAAGTCCACCAATACCCTTTCCTTCCCTATTCTCTCCACCAAAAAAACGTCCCAAAGCATAATTCGGGACGTTTCCTATCTTTAATTATGGGTCACCTCTCACAAAACTGAGGCAAATACTCTTTATGAACCTCAAGCATTTCATCCAGCAGCTGCTTCGCTTTCACATCACTCGTCACTAGCGGATTGATAGTCATGGCAAGCAAGGCTTTTTCATAGGAGCCGGTTACGGATGCTTCTGCCGCCACCCGCTCAAAGGATTTGATCTGTTGCACAAGTCCACTGACCGACACAGGTAGTTCCCCGACGGCAATCGGCTTCGGTCCTGCTTTCGTCACTACACAGTTCACTTCCACGGCAGACTCCCTTGGCAAATCATTGATTGCCCCGTTATTGCGTACATTCAAAGTCTGGATATCCCCGCGATCGTTATAGATGGAAGATATAAGATTGCATGCAGCATCACTGTAATAAGCCCCTCCCCGCTCTTCAAGCTGAGGAGGCTTAACCGCTAAACTTTCATCCTTATACAAATGAAACAGCTCATTCTCCAACTTCTGGACGACCTCCGCACGAGTCGTACCCGTCTGGAATTCCTCAAGCTGCTTTTCTAAAATATCACCCGTTTTGTAGTAATAACGGTGATATGGACAAGGGATGACTCTCAGACTCCTGATGAATTCAGAATCCCACGGCAGGGGCGCAATATTCCTCATGCTGACCTGCCTCTCGGGATCGCTCATGATGTCGAGTACTTCCCCCAATACAGATTCCCCGTCCACCAGCACGTCCAACCCATAGACCATATGATTGAGTCCGGCAAAATCGATATGCAGGCGTTCCACCTCGACACCGAGGAGCCCTGCCAACGTAATCCTCGTATTGATGGGAAGATTGCAAACGCCCACGACCTTCGGATGAGACCCATAGCGAAGCATTGCTTCTGTCACCATGCCAGCAGGGTTCGTGAAATTGATCAGCCAGGCATCGGGGCACAGTTCCTGCATTTCCTCCGAGATTTCCAAAAGGACAGGGATCGTCCTCATTCCCTTAAAAAGTCCACCCGCCCCATTCGTCTCCTGACCAATCATCCCATATTTGATCGGGAGACGCTCGTCCTGAATCCGGGCTTTCAGATGTCCGATCCGCATTTGGGTCGTGACAAAGTCAGCTCCACTCAACGCCTCTCTCCTGTCCAGTGTAAGATGGACTTCCATCGGGACTCCCGCTTTTTCCACCATTCTCTTCGCTAAGTTCCCGACAATATTCAATTTCTCTTTTCCCTCTTCAATATCCACAAGCCACAGCTCATTCACCGGCAGCTCATCATAACGCTTGATCAATCCTTCAACAAACTCGGGAGTATAGCTCGAGCCCCCGCCGATGGTGACGATCTTGATTCCTTTTTTCATTGCAAAAGCCTCCAGTTACCTGGCCACAAAAGCCAGAATGAAACTTATGACGAAACTGACCACAACGGCTAATACGATCCGCTTCTTTTTAACAGAAGCGTCTTCAACCGGTCCTTCAATTTTCAATAAAATGTATGAAAGCCCGATGGAAGCTGAAATACCCGTAGCCAAAAACATACTCCATTCTTTAGCCAGTCCCGTGCTCATCAATGGTTTAGAAAGAAGTAAAAGTCCAATAGATACAGAGATTAATAATACAAACACACTCTTAAAACCGATTCTCTTTGGCACAACGGTTTCTGTCATTTCCATCACTCCTGACCTAGTAAAGAAGTGGGAATCCTGGGACTCCCACTTCTTTTTTATATAATACTCTTATGCTTGTCGCCTCAGGGCGAGCCCCTTCCGCTTTTCTATGCCGCTTGTTGGTCGCTTTCTTCCATCTTCATCATTTTCCTGTCGTACATTTTCAAGAATGGGAAATAGATAGCGAATGAGATTCCGACATTGATCAGAACCATGACGATCGCTCTCCAGTCACCACCCGTTGCAAGGTACGCTCCGATTGGTGCAGGCAGTGTCCATGGTGGCATGATGTACGTTGGTGATACCAACCCGACAGTGGTTGCCACATATGAAAGAGTGGCTGTAATCAAAGGTACGGTGATGAATGGTATGATCAAAATCGGGTTCAATACGATTGGAGCACCGAATATGACAGGCTCATTGATATTGAAAAGACCCGGTACAAGACATGTTTTCCCTAATGCTTTTAAATATTTTGAACGGGAGAAGAAGACCATCGCAAGAACCAATCCAAGCGTGGCTCCTGATCCACCGATCCAGATGAACCATTGGTAGAACGTTTCCGGAGCGATATGCGGGATCGCTTGCCCGCTTGCAACCGCATCAGCGTTGTTCACAAGGAATACTTCCCATAGTGGACGCGCTACGGTACCGACAACGGATACGCCGTGTATCCCGAATGACCAGAAGAAATCGATCAGGAATACCGGAACCAATACACCGAATATGCTGTCACCGGCTGTAACCAGTGGTGCGACGGCGACACCGACCAACTTATGCAGGTCTACCCCTGCTAAGACCGTCACGGATGAAATCAATAAAATTACGATTGCTACAGGTATGAGTGCTTCAAAGCTTCGTGAAACGGATGCCGGTACTTGCTCTGGCATTTTGATCGTGATGTTCTTTGTCTTACAGAAACGCAGGATTTCAACGGCCAGTATCGAGACGACCATGGACACAAATAATCCCTGCCCACCGAGGTTGGTCATTGGAAGGACCCAGCCTTCTCCTTCCATTACTTTCGGTGTGATGGTCAATAGAAGTGCTGCGACTGAGATCTGTGCGCCGGATAAAGGATCCAGTTTATAGCTTTTCGAGAGATTGTATCCGATCCCGAAGGCGACATAGAGCGACATGATGAACATCGTCAGACGGTACGGAATCAGGATCTCGACAATATTGTCTGCTGCCCACTGTTTGATGTCACCGAATATCCATGCGTCAGGCAGCGGCGGAAACGCTAAGATCAGAAAGAATGAACCGACGATAATAAATGGCAGTGCTGAAATAACCCCATCCCGGATTGCTTGCAAATGCCTTTGTTCAGAGAGTCTGGCCATTGGACCCGACAAATTATTCTCCAGAAAGTTCACAAACGTTTGCATGTTACTACCCCCTTGTTTCCTATTAAATTAGTTTGTTAATTCTTTTACTGTTTTCAGTAAAGTCGGCCCACCCAGTGGCGTGTAAGCCTGTGGCGGAATCGGCCCGCATGGAACATTGGCCTCATCGGCGGCTTTCTTCACTTGATCAAATCGGTGTCTGATCTGAGGTGCTACCATACATACATCCCATCCCTTAGAGATTTCCTCGGATACTTCCCCTGTTCCGATTGCATGGACTTCCATCTCAATGCCCTCTTTTGTTCCTTCTTTTTTCAGGGCATTGACGACGATTGCACTGGACATCCCACCAGAGCATACGAATAATACTTTCATCCCTATTCCTCCTCCTCTTTCATTCGCTGGACCACTTCATGTGTATGAATAATTTGCTCGTAAACGCCATGTCCCTTTTTCATGCATAATGCCACGAATAAAGCGTCGATCACGACGAGTTGAGCAATTCTTGCCGTCATGGTACCGATTCGGATATTATGTTCCTCCTCGGAAATCGTCAGTACGATATCGGCGAGCTTTCTTGCCGGTGATTTACCGTGCTGTGTCAGGAGTACAATGGTGGCTCCCTTTTCTTCTGCGACATGCATCAGCTTCAGGATTTCCTTCGTCTGACCGGATGTTGAGACGACGAAGAGTACGTCTCTTTCCGTTAAGTTCGCAGCCATCATCATCTGCACATGGATATCACTTGCCTGAAACGCCAGGTAGTTCAACCTCAAGAGCTTTTGCGTGAAATCTTCCGCTACCACTGCGGAACCGCCCACTCCATACAGATAGACTCTTTCGGCTTCATGAAACGCATTAACCGCCCTACCGAGTTCATCAATGGAAAAAAGCTTTTCCGTATTCTTGATAGCTTGATAGGTATTGACCAATACTTTATTGAAGACGGTTTCAAGATTATCTTCAAAGGAGAGAAGCGTATTGATATCATGACTCTTCGTTTCTTCGATGTTCGTACTTTTCGCGAGCTCGATCTTCAGGCCGCTGAAACTGTTGATCCCGATCCGTTTGCAGAACCGGATGATGGCGGCTTCACTGCTGCCGCATGATTGTGATAGTTGCTTTGTGGTCATCTCCATCACTTTCTCCGGAAATTCGAGCACATATTGAGCAACCGCTATTTCAGACGGTGTAAAGCTCTCCATCTGACTTTTGATGTGTTTTAAAACCTGGAATTCTGTCATGGTCACCTCCAAAAAAATGATTGTCTTGAAAAGGCTTTCAGTTTAATATGATTATATGCGATAATGAAATTAAATTTCAATATTATTTTAAAATATTTAAACTTTTATTTTACAAAATTGGTAGAAAAGAGTTCTAAAAAGGTCCAGGGAGGAATACACGATGGCAGAGATCCGCAACGTGGAAATGGAGATATTTGAGATCATATCAAACGGTGGAAATGCGAAGAGTACGGCTTATGAAGCCCTCGCTAAAGCACATGAGGGGAAATTCGATGAGGCGGAAGTGATGATAAAGACTGCCCATGACGAACTGAATAAAGCCCACAAGACGCAAACAAGCCTGATCCAGGCCGAAATCAACGGGGAAAAATTTGAAAAATCCCTTCTTATGATCCATGCACAGGATCACTTGATGACGTCAATCAGTGAAATCTCATTAATTGAACAAATGATACCTATGTTAAAGAGAATCCATGCACTCGAAAGCCAATCTAATTAAGGAGGGAACCCGATGAGTAAAAGACTGGGCGTTTCAATCTATCCGAATCATTCTACAACTGAAAAAGATAAAGACTATTTGACCCTTGCCGCTTCTTACGGATTCCAGCGTGTGTTTACCTGTTTATTATCCGTTGAAGGGGACAAGGAAGGCATCATTGCGAACTTCAAAGAAACGATCAAGTTTGCCCGTGAGAAGAATATGGAAGTCATAGCCGACATCAGCCCACGTATTTTTAAAGAGCTGGATATTTCTTACGATGACCTATCCTTTTTTGCCGACCTGGGTGCTCACGGTATCCGCCTTGACCTCGGATATACCGGTCATGAGGAATCCATGATGTCGTACAACCCTTATGATTTAAAAATCGAATTGAACATGAGCAATGCCACGAAATACATCGATAACATCATGACATATCAGCCCAATAAGGATCAATTATTAGGGTGCCATAACTTCTATCCGCACCGCTACTCCGGCTTATCTTATCCCTTCTTTATCGAATGCAGCCAGAAATTCAAAGACTTCGGTATGAAAACGGCAGCCTTTGTGTCTTCCGCAGATGCCACATTCGGTCCATGGCCGGTCACAGAAGGATTGCCTACCCTGGAAATGCACCGTTCCCTTCCTATTGATGTGCAGGCGAAGCATCTTTTTGCGACTGGACTGATTGACGACGTCATCATCAGCAATGCGTATGCATCAGAACGTGAAATGCAGCTGCTCAGTGAACTGAATACATCGAAGCTGACTTTTACCGTCGAAACCCATGAGACGACAACCGATCTAGAGAAAACGATCATCTTTGAAGAACCACACTTTTACCGCGGGGATGTATCGGATTATATGATCCGTTCCACTCAAAGCCGCGTCAAATACAGAGGAAGAGAATTTGCTCCCCATAACAACGTCGACATCAAGCGTGGAGACATTATCATCGAAAACGACCTGTATGCTCAATATGCGGGAGAACTTCAAATTGCCCTTCAGGATATGGAGAACTCCGGTAAGACGAATGTCGTGGGACGGATCCGTGAAGAAGAAATTTTCTTACTGGATTATTTGAAACCCTGGGGCAAATTTGCCTTTCTGCCAAGTAAGAAGGTTTAAGAGATGACTAGAGTAATAGGGATCGATGCAGGAGGAACGAAAATTCAGGGACTCGTCATGGATATGGAGAAGAATATCCTTTTCCAAAGTTTATCCGGACACGGGAACCCGTCAGTCTCGTACGAGGAAGCATTGCGTAATCTCTCCTCCGTCGTTCAACAATGCCTGGACCATACTGCTTCAGATGATGCCACCCACGTTGTAATCGGTATGGCAGGGGGAGGGTCGGGAAACCTCTCCCACCGAATTCAATCAGAATTGAGCAGGATGACTTCCCTTCCCATCATTCTTATAAACGATGCGACACTCGCCTATTTCAGTTTGATCGGTAACCGGAATGGCGTGATGACAATTGCGGGGACGGGATCGATTTGTTACGGAAGGAACGGAACAAGGGAAGAAACGACCGGGGGCTGGGGGCATCTTCTTGGAGATGAAGGCAGTGCGTATCACCTTGCCATCGAAGCGTGTAAAAAGATCGCCGGGGAAATCGATTTCGGCATCCCGCTCTCTCCCCTCTCCTTGAGCCTGATGAAGGAAATCGGCACCTCTGATGTCAAAGGGTTGAAGGGATTTATCTATTCTTCTTCAAAAGGGGAAATCGCCCGGCTTGCGAAAGTGATCCACAAGGAAGCAGAGGCCGGGGATGAAACGGCCCTTACCTTATTGAAAACCGCCGGCACACAGCTTGCCGCACAGACAATCGCATTGATCGAAGCGTTACAGATTGAAACAAAGCCTGTCATAGCTTTGAAAGGTAGTGTCCTCGAACACAATCCTGTGGTTCAATCCACGTTTAAAGAAACGATTTCATCAGTGTTTATGGATCCGATTTTTGTCGTTGATTCTACGTCCCCCGCTACAGGCGCAGTGGACATAGTTGAAGCCATACGGAAAGGAAGGTTGTCATATGAGTAAACGATTAGCAGTCGGACTGATGTCCGGCACGTCCGTTGACGGGGTGGACGCCGCCCTTGTTTCTATTGAAGGATCCGGGACGAATACAGTTGTGGAGCTTGTGCACTATTCGTCGGCCCCCTTCCCTCCCCCTGTGAAAAAGAAAATCTTTGATGTCATGAGTCCTGATGATTCCTCCACTCCCCTTTTATCCAGCCTGCATTTTGAGCTTGGTAACGTATACGCCGATGCCGTAGAGAAAGTATGTACGGAGGCGGGCATCTCTGTTGATGAGCTTAGCTTTATCGGATCCCATGGACAAACGGTCTATCATCAGCCCTTTCAAACGGAAGATTCGGTTGCTTCCACTCTTCAAATCGGAGAACCGAGCGTGATTGCCTACCTTACCCGCACACAGGTGGTATCCAATTTCCGTTCCATGGATATGGCTGCAGGGGGAGAAGGTGCCCCGCTTGTCCCTTATACAGAGTTCCTTCTCTACCGGAAAAAGGATGGGGGGAGGCTCCTTCAGAACATCGGGGGAATTGGGAATGTAACCGTCCTTCCGAGGGACTGCTCCCTTGAAGAAGTGTTTGCTTTTGACACTGGTCCCGGGAATATGGTGATCGATGGACTATGCGAGAAGTTATTCGGCTTGGCTTTTGACGAGGATGGATCGATTGCCTCCAGGGGAACGGTTCACCATGAAGCAGCACGGAAATGGGTGGAGTGGGAAACGGATTTCTTTCAGAAAGCGCCTCCTAAGTCCACCGGCCGGGAACTGTTTGGCGAGGTGTTCGTGAACCGGATCCTGGCTGAATATAGTAATCTTGCGAAAGAAGATTTGATTGCGACGGCCACCTACTTTACCGCCCTATCCATTTCGGATGCCTATAAGACATTCATCTTCCCTCAGCATCCGATCAACGAGGTCATCATCGGCGGCGGGGGAAGCTATAACAAAACGCTTCTCCAAATGATGAGGGAACTTCTCCCTGAAGTGACAATTCTCATTCAGGAAGATATCGGATACTCATCCGATGCCAAGGAAGCGATTGCCTTTGCCCTATTAGCCAACGAAACCCTGCACGGCAATCCAGGCAATGTCCCAGGGGCAACCGGAGCGAAAAAACCCGTCATCCTCGGGTCGATCACCCCAAGCCCCATCATTACCAAATAATCTATCATGAGGGACGGACCTTGACCCCAGTCGGGTACCGTCTCTCTACTCATTTTATGAACCGTTTTGAAAACTCGCAAAAAAGGTGGAAACCAGTATGATTACTCCTGATATCAAGAATCAGTTCGTCAGCATCGTCGGTGAAGATCATTACCGTGATACCCCTGCTGAAAAACTTGTCTATTCCTATGATGCAACACCTAACTACCAATCCATGCCCGATGCCGTCATCGTTCCCCGGTCAACGGGGGAAGTAGCGGCAATCGTGAAGATCTGCAATGAGCACGGCATCCCCATTGTCCCGCGGGGATCCGGAACGAATCTATGTGCCGGGACGTGCCCAACCGAAGGCGGTCTTGTTCTCCTTTTCACCCATATGAACAACATCCTCGAATTGGATGAAGAAAATTTAACCATCACCGTCCAGCCCGGGGTTGTAACACTTGATTTAATTCACGCCGTTGAAGCCAAGGGACTCTTCTATCCTCCAGACCCCAGTTCCATGAAAATCTCCACCATCGGAGGGAATATCAATGAAAACTCCGGTGGTTTGAGAGGGTTGAAGTATGGAGTCACCCGGGATTATGTACTTGCCCTTGAAGCGGTCCTTCCGAATGGTGATATCATCCGGACCGGCGGGAAACTCGCAAAAGATGTAGCCGGGTATGACTTGACCCGCCTGTTTGTCGGGTCGGAAGGAACGCTTTGTGTAATCACGGAAGCGACATTGAAGCTCGTCCCCATGCCGGAGACGAAACAGACGATGCTTGCCCTTTATCAGGACATAGAAGCAGCTGCAAAAAGTGTGTCGAGCATCATCTCGAATCGGATCATCCCGACGACCCTGGAATTTCTGGATCAGCCTACATTGGAAGTGGTGGAGGATTTCGCCAAAATCGGACTGCCTACGGATGTGAAAGCAGTCCTGCTGATTGAACAGGATGGTCCTCCCGAAGTGGTCGCACGTGATATGAAGCGTATCAAAGAAGTGTGTGTTGAAAACGATGCCGTATCCGTTCAACTCGCTAAAACCGAAATCGAAGCAGATGCCCTTCGAACTGCCCGGCGTTCTGCCCTCTCGGCTCTTGCCCGACTTAAACCGACGACAATCTTGGAGGATGCCACGGTACCCCGCTCCGAAATTGCCAAGATGGTGAAAGCGATCAATGATATAGCCGAGCGCTACGAGTTGAAGATTTGCACCTTTGGCCATGCAGGGGATGGAAACCTTCATCCGACCGTTGCCACAGACGCCAGGGACCATGATGAAATGGAGCGGGTCGAAGCGGCCTTTGAAGAGATCTTCGCCCACGCCATCGAATTGGGCGGGACTATCACCGGAGAACACGGCGTTGGGATGATGAAGGCCCCTTATCTGGAATGGAAACTTGGACCTGAAGGAATCGGTGCCATGAAGATGATCAAGCAATCCTTCGACCCCAATAACATCATGAATCCGAATAAAGTATTTGCGAAAGAATCAAGAAAACGTGTGGTGATTTCAAGATGACGACCGTCCAGGAAAAACAAAAGATTCAACAGGCGTTCAAAGACCGAATGGATGAAGATGAATTATTGAATTGTATGAGATGCGGATTCTGTCTTCCCTCCTGTCCCACTTATATCGAATCCGGATTCAAGGAATCACACTCCCCACGGGGTCGCATCGCCCTTATGAAGGCCGTCGTCGATGGTGTGATCGAGCCGGATGAAGAAGTCGAGCGCACACTGGACCTTTGTCTCGGATGCAGGGCCTGTGAACCGGTCTGCCCATCCGGTGTGAACTATGGTCACTTATTAGAAGAGGCACGGGATATCATCAATCAAAATAAAAAGCATTCCCTCCCTGTCCGGGTTGTCAGGAAGACCGTATTCGAAGGTTTATTCCCACATCCGGACAGAATGAGGATGGTCACGAACCTTCTCGGAATCTATCAGCGTTCCGGTTTACAAAAGGCCGTCCACACGACAGGCGTCATGAAGCTATTCCCGGAAAGCATGGCAACGATGGAACGCGTCCTCCCTCAGGTCCCAAAGCTGAAAGCGATGAAGGAACGCCCGACTTCCCTTTCTTCGATTGGTGAGGTTCGGAAAAAAGTTGCATTCTTTTCCGGTTGTTTGATGGATACGATGTTTCTGGAAACCAATAATGCCACAACGAAACTCCTTCAACTGGCAGGCTGTGACATCGTGATTCCGAAGACACAAACCTGTTGCGGGGCCTTGCATGGACACAGCGGTGAAAAGAATGCTGCCAAGGGATTGGCTAAACGGAATATTGAGGCATTTGAAGCTTCCGGGGTCGATTACATCATCACGAATGCCGGTGGCTGCGGAGCTTTTCTTGTGGATTACGATCACTTACTGAAAGATGATCCCGAGTGGAAAGAGCGTGCAGTCCAATTTAAAAACAAGATTAAGGACATTTCCTCGCTTCTGGTAGAATTGGAGTTTCATAAAAAGGCATTGAATGTGGCACCACAACGAATCACCTATCAAGATTCCTGTCACTTACGAAACGTACAGAGAACATTCATGGAACCAAGGGTACTTCTCCAATCCGTGGAAGGTGCCGATTACGTTGAGATGAAACAAGCTGACCACTGCTGCGGATCGGCAGGAATTTACAACATCGTCGAATCCGACATGTCCATGAAGATCCTCGATCACAAAATGGAAAAAGTCGAAGACACCCGGGCCACCACCATCATCACATCCAATCCCGGCTGCCTCCTCCAAATGAAACTCGGCATCGAACGGGAAGGCCTATCAGACAAAATGCGAGCCATCCACATCGTCGACTTCCTTTTAGAAGCAGTCGACTGAGAGGGACGGACCTCCAACCATCCTTTTGCTTTCTGCAAAAGAGATGATGGGAGGTCCGTCCCTCGATTTTTATCTTTTGATTCAACTGCTGACTTATCACGAATTTTCTGCAGCTGAATACTTCCACTTATTCACCTGCTGAACATAAACATAAACAAAAAAAAACACCAGACACCCCCAAAAGGCATCCGATGTCTCCCATTCTCATTGACTCGCAATCTCATAAATCTTCAAATTCCCATAAATCAATCGTAAATCAGGGACATCTACGTCCTTACTCTCGGCAGCTTCCAGTAAGTAACCGTATAAATGATCGGCCTCCACTGATAGACTTTTCTCCATATCACGCTGCAGGGAAGACTTCATGCTGTAGCCCATCCCGCTGATTTTATCGTAAAGAGCGTCTTCAATATTTTCTGCAAGTGGCGCCTTCAACTTTCTCATGACCATCGCTGCCTGAGAAAGGACCGCCTTGATCCGCCCCTCTCCTTCACCGGTCTCCCTGATCGGACCGATCGGTGCACGATAAAGGGACGTGACGCCTGACAGGGTAGTGATGAAGAGATATTTATGCCACATTTCCTGCTCGATGGTAGCGGATAAACGGAAGCTCGCTTTCGTTCCAGAGAAAGCTTCTTCCAGTCTGGTGATCCGGTCCGTCCGATCTCCATTTCTCTCTCCAAACACCAGGTCATGGATAGGGCTTGTCTGAATGACTTTACCTGAACCATCAAGTGTGGACTCGACAAAGCATAAGCCGCCTATCACTTTTTCTTCCCCGAAGGCTTGGATCAAGTCATCGACGTGAGACATGCCGTTTAACAATGGAAGTATCATAGTGTTCTCCCCTACAAACGGGTTTAGACTATCGATTGCCCCTTTTAGGTGGTACGCTTTGGTGGATAATATGACAACATCAAAGGGCTCTGCTTTTTCTTCAGCCTTAATCGTCTTCGGCTGATAGTGATAATCGCCTTGAACGCTCTCGATGTGAAGGCCATGTTCTTTCAGCTGATGTTCCCTTTTATCCCGCACGAGAAACGTGACGTCCTCACCTTTCTCTGCCAATCTGCCTCCAAAGTATCCGCCGACGGCTCCTGCTCCTACAACCAATATTCTCATTCCATCCGCCTCCTTTTTCTGTTAGATCTTCTATTTCATTCTCCAATATGAAAGCGGATAAATCAAAAATTCTGATTAATACATCAACCCATAAACCAGAAACCGCTCATATTCGTTCTTCGCGAACTCCCCTGTTAACGAAACTTCTTGTCGCAACTGAAATAATGGATGATCCTCCAAGAAATGAACATAATCATCCGAGCTGTAGTACAGAAGAATCTCGATGTCACGGGGGAAGGATTCCACTGAAAAGAGAATATTGTTAATGACTTTCATAAAGATTTGTACGGAAAATGGATTGAAAAAGTAAAAGCGATTGTCTTCGGGATGAATCTTATACTCCTCTGCCAGGCAATGGCGGAAGGAAATCGCACCATTCCTGATTTTTGCTTTCTCACGATAGGTCGAAAGATTTCTAATGCAATCTCCGTAAAACTCGTCGTTCATTTCCACACCGATGACAGTCGATTGAAAAAGATGATGAATGAAGAAGTTCAAACGCCCTTTCCCACATCCGAAATCCACCACTCGGTCACTGCTTTTCAGTTCATAATGCCGAAATAAATCTTGTAATGCCGCGTATGGAGTCGGTTCATAGCGATGATAGTGAAATGATCTATGAAAGCCTATTTGACGATCGCCCGTATTTATATTCAGTAATGTATCGTAATCATGTTCGTTCATCTTGATCTCCTTATTGAACCTGCCGTAAGCACTCTTCAATCGTAACACTTTTGGGCGGACCTTTCAGATATATAAAAAAGCAAACCCCTCCCCAATGGGGTTTGCTTTCATATTTCTTATACCCAGCCCAATGCCCTGACAATCGTTGCCACCAGGAATGTGACCCCGATTGCTATCGCTGTCGGAATCGCAAAGGATAGGAACGTCCATTTCTTGCTTTTCGTTTCCTTATAGATGTTCACAAGGGTCGTGCCGCAAGGGAAATGGAGCAGGGAGAAGAGCATCATATTCAGTGCCGTTAACCATGTCCATCCATGACTGACAAAGACTGCTTTTAACTCGGTCAGATCATCAAGCTCAAGCATCGCCCCTTGAGAAAGATAAGCCATGATCAGGATCGGCACGACTATTTCGTTGGCAGGCAGTCCGATGATGAAGGCTGCCAGGATGAACCCATCCATTCCAAGTGCCTGCCCGAACGGATCAAGGAACTGTACAAAATGCATGAGGATGCTCGTGTCACCGATATGGATATTCGCGATGATCCACGTGATGATCGAAGCAGGTGCGGCCACGATCACGGCCCTTTTTAACACATACCAGGATTTATCTTTACTCGAGCGCAAGACGGTACTCCAGATTTTCGGACGACGATATGGAGGTAACTCGAGTGTGTAATGCGTCGGAACTCCTTTAAGTGCCGTTTTGGACAGTATCCAGGATACCGAAATCGTGACGACAATTCCGATCAACACCATGGTCATGACCATTCCGGCGGTCACAAGGGAAGCCATTCCCCCGGCATACCCCGCTGCCATGAATAGGGAGGCAAGCAGGATCAACGTCGGCCAGCGACCATTACAAGGAACAAAGTTATTGGTCAGGATGGCCAGCATCCGTTCTCTCGGTGATTCGATGATCCTGGTCGACATGATGGCTGCAGCATTACATCCAAAGCCCATCGCCATCGTCAAGGATTGCTTTCCGTGCCCTCCTGCTTTCTTAAACAGGCGATCCATATTGAAGGCGACACGGGGTAAATACCCGTAATTCTCAAGAAGAGCAAAAGCCGGGAAGAAAATCGCCATCGGAGGAAGCATAACGCTGATCACCCAGCCGGTACCCCTGAAGAATCCCAGTACGAGTACACCGTGAAGCCATGCTGGTGCATTCATGGCGTTAAACAGCAGGGTCAACTTCCCTTCCATCCAGGCAAACCCTTCCGCCAGCATGCTGGATGGGATATTCGCCCCTGCAATCGTCAGATAAAACACCGCTCCAAGCATGGCAAGCATAATAGGGAAACCCCAAATAGGTGAAGTCAGCACTTTATCCAGCTTTTCGGAATGGATCCGTTCTTTGTTTTTGTACTTTACGACTTCCTTGCAAATCCCTCTGCTCGTTGAATAAATGTTTTCTACAATTTCATCCCGCAGGTTGTCACTCGACATCCCTTTCGCATGATTGAATAAATACGCAAGACTCTGATCTCCATTATGTGGTTGCATTGACTGAGACATTCGTCATTCCTCCTCCCTTTCTTTCCTTCTTGAAGTGATCATTCAACGAGTTGAGTATACTTTCATCCCCATCCAATAAACGCAGGGAAATCCACCGAATCGGAAATTCATCCCCTATCATTTGCCTTACTTTTGGAGAGAGCTCTTCAATCTTTGCTTCGATATCCTCTGAATAGGTCATGCGATATGGAGTGGTCGCTACATTTCCTTTGGCCATTTCATGGACGGTATCCAATAACTCTTTGATGCCTGTATTATTTCTAGCAGATATTTTTACTATTGGAACACCAAGCTTTTCGCGGAGTGCTTCACTATCTACTTCAATTCCCTTTTTCTTCGCTTCATCCATTAAATTCAAGGCTACGATGACCCGATCCGTCATTTCCATCACTTGAAGAGCGAGGTTCATATTTCTCTCGAGTGAGGTTGCATCCAGTACTACAAGTGTCACATCCGGTTTATCAAAGATAATATAGTCCCTCGCAACCTCTTCATCCGTTGAATTGGAATAAAGAGAGTATGTCCCGGGCAGATCGACAATGGTGAAATCCGTTCCATTATGCTTAAACTCACCTTCTGCATGAATCACAGTTTTACCCGGCCAGTTTCCTGTGTGTTGTCTTAAACCTGTCAACAGATTGAATAACGTGCTTTTCCCTGTATTTGGATTTCCTGCAAGGGCAATTCTGTATGAACCCATCCTTACGCACCTCCTATTTTCTCAACATGAATCCTTGAACTTTCTTCTTTACGGAGGGCAATCGTCGTATCACTCACCCGAAAGGCCATTGGATCCCCCAGTGGACTTTTTTGAACGACCGTGATCTCGGATCCCTTCACAAATCCTAAATCCAATAATCTTCTTCTCATCGTACCTTCTAATGATAATGATGTTATAAGAACGCGATCTCCCGGCTTACATTCTGAGAGAAGTAACGTTTTGACTTCGGACATGTTTGATTCCTCCGGTAAATTATATTGTCTTTGCGTTAAAAAGTTTCCCTAGTGCAAATTATATGTTCATCTTATTCCCTTCACCCCCGAAATGTCAAACAAAGTTTTATATTTTTATAGAATTTTCCGATTAGATATCTCCACAAGTCTTATCCTTTTACAAGAAAAAGAGGCATCTGGCAACCAGATACCTCTTTCTTAATAAATCATATGGAACTCTTCTTCTAACCAAGATATCCTAATAGATCAAGCTCACCCTCTTCCCATTCTTTCTCACCCACCGCTTTCACCATCAGCTCATTGATTACTTCATACCCAATGCCAGCCGTTTTTTGTGTATCGTCATCGACCTTTAACCATTTGCATCGGTTGTGAACTTTCTTGTAACCATTTCTTTCATATACTTTTGGATGATCCGCAAATAATATGATAAAGTCGATGTCCCGTTTGCCGCAGAATCCCTCTGCTTCCTTCAGTAGTTGTGAAGCGATGCCCCGGGAACGGTTGGCTGCAGACACACAAACATCGATGAGACTCAGCACATTGATTCGGCGTCCATTCAGATTCATCACCCGATAATCACATGCAATATGTCCAACCAAACGATCCTCTATGTATGCCAAAAATCTTAAGTGAGGCTTCTGTTTGAAATAGATCCTGTCCAGAGGATAATCCTCTCCGAAGCACTCACATAATAACGGCTGCAAGTGACTTTGAACCTTTCCGTTTATATCGAGTTCCGAAACTTTTCTTATTTCAACATAATTCATAATCTCTTCCCTCCCCATGTATTTTCAACACGCCTATCCCTTTACAGGCTCTCTTATCTTCTTTTCCTTATTTACGGATACGATCAACCATTTGTTTAACCTTACCGAAAAAAAAGTTTCAGCAAACACATCACATGATTAACCTTCGGGACTTGTGGTAAGTTAAACATGTTGGAATTAATGGATAAGGAGTGAATGTTCGATGTCTACAAAAGACCAAATCAAGCAAGACATTTTAGATGCTTACCATTTCAGACATGCAACCAAGGAATTCGATCCTGACAAAAAGGTTTCCGAAGACGATTTCAGGTTCATTATGGAGACGGGGAGATTGTCACCGAGCTCATTCGGGTTCGAACCATGGAGATTTGTGGTCATCCAAAATCCTGAACTGAGAGAAAAGATCAAGAACACCGCGTGGGGAGCGTACGGAAAACTGCCGGAAGCCAGTCATTTCGTCGTGATCCTTGCGAGGACAAAGAAAGATACCAAGTACGATTCAGACTATTTACAGGATCATTTTAAAAATAAAAAGAACATGCCTGAGGATCATTTGGCAAAGTATTTAGAACGAATCGAACAGTTCCAGAAGGTTGATTTCGATTTACTTGAAGGCGAGCGTCCTCTATACGACTGGGCCGGAAAGCAGACTTATTTAGCCCTTGGTAATATGATGACCGCTGCTGCCCAGATCGGCGTAGACTCCTGCCCGATTGAAGGCTTTGACATTAAAAAAATGAATAAGCTGCTGGATGAAGAAGGCTTACTTGAAGACGGAAGTTTCAGCATTTCTGTCATGGTTGCATTCGGTTACCGTGTCAACGAACCTGCACCTAAATCACGCCGTCCTTATGAAGATATCGTGAAGTTTGTGTGATAATGTGAAAAGGAATCCCGCTTTCGCCGGGATTCCTTTTTTAATCTATTCACCCTGTATCTGCCTTCAGAGACTTGTCCAATTCTATAAAAACAGTGGTACCTCTATTTAACTCACTTTCCACTTGGATATTGCCCTTCATCGAATGCACAATAATAGTGGCTGCCATCATACCCAGGCCCGTTCCCTCATCCTTTGTCGTAAAAAAGGGTTCTCCAAACCGTTGAATTTGTTCCTTCGTCATCCCCTTCCCAGAATCAGAAATGGAAATCATAAGGTTTTCTTTTTCAACCATGGTGATGGACACCTCCCCACCAAGAGGCATGGACTCTATGGCATTTAATAGTATATTTCCAATACATTTCCGAAAGCTATTACGTTGACCATCCACATACACCTCATCTATAAGCTCATGGTGGAATGAAACCTGTCCAGCCTCAGAGTTTAAAGTTTCGATTAGTTCTAGGATGGACTGCTTTACATCAATTCTTTCTATTTTATCCGCAGCTGAGTTTGTGAACGTCAAATACTCCTCTATGACATGAGTGGCTTCATCAATGCCTTTTAAAGACAGTTCAATAAATTCCCTCTGTGTTTTTTCGTTTCTTTCTTCTTGTACAAGCTGCAGGAATCCTTTGGAGGATGTTAGAGGATTTCGTATCTCATGAGATATACTGGCAGCCAATTGACTTACCACTCTCAGCTTCTCATGTTGGGAGAATGTTTTTCTCAGCATCATTACTTTTCGTATCATTTCCGATATCATCACAGAAATCATGGTGGCAGCTAAAGGAATAATCACAAGATAAAGATACTCATCCACTGAAATCTCAGCTTGATGGATATATCCAAATAAGAGATTAAAGATTGTCATACTAAAACAAATGGCAACCGTAAAGACCATTTTCACTTTTTTCTTAGCCCGCAGAAAACCTTTTGAAAAGGCTGACAAAATGATAAAGGTGATAAAATAGTTGAGGATCACTAAATGAATCAGACTGCTCCCGATGATCAAGTAACGTAACGCGATGATGATGATCATCAAAACAAATGATACGGCCGGTCCAAAATATAAGCTGGCCAGAAAAAAAGGTATCCTTCTTAAATCGACATAAACTCCATTTGTCAGCTTATGACTGAACATCACACATAACAGGATCGTAGCCGTTGAAAGTATGATAACGATTCCTTTTGATGGTTGCTTCTTTGTCACGTCGTAATAAAGGGCGAATAGCAAGAGTCCCACTACAATAAATAAAAAATTCAATAATAAGTTCGTTAAAACAGAATCATGCATGTGTACACCCCTCTCTCACTTCAATCGGACAATCTTATCAGGAGGGAATTTCATAATCCTTGGCCTGTTCCTCTTCTTTAATCAGCTGAGTGGAGGCAGAGCTTCCTCCAATCAGTTTACCTTTATGATTAAATAAGGGGTGGCAGGTAACATCATATTCATATGTTTGATCGGATAACGGAAAAGAGATTTTCCTTCTAATGGATGTACGAACACTAATGACCTCTTGCTTTAATTTCATTAATTCCCTGGTACCATCATTATCTTCTAATTCCACGTCCCGCTTACCAATTACTGAAACAGGATCGAAGTCCGTATGAGGGTTGAAAATCCATGTATATCTTAACTCTAAATCAAAATGGGCAATCACCATCGGGGAATCTTGCAGGGCGAAATAAAAGGGACTTTCCTCCAACTCGAAGACGGAAACATGAAAATTCAACAGCTCTGCCAAATTCTCTGCCAGCCTCCTGCTTGGTACTCTGACGCCACTTTCAATTTTCGAATAGTAGGACCTGTCGATATGAATTAAATAGGCAATTTCTTCTTGGCTATACCCCTTCATCTTTCTTAATCGTTCTAGCCAATTTCTCTTTTGATGACTCATTCGCATCCCTCCTACAAAACCTTTCTAGTTCTATTATACTGATTCAATATCCAAAAACTATGTGACTATTTTGTCACTATTGCAAAATAACGTAAAACCCACTAAAAGCCCTACATTTAAGGAAAAAACAGAAAAATTCTGCTAGTAAAATGGAATTTATGTCACCATCCATTCATAAAAAAAGAACTCCAGGAGTAATCCTGAAGTCCCGCATTTAGTTCCTGAACCAATCCGCCCCCTCATCCATATGAACAAACGGAATGTCAGTATCCACTTTACCCATCACTTTTTCCTGTTCAACATCCTTACCCTTTAGCCATTCGGCAAAATCAAAGATAACAGGCTCCCTATCCCCTCCAAGGGCAAACCATGCTTTCATTTCTTTCGGAAAATAAGCCGATGTATGGATCGTGCCGGCCCAGCTACCATAAAGATCTGAGAATACCCCTTTATCACTGTCATTCATTAATCGGAAGGCATTATGAGCGTCTTGGTCACCCGCTTCCCTCATGACGCTCAATCTTCGCTTGGAATCGACCAGGTGATTTCTGTTCTCATGGGTCATGATTTCAAAATGATTGGTACATGCATTCGCTTGGCGAGTCTCCACCCCACGCGGTGAGGTTTCCACTATAAACGTTTCCCCGCTCCTGTCATACACGACATAGCTGAATGAGTGCCGATGAGGGATCTGCTTCAACATGTCAACGGCTTCGGTAACATCTTTACACGATTCGAGGATCAATCGTCCAATCATGCAGCAGATGAAACCATCACCGGGATTTTTCCGGTGCATGAAGTTGTATCCCATTGCCAAGCCCTTTTCGTTCATGCCATCCATCCTGCCCGTCACGCGCTGACTGGGACCGATGATCGCGTATCCTTTATCCGTAGGCTGATAAAACGTATACCTTCCCTCATACGTTTTCGGATGATAATCATAATTCCTGATTAGATAATCTTCACCCGTTACGATTGAGCAGCCGGACTTCACATAATCCACCCGGTAGCCGCCAAACTCCTTCAACACCCGCTCCATCGGCCACTGGAGTGCTTCCTGTAATCCAAGAAGCTCATCCCAGATCCCTGGGGCAAATCGATTGATCGCATTCTTTGTTTCTTCAACACTGATAGAAAACCGGGGTTTTCGTACCTTCCATTGATTCTCCCGATTTTTAACCGTTATGGAATCTTTTATCCGTTCCCCTTGCATAAACCCGAAGTCATAATGGGACCCGCGAAATTGAATCACATCGCTATGTATTGTTTTCATGTTAAAACCTCGTTTTCATCATAATCTATTCTACAAGGATAATAGAATGGATGAGAAAAAGAAAGAAATCGCTATCTCCTATACATGCTTATCAACGAGTGATTGTACCAGGTACAGAATCACCACTCTGTACCTGGTACATTCCAGTTCGTTCAGCTGCTGAATAAAAAAAGAACGGCCATCAAGACCGTTCCCCCATCTATCATTTCTTCTTCTCGATAATCTCATCAATGATCCCATATTCCTTCGCCTCATAAGCACTCATGAAATAGTCACGGTCCGTATCAAAGGCAACTTTTTCAACCGATTGACCCGTCTTCTCCGCAATGATTTCATTGATATGTTCCCTTAATTTCAGGATGCGCTTTGCCGAGATTTCAAGATCTGTCGCCTGACCACGCGCTCCCCCTAAAGGCTGGTGGATCATGATTTCACTGTTCGGAAGGGCAAATCGTTTTCCTTTCGTACCCGCCAAGAGCAACATCGCGCCGAATGATGCCGCCATGCCCGTGCAGATCGTCCGCACATCCGGACTGATATACTCCATCGTATCAAAGATCGCGAATCCCGCCGAAGTCGAGCCCCCCGGACTGTTGATATACAAGGAAATGTCTTTATCGGGATCATCTGCTGCGAGGAATAATAATTGAGCAACGATACTATTGGCCATATGATCATTCACTTCGTCACTCACCATGATGATCCGGTCCTTTAATAACCGTGAATAAATATCGTAGGAGCGTTCCCCTTTACTTGATTGTTCAATCACATAAGGTATTGCATTCATATCTTCTTCCTCCCTCATTCGTTATGCAGCCATCGAGAGGACGTTCCAAGGCGAAGGAGATGTCGGTGCAATCATGTGGACTGTTGTACCATTGGCAAGCAGCGTCGGGATGTAGGCAATGAGAAGACTGGGATCCTGTGCTTTCAGGCTCCGATATAAAATGGCGTTCAACTCTTTTTGAAGAGTATCGTCTCCATATGTTTCACTTTCGCCCCATTCATCATCGCCGGAGATCTTTTTCAGCTTGGATCTGGAACGGTTCAGCAATGCCTTCACAGCGGTTTCTGTCAATTTTAATAAAACGGCCACTTCAGAAATCTTGTACTGAAAGGCTTCCTTTAAGACAAAGGAAACCAGTTGCTTAGGCGTCAACCTGCTGGAAAGCACGCCGACCATCTCAGGACTGATCCATTCTTTTGGATGGATTTCCAAACCAGACTCCGGAACAGATCCGATTGTTTCCCTGCTCTCTTTCCGTCCCTTATCGATCCACAGATGATAGGCCATTTTCTTCAGTAAAGCTGGACTCCAATCCTGACGATCGGGGTAGCGGCTGAGGGCTTTATAAACCGATTCCTGGGCAAGATCCTCCCCGTCCCATTTGTCCTTCGTCAGAAAATAGCAATACCGGAACAGTTTTGGGACCATTTCTTCGATCCCTTCTTCGTCCAGGTTGAATACCGATCTCATTTGCATTGTCTTCACTCCTTTTGCATCCTCTCATGCTTATAACGGATAAGGGTAGGAAAAAGATATGGGTATAAGGATGATTTTATTATAATTATATCCAACAGGTGGGAGTTGGGTAATAAATTGGTTTCATCTCATGATGAGTCGATGATCGGGGGAATGTGATTGGTTTATCGCATGGGGTTGGAAAGGATCGTACCTGATAAGAATCAGGCACGATTTTTATATTGCTCTAATAATCGCTCTAACTTCTCAGGATCATCCACTCTCAAAGCCACTTTAGATATCTCTTCTCTTCTACCCATGAAGAGTGTTGCTTCGACGGGATCCTTCAATATCAGGATAACTTGAGGATGAATCTCTTCAAAGTCTTTCTGCATAAAGACCATGGTGCATTTACTTGGTTTCTTCTCACCCCATTCCATCTCCTCGATGTTTGATAGGGGCAGAATCAGTCGCTGCCTTAATCACTGCACGACACGGTTGGGAAATGGTAAATGTTTCATTTTTTAACCGTAAAAAACCTATCCACCATGTGATGGATAGGCTTCATTCATGCTGCTTGTTTTTTACCCGCTTCATTATTTTTCAGGAACATATACAATGATGCCCCGAAGATTACAATGTATCCGATAATACTGAAGACATCCGGCACCTGACCGAACAGGAAGATGCTGATAAGCGCGGAATACACGACAGTGGAATAGAAAAAGATCGATATCTCCCTCGCCGGCGCAAACTTGTATGCGATCGTAATCCCAAACTGACCGACTGTCGCAAAGACACCTGCGGATAACAGGTACACCCACTGTTTCACACTCATCGGTTCATAAAACCCGATGACGAACGGCAGCAGCACGACCGTCGTGAAAAAGGAAAAGTAAAAGACGACTGTATAAAACTTCTCCCTGCTCCCGAGCACCCGGAGGACCGTGTAGGCACCTGCTGCAAAAATAGCGGAACACACCCCTGCAACGTATGGGATGACATCAAATGAGAACGCCGGTTTGATGATGAACAGCGTCCCGATGAACGCAATGATGATCGCCACCACCTGAAAGACGCGGGTCCGCTCTTTCAAGAATAGCGCCGAAAAGATGATGGTCAGAAACGGACTAAGTTTGTTCAGCATATCGGCATCGGACAGCACAAGATGATCGATGGCATAAAAAAAGAGCACGATCCCGACAGCCCCTAAACCGGAACGCAGTAAAAGTAGTTTTTGATTTTCTTTTTTTCCGAATAGGCGTTCCTTGTGGTATCGGACAAAACCGAATGCAATGAACGCAGAGACGATATTCCGGAAGAAGGTTTTCTGGATCGTAGGCACATCCCCCGATAACTTGACAAATGCCGCCATCAAGGAGAAACCAAACGCTGATAATAATAATAGTAATATGCCTTTATTTCGATTCGACATTATATCCTCCAATGATAAACAATTTAGCAGCTAAATTAGTGTATCAAAAAAAAGAGGCAAAGAAAAAAATCCGAACCGTTACCTATTTTTTCCTGAAAAAGGAATGTCTTTTGAACTAGACGGGTATAGGAACAAATAGTATTCACACTCTCTGTATAGGAAAATATTCCTCACTTATACGGTTATTGAAACATACAGGGTCTTCATCCGTAGATACATACCATGAAAAAATCAGAGGTGACCAGTTTGACGTTAATCGACGTACTACAAGAAAGAATTTCTATATATGAAGTGGAAGATCATCAGGATGTTTCAGAGAACATTGTCCATCATTTAGATGATCGCATCATACAGCTTCTCAAGAAGGACAACGAGTCCAATGCCCGGATTATCATTCACACATCCAGGGGAATGACCGTTACGACGGACAAGGAGGAATTCGAGGCATTTGAAAAAAGAGAACAGCAATATAAGAGATTGGATACCATCTGTTCGGTCTTCTTCAGGAAAAAGACGAAAGACAAAGACCGACAGGCATTCCTTGATTTTCTTGAACTCTTTGCCGTCCCCAGCCGTTCACAGAACGACTTGCTTTCCTGCTATAATGTTTTGAACGAACTGAAAACGTATGACGAGGAAACGACCCAATACAATAAACTCCTTTACAGGAACTTTATGACTGCGGATGTGGATAAAGCAACTATTCGTGGAGTCATGAAGCAACTGCATGAATGTTTCACGGTATTCCGTCAACTGTCCAAAATGCCTTCAGCCCAGATCAAAAAACTGATCTCCCCTGCAAAAGTCATCTATTTCGCTGTCCTTACCTGGAAGATGACGAAATGGAAGGTGTATAACTTTTGGCACGACCATTATTTTTACCTGTTTAGCAAATGGGAATCCAATCCTGACAGATTTGAAGAAATGTATGAAACCTTGTGTCCGACTTCCGGGGTGACATATACAGGTGATGAAAGTGCTCGCCTACAGAGTAAAACAATCTCGATTACAAATAGAGACCTTTATATTGAAAATGCAGAAGAAAGGAATGAAGCACCATGGCATTCCTGATCATCCCTCTTGCCACCATACCGTTTCTCATTTATATGTTTGCCTTGGTGGACCATCACCGGCATTACAGGGTCCTCCTGAGATACGCTTTAATCAGTGCAGGGATTTGGGCTGTAATCTTTTCTGTCACCCTCATCGTAAACCTCCATTACTTGGAGGAATATGGTTTCCCACTCCTTCCAACCGGATCAGAAATCAAGATCATGTTGATGGTTTGCGGATTATTATTGGGAATGATCATGTTGATCGTCATCCTGATGGGAATCTTTTCACGAACGCCATTTATGCAATCAATCATGCAAAGTTCTCCCATTTTCATTGTCATAAGCCTATTATGCCTGACCATGATGATGATTTTCATTTTCGTCCTGCCCGTCGCAGAGAAATCCACCTACGCTGCGGCCATGAAGCGAGCAGATAAATCTTTAAGCGATATGGATACACAAACCGATCAGCCGATTGGGATGACGCTTTCGATGTCACAGCAAATATGCTACTCAAACTCCTCATCCTGCAGGGGATCGGATTATTCCAACCTCGTATTCATGAGGAACTTTGAGGATCGTGACCTGCTGGTCCAAGTTCAGATTGCGTTTTATGATTCTTCGGGGAATGTAATGGACACCATTGAAACGGATACTATGTCCATTGGTGCGAATGAAACGATCCCCTTCCTCCCGAAAAGTGAAACCACTAGGGACACTAGCCTGTGGAATCGGTTTACCATTGATACAGATGAACGTACAGCAAACATTCAATATCGCTACCGGTATAAAGAGGCCAATTAAAAGAAGAAGCACCTGCTCAAAATTCAGGTGCTTCTTCTTTTTTAAAACATGACCTTATTTCTTCATAACGGGAACCCAGACCTCGCACCTGTAATCCTCGTCATTCGGATTCCCCGGCGGATATAGTTCAAATTCAGGCGCATCTCCATGCTCATACCCTGTAGACGGGAACCATTCAGAGAAAATCCTTTTCCACACACTTTGAATCGCGTCAGGCATCGGACCGACCGATTCAAATACTGCCCATGTGGAAGCAGGTATCTCCTTTACCTCCAGCGGGGGATGAGTGTCAGACTTCTTTTCTGATCCGATAAAATAGGTGAACTCTTCATTCGGATCATCAAACTCCATGCAGATTCCGAGCATTTCATCATTACCCGCAGCCTCGCAAATCTCACTGTCCAAGCCGGAAGTATTCACCTCATCCCAAAATGTCGGAATCTCCTTCAAGTTTTGGCCATTATTGGTTGAGACTCTTTTCCCTTTTCCAATCACCCGAAAGGCTTCTTTTTCAACGATTTTATAATTCATTTCAACTTCCCCTTTTAATTGGATTTGGAAGGAGATACGCGGGAATGCTTTCAAAGGAGTTCCCGATTCTCTCACCTGGGATGGTGAAACACCGTGAGCTTTTCGAAACGCCTTCGAGAAGGATTCGGGTGTTTCGTAACCATACCTGAAAGCGACATCAATGACCTTCACATTCGGATGATTCAGTTCCTGAGCCGCAAGAGTCAGCCTTCTTCTCCGGATGTACTCAGCTACAGTGCAGCCTGTGACTAAAGAAAACAGCCGTTGAAAGTGAAACTTCGAGTTCAGCGAGAGCCTGGCAAGCTCCTCCATCTTGATCTCCCCTTCAAGATTTTCCTCTATATACTGAATGCAGTCATTCATCCTATGAAGCATTTCCATGGTTCATCTTCTCCCGTCTCAACTAATGTACCATGCAGATTGTATATACTCCGGTCATTCTGTGCGATGTGGTGACCGGTGTTTCTTTATAAATTGTACAAAGTATGCAGATACTAGTATTCACCAAGACACTACTTCTACACTCTTTCAACTATCTCCTCTTTTCATTGACGCGAAACCATATGGTGTTATATTATTAAAATGAAACCAATTGGTGTTATTTTAATCACAGAAAGCAGGCGAGAAATATGAAATCAAGTCAAAGCAATCAGCTTCAAGATATTAACCAAACTGTCCTCTTCAATACCCCCATCCAGAAGGTTTGGGACACCGTTTCCACTTCAGAAGGGATATCTTCATGGTTCATGCCCAATGATTTTCATCCTGAAGTCGGGCACGAATTTCACATTCAGTCCCCTTTCGGTCCGTCTCCATGTAAGGTATTGGAAGTTGAGGAGCCTCATAAGCTGTCCTTCTCCTGGGATACGGATGGCTGGGTCGTCACTTTCCTTTTAAAAGAGGTTGGGACACAAACCGAATTCACGTTGATTCATGGTGGCTGGAAGCATGATGATGCGGTTGTTTCAAAACCGAACGAAAAAAGCTCTGTTATCCGGGAACGAATGGCGAACGGCTGGGTCGGCATTGTGGACCAGCGCCTTCGGAAGGTTGTGGAGGAATAAGTGTCTGCCGTTAAACATGACGTATTCCAGGCGATTGCAGACCCGACCCGCCGGGAAGTGCTTCGCCTTCTTTCAGAAAAAGAGATGCCCATTTCCGCTCTGACTTCCCATTTTCCCATGAGCCGGACCGCCATTGCAAAGCATCTTGCCATCCTGACAGAAGCCGAGTTGGTTTCAGGTGAAAAAATCGGCAGGGAAAAGATCTATCGCCTTCAGCCTGAGCCCCTCGCAGAACTTAAGGAATGGTTAGCCTATTACGAACAGTTCTGGAGCAATAAACTGACCAAGCTGAAATATGTTCTGGAAGAGAATAATGAAGATTGAATTATGGGAGGGACCGTCAAGTGTCCTTTACATCATTCGAATGACTTTCTTCACAGATGGCTATATCGGTGATAAAAAAGAGGGACGGACCTTTTTTCCAAAGGTCCGTCCCTCTTATCATTATTTCACTTTGATCACGATTTTCCCTTTTGCGTGGTGCGTTTCGCTGAGTGCGTGAGCATCTTTTACTCCTTGTTCACTCAGTTCGAATGTTTCTCCGATCACTGGCTTTAATTGACCGGATTCGTACAGGTCGGCAAGCTTTGAGAGTTGCTCGCCTTTCGGATCAAGCCAAAGGAATTCGGCTTTCACTCCGTACTTAGCTGCTTCCTCCTCTTTCGGGGGCTCTGCAATCGATACGAGCTTCCCATTTTCCTTGAGGACTTCATAGCTGTTCGACTGAACCTCTCCGCCCATGGTATCCACCACCAGGTCAAAGCCCTGTAACACGTCACTGAAGTCTTCTTCTTTATAATTGATGAATTGATCGGCTCCCAATGATTGGACGAACTCCTCATTCTTTCCGCTTGCGGTTGTGGCGACATGTGCTCCGAAGCTTTTGGCTATCTGAATCGCGAAATTCCCTACCCCGCCGGATCCTGCGTGGATCAGCACCTTATCGCCTTCTTTGATTTCACCAAAGTCGACTAAGCACTGCCAGGCTGTCAATCCTGCCAGGGGAATCGCAGCCGCTTCTTCAAAGCTCATGTTTTCAGGCATTTTAGCGAGCAACTCTTCATCCACTGCCACATACTCAGCGTAGGTACCTTCCCTTGTCGTAGCCGGCCTGGCAAATACACGGTCACCCACTTCGAACCCTTTTACATTTTTACCTTTTTCAGCGATCACTCCCGCTGCATCCCATCCAAGGATGATTGGGAATTCAAAGTCCAGCATCTCTTTTAAATAGCCTGCCCTCACCTTCCAATCAATCGGGTTGATGGATGTAGCATGATTTTCGAGCAAGATTTGATTGTCCCCGATCGCCGGATGGTCGATTTCTTTTTCCTGTAAAACGTCTTTGTCTCCATACTGGTTGATGATGATGGCTTTCATATTGTTTCGCCCTCCTTGTATTTATTCATACGGTTTATCTTCCCTCTTACTTAGGGTATTTAAACAATGGAGAGCCCATCGTCATTTATTAAAATGTATTACTGGATTCTTCCCTCACACTATTGTAAATTTAAGACAACCTACATAGTCATAAGCATATGGGAATCTATCTTACTAAAGGAGGAACACTATGCAACACTATAATCTCATCATCAATGGAGAACAAACCGGATCAGATCTTGAAAAGAAAGAGGTAACCAATCCTGCTACATCAGAAGTGATCTCAACCATTCCGAATGGAGGCAAGAAAGAGGCGTCAAAGGCGGTGGATGCCGCTCATGAGGCATTCAAGGAATGGTCCCAATTCTCGGCATACGAACGAAGTGAACTCATCCGAAAATGGTATGATCTTATTAATGAGAACAAAGAGGATCTTGCACGCACGATGACCATCGAGCAAGGAAAACCGTTAAAAGAGGCACTCGGCGAAATTCAATATGCCAACGGATTCATCTCTTGGTATGCAGAAGAAGGAAAGCGTGTTTACGGGGAACAGATCCCTGCCACTCAGCGGAACAAGCGATTATTCGTCCATAAGCAGCCGGTCGGGGTTGTAGCAGTCATTACTCCGTGGAACTTCCCTGCGGCAATGATCACACGAAAGGTTGCACCGGCACTTGCCACCGGCTGTACGGTCGTGATCAAACCGGCAAATCAAACCCCTTTGACTGCGTTAAAGATGGCTGCGCTTGCTGATGAAGCCGGCATCCCGAAAGGCGTCATTAACGTCGTGACAGGTGATTCGAAATCCATCGGGGAAGCGTGGATGGAAGATACACGCGTCCGGAAACTGACCTTCACCGGTTCAACGGAAGTCGGAAAGGTCCTGATGAAGGGATCAGCCGACACTGTTAAGAAAATATCCCTGGAACTTGGTGGCCACGCCCCAGTTATTGTAATGGATGACTCGGATTTGGAAAAAGCCGTTGACGGTGTCATCGCCTCTAAATTCAGGAATGCCGGCCAAACCTGCGTCTGTTCCAATCGGATCTATGTACATGAATCCATCGCAGATACTTTTTCTGAAAAACTCGTTGAAAAAGTGAAGGGGCTGAAAGTCGGAAACGGGCTCGAAGAAGGCGTCGATATCGGTCCATTAATCGATGAGGATGCCATCGAGAAAGTCCGCAAGCATGTGGAAGATGCCGTAGACAAAGGAGCTTCCGTTGCCTACGGAGGAAAAGGAATAGAAGGGCTATATTTTGAACCGACCGTCTTGACGAACGTCAACGATGACATGCTGTGCATGAATGACGAAACATTCGGACCGGTCGCGCCGATCACCACCTTCAAAACCGAAGAGGAAGCCATCGAACGGGCCAATGACTCCATTTACGGCCTCGCTGCCTATGTATTCACCGAGAATATCACCAAGGGGATCCGGATCAGTGAGCAACTTGAATACGGAATCGTCGGACTGAACGATGGGATGCCATCGACTCCACAAGCTCCATTCGGAGGATTCAAGCAAAGCGGCCTCGGCCGCGAAGGCGGTCATCAGGGCATAGAAGAATTTTTGGAAGTGAAGTATATTTCCCTAGGATTGTAAGCACAATGCATAGACAAAGGCACGCATCCCCACGCGTGCCTTTGTCTATTTTTTTCGAAAATGCACCCTGATTTCCCGGTACAGATACAATGCCCCGGTCATTAGGAATAAGAAAATAATAAAATTCATATTTTCCGGTCCAATAAACCCTTCAAACCCTTGCAAAAATAAGAATAGCATCCCGAAAGAAAGATAGATTGCCGCAGCAACATGCTTCATGGAACCAACTCCCCCACTTTTTCTATATACATATTCCAGACCCATTCTTTCCATTACCTGAAGACAGAGAAGAAATTAACATTATAGTAGGAAAATTCATTGACGACCCAAATAGCCTGTGCTAGATTGTGAGTATTAATGAAATTTTAAAAAAGAAGAAAAGTATGAATATAGCAAATCTGTTTTTCCTTACGAAAGTTTGGAACATAGGGAATATGGTTAGTTATGCGAGTTCAGACTCGTCCCTGATCAGGGGCGGGTTTTTTCATGTGTTATGTAAAATGTGACTGAAGGCCTATCAGTCGGTCATTCATTTGGAGGCGTGTGTATGAGAAAAAGAGATGTCCTGATTTCGGGATTCATGCTTTTTTCGTTATTTTTTGGTGCTGGGAATTTAATATTTCCGCCCTATCTCGGGATGGAATCCGGAACCCACTTTCTAGCAGCGATTGCCGGATTTATTTTAACGGCAGTGTTCCTGCCTTTTTTAACGATCATTTCCGTATCCCTTTCAAAAAATGGATTATTATCGATTGGTGAACGAGTCCACCCCTTGTTCGGGATTGTTTTTGCCGTTGTGATTTATTTGTCCATCGGTGCTCTATACGGAATCCCGAGAGCTTCCAATGTGGCGTACGAATTGGGATTTCTGCAAATGGTCAGTGTGGAAGGGCGGCTTCCATTATTATTATTCTCGATCGCTTTCTTTGGGTTGACCTACTTGCTCAGCATCAATCCTAAAAAAGTGATTGATCTCGTCGGACAATTTTTAACACCCATATTACTTATAGTATTAGCGGTACTATGCTTACGGGCTTTTTTCACCTTTGATTATATTGACGTGAAAGCGACAGAAAAGTTCCAGTCAGCACCGTTCCTGAAAGGCTTCCTTGAAGGGTATTTCACGATGGATGCCGTGGCAGCCCTGGCATTCGGTATTGTCATCATCAATGGATTAAAAGATAAAGGAGCTTCCGGTAAAAAAGAGCTGATCCGGGGAACCATCAGTGCCGGAATGATTGCCGCCATCGGATTGGTGATGGTGTATCTTTCCCTCGGGTGGATCGGACGGGTAATTCCCCATGAAGCACCTATCAGTAATGGTGCAGAAATACTCGTGTTAGCATCCCAGCAACTATTTGGGTACAGTGGCAATTTCCTTTTTGGTTTGATTGTGATGATTGCCTGTTTGACGACATGCATCGGACTGATCAATGCATGCGGGCGCTTTTTTCATGAGATTTATCCAAGATACTCATATAAAGCATATGTACTGATTTTTATCCTGATCGGGATGGCCGTGACCAACCTGGGGCTGAATATGATCTTAAAGGTCGCCACCCCCCTGCTTGTTCTCATTTATCCCGTGGCGATTGTGCTCGTAGCCCTTTCCCTCTTTCAGCACTTCTTCGGGGAAAGCAGAAGGATGTATGTGTATGGTGTCAGCATAGCAGCGGTCTTTTCCTTATACGAAATGCTCGCAAGCCTCAACCTGAAAATGGAAGGAATACAGGGAGCCATCAGCCATCTTCCCTTAAGTGCAAATGGACTTGCCTGGACCACCCCCGCCCTATTGGCCGCCATCATCGGATACGGTCTGGACCTCTTTCAGAAGAAAATCATTTGAGGGACGGACCTCTCAAAAAAAAAAGCAGCAAGAGGATGTGACCCATCACATTCCCCTTGCTGCTTTTTATATACTGGTCTGTTTTTGATAAACTTTCATAGAACCTCCACTGAGACCAATGGCTTCGGTTGCATGAGTCCACCCGTATTTTTCATAATATCCTTCCAGGTCAGTCGTCAGGTAAAGCCAGTTGTACCCTTTTTTATGAGCTTCCCGGAGAGCATGGTCAAGGAGGGCAGAACCAAGTCCGTCCCCTCTCTGGTCAGGGTGAACATACAGACATGCAAACCACGGAAACAGGTCCTGACGGCTGTTAAGATCGTTTCTTAGCAATGCGTACGTGCCGATGATTTCCCCCTCACGAACAGCGATATAAAAACGGGGAAGATCCGCTTCGGTATGACAGGAATGAAACATGCAGTCATGGTAGAACCTGTAATTATCCTCATTACCCCATTGTTCCCAGAACACCTTCACTGCTTGTTCAAACATGCTTGAATCCTTATGTAATTCAATTATTTTCATGGCGGTTTTCCTCTCTCCCTTATGGAATGTAACACTATTACATTCTTCATCCATTACAGAAAACCTCTTTCAAAAAAGAAAAAAGGCACGCCCAAACATAGAACATGCCTTTTTTTCATCAATTAGTAAGCCCCATCGGAGTAAGTTAATTCATAGCTGTGGGAATAAATCTCGAAAATATTTCCGAATGGATCCTCCACATACACCATGCGGTACGGTTTTTCACCGGGATAATACTCACGGACCGGCATACGCTGCTTTCCTCCGTGCTGCTTGATCTTTTCGACCATGCCTTCTACATCGGGGTCCTGGATACAGAAATGGAATAATCCAGTCTTCCAATACTCGAAGTTATTCTCCGGTTTTTCATTATGAGGGAATTCAAATAGCTCGATCCCGATTTTATCACCTGTTGCCATGTGGGCGATTCTGAACTTCTCCCAGTCGTTTCCGAACACGTCGCGGCACATCTGACCGATCGCCGTGTCGTCATTTTCGACATCGGAAGGTTCCATGATGACGTACCAGCCGAATACCTCCTGGTAAAATTTTATCGCTTCTTCAAGGCTTGGGACGGATAGTCCTATATGAGAAAATGATCTTGGATATGGTAACATTGAATGGTTCCTCCTTTGTTTTGATTAGTTTCATCTAACACGACTTCATTATACGAAGAGAAGCGTATCTATGTAAGAATGCACTTTTTTGTGAGAAACTAACCTTTAGGTAAGAAAGGACTGGTTAAAGATATGGATATCCCCATCGATCAAGACGGAAAACTGAAGTGTTCAATTGAGTACACATTGAGGAAAATCGGAGGTAAATGGAAGACCGTCATCCTCTGGCACCTCGGGATGGAGGGCACTCACCGGTACAATGAACTCCGCCGTCTTCTTCCAGGTGTCGCCCACAAAGTACTGAGCCAGCAGCTGAAAGAACTCGAAGAAGAAGGATTCATCAACCGCACCCAATACGACACCATCCCCCCTAAAGTCGAATACTCCATGACCGACCTCGGCATGACCCTCATGCCCATCCTCCACCACATGCACCAGTGGGGAAATGAGCATGGGGATTTCTAAGAAGAGAGAGAGAGAGGGACGGACCTCCAAGCGGGTACCTTATGTAAAGTAGAAATCCCTTTTGGAGGTCCGTCCCTCAATTAAACCCGTGCCGCAGATTATATCAGGTCAATCAAAAAGAGTACACTGAATATTGTTAGGACGATGCCCGCTGCTCGATTAATTATTTTTAGTGAGTCTGGTCCGAGCCTGCTGCTTATCCAGCCACCCACGAAGGCAAGTATCCCCCACCATAGAGCAGAACCGGAAAACACTCCCGATACCACTGTCAAAGAGGTCAGGAAATCCTCAGGACCTGCCACCCGAAACACCCCGAAGATCGCGATAAAGGCAAGAATGGTCATCGGATTCGTGAGCGTTAATAAGAAAACGGACAAAAATCCTTTCACCGACGAAGGAGTATCCAGCCCCCCTGCGTATAATGCAGCCGGTTGTGAGGTGAAAGTCTTCCAACCCAACAGCAAAAGGAATACCCCTCCCCATACTTGAATCCAGAACTGATGAGCCATAAGGAAGCCGGAAACGACCGTGAGCCCCATAACGGCAATCAACCCATATAAGGCATCTGCCGTGGCAGCTCCCAACCCTGATAAGAAACCTGTCCGCCTCCCATATGCCAGTGTCCTATGTATGCAAAGGATCCCCACAGGTCCAACAGGTGCAGCAATGGCCACTCCTATAATAACGCTCTTTAAAAACAGTAATGCAGCAGTCATTGTTCCCTCTCCTTATTCTGAAGAAAACATATCTGATTGTAACAACAAGAAGAACCTTCATTAGGAAGATCCATCATCAGTGTTTGTCCAGATGAAATGATTATCACAAGGAGGGACGGACCTCCAACATATCCCTCAATGAATTCCAAGAGAACCGTTTGGAGGTCCGTCCCTCTCACTTTCTATTCAAGCCATCCTGTCAGGAATTCTTTTTGGCTGCCTTCATAGTATTCTTCGAAGAACTGTGCAAAGGTGTTCGAATCTACATGTTTGAATTGATACTCTTTGTAATAAGCCGACAGGAAGTTCAAAGCTTCCGTTCGTCCCCCATTATTCTCGAAGAAATCATTCAACAGGTTCGGCCCTTTTCCGTACACAGTTGAAACATAATTCTGCTGAAATTCATTGAGGGGTGTATTCAAGAACTTTTCCGGCTTCACCGTGTTCAACACTTGATTCGAAAAGGCAAAGGCTTTTCCCTCGTCCTTATATGCATATGCGAGATAGTAGGAGGATAGTAACTCTGCGAGACTTTCATCAAGCCATGCATCCCGATAAGGATTGTTCGCCACTCCCTGGTAGAACCATTGATGGGCGATTTCATGGACCAGTGGATGTTCATAGCCATCGGGATCACCCGATATTTCCACGATATTGGAGTATTCCATGTCCCCATTATTTGCAATGAGATCCAGTTCACCGGTCGGATTCTCACCGATGTTATCATGGTAAAAAAGAAATGAATCTGCTGCTTTTTTGAGCACATCAACCATAATGGATTCCTGTTCCTTTTTCATAAAAGCACGGATGGCCACGTTTCGATACATCCCAACTTTCACTTTTTCTGTTTTTTGTTCCCATTCATCCGGGTTCAGGAATGCGAGATAGAAATCCCGGATGCTGCCTCCTTCGATTTCCCCTTTATTCACCGGTTCTTCCGATCCATCTTCCCCAGAGCTTGCCACCAAATATTCCTCTGGAGTTTCAAAGGAAACATGATAATTTCCATAGGTTGTATCATATGATTCGCCTTTGGGATCGAAAGGTTCAATATCCCAACCATCTTGATACGTCGCAAGCATCGGATACCACTGTGCCAGAAAGAAGTCTTCCCCTTTCTGCGATAACCGCAATCCATCTTCCGGAAGTTTCAAGCGGTAGTCTATACTGATCGATTTCGTTTCACCAGGCTGGAGCTTTTCATCAAGATCGACAAGGAGCTGATTCCCATTTAAGGAGTACTGGAGATCCTCACCGGTACTATTGATCGAGTGAATACTCGTTTCCGCATGATCTTTAAGGAAATCCGGTTTATTTTTTTCCGTAAATGCATTCGGAATAAAATAAAATCCAATATCCTCAAATGCTTCTTCCGAATGATTGGTCACTCTGATGTCAGTCTCCACACTCCATTTTTTCTCCTTATCCATTTTTATCTTCATCGTATAATCCCCTGTTGCACCAGGGGAAACACCGGTTTCCTTCAATGAAAATGGCTCTCTGCTTTTTCTCAGGTCTTCTCTCGTAAGTTCCGCCACTACATCTTTGGGATGATCAGGAATCCTTCCGCTTATCAGAAAGCGCTGATACTTCTCGGGCACTTCAAACGTCAATAAAGCCGTCACTCTACCTGGGAACTTCAATCTCCCCCCACGATAATTGAGTGCATCCACAATGTCCGTTTTCAATGGATAATACTTCTTCTCCTTTTCATCCAATAGGAAATAGGCACCTGGTTTGAATGAGAGGCTGGTTGTATTGGGATCACTATATTTAACGTCCCAGCTGACAGGAATCGTGATGAGCTGATGACTTTTTTTTGCCTTTAATTCGGGTGGTGTTTTACTCGGTGACTCAATAAGGATCGTTTGCTGATCAAGCTCCAGTTTTTCACCCAGCTCTGCCTGTTTTCCTGCAAGTTCTTTTGCTTTTAAAAATGCGAGGGGAGCATCCTTTTGTAGTTCAGCCTCCTCTTTCTTTTCCGGAGCAAAGACCGCTGTTGTTTTTCCTTCCGTTCCTTGTTCTTTCACGGGAGATACCACTTTGGCGGTTTCAACTTTCTGCACTTCGGGAATACCCTTCCCCACTAAAGTCATGACACAGAGGAGGAGGATGACAGCAGCGCCTGAAAGAATGTATTTGAATTGCTTTTCCACTTTCTTATCGTTGCTGTATCCTCCATTCAGCCCTTGATAAGGAGGAGTATTGGCTGCCTTCCCCGCAGGCAGGACGGCTGCGATGATTCCAGTGACGACCGGGATTGATAGGGCGGCCCCATAGATCCACCAAAGGGTGAAAGGGAAGCTTCCGTAAACCTTCCAAACTAACGTAAAGGCAAAAATCAGGCCAACGAAACCGGCAAGTGCCCCTGAAAACATCCCTTCCAGAATGACAAGCATCCGGACGGTCCCATTTTTCCAGCCAAGGGCTTTAAACACCGATATTTCGGGCTGTCTCTCAGCTACATTCTGCCAGATGATTTCAGCCGTAGTCAGGATGGCGATCGAGAGGGCGATCCCCATTGCCACATAATGCATCGTACTTACTTCCATGGCCACGTACTCCCCTAACCAGGTCGTATACATGACTCCTTTCAATCGAAAGGTGATGAATAAGTAAAAGACAAGAAGACCCGTCGGCAGACCCATGGAAACGACGGATAGAACGGTCCGTTTCCACCTGGACACCATTGAATTGATGGCCATTCCGACCACTGATTCAGACCTTGCCACCCGTTTGTGTTTAAGGGAGATTTCCCCTGATCGCATCGCTTCGTATGGTCTGATTTTTTTCACAAGATAGGCGGGAATGACTGCACCCGCGATATAAATGGTCAGTCCGATCAATCCGATGAGGGCGACTCGAATATAGGATGTTTCCAGTTCACCTGCCACTGTAAACCATGCCAGGATGAGCCAGCTGATAAAAGATACGACGATACCCAGCAATAACGCTTCAAGGAGCAGGAGCTTGGAAAGCTGATTCGGACGCCATCCCAGGGAAAGTAAAACGGCAAACTCCTTCTTCCGTGCATACATCATGATGAGATTCGATGAAAACACATACACGATCGCCACCAGGATGACGCTCCCCACCACTCCTGACACCCCAAGCTTTGCTTCTTTAAAAATCGTGATGGAAGAACCGATCTTAATCCACGGCTGTTCGATCCAGCCAAAGCCCTTTTCCCCCTGTATGCCAGGGATATGAGTCAAAGCAGGCTGCGGGGAGGAACCTAACGTGACATCCACGATCAAACCCGTATTTTCTTCGATTTCTTTTGCCACTTTTTGAAGGGCGGCTTCACTTTCTTCATTGAAGCTGTCAACCCCCTTCACGTTGACACGTATGGCTGAGATGGGTTTATCCCCCAGGACATGAGCTGCCGCATCCAGTGTCGTCAACATCAAAGGAGGCTTGGTCAGGAAACCATAAGGATTGTTTGCAGGCTTCATCGTGACAGGAGGATTGATGGGATCCCCTTTCTCATCTAATACCCAGCTGGCTTTCGAAGGAAAGTACGTTTCGACGGGAAGCTCCGTCAAGGGATCTTTCGAAATGGTCAGCTTCTGGGCATCAAAGATCCCGATGTAATCGAGCCGAAGCCGCGGCCAGCTTGAGCTATCCTCTCCGAACGTCTCAACCGGCCTGTACGCCTGATCGACAGCCAGGAGAGAATCCTTCGGTAAGCTGTATGGTTCCACTTCGTAACTGAAAGCCCACCTTTCCTGAAACGGGCTCGACACCGGTTTGTATTCGACCGGAGACGGCTTGAGGGCCATCCAGCTCATACCTCCCAAACCTGATTCGAAACTTGGGTTCATGACGGTATTGACAATTTTTTCGTGCGCTTCCTCTGTCGTAAAACTCCTTTCTTCCACGACACTCCCTGCTTGCTCCTCTAAATATTTCTCCCCGCCATTTTTCTTCACTTTTTCCATCGTTGCATCCTGATTGTCGGGATCAAATGGCATATCGAGCTTTTCCACTGTATAGTGTATTTCCCCATCAACGAATTCACGGTTGCTTAGAATGACCGGTATCGACGTATCAGTCAAACTATCTCCCAGAGGTATATCCATGACCTCGTCATTCTCTGAAAAATATCGGCTCCCTTTTCCCGCCACCATAGCATTGTCCAGTCCGACAAGCTTCGCTTCCTGTTCGGGATCGATCCCTGCAACGAGGACCTGTGTACCGTAGGATAATTCACCTAATGACTCACCAACCCCATATGCCGGGTCCATCGAATACTGTCCGCCCCCGACTGTAAAATAATAATTCCCATCGTTGACTTCCGCTTTCGCCCCGGTCTGAACCGTTTCTTTTTGATTCAACCTGTAAATACCCGGCTCTGTTATATTTAACTGTCCCATCTGGACGTCATTGAATACATAGCCCACCATAGAGATGGGTGCCGCAATCTTGACATCGTCCATTCCTTTGATCACTTCATATTGTTCCAGCGTGATGCCTCCGTCGAGTCCACTCAGATAGTTCGGTTCCAATAGATTCATCTCTTCCGTGACACTTCTTGAATCAGGCGGCCTTACAACCATGTGATAGGAAGATTTCCATCTTTTTTGCAGTTCATTCACAATTGTTCCATTGTTGGTTTGCGTCATCCCGACGAGATAACTCAGTCCGACACTTAAAAGGAGGACTCCGATGATCAAGAGGATGAACCGTTGCTTGTTCCGCCACCACGTATTCCATATAAATCGGATCATATGGGTTCCACCACCCGATCAGACACGATCCTGCCATCCTTCATTTCAATGATTCGATCCGCTTTCAGAGCAAGTTCGGAGTCATGGGTGACAAAGATGACCCCACAGCCTTTTTCCTTATTGAGTGACTTAATGATTTGAAAGATAAGGTCCCCCGTTTCCGTATCCAGGTTGCCTGTCGGTTCATCGGCCAGCAACCACTTAGGCTCGTGTACCAATGCACGTGCAATCGCGACCCTCTGCTGCTGCCCGCCTGACAATTGAGAAGGAAGGGAACCTAACTTATCCCCAAGACCTATCGATTCCAACAATTCTTTCGCCCGCTGTTTTTTATCATATGGAACTTTCCTTGAGAAAAGAGGTGCCATCACATTCTCCAATGCCGTCATCGTAGGGATCAAATGAAATTGTTGAAAGATAAAACCGATGTTCTCAAACCTGAAATCCGCCATCTCCCTCTGACTGAATTCAGTTACATCCTTTGACTCGAATAAGATACTTCCACCTGTCGGACGGTCCAACGTCCCGATCACACTCAATAGCGTTGACTTTCCCGAGCCGGATGAGCCTACCACAGAGACAAATTCCCCTTGTTGAAATTCAGCCGTTACATTCAATAAAGCATACGTCTCTACACCTTCACCTTTATATACCTTAGATACCCCATCGACCTTGACCCCACTAACCATCCAAAAGCCCCCTTTATTTTGAATTTTTTAACAATTATAACAGAAATACTACAAATGCATTACAAATATTTGAAAACCCATGAGGGACGGACCTTGATGTTTGGATGATAGGGCTATAGGTAGGGATGAGTTTTCATAGATTTCTAATCGTTGCTTCTTCCCCCATTCCCATTTATCCTGATAATAGAAGGAGGGTTTACGATGTCTATCATTTTGAAACGAATCTATGAGGAACCTCCCCGATTAGGAGGTCACCGAATCTTGATTGACCGTATCTGGCCCCGTGGAATATCGAAAGAAGATGCAGACCTTGAGGAGTGGATGAAAGATATTACACCCAGCCCCGCTTTACGGAAGTGGTTTAACCACGACCCTGAAAAGTTCGTGAAGTTCAAACAAGCCTATAAAGACGAACTCCACCAAGACGAAGAAAAACAAAAAAAATTGCGGGAACTGAAGGAAATGGCAGAAAATGAACGCCTAGTCCTTCTCTACGGAGCAAAAGATGAGAAGCACAACCATGCCGTCGTGCTTAAAGAAATCCTGGAGGATATGTAAGAGGGACGGACCTCTACATCAGCAACATTCGCTGATTGAAGGTCCGTCCCTCAAAAAATACTTTCGATCAAAAGATAGATGCCGGTAAATAAGAGGAGTACGTAAGTAACGATTTGAAAGAGCTTTTGATTGATTTTGCTGAATAATGCTTGTCCTGTGATTAAGCCAATCGCTACTACTGGTAATGCTTGCAGGCTTGATTTCCAAACGGTCAGAGTGGTTCCGGCAACTTCCACCTGGATCCATAGACTGACGAGATAGATGAACAAATAAAAGGCAAGGGTGGTGCCCCGAAGTGTCTCTTTCTTTGTTCCGGTGCCTGAAAAATACAGAAGCAGGGGCGGCCCTGGCATACCGATACTCGTGGTCAGCACACCTGACAATCCTCCTGCCAGAAAGTCCCGTGTAGTCGACTGCCTAATGCGGAATTTCATGATAAGTAAAATCGTGAGCAAGATGATGACCAGGCTGATCACTACTTTTAGGAGACTCATATCAATAAGAGTAAAAACCAATATTCCAAGGAATAAGCCAGGCATGCTCCCCACCACAAACCTTTTTACAAGTGAAAAGTCTATATCCCGCCTGATTTTCACAATCAGTGCCAGTGAGATCACCAGGGATAAGATCAAATTAATCTGAATCGCTTCTTTAGGTGGATATAAGAGCAATAGAAAAGGTGTAGCCATGATGGAAAATCCGAACCCGGTACTGGTTTGCAGGATAGATGCACATAAAATGATCGCCAGAAACAAGATAAATGTACTCACGACACACGCTCCTTACTCACACTTTCATGCAAATATCGATTTGACCTCACCCATAAACCAATCTCGATTATGAGAAATAGACACACAATCCACGCCCAAACATGTAAGAACTCCTCATGAAACGGATAGAAGCTATTCAAATAATAAGGATTAGCATGCATGGTCATCGTAAAAGCATAGAACATTCCAAAGGTGAAATTCCGCGACCACTGACTAATATGATAGGTGAAAATCCCCTTTTTCCACCCCAGTTTCTGAATCCGCTTGACCGCTCTCACCATTTCCAACCATTCCACTCCAATCAGAAGGACAAATACAAGCAGCCAGAAAAACATTATCATTCTTCCGGACAACATCCCAGAAGACACGATGGCAAGGCCCGTAATGGATAAAGCACCGTGAATGATACAGTTTGTACTCGGCCAATCATCAATGAGTGTCCAGCGGTTTCCTCTGACATAACGAACGATCATCAGTGTAAACCCAATCAAATAAAAAATGGTTCCCAGTGATATCGCCCCAATCAGCAATCCCTCTGGAAGAGAAGGATAAACCTTCACCCAAAAAACCACAACTGACTGGGTGGCAACGGTAGATAATAACACAACACCATGAGTGGAGTATGCGGTCGGCCGTTTCACCATCTCTTTAAACTGGTAGACGCAGCTTGCCATAAAACCGAGCCACATCATGGTATTAAATAGCATGACAACCTGAACCGCCACGCTCATATCAGGAAAATATTTGACGACCACATTACTCAATACCGAAATACCTGCAATCCATGATCCAATGATGAATGAAGGTACAGGTTTCGATAGTAAAAGAATTCTATCTGATTTATTTAACAACTGCTTAATAAGAGATTTATATATAATGGCAGTCAGCACAATTAAGGAAACACTTAGTATTTTTACGGGGATGTGATTCACCCATGTAAACGCATCAATGGCAGCATAAAGAAAGATTCCAAGAGCCATAATGATGGCACCTGATGCTGGATGGATGCTGTTTTTATTTTCTTCAGTCCTCATCTTTCTACTTTAGAGACCTCCTTTCTGCTTGTTGTAAAGCGGAGCCGAATGAAACTCCGGGCACCTCGTATTCATATTCACAAACTTTCCTCCTAAACTCGAGATATACCAACTATATAAGTTTAACATTTCTCAATCGAAAAGAGGAACGGACCTCCAATAAGCAATAAAACCATTTGGTTCATTACGAATTGGAGGTCCGTCCCTCACTTATATCATCTTAACTTGCGTCGTTTTCAGGCCGATTAAAGATAATCGCAACTCAGAAGCAGGCAATGGCCTGCTGAAATGATACCCTTGTCCAACCTGACATCCATTCCGTTTCAGGAACTGCATTTGATTTTCCGTTTCGATGCCTTCTGCAATGGTTGTAAAATTCATATTTTGACTCATATCAATGATGGCTTTGACAATGGAAACCTGATTGGAATCTTCCATAATATCATCCACGAATGATTTATCGATTTTAATACTATCAATCGGTAAGTGTCTTAAATTACTCAACGATGAGTAACCCGTTCCAAAGTCATCCATGGAGATCATGACGCCAACCTTTTTCAACTGATTGAGGACATTCGTTGATATTTCAAAGTCCTGCATAATGCTCTCTGTTATTTCCAGCTCAAGTCGGTTCGGTTCAAACTCGTATTCTGATAAAATTTCTTTTACCATTTCAACAAACCCGCCATCCTTAATCTGTCTGACGGATATATTGACAGCAACAGGAATGCTGCCCTTTCCGGTCTCTTCCCACTCTTTACTTTGTTTACAAGCCTCTCTCAAAACCCACTCCCCGATGGGAATGATCAACCCGGTCTCTTCTGCCAGTGGAATAAATTCAGCCGGAGAAACCATCCCCAGTGTAGGATGCTCCCAGCGTATCAACGCTTCTACCCCAATTATATTACGGGTATCGAGGTCCACTTTCGGCTGATAATGGAGGCATAATTGGTCGAATTCCAATACCTTTCGCAACCCATTTTCAATCTCCATATTCCTTGACGAAGCCTTTTCGAGTTCCGGATAATAGAATTGATAGTTGTTCTTCCCTTGCTCCTTAGCTAAATACATAGCTGTGTCAGCATGTTTAATTAAACTCTCCTGCTCTTTCCCATCCTTTGGATACATACTGATACCGATACTCGGGGTCACAAAGAATTCCTGTTCTTGGATGAATATCGGACTAATGAAACTTTGTAAAATTTCTTTCGTCGTTGCTGCAACCTCTTCTTCACTCATGTTGGAGAGAATGATAATAAATTCATCTCCCCCTTGTCTAAAAACAATCCCTTGATCGTTTACCACCTTTGTCAATCGAAAGGCGACCTTCCCTAATATAGCATCTCCAGTCGAATGCCCTTTTGTATCATTAATGACTTTAAATCGGTCCAGATCCAAAAATAATATCGCCATCGATTGATCCGGATTGTCACGTAAAGATCCGCTTAAATGTTGTTTGAATTTATTTCGATTTGGAAGTCCGGTCAGTGAGTCATAATAGGCCATGGCATGAATCGTTTTCTCAGCTTTCTTTCGATTCGTGATATCCCTGCCAACCAATTGTATGGCCATCCTTCCACCATATAAAATGGGCATAGCGGAAATCTCCAACTCTATCTCTTCACCGTTAAGGCGATAAACGGTCAGTTCAAAACGTTCACCTGAGGTAGAGCCATGGGTTTCTTCCCTTATCCTCCTGATATTTTCAGCACTTGTAAATCGGGAGACATTCTGGTTTATGATGTCTGCCGGGCTATCTGCGCCTATCAGCCTGCTTCCCGCTTCATTTATATAATCAAAGGTTCGGTCACTGATCACTGCAATGATATCCGGTGACAAGTCTACTAAACTGCGATATTGATCTTCACTTTCCTTTCGGTTGGTGATATCAAACAACACACTCGTAAAAGAAGTCATTTCCCCGTGTTGATCCAATGTCGGAATGCCCCTGTCCTGTATCCAGCGAACCTGGCCATCAGGCCTTACGATCCGGTAAATACTTACACATGCCTGACCGGAACCAAGATTCTTCGCCCTCTCTTCCAATACCGGCATGTCTTCAGGATAAATCACTTTTTTCCACAGCAGTGTATCCTGATAGAAATCATTCAATGGATACCCATACAACTTTTCAATGCCCGGAGTGATCAATAGAACATCTGATTTCAAATCATGAGACCAGATGGCTACATCCAGCGTCTCGAAAATACTGTTTAAATTCTTATTGCTGTTGGATAGTTCCCTGGAAGCATTCCAATTCCCCCTAAAGAGGATAAACAATAGAGCAAGCATACAGAACACTAAACCTGTGTGAAGAAATAGCGACCCTTCACGATTAGGTTGATCGATTGTCTTCCATGAAAAATCGAGGATTTCTAAGAAGATCATGGTGATAAAAAGTATGAGGACTGTTTTTTTATTTTGTGTAAAAAACATCATTACGCTCCTGAATATAGAATTTCTACTTATCCAAGTGTACTATTTATGACTTTCATTCACAATACAGCTAAAAATTTCCTGTATCACCTTTTCAAAAAACCAACTCCTGCTAGTAAGAGTTGGTTCTTCATTCAATACGACACACCCGTCCGTGTATGCGTCTTCTTAAATTCATTCATATCCGGATCGAAATAATCTTCATTGAATGCAGGGACGAACTTACCGTCCTTCAAGTAACCGGATCCCCATGTCGGATCCAGAGTCACCCATTCCCCATCAAGATTCGCTTCCACCCACGCATGCCTTCCCGGGAAAATACCGCCTGCCCTGCCTTCCACGAATCTCGCCTCAATATCGCTGGCACGAAGCATGGCAATCGCCAGATACGCATAATCCTGGCACACGCCGGTTTTGGATTCCAATGTTTTCAATGCACTGTCATCCCAGTTAAAATCATCGTTTTCATACTTTTTAACATCATAAGAGACATTCTTTGCGACATAATCATAGATGGCTTTTGCCTTGTCCCTGTCACTTGATTTTCCTGAAGTGACGGTTTCTGCCTGCTTCTTAATTTCAGGGGAGTCCGACTGAACACCGCGTGAAGGCAGGAGATCCCGCTTGTCTTCCCCTGTGGATTCGACTTCGAACTTCGCAAAGCCGAAAAACCTGAAGTAATCACTGTTCTCTTCCTTGATTTCAGGTACACTGAGGGTCACTTCATACGTTCCCGGCCCAAAGCGCAGGTAAAACGAATCATCAAAGTTGAAATCTTCAACCGGGATGACATCCAACGCTTCGTCCTCCCCTTTTTTCGTGGTGATATAAATATGCGTCGTTTCCTGGCCGAATTCTGCTTCCGGATCGATGCTTCCTTTTATCCTGTATTGGCCCTCCGACTCCTCTCCCCCAAATTGAGGAGATTCAAGGATCACTCCCCGCTCACGATACGTATCCGCATACTCAATCGGGCTCATCACCCGGTCGGACTCGTTATCTATAAGAAGAGTGGTCGCCGTCTGGTAGTAATTTTCACGGTCTCCATCCGGAACCAGCACTTCAAGCTCGTGAACCCCTTTTCCGTAAAACAAGGGAACATCATAGTTAAATTCCCCATCCTTCACGGGGATGACTTGCTTCCAGTGATCTGAATCCTTCTTTAGTCTGAGCATGATCGTGTCTTCATCCGAGAGACTCGCAGCCCCCCCTTTTAAAGAAAAGACTTCGTTGCCTTTAACATAGCTGGATTTCGTTTTTAATGACAGTTCGGCATCCTGGCCAAACGGTGTCAGGGTCACATCCCTATTGATCTCAGGATTTACATTATGGACGGTAAAAGACGCCGTATCATAGTAGTAATTTTCACGGTCCTTGCTTGGGAGTTGCACGGAGACGCTATACTCCCCTTCCCCGTTAAAAAAATGGATATCCTGTTTGAACTTGCCGTCTTCGATCGGTGTGTAATATTCGAGTTGCCTTCCTCCAGGTCCTTCTTCATTCGCCCTGACCTTTATCCAGGCAAAGTCCGATTTCAGATCTTGATACTTTTCAATTTCCCCCTTCACGCTTACCTTTCCATTTGCAGCGAATTCTTTATATGCCGGCTCTTCGATTGTGACGCCGATTTCCTCGCTGTAGGATGTAAGTTTCAGAGGCTCTTCTTCCCCGATTTCTTTATTCATTTTCTTTACTTCTTTTTCATACGGATCTTCTTCTCTTTTATCGGCTTTCGTTTCCCCACCGCTGGCATTCGAGTCACTGCATGCCGTCACAAACAAAAAACTACTCAATAAACACAGAACTAAAATCAAAAACGAACGTTTCTCCCCCATGTCTTCCTCCTCAAAACTTCTTTTCTACCTACACATACGAACCAGACAGATATTAGTTTCTGATTCTATTTTACTATTAATAGAGGGACGGACCGCTAATTTTGATGACAACTGTTAAATTCGAGACTGATGTGAGGTCCGTCCCTCATAATCATAACCACTAAACAACCAATATTCTAACTTTTTCTGGAAGTTTTTTTATTTTTGTTCTACACACACTAGAACAATTCTGTTATACTTAACATATAACAAAACTAGGAGGTGACACTTTGTTTATCCAAATTGAACCTCAATCGAATACTCCGATTTATGCTCAGGTAACAAACGGGATCATGGAAGGGATTGTCAGGAGCGAATTGCTTCCAGGGGATATTCTTCCTTCTGTACGGGGTCTTGCCGGTGACCTTGGTGTGAACATGCATACCGTGAATAAAAGCTATCATGAATTGGAAAGCAAAGGAGTGATCCGGATTGTTCCGAAATCGGGTGCCGTCATCTGTTCACCTTCCGAGGGAACGATTCCCCCGCAAAGGTTGAATCAGATTTCAGAAGGATTACGGCCGATTTTAGTCGAATCACTGGTCGCCGGCATGAGCGAAAAAGAGATTGCCGAATTAGTCGCGTCCATCATTTCAAACGTTAAGGGGGATTAAAAAATGGAAATGACACTTATTTTCGTCACGGTAGGATTTCTGGCAGCACTTCAAATGGCGGTTCCTTTCATTGTGAAACGAACGGTGGTATTCGGTGTAACCATTCCTGTTGAGGAGGTAAAGAATGCCCAACTTCGTCATTATAAAAAACTTTATGCCATCCTGACATTGTTCGTCTCAATCATCGTGTTGGTCACCTATTTCATTTGGGCAACCATGAACACTCTCACCGAAAACCACCTCATATTTGCGGGATTGTTTATGCCCTTTGTCATCTTATTCATTTCAATGGCTCTCTATTTTTATTTTCATATGAAAGTGACGCAAATGAAAAAGCAAGAGCAGTGGTTCAAGGACCGAAAACAGGTTCGCATTTCTGAGTTGAACCTCAGGACGAAAGATGAAATGCTCCCATGGATCGTATATGTCGTCCCCATGGTCATAACAGTCGGGTTAGTGGTGTTTACTTTATTAAATTACGCCAGCCTTCCTGAACAGATTCCTACCCACTGGGGACCGGATGGTAAGCCTGATGCTTTCACCAGTAAAACATATCTTTCTGCTTTAACCCTTCCTCTCGTGCTACTGGTAATGAATGCCATGTTCCTCGGGATCAATGAACTCACAAGAAATTCCGGCATCAAGCTGAGCGCAGGGAATGTCAAGTCTTCCCGCGTCCGTCAGCTGCGCCTTCGAAAGTACACGAGCTGGCTATTGTTCTTCATCTCCATCCTGGTTTCCATGCTGTTTACGTTCCTGCAGTTCACCACTCTGTACGAAAACAGCGTCAGTGACCTGCTGATCATCACGATGCCACTAGCCTTCTCTGCACTTGTCCTGATTGGGACAGTCATACTCGCCATTAAAGTGGGGAAAAAGGATTCAGACCTGGATGTTGAAATCATCGATGAAAGCTCTGGAGATGTGATCAACGCTGACGACGATCAATACTGGAAAGGTGGCCTCTTCTACTTCAATCCCGAAGACCCTTCCATCTTCGTCGAAAAACGCTTCGGAGTAGGGTGGACAATGAACTTTGCAAGACCCTTGGGATACATCGTCCTCATCGGACCACTCCTCGTTATACTAATCGTGACACTATTATGATATAGAGGGACGGACCTCAAAAATCAAGCAAAGACGTGAGGCAAACGTCCTGCTGATTTGAGCTCCGTCCCTTTCGTTATACTATTTCCACGTTTTGTCTTCCTCCTGAACTCTTCCATTATTCACCTGAAACCGAGGTCCGTCCCTACTGAAAAAGGCTCAATCTCTGGAAATTCGACAATTGTTATGGACAGATTGTTCGGAATACTATATAAATAGTAGATGGAAACTCACAAAGAAAACGTTTACAACACGAGATGACAAGGAGGATTCTATGTTAGATGTGCTAGACAAGATTAATTCATTCTTATGGGGGACACCAAGTTTAGTACTATTATTCGGTACGGGTCTATTCTTAACATTTATGCTGAAAGGACTTCAGTTCCGTAAACTGATGTATGCTTTTAAACTTGCTTTCACGAAAGAGAAGCCTTCCACATCCTCTGATCAATCAGAGGGGGATATCAGTAACTTCAAAACGCTGATGACGGCTTTATCTGCAACGATTGGCAATGGGAATATTGCCGGAGTGGCCACGGCTCTGACCATCGGAGGACCCGGGGCGATCTTCTGGATGTGGATCGTCGGTCTGCTTGGGATGGCCACGAAATACGCAGAAGCCCTGCTTGCCATGAAATACCGTGTAAAGAATAAAAACGGGGAATACTCCGGTGGTCCTATGTATTATGTAGAAAAGGGGCTCGGAAGTAAGTGGAAGTGGCTGGCCGTGGCATTCGCATTGTTCGGTGCATTCGCCGCTCTCGGCATCGGGAACAGCGTGCAGTCCAATACGATTGCAGACGTCATGAATACAAGCTTTCACATTGACAATCTCGTAACAGGAATCGTTCTCGCTGTCCTGACAGGATTGATTATCTTCGGAGGGATTCAGCGGATCAGTACCGTCGCTTCCTTCTTTGTCCCGGTCATGGCGTTCCTGTACATCGGTGGCTCACTTCTGATTATCGTCTTAAATTACGATATGATCATTCCAGCGTTTAAAATGATTTTCTTCTACGCATTCAATCCTGTGGCAGCTGCAGGTGGGTTTACAGGGATCATTATTTCAGAAGCGATCAGAAGCGGGGTATCAAGAGGAATCTTCTCAAACGAAGCAGGTCTTGGTACAGCAGCCCTGATTGCCGGCAATGCGAAAACCGACCACCCGGTCAAACAGGCACTTGTCGCCATGACAGGAACATTCATCGTCACGATCATCGTGTGTACGATGACCGGTCTCGTTCTTTTAATCACAGGTTTCTGGGATCCGACAGGTGGAGCGATATCCGGTGTCGAGCATGCTCCGAGCCTTGATGGCGGGGCATTGACGAGCGCCGCGTTTGGACATGCTCTCGGTGTAGTCGGAGAATATATCGTATCCTTCTCAGTCATCTTCTTCGGATTCTCGACGATCGTCGGATGGTACATGTACGGAGAGAAATGCTTCGAGTATTTGACAAACTATCGATTTGCCAACTCCTACAGGCTTATTTATATTATTGCGACTGGACTTGGGGCAGTGGCGAATCTAAACCTGGTATGGGCCTTTGCAGACATGTCCAATGCCTTGATGATGATTCCGAACCTGATTGCATTACTATTACTCTATAAAGTCATCGTTTCGGAGACAAATCATTATTTCAACGAATACATGCCGATGATGGAAGCTCGTCCGAAAAGAAAAGCAAGTTAAAGAAAACCGGTGTGACCCCTGTCACACCGGTTTTTTGAATTTGATCAGGCATACCACTTATGCCACATATGGTCATTTCTTCCTCTGGTAAAGGCATCCACCCGGTTCGGTCCCCAGGAAACGACTCCCGGTGATGAACGCACGCCTCCCCGTGGTGCACCAAGATCCTCCCAGTTGCTCCAACGGGAACCGTTCCACCATTTGTGCCACATATTGTTGTTGTCTCCACGGACGAAGGTGTCGATTCGATTGGTTGCCCATGAAGAAGCTGCCGGAGCCCCTTCAAAACCACGAGGCGGCGATCCGAGATCTTCCCAATTACTCCACCTTGAACCGTTCCACCACTTATGCCACATCCGGTCATTGTTTCCACGTACAAAGCAATCGATCCGATCTGGTCCCCATGATACGGCACCAGGTGAGTCCCTCAAGCCGCCTCTTGGAGCGCCAAGATTCTCCCACTGACTCCAGTTACTGCCGTCCCACCATTTATGCCAAAGATTATTGTCGTATCCCTGGACGAACACATCCAGTCGATTGGCGGACCAGGATGATACCGCCGGATCTCCCTTGAAGCCCCGGGGCGGTCCACCAAGGTCTTCCCATTCACTCCATCTTCTGCCGTCCCACCATTTATGAAAGAGAGTATCCCGATTCCCCCTTACAAAGGTGTCAATCCTGTTTCTGCCCCAGGATACGGCAGCCGGCGAACTCTTTAATCCCCGCCTTGGAGCTCCGAGGTCCTCCCAATTACTCCAGCGGGAACCGTCCCACCACTTATGATACATTCTATCGTTTTCACTTCTGACAAACGTATCCAGCCGGTTTGCCTGCCAGGATGCAACGGCAGGTGAACCCTTCATTCCCCGTGGCGGTGCACCAAGATCCTCCCATTCCCTCCAGTTGGCCCGGGAGTCGAATGGATCCGTATAAACAGACTCTGGGGCATATCCCTGAAAAGAATAGTTCTGCGGATAGTAATCCTGGTGTGGAACGTATTGCTGATAAGTATGAGGTAAATACATATCTTCATAATCATTTCTTACTTCTGCTCCAAATGGGCAGCACTCATACGCTGTTGGATAAACCGGATGGCGTCGTTGAAAAAACATACTGCATCCCTCCTCAAGCCTACTGTATGCAGAAGCCCAGATGGGTGAGCATGTACAATGATTGACGATTTTTTTGTAAAGGTTAAAAGTATACTTTTCAATAAAGAAAAAAAGCACCCTAAACCTAGGTGCTTTTACCCTTATGAACGGAATTAGCCTTTAAACGGCTGTGGCTCCTCGAAATTTTTATTGTCTTTGCTCTTAGGGCGAACCGCCTTATACCACTGATAACAAAAGATTACGATCAGAATCAAATCAATCATATCACCGCCATAATACATAAGCATCCCTCCACTCTGTGCCTGCTCGCGGGGTATTCCAATCGGAGGGTGAGCATAAATGTATTTAGACAAAATGCCATGGCCGCTCAAGGCAAGAATCAATACAATCCCTCTGTAAATATATCCTGTTCTATGCGGGGCCGGATCAATATAGATCATGGAAATTGTAAAGAGATATCCAGCCAGGAAGACGTGGATGTGTATGAATAAATATAGGAGTATATCGTGATGCATGGCCTCGTACAAACGGGTGGTATAAAGAACCCACAGACCTCCAATATTGAGGATGGCAGCGACAATGGGGTCACTCACCAATCCCATAATGCGGCTTTTAAGTATGTAGGACAGTCTCCTGGCAAGGGTGACTGGCAACGTCCGCAGTGTAAGTGTGACCGGAGCAGCAAGTACCAAGAGAAGAGGGGCCAGCATTCCTAAAAGCAGATGACCAAGCATATGAAAAGAAAACTCCATATGTGCCCGCTGAGCCACCGGTCCTGATACAGCAACCAAAGCACAGCCGACACCGATGATCCATAAGATGGTACGGGAAACCGGCCATTGTTTATGCTTACGATTGGAAACTACCACAGCAAGGAGGTACAGTGCTAATACAACTATAAAAGGCACGGCTAGAAGAATATGGGAATTCGAGCCCGCGCCTTGAGATACGTTTAAGATAGAATGATCAGTTTGCATTTGCAGTATTCTCATATTTTTTATATCTCGTATTTACAACCATTACGACCCCGACAAGAATCATAGCCGCCGCACTCGCATTCCAGACTACATCATACATAAGGAGATTCTCCACATAACGGATCTGATGAAGCCCCATCAGCTTATGCTGCACTGTCCCGTCATACAATTGAAACCCTCCTGCTCCAAGCAGAATGCCTCCCCACCATCTTTTCTTCCACAGCCCTTTTTTACGGCGTAAGTCAGCAAACATAAACAAACCTCCGATAGTAGCAAACCAGCTAAATGCATGAAAAAAACCATCAGATACGAGCCCGATCGATGTGGTGGACTTGTCATAAAAATGATGCCAATGAAGCAACTGATGAAATACAGCTTCATCGATAAATGCCACGATCCCCATGCCAAATAAGATACCGGACCATAGATTCCGAGTTGAAGACGTCTTTGTGTAGTTTGCTATCATCGTTACAGCATCCTCCTTTGTAAATTATTAGCCACTCTACCCTTTCCTGTATGTAGGTAAACTTTTCATATACGGGTGCAAAGTGTCCAGTTGATGTATTGAAATGCCGGTCTGAACCTATTCTTGATAGGTTTACCGTGAAGTACCCGGCAATAGTAAAAGTAAAAAACAGGACCTTTCGATTAGAAAAAGGCCCTGTCTTTCAATGTTAATCCTGAATGATATACTGTTGATACTTCTCAAAGTCACTTACCTTGCACTCAAGTGTCAATTTCGTCCCTGATTCTTCATATTCTGTTTCCACTACATTTGCTTGTTCATTGAAATAAGATATCAAATGACCTTGATCAAATGGTATAAGCATCTGACACTTTTTATAGTCTTTAAAAATATAGCTTTTCACAACTTGGAGCAATTCGTCCACCCCGATTCTCTTCTTGGCCGATAAATAAATTCGATCCTTTTCGACTCTGGGAACTTCTCCTTCCACTAACTCTGCTTTATTAAAGGCATAGATGACCGGAATATCTCCTACTCCAATGCCTTCAAGCGTTTTGTCAGTCACGTTCATCAATTTCTCATGATGTGGATCAGAATAGTCTACCACATGTATGATGAGATCCGCTTCCAGCACTTCTTCAAGAGTGGAGCGGAACGCCTTGACCAGTTGATGGGGCAGTTTGTTCACGAACCCGACCGTATCTGTCAGGAGAAATTCTTTTTTGTCCGGCAGGGTGATGTTTCTTACGGATGTCTCCAAGGTCGCAAATAACATATCCTTCTCAAAGACCTGCTTGTTCTCGTTCGGATGGAAGGTTTCCACAAATGCATTCATGGTCGTCGATTTACCCGCATTCGTGTATCCGACAAGAGAGACGACGGGGATTTCTCTCTTTTTCCGCTGCTTTCGCTGTGTGGTTCGCAGATCGACTAATGAATCCAGTTCTTTATTCAAGGCTGTAATTTTTTCTTCAATACGACGGCGGTCAAGCTCAAGCTTCGTTTCACCGGCTCCTCGGTTGGCCAGTCCCGACCCGCCACCTTGACGACCCAGTGATTCCCGGCGTCCAACCAGGCGGGGCAGCATGTATTGCAGCTGTGCCACCTCAACTTGCAGCTGTGCTTCACGGGTTTTCGCCCGCTCTGCAAAAATATCAAGAATCAGCATCGTTCTGTCCATCACCCGGACATCAAGCTTTTCCTCGAGGACCCGGATCTGAGAAGGTGCAAGTTCATCATTTGTAATCAAGACATCCGCTTCCCATTCTTCAATAAGCGGCAACAGTTCGTCAATCTTCCCTTTTCCAATATAATGCACGTGATTCGGCCGAGGCAGGTTTTGAGTGAGTTCGCCCACGACATCGATTTGCCTGGCATCTGCCAACCCTTTCAGCTCTAAGATAGAATACTCAAAGTCATTGTTCTTATCCTTCGTATTAACGCCTATGGCGATGGCTTTTAATCTTTCTTCCATTACATAGTCACTCCTGTTTGTTTATTTTGGTCATGATGGTGCAGAAAAAAGCACAGGCCTCCGCCTGTGCTTTTTGTAAATGGATTTGAATCTACCAATGGCATAAGAAGAAGACCGCATTTTCCCCTGGCGTGTTTTTCATTAAAAACACACAATAGCGCCTCTCGGTAAGTATTCAATTCTATTTTTAAGAGAGTGTCATACGCACTCCCTTCCTTCATTTCACGTCGAATGAAGAATTCCTTTAAAAATAGTCAGACCAATCCCATTTACCCTGCACACAGGCAGAGCCTTTGAACTTATTCAATTAAGCGTTCAAATTGCGGATGCGTAGTCTGATCAAAATCAAAAGGAAAACCTCCATTTCTCATAAGTTACACCCATTCTACCACACCCTGTGAAGGATGGGAAGATATGGTTTGAGGGACGGACCTCCAATTCCATTGATCAAGAGGTCCTGCAAAGGTTATTTCGAGGTCCGTCCCTCACCACATTACCTTACTAAAGAAAAGAACCCCCAATCTTTCCTCTTTTCCGATTGATTCACAAACGGATCGGGGAAAAATTGGAGGTCCGTCCCTCAAGCTTACAGGAGATCTTTGAAGTCTCGTGCTTGGAGATCGAGTCTTCGGGCTGCACTGCCGATTTCTTTGAATGCGAGGACGGCCTGTTGGTTGCGGTCCTGGTTATTTGAAATGCCTGATTGTGACCGGACCGTTCCTTCATTGATTTTTTTGATCTCTCCTGTGATTCCTTCCACATGGGAGTTCACTTCCTGAATTGAATCCTGGACCCTTGTGGCAAGCTTTCTGACTTCTCCGGCTACGACATTGAATCCTCTCCCATGTTCTCCGGCCCGTGCCGCTTCAATGGCAGCATTCAGCGCAAGAAGATTGGTTTGAGTCGCAATGTCCCTAATCGTTTTGACAATATTACCGATTGAATTTGCCTGCAGAGTAAGAGACTTCAGCGTTTCCATATTTTCATTCGAGTCCTGCACCAGCTTCCCGGTGGCCATAGCCGCTTCTTCACTTCTTGTAATACCCTGCTCCGCTTTTACGCTTAACTCTTCAGACATCTTCTGTAATTCAGAAGCGACCTTTTCAATTGTGGTTTCCCGTTCCGTAATATCCGTCGCGATCTTCACAACACCTTCTAGCTTTCCTTCTTCGTTATAAACTGGTGTATATGTAGCCTCCAGCCAAAGGAGTTTCCCAGTCTTCGTGACCCGCTGAATTTTCTCCTGAAAGCTTCTCCCACTCCTTAAGTCCCGCCACAATTTCTTATACTCCAGACTTCCGGCAAACTCCATTGTACAAAATGCCTGATGGTGCAACCCAATCATTTCTTCTGCATCATATTCCATCGTATTTGCGAAATTCCCGTTCACCCATAGCACATTTCCGTTAACATCGAATTCAATCATGGCAAGCGATTCTTCGATGGCTGCAAGTAAAGCAGACTCCCCAAACACTTGAGTACTATTTCTTGATCTTGCTTTCAGCACTTCGCAACACTTCCTCTTTTTCAAAAAAATTTGTAGAAACAAAACAAATATGTACCAAAGAGATAGTAGTCGTTTTTATGAAGGCTCTCAGTTTGGCGTGTGCTGGCCGGTTGCGCCACTCGCTCCTATTCACTAACAGCGCCCATTTCATCAGTGAATGATCCTTGCTTCCAACTCATATATTCGTAAGACTATCCTACTAGTTAGACCTATATTTAACAACTATTACCCTCTGAATTTAATAAATTTTCTTCCATTTATATATTTAAACGAAAAAAGACCCCCATCCCACCTGCAACCCTGTGATGTAAAGGCTGCCGTAAGATTGGAGGTCCCTCCCTCATATTATTCAGTTCCCTTTTTCCACTCTTCTTCCTCGATCAGCATTTTACCCGGCCATGTGTAAGCCATGATGCCTCCGTCTGCTGTGATGTCTTCACCTGTCACATAAGAGCTGTCATCCGATGCCAGGAACAGGGCAACCGTCGCCATTTCTTCAGGTCTTCCCAAACGGCCCAACGGTGTGATCCACTTATTAGCCTCCCTGAATTTCTCGCCCATCTTATCCTGTTTGCTCCCGACAAGATCGTCAATCAGAGGCGTCTCGATTGTTCCTGGTGAAAGAGAATTAACACGGATGCCATGTCTCGCATAATCAATTGCCATAGCCTTTGTAAAGTTGATAATGCCACCCTTTGCCGCATTGTAGCCGGACCGGTCCAAATCTGCCGCTTGCCCGGACATGGATGCTGTATTTATAATGGATCCACCATTTTCAAGCATAAGGGGAATGAAATATTTGCTGCATAAAAAGGTCCCTCGCAAATCCACTGCGATGATTCGATCAAATAATTCCACAGGATATTCATGCACTTTTCCACCTTGTTCATCTACCCCAGCGTTGTTAAAGAGGACATCGATCACACCAAATTTCTCTCTTACCTTTTCAGCAATCGACGCGACGCTTTCCTCACTGGAAACATCGAGTTGAAATGCCATTGCATTTCCGCCCTCGCTTTTGATCTCATCCACAGTTTTATTCATTTCCTCTTCCTTCACATCTGCACACACCACAGTCGCTCCTTCATGCGCAAACACTTTGGCAGTCGCTGCCCCGATTCCTGTTGCAGCTCCTGTAATCACCGCAACCTTACCATCCAATCTTCCCATAAGAGAAACCCTCCTTGAAATATCTAATGGAGAGTATTTTCCCTTTATGTGAAATAGTAAACATAGAGAGGGACGGACCTCCACGTAGCCTGTTTCATCCTCGGATGAAAGGCATTTGGAGGTCCGTCCCTTTTAAAAGAAGCTAGGTTAGCATCCCAAAGTACTGCAAACAGCGTTTTTCAACACAGATACCAGGTTGGTGTTTGGAGCCAAAATCGATACCAACAACCAAGCGACCAACAATAAAACGGCAATTAGAAAGGTAACAAGTCCTAACGACATATAGAATCCCTCCTTTCTATTCATAAATCTAGTAAGTGAGCTCTCTTACAAAGTTATCCTATGAAAAAATGATAGAGTTGGACCGGCAAATATAATAGAAAAGAAAAAAAGGGCCTTTCCCCGTCTTAACAAAACATTCACAAACAATGGGTATTTCGTGTGATTGAGATAACCATTACATGGGTATACACTATACTGGAATGAACATTCATTCCGCATTACCGTTATGAAAGGCTGAGTTGGTATGTCAATGGCATTAAATAAGCGGGACAGCATTGTAGCGAGTTCACTTGCTCTATTTGCAGAACGGGGTTATGACGCTACAACAATTCCCATGATTGCCTCGTCTGCAGGCGTGGGAGCAGGAACGATCTATCGCTATTTTGAAAATAAAGAAGTCCTTGGAAATACGATTTTTCAAGAATATGTGAGGATTTTTACTGAAACAGTGGAATATGCTTTCCCTTATGAGCAGTCGATACGGAATCAATTTCATCATATTTTCCAATCAATGATTCAGTTTACAAAAGAACAGAGCCAGGCGCTCTACTTCATCAGAACACATAGCAGCGCCCATTTCCTGAATGAAGAAAGTCACGCATGCTTCGAGGAATTGTTGAATCTATTTAAATGCTTCTTCGATTCTGGTAAAGAGAAGAAGGTCATCAAGAGTCTGCCTTCGACGGCTTTGATCGCCATCCTTTATGGTGCCTTTCTCGAGCTTCAGCGACTTGTACGGATCGGGGAATTAGAGCCTGATACCTCCATGCTTACAGATGTAGAGGAAAGTATGTGGGATGCTGTTCGATTACATGTGTGAGAAACGATTCGTTTCTCATGCCCTAACCGGAATGAACGTTCATTCCGTAATAACCAATCCATTATACGAGGTGAAGGAACCATGACACAACAATCTCAATATCCACAACCGAAAACATATGGACCACTCGGGAGTTTGCCCGTTATTGATAAAGAAAAACCACTACAATCATTTATGAAGCTTGCCAGAGAACTGGGACCAATCTATCAGTTCCAGTTTCCAGGCAGAATGAGCACCTTTGTGTCCAGCGCTTCCCTTGCAAAAGAAATATGCGATGAAACCCGTTTTGATAAGAAAGTCGGACCTGCCCTGCAAAAAGTGAGAGCATTCGGTGGTGACGGCCTTTTTACCAGTGAAACGACAGAGATGAACTGGAAGAAGGCTCATAACATCCTACTGCCAAGTTTCAGCCAGCAGGCCATGAAAGGATACCACTCAAAGATGGTGGATCTCGCCACCCAGCTCATTCAAAAATGGGCACGCTTGAATCCTGCAGATGAAATCGATGTCCCTGAGGATATGACCCGTCTGACCCTGGATACCATCGGACTCTGTGGTTTCAATTACCGTTTTAACAGCTTCTACCGGGAAACCTCCCACCCCTTTGTCGACAGTATGGTCCGGGCTTTGGATGAAGCGATGAACCAATCACAGCGCCTCGGTCTTCAAGATAAACTGATGATCAAATCGAAAAAACAATTCAGGGAAGATATCGAGTACATGTTCTCCCTTGTCGACGAATTGATTGCCGACCGCAAGGCGAATGGGGACCTGGGGGAAGATGACCTCCTCTCGTATATGGTGAAAGGAACAGATCCTGAAACAGGAGAGGCACTCAGTGACGAAAACATCCGCTTTCAAATCATTACCTTCTTGATTGCAGGTCACGAAACGACAAGTGGACTCCTCTCCTTCGCCCTTTACTACCTGATGAATCATCCCGAAAAACTGAAAAAGGCTCAGGAGGAAGTCGACCGCGTCGTTGGCGATAACATTCCGGAATATAAACAAGTGAAACAGTTGAAGTATGTCCGCATGGTCCTGAATGAAACGCTGAGACTGTGGCCGACCGCCCCTGCATTTTCTGTTTATGCGAAAAACGACACCACTCTTGATGGCAAATATGATGTCAAAAAAGATGATGTGTTCACACTCGTTATTCCTGAATTACACCGGGATTCATCCGTCTGGGGGGATGACGTGGAAGCCTTCATACCTGAACGTTTTGAGGACCCGTCTTCCATTCCCTATCACGCGTACAAACCGTTTGGAAATGGACAGCGTGCCTGCATTGGTCAGCAGTTTGCCCTTCATGAAGCGACACTGGTGCTCGGCATGGTCCTGCAGCACTTTGACCTGATCGATCATCAAAACTATCAACTGGATGTCAAAGAGACGCTGACTCTGAAGCCCGATGGATTAACGATGCGGGTCACACCCCGTAAGCCTGCCATGGCATTCTCTGTCGCTTCCTCCGAAGAAACAAAACCGGAAAAAGCGGCCGCACCTGTCCCGGCAGAATCATCTCACGGCACGCCTTTACTCGTCCTTTATGGTTCAAATATGGGAACGGCGGAAGGAATTGCCCGGGATCTAGGGGAAACAGGTCGTCAACAAGGATTCCGGACAGAGGTAGCTCCATTAGATGAGTACAGTGATGGACTCCCAACAGAAGGAGCGGTCATCGTGGTCTCTGCTTCCTACAACGGAAACCCACCTGACAATGCTGGTCAATTCATTTCCATGCTGAAAGAAAGTGAGTCTGATGACTTTGATGGGGTCCATTACGCAGTGTTCGGATGTGGTGACCATAACTGGGCTACTACGTATCAGAGGATCCCTAACTTCATAGATGACCAGTTGTTTGAAAAAGGCGGGCACCGCATCGCAGAAATCGGGCACGGTGATGCAAGCGATGACTTTGAAGGAGATTATGAAAAATGGGCAGAGTCTCTTTGGCCGAATCTCGCTGATGAATTGAACATCGAACTCCATCAGAATGATCAATTAAACAGCTCGATTACAATGAATTACGTCAGTGATGTGAGCGACACACCGCTAGCACGCACGCACCATGCCTTTACAGCGATGGTGAATGAGAATACAGAGTTACAACACGCAGAAAGTGGGAGGAAGACGAGACATATCGCCCTCTCTCTTCCAGAAGGTGTTGCCTACCAGGAAGGCGATCATATCGGGGTCCTCCCGCAAAATCCGTCATCTCTTGTCGAGCGAGTCCTCAGTCGATTCAACCTGAACGGGCAGGACTTCGTGACATTAACAGGCGATTCCGGTAAAGCGGCGCACCTCCCTACAGAAAAGCCTGTGAAACTTTTTGAACTACTGGCCAATTATGTAGAGTTCCAAGAACCAGCTACCCGTTCTCAAATCCGGACTCTTGCTGCTCATACCGTATGCCCTCCTCACGTCGTTGAGCTTGAGGAACTGTTGAAGGATGAGAAGTATAAAGAGGCGATATTAAGTAAACGAATAACGATGCTCGATCTTGTGGAGAAGTACATGGCATGTGAAATACCCTTTGAAAGCTTCCTTGCACTTCTCCCATCATTGAAGGCACGCTATTATTCAATCTCAAGCTCACCTTTATACACAAACGGAGAAGCAACCATCACCGTCAGCGTCGTCCGGGGAGATGCCTGGAGCGGACATGGTGAATATAAAGGAATCGCATCCAACTACCTGGCAGAGCGATCCCGTGGAGACAAAATCTCCTGCTTTATCTCTACACCACAATCGAACTTCCAGCTGCCTGAAGACACGGAAACTCCGATTGTCATGATTGGACCGGGAACGGGAATCGCACCATTCAGAGGATTCATCCAGGCACGTAGCATTCTGAAGGAGCAAGGAAAATCACTCGGCGAAGCACATCTCTACTTTGGTTGCCGAAATCCTGAGCACGATTACCTGTACCAGGATGAATTGGAGAAAGCAGCACAAGAAGGAATCGTCACACTTCACACGGCATTCTCAAGATGCCCGGGTCAAGAAAAAGCATATGTCCAGCATCGACTGGCAGAAAATGCAGAAGAAATCCTGCCGCTATTAAAAAATGGCGGACGCCTATACATTTGTGGTGACGGCAGTAAAATGGCTCCGGATGTCGAACAGACATTAGGAGAAAGCTACATGCGTTTCTGTCAAACATCGAAAGAAGAAGCCGACCGCTGGATAAGATCATTGGAAGAGGATGGTCGATACGCGAAGGATGTTTGGGCAGGGGCATGATGTAAGAGAAGCGAATCCTTATAGGGTTCGCTTTTTTTAGTGATCATAATGGATTCGGACGTGTCCAACGTACATGTGCCACAATTAACTCAAAAAAGGGAGCTTCCGCTTCGGATGCTCCCCCTACTACTATTTCCCCCCTGTAAACGAAATCCCCTTAATAAAGTACCGATTAAAGAATGCATACAACAACAGTACGGGCAGCGTAAAGACCATTGAAGCGGCCATGATATAGTTCCAGTAGCTGACATATTGCCCTTTGAAAGTGTTCAAACCCAATGGAAGTGTGTACATTTCTGTATCGGTCATGACGATCAATGGTGTCATGAAGTTGTTCCAAAAGCCCATAAATACAAAGATCGCCTGAGCAGCCAGGGCCGGTTTTGCCAATGGCAATACGACTTTAAAGAAGATTCCGAAACGGCTCAGACCATCGATTTGAGCCGCCTCTTCCAGTTCCTTCGGGAAGTTGATGAAGAATTGCCTCATCATAAAAATGAAAGTAGCATTGATCATCGCCGGTACAATCATCCCTTGATACGAGTTTAGCCAGCCGATTTCCTTTAAAATCAAATAATTCGGGATCATGGTGACCTGTGCCGGAATCATCAGGACAGCCAGAATCATGATGAACAATGCCTTTTTTCCTGGAAAGCTCAACCTTGCCAATGCATATCCGGACATGGAATTAAATATGATATTCAAACCTGTACCGACAACGGCGATGAACAAACTATTGAACAGCCATCTCGGAAACAGCTCCTGCTTTATAAAAATTTGTTTGTAGTTATCTAAAGTGAAATCCCTTGGTATGAAATTCATCGCCCCGCTTATGATTTCTTCCAGCGTTTTAAAAGAAGAAGACAGTGCCCATAGAAATGGGATCAGGGTTGTGATGGCATAGCCGATCAAAACGATGTATAGGAGACGTTTACTGAACGTCTTTTTCTTTGAATTCATGTTTTAGTCCCCCCATTAATAAAGTGATTCTTCTTTAGAGAATTTACGTTGTATCAAGGTGGCAACCAGGATGATGAGAGCAAGTGCAAAGGCGAGGGCCGCTGCATATCCCATGGATCCCAATGATTTAAACGCATATTGGTAGATTAAGAGCACGACCGTTAACGTCGAGTTATTGGGTCCCCCGGATCCCCCTGAGAAGATATACGATTGATCAAACAACTGGAACGTGCCGATGACTCCCATGATCACGACGAAGGATGTAACCGGTCTGAGGAACGGAACAGTCACATAGAAGAACTTCTGAATCGCACTCGCTCCGTCCAGTTCAGCCGCTTCATATAACGAGTCGGGAATATCCTGAAGGGCAGCAAGATAAATGACCATGAAAAACGGGGCCGTCGCCCATATATTCATCAGCATGATGGCATTCAAGGCTATATCGGGATCTCCCAGAAAATTGTAGGTGGGCAAACCGACTTTATCTAATATGTTATTGATCAATCCTTCTTTGTTGTACATCCACATAAAAATCAGGGTCAATACGGCTGAAGACGTTAACGTCGGCAAGAAGTAGACGATCCGGAACAGCTTCTCACCCTTTAAACCTGCATTTAAGGTGGCAGCTAATACCAGTGCGAGAAATGTTTGGGTCGGTACCACAATCAGCACATATTTCGCTGTGTTTTTCAATGCAATGATGGCCCGGTTGTCTTCCATGAGCCGGGTGAAATTGTCGAAAGCCACAAAATCGAAACTCATATCACCAAGGAGTTGAACTTTATGAAAGGATAAAAAAATGGCATATAAAATCGGTCCAATGATAAACACGGCTAATACCAATAGTGTCGGTGACATAAATAAGTATCCTTGTCCTGCATCTTTTAATCTCTTTTTAGAAGATGGTTTGTTCATTCTTATCCCTACTTTCTATCTGTCTCGTTAACCTACACCTATTACCTGTATTCTTTCCGCCAAGGTCTACAAGACAAGACCTAAGAAGAAAGAATACAGTCAATGGTAAAGATGTACCTGACACGATCATGGGTGCCAGGTACCTTTAGAAAGATTATTGAATTTCGCTATTCGCCTGTTCCTGTGCTTCTTTCAGAGCTTCATCCAATGGGCGGTCTCCCAGGAAGGCCGCAATGAACTGGTTGTTAAAGTTATTCATGATGATCGGCAGATTTTTTCCTTCTGCCCAAACTGTTGCATATGGTGCCCCTGCTACCAGTGCACCCCGTAATTCATCTTTGTCATATCCTAATTTTTCAGCAACTGACTTACGTGTCGGAAGGGCAAATCCTTTGGACGTCCAAGTTTCCATTCCTTCTTTACCTGTCAGATACGAAATCAGCTCCCATGAAGCTTCCTTCTTTTCAGATGCGGCATTCATCACATATCCCACCGTGTAAGCCATTGTTCCTTTTTTTCCATCAATGGTCGGTAATTCAGCCGTTCCGTATTCTACATCAGGAAATGTATCCTCTAAAAATGGAATCGTCCAGTTTCCTTCGATGACCATGGCCGCTTTTTCTTGTCCGAACATTTCTCCACCCCAGTTCGCTCCGACTTCTGAAGCCTGTGCAGAGGTTTTGTCTTTGTTATGCTGGTCTACGATCGGCTGAAGGGCATTCACCACTTTATCAGAAGCAAAGTTCGCTTTATCATCCTTCACAACTTCCCCACCTGTTGCCTGGGCAATGTGGTAAAGACGGGCGAGCTCAGGAGCCACACCAAATCCATAGACGCCATCTTTCGTGAGGGCTTTTGAAACTTCACGGAGTTCTTCCCATGTTTTCGGAACTTCGACACCCGCCTCTTCAAACATCTTCTTATTATAGAAAAGGGCTAAAGTCGAGTAATCCTTCGGAAATCCGTACGTTTTTCCATCGACTTGAAATGCTTCAAGCATCGGCTTCTCGAAATCTTTCACATCAAAGTCTTCCGTCACATAATCATCCAGTGGTTCAACGACCCCGGTATCAATCAGGGCAGGTGCTTCCAGGGCATCAAGATAGAAGACATCCGGTCCTTCCCCACCGATTAGACGTGTTTTCAAGACATCCATGTACTGCTCAGAAATGACTTCATGTTTCACATCGATATTTGGATGCTTCTCTTCAAAGTCAGCAAGTGTCTGCTTCAGGAGCTTTTGCTCTGAAGGATTCCCTCCCCAGCCAGCAAGGGTGATTTCCACTTTTTCGCCATTTCCCCCACCGTTTGAACTTGCTTTCTCATCGGAACTGCTGCAGCCCGCAAGCACTGACCCTACTAACATCGTCGTCATTCCTAAACTCGCTATCCACTTCGTTTTCACCATTTCTTCCAACCCCTTTATTGATTTATGAAAAATAGGAAGCTTATTCCAAGGTGTACCCTAAACTATTTGTTTTTCTTTTACAATGGCATAGCCAGTTGAGTTTTCCATAATGGTGGTACTTACTTTGTCCCCATTTCGCACTACGGAGAGAGAAAGCACTCCATCACCAATCGCTATATTTTGAACCGTTAAGGTATTCATCTCATTAAGTAAAATCGGATGTAAATGGATCTCTTTTTGAAGGCTATTCGGGAAAAGCCCCAATAAAGATTGAACAAACACAAGAGGTGTCCCCGCTGCCCATGCTTGCGGTGAACAAGCGACAGGATACTTTACTGCCTTTCCGATCGTTGACTCGTATCCGCAGAATAATTCGGGAAGGCGGTCGTATTCGAAATGACGGGACGCATCAATCAGCCCACTCATGACCTTCTTCGCTTCAGCCGTTAATCCCAGCTTGCTTAATCCGAGCAAAGTAATACTGTTATCATGTGGCCAGACACTACCATCATGGTAGCTCATCGGGTTATAGCCAGCTTCCCCTTTCCCCATCGTACGGATTCCGTAACCGGAAAACATGCTATCACCCGTTAATGTTTGACTGACTTTTTCAGCACGGTTTCCTGTCATCATTTCCGAATACAACACATGCCCAGGATTCGATGTAATCGTACCTACCTTTTCTTTCTTTCGATCAAGAGCGATGGCATAGAATTCAAGGTCATCCATCCAAAACTCCTGTTCAAATCGTTCTTGGAGATTTTTCGCTTCTGCATTTAATCTGGACGCTGTATCATGATCCTCAAGTGCTTCATAAATGGCAGCCAATCCCCGTTTTGCCTGGTACACATAGCCTTGGACCTCAACCAAGGCGATCGGCGTATCCGCATAGTCCCCGTTCCGGTGGACAATGGAATCCCCCGAATCCTTCCAGCCCTGATTGGCAATTCCTTTGGAAGATTCCTGATGATACTCAAGGAATAGATCTCCATCGCGGTCTCCATATTGGTCGATCCACTTCAAAGCGCTCTTTACGTTGTCTGAAAGCTTTCGGAATGTGCCGAAATCCCCTGTCCATTTCACATACTCCGTTAGAAGGACAAGGAATAACGGTGTGGCATCAATCGTCCCGTAATATGGCGTGAACGGAATCTGATTCGTATTCGCAAGCTCTCCATAGCGAATCTCATGCATGATCTTCCCTGGTTGTTCGTCTCTCCAGGGATCCACCTTCGTTCCTTGCTCGCTCGCCATCGTGAACAGGGTGCCTTTTGCAACCTGTGGCTCGAAGGCAATCATTTGTAATGCCGCAATAAGACTATCCCTGCCAAATGGAACCCCAAACCAAGGCAGACCAGCTACAGGAAACTTCCCGTATCCAGTGTCGTTCAATAACACTCTAAGATCGGACAGTCCTCTGTCCACCAGACGCTGAAGCGGTTCGTAATCGGTTTCTACCTTTGTTAACTGAGAGGACCATTCTTTATAAGAAACTCTTAATTTTTTTAAAGCCTCTTCGACAGGTAACATGTCATCTCTCGCTTCTACATTTTCCAGGGGCACGATCATAAATGTAATGGATCGTTTTTCCTCATGCTGAAGCTCCACCTGGAACGTGACCTCTCCAGTTTCATTCACATTTTTCGCTTTGGCATCCCAGTGAATGTTGGTCGCGCGATCGATTCCGTCTGCTCCTTCGTATTGGAAAATGAGGGTTTGATCCTCTACTTTCTGTCCCGTTCTCTTCCCTACCTTTCCTGTTTGGAAGCCGCGTATGATAAACATATCGTTAAAGTCCACATCGACTTCTATATTCAACTCAAACGAAACCGGCTTTGGGTAATAGTTTTTTGTTGTTATCGTTTCATATAACACATCATCATAAATAAAGCGCTTACGTTCGATCTCAACGGATTCTCGCCATAGAATAAGATGGCCACTCTCTTCCTGGTGGGGATTTGTCGATAGAATCGTAGACATATAGTTTTCAGATCCATCCGAATGCAATAGAATCGGTTTTTGATTATTTATTTTTACATTCAACTTGCTTAAGTACCTCGTGTCATTTTTGTATAAACCAAGGCCGTAGCTATGATCTGAAGTGATATCTCCCTGTTCGTCTGTAAGAAGAAATAAGTTATTTTCTTTAATCACCCGGTAATTCATATGGGTTCCTCCTCCTTTTACAAATTGTTTTCACCCTTTCCGAAACGTTTTGGTAAAAGAGTAAAAAAATATTCACTTCATCCAAAACGTTTCGGATTTTCTAATGAATAATGGCTGGTCCGTGAAATCACTCACCAACTCTTATTCGAATTTGCGGTTCGTACTTTCCCTCTCGATCAACTTCGTTTCCAATACCATCCGATGGGTTTCAGACTGATTTGTTAACAAATCCAACAATAATTTCGCAGCTTCATAACCCAATTGAAATTTATTTTGTTGGATAGTTGTAAGCTTCGGACTCACATACGAAGCAAGCAGGATATCATCATATCCAACAATCGAAAGATCTTCCGGGATTTTAATACCCAATTCTTTCGAAGCACTCATTGCCCCAACGGCCATTAAATCACTGGAGCAAAAGATGGCTGTGATTTCTGGATTTGATGAAAGCAATTGATGTGCTGCTGCCCTTCCGCTTTCTTCAGTAAAAGCACCGTTTACGATGTAGTCGGGTTTACTTTCTATTTGTGCTTGACGCAAGGCTGCATAATAACCTTCCAGTCGCTGCTGACTGACAAACGCAAACTCGTGCCCATTGATCATCCCGATATTCCTGTGGCCCCGGTCGATTAAATGCCGGACCGCTTTTTCAGCCCCTAACACATTATCTGTTGTCACATGACTTACATTCGTAGACTCAAGGGGAATATCGATTAATACACAGGGAATATCACTTTCCACCACTTCATGTAAATAAGGATCATCGGTTCTGATCCCCTGGATGATCACTCCATCCACTCTTCGTTCCTTGCAAAGCTGAGTGTAGGTCTTTTCTCGCTGCTTCGATGAATTCGTATTAAATAACACCAGATCGTAATCAGAACCTGACACAAATTCATTTATGCCCGCGAGAACTTCCACGATAAAATTATCCTTCACACTTTCCTTCGTGAATCCGGAAACGAGTAAACCAATCGTTTTCGATTTCTTCATCACTAGACTCCGTGCAATGGAATTCGGGCTGTAATTCAATTCTTTTGCCACTTGAACAATCTTCTTTCTCGTATCTTCATTGACATCCGAGTATCCATTCAACGCTCTTGAAACCGTCGTAACGGACACCCCAGCTACTCTGGCAATATCTTTAATCGTAGTCACTTGCACATCTCCCAAAACGTTTCGGATTTCCTTTATCTGAATAATACAACAGTTTGAAAACGATTACAATACTATTTTTCTATAACGTTGGTTTGGGACAAGTGAAACCCCTTCTATATCTGCAGGAAGGCTTTGGAAATCCCGACCAATAAAAAAACAGCGAATCCAAATGAATTCGCTGCCTCTTCCTCACTTTTTCCTGACTGGTATCCATATTTCACTTCTAAATGCATCAGACTTAACGTCTTTATTTTCATTCCACAATATCTCCGGTCCCTTAGCTTGTTCGTAGCTTGAAGTTGGAAACCACTCAGAATAGATTCTCCCCCATACCTGCTGTAAAGTGTCCGGAAATGGGCCGACCGCTTCAAATACTGCCCAAGTTAGATTGGGGACATCAAGTTTCGATAAGTCGTGGGGACATTCCTCTGTTGTGGCTGCGCCAATATAATGATCAAGCTCCCCTTTCTCTTCCATTCTGCCCTCGGAAAAGTTGATGGATGCACTAATCAATCCTTGTGGTTCCACATTTGATAGGCTCTTTAACCTCTTGATCATTTTCTCATCCAGGCTCTGCCACATTTCTGCAATGTCAGGGTTCACACCATTAAACATGATCGGCACCCGTTTCATGATTCCTACAATGGAAAACGGTTCTTTCTCTGTGATTCGATAGTTCATTTCATTGCCTCCTTTGATGGATAACTGAAAGGTCATAGGTGGAAATGATTTGAGTGAATGGCCTTTCGCTTGTGACGGAGTAATCCCATGCATTTTTTGAAAGACTCTCGTAAAGGAATCGGGTGATGAGTAGCCATATTTTAAGGCTATATCAATAACCCTTACATCTCCGTTCTGCAGTTCAAGTGCCGCCATCGTCAAACGTCGGCGCCGGATGTATTCAGACAGTGAAATTCCTGCAAGGAACGAAAACATCCGTTTAAAGTGATATTCCGAGCAATAGGCACGCTTTGCCGCTTTTTCATAATTTATTTCTTCCGTCAGGTTTTCTTCAATATATCGTAAAGCGTCATTCATCGTCTTCAATGTATCCATTCCATGACCTCCTTCTTCATAAGAATAGCAAGAATAAAAGGAATCAACCCGACATATCGTGCCCCATGTTGCAGGATGTAAAAAAAAGACCTCCTCACTGGAGAAGGCCACTACATTTATTTCCTTGCTTCATGTACCTTAAGCATCTTCCCTTTTACCGTCGTTTTCTTCATGGCTTGCAAAACCAAGGGCCCTTTTCCATTGAGAATCTCCACATACGACAGATTTTCCTGGATTGTGATGATTCCAATGTCTTCAGCCGTCACTCCATTGATTTTCGCAATCGTTCCGACAAAATCGACTGCCCTGATTTTCTTTTTCTTCCCGCCATTGAAATAGAGCTTCATGATGTCTCTGTTCAGCTGCTGACTTTTGTCCATTTTAAAATCGGGTTCCTCATCCAGCTTCCGTTCAAAATCTTGTTTTGCCATATCCACGGCTTCCCGTGTAGGTGCCGTATACTTAGGGATCACAAATCCGATATACTCCTCAATCTCACTTAGGAATTTCTCTTCATATGGCGTGCAGAACGTAATCGCTTTACCTGTCTGACCTGCTCTCCCCGTTCTCCCGGTACGGTGTACATAACTTTCTTTCTCCATGGGAATATCATAATTAATCACGTGGGTGATGTTCTCGATATCGATCCCCCGTGCAGCCACATCCGTTGCCACAAGGTACCGGAAATCCCCCCGCTTGAAATCGTCCATCACTTCAAATCTGGCTTCCTGAATCATACCGCCATGGATCTTATCCACAGGGTAACCTGAACGGTCCAGCTCTTCACATAACGTATCCACATTTTCCTTCGTTCGGCAAAAGATGATGCAGCTATCGGGATTTTCTACGGTCGTCACGTTTTTTAGAATGGAGATCTTTTCCTCTTCTCTCACTTCAAGAAGAGAATGCTCGATTTTATCCGTCGTGATTCCCGTTGCCTTGATTTCAATATGAACAGGTTGCTTCATATATTTATGACAGAGTGATTCTACATCCTCTGGTAATGTCGCAGAGAATGTCAGCGTCACACGATGAGATGGGAGTTCCTGAATAATCGCTTCGACTTGATCGATAAAGCCCATGTTAAGCATTTCATCAGCTTCATCAATAACAAGGTACGCTAATCTATCCAGTGGAAAGGTCCCTTTTTCAATATGATCGAGGACACGGCCGGGTGTACCGACGACGATATGATTTTTCTGCTTCAACTCGAGCTTCTGGCGATGAAAAGGGGATTTCCCGTATACTGCTGCCGCTTTGATCCGCTTATATCTCCCAATATTGGTGATATCTTCTTGGACTTGAACCGCAAGCTCCCGTGTCGGGGTCAAAATCAGCGCCTGGGGTTTATTTTCTTCCCACTCCACCATCTCACATAGTGGTATCCCGAAAGAAGCCGTCTTTCCACTCCCCGTTTGGGAACGGACAACAAGATCTTTTTTCTCTAAAGCAAGTGGGAGTACCTTGGATTGTACTTCTGTGGGAGCTTCATATCCTAAACCCGACAACGCCCTTACAATCTCTCCACTGAGCTTATAATCCTTAAAATGTTTAATTGACATATCATAACCTCATTTATTTTCACTTATTTTCATAGAAAAGCACAAATTCTATTCGCAAAAGCACGCCCTAATAAATTCTTTTCAAATTTATTTAGGTAATCCCCCAATAGTGTGTTATGCTTTACCTAACCATTTTTAACTTGTAACATGTTGTCTCCGGGACCGACGAACGCTGTCGGTCCCTTTTTATATCTAAAGCGCAGGCGGCTCGTTTAGAGGCGACAAGCATAAGACGAACCGGCTGGAAAGGCGTTCTTTGCCTTTTTGGCCGGTTTGACTTATGACCTCGAGCCTCTAGCCGCCGGAGCTGGAAGATATCTAAAGCGCAGGCGGCTCGCCCAGAGGCGACAAGCATAAGATGAATAGGCTGGGAAGGCGCTCTTTGCCTTCCTGGCCTATTTAGCTTATGACCTCGAGCCTCTAGCCGCCGGAGCTAGAAGATACCCTAAAGCGCAGGCGGCTCGTTCAGCCCCGACAAAAAAAAAAATAGAGTAGGGTGACCTTTCTCAAGGCCACCCCCTCATCAAACCGTACGTGCCCTATTAAGGCATACGGCTTACCAATGTGATTCCGCTTAGTTCAAGATGATGCAAACTTATTCGCACAGTGTATTTTAGAAAGTCGTTGTGAAGAAAAGTATTCCTCTCCCTTTTCTTTTGCTCTCTCCAGACTTCTTTTGTATTTCTTCTTTTGCTTATCTTTCATGTATTGGAGGTAGTATTCAATACCATCTCCATACTGTTTTCCGTAATATATTTGAAAAGCAGATTTAAGACCTGTACACGCAAAGAATTCAATGTTCCATTTCGTACTCATCACCCATCCTTTTCGTTGTGAAGGATGTTTGTGAAGCATAGCGACTCTCAGCCTTCGGCGAGTGTAAGAATCTATTGCCAGTAGTTCATCTCTGAATATGTTGAAACAACAGTTCAGTCGATATCCCTTCTCTTTGAATTCTTCAATCGCTTTCCACAAGGTTAGATAGAAGTTTACCTTTCCTTGAATGATGGAGTTTACGCGTTGGTACCACGCTTCTCTGCTTAAGGTGAGTGTTTTCCTGGTGGCTCTCTTAATTTTCATTCGAAAGTCTTTCCAGGTCTCATCTTTTGGTTTGGCTAAATAGTAAGGTTTACCATCCTTCTTACGTTTTCTCCAGTGTTGGAACGTAAAACCAATAAAGTCGAAATCATCATGATTGAAATCGACAATTCTAGTCTTCTCGATAGAAATTTCCAGACCTAGTTCATCGAGTTTCTCTTTTGTGATTTGTTCGGCTTTCTTAATGTCCTCTTTGGATTTGGCGAAAAGGAGGAAGTCATCGGCATACCGTACAAATCGAATGCCGTGTAAATCAAGTGTCCAATCCAGTTCGTTCAGATAGATATTCGCTAAAAGTGGAGAAATCACTCCACCTTGAGGAGTACCTGAATCTGAGCGATGGTAGGTCCCTTCTTCCATGTATCCAGCTTTTAGCCATTTCCAAATCATGTCTAGGACTGTACCGTCCGCTACATATTTGTTTAGGACCTTCATCAGTTTCTTGTGCGGGATATTGTCAAAGAAGCCTTTGATATCGCAATCATAAATGTGATTGTATCCTTGTTCAATATTCCACATTATAATTTGTACAACTCGTTTGGCTCCGCGATTTTGACGATACCCACATGACCAATTATGAAAGATATGGTCATCGAATTTTGGTTCTAATACGTTTCGCAGAGATTGTTGAACAATCCGATCTTCGACCGTAGGAATACCGAGAGGTCTCTGTTTTCCATTCTTCTTGCGTATATAGGAGCGTCTGACAGGAGTAGGCTCATATTCTTTCGCTCTCAGTTTGCCGAGTAGATTATCTAGATTTTCATCCAGGTTCTCCTCATACTTTTCAAGAGTTACTTCGTCGATTCCACCTGAACCTTTGTTGGCTTTTACTTTCTCCCACGCACTTTTCAATTTACGGTCAAACAGTAGTTGTCCGTATACACTATGCCATTTAAGCTTTAATTCTTGATTCACTACGTATTCCACACCTTTCATTGTGTACATTCAGTTCGTTTATACCGAAGTATCGTGGTCTGTTGTCATTACACACCTTTACTTGTGTAGAGTCACAAGGTCGTTCCCCTTCCGTTCACCAGATGTTTTGTCATCTGGCTACTTCCGTACTATGAGAACGTCTGACTTCTCTATCCACATTATCCATTTCGGAATTCCTTATAGGACAATGCCCTGACGGTAAGATAGAGATCTCACGGGGTCATCGCACTTTCCTTCTGTACATACCCAGCACCATCACTTGATAAGTTGAGCTCATTCGGCTGATTCTTTGAATGAACACCTTTAAGACTTCCCATTATTTTCGCATGGTCGCCAACTTACCCAGCCGCCGTGCTTCACACTTTTTGCATTTGGGTCTGCACATCCGACTACGGGTCTCTCGATTATCCGCATCTCCTCCGAACACAATCTCACAATTATGCCCTAGATTAGTCTTCGTTAGTTGTATCAGCACTCTAACGGAAGGACTTTCACCTTCGAGACGATGAATCTTCCGGGATTCGGGAGCCGTTTATACTACGTATCGTACTCCAACCCTTAACAATTCATCTTGAGTGTGGAACACTCAAGGTGCGACTGCCCGTCGCACAAAAAAAGGACTCTCCTGAGAGAGTCCCTTCATCAAAAGCTATTACGCTTTGTTTACGTTAGTCGCTTGAAGTCCACGTTGACCTTGCTCAGTTTCAAATGTAACTTTTTGACCTTCGTCTAAAGATTTGAATCCTTCGCCTTGAATAGCTGAGAAATGTACGAATACGTCTTCTCCGCCTTCGATTTCGATGAAACCGAATCCTTTTTCTGCGTTAAACCATTTTACTGTACCTTCTTGCATGTGTGTATCCTCCTGTGTGGATGTTGCATCCACGATTTATTACTATAGTTGCTCAATTAGATGTTAAAGGTGAAAAGTTTATAACTTATTCTTTCCTTACATACCGAACAAAAATAATTCTTTCTTAGAATAACAGATAATCTCATAAAAAGCAAATCGATTTGAATTTTCTTTTCAAACTTTCTCTTCATAAAGGAGAATGCTGTTCCTTTGTCGAAAGTAAGAGATATAAAGGGGATGACCCAATGAATAAAAACACACTATTCAAAAACCTTAGTCAAGCAAGTCGCGGAAATTTCTTTACTATCGAACTCCCTGTCTCTTCCAAAGAAGAAGCAGCAGCTCTTGAAAAGGCAGCAACTGAATTAGAAAGGGAAGGCAAAATCAAGATCAGGGAATGTACATTGAAGGAAACTTCCTTCTACATCCAGGGAATCATGAAATACGCTTTAACGTAAAGACGTGGTGCCTAATAACAGGCACCTGTTTTTTTAAACAAAAAAAGGACCCTCAGAGAGGGTCCTTTTTTCTTAAAGCAATTAGATTTTGTTAACGTTAGTCGCTTGAAGTCCGCGTTGACCTTGCTCAGTTTCAAATGAAACTTTTTGACCTTCGTCTAAAGATTTAAATCCTTCGCCTTGGATAGCTGAGAAATGTACGAATACATCTTCTCCACCTTCGATTTCGATGAAACCGAAACCTTTTTCTGCGTTAAACCATTTTACTGTACCTTCTTGCATATGTGTATCCTCCTGTGTGGACTTAATATCCACGGTTTATTACTATTATTGCTCAATTAGATATCAAAGGCGAAAAGTTTAAATACTTTCATTCCTTACAGACCGAACAAAAATAATTCTTTCTTAGAATAACAGGAAATCGTAAAAAAAGCAAATTCTTTTTTATTTCTTTTTAAAAATAGGCTTTAAAGATCGTTGTTCTCCCCAACCAATGCATTCATGTAGGTTTCTGACATTATACAATAGAAAGAACATACCATTTCTCTTCTTTTACTCCAGCAAGATGAAAAAAAGCAGAAAAAAAGCCCACTCCCAAAAGGAAATGGACGTGTATTCTTAATCTTCCTGCTTGTTTCCGTGTTTTACACCTTTACTCGTATAAGGCTTGTTGCTCTTTTTCTTATTGGCGCCTGCCTGCCACCGGTTCCAGCCTTTCTTGCCGGTGCCCTGGCCTGTTCCGCTCTTTTTCTTAGGTTTACTCATTTTTTCACTCCGTTATGATCAGGTTCATTCTTTCAAGTTCATCTCCATATCATAACACGGATTAGTGTAGCAGGGTACTTCTTGTTTATTCCACTTCTTTTTTCTGTCCAGTATAAATGTGGATCGCATCCCTCAGGAATTCAGCCACTCCCTCTTGTTCTGCATCATAATAGGCCTTGAATCGCTCATCATCCACGTACATCTGAGAGAGTCCTGCATGAGCTTCCTTGCTGTAGTGACCCCAATAGAAGGAGATCCACTGTCTGTGAAGATCAGCCGCTTTCTGTGCCATATCACTTCCAGGATCACCCTGTTGAAATGCTGCCCCCAGCATTTTTTTGATTTCCTTCTCTAATCCCGTGACCTTTTTATACTCTTCCTGTGACATGTTCATGACTTTCGCGTTGGATTCGTCCACTCTCTTGTCTCCATATTTCTCACGCACTTCTTTCCCATACTTTTTCTCATTCTCTTCCACCATTTTTTCTTTGAATCCTTCAAATTTTTCTTTATCCGACATGGTGTTTTTCCCTTCCTTTACACGTAGAGTTTTATCGACATTCGCAATCAGTTGATCAAGCTGAGCGCGTCTGTTGAGTAACATTTCCCGGTGTTTCCGTAGTGCAAGTGTTGCGTCAAAGGCGGGATCATCCAGAATATCCTTGATATCATCCAGTCCAACACCTAATTCTTTGTAAAAGAGGATTTGCTGCAGGCGGTCGACTTCCTCCTGTCCGTAAATCCTGTATCCTGATGAATTGGTCCTGGCCGGCTTCAGAAGCTCAATTTCATCATAATATCGGATAGTCCTAGTGCTCACCCCAGCGATCTCCCCCAATTTTTTGACCGTATATTCCATGATGTCACCTCCTGACAATTCTTACTTTACAGGTTGACGCAGCGTGAATGTAAAGGGATTTTTTCCAAAAACCGCGAATGTGGATTTCCTTGAAAATAAAGTGACAGTCCGATATTCTTAGTATAATCACTTTGAGTATAAGGTTGTGTTGAATATGCGAATTAATAAATATATCAGTGAAGCTGGAAAGGCGTCGAGACGCGGGGCCGATAAGCTGATCACAGAAGGCAGGGTCACAATCAACGGACGGGTCGCGAAGATCGGTGACCAAGTGAACCCCGGTGACGATGTATTGGTGAGCGGAGCACCTGTAAGGGTCGCACGGAACAATGTATACATCGCTCTGAATAAGCCTGTCGGAATAACGAGTACGACAGAAAAAGGGGTCAAGGGGAATATCGTTGACCTCGTTAATCATCCCTTAAGAATATTCAATATCGGACGCCTGGACAAGGACTCCGATGGACTGATTCTTCTGACGAATGACGGTGATATCGTTAATGAAATCCTCCGTGCGGAAAATCAGCATGAGAAGGAATACATCGTCACGGTTGACCGCCCGATTTCAGAAGACTTTCTCAAGCAGATGTCAGAGGGTGTCAAGATTCTTGGAACGAAAACACTGCCATGTAAAGTAGAGCAGATTTCGAAATATGTATTCCAGATCACGCTCACCCAAGGGTTGAACCGACAGATCCGCCGCATGTGTGAAGCTCTTGGATACGAGGTATACAGACTGCAGCGTACACGCATCATGAATATTCAATTAGGAAATCTTCCCGTGGGACAATGGCGCGATCTTTCCAAAAAAGAAAAGACGCGATTGTTTCAGGATTTAGATTACGAACCAAAGGAATGGTAATAATAGACGGGTCCGGTGCCTTGACTGCCTAACAGTCGGGGCACCGGCCTTTTTTTATCCTGTCACGCTTTTAAGAAACAAACGGATTTGCTCTTCTTATTTTCAACAATATACGCTATTATTAAATAGTTTAGAAATTCTAACTAGATTTTGTGGAGGTTTGAGAACACATGGTTTTCAAGAAAAAGGATAAATTCGCCATTCTTCTTAGTCAAATAGCTGGTAATTTGAAAGTGAGTGCGCATTATTTTGCTGATTATAAACTGAATAATGTGAGTGATTTAAAAGAATTTTCAGGTACGATGAAGGAATATGAAACAAAAGGGGATTTTTTTGTGCATGAAGTCATTTTGGACTTGAATAAAGTCTTCATCACACCGATTGAGCGGGAAGATATCCTGGCGCTGGCTATGAGTATGGATGATGTACTGGATGGGCTCGAGCATACATCCGCTATGTTTGAAATGTATTCGATCACCCAGGCAGACGAATATATGCTGAAGTTTGTAGAAGCGATCCGCCAATGTTCTGATGAGATTGAATCGGCTGTCGAACTTCTCTCTACGAAAAAATGGCTCCAGATCAGAGAGCATGCCATCAAGATCAAAGATTTAGAATCAAAATGTGATGGCATCCTTCGTCAATCCATCAAGCATCTCTTCCATACGGAAAAGGATCCGATTCGTATCATTCAATACAAGGAGATCTATGAAGAGCTTGAGGAAATCGCGGACTATTGTCAGAACGTGGCCAACACGTTTGAAACCATTATTATGAAGAATGCATAAGGAGTCTTGCAGGAATGGATACAATTTTAATTTTAACCATACTTATCGTTGTTGGGGCCCTTGCATTTGATTTCATTAACGGGTTCCATGATACGGCCAATGCCATCGCGACAGCTGTATCGACAAAGGCACTAAAGCCAAGGCATGCCATCATCCTGGCAGCCGTCATGAATTTTGCGGGCGCTCTCGCTTTCACAGGAGTCGCCAAAACGATCACCAAGGACATCGTCGACCCCTTTTCCCTGGAAAACGGGACCATCGTCATCCTGGCAGCGCTTCTTGCAGCGATCACATGGAATTTAGTGACGTGGTATTACGGGATACCGAGCAGTTCCTCCCATGCATTGATCGGGGCGATCGCAGGGGCGGCCATCGCGGCGGCAGGTGTCTCGGCACTCAATTATAACGGGTTCATTAAAATCATCCAGGCGTTGATTTTTTCACCCCTTTTGGCTTTTGTGATTGGATTCATCATCTATAGCATATTCAAGGTCGTGTTCAAGAATCGGAATTTGGCGAAAACGAACCGGAATTTCCGGTCGATCCAGATTGCGACAGCGGCACTTCAATCCTTTACCCATGGAACAAATGATGCGCAAAAAGCTATGGGGATCATCACCATGGCCCTGATCGTGAACAATTATCAAACCTCCGCTGATATCCAGACGTGGGTTCAAGTTTCCTGTGCAACAGCCATGGGGCTCGGAACCTCGATCGGTGGATGGAAAATCATCAAAACCGTTGGCGGAAAGATCATGAAGATCCGACCGGTAAATGGAGTGGCAGCAGACTTGACAGGAGCAGCCGTCATTTTTGGTGCAACGGTGATTCATTTACCTGTCAGTACGACCCACGTCATCTCCTCTTCGATCCTTGGGGTGGGTTCCGCTCACAGATTGAGGGGTGTGAAATGGGGAACGGCTAAAAGGATGTTGATCACATGGATCATCACATTGCCCATTTCGGCAAGTCTTGCCGCCATCTTCTTTTATATCTTGAATGTATTTTTCTAATAAAAAGGAAGTCAGAAGGGAGAATCCTCCCCTTTGACTTCCTTTTATTGTTGAGCTTTTAGATGCCTACGCTCGAACCCCAGGTAACGCTTGCCCTGGAAGGTCAATTCCTCCTCGTCCCCTTCGACAAAGCATCCCATAATCCGTATCGTGATGGATTCTAATGATGACAAATAAAAAAAGCCGAGCCCCACCTGTGATTCTGTGAGGGGCTGACGACAAAACGAATTCACCCTGTCGGATGCTTCATCTTATCCATGATCATCGTAAAATAATTCTTCTTCACCGGTCCCGGTGCATGGGGGATTTCGTATAATGCTGGTTCTTTTTTCTCCATGAGTTTTGAAGAATATACTTGCGTTCCCTCCATCATACGGCGAATGGAAGAGGTCAATTCTTCACTCGGACTATCCTTCAATAAGTAACCGTCTGCACCGGTGTCCTGTACCCTTTCCAGATATCCCTCTTTAGGGAACGTTGCAAGAACCAGCAGTCGACATTCCAGCACTTCCAGAGGTCCGTCCCTCAGTAGATGTTCGATGTCAAGGATAAGGAGGTCTGGTTGCATGTAGTGGATGAGTTCCAGTGCATGATCTCTGTCTCTCGCCTTTCCGACTATTTCCATATCGTCTTCAAGGTTCAGTAGTGAACCGATTGTTCCTAACACCCATTCTTCATCCTCTGCTATCACAATGCGAATCATATGCGTCCTCTCCTTTTTACACCGTATCAAGTAAAGACTCTCCTTATATGAATATCATAAGGAGAGTCGGCATGTTTATAATTCAGGTTTGGCTTCTCTAGAAATGTGCGCGTTCGATTTCGCTTTCGCTTTCGCTGAGGATTTGATGCCTCTAAAGCTTACAAACGTCTTATTTTCTTCATCCCATAGCTTGAAGCGAAGCGATTTCAAGCTCGTTAAGAGTGAGATCGTCGGTACATTCTGTAATGGCTCCGTATTTTGATGTGCTTGCTCCAGCTTGTAATTCGGTACCCTTGGGCTCAGGTGGTGGACATGATGATAGCCGATATTTCCAGTCAGGAACTGCATGACTTTCGGAAGCTTATAGAATGAGCTTCCCTCCACGGCTGCCAGCACATACTGCCACTCTTTGTCTTCTTCAAAATAGGAATCTTCAAACGTATGCTGTACATAGAACAACCAGATGCCGATCGAGCCTGAAACCATGAAGATCGACCCTTGCACAAGAAGGAATTCCTGCCATCCAAGCGTGACAGAAAGCAATGCAATGAGAGCCACGATGATGACATTCACTAAATACGTGTTCTGACGCTCTTTCTTACGTGCATTTTTACGGTTGAATCGATTTTTTAAAAGAAATACAAAAATCGGTCCCAGAACGAACATGACGAGCGGATTACGGTAAAAACGATAAGCTAAACGTGTTTTCAAAGGTGCCGCTACATATTCGTCGATGGTAAGGGTCCAGATATCACCAGTTCCCCGTTTATCCAAGTTGCCGCTTGTCGCATGGTGGACGGCATGTTCATGACCCCACTGATCGAACGGGAACAGTGTCAGTACACCCATGGCCGTTCCGACTGCCCGGTTGGCTTTACGGCTTTTAAAGAAAGAAAAATGGGTGCAATCATGAAAGATAATGAAGATCCTCGTCAAGAATCCTGCGGCAATCACAATTGGAATAAGGGCGAGCCAGTATGATACTGACAGACTTTGATACGCAAGGAACCATAATAGAAAGAATGGTCCAAGCGTGTTGATCATCTGCCAGACACTTTCCTTCGTTGTAGACTTTTCATAAGGAGCAACTTCTTTTTTCAACGTTTTTATATTTGTCATGTCATTATTCCCTTCGTTTAAGGCGTTGAATTCATTATAGGATAAGGGGGATCATCGTGTTAGTAGTAGGTGTCATATGCTGGGCATGACAAATGTCATAAGGGAGAAAATGTCATGCGTTTACATTGTCCGGAACCCTTGATAATCCTGACTTTTTCTCACTCAGCCAAAAGTTCAATTATCTTTATTATTATTGGGAAAAAGAAATATATTCTTGATTTGGTGAAAAAATATCATAAAAAAGAGCGTGGAAACAATCTCCCACACTCATTACGCACATACAAGTATCTGTCTGACAAATCTTCCTTTACTTACTTCACACCGGTCGATAATATCGAAGCCCGCTTTTTTAACGTTTCTATCCACATCTTCCAAGGTCACGATCACGACCCTTTCAGCGAATCGTCTCGCACTCTTTAGCATTTCCAGCTGTTCATCATCCGTTATGACGGAGCAAAGATTATAAGGAAGGTCAATGACCGCGACATCGTATCTGCCGGTTACATCATTGATGTCCCTTAACGACACTTCCCCTTCCAATCCAAAATGAGCGATATTCTCCCTTACTCCGTCCAGGATCAACGGATTGCGGTCACTGCCTACAATATCGATACCCATGGACAGGGCTTCTACCAGAACCGTCCCGATTCCACAGCAGGGATCGATCATCTTGATCCCTTCCGTTTCGGGAGCCGCAATATTCACGACGGCTCTTGCCACACGGGTACTCAGTGCAGTGGAATAGCTGTGAGGCTTTTTCACGTGGTGTAGCCAAACAGCTTCATTTTTCTTATATGTCCCAAACACCCAGCGGTCACCTGTGTTAATGACCCCATACCAAATATGGGGATCGACAAGTTCCGCTTCGCCTCTCAGATGCAGGCCGATTTCCTTCTCTATCCTCCGCCGTTTCTTAAAGCCGACTCTGTCACCATCAGGGTTTTGTATAAGCACGACCTTGAATCCATCCACTGCGTCTAATCCCTCTATGTTATGAAATAATTCTTCCAATTCGGTATCTTCGCATATGATCTCCAGTCTCTCCCGGATGAAAGGGCTTCTGCTTGGATCGACCTTCACCGTACTTTCGAGAATACCAGATTCAGAAGCCTCTCCGAACAGGATGCGCCTTTCCAACGCACATAGGGACTCTTCGTTCGGCTCCCAAGAAAACGTATATAAATAGTTTTTCGTTTCTATTGTAATCAACTCCGTGTGATGTTTTGCATTTCACCATTGTATCACAAAAAAGGGAGGGGCCCCTTTACAGGGTCTCCTCCCTCCTTATTGACGGAATCAGATTTCCATTTCCCAACGCTCTTCTTGTGTCTGTTTCAACTGTTTCTCCGTTTCTTCCGGATAAACCGTACGGAATTTGTGATTTTCAGCAGGGATGATTTCAATCATCTTTTGAATCATATCTTCAGGATCGAACTGATCTTCCAGTCCTTTCTGTTGTTCCAGAATATCTTCTTTGCGGGTGAAGTTCTTCTCGTCGTCGAACCACTTCCAAATCTCTTCCCCGCTCCGCTTATTGAATCCGGTTTCGAAGGCACCTGGATTGATGGTGGCGACTTTCACTCCAAACTCTTCAAGTTCGGACTTCAAGGTTTGGGCAATCCCTTCAATTGCGTGTTTGGTTGCCGTATAAGGACCGACATAAGGTGTTGCTGAAATTCCGGCCATGGAACTCATAAACACGATTTTTCCGCTGCCTTTCTTCACAAGCTTTTGAGCGGCCAACTGAACCGTTTCCAGGGTGGCGAACACATTCACTTCAAAGAGGGCACGAAAACGATCCATCGGCACTTCACCGAGTGGCCCCCCCTCATTGATAGCCGCATTGGCCACAAAAATATCAAAATCATACTTCGAGATTTGTTCGCGATCCCTTGCATTCGTTATATCAAGCTTGAATACCTCCATATTCAATCCTTGCTCATCCGCTGCTCTCATCAGGTCGGTTTTTTGCGAGGTAAGCTCGGTCGTCGCAATGACACGGTGGCCCTTCTTGGCAAGACCAAGAGACGCGCCCTTGGCGAGACCGCTTCCCGCGCCAGTAATGAAAATTGTTTTACCCATTCTGTATCCTCCTCGGCAATCTAATATAATATGTTCTTCCCTTTAACAGAATCAGTAAAACTTTTTCAAATTAAAAGGGACCGACTACGGGTCGGTCCCTACATGATGAATTACTCCATCTCTTTAATATACTCTTTCACCACTTCATACACATACTCCTGGTTCGCAGCTGCTGTGTCGGGATTGTACGCTCCGCCGTTCGTTTTGTTATTTGACAAAACACGGATTCCAAGAAAAGGTACATCGCATGCCCCTGCGATTTGTGCCGCCGCTGCCCCTTCCATTTCCTCTACGGATGTACCGTATTTCTCATGGAACCATTGGATACGGTCCACTTCGTTATTCCACACGTCAGCAGAACCGATTGTCCCTTCGACGACCTTGCCCTTTTTATATGTGTCCTTTACGGCGTTAGCAGCCGCAAGCAGTGCCTCGTCCCCATCGTAATATCGGATTTTTTCTGCATTCGGGTCTTCGCCGGCGCTTCCTTCAGACGCCATCAGGTCCATCGGCTTCCATGCTGTAGGTTCGATTCCTTCTTCATCAGCCATGCTCCCTGTTTTTAACGAACCAAGATTGACAGTTCTTTCACCGAGAACGATATCAAACACGTGCAATGCCGGATCATGACCACCTGATGTCCCTTGGTTGATGATGGCAACAGGATCATACTTTTCAATGGCCACAGCCGTAGCCGCTGCCGTATTTTCCATTCCTTTACCCGTCTTGGCAACGATGACCGGGTAGCCATCCACCGTTCCTTTATAAAAAACGAATGATCCGGATTTTTCTTCTTTCACATTTTTCAGTTTCCCTGCAAACTTTTCAGCTTCAATGGGCATCGGCCCCTGAATCAGGATCGGCTGCTCTTCTTTTTTTCCTTTCGCTTCCGTTTGGTTGGATGAACTGCAGCCTGTAAAAACAGATAATGCAAGTACAGATACTGCTGCGAGTGATGCGATTTTCTTTTTCATGTGAATCTCTCCCTTTTCTTGATGATTGGATCCCGCTGATTTTGGTCAAAAGAAAAAGACCTGTCATGGTAGAGTGCATCTACGTTCCAGATCTCAGAAGTCAAAGTAAAAGCAAAAACGGCAAAAAAACCGTAAAAACCGAATACTTCAACCCGTAGTCCGGTTCTTGTAATGGGAACCGGGTAGAAACGCTCAGACCATATTACTGAGGATATACGAGTAACGATATATAATGGTGGTACGGTGTTACTATAACAAACCCTTTACTTATTATCAATGAAAATACGAATTTTATTATAATTAATTTTATTATTGTTCGTGTTTAAGGGGTATCTCTTTTTTCAATTTGAAAGCGTTACATTTGAAATCTTATTGTAGAATACTATAATAAAAGAAAAATGATGAGGTGAAGACGATGAAAATCGGTCTTATCGGATTAGGGGATATTGCGAAGAAAGCCTATCTTCCTGTCCTATCTGAAAAAGAAGGCATTGAACTGGTCCTTTGCACAAGAAATGCCGAGACGCTGCATGCGCTTGGAGACAAATATCGTGTGGAGGAGAGGGTTCAGACGGTAGAAGAATTGATAGCTGCAGACATTGATGCAGCCTTCGTCAGTACGGCCACTGAAGCCCATTACGAAATATCAGAAACACTCTTGGAGAACGGCATTCATGTATACATAGACAAACCGATTTCTTTGAGCTTCGGAGAAACCGAGCGAATCGTGCAGCTTGCGAAAGATAGCGGAAAAATCGCCATGGTCGGATTCAACCGACGTTTCATTCCCATGGTAAAGGAACTGAAAAAGCACGGGAAACCGAGCTTCCTCCTGATGCAAAAAAACCGATTCGCCGCTCCGGACGAGCCGAGGAGATTCGTCGTCGAAGATTTCATCCACGTCGTCGACACCCTTCGTTTCCTGATGGATTCAGACGTGCTGGATGTGAAGGTTCAATCCTTTAAAAGAGGAGACCTCCTACATCACCTTGTCATACAGCTCATCAGTGAGAATTGTACCGCCGTAGGCATCATGAATCGGGACGGCGGCGTAACAGAAGAAATCATCGAATACTCTGCCGGACATCATAAATACGTCGTCGACAGCCTTGTTGAAACGACTCATTATCACAAAAAAGAAAAGAGCGTCTCCTCCTTTGGCGATTGGGAACCGACACTCTATAAACGGGGATTCTATGATCTGGTGGATCACTTTATCAACTGTGCGGAAAAAGGGCAACACCCGGACCCTTCCATCGAGGATTCTTTGATCACCCATGACATTTGTGAACGGATTGTGGGAATGGTTGATTAATTGAACGATAGAAGGATTAACATAGGGGGAATGGGCACAGCACCCGTCCCCCTATGTCCCGCCAAAGAGACGTTTTCTATTCAATAACAGTAGCGATAATCATACAAAAGCCCAAGTGATACTTCACTTGGGCTTTTGTATGTAAATGTATGGACTACCTCCACCTCTTCGCCATCGCCTCAATATCCCCCGGATGCATACGGCAGCAACCACCAATGATACGGGCTCCTGCTTCGTACAAAACTACTGAATCCTCATCAAACGCACAACATGCTTTCTCCCCGTCCCATCACTTATCGTCTCTCCATCCTTTAATGAAAGGACAGCCTCACCCAGGTATCCGGAAATGCTTTCAAAAGAGCAATGTCAAGACCCTGAAGCTGATAAGTAGCCCAGCCCATCCAATGGTTACATGAAAGAATAAATAGGGAACAACTATAGTAAAAAAGGAGAAACTGCCATGCCAGAAGGTCCTGAAATCAGAAGAGCAGCCGATAACGTTGAGCGTGCTCTTAAAAATAAAACAGTCGAAGATGTTTATTTTGCCTTCCCTCATTTAGAAGGCTATGAAGTTCTGCTGAAGGGGTCTAACGTGACAAGAGTCGATACGAAAGGAAAGGCCATGCTCATCCGCTTTGACAATGGATACACCATCTACTCCCACAATCAACTTTACGGAAAATAGTATATCAGAAACACCTACAATTACCCGAAAACAAATCGCCAGCTCCGAATGGCACTTCATAACGAGAAAAAATCCGCCCTTCTCTATAGTGCGTGGGATATCGAGGTTCTCAGAGATGAAGAGGTGCCATCACACCCATTCATTTCAAAAGTCGGACCCGACCTTTTAAGTGAACACGTAACATCCGGCGGGCTGACCGAGCGGATGAAGGACAAACGATTCCGAAACCGCAAATGGTCAATTTTATTGCTTGATCAAGGTTTTGTCGCCGGAATCGGTAATTATTTGCGATCTGAAATTATGTTTGTTGCCGGCATACATCCTTCCCTCAGACCTGTCGACTGTACAGAAGATCAATTAAACAATGCCGCTCATGCGGTCATGAGTTTAGTAAAACAATCGTATAAAACTGGAGGGATCACGAATGATCCCGACCTTGCACAGAAACTAAAAGACAAAGGTGTGAAGCGATCCGGCTATCGTCACTGGGTCTTTAACCGTGAAGCGGAATCTTGCTTCATCTGTGGAAGCGAAATCGAGAAGATGGTGGCCGCTTCAAGAAGGCTCTACCATTGTCCGGTTTGTCAATCAATCAAATGATAGATAAAAGGGTTCGTGGCAATCTTACTGCCACGAACCCTTTTATCAGTTTAACGTCAAACCACAGATTCTATTCCGTACTACGGTTAATCGCTTCTTTCATTGAAATCCCTTTTAATTTCCGACGATTAAGCCACAAGGACACATAATACGATAGGATCATGATGATGAAACAAATGATGACACTCATCCAGTCCAGCCTGACAGGAATGGTCACATTCATTTCTGAAGTGATTGAATTCATAAAGGCTGAAATCGACAGCAGCGTGGCAGGAATACCGATCACAAACCCAAGGATGATGAACCAAATGTTATAGTCGATCATCATGTTCATGATTGATTTCTCCCGATAACCGATGACCTTCATGAGTGAAATTTTGAATGAATTTTCCTCAATTAATAAGGAGATAAGAATATAGATGATGATGATTGCAATGATGGCTGCAACGAAGGCAATCGCTGCTACGCCATAGTTCAACGGCTTGAGCATTTCCTCAAAACCATCAATCGTATCGGATGATTTCGTCATCGAGGCAATCTGATCTTTCGGTAAGTTGAGTTCTTTGTTTGAATATATTTCCGTGTAACTTCCCGAAGGATAGTCATTTAATTGGTTGAATTCATCAAGTGGCATATAAATCATATTTCCAAGATACGATTCTGCGATGTGATCAATGGTGAGAGTAAAGGATTTATCCGTCAATTCATTTGTCACATGAATCGACTCTCCCTCTCGAACCCCTAATTTATCTGAGAGTGATTTATTCATAATGACTGAGTTGAACGTAAGTCTCTCCCCACTTGCGTCCTTTAATCGTATGGCTGTATTATCCGCCTTAAGGCCCGTAATCGTAACGCTCTCCTTATCATCTATCGTAAATGGTGCCACAGCTCCGATCTGTCCCGAGTGAGGTTCTGTGGTCTGTGGAGCTTTAAATAGATAGCTGTACTCATAGTCGTACACTTGTTGAAAATTATCGGTCACCAGATACTCCATCGAGTTCTTCGTGACGAATCCGAACAACAATAATAATGTGGCAAACATCACCCCGATGATTAAAAACAGTGCCCTGGGAAGGTTTCTCATGATTTCCCTGATCACGAATTTCCGTCGGAACGGCAGCTTTTTCAATTTAAATAACCGTTCAAACCGGCTCACTTTCACCTTTCGCTCCCCCCCTTTTATCAAACTCACCGGTGGGATCTTCAAGACACGGTGAACCAAATAATAGGTTAACGGGATGAATAGAACAAGTGGCAACATTATGCTCGTAAGTAAATAACCCACATGCAGTTTCACGTCAAGTACGGGCAGATTATAAAAAGCCGCAAAGGTTGATAACAATGGCTGCAGGAATAGCCAGCCAAGGATCGTTCCCACGGCGCTTCCTGTAATGGCAAGAATGCCTGCATAGGAGAGATAGTGACGGATAATTTCCCTTTTCCTGTAGCCGAGGGCATACAGTGTACCGATCTGCACATATTCCTTCTTCATCAAACGCCACAATAATATAAGAATGATCACCATACTAATGAATAATATTCCTATGGGAAGAAATTGTCCCATTTTTTTGACACCGGAAATATCCCCTTTGATGAAGGAAATGCGGTTATTATCTTTTTTATCCGTCCATTTGATGATGGAGTTATTTTGATTGATTTGCTTTTTCAGTTTTTCCCGGGATGCATTCAATAGACGGACACTATAATACACCTTGTGATCTTTCCAGTTTGAAATGACTGATTGCTTCACGACTGCGACACCGAAAGCATCAGGATTTTTAAGGAAGCCTGATTCATCCTTTAATGGATAAATGTAATCCGGGATTGCCATGTATCCTGCAAGGTGGAACGTCTCCCCTCCCAGTTCAATCTCGTTTCCAATCGTCAATCCATGGGCTTTTGCGAAGCTTTTATCCACTAAAACGTCACGATCCGAGGACAGTTTTTCACCATCCACCACAGTGGGGAGATTGATATCCTCCGTCGCATCCAACACCCTTAGAGTCGCATCTTGACTATAGGAAAGATCAGCTGCAATCCTTTGCTCGATCTCTGCCCCAGTCCGTTTTTCAATTCCTTCGATATTTTTCAAGGGCTGTTGTGTGACGAATTGAGCATCTTCAACCTTATTATCCTTAAAAAACATCTGTAAATTATCAATGAGATTTGCTCCGGCTGCTGTAAATGCGTAAAATACGATGGAACTGATGACAATCAGCAACCACGCAGAAAAAAACTGCGCCTTTTTTTCCATTATGGTCCGAAAAAGCTTTTTCCGAAGGGGCATCACCACTCAACCCCTTCAGCGGAGGTTTGATGTTCATTGACAAAGTCGGATTCAACCTTCCCATCTTTCAGTGTGATGACCCGGTTCGCCATGCTTTTGATTGCTTGGTTATGGGTGATGATAAGGACTGTCGTGTTAAATTCTTTATTCACTTTCTCGATCAACTGCAGAATTTCTTTCGATGTGGCTGAATCCAATGCTCCAGTCGGTTCGTCACATAATAATAATTTCGGAGCCTTCACGACGGCACGGGCAATCGAAACGCGTTGCTGCTGTCCTCCGCTTAATTCCCGGGGAAAGCGATCCTCCATCCCCGACAATCCAACAGCATGAATCACCTCCGGAATAGACATTGCCTCCCGACTGATATTCGCGGTCAATTCGATATTTTCATAGACCGTTAAATTGGGAATCAGATTATACATTTGAAAGACAAAGCCGACATCTTCCCTTCTATAATCCACAAGATCTCGATCACTCAATCGGCCAATATCTTTCTTATTAACCTCAATGCTCCCGGAATCCATTGTATCAATGCCTCCAATGGCATTTAACAAGGTGGACTTCCCGGAACCCGATGGACCGAGAATGACGACGATTTCCCCTTCCTCGACTTGAAGGTGAATATTCGTCAGGGCCTGAAAGGTCGTTTGGCCGCTTTGATAGGTTTTATGGACCCCATTGATGCTCAAGATGCTCATCTTCATTCCTTCTTTCCCGGTTTTATTTTCCCTGCAAATAAAAATTGTATATGCCTCGATAATTGTTCCTTATAAGCTTTGAGATCCATCTCTTCGTTATACATATAGAACATCGTATCGGACATGGCTGCACTATAGATGGCGTAAGCCGCTTCTTGCGGATCAATTTTTACAGCAAAGCAATCTGAATGGCTTTCGATCAAATACTTGACCCACTTCATCATCTCTTCATCAATGCCGAATAATCCCTGTCTCAATCGGATGCTCTCTTCCACTTCTCCCGTCATCACGTGAAACAGCTCTCGCCAAAATGCTTTCGGATAATGCTGAAAAAATTCTGCAAAAACCTGCATGGCCCCAATCACACTTTCTACCAGATCTCCACTCTCTTCTGAGGAAAATGGATCTTGAAGCCCTTCTTTCATCTCCTCCGCTTCTTCAGTGAAAATCCGTAGCAGCAAGGCTCCCTTAGAAGGAAAATAATTGTAGATGGTCCCGGTCCCCACACCTGCATCCTTCGCAATTTCAGCCATGGAAGCCGTTTCAAATCCCTTTTGAGAGAAAATATTCTTCGCTGATTCCATGATGTTCAGCTGTGTTTGCCGTTTCTTATCTTCACGTAATCCTGCCATAATCAGTGCTCCTTTAGTTATAAAAATATGAACGCGTTCATTTATGAATACATTCATATTTTAACTGGAAGAATATTGATTGTCAAACAGTGCTTGTCTCAGAAATAACAAAGCCCACTTCATCAAATGAAATGGGCTCGTCCTCTCTACATTCCATATTCCTTTCGATACTCATCATGCTTCGGCTGGAACAGTTCCTCATTGGATGATCTCACATCCGAAAAATGATCCACATTGTAATGTCCCCTCAAAGCAGCATTATGATGGGCAATGATTTGCTCCGCCTTCAAGGCTTGAGAGTCCTTGGTGGAGTGCCCGTCAGCCACCAGGGTGACATCGAATCCGCTCACCGTCGCATAGCGGACAGCCGTGTCGATGCAGTGCTCGGTCTGACAACCCGCAATCACGAGATGCCCTACTTCTTTTTCTTTTAAAAATGAGAGTAACGGCGTCCTGTAAAACGAGTTGGTAGCGAGCTTATCAAATACCTCTGCATGATCCGGAATCTCAAGGTCCCGATGTACCTGGAACCCTTCGCCGTTACCACCTGCGACGTCTTTGTCCCTTATGAAGACAATATGTGCGTCCGCTTCCTTTGCCTTGGCGACCACTGTGTTGATGGTCTCGATCAGTTTTTCTTTTTGAAAGACCACCTGTTCCTTTTCGTTTCCTTCCACTAATTCCTGTTGTACATCAATGACAAGTAATGCCTGCTTCACATATAAAACCCCTTTTCGATTTTAGTCCTCTTTTAAATGGATGTCGTTCGGTAATCTTTTTCATTATGAACCGCCCCCTTTAAAGTCTATATGTGTATAGTTCGGCGTATCACCCGCCCAATCCTTTTACACAGCAAAAAAGCCCGGAATCACATATGACTCCGAGCTTTATCGCATGTATGTCATGCAAGCAGGACGATCTTGCCAAGCTTTCCTGAATGTTTAAAATAGGTTTGTGCTTCACCCGCTTGTTCCAGTGGGAACGTCCGGTCAATGACCGGCTTGATTTTCCCTTCAGAGATTGCATCAAGCATACGTTTGAACTCTACTCTGGTTCCCAACACCGACCCATAAAACGTGATATGTTTTAAATAAAGGGTCCTGAAGTCGAGTTGTGTTTTCTGACCACCGGCGGATCCGGATATGCAGAACTTGCCGCCTTTTTTCAAGACTTCAAGGGATGTTTCGAATAGTGCATCCCCTACTACATCCAACACGGAATCGACCGGGCCTCCATTTACATCAAGTATTTCACCGGCAAGGTTTGGCGACTTATAGGACAGAACGTGTGTGGCACCGAGCTCTTTCATCCTGTCTTCTAAAGCCAAGTCTCCTACTATGGCAATGACCTTTGATCCGAAAACCCTGGATGCAATTTGAACATTCAATGATCCCACACCGCCATTGGCACCAGTGACGACGATCGTTTCCGAAGGCTTAGCCTGGATCTGTTCCACCATATGCCATGCCGTCAAACCGCTGACGGAAAACACGGCACTTTCTTCATATGCGGAGAGAGGCATGTCATAACAGAGTTCTGCTGGCCACACGACGTATTCTGCATATCCGCCGTCATATTCGGAACCGATGAATGACATATCGTCTGATATATGTTCGCTTCCTTCCGTACCACTTGATGTGAATGGAAAAAGGACAACTGGTTTCCCCAACAGGGCTTCAGAAACATCGGCCCCCACTTCTACTATTTCACCGGTGATATCGGAACCGGGAATCCGTGGGAACTGGACGCCTTCAGGACGCCAGCCTGATTTTTCTTCCGTTCCATAGGCGCCTTCTCTCATCCAGATTTCAGTATTGTTGATGGCACACGCCTTTACTTTGACCAGGACTTCACCCTTTTGAGGGGTGGGGACCGGAATCTCAGCAACTTCGAGCTTGTCGACATCTCCATATCCTGTAACTTGAACGGCCTTCATGAGCGTTCCACCTTTCCATTATTCTGGTTATAGTGTTGCCGAAAACCAAAACTCTAACCTCAACCCACTATCTTTAAGTTCCACAATAGGTACGGTACGGACGTTTCGTCGGACTTGGAAGCGTACAATACTCTTCCTGACCGGGAGAGTAAGCGTACGGATCTTCCAGAGCCGAAAGCAAGTCGTTCATCACACTGAAATCATTTTCTTCCACTGCCGCCTGAAGTGCTTCTTCCACCCTATGGTTACGCGGGATGACCGATGGATTGCTCGTGCGCATCCGCTGCTTGGACGCTTCCATCGTCTCCTCCTGTCTGCTCAGCCTTTCTTTCCAACGTTCCTTCCAAGACGTAAATTCAGGTGTGTTGAATACATCTGACTCTTCACGACCCAGTGTCAGGCTCCGGAACAAATTCGTAAAGTCTGACTGATGCTTATGCATGAGATCCAGCAGTTCTTCTGCAAGTGCACGATCCCCTTCTTCTTCATTGAATATCCCAAGCTTGGCCCTCATGCCGTCAAGCCAGCGTCCTTCATACAACTTCGGAAATTTGAGAACCGCCTCCTGGGCAAGCTTGAGGGATTCTTCCTGTTCAGGATGGAGGATCGGGAGCAAGCTTTCGGCAAAGCGGGCGAGGTTCCATCCTGCAATCGGCGGCTGATTCCCGTATGCATATCTCCCTTGTGCATCGATGGAACTGAAGACCGTATTCGGGTCATACGTATCCATAAAGGCACAAGGTCCGTAATCAATCGTTTCCCCGCTGATCGTCATATTGTCCGTGTTCATGACACCGTGGATGAAGCCCACCATCTGCCACTTGGCTATCAGGGCTGCCTGTCGTTTGATGACTTCCTTCAGTAGGAAAAGGTAGCGGTTTGGAGCATCCATGCCATCTGGATAGTGGCGCTCCAGTGCATAATCTGCAAGGGCCCGGAGATCATCTACCTCCCCGAATCTTGAAGCAAACTGGAACGTCCCGACGCGGAGATGACTGGCGGCCACCCTGGTCAAGATCGCACCCCGTTGTTCCGTTTCCCGGTAAATCGGCTCACCCGTTGTCACCACTGCCAAGCTCCTGGTAGTAGGAATCCCAAGTCCGTGCATGGCTTCACTGATGATGTGCTCCCGGAGCATGGGACCGAGTCCTGCGCGCCCGTCCCCTCCACGGGAATAAGGGGTTCTTCCTCCCCCTTTAAGCTGAATATCGAATCGTTTTCCCTCCGGCGTGATCTGCTCGCCAATCAGGACAGCCCGTCCATCACCCAGCATATTCAAATGTCCGAACTGGTGGCCTGCATAGGCTTGAGCAAGGGGCTCGGCTCCTTCAGGGATTTCATTGCCCGACAAGACACCCGCTTCCAGTTTTTCTGCATCAAGCCCCAGGGACTCAGCAACCTGCTCATTGAGAACCATCAGCTTTGGGTCACGCACCGGTTCAGGATCCTGGCTGGTGAAAAATGTTCCAGGAAGACTTCTATAACTGGTTTCGAGATTCCAACCTGCATTCTTTTCCATCATCGTCCTCTCCTCCTTTTTAATAAATAAACAAAAAACCATAGATGTGTTCTATGATTTTTTGGTGAAGTTCCCTTTTATCTCCTCTTCATTATACCGTTCTTTTCCTCTAGTGTCCTTTATGGCCCCTCTGGAAAATACCCCAATAAGAAAGATAGATCACTAGGATCAACCCTAATGAGATGAACAAGCCAATCCGTTGATTCCCGTGGACCATCGCACCTGAAATTGCCAGGAGTATCAGCGCGATCCCAAGGTAGGAGGTAAAGGGATATCCAAACATCTTAAACTTTCCATTCGCTGCATCGTAGGAAGGATGGAGTTTAATATGGGATACAAGGATGATGCCCCAGTTCAGGATCAACATGACTCCGGCTGCAGTGGTGATATATTCATACACTTCATTAGGAAGAAGAAAGGAAAACAGAATCGATATCCCGAGCCCGACCGCTGTGATCATCAAGGATTTCACTGCCACACCCTGATCATTTTTTTCAGCGAATCCTCTGGGTGCATCTCCATCGACAGCCAGGGAAATCATCACATTCGTAATGGAGAATAAGGCCCCGACCATCGTCGAGAAGGCCGCACTGATAATAATGATGTTGAAAATCGAATCAAGGAACGGGATATGATAAGCGGAGAGTGCCGTTACAAATGGACTTTCCGTTTCGTTGATCTTCCTCCAGGACACCATACTCATGACAAAGAACAAGGAAAGAACATACACCGTCACCAGGGAAAACAGCGTGCCCTTCCCCGCTTTCGGGACATCTTTCTTGTCACGCAGTTCATTCGAGGCGATACCGAGAACGGCAATGCCACCGAATGAAAAAAACACAAAAATCAAAGCCGCCCATGTACCCTTGATACCCATTGGCATAAAAGGGGAAATACCGGCATTTTTAGCAGATTGAAGCTCGGATGGCGTGATGATATGAAATAATAGCAGGGCCCCGAAAATGATGAATATAAGCAAGGTCGACAATTTGATCACGGCAAATATCGATTCGATCTTCCCGAAATTACTCGCCCCCAGTAGATTGATGCCAAAACCCAGGACCGCATAAAGAATGGAGAAAATCCATAACGGGACGTGGGGAAACCAAAACTGGGTGAACGTCGATAACGCCACGATTTCACTGGACATAATCAGGATGCCCGATAGCCAGTACATCCACCCTGAGACAAACCCGAATGAATGTCCGAATGCCTTCTTCGCGTAAATTCGGAACGTCCCCTTTTGTGGATCATTCGTGATCATTTCCGCCAGGGCACTGAATACGAAATACGCCGTCACTCCAGCGATGATGTAATCGATGAGAATGGACGGGCCGGCCGTCTTGATGGATAACCCCGTTCCGAGAAAGAATCCTGCTCCGATGACGGATCCGATCCCAATCAGGGAAAGCTGCCACCAGCTGAGCTTGGTTCCTTCCCTTTTCTCCTGCTTCTTCTGTTGGTGGTGGGCTACCGTCTGGGTCAATAAATGCTCGTCTTTCATTCAACCATCCTTTCGTATGTATGTATATCCATAGGTTTTTCATCAGATGGGATTACTATACAAGCGGCTAACACCCGTTGGATTAACATAATTGTAAAAATTTAAATTATTTTGAAATTATTGTCACGAACCGTTATAATTGGCCTAAAAGATCATGGGGGTGTTTCTACTGAAAAGATTCCATGTCGTCGGTCTACCCATTCAGTTCTTGCTTACATGTATCGGTCTATTCCTTTTCAGCGGCGCAGGTTCCTTGCTTGCATACGATACTGAATTAGTCATCATGCTGGGGAAATATCTTCAAACCCTTCAGGAGATTGGACGTGAAATGCTCCATCCCACTTCTCTCATTTTCAGAGTCGGGGATCCGATGGACTATAAAAGCTATCCGCTTTACCCGCTATTCTTTCAATTGTTCGGTTACTCATTCTCACTATTAGTCATGGCTTTTTTCCTTGCTGCCATCACGTCTTCCCTTGTGAGCTATTTGTTTATGTTTCTGCCAAAGAAGGTGTATCGTATCTGCTTCCGTTTACTCGACTCACTGGACTCCCTTCCCGACGTCATGATCATCGTGATCATCCAGCTGTTTATCGTCTGGTTTTTCAAGAAAACGGATATTTTGCTTTTTGACATCTATACCTTAGGCGATGAAAAGATTTATCTGCTTCCGATTATTTGTCTTGCCATCATGCCGATTGCGTTTTTAACAAAGCATTTCTTATTCCAGCTTCGGGAAGAAGAAGAGAAACCTTACGTAGAGTACTCACATTCTAAGGGGTTCTCAAAAGCGTATACGATATGGGTTCATTTATTTCGAAATGTGTGGCTTCACTTTTATTTTCATATTAAGCCGATTTTTCTTTTGATGCTTTCAAATCTGTTGATCATCGAAATCCTTTTTAATATCAACGGATTTATGAATGTACTTCTCGATGTTTCAAGGAATACGCCAAGTGCGTTTTTCGTCGGTATGCTGATGATTTACATACCGTTTTTTCTTATTTTCACTATGGGAGCCGTTTTTCTAAAGAAATGGTTATCGGGAGAGGAGGTCAGTTCATGAGAGTGTTAAAATCACCACGATTCTGGCTGCCGTTAGGCTTTCTTCTGATTCTGATCTCAGCAAGTTTCATCGTGCCAACCGTCTATCCGGAGCTATTGGAACCCGGCCCCCCTTATTTGAAGGATGAAGCAGGGAAGATCATTGCAGATCCACCATATACGATGAAGGAAATGAAGCCGCTGGGAAGTGATAAACTCGGCCGGAATCTATTTTATTTGCTATTGTCCGGTGCAAAGTATACCTTGCTGTCGGCCATGATCATCGCCCTTCTCCGCATGGCCGGTGGGTTTGCGTTCGGTCTTGTATATGCTTTCCTTCCTGATTGGGCCAGGCAGATGCTTAAGGGAATCGGGGATACATTCAACTTCATCCCGCTTGCGATCATTGCTTTCGTTCTCCTCACTCCCCTGCAGCTTGCCTTTGAAGCAGAGGCAATGTTTTCGTTTAGGTTTCTGGTCATTGAAGTTTTCGTGATCGCCATCATCGTGATCCCTTCTCTCGGCTTGTATATTGGGGAAGAAATGAAGGAGTACTTAAAGAATGATTTCGTTAGTGTATCGAGACAAATCGGGGCATCGAAATTCCATATCATCAAGCGGCACCTGCGTCCACAGTTCAGCCGTCATGCCCTTGTCATGTTTTCAGAGCAAATATCACAGACCTTATACCTTCTCATTCAACTTGGGGTTCTCCATATCTGTTTGGGAGGGCTGAAGATAGCGGAGTTCGGGATCATGGAGCACATACCTGAATACTTCTCTTATACAAATGAATGGGCAGCGACGATGAGCATCAATATCCAAATGGTTTTTCTTCATACGTGGTTGGTGCTGACTCCACTAGTATTTTTTGCGACAGCCATCTTTTGCATCAATGAAGTGACCAGATTCTTAAAAGAGGTTCTGCTTGAAGATAACCTCCCCATCGGAGAAGCAAAGCCCCATTCAATACAGACGCCGCCTTCGTCCATGTTTGATGACCCATTCACGTTTACAAACCGCTCAAGGGAGGAATTCCATTGAGAAATCAACTACTATTGATCCTATTTGCCATTCTAACCGTACTGACCGGATGCAGGGTTGAAATGGCAACGGAACTTCCTCATAAACCAGAAGCGCCGTCCGGGGTGAGGATTGAAATGAGCGGCACCGTCTCCCTTCAAGGAAAAGAACTAATCGTTGAAGGCAAATCCAATCTTCCAGAGGACAGCATCATATTTGCTGGCCTCAAAGATTATGGAGAAATGGAATCCTACGCCAGGGTCATCAACTGGCAGGGGGAAGAAACGGATGAATATGTGACGGAAAGTACCGGGGTAGTGGACGATAAAGGGAACTTCCAAATCAAAGTGGACCGGGTCAATCCGCAATCCCGCTACAAGCTGGAGGTCCTCTTTAACCCCGCCATCCAAAAATCCAGGATTCAGGAAATCTACGGCTTCTGGGGAGAGAACATCGCCCGGAACATCGGTTACCTCGATTTCGAGTATAATGGCAACACACTATCCGGGATGATCAAAGTCGCCCCAATCGTCAGTATCACAGACCCAAAAGGGGACGGTGCCAAATGGAACCTCACCAACATCCCGAAAAAATCCAGGGCACTAAAGTGAGGAATGAGGGACGGACCTCTTACTGTCAGACATTCTTGGTTGAAGCCTCAATGGGAGATCAGTCCCTCTTAGCATTGAAAAATCCCTGACGCTGAGTTTGGCGTCAGGGATTTCTCCGAAGGGAACCGGTTTTTTATGAATTCAATGTCAGTGTCGCAACACATTCCACATGCACCGTATGAGGGAACAGGTCCACAGGTTGAACGGCATCAAGGGTGTAGCCGAATGGCTCAAGCTCCTTGATATCCGTCGCGAACGTATCCGGGTTGCATGAAACGTACACGATCCGCTCCGGCTTCGCGCGACCGATTCGTCTCATCACTTTCCCGCCGGCTCCGGAACGCGGCGGATCAAGCATCAACAGCTGTGGATGACCGAACGTTTCGAGCATCTGGTCGATTCCTTTCCGTGCATCCTTTGCGAGGAATGTGGTGTTCGAGATCCCATTATCATCTGCATTCCGTTTCGCCGATTCGATGGAGCTTTCCACGATCTCGATCCCGGCAAGCTCCCCTACTTTGCTTGCAAATGGAAGGGAGAACGTTCCTACTCCGCAGAAAAGATCGATCATCTTCTCCGTTTTCTTCGGCTGGCTCATTTCAACCGCCAGGTCCACAAGCTTCTGGGCCTGTGTCGGATTCGTTTGGAAGAACGTATCGAACCATAGACGGAAACGATACCCGTCCATTTCGTCATAGATGAAATCCCGTCCGTCCAACAGATGGATCTCCTCCGCCTGCGTACGATCTGCCCATGCCGTGTTTTCTAGCCATAATAAGCTTTTCACATGAGGGAATTTCTCGCCGACACGTTTCTTTAAATCGGCAACGGCTTCTGAATAGGCTTCAGGTGCCTCGGTTGCGAACAGGGCAAGCATCAATTCACCTGTCGCAAACGATTGGCGGACCATTAAATGACGTAATAACCCTTCATGCTTGTCCTTGTCGTAACCTTGCAAGGCATGATCTTTTACCCAATCAGAAACTTCCATCGTCGCTTCTACCATCTCCTCACTCGCGATTAGGCAAGTTTCAAGGGAAATGATCTTACGGAAATTCCCCTGCTCATGTAAACCAAGTGCCCCTTCAGGTGAAAAAGTAAATTCCATCTTATTGCGGTAGCGCCACGGGTTGTCCATCCCTATGGTCTCACGGACGAGAGCGGGGTCGTAGCCCTGTCCTATTAAAGCTTCCTTTACATGATCCGTCTTGTGCTTCAGCTGACCTTCATAGTCCCAATGCTGCCACACACAACCTCCGCAGCGTTCAAAATGAGGACAAGGCGGGGCGATACGTTCCGGGTTCGTCTCCAGGATTTCATCCGCCATTGCCTTACGTCTTCTACGGTCCGGCTGATCGACCGTCACCTTCACCTTTTCCCCGATCAGGGTCTGAGGGATCGTAAGTCGCAGCTTCTTCGGATTCCCAAGCTCATTCTCACGCCAGATCACAGCCTGTCCGGACCCTTTTTGATCTAACTCTTCTATAGTGGCAACCATCGTTTCTGGTTTGATATTCGACAATTTCTACGTCCTCCTTCAACTTGCTCTCTAACTCTATACTTTATTAAAAATGGAGGCGGAATGCAACAAGGATATAGGGGCAAGTAGCACAAAAAAAAAGCCTTAAGTGTAAGGCCCCTTCTTTGATGTGAACAGACTAATAGGCTTTGTAACTTCCGAATTCACCGGTAATATAAGCTCTTCTTCCGTTGTAGACGACTTCCCAATAGCCTGAGCTGCTGTTTTCCCCCCTGACGGATCCCGTGACGGGAAGGGTACGGCCTTTTCTAATGGTACCCAGATCTTTTGAGGTCAAGCGATCCGGACGATCTTGTATGATGGCGGCATTCGCGACGCCAATAATGGTGATTTCCCCAATGGCAATCGGTCCTCCTGGTACAGGTGGCGGTGAGACTGGTCCCCCCTGCTGTCCACTTCCTTCCACCTTCACATATTTCGGTGATGCCGTCACATAAAACACATAGCCCCTGGAGTTCATGACTTCATACATATCGGCACCTTCCACCTTCAGCTTCCGGACAATCGTCGGAAATCCATACCCGTACTTCAATATTCCAGCACGGTAGGTATCATCGAAGGTCGGCCGGCTGTAGAAGTCAAGACCTTCTGCTCCTTTATAAATACTCTCAACGCGCTTGCCGACAAAATTCCCACTGCTTGTCCCACCGGAAGCGGGAGGTGACCCAACGTTCCCACCATTACCTGCAGCCACATAAGACACCCCGAAGAAATCACACACTCCCAGTGCCTGCTCCCTTGCCGTCTCACGCTGAAAATCCTCGTTGATCATGAGCAACGCTTCCCTCTCATTATCCATGAAGCCATTCTCTACAAGCACCGCCGGACCATTGAACTCCCTTGTCATATGAAGATTTTGCTCAATAATCCCCCGGTACACCTGCTTCGTCCCCTGTTTCAAGTACTTCGCAATATTCTCAGCAAGTTTTCTATCCTTTGCATCGTTATAATATACATGAAGCGAACGCCCTTCTGCATCCTTCCCCGGGCCATCAAACTTCCCATCAAAGGCATTATAGTGGTTGGAAACCAGTGCATCTGCCCCCATGGAATTAGCGGCATCGGTTCTCGCCTGAAGCGGAGTATCTGCATCCGTCGGAGCTGTTAACAGCGTCCGGAATCCGCATCTCTCCAATTCCAATTTTAAAAATAAGGTCACTTTCTCATTGAACTCGTTTTCCCGGATCTGCCTTCCGATAGACGGAATATAAGGCGTCCGTTTACCAGCTGTCCCGAGACCGTGACCATCATCCAATGCTATTAAATAATCACTAGCTTTTGCCATATTTTGTATCCTCCTTTACTAGTAAAATATTCACAGCTTGTACAAATGGTCACGGCGAGGGGAAAAAGTATAAAAGAATATAAATGCATCCGTTCATGACTTTGTCATCAGATAACATAAAAAAGGTGCCCGACTCCCCTTATCGGAGTCAGACACCTTTTTACTCTTCTATTATTTCGCCTGCAAGCGACTGATCCGCTCATCCAAATCCGGGTGAGTCGAGAACATCGCTGATTTACGTCGTCCATTGATTTTCAACGTAGAAATCGCAGTGTCGTCTTCCCCCTTCATCCGGCTTGAGTAAGCTTTCAGCATCTGCAGGGCATGGACCATTTTATCCTTACCGGCAAGATCCGCTCCGCCTCTATCTGCATGATACTCACGATGACGTGAATAAGCGAAGACAACGAGACTTCCCAGGATCGAGAAGACGATCTGGAAGACAATTACGGCAATGAAATGAACAATCGGTGCCATTTCTTCCCTTGCAAATCGGGACGCAATCCATGCGGCGATCCGCGCCAGGAAGACAACGAATGTATTGACCACACCTTGGAGCAGGGTCATCGTTACCATATCACCGTTCGCAACGTGGGCCACTTCATGGGCAATGACGCCTTCCACCGCATCATCATCCATTTCACGAAGCAATCCAGTCGAAACGGCAACAAGTGAGCGTTTCTTCGAAGGACCTGTGGCAAATGCATTCACTTCAGGAGAGTGATAGATTCCCACTTCCGGCATATGCGTGAGTCCTGCCGCTCTTGATAGACGGTGGACTTTCTCGATCACGGCACGTTCCTCAGAAGATAAAGCGCCATCCGGATTCAACACCTGGACACCCATCATCCTCTTCGCCATCCAGCGTGACATCGCCAAAGAGATGAAAGCTCCGGAAAAACCGATGATCGCACTGAATACAAGCAATGCACCTAAATCTAATCCGCCTGAAGCAGTGATATAATTCCCCGCTCCTGTGACGGAAAAAATGATACTAATCGTCAGTAGTACTAAAACGTTCGTTAACAGGAAGTAAAATATACGTTTCCCCATCTTGATTCTCACTCCTATTTCAAGTTCAAAAGAACCTGTATCTGATTCTATTATAAATCTTTCATGTGTAAAATACAAGCAAAAGGTGAAATTGACGAGTCACCACCTAACCAGTAGTATAGAAGAAGATATTTGCAAAAGAGACGGGGGAATCACGATGGAAACGTTTAAACTGACACGCAAAAATATGGCCGACCTGCTGCTGTCTCTGAACGGCACTGCGAGCAGGACTCCACATGAGGTGATTGGGGGAGTTTGGTCGGATCTGGTCCAGGAAAGCGAGCGTCCACCCATCATTCGAAAAATCCTTAAACCCACCAAAGGTGAAATCGGTTTTTCCCTCAATGAAATCGTGTCCCTTGGAAATTTGATCGAATTCACCAATTTCCCCCAAAGCACCGTCCAGAACTGGGTGAAGCGGGATGTAAAAGGGTTGATTGGTTCCCCGCAACTCGGTAAAAAATACACTACGGAACAGGCTGCCATGCTGTTCATCGTCGAAGATCTCAAAGCGACATTGGATTTTGAATCCATCCGTAAGATCCTGACCCTTGTATTCAATAATATCGAAGACCGCACCGATGACATCATTAACCCTACGGATCTTTATCTTGCCTATGCATCTGTCTTCGATCAGATCCACCACCAATCCCTCCCGTCCATCAAAACGGCAGATGGGTCAGTCAACGAACATATTGACGAATTCATCAAGGAAGAGTGCCGAACGATGCTAGGGACGCTTGACGGGATTGCAGAAGAAAACCTAACCAAAGTCCTTAATGCCATGATTGTATCCGTCTTGACGGTCCAGGCTGGATTTTATCAGGCTGCCACGAAGAAATATGTAATGGATGCCTTATCTTAACGGAAAATGCGAGGAAGGCACAGAGGGACGGACCTTCATTTTTGCAAATGAAGGCCCGTCCCCCTTGGGTTTCTCATGAAAATCATAGGTCCGTCCCTCTCTAAAAGTGATAACCCAAATAGTTTGATTGAAATTGAAGAAGATGCCTTGATTAAGGCATCTTCTTCCCTACAATCTGTCTCAATTCATAAGCCTTAATAATTTCACGGACCAATAGATATAGCCTCTCACTTCGTCTCTTTCACAAGTTGGAACATTTCTTTGTCTTTTAGGCATCGGTTTTGGATTTCTTCAGCCGAACCTTTATCTGTTGAAGATTCCACCAGGGTTTCCACCACTTGCGTCGCCCCGATCAGCATCAGCTTTGCCGACAGGATCGTCAAGGTAAAGAAAACGACGGGGATGAAAGAAATCCACGGATAGGTCGTCCACAGGAATTGCCACCAGCCGCCGAGGAGACCCGACCATTCATGAGAAATGGAAGCCAGGAACGGATTGTCAAAAAGGTCTACCTTAAGTGACGATCCCCCGATATAAATGTTCAAAACCCCAAGATGTGCAATCAACAGCATGATGATCATAAATTCCCGGATCGACACGAGAAGAATCTGCGGAAGAATAAAGGGGCGAATATGATTTCTGATGTAATGACGCTTCGTTGCCCCCAGCACTTTCGCACTATCTATAAACTCTTGACTCATGATCCGGTCATATTCATTCGTAAATAGCAGTGTCAGACTCGGAAGTGAAATCACGATAAGAATGATCAGGTAAAAAATCGTTTTATCCGTAAAATCATAAGGGAATCCCTCAGGATGATGTAACGGCCCATCCAGCAACATCCAATTCAATAATAAAAAAGATAATAACGTCGGCGGAAAATAGTTTGCGGCATCCACAATGTTATCAATGATTCTCCTGATTGGTTTCAAGTAGAAATGTAGTACCAACCCCATCAAAACGGAAGGCAATACCCTGCATAGCGTGATCAAGAGCGCTGCCCCTATTGTATATTTCGCCCCAACAATGATAAGAGAGAAGATATTCCGGTTAAAATTGTCGGTGCCAAGTGGTGGAGACTCTATCGGGGAGTATGGAGGGCTGAGAAAATCCCCCTCTTCATTTTTCACAAGATCCAGCTTCGGCACCTCATCCCCCCAGCCAACATAGTAAACAAGACTTGCGGCAAACATACCGAACAGAAAAATAAACCCCATTATAAATGACCGATTCTTCATCAGTTTTTTCAACATCATATCACCACCTTCTGCCCGGTTTTCCGATCAACGATGAGCCTGATGAGGATGAGCAGGACAAAAGCAGGCAGATAAAACATGATCAGACTGAAACAGATCACATCCATTTGAGAGAATGACAGGATGAAGTGTGTGATGCCATAAATATTAAATAATCTTTCAAACACGATTAAGGAAGATAAGAGAAAAAGAATGATAGATTTGGAATGATTCAATAAGCTGAACGCGATATTCCGCAGGACATGGATGAAGAAAATCGAGTGCTTGGACATCCCCCTGCTTCTGATCAGATCAACATACGTCTTCCCGTATTCATCATTGACCAGTAGATAGATGATCCGGAACAACATGATTGTCGGCAAGATGGACAGGGTCACAACCGGAACGAGATACACCTTTTCCTGAGAGCCGACAATAGGGAACAGCAGCACACCCGTCTCTTTCAAAATGAGGATGACGCTGTATTGAATGACAATCAAGATGAAGATATCAGGTGTGGACTCGAGAAGATTTGTCACTCTAAGGATGAACTTTGACCAACGGGAGGGCAGCAAATGTGTGAAGTACGCAAGGAAGATGCCCATAAGGACGGATAAAAGAAAGGCAGACAAAAAGATTGAAACAGAATAGAAATACGGCTCCCAGAATGCCGGGAACATCGGATACGAGTTGTTCGATTCATTCGTGATGGTCATCGACTCAGAATGGACGAGGGATGTTGAAATCTCCACAATGTTGAGCATATATTGTTGCAGGCTGAGGTCCACGCCATCATTGAACAAACCGATGAGTGCCGTCAGGAGGACGATCCCGAACAGAACGAAGACAAATTTCATCACCATGGAACCGATCGATTTGAGATTCATAGATTGATCCTCCGAATTCATTGGATAAAGTTTCCTTTATATTACCATAGTCACCCAAAAAATCCCATAAAAAAAGGTGGAAACCCTTTTGGACTCCACCTCTCTCTTCCCTACCGATCTTTCCTTACAAGATCCGCATACGTCTCCCGTTCGATCACGACCCGGGATACCCCGTTATCCACAAACACAACAGCAGGTCTCGGTATCCGGTTATAGTTACTCGCCATAGAATACCCGTATGCCCCCGTACTGAAGACAGCCAGGATATCACCGTAATTCGTCGGCGGCAGCATCAGGTCCCAGATGAGCATGTCACCAGATTCGCAACATTTCCCCGCAATGCTCACACGTTCCGTACATTCCTCATTTGGACGGTTGGCAAGTACTGCATGATACTTCGCCTGATACAGAGCCGGTCTTATATTATCCGTCATCCCTCCGTCAATCGCCACATACGTACGCACTTCCGGGATGATTTTCTTCGAACCCACTTTGTATAACGTCGTACCCGCTTCTGCCACCATGCTTCGACCAGGCTCCACCCATACTTCCGGGAGTGGGTATTCATTTTTGGCAAAATAGTTCTTCACACTATCCGTTATTCCTTTGACATAGGTCGGAATCGGCAAAGGCTGGTCTTCTTCCGTGTACCGGACACCAAAACCTCCACCGATATTCAACACCGGCATCGTGACGTCCAAATCAATCCGTATCCGCTGCATGAAATCAGACAGTACCAGGATCGCCTGATCGAAGCCTTCCTGTTCAAAGATCTGGGATCCGATATGGGAATGGAGACCGAGCAATGAGAAGTATGGCTTTCTAATCGCAAGCTGAATCGCCGTGGCCGCCTGTCCGTTTGAAATGCTGAATCCGAATTTCGAATCTTCCTGGCCCGTCGTGATGTATTCATGGGTATGGGCTTCCACGCCCGGTGTGACCCTGATGAGGATCTGCACCTCCTGCTCCCGCTCTTTTGCCAGGTCATGCAGCAGTTCAAGTTCAAGGAAACTATCGACGACAAAGCAGCCGATTTCAGCTTCAAGAGCCATTAAAAGCTCCTCTTCGGACTTGTTGTTCCCGTGAAAATGAATGCGTGCCGCCGGGAATCCAGCTTCAAGTGCCGTATACAATTCCCCGCCAGAGACGACATCCAACGATAGGTTTTCCTGTTCCGCCAAGCGCACCATTTCTTTACAAAGAAATGCCTTACTCGCATATGCCACCTGATATTTCAGACCACTTTCATTGAATGCATCCCGGAACAATTTCGCATTCCCACGGATCTTCCCTTTATCATAAACCATCAGGGGGGTGCCATATCTTTCCACCAATTCACCTGTACCCAGCCCACCGATCATTAAATCTCCTTGAACATTCACATCAACTGTACTCATATCCTAAACTCCTTTAGACTCTCTAAAAAAAACACAAAAAACCGTATGAAGCAGATGCTCATACGGTTTTTCATCAAAGTTTACGGAAACAAGATGAAGACTATGTATTAACATCTCTTCAATAGTGCTCCACAACTTTTGCATTGTGACAGTCCAGCATTTCTTCAATGCTGGCCCAACAAAAAATAGAATTGGCTATTTTCTGCTTCGGCGATCTGCCTTTCCCAACTTATCCCGGAATCCATTATTCTCAAAGAAGGTACTCATCATTCTCGCGCCTCTATTATCAGAGAGTGACTGTATATTTTTATTGGAATAACTATATCATTCTCTTGAAATGGATGTCAATTGGTTTTTGAATGTTCTAAAAAGGAGGAGCATCCCACCCTTGGGTTACTCCTCCTTTCCATTACTTAAAAGCTTGCCTTCTCATCCACTGGGTCGCAGCCCATTTATCCCCGATGACAACCGGTGCGCCGCCATGGAGCGTCAAGTCGTTCAATTCTTGATTATCATAAAAATATTCGAAGTAAACCGCCATTCCCTTTTGTGGAGAAACAGAGAGATTCAGCTTCGGGAAGTAAGTTTCCCCGCCTTCCTCTACGTCGTTCAAATACATAACGAGGGTACTGATCCTCGGGTTCTTCACCGGCCTTGCCGATGCCGAAAAGAAATCGAAGTGGGCCTTGTATTCCTGACCCGGTTTATAGTTCAGGATTTGAAGACCCTCCCCGTGCTCAACGGGTATATTCATAATCTGAGAGACTCGCTTTTCAACTCGTGTCACGACGTCATGACTTTCTTCTAAAAATACAGAACTGCTTGTTCTCAGTCCATCGACTGTCCTTGTATTCCCGATTTTTGAGCGTTCGACACGGTCTTTTGACAATTGGATGAGTTCATCACATTCTTCATGACTCAGTACATTGCCAAGCACGACGATCAGGGGCTCCTCCATTTTCGCGATGATCTGGATATCCCGGTCTTCCGTCTTGATCTTATTCCCGGTGTGGTGAAAAATCGTTTGTTCCTTTACAGCTATTTCAGTCGTATTCATTGCCAACTTTCATCAACCTCTTATCGTATTTTTAACATTCTGAATTCTTATATTAGTGGAAGCATTCTTTAAATCTTCCAGACTCGAAAAAGTGATAGCAACAATAGGCATAACTGTATATTTTATTCGGTTGTTTCCTCCTGGATGTCAAAGTATGAGAGTGTATTTTACTATATTTTACACCCGGGATGAGGGGAATTCTATCTTTATTTTTTCTTTTTCCCCTGAAAAATAATGTGGGTGACTCAGGTGTAGGATTGGAGTGGGTTGGAGGGTGTCACAGAAAGGACACGTATGGAAACCTTTATAATAAAACGAGTAGTGGTTGATTTCCACTCCAGGTGCTCGCTTTCCGCGGGGCGTGAGTAGAGCCCAGGAGTCGAGCACCTTCCGCTCCAATCAACTTTAAGGTTTAGTTTTTTACTACCATTGTCGTAAACGTCTTCCTCATCATTTTTTATTTACCAAATACATGGTCTGAAAATATAACCTTCTAAAAAGAACAAAAAAGACTGCCGGATCCCATCCGACAGTCCATCAATTTATTTCTTCAATGCTTCATACTGAACCAATACTTCCTTCACGATTTCACTATTCGCATCCAGTCCGCTCACTTCTTTCAAGACATGAGCAGGGCCGTGCTCGTTGATCATGCTCTGGATTTCCATGGCTTGTTCGTCTTCAGGATTGTCGAACAGTAACGCTGCTGCAATCGCTTTGGCGAGATACGAATAAGACAATCCCGCTTTTTGGGCTTCGGTGGTCGGACGGATCAAGCGGTCATCGGGACCAAGCTTCCTGATCGGCGCGCGTCCCACACGGGTGACGTCATCATTCAAGTAGGCATTTTTGAAGCGTTCGATGTTTTTATCAATATAAGCAAGGTGGTCGTTTTCATCGAGACCATATTGCTTCACAAGATAGGCGCCTGTTTCTTTCAACGTCTCCTTCACTTGTACAGCGATTTCGTCATCGGCTAATGTCTGATCAATGGTAGATTTCCCTTTCAGATATCCAAGGTAAGCAATGACAGCATGTCCCGTGTTCACCGTAAACAGCTTCCGCTCGATGAATGGTGCAAGATCTTCAACAATCGTCATTCCTACAACAGGCGGGATTTCTTCCGTCGTTTCAACCACCCACTCATAGTATGGTTCAACGAGGACGTCCAAAGAACCTTGATCCTGCATCGGTACAATGCGGTCCACCGCTGAATTGAAGAAGTAGACTTTGCCTTCAAGCTTTGCAACCGTTTCTTCATCAAGATTTTCTAAAATATGCTTTTTCAAAATATCCGTTGCACCGATCTGGTTTTCACATGCGATCACGTATAACGGTTCTTCTGAAGAAGCCACTCGCTTAGCGATCCCTTTTGCGATCAGTGGAGCGATCCGTGGCAGGATGTTCGGTCCGATGGCCGTCGTCAAGTAAGTGGAGCGGCCGATCGTGTCGATCACATCCTCTTCCTGATGAAGATTGTTCAGGCCGGACACATTCTCGATCGTTTCCGTTTCCATCGACTCGGTTGCGAGTTTCACCTCATAGCGTCCTTCTTCATTCAGTTTATTGATTACTTGTTCCGCAATATCGACAAAGGTCACGTGGTAACCTGATTGGGAAAACAATGCTCCGATAAACCCTCTGCCTATGTTTCCTGCTCCAAAATGTACGGCTTGTTTCAACATCATCATTCCTTTATCAAATTAGTTTGTAAGTAGTCCAGAAAGATTTCTTCCAGTTTCTTCAGGATGATCGCTTCATTCGTGGACGAATAAATCATCATCGATCTATGATCTTCGATTAAGCTTGTAGAGATCAGGCTGAGGATTTCCTGTTCCCGCCTGCTCAATACTTCCGGGGCAAGCATCAGGAGGAGGCTCTTCATCTCCATCTCCGCACCATCCATCCCCTTGATCTTGCAAGGTTCATCCAGATGGGCCACCTGGAAGATCAGTTTATTTACGTTGTCATCCCGGCAATGGAAAAGCCCCATATTCGTGTTCGGGATACCTAGTCCGCCTTTCTTCTCCCTTTCCATCAGTTGGTCCAGGACCGCTCGAGGCTGTTGAAGAAGTCCGTCCCGGTTCACCTGGTCGACCATTTCACTAAGGATCCTCACATGATTTCCCGTCGACTGCTTTCTGTACACGCGAAAATTGGTAAGAATGGCTTCCATGCTGGAATGGACGTCTTTAATCTCCTGAAGGAGCATTCTCACTTCGGCTTTCCCATCAGACTTCGGTGATGGTTTCAAATATTTTTTCCTCGTCAGCTTCTCGACGTTATTCTGCAGGTAGCTTTGTATGAATCCGATGTCCTTCTCACTCAATAGTGGACTCACCAGAATGTACTCCACTTCAGTAAAGGGAAGCCTGACTGTAGAAATGACAATGTCGTACTCCTCAAGATTCGCTGTCTGGAAATCTTTTATCGAAAGAATTTCAACCTTATTGATCATGCTCAGTTCCCGCTGGATGCGGCTGGCGAGCATCTTGGACGTCCCGATTCCTGTCGGACATACGACTACGGCTTGAATATTGACCTTTTCTTCATTCATCAGCATGGCGGATCCGAAATGAAGGACGATGAACGCCACCTCATCATCAGGAAACGAGATATCCTTAAACTCCATTTCCAGACTCTTTTTCACCGCTAAAAATAAGACCGGATACTTCTTCCTGATTTCATCCGTCAGAGGATTAAAAAGATCAAGCTCCTGCTGCAACCGGAAGATGGACGGTCCCATATGGGCAAGGAGTCCCTGAAACAGGGAAAAATCATCGGACAGATCCACGTGGAGGTCTTCAGACACATCCTTGATGACATTTTTGATGAGATGCCCAAGGAGGATGCTGTCATAGTAAACGACTTCTGGATCCTGCACCTTTGATCCTTTCAAAATGACCGTCAAGAATTGGACGTCCAGATGGTTGATTGAAACGGATAGCCGCTGTTTCAGTTCCCGGCATATCATGTCCATCAACTGGAACTCACCCAGTGCCTCTTCTTCAGATGGTTCCCTTTGCTGTAATCCGAAGTCTTCTTCGGTTCGCTGGACGGTCAGGCAGATATGCACGACAAGACCGATGTAATCGCTGTCCGTTAACGTGATCTGCTCGTCTGCCAAATGATGATTCACTACTTTGTCAACGGCAAGTAAATAGTCCGGTTTGAAATAGCCGAGAACAGGTTCATCAAGGTGAAGACCCTGTTGCATCCCATAAAGAGCCTCGATAATGTCTTCATAAAAATGGACGAGGAAAAAACTTGCCAGGGCATGACGCTTGTCGGCTTCTTCTGCCACAAGCTCCACCCCAACCCCTCGTTTCCTCGTCAGGGTGATCCCATATTTTTGTAGCCAATCGGCAAGCTCATCCAGATAAGAAGACAAGGTCGTCACGCTGATTCCGAGCTGACGTGCCAGGACCTGTTTTTTAAAAGAAGGGCCTTCGTGCAGAAGGATGATCAGGAGATTAAGCTTTCGTTCCTCAGGGGTTTCGTCGGTCGGATGCACATCCGCAAGATTTTGTATTAAACGATAGATATGCTCATTCTTCCCATCGATGAACAGACCTTCATTAGCCGTCCTCTTTAATTCCAAATGAAACTGTTTTAAAATGCTTTCGATTGATTTCAAATTTCGCTGTACGGTTCTCCCGCTCACATTCAAAAACGCAGAAAGAGAGTAAACGGTATGTTTCCCAGATGTTTTTACAATCAATTCTATAATGGATTTTTCCCTTGATGTAATAAACATCCTTCCCCCTCTTTCCCTATCATGAGCTTTTTTCCAAAAGAAATGAGAACAGAAAGGCAGGGATCCCGCCTTTCTGAATGATTACTCTAGTTGCTGTTGATGATGTCTTTCAGTTCCTTGGCTGACTTCGCCCGAACCATCTGGTCGACGTTTTCCTGCTCTGAGCAGACAACGGCGATGCCAGACAGGATTTCAAGATGTGTACCGTCTTTACCGGCGATACCGAAGATCATCTTCGCCTTCTCTCCGTTGAAGTCGACGCCGTCTGGAACTTGAACGACGGTGAATCCTGATTTGATGACGGCTTTCTTCGCGTCTTCCGTACCGTGTGGAATCGATACATTATTACCCATATACGTAGATGTGATTCCTTCTCTATCAATCATAGCATCTACATAGCTTTCTTCCACATATCCTGCTTTAACAAGAGCTTCTCCAGCGAAACGGATCGCTTCTTCTTTTGTGGAAAATGACTGATTCATGAAGATGTTCTCTTCAAGCAGTAGATCATCATCGTGATCTGCATTCGGTTCGGCGTTCACCGCTTCTTCCTCTGCCTCTTCGACAACCTCTGCCTGTTCATTCGTGATCCCGTCCTGAAGACTCGCGATCAGCTTGTCATACTCAGGGCTGGATAAGAAGTTATCCACTGAGATATGATACGCATTCGGAAGTTTATTTTTCGCACGAGGCGTCAATTCTTCCTGTGTGATGACCACTTGTGCATCTGATGGAAGATTACTGATGGAGGTGTTCGTGACGCTGACATCCAGATTTGCTGCCTTCACTTTCTTACGCAGGAGGGAAGCACCCATGGCACTTGATCCCATCCCTGCATCGCAGGCAAAGACGATTTTGTTCACTTCTTCAGGCATTGTCCCATTGCTCACATGTCCGGCAACGGAACTCTTCTTGCCTTTCATTTCCTGCATTTTCTTTGTAGCGCCTTCAATATCTTCGTCTGTCGCTTTGCTTGATTTCAAGACGATGGCAGACACGATGAAGGACACAACTGTTGCAACAAGGACCGCTGCAAAGTTAGCCAGATACGCCATTCCTTCAGGAGGTGTAACCGCGGTAATCGCGATGATACTACCAGGTGACGCTGGTGATACCAGTCCTCCACCTAATAAAACAAGAGTAAATACTCCGCTCATTCCACCAAGGATGACGGATATGAACAGCATCGGCTTCATTAATACGTACGGGAAGTAGATTTCATGAATCCCACCAAAGAAGTGAATGATTCCTGCTCCCGGCGCCGATTGCTTCGCTGTTCCTTTTCCAAAGAACATAAAGGCTAAAAGAACACCAAGACCTGGTCCCGGGTTTGCTTCCAATAGGAATAGAATCGATTTTCCACCCTGTTGAACCTGCTCCAAACCAATTGGTGACAGGACACCGTGGTTAATGGCATTATTTAAAAATAAAATCTTCGCCGGTTCGATCAGGATACTTGTTAACGGAAGCAGTCCAGCTGCTACGAGCCAATCCACACCTTCAACAAGTAGACTTGTGAAGGCATCTACGGCAGGTCCGACACCTAAGAATGCCAGAATCGCCAGGATTCCTCCCAGGATACCCGCTGAGAAGTTATTCACGAGCATTTCAAACCCTGCTCTGATCTTTCCTTCGATCAATCCGTCAAACTTCTTGATTACATATGCTCCCAAAGGACCCATAACCATGGCACCTAAGAACATCGGTGTTTCCGGTGCACCGACAATGACACCCATTGTCGCGATCGCACCCACGACACCACCACGCTGGTCGTGTACGAGCTTACCTCCTGTATACCCGATCAATAACGGCAACAGATACGTAACCATCGGCCCGACCAGTTTGGCAAGGCTTTCATTTGGAAAGAACCCAGTTGGTATGAACAACGCTGTAATTAAACCCCAAGCGATAAAGGCGCCTATATTCGGCAGAACCATAGAACTGAGGAAGTTACCAAATTTTTGTACCGCAACTTTCATATTGGATTGCGCCACTTCTCTCATCCTTTCATGTATAGATAATGATTTCTTATTTTAATGATAGGCCTTACAGCATGGAGGTTTCAAGAATGATGAAAACTAACTTTGTCACCCTGGTGACGACAAACCTATTGTTTCTCTGATTGGGGAAGATATTCCCTTGGAGGACCAAGAAAAAAGGGAACAGCATTGTACTGTTCCCTTCACCCGGTTAATCCAGCTTCACCTTCACCCAATCGTCCAGGTATTGGGTGGTGCTGTAGCCGTCTATCACAAGCTCGGTCGGTATGACGTCATCATTTGTGCCATCGTTGTAAAAATCAATGGTTTGTTTCGTTTCAAAGTAACGTGGCTCCTCTATTTTCTCGTACTCATATGACCCCGGCTCGTACATCTGGCCCTCTTTGTCCATCAATATGCCATCGCCGCCACTTACACCGATTGAGTAGTAATCTTCCTCTTCTTCCGCAGTCCGATAATAGATATAGTTCACATTTTCATACTCACGGTCTTTCGGCAAATCGTGTGTGAGGGTCACTTGTGTCGGGCTACCGATTTTGATGTCGTCGATGGTGATCGTGTTTCCGAGATACTCAGTAGTATCTGGCAACTCTTTATTTACATCGAGTTCAATGACTTTTTGATCCTTTACAAATAGATGAGCCGATCCAAATCGGATGGTCACTATCTTAGGATCATCAAAATAGAGTGTGTCAAAGGCTGTTTTAAAGGAATTCCATCCCTCATTGTCTGAATATCCACCGAACATCATGCCTCCGAATTGATCCGCCTTCCATTTTTTATCTTTCGATTCAATCGACTCAAAGGTCATCATGTCGATCCGCCCTTCCTTTTCTTGCTCCTGAAAGCTATATTCAAGAACCGTTGCGGTCGGGGCAATCATCATTTGATCCAAACGGACGGGAATGCCTGCCACTTCCATTTTCTTATCCAGCTTATGGACACGGGATGGCTTCTTTTCGAATGGAATCTCAAAACTCCAGCCCCCTTCGGCAAATCTCATTTCCCCGCCGCCGATTAATTCACCGGATGAAGGGTCTTCGTTTAATTGCATGAGTCGTACAATCTGTAATTTTATCGTCCCCTCGTCCACTGAGACCGGCTGGAGACTGATGGTTCCTCTATAGACATTTTTCTTATCATTATGTAGGTTTTCTTGATCCCGGGGAGGAGAGTAGAAACTGGATTGCTCGTCCCTCTTCATGACATCGTATTCGTTCTCGATGATGACTCCTTCATAAGGGTTCATCAGATAACGATTTTCTCCCTTGAGATCTTCTACTTCATAAAAGACGAGCGTCTGCACGTCATCCGCGACAACACTCTTAATCGTGACCTTCACTCCGTCACTCTCTGCTTCAAGGTTCAGACGTTCACCGAGATTATGCTGAAGAATCGCTCGCAGTTGTTCATCTTCTTCCGTGTAAGAATAGTAGAGGCTTGCAAACCCACCTGTGACAAATCCTGCAACGATCAGGAGTACAAACACTCCCGCGAAGGAAAGCAGAATCGATTTCCGTTTCTTTCTCCGCTTCTGTCTCTCTGCTTCCCTTTGATCCAGCCTTTTTCTGACTTTCTCCATGACATCTGGCGGGAGATGAGTCTCTTCTGCCAATTTGGCAAGTGCGAGGGTCACTTCCTGAAACGAAGCGAGGTCTTCCTGACAATCCGTGCAATGATATATATGTATTTCAAAATCCACCTTTTCCGGTCGATCCATGGTTCTTCCCAAGTAAGCCAGATAATGCTTCTGATATTCATGGCAGCCTTCAAGCTCAGGGGCGTTCCCCATCGTTTCCCGAAGCTTCCGTATGCCTCTGAATAAGCGGGATTGCATTTCATCAATCGGAATATCAAGTATCCGGGCGGCCACATCCTGGTCGCACCCTTTCATATAGACTAATGCCACCGCTTCTTTTTCAGCTGATTCCAGATGATGAAATGGGTGAAAGGGGTCATCATCTGAACCCAAAGAATGTACGGATTCCTCTTGACACTCCTCCAGAAAAATCCTTGTACCCGAATGAGCATTCTTCCTTTTACGTGCCTCATCCTCCAGGCGGATAATCGAGCGAAAAAAAAGATCCTCCATTTCTTGATGATGCTTGGAGTAAACCCGGCCCAGTGCATAGAACGAATGCTTCTCCTCTTCGAACCGGGCAATGATCGATTCCAATTCCCTTTCATATGTCCTGCTGACCGGTACGGTACCGGTTTCCAATTTCGCCATAGCTGTCTTCCCTCCTTCCATTTTCCTACTAGTAATTATTTCAAAATTCCCAATACTTCACAATCCTTTTCTTGAAAATTGATTGAGTCATCTGATATTTTACATCGATTATACAAAAAGAAGGTCCGGATCACATTGGATCCAGACCTTCTTCTTCATATTATAATCGATCGATTTCACCCAACTGGGATTGCATATCCAACTTCACCATCTCTTGTGCTTTAGAAAAGGTAAACACTTCATTCGATACCCAGTGATTATACAATTTAGCCAGGGCGTTCCGGTGATAGACGGTGCCTTTCACCTCTGTAAAGAAATAGATGATCAACAGGTTGGTCACGTCGGCTGGAAGGTTCTTCTTACGATCTATCCCCTTCAACGAAAGGATATCTAATCCTCTTAATGGACTGCCGATCACGGTTTCTGCCATGTGAAAATGATCAGCTGTCTGACATAGTGCCACAAGATCCGGACTCAATTCTTCAAATTTCAAGTGAATTCCCCTTTTATATATTACATAGATAGTGAACGAAAGATCGTTACACTTTTAGGTCCTCTTAGATTGTAAGATTAACTACTATGTAGTATAACAAAAAAATGGTACAGGCAGACACTCCAATATGTTAATTTTTACTCAACCAAAACTCCATCACCTTTTCATTTGTGGAAGGATAGATCAACCTATTCACCTGGAGCTCCGTCAGATAGCACTCGGTGACCCAATCAGGCAGGTTTATACTCTTCTCCTTCCAAAGACGGGTTCGCTCCAATGCATCCTCCACACTCATCTTCACCCATGTGTCGGTAGTTATATTCTCTCTCTCGCCGGATTCCTCTTCCGCCAACGGATGAAGGGAACGATTGTAGTATGGGATGCCCTCACCGACATGGCTTATGTTCCTCACCCATATGGTGCTTTCCTTGGGAAGAAAACCTATCGTCCTCATACCTGACGCTTGCATGGTATTCTCCTCCAAATAGCAGAAACAACCGTACCAGTCACGGTCTACCTCTTTCGGGAAAATTATTTCTGTCGTGTAAATGGATTGGCCGGTATGAAACAAATTATGGACTACACGGTTGATGAAAACCGGATCCTTTTCCTTATGTTTGGTAGGTGATCCACATGTGAAACCATTGTGATGGAAACGGATCATCTTGACGAATTGCATGGCGCCCCCTCCTTCTACGGTGAATTTTATTCAAGGGCATACCTCACCAAATTCACTCTATAATAGAGGTAATTCCCTTTATAGATTGACTTCAAACAAAGGATGATGGAATTATAAAAAAAGAGCGTTCATGTAAACGCACGTTCTAGAGCCGACGTACCTTGTTTCAGAACACATTGCCTTTTATAAGGCAAAGGACATGAATTTTTAGGAATCAACTGACAGGAACCGATGACCTTTTACATTTTTTCACAGAAGTCAGCCGCAATCCTTTGACGTCCGCTGAAGAAGAGATTTACCATTTAAACTGACTCCGTAAAAGGGATCGATATAGCCAATAGATAATATCCATTTCATGGTGAGCGCTCACCATGAATGAACTCTAAGAAAGAAGGCGTATGGAATATGTGTGGAATTGCAGGCTGGATTGATTGGTCAAGAGACCTTACCAATGAGGGACGGACACTGAAAAACATGACCGATGTCATTGAGCACCGGGGACCGGATGCAGAAGGAAGCTGGCTGCAAGGTCATGCCGCCCTCGGGCACCGCAGATTAATCGTCATCGACCCGGATGGCGGTAAACAGCCGATGCTCTATCAAAACGGTAAGAACACGATTGCTTTAACGTACAATGGAGAGCTTTATAATTATCTGGAGCTGCGTAATGAGCTTACGGAGAAGAATCATCAATTTACAACGAACTCCGATACAGAAGTGCTACTGCATGCTTACCTTGAATGGGGCGAAGATTGCGTCCATCATTTTAACGGCATCTTCGCTTTTGGAATCTGGGATGAGGAACAAGAAAGGCTCATGCTCGGTCGTGACCATTTGGGGGTGAAACCCTTATTTTATACGTTAAAAGAAAACAGGATACTGTTCGGCTCGGAAATCAAAGCTTTACTTGCCCACCCGGACGTTCAGGCAGAAATTGATACAGAAGGCTTATCTGAAGTATTTGGACTTGGTCCGATGAAGACACCTGGAAAAGCCATTTTCAAAAATATACAAGAAGTCCGGGCTGGCCATTATATGACTATCACCAAAAATGATCGAAACACCGTACAATACTGGAAGCTTGAAAGCAAAGAACATACCGATGATATAGAGACAACGGTCCGTACGATACGGGAACTGCTCGAGGATACAGTCAAACGGCAGTTAATCGCAGATAAACCACTCGTGTCCATGCTCTCAGGCGGCCTGGACTCAAGTGGACTGACGGCCATCGCCGGGAAAGAATTTAAAAAGGACAACAAATCACTTCCGACGTATTCCATTGACTTCGTGAACAATGAAGAAAGCTTCAAGGAAGACTTCCTGAGACGCGACCTTGATGAACCATGGGTGAAGAGGGTCTCAGAGCATGTCGGGACGGATCATACTTCGATTGTATTTGATGCGGAGAAACTAGTAGATAACCTCCTCACCCCTATGCGTGCAAGGGACATGCCGGGAGTCGGCGAAATCGAGACCTCCCTCTACCTTTTATTTAAGGAAATGAAAAAAGATGCCACCGTCGCATTGTCTGGGGAATCCGCCGATGAAGTGTTCTCCGGGTATCCGTGGTTCCATCAAGAGGAGTTCCTCGATGCCGATGTGTTCCCGTGGCTCCTGAATATCGGAGGGATCGCCGGTGTCCTGAAGAAAGACCTGCAAGATAAGCTGAACATCAAGAAATATCAAAAGCAGCGCTATCAGGAAGCACTTGCAGAGCTACCGTTATTAGAAGGGGAAAGCGATGTTGAAGCGAAGCAAAGAAGGATGTCATATATGTTCATCACCCGCTTCCTTCCCTTTATGCTCGACCGGAAAGACCGGGCAAGCATGATGACGGGCTTTGAAGTCCGGGTACCCTTCTGTGACTACCGCCTTGTGGAATACCTGTGGAATATCCCGTTCGAGATGAAGAATATCGATGACATCGAAAAGGGTATCTTACGCCGTGCGTTTGAAGGATATCTACCCGATGATGTGCGGAATAGAAGGAAGAGCGCCTACCCTAGTACGAAGGATGATGCGTATCTCGCAGGAGTCCAGAAGTGGATGACTTCCATATTGGATGATCCTTCTTCCCCGATTCTTGAGTTGATCGACGTAGAGGCTGTCAGAAAGATTGGTGCAGGAGAAAGCAGCCTTCCTGATTCCAGTGTAAAAGGTTTATTGGATTATTTAATCCAAGTGAATGGATGGTTGAAAGAGTACAATATTAAAGTGGCCATATAATCTGAAGGAGCCGTGGGGACAGGCCCCCCTGGCTCCTTTTCCTGTTCATGGGGGCTGGTGCTGCGTCGAATTGTATAAGTATTTATCAATTTCCGGGGAAATAGTTGTAGAAGTATGTAAGATTATTGCCTATCGGATGTCCAACCAGGCTAATGGTAGCAGGATTGATTCATTCCCTGAAGTTTATCCTCATTTATTTTATCTTGCCTATCCCCCTAGAAAATGGAATAATATACCTATAAATGAGTGTAATTCCAAGGAGGAATGACCTATCCGCACTGCAACTGAAGTCGAACATTATTTCCACACTACTGAAATCAGCACCTTCACCATTAATGAAAACGAAGACAAACTCGTGTTCAGCACGAACCTTAACGGAACCTTTAACCTATGGGCCATGGATCTACCTCATCTGTTTCCTTATCGGTTAACGACCATTAACCAGAATAGCAGCCTCATCCATATTCATCAAAATCAAATCGTTGCAACCTTCGAGAAGGATGGCGATGAAAATCAGCAATTGCATCACATGCCCTTATCAGGGGGTACCCCTATCCCCTTCCATGAAGAGGAATCCGGTTCCACTTGCTATCACGCCTGCTTTACAGATCAGGAAATGTACTACTCTACCAACCACGAAAACCCATTGTTGAACATTTATAAAACCGATTTACAAACGGGCCATACCACTCTTATCCAACAAGGTGATCATGGTCCGATCGTTGTGGCAGCCGCCTCTTCCGACGGGTCTTATGTCTATACAGAAACGTACTCCAACACCCATTCCACTGCCTTTTACCAGACTGGTGATACGAAAGTGCCCCTGGTACCGGATGTTAACACCGCTCATACGATCAAGGATATTTACTTGACCAGGGAGTTTATTTATTTCACAACGAACTATGGAAAAGAATTTTCATATCTTGCTTCTTTTAACCTTTTAACCTATGAATTCCACCCTCTGTTTGCATTAGATAAAGAAGAAATCACTTCGATCCAGTTCCACCCACAATCGAATACGATCTTCATGACGGCGGAAAAAGGCGTAAGGGATCATCTATATGTCTATGAAATGTCGACGGGTGAGGGAGAGAGAATCGATATCCCCTGCGATGTCGTCAAAAAAATAAAAGTCACCAAGAATGGAAGCCTCTTTGTGCTTGGAATTTCTGCTGACAAAACGGATACCATTTTCAAAAGGGAAACGAACGGCTGCTGGACACTGGTGACGAATACCAAAGTACTTGGAGTGCCTGATGGAAACATGATTAAACCGGACGTCGTCCACTACGAAAGCTATGATGGCCTGGAAATTGAAGCCCTGCTGTACAGACCAAAGAAAACAAATGGAGTCACCATCCTCTGGCCGCATGGGGGACCCCAGAAAGCAGAGCGTATGATCTACAGACCTGTGATTCAGTATCTCGTCCAAAGCGGCTATACCCTCTTCGCCCCCAACTTCCGAGGCAGTAAATGCTACGGGGCAACATTCGAGAAGATGGTGGAACAGAACTGGGGGGACGGACCTCGCCACGACTGTGTGGCTGGATTGGATTGGCTTATACAGGAAGGGATTGCAGAAAAGGGTAAAATCGTGTCGATGGGCGGAAGCTATGGCGGCTATATGAGTCTGCTTCTCGCCGGGCGACATCCTGAGTATTTCTGTGGGATTGTCGATATATTTGGCATATCGAATCTATTAACCTTCCTGAAAAATGTTCCGGCAAGTTGGAAAACCCTTATGGATCAAATGGTGGGAAATCCCGAAACAGACTATGAAAAGCTTGTAAGAGACTCACCTATTACCTATATCGACCATATGAATTCTCCGATGTTCATCATTCACGGGGAGAACGATCCAAGGGTGAAGACTGAGGAGTCGGAGCGGATTGTAGATGAATTAAAACACAAAGGGGTCTCTGTTGAGTATCTCTTGTTTCATGACGAAGGTCATGGTTTTTCTAAAAAGAAGAATGAAATGCGGGCTAACAAAGAAATTCGCAGATTTCTGGATGGACTGGTGGAAGCAGATCATGAATGCCGTCTCCAAAGATAGAGAGGCTTTTTAAAATGAGTAATATTGGCGTTTCTCTCACACATATAAGTGCTTCCCTCATTTTCATCGGTATCAGCATTCCGTTACTTTTAGGGAAAATCAAGATGAATACGTATTATGGGATCAGGATTTCAAAATCATTCGAATCTGATGAAGCCTGGTTTAAGATCAATCGATATGGGGCCTTGCAGATAATTCTATGGTCTGTCCCTTTATTCCTGGCTGGAATGGTCTTTTTGTTTTTGCCTCCCTTTACGGAGACAGCTGAGGTTGTTCTGGTTTTTTTACCGTGTGTGTGGCTCGTTCCACCTGTTGTACGAACTTTCTTTTATGCTAAAGAACTGTAATCATTGCATGTCTCAAAGGAAATCCGGCCTCATAAATGCCAAATCTCCTTTTATTGAAGACATTTTTTGATTTCCCTCTTGCTCTGAAACCCGTTTCATACTTTATATTGGAGGTGAAGGTGAGAAATCACATTCAAATGATTGGCGTAACGCATGTAATGCGGCGTGACAATCTCCTCCTGAAGTGTTCATATTATATGGACACTTTTTTTCATGTGCACTTTTGTGTAATTCTTGCTGATATGAATTAAGGATGACGATTTGGATGAACTATTCATCCCGGAGCTGGAGGATGAAATGTGATAGCCATTAAAAAATATCAGACACTACTATTATTAGCCTTCCTGGCGATCTGGGATAACGAAACCCCCGATTCTGAAAAGAGTCGGGGGTTCTCAGTTTACCTTAATAATGCTCCTATATGCAGAATACACCCTGAACCAAGGTCGAGGGTCAGAATATTTTTTTAATAAAATGTTTGAATATTCTATAAATGGTTAGTATAATAGAAAAAAGGTCAAGGAGCTGATTTTCATGAAGAAGTATTTGCTGAACTCACCACAGTCTGATGTAAATCACATGGATTCCCTATTTGCAGAAATGATATTGGACGAGGCACTGCTGACATTTCGGAAAAAGCAAATCGCACAAGATATTGACCAGGCATTATGTAACCGGAATAAAAAAGAATTCCTGCGGTTGACGGAGGAATTGAAGGAAATCCAGAGTGTGGAATAATTAAATATGACAATAAATAAAAAGAGGACCATTCCCTACTGATTTGTAGTTGGAAATGGATCCTCTTTTATGTTTTAAGAATCGTTTTCTTTTATACTAAATCCAACCTACATGACCTCACGACACATAATCAATCGTCGCCCCGCCAATTTCCACTTCCCTGCCAAAGAGTCTCGAATAGACACCGGATTGATTCTGAAGAAGTTCAGCGTGTTTTCCTTGCTCTGCAATCCGTCCATCCTCCAGGACGACGATTTGATCCGCAGACAGGACCGTCGATAGCCGGTGGGATACGATGATGATCGTTTGATTCTTCCCGGCCCTCAGTACGGCTTCGTTGATCTTCGTTTCCGTTATCGGATCAAGTGCGGAGCTCGCTTCATCCAGGATCAAGATAGGCGCGTCCTTCAATAATGCCCTGGCCAGTGACAGACGCTGTTTCTGTCCACCCGATAAGAGGCTTCCCCTTTCACCGATCGATGTATGAAGCCCTTCAGGCAGCGTCTCGATCAGATCACCGAGACCGCTGTCTTCGAGTGCTTTCAAGAGCTCCCCATCCGTCGCATCCCGCTTACCGATCCGCAGATTATCAGCCAATGTTCCACTCCTCAGCATGACATCCTGGGTGACAATGGCCATCTGCGACCGCAGCCACGCTGTATCCCACTCCCTGATATCCCTGTCATCCACTTCAATCAGGCCGACTCCCGTATCATAGAGCTTGAATAAGAGATCGACAATCGTGGATTTGCCTGATCCGCTCGGGCCGACCAGTGCCCATTTTTCCCCGGCACCAATGGAAAAAGAAACACCATTTAATACATTTTCATCTTTACCAGGATAAGAAAATGCGACGTCCTGAAGACGGATGCTGCCGATTGCCCGTTCACCGGCGATGCCTTCTGACACCTCAGCTTCCGACACTTCCTCGGCAAGCAAAATTTCCGAACGATCCAACGCAGGACCTGTTCTTCTGACAGAAAGCCAGTTTCTGAGAAGCCTTTGCATCTCATTTGCCGCAATGGTCACGAGTCCACCGGCTGTCAGCATCTGGCCACTTGTCAGTCCTTGATTCCAGATTAAGAGCGTACTGATCAAATAAACCAGTCCCAGGGCAAATCCGTTATAACTCGCAATGACGACAACGGATTGCATCCTCGCTTTCAGTTCTTTCACCGAGTGCTGCACGAAGCTGTCACGGATAGAGATCACGCTGTCCACTTCACTCTCCGACACGCCCATGACCCGGGAGAGATGGATCCCCGTCACTGACTCTCTCAATCTCTCAAGATATCTCGACGCTTCTTTCCTGGCATCCGCTGACGCCATTCGGGTTCTTGCTCCTACGACATTAGAAGTCCAGTAGAAAATCACGCCAAGGACGACGCTTGTAATCATCAGGTAAGGATGAATCCATAGGAGCACCAGGCTGTAAATAAAGACCCCCTGCACGCTTGCCATGAAAGTGGAGCCTTCCCACGCCAGAAAATTGTGAAGTGTGTCCGGATCATCCGATACCCTTGCAAGCATCTCCCCTGTGGAATTATGATGGTAAAACGAATACGGGACAATCTGCAGATGGTGGAACAGACGAAGCTTCTGCCAATTCGTCACGGTCTTTGCGGTCTGATGACAGAAATACTCGTCGATGACCATCATGACCAGATCCAGTACTGCAGATAAAATCAGTAGCCACATCAATCCCCATAGCCAGTTATAGTGTTCGTTGGGAATGATCGTATCCACGAGCCAGCTTAAGGCAAGAGTCGGGATCAATGCCGAGAATACCTGGCTGATGGCGATGACGATGGAGTCCGCGATGACCCATTTTTTATAAGGACGGAGAAAGCTTAGCACTCTTCTGCCGTCGCGATTCTTCTTTGCGCTCATCCGATCATCTCCCTTTCAAGTTCGCTGTATTGAGCCCTGTATAATTCATAATACTTCCCTTGCATTAAAAGCAGTTCTTCATGAGTGCCTTTTTCCGCCACGACTCCTCCATCGAGAAGAATGATGACATCGGCATTCCTTACGGTGACAAGACGGTGGGCGATGGTGATCGTGGTCCGTCCCGGAATCAGTTTTTCCAAGGAAGCCTGCACCCGCTCTTCCGTTTCACCGTCAAGGGAAGAAGTCGCTTCATCGAAGATCAGAACAGGCGGCTGTCTAAGGATGGCACGGGCCATGGCCACCCTTTGCCTCTGTCCGCCTGAAAGTTTCAATCCCCTCTCCCCGACGATCGTTTCATATCCTTCTTCCAGTGAAAGGATCAACTCCTTCAACCCTGCCGCTTCTACAGCCTGATCGAGTTCTTCTGTCGTCGCATCGGGTTTTCCGTACAATAGATTTTGCCGGAGTGTACTATTTAAGAGGAAAGTTTCCTGGGATACGACCCCTACCTGCTGACGGAAGCTGTTCCGGTTATAGTCGAATAGATTCTTGTCATCGATCATCACCGAGCCCTGCTGTAGTTCATACAATCCAAGTAACAGCTGGACCAGCGTACTCTTCCCTCCGCCACTCGTTCCGACGATCCCGATATGGTTCCCCTGTTCGAGAGACAAAGAAACGCCTTTTAAGACCTGTTTATCCGTCCCGGGATACGAAAACCATAGATTCTGTAAGTCTATTTTTCCTTTTACAAGACCAAAAGCAGGAAGCTTCTCTTCATGTTCTTCGGGCAGATCGAAATATTCGTAAATCCGCTGCAGGGCCGGAATCGCCTGCTGAATGGTCAAGGCATGTTCTGCCATGGATCTCACGGGTAAAAACATGATGGGAATGAAGCTCAGGCAGGCCACGAGCGTACCGATCGTGATCGTTCCGTCCCAGATCGCCCAGCCTCCGATCAGCATGACCACACCAGGTGCTGCGATATTAAAGAGATTCCCGAGGCGCCAATTCACCTTTCCGATCAGTGCTGCCCGGATCGAGAATTGCTTCCAATCACTCAGCTTCTTCTCCTGCGTGCCAACTTCCATATCCTGCGTCTGATAAGTCCTCACCAGTCGGACACTTTCAATGCTTTCCTGCAGGTGCTGATACATATCCGCACTCATCTCCCGCTGGACCGCGCTCATCTTCCGCATTTTTTTCCCCAATGTAAAGGAAGGAATGATATAAATGGCAAAAACCGCGAACATGACGATCGCCGCAGGCCAGAATAAAACAAACACCGTGGAAAAGGCAGCGACCGCTCCCACCACCTGCTGCAGAATGCGGGGTACGACCGTATTATTAAGGTTCTGAATCGATTCCACATCGTGTGTTAGACGGAAGAGCATATCCCCCCTCGGCGTCTTCGAGAAAAACGACATCGGGGTCCGGTGCAACTTCCTGAACGCCCGGATCTGCATATCTGTGATCACATCAAGCCCGATCTTGACCTGCACATATTCCTGCATTGTTTCAAACAGGGACTTTCCGAGATAAGCTCCGAGAATCCCGCCTACTACCCAGACAAGAAAGTTCAGATCCCCTCCGACAATGACGTCATCTACCAACCTCTTCACGAGAATCGACGGAACGATGGTAAAGAGACCTCCGCTGACGGAAAAAACAAGTGCCACCAAAAGCTTCCTCCAATAAGGCTTAAAATGATTTAAAGTTATTTTTAATAAGTTCATGTTGAACCCCCTCACAAAATTCTATTTTATACCAACGGATGAAAATATTCACTATAATTTGAATACTGTATAAATTAAGTATATTCATCCTTTCATTTTTCTTCTTCGGTCGTTGGGGCATATGGGTTCTACGACTTTTGGATGAAGAAAAAGCTGATCCCCGGCGTGGGATCAGCTTTTCGTTGTTCACTCAATATAGCCAATTAGGTTCTTTACGGGAATATCGTACCCATTCACCCAATCCTGTAAGTTTACATCCAGAACCTGCTTGCTCCCGGCAATGGTTGTTAGGATTCTTGAATCATGATAGGAATACGAAAAGGTGTGAAGCGTGCCGAATAAATTCTCGTAATCCGTGAAGAAAACCGGGGATTCGATGTCTTTAAAATGGTGAAAGGTTTGTTGATGGGAAAGGTTTTTTTTAAAACTCAGTAGATGTATATTTCGCTCGAGGGAGCCTGCGATGGATGGCCGATTTTTCCTTTTCATTTGTTCGTCCTGAAAATGATTCACACATGACAGAAAAGATTCTCCATACCTGACCGTCACCTTCTCAGGGCTCGCTTCCACTTCTGCCATCTTTCCATTTCGGTCTCCGAGGGAAAAGTTATAACAGGCGGAGTGCGGGATTTGCTTTAGTAAGGTAACTGCTTCTTCAAGGGAAGAACACGTATCCAGAACCATCCGTATGGCAGTCCAGGGAGAGACTCCTTTTCTGTAGCCGTCATGACTGACAAAGTGCAAGCCTGCAACCAGACCACGTTCGTTCACGCCGTCATGCCTCCCCAGGAGCTGAAGATTATACCCTGCGGATGCAAAGGCCTGTTCCGGTTGCACCAGGCTAAAAACCCCATCATATAAATCCGGGGAAAAATCATAATTCCTCACATAATAATCCTTTGTAAGAAGGCTGGAACATCCCATTGCTTCAGTCTTTGGGACGTCATAGCCGCTAAACAAAGCCGCTGCTTTATGAGAAGAAATACCAAATCCTTCTGCAAGGCCTTCCAGCTCATCCAGTAGGTGTGGAGCGAACGAGGAATAAATCGATTTCATTTCAGGAAGATCAATCTCTTGTTTGGTGATCGAACCCAGCATATGTAAGATTGACGTTGCTCTCATCTCTTCACCCGTATCTACCCCGATATGATATGAGCTGCCCCTCAATTGAAAGATTTGTACTGTGAAATCCGACATGTAAAATCCCTCCTTGCTTCCATCTTATTCTTCCTGATTGCTACTCACCTGTCTTTTTGTGCTTATTTTGGACTGATGGAGTAACTCGCATTTACGGGGAAGACGGGATTCATGCGGATTTTTAGTCCTTTCATGCGAGATTTCATTTAATCATGCCGGATTTCTTAGAAATCAAGCGGTATATGAAACAATAGAGCGGGATTTCAGATAATCATGCCAGCTTGTCGAATTTTCTTTCTCTCTCACAAATAAAAAGCTGAAGAGCCAACCCCCTTCAGCTTTTCTTCACTTCACACCCTCAACCAGTTCCCTCATGGAGTTCAACTTAGCTGTCAGCTCAAGGAACCACTCTTCGTCTCCCGTTTCGAGGGCCAGGTCGATCAGATACTGGATCTGTTCTTTATTTTTGACATGTGTATCGGGAATTTTGTTTATTTGTCTGTTTAGCAGGGGAAGTATCTTCCCTTCGATCGTTTTATTATCGCTGGTCACGATTTTAGCTTTGACAGCTTCTCCTTTGGTGTCCAGGTTCTCAATATAGCCGATGACCAGTTCTCCGGTAAGTAATTTCCCTTTGACCCAATCTCCAATTTTTAAAAGTGTTTGCTCGTTTGACATTCCTTTTCACCTTCCAAACTGTAATGTTATTTGTTACAATTAGTCAAAAAGAAAGCCTTTTATGCTTTCTCCTGATGAATCATCTCGACGATGTCTTTAATCGTATAATCCTTTAAGTAATCTCCCAGTTTTTCTTCTGCACCGAGGAAAATCTGGAACAGGACACTTTTCATATTGGCGCCCACTAGACACTTATCATTGGTAGCAGTGCATTTTGGCTGCAGGGCGCCTTCTGATGTGATTTTATAAATATCCCACAAGTTAATATCGCTGAGGTCCATGGCAAAGATGAATCCGCCGCCTGTCCCTTCTTTCGACGCAATGAATCCCTGCTTTTTCAGAAGACTGAGGACTTTGCGGATCCGGACCGGATGGACCCCTGCACTTTCTGAAATCGCATCGCTTGTCGACATGCGGTCCGTCTGCAGTGCCAAGTACGTTAAACTGTGGATGGCTAAGGTAAAGTCACTATTCATGGCCTGCCTCCTTCACGGATGTTACTGTAATGTTAACTTTTACAGTTTACACTGTCAAGAATCCGGTTTTCCGGTTAATTGGCCAGCTTTTGCAACTCATTGTATTCGAAGTTACGCACTTTCCTTGGGAGAAAGCTACGGATTTCTTCATCGTTATATCCGATCTGCAATCTTTTCTCATCCAGCATGATCGGTCGTTTCAGTATAAGGGGGTTTTCCCTGATTAGTTTATATAAATCCTGGAGTGGTAATGAATCAATGTCTACTTTCAACTCCTGGTACGCCTTTGATTGTTTAGAGATGATGTCCTCTGTGCCATTTTCCGTCAGGCGGAGGATCGACTTGATTTCATCAGGCGTCAATGGTTCTGTCAGCATATTGCGTTCCACATAGGGTATTGAATGTTCATCTAGCCACGCTCTCGCTTTGCGGCAGGACGTACAGCTCGGTGTCAGAAATAAATTGACCATGTGTTTACACACTCCTTTTTAAATGTAATAAAAAAAGTAACAGTTATGATGAAAATAAATGCACTCCTGATTCCGGGTACACTGTAATAATAATATTTACAGTTAGAATTGTCAACCGCTTTTTTAAAATAGAATCCTTCCCCATCCAGAGAAGGATTCTGCTTTTTATTTCCGTGATACCGCACCTTTCGCAGACACGGCGGCGAATGTAATCGTGATGGCACAAACGATCACAATGGCGATCACACCCTGCATCAGATCCCAAAACACCCAGCCGTCGATGAGAGCGGTCCGCATGCTTTCAAACACATAGGTCGTCGGGTTGATCGTGGCCGCAATCTTTAACCACTGAGCCTCGATCAATTCAAGTGGAACAAAGGTCGTGCTTAAGAAAATGAGCGGGAAAAAGATAAATGTCCCCGCCTGGGCGGCCTGGGCATTTCTCGTCCGCAGGGCAATCCCGACGGAATACCCGGCAAAAGCAAGTCCCCAGCCAATCGCGATCAGCAGGACAAACAAAACCCCGGCAAATCCTGTTTTGACGTTCAGACCGAGTAAAAAGGCCATTCCTATGATAAGGAGCGTCTGAACAAGCAGCTGCAGCATTCCGGCAATGATCGGACCGAGGACGATGGCAAGTCGCGATGCCGGTGTTAAAAGCAGTCTTGAGAAAAAGCCGGTTTCAATATCCTTTACGATGCTCTGCCCCGCTCCCCCAGCTCCACCGATGGCAGCAGATACAATCGAAACGGGAAGGATGAAGGCAAGGTAATCGGCACCTTCAAAGGTCGGCAACTGGGATATACCGCTCAGTCCTCCCTCGTACACCAGAAGGAAGAAAGCTGAAATAATCAGATTAGGAATGAATGAAAAAGGGTTACGGATGGTGGTTTTGATGTTCCGGATCGTCATGAGCCACGTGTCCTTGAACACATTATTCCCCATGGCTCTTCACCCCTTCCTTCGTCTCGCTCGTCAATTTAAGGAAGATATCGTCCAGTGTAGGAGAAGACAATTGAATATCGATGATTCCGATATCCTCTGTGTCAAGGATACGGACGACCTCAAGAAGCTGCTTCGTTCCCTCTTCTACATAAACGAGGATCTTTTCTTGTTGGGCGAGGACATCGACCCCTTCCATTTGGGTGCGAATCAGGTTCACACTATGTTCGATCACATCCCGGTCTTTCAAGGTGAGGGTAATGAGATCCTGCCCGATCTCTGCCTTCAAGTCCTTCGGTGATCCCATGGCGACGATTTCGCCTTTATTGATGATGCCGATCCGGTCTGCGAGGGAGTCGGCTTCTTCCAGATACTGCGTTGTGAGAAAGATCGTCGTTCCCTTCTCCTTGTTCAGACGGCGCAGCTCTTTCCAGATCGCTGCACGGCTCGACGGATCCAGTCCTGTCGTCGGTTCGTCCAGAAAAAGGATATTCGGTTCGTTGACCAGGGTGAGGGCAAGGTCCAGTCTCCTTCTCATCCCCCCGGAATAACCACCGATCCTTCGCTCAGATGCTTCTGATAAATCCACAATTTCCAGAAGCTCCTGTGCCCTTCGTTTCCCTTCTTCCTTCCCGAAGCCGAAAATAAAAGCCTGAAGCTCCACCATCTCACGGCCGGTCAGATCCGGGTCGACCCCCGTCTCCTGAAGGGCCACGCCGATATGCCGGCGGACGTGTTCCGCCTCCCCGATGACATCATATCCGGCCACTTCCACTTTTCCGGAAGAAGCATTGATCAATGTCGTCAAAATCTGGACCGTCGTCGATTTCCCGGCCCCATTGGGACCTAAAAAAGCGAAAAACTCCCCCTCCTCGACTCGGAAAGATATACCTTTCACTGCCTGCACGTTTCCTTTTTTAAATGTTTTGGTTAGATTCTCCACTACAATCCTGCCATTCATGAGCTTCCCTCCGTTCTACCTATTTCTATTCGAGGAGGGGATTGGTTTATCCTTTATTAGGTGTGTGCCGATGTGTTGGCATACCAAGGGGACAGGAATCTTGGCTCTTAAGAGTGAACCGGGGAGGCTGTCCCTGTGGAACTCATGAATTCACGTGTTAATGCAATCATTTTTTCCGGTTGCTCAAGTATGGTCCAGTGCCCGCTTTCTTCTACTTCTTTAAGGATGACATTATTCAAATGTACCAAAACGGTTTCCTTCATATAGGCAGGCGGTAATATATCGTGTGATCCTTGAGCAATCATGATGGGGAGAGATCTAAAAACAGGCAAGGACGGGACCAGATTGTAATGGTGGTCAAGTTCTTTGCCAATATGCTTAAGGGCATCCTGGTTGTATGAGATCATTGCTTTCTTTTTTAATGTGTCGACTGAATACACGTAATGAGGGTCGAAAAGTTGTTCAAGCTTTCGAGAAGAATCGACACCCAATAGAGAAGAAAGGGAATAATAACCGAGCAGCATTTTCTTGTGGAATCCGAGTTTTCGAAAAAGGCGTTCTTTGAAGGCCCGATAGTCTTGAGAAGATAAACCGATTGCGGCAGTAATGACAAGTTTATGGATGCGGTCCGGATGTTTCGCCGCATACGATAGGCCCAGAATGCTCCCCCAAGACTCGCCGAAAAGCGTCATTTTCTCCAGGTTGAGGGATTTTCTGACTTCTTCAAGATGGTTGACTTCATCATCTATGGAATATGAATGGCCTTCCCCTACTTCTGATCTTCCGCACCCCGTTTGATCATAAAAAATGATCTGAAAGCTTTCCCCTAAAGGCTCCATGTGAGGGAGGAAATAGTCAGAACTCCCGCCTGGACCGCCGTGGAGGAAAACAATCGGCTCCCCTGCTCCTTTTTTAGTGATAAAAACGTTCTTTCCGTTGATCATGACATACTCTTCTTCCATCAATCCATAAGCCTCCTATTAATGAATACATACACGCCCGTTAACAGAACCAACATGACCACCACCAGAATGGTTCCCTCATAGGCATAATCGATAAAGCTGTTGATGATCACCATCAAACCTAATGGAAGAAAGAAGAAAAGCCCTGTAATAGTACCCAATAAAGACTTATTTTTGATCATCTTTTCATTGAAGCCTGCTAACAGCCATGTTTGTTTTTTGACACCGACTAAATATGAAACCAGGACAAGAGCAAGACCGATCATCAGCAAACCGTAGTCCATAGTGATTCCTCCATTTTTTCATGTTAGTACATGTACGTTTCAGCTCCACGAAGGTTCCATATTTTTACTAAAAAAGCCCCAATGGCGTACCAAGGGACCTGTTCCTACTATATATTAAGGCATCGAACTGACAGCAAAATAGATAAACACGGTTGCCACCATCAAAAACACCATCCAGCCATTTGAGATGGCGAGTATTCTTCTATTTATGCTCACTTTATCCAGCTTGATTTGAATGATAAATCCGATCGCTACAATGGAAACCCAAACCGCAACTCCATAGGGTGAAAATAAGTAACCGGAATTCATAATCCACAAAAAAAAGATGCTGAAGTGGACCAAAATGAATACGAAAGTCATTTTCTTCATACTCTTCCCTCCTGTCCTTGCAGGGAATGTTCGGTTGGAAATTGGGTTGCCCCACCCTTTCCCTTTACACGTTTCAATGTTGCTACAATCAAAAAGCTGACAATGACGAGGAGAAGCCATGAGCTGACCTTCCCGAGATGAACGAGGCTCCAGGCATCGGTCTGATTCGGGTATTCCCAGGCACCGAAGAAGGTTGCAATGTTTTCAGCGATCCAGATGAAGAAGCCGATGAGGACAAAGGACAAGGCAAGCGGCATGCAATAGCGTGTTCCACCTACCTCATATTCAACCCACGTTTTCCAAAAGACGACCATGACAAGGCCCGAAAGCCACCAGCGGACGTCGATCCAATAATGGTGGGTAAAAAAGTTCAAATATATCGCTGCGGCAAGGGCAACGACTGCCCAAAACGGCGGCCACTTAATCAGTTCCACCTTGAGCCTCCTCCATGCCTGGCACAGGTAACTTGCTACACTTGCATACATGAATCCGCTGTATAAAGGGACACCGAGCAGTTTGGAATAGCCTTCCCCGGGATAAGACCACGAGCCCATATGTACCTTGAACAGTTCAAGGGTAAGGCCGATCAGATGGAACAAGGTGATGACCTTCAGTTCATCCCGGGTTTCGAGACCCGATTTCACCATTCCCCATTGCATCACAAGGCAGATCAGGAGCAGCCAGTCATACCTTGGCAGGAAGGGGACCGGAATGATTTGAGTCAAAGCCAAAGACGCAAAGATGACCACAGGAAACAAGCAGGACAGAGCCTGCTCCCAGCCGAAACGAAGGAGTTGTTTGCCCGCTCTCATGATCATGACTCTGCTTCTTCATCACGCTGATACTCAAGCAAATCTCCCGGCTGACAATCAAGGGCCTTGCATATCGCGTCCAAGGTGGAGAGACGAACTGCCTTTGCCTTCCCATTTTTCAGGATCGACAGGTTTGCCATCGTGATTCCCACCTTTTCTGAAAGCTCCGTCACACTCATTTTCCGTTTCGCAAGCATCACATCAATATTGATTATAATTGCCATAATTTCACCTCAGACCGTTAAATCATTTTCAGATTTGATTTCGATGGCATTGTTTAATAGCTTTTGGAGAACCGCCGCAAATACCGCAATGACGGCTGAACCGAAGATGAAGATCATCCCGATCACGATAATGCCCGGTGCGTCATCCACCTGCGCCAGCATATAAAAGAGCGGCAATCCTGCTACATAGAAGAGACTGATCACAATGGCACACTTCTTGATTATTTTCAACGCCTTCACGGATGCCCCTGAGAATGCGTTGTTCCGGTCAATCAACATTAACAATTTAAACGCTTGAAACAACGCTGTGTAAAAAGGAATCGCCGATGCATACATGACGGCCAGCATCCCATAAACGACATAGGCTACCTCCGAACCCGCAGCCTCCATTGCGATCAGTGGTAATCCGATCAAGCACAAAGCGGCAATGGGAGCCCCGATTAGAAAAAGAGCAATCTTCAAAAAAAGTGTTTCCCGTTTCATTCATAGCACCTCACTTGATAATATAGTATGAATTTATCATGTTATTTATTGTTTTACAATAAATAATTATTATTTTTTAAGATATGTTTATTGATAAATAAAAAGCACCCCCTTATTCGAGGGGATGCTCACCAATCGGAATCCAAATGTCCATTTCATATTCATCGCTATCTTCTTTACCAAACCAATGTGCGTCCACCATTTCAATCTCGGGCATACCTTTTTCAATATGATACCCTTCCTCATCGAAGACCTGCCACAGCTTGTGGTAGGTTTGAGAAATATTCCTGGCGGGGCCGATATGCTTGAAAACGGCGTATTTCTGCTTAGGGAAAAGGTGTACCGTCAAGTCCTTTCTCATTCTTCGGAAAGCTACAGAGTCCATCTCCATCCCACAGGTGTAATAGTAGTCATCGCTTCTTGGGGGAAGGCAGACTCCTACAATCTGATCCACTTGATCCGTTGTGATGAATTCCTTCGCTTTCTCCCATAGACCAGGGATCGGATATGCAAAATCTCCGCCCCAGCTTCCCGCAGCACTATATCCGACCACACCAAAAGATTCCTTCACCACTTCTTTAAACTCCATTCCTCTCCCGCCTTTCGTCTCACATGCACTCTACTAATATAGCGGAAACTTCAGAAATCCTCCTGTCCATTCTTGCTCATGATAGACAGGTGAGGGACGATTAACGAGGGACGGACCTCAAACCACAGTAAAAAATTCGGGTGAATCGGCCTTTTGAAGGTCCGTCCCTCAAAAAAAAGAGTCCGACCACTTGGCCGGGCTCCTTTAAGGAATGACGTTTAAAGATTATTCATGCGCGAGTACTGTGCGCGATTGTTTTCTTTCCTGGAAGTAGTAGAGTACGAGTGTTGCAGCAACCAGGATTCCCATGATCATGTATAGTGACCGGTAGCCAGTCAAGGGAATCAGGAAGCCAAGTACATAAGGTCCGAATCCAAGGCCTGCATCCAGGGAAATGTAATACGTTGACGTTGCGAGCCCCACGCGCTCAGGTGGAACGGCCTTCACGGCAATCGCCTGTGTGACGGATTGCATATTACCGAATCCAAGTCCGATCAGAACACCTGAAAGAAGCAGGATCATCGTGTTACCAGCCGCGCTTAACAGGAACAAGCCCGCCGCGAACAGGACAAACGCCGGCAGCATGACAGCCTTGGCACCTTTTGCATCCATCAGTCTACCGGTGAATGGGCGCGAAACGAGGATCGCTACGGCATAGACGACAAAGAACACGCTCGCTGCTTCTACAAGGTCGATGTCGATGGCATAGAAATTAATAAACGACAGGACACTTGAGTAAGCAAGGGAAACGAACAGCACGACAAGCGCGATCGGTAGTGCCTTTGGCTCGATGAAGCTAGACAGGCTCAGGCGCTCTTTCTCTGCTTTTTCCCCTGCCGGTTTCTTGACAACCGGGATTTTCACAAACAGAGAAATAATGTAGCTAATGACCCCAAGCGCAAGACAGAAGGCAAAGATCGTTCTGAAGCTTGCATGCTGACTTAAGAAAAGACCAAAGAATGGACCAACGGCAGTTGCGAGTGTAATACTCATGCTGTAGTAACCGATTCCTTCCCCTTTACGGCTCGCAGGGATGATTTCTGCTACGATGGTACCGGTTGCCGTACTGACCATTCCGAGTGCCACCCCGTGAAGAAAACGGGTTAGCAGTAAGAAACTGATGCCGCCCTCCACGAAATACAGGCATGAGGTGACAATGAATGCGACCATGCCGACAAACAGCATTTTCTTATTTCCGATGGTCGTGATCAACCGGCCAAGGAATAATCGTCCGATCAAGGTCCCGATGATGAAGATCCCGGTCACAAGACCCGCCTGACTTTCCGATGCACCGAATTCATCCACGGCATAGACCGCCATGGTGACAAGCAATAAATAAAAGATTAAATAGATGAAAAAGTTGGCGATGGACATGAGTGTGAAGTCCTTGGTCCATAGCTTTGACTGTGTCTGACTCATCTGTAAAACTCCTTAACTGTTCAAATTCTCTTTGATTTTTTTCATCATTTCCATCATTTCAAGCTGCTTCTCTTCGCTGATTCCTTCCATGATGGTCTGTTCAAAACGATCGATGGTTTTGCGGGCATTCTCATACACTTCAATGCCTGCCTCCGTCAGCTGCATCCGCTTTTCCCGACGATCCTTCCCGGGAATACGCTCGATATAGCCCGCTTCCTCCAACTGATGAACCGTCCTCGTAATCGTCGGCTTCTCAACACTTTGATAGTTTGAGATCTCCACATTGGAAGCAGGTCCGTTATGGTAAAGATTATATAAAATCGTCCACTGAGCCCTATGCAGACCGTGTTCATTCAGCTGAACATTCAATTGATTCTCAAATGGCCTGTAGAGCATGATCAGCTCCTGAAAAAACTGTTGTTCCGATTTCATTTGTTGGATCCTCCTTTTTATATAGTTATCTTAGGTAATGGTTATCTTGGGTAACTATTATATAGTAACAGATGATTGTAGGGTTGTCGAGAATAGGGAATGTGGAGGTTTAATTGGGGGTAACTCTCTTCATTAAGAAACAAAAAAAGAAGCCCTTTTTCGTAAGGCGTAGGTTAACTTGGACGAACCAAGTCAGAGCTATAATACGAAAAGGGCTGTCAGGTTTAGTATGGTCAAAAGTAGAATGAAAAATACACGTAATATAGGAATCCAAGCACATGAAAAGTTTTTGGAAACAACTGTTTTTACAAATTAATCCGGAACGAACAACTATTTATCCTGTTTAAAAATTATTCATCTTTAATTCGCATAATTGATTCTGAATGTCCGTTAATTTGTCGGATCAACATAATTGATTATTGTTGTTGAATCCCCATAAATAGGGATTCTTTCACTTTGATAGCGTTCTTTTCGAGATTACGCATCGTTTCCTCAAATGATTTTTTGGGGATATACCCTAGGTCTCTTACTTTTTGATTAGAGTATATAGGACGTTCGACCTTGCGATTTGGAAGTGTTAGGTTTTTCCCCAGAATATCTACTAATCTCTTACGAAACTCTCGATCTGAAACATTTTCATCGATGGCATTAAAAACATCTCCACTATTTGCTTTCTCTATGACCAAATGGATCATCTCCACCAGGTTATCCTTATGAATCCAAGGAATACGATCATCTGGGTGAACCCAATTCACCACATCTGCCTTAGCCATTCTGTGAATTTGTCTATCCCCCCAGTATGAACGGTCTTCTCCGCAGATAGCACCTGGACGTAAGACGACTACATCCAGTCCTTTATTAAGGTAGTTAGCAAGGATATGTTCAGATTTCACTTTAGTTTGTATGTATACCTCTTCATGATGTGAATCAATGGGGGTTTGTTCATCAAAGTTCCCTTCAGTTGGTTCACCATAAACAGAAATGGTGGAAATATGAATAAATTTTTTTACACCTTCCTGCCATGCTACACCGGCTAAGTTTTCCACTCCCATTACATTCGATTTTTCGGCTTCTTCCAAATCGTCACCCAGGTAAGCTGCACAGTGAATAATAAGGTCGACATTCTCTACGCTTCTACATAAAGATGGTCGATCAATCAGATTTCCGAGTACAGGGGTGATTCCGAATTCTCTTAATCTATCAAATTGACTTACATTCCGGACTAGTCCCCTTACTTCTCCAGACCTTTCCACCAAGCTTGCCGCTACTTTTTCTCCTAATGTTCCCGTGACTCCGGTTACTAAGATTCTCTTCCCATCTATGTTCATGCTCGAACCACCATTACAACCACCATTCTTTCTGTGGGATTAAACGGATACTATTAAACTCAAACTCCCTTTCAAACCAACTCCTCATCAATGTTCTATGTACCAGGTACTCCGAAGCAGAATGAGAAACCCCGATCAGCGACATCTTTGTATGCCCAGCATATGCAATCATTTCCTCGTATCTCCTTATTCCGTAATCATTGTCGATGTGACAATGGATTTCACCTGAGATATAGGCGTCGACTCCCTTGTCTTCAGCCTCCTGCATCCATAGGGATTTATCCCCGCAGCCGGCTACGATGCCGACCTTTCTTATCTTCCGTTTCCTCCCCTCGAAATCAACGTAGGGAATACCAAAGATTTCTTTCAGCCTTAAGATTAGTTCTTCGGTATCTGTCTCCTTCACTTCCCCGATGATGCCAATGTGTCCATGCTTTTCATTCTGGATAAAGCGATCGGTGATCTTGACATTCATCGCTTCTGCCATAGCCTGACTTGTTCCCAGAGTAACATGATAATCAAGAGGAACGTGACATGTATAAACGGAAAGTCCTTTTTCCTTTATCCGTTCAATCTGGGATTCCTTGATAGGGACGAATCCTCTTCCCCATTTACCTTTCGGATTGCCACACTCCATTAAAAGAGGATGATGCATGAATAATAAATCACCAGGCTTCCCTTCACGTATGAATGTCTCCAACACTTCCTCTGTCGGAAAAACGGCGAGGAACACATTTCCCACTTCACTCTTTCCTTTGATCATCAGTCCATTGAATAATTCAGTGAAAGCTGGCTCGAATTTCGCCTCCCAGTCCATCTTTCCTTCGTACACCTGGGGAATGAACCGGCTGAACGCGGGATCTTCCCCATAGCTTCTTATATCGAAAGTCTGATCCAGCCGTTGAATAATATCTATTAATTTTTCCACCCTATCACCCCTATGAGCATGTTTTTTCATTAACTATACAGATTTTCCTATATTAGGTAAATAGAATAATAAAAAAAAGAAGCAGCATCAGCCACTCCTTTTTATTAACCTATTAATTTCTAGGATCCACATAATCCGGATAGTCCGTAATGATCGCATCCACATTCATATCGAATAAGAAATCTGCCGCTTCATGACTGCGCACTGTCCATGATCCGATTTGCATATCTAGGGAATGAACATCTTCCACTACTTGTTCTGTGACGATTCCATAGCTCGGATTGAACCATTCTGCGTACGTAGAGATTTCTTTTAACGCTTCAGGTGTCGCTTGCGACTGACTCCAGGATAAAACTCCGACTGGAACTTTTGGAAGCAATTGATCCATCTTTTTCATAGAGTCAAAATTAAAGGATTGAAGGATGATTTTTTCGTTTTGCGGTGTATCGAGGTGACGTTCCTTTAAAGCATCAGCTACTTGTTCCTCAATACCAGGATAAAGCTCCGGAGACTTCATTTCGATTAAGATCCCCACTTTTCCATGATAGCGATCGAGCACTTCTTCAAATGTTGGGATCTCTTCTCCTGCAAATTGTTCGCCTTTCCAACTTCCTGCATCAAGACTCTTCATTTCCTCGAGTGTCAGATCCCCTACTTTTCCCGATCCATCGGTTGTGCGATCCACTGATGTGTCATGGATGACCACCAATTCACCATCTTTGCTTCGTTGAACATCGATTTCGATATAATCCGCCTTCATATCGACAGCGAGATCATAGCTTGCGATCGTGTTTTCAGGTGCATAGGCTGCCGCCCCGCGGTGTGCAATATTCTCTACCTGCTTTTTCTCACCTGCTGATGGCTCTTCTGCAAACGCCTGGCTGAACGGACTCAATAACAATGAAACCGCAATTCCTGTACCGACTAACAACTTTTTGTTCATGTTCTTCATCTCCTATCCCTAATATGTATTCGACTACATTTTAGGAGAGGGATGTTGAGTGGGTATGTAGTTAGGTACCCATCTTAATAAAGGTTGTGTGAAGGAAAATCGATCTTTTTTCTTAGGGATTTTTACAAAGGTAACGTACTGGTAGGTAGTATTACCTGCTTACCATACAGTCTATTTCAGATCATTCATCTTCCATACTTGCTCCTCTCCGGTTTCCATATTCTTCACCTTATACTGATTCTTCCTGACCTCCTCTTCTCCTATAACAATCACATTCCGCATCCCCTCTTTGTTTGCTTTTTCCAACAGCTTACCTAATTTCCGTCTGCTCATCTCAAGTTCGACGATATAGCCTTTTTGCCTTAAATCATTTGCCACCCGTAAAGCTTCCTTCCCGGTACCAAGTGGAATGACGTAATAGTCAACGTTGAAAGCTTTCTTCGCGTTTCGCTGAGTCGCCATGATGGCTGCATAGATGACGTCCAATCCAAACGAAATACCGACGGTCGAGATATTTCCATCTGTTCCCAGTAGCCCACCGATAGCATTATCATACCGTCCGCCACTACCGATGCTTGATGTGATGGACCCGTCTGTTAAGAATATTTCATAAATGGTCCCCGTGTAGATTTCCAGGCCTCTTGCTAAAAAGGGATTGAAGACGCATTGTTCGTTGATTTCCAGGAAATCAAGGTAGGAAGTCAGGTCCCTTAATTCTTCCAACCCCTCCCTGATTTGGCCGTTTTGATCGGCGTATGATTCGAAATAGCCCAATCGGTTATTGTCCTTGTCTGTTAAAAATTGCTGGATCAATCGGTTAGTGTTGTCCGAAATGGACAGGTCCGCGAGTTCTGAGATGACCGCATCAACACCAATCTTTCCGAGTTTGTCGAGGATCAAGACTGCTTGGTTGATTCGATCCGCTTCCACTCCGAACACTTCAAGCATCCCCGTCAGCAGTTTCCGGTTATTATATTGAATGGTCACCTTTATATCGAGCTTTCCGAATGCATCCAGTGCCATCATCATCAACTCGGCTTCCGCCACCTGCGATTCGACGCCAACTATATCCACATCGCATTGAGTAAACTCCCGGAACCTTCCTGCCTTGATAGGTCCGTCCCTGAACACTTTTCCGATTTCATAGCGCTTGAACGGCATGGGGATGGTCGGGTTCATGGCTGCCACCTTGGCAAAGGGAATCGTCAAATCATAGCGCAGGGCGAGGTCCCTTTCTCCCCTGTCCCTTAAGGTGTACATCTCTTCCAGGATCTCAGCACCACCTGCATATTTCGAGGCAAGCAGCTCAGTGTAATTCAGGATTGGGGTTTCAAGTGGCTTGCAGCCGTATTGGATGAAAACGTCCTCCAGCGTCCTTCTGACTTCCCTTCTGATCACTTCCGCCTCTGGTAAATAATCCTGTGTCCCTTTAACATTTTGATAATCCATCTTCTTCATTTTCATCTTTCTTCTCCTCCTTTTTTGTATAAAAAAAGAACCGCATTTGATAAGCGAATAACTTAATCAAATGCAGTTCTATGAGAAATAACCTTCCTATGTACGATTGTTAAAAATCGGATAGCAAGGTTACTCGATATGATGACGGAATTGTGTGAATGAGCGTTGCTTGTTGATGAAAGTCATATTTATCCACCTCTTATTTTCATATACGTTATCACATAAGAAAGGTGATTTCAATACTTAATGGCGTCAAGGATGAGAGAAGGAAAAGCTACACGTTCCCCCTGATTTCTTGGATCGAATTTCTTAGAACGGAAAATGACACCGTCAGATCCATCCCAATTATGATGATGAAAATGGCCTTTTTCGTCAAAGGATTCAAGAAGTCTCACTTCGAATCCGGCCGTTTCAAATAATTCCGTTAACAATTTATAGTCATAAACAATCTTATGACTGGCAGCAGGATGATCTTCCGGGCCGGGACCTCCTATCTGTACGCCCCTTTGATAGTCTTCATCTGGAAAATACCCATCAGGTACAGCACAACGAATGTATCCAGACGGCTTAAGATACTTCATACAAATCTTTGCTGCCTGTACCCCTTCTTCATATGTAAGGTGTTCCCAAACATGCTCCGCCAATATAGCGGATATCGAGCTTTCTTCAAACGTGTCTTGCCACGTCTTTTCGTCCAGTAAGTTCAGGTCTTCTTCCTGTGTATGCAACCAGCCGGGATTATTATGATATTCTCCTGCGCCGATTACGACTTTGAGTTCTGTTTGGGTATTGTTCATTTGGGTTACCTCACTTTGTTTCGCTTTCTAATCTAAAAACTCATTGATATCCTTCACAAACTTATCCGTTTCCTCCAGATCAGGAAAATGGGCACTCTTTTCGAATAGAATCATAGTACTATTGGTCAGGTTTGAATGAATCAGTTTCGAAATGGGCAAACCAGTATTTCGATCGAACACTCCTGTCATGATGAGTACCTGATGATGAATCTCCTTGAGACGGTCAAGAAGGGGGACTTCAATGGGACTGTTCGTGAGGGTATGGTTCATGAGACCAGTGTTAACGAGATTGCTTTCTTCCCACAACCCTCGATTAATTTTGGCAATTTCCTGATTTTCAAATAATAATAAGTCCACAATTTCGGGACTCACCATCTCCCATACCTCGTTATAGATTGCGTCAAGAGTCGCACCCGTTTGAAAACAAGTTGATATTTTGTTTATTATATTTGAATCTCTAATAGACAAAAACCCGGTTACTTGCACCATTTTCTGAATGTCTGTATGAAGAAGACTTGGAGCTGACAGGATGAGTTGGTGAATCTCTTCAGGAAAGTGATTGGCAATCTCCAGAGCCAGCTCCCCGCCAAATGAGTAGCCAAGAAGGTCGACCTTTTCAACGCCTAACCATTTCTTCAGTTCTATGAAGTCCTCAATCAAAACCTTAATTGTATATTCATCATCAGCATAAGGCTTCTCCGATCTCCCACACCCGCGTTGCTCATAGTAAACAATCGTCCTCTTCTTCCCCAATAACGGGCCAGCCGTCCTTTCAAACACATAATGATTGCCACCTGGTCCCCCGTGGAGAATGATCAGGGGGATGGTCTGGTTTTCAGCGCCATCGATTTTAACCCAATGATTAATTCCATTAAGAGGTACTGTGAATTCTCCGTTTTTGAGGTTGGGCATGGTGATGTCTCCTTAGTTTCTTAAATTGAAGTTGATGAATATTCATCTCTTAAACACATTTTCGCGATATACAGAATTTGTCCCATATGTTCAGAAAAGTGTGCAGCACTTTGATACAGAACCTCGAGGTTTGTACGTTCTCTGCCCCTTACTAATTGAGTTTTTTGAAAGGACTCCTCCGACATTTGGCTTACTGTATCTATTACGAATTGAAATTGATCAAAAACCATTTTTTCTAACTCTGCTTTTGAAACATATATAGGTTTGAATTCTTCATCACGATTTCTTAAATATGTTCCTTGACGTATTCCCTTATGGATTCGTTCTTTGATATTTCCATCGATATGACGAATAAGCGTAGACACACTATGACCAGCATTTCCCGGCCGCCAATTTAGTTGTTCATCCGTCATTTGAGCGATTGCTTTTAAGATTCTATTTTTTAATTCATCAAATTTGTTGAGTAACCAGTCTTTTTGAATAAAACTCTCCTCCTTACTAAAACAACCAAAAATCCGATGTGAATAAAGCAAAGAATAGTAAAATATTGATTCCTGTTTCGAGTAGTGTATAAGTGGATACTCGTTTGTCACTAAACGATTTCATCTCCATGAAGGATTTCCATAATTGCCTCGCAATGAAAAAGAAGGCTACGATAAAATGTGGTTGCAGAAACCAGTATTCGTTATCGAAATCAGTCACAAGATGAAAAACAAACCCGGCTATTAATATCACGACGGCCAAATACCTTAGAAGCTTGTCTCCTCTTTCATGTTGGTCATTGACTGTTTCAAATGAAAGGAACGTCCTCCTCTTCATACTCAGCCACTTGCTGACCACCCAATGAAATAAGTGAATGATAATGATATATACTCCAATAATTAAAAGGAGTTTCAGCAAAATTGCTGTCATAAACCCCAATAAATTCATCTCCTATCTTTAATTCAGGTGTGTCGCTAATCTTTCAGGACGTTGTATTTACGCCCGTTCAATACTTCGAATCCCTCAAAGCAAACCCTGCCTTTACCGATGGCCACTCCTCATCAATGATCGAATACAGAACGGCATTTCTGACATAGCCACCTGACAGGATCCTTTCTTTTCTCAGGACTCCTTCTTTCACGGCACCCAACCGTTCAATCGCCTTTTGGGAACGGTTGTTTCGTTCATCTGTCTTAAGCTGAACCCGCAACATCCCTAAACTTTCAAAACAATAGCGAAGGATCAAATATTTACAATTGGAGTTTACGAAGGACCTTTGATGATCTTTGCTGTACCACGTAGAACCGAGTTCACACGATTTTTGTGAAAGGTTGATTTCGAACAATCTGGTAGACCCTATGATTCTATTTTGTTCTTTTAACACAACAGCAAAAGGTAAGGCCGTTTGTCGATCTCGTAGCCGGATGGCGGCTGTTACCCATTGTTCCATTTGCTCGAGGGTTGTAATTTCGTTAAACATAAAACGCCAAATCTCCGGATCATTTGCTTCGAGGATAGCAGCGGAATGATGGACCTCCAAGGGAATCAGTTTGATTTTCTCGTTTTCTAACGTTGGTGGGGAATGAAAGATATTGTATTTCATATGTCCTCCTATTTTTGCATTCAATTTGAGGTCCGTCCCTCACTTTCGCTCGAGCTGAAACTCTTCTATTATCTTCTCGGCAACTTCTTCGGGGCTCATATCTGTATTGTTGATTTTGATATAGTTCTCTCTTTCTATTTCCCCTTCGATTGAATTCAGGCGATATGTATCCAGGGAATCTAGCAATCGCTTCTCGGAGTCTTCGATATTTCGCTTCGACGGTTTATTCTGCAGTCGGTTCGGTGTGATGTTCCGTTTCAATCGTACTTCCAGATCCGTTTCAAGCTCCACGAAACAGACTTCTGCACCGTTGGATTCGAAAATGTCTGTGACTTTCTCGACCCACTTCCAATCCTTTTCTTCGTTGAACGCCCACATGAAGGTGAAAACCATACCGTACTGATCCGTTTTCGAGAAAGCTTCAAAGATTTCCACTCTCATCATGTGACATATTCTCCACATTTCCTCTGTAAATCCGAAGTAAGGCTGAAGCAATTCGATGGTCATATGGTTATGAAAGAGTTTCAGTTCTGTTCTTTTTTCCAGTTCTTGTCCCACCGTCATTTTACCGACTGCCTGGGGTCCGAATAGTAAGATGAGTTTCATTGGAGTGTCCCCTTTTTGATTATTTTTTAGTAAATTGAAATGAACTGAATATAAATTGCTTGATGGCTGGCATGTAGTGGGTTTGATAAGTTCATAGGCGGGATTTGTTAATGGCTTTCTCCATCCTCATTTCTAGCCAACTCTATGTTTCCAAAATGAATACTCTTCATTCCGTCAAAAAAAGAATATTGTTCGCGACAATGGGTTTCGAGCTTTTCTCCATCTTGTAAAAGATGATTGATATAGTAGGTTGATTCCTTTAGTCTCTTCATGATTTCGTCGGGATTATTTGTCACGGACCCATGCCCAGGGACATGTACCTGGATAGAGTGCTTTTTCAGAATGGTTGCTGCCTTATTCATCGTTTTCTTATAATCTATGTAACTGCTGAAAATGAAAGGGAACTCGACATCGGATAGATAGTCACCTGATAAAAGATACCTAATGGTTCAATTATCGTGAAAAGACCATCATGCGTGTGGCCGGGTGCTTTGTAAAAGGTTAAGGAGAGTGAGCCGAGTTCAAGCCTTTCTCCATCGTGGGATATGGCGTGATCCACTGATGGGTAATGGGGCTCGTAGTCCCTTTTGATATAATATCGCTGATCAAACTCACTGACCTTCTGCATGATTTCTTTTTTGTGTGCATGAGCTTTAAGTTCTTCTGAAGCAATCACTTTTGCTTCAGGAAATGCCCCGGAACCTATGATGTGGTCGAAATCACTGTGCGTGTAGATGATGTAAAGCTTCTTGTCACCTAATTCTCTATCCACATACTCCCGAATGGCCTGGACTTCATGCGGCAGCCAATTGGGGTCGGTCATGACCATCACATCATTTTTTTGAAGGATGGCCGAGGTGGTTTGATATAGTGAACTTTGAAAAACCGTTAGATGGTCGTTTTTGAAGTGGATCATATGATTCCTCCTTTGAGCTCATCGTAAAATCTTTTTACTTAATAAAAATCACTCAACATCACTCTCATACTTCTCCGGCAACAACTCCATCACATTACACTTCACCAATTCACCACGATACGATAAGATGACATCGGTTTGGGACCCGTAGTCACTGATTAACTCCCGACACATCCCACAAGGTGCGACGACCCAGCATTTCTCGATGTCTTCGTGTGGGTGGGGGTGAGCAACGGCAACGATTGTGTCAAATTCATGGTCTCCTTCAGAGATGGATTTCCCGAGAGCCATCGCTTCGCCGCATACGGTGATCCTGCCGACGTTTGCTTCGACGTGGACAGCTGCATAGACCTTGCCAGAAGTTGTTCTGACTGCTGAACCGATGTGATGCCGACCGTACCGATAATTCGTTTCTATGACTCTTTCTGCTTCTTTGATTAATTCATAGTCTCTGTCTTCTAATGGTTTAACGTTTAACATGTTGCACTTCCTTTTTTCATATTTGTTTTAAAATCATTTCCACTATCTCATCCTGCGTCATTTCATCCGTCAATTGAACTTCTCTATCCACACGGAGATAGTCCTCCGCATTCCACCAGTCACGCAAAGAATCCTCCCCGAATTCTGTCCTTTTTGAACGCGAGTTATGTCGGCGGACGGTTTCTTGAAACGATAAATCGTAGTAGTATGTATGGGCTTTTTCGTTATAAAATTGGATTAACTGCCTGAGCATAGCCCCGTAGCGTTGTTCAGAAAAGATTCCTTCTACAATGACGTACTCACATTTCCCTCTGCCGTATTCTGTGATTTGCCTGATCAGGTCCATGGACAGGTTGCCGTCCCGGTCCTGCACCATCAACATGTCTCGGCGGACGACATCTTGGGAAACGAGGAGCGTCCCCCTTCCGAGATGTTGTTGAAGGCGTTTGGCGGTCGTGGTTTTTCCGCTGCCGGAATTTCCTCGTATGATGATCAATGTTGATTCCATAATTCCTCCCAGGTGGTTATAGCTCTATATTGTATTTTTCCAGTAAATCTTTTAACGCCGGTCTTTCATTCCCACCCCTGCCCACTACGTGCGTTGCCGTGATCAATGAATTCAATACCGCCTCTTCTGTCGCTTCCCCGATCGCCCGGAATGCAAGATCGATCTCTTCTTCATGAATCATGGGGACGGACATGCATTGGGTCGTTTGGTCATGGGGTATTTTCGTTGCCGTCGAGAAGCCGATGACCACTTCGCCGCTCCCGGTTGTGATGATGGATCCTGTACGGGATAATCCTGTGATTGTCCGCTTGATGATCCGGTTGAGCTGCCTTTCGGATACAGGGAGGTCCGTCCCTGCAATGATAATGATTGAGCCTTTGTCCTGTTCCTCGCGGGATTGGAGGATTCTTCCCTTCAGTTCTTCTCCGACGCCCCTTCCGTTCACGGTCAGGTCGCTCAGGATCCCGAAGTTCGTCAAAACGATGACACCCATTGTGTATGTCCCGTGGTCCATCTTCATGATTCGTGAAGCCGTCCCGATTCCTCCTTTCAAGGAGTAACAGAGCATACCGGTACCGGCTCCGACCGTCCCCTCTTCAACGAATGAAGAGGTGTTTTCCAGCGCCTGCCGGACATGGTCCTTTGTGATGAACCGGGCCCTGATATCGTTTAAAAACATGTCATTGCATTCACACACAACAGGATTGACGGTCCCTGTCGTTCTGCCGATTTCCGGATTCTGTTCAAGCATGTAATCGATCAGGGCATCGGCGGTTGTACCGATGCCGAATGTGTTCGTTAATAGAATGGGGGTTTCCAAGGTTCCTAGTTCATTGATTTGAATCGTGCCCATCGTTTTGCCAAACCCGTTGATGACATGGGTGGAGGCGATGAGTTTCTCTTTGAATAGGTTTCCCTGGTGAGGTAGGATCGCCGTTACGCCCGTTTGACTATCATTTTCACTAAGGGTGACATGACCGACCGTTACGCCTTCAACATCAGTAATTGAATTGTTGGGACCGGTTTCTAACTTACCGATTTTCACTCCGGAGTCCCGGATTCTTTTTTGTGCAGGATTGTTCATGTTGCGCGCCCTCCATTAGGTGAATATTCCGAAAAATTTGGTTGTGAAGAACATTAGTCAGCTACATACCAATTATTCCAAAATATTCATATAAACTCAATCCTTTCTTCGGTAAAGACATTCCTTGCCTGCTAATCATGCGGGATTTCAAAATACCGTGCGGGTTCTGGATTTTTCATGCGGGACTGAGGATATTCGTGCGGGGTTGGATATAATCATGCCGGTTTTGCATGGAATCGAGCGGCCGTGTCAAATTTTCTTTATGTGGGAGCAGTAGAAAAAACGGCTTTGACCGATAAGGGTCTAAGCCGTTTTTTTACGTTTCAACACGCGGAAATTCAATGACAAACTCGGTACCGACCCCTTCTTCGCTTTCCACAGTGATGCTCCCTTTGAAGGAACGGATGATTTGATAGCTGACCATCATCCCAAGCCCGGTACCCTTTTCTTTGAGAGAATAATAGGGTGAGCCGAGGCGGTCGACTTGTTTCGGGTTCATGCCGATTCCCTGGTCTTTGATGGTGATTCTGATGTGTCTGTCATCGGTTGAGTGACAGGCGATCCAGACGGTTCCACCATCGGGCATGGATTCAACGGCATTTTTCAGAATATTGATCAGTGACTGGTTCAGCTTTTGAGGATTTGCTTTAATCCAGCAGTCATCCGCTATATCAGATTTGAACTCCACCTGCTGATTTATGCTGAATGTTTGAATGAGCGTGGTGACTCGCTTTAACTGTTCACCGACATTGATGGTCCCGTATGTATTCATGGAGGGCTTGCCGAACGCCAGGAAGTCGTTGATGATTTCATTGGCCCGGTCCAATTCTTCAATGGACACCTTGATATATTCCTTCTTATGATGAGCCAAGTCCGGCTCATCAAGGAGCTGAAGAAAGCCCCGGGTCACCTGCATGGGATTGCGGATTTCATGGGCAAACACACTGGTCAGCTCACTGATCATCCTGAATTTCTCCGCATCCTGGACCTCAAGTCTCAGCTGATGGGTCTCACGGATCTTCTCAATTAATACCGTGCAGAAACAGGTAACGGAGACGGTAAAAAGAAGATGGATACCTTGGGCTTTCAAAACGGGGAGTGAGATCCCATTCATAAGACTGAACACCGTCATCCCACAGAGGCAATACAGGAAGGATAATCCAGTTGCAATCATCACTCTTCGATCCTTTTTCACCCGGATAAACATTCGTTGAACGTACAAAATGACAGGCAGGGTGATGACCAGAACAAGGATTGTCGTATAAAGGCCCATGGTGATTCCTGAAGTCATGCGATACAAGATAATCAGGACCGACAGAAATAACCCCGGCCATATCCCGAGATATAATGTCCCGAAAAGGAGCGGAATAAATCGCAAATCGAGGCGATTTCCTCCCCCATACTCTACGGGGAAAGACATACATAACAGGATGGACGCTCCCCATAACAGGGTCACGAACATCTTGATTGCGCGGTCATTCTTTACTTTTTCAAGAATAAAAGTGAAATAACTGAATATCGGTATGATCATTAGGGTGAGCTGCAGCAGAAAATCTTTCACTATACTCATCTGGGCACCATTCGCCTTCTGTTTATATATAGTTCTATTTTAACAAAAAAACAGATGAAGATAGAGAATATTTCAACAATTTATGACATTTTCAGATTCTTTCAATATAGTCTGCCTGTCCGGCCGGATTAGCGTGAAGAAGATAATGATCCTCTGCCAGCCAGTATCTTCTCTTATATTTTTCAACCCTTGCCTGCTCATCACCGAGATAGGTGTCACGCACGATGACTCTTTCGGTTCTGAGTTCGGGGGGACAGTCCAAAAAAATCACATAGTCAAAGAAATCGCGCCACTCTTTCCGCTGCAGGAAGACGCCTTCAATCAGGACCACCTTCACCCCTTCAAGCTGGATGGGTTTCGATACGACTGAGTCCGCACTGGATTCATAGAATGGTAATGTGATAGAGTCACTGCCTCTATGTAACCTTTGGAAAAGCTCTTTACGAAGCTGTTCTATATTCCACTGAAGGGCGTAATATTCATACCATTCCTCGTTCCCTGTTCCATACCGTTCGCTCTTCTCCACGATGTAGTTGTCCATATGCAGAATAACCGCGTCATACTTTGCGAGCATAAATTCCTGTTTCACATTTAGGGCAAGGGTCGTCTTCCCCGATCCACCCAATCCATCTATCCCGACAATGAAGGGACGGTGTTTTAGTTGGTGTTGTTGATAGTGAGAAAATAATGCTGTGGTTACATTCTTCATAAACCTTCCCCTCGTGGATACGTCTGATCGTTTAATGCTTTTTCGGCTTCTTCAAGCGCCAACTCCAAAAAAAATCGATCGGTGCGCATTTTCCCCCTCCTTATAAATCACTCATATACCAATTATTTCAAATTAAGACAAATAACTCAATGATACTTTGATAAAAAAGAGGTCTGCCCCCTTCACGCTCATGCTTTAACGTGTCGGTGACTGACCTGTATTCATCTTAGTTTATTTTTCTGAATTGTGATCTTTACGGTCTTTCTCTTTATGATCGTGATGCCCTTTATGGTGATGTTCACCTTTCGTATCCATACCAGGGATTCCGGAAATGTAGCCGACTCCGCCCGTTTCCATGATGCCTAGCGTATCTTTCATCGCTTGTTCCAATTCGTTTTTATCGACTGCTGTGATTTCTTTTTCATCAAGGTCTGCGCCTGGATGCTGATAATTGCTTAAGACATAGTGTGAATCTTTCATTGAATCCACTGCCCTTAACCCCGTAGCTTCTGCTCCGACCGGTACGGAAAGGATCCTGGAAAGCTTCTTCGTTTTTACATCATAGGCCCACACAAAGTTGTTCGTGTGCATACCGCTGTCTTCTCCGATGAAGAGGGTATTCAGATCTTCAGAGAAGCTCAGGTTGTCAGGATTTGCTACTAAATCCGGGTTTGCCGTGTTTCCTAGTTCATCCGGAGAAGAGAGGTCCTCTCCTAAAACAAATCCGTTCATGCTTGCTGGAACATAGTCACTGTCAATCTCCTCATCGTCATGATCTGTTTGACCTTCTTGAAGATTCAATTCATATGTGACACCCGATTCAATCTTCTGAAGTTGAATGTCGTCCTGAACGGCGCCATCCTGCTTTTCCATGCTTCCTTCTTGATAAGAGATGGCCATATACGCTTTATGATCTTCCGCGTTGACGGCAAGTCCCTCCATTTTGTTGAATTCAGAAGTTGCACCAAGGATGGCTCCGTAACGTCGTGGTTCTAAGAATGCTGCCGCTTTTTCCATGCCTGGTTTCACTTTTAGATATTCGACGGAATCATGGGAGTTCGTCTTAACAGCTGTAAATCCTTCTGTTGGCTCTTCCGTTGTTTCGAAAATATCATTGAATGTCACTCCGCTGTCAATGATGTCTGAGATTTCTTTATCGGTACCGTGTCCGAGCTTGATCCAGTTCAAGTCACCGGATCCGCCTTTTTCCGTACCGGTTTGTTCGAACTTGGCAGCGTATAGGGTTCCTGCTGAGAAATCTTCTGCTTTGTCGGCTACATACATGAACATCATTGTATTGCCGCCGTCGTCTCCGAATAATGCCGTCTTATTATCTGGAAGGACTTTCATCATTTCATGGGAGAAACGTCCGGTGCTGTAATGTTTGACGACAGAAGACTTTCCGTCATGTGAAACGGAGATTTCCGGGATCCATCCGTAATTGTAAGGATTTGCTTTGGATTCATCATGGAAGTAATAGTTGGCAAAGTTGCTGACTTCTTTATACGCATCGGAATCTTTGTTTTCAAATTCTCTGGCATCCGGCTCATATTCCTCAGAACCAAGGTGTGTGCCCCAATCCGTTGTGGATCCGTTACATGGGTTCCATAATCCATCTACACTTGAGAAATCAATCTTATGGGCTTCTTTCACTGAAAGCTCGCCCGTCTTTTTATCATGGTCAAGTTCAGATAAGGTCATGGACGCTGGCAGACCTGAAATCTCGTCACCTGCATTATTTTGGGAATCGTATTCAAAGTGGGAAACCATGAATGACTTGTTCCCCTTCGTCAGAAGGCTGTTCGAATCCGGTGCATCTGAAATAAAGTAGGAAGGATTCGCTGGAACACTTTTGTCCATGATCGGATCACCGTTCACATCAATTGGTGTTCCTGCAGGAATCATTTCACCCTTATTGGAGACGATTTTATCCTTTGATAGGTAGAGTTGATCATAGTTAAGGGGTAATTCTTTTACTGTTCCATCTTTATACGTCACTTTGATTGTTGCTGTTGTATACGTTTTTACCATGTTTTTAATATTGTCAGGAGCTTTCATAGAAGAGAATTCAACACTCTCAATTTTCTTGTGTGAATCTTTCTTTTTACCGTGACCCTCATGGTCGAAAGCCATTGCTGTTAAGGATGAAGATGCGAGTAACGCCATCGATAATCCGATTGATAGTCTTTTTTTCATCATTAAAACCTCCCGATGTATTTGCTACTACTCTAGTAAAACATGGAATGGTTAAGTCAGTATGAATACAATCAGGGTAATTTTAAGCCTATGTAAATATTCATTTACGTTACGATATCAAGTCACACGTATAAGGTCATGGATTCATTAGAGGGTTGATGAAGCAGTGGTAAGAGTGGAGGCAACCTCCAGAATATTCCCCTCAGGGTCGATGATATGAAAGACTGAACCTCCTTGAGATCTTTTCGCCTTAAAATGGTGCGTTTCCAACAGGCGATAGTATTGAAAAATCCGGGAAGGGTCCGACTGCTTGATGGCGATTGAGAGTCCCTGGATCAATTGGGGATTGGAGAATGCAGGAACAGGCAGATCTTCCGGAGCGTCATTCAGTTTTTTTCTGGAACGATGAAGAGCTGTCTTGATGGACTCGTCACTGACCTTGAGCATGGCCGCGATTTCTTTTGTCTTATAGTTAAATACATCTTTCAGGGTGATGAGCATTGCCTGTTGCAGGGGGAGTGCTGCAAGAAGGATCTCAATCAAAGCGTCGAATTCGGTAGGATCGCTTACTTTCCGAATGTCTTCATGATGAGAAAGAAACTCCTTCTTTTTTCTTTTTTCATCGATGAAAAGGTTTTTGGCCACTTTGTATAGAAAAGAGAAAGTGAACTCCCGACCCGGATCCTGCTTTTTTAACTGATAGATTTTCAGCATCGTTTCCTGTATAAGATCTTCCGCCTGCCAAGATGAACCTGATAGTTTCAAGCAATAACGATACAGCTTGCTGACCGTTTGTTCCAGGTCATCAAAAATCATTTCAGCCACCTCACATTTTTTTGTAACTTTTTCTTCATTATATTCGTTATACATAGGAATTTCATTTATAAGGAGAGGATACTATGTTTAAAATTGGAAGTGTATTTGTCCCTGTGACGAATATCAAGAAATCATCTGCCTGGTATGAGGAGCATTTAGGGGTGAAGAAAATCGACTCGTGGGACGGCGGAGCCGGCTTTTTCTTACCAAGTGGATCGACACAATTTGGATTGATCGAAGTGGAAACCCCTCAGCCAACGGAGTTTGTCATTAAAGGAAAGCAGAAGAATAGCTATTTCAATTTTGTCGTTCAGGATGTCGATGCGATTCATAAGGAATTGAACGGCAAAGGTGTGGTGACAACTGAAATCGATGACTTCGGCGGGATGCGTTTTTTTGACTTCTTTGATCCGGACGGGAATCCATTCAGCGTGGTGAGCGAGGTGGAAGGATCTCCTTTTCACTCGGATAATGTGAAAAAGCTTCAGGAAATAAATCGCTGAACAAGAAAGGTGACCGGGATCCCGGTCACCTTTTCATTATGATTCTACGGCCGTTTCGAGGGCGTCGAATGGTTCTTTCTCTTTCGAAGTAATCGTATAAACGGTCTTTCCTTTTTGCCACTTCACGACGGTTTCCGGATGTTCCTTGAATCCGTTGATAGTGATGACGCCCTTTTCGTCTGGTGCGGGCAAGTAGTTCTTTTCGAGATAATCTACGACTTTCTTTGCCATGTCCTCAGCTCCGTCATATCCATCAATTTTATATTGAGGATCCGTCGGAAAGTCGACTTTGATCAGCCAGTCGCCTTCATTCCAGTAAAGATACTCATGACCGGCTGCCCCTTCCTGGAGCCCTTTGATCCCATGACCCAGATCGATGTTCGTCTGATCGACCTTCTCATACCCATTGATGGCCGCAGCCGCGTCCTCGGCTGATTCATATTGCTGCTTTTGAATATCTTTATTTTCACTGCTCGTATCACTACTTGTTTCACCACTACTATCCCCAGCATCTTCATTATTCCCACTAGTATCGGCGTTCACATCTTCACCGGTATTGTCATCTGCATTGTTTTCTTCATTCATATCCGTTGAAGTTTCCGTTTGATTTTCGTCCTGCGTCTGATTGCTTTCGTCCTGATCGGATGCAGCCCCGTCTCCGTTGCAGGCTGATAAAAATAACGCACTGCCAAGAAGGAGGGCTGCAGTATTCTTTTTACTCGACATTCCCGCACCACCTTTTAACGTATGTATACCACATTGGAAAGGAGTTATTCAATAAATGATGGTAATTGAGTTATCAATTGGGTGAAGAAGGGTATGGTCAAGGGAATTTAAAATGAGGTGATAAAGTATGAGAATGACGAAGGTGGGTCCGTCCTATTAATGAAAGAATAAAAATCCTTGAATCGAGGAGTACAGGCAAAGTAAACCGGTTAAGAATAATAACCATCCCATCCCCTTATGATTCCTCTGAATTTCTTCAATCCCCATGATTCCAATGGATAGACCACCCATCAACATCATGAGTTCAATCCATTGATATTCCTGCATCACCAGTAAATAGGTCGCTAGGACGAAACTCGCCAAAGAGCAAACAGTACCTACCATCCTTAACAAGACATCACTTCTCCTTTTCCGTGTTCAAAAAGTCAATCTCCTTCCTTTGAAGAAAGGCTTCTTCCTTGATTTCACTGATGAGTAGAGATTTAAAGACTTTCATTACAACCTTTTATTTTTGTCCTATTTCTTCCTCATGCCTCTTTGCCCTTTTATATCCTTGTACGGACCGTGCTAACATAACGGCCATGCCCCCGATCAGATAGAGCGGCTGACTATCGAAATGATCTTCGATGACTATATCTTGGAACAGGATAAAGCAACCATATAAAATCCAAAAGCCTGTGAAGTATATGGCAAACAGCCAGAATCTTGGATACATTTTTTCTTTTTTCATGTATTCGCTCCTGTGTTTATATGAATATCGACATCTTTACCGGCCCTTCCCTGTTTATAAAGCTCCACTGCTATCGGCAATCGGTACTTCACTGCCTTGCTGCTTCCTGCAACAAAGATACAATCACCGTTCATTTGATCGTCTTGAATTGAAGAGAATAATAGACGTGTCATTTGCTCATTTGTAAGATGTTCATGATTTATTTTAGAAATGTACATTCCGTCCCTCGCTGTCTTCATTATTTGGCATCTAATTTTACTCCATTAGACTCTTTTCTTTTTTAATCGTATGAATGGTAAAGATCAACCCCGTAAATCCCGCTAAACATGACGGCGGAAGACTCCACATGAGATATCGCCAATCTCCCGTATACAAAGAGACGAAGAGAAACAAAATCGGAAACCCGACCAATACAATGACGGATATGAGTAATGCCAATCGATTCCTTTTTTTCATAGTGAACCTCCATTTTGATGTACTGAGCACCCCTATATTTTAACATATTTTTCCTATAATTGATTCTCTAAAACAAAAAAGAGGCACTTTTCCATTCAAAGAAAAGTGCCCGTTGCTTCATCTTTTAAGGAGCAGGAATAGTATCAGAAAAATGATCATTCCCAGAAATAAAAGATATCCCATCCCCATGCTGTATACGAAATAGACTCTTACATGAAGGATGATGCGGATGATATGAAAGATCAGGATGCATAAGAGCACCATAATGACGATATTGACCTGTCTGTCCCGGTTTCGATACATAGAAATCAGCTCCAATCAAAGAGCAAAGTACAAGATGAAACTTGTACCATTTGTCTTTCTATATACCTATTTTCCTTTGCCCCTCAATATTCATCAAACATCGATCGCTTCCAACTGTTTACGTAGATCTGAAAGCTCAGTCTCGAGTTCGTCTAGTTTCCTTTGCTGGATATCCGTGTTTCTGCCGAAGGACTCTAGCTTTTCAAGGTCCCCCTGAATACGGATATAGTCCAATTTCACTTCGTTTACTTTGTATTCCAGTTCTTCTTTCGTCATGTGGTTCATTCCTTTCATCTTTATTGTTGATCGAATCCTCTAGTATGGATTAAGTAAAATTGCCTTGCCAAAAAAGCGGGGGTATAGGGCATATCATTTCGCAGCCATGATTCTATTATCCCGATGATCGCGGCAGCATCGTACCATATGAAGATTTCCTGCTGGATGCCGGCTTTTTGCACGAAGGACGCCTCTCCCCGGCTTTCGATCCTGGTTACAAGCCAGTTGGTGAAAAAGGTCAGTATCCTCTCTTTAAAAATGGGGATTCTTCTCGTCGCAAGAACCGTTTTATAAAACTTCCCATTCAGGGAGATATGTTCAAGGAACCTCTCCAGCATTCTGATATTTTCTTCATGATCCAGTTTCTGGTCCGTTTCCGGGTCTCCCAACACGCTCGAGATTTCAAGGATCATCTCATCGGCCATCTTATCCAGCATATCCGAAATATCCTGATAATGCAGGTAAAACGTCACCCGATTGATGGTCGCCGCTTCTGTGAGCCGATTGACGGTTAATTTCTCAATATCCATCTCCTGCAGCAATTGGACAAAGGCGTCTTTCAGCAGCTGGCGTGTTCGGAGGATCCTCGGATCGGTCTGTTTCTTCTTGTTACTCATATCATCTCCCCTTCCCCGATACTAATTGACGATTTCGTTGATTCTGTATAGTTTCCCCGAATTAAACAACAAGGCCTTCTAGTGTGTAAACTAATCAACACAACCCACCGTACTGTTCATTGAATGCTTCCCGGATAGCTTCTATAATTTAATTTATGTTTTGTTTAGTATACTACACAATGTAAATTAAGCCCATGAAAGGAAGTGGAAAGGATTGAGCACCGTTACTAGCTCTATAAAAAAAGGACCCGTCATGACCATCATGATTCTGGGCGCCTTCTTTACGATATTTAATCAAACGACCATGACCGTCGCCCTTCCCACCATCATGGACGTGTTCAGCATTGATGCGGCCACCGGGCAATGGCTGACGACGGGGTATATGCTCGTGAACGGGGTACTAATCCCCGTCACCGGTTTCTTAATGCAGCGTTATACGACGAGGCAGTTATTCTTGAGTGCCATGCTGATCTTTCTGGTCGGTACGGTTGTCTCGGCCCTCGCACCCAATTTCCCTGTTTTGCTTACGGGGCGACTGATTCAGGCTGCGTCCACCGGGATCATCATGCCGCTCCTGATGAATGTAGTGCTTAAACTCTATCCTCCGGAAAAGAGGGGGACCGCCATGGGAACCGTCGGCCTGGCAATCATTTTTGCGCCGGCGATCGGTCCTACACTGACAGGCTATGTCCTTGATGTGTTCCCTTGGCAGACGTTATTTTATGGAATGATTCCGTTCATACTGATCATCATCTTGTGCGGATTCATTTTTCTCAAAAATGTATCGGAAACGATTGAAAGCAAGATGGATATGATCAGCTTGATCCTTTCCACGATTGGATTCGGAGCCTTACTTTATGGGTTCAGTGAAGCAGGCAGTGAAGGCTGGGGCAGTTTCGAGGTCATTGCCACACTGTTTGTCGGGATTGTAGCCGTCGGGCTATTTTCATGGAGACAGCTGGTCACGGAACGACCATTTCTTGACCTTAGAGCGTTCCGGTACAATATGTTCACGCTGACTACTCTCATCAATTGCGTGATTACGATGGTCATGTATGCAGATATGATCCTGCTTCCGTTGTATCTCCAAAATGCCAGGGGATTCACGGCGTTAGAAGCGGGATTCCTGATGCTCCCAGGTGCATTACTGATGGGGCTGTTGAGTCCTGCCGTTGGAAGATTATTCGACCGTTTCGGGGCAAAATGGCTTTCAGTGATTGGAATCACCATCATACTTGTCACGACGTACACATTCACGGATTTAACGGATTCAACAAGTTACATGCATCTGATCCTGATGTATGCCGGCCGCCGAATCGGGATGGCCCTCTTCCTGATGCCGCTGCAGACGGCTGGGTTGAACCAATTGCCATCAAGTCTCCATTCACACGGGACCGCCATTTCCAATACGGCAAGGCAGGTAGCCGGTGCCATCGGGACGTCCCTCCTCGTCACGATCATGACGAGCAGGACGAAAGACCATCTCCAGGACATCATGACGGGAGGCACCGATCAATCACAAGCCCATATGGTTATGGAAGCATCGATACAGGGCATCAGCGATACCTACTTTGCCATCATGATCATCGGCGCCGTGAGTTTAGTCCTGTCCTTCTTCATCAAGAAGATAGAACAGGCACCCGAGGAGACACTCACATCCCGTTCTAGCTAGCATGAAAGGGAAGGATCATCTGTGACAGATGATCCCTCCCTCTTGTTATTCAGAAAGAATATGGAACGAATACCCAAACGTAATAAATACAATGAATATAACCAGTCCGAGTAAGGTAATGATGTATTCTTTCTCCCCCGATTTCCACTGCATATAGGCGTCAAATAACCCAATGACCATAATGATCAGAAGACTTTTTAGCCATGAAGAGAAAAATACCCAGATGACAAAGAAAATGGTCCACAGAATTCGGTTCCCCCATTTGTGAAAGGAATTGATCTCCTGCGCTTCACGCCGCCTCACAATCTTCCATTTCTTCCTGGCTGTTTTTTCACTCACATAAAAGATTAATATGAATACGACAATATACAAAATAAATTGATAGATATCATTCAGGATGATGTTCATCTTCTCAGGCACTCACTTTCTATTGATCTCATTTCTATAGCTGTATGTGGAACCAATAATAGTAGCTTAGTAACACCACACTGACCGCCATGATGAAAGTGTAGTGACCATTTTTGGCTTTTTTGGTGCCTCCGAAATAAAAATAAAGTGCTCCTACTAAGAAGACCATGTACAACAAGACTTTGATCATAAAATCCATCATTCACCTCCAGTCCTTCCCCATAGAACTAATTTGAATAAAACGCGATCATCCAGAGCACCCCTACTAACCCTATTCGATAAAACGCCTTTTCTTTCCTCGTAGCACCGATTTTGTCATCTGCAAATTTGAAATAAACGATCAGGAAAAGAGATCCGAACGTCAGTATCCCATATTCAACATGATCCTTTTCAACGGAAAGATTCCTGAAGACCGCCAAGCCTATGAGCAGGAGTCCTGAATAACCCATTATGAGATGAATATGCTTTCTGGCCTGTTCTTCCTTCATGGTGTGGCCCCCTTCTTCTCATTGGTTCATAGGTATTTCTAAGATTATTTCTTTATATAACCTTCTCTTGGAAGTTTATATGAAGGATATCCGCGAGCTTCTCAGTTGTCTCCTCAACAAACCGTGTCACTTCAGCCGGGGTTAAATAGTCAAAGCGATACTCCGGTTCCAAGGCAAACGCATAGGAATCGCTGTAATAAAACTTCGTGATCCGCTTGATCTGTTTCGTAATCTGATTTTCCGGAAAGATGTCCAGGTAATCCGGGAAACTTTCAATATGTTGGAAAACCCGGTGAAAAATCGTATCCTCGTTTTCTTGTAAATATACAAAATCCGAACCATACCAGTCCCCTTTTACCTTCCTCGTGTATTCGGGCGTGCCGAGTATCGTTTGGTATACCGGTTCTTTCTTCTTTTCACGATGCATCCTGCTCCACTCCACATCGGTCACAAGATGGAGGTAGTAGCCTAAATAAAAGGAGGAGCGGGGATCGGTGAAATCCTCTCCCTCCATTATGTACTTTTCCAAAAACAGATCCGGGTTTATGCCCCCATCATCTTTAAAATGGGTGGCGATTTTGTCAGGATAAAAGATTCCTGTCTCTGGATCAGGCAACCCGCAATCCGGTCCGATATTCCCGACGAGAAATTCTTTCTCCGCTACCTGTAAGCCTCTATTCAACAAATTCTCTGCAATTCTGAAATGTACCATCCACGTTGCCAATGTGTTCAGCTCCTTTTTCCCTTTATTTTTCTGATGATCACATATACGATAAACCCCACCAAGTACAAGCCGCTCAGCAACCAAATATAGGTGAACGGGTTCGTCTTTAAGGCAATTAGCACCACATCCACCGGGTAAATATCACTGCAATACTGAACATCCTGAGGGGTAAAAATGAACATCGGTTTACACTCTGATTGGGATAAATAGGCGATTTTGCCCGTGATGAAGATGGAATAGACGTATGAGATCAACCAAATGGGAATTGACAGCAGCCATAGAATCCACCATTTTTTCATCCTATCCCTCCTTACTCTTTACTCCCGAACATATACACATTGGTGGTAGCCGACACGTTATTGATGATGCTCAAGGCGAAGATCGTGCCAAGTACGGAGCTTCCTCCGTAGCTGAGCATCGGAAGGGGAATCCCGGTGATCGGGACCAGTCCGATGACCATTCCCACATTTTCAAAAATATGAAAGGTCAGCATGGAGATGATACCTGCCCCAATCAGGATTTCATATTGACCTTTATTACGTAGGACGATGGTGATGATTTTATAAATCAACACGAAATACAGGCACAGGACGATGGACGATCCGACAAACCCGAATTCCTCACCAATGACCGTGAAGATGAAATCGGAATGGGCTTCAGGAACGGCAACCTGCCCGTCGTTGAATCCTTTCCCCGTCATCTTGCCCGACCCTGACGCAAGAATGGATAATCTCAATTGATAGCCTATTCCCTGGCCGTTTCCGAACGGATCAAGCCAGGAGTAGATTCGATCCAGTTGATACTGCCCCATAAACAATAACAATACCTCTGTTCGGTAAATGAACACCCAGAGGAGTGAAGCGATGCTTGATACCCCTAAGAACGATAAGAGTAAAAGTATATATTTATTGATTCCGGATATAAAGACCATCCCGATCATGATGCATATGATGAACATCCCGGTCCCCGCATCGGGCTGCTTCAGGATGAACCCCAGGGGGATGAAGGTGAACACCACGACTTTACACAGTAAAAATCCATCCGAAGTTAACGTCCTCTCTTCGACCTTTTCATTGTGACGGGAAATAACATGGGCCAAGAAGAGAATGAGAAAGACCTTCATGAATTCAGATGGCTGTAAAGATCCAAATCCCGGGATGGAAAACCACGCCTTCGTTCCTTTGATAATCGGCGCAATGCTTGAAGGGGCCACCATCAGGAAGGCCAGCAGCAGGATGCCAAATCCGTACAAATAAGGGGATAACCTTCTAAGCTGTTCAAAATCGAAGTAGTACACGATGGAGGTCAAAATAGCCCCGCCGATGAACCATATACATTGCTTCATAGCGAAATTGTCTTCGTAAGGCAAATATTTTTGCGCGCTGTAAATCGACACGCAACTGATGATCATAAACACAAACACAAGAAACATTAAATCCAAATCGAACTTTTTCCACTTACTTTCCATAAACCCACCTAACCTGTCCCTGAAAACTCTCTTCTTAGTAGACGATTGTAAGGGTGAAGAAGTTTCATGTTCATCCACTCTTTCCCATTTTATTTAAAAATCGTGAAAGAATCATTGAATTATCATAAATAATTTGAAATAATTGGAATTGTTTCGTTTTTTAAGGATGACTTTTTTACCAGAAAAGAGGATACGAGATGTTGAAGAAGATTCCCTTCAGAAGGATACGCTGGCCAGGTTGGGTGGTGTTGGCTGTGATCGGCATTTCATTCATTTATGGAATGGCGCACCTTGTCGAGGCCATTCGATTCGAGCCTGATTCAGGTAATGCGTCCCCTCTGACCATTGACTTTAAAACGGAAACCAAGAATGCAGATACATATACGATGTCCATCAAAACACCGAAAATGGAAGATAAGAGCATAAAAAAACCCATCCAAGGATGGATTAACAATGAAAAGAAAGCCTTTTTAAAAAAAGTGAAGGAAAACAAGAGGCAGCTGGGTAATGGCTCACGTGCCCACCTTGTCATTCAGGCAGACAGTGCGAAATCGACAGATGATACCTTTCACATACTCTTTCATTCCTATCAGCTGGTGGATGACGTCAGAGGTATAGAACACGTAAAGACGTTTACCATCAATGCTGCTGAAAAGAAGATCGTCAAGTTGCCTGACATCATGGAGATAAATAAAGAGGCGAGCAATATGATCCGGAACCGCCTCATGGGACATCCTGAACCTAAAGTGCAGAAGGCGTTACAGGATCCAGCCTCATGGAACTGGTCTCTCAACGAAACAGCACTCACCCTGTACTTTAATGAGATCGATGAATCCGGTCCCACCGAGTTGACCATTCCGATTCATGCCATCCTTCCCTTTCTGGATGAAAAGATTGCGGATTCCTTGGAAGTGGCAAAGGCATCAATTGAACCTGGAAAATACGTCGCCCTAACCTTCGATGACGGACCGGACCCCTACGTCACACCACGGATTCTTAAGGTGTTGAAAGACCATGACGTTCATGCCACATTCTTCATGCTGGGCAGCCAGGCGGAGAAATACCCGGAAGTGGCAAAGGGTGTTGCAGAAGCCGGGCATGAAATCGGCAATCATTCTGACCATCACAAAGATTTGACGAAAATCTCTAAGGAGCAAATGACGAAGGAGGTCCTCGCCTCCAGACAGAAGATCATGAGTGCCACGGGTCAGCTCCCCTCTGTCCTGCGCCCTCCTTATGGGGCCATCGATGGAGAGGTCGAACGCCTTGCCCATGATAATGGATCCTCCCTCGTCTTATGGTCCGTCGATTCACTTGATTGGAAGAACAAACAGGTGAACGCCATCCACTCTACCGTAGAGAAGGAAATGACTCCCGGGGCCATCATCCTCCTTCATGATGTTCATTCCACTACGGCCGATGCCCTTCCTGGATTATTGACCATGCTTGAGAAAGAAGGGTATGAGTTTCTCACCGTCTCTCAGCTGCAGGCGAAACTCGCAGTGGAAGCCGCAAGCCCTTTCTATGGAAATATGAAAAAGGGATGAAGCCCCCTTATGCTTCATCCCTTTTTTCTTTATTTTCCCCTTTCAAAAGGGAATACATGAGTAAATCATCAAACTGCCCGCACGTATATTCATAATGTCTGAGAAGACCTTCTTTGTGGAAACCTTTCTCTTCCACCAGTTTTCTCGAGGCGTCATTATCAGGTATAATCAAGGCTTCAATTCTCTCAAGATTAAGGTGTGTAAACCCATGATTGACAACAGCGTCCAACGCTTCACCTGCTATCCCCTGCCCCCAATACTCCCTGTTCAATTCGAATCCTACTTCCGCCCGAAAGTGCTTTGGATGTAGATTCAGGAAACCGCAGCTTCCAATGACCTTTCCTTCGCCCTTCAACGTTATCCCCCATCGAATGCCCGAACCGCTTTCTCGGATTTCACTATACCACCCGATTTCACCCTGGACCTCTTGAACGGATTGAAATGGGGGCAGCCCCATATGCTGGACCACCATTTTGTCAGAGAGGTAAGTCAACATATCTGGAGCGTCAGCTGGAAGGACTTCCCGTAACATCAGTCTATCTGTTTCAATAATTGGAAAAGAGCTGCTCATTTCGTTTCCTGCTTTCATCATTCTTTAGTCATTTAATCCTTTACCGTCCAAAATATGCTGCACATATTTTTCAACCCTCGACTCCCGGGTTTTTGCTTGCTTTGCTTTTGAAATATAAAGAATGTATGCCCTCTGACGGCCCGGCGTCAGGTTTTCAAAAGCCGTTTTCAATTCAGGCATTTCCTCGAATTTCTGCTGCAGTTCATCGGGAACCGGATATTCTTCCGTCTTTTTCAATTCCACTTCCAGACCCGCTTTTTCTACTTCGATTGCTTCCTGTATGTAGGCTTCCAGGATCGACTTCATTTCAATGATTTCTTCTGCACTGGTGAACCGGATCTGCCGGGCTGCCTGCACATTCTCCGTCTGTTGGATCAGAATCCCATGAGGATCCTTGAGTAACGCCCCTTTGTGAAACAGGAGGGCACAGTAGTCTTTGAATCCATGCATCAACACGATGTTTTTTCCATCTAACGTGTAACAAGGATGCATCCACTTGATTTCCTCTTCCAGCTCTTCAAAAGAGAGGAGGATACTCCTCAGCCGCTCATATTCTTCTTTCCACTGCTTCGCTTTTTTAATAAATCCATCAACCTTGCGATTTGGCTTGATCACATGCAACACTCCTCTCTTCTATTTTCGCCAAAAGCCCGTAAATTCAGCTTTTTCCTGAATATTATAGGTCATCATATCCTCAAGCAGTCTGTAATCGACAGGATCTTTCCAAGGAATGCGAAATAAACCTTTGGTCGCACTGTAGCCGGCTTCCTTAATGCGATCGGCAAAGTATGTCATCGTAACTTCCTCAGGAGCAACGCTCACATGATGCTTCGCAGTCGAGATCCCGATGATGAAGGTACCGTGATCCGTAAACATGGGTGTATTCCACTTGATGGCGGGTTCCAGTTGTGGGAATGTTTCCTGCACCCAGCCCAGGATCTCTTCCATTCGATTACGATGATCGGGATGGTCGATCCCGGCTAAATAAGTTGAAAAGACTTCCATTTGAATTTCCTCCTTCACTACTTCCTTTTGCTTCGTAATACTGTGATAAAACCGTTCAAAATCTCATGAGAAACCGAGAATCCTTTTCGCTTGTAGAATGCCAGCGCCTCATGGTTTCCATTCGAAGTAAAGACAAAATAGTCCTCTACATCCTCGTAACTTCTCAACCACTCCATCGACAAGGTGAATAGTTTCGATCCGATGCCGTATTGTCGATACCCCTCTTTAATATAAAATTGCGATAAGCACCCGACGTTTTCTTTTTGAACAGATGAAAGGTCGAAAAACGTGGCAAAATCATTCGAATACGCTTCCTTCGGTGATATGTTGGTATACACATAGGCGATGACTTCACTTTTTTCCGGATCTTTCACGATTACCAGATAATTATGTACGGCACTTCGAATCGATGGCAGCATCCGTGTGTCAAAATCCATCGTGTCAAACCGTTCCGGCGCAATGAATGCTTTCGACTTCTGAAAGAGCATCAGTTCATTGCAAAGTTCCCGGCAGTACTCGGCTTGTTCTTCAGGAATCACTTCATATTGCAGATTCATCACTATCATTCCCTTGTCATCAGCTTGTGTAATCTCTTATGTAGGTATTTCTCTGTTGGTTATCGGTTTTCCTTTATAAATCAAGCAGAAACGAGAAAGTATGTCTCCTAAAGGGGCGCTGCGGTTAGAATAGCCTCTGAAGACGCTCGGCATGTTGGTTTAGTTCTGAACGTCTACCTTCTTTCACATTCTCTGTGCATTTCGAGTACTCTGTGAACTACTTTTTGGGATGTGTCTTCTGCCGGTGGCATCCAAAGATTTGTAATCGGGCCGTACACCACTGGATTCAGTTCCACTTCGTATCCCCCATATGGATATGCTTCCTTTGTAGGTAAATAACCCAAATAGCCATTGGTATAGCCTCCAAAGAAGGCAAGGGGATCATTCAATTTCTCATGGACCTCAAGGGCAGACTCTGAAAAAGGCTCCATGGGGATTCCCGAAAAAGAACCTTCGTTAACCCGGAATGATTGGATTTCCAAGTCAATCGAGATGTGTCTGTCATCCTGTTTGTATTTCCCTAACATATGGGTAAGCCATTTGCTTGTATTGACTCCCCATTGTTCCTCGGCGTTGGTGGCCATTCTTTCGATCCCCTCTGGTTTCGGGATTTCGATTAATGTCATCGGCATGATAGTCGACTGTGTGTTTAATTTAGAAATCTTCTTATACTCAATGGAAGGAATCATCGTCAAAACACTGCCACTCAAAGCATATGCCATCTTTTCCAACGCTTCCCGTGAGCCACGGTATCTGGCATTCACATTCCCTGCGGCACCTTGAACGATGATGACGGGGCAGCCCAGTGTCTGTTCAAGGATCTTTCTCGACTCTCCAGGATAGTCCCCGGACAGGCTATCACTATCCGATTTCAGGACATTGGGATGGGCCGTACAGAATACGATGGCCCCTGAAAGTGTGCGATCCTGTTGATGTCGAATAGCCATAATCCCGATTCGCTTATCCACCACCCCATTCTCATTGGTCCCCATCTTCACTCTTCCGCCCGCTGTTTCTTCTCTTCGATTCACTCCGATATCTGCAAGAGTGACATTCCAGCCCACTTCAGAAGGTTGCAGACGTTCATGTGCCATTACAGCGGCCTTCACCGTATTTTCAATCAGAATGGTTTTATAGGCTTTCACTAATTCCCTGCTACTGACCGTCGCGGGTCCCGAATGGGTATGAGTGTAGACGACCGTTATTTTCTCATAGGACACGTTCAATTCAGCGGCAATCCGTTCACGAATCACTGACGTATCCTCAATCAGCAGTCCAATGTTATCTACGCTGATAAAAACTGATGTATCTTGGTTGTTTTCAAACACGAATGCTGTGGAAAAAATACGTTCATCTATATTCCTAATTCCTTCAGGTCTGTGGTACCCGATAAAATCGATGCCTAAAGGAGGCGTTATATCAATCTTGTACACTCCTACTCTGCTCAATTTTCCCTCTCCTTGTTCGAAACTTTTTTTAATTGGTAAAGATTTTCATTTCTAATCTCTCCTCCAATTATTCCAAAACCAGGCAACCTACTCAAGGAAATATTTTAGAGACATTTATGGAGAAACAAAGGCACACAAAAAAAAGCTCTTTGTCTGCCACAGACAAAGAGCTTTCCTATTAATGTCCGACGGCTTTATCAAGACCGCCAGGCTGATTGTGAACAGCCAGCCTGTTCACAAGTTTATTGCTTTCTTCGTTCAATCCGATCAAGGTGACCTTCACACCGTTCTGGTGATATTTGATGACCACTTTATCGATGGCCCCTACAGCAGAGTCATCCCAAAGATGGGCATCCGTAAGGTTTAGCGCCACTTCTTTCACCGGTTCAGTGAAATCAAACGATTCAACGAACTCCGTTACGGAAGCAAAGAATAACTGACCTGATACCCGATAAACCTTTTTATGCGGTTGATCGGTGGATAGCGTCGTAATCTTCACTTTCGAAATCTTGGAGGCAAAGAATATGGCACTCAAGATGATTCCAACCAGTACCCCTTTTGATAAATCATGGGTGAGGAGCACGGTAATGACCGTCGCCAACATCACGACCGTATCTGATAATGGCGTCTTATGAAGATTCTTAATGGATGCCCAATCGAATGTCCCGATTGAAACCATGAACATCACTCCGACTAGTGCCGCCATGGGAATGGTGACAAGGAAGTCGTTCAACAACAGGATCAGGATCATCAAGAATACACCTGCTACCAATGTAGACAAACGCCCTCTCCCGCCTGACTTCACGTTGATGACCGACTGACCGATCATGGCACAGCCTGCCATCCCGCCAAAGAAAGCAGAAATGATATTCGCCATCCCCTGCCCTTTTGCTTCCTGGTTCTTATCACTTGTTGTATCCGTCATATCATCCACGATGGATGCGGTCAAAAAGGATTCAACCAATCCGACAATCGCAATGGAAAGCGAATAGGGAAAGATAATCTGTAGTGTTTCAAAGGTAAACGGAATATCAGGGATCAAGAAGATCGGTAACGACTGAGTCAGTTGCCCCATGTCACCCACGGTCCGCACATCACTATTGATCAAAACAGCGACCACTGTGATGGCAATGATGGCAACCAAAGGAGATGGAACCGCTTTGGTGAAGCGTGGGAGAATATAAATGATCGCCAACGCTCCGGCTACCATCGCATACATCACCCATGATTCATCGACAAAATGCGGTAATTGTGCCGTAAAGATAAGAATAGCCAAGGCATTCACAAACCCGATCATGACGGAACGCGGAACAAACTTCATTAATCGTCCTAACTTACATACACCCATAATGATCTGAATGACACCCGTCAGAATGGTGGCGGCCAGTAGATACTGCAGCCCGTGATCGGCCACAAGGTTTACCATTACCAGAGCCGTTGCACCGGTCGCAGCGGATATCATCCCGGGGCGCCCCCCTACAAAGGCAATGACCACGGCAATACAGAAGGAAGCGTACAATCCGACCATCGGATCGACACCCGCTATTATTGAGAACGCAATGGCCTCCGGAATCAAAGCCATGGCTACAACCGTACCTGCCAGGACATCCCCACGGATGTTTCCAAACCACTGAGATTTAATTGTTGATAAATTCATTATGCACCTCTTTTTTTAAAAATTTTTATTGACTTTCAACTCTCATGAAAGTCGGGTCCGTTAAACACAAGGGCCATTATATAACGAATTCCATCGATTGTGAAGTGTTCATTAAAACGATGACTAACCTATTTTACTTTTATTTACTTTGATATACGCTTGTTTTCGATACAATTCAACTTCTATTAAAATCACATTGAAGGATAATAGATGATTATAGTAGAATTCCTTAAAACCCTGAAACAACATAGAAGGGAGATTCATTCATGTTTAATAAAATAACAGAACCCCTTCAGCTCACTGGCCGAAGGGGTTCCATTCATCGCAAAGCTCTCTTCTATTTTATCGGTACAAAGATTAACAGCACTTGCTTTCTTCGTTTCCTTCAGAAGAACAACAACACTCATTTTCTACTTCTTTTATCTTTATCTGACAACAATCTTGAGAATCGCTTTTCTTATCCCCTAGTAAAATCTTAATGAAATTCATTTCAATCCATCCCCTTCCATTTTTTAAATCAAATAAAATTGATCAATATCATACATCAACTTTATTTGATTTATACTCATAGTATATGTTTCACTTTTCAAAATAGCAACTAATAAATCAAAAAAAGTTGATTTTAAGAACCGACACACAGTCCGCTGCATAGGATATATCAAAACTATTTGATTTAACACTTGACACATGAAAATAATGGATATAAGATGATTACATCAAGAAAAATTGATGAGAAACGAGGATTGAGTGATGACAAACGACATTCCATTACAAGACGTATCGGACACAAAGATTTTTGAAACTTACGAACAGAAGTTCAAAGCCATTGCCGATCAAAAAAGGCTTCAGATCATGAACATATTGACGATGAAAGGCGAAATGTGTGTATGTGACCTGGCTCCACTTATGGATATGAAGCAGTCCAAATTATCGTATCATTTAAAAATTCTCTTAGATGCAAACATTGTTAAGAAAGAAACTAAGGGAACTTGGAGTTATTACAGCTTGAACCAGGAAGAGATCAACCAACTGCTTTCAGCCGAATTATGCTGCCTGTTCAGGCCATCCTGTTAAATTTTTAAAGTTTATATCAATTTTTTTGATTTATAAATCAACTTATTTTGATTAATTGAGGAGATACAAATGTTTAACTTCTATAAAGAAGAAATGATCTTAAAGGAAAAAAGAAGCGACATGCAGGAAAGGGTAGCCATGTATCACGCTAAACCGGCATCATCCCTCTTCACTAAGAAAATCGAAGAGCAAATATGCTGCAGCCCTTGCTGCCCGGCAGTTTAATCAGGAAAGGGGATCATCAATATGTGGGGGGAAACTGTTAAAAGCTTTCTGGAAATTGCACTGGAATTAACGGTTTTGTTTGTGGTCATTTCATTCGCCATCAGTCTACTGCAAGGAGTCATCCCTTATGAAAAAATCGAGAAAATGATTTCAGGGAAAAACAAGGTTTGGGGTGCCGCCGCTGCAATCGTTTTTGCATTTGTCACTCCATTTTGCTCGTGTTCAACGATACCTGTTGTGGTGAACATGTTGAAAAAGAAACTGCCGTTTGGAATCGTGATGATCTTCTTATTCGCTTCACCCGTTTTAGATCCCACAATCCTCACGATTATGGGGGTCGTACTCGGGTGGAAAGTAGCCTTTATTTATACAGTGATTACGACCATCTTCTCTATTAGCATCGGCTTCTTGCTCGAGGCATTCGGATTTGAAAAGTATGTCAAGAACGTCATGATGACCGGGTTCAATGAAGAAGAGAAGAAGTTCTCCATGAAGGGAGCTTGGAAGGAAACCGTTGACTTGATGAGAAGTGTCTATCCCTATCTCATCATTGGTGCAGCCATCGGTGCCGTCATCCATGGGCTCGTACCGACGGAATGGATCTCCAGTTTCTTCGGGAGGGACCATTGGTGGCTCATACCGATCGCTGCCATTGTCGGGGTTCCTTTATATATACGTCTTTCAAGTATGATCCCCATTTCACAGATTTTAATCATGAAAGGAATGGCACTCGGACCTGTTATGGCGATGATGATCAGTTCAGCGGGAGCCAGTCTTCCTGAAGTGGTCCTTCTAAAATCCATATTCAAAAAACAACTGGTCATGACCTTTGTTTTATCAGTGATCACTATGTCTACCGTATCAGGATTCATCTTCTACTTTGTCTGATGGATTGAAAAAGGCAGCTGCACTTATGCAGCTGCCTTTCCTACTAACAACGATTACTCTCTCCCCCATCAGGAGCTGTTTCTTCATTATAGTTTCATTTGTCCTATCAAACCTAGTATTCACCGGTCTCCGCAAAACTATGGATTCTCTCCCCAACCTCGTCACGTACGCGTTGGAAGAATGCCCATTTCTCTTCTTCGGTACCTTCCGCCTTCGCAGGGTCGTCGAATCCCCAATGAACACGTTTCACTTGAGGAGGGGTCATCGGACATTTATCCGCTGCATCCCCGCATAATGTGACGACCAGATCAGCGTTATTCAGGATTTCAGGATCGATGATATCGGATGTTTGATTTGTGATATCAATATCGACTTCTTTCATTGCTTTTACCGCATTAGGATTTAAACCGTGCGCTTCGATTCCTGCGCTGTATACGTTCCACTCGTCACTTAAGTGCTTTTTAGCCCAGCCTTCTGCCATTTGGCTTCGGCATGAATTACCTGTACATAGGAAGTAGATGGTTTTCTTTGGCATGTTGAATCTCTCCTTTAATGTTTGTTAGATGATTAATAACCATAGATATAGCCCGACCAATGTGATGAAAAGGGTTGGGATGGTCAGGATGATTCCTGTTTTAAAATACGTCCCCCAGGAGATTTTCACTCCTTTTAATGAAAGGACGTGGAGCCATAGTAATGTGGCCAGTGATCCGATGGGGGTGATCTTCGGTCCTAAATCCGAACCGATGACATTGGCATAGATCAATGCTTCACGTGTGACACCCGTCGTATCTGTACCGGCAATCGCCAGGGCATCGATCATCACCGTCGGCATATTGTTCATGATGGACGATAGGATCGCCGCGATGAAGCCCATTCCGACCGTTGCCGCAAATAATCCCTGGTCCGCCGTCATCTGGATGACATCCGCCAGCACATTGGTCAGCCCTACGTTACGCAGGCCATATACGACCACGTACATGCCAATCGAGAAGAACACGATCGCCCACGGAGCGCCTTTGATGACGGTTTTCGTATTGACGGCTGCACTCCTTCTGGCCATGAACAAGAAGAAGATGGCTACGATCCCTGCAATGATGGAAACCGGCACGCCAATGAATTCACTGGCGAAGTAGCCGATAAGGAGAATCGAGAGCACCACCCAGGAAAGACGGAACATCTTGATATCCTGTATGGCATCCACCGGTTTCTTAAGCTGAGAAACATCATAATTCTTCGGGATGCTCTTTCGGAAAAAGAGATAAAGGACCAGTATACTTGCTCCGAGTGAAAACAGATTCGGAACAATCATCCGGGAAGCAAACTCCACAAATCCGATTCCGAAGAAGTCAGCGGACACGATGTTCACCAGGTTACTTACCACTAAAGGAAGAGATGTCGTATCAGCGATGAATCCGCTGGCTATGATGAACGGGAACACAAGCTTCTCACTGAAATTCAGATTCCGTACCATCGCAAGGACAATCGGTGTCAGAATCAGTGCCGCTCCATCGTTGGCGAAAAGAGCCGCCACCACTGCACCGAGGAGTGATACGTAGATGAACATCATTACGCCGTTTCCTTTTGCCGCCCTTGCCATATGCAAGGCAGCCCATTCAAAAAATCCGATCTCATCAAGAATGAGAGAAATAATAATAATCGCAATAAATGCTAATGTCGCATTCCAGACAATGCCGGTCACATCGACCACGTCGCCAAAATCGACAACCCCCACTATCAGCGCCAAGATGGCTCCGCCGATTGCGGACCATCCGATGGAAAGCCCTTTAGGCTGCCAAATGACGAACACAAGGGTGATGAGAAAAATCACAGATGCCAATATTGTCATAATTCTTTTTTACCTCCTATTAATCACAAGAAATGCGTAAGCCCTGCTCCTCCAACTCCATCAATTTGAAGTCCTGGTTCGGCAGGTGGTCAAGGAGGCTTTGGATCATCGGAAAGTATTCACTGTCGCGGTTAAGCGAATAAATAATCCATTGACCCCGGCGTTTCTCCCTCACGATCCCCACATCCCTTAATTTGCGGACATGTTGACTGATCGCAGGCTGACTTGCTTTGAAGATTTCCACAAATTCACACACACAGCAGTCATTCGTATCTAGTATTTTCACCATCGTCAATCGGGTCTTATCCCCTAATAACTTTAAAATTGTGGCAGATTTGTCTAGTTCAACCGTCAACTCGCCACCTCCTTATATAATTGTATGCTTATATAATAGTTCACTTATATATAGATTGCAAGACGTTTTTGCACTCTACTTAGAAGCAACTTTAAATTTGTTGAACACTATATACTGGTTTTGTGAAGAGCTGGAGAAAAGGAATTGGACTACAGAAAAAAACCGGAGATTGTTCCCCGGTGAAAGAGTTTAATATATTATTAAGTAATAGTAAAACAGGCAGCAACCAACTGAAACGATTAAGGCTCGATGAGATCCGTATCAGGAGGAATATATCCCAGCTGTCTGCCTATTTTCACGATTTGTCCTTTATGGTGGAATTCGTGTGTGACGGTATGAGTATACAGCCATAATGCAGAGATTTCTGCACTTTCACCTTCCCCGAAGGATATGTGCATGGTGTGATCCCAATTCCCTTTGAACTCCTCTAGAAATTCATGAAGCAGGTCATCAGTCTTCCTGAAAATTTCACGCATTTCTTCTACAGTGGTTGCGGAATCTGGAGTGATTTTAGGAAAAGACCGACCTAGAGCACGACTTCCCAGCCATACACGATAACAATCCGCTACGTGAACGTGCAGATTCCGAATGGAGTCACCACCGAATGAATCAAGTTCTTTTACATAATCGGATGGGGACATGGTTTCACAATAACGAAATAATAACTCTCTGGTACGGCGGATCCAGTCATATTGGCTTTCGAAAACATCCATTTTTTGCACTCTCCTTTTATGGTTCCTCACTTTATTTTCGTGCTTTTAAAATCCAGTAAACTCTCTTAACGTTTAACCTGCAGATAATCGTGAGCCTCTTTCTTTACGAAATGCTTCTCGATAAACGCTAGTACTTCCTCATTTCCAGGTAAAGACACAATGCCCATTGCATCTTTAAAGGACAACCATCTATAATCACTATGCTCTTCGTTTAACACGACTTTCTGATCATCTCGTACGAATCCCACAAACACAGGAGCGATGTATATGTAATTCCCTTCAATGGAATAAATCCGATCAAAGGTGTTAGCAGAATATAAGGAAAGGTTCGTGATGCCTGTCTCTTCTTCCACCTCTCTGTATGCAGCTTCCCATGCTTTCTCGCCTTCTTCGATTCCTCCGCCGATATAGCACCATGCATCTTTTAAAACCGCCTCGGCTCTTTTCACGAGTAATACTTTTTGTTGATTCCCCTCTTTTTTTAGTAATACGACGGCGATTCCTGTGCATCTGATTGGTACTTCGCTCATGTCATCACCCTTTTCGTGTCAGTCCACAACCGCTGGACCCCTACCAGTTCCAAACCATTAAATTCCATCCGATAAATATCCGGTTTGGTCGTACTGTGCAGGAAACTCAAATCATAGCGGCTGTCATAATGGCCCATCATCAGCGTCATGATGGCTCCATGTGTGCCGACCGCAATCTTCTTTCCTTTATATGTATGTAAGAGTGTATCCAACACGGTAATGGCCCGACTTTGACATTCGGCATTGGATTCTGCCTCCTTTAAGGCAAAATCCGGGTCGCGGAACGACGCCTCCAGCAATGGTCCGAGTTCCTGGTCGGAAATCCGGTTGTTATTTGTGGAAAAGATCCGTTCCTTCAGGTCTTCTTCCACGATCACAGATTGTCCGATATGCTGACTTATCCCTTCCACCGTTAGAACTGAACGGAGGTAGGGACTCGATACCACGACGTCCATGTCTTCCTTTTGCAGCAGCTCGGTCACTTTTTGGGCATCGGCTATCCCTTTTTCCGTTAATCCCCGTGTACGTTCAGGACCTTCTTTCGGTGAGTCGCCGTGTCTTATCATATAGATGTAAGTACTCAAATCAAGATTTTCTCCTTTCATTTTAAAAATTTGTCCTCTTTTGGAAAAACTTATTGGGAACCTACCAATCTCTTATCCTGGTAGCACTAAGAATCGGCCCCGGAAACAGGAATCATGCCGGTTTCAATCACTTTTATGCGGGACCTGCCACAATCATGCGGTTTACACGATTATCGTGCGGGAATAGAAAAATTCGTGCCGGATATGAGATAATCGTGCAGGTTTGTCGAATTTTCTTTACACTTAGATCCCCCGCTCAGTCCCCTAAACTCTCCCCTGTCAAAATTTCAAACAAACGGGCAGATTCAGCCTTTGGTAACTGCGCATACTCTCGAATCCCCTGCATCACTTCCAGCTTATCCTTCTTCGGACTGATCCAGACCTGGTGCAGCACGGGCTTGGCATCGATATTCGGATTTTTAAATTTGTAAATAAACCGATAGTCAGGAGGATGGACGAAGTCTACTTGTGCTTCCTTCCAATGGGTATCATGAAGGATTCCCCTTACCTCTTCCACCTGCTTTGTATCCGTGACCGTGTTAAACTCTTCATATTGATCCTCATCTCCGACCTGCTTCTCGACGACGATGTTTTGTTTTTCATTTCCTGCAATATCAGTTGTGCAGGCTCCTAGCACAAGGATTAAAATAAGCGGAATAAATATTATGCATCCACGCCTCAACATATAGAGGTCTCCCCTTTTTCAATTTTACCTACAGAATTCACAGTGTCTTTCCCCACTCACAATTTCCTTCATTCTCCCAAGAAACAATATACTTGTTCCACTCCTTGGTGACGGAGATGATTTCAACCGTGTTGCCATGGTGCTTCATGACGATGGCTTTTGCCTGTTCTTCCGTCAGGTCCGAATTGATGCCTTGGCAGCCGCCGACCAATAATAAACTTGCGACCATGAAGGAAGTCCTCTTCAACTCTACTCCTCCCCTTGAGGCAGAATGGCATCATACAATTCCACCCGTACATCAGAAGGGTCCCCAGGCTGGTTTTCTTTTTGATAGATTTCAAGATTCCAGCTCTTGGTGGAACGGGTATACCCGTTTTCATGGATCCACTGGTGCAGCTGCTCGTAGCTCTGCCGTATGTCATGATTGGGTCCCTGGTGAAGGATCGTTCCATATGTACTGGCAGGGATGGTCAAGGTGGTCATGTCTGCTGGAATGTCTCCATACTCACTTACCTGCAATCCGATCCAGTAACCGTCTTCTTCCGGGGATGATTCTTCTACGATAAAGGCGCCGATCTGCTGGTCCGGTTGCAACACGTTTTGGATTTCACCCTTTCTCTCTTGTAACCTCACCGCCGCTTTCGGGATTTCCTGCACGTATTCGTCACCGGGGCACACGACCCTGAGCCCCACTAATTTCACTTCTCCAACGCTTTTCAATTCTGCCATGATTTACGACTCCTCTACCCAATCTTTAAAATTCCCCCGAATAAAAGCGATATCCTTCTGATAATGTTCCACATGCCCTTCTTCTATCATCTTTTGAAAAGCAGGATCGCCTTCCCGTGCTTTCCGGTGGATGGTTTGACATATTGCTTCCAATCGGCGAAGGACCATCTGAAGATCCTCCATTCCAAAATCAATACCATACGATTCAAAGAACCGTTTCACCCGCTCTTTGATCCTCGCTGCATCCCGTTCCCGGTCGTAATGCATAGCGTCACCCGCCTCTGAATAACGGACACGGCTCAAAGGTACACAGGTGTACAATGTATATGCGATGTCCCACCGTCTTGGACCGGGCCCCGCCACGTCGAAATCGATGATCCCTACAGGATGCTGTTTGTTAAAGATAATGTTGTATATAGCAAAGTCATTGTGGCATAGCACTTCAAATGGCTCTGGTGTGAGATCGATTGGTTCCCAGCCGTCGTCGATGGGGAAATCGCTCACGTCGTCATGAAAGTTCCTGAGCATCTTCGCAATACCCCTAAGTACCTCATCTGACCACATGTATTCCTTTAACGGATAATTCCCGGCTTCCCCTTCAATAAAGGATAAGATTTCCCTGTCTTTCTCATCGATGCCGAGAAACGCCGGCGAGTGCAGGAATCCTTTCTTTTCGAGATGGTTCAGAAGCTTGTGAATCCTGGCACTCTCAGGCTTCAGTTTCCGACGAACAGTATCTCCGGATCGGTAGACGGTCGAGACATTCCCGCCGGTTAGTTTTTCTTCGTGTGACATAAGCTACCTCCATGAAACCAGTTTAATCCTACAATCCCAATTATTTCAAAACTCAGACCATTTCACAATCCCCTACTCACTTCAACGAAAAAAACCTCTCGTTTTCACAAGAGGGTCAGGTTTTCTGCGGTAAGAGGAGCGTCACGGTCGTTCCCCAGCCTACTTTACTTTTCACGGACATTTCTCCGTTGTAGTCATTCATGAGCTTGAAGCAGATGGTGAGGCCGATGCCGGTCCCTTTGTCTTTATTGGTAAAGTAAGGTTCCCCGATCCGGGCCAGGCGTTTTTTGGAAATGCCTTTGCCGTTATCGATGATGCGGACACGGATGCACTGGTTCGACTGATCTAGCTTGATTTTAATCTTGCCTTTTTCCTCGACGGCTTCGAGGCTATTCTTGATCGTATTGAGGAGCACTTGTTTAAAATGAGATTCATGAAAGGCAACTTGCGTGTCAGACGGGAGCGAACTCGACAAGTAGATCCTCTTGTTCTGCTCCGCGGCAACGGCGTCGAACAGGATCCTGACATGGTTGACTTCATGATGGATATTAAGCTGCATGTCTTCTTCGCGGAGGTGGGCATTGTCATTCGCTTCGGGCCTTGAGAGCAGCAATAGCTCCTTCAACACTTCATTTACCCGATCGATTTCTTCGAGCATGATCCCTTCATACTGACTTTCCACGTTTTTTTCTTTCATAAGTTGGATGAATCCCCTCACCGTTGTCAGCGGATTTCGGATTTCATGTGCAATGCTTGCGGCGAGTTCCCCGATGACCTTACTTTTTTCAGTCGAGAGGAGAAGCTGTTCATTCTGCTTCTGATTGGTGAAGTCGATTCCATAAAAGAGGGTGTACAGTTCCTTGTCATGATAGTGCAAGGTCGTGGTGCCCCATTGGATATAATGGACTTCCCCGTTGATGCGGGTCAGCTTCTGCAATTCACCGCGAGTGATTTTCAACTGGTACGTTTTGAGGAAGGTGGAAAATGTCATGCCCATCATCTGTTCTCCGGATATCAACAATAAGGCACAAATGGAATGATTGATCTTTACGATCCGATTCTCTTTATCCAAAACAACCAGATAGTTCGGGTTGATATTCATGATCTCTTCCAACAGATTGCTTTGTTTCACGAGATTGTCATTCGCCACATTCAGCTGTTCCGATTGCATTCGGAAGAAGCCGAGAAACAGGAGGATAGCGACAAGGATGGAATTGAAGCTTGAGAAATATAAAGGCAGCACACCAAAACCGCTGATGACCCCGTTTAAGAAAACAAAGAAGGAGCCAAACACAAGCTTCGAATAAAAAAGACGGAAAAAAGAGTCATGCAACTTTAATGTAAGCCCAAGAAGGAAAAACGTGTGAACAAACACCAATAGCACATTAATGATAAAAGTAGAGTTAAGCATCCCATACACGGGAATGAAATGAGAAGGGGCGAACGCCGTTTCTGGAACAAGCGCATACGAGGTGACTCCGATCTTGGTGAAATTTATCCCGTATACAATGAGACTGAATCCAACAAGGAACAGGAGCGCCGCTTTATTAAAGAACAGGTGATATTTCCTTAATTCATCATGCCTTTCTACAAGATAGTATGCAAAATAGTACATGACCGGCATGATCAGAATCGGGCCGATCCGGAAGATCCTGAATGCATGATCGATCAATTCTGGAGAAAAATAGTCATTGGCATATAAAAAAGCAATATCAATCTGCCATAAACATAATAGGAATAAAAATAAGGATAGAGCTTTGCTTAAGGTGGATTTTGAATAGAACAATAGCGACCCTGATATGATGACAGGAATGAATGAAATAGCGACTAACAGAACAAACTCCATTAACCTCTCCCCTTTTGCTATGATCATGCAGCTGTTGATGCCCTTGTGAGGTGATCTCGTTATGCTTCTCGAGACGGATTTTTGCCCCGGGAGAAGCCAAGGGATGCTTTCTTATCTATATCGGATTCCGTGCGATCTTGTTGAACGATTTTATGAAGCCTTCCCTGAAATTTTTTTGGCCCATATGACGTTTTGAAGAAGTCGCTTCCATTATTCAGGTGGGTGCATTGAATCCACAACTTCTATTTTACTGAGAAACGAAAGAAAACTATATATATTTTCCTAGTATCCCGAACGTTACTTTATGGTAAATTAGGATTACTTTTGGAAAAATTATATAAAAATCCCGCTTCCATAGAGAGAAGCGGGATAGTTTGAAGAGGATGGCTGGATGTGGATGAGATTTTTTCGATAAACGGCTTATATAGTAGAATTGTGGATCATTTCTTCCTTTCTTTTAAAAGCGAGCCGGCAACTGCCGCGATAACATCACCAATCGCCATCAATATCGCAATCATCAACCCACCCTTTCATCAGTTCTTGTCTTTTTCTTAACAAAAGGGCTGATAGCCGTTCCGATCGAAAGTCCAAGAAACGCAGCAATGGCATAGAAACCGATTGCCATCCCATCCCAGCCGCCTACCATGAATATACTGTAAAGAATGGTTCCTAAACAGACAAATCCCAATAGTGCAGACACACTCAATACGATATGATTACGGGTATACCTGGCCATCACCACAATCAGGCAAGCTGAAATGAAAAAAAGCACAATGATTGGAAGCCACCCCTCTAACATTAACATGTTGCCACCCCCTATTAAGTCCCTCTGTTAAACCACCAAAAGAAAAAGAGAATCACGGCCATAATAAACCCAAGTAGGGCAATCACATGTTTTCTTTCCGTTTTTTTCTTACCGGAATTAGCGGCAACGATACCGCCGATCAATGGTAAGGAAATGGCGACCCACATCCACAAACTCATCTAACTTGCTTCCATGAATGAAAGGATCTTGTCTTTCAAGCCATCATTGCTTGTATAGAGAATATACGTTTCAGAACGGGTCTTGATGACGACTCTGTCTGTGTGGCCATATGGCAGACCGATTCGGATGGCCTTCTTATCTTCACCACCATATGTATCATCCATCGTTACGTCTTTGATCTCTGAAAGAGGGATGTCTATTTGGCTTAACTGCCATTTGATACGCAGGTTCTCATTGTTCCTCAATACCTTCACTTCCATTCTAATCACTCCTATCTATATCAATATCTACGAGATAAGAATACAGAAAGTTTCAAATTTCTTCCTATTTTGAACTTGACGTCTCTTTCTTCCTTTTGTTTTCAGGTTGCTTTAACCAGTAACGAACCCCTTTTCCAGCCAGCGGTTCGTCATTGTATCTCGGAATCACGTGCAGGTGGCAGTGGAAAATGAACTGATTGGACACCTCACCGACATTCCAGCCAAGCGTATAGCCGTCTGGTGAATACGTTTCATCTAAGTATGTCTTTGCCTTTTGTAATAATTCGTATGTATCGTTCCACTCTTTCTCTGTTAACTCGAATGCATTTGCGTGATGACTTTTCGGCACAATCACGCCGGACCCTTCCAGTACATCCTGGTGCTTGTTATGCTGCAGGAAATAGCAGGAGTCATTTTTGAATACGATGTTTTGGTCTTTGTCCTTTTCCGGATGACAGAATGGACAGGTTTTTTGATTGGTCATGTGTTTTCTCCTTTCTCACTATCAGTTCTTATCGCAACGCCTTACCAGAGACAATATGCCAGTGCAGATGCTTGGAATCCTGATAGTCTCCCATATTTGTGATGACTTTACACGCACCATGCTCATTTGTAACCATTCGTGCAACCTTTTTAATGACGCTTAATAGTTCAATCAATAATTCGTCATCTTCTTCTTCAAGTGTAAGGAGTGAAGGAATATGTTTTTTTGGAATCGCTACAATATGGACAGGATAAAAGGGCCTTGTGTGATGGTAGGCGAGTACATTGTCTGTTTCAAGCACCTTATTCACTTCGGTTCTTCCGCTTAACACTTCATCACAATAAAAATCATTCGACATGGTTTGACCTCCCGGATACGGTTTCTCTTCCAATTATTTCAAACCTCCCTCCCTTTGACAATCACAAAATCCCATAAGGATGCCGTTTTGGTTCACTGTTCATTTTTGCAAAAACAGCCCATACAAACTCTACACAGTGAAACCCCTTTCATTACTGGTTAAATGCCTATATACTAGACTCATAAGATGATCATCTACTAAACAAGAATATAAATATGCAAAATTAATCAGAGGAGGATCCTCATGGTATTGGATAAAAGACGTGCACACTTATTATCCATCATTCAACATTCGCCCGACCCGGTCCCGACGAAGGAACTTGTCGCGAAGATGAACTTGTCTCAGCGGACCATTTATTACGATCTTGATCAGATCAACAACTGGTTGAGGACGGAAGGGTTGGAACCGATTGAAAGTCAGCATGGGAAGGGGTTGTATTTGCCCCCTGATTCGAAATCGAAGTTGATGATTTCGAAGGATCAGAGTTTTGAAGATTGGCAGTATCAGTTATCGAAAGAAGAGCGCGAAGTCCTCATTAAAGCATCCATCCTGTTGGAAGAACAAGATGCCTCGATGCAGCGGTTCATGGATTTGACGAGCATGAGCCGGGGGACGATCGCGAAGGTGATTAAAGACATCAAGCAGGAATTTCACGAAGCAGGTTTGCACTTGTACTATAAAAAAGGATCTGGCTACAGGTTGAAAGGTCCCGAGGACGCAAAGCGAACGATGCTTTCCACAATCCTCGCCACCATCTTTTCGCACCACGATTGGCAGAATGTCCGGAATGAGGTTCATAGGATGATCCAGCCGGAAGCCGATACGTGGTCACAGGATACGGAGCAAAGACGCCTCGTGAGGGAAATTCTTTATGAAGCGGAAAAGGAATTGGGATTGACGCTGACAGATGAAATGGTCGAGATTCTTTCCCTGCAGATCCTGATGATCATGAAGCGGATCGAATTACACAAGTACATTTCGGTCCCGGAAGAAGAAAAAGAAGTCCTGAAGCAGACAGAAGCCTACAGGGCAGCACTTCATATCACCAATAAACTAGATGTTGCTTTCCCGGATGATGAGGTTTGCTTCATTACGATGAACCTGCTCGGATCCAAGGTCCAACAGGATAACTTCAACCGCTATACGGAACAGGAACTATCCGGGCTCAAGGAAGTCGTTCAACGGATGATCCATGATTTCCAGCTTTACTCCTGTGTTGTATTCGATGACAAACAGGGACTTGAGGAAAACCTTATCTCCCATATTAAGCCGACGTTTTACCGGCTCAAGTACGGGCTCTCGATCGCGAATGACCTGTCCGGCAGTATTCAAACGACGTACCCCGATATCTTTCACCTGACGAAGCGGGTCATGAAACACCTGGAACTGTATGTCGGAAAATCCGTACCGGATGAAGAAGCAGCCTATATCACTCTTCATTTCGGAGGGTGGTTGACGAAAGAGCAGAAGAAGGTCGAAACCAAGTTCAAGGCACTCATCGTGTGTGAAAACGGGATTGGGACTTCGAACATGCTCAGGACACAGCTCGAGAACCTGATCGCCGGGTTGAATGTCATCACGACGCTCTCCATGAGGGACTATCGAACGAACGAGTACGAGGCGGATATTATTTTTTCCACCAATTATATAAAAGAAAAAGACATTCCCGTCATCCATGTGCCCGCCATACTGACGAACTTGGAAAAGGAACGGGTCATGCAGCGGATGAACGAGCTTTTCGACTCGAAGCCGACCGAAAAGAACCGGACCGACCTTCTGATGGACGTGATCAAACGGTACGCAACCATCCATCAGGAAAACGCATTAAAAAAAGAACTGGTCCAGCTTTTAGAACAAACTACTCCCACGATAAAGGAGCTCAGAAAGCCTATGCTTAATGAATTACTGACAGAACAGACGATCCAGCTGAAAGAACGTGTCGCGGATTGGGAGGAAGCCATCAAGGTGGCGAGTGAGCCCCTTGTCGAACAGCAATCGATCCGACCGGATTATGTGGAAGCGATGATCACGAACGTGAAGGAATTGGGTCCTTATATCGTCATCGCACCAAATATCGCGATCCCCCACGCACGTCCTGAAACAGGTGTCGAACAGCTGGGGATGAGCTTCCTGCGACTCGAGGAACCGGTTTATTTTTCCGAAAAAGAAAAGCATCGCGCCCAGCTCATCATCGTGCTTGCGGCAATCGATAATCAAACACACTTAAAGGCACTCGCACAGCTAACAGAACTATTATCAAATGAAGGCAACGTAGAAAAGTTGATCGCAGCAAGTGATCAAGAAACCGTCATTAAATTAATCAATCAAACAGTAGAAGTATAAATCTGAGGAGGAAATGAAAATGAAAAAAGTATTAGTCGTATGTGGAAATGGATTAGGAAGCAGCATGATCGTAGAAATGAACGTAAAGGCAGCACTGAAGGATATGGGGAAAGAAGCAGAAGTTTCCCACACGGATCTGACAACAGCCAAGACGGAACAGGCGGACCTTTTCCTGGGCTCTGAAGATATCGTCGAAAGCCTGGAAGACGGCCGTAAGAATGTCGTGAAGTTAAGAAACCTGATGGATAAGAACGAATTGCGTGCAGCATTGGAACAAAACATCTAGACCATTTTTTAAAAAAGAAGGAGCGATATAAATGATAGATATCATAATGAAGGATATACTCGGTACACCTGCGATCCTTGTCGGTCTATTCGCCTTAATCGGGCTCCTCATCCAGCGCAAGAATTCAGGGGATGTCGTGTCCGGAACACTGAAAACGGTCATGGGCTTCGTCATCCTCGGGGCGGGTGCGAATGTACTCGTCCAGTCCCTTGGGCAATTCAGCAGCATGTTCAATCACGCTTTCGAAGTCGACGGCGTGATCCCGAACAACGAAGCGATCGTAGCTCTTGCACAGGAAAGCTTTGGAACAGAAACAGCGATGATTATGCTGTTCGGTATGGTTGTCAATATTCTTATTGCACGATTCAGTCCTTTTAAATACATCTTCTTAACCGGACATCATACCATGTTCATGGCCTGCATGATCGCCGTCATCCTGACGACCGGAGGATTTACGGGAGTACCGCTGATCGTTCTTGGTTCGATCATCCTTGGGGCACTGATGGTCTTGTCTCCTGCGATGCTTCAGCCGTTCACTCGCAAAGTCACCGGTTCCGATGATTTTGCCGTCGGTCACTTCGGATCGATCGGGTATTTAGTGTCAGCGATGGTCGGGAAAGCCGTTGGAAAAGGAAGCAAATCGACAGAAGAAATCAAAGTGCCAAAATCACTAGGATTCCTTCGTGATACATCTGTCTCCGTTTCCCTGACGATGGTCATCCTGTTCTTCGTCGTAGCAGGCGCAGCAGGTCCAGCTTTCGTCGAAGGAGAATTAAGCGGGGGACAGAACTTCCTGGTCTTCGCCTTTATGCAGGGGATTACATTTGCCGTCGGTGTGTACATCATTTTAGCAGGGGTGCGCATGCTCCTTGGTGAAATCGTTCCGGCCTTCAAAGGGATCGCGGACAAAGTCGTCCCGAATGCGAAACCCGCCCTTGATTGCCCGGCCATCTTCCCATTCGCAGGGAACGCCGTCATCATCGGATTTCTATTCAGCTTCATCGCCGGACTCGTGAGCATGCTCTTCCTTCCACTACTGGGATTGAAGGTCATCGTTCCGGGACTTGTCCCTCACTTCTTCACAGGGGCAGCAGCCGGAGTATTCGGAAATGCCACCGGCGGACGCCGCGGTGCCGTCATCGGTTCCATGGCGAACGGGGTCATGATCAGCTTCCTGCCAGCACTCTTGTTACCAGTACTAAGCTCATTAGGATTCCAAGGAACCACGTTTGGAGATGCAGACTTCGGTTTAGTCGGTATCGTTCTTGGTAACCTTGTGAAATTGATCGAATCCAATATGATGGTATTTGTTTCAATCATTATCCTTCTGGCCGTCCTGTTCTTTATCAGTTATAAGGCTAAAGGGACTGGGGAGAAGAAAGAAACAGAAGTAGCATAAAATGAAAGTAGCCACCCTCTAAGTTTGTTGGAGGGTGGCTACTTTTTTTGTTTCATCTTCCATTACGATGCAGATGCGGACAGGATTCAGTAATAAACATTATTAAAGGATGAACTTAATACATATCCTTCTGAGTAAAATTCCAAAACGCAACGGCAAGGCAAGCGACAGTCCATACTCCAAGTACTGTTAATGAAAACGGCAGTGACATCCCTTCGATTGGCGGAGCTTGACCTTCTAAGTAATTGATCAGATCAAAATTCAAATTCACCAAATACTTTGAGCTCGTCCAGCTTGAACCGATGGAAGATAAAAGGGTGCCTGCAATCAACACAGCCATCATCGCCCCGATACCAGTAGCTGTATTTTTCACAAGGACTGAAATCATCAGGCTTATGGTTGCAACAGTCGCTGTAACGACCCATGCAAGACCCGCTGACATCAGCAAGTATTCCCACATCGGGAGGGTATGGATAGATGTCGTCGTTAATTCACCTGATGGAGAAACTTGAAAGCCCGTCAGAATAGGTGCCGTCCAGCCATCATACCCGAGGACAATCCCTGAAATCCCATAGCAGACAACTACAGTAGCTGCTATCAGCATCGATGTATACAGTAAAACCGTCAGCCATTTAGCCATCAGGATCTTCCATCGTTTGATCGGTCGGGATAATAATGTCTTGATGGTCCCATCATTGTATTCCCCACTCACAACATCAGCCATCATGATAATGATGAGTAAAGGCAGGACCAGTGTGAGTCCCTGCGAGAAAAAAATGCGGATAAATGTAGGTGCTCCAGGATAGTTCGGATTGATATTGTTGTCCAAGTAGTATTGCTTTTGCTTCAAATCCAATTCAAGGAATTGTCTGGCCTCATCCTGGATCCCACTGGATGCCAGCCGGTTTTGCCGATCGACGATCTCCTGCTGCAGTTCCACTCGCCAGTCCAGCGTACCCTGCTTTTCAATCTTCTCTTGTATCTCCCGGTATTGTGCATAAGTAAACATAGAGACTAGAATGATTAATATGGCGATGACAACCGCAAAGCGTTTTTTGGAAGCAATTTTCATGACTTCATTATGAATCAGACCAATCATATTTGGATTAGACAATATGATCGCCTCCTGTCAAACGAATAAATAAGTCCTCCAATGTCTGGACCTTCCTTTCAATTGTCCATACCTCCATTCCCGACTGCAGTAAAGATTCATTCAGGATCGACGTTTTGCTTTCATCCATAAGAGTATGGATCGTATGATCATCGTACAGTTCTGCAGCCTGGACATATGGAGATGCTTTAAAGAGATCAAGTGCACGAAAAGCATCATTGACTCTCCAGTCCACACCTGATGACAATGCATCCACTAAATCACTTACCTTGCCTACCTTCACGATTCTCCCACGGCTCATAATCGCCACTCGATTGGCTAGCATTTCAATTTCACTTAATATATGACTGGATACGAGAACGGAAAGGCCGGTTTCGTCGACCAGTTTCCTGATAAATGTACGAAGATCCTTTATTCCCATTGGATCCAACCCGTTCGTAGGTTCATCCAAAATTAGCACATCCGGCCGGCCTAACAATGCTTGTGCAATCCCAAGCCTCTGACGCATCCCCAGTGAATAGGTCTGTACCTGGTCATCAATTCGCGCAGTCAGATCAACCAGATCAATGACCTCTTGTATTCGTTCACTGTCCACCTCAGGCAGCATCCGTGCAAATAGTTGCAGATTTTCCCGACCGGTCAAATACTTATATAACTCTGGATTTTCAACAATCGAACCAAGGCGCTGCATCGCCTGTACAAATTGCTTTCTCACATTAAAGTCACAGATTTTGATGACTCCTGATGTTGGCTTGATCAGACCGACGAGCATCCGAATCGTAGTCGTTTTTCCAGCACCATTGGGACCAAGGAACCCAAATACTTCTCCTGGATATATGTCAAATGATATATTATCAATAATCTTCTTTTTCCCTATTACTTTCGTTACATTTTTCAATTGAACAGTTGGCTTTATGCTCATATCATCACCCTACATCTATTCTAACGAACTTTTTTCTCAATTGCTCTTATAAATACTCAGCATGAGTAAAAGTTGGTACAATCATAATAGAAGGAGAGATTAAGAGATGAAAAAGTGGATGTGGCAACTATTTATCACCCTTTCCCTTGCACTGACCGTCCTATTTGGATATGGATTTGTAAGAGCCTATTCGGATATCGCCAACCCTCCCGAAGAGAAGATAGTAGCAGAATCAGAAGAAGCTCCCGCTACTCCTGGAGAAACGTATATTGCACTTGGCGACTCATTGACAAGGGGGGTAGGATCTTCAAAAGGAGAAGGTTTTGTCCCGCTGGTTGGAGATTCACTTAAAGAAACCAATACGGTGGAGCGCTACCAAAACTTAGGTATACGTGGTGCCAGGATTGAAGATTTACTGGCCCAGTTAGAACAAAAGGATGTCAGGCGATCTCTTAAGAACGCCAAAATCATATCCATCACGATTGGGGGAAATAACCTCTTTAATTCCGGTGAGATTTTAAACAATTATTCAGAAGATGCCGCCCTTGGCATTCTGAAAACTGAAATTCCTAACTTGGAAAGAACGTTTGAAACCATTCGTGACATAAATAAGGATGCCGTCATCCTCTATATGGGACTATATAATCCCTTTAAGGAATTACCGGACGGGGAGTCCTTTGATTCTGTCATCCAAAAATGGAATGAATCTGCCCGCACATTAGGCTTAAAATACGACGTTCAAGTGGTGGATACCTTCAATTTGGTAACAGATGCCAAACGCGATCTTTCAAGTGACAACTTCCATCCAAATGATGCTACTTATCAGCAAATAGCTGATAGCCTATCACTTGTCATTGAAAAAAATGTTATAGAATGATCAGAGAAATGGTGAATACTTGAAGCCTCATGAGCGGATTTTGTATCCGATAAGGAATGATGAAACACTTTGAAGACCTTATTTTCAACATACTTTTGCAGTATTTCCTATAGCCATTGTAAAGCCACGTGGACAGGTAACGTTGCTTTTTGTGTACCAAAGGACCTGTACCCATGGGGTTTCGCAAAAGGGCAGAACCAGCCATCCGTGTTTGTTGCGGGTGGCTGTTTTTCGTTACGAGCCCAGAGGATAGCTCGAAGTTTTATTCAGTAAAATCCATTCTCCAAATGATGTTTTTGGTGTAATCTAGTGGATGTACCTTTTTTTGTCAAACCCTTACTTATTGTACCCTGAATCTATTTATTGAGGTCTGTAAGTAGTCAAAGCAAATAAAAAAAGAAAATAAATTGTAACGAATGAACATTTTTTTGGAGAAATAGATGATTAGACTTTTAAAAACAGATCGGAAAGGAGGTTACATGTGGATAAAGAGAGAGTTTATCAAGAATACGCAGACTTTATTTTCAGATATTTAGTGACCCTGACAAACGACCATCAAGCTGCTGAGGAGTTGACTCAAGAGACATTTTATCAGGCCATTAAGTCCATCGATCGTTTTCAAGAAAACGGAAAAGCGAAATTTTCAACGTGGCTCTGTTCAATCGCTAAAAATGTTTGGCTACAAGAGGGAAATCGCGAAAATAAGAAGCACTTGTTAGTGGAATCACTAGGCGATGAACCTGCTCCCGTTAACAGTTTGGAAGAACAATATATTCAAAATGAGGACAAAATCCAATTTTTTAAGCAGGCACAACAACTTAGCGAGAAAAAGCGTGAAATCCTTTATCTTAGGTTATTGGGAAATTTATCATTCAAAGACATTGGTTCTATTTTTGGAGAATCAGAAAACTGGGCCAGAGTCACATTTTACCGTGCCAAACAACAAATAAGAAAGGGTGATAAAAGGTATGAATCATGATGTTTTTAAAGATTTAGTTCCGAGCTATATTGAACATTTAACGAGTGAAGAGACCAATAGACAAATGGAAGTACATATGGAGCAGTGTAAAAACTGTCGAGAATACTTACATGAAATGCAAGAAGAATGGTTGTCGGAAAACGTACATGAACAGGCTAAAGAGGATAAAAATATCGACTACTTAAAAAAAGTAAGATCAAAGAACAGAAAAAAAATACTCACTATTGTCACCTCGTTGCTATCCCTATTCCTCATTTTGATCCTCGGCTATTACCTACTCTTCATCAGAATGTGGATAGCAGATGCAAACGATGTTCAAACAACAATTCAAAATCAAGGGAACACGGTTACTCTGTCATTTAAATCAAAACAAGACAATCGACATCTGTTAATTAGAAAAGAACAGCTGAATCGGGACTTTACTGACTGGATGGTCATCTATGAGAAGCGGGAAGATTTATCAACACCAGAAAACCTAAAGGATGAGATCAACATCACGTATACTTTCTTGGATGAAAACACGTTACTACTGGATAATGGGAAAGAAAAAAAACTGACTAACGATGACAAAATATCCATCCAATATAAAGACAGCACGAAAGAACTCTTAGTAAAAGATTTATACAATCCGGAAAATAAAAGACAATAGTATGAGTATAGTAGCCATGGGGACAGGTACCATGGCTTTTTATCAAATCTGTTGCACGATCTCTAATAGTCGCTTTGGATCTTCGGAAGAAACCCTCTCTGACAATCTGGCCGCGGCGATTATGGGTGCCCATTGGAAAATTTCATCTTTGCACAGACCGCTTTTCTCGCAATAAAGGCGCATGTACATATCAGCGAGGTCCTCTGAGACCCGGGAATACAGGAGATAGCTCCGATAGACGTCAGCTCGTCTATCCCCTGCACTGGAATCAACCCAGTCGATGATGGTGACGTTATTCTCTGACAGGATTAAGTTATATAAATGAAAATCTCCGTGGCAGAGCTTTTTTTCAAAGGTCATGGAATCTAGTTTTTTCAGTAAACGAGTCTTTACCCCATCTTCCAAATCAGGTGCAGATTCAATTTGGCGTCGCAGTTTTTCGGACATCGGTTCAATGGAATGAGCTGTGATCTGATGAATCTTCATTTGTACTTCAACGGACATGTTCATATAGTACTCTGCTTTTTCCATGTTGTCAGTTAGAAGGTCCCCTAGTGTTCTTCCTTTGATGTGTTCCATGATGATGACCTGTTTTCCGTCTGTTTTTGTGACATGAAATATTTCCGGTACAGGAAGCCCGCAAGAATGGGCATATTGTTGCTTTTTTGCTTCTTTTATGGATTCATAGGCTGGTAAGGAATCGTTAAAGACTTTGTAAATTTTTTTTTCATAGAGATAGACGTTGGCTGTGTTTCCGGTTGCGGTTGGAGTGCCCAGGTTCATTTTTTCTCCTCCTAGTGTGTATGTATTAATAGCATGAGTGCATCTTTATCATTTCTATAAAACAAAAGAACTTCTTTGCACAAGAAGTTCTTAACGTTAAGCTTTTGGCCTCTAAGGCTTATTCCAAAAAAACGTCGTCACCACAAATGGAAGAAGCAGACCGACCACTAATATGAGGCCATTTCCATAAAGGCCAATCTTTCTCTGGATTGTTTTTTCTCCGAACAAGCCTGCCACAAAACCTACGACTGCCGTGATGACCGCAGGCAGTAACAATGTATCTTTTCCTAACAGGGCTAAAAAATAGAATACTAGACCGATGAGAAATAAAATGAATGAACCCGTACCTAATGACTTTTTCAAATGGCACCCTCCCTTTCTCTTACCTACATATGTTTGAGCTTGTAAAATCATTCTATAATCAACAAGACTTCTTCTCATTGTGAAAGAACTCATTTGCAGATCATATATCACGGAACAACAAATTTAACAAAATAGAAATGACCAACCCTGATACAGCCACCATCATCACAGACAATCCTATACCCGTCATACTCAGACCAATCCATCCACCAAGCGCTATGCTGATGACCCAGCATGCAGCTGATAAAAGGATCAACACGACGAAAAGCTTCACATTCAAAAATGATGGTACCCTACTGTACTTCTGCAAAGTCTGTAAAACAACTCCAGCAACCGCCCCGATGAGTATCAACGAAAACACATCAAAGGTCATCTCGAATCCTCCCATCATTTCCTGTTTTTATCCATCCAGCCAACAGCGTAGTCCACTATCTGTCGCATGGGCATCAGAAAGCTCCTCGCTTCCCCGACCATACCCTCTTTCACAGCATCTGTTTCTCTATAAAAATCCTCAAACAATCGGTCAAAATCGTCTGACTCATTATTGATATCACGATACGTCGTCCACACTTCTTTCATGCCTTTTTTTATTTTGACGTCCCATATCTTTTCTTTCACAAACGAGTTGTTTTGCCTGTATTCTGCGAGGTGCAATGAGGTATTTGAATTCGTCGGGGCTCCAAGGAGGAGAATGTAGCCATCCAGTTCATATATCTTTCCTAATGGGGAGTGTTCATTCATGGAAAAGTCGAAACCATGTTCCTGCGTGATGCAGGCAGCATCTTTCCCCCAGGCAGCGAATGATGTATGTGGATGGGGACTCCGGTACACCCCATCTTGCTTTCTGAATGTCTCAGGAATGAAACCCATATAAGAGGTCGGGGTTAGATCAGGATGAAATGTCGGCATGTTTTCCCTAATGAGTTCCAGCTCTTCATCGCTATAGCCACTTCCATATTCCGTCGGGTCGCAAAGATGCTCGGTTTGGGACGGCATGACGATGGTTCCTTCTGTACCGACTGCCTCTTCCAGTGCCAGGATGACGGAAACCGGACCGCCTATGACTCTGCCGATTGATTTTAAGGATGAGTGGACGATGACGGTCATTCCCTTTGTAACGCCTATCCTCTTTAAATCTTTTACAATATGTTCTTTGGTGATGAGTCTTCCTTTTTTCATGGCTTTTTCACCCTTTTACTTGGTTTCACCTGATGCGTCCCTATGAAATAACTGCTGACACCAAGCATCATCCCACCACCGACACTTAATAACACACCCAGGTCTGGGATATATGTAGATAAATAGATTCCCAGCATAAAGAGTAGTAACCCTGTTATGAATAAAAGTGTACCTGTTTTCATGGTTGGTTCCTCCGATTGTTTTCTTGTATTCTTAGTTGATAATTCCAATTATTTCAAACAAGGCGTTATTTCACAATCATTTTTTGTATAATTTTACCTATACAAAAATTACAGTGACGATTCTGATACTACCGGTGCTTTGTTTTTCATAAAAAAAAACCCCATTTTCGGAAAAATGGGATCTGTATCTTACACGTTTTTCGCTTAAAATCCTTCTCTGATAGTGATTTCAAAAGATCTGAAGTAGAAATCCCCAGCCCTTGTTTGTACTGCTCTTCACTCTCTTTTGTCATACGTTCTAAATCTGGATTTTTCTTACTATCTTCTGAAATCGCTTGTTCACTCTCCTCTTGTAATACAAGAGTAAACTTCCCCTTACCCGGGATCGAGAATTGAACAACAGAGTTTTCACTATTCATGTTATCCATTTACTTCATAAGATCTTCTGAAGAATAAATCTTTCCCATACTATCAACGCCGTTTAAAATTTTCTTATATATATATTACCGTATACCTGGAATGCAAAGAATCCATTCTTGTATATCTCATCATCCCCTTAATTTTTCGGGCTCCATCCCAGCTACTTTCAACTTCGCGTAAGCCTCTTCCTCAATAATATCTTTAAATACCTGCAATGTTCCGTCAAAACCCACGTGCTTGCCCATCATGAAACTCATCCTATGTTCAATATCAAGCCAGGTAGAGATGTCTGCTTCGTTATGCTGGATCTGGGCTTCCAGTTTATCCAAGGCATTAGCAACTTTGGCTTCATACGTTTCTTTCTCTTCAAACTCATGCCAGAGATCGTATAGCTCTTCTCCTAAAGCATTTCCCTGCATATCCCGTATTCTCTCAATGGACTTCTTCTCATTGAATGCCTTCTGTTCCTTCACTGCTTGGTCATTCATCGTATCAAATGCCGGAATGTCTCCGGCTTCTGCTTCAACGAGATCATGAATGATGATCATTTTTAATAATTTCGCCGAATCCACTTTCTCTGTTAAATACGGTTCCATCAGCATGGCCATCAGGGAGACTCTCCACGTATGCTCGGCGACGCTTTCCTGTCTTCCGTTTGAAAGCCAGCTGTGCCTCATTTCAGTTTTCAGCTTTTCTCCTAGTTTGATGAGTTCCAATATGTTTAAAAGATTTGTTTTCATTTATATTTTCTCCTTCTTTAATCTCCGTTTCAGGCTGCGTATTTGTCCCCGGTGATTGATTTCGTCTTCCATGACGTGAAACCAGAGGTAGTAATGGTTATACGGTACACCATTCGGCCACTCATTCTCTTCGAACAACCATTCATCGTTTCTTTTTATGAGCTCTGCCAAGGTCTTCTCCCTGACGGCTGAGAGCTCGTTGATGTAGTACTGAATGGGATGTCCTTTTATAGTCTTCCCTGCTTCCTCACCGAGTTCCAGTGCGGCTTTCCATTTCTCCAACTCAACCTTGTTGATGTCCCGTCCTTCAAATGAAATAACCCCGTGAACAAACTCAATGGAAGCAATATGGAGGAGAAGTGATCCAATGGTATTCACATCGCCGTCTGCCCTCTTATCCAAGTCTTCTTCAGTGAGATCCTTGATTTCCTCCACTGTCACCGCCCGGCTATGTTCCAGCATTGAAACGAGTTCCCCCATCGTTTTTGTGTAACCACCGTTATTTTTTATACGATAATCAATCATATCCATTCCCCCTAACCAATCTATCCTGTATTTTACCAATTACCTCCATTTTTAACAGACTGATATTTTTAAGATAAGAGTGATACAATGGAATTAGATATAAAAAAAGAAGCTTATCTTAAGCTCCTTCAATCGGCAGGTAAACCGCCACTTCTTCCACGCCATCCTCCAATGGATGATACGTCTCCACAATATATGCTTCTGATTTTCGGTGATATCCCTGATCATCCATCCACTTGTTTAAATCTCTGTGAAGATTTCCAATATCGGTTCCTTTCATCGTCGCATAGTCTTCGTCCAATTCCATATAAATCATCCCGTCAGGAACATTAGTAAATGGTTCATCTACTTGGACGCCGACATAATAAATCCCATTGACATGAGCATGGTCCCTTTTCGGCTCATATAGAGCGATTTCCGGCCCAGTGACGGCTTTCACTTCGTGTAACCTTCTGAGAAACTCTTGCGCATGCTTTGGCACTTCCGTACTAAAATCACTAAAGGCCCCTTCCCCCTTTAATCCTATAAAACGAAATGTTTTTTTCAATTTGGCAATCATTCATATTCCTCCCCGCTTGTTCAATTTTACCATAATTATCCTTTAAAAAGGATATAAAACCCCTACTTGAAAATAAGGATCATAAATCCTGCACGTTCGGTTGGGAGATCAGATTAAGTGCTAGAGCTGATATATAGACGGAATAATTCCGCTTATTTCATAATGTATAGTAAAAAAAGCCGAAATAGTCGGAAAAATTCCGCCTATTGTCTCTATAAAGACAAAAAATGGTGGACTTTTCAGTACATAGGCGGAATAACGAGACTGTCGATTAATTAAAATGTGAAACTTTTACTTGACCTCACTGAATCTCAACTGCTATTTTAATGCACTAGAGAGTCACGATCGTTTACAAAAATCCCCTTGAGACGCATTTAAATCGATTTTCAGACAGTTAAGGCTAAAAAAGGGGTCAAGATACTCTGGGTAATACTAAATTGATCATTGAAACCTAACGAAATTTTAAATTTTTATTTGTCTAAAATATGGAGCATTTATTAAAAGTAGTTAATCGACGGTCTCATAACTCCGCCTATTCCCCTCAAAACAAGGGATATATTGAATGTAACCGGAAAATCTCCGCTTATCTTTCTTTTACTGTTTCTTCTATTAAGGGCAAGACATCTTATTTAAAAGATGACGATAAAAAAAGAACCTCGCCAAATTCCTGCGGCGAGGTTCTACCTTCTAAATATGATGATCATTCTGTACTTTATTTTACATGCACCTTAAAAGACAAGGAACTCCCTCCTTAGGCCCGTCCCTTCATTTTCATCCTCTGACCAACCAAATACCCACCTGCCAACACAAAGAAAAGCACCAGCAGCCAGGCGAATCCGTCAGTGAATCCTGTCCGTTCAATGGCATAGCCGAACAGCGGGAAGCTGATCATGATGACAAAGCTCTCCATCAACCCGATCAGGGAAAGGAAAGTCGACCGTATATTGCTTTTCAAAAAGCTCTGCACGAAAGAGCTGAAAATCGGTTCGAACAAACTCAACAGCTGGGCAAGGATCAGAAACGATAGCAGGATCGCCCAGTCCGTTGCAAAGATAAACAGGACGAAGAACACAAGAAAAAGTCCCAATCCGTAATACAGGATGTTGAAGAACTTGAATCGTTCCTCCACCTTGTAGGCAATCTTCGCCATGACAACTCCGAGAAGTCCTTCGATGGTAAACACCGCTCCCACGACGATGGACGAATACCCCAGTTCCACGAAGTATTCCTGCCCGTAAAATACCATGATCACCATGACCGCACTCGCCAGGATAAAAAGCACAACCGGTGCGTGAATGACCCGATTATTTCTCCAAACATTGACCCCCAGCCGGAATTGATAGACCCACTGATTGTACCAGCGTCCGCTGATCTCTTCGGTCTTCTCCCTCTCCGGTTCTTTCATGAACAACAAGGGAATGACCGCCAAGACGTGGGTGACGATGGTGGACCCGTACACCCACTCCCAGCTCACTTCCGCCATGAAACCGCCTAGGAATTTCGCCAGGCTAAGGGATAACAGGGAAATCGCCGTCATGCTTCCGATCACCCGGGTATAATCCTTTTCCCGTTTGTCATTCTTCAATGTATCGAAGGCAAATGCCTGCTCCGCTCCGGAATGAAGGGTGACCATGAGCCCCATGGACAGAAACGCCAGGGTGAACATGGAGAAGTTACCGCCGAGGAGCATGAACAATCCGTACAGGAGACTGAACAGATTCCCAATCACTAAGCTGACCTTCCTCCCGTACAAATCGGCAATCATCCCTGTCGGAACCTCGAATAACACAATGGCCAAGTGGAGCAGCGCCTCAAGGACCCCGATCTCACCTAATGTCATCCCCTTATCGCCAAGATAGATGACCCATAGCGCCCGGTCGAAAAACAGCTGGGCAAAAAAGAGATAAAAGTATAGTAAATAGATATTGTTTTTTGTTTTTAATATTTTCATCATTTTATTTCGTCCTCTCATAAAAGCGCAGGCGGGTTGCCCAAAGGCGACAAGCATAAGATGAACAGGGCGGAAAGGCGTTTTTTGCCTTTTTGACCTGTTTAGCTTATGACCTCGAGCCTTTAGCCGCCGGAGCTGGATAAAAAAAGCGCAGGCGGGTTTCAGCTGCTGATATTCCTATGATATTCTGCTGCTAAAAATCCCCTGAAATTCAGCAGCTGAATGGTACGTCGCAAACCTCAAGCCACTAGCCGCTGCGGCTGAATAAAATCAAAAAAAGCCACAGGAAATCATTCCCCATGGCTCTCGCTATTCCAGGAAATCATACACTCGTTCACACTATAAAAAATCAGCTAAAAAAGGACAGACGTGTCCCGAGGACGGCTGAAATTCCAATAATAGACATCATTAATAGTCGGTATTTTTTGATGTCTACAGTGAACGTATGCATGATATTCCCCCCTTTAGTATGTAAGATTCTTTTTTATTATATCTCTCTTCCTTTTTTTGGACAAGAGGAGAATTTATATCCCCTGGGACCAAGGCCCATACTAAGAGCCTAAACAAATTTGGAGGTGATTCGTATATGAAAAAGCCTGATCAGAATGAGATGAAATCAATGACAACAGGGACGGACCCACAGCAGGTGAAAAAGCAAATTCAAAAAGATGTCGCCGCAGGGCAAGGGGCCATGACTTCAAGGGAAGCAGGATCCATGCGTGATTAGTGATGAAAAGGGGCGAGCTCACCGTCCCCTTTTTCTTCCAAAAAGGAAATGATTCAAGGTAGAATGTCCGATTCAGATGTTTTATAATTATAGGAAGGAGGTGAGAAAAATGGAGAAGCAGATACTTGAAATACTGTTGGATTTACGTGGCGAGATGAAAGAAGTGCGCAGTGATATGAAGGAATTTCGAAGTGAGCTGAAGACGACTCAAGCTGATGTTCTCAGCATCCGGTCCGATCTGAAAGAGACCCAAGCGGACGTGAGCGGTATTCGTTCTGATCTGAATCAAATCCAAACGGACGTGAGCGGCATCCGTACTGATCTGAATCAGACCCAAGCGGACGTGAGCATTATCCGTTCTGATCTGAATCAGACCCAAACGGACGTGAGCGGCATCCGTTCTGATCTGAATCAAACCCAAGTGGACGTGAGCATTATCCGTTCTGATCTGAATCAAACCCAAGCGGACGTGAGCATTATCCGTTCTGATCTGAATCAGACCCAAGCGGACTTGAGCGGCATCCGTTCTGATCTGAATCAGACCCAAGCGGACGTGAGCATTATCCGTTCTGATCTGAATCAGACCCAAGCGGACGTGAGCGGTATCCGTTCTGATCTTAAATCTACCCAAGCGGACGTGAGCGGTATCCGTTCTGATCTTAAATCTACCCAAGCGGACGTGAGCGGCATCCGTTCTGATCTTAAATCTACCCAAGCGGACTTGAAAAACATCAAAGCAACCGTCGACCGGATTGAAGCTGCACAAACCGATGAAGTACTTGCTTTATTAAAAGTGACGAAGCAATCCATAGATTCCGAATTTCGCTTTGTGAATGCGAAAACGACAGACATCGATAAACGGGTATTCAACCTTGAGAATCGGGTGGAACGGTAACATATTAGAGCATGAATTCCCTCTCATTCACCCAGCCCCACACATTTTTTCTTCGTCTTTCGTTTCTACTTGGCTTTCCCCTGAACGTTATCCGATCAATGATGATCTTTTTTCCACTTATAAGGTTTATCTGCCCAATGAAACAACAACATAAATAAAAAAATGCAGAAGCAGACACTGATATTTTCTATCCACCTGATTTCTTCGTTTTTGATGAATTGGTAGAGGATCTTAATAACGAAATAGATTAGGGGGAATCGGATGCTTTTTTTAAACATGAAGAGACTCCTTTCAGCGTGACACATTATGGAATTTGTTTCCATTTTATCACTTATAGAAGATCGTGAACACTAGTAAAAACAAAGCCACAGAGAATCCATCCTCTGTGGCTTTCACTATCTATCTTTTACACTTGAAACTTCCGGACGAGACCGTTTAATTCCTGAGCCAGTTTCGCCAGCTGTTCTGAGCTTCCCGCCACTTCTTCCATCGAGAATCATCCCGCTATTTTAACAACCTGTTATAAATGACTGAGGACTTCCAGGTGCCGTAAACGGAACGAGTGTCTGGAAAGTGGTCGTCGTATTATCAGTCGCAAAGATTTCAAAGGTGATGTCACCCGTAACATTGTTGAGGGTGGCTCTGATTTGCGCATCGAATGTTCGGGAAGGACCGTTGTTAACCCGCCCATTGATCAACCCTTCTACAATGGCAACGGTAAAATTATCTTCACAGGCAATCATTGTTCTTCGACCTTGGGTGAATTGGAAGTTATCCCCGTTATTTGCATTGAAGAGGAAATTGAAGTTATCCACTGCAGGATTACAAGGACCCACCCTAGAAGCCCCACATTCGTTTATGGTGACATTCAATGTACCCGTATAATCCATGACGATTCCGAATCGGGTCACTCTTATTTGCGCACCAGGCTGCGCTCCACCTTGAGTATCCAGCTTGAATTTACAAGAACATTCCGGTGGCACAGGACAGTTCACATTTACACTGAATGGTCCTGCACTGATGGGGATCCCCCCGACGGTTGCTCGTGCTCTTACCGTAATGGTTTCAACCGTCCCATCAACGGCCATGATCGTTGCAGTGTATCGTCCATCCGCTCCGGTAATCGCAGGATTCGGATCAATGAATACGTTGGTATGGGATTGAACGATATCAAAGAATACCGGTACATTCGGAATCGGTGTCATCACGTCACAGACCACTCTTCCCATGAGGGTACCGGAACATCCGATGGTTGGAGGTACGATTAGATTCATGGCTGGATTTGGACAGTCGACACATCCTGCACGCAGAAAGTTGGTATTAGATACAAAGATGCCATTCACCGTTGCGCTGGCAGTATATGAAACACCTTCGGTTATGGGCGTCGGGAACGGCACGGTGGCCACACTTGAATATTCACCGTTGAAATTAGTCGTGACGACAGATGGCTGGAACATAAGAAGTGGACTGCTTAAGGTCACTTGTACGCCTGGAACCGGTGCACCATCACATAGGACACGTCCCGTAATAACGGCTCTGCAACTGATCGGACCAGGGATATCTAATTGAATGATCGGGTTTTGACACGGTGGACAGCTGACTTCAACCGTATTGGTATCGGAAACTGAAATTCCATTTACCTCAGCTCTTGCAGTATAAGATGTCACCTGATCGGATGTACCTGGTGGGACACTGACGGGGCTTGAGAATTCACCATTGGCATTCGTGATGACCGTCGGCGATCCAAAGACGAGTAGCGGACTGCTCAACCTTACCTGAACCCCCGCCACCGGTCTTCCATCACACAGAAGACGTCCTGTAACGAGTCCATCACAAATGATCGGCTCAAGGTCATCCAGTGAAATGACAGGGTTTTGACACGGCAGACACTCTACTGTAACAGGCTGGGTCTCAGACGTCACCGGATTTCCACCGACAGTCGTTGATGCCGTCACCGTTATCGTTGCGTCAATCCCAAGGAACGGTACCAAAGTGGCCGTATAGGTTCCGTCTGCCTTCGTAATAGCCGGGTTCGGAGTGATCACCACCTTCGTGGAATCGTTCCCGATCGTAAACAACACGGCTGCATTCGGTACTGGTTGCCCATCACATGTCAGTCGTCCTGAAATTTGCGTCCCCGGACACCCGATCGTCCCTTCTACAGGGTTAAGCGTTAGAACAGGATTTCTACATTCGACACACCCCACCCTTACAAAAATCGAATCACTGACCGTTTCCTCTGAGACAGTGGCTGTCGCAGTAATCCGGACATCAGGAGTAATTGGTGTTCCTCGGGGGACTGTCACCGTGGTGGTAAACACCCCCTGCCTGTCCGTCACCGGAGTCGGATCACTAAAGACCAATTCAGGAAAGGTAGACGTTAAAGTAACTTGTACCCCTCCCACAGGCACGTGATCACATAATACTCTTCCACTAATGGTTGCCTCACAACTGATGAGAACCAGTTCTTCCAATTGGATGACAGGATTAACACAAACCTCTGGCGGGAATAAACCCGGACATCCCTTTGGGGGGAGCTGGATTCGACATGAAAGACTGTTCTTTTGTTCCTTCTTTTTCACAATACAATACCTACTTCCCTATAACTTGTCAGAATAGTGTATGCTCACTAACATAGAAAGTTCGCGTATTATAGGAAGTTGAAGGAAAATTATGGGTTTCACCTAGTTAAAAAGAGAATAAACCATGGATGAGATTGAAAGGAAATTTTTTGAATGGTGAAGCTGCTACAATAGAAGGTGTAGTTTCCTTATAAAACCCGTTCCCTCTCCCCATCCGTAATCTTGAAGTGGACGTTCATGAAACCTCCCCCATCCACGTGATAGGGGACATCTGATACGTCGAGTACCTCTTTGAACTCTACCGTTTTTTCATGATCGGCTTCGACCGTGATTCTATAAGGACCACCCTTATTCATCAAGGAGGTCAAACGGTGATCCGTATCCGGAATATAGGAATCCAGGAATTCGATTTCTAATGTCACCGGATCCCCACTATGGTTCGTGATAAGCAACTGACATTCTCCATTTAATTCGTCCTCACTGACCCGCTCGAAATCACACGTCCCCGAACCATCATACGACATGGCGGAGATTCCTTTCGCAAGCGTTTCCTGGTAAAGTGCGGAACTCACTCTCTTTCAAGCAGAATTGTAAATAATCATGCGAGTTTCAGATTTATCGGGCGTGAATGGGAATAATCGTGCGGGATTATCAATATTCATGCCAACTTATCGAATTACCTATATTTCACCCATCCTCTATACATCTTTTATTAAAATATTAATATCTCGACAGGGTTTCGATAGCTATCCCGATTTTAACCGGTGATTTCCTCATCCCATAACCCTATAAATAGAAAATGTATCCAGCAGTTTTATAGTATGATAGTCATGTATTAAATTAATGGTATTAACTAACAAAAGGAGTTGGGCTATGATGAGTGACGGAACAAAAGTCATTGAAGACGGCGGAGGTCAAGGTGGCGTCACCTGGAAAGAAGCTTCCCGGAGTACTTCGGGGAGCTATACAATTGTCTTATATGTAAGTGCAAATGATGGAAGTCAGTGGAAAAAAGTCACTTATGACAAAAGTGGAAAAATCGTGAAAGTGGTCTACGGTAACTAATAGTAAAAGGATGATGGTGCAGGAAACCATCATCCTTTTCCCTTAACGGAAGGACTCCGCCATCTGGATCATGTCGTTTTTAGTGAGAGTGATGCCGGATCGTGTCGACATATATTTCAGTTCATACATAGCCTCACCCTCTATCCATGTCAGCCTGTTTGACTTTAATGGGCCCTCTGTTTCAGAATAGCTTCCTTTAGAAGAACCGACTGTCACCGGTTCCTCTGAGAAGGTCAAATCGGTCCCGGGCTCAAGGAGCTGAAAAGACATCGTAATCGTCTGTTTCTCTGATCCCATCAAAGTGACAATTTGCGTATGACCGAACGGGCCTTCCTTCTCTTCCGTGCTTACATTTTCCACCTTGAACGGCACCTTGGTGATGAACTTGAACTCTCTTCCAAGGAATTCCGGACGATCACTTGCTTCATATAACGGGGCGCTCGCATTATTCCCGATGATGCCCAGCTGTGTTCCTCCGAAGTAAACAAAGACCGAAAGGCAGGCGGCGAAAAATAGGACAGACAGGATTGGGGCAAAAATCGGTTTCTTCGAGATAGAAAACGACTTGGATGGTTTAGAATGGACTTCATTCAGGATATTCTCTCTCATCTCATTGGTGAAACCCCGGCCTTTGAACGTTTCTTCTTTCATCAATCCACGCAAAGATTTCAGTTCATCCATTCTTATACACCTCCCTGCGTTTAATCGTGGAACCGAGCAGCGCCTTGCCCCTTGTCAGACGGGTCTTCACCGTATTCGTATTGATGTCGAGACTCGCTCCGATCTCGGCTAACTTCATTTCCTCAAAATAATAAAGAAAAATGACTTCCCGATATTTGAGGGGCAGGGCCAGGACGCTTTGGATCAACTCTGAATTCTGCTCATTTTTGATCACGGTCTGTTCCGGTGCCCCCATCTTCCCTTTCACCAAATCGTTGATCTTATTGGAGATACTGACCATCCTCGTATCCCATCTCCTTAAATAATCCTTGCAGTGGTTAATGGCAACAGAGATGATCCAAGTCTTGAGGGAGGAATCTTCCCTGAACGTATCCATTTTTTGATAAAACTTGATGAAGATCTCCTGTGTCAGATCCTCGGCCAGGCTATGCTCTTTTACATAGGAATACACAACATAATAGACATCATTCCCGTAATCAGTCATGGCTTCCTCAAGGAGTCGGTCTTTCTCGTATTTCGTCCGCTCTTCCATTTTAGAAAATTCACCTGCTTTGTATGTATCATTCATTAGACGCAGCTCAAATGATAAAAGTTTTATTATTTACATTTTTACCCAAAAAATAAAAACCTGTCGAGTCTCCTCGGTCAGGCTTTCACCGGGCAGTGCCCGCTTTCATTATTACAGAACATTCCATATCATACAATTGTTTCTTTTATTTAGCCTTCTAATCTAGGTTTCGAGCTTATATATTATTTTTCAGCATAAAAACCGCTCATCCTCACTTCATATATTCAAGTCATGTCACTTTCTCTTATGAATCATGCCGGTTTTTAAGACAATCATGCGGGAATGTAATAAATCTAGCGGGCTACAGAATAATCAAGCGGGATTCCTACTTTTCATGCCGTTTCTGACCATAATCATGCCAGGTTATTCGGCAACAAAAAAAGCCTCGTCTTCTCGACGGGCCCTCCCTTTATGTCATCCTGATAAAATACTTCTCCATTTCTCGCTCAGAGATGATCATTCTCCTTGAGAAATCCTGGGTTCGTACCACATATTCCTTGATGCCGATATATTCGGATTCAACGACCAAATAGAAACAGGAGCCCTTTCTGACTCCTCTGAAATCACGTTTTAATTGATATCTTTTCATTTTGACTAAAGCCTGTCAATCACTGGCTCTCCTCCACTTGATACGACTGCGGCGGAATCGTCTTGATCTTCTTTATAAAATAATAATGTTTATATAATGCCAGGCCGATGAGGATGATCCGGACAGCAAGGATGTCGACGTAAAGGACGGAAAGCAGGATAAAGAAGTCTGCTATCAGATTGATTCTGATCTTTTCTTTCATGGTCATGCCCTTTTTTTCGAGAAAGGAGACCACGTATTTTTTGTAAATATACGTGTTTTTAAACCAGGCATCCACGCGCTTTGAGCTCTTGGAGAAAAAATAAACCGCCAGCAGATAAAACGGTCCACCTGGCAGGACGGGCAGGACTGTGCCGGCAACCCCGCACACCAAGGCTATGAACCCGAGCAGCATGAACAGGATGCTTTTCATTTTTTTCAATGTCATGACTCATCTCCCCTACCCTCAACCGTTTTCCTTCATTGTACTATAAATATAGCAGAAAGTCGGGTGTGGCGGGTTAGGAGATTATTGTTAATCCATCACCTGTTGCCGTCATGCCCACCATCAAAACTGTTCCTTAAACCATGCCGAATTAATCCCATTCAACTCTTCCTGCTTATTCATGAGACCGTGATCTCCGTCCGGAATGAGTTCAAATGTTGTATTGTCATTCTCTTTTTTTAATTGATCAGAGAAGTTCTTTACCGGATGCCAATCAATATGACTATCTGCGTCCCCTTGTACAATCAGGACAGGGACATCGATTTTTTCCACATCGATGGACTCTTCTTTCGTTTGCTCCGAGCTCTGATCATAGTCGCCATATGCTTCTTGAAACATTTCCAGAAAACCGATGTCTTTATCGGGATTCTCCAACAGCCAAGGATATACATGGTCTAGGCCAACATACGGGCTTACGGCCACAACATCGGCAATATCATCCCGGAACGTGGCCAGTTTCAGTCCGACTCCCCCGCCAAGCGATGTTCCCGATACAAACACTTTTCCACTGCTCTTTCTCTTCTCAATTTTCTCAAGATACGCCGTTAAGGCATCGATTGCATGACTCGTGTCAAGAGTGGCCCCATTTAATCCGGGAACAGTTCCATCGCTTTCCCCGTATCCTCTGTATAAAGGCACGAGACTGATCAAGCCCGGGGACGCGGTATAGAGAAGCATATTCTTATCGAAGGTCACCCCCATCATATCCGTTACATGGGACAAGTCTTTTGAAGCTGGAAAACCGCCGTGCAAACTAAGGTTTACAGGATAGGATCCTTCTTTTTCTGGAAGAGTCACGTATGCAACGGCTTCTTCCCCTTCACTCATGTAGGTCATTTTATACGACTGCACGGTTGCATTCAGACCCTCAACTTGTATCGGATCAAATGCAACGACCTTATTCGTTTTATCTTCTATGACCGTTTTCTCTTTATCAGCGGAACATGAGGACAGTAGTAGTAGACAAACTATTAATAGGATTAGAGAGTTTGTGAACTTCATTTTATTCCCCCTGTATCTGGTGAGTTTGTTTTTCATTAAGAAAACTATGAAGATTTAATACACTATTTATATATTCAGGGTCATTTTACAACTCCCGATCTATCAATCTAAAATCGCTCTCCACCAAAGGATTTTTCTCTCTCCGCTCAGCCTTCTCATCTATATCACGAACACCCTTCACCTCATCCTCCTCCAACAATTTCTCAAGTCCCCTCGCAATCCCCGTCAAGGACAGGATCGTCAGGGCGAAGAAGAACATCGGGATCATGAAGATCCACCAGGCGTTGGTCAATTCGACAAAGCTCATGGACATGATGCTCGCCCATTCCTGGACGAAAGGCTGCGGCGGCGGGCACATGGGACCGTAACACACATCGGTTCCACCGAAGTACAGCTCGAAGAATCCGAGGTGGGCTATGATGAGAAGCGCCTGGATCATGATTTTTGGAAAAATGATAAAGAGCCGCGGCTTCAGATGTGGGAGTACATGCTTCTTGAGCTGGAAGGATTTACTTCCGCCAAGTACCCGCGCACACGTCACGAACTCTTTGTCGAGAATCTGACGTGTTTCGTTGGATAGGAGAATCGCCGTGGTCGGAGCCATGATCACGGCCAGGGCGATGGACTGCCAAATGACCCTTTCTGTGAAACTTGTCTCAAATCCTTGCCTGGGTTCCCATAGCAAGGGGTAGAGCATATTGTAGGCGATGATCGATTGCGGGATGAAGTAAAAGGACGTAAAGATCGATTGCGTCCATTTTTTTGCCCGGGATTTCGTAAACCCTCCCAGTACCCCGATGACGAAGGAAAGGAGGAAACTGAGAAGGGAGATTCCGATTGCTGCCCCAATGGTATACTGAGCTCCCTCCAAAACTTTATAAAACAGGTGATCTCCTTCCCGGTCCGTCCCGAACGGAAAGTCAGCTGAAGGGGGAAACGGCGCGTCCCCGATGATATTGGCTTCATCATCATAAAGGATATATGTATTCGGTATTTTCCCATCCGACAGATTAAAAATCATACTCCACCCAACCAGCACGACGATGAACAGTAAACAGATGCTAATGGTGACATGATGCCGATTCCACTTTCTCATAGACTCATCTCCCTGCCTATTTTTCTCGTGATCACGAGCTGCATGAATTTTAATAGCAGATAGAGCGGAACGAATAGCATGATCGACGTAATCGCGAATATCGCAGGCGTGTTATAGGAAAATAGAAACGACGTGACCCCGAACACATTGAATAAGTATTCCAAGATTAATAGATTCGACAGCATCATCCAGATGATCTGCTTGCCGTGATAGGTTAAACTGACGAGCACATTCCGCATCATATGGATGAACATGATCCGGAATCGGCCGAGTCCCTTTCCCTTCGCAAGCTCCACATAAGGAAGTCCCTCTTCTTCTTTCAAAAAAGACACCATCGATCCCAGAAAAAAGAACGTTGGCAGGATCGAGAGCGTGACCGCCGGGAACAGGATGACCTGATTTTCTCCGAGTGATGCGACGTCGACGACGAGAATGCCGGTCTGTTTAAAAAACCAGATCACAAGCATCTGAAGGCTCCCGATGACAAAAATATCAGGAAGCGAGGCGAGATAAAACGATATGGCTTCCACCCCTTTCCGGATCCTTTTCCCCACTGAAAAATAGAGGATCATCAGTAAGACTGAACATGTTAACGCCAACCCGATTGCCAGGAAAAAGATGCGCGCACTGCTCATGAAAGCCTTCAGGATGATGGGAAAGAGAGGACGTTCGATATGCGAGACGGGGTTTGTATAGACGAGATGTTGAGGCTCGACTAATTCCCTGCATACAGCCATTAATTCCTGTCCATATGTAACGAGGGAAAGCATTTGTGTTTTGAACAGGCCGGATGTGGCACTGACCAAAATGATTCCAATGATAATAAGAACGGCTTCAAGGCCGGATTGTTTGAGTTGTTTCATCTTGTACCTCCAGTAATGATTCCTGCTAATCATTACCAATATACCAGATTTGAAAATTCTGTCAATTAAACCCTCAATTGCCGGACTATAGTAGGGCTGGTATATACACGTCCGAATCCAGTATAAAGAAAAAATGGTCAGGGCTAGTAGCCGCTGACCATTTTCCCTCATTTAAAAAATCACCTTCCGATCCCGCTCATCTTTCAATATCTCCACCGCTTCCCGGAAACGTTGCGAATGGATGATTTCCCGTTCCCGCAAAAATCGCAGTCCATCATTCAGGTCGGGGTCATCGCTCATATTGATGATCCATTGATACGTGGCCCTTGCTTTTTCTTCGGCGGCAATATCTTCATAGAGGTCTGCGATCGGGTCACCTTTTGCCTGGATATAGGAGGCTGTGAAGGGGACACCGGCTGCGTTTTGGTAAAAAATAGCATTGTCGTGATTTACATAGTTCGCATCGAGACCCGCGTCTTTCATTTGCTGAGGTGTGGCATCTTTGACGAGTTTATACACCATGGTGGCGATCATTTCCAAATGGGCGAATTCTTCGGTCCCGATGTCGGTCAATAAGCCGATGACTTTATCGGGAATCGTGTACCGCTGATTCAAATATCTCAGGGCTGCCGCAAGTTCTCCATCGGCGCCGCCGTATTGTTCGATCAGAAATTTAGCCAGTTTCGGATTACATGTACTGACCCGTACAGGATATTGAAGTTTCTTTTCATAAACCCACATATCATCTATCCTCTCCTTTATTCCGTATTAGACCTGCCATGGCCATGGGGCGTCTTTCCAGTCCCACGGATAGTTTGAGTAGCTGTATCCGAACCCGGTCAAGGGACCGAATTCCTTTTCGAATTTCTTTTTGATTTTTTTCCTCATCCGTACGTATTCGTTGTACTGTTTGATGGCTTCGTAATCTTCAGGATGAGTATCTAAGTATAAGGTCAGTTCGACAATGACGAAATCAACGGTCTGAAGTTCTTCCATCACCTCGTAATAATGAGCCGGAAGCTGTTTCATCAGGAGTCACCATCCCCTTTCAGTTCATAAGGGCTGTAGTAAGGATCGTAGAACGCCTTCCAGAGCGTCCCGTTCCGCAGTGCCTCCCGTGGGGTGAACTGCTCGAGATTTGCAGGCTGAAATCCCATATAGAGATTAGGCGGTGTCGAATACACCTTCTTCGTGATCGGCGGACAAGGATCAAAGGGACTAACGTATGGATGATACACTTTATAGTTCGTATGCAAGGTACTCCCTCCTGATTTGGCAATATCTTTCTATTGTTATGCAGAAGATTCTTCACCCATGACGGGTAAATGGAAATGGAGTCCTTTTTAAATAAATTATTCTCTAACTGCACATCTTACAAAAGTAGCATGAAAATATGAGAAGAGGTGCAGAAATATGACCATCATCGAGCTTTCTTTCAGACTCATCCTCTCCTTCCTCCTGTTGCTTACCCTTACCCGCATCATGGGAAGAAAAGAGATTTCCCAAATGACCTTCTTCAACTTTGTATCAGCTATTGCCATCGGAACGCTGGGAGCTTCCCTTGCAATCGATTCTACGATCAGTGTGCGTAATGGAGTGATCGCCTTGGCAGGTTGGACCATTTTCACGGTTTTCATGGGCTATGTGGACCTTAAGTCGAAAGCATTCCGGAAAGCGGTTGAGGGTGTGCCCCGGGTAGTCGTCCGAAAAGGGGAAGTAATGGATGCTGAACTGAGTAAGGTGCGGCTGGATCTGGATGCGTTGAATGTCCTGTTGAGAAAGAAGAATGTTTTTTCCATCAAGGAAGTGGATTATGCCATCTTTGAAACCGATGGGACTCTCTCAGTCATGAAAAAGGAGAAGCATCAACCCTTCACAAAGGGTGATCAACAGGCTTTCAGGAGTCCGGGTTCCACTCATCAGGTGGCGATACCGACAGCCGTGATTGAAGATGGGAAAATTGTGATGAACAGCCTGCGCGAGCTTCATGTGGATGAAGACTGGGTGAAGAAACAATTAACTTCACAAGGCATCACTGACATGACAGATGTGTTCTATGCAGAAATTCAAAAAGACGGGACGCTTGCAGTAGATCGATACAATGATGTCCTAAACTGACTCATAAGAAGCGTGAACCACTTCCCGGGTTGTGCAATCTATTCAAAACGAATCAAATGAATCACCAACTGATACATACTTTCCTGCCTTTTTGAGAAAAATATTCCTTGTGCTCGTACAATCGTTTTCGAAAGGTGGCACACAAATATGACAATCAGGAGGATAATGATGGGTATTTTAAGTGGAAATCCACAAGAAGAACCATTGCATTACGGTGAAGTATTTGGAGCTTGGAATTATTTATTGGCGGCTAAGGCCACTGTGGCTGGGTATCAAATGCAGCTTAATCATGCCGGTGATGATGATCTGAAGAAATTACTGAAAGACAGCATCGAAGGCGGTCAGGAAGAAATCAAACAAGTAGAGAAACTGTTAAAGGAAAACGGGATCGGACTTCCTCCCACTCCACCTGAGCCTCCACAGGCGTGCCTGGATGATATCCCGACTGGTGCCCGGATGCCGGATCCATCCATTGCAGCAGGAATGTCGGCTAATATCGCTTCAGGCTTAGTGGCCTGCAGTACGGTCATGGGACAAAGCATCCGTGAAGATGTAGCGATGATGTTCGGCCAATTCCATATGCAAAAAGCCCAATTGGGTGCAAAAGTCTTGAAGCTCAATAAAGAAAAGGGATGGTTGATTCCTCCCCCGCTTCATAAAAACAAAAATGAACATTGTGAGTAATCTATGAAATAAAGAGATTCTCAGGTCTGATATCCAGTCAACCTGAGAATCTTTTTTCATTACTCATGAACATTTAAATTCGAGGGGAGAGTACCTTTTTCGAATGAAAGGTTAATGCGGGTTCCGGTCAGCAGGTAAAGCAATGTCGTCAAAGTGTTCCACCAAATATCGCAATGCCCCTGAAAGCTCTTCCCCCTCCATCCCTTCTCCATGTCCAGTGAGTGCTGCTTCTGGATTCAGACGGGATAAGGTCACCACCGATTCTCTGGCCGCCTCCCAATCCATCGTGAAGTATTTAGGAGGCCCGCTGATTTCTTTCTTTTGTATCATGACCCTGTATAGGGATTCCTGCCTGACTGTGACAAATGCATCCCCGGCTATCAATGTCCCATCGGACTCACGGTAAAAGGAGACATGTCCCGGTGTATGACCTGGTGTATGGACCCATTTCCACCCAGTCATAAAGGGGACCTCACCATTTGCCGGTAGCACGTGAAGTCTGTCAGAAACATCGATGCCGTGATGTGGATATAGTGGGGACAATTCGCTCACCAATCCCCCATCCACCGTTGGGTCTCCTTTTGGATAATCCTTTTTTCCGTTAAGGTAAGGGATTTCTAATTCATGTGCATACACGGGCACATCCCATTCCTCCAGAAGCGGCTCCAGTGAACCGACATGATCGAAATGTCCATGTGTGAGCAAAATCGCCAGGGGTTTACCGGAATGTCCGAAACGTTCTTCTGCCGCCTCCATGATCTTCTCCTTTGAATGAGGCATCCCACAATCAATCAGCACCCATTCCCTGCTTCCCGGAGTCCCGTAGAAACAGACATTGACGATCTGATTGGTCCAATAATACAGGTCATTGCGCACTTCCTTCCCTTTCCCACTGTTTACACTGTAGAAAGGGAGATGGGAATCGGAAAAATCGCTATCTAAAGGTCTCATTTTTTACCTCCTTTTGCCGTTGAATCAGACTTTTCAGGCTTAATAAAAATCAACACAAGCAGAAACATCAGAATACCAAGGACTCCCGCTCCAATGAGACTTACATTCAGGAGGGATTTCATCAATACCGCCATCAACGGCGGACCGGCAGCCACCCCGATGAACCTGGATGAACTATAGAAAGAGGAAATCGTCCCCCTTTGTTCTTTCTCGATGTTTTCGGTGATCAACGCGTCCATCGTCGGCAGGAGAGCTCCAATCGAGAGGCCGAGGAAGCTTGTGACTGCGAGGAGCAGAACCAGTCGCTGATCGACAAATCCTATCAAGGCGACACTGATGCTCATCAGAATCAAACTCACCGTCATGATTACCTTCATGACCTTCAGCTCACCCTTGATCTTCCTGCCTGTAATAAAGGAAGAAATGCAAAGGGCCAGTAACGGAATGGCGAGCACAAAGCCTTTTTTCACCCCATACAGTCCATGGGTTTTCTCCAATGAATCCGATAGGAAAAACAAGACCGCAAACAGGACGAGCATAATGTAGATCCCGACAAGAAAGACAGTAAAAATCCATTTTCCCTCCTGTTTGAAGATCTTCTTCGTACTCTGGATGAAGGCTGAAATGGCAACGGGTTCTTCCTTCTTCTTAGGAACTTTAATGAAAAAGAGGACAAGGACAATCGAAATGAGACTGAATACAGAAATAGAGAAGAACGGAAGATACCATAAATACGCAGCAAACAAAGCCCCCAATATGGGACTCAGCACCTTGCCGAATGTGTTGGATGTCTCGATCAACCCAAGACAGGAACTCGTCTTTTCATCGTCATCCTTATACAAATCGCCGACCAGGGGCAAGATGATCGGAGCCGCCCCGGCTGCCCCGATTCCCTGGAGAACACGGCCGATAATGATCCAGGTAAAGGGATCATCCATTTTCCAGGAGGCATACCCTGCAACCAATCCGCCAATTAACGCAATCAGCAAACTCGGCAAAATGACCACCTTCCTGCCGAAGCGATCCGACAAATATCCAGCCACTGGAATCAGAAAGATCGACGCAATCGAATAACTTGTAATAATCATACTGGTCTGAAAAGAAGTGATCCCCACCTCTTTTTCAAAAATCGGCAGTACAGGAATCAGCATGGAGTTCCCCAAGGTCATGACCAAAGGAATCGATGCCATGCTCACCACACACCAATTACTAATCTTCGTCGTGCTATTGCATTGTTCTTTCAACTAAACCACCCTTTTGGATTGATCTGCTATTTATTCAGTATTTGAAAAAGGGGGGAAGAACATTCACTGAAACGATTGGCAAATATGAAAGGTAATTGGATGATTAGAATCATGGCACAAAAAAAGAAACCAACAAGAGACCCCCTTTATTTAGGGGTATGCTCCTGTTGATTTCATCTACAACTCTTTTTGATCCACATTTAATTCAATCAGATTCCCATCCGGATCTGCACAGAAGATCTGGGCAAAACCGCTTTTAGAATGGGGTTTCTCGAGAACCTCCACGCAATTTTCCTTTAACCATCGAAGCGTATCATGGTAGTTTTCCACTCTGAGGGCAAAGTGACCTTCCCGGCTGGATAGATGTTTGTCTTCCCGGATCGTCTGGGAAGACGCGTCCGCGATCAAGTGAAGCTGCTGGCCCTCAATATCATACCAGGCTCCGGGAAAATCGAAATCCGGACGTGGGATTTCCTTTAAGCATAGGGTCTTTCCGTAAAACTCCTTCGCTTTCTCAAGATCCGTCACATTCAAACTTACATGATGAAGACATTCGTACTTAATCAATCGGCTCACTTCCTTCAACTTGTCTTTCTTTTATTCTACAGAAGAAGCGGCCGTTCGGCGAGAGGGACGGACCTCTTTAATTTAAATGAAAAGGCGGATTTTAATGGATTTCACCCGTAAAAAGGGCACAAAATTGAGGTCCGTCCCTTAACGTTATCTTTAGCCGGGGCGCGTTGCCGCTGACCATTCTTCAGGATCCTCCCGAATTCTTGTGCATATTGGCATTCTTATCCGCTTCATCGATTTTCATCGCGTGTTCTGTCAGATCAGGAGGTGTCATCCCTGACTTTTTCTCCAAGTAAATCGCTATGCCTGAAACGAAAATGATCGGACCCAGTATGAATAACCAAATCATGTGTGACCTCTCCTTTCTTTTTCGCTTGCCTCATTTCAAGAGACTCAACCCGCTGCCTAAAACGCTTCATAACATTCCCTGCAATGCTGCCCATTCATCTGACGCTCATTCTCCGCCCCGCAATTCGGACAAGTGACGATCGCTGACTGCTGATCAATTCCTTTTCGGTTGTGCATGTAGTGAGACAGTGCTTTATTCACAAGAAAGACCGTCCCCACGATGGCACAACCGATTGCTCCTAATATGATGACCAGTAAGATTCCATTCACAGGATCCATTCCTTTCTGGATTACTCATACTTATCTATACGGTCGGACATGTAAAAAGTTTCAAATCGCGAGGGACGGACCTCTGAAAACCCACCCGAAATCCCCATTCCAATGGGTTTCACCCTCAAAACAACTAAAAAACAGAGGTCCGTCCCTCGCCCTTTTAACAAAAACAGAGGTCCGTCCCTATCGCAGTGAGGGACGGACCTTTGTTGTGTGGGCCGGGTTTGGGAGGGTGCCTTCTCCTTCTTCTTTGTAGATGGGGAAGGAGAGGATGACGGAGGTTCCTTTGCCGGGTTTGCTTAGGACGTTGATGGTGCCTTTCATGCCTTCTGTGAGTTGGTAGGCGGTCATCATGCCGAGGCCTGTCCCGTTTTTGCCTTTCATGGAGAAGTATGGTTCGCCGAGGCGCATGAGTTGTTCTTTCGTCATGCCGACTCCCGTATCGTTGATGACGATGAACACCTTTTCACCTTCCTGATAGCTGAAGACCCGGAGCGTTCCCCCGGCTTCCATGGCCTCCAGACCATTTTTCATGATATTGATGAGAATCTGTTGGAGCTTGTTGGGATCCCCCTTGATGGAGTGATGATGTAAAATGTTCACCTTCAGGATGATTCCTTTTTTCACCGCCAGGGGCATAATGATTTCCTTGGATCGGTTCATCTCATCCCGGATCTCCACTTCTATCTCAAGCTCCGGGTGAGGCCGGGCAAAGTCCAAGTATTGATTGATCACCTCTGTCGCCCGGTCGATCTCCCTGACGGCGACCTTCGACAGCTCACGATTCGTGCTGACGTTGGTTGGATCTTCATTGATCAGCTGAAGGAATCCCTTCACAGTCGTAAGCGGATTCCGCACTTCATGACTCATGCTCGCTGCCAGGTGACTGACCACCTGCATCTTCTCGTATTTGATCGCTTCCAGCTGAAGAATATAGATCGTCCGGATGATTTCACACAGATAAAAGACGAAGAACGTCGATCCACTGAGGACAGCCGAATAAATCAAGAACGAGTTGTCATACGTGAAGTGAAAGATCAGGGACGGGATCCATAATGAAAAGACCGAGTACCCGAACGCAAAGAGCGTATACCAGTACACCCTCGTCATCCAGGTTTTCCCCTCCCACCTCGGACGCATATACAGGATCAATAGCGTAAAGAGAACCGCCATGACCACGGTCACCCACAATCCAGGACCCATCATCGGGGCACGGACCGCGATCATGGTAACAGCAAGCCAGGGCAGGACCCGGTTCCCTCCATAGATTCCCCCGAGCAGAAACGGAATGAACCGCAGATCATACACAAATCCATCTTCCAATCGAACACTTAACGCAAGGCTGAGTAACAGAAGAAGCGAACTGGCCAAATAGATCGATAGCGGCTTAATGTGAAGTTTATGTACTTTATTTCGGGAAAGGTAATGAAAGCTTATCAGTAAAATGATGATCAATATGGCAAGGAGGTTAAGAAGGAGACCGGTCAATAACTCAAAGTGATTCATCGGTATTGCTTCCCTACTTTCAGTAATTTTAAAAGATTAAAAAAAATCAAACTTTACATTCTATTATAACTGAAATGAACAGATTGTGTTTTATTTTTATTGGACAGGATTTTGCATGCTCGTCTTCTTTCTCCATCCTTTGTCCATAATGGGAATGAATACTTTGAATAAGGAGATACCCTATGGATGGAGTTTTAATCGCTGTCGCAAGAACGATGATCAGTTTTCTATTATTGGTCATTGTCACGTTAGCTATTGGTAAACATATCAATTCACACAAAAATCATTACAGCTTTGCCCTGTCGATCACGGTGGGTTCCTGCATTGCCAATATGGGATTTGATACGAACATCGATTTTTTAAATATCTTCATTTCTTTTATAGTGCTGGTCTTATTATTTTATCTATTTCTGATACTGTCTTCGAAAAAACGGCTATTCAGACGATGGTTATCAGGGCGTCCCACGGTTCTTATGGAAGAGGGAAAAATTTTGGATGAGAATATGAAAAAACTAAAGTTCACGATGGATGACTTGAATCAGCACCTCCGGGAACTTGGTGTGTTTGACATAAACGAAGTGGAATATGCCCTGTTGGAAGTGAGCGGAGTACTGTCCATCAAAAAGAAAAATCGTTTCCTGCCCCTCACAAAGACAGACATGAATATGGACCCTTCCCCCTCTGCTTCCATTCCCATTGAGTTGGTCATGGAGGGCAAGGTCATTTCGAAAAACCTGATTCCTCCCTACTCATTACAATGGCTGGAAATTGAAGCGAACAAGAGAGGAATCACATTGGAAGACATCTATTATGCCGTGATCAACAGCAATGGCACCTTGTTCATCGACCTTTTTAAAGATCATCTCCCGGGCGACAGTGAACGAATGGACAGATGAAGGCATATAGTATCTCAACGTCCGAATATACCAATTAAATGGGAGAGTGACCGTATGTTCCAGTACCGAACACCGGGGAATCATGTTGTCTATCCGCCTGACCCCAGGTACCATCCTTATCACAGACAATATACAGGAGGGTATGATACCCATGTGCATATGATCGAAGCACACTATTCCCAGTTGAATCGAAAAGTACAGCGACTGCTTGAAAGGGTCGAGCATATAGAAAGATACCTTGGGATTAAGCCGTAGTGGGCTGATGAATAAACGGGGACAGATGCCTCGTCTCATTAAGGCCAAGGTGCCTGTCCCCGTGGTTTAACAACCCGTCAAAGCGGCAGCCGGATCACAAACCTCGTCCCCTCCCCCTTCTCACTGAGCACATCAATCGATCCTTCATGCATAAGGACCAATTGCTTCACGATGGAGAGTCCGATGCCGAATTCACCGTATGGATTATTCGTGCGGGACAGGTCCGCTTTATAAAAACGGCGCCAAATGGACTTGATTTCCTCAGGGTCCATGCCGATTCCGTTGTCTTCGATTTCAATGACCGATTCGTTTTCGGAAGAGGATCCCTTCATCGTGATCGTTCCTCCCGTGGTGAACTGGATGCTGTTTTTTGTGATGTTGATCAGGATTTGGACGAGACGGTCGTAGTCGGCATGCACCACTGCATCTTCGTCTGCCAGAACCGTGATGGAGTTTCCTTTTTCCTCTGCCTGCAGGTCGAGCTGGTCCTTGATGACTTCGAAATGATCGAGTAACGGCAGGGTCACTTTCGAGAGAACCACCTGATTGGAACGGATTTTTTCATAATCCAGATTCTCGTTCACGAGGCGGATGAGCCGCTTCGTTTCCTGACTGACAAGACCGAAGCTTTTCTCTTTCTGTCCCTCGGGGATCATGTCGTTCCGGATCCCTTCGATGACACCCCTGATCGTCGTCAGCGGTGTTCTAAGTTCGTGGGACACATCGGCCATGAACTGCCGTCTCCGGTTTTCCAAAGCGTCGATTTCTTCTTTCGATGCCCTGAGTTTCACCACCATTCGATTGAAATCTTCTGCAAGGTCACCGATTTCATCGAAGTTCGAGCTCGGGACATGAACATCATAATCTCCCGACGATACCTTAGACGTGGCATCCCTCATCCGCTGAATCCGTTTCACGTGGAGCTTTGATAAGAACAAGCTGACAAGCACAGAAATGGCAAGCGCCAACAACACGATATACAGCAGGTAATGATTGATCTCACTCAGCATTTCCCTCGAACCGCTGATCGGGGAAATCAGGATCAGTCCGCCCGTTAGCTGCTCATTGACCACCCGGGGCATGATGACGAGTGAAACCGCTTGATCAAAGCGTCCGAAATCTTTTTTCAACGGAACGGTTTCACCGCTCTCGATTTTCTGCCACTCTTCTTTCGAAAGCTCGATCCGCGGATACACCCCGCCACTTGAAAAGGATACTTCCCCCTGACGATTGAATGTGATCACCTCAATATTCCGGGCATGCAGCAGGTTACTGTATTCATCCAAATAAAGGGGACGTCTCGGACTTGGCCTTTCAAGGTCTGATAAAATTTTATCCCCATACGTCCGCAGCTCCGTGACCTTATTTTCATACACCAGGTTTTCGACATAATGGGAAAACAGGAGGCCGAGGATCATGAAGGCGATGATGAGGACGCTCGTATGACTGAGGAGCAGCTGATACAGATACCTAAACTTCATCCCCGGCCGCCGCCTCATCGAATTTATATCCTACGCCCCACACCGTATGAAGATACGGCTTGTCCTTGCTGCCGATCTTATTGCGGAGCCGCTTGATATGTACATCCACCGTCCGCTCGTCCCCGTAAAAATCATAGCCCCACACCCGCTCGAGAAGCTGTTCCCTCGAGAACACCTGCCGCGGATGCTTTGAAAGATAATAGAGAAGTTCAAACTCTTTCGGCGTCAGATTGGTAAGAGGAACGCCTTTCAGGAAAACTTCACGGGTTTCCTTGCTGATCCGGAAGTCGGACGTGTCGACATCCTGAGTTCCTGTACTATTTTTCTCCCCTTGACCTTGATAACGCCGGGTCACCGCCCGGATCCTCGCCATCAGGGCAAGGGGTGAAAAAGGCTTTGTCACATAATCATCGGCCCCGAGTTCAAGACCGAGCACCTGATCGGACTCACTGTCCTTCGCCGTCAGCATGATGACCGGAACCTGTGATCCTTCCTCCCTGATCTTCCGGCAAATCGTCACCCCGTCCATCCCTGGAAGCATCCAATCGAGGATGACAAGATCCCACTCGCCTTCCTGATAACGACGGTACCCCTCAGCGCCGTCATGGACAAACTCACCCTTTATATCTTCTTTAGAAAAAAACATCTCAAGCATGCTTGTGACGCTTTGATTGTCTTCTACGACCAACACGTTCATGACCATCGCTCCTTTTTGAATCAGGTGAGCCGCGGGGACAGGTCCCTTGGCCACCTCTCTCTACCTAAAGTATAGTCGTTTTACCCGATTCGTTCTATGTATTTCCCTTCATACAAAAACCCCCGCAATGTAAGCGGGGATTTCCTTCTTTATAATGATTCACTTTGAGTTTTTAGTTTGAAAGGCGAGGCCCTTTTTCGACTGTACCGTGATGGCCATGACCGGTTTATGAATCTTTCAATGTATTTTCAATCTTATACTCTTTCTTCTTCTCAGAAAGCCACGTTCCATACTCCGTCTGAAGGGCCTGATCAAACAGGATGTCCTTGATTTCATCTTTATGATCGGCAAGGACCGCCTCTTTCGCTTCTTTCTTGCCCGTCACCTTGATGATATGGTAGCCGAATTCCGTCTTGACCGGCTCACTGATTTCGCCTTTCTTCATAGAAAACGCCTTATCATCAAACGCTTCCACCATTTCACCTTTGCCAAAATAACCAAGCTCCCCGCCTGAATCGGCATTCGACGTATCCGTGGAATACTCTTTCGCAAGCTCGGCAAAATCTCCGCCGTCATCGAGTTTCTTCTTCACTTCTTTTGCTGTTTTTTCATCGTCCACCAGGATATGACTGGCTTCAACCTGCTCTTTTTGTGCAAACGTATCCTTATTCGCTTCGAAATATTCCTTGATCTGATCATCCGTGATCTTGATCCGGTCCTTCAGGAGCTTCTCCGTCAACAGGTACGTCTTGATATTTTCTTTGACACTATCGAGATCCGCTCCGCTTGAAGCGAGAGCCTCATTGAATGCCTCTTCACTGTCATATTGCCCTTTGATACTCTCCAGTTCTTTCTTAATTTCACTATCTTTGACCGTTAAATCCTTCTTCTCACTCTCAAGCTTCACGATCTTCTCGGCAATCAGTGTGTCCAGGGCGCCATCCCCGTATTGATCCACAAGCGTCGTGTACAGATCCTCTTTACTGATGGACTCGCTTCCCACTTTGGCGACTGCATCCTCTTTGGAAAATCCAAACACCGCAAGCAGCGATCCAATGAGGACAACGCCTCCGATAAGACTCCATAATGTGATTGATTGTTTCTTCTTAGTCACTTATTCGTACTCCTTTATGTTCATTTATTTATAGTGTGGTTGTTTTGGTACCTGGTACATTTTGGTGTGTTTGTGCCTGGTACATTTTGCTCTAGTTGTACCTGGTACACTTTGCTCTGTTTGTACCTGGTACATTTCGCTCTAGTTGTACCTGGTACATTTCGCTATGTTTGTGCCTGGTACATTTCGCTCTAGTTGTACCTGGTACATTTCGCTCTGTTTGTACCTGGTACATTTTGCTCTAGTTGTACCTGGTACATTTCGCTCTAATTGTACCTGGTACACCTCACCAAGTTTGTACCTGGTACATTCCACTCGTTTGGTGCCTGGTACATTCCATTCGTTTGGTGCCAGCCACCCTACAACCTCAAGCCTTACCCATTCATCATCGCATTACTAGTAAGCGTCACACTCACCGTCATTTTTTTACCGTTACGGTAGACGGTCAGGTCGATTTTATCCCCGACTTTCAGGTCACCGTACAGCTGTCTTCTCAGGTCTGCGACATTTTCGACCGACTTGCCGTTCATCTCGGTGATCGCGTCCCCTTCTTTGATCCCGGCGTCCGCTGCTGCGGAGGTTGGATCGACATTGGCGATGACCACTCCGGATTCAACGGATTGAGGCAGATTCGGTAAGTACGAACGAGGGATATCTGCCAGGTTCTTCATCCCGATCCCAATATACGGGCGCTCCACTTTTCCTGTTTTGATGATTTGGCTGACGATCGGCATGAAGTCCTTGCTTGGAATCGCAAACCCGAGTCCCTCTACACCGGAGTTCGAGATCTTCGCGCTGTTGATCCCGATCAGTTCACCTTTTGAGTTCAGAAGCGCCCCTCCGCTGTTGCCAGGGTTGATCGCTGCGTCAGTCTGGATGACGTTCAGTTCAGATTTCCCTTCGGATGTCTGCACGGGAATCGTACGATCGACTGCGCTGACTATTCCCTGTGTCACAGTCCGTGATAGGTCGAGTCCAAGGGGGTTCCCGATGGCGATGACCTTTTCACCGGCGCGCAGGGCACTCGAGTCACCGACTTCCAACAGATTGTCTGCATATTTCCCGTCAATCTTCACGACGGCCAGATCCGTCAGCGGGTCCGCTCCGATGAGCTCACCCTCGGTCTTTTCCCCGTCGTAGAGAGAGACTTCAATTTTGGATGCACCTTCAATTACATGGTTGTTCGTAATGATGAAAGCACTGTCCCCTTCTTTTTTAAAAAGAACGCCGGAACCTGTCCCCGCAGGAGTTGCCTCTCCTGCTCCCATTCGGCTCTGATTCTGATAATTGACGATTCCGACGATAGATTCAGAAGCATCCTCCACAATATCCGCTATATCGCCGCTTGTCCCGGTTGAAACCGATGTGGGCGTGATTTCTGAATTCGCCCCCGAGTCTGCTTGTCCGTTATCTGCAGACTGCTCGACGCCCGGCTGAGCCAGGTCCTGATAGTAGTCCGTTTGAGGCAATACCGTCAGCGTCAGGACTGAACCGATGATCCCCGCACCAACTGTGTTAAGTAATCCCCTTCCTTTGAACGGCTTCTTCTGCTTCGGAGTACGTTGCACTTCTTCTTTTTGAGTGACTTCTGTATCGTTTGTTTCCGTATGTTTCATTTCTTCATTTTGATTGTCTTGTTCAAACATGTTTTTTCCTCCTCGATTGATTTTGTCAGTTAATCTTTGCTGTTGATTTCATCTTAGAGGGTAAATGTTACGAAACTATTAACAATGTGTGTACAGGATGGGAAGTTTTTTGTAAGAGGGACTGAATGAAACGATTTCGTGAACGATTCATCATATCCCTTGGGTTTTTGTCATGCCTTTGTTTTAATTGTAATAAGTCAAATATATTAAATGGTGATCTAATGAAAGAAAAAAACAGAACAGAGCAAATAAAGAAAATGGTACTGCCGAAGCGTATGAAGATTCTCTTCGTCACCGTGTTTCTCTTATTCAGCACGCTGATTGTCAGGCTCGGGATGGTTCAGATCGCGAACGGACAATCTTATGAAAAGGTGGTTGAGAAGAAAGAAAGCCTGACGGTGAATTCACCCGTGCCGAGGGGCAGCATATATGACCGGAACGGGAAGTTGATTGTCGATAACAAACCAGAGAGGGCCATCACTTTCACCCGGACGTCGGATTCGAGTCAGGAAGAATTGATGAAGGTGTCCAGGAAGCTGGCCGACATGATTGACGTTGAGACCGATTCACTCACGACACGTGATAAAAAGGATTTCTGGATCTTGATGAATCCTTCAAAGGCTGATAAGAAGGTCTCCGCGTCCGAAGTCGATCGCATTCAGGGAGAGAAGGATCTCTCAACCAAAGAAGCCGATCAAAAGATTTATCAACTGAAGCTTGAGCGCATCGGTGAAAAGGAATGGTCTTCTTTTTCAGAAGAAGAATATGAAGTTCTCGCTATCTATCAAAGTATTTCCAAAGGTTACGCCCTTTCCCCTCAAATCGTGAAGAATAAAGGGGTGACCATCACGGAATATGCACAGGTGAGTGCACATCTCGATGATCTGCCCGGGGTGAACGTGACCACGGATTGGACCAGGTCTTATCCCCTTGACCACACTCTCCGTTCCGTGCTTGGAGACGTGTCGTCGACCAGGGAAGGGATCTCTAAAGATCTGCTCCAGGAATACCTGGCAGAGGGATATAACCGGAATGACCGCGTGGGAACCAGCTACCTGGAATTAAAGTATGAAGACCTGTTGAATGGTCAGAAAAAGAAAGTGAAAAACATCATAGAAGACGGGCAGGTCGTTGGAACGAAGGTCATCCAGCAGGGTCAAAGCGGGAAAGATCTCGTACTCGGCATTGATGTCGAATTGCAAAAAGCGATTGAGAAAATCGTTCAAGAAGAATTATCGAAACACATCGGTACAAAAGGGTCTCCTTATCTCGACCGTGCCTTTGTCGTCATGATGGACCCTCATACAGGAGAAATCGAAGCGATGGTCGGTCAAAAAGTGAAGGAAATCCACCCGAACGGAGAAATCGAATTCGAAGATTATTCATTGGGGACATACACGACGTCCTACGAAGCGGGCTCCGTGGTCAAAGGGGCCACACTCCTGACCGGTTATATGACGGATCATATCGAACCGGGGGAAAAGATTGTGGATGAACCCCTTTATATTAAAGGAACGCCGAAGAAAACGTCGTGGTTCAATGTATGGGGAAATCAAACGAGGCCCATCAGTGACCTCTATGCCCTGGAGAAATCCTCTAACGCGTATATGTGGAAAGTAGCTCTCCGTATTGCGGGGAACCGCTACGTCCCTCACGCACCGATTGAACTGAAAGGTGACGCATTCCGTACGTTCAGGGAGCATTTCGCCCAAATGGGACTGGGTGTGCCGACAGGAATCGATCTTCCCGGGGAATCTCCGGGATATCAAGGAACCGCTGAACATCCGGGACTGCTCCTTGACTTTGCGATTGGACAGTACGACACGTACACCCCCATGCAGCTGGCTCAATACGTATCGGCGATCGCAAACGGAGGAAAACGCGTAAAGCCCCATCTGTTAAAAGAAGTACGTGAACCTTCGAACCAGCCACACCGGTTAGGAAGTGTCGTGTACAAGAAGGAACCAGAGGTACTGAACCGGATCGATGCATCTCGTAAAGAAATCGAACACGTTCAGAAAGGGTTCTACCGGGTCTTTCACGGTCCAGAAGGTACGGCCAATCTATTTAAAGATGCCCCGTACAATGCAGCCGGGAAATCAGGAACAGCAGAAGCATTTTACAAAGGACCGGACATGGAGAGTGCACAGCCAACCTACAACACGACTCTTATCGGATACGCACCATTCAACAATCCGGAAATCGCCTTTTCAACCGTCGTCCCATGGTCCCATCAGGAGCATGACCCTTACATCAATAAAGTCATTTCCAAACGGGTGATGGATAAATATTTTGAATTGAAAAAGGAAAGAGCGAATAAATGAAAAGAGAGGCCCCCGAGCGGAACGTGCTGCTTGGGGGCCTCTCTTTTTGAGAAAAGCCACGGGGACAGGTCCCGTGGCTCATCCATTATATTTTTTATAAAAGTCTTCCACATACCATGTCGGTACCGGATTCTTCATTCCGTCAAACCAGCCCAGCACTTCCTTCGCCTGCTTCTTCATGACGGCGAGCTCCTCTTCACCGAACTTCATCGCCCACGGAATCGACGAGAGCATATTACTGCTGATGTAAAAGGCCATGAGCTTGAAGAAATCCTCCGGCGGACGACCGTTAAAATAGCCATTCAGCTGTCCCGTGGCAAAATGGGGACTCGCCGACGCACTGAAGGCGATGCGGTTGAACTCTTCCCACGGATCCCCGAAGTCATGGCGGTTGAAATCGATGACGGAAAGCTCCCCTTCATTTGAAATGACCATATTCCCCACGTGATAGTCACCGTGATGGAACGTTTGCAGACGCCCCCGAAGAAGATGCCTGTTTGCCTCTATGTATTCTAAGATAAGATCGCCGGCTTCGATTTTGAGCGGACACTCATGGTACTGTTTGATCTTATTATCCACTTTACGATTGAACTTCGTTTCCCACTTTTCATGATCCGCGGGTGCAGGAGTGGAATGGATTTCCCGGAGATAACGCCCCGACTTCAGGCCGAGCTCATATTGCTCTGTATCCGTCAGCTTAGGCAGCACTTCAGCCGCGTCAGTCCCTTCACACCATGTAAAGAGCGAATACACTTGATCGCCGTTTTCACACAACCCGAACTCAAGTGGCACAGACATTGGAATCCCTTTGTCAGCCAATCGCTTCATGGCCGCGAACTCGCTCTTCTTACCCTCATACTCAGAACGATCCGCCGTACGGAGCAGCAGCCTTTCCCCGCTCTCCGTTTCCACAAAATATTTCTTATCACTCGACCAGCCCTTGTTGATCGGGTCGACTTTTTTAAACACGTAATCCGTTTGAATATCAAGCATGTGGCACCTCCAGTGAGCCATGGGTCCCCCGACTCCATTTAAGTTTACTAGATTCATAAACCTAATTTTACCAGAAAGAGGACCGAACTGAGAATGTTAAAAAATGATTCCCTACTGTAACCCTACCTGTTGTTTCGTTGACAACTTCCCTTTCAGGAAGGTAACAGTAATAAAGGATTTTGGCTGCTCCCCATCCCAGACATACGTTTTATTGTTACTGTCGCTACTTTCATCAGACATCGGATTGCCAGGTGTGCCCAAGATATCTGTGGCCTCCTCATAACTCATCCCTTTTTCCAGTTGGTTATACTTTTCAAGTGTCGCTACAGGCGTTTCCTCCTGCTCTTCTTCTACGATGGTTTCTTTTGCTTCATTTGTTGGTCCCCCAATCCGGCAGCCACTCAGGATGACGGCAGATAAACCTACGACGAGTAACATGATGAAAAAGGTACTGACTTTTTTAATCTCCATACTCCACTCCCCTTTTTTAACATATACGGTTTAAACTGGAAAAGGTTTCATCTTAGTCTAAAGGAAAGTAAGTTAGAAGGAAATATCTGCTTATGTTAAAATAATCCAAGTGAACACTTTTATAAAAGATTGGAGCTGTAAAAATGAAGAAAAGGAATTGGTTGACCGTCACGACTTTATCAGCGATGGTCTTCGTCGGAATGTCCGCCTGTAGTCAATCTTCTGATGAGGACGCCGCTGGTAAACCTGAATCCGAAGCGGCTGCAGCAAGTACTGATTCGGATGATTCACAGACAGAAGAGACACCGGCAACAGAGGAAAACGAAAAGGCTCAGTCAGATGAGACATCCGTTGAAGAGAGCAGTCCTGATAGCCCGGTACAGCAACCTGCCGTCACAAAAGTGGAAGGAAAACAGGCATACATAGAAAAATTGGACGACCTCCAAAAAGAGCTGGATGCCATGCCGGATAAGAAGTATTCAGATGAAGGTGTTACGAACGCCATGAAAAACTACTACGGAGTATCTTACGAAAAATATGATGATGCGTTGAATGAGATCTATGACCTTCTGAAAAAAGAGCTGTCTCCAGAAGTCATGGCAGAGTTAAAAGTGGAGCAAGTGAAATGGATTGAGGAAAAAGAAGCGAAGGCAGAGAAAGAAAGACTGAAGTATGAAGGCGGCACGTTCGAAAATGTGGCTTGGTACATTTCGTTGTATGAATCCACTAAAGATCGGTGTTATGAGTTGGTGGAGGAGTATATGACAGAATAAGAGTTAGAGATCGGGTGGGGCTTTACTTGGCCCCCAGCCCTTCTAATTTTTCACAACCATCTCTTCCTCCCCATCAGGGATTTCAAAAACGAGTTACCAAAGGGCCTGTCCCCACGACTCCTATGATATAATGAACATATACATGGAGAGGAGGTGGGGAAGGATGAAAAAAGCTTCAATATGGTTCTTACTATTGATTTTAATCGGTTTCCAGCATCCACACGGGTTGGAATATCACAATGGCAATATGGATGAGGATGTATTAAAAGCGGATGATTCACATCTGACAAGTATTGATGTTTTGCTTTCTCCCCCCTCTTCGCTCCCTCATCATGTTGATAGTGTGGTACCTCGTAAAATTTTCTTAAGTGAGAAGTTGAAATCTTTCGCCTCCCCACATGCAACGGGGTATTTAGCCATGGACATTTCTCCAGATTCTTTTGGTTTCATTAAAATTGTCATGTCTCAATCCAATTACCTCTCTTAAACTATGTTTCCCTTTCATTCACATACTCACTCGAAAACTCTATAAGAATAGGGTTTATTAAAATTGGCGTTTTTCGTCATAATCGTTTGGAGGATCTTATGAAAAAGAACACATATCTTAGGGAATCATTAGCATGTTATCTTTTTTGTGCTGTGTTTTTGATTGGTTTTTTTGGCGTCATGTTTATAACGGCAGAGCTTTCAGGGAATTCCCTCTCTTCATTCATACCGGAATTTTCTTGGGATATGATCATTAAATGGGAAGATGTTATAGCCATTTTTGACTTTAAAGAATAAAAGGCAGGAGGAACATATTTTGACTGAAGAAACAATAGAACAACAGATCAAATCGGGTCTGCAACACCCGAAGCTAACGAGATTAAAGATTGCGAAAAGAGGCTTTTTCATCATCTTAGGGGCTATCATGATGGCCCTCGGGATCGAGGTTTTCCTTGTTCCGAATATGATTATGGACGGAGGAATCGTCGGTATCTCGATTATCCTCTATAACTTGACCGGCATTAGTCTCGGTGTCTTCATTTTCTTCCTGAACATTCCGTTTTTCTTTCTGGGATATAAGCAGATTGGAAAGACCTTTACGATCTCCACGATACTCGGGATTTCGATCCTTTCACTAGCAACGAATTACCTTCACCATGTGGCGGCCTTCACACAGGATATGCTGCTTGCCACCGTGTTTGGCGGGATTGTCCTTGGTGCCGGAGTGGGACTTGTCATCCGGTATGGAGGGGCGCTTGATGGGAGTGAGATCCTCGCCATCCTTTTAAATAAAAAATTCCCCTTTTCCGTTGGGGAATTCATCATGCTGTTTAACGTATTCATCTTCACATGGGGAGGCTTCGTCCTCGGCTGGGATCGTGCCATGTACTCCGTTCTCGCTTATGTCATCGCCTTTAAAACCATCGATATCGTCATCGACGGCTTTGATGAATCGAAATCGGCATGGATCATCAGTGATAAAGACACAGAAATCGGTGATGCAATACTTGCCCGCCTCGGACGCGGTGTCACCTATTTAAAAGGGGAAGGCGGATACTCCGGGGACGATAAAAAAGTCATCTTCTGCATCGTTACCAGACTGGAAGAAGCCAAATTAAAATCGATTGTGGAAGAATTGGATCCCACGGCTTTCCTTGCTGTCGCAGATATCAATGAAGTACGCGGGGGAAGATTTAAAAAGAAGGACATCCACTAAAAATAGTGGTGAGAAAGGGAGCGTCGACTTAGTGTCGGCGTTCCCTTCTTTCTTTCATGCTCTTATGTACACTCCCCAATAAATTCATAAAGGGTCGAACGGATGGGCTGATGAGAGCATATAGTATCCCAAAGACAAAAGAGGTGGGAAACTGTGCAGACTGTAGTAAACCTATACTGTATGAAGGTAAATAGCGTCTCGGGCAATGGTTCGATCACCATTGGAGAAGCTGTCCATAACAGTCATACGTCGAATAATAAGTCCCAGGGAATCAACTCTTCCTATGGTGATACCTCCCCTACAGAATCAATGATGGAAAATGTATATATCGATCCTGATGTGAACGATCAATCAGATTTAGGCAATGCGGATTCAGTAAATGCTGGAGCACCTTTGCCGGTCCCTGTTCCTGTACCGATTGACCAAAGAGAAACCGAAGAGGAGGATCCACATGCCGTATCAGATCAACATATTTAATATCAAAGTCAATGGCGTGACGCAGAACGGGAATGTCGATATCGGTCCGACGGTTCACAACAGTCATACCGCCAACGCGAAATTATTCGGAGCCAACTTTTCATTCGGTGATTTCTCACCTACAGGCTCACAGATGAATACAGGGGTACTCGATCCGGACGTCAGCGACCAAGACCAAATCGCCAACCCGGCCATTCCTTATACCGTTCAAGTTTAGGCGTCCCATAAGAGGTGATAATCCATGGATATGGAAAAAATGAAAAAATGGCTGGAACTGACCAACCAATACAAAAGCGATAATTTCTGGAACAGCGTATTCGAAAACAATAACCCTTCCCAGTTCTTTTCTACAGATGACGAATTCCCCCGGTATGACGTGTATCAGAACGAGTCCCATGTGTGCATCATCCTGGATGCCCCGGGGATCACCCAAGATGATATTAAGTTTTCATTGAGTTCCAATACGAAGCTTCTCATAAAAGGGATGATCAGACCCGTATACCCGAAAGAAATGGAAGTCAAAGCAGAACGGTTCTCGGGGGAATTTGAACGAACGATTCCCCTCCCGGAACCGGCCGAGGCTAAGTCCATCAACATCCAATTTCTCAATGGCCTCATTCAAGTGGCCTACCCCCGGAAAATAGATGACGTTTCATTACACGGAGGCTCACAGTGAAAAAATACTAAAAAGAATGTGAGAACATGTTGTATACTTACTTTCAGAAAAAACTAACTTCATACATTCAAAAAAGCATGAATGCTGAGCAAAATGAGATGAAAGATAAAATCCAGGCCCTCGAAAAGGAAATCCAATCCTTGAAAAAGGGCTTAGCAACAGACGCCAAAGACACGATCTCGTGCCAGCAGGAACCTGCAAAAATTGTGATTGAGCACTTATCCATTGAAAATGTAAACATTGATCACGCTGACCTGAGTAACAACTTCGGAAATCTCGGCATTAAAGACCTGAAGGGACAATTATACATCGGAACCACGTATGACAAGTTAAAACCTCCTGTCAGCAAAGAAGCATTGCCTTCCCATGTTAATCAGACGACACCACCCACACATCCCTCTCCCAAAGTAAATGTAACATCCAGAACAAATTCCTAAAGGAAGCACGGGGACGGTTCTTCTGCTTCCATTGTCACTATTTTAGAAGCATGAGAACCGTCCCCATGCTTCCGGACCTTTGCTAAGAAGCAAGAGGTCCGTCCCTCTTATGTACTACCTGGAAAAAAGACCTTGAATGTCGTTCCCACACCAGGCTCACTTTCCACTTTGATCTCCCCCTTCATCCGCTTCACAATCTGATAACTCACCGTGAGTCCGAGTCCCGTCCCTTTTTCTTTCGTGGAATAATAGGGCCTCCCGAGTACCTTGAGCTGTTCCGGAGGCATGCCGGTTCCGTTGTCCTGAACGATGATCAGCATACGCCCGTCAGGATGGCGACTCGCAGCTGCCGTGATTTCCCCATTTTCCTTCACTGCCTCGATGGCATTTTTCAGAAGATTGAGGAGGACCTGCTTCACCTCTAACCTCATCCCCCTGATCATCAGGTCATCTTCAATATTTTTATTGATTTTTATGCTGTTCATCACCGCATACGTAGACATGACATCAACGGATTCATTCATGGTGTCACTCAGACTGAACACCTCGTATTCTTCCGTCTGGGGCTTTGCCAGGGAAAGGTATTGATTGATGACGTCCTGGGCGTGATCAAGTTCCTGAATGGAGATGTCGATGAAGCTCTTTTGCTGCTCCGTTAATGTTTCTCTCTGCAAGAGTTGCATGAACCCTCTGACGGTCGTCATGGGATTCCGGATTTCATGGGCAACAGATGCCGCCAACTCGCTGACGACGTTAAATTTTTCTGCTTTGATGAGCTCTTTTTTGACCCTGACCTGTTCCAGGTGATTTTCAATTAGATAAATCGACAGAATCAACGTGATCCATATGATGAAAGTGGAGCTTGCCATAAACAGAAGCTGCTCCGTTTCATGATGCGTGAGTAAATAAAGGGACCTGGTAACCGGAATGAACAAATAAAAACCGGAAACCAGGAGCATTTTGTTTTTCCGGGTTAACCTTCTATACCATTTAGATAAAGGGATCAGCAGCACACTGTAAATCGCATAATTCACAAGCAGAAAGGTCCAAACATGATTTGTGAACCAGCCGATGACGAGCATGGCGACAAACGTACTGATCCCCACTCTCTTCCCTCCATAGAGAAAGGCAAGAATCACGGGAATCACTTTAAAATCATATACATATCCGCTTGAATAAACCTCGGGGAACGCCATCGTAAACACTAGAACAAGTAGATTCATCAGAAAGAATGGAACGGGAAAACCTCTCGTATCGCTATCCGATTCACTCGTGAACATTTGAAAAAGAAGAATCGTAAACAGGATAAATACCACATGTAAAATTAAATGATGCACCGTCTCTACCATACAGAATCTCCTTCAGGAAAAAATATCTACTCTAATTTCTTCGACACTTTCCCGGGAAATCCTTTCCAAGACGAGGAGGTTCGACAAGATTTGTAACATAAAGGAAGATTCCACTCGTGTCAGTTCATGTTGCCAAATAGCCCCATTACGTCCCTGACACTCTTGCATGTGTTATGATAATAACGGTAAATAACCACAAAGGAGTGTATTGGACGAGATGAATGACCAAATGACCCTCGAATACACACATGCAATATCCAATAAAATAATGAGTAAAAAGCAAGAACTGATTCTTCAAAAAAACAACCTAAGATCCACCCAATACAAAAATATCGAATCTCAGCTTCATAGCTGGCGTGAAAATATCATTGACATTTATGCAAACTCAATCAAAATTGACCTGGATACAACCTTCGAACTCCTAAAAGAATGGGGAGCAGAGGCCGTCGACACACTGGTTAATTTCAATCTTCCATTGGAGATTGCTCTCAATGAAGTAAGAGACTACCGAAATCTGATCGGGCGGATCATCAAAGATGAAGCCTCGAGTCACCATTTAACATATGATCAATTTTATGACCTGCTCTCAAATTTTGATGCAGTGGTCGACCGGGCCGTGCATTGGCTAAGCATGTCTTATTCCAGAAAATTTTATACACGGATCAATGCGGCAGAAGCCACCGCGTTAGAATTGTCCATCCCTGTCATTAAAATATCAAAGCAAATAGGGGTACTTCCATTAATAGGGGATATCGACACCCAAAGAGCTAAAGAGCTAATGGACAAAGCACTCTCAAAAGGAAGTGACTTATCTCTGGAATACATGGTGATCGATTTATCAGGAGTGCCGATCATCGATACCATGGTAGCCGATCGTATTTTCAAAGTGGTGGACGCCTTATCCCTCATAGGAATTGAAACCATCCTATCCGGCATCAGACCCGAAATCGCCCAGACCATGACCCACCTGGGAATCGATTCCACCACCATAACGGTCACACCAAGCCTCCACATCGCACTGGAAAAATTCCTGAATATAAAAATCTAATAACAGATCAAAAACCCCCGGCTGCCATTATTGGACAGCCGGGGGTTTTTGGAGGGAAGGACCTCTATTTTCTGGTTTTGGATGTTGTTTTGGTGCTGGTGGGAGGTCCGTCCCCCGGCATTTTACAGATGTTCTTTCAGCGTTTGCTGTAATGTTCCCTTTATCTCTACCATATTGTCAATTTCCACGCCGGAATCCACAATATTTCTGACAAGTTCTACCCGCAGCCCTGTGAGGATCGCTTTGCACCCCATCATATTGATTCCGTATAGAATCTTTTTAAATTGAAAAATGACATCCAGTTCCATTTCGGCAGTACCCGATAGATCGATAATAAGGGTTTGAATCTTCATCGAACTGATTTCCATCAACACTTTTTCTTCTAATGCATTGACGCGGTAAGAATCGATCATTCCGATCAACGGCAATACTGCAATGGTGCTATTGACCGGGATGATCGGTGCTGATAGATTTTCCACCAGTTTTTTCTGCGACAACAGCTGTGCATCTTTGTAATCCGAGTAACGGATAAAGAAATTATTCAGGAATTGGTCCACGTTGTCATTAATTCTTTTTTCCAAGTCGAAGATTGTCTTTCGTTGAGATTCAATCTCTTCATTCTGCTTATCATATTGATAAAGGAAGTACCATAATGTTCTCCTGATGGCATGGACCCATTCCAACTTGAATGCAAGTGTAAGAGAATGCTGTGCCCAGGCAACTCCCTCCACTTTAGCAAATTCAATCAGCTCTTCTTCTCTATTTTCAACGATATAGTGAGCGACTATTTCTGCATTCTTTAACAGATCTATGTTTCCTTTTTCAAGAATATCATTGATTTTGCTGCTGACAGTTACAGCTTCAGATAATAGTTTCTGCTGAAAATCCTCTCTATTTTCCTTAAGGAAATCCGTTACACATTCCTTATTCAGGTAGTTGTTACTCATCTTGACTCGCTCCTTTTTTTATCTGAATATATCCCTTATTCGATTCTACTAATAAAAATCCTTCTATAAAAGGAAGGAAATTCAAAAAAGAAGCAGAGGGACGGTTCTGGTGCTTCCCCTTTGGAAGCAGGAGAACCGTCCCCGTGCTTCCCTAATTCAATGAAAGTTGTTTCCCTTTTTCGCCTAGTAAGACTCCTGCTGTCACGATGGCGCATAGTGCTAATACTACGAGGAGCATGAAGACGGTGTGGAGGCTTGACTCCAATACGTGGCCGCTTAACTGATCACTCAGCCATAGGCCGGACACGGCAATCCCGATGGACTGGCCGAGGTTTCGCATTAAATTGAACGTCCCCATGGCGGCTCCCCGGACCTTCCATTCAACGGAGGATTGGACGGCCACGGTGAAGGCTGTAAGGGACAAACCGAAACCAAAGCCAATGACGGCGGTGACCACCATCATCAACGGAACGACTGTATGTTCCGTAAATAACACCAATCCGAGACATCCCGCTGTTATGACGGATATTCCCATAACGGTGATTCGTCCGATGGAAGTTTTCGCCATCAATTTACCTGACAGCACTGCAGCGATTGGCCAGGTAATCGACATCGGCAGCATCGTCACACCGGACATGGTGGCATTTAAACCGGTGACGCCCTGGACCCATAAAGGGATATAGAACGTAACGGCGACCAGAATGAAGCCAAGGAGGAAACCGGCAATCGTCGAGATGGTGATAAAGCGATTCTTGAACAGAGTCAGTGGAAGCATCGGTTCTTCCGCCTTGGTTTCAATCCAGAGAAACACACTGATCCCAATGGCAGCCACAATCAGTAACGTGAGGATTCCACCCGTCATGTGCGCTTTTTCCTTTAATAGAGTCAAAGCATAAAGAAAAGCGGTAATACTGACGGCAAACGTAAAAATCCCGCTATAGTCTATTTTGTGTTTCTTCTTTTCAATGTTTTCCTTTAACGACGTCCATAATAGGAAGAGAGAGACGATACCAAACGGCAGATTCATATAGAAGATCCAATGCCATGAAATGGTATCAACGATAAACCCTCCGGCAAGGGGTCCCGTTATGCCGGCGATCCCCCAGACACTGCTCATCCAGCCCTGCATTTTGGCCCGCATTTCAAAGGTAAACACATCGCCGATGATGGTAAACGGCAGCGTGGTGAGCGCCCCTGCTCCAATCCCCTGAATCAATCGGAACAGAACCAGCTGTTCCATCGATTGGGATAATCCCGAAAGCATGGAACCGGCCAGAAAGATGCTGACACCGATGGTAAACATAATCTTTCTGCCGAATAAATCAGCCAGTTTTCCAAAGACGGGTGTACTGATGACAATGGCTAATAGGTAGACCGAAATGACCCATGTATATAGCTCACTTCCGCCCAGATCCTCTACAATCTTCGGCATGGCGGTACTGACGATCGTTCCTTCGATAGCCGTGAGGAACGTGGCGATTAATAGAGCAAATACAACGGATTTTTGTTTGGTTTCTTGATTCATTTTTCTTTTCCCTTTCTTTTATGTGAATTCATGAAAATGATAGAATAAGACCCGTTTTTATTGAAAAATATATGAGAATCTCACCTCCATCTTATCACTTACGAGAGTAAAAGACAGGAGATGGAATTCGCAGGAGGCCTCCCTCTCCTCGCTTCGCTTCATTCATGCGGGAATCGGGCATCATCGTGCGGGATTTGAGATAATCATGCGAGATTCAAAACAATCGTGCGGGATTGACAAGAATCATGCGAGAAATACGATTTTCATGCCACCGTGTCGAATTTTCTTTATATGAGAGAACTGATCAAAAAAAAGATGGTGGCACCCCGATAAGCTCATCAGAGGACCGACACCACCATTTTCTGCATCCTGAAAGAGGGTGTGACCCCCCTATCCAGCTACTTCACCAAACTGACTATTATACAGATCCGCATAAAAACCGTTCTCCCTGAGAAGTTCTGCATGCTTCCCCTGTTCAATCACAGATCCTTGATCCATGACAAGAATCAAATCCGCATCTTTGATCGTTGAAAGTCGGTGAGCGATGACAAAGCTCGTTCTGTCTTCCATCAAGCGGTTCATCGCCTGCTGGATCAATAGCTCTGTCCGGGTATCGACGCTTGACGTCGCTTCATCCAGGATCATGATCGGAGGATTGGCGAGGATCGCCCGTGCAATGGTGATCAGCTGCTTCTGTCCTTGTGAGATGTTCGATGCTTCCTCATTCAGGACCGTATCATAGCCTTCAGGAAGCGTACGGATGAAATGATCCGCATGGGCCATTTCGGACGCCTGCATGATTTCCTCTTCCGCAGCACCCGTCTTCCCGTACGCAATATTTTCCCGGATCGTCCCCTTAAAGAGCCACGTATCCTGCAACACCATACCGAAGCTTTTTCTCAATTCACTTCGAGGGACGGACCTCGTATCGATGCCGTCGATCTTGATTTTCCCATCATTTAATTCATAGAATCTCATCAATAGATTGATCAGAGTCGTTTTCCCCGCTCCCGTCGGTCCAACAATCGCAACCGTCTGACCGGGCTTTACGTCAATATTCATATCTTTGATCAACAAATTTTCGCCATATCCGAAGTTCACATGTTCAAACGCCACCTCGCCTTTAGGACGGGATAAGTGCGCGACTGTTTCTTCTTTCATTTCTTCTTCCTCATCCAACAGCTCAAATACCCGTTCCGCCGCTGCCACGGTCGATTGGATGATGTTCGCGATGTTCGCCGTCTGGGTGATCGGCTGAGTGAACTGGCGTGTATATGTGATAAACGCCTGGATGTCCCCGATGGAAATCGCGCGGTTCGTAACAAGGATCCCCCCGACGACACTGATCAGCACATAGCTGATGTTTCCGATGAACATCATGATCGGCATGATGATCCCTGAGATGAACTGGGCTTTGCTTCCCGCTTCATACAATTCATCGTTCACCGAGTCGAACTGGACGCCGGCCTTCTTTTCATGACCGAATGCTTTCACGACCTGGTGTCCGGTGAACATTTCTTCAATATGGCCATTCAACTGTCCAAGCGTCCGCTGCTGATCGGCAAAATGCTTCTGGGACCGCTTCAGTATCGGACGAATCGCAAACACGGAAACAGGTAAGCTCACGATGGAAATCAACGTCAACAGTGGACTGATTGACAGCATCATGATGATGATCCCGACAATCGTCACGATCGACGTGATGAACTGAGTGAGACTTTGCTGAAGCGTACTGCTGATCGTATCGATGTCATTCGTCATCCGGCTCAGGGTCTCCCCATTCGCACGTCCGTCGTAATACTTCAATGGAAGCGTCTCAATCTTTTGATTCACATCTTCCCTCAAGTCATACGCCGTCAGCTGGGCGACGCTCGACATGATATATTGCTGGATAAAATTGAACACACTGCTGAATACATAGAGTCCCGCTAACAACAACAGGATCTCACCGATTTTTTCAAAGTCGATCCCGGCACCGGGCACCCCTTTGAACTTCGCATAGGCGCCTTCAAATAATTCCGTGATGGCGTTCCCCATGATTTTCGGGCCGATGATGGCAAAGACGGTACTTAAGATCGCGGCAAATAGAACGGCGATCAATTGCCCACGGCGCGGCTTTAGATAACCAAGCAGCCGCTTCAAGGTGACCTTGAAATTCTTCGGCTTCTGCCCCATCATCATCATGTTGCCGCCACCCGGTCCGAATCCTCCATGTCCTCCGCCTCTTTGAGGTTTACGATCTTTACTCATGCCGATTCCTCCTCTGAAAGCTGTGATGCGACGATTTCCTGATACACTTCATTGGTGTCAAGCAGCTCCCGGTGAGTTCCGATCCCGGCTACTTCACCTTTGTCCAAAACGATGATCCGGTCGGCATCGATCACCGTACTGACCCGTTGGGCGACGATGAGCACCGTTGCATCAACGGTTTCCTGTTTCAATGCAGCACGGAGCCTGGCATCGGTTTTGTAATCGAGGGCTGAGAAGCTGTCGTCAAATAAATAGATATCAGGCTTCCGGACCAGGGCTCTTGCAATCGACAATCGCTGTTTCTGACCTCCGGAAAGATTCGATCCGCCTTGTTCGATTTCTGCCTGGAATCCTCCGTCCATCCGGCTGACGAATTCTTCCGCCTGGGCGATGCGGGCCGCCTCCGCCACTTCTTCATCACTTGCATCTTCTTTTCCGAAGCGGATATTCTCTGCAATCGTTCCGGTAAAAAGAGTCGCCTTCTGCGGGACAAGCCCAAGCTTCGAGCGGATTTCCTCCTGAGATGCTTCCCTAATATCCACACCATTGACCCGAATCGTGCCGCTCGCTATCTCATAAAATCGGGGGATCAGGTTGATGAGGGTCGTTTTCCCTGAACCCGTCCCGCCAATGATGGCCGTCCTTTCACCGGGATGTGCTTTGAAACTGATACCAGACAGGGCAGGCTCTTCGGCACCGGGGTAATGGAACGTGACAGAGTCGAATTCCAGCGTCCCCTGTTGAATGTTTGCTGCTTTCGTTCCTTTATCTTCAAAAGAAGGCTTCATTTCAAGCACCTTGTTGATCCGTTTCGCCGATACATCGGCACGCGGCACCATGACGAACATCATAGACGCCATCACCAAAGCGAACATGATTTGCATGACATATTGAATGAACGCCATCAAGTCTCCGATCTGCATCCCGCCGTTATCGATCCGGATCCCTCCGAACCAGATGACCGCGACAACAGTCATATTCATGACAAGCATCATCACAGGCATCATGAAGGCCATGATTTTATTCACCTTGATCGATACATCGGTCAGTTCATGATTCGTCCGCTTCAGGCGCTCCTTCTCTTCCGGTTCCCGGTTGAACGCACGGATGACCCGGATACCGGTCAAGTTCTCACGGAGCACGAGATTCAATTGATCCAGTTTTTTCTGGACGGTTTGAAATAACGGAATCCCTTTATACAAAATCAGCAGGATCGACCCGACCAATACCGGCATCGTCAGGATAATGACCAGGGATAATTTCGCATCCATCAATACCGCCATGATGATCCCGCCGACCAGCATGATCGGTGCACTGATGATCATCCGGAGCAGCATGATCACGACCTGCTGCACCTGGGTGATATCATTCGTCGTTCTCGTAATCAGGGATGCCGTCCCCACTTCATCAAATTCCTGCAGCGAGAACTTTTCAATATGATAGAAAAGCTTCCGGCGGACATCTCGTCCCAACCCGACGGCTGCTTTAGAAGAATAGTAACTTGCAACGATGGAAGCCACCGCACCGAGAGCGGAAACGACGAGCATGAAACCGCCAATCTTCCATATATACGGGATGTCCCCGACGACGACGCCTTTGTCGATGATGTACGCCATGAGGGTCGGTAAGTAAAGCGTCGACATGGATTGAATGAAGATCAACACGAAGATCCCCACGATCATCCATTTATACGCCGATAAGTGTTTCAGAAGCTTGATCATGTGCCATCCTCCTCTTTCCCTTTTTGATCAAAATAGTCGGCAATCTGCTCATGGGCCTCCAAGAGACCGGCAAACTGTTCTTCCGACAGCGTCGCGACCGCCCCGGCCGTCAGCTGGTGAATGCTGCCTTCCTGCTTGTGGATCCCTTTTAACATCGTCTCTCCCTGTGGACTGAGGGAAAGAAGCATTTCCCGGCGATTGTCTTCCACCTGCTGCCGGTTGAGGTACCCTGCCTGAACCAGCCCGTCGACGGCTTGACTGAGCGTGCTTTTCGGCAGGAAGGTCCTCTCCCCGATTGTCTTCTGAGTCAGCTCTCGCTCAGGGGCAATCGTCACCAATATCGTATATTGCGGGACCGATAATCCGTTGTCTGCAGCCGTCTTCTGGACGAACCGCATCATCGTCTTATTCACCCGTGAAAATGAACGCAATAATTGCAAAGCAGGAGTGATCTGCTGACTATCCATTGTTATGCCCTCATTTCTAATGGTTAATATAATGAACTGTTCATAATGGAACTATCTTATTCTATTCTTTTTGTGGGAGATAGTCAAAGGGATGATTTCGACAAGATATGGATAGGTATGGAGGTCCGTCCCTCACGTTTTACCATGGTGGAATCATATACTTTTCATAAGGAGGAGTGAGGAATGAATGATGGGAACGAGCTAGAGAGAAAAGGCTTGAATGGAAAAGCCGTGGCGTCTATCTTCCTGGGAATTTTATCTATCGTGATGGTGATTTTTCCTATTGCGGGAGCGATTCTCGGTCTGGTGGGTGTACTACTTGGGATGATCGGGCGGAGTGAAGTCAAACTGAGTGGCCAGGAGGGGAAGCATCTGGCCATTCTAGGGGTCATTTTTAGTTTGGCCGGCATTGTGTTCTCGATCTGCTGGGTAGTCATGCCGTATATGACATTTTCGAGTATGATCTCTTCTTGAAAAGATAAGGGAACCTCTTTATTGGACGTTCCCTTTGTTATTTTCCTGGTGGAGCCGGTTCTTTTCTTCTCTTTTATTTAGCAGAATCAGGGTTTCTTCCTTTTAGGAAGCAGAGGAACTGTCCACGTGCTTCTATAAAATAAGGTTATATATGAATCATGCGGGAATGGGACTATTCGTGCGGGATAAAGCATAATCATGCAGCTCACAAAAAAAATCATGCCGGATTCAGATTATTCATGCGGGAAATCCAATAATCATGCCGCCCTGTCGGATTTTCTTTATTAGATCTACTATTCTATTCGCCCTGCTTCCTTATATACAGCCGATTCCGCCATTTAAAAATAAAATATGTAGTCAAAAATAAGATCAGCCCCATTTCATTAAAAAGGAAATATACGCTCACTAAATCCCTAAATGAATCAATTGGATAAGTACCACTCAGGAGTAACGTCGGGAAAACAGTAAGCAGCATGACCACATAATGTACCGCAATCTGTTGGATGAAGCTCCATCGTTCCACTTCATAAATCACGCTTGCCACCCCGAGGAAAAAAGCGATCAGACCGTAAAATAAGAGACTCTTTGAAATCGCTGATCCCCCTTCGAATTGAGTCCATATCAGCGAAGTGACGGTGAAAAGAATAAACGGGATGAGACCTCTAATTAATCCTTTTTTTAGTAGATTCATCGATTTCCTCTCTCTTCTTAAAAGTATTGAAGCATGGGGACGGTTCTCTTGCTTCCAAAACCACCGTTACAGGTACCGTGGCTCTTTATACTAATTTCATCTATTAATATTTCAACATTGCCGCCCAGAACAAATGATATATTGGTACAAAAAAACATATAGCCAATAGCATGATTGCGATTGAATATGGCAAACTTGACTCCATTCCCACTGCATTTCTCAGCGTTGCTTCGTTAGCACATACAAAGACTAGAGAGCCAAGATACTGAATGACCACCATTCCCTTTTCAGCCTTCACATATTGTAATTGTCTGTTTTCCTCTGTTAAATTCACATAGTTCAACTTCTCTGGCTTTTTGACTACTAAACCAATAAGAAACCAGATTACTAAACTTACAGCAGGCATGATAAACAGAAAGTATCTTGACCCCCAATGATCAGGCTTTCCTTTACTAAAATGAATAGGGATTGTATTCGGAATCTCTGACCAAAGTGAAAACAAATGAAATACATGATAAATAAGAATAGTAATTGAGATTATTACTAGCATCCATTTAAACGTCTCTGTTCTCACCTCACCCGCCCCCAGCATTATTTATATAGAAAAAATTGAATCCCCTGCCAAACCAGGATACCCAACCCGGCAATGACAAAGACAATATTAGCAATCATCGACTTCTTATTATCTTTCCTTCTATCTTCAACAGCATCAAACAAACCCTTAAAGATCCAAAAAAGAATCATCACTGACCCCCCGATGCGGTGATTAAAATTATCTTATCAAATGAATACCTTATAAAAATGAAGAGGATGATAACCAGAGTGATGTTCCGAAGAGCATTCCATATTTTTGCAGAAGATTCTTTCTTAAATATAATCCTTCTATCCACTAATCTTCCCAATCAATTCCACAACCTCTTGTTCATCCCCCGCATCAACCGAAACCTTCTCCGTATCATCCACAATCCCTTGCGTATACTCTTCCATCGACTCCTCTATCTGTTCACTGCTCGGCCAGTGTGATGGCACATCGTACACATTGATCGTGCCGTCTCCGTTGCCGCTATATGTGACGGTTCCATCTGCCATTGCTTTGCCGCTTAACACGATGACGTCTTCTGGATACGCGACGCTGGTGTCATCATAAGGATTCAGCTGCTCTCCGGCTGAAATCTGTCGGACGTTCAGTTCTTCAATGTCTCCATTCCCGATCACCTGCAGCCAGACGCGGGCGTATTCGATTTTTTCTGAAGGATATGTAGAAAGTGGATCTTCCTTAGTATCCGATTGATCTTGGGACGTTGCTTCTACTAAATCTACTGAATCAACTTCTTCTTCCGTTTCTCCTGATGCAACTTCCCCGCTCTCGCTTTCCTGTTCGGGCTGTGCCTGTTCCACCACTTGTTGCTTTCCACCGCTGCAGGCCATTAAAAGGCATCCCATGGCGAGTATCATGATCATCAGTATTTTTTTCTTCATTTTCCTTCCCCCAATACTCTTTCTATAAATGCTGCTTTCCCTTCCGAATACGCTTCGCGGTCGTCAGGAAATTGGTTTGCCAGACTTTTTTTCAGTTCTGCGTATTCTTCCCTCAAAGAAGGGTCCCCGTTCAACTGGTCCCTGAATAACCTCTGCTGGTCCCACCTCGGTTCCCCTTCCAGCATGAGATGTAAATGGGCGACACGCCTATCATTTTCAACCTTGATAAAAAATCTTCTCCACGGACGGTTATCAAGCTCCACCGGCACATAATGCCAATCATCCTCAGCTAGCTTTCCCGCGACTTCTTCCACTTCATCAAAGGACGGAATCTTCGCCATCACATCAATGATCGGTTTTGCCGGAAGGTCCCGGATCGACGTGCTTCCCACATGCTCGACTTCCTTGACACCAAAGGGACTTAAACGCTGCATGAGTTCCTGTACCTCTGCTCTTCCCGCATCGATCCACTCCGGATTCGGAGGTACGACCTCTATCGATTCCACAGCCCATTTTGGCCAGTGACTATTTTCCATAACCCGTCACACCCTTCTCCAGTTCAATCTCATCCCGAATCGGAATCCCGTTATTCCCGATCATCGGAATCTCAGGCTTTAGCCGTCTCGCTTTCTCCACGGCATCCCGGTGGATAGTCGATATCCTGAAGCCCCTCTTTTGGTAAAATTTCAGCGCCAGCAGATTGTCATTCGTCGTAATCAGTGTGATGCGTCTACACCCGTTCTCCGCAGCCACCTTTTCTACTTCTTCCATAAGCGAGGTGCCGATCCCCTTTTTTTCTTCCAAACTATCAAGTGAAATAATCTCGCATTCGGCATCTTTAAACACATATGTAATCAAGCCAATGACTACCAGTTCTCTATTCAAAACGGCAAAGCCATCTAAATCAGCACAGTCATAAACCCCGCTTGAAATAACCATCTTCGCACTTCCCCAATGCTGGTTAAAAAAAGCAGTGATCTTCTCTCTCGGTAATTTTTCTAGTGATAATATGTTCATTCGTTCTCTCCCCTTTTTCAGGCACTCTACTGCAAGATACCATAAATTTAATTGTAAAAAAAGGAAAATAAGAGATATTTTATGGTAAAATAGGGGTAATTCACAGAGGCGGTGATATCGTTGAATCGTCTAGTTTTATCCTTCTTACTGATTACTTGTTTCGTATTGAGTGGATGCAGGGTGATTATTTTCGCCCCAACAGAAAAAGCCCAATTCAACTTCACGATGGACGCACACGTATACGTAAAGCGCGCCAAGCTCCTCATCCGAACAGAAACCACCCTTCCACCAGAGACGCCTCTAACCATCACAATCCAACCATACTCAGACAATCATCTTTTGGGGAAAATACAATCCTATAAAGTAGACCCAGAGCAAGAGAATGCCGCGGAAACAACCGTTTTCGTGGATAAAGATGGAAAGGTTAAACCCGTAGTAATCGACAGACCAGACCCTTCTGAGAGATATAGGATAAAAATCTCTGCAGACAAGATGGTGAAGTACATGAATCTCATGAAAATCGAAGACCCTGATGGTATCGGAGCCAATCTTACCTTTTTGTCTATGGAAGAAATAAAGAAACGTTATCAGACGGCTGTTCGGGTGAAAAAATAGAAAAGGGTGCGTGCCCCCGGAACGACAAATGTTCCAGGGGTACGCACCACTAAACAGCTAATGATCTTTTGAGACTCCAACATGAACAGCCTCACAACAACTAGAGATTATTTAAAACCATATCTTAATGTACTGGTTTTGAAAATCTATAAAAAACTCACTGCCTGTTAAAAAGAAAGACTCTGAAACAGCGAAATCGTCAAAATCAGCGTGAGCAATGACCCTGACGCCGTTGAAATAATGATGATTCGGTTATTCTGATGTCGTTCAGGTTTTTGAAACTCGTGAATGGCGACAAGCCAGGTCACCGTCGTAAGTAAGGCGATGATTCCAGTGGACATAGGCATATCTCCTTTTCGATCACTATACTTGAAGATATCATAGATTTAATTGTAAAAAAAGGAAAATAAATGAATCTATATGATAAAATGGATGAGAATTGGTACCGCTTCCTCTATTTTAAAATATCTAAGGAGCAATGAGGCTATTGACAAAGTTACGATTCCTTATTTTAGTGATGAGCGCAGTCTTACTGGCAGGCTGTAATGACCAAGACCTGAATCTAACGGATGGCGATAAACAGATAACGCAGCAGATCGATGACGCAATTTCTCACTATATTGTCCAAAAGTACGCCACCTCCTACTACGGCACAGAAAAGCAGTTTGAAGTCCATAAAGTCTATGGAACGAGCGAAAAGGATGGGCTCCTGAGTGTCTACATGTGGTCATATTACGGGGGATTCAATCAAGCCAACGGATTAGAATCCCAGTCCGGGCATTCACTGCCTGCTGTGATCCGCTTAAAACAAGATGGCGACATCTATTCGGTCATCGACTACACAGAACCTCAAGACGGCAGTATGTACCAGTCTTCCCTGGAAAAAATGTTCCCGGCGAAATACGTCAAATCCGCGCAGAGGGACAGCGGGAATATCGGGGATCTAGAAAAAGAGATGAATAAAAAAGTGAAAGCATGGCTCGACAAGCCGGAATCCTAAGGGGGAAATGAACATGGAACTGACCATCAGAAGACGGACACAGGAAGATATCAACGAATTCATCACGTGGACGTATGAAGGCATCTATTCGTTTTATGATAACAATAGCCAAAAAGAAAAAATCGAAGGATTGAAAGAGAGCGTCCACTTGGAAAGAGCCTTTTCCGTCGTGGACGAAAACGAAAATCTTGTAGGAAATTGTGAGTTTTATGATGTGGAAGAAGACGGGGAAACCATCCTGGTCCTCGGGGTTCAGATGAAGCCCTCCATGACAGGAAAGGGACACGGCCAGGCCTTTGTGCAAGCGATCATCGAACAAGGACGTGAACGGCTGAAGTTCACTCATTTGGAATTGGCCGTCGTGGATTTCAATGAACGGGCGATCAGAACGTATGAGAAAGAGGGATTCAGAAAACGGGGATCATTCGAAAATGAAATAAGGGGTGAAAACTATCAATTTAGTATTATGGCGAAGGATTTTTGAAAAAATAAGGGTCAGCCTTAAAGGTCTGACCCCCATCTCCTCAAGTAACAGTAGAATCTTCCTCATAAAGAAAAGGCGATCCACTTTGCTGCAATCGCCATGCTTAATACCAATTATTTCAAAACGAAACATTTTTACACAATACTTGATAACATTAAATAAGATGCTATCCTTGTTTCAGATAAGCGCCCGTTTGTTTGTTATGAATTAGGCTAGCAGTGAAAGCGTTGGAAATTCATGAATTAAGAAAATTTTTTACGGCGGCTAAGAAGGCTGGTAAATTATCATCATGCACAAAGTGCCCGGCATCTTCTATCGTCACCAGTTCGCAATTCGGTATAAGCTCAGAAACTTCCTGCAATTTGTTTTGAGCAATATGACTGGACCCACCGCCTATAATAAGAGTCGGCATAATAATGTCCGAAAGACGCTCCCACCATTCGGGATTAGGTTCATTAAGTTGCTGTAGAATTGAAGGCACTACCAGCCAATCAAACGGTAGGGGATCAGAAGGTTTGGAAGGAACTTCGAACGTCTTATCTGGAACAGGAGGAGGAGTGTCTTCAACAATCAACCTTTCTATTCTTGACGGATATGTTTCCGCGAAAAGATAGGATACTGTTCCTCCCATGGAATGACCAATTAGCGTAAACCGTTCCAATTTCATAGCATTCGCAAAATGAAGCAAGTCATCGGACATCAGTTCAAAAGTGTATGTACTAGTTCTCGCACTCCCACCGTGCCCCCGTTGATCTAAAGCTAAAACTCGGTATTTTTCTCCTAATACAGCAGCAACTTGATTCCATGTTTCTGCACTTGTCCCCAGCGCGTGAAGTGCAACAAGTGGTGGGGCAGAAGGTTCTCCACTCTCGCGATATTGAAAAGTGAGTCCATTCAGTTCAATTTGATACACCCGTGTTTCCATCTCCGATCATCTCCTAGGGTAGGTATTATTATATCAAACCCGATTTATTTAATCTCTGTACCTATATATTCAGCGAACGTGTGAATATTCCTTTTTAAACTCTTTTTCCCGTTAGTTAAATATTCTCTGCTCATCTTGAACTATATAGCCCATAAATTAAACTAGACGCATTTCTTATTAGAGAAATGTGCCCTTTAAAAGAAGACTCGATTTAAAGATAATCTTCACAGACATTAATAACGATCTTCAGTTATTGCCCTCTTACATATCCTAGTGACAGGGTTCTTACCATAGACCGCAAAGGTAATCATGGTTTAACTATTTTTATGGGTAATTCATTTCCGTGGTTCTGTGTAACCAACTTCAGTTGGACTAATCTCGAAGGGCTCGACGGCGCTCGTGCAGCACCAGCAGGATAATCATCCCCATTATTACACCTAAGACGATGCCGGCCTGTGTGGTCAACAACCACGCCAAAGGGTACTCTGGGGAGGGTGGCGCATCGAGTCGAACTGAAGATAAGGCGGAATAGAGGTTGTTGGAGAACAACGCTCCCGATGAAATCCATGCCGCTGCCATAGGCGGTAGAAACCACCTCGAACCACGACGCGATGCTACCACCAGTATGCCCCACGCACCTGCAAAGGACCACACACCTATACTCAATGACAGCACGTGCCACCACACATCGCGTTCACCCATGATTGCCGGGTCGATGCCGAAAGAGCCGCCTACCGCCCAAAACACCTTGATGACACCAAGCAGAATGCAGCCGGCAGCGACGATCCTAGCCAAGATGATCTGTAGTTGTCGAGTATTTCCCGGCAACTCCTTGTAGTCGGTTGTGCCACTCAGCGCCTCTGGCCAACGTGCCTTTGCATACCCCGCCAAAGCAAGCGGCAGGAAGATGCCGATCCCGAAAAGTGAGATCATGACGAAGATCTGCTCGTATACCCAGAAGTCGGCGGCACCTGCCTCTTGATCCCGGATCATAGCTGCAGGGCCCAGAACTGGTGCAACCAACACCATGGGAACGAGGAAACCGGTACCAACCCAAATGGGTAGAGCAACCAACCACGCAGGTAGCCGCTCCCCCCACGGCCTGCAGAACGCCAGTGCAAGAAGGATACCAATAGCAGCGAGAACGGCGGTTACTGCGTTTACAATGCGCCAGCTGGCGTCACTCATTTGCTCGGTTGGAAGGAAGAGACCGAAAGTCCACACGATTTTGATCAGCAGGTAAGGTGTTACTGCTATTGCGGCACCATAACCGCAGATTCTACGCAACCTCATCAATCTTGTGGCCTGCCTCTCTGCACTAATAGTCACCTTCTCATCTCCTCTACAAGTTCTAACTCGCTTTGCTTCAAAATTATTTATTCACTCCTACCCTAATGCCTTTAACGCTTTTAAACCTTTCACATACAACTTTCAAGCACTTTATATTTCAAAGACTCATATTAGTGCCTTCCTTACATAACATAGTTACTCTAGATTATCGAATAAAATATCATAACTCTAAATTAACTTCGATTTCCGTTTGAGTAATCCCTTCCTTAATTCCATTAAATTGCCCTTTAATGGAATAACTGTAGGTTCACCTCATATTTATCTCATTCTGTATTATTTTTCTCCCATTATTGGAGGTATTAATGTAAAGAAAAGCAAGAAGTCCATATAAGATACCTCCTAACAAGAAAAACGGTTCAACTATTATTAATAGTAAAGAAAGTGGTTCTGCTTCCAACAAGCTTTGAATTATCCCTGCACCACCGCGCAAACCCAATACCACACACGCTCCCCATGCTGAAGTGAGCAACAACCAGGATGGAAACCTTCGTCCCCATGCTTGAACAAATGCAAGTGCAGTAAAAGCAGCAATTACACATAGGGCAATTGCAACCAGATTAATGATGAATAACACTTCGCTCATCGTCCTGCCTTCAAATCCTAAAGTGCCTCCTACAGCCCAGTAAATGTGGATTAACCCGAATAGAGTCGACCAAACAAACGCTGCATAACCAGTAAAAACCAACCAACTCCCTTTTTTGTCCAGAGGATGACGTTCATTATTTTTTTTGATTGTAATAACTCCTTTCATTATGAGGGATAACAGAACTCTCTTTAAAATACGTATAGTTTTTTATATTGTTTCATTCAATAATTTGTTAAGTTCAATTAAATTTTTCTGAATATCCAGATTATACTTGTGCATTTGTACAATCAGTTACTGCATTATATGGCCAGTTTGTTAAATAAGAAGATTTTTTAAACTTAAAAAGCAAAAAAAAATTCCGAGTTGGCACGACACTAATTTACACACAAAAAAGCCTCGGTATAAACCTTTGACGCTTCATTTCTGGTCCGTATTTTAATGGTATTGCATCTGGATTTACGGCTTTTTACTTATCAAATTTCTTGCCGTCGATGATTACACCAATATTTGGGATAGGCTCTGTTCCTATGTCGTAGAACAGATGCTTAGAGCTCCCTCTCTTCCACAAAACACGTATTTGCAAAATCCTTAATTGCTTTGTTATTGGTAGGATTCTTCTTACCTAATCTAAATGAAGTTTAGTGGTTTTCTTTTGTGTCGTCATCTTGGAGTTGGGCATTGCGCATTTTCGAGAGCCCGAACCAAACTCCGCAGATAGCTAGTCCTATTATGGAAACCCATAAAGCCATTCAATACCCAAATCCATCGGCTATTCCCCCGCCTAGTGGACCTTCCAATCCCATGGCAAAACCGTAATGGAATTGACCTATCACAACCATTATCAGTGCATTTGTCTGCAGATTATCTTGGATAGCTGGTGGTGCTAGGACAATCAGAATTATCGGTGGAATATACAGAATTCGTCAAAAAGTCAAGACTCCTCCAATACCCCATCGCTGACCTGCCCGAGTGGAGAGCGATCTTCCAAGTACAGCACCAATACCTGCGGCAGAGAATACAAGCCCAAGGATTTACCTGGATCCATATTTCAACTGGGCCGGTAACAGCGTTTGATTAAAATGCACATTGAAATCGTCTATAATCCGTGGGGACACACGGTACATCTTTCTTCGGTAGATCATTATGATTCCTCCTCTCCTTTATTGAGGGACGGACCTCCCTCACCTTATTTTGAATGAAACGATTTAGATGTCCGTCCCTCTTACTTCCCTCCACTCATACCCAATACCTTCGCCTTCACCCAGCTCCCGCCAAATAATCCCGTGTAAACAAGGACGGTGCCAAGCATGACGATGAATCCGATATAGACACTCATCATCATCGGCATCAGGAAGGCTCCGATGATGATGGTGGATCGTGCGACAAGGTCCGCTCCGCTGAAGGACAGGTTGGAGAATGCGGAGTAAGATCCCCGCTTATCGCTTGGGATCATGTTCGCCTGCTCTGCATTGCGGATCGGCGAGTAGATGAGCTCTCCCATGGTCGCGATCAGATTGAAGGCAATCAGGACGTACCACGTGTTGGCCGATGTGACGGTCACATAGCCGATGCCGTACAGGAGCAGCCCGATCAAGAGAGCGTTCTTTTTATTCAGGCGATCTGTATAACGATTGATGATGAACGTTAGGCAGACAACGAGCAGCATGTTCTCGATGTTCAGGATACTGAGCATCCTCACCCCGACGATTTCGAAACTCCCGATGTTCACCGCCTTGAACGTTTCAGCCAAGCGGATCCCGATATAGCTGTTCAGGGAACATTCCGCTGCAAAGATGAAGGTGGACCCTGCCACCACTTTCACAAAGGCGGAATCCCTGAAGGCAATCCGGTAATTGTTGATGAGATCGACGAACACATTTTCATGTTTTTTCTGAAGCTGATCTTTAAAATTGTCCTGAAGCCAGATGCCATATGCGATGGGGATCGTTGTCGACGTGAAGGTCAGCATCATGAATAATTCTGTTTGATGGTTCAAATACAGCAGTCCCCCGAGGGCGGCCCCGATCGCCATGGACAGATTAACGAGCCAGTAATCCAGTGCATAGACGGCTTTCCGGTTCTCCGGTGTCGTCGAGTCGATGATGATCGCATGCATCGCCGGGCGTCCCAGGCTGCTTGTGATGATGAATCCAATATACGCACCTGCGAACAGCAGGATCAAGTTATCTTCCGGAAAAAGACTCACCGTCATGATGAAAAAGAACAGTGCGTTCAGCCAGGACGTCGTCAGCAGTACTCTTTTCCGGGGAAAGCGGTCCGAAATGTATCCCCCGACGAGATTGACACAGAATCCGATCACCACGGTGACGATCAGGAAGATCCCTGCCCAGATTTTATTCAGTTCCTGTGCAAAGAACAGCGCCATGAACGGCATGACGGCGGATGAAACGGCACGATTGAAGAATGAGGTGATCATCCGTACTTTAATGTTTTGAGGTAATTCCTTCCACTTCATGTTGTTCCCCCTCCTCTATTTACTGTATAGTAAACTAGACGGAACATTATAAAAATAGACACTTTTCAAATTGATGTCCCCTTTTAGGAGGAAAAACATATGGAGAACAAATTACTCACCCTTTGGAGGTACTATCCCTCAGGCAGCATCCGCGTGGAAGAAATCTCCGAAACCCTGCAATTAAGCCATAAACAGACCTCCCGCTATTTGAAAAAATGGGATAAAGAAGGCTGGATCGCTTTCACCCCGGGACGCGGACGGGGAAATGTCTCGACACTCCAGTGGAAGAAAGATGTGGAGGATGCGTTCGAAGAAGAAGTCGAGAAGCTCATGGAAGAGGAACCGATCGAGCAGAGCAGCAAGTATCTCATGTACAACTGGTCCACCGATAGCAAGATGAGGCTGATGAATACTTTTCACAGTAAGCTCGGATTTGTGAAGGAGTCCAAGGACAAGCTGATCGTGCCGAAGAGATATCCCTTTTTCTCGATCCATCCCTTGGAGGCAGCCGACGTCATGAGCGCCCATCTCGTGGCAAACGTATTCAACCGTCTTGTCTCCATCACAGAAAAAGGAGACATCCTGCCGGAACTCGCTCACAGCTGGGACGTGTCCCCCAGTAAACTTCGACTCTATCTAAAAAAGGATGTCCGCTTCCACGACGGCTCCATCCTGACGGCTAAAGATGTCGTTCAGTGTCTCGAACAGCTTCGGACCTGCCCTCACTACCAGGAACTGTGGGCTCCCATTGAAATGATCGAGGTAAAAGCCCCCCTCATCATCGACATCCATCATCCTGGAGGCTGCAGCTACACCCTCCCCATGCTCAGCATGATGTGCGCAAGCATCTATAAAGAATCCAAGGGACGGACCTTTGGGACAGGGTGCTTCTCCCTTGAAGAAAATACCGAGTCCAAGACGACCCTCGCTGCCTTTAAAGAACACTTCCAGGAAAGGCCGCTCCTTGACGCAGTCGAATTTGTCCAGGTGCCGAAAGACTTCAAGGGAATCTATCACTCTCATATAGAAGAAAGTCAGTCTTCGTCCGTCGAAGTCGAGAGTGACTCAGGATTCGGGATTGTCGTCATGAATGCCGTCCCCGGGCGAGATTCCCAGATTCAGAGAAAAGAAGTGCGGGATTATCTGCATTGGGTGATCGCGAAGAACCGCCACACCCTCCGTGACCTTGATCCCCGCATGACACCGAATGGGAAAAGCATTTTCGTCGGCCAGGATCAAGGCATGACGATCCCGGAAGCTGACCGTCCCCTGTTCCCCGAGCCCCTCGTGATCCGCTGTGCCAATCATACAGCGAAAACAACCGAGTGGCTTGTGAAGATTTTTGAAAAAGAAGGGATCCCCGTCGACGTACAGTGGTTTTCCTTTGCCGACACGCTGACGAGGCATCCGGAGACCTTGGATGTGGATCTTTTCATACACGGGGAGATATTTGAATCGAATCAGGATTTTTCGTTTTATCATTTTTTGAAAAACGGTTATTCTCCTCTTAATGGACTATTCGAAAAAAAAGGCATCTGGAATTCACTCCTGGACGAATATCGGCATACGCCATTTGAGGACTGGACGTCGTTGAATATGAACTTGGAAAACTTACTGATGAAAGAATCGATCATGATTCCACTTTACTATGAGAAACGCTACATCCCTTTTTCGACGGATATTATGAATATCGAAATCAAGCATTTTGGGTATGTGGACTTTGCTAAGCTGTGGGTGCGGCCGGAGATATAGGAGGAAGCGGGGGGACGGTTCTTGTGCTCCCTCAGAAAATAGTTAAAAAATCCCAAATCAATCGTTACTTCTGATAATATAAGCTTAGGAAGTTTTTTCAGAAAATCTTTGTAAGGAAGGGTATGAGTCTATGAAAGCTTTATTCTTGTTATATGATCACTATGTGGATTGGGAAATCAGTCCATTATCGTACATCTTCAGTGTAACCAATGTGGAGATCGAGACGGCAGCACTCCAAGAGGAAGTGACCCATAGCGGTAAATTCAGAATCAGAGTCGATCGGGCCTTGAATGAATGCCGAGTGAGCGATTATGACATATTGGTCATCCCCGGTGGAGACCCTGAACCACTTTTAGAGGAAGCGGCGTTCCTGAAGCTAATCCAAGAATTCGATCAGGAAAACAAGTGGATCGCTGCCATTTGTGGAGCGTCTACCCTACTTGGAAAGAGCGCGGTGTTACGGAATCGAACGTATTCTACTTCAATCGATATTTCTGAATTCCCTTCCTATTTCGATCCGGTGTATCAAAGTAAGGCAGATACCACGGTATGTGAAAACCTCATCACGGCAGAAGGCAGCGCCTATGTTGAATTCGCTGTTGAAGTAGGCAAGCAGTTAAACCTCTTTAACGATCGGGAAGATGAATTGGAAACCATGTTGTTTTTTAAAAATTTGCTTAGGGGATAGAAAGTGGCGGCCATGGTGATATATATGCCGTGGCTTTTTTTCAGTGTCTTCCCATCCCCTCCAAGAACCTCTTCTCAACCTATCGCTCCTTCTGTTATGCTATCAAAAAAACAGAATTTCAAAGGAGTCACCATGATTTCATTTTTTCTCACACTAAAGCGACTGCTCAAAGCCTTATGGCAGGCCTTTAAACTGAAAAATTTCCAGGTTCTTTTTACATTGGTGTTGGTTCTATTATTTTCGGGCACCACCTTCTACGTAAAACAGGAGGGCCTGTCGGTAGTCGATGCCCTTTATTTTTGCGTGGTGACGTTAAGCACAATCGGACATCCAAGCTTCGAACCTCAAACGACATTCGGCAAGATATTCACCATGATTTATATTTTTGGCGGGAACGGGGTTTTCATTGGGATGATCGGGTATGTGGCGTATGCGATGATTCAGAAACCGGAAAAGTTGAAAAGGAATGGTAATAGGGAGTAGCATTCCTTGGGAGGTCTCCTATGAATACCTTATCGAAACTAAAGAACTATGCCAAAACCGTAAAGCAGGATCTTATCGTGCTTTATCTATCCTATAAAGATCCAAGAACCCCTCTGTATGCAAAAATTTTGGCCATGTGCGTCGTAGCCTATGCTTTTAGTCCCATCGATTTGATCCCTGATTTCATTCCGATCATCGGGTATCTTGATGATGTGATCCTGGTTCCCCTGGGAATCATCGTCACCCTGAAATTGATCCCATCCGAAGTGCTCAAGGAGAAACGGGAACAGGCAAGACATATGGTGAAAAGCGACAAACATAAGAACTGGTTTGTAGGAGCTATTTTTATCATTATTTGGATTCTATTAGCTGTATGGATAGGGAAACTGTTGTTTGTATAGTGTTTTTAGAAGCACGGGGACGGTTCCCGTGCTTCCTCAAATGACACGACAATACCTCAACGACCGATACTCCCCCTCCTCATTCCCATAAACAGGCTGTTCGCTTTCATATACAAACCCTCTCGCTTCGTAGAAAGGAATCCCTTTCTCGTTCCCTTTTTGCACGGACACCCACTGCTTACCCGCATGGAATTCTTCCTTCTGCTGCTGAGTGATGGCATCCAGCAATCGAGTCCCGATCCCTTCATTGCGCCTCGAAGGATCCAAGTATAAAACATACAGTTCTCCCTCAGTCTCATTCATCATCCCGCCTCCACCAGCACCAATGACCTCATCGTTTTCAACGGCGACAAAATAGCCACCCCACTCCCGGTTCGATGTGGTCACTTCTTTCAGGATCCGTTCTTCGTTATAGAACTCTTTTATCACTTTCTCTATATAATTTTTAGAATAAATATCGCGGTATGTTGCCCAATTGCCATCGGAACAAACTTTACTAATGCCTTTTACATGAGCCTCGTTTGCTTTCAGAATATGTATCATGATCCATCCTCCAATTTCTATTTCAATAATAACTGTACGATTGTATTCGTTTGTTTCTGCTTGATTTTGTAATAATCTTCATTACGATCACTCGAAATCAACGTTTCATTTGTGTCGAAACCTTCGTGAATATATAACACTTCCTTATCCTCTTTGTATTCCAGTTTAATTTTGTATGTAGGTTCTACGGCAAGCTTATAGTGCGTATTGGATATTTTATTCGACCGATTAAGAATTCCCGTAACGGTCGAGATGATCTCGTGATCGGTAACCGGTTCAGCGCCCTCAAATGATTCATCGTATTCTTGAATCGTTATGCTTTTCACACCAGAGAAGCCGTTGTATAGCATGGAATAGCTTATAAAACCAACTAGAATGACGAAAATGATAGTCATTATGATTCTTTTCATTTAACCCCTCCTGGCAGACGCCTTATATCCAATTATTTCAAATCCACTCTTGCATATCCACTTATTTCTCACTACTTCCCCCAAAAATGACGTCCATATAGTGATAATTACACAGACTGAAATCAATTTTTATGAAGAAATGATCCTGAAGGAACAGGAAGAAAGATCCAACTTTCTAATGAGACCCTGATTTACAAAATATTAACTTGTTGAAGCTTATTCCATCCCCTATCATTTATGGTAGAAGCGAACACAACTTATGCAAAATCCTCAATAAGAATCCCTTCCTCACCGCCTGAATTCATTGTTTTACTATTAACATGCCATTCTCTGAGGGAATGACATGTTGATATAAAAAAATACATACAGGAGGCATTCCCATGCTAAAGAAATCGTTGGTTTTTGTTGTTGCCCTTCTTCTCTCGTTCGCTTTATTCCTGCCCTCGGCACTGGCATTCCCGCCCGGTACACCATCCAAGTCCACGGCCCAATCTCAATTGAACGCGTTGACTGTAAAAACGGAAGGCTCTATGACCGGATACTCCCGGGATAAATTCCCCCATTGGATCGGCCAGGGAAATGGGTGTGACACACGCCAGCTCGTCTTGCAGCGTGACGCTGACAGCTACAGTGGCAGCTGCCCGGTGACATCCGGTTCATGGTACAGTTATTACGACGGGGTCACATTCACCGATCCATCCGATCTTGACATCGATCACGTTGTCCCCCTTGCAGAAGCATGGCGCTCCGGAGCCAGCAGCTGGACGACGGCTAAGCGCGAAGACTTCGCCAATGATCTGAGCGGTCCCCAACTGATCGCCGTCAGCGCAAGCTCCAACCGCTCCAAGGGAGACCAGGACCCATCCACTTGGCAGCCACCGCGTACCGCCGCAGCCTGCGGTTACTCCAAATGGTGGATCCGCACGAAATACAAATGGGGCCTAAGCCTCCAATCTTCAGAGAAATCCGCCCTTCAAGGCATGCTAAACAGTTGTATTTACTGATTTAGAGGGGAGCACGGGGACGGTTCTCGTGCTCCCTTTTCATTCAACATTGATTATATCCACACATCGAAAGGGAGGAATACATATGGAAAAGAAATCAACAGTTTTCACGGCAACCCACGGGGTCATGACGTCTGAAGTAGGCGTGATCAGTGGAGAACTTGAACTGGTGACGGCTTGTGATGAAGATGGTGTGCTAAAGCTTTCTATCACCTACGTTGGGGCCGAGGAATGGTATTCGCTGCCCGGGGAGGAGTATCGCTTACATGATGTCCGGGATCATGAGATTGTTCATAAGATGCTTGCTACTGTGTTGGAGCGACCTTAAAAAGGAAGCACGGGGACGGTTCCTGTGCTTCCTTTCCTGATTGAGAGGAAGCAACAGCACCGTCCCCATGCTTCTACTTCCTCTCCATCACCGCAAAATAATTTTCTTCATGATCGGCAAAGTTAAATACTCTTCCCCCAGGCATGTCGACGATTTCCCCGATTGTGACCTTCTTATTGGATAAACCGCTATATAACTCATCGAATTGGTCTGTGAAAAACATCAAAGAAGGAGTACCCAGATTTAAACCAGGTGACATTTTGGCCACGAATTCCTTGTTATGAAGAATGATGCTGGTTTCAGCCTCTTTCGTCGGGGCCACTTCAATCCATCTCATTCCCTGACCGTTATCTTCCTCAGCCTTCACTGTAAATCCTACTTTTTCCGTCCAAAAATCCACTGCCTTATCTTGGTCATTGACGTATAACATGACTTGACCGACTTTATGAATCATTGTTTGCTCCACTCCTCATGATTATATTAGGAACCCATTGTAGTATTCTCCAGAGAATCCTTGACTCCTTCTCTTTTTCTAACTTTATTTCTTAAGCCAAATGAAGGTTTCAATTTCTTTAAATCAAAATATATATCCATAATAAGTAAATCTTATCATACATAATAAAGTAATCGTCATTTACTTATTAAAATGGGAGAGATAGGATTGGATTAAGGTTAAGTTCCACTCACATTAGGGGGAGATACTATGATTCTAGGTCTACACCACGTACAGATCACGATTCCAAAAGGTTCTGAAATCGAAGGGAAAGGCTTCTATTGCGGTCTTCTCGAATTACCTGAAATTGAAAAACCCGACTCACTAAAAGGTCGGGGAGGGTTTTGGTTAAAAGTCGGGGACAGAGATGTTCACGTCGGCACGGAAGATGGGGTCGACCGTTCCAAAACGAAAGCCCATTTGGCTTACCAGGTTGATAATATCTCAACTTGGAGAAATGTGCTAGAGAAAAATAACATTCAAATCCTTGAAGGGATCCCGATACCCGGATTCGAACGTTTCGAGTTCAGGGACCCCTTTGGGAACCGCGTGGAAATGATTCAAGCGGTTTGAGGGAGAAGCGCGGGGACGGTTCTCGCGCTTCCTATTTCAATCAAATGGAAGCAGCAGAACCGTCCCCATGCTTCCAGGCTTTTTTAAATCCATCATAGCTGTTGGTCACAGCCGCGATTAGTAACGCAACGGATATGGTCAGGTAGAGCCACTGGAAGTTGAAGGAGCCGTCAAACAGTTCCTGGATCCGATCTGTGAATCCGGCATTCAGCAACTCCATATTTCTGAACATGAACATAAAGGCTAGAACTGGAATGAACTGATAGACTGCATTCACAATCGCAAGCTTCTTGGTCCAGACCCCCGCTTTCCATTTTCTAAAAAGCAGATGAAGTTCCAAGCCGATCAGGAACACGACCAACGGCCAATACCCGATGAGCACATCCTGATGAAAGAACGGAGTGAATTCTCTTCCGCTGTCAGTCTTTTCATACAATCCGACGATACTTGACGCTTTAAAGTAACCGGTTGCCCAGATGATCGTCCAGGCCAAGCCTCCGAAAATCTCAAATTTGGAAATTCGTTTTTCTTTCGGGATATACGGGATGTCTTTCAGGTCATCAGGCGTCCACTCTTTCCCTCTCATGGTAATCGGAAGATGACTGTCCGAGGTAACGGTCCGCTCAATGACGGCAAAGGTAAGGGTCAGCCAAAAGAATACCTGCATGGCTGTTCCAATCGCCTCGACAACCCCATTTCCTGCAATAGACAAAAACACCTCCATGGGATTTGATTCCCCTGAATAGTTTAAAACGGATGTTACGGCCAACACGATGAACGTGATTGCTACGGAAAGTGGGAGAATGATTTTCAATAGCGTCAAATACAGATCATAATATCTTGGCCCGATCAAATACATCGGCCGGTCTTGATAATTCGAGGCAAGCACAGCAGGATTCCCGAGTGAAGTCAGTACCTCTCTCACATCATCTTCTGTGTAATCATCAGGCAACATGTCTTCAATCGTCGATTTCAATTCCAAGGCAATATCATCCCGGTTCTTCTCCGGAAGCCTTCTCATCACTTCTTGAATATAGAGTTCAACAAGCTTCATCCTTCCTCATCCCCTTTTAATAAAATGGCCAATTCCCCGGACATCTTTTCCCATTCGGCCTTTAATTGTCCGAGAATATCAGTGCCGTATTCGCTCAGTACATAATATCTCCTCGGCCTGCTTTCCGTCCGGTCCCAGCTGCTCGTGACCAGTTCCTGCTTCTCCAACCGGCGCAGCAGTGGATACAGTGTACTCTGTTCCATCGAAATTCCGCTTTTCTCAAGCAACTGGACAAGTGAATATCCATACTGCGGTGTCCGCAATTGACTTAATACCGCCAGTGTCAATGTCCCCCTCCGCAATTCCGTCGTCAAGGATGTCAGCAGTGACTTATCCATAGGTTCACCTCTTTGCTTAATAAATACTGTGTGTCGTACACTATACGCTTTATACTATGTATCATACACTATAGACGTGCAGAAAAGAATGTTTTTTTTGAAAAAGAAGCAAGGGGACGGTTCTCGTGCTTCCTTTTCGGTTAGAAAAGAGGTAGCAGAACCGGCCCCCAAGTACATCATTTACAAATTCCCACAATTTCCCGACTACCTTTTAGTTTATTTCTATTCCTATTGGATAATGAATAATAAGAATAAAACTATAGAAATGAGGTAGTGAGAAATGAGCGAAAATCATGATCAAGTAAAGGGAAAGCGAAACCAGGCAAAGGGAGATTTGAAGAAGGGCTTAGGCAAACTTACAAACGACGATTCTAAAATTGCGGAAGGCGAACGCGATAAGGATAAAGGCAAGCTTCAAGAAAAAGTTGGAGATGTGAAAGAATCTTTTAAGAAGAGTTGGTAACGGCAGTCAGGAAGCGCGGGGTCTTTTCCCGCGCTTCTTTTCTTTCTCAAAAGGAAGCAACAGAACCGTCCCCTTGCTTCCCCCTCAACTCCTCCTTCACCTCATCACTCACAAAAGCGGCCTCCACACTATTCATATAAATCTCTTTATAATCCTCTTCACTCATGGCAAACTCACCCCAGACCAACTCACATTCCTTCGTCATTGTGGTATCCGATACCGTTCTGTTGTCTGTATTAATGGTGATCTTGATTCCGTCCCTGTGAAAATTGTAAAGCGGGTGATCCTGGAACTCTTTTACCGCTTTCGTCTGGACATTACTCGTCGGACAGATTTCAAGCACGATCCCCTTATCTTTTACAACCTGATACGCTTCCGGACAGTTTGTAATATAGACGCCGTGTCCGATTCGTTCTGCACCGAGCCATTCAACAGCCTCGAGCACATTTCTTCCGATTCCCGTTTCACCAGCGTGGATCGTGACTCTGTAGCCATATTCTCTCGCCAATGCAATTGGTTCGATGAATTTCCCGCAAAACCCCTTTTCTTCAGAGGCACATAAATCAATGGCGACGACTCCTTTCCCGAGGAAATCCTTCCCCTTTTCCACGACCTCAAAGGCACTTTCCGGCGACATCGTTCTCATACAGCACAGAATGATATTCCCTTTAATATCGAATTGTTCTTCAGCCTCTTTCATTCCTTCAACGACACTTCCAATGATTTCTTCGACCGATAATCCTTTCCGCGTATGAAGCAACGGGGCAAACCGCACCTCCATATATTTCACGTTTTCACCCGCTGCATCTTCATAAAGCTCAAAGGAGATTCTCTTTAAATTTTCTTTCGTCTGCATCACGTCATTGGGGATCGAGAACTTCTCCAAGTATTCATCCAATGATTCGCAGTCCAAAGGGGCAATGAGTTCCCCTCTCATCTCTTCCCTATCAAATGAAGGAAGATCGATACCGTCCTTCTTTGCTAAATCAATAATTGTCTCAGGTCTCACACTCCCATCCAGATGGCAGTGCAGTTCAATCTTTGGCATAGTAGAATAATTCATGTTGAACCTCCTCAATTTTCATAAAAAAAAATCCTGATTACGAAGAAAATACAATAACAGTACCTTCTTCGTAATCAGGATTTTTTGGTTCCTGGTAGAGACCTCCAAACCATATTATTGGAGTTATACGAAAGTGAAAATCGTATGTGGTTTTTTATAACGATAATAAACTTCTGTTGGAAAGTCAAGGGAAGCGGGGGGACGGTTCTCGTGCTTCCTTTTAGGTCAGGATGGAAGCAGCAGAACCGTCCCTGTGCTTCCTTCCCAAAAATATGGGTAGTATCCTCAAATTATTTCCACTATAATAATGTGAAGGAGGTGAGAAAAATGGACAAGCAAATCGTGAACATGCTAACTGATATTCAACAGAACATGAAGGAGTTAAATCTAAACTATAAAGAGCTAAATCATAAGATGCAAGGGCTCGATCATAAAATGCAAGGACTTGAAGGTAGTGTACAAGGGCTCGACCATAAAATGCAAGGGCTTGAGGCTAATGTACAAGGGCTCGATGATAAAATGCAAGGGCTTGAGGGTAGTGTACAAGGACTCGACCATAAAATGCAAGGGCTTGAAGGTAGTGTACAAGGGCTCGACCATAAAATGCAAGGACTTGAAGGTAATGTACAAGGGCTCGATGATAAAATGCAAGGGCTTGAAGGTAATGTACAAGGGCTCGATCATAAAATGCAAGGGCTTGAAGGTAATGTACAAGGGCTCGACCATAAAATGCAAGGGCTTGAGGGTAATGTACAAGGGCTCGACCATAAAATGCAAGGGCTTGAGGGTAATGTACAAGGGCTCGCGGGTAATATGAGAGAGTTAGGGAGTGACGTAAAAGAAATAAAGGAAACGGTCCACAGAATTGAAACCTCACAAACAGAAGATGTCATTGCTCTGTTAAAAGTGGGCAACCAGCGCTCTGAAACAGATTTTCGTTATTTAAATACAAGAATCACTGATATCGACAAGCGGGTTTTCACCCTTGAAAATCGTGCTGAAGGGTAATGGTCCTTTCTCGATAAAATGATGATGGTTACCCATTCTTACTCTTCGTTTCCTCTCACCATGACCCACACTTTTTGCTTCGTTTTTTCTTTTATAGAATTTCCATCAATGAACGGAACCTGACCTTATGTTGTCAGGTTCCGTTTTTTATTCCACATCTCTTTTGAAAAGCGGGGAGCGGGATTTGAGCGCGATGTCGATGACCTCATTTTCTAGTGAAATAACAACCGTCCCCACTCTACCCTTATGGATGTCTGTAATCATACTTTCCATCAGGTATATTAATTTCTTGACCATTTATGTTAACGGTATCTTCATCTATCCAATTAATTTCTCCGGCCGTCTCTTTATATTGCCAATAGATATGTTTGGAGTCGGTATTTTTTTCATTTGAAAATAAAACACCAAGAACGGCATAATTCACCGTAGCTCCTCCGTTATTCAAGTACGTTCTCACTGTGTAGGCACCGCTTGGTGATGTTTTTTCAGAGATGAGTTCCCCCGGCTCAATTCTTTCAATATTGTAAAATGCCCAATGAACTATGTAACCAAAAACGCAAAAGACCATAATGAAAACAAAGGATAAAGATATTAAAACAGGATGTCTTATAAAGAATGATGAAAAACGCTTAAACAAACATACCCCTCCTATGATCCATTTACAAAAATTGTATCACATAGATGAGAAGCAGGGGATGGTTCATAACCTACTTTTTGGTGAACCAAATGCGTTTTCACCTTGTAAAATAAAAAAGTAGAGCGAGAAACGTCCCCACCCTACCCCTGCAAAATCATATCAACATGAGGAATCCCATCATCCAGATAAGTTTCCGTTACCACCCTGAATCCAAATGACCCATAGAACTCCTGCAAATATTCCTGAGCCTGGATCTTCACCGTTTGTTCCCCCCACTCATCATGAATGAAAGCCAATCCTCTTTTAACCAGCTCGCTTGCGAACCCTCTTCCGCGAAATTCTTCCTTCACGAGGACTCTCCCGATGGAAGGTTCGTTGTAGGAAACACCCGCAGGCAAAAGTCTGGCATAAGCAACCACCTCACCGTTTTCTTCCTTATAAAGATGAAAAGAATGCCGATCTTTCCCATCGACTTCCAGGTAGGCGCATTCCTGTTCGACTACAAATACCTCGGTCCTTACTTGTAAAATTTCGTAAAGCTTGTGGGTTGATAGTTCATTAAAGTTCTTTACCTTCCAGCTCATAATATGGAACACCTCTACTGTATTGTTTTGATCATTTGAGCGAGCCACCGGGACAGGCAGCTCGGTCCTTTTTTTATTATTGTACCATGGAAGCATAGGGAATCTATTTAGGTACTCATTAAACAAGATCCATTGGGATAAACTACTTATGACCAATTACTGGAGGTATGTAAATGGAAATCAACAGTCACCACACTAAGATAAGTGCATCAGAACTCGCAAACCTTTGGACACAATATGTGAATGATAGCTTAGCACACTGTATGTTTCGTCATTTCCTTCATTATGTTCAAGACCCGGATATTACTCAGGTGCTTGAGTATGCCTTTGAACTTACGGAAAGACACCTTCAAAAGGCTGGAGACTTTCTAACAACAGAAGGGTATCCCATACCGATAGGATTTACAGATGAGGATGTTACCGTTGATGCCCCTCCTTTATTTACAGATACCTATATCATTGTTTATCTCCATATCATGGCTATTCACGGACTCACTAGGTATGCTGGCGCATTAGGCAATGTCATTCGGGAAGATCAGAGGGAATATTTTATCGGGGTTATAAAGGAAACGTTGGAATTGTATGATAGGTCCACTAAAGTCCTTACACATAAAGGGATTATTGGCAAACCACCTACTTTTAACAATCACCAAAAAGTTGAGTTTATAAAGAAACAAAAATTCATGACGGGTTGGTTAGGGAAACGCAGACCGATAAGTGCAGTAGAACTAAGCGGTACCTATCTGAATTTGCAGAAAACAATGGTGAAGACTGTCCTTGAATTAGGATTCAGTCAAGTGGCTAGATCGAAAAAAGTCAGGAATTACATGGAACGGTCCAGGCAGCTATGTAATGACCACTTTAAAGTATTATCTTCTATGTTAACGGAAGATAATTTACATGTTCCAAGGACCTATGAGACGGAGGTGACTGATTCAACAACTCCTCCATTTTCTGACAAACTGATGTTGTTTCATGTCACGGCATTACTCTCTTCTGCCATTGGTTATTACGGTGAGGCAATGTCGGTAAGCCAACGAATGGATCTGGCGGCGAGTTACGCTAAAATGATTGCAGAAATTGGACTGTTAGCTGAAGACGGCATGAATCTCCTAATAGAAAAAGAGTGGATGGAACAGCCCCCTCTGGCAACAGATCATAGTGACTTGGCGAAAAATAAATGATGTATAGAGATGAAAAAAAAAGATAAAATCATTGAGAGTATATTATGGAGTATAGCCCTGCCTGGATTTCCACAATTATTAAATGGACGGCTTGTCAAAGGAATTCTCTTTATTGGATTGGAATTTGTAATTAACGTGATGGCAAACTTCAATGAAATCATCCGCTTGAGTTTCATTGGAAATATTGAAGATGCAGTATCACATACAAATTATCAGTGGCTTATGTTTTATCCCTGTTTATACTTCTTCGCGATGTGGGATGCCTTTAAAGACGCGGGTGGAGGAGAAAAACCTTACTCCTATCTTCCATTCGTCAGTTCCGCATTCCTTGTGACGGTCGGAATTATGTACTCAGCACAAGCGAAAATTTCCGGAATACTATTAGGATCAGTGTGGTTTCCCATGCTCTGTGTCATTCCTGGATTAATAATTGGATTCTCTTTAAAAATACTATTAAACAAAGCAAAGATAGATTGAGAAGGAAGCATGGGGACGGTTCTCGTGCTTCCTTTTTAAGCAAAGCGGAGCAACAGAACCGTCCCCGTGCTTCTTCTCACCCCGCCCCAGATCCAATCCACCCTTTCACCCTCGCAATCTTCACGGCATCGAGACGGTTTTTCGCTTCTACTTTTTGGATGATTTCAGAGATGTAGTTCCGTATGGTGGGAGGAGATAGATATAAGAGTTTACTCATTTCGTTTACGGAATAGCCTTCTTCAAGATGGATGAGGATGTCTTGTTCCCTTTTTGTCAGTGGATTCATTTCTTCGAACATCGAATGGGAGAGTTGTGGACTGAATACTTTTTGACCTGTTAGGATGGTCCGTAAATGCACAGCCAATTGGGATACGGGGGAATCTTTCAGGAGATAGCCATACACCCCTGCCTGGATGGCGCGCTGCAAGTAGCCGCTCCGTGCGAAGGTGGTCACGATCACAATGCGGCAAGGGTGTCCCTCCCCTTTCAGTGTTTCCGCTGCTTTAAGGCCGCTTACGATGGGCATTTCTATATCCAGGATGGCGATGTCAGGGGATGTCTGTCTTATGAGGTGCAAGGCTTCTTCCCCATTTTCCGCTTCCCCCACCAGTTCAATATCCGGTTCTAAGGACAATAGCTTCCCAATCGCCCCTCTTACCATCCCTTGATCTTCTGCGATGATGATTCTCATGTTCTCACCTCTCTTCACTTATTGGCTTTTCAATTTTTGGTACAGAAATGGTTATCTTCATCCCTCGACCAGCATTCGATGTCCAGTGCAGAGTCCCTTCAATCATGCGAAGGCGCTTCTTCATCCCCATCAAACCGCTTCCTTCATGACCTCTATTCATCCCTTCCATGCCGACTCCATCGTCTTCAATCTCCAGGATGAAAGAATCACTATTTTCATAAATGGCCATCCAACAATTTTCAGCCTGACTGTGCTTCACGATATTGGTCACACATTCCCGAAGGCACAAGCCGAGGATTTTCCCATTCACCAGAGGGATTCTTTCCAAATCCATCGTCTGGACATGGACCTCTATTCCCGCTGACTGGAGGAAATGTGAGACTTGCTCCACTTCTTCCGATAGCCTGACAGACTGCATATCACTGACCAATTTCCGGACTTGTATCAACGTATTCCGGGAAATGTCTTGAAGCTCGCGTACCTCCTGGATCGCCTCATCAGGGTTCCGACGAACGAGCTGTTCCACGAGTTCCCCCTTCAAGGTTAAAAGGGATAGAGTATGCCCGAGCGTATCATGCAGGTCTCTCGCAATCCGTTCTCTTTCCTCAATTTTGATGAGGCGGGCAATTTCTTCATTCGCACCCAGAAGCTCTGTTTTTATTTGATTCGAAATCTGTTGGTTACGGAGGAAATACGGCAACCCAATGAAAAGGATGAGGATCGGGATCCAGGACAAATCCTGTGTTCCTAAGTTAAATTCAACATGATACCATACAGACGTGACATACAAGGCGGCCATCGATCCAGTATAGACCGTGATTCTTCTAAACGAGGGAAGGAATCCGGTGATAATAGCAGGATACATTCCGAACCAGATATTCCACGGATTAAAGAGGATGATCAATGCCATTACACACAAATGCTGAATCACTATGCCTGATTCACGATATTTTACGTGTGACGTACTTCCCCAAAAGGCAAGGGCAAGCACTAGAAAAAAAACATACCCATACCACTTATCTTCAAAAGGCAGGAGCAGCATATAGAAAGAAGGAATGATGAGCAGCCTCCACCAAGGAAACGTTGCGATTGTCGGCATCCTTCATCCCCCTCCCTCTACGAATCTCAAGATTTTGTTCTACTGACCGTCCGATCCATCCAGCCCGGAAGCCATGCAATGGAAAGAGTCGCCACAAATCCATGTAACGTATTCGCTACACCAGCAATACCCGGCTCTGCAGGAAACGCCCAATCAAATAGGGAAAGGGCCAATGCCACCCCAATCGTAATGAAGGCATACATCCATCGCGGTCTCGCACTTCGCTTCTTTAACTTCGCATAAATCAGTGCCCCGACGATATTCACGACAACCGACATCAAGAAGATCGACACCGGCGTTATCTTCTCAAATGTAACGTCTAACAAAAAGCATAGCAAGTAATACACCACGATTGCGGCCACACCGGAAATCGCCCCCACCATACACCCAACCTTTACACTATTTTTCATACATGCACCTACTCTCATAAACTAAAAATCTGCTTACATCGTAGCATGTGGAAATAGGTGGAAATAGTGATAAATATCATTTGTTTGGAAGCGTGGGGACGGTTCTTGTGCTTCCTTTTCACCCATAGAAAACCTCAAACCTCCCCTAACTCCTCACCCAACAATCCCACCAGCATCCAATCCCGTCCCTTTATCATTGGCTATCTATGAGCCAAGGGACCTGGCCCTCAGTATCAGAGTTCACCCAATATCAGAGTAGTATCATCCATTCATATCCACTATAATAGTATGAAGAAGGTGAGAAAAATGGACAAGCAAATCGTGAGCATGTTATCCGATATTCAACGGAACATTAAAGAATTAGACAGTAACATAAAGGAATTAGACAGTAATATGAAGGAGTTCGACGGTAAACTGAAGGAATTCGGAAATGATTTAAAAGAGGTAAAGCAAACGGTCAATAGAATTGAAACATCACAATCAGAAGATGTCCTTGCTAAGTTAAAAGTAGGCAACCAACGTTCTGAAACAGACTTTCATTATCTGAACACAAGAATCACTGATATTGATAAACGGGTTTTCACCCTTGAGAATCGAGCTAAAAGGTAAAATCGTCATTTCTCTATACAACGTTATGATGATTATATTATACCTACTCTTCGTTCCCTCTCACCATGATCCACACTCCATTTCTTCGATTTTTCTTTTGTTAGACCATTCCATCATAAAACCAAAAAGGGTGTCTGACCTACTGGGGTCAGGCACCTTTTTTTCACGACTCATTTAACCATCTGTCAATCCACTGCTGGAAAGCCATGGGGACAGATACCTTCGTCTACCTTAAAAACTCTAGAAAAGAGGCCCTTCACACCTTTATCCTCCGCCCCTTCCACTTCACAGAATGAAAAACATTCACCCGAACGAAAGAATAAAGGAAAATCACCGCGAAGAAAGAAAACAGTAACGGATAAAAAGCAAAATACCTCCATCTGAAATCCCCGACCCTGCGGGCAAACCATGCCGTTTGAACCGCATAGAGGATATACAATACCCCATATACGATCATTGCAGCGGGTCTTCCCTCTATAATCGAAGAGATCAATGAAGACGGGCTGGTTAAACTTCCGGTAATCCAGAGAATAACCATCAACATAACCACAGGATGAGTGGACTTCGAACCAACGGCAAAGCTTTTGCACCAGCCTTCGATCAGGCTTCCGAAGCCTTCCGGATACATGCGAAAGGAAATGATTCCCCTGCCGCCAAGACAGCGAACGGGAAGATTTTGATCGAGAAAGGCCTCTCCCAGTGCCAGATCATCCATGATGGCCCCCTCGATTTTCTCATGTCCTCCGGATAAAAAGTAATCGTCTCGATTACATAGAATACATGGTCCGAACGAGCCGGCTGCCTTGAACCGGGATCCCCAGACAGTAAAGAGATTCATGCCCACCACGACGATGATGTTAAAGACAATGGAGAGGTGCTCATACACACGCTCCACGGTGTGATAGGGCTGCAAGGCGAGGATACCCCTTGCTCCTTTTCCCTGGTAGTAATGAAGAAGATTACGTAATCCATCCACACTGGTAAATCGGGTATCGGCATCGAGGAACAGCAGCCAGCTCCCTTTTGCTTCCTTGGCCCCGCGCCAGCAGGCAGACGATTTTCCTGCCCCTTTATTCTGGAGGACCGTTACACCATAGCTTTCTGCCACAGCCACGGTACGATCCGATGAATCGTCATCCACCAACAGAATTTCAAATGACTTGAATCGCTGCTCCTGCAACGACTGCAATAACGGGGAGATCCTGGCTTCTTCATTCCTGGCAGGGATAATGATGGACACAAACGGCAACCCCTCCGTATTTTTGGAGGTGAATCTTGGAACCGGCAAGGACCAAAACATAATGATGCCAATGATAAACCCCAGGAAACCCAGGATGAGATTGATCACTTCTGAAGCTGTCATTTAACCTGCCTCCTCCCTCTAGAAACTACCAACGTGACAATCCCCGTTCAACCTTTATGTAGCTACTTCCTTACAGTAGTCCGCTTCATTTCTTCCCAATGCCTGACGTGATCGCCGATATGCGGCCCCGATTGTACCGTTGAACAACAATAATCGGAAGGTTGAAGACAACAGCATACAGGATCATCACCCATCCCGCCCAAACTGGATTCCATATGAAGAACAGCGGCGCAGGGAGAATGGAGAGCCAATGGGTTAATTCCGCGCGTTTCGTTTCTGCCGCGAATATCATCAAGTCCCTCGACCTCGTGCCATGCAAGCCCTTTTTACTGTATCCCTTTTTGAAAAAAATCGTGCCATCCAGAATCAATCCCTTCCACGTTTTCACCCGGAATAAACGCTGCCACAGCTTTCCGGACTGTTCAAAAGGGAACGTCTGAAACCAGAAATGGTCTTTCAAAAACCAGGTCAAAGGAAGCTTCAAGCAAACGGCCGAAATGGCGAGATGAAAGAACGTCCAGGCAAGCACATCAATGAGTATCATCCAATGAACAGGCAGTGATACGATCATGACATCACCCCTTTTTTATAAAGCATCCCTCTCCACAATTTTCTCGCCTACGAGTTGGCCGCTTAAGGTAACCATCGGCATTCCCCCTCCAGGATTCACTGTTCCCCCGACAAAGTAGAGGTTGTCGTAGCGTTCACTCTGTTTCGGATGCTTCAACCCTTTATTCTTCTTACTGTCTGACACCGTCCCATAAATCGCACCGCGGTCGGAGCCATACGTGCGCCTGATATCTTCCGGTGTCCACATATCCTTCGTGACAATGTTGTCACGCAAGCCATCAAGGCCCATCTTCTCCAACTTGATCAGGACCCGCTCAGCGAATTGTTCATAGTCCTTTTGCGTATACGGATTCTCATCCCGGATAAACGGAATATGAGGCAGCACCTTGATATTCTCATGTCCTGCAGGAGCCTGTGTCGGATCGGTCTTATTGACATTGACGAGATAAATGACCGGATCATCCGGCAGTTCATGGCGGTGGAAGATCGATTCCATTTGCTCTTTCATATTTTTAGCAAAAAAGAAATTATGATGGCCGAGCTGCGGATAACTCTTCTTCACACCCAGATGCATCACGAGACCGGAACTCGCTGGTTCGAATTTCTTTTTTAATTTATCAATATATTCGCTGTCTTCCTCCAGTAATCGCTCGTAAACCGGTATGACTTCCATATTGGACACATAATGATCGGCGGTCACTCGTGTCCCGTCTTCCAACACGGCTCCGGTAATGTCGCCATCCTTCTTTTCAAGTTTGACGATCTGCCGTCCAAGGTGGAAGGTCACCCCCACTTCTTCCGCCAGCTTCACAAGGGCGTCCGCAAGCTTGTGCAAACCGCCGGGAACGTACCATGCTCCCTGATCATGCTGCATGTAGATCATCATATTCATCACGGCCGGCGCATCGTAAGGGGACGAACCCACATACTTGATAAAATAGGAAAGCATATCGCGAAACTGCTCATGACTGATCCGCTTATCGAGGGATTTATGCACTGTGGACATCAGGTCAATGTTCTTCAAGACACTGAACAGTCCCGCCTGCTTGACGATTCCTTTTGCCGTATCCGCACCTTTAAATAAGGTTTTATCCGTCATATCGTAATGAGTCTTCGAATGCTCCAACAGACATTGATATTCACGAATGTCCTTTTCACTGAGAGAGGCGTTTTTCTCACGCATGTCATTCATATCTTCATACAAGTCTATGACATTTCCATCGGGGAAAAAGGAACGCCATTGATGATCCAGCCTTTCAATCTGGACATAATCCTTCATGGATTTACCGCTGGCCGCAAACAATTTCTCAAAGATCTGCGGCATCGTCAAAATGGAAGGGCCAAGATCAAAACCAAAGCCGTCTTGTTCCAGCCGGTTCAACTTTCCTCCAATGTGATCGTTTTTTTCATATAAGGAAACATCGTATCCCGCCTGTGCGAGTGTAATGGCAGCCGACACCCCGCCGAGTCCGCCTCCAATGATAAGTACCGTTTTATTTTTCAATGGTTACCGTTCCTCCTGTTCGGAAATCTTGTTTGGAGTATGTATGTTTATCTACAACACTTTTGACATCTGCCTGGAATTGTACCAGTGCTTTTTTCAATACATCAAGTCTGTATCTTCCGCACTTATCTTATACCCTCACTGCCACTAAGAAAAAACGTTGAATGTGCTTGGGTCATGGTTCAATATGGAGGGGAAGCATGGGGACGGTTCTCCTGCTTCCTTTTTGAACACGGTAAAGCATTTCAAGAAAATAGTTACAAAATAGCCCCACTCCCAATCATGGAGTGAAGCTCATCACTACCTTATCCATATAATAAATCCAAAATAGGAGAAAACATAAACAAAGGGGCGTATCCCACCTTTGGCAAAGTGAGATACGTCCCCATTTAGCTATTAAATAAGAAACTGTCGCATTTCTTCATCTGTTAAATCTTTTGGCTGAACACCGTGATCTTTGCAGTATTTGTCCAATGCCCTTATTTTCACTTTGGGGGATTCGGCGGGTGCAGGGAATGCAAATACTCCATCAGGAAAAGCATGATCAAATTTCTCGATATCTTTATGCATACTATCACTCCTGGTTATAGTATGCCCTCCTGGAGTTTTTTTAAAATACTTTGATTTCAACTTGGTTCCTGCCACCATACTACACCTCCCGGAAAATATATTTTTACAAGCCTTTCAGAGGCAATATCGTTAAACATAAAATGCTGCCCCATATGTCAGTCGAGCTCCCAGACTCTCATAAAAGGGATATTTGTTACTTTTGGATGTAAGACCTACATACCCATCATACCCTTTTTCTATACTGTACCAACAAGCGAATGCTATGAGGACTCTTCCAACATTAATATATAAGCGCTCTTTGTTAAGTACACCTTTTATGAACTTCTTATTTTGCGGTGAAGACTCAATAATATCTATATGTCAGGGGTCAGGCATCGCTTTATGTGTTGGGCAAGGGAGCGTAACCGTGGATTGTTTTCATCCTATTTCCTGATAGATTCGTTGAATCCAGCCATAGGGTGGTGTCGGCCCCCACTCCCACCTATCCATCCACCCCCGGATACACGACTGTCCCATCCTCTTCAATGATCGGCAAGGCTCCCCATTGGCCGAGTTCGTGACTGATCACATCAGCCTTTCCATCAGAATTATCAATGATGTGGGAGACATCCCAGCCATTTGCTTTCAGCACGTTACTGATCAACAGGCGGTGACACCTGGCCGGGTGGCGTTCCGAGCACATGTATGCCAATTTGCTCTCAGCAGCCGCCTCCTTCAGCTCTTTCAGTCCATCCTTGAATTCATCTGTCAACGTGTAATCTGCATAATTGTGGAACGATCGGTTGTTCCAGCCTGCGTTCAGGTCTTCACCAATCACCCCCGACAAACGCCTCCTGCCTCCGAGCTTCGGGAAATGACGGTATTCTATTCCTGCTTCACCCAGCCACTCTCCCATGTCCTCCTTCTTGAATTGAGGGTGTTTTCGACTGGCGGGAAAAGCACGGATATCCGCTATGTATTCAATTTCTACGGCATCAAGCATGTTCAGGAATTGTTCTTTGGAATGCGTCGAGTGCCCGATGGAGTAAATTTTCATGAAACCTCCGCCTTTCGTATAAAATATAATCTCCGTGTAGTTAAAAAGGGAGACAATGGAACTGCTCTTACGTTTCTTATACCCGTTCGCTTACTTCACTAGTCTTTAGAAGCATAGGGACGGTTCTCCTGCTTCATAGATGAAATCAATAACAAAAGAGGATCTCACACATTACGGAGGTCCTTTCTTATACTGAACTCTATCTTTCAATCCTCGCTTCTTTCCTTATTACAAACTGGTTTTCTGGAATGACCTCTATGGACTAGAAACCAAGGGGACAGGTTCCTTGGCCCATTCGAACCATCGTACCTGTCCCCCTGGGTTAAAACAATAGCAAAGGAACCTTCTGCTTGTGGAAGGTTCCTTTTTTAGGTTATTTTGAAAAATCCTCATTTATTATTGACCATTTCAAGAATGCTCACCGACGTTTCACTGCAATGCTTCTTTAGCTAGCAGAAGTGAGCCGACAATTCCTGCGTTATCTCCTAGCCCCGGGCTTACGATATAATCAGAAAGCTCCGGTAAAGACACATAGTCATTTAAAAATTCCGGTAAATACTTATAAACAGAAGAAAACACCTGCTTCTGGTTCATGACTCCGCCGCCAAGGATGATTTTCTTTGGGGAGAGGATCAGGATGTATTGCATGAGTGCCTGGGCGATATAGTAGGCTTCCAGATCCCAAACCTCTTCGCGCCCAATTAGGTCGATGCCTTTTGCTCCCCAGTGTTCTTCTATTGCTGGACCTGCAGCCAGGCCTTCAAAACAGTCCTGGTGGTATGGGCATTTTCCTGCATACTGGTCCTCTGGGTGACGTCTTACGAGAATGTGTCCCACTTCCGGGTGGGAAAGTCCTTGAAGCAACTTTCCTTGAACCACTGCTCCGGCGCCAATTCCTGTTCCTACCGTAATATAAAGGCAGCTGTCTGATCCTTTTGCTGCACCAAAGGTTCCTTCTCCTAATGCAGCGGCATTTACATCAGTGTTAAATCCTACCGGAACAGCTAATGCCTCTTTTATCTCCTGAACGAATAATACGAGTCTTTTTTTCTTATAATCCGGCTCTCTTTCAATTGATTCGTAGATCATCGCATTCATCGAAGTGCCGATCATATTCATGGCTATCGGCGACAGAATTCCAAAGATCAACAATGAAATAAAGACAGGGTAGGCCGAAATCAGTACAGAGCTCAATAATATTGTAAATGAACCAATCGCAAAAACCGGGAATCCGGTCCTTGGCTTTTGAATACTTTGCAAGCATATAGAAGGCCAAGATCGCTCATCCATAGGAATACACTTTGGAAAACACCTGATAAGGATGTTCCAAACGCAAAAAGTGCATTCATCAGCAGATAAAACTTCAATTCCATGGAAAAAGATCTAAAGGCTCAACAAGGACTGCTTCCATCATCACCCCTCGGTTATCTTCGTTTTCACGCTATTAATTGCTTTTACCCTTAAAGTCTCCCACGGAATTTCTTTCCCTTCGGCCTGGCTTACTTTAATTGTTTTTGTCATATGAGGCTGCTGGTCAAAAAAGTTATCCTCGAGCACAAGCTGTTCGATCTCCATTTCAATCGTCATCATTCGTGCCAGAGCATCACTTGATAGAGTGATCTCATTATCTTCTCTGCTGTATTCTACAGTTAGCTCAGCATTAGGAAGCATTACATCCTTTTGATCACGGAAATAATAAGTATTTTCAAAGGTTTTATCGTTTAATGAACGAAGAATGATCATTGCCTCTTCCGGCTTTAATCCTCCTAAAGCCTTTCCCTCTAAAACCGTGTCTACGTGATAAACGGAATTTGCCTCAACAGAGACATTCCACCTCTTTGAGAATGCTATTTCTCCATGAAAATCATAAACAGCAAGCTCGATTTCATCCTCATATCCTTCTAATCTGTCATTAACGACCCATACTTTCAGGCTATCACAAGGATCATGTTCAATGGTTAATAAGATAGGATGATAGAATTTTTTTGCATAGTGGTAGGAAGCTTTCGGCAGCAAATAATAGTCGATGACAGACCAACTCGTACCAGGCCAGCAATCGTTTAACTGCCAAAACAAAGCACCACTGGTTTGGGGTTTATTCCGGCGGTAATGTTCAATGCCGTATTTCAATCCTTCAGCCTGTGTCAGCATTGAATAAGCAATATACTCATCTAAATCCTTTGGCACTCCAATGTACCCTTCCATCAGTAAAATCCCCTTAGGATGATGGATGTCTTTATTTCTGTAGGCCATTTCTTCACTGCCCCAGAAGAATTGGTCTTCAGGGATGTTCCGTTCCAGTGTATAGCGGTTAGAAGACGCATGCATGCCGAATTCACTGGCAAACGTGGTACGATCGTTTTTAAAGTTTTTAAAAGAAAGGCCGTCAACACTGTAATTCACAGTCTGCGGCTCGCCAAAGTTGCGCGGCTCGATATTGCCGTGCCATACCTGCCAGTTATGCGAATCACCCTGCTCCCTCGAGTTGTGGTCATTTCCTCCGTACGGAGAACTCGGCCAGAACAGTCGGGTTGGGTCCAGTTCGTCTAAAATTTCCGGCATCAGTTCGTGATAAATTTTTTCGCCGTAAAAAGGATCGGTAATTTCACCTGAAGAAAACAATGCTTCATAAAGCCAATCGTTTTCATTATTCCCGCACCATAAAGCAAGCGATGGATGATTCCGCAGGCGCTTGACGACCTGGATGATTTCATTTCGGACATTGGCCATGAAGTTTTTATTGTAATCAGGGTAGAGCGCACAAGAAAACATGAAATCCTGCCAGACTAAAATCCCAAGCCGGTTGCACTCCTCATAAAAAACATCTCGTTCGTAGATGCCGCCCCCCCAAACACGAAGCATATTCATGTTCGCGTCCTTTGAAAGCTTAATTAAGTGGCTATACCGAGAGACCGGAACGGCCGCTATGAAGCTATCAATCGGAATCCAGTTCGCTCCCTTTGCGAAAATTTTCTCGTCATTAAGCACAAAGGTAAAACACTGATTCCCTTCCTCATCAACACGAAGAACTTCAATCGTCCTGAGTCCAAAATCCTCGTGTTTTTCATCGATTTTTTCTCCATCAGAATATAATTCAACATTCAATAGATAGAGGTGGGGCGTTCCCAGGTCATGGGTCCACCACAGCTTCGGATTTTCAACTTCCAGGGTAACGAAAGTCTTTTTCCCTTCAACCTTTGCACTTCCAGTGAACTTTTCTTCACCAAAAGACAGCTCTACCCGAACTTGATAGTCTTTTCCTCTTCTAAAAGCATCCACTTCAACCTCTACATCAACTTCTGCCTTGTCTTCGGAAAGAGAGGTTGTTTTCGCAAACACAGAATGAATGCTGGCATATGTCCGTTTTTTCAAATGAACATCTTTCCAAATACCCGCTGCTACAAGCCGTGGTCCCCAGTCCCAGCCCCAATGGCTTTGATTCTTCCTCGTCCAGATCCGTTCCTTGCTGAATCCTGACCAGTAATATTGAACCTTCTCCTTCACATGCACATCGATGGGATCGAATTTTACAGCAAGGACGTTTATGCCTTTTTTCAATTCCCTTGTCACTTCAAAGGAATGGCTGATGAACATATTATCCGTTGAACCAAGTTCGACTCCATTCAGGTAAATCGTCGCATACGTATCGAGCCCTTCAAACAGCAAATCATATCTTTCATCCTTATGTTCTGTTCCGTCGAATTCAAAGGTGGTACGATACCACCAAACCTTTTCCTCTACCCACTGACATTTCAAATCATTATGGCCATAGAATGGATCCTCGATTAACTTTCGGTCAATCAGGGTGGAATGGACGTCACCAGGAACCGAAGCGGTCATCCAAAAGTAATCAATAAACTCAGGTGCGGCCACCTCCAGTTCACGTACGTCCCCCACATCGAATTGCTTAATCTTCCAGTTTTTATTAAGCTTCATAGAAACAGAACCTTTCATAATAGAGTCACTACAGGACACTAAAACCTTCATTAACATAAAAGCCAAAATCATCACGTGATTTTGGCATTAATATCGAAATTATTTAATATAAGTCAATGAATCCAGGATTTCCTGAAGGCTTAACTCAGCACATGCCATTGAAGTATCTGCAACTCCGTAATACATTTGTACAACGTCGCCTTCAACGACCGCACCGCATGAGAAGACCACATTTCCGAAGAATCCTTCCACTTCATAATCTGCTTCAGGCTCAAGGATTGGTTTGTCAGAGCGGGCGATGACCTTGGTTGGGTCTTCCAGGTCAAGCAATACAGCCCCCATGCAATAGCGGTGGTCCGTCGTTGCGCCATGGTAAAGCTCCAGCCAGCCTTTTTCCGTTTTGAACGGAACTGCTCCGCCGCCCATGCGGGCACTATCCCACATACCCTCTCGCAGGCCAAGTAAGTATTTATGATTTCCCCAGTGCAAGAGATTAGGAGATTCTGCAATCCACATTTCAGGCTCACCAGTACTCCTTGGAACAGGACGATGAAGAGCATAGTACTTGCCGTTAATTTTCTCAGGGAAGATTAACACGTCTTTGTTTTCTGGCGCAAAAATCATTCCCCGATGCTCAGTTGTGACAAAGTCCTTTGTTGTAACCATCGATTCGCCAACACCAACAGGTGAGACAGCACTGAAGTAAATATAATAAGTATCATCAATCTTCGTAATCCTTGGGTCTTCAATCCCGAATGTTTCAAGCTCATTTGAAGGGTAAACAAATGGCTTTTCATCGACCGTAAAGATATGTCCATCCTTACTGCGGGCAATCCTTAAATAAGATAATGAAGTCAGAAAAGCGAAACGGTTCGTCTCTCCGGCTTTTTGAATCGTACGGGGATCTGAAAAATTGTACTTAGGATCGTTCAAATTGAATTCCAGAATTTCAAGCTCATTTGTTTCCGGATTATAAACAGGTGATTTCACAATCTTAGGGTCATCACTGATCGGACGCTCTGCGACACGGAGCAGCATGATAATTTCATCGTTAAAAGTCGTAATTCCCGCATTGAATGCGCCAATGACTTCAAAGTCCTCGCGATGCGGTTTTACATCCATTGGTGTCACTACCGGATTCTCTTCATATCTATAAACATTCATGTTGTAATCTCCTCAATTCAGTAAGTTTTTTGCTCGTATTGTAAAAATGGATCTGCAATCGTGATTTTTTGCGCTTCGGCATCACTGATTCCGGCATAGATATCTGCTGTGCCGTCCGCTTTCCGTACAATTCCCCCACTGAACACAACATCCGTCAGGTCAGGTCGCTTGGAATCACCTGGAAGGAAATTACTTCTCGTTGCAATCAGCTCCATATCCGAAAACACTCCTGTTTCCGGATCAAGGGCGAAAACCATCGGATAATAATGGCGGTCGCAAGCTGCATCAAACGAAGCAACGTGCCCAAGTACACCAACCAAACCATTTGCAAGCAGATGCGGCTCGTTCGCTCCTCCCCATTCTTCATCTATAAACTGACCTTCAAATAAAGGAGCCTCATTGATGACATCCAGCGTCAATTCTTCCAATTTAGAAATACGGGTCCAGCCAATCTTTCCCCTGCCTCCCTTATCTCCCTGAGGTCTTGTTAACACACCGATGCTGCCATCAGCCAGTTCAACAAGGCGCAGATCCTTCATCCCATCTGGTCCCTTGGCAAATTCCTCTAAACTTGCAATATTCTTTCCTTTATAAAAAACAGTACGCCAGCCAAATGCATTTTCGATTGCAGGATGCGGGAATATCTGTACGCCTCCGAGGACTAAGCAACCGGCAATCCTTGTGTAAAAAGGATCCTGCAATTCAAATACAGGCGCGTTTTTCCGAGGAACCCATTCGCCGTCTCTCTCCACAAAGAAATAAACGCTGGAATGCTCGCTATCACGCGATTCTACGCGTCCTGCAATGACCTGATCACCCTCATCTTCAAAAGGTGCTGAAATATTATAGACATCCTTTCGTCCAACACCAGAGAATACGATTTTTTCTGGATGGTCCGGCTGTGCTTTCGAAGAGAACTCCTCCAAAAGCTGTTTGCACGTTTTTACATTACCTTTGGTTAAGACTGTCATTCCCAGCATCCTCCTTTAAAATAATGACTTCATTTCCTACTATCGTTAGTACCTCACTGTTTTCAACCTTATTTCGCTTATTTGAAAGCAGCAGGTTCATGTTTTTCAACTCTAATTCAAGGGATTTTTCCTCTTCAGAAAAGTTCAGAGCCACGAATGTCCGTTCCATCTCGTTGCTTCTCATGTAGGAAAGGATTCCATTCTGAAAGCGCAAGAATTCATATTCTCCTGTTTGGAAGGAAGTATGTTCTTTACGCAGTTTCAACATTCTTTTATAGAAGGACAGCATGGAATCAGGGTTGCCTTCCTGATTTTCAACATTAGTATGGAACGCATCCTCTGGCACCGTTATCCACGGGACAACTTCGGAAAAACCTGCATGAGGACCAGAATCCCACTGCATCGGAGTACGTGATTTATCACGGCATCGTTCGTTCGCAGCAACCAGCGCTGCCTCCTTAGATTTACCATTCTTCACTGCTTGTTCATAGGTGAGGCGCCCTTGGACATCCATCATCTTCATAATGTCATCTGGAACCCAATCCTTCATGCCAAGTTCATCGCCCTGGTAAAGGAAGGGCACACCCTTCGCTGTAAGAATCAGCACCGCTGCCATCTTCGCACGATCCTCATCACCGCCAAACCGTGAAATATGGCGTGACATATCGTGACTTGAGAAGAACAGAGTAGCAATCTGCCCGGAATCATACGCTTTCTCTGTTTCAACCAATTTCTTGTAAATCTTTTCTGCATCAAACTCTGCAATACTTCCAATGTTGAAGTTAAAGGATACATCCAATTTATTCAGTCCGGAGTACCGTTTCAGTATATTAATATCTTCAGAACCAACCTCACCGACAAGGAATTTACCCGGATATTGATGAACCACATCGGCGATTTCCTCGATAACCGATAAAATTCCTTCCTGATCCTTGTCATACAAATGTATTTGTTCCTTTTTATCATGGTCATATGGGTTATCGATAAAGGATTCGTTGATCGTCAGGAAGTTGATGACATCCAGTCTGAACCCATCCACGCCTTTTTCCAGCCAAAACCTCATGACATCATACATCGCATTTTTGACTTCAGGGTTGGCCCAGTTCAAATCCACCTGTTCCCTAGCAAAAGCATGGTAATAATATTGACCGGTTGCCTCATCAAATTCCCATGCCGTTCCGCTGAAAAATGATTCCCAGTTATTCGGTTCGTCTCTCCATATATACCAATCACGCTTGGGGTGATCCTTGGAGGACCTTGATTCCTTGAACCAAACATGCTCGGAAGACGTGTGGTTCAATACGATATCGACTATGACTTTGATATCTCGCCTATGCGCCTCCGCGATAAAAGCTTCAAAGTCCTCCATCGTCCCATAAACCTCATCAATACAATAATAATCAGCAATGTCATAGCCGTTATCAACCTTCGGCGATGCATAAAAGGGAGTGAGCCACAGCCCATCTACTCCGAGCTCCTTGAGATAATCCAGCTTGGAGGTGATTCCCGCAAAATCCCCCAGTCCATCTCCGTTTCCATCCTTGAAACTTGGCATATATATTTCATAAAAAGCTGATTGCTTCCACCATTTAACCATTTGCTTGAACTCCAATCTCTGGTTACTTAAGTGTAAATTGCATTCCCTCTTGAAACTTCTTCGCGAAAAGCAAGAAGATGATGATAATCGGCAATGTCAATAATACGGATGCAGCATACATCGGTCCTGGATAGCCGCCATACGGGCCGAACATTTGTGATAAAAGTACGTTTAACGTAAGCATGTTATCACTCTTCGCAACAAGCATATCCCATAACAGCTCTGTCCATCTTTCCATGAACAAGAACAAGAAGATCACGGTAGTAATCGATTTTGACATTGGCAGTACAATCTTGAACATGATTTGCATTTCGCTTGCACCGTCCAATTTTGCCGCTTCAATGAATGTATCCGGGATTGCCTTGAAGAAGTTCGTGTACATGAATACTGCCCATAAGCTCATCGCCTTTGGCAGGATCATTCCCCAGTAAGAGTCGTACATTCCGACCTTTTGGATAACCAAAAATGTAGGAATTAGCAAGATGATTGCCGGGAAGAACATTTGGAATAAGACCACGTTATTAATCGTATCTCTTCCTTTAAAATGAATCTTCGCTAGCGCATAAGAAACCATTACCGCTGAGACCATCATCAAAATGGTCGAACCAGCTGATACGATAAAGCTGTTAAAGAAGGCATTGATCCACGGGCGAGGGATGACAGATTCTCCGCCGCCAAGCAGCCATTCCCATGACTTCAATGAATATTCTGTCGGGAAGAATTTCTTATCGACCTGACTCCAATCAGCAAAGGAATTCAACACCATATAGATATATGGATAAATCATGATTAACAATAGGACGAGCGCAAACAGGTAACGAAAAACCAATCCTTTTTTCTTAGGTCCAACCATTTCGTTTCCCCCACAGTTCTAAGAGTTTTCGAATGATGTAAATCGCAATAAACGTTACAATCGATGCGATGATGGCAATAGCAGAAGCGTATCCGGCTTGCAGGTTAGAGAATGCTTTAGTGAAAATCTCCATTTGCCATGTATTCGTGGCAAAATCCGGCCCACCTCCGGTTAACTGATAAACTTCTGTGAAAATACCAAATGTAACACCAATCGATAAAATCAATACAGTAAACAACGCTGGATAGAGGAGCGGAAACGTAATTTTCCAAAAACGCTGCCAAGGTGTTACTCCATCAATCATCGCTGCTTCATAGACATCTTGACTGATGCTTCCAAAGCCCGATGTTAAAATCAACGCGTAATATCCGGTGAATTTCCAGGCAATAATCAAGGCTACAACAAAGAGTGCAGAAAACGGTGTTCCAAGCCAGTTAATATCGATGTTCAATGTACCTCTAAGGAATTCATTCAGCGGACTGTTGTAAGATAAAATCCCTTTCACGATCAGCGAGGAAACAACTCCTGAAGCCAGGTACGGAAGAAAGAATCCGATTAAAAACAATCCTCTAAATCTTGGAAGCCCTTGAACAACCAATGCCACAATAAGGGAAAAAGCAATAACTAGTGGAACAAACACGCCCATAAATTTAAAGGTTACAAAGAAGGCGCTCTGCACACCCTGACTTTTGAGTGCCTCGGCGTAATTCTCCATTCCGACGAAATTATACGTCGGCGAGATTAAGTTCCAGTCTGTCACAGATAGAAACAGTGACCAGACAAGTGGTATCAGGAAGAAAACAATTGAATATAAAAGATAAGGACTGGCAAAAAGCCAGCCCAACCATCCTTGGTTCTTTTTCATTATTTGAGAGCCCCCTCAATGGCCTCTTGCATATCCTTCCATGCAGCTTTCGGATCTTTTTCTCCTTTTACCACTGGATTGAAAGCTTTCTGGCCAATCAATGTCTGAATCTCATTGTATTTAGGGTTATCCATAGGCGGTATTGCATTTGGAACGGCAGCAGCGTATGGCTGTAATGCCGGGTTGTTTTCAAAGAACGCTTTGAAAGTATCGTTCGTTGTTAAATCATCACGTGCCGGTGGCAGGTTTGTCTTTTCAAGCCATTTCAAATCATTTTCAGGATTTGAATAGACCCACTTAATGAATTCGCCCGCAGCCTTTTGTTGTTCTTTCGTTGCTGAAGCATACACGACCAGACCCTTTGTATCTGCGAATGTCTTAACGTTTTCTGTATCCATTCCGTCTGGAACTGGAGGCAATGCTAACGCATAGGTTTCATTCAATTTCATTTTTGGGAATTTCTCTTTCCAATAAGAAATTGTCCAAGGGCCAATATCCGTAAAAATTCCCAATCCGCTTTCAAATGGATCTTTAGACTGCCTAGTCATTAAAGCATCTGCTTTTTGCAGCTTATCTACAAATCCAAGAACTTGCTTTCCTGCTTCTTTATCTGCAGTGAAATCAGTTCCCTCTACGAACTTGTTGCCATCAGATGCGGCATTATAGAGCATGAAGAAGTCGAACCATCTTTTCCACCCTGTTGGATCAGCAAGGTCTGGTTTAGCCCAAACATATTTGTCCGGGTACTTTTCTTTCAATTTCTTCGCAACTTCCAGCATTTCACTATATGTTTTTGGTGGTTCATTAAAGCCAAGTTCCTTCAGGAGGTCCAATCTCCAGCCGAACAACATAGCATTCGAATAGATTGGCAAAACGTATTGGTGGCCGTCAGCAAACTGCCAGCCTTTCATTGTATCTTCCATATTTCTCTTTTTCTTAATTTCATCCCAGCCTTCTAGTTCATCCAACGGTAAAATCGCTTTACTTTCAGACAGTTGAGCAGCAAAACCACGGTTGATATTTTCTGACATCGTTGGTGCACTGCCGCCAGCAAGCGCTGATTGGATACCAGCTTCAGATGTCGGGCTTTCCTTCATCGGGCTTACGTTTACCTTGATATCCGGATGTTCTTTTGAGAACTCTTCCGCTATTTCCTTCCAATACACTTGCTGTGATGGGTTTGGCGCCGCCCAGAATTCGATTGTTGTTACTCCGTCTTTGGTGCTTCCGTTTCCTTTATCTCCATTACTACAAGCCGCAAGTCCAGAAACAGTCAGTGAGGCAGCAAGGAGTATTGAAGCCGCTTTTTTAATTTTCATCCGATATTCCCCCAATTATTAGTATGATTTCCTAACTTTATGTTTTCAGTAAGGTTCCCGGTAGAATGAGAAAACTATTAGCCTATCTTTTTAATGCGGATGTAATGATAGCGCTATCATAACTTTACAAAAAAAAGTATAATCAATTGTATCTGGGTCACTTTTTTAAATAATTTATCCTTTACCCCTCATTTCTAAAGATTTTTTATAATTATTACAAGAAAATATGTAATTAAAAAATAATGTAATTAGTAACTTTACAAATACATTATTGCACCTTGCTTATTATCTGTCAAACTCAAATTAAATTAAATTTTCTGTAAGGTTGACTTTTTTATATAGTGGTTAATCTTCCAATCCAATCAACCGCCTTATATATATAGTCGTATTTAACACCTATAACAAGTTGAACAATTACAATGATAAGTATGTTGCTAAAAATAATTTGTAACGTTACAATATAATTACAAAACTAATTACTATTATTCGCTTTCATTAAGGAGAAGTTTTATATATGAAGAAAAAAGTAACGATGCAGGATATCGCTGACCGCCTGAATATTTCTAAGAATTCTGTTTCGCAGGCTTTGTCGGGTAAGCCTGGGGTTAGTGAAGAAACAAGGATGTTAATCCAAAAAGCCGCAGATGAGTTAGGGTATACCTATTTGAATAATAGAAATACCCAAAAGCCTGATGAGAAAAGAGGAATCAACATCGCCCTTATTGCCTCTGACTATGCTTTTTCTCTTAAAAGCTTTTTCGGAGAGATTTACCTCAGTGTAGAAAAGGAAATGAGGACACGCGGCTGGAATTTATTAATTGAATCAATCGATCAGGATTCAAAGGACAAGTTAATCCTTCCCTCCCTGCTATCGAATCATCAAATCGATGGGATTTTAGTTCTATCTCATATCAGCACCGATTATATTTCAAAGATTATTAATACTGGAATCCCGACTGTGATGATTGACCATCACTCTCCATACCTGCAGGCAGATGCTATTTTGACGAACAATCGCTTTGGCGCTTATAAGGCAGTTGAGCACCTGATTCAATTAGGACATCAACACATTGCATTCGTAGGAGATATAGAGGTTTCCCCAAGCTACCAGGAGAGACTAGAAGGCTATATGCTTGCCCTGAAAAAACATGGAATAGAACCAAGTCAGCCTCTATTATTTACAGACGCAAAGGAAAACCAGGAAGAAATAAGTGGATTTGTGAACCGACTGTCTTATATGCCGACTGCATGGTTTTGTGTAAACGATGGACACGGGTTCCTTGTCCAGTCCGTACTGCAGCAAAAAGGATTCAACATTCCTAAAGACATATCAATCTGCAGCTTCGACAACGGTCAGCTATCCCAAATAGCCACACCAAAAATTACAACAGTTAATATTGATTTAAATTACTATGGTAAAAAAGCAACCGAACAGTTGAGCTGGAGGCTTAATCATAAGGATGAACCTATCCACGAAATTCTGCTGCCCACCACATTGATCGTTAGAGAATCAACCGCTGTTAATAGGTGAACCACGGGGACAGGTTCCTTGGTTCACCTCTCCAATCAACATCCTATTTTCATAGTCTATATCTGAGCCGAGGGGACCTATCCCCTACGGCGTCAACAGGAAGCCTCCCCCTCCTGCCGACGAAATGCCCGATCAGAGCCTGCAGCCTATTTACATCCTTAGCGTCTCTAGTGGCAGTGTTTTTGATGTTGTTGTTCTCTAAGATCTCTTCTTTCTCTAAGGTCTTAAGTCTGTTTGCAGGTTCTCTCCGCACCTGTTTCACATCCTTTTCGCCGCACGAAGACCCTCCGGAACCAGCCCCATCATCAGGCTGGTCACCACCGGATTCCTCACGTCCCTCTTCCTTCTTAGACATCCCCATCCAACTCAAATACTCCCCACACGCGAAATCCTTCGTCGGCCGGAGCGTAAACACATACCCATGTTCATACTTCTCCGCCTTCAACCATCCACACTTCTCCAACCGCTTAATCGAACGCTGAATCCGCGAATGCGAATACTCATCAATCTTCTTCCCATTATAGAACCACAGATCCTCCCGCAGCTTCCGGAGCGAACGCACATACTGCCTCTCCCCAAGCACCACACCCCCAACCTGAACCCCGCCTTTATGCGTCGCATTCAACAGAATCAACACATACAACCGAAGATCCTCCGGGTGATGAAACGTCTCCTTATCCAACATACCTGTCTCCAAAGGGACACCCTATAAATAATTTTTTTATAAAAAAAACATTCGGGTGGGGTCCGAATGTTTGAAGGAGGACATATGAACTTAATTAATACTCAATCCAAACAGAATTCAAAGGCATGAAAACACTTGAACTTTCATCTATATAAACTAGACTTAAAGTAATGACCATTAGAGAGGATGACCATATGTGCAAAAGAAAACATTCACATTCAAGCTGTCTGATGATGGATATTATGAGCTCCTTAAATACATGCCCTACTTTAGAAAAGTTTACTTCTTTGGAAACATAGGAGTGTTCGTGATTTCCACAGTATTTTTTCTGTACTGGAATCACGAATTTCAAGAATCAGCAAGTACGTCTTCCCCAGTAATGTTCGCATTTATATCGCAAGTGATGGTCCCAGCTCTATTGGCATTCGGTTTATCCCTTGTCGTACATCTTGTGTTGTATTTCTATTTCCGCTTTAGAATCCATGCATTCCTAAAACAATCAGCCCGCCGTTTAAAAGAGAAATACCAGCCAGTAAACAATGAGGAATACATGATTGTGTTTGATCAGGATCAAAATGCCTTCTTACTCGGAAATCGAAAACATAGGATTGGTCAGAATCTAAAAGTAGTATCTACTTCTAGACATCTTCTATTTTATGATGGGGATGGGAAGTCTCAGGAGAAGTTTTATATTCCTAAGGATGGGGATCAAGAACATCAGGAAAATGTAGCTTATATTACGGATTACTTAAAGAAAACCTCCGGAGTACAGTATGAAGAAAAAGGAAAAAGACCATCGTGACTGTTCAATGGTCTTTTTCCTTTATTAGGTATTCAAATCATTATGTGACTTTGTCTAATCTGTCCTCGTGTTATAACATAATTAATTGTCCAATACAGCGAAGGAATGATAGAAAACAAAAGAAAATACACCAATGAGTGAACATTCATTTCCAACATAACTTCCAGGTTTCCTGTGGGTAACAATATAATTAGGAAATAGATCAGAGAATGCAACAAAAGTGATTTCCAAATAAAATTAGATCTTTTTAGTAACATCCAATCAATAAGTAGTGATAAAGGCAACCCAATAAGTATCATGACTAAAAAGGTTATTGGTAAATAGATCAGATATCCTAGAAATTCAAAATCACCCTCATGTACAACGAAAATTGCGTTAGCGATAAAACTGCAAATGGTAAGGGATATTAGTTTATTTAGAGGTTTGTTAAATTCATTCAAAATGTCCCTCCTCATCTGACTTCATCATTAGAGAAGTGTGCTAACCCAACTCATATAAGGATCCTTCAATAACTATTATCTAATTTCAGTAGAAATCGGATCAAGCCTGAAAAGTCCGGAAGTTTCATCGTACTCTTCAACTGCAGCTGTAATATGAAGATTTTGTCCCATACCAATAGTATCCGGTATGTTAGAACCAGTAAGGTTTAAATCAGAAACAACATTAACATCTTTGAACTGAAAATTAGGTCCACTAAACGTTGTATCACCATAATCACCAGCTAAAATTAAAATATTATATCTTGTTTTATAATTCCCATGTAGCATCATATTTGCAATATATCCATCAAATTCAATGGTTCTACCTTCATATTTTTTTGCAAATTCACTGATAATCGGATCAGCTTCATTCTTCACTGCCAAGACAGCCGCAAAATCTTCATTATTTTTCACAGTTACTATTTCCTGTGCGCTTTCGACAGATGTATCATTGTTTGATTTTTCTTTTGTCTCAGAGTTTGATTTGTCTTCTTTATCATTGGTTGATTTGTCTTCCTTATCATTCTTTGACTTATTTTTTTTTGCAGAACTTTTTTGATCAGCAGATCCGGTATCACGTTTCTCTTTTTCTGGGAATGTGTGATAGGTGATGACTACTTCCACATCGTTAGAGTACCATTCATCTGACGAATAGTCTTGATCTCCATCAACAGAAACAGATTCAACTTCACCATCTTTTGTCAACCAACCTGTTACTAAATCTTCCCGCTTCTCCGTTCTCATGTTCTTGAATCCTTTTTCCTTAAATTCATTAACAACCTCTTCGTAGTCCCTACCTTTTTGTACACTGGAACCTGACGGTGTTTTTGCTTCACCTTCATGTCCATCTCCAGAACATCCAACTAATGTAATGATAATACAAGCAATAAAAATGCTAATTATTTTTTTCATTATGTTCCTCCCCGTCATCATATATAAATCATAGCAGATGATAAAAAGTTTTTGTTACTAATTTCCATACTTATACTGTATAAGAGGAAGAGAATCCGATTCCTTATGAGATCAAGACAATGTTAAAGAAATTAAAATAATGTGGGGAAAGTCGGGGTTTCTTCCCTTATTGCTCACTTGGAGGAATACTCCAGGGTACAGGTTATAGCAAAAGAAAAAAGACCGTCGTGAATGTTTCAACCACGGTCTTTTCTCCCTTTTACAAGTCTATGTTTCTCTTTCCGTAAAAAAACAGTGACTGCCCTTTAAACGTATCGTTTATCTATATTGAGGGTAAGACACCAATTCATGTTTAAGATTTTACTCAGTTAAATGTTGAATAGCATAATCCGCTTCCTCTTGAGTGAACTGTTCGCCCTAATCAGAAACGAGTTGGTCTCTTATCGCTTCTGGTGCCATGGCCATGGCATCTTGATAACTTTTTGCTTTTTCCAAGGCGTTCTTCTTAAAATCAGCTTTCATTGTATCAATCGCATATTGTGCTTCTTCCGCAGTGAACTGTTCACCGTTCTCTGAAACAAGCTGATCATAGATGCCTTGCTTTGACATGTACATCGTATCAGAGTAAGATTCCGCCTTTTTCAAAGCATTGTCCTTCCAATCATATTCAAGCTTTCCCATGGCATACGCAGCCGCTTCCTCGGAAAACTTTTCACCAAACTCTGAAACTAATTGGTTATGAATCGCTGCTTTGGACATATTCATAATGTCAGCGTATGTTTTCGCTTTTGTCAAAGCGGATGTATGTTCTGCGGGAACGTCATCTTCCACTTTTGCTTCTTCTTTTTTGGGTTCCTCTGTTTTGGGCTGTTCTGTTTTAGGCTCCTCTTTTTTAGGTTCCTCTTTTTTCTCTTCTGACTCTTTAGGCTCAACCGTCACGGGTTCGGTCGCTTCTGACTTGACTTCCTTTTCCTTAGTATCCCCTGTCTCATCACCATTCCCACCAACAGCTGTTGCAACAATCAGAATCGCAATGACCCAGACCCACCACTTTTTGTAGAACGGTTTTTTCTTTTTTGGTGATTCCCCCACTAGCTGTACCCCCTTAATATAGTAAACCTACATAAGAAGTATATTTTCCTGGATCGACAAACATGCAGGGAGTCTGTTAGCGATGCTAAGGGACCTGTCCCCTCGGCTTCAAAAAAACACAGCCATTCTGTTACGAATGCTGTGTTTAACTTAATTATTCAGTAACTTTTCTCTCGACTCACATCAAACCAGAAAACCACAATCCCAATGTCGTCCCAATATAATTCCCAATAATATAACCCAACGTCCCCACCACAAGGATCGGTCCAATCAAATCCTTCCACCCTTTCGCAATGGCCATCGCAGCAGCCGTTGTCGGCCCTCCGACATTGGCATTGCTAGCTAGAAGGATTTCTTCAAGGTCATACTTTAATAGCTTTCCTGCAGTTAAAGACACAGCCAGGTTCACTACGACAATAATGAACACAAATACGAGCAGCAGCGGAGCATTTTGAATAATGAGCGGGATCGATGCCGGAATACCAATCACCACAAAGAACAAGTAAATGAGGAACGTACCAATTTCCTGGCTTCCATTAATCGATTCAAAGTACTTCGGAAACAGAGCAAGTGCCAGGAATGTCAATGTCGTCAACATTAAGTACTGGTCGCCGAACAACCCATTCAGCAAATTGAGAAAGAAAGACGTCTCCTCTCCGGAAGGAATCACTCCGTCCAGGAATTCGGCGATTTTAAACGAAACCATCACGAGCAAGAAGGCAGTCCCTACAGATAACGCAATATCCTTTAGAGAGATATCCTTTCGCTCCCAAAAGCTTTCCGCAAGGGTCTTTCCCTCTTCTATCATTCTTCCACTCTCAACTTTTTCCACATGGGGTGCGTTAAAGCGTCTTCTGAAAAAGCCCATGGCCGGAATCATCATCAGAACGATGAAATAAATCGCCATCATTAAATTGTCTGCGACCACGGCGGAAGAAACCATTTCACCAGGCGCTTCGAACTTTGCTGCCATGGCTGCAAAATTGACCCCGCCGCCCACATAAGAGGCACTTAGCATCGCACCAATCTTATCAAGGACCGGTATATGATCCCTTAATAAAAAGAAACTGATGATCACTCCTGCAACCGTACCGATGGAGCTGATCAAAAAAAGAATCAACAGCCGTCCGCTCTCCTGCCAGATCTTTTTAAAGTTCACATGGAAAAGCAACAGGGGAATGGCGAGCGGAATGATAAATGTCCAGACAGCATCATAAACCGGCGACGCTGTAGGAATGATACCAGTATTTGATAGAATAATAGCCCCTATCAGCGCAACAATTGCACCAGAAATCTTCGCTGCCCAGCTGTAGCGCTGTTCCAAGTAGATACTTGCTGATGCCCATACTACGATAATTCCCCAGAGCATCACATAATCATCTGCTTTAATAAGAGTGTTTTCCATGACGTTGCCTCCTTTTAACATTATTTCCACTATCAATATATTACCTATATTGGATTGGAAATTTAAAATATTCAATGCGCATCAGAAGAGTGACAGGCGGACGGACCGCTGCCTGCTCTGCAAAAAAAACGCAAGAACCGTCCACACTTCTCTTTTTTGAAATGTGAAAAGTAGAACGGGGAAACGTCCCTACTCCACCCTATAGATGACCATAAATAAAGCAATTGTTATTACACTTCATTCGTACCAATATATATGTTCTCTTTATCAAAAATAAGTTCGATTGGCTGATTATATAGTTTGTTAACTGTATTGATGTTTTCAACGAAAGGTCGGATGTAATCGCTCTGCTTTTCTATAAGTTGTTTAAAATCTTTCATAGTCTGCTCTGTTCTCTCTGAACGATTCTTTTCCAGTTTGTCGCTGAATAACACTGTGGTCATGCCAATAATTTTTTTTATGTCTCGATCCTTTGCTAAATGACCTCCAATTCCTCTACTAACGTTTATCGATCCCTTGTACATTTTGGACTGTAATGAGGACTGAGCATGTTCTTTTATTTGGTCATAGCATTCAGTCGAAAGTTCACTATACTTAAGTGAATAATCTTCTATTTTTTTAGATATACCATCAAGATATTCTGCCTTAAAGTTTTCTAAAAGAATTACTTCAAGGAACGAAGAAAAGGAATACAAATATAAAGCAAGTTGATAGTCTTTAAACACAGAGTAAATTTCATCAAGTTGCTTCCTTACCCATTGATCTCCATGAAAAAGAGACTTTTTATTTATTTTTATTTTAGTAGTTATCTGCTCTCTGTATAACTCAATTTTTCTTTCTGCTCCCTGCAGGATACTCAGTACAATATTATAATTGCTATCTATATATTTATCGTTGTTCCAATTGTATTTATATTTATTAAGAACATCTGTCAAGAAATTGAGATCACCTCTAAGATCTGACCTCTCTTTTTGCACAAGAAAATCAAGGATTTCTAGCTGTATTTCTTGGATGTTGGCGAGCTTTTTATCGATGGTCGCTAGAGTCGTAGCCATAAACAACATTGTTGGATTAAAGACAAGAGGATTCAACACTGCCTGTCCACCACCTACTGCACCGTTCTCCTTCAAAACACTTCCTAAATATCCAGAACCATTTTTGAATTTTGCTAGGTGTGCACCTTTTGGAATCGTTACTTGATATAATCCGCTTTTAGCTGCCCCACCATTTATGACTTTTCGAAACGCCACTGTCAAAGGCTCAAAGGCAGTCCCAAGTGTCGAAACTTGCGAAAGAGGCAGCTTCGTGTAATTAGCTACACAAATCTGTTCTTCTATAATGGAAGGGTAATATTCAACATCTGTCATTGCTTTTACTATTTCGCTTTTCCGCTCAGCGTTTTCGTTAGTTTTTCCGAATTTATTTGACATATCTTACTCTCCTTCCTTTGTCTTAAAGTTCCGCCATTAATTCTATACGTTGTAATTATCAAACTCTATCCATTAACACCGCACACTCAACATAGTACTGTTATCTAATTCATCAACTCGACAGTTATTTAATATTGTATGTTGGTTAGTGGGAACTATTTTTTATCCAAGTTTGAATTTTACTTTCTATTAATGTTGCATCCAAACTTCCGTCTAGTCCATCCTCTGTAATTATCATATTTCCAAGGATTTCTGAAATTCCCACACTTTCATAGTTTGCTCTTTTCTCCTCCCAATGCTTTTTATATGTTTTATTCCTTAGCATTCCAAGGTGCTCTAAATAAGCAGTTTTGCCTTGGTAGCGTAGAGTAAAATCAGGAATATAGGTTTTACCACTAACCTCTAATGGTTCTTCATATGAATACTCAATTTTCATCTTATCGAGAATGTTTGCCACAATTACTTCGGACTTTGATCTTACCATTTCACCACGAATTGTTTTATGGATTAATTTTTCTTCAAAGAACCGTTTTTGTTTACTTGATTCTATCTCAGTGATGTTTGGAGCTTCAAATAAGTCTGTATATCGTTGTTTGGTATCTGAATGCCAGTCATTAGAATACCTAACTAATTCTTGAATTGATAAATCACTCAATATAATTAGTTTTTCTTTTTGACGAGAAAGTGCAGTATACAAAAGTTCTTTAGTAACAAATGAACTTTTACCGTTTATGACTACTATGGTTTTTCCAAAGCTAGAACCCTGTGATTTATGAACTGTAAGAGCATAAGCAAGTTCTAACTTAGAATCACTATTATCACCACCAAACTCAGCTTTAGTATATGAGAATACTTTTCCTTCAAATGAGCCAAAACGAAATATATACCAACTAGTATTCTTATCATTTTTGCCATAGTGGCTTGGGTAATCCGCCATAATACCAATTTCACCATTAGCAATATATGCTTTCCCCGATGAACCATCCCAGTAATTCTTCTCACTATTTACATTAGATATGACTTTATCTCCGTAAACGATATTTTGAACGGATTGAGGACTGTAATTTGACCACGGATATGCAATCCATTTCTCGACAATGCCTTGACGATATTTTTGGTGAAGTTGATTATTCAAATAATAGCTTCCTGCACCAATAAATTTAGTTGGAGATAAAATTTGCCAGTCTTCTATATGTTTACTCGTTGGATAATTTGTATATTTGCCTACCGTAGCTCCCAAACTTTTGTTGAAACCATCAATATCATCTTCATTTGACATATTTGCAATTTTCACTAATTCTTCTAACAATACTTTATCTAACTCATTTAGATCGGTGTATTGAATATATTTAAGACGTTCATCAGTTTCATTATTTTGAATACGGTAAATTATTTCTTTATCGATCGAATCTGAATTAGAGAATACTTGGGCAAATAATAAATCATCGCCACCTGACCCCTGCCTCATCTCAGTTTTTAAACCTGCGACCCTATCTGGATGAGCAATCTCTAAATATTTTATCATGTCGACAAATGGGCGCCCTGCTCCTATTGGTGGTAATTGATTTGGGTCTCCTATAAAGATAATTCTCTCCGCATGAGAATCAACCAGTTTTAGTATGCCAGCAAACATATCTTCAGTCAGCATTGAACTTTCATCGATAATAACTGTTTTGGCAATACTCGAACTAGGTTCGCTTGGCATCTTATAGGACATTGTATTCCAACTGAAACCTTTTGAACGAATTAAAAATTGTGCAACAGTCATAAAATCAGCTTTAACACTATTCTTCTTAAATGAATTCTCAAGTTGAACTCTTGCTTTCCCAGTGGGAGTCAAAGCTAATACTCCACCAGCTTTAATTTCTTTTGAAGAAGCTAAAATCCCCAATGCTGATGTTTTACCAGTCCCAGCTCTTCCCAATAGGACAGATATTTTAGATGATTCAAGGATTTTTAACGCTGTCACCTTTTCATCACGAGCCAGTTGATCTTTCTCTTCATTATTTTCTTGAAGTTTTCCAAATTGATCGTCAATGATTTGTTTCCAGTCTTGTACACTTGATAAACTAGTTTCTAAACGGTTATTTACTATATCGACTACCAATTCTTTGTAATCTTGATATTCTTCAAGTTTTATGTAAGAATTTTCCACATTAACGTGCAATTCACCTTCATGTAAGAACTCTAGAACACCTTCAATTTTTTCAGTTTGAAACTCCGTTTTTTGATCTAAAGGTAATTTGTTAATTTCTTCAACAATTTGATCATAGCTGAGTAAAGTATGTCCTTGATTTGCTACTTGGTCTAAAACAAATACCACCATAGCTCTAAATCGGCGCTTATCACCTTCTGTTCTCATTTTGGTTGGTTTATTAAGGGGATACTTATTTTCAACTAACCGATTTACAAACATTGCGTTGTCGATTTGAGAAATAGAAACTTTATGCTCGTCCTTTTCTTTTCGTGTAAGTTCGAATAATAGGTATGGGTTTTCAACAATTTCGGCTGCATTATTTCTCAGGTTCCTCCAAGCATAAACAGCTTGTTTAACTGATAGATTCAATCGAGAAAGAAGTTCGAAGTAACGAGTTTTGTTTTCATTTCTTAGTAAGCCAGAAAACTCATCCTCTTTGTCAGCTAAGCTGTCATCAAGATTCTCATTGCCAATTTCTTTGTCTCCTGAAAAATATAGCTTCAATTCAGTGATTAAGTCGTTTTCAGAAATATCAATATGACCAGCAACATCGAAACCATATCTAACACCGAAAGCTGATAAAATCGAACCTAAACCTGGGAAAATACCACGTTGATTCCAAACGCTTTTTAATTGATTATTAATATATTCAAGTTGAACATTAACCCATTGATGATTGGCTTCTTTCAGATTTAGTTTAGCAATATTTTTCAATACCATTTTCGCTTGATTTAGCACGTCAATAGCCGCATCGTAGCTAACCCATTCAGCTGCATATGAAAATTCCGATCTAAATCCTGCCGGTTCAAATAATGTGACACTCGATACATCAAAATCAGGATGGTTTTTTATATACTCGGAAATTTCAAGATATGGCATTAAAAAGCCATCTTTGCCATTAACTCTTATGGAATGAGCTGCATTTGTCTCCCAAATGTAGTTTTTTTCGTCACTGCTTCCATCAGAGTCATACTCATGAAGTTCAACATTTGATACTATATTTCCTATTCCTGCAATTACACGTCGATTATCCTCGATAAATGGAACTTGCTTGTAATATGGAAATATCAATGAATTGTGCGGATTAATTCCAGAAAAGAAGTAATTGAAGATCGCTTTTTGAGATTCTCCATGTGATACCCAGGAACTTGACCAGCTAAGCATTTGTTCTGTTTTCTCTAAGTCAAAATAAAAATTGTAATACTTTTGCTTCTCAATTGCATTATCCTTTAAAGTCCATGAAAAAGGGCGCAATAAGAATGAATAGGGTTCCATCTCGAAAGTTGTTTCTTTAAAATGTTGGAACTTAGCATTTCCTTTTTTATATGGATGATTCATTTTAAGATAAAGATTGGTATCACTCATGAACGCAGCGTTCTCTGTAATCCAGCTTTGCATTCCTACTGGTCCTACTTCTTTGTAACTTTTACCTTTATTTGTTTCCTCAAACTCCAAGTCCCGGGATGATGCAATGTTTGGAATTACTTGAGCAGCTACATTATAACTAGGATTATTGTCAATTCGACCAGTATAATCGTTATCTTTCCACGGAATTCTTGTTGAAAAGTGTTGTACATAGTTTGTTTGTGGGTTACCTTTCTTTTCATTATTTAACTGGAACATTAGCCCTCTCCTCCTAAACCTCTATCACATAGTACTTGCACTTAACACAAATCGTTCTTTAGAAAAAATCGTTTCTCTCTGTTCTCTTCCTAAGGTCCTGATGGTGAGTCTCTCATATATACTCAGTACCCAAACACAATACTCCTTATCAAACTAAAAGCCCGAGCCGGCTGCTTCCTCAACAACTCCAAAGAAACAACCTCCAAAACCTCACCAACCTGCATAACCTCAATTTGTCCACTAACCTTATTCAACAAAACCTCCACATGCCCAATCTGATAAGCCAAAACCTTCCGAGCCCGATCCATCGAAACATCATCCAAACTAGTAAACACCTTACTAGTCAACCGCCTCAACATCCGCCAAAGCTTAATCTCCTCACCAGACTTCATAAACAACTCCGGAAGCTCCTCAGACTGCACCAGCAACGACATCGTCGTCATCATATGCGACTGGATTCCATACCCTACAGGTCGAATCACGTTCTTCAAGGCTTGCCAACTCTCTACTACAAATCTCACCTTGCCCCCATTAACCTTTATATCCTCAACTCTTCCATAATACTGAATACCATTCACAGGACCTGCCTCACTACTCACTTCACTCGTCACATACAGAGCAACATACAAACTCTCCTGCCAACCCCTCTTCAAAGAAGAAGAGTCCAGCTCAAAATACTTGCCCCTCTTATACTCTTGATAATCTGACCTGTCATTCACCGTTCCTACAAGAACCTTCTCATCCAAAGAAGACTCCCAATGCTTCCAAGCACCAGTAGGAAGCACACCTTCCTCCTGCAGATCCTCAGGATTACTCTCCACCAATCGCTCCACTAATGTCTCCACTAGCACAGTCGAATTAGGCAAAAACGGCAGTCCACCAATATTCACCTCATCAATGCTCTTATAAAAAGGATGGTCTAAGTAAGCCTGTTCTTCATGCCACGGAAACAGCACATACGCACCAAACGAATACCGCTCATAGCTATCTCTCTCATGATGCTTTCTCACCAATGCATCTCGATAACGATGCATCGTATTAATATCCTCTTCCAACGGCCCAACCTTTTCAGCCTGATCAGATCCAAAACCGAAATCAATCCGATACTTCGCATCAAACACATAATGATAGCGATTATGAGAATACTTCTTCTCTACCTCGAGCATGATATCCGGTTTCTGCGTAACCGTAGGTACCTTCCCTTCTCTCTTTTGAAAAGAAAGGACAATCCGCTCCCCAGTTTGAGGATGTGTAAACACCTGCTTCGCATTCGAAGTTTGATCCAGATCAACAAATAATGCACCATGACGGATTGCCACGACATCCTGATATTCAGGCACATACTTCGTTCGTAATATCTGTCCCATCTTCAGGTAAGTCCAATACTCATAAAGCGTCGCTACATCCTTCACCGACATTTTGAAAAGCTCTCCTTCAAGCATCAACCCTCTGGTAACGACTAGATAGATTTTATACGCATCCCGATAACCAATCTTTCTCTGAATCACCATGCTTGTGACCGTTCGATCCACACTACTAATCCCTTTCCAAAAGGGTTTATTCAAATAAGCCTTTAGAGTACCTTGCATCCCTTTAACCTTGAGCAGCAACTCTTCATCTACCTTCCGCTCATATCTACCTGACTGCCTGCTTACCTTAGCAGCAAGATCCACTAACTTATGAGTAAGCCGCTCCATCATCCACTTCACAAATCGGTTTTCTAACGTATCATAAGTAATCGTTTTTCGAGCATTTAACCCCTTAACAGGAAAAACAGGCTTATCATGCAGCACCAGTCCATTGTCAGCTTCCATAAACAATTGAGGATTGCTTCGTAAATGCTTACGTCCTTTGCTATCCAATCTCTTAATCCGTTCCCCTCTCACCATCTGATGCTCTGTCAATAGCTGGTGATGAGGCTGTTCCTCAATCCGTTGAATCGACTTGATAAAGCTCTGAAAATAGAACTCGATCAATCGATAAAACTCCGCCAAGGAAGGATTCTCCGATAAATGGTTCGATGCCCCAAGAAACGTCTTCTTTATAAAATGAAAAGCGAGATTATACACTTCATCATTTACTTCCTCTAGAAGCTTACGATAATCATCTTTATAGCTTAATTTCGTTGGAAAAATTTCAAGCTTCACTTCAAGCAACACCTTCTCATGATGCTTAATCGAAAAGCTCGTATATCCCACTTCATTCATAAACTGCAAATTCCCCATAAGGATCGGATGACTTCCTCTACCTACTGGTTCAACCGCATTCCTCAAAACTGGATGCTCATGATAAAAAGACAAGCTTTTATCCGTCTTTGGAGAAATCACAATCTGATAGACTCCATTTTCAAAGAAAATAGGTGCAAAAGACTGACCCTGCTCTTCTTCAAGAGAATTCGTTTCAACATCGTACAATTCAACCGATCGAACGCCCTCACCACTATAGGTAAACGTCATCGCTTCCTTCTCAAGAGCAGAATGCTTCCGATACTGTGATAAACTCTCGAACCTCGCATTATAAGGCATTCCTTTGATAAAAAGAGAAAAATCCTTAGTCTCAATGTACAGCAGCTCTTTCGTTTCCGATCCATTCATCCTTAACTACCCCAAAAGGATGTGAAGCCATCATGCATGATTTTCGGAATCATATTAGACAGCTTATCGGCTGATTTTGAAAAACGAGCTTCTTTCACGATCGCGTGTGCATTCATCTCATCCCACTCATGACTTGTACATAACAGGAACAGCTTCTTCAATGCTTCCTCCGTTTTCAGGTCATTCCCTGTTAATCTTGGAAGAACCTTTTGAAGAAGCTGATAGTCAAACGCGGCGTCAAACTCCATCAGTTGCCCCTCATCGTTATAAATCATGTAGAAGCAGACTTCATCTCTTACCCGGTAGCCAAAATGAGCCTTGATCGGTTCCAATATTGTATTTACTTCAACAAGCAGCCCAGTGACCTTTCTCACAAGATCCTCATGATCAAAGAAAGCATCCTTCAGATTTAAAAACCTTCCAGCTATTTGTTTATTCTCTATAGTAACTGGTTCAGCAAAAGAATCCTTTGTCAAAAATCCAAAATGATCTAACACCACCTCATTGTATTCAATCGTATTCGCTCGATCTAACACCTTTGGACTGAACGGATGAGTCGTCTCATCCATGTTCACCGTCCCAATAATGTAGAAATTATCTCGTAAAAGGAGTCTTCCTAGTTCCTTTTCCTCCACAACAGGTGCAGATACCATCTCCTCATCCTGACGATCACGACTTTCCATCACGCTCAACAAATCACTAAAATAGTATTCTACTCGTGCTAGATTCATCTCATCTAGCAACAAGAAATAAGGCTTATTACGATTTTCAGGCAGATTCGCTTCCATCAACACTTTTGTTAACGGTCCTGCCTGGAACTCTCCTTTAATATCCCGATATCCAATTAGATCGGACCCGTCGCTCCAGTCAGGGCGTACTGGGATCAGGGCAAACTGTCCATTTTCTGCAGTTGCACCTAGACTTTCAGCGAGCAACTGAACAATCTTTGTTTTACCCGTCCCTGAAATACCGGATAGAATAACGAAGGGTTTTGTCTTTAGAGAAAGGTATAAGTTGATGATATCTTTGCGATCATAATAGTATCCTTTAGCAGAAATATAATCATGGATATGATCAATTAGCTCACCATCATTCTGAAACTCTACTTGGAACTCCTCTACTTCAGGCAGGACATCATCTATTTCGTCTTGGGTATTAGAATACTCTATGTATCTCTCATAATAAGCAATCATGCTCTCTAGATCGTCCACAAGCTCTCCTTCAGAAGGCATGTCATCTTTACGGTATTCTATGTAAGCTGCAGTCGATAATGCATATCCCTTCGCTTTACTTGACTCTCCCAGATATAAGTCATTATCCTTCTTAACCGAAGTCTTCATTTCTACATGATCACGGATTTCCTGCTTACGCTTCAACATTTCTTCTTTTGTCGTTTCTGTTACTCCCTGTGCCAACGTTAAATAAAGTCTACTCATATCTTCACTGAATAAATAAACGATATAATAGCCTCTTTGAGTAGAAGTTGTAATTTCTTTATTCATAATCGCAATCCAAGGAACAGACGCCCAATTTCCTTGGCCAACAGAGCCTGTAACGACATATTGCTCTTTTAAACAATCTAGCTGCTTGAACTCTTTAGGGACATCGCTTCTTACATATGATCCAAGCTCATTCCTTCCAAAGGATTGAGCCTTAGCTTGAACGTAGTTATTCATAATATATAAGAGTTTTTCACGTATCGACGTTTTCACATTAGGGTGCTCCTTTAGTATATTGACTTGAATATTCGGGGTGTACTCATCATCGATTAAATCTACATATTGAAGCCATTTAAGGAGATTCGTCGTTCTTTCTTTGGCTACACTATCCACCATTAGATTATCCCCAAGTGAATTCCTTACAATTAGTTTTCCTACCTCAATCAATGCTCTTTTTTTCTCGATTGGTGTATGTTCTTTTAATAAGCCCAATACTTCAATCGCCATTCTAAAATACTCTTTATGTAAAATCAGCCCCCTTAATAGCTCGATCTTATTTAAAGATTGTATGTATTCTTTGAAGAGTTTTTCATTTTGTTGTTGATCCTTATCCAGGAAACCCAATAATCTTAAGTCCTGACGTGCTCTTGACTTGATTCGATACTCATTACCTTCCAGTTCCTCACTTAGTCTTTCAGGTTGATACGTCCCATCAATAATCTCCTCTAAAAACGTCATAACTTTATGAATCTGCTCATTCGGCAAGTCGTCTGTTTTGAACTCGATGAACGAAATGGCAGTCTTTTGTCCTTTCTCCACTACCTTTACAAAAGGCAGCTTTGAAAAGAAAGACATAATAAAAGAAGTTCTCCCCTTCGTTTTTACAAAGTCCTCTTTGAATGCCACTCGTTTAGAAGAAAACTCTTCCCATGCTTGCAGCAAAAACTCAAAAGAAATGGATTCCATTGAAGTCGTTTTTTCTCCTCGCTGGAACTTCTCCAATGATGAATCCGTCTCTACATAAATTCCCTTTTCATCTATCTCTCTTATGTAATTCCACTTCTTCTGTGTTAACGTTTCTATCATTTTGGTTTGTTCTGCCAGTGCTTTTATGATTTCTATTCCCATAGTTGTCTCCTAAATAGTCATTTTCTATAGTTTATCACAATTATTTCCATGTAATAAAAAAGCCTTCCTGCAGTATGCAATGAAGTCTTAAATAATCTCATTTGGAATCTAATTAAAATAACGTAATAAAGTTAACCCTATTCCCTATAGCCAGTTTGTCTTGTAATTCCTCTATCGAGAGGTAATAATTCAATCGAACTTGCCCAATCAATCCCCTACCTCTATTAAGAAAACCTTCTCTTCAAATGCACCACGCTTCTCCGTTTTCTCTTTGCGTACCGATTCAACTTCTTCTATAGAAGATCCATGATGCTTAGCCAGAGCTTGAATAATCTCTAACAGATCCGCAAGCTCCTCTAATGCTTCCCCATTCGATTCAGCTGCACAATACTCATCTAGCTCTTCATAGCTCTTTTCTTTTAAGTACTTTATATAGTCCTGATCATTTAAGATTTCTGTTGAAACCTTCTTTCCTGTGTTCTCAATGATTTGTGGAATTTTATCTCTGACTAGTTTGTTGTACGTTGGCATGGAATTGACCTCCTAACTATTTACTATAAGCTCACCATATTTTAAAGGCATGATGAACTTAGGTGAGGATATTAATAGAGTATTTAATCTGTGGCTACTTTTTCCTCCCACTTAAATAACAGATTAAAAAGCGGTGATAGATAAATCGATTGAAGCATTTGCTGAACCCTTAACCTTAATGAACTCACCACGGACACACTGAAAGAGGGAATGGGAACTCCACCTAAAAAGGTCCTGCCCCTTTATTAAGTTAAAATACTAATGCGCCTGAGGGGAAGACACCAAAATTGTGTTTATGGATACTTGGAATATATAGCATTTATTATACGAAATATCTAAGTGTTATTTTATAACATACAGTTTATAAATTGTCAGATAAGGTGAAGTAAATAGATTTAGAGTTTTCCAGAATTCCTTATTAATACCATCTTATCTTCCATTGAAATATATGGTAATATTAGGTTTCGAACTGTTTCTAACTAAGAAAGGCGGTAGCATAATGTCAGTAGCTGCACTACGCTATACATTTTCTTCCTATTCAATTCCTAGCTTGCCTTCTTTGAAACCATGGAAAGAATATAGTTTTCATATTCAAGAGTCAAGTATGAGAAGTGCAATTAATGCAGAAAGAAAAATAAACAACTTCCTTTCTGGAGGTACACTTCCTAAACAAGTCTGGGTGGACTTAAAAGGGGTTTACGGGCTTTCAGATTCGAGACTGAGTATTAACACTCTGGGCCACGATTTTATTATTTACTGTAGTACTGCATCAACAAGCTTCGCTAAGGAAGCTTGGTTATATAGAGCTCACAAAAACTCTATAAATGCAGATCTTCGTTATAAATTTAATAATAGGCTTAAAAATTTATATACGTTACTATCATACATTCCAGATAATTTAGCCGAGAGAGTATTTAACAATTCAACTGAAGGCAATAAGGTGTTGGCATTTTCAGAACACTTAATTCAATATCCATTTGCCTTAGATAAATTATTTGAATTACCTTGGAGCGACATTGTAAACCTTACTAATAGAACAGATACTCAAATTGAGGAATTAATAAGCTTATTGACGCCTTCTGAACATAACTTAGTTCCTTTATTGAAACGCATAAAGACTTTTAATAGAGAACCTGAACGGAGACTTGTTTTCGTTGCTTCTATGCTGATAGCACCTACTATAGAGAGAATAGAATTTACAGGAAGCTCTCCGTTAATTTTGAATTATCCCTTTAGTCGTTTTTTTACAGAGCAGGATTTAATTAGATACCTTAATCAAACAGGAGCCTATATGGTTCACTAAGACAGGAGAGAACAATTTGAGTCTACAAACCCATTTACAAAATTCAAGACTACTTTTTAATCAAGAAAATGTAATTGACTTGTATTTATCACTTAAAACATCACCTATTACAATTTTCACGGGCATATCAGGAAGTGGAAAAACAAAGTTAGCTCAATTATTTACTGAATATATGGTAACTACACTACACCCTGTAACAATAGCTGGTACTCCAATGCCTTCTCCAGTAATAGAGAGACAACGCTTTTCATTTGTTTCAGTCCGTCCTGACTGGTTGGATAATAAAGGTGTACTTGGATATTACAATCCACTATTAGGTGTTTATTCAATTACCCCAATTCTTCAATTATTGCTCAATGCCTTAAACGAGCCGAACGAACCACATTTTTTAGTTTTAGATGAAATGAATCTTGCAAAAGCAGAGTATTATTTCTCAGACTTTTTAAGTGCTTTGGAAAGTAGAAGGTACTCACCAACCACAGGATCTTATGAAGCTGAATCCATAAATTTACATAATGCAGGTTCGCGTGTTATTGCAAAAAATTATGCAGATCCCAATGATAAGATTCAAGCAATAGCTGAAATGAACAGTCTTCCCGATAATTTATATGTGCATGTTTCATCTACTTTAGAAAGAAAATATTTTATTCCCGAAAGCATTGTCATCCCTCCAAATTTATATGTGATCGGTACAATAAATATAGATGAATCAACTTACAGGTTCAGTCCTAAAATTATCGATAGGGCTCATGTAATTGAAATGAATGGAACTACAACTGAAGATTATATTAACTATTTAACCGGTACAATAAGCACTATAACAACACATTCTTCCTTTTCTGGACTAGATTTTAACAAACGTGATTTCACACATGGAAATAGATTTATATCTACTCGTACCGAAGCTATTATACTAAGTGATACATCTATCAATCAAAACATTTTACAAGAAACAGTAACCCATCTGGGTGGTTTACTACTAGATTCACCTTTTAGATTTAGTTATAGAACTACGAATCGTTTAATTCAATTTATCGGGAATGGGAAAGACCTATGGGATAATAGCCATATTCCATTCAATGATGATTCATTATTATTTTTATTAGATAGTGCTATCTTATTGAAGGTCTTACCAAGGTTACATGGTCAAAGGAGATTACTAGAACCATTACTAAAAAATTTAATATATTTTTGTCGTTCAACTTTTACCAATGCACATTATGTAGAGATAATAAGTGGGAGAATACCAGACGATCTTAAAGGGCTTGAGTCTCAACCATTCGTGAAATCTGACTATAGATATCCTAGAGCTGCCCTTACCATCTTTAAAGTATATAACTCTCTGGTAAAGGGAAATGCTAATTATGGGAGCTTTATTTAATGAAAGATTTTTATTTGGTTAATAAGGTTGAAATTCTAAACCCTAATTTCAAGCTAACAATAGAACCATCAAAACCACTGGATTTAATAAACCTCACTATTGAAACTTATGAAATAAATAATAATTACTTAATCTTACATTGTGAAAAGTGCAATGATATAAAGTTATACCATAAATCACCTATTGTGTTTTCAAGGGAACCTTTATTAGAGGATCTAAAATTCCTTGAGAATAGTTTGTACACAATTGAAATTGAACATGATAATTTGGAGAACTTAGTTCTTCAGCCTAGGCTTCACATGTCTTCTTCAAGTCCATCAAAGTCAAAAACGAAATATTTAGAAAAATTAGCCTACACAAGAGTAAATTGGGAATCGTATGTTGGGAAAGATCATATTAGTGTTTTTTGGAAATTAGAAGATTCATTTAATTTGCCAGTTGAAATTAGAGCAGCAAAAATTGATTATTTATTAGATTTCAAGACAATGGTTAATAATATAAATACCGTTTGTTCAACAATAATTTGGAGTAACAAAACTAATTCCAGTCTCAATACACAGAATACTCTTTACTATGAGAAAAATTTACTGAGTAAATTTTTCTTTATTAGATCTGCATTATCTGAGGAAAATCTTCCAAGTTCTTTTTACCTCATTCGTAATGCACCTATTACAAAATTAGAAGATCACAAAAAAAATGTAACTATTGGAGAAGTTTCCTCATTTGATTACAGAACTGTTAGTTCAATAATAGATAGCCCATATTGGGTTGCTACTGACACATCAGCAGATTATTTATCTACTTCATCAAATAATTTACCTTATATTATTAATGAACATAGCTCAAAGCTATCTTATGACACTACTGAAAATAGATTCATAAAATACTTACTTGATGAAATTCACTTTATACTTAGTGAACTAATTGTTCAATATTCAAAACAAACATTTGTGGGCCTTGAATCATTTAGATTATTATCAATTGTGGAAAAAATGATTTCTAATAGCTTCCTAAATGAAGTTAAATCTACTCCCTATATTGAAACAGGAAATTTAGCTCTAAGAAGGGTTCCAGGGTATAGTGATTTTTTTATTTTCTATGAGCAGCTATTAATGTCAGAAACTCTTGAATGGGACGAATTTATCGACCTTCTTTTTCATAAACAGATTAAACCTATTTATGATATCTATGAAGCCTGGGTTTTGACAGAATTCCTTGAAGCTTTCAAAGGCATTTCAACCGGTGGTTTCGATGTAGAATTTGGAAATGGTAAAAGATTTATAAAAAGAATTACCACACAATTTCATTCCTTAAATTTGGAAGTTTTATATCAACATACGATAAAACATTCTAAGAAAAATATACCGCTTAGTTCATATTCAATGCGAATGGATCCGGACTTTATATTAAATATTTATAAAGCTGATAAATTGTTAGGCTCAGTAGTATTTGATGCAAAATATAAACTAAATAATATTGGTGACATTTTTGACTTTCCTGATGACGGTTTAGATGAACCCAATGCAGGTATAACTACACAGGAAAGGCTTGCTAAAAGAGTAGATCTCATGACAATGCATGCATATAAGGATTCCATTAGAGGCGTTCAAGGTTCATATGTTATACTGCCTAGTATAGAAAAGAACTTAGAATTTTGGAGTGAAAATAAAAATATAGTTCCCTCTATAGGCGCTATTCCTCTTTATCCAAGCACAAACACAATTTTCAGGCAACTTCAAAGAGATACTTTTACACGGTTTCTAAAAAAACTTATTACACATTATAATAGAGTAGGGTGACCTTTCTCAAGGCCACCCCCTCATCAAACCGTACGTGCCCTATTAAGGCATACGGCTTACCAATGTGATTCCGCTTAGTTCAAGATGATGCAAACTTATTCGCACAGTGTATTTTAGAAAGTCGTTGTGAAGAAAAGTATTCCTCTCCCTTTTCTTTTGCTCTCTCCAGACTTCTTTTGTATTTCTTCTTTTGCTTATCTTTCATGTATTGGAGGTAGTATTCAATACCATCTCCATACTGTTTTCCGTAATATATTTGAAAAGCAGATTTAAGACCTGTACACGCAAAGAATTCAATGTTCCATTTCGTACTCATCACCCATCCTTTTCGTTGTGAAGGATGTTTGTGAAGCATAGCGACTCTCAGCCTTCGGCGAGTGTAAGAATCTATTGCCAGTAGTTCATCTCTGAATATGTTGAAACAACAGTTCAGTCGATATCCCTTCTCTTTGAATTCTTCAATCGCTTTCCACAAGGTTAGATAGAAGTTTACCTTTCCTTGAATGATGGAGTTTACGCGTTGGTACCACGCTTCTCTGCTTAAGGTGAGTGTTTTCCTGGTGGCTCTCTTAATTTTCATTCGAAAGTCTTTCCAGGTCTCATCTTTTGGTTTGGCTAAATAGTAAGGTTTACCATCCTTCTTACGTTTTCTCCAGTGTTGGAACGTAAAACCAATAAAGTCGAAATCATCATGATTGAAATCGACAATTTTAGTCTTCTCGATAGAAATTTCCAGACCTAGTTCATCGAGTTTCTCTTTTGTGATTTGTTCGGCTTTCTTAATGTCCTCTTTGGATTTGGCGAAAAGGAGGAAGTCATCGGCATACCGTACAAATCGAATGCCGTGTAAATCAAGTGTCCAATCCAGTTCGTTCAGATAGATATTCGCTAAAAGTGGAGAAATCACTCCACCTTGAGGAGTACCTGAATCTGAGCGATGGTAGGTCCCTTCTTCCATGTATCCAGCTTTTAGCCATTTCCAAATCATGTCTAGGACTGTACCGTCCGCTACATATTTGTTTAGGACCTTCATCAGTTTCTTGTGCGGGATATTGTCAAAGAAGCCTTTGATATCGCAATCATAAATGTGATTGTATCCTTGTTCAATATTCCACATTATAATTTGTACAACTCGTTTGGCTCCGCGATTTTGACGATACCCACATGACCAATTATGAAAGATATGGTCATCGAATTTTGGTTCTAATACGTTTCGCAGAGATTGTTGAACAATCCGATCTTCGACCGTAGGAATACCGAGAGGTCTCTGTTTTCCATTCTTCTTGCGTATATAGGAGCGTCTGACAGGAGTAGGCTCATATTCTTTCGCTCTCAGTTTGCCGAGTAGATTATCTAGATTTTCATCCAGGTTCTCCTCATACTTTTCAAGAGTTACTTCGTCGATTCCACCTGAACCTTTGTTGGCTTTTACTTTCTCCCACGCACTTTTCAATTTACGGTCAAACAGTAGTTGTCCGTATACACTATGCCATTTAAGCTTTAATTCTTGATTCACTACGTATTCCACACCTTTCATTGTGTACATTCAGTTCGTTTATACCGAAGTATCGTGGTCTGTTGTCATTACACACCTTTACTTGTGTAGAGTCACAAGGTCGTTCCCCTTCCGTTCACCAGATGTTTTGTCATCTGGCTACTTCCGTACTATGAGAACGTCTGACTTCTCTATCCACATTATCCATTTCGGAATTCCTTATAGGACAATGCCCTGACGGTAAGATAGAGATCTCACGGGGTCATCGCACTTTCCTTCTGTACATACCCAGCACCATCACTTGATAAGTTGAGCTCATTCGGCTGATTCTTTGAATGAACACCTTTAAGACTTCCCATTATTTTCGCATGGTCGCCAACTTACCCAGCCGCCGTGCTTCACACTTTTTGCATTTGGGTCTGCACATCCGACTACGGGTCTCTCGATTATCCGCATCTCCTCCGAACACAATCTCACAATTATGCCCTAGATTAGTCTTCGTTAGTTGTATCAGCACTCTAACGGAAGGACTTTCACCTTCGAGACGATGAATCTTCCGGGATTCGGGAGCCGTTTATACTACGTATCGTACTCCAACCCTTAACAATTCATCTTGAGTGTGGAACACTCAAGGTGCGACTGCCCGTCGCACAAAGAAGAGGCATCTCTTAGATGCCTTCAGCTTGTAGACAAAGTCAAAGAATTAGACCAAGTCTATGAGGTTTTTTGTATAAAGAATGGAATAGATATTCTGTCGGAGAGATAAAAATGTTAACAAAACACATTGAAGATGGAAGAATTCAAATTAAAATGGTTGCGTTTAGATCAGCTGGTTTCAGATGATCACCTGGTGAGGAAGGTTGAACAAGCGATTGATTTTGAATTTATCTATGACTTGGTTAAAGATATATTGTTTAGATAATGGTAGGCCTAGTGTGATCTGATCATTCTGATAAGGGATTTGTTGATACATCCGTTGTTGTTTATTGACTCTACTCATATAAAAGCTAATGCAAATAAAAAGAAATTCGAAAAGAAAAAAGCCCAAATAGAAACAAAAACGTATCAGACTCAATTAGATGAAGAGGTCAATATCGACCGTGAGAAACACGGAAAAAAGCCCTCCCCCCCATTCTCCCACAGAATAAAGAAGATTCAAAAGAAATTAAGGACAGTACGACAGACAGACCCTGAAAGTGGTTATTATGTAAAAGATGGACGTGAAAAACTTTTCGCTTATTCTTTTCATACGGTAGGTAACTTCCGCGGCTTTCTCCTAGGTTCTCTCGTCACTGGTGGAAATTTGCAATGAAACTTTTTAAGACCTCTTAAGGTGTTCCAACGCATGCCATTCTTTTTTTTGGCGTCCGCAAAGACCCGTTCTATCGTCTCTTTGCGTTTCGCATATATTGTACTATTTAGATCTGTACATCTTAAATGATCTACTTGGTCTATGTAATCCTGCTGCCATACGTGTCGATGAATCATTTTGGTATGATTCTTACTCTGCGTGCAACGGTCCAATAGAGGACAACAGTCTTTACATTCCATAAGGGTTTGAAGCGCACTGTTTATACCCGTCTCTTGTCGTTGTGCGGTACGGAAGAACTCGTCCTCTTGGACAAAGAGACATATTTATATTTTTTTAAGATATCCATCTTTCGTTCTCGGGAGGGTGTAAGGCATAACGGGTCTGATTTCTTGGTATATGAGGAACTTATCGATGTGCGGTGTTTTATATCCTGCATCAACAGCGACGGAATCAGGCTTTCCTACTTTATCAGAGACTTGAGTGACGAGTTTGTCCAACATTCGATTAAAGCCATGCTTATCTCCGCTCCCATTAATTAGCAAACCGAACACAACGAGGACCATGTCCAGCCTGAAAATAGAAAAGAAAATCTATAAAAATAACAGAAATCCCCACCTTTCACGTAATCCGAAGGTGGGGTTTGTCTACGGTCTGAAGGCATCTCTTAGATGCCTTTTCTCTTTATTCTTCTTCTTTTCTAAAGATCAATATATATTGGTGCATTTGATGCATTACATATGCATATGGATATCCAAAAGGAAAGAGATCGTTTGCTTGATCATACCATATTTTCACTCCCCTATAAACCAATCCAGGAATTGTACTTAGTGAATTAATAATATCTGCATGTAGAATATTAGGTTTACCAGGTTTGGGTTGGAAATCTTTACAAAATACTATTGCATATTTACCCACTTCCAATTTTTCAACTGCAAGTTCCATTATGTCTTTAAATTGAATTAAAAAATCATCATACTCTTGATTTCCTAAGTCTCTCTTATCATCTGTATAGGGAGAAGGATTATCTTTACCATAGAATTTCAACTTTTGACCTGTCTTCTTTTTATTCATCATATCTGCATAAGGGGGATCGGTAATAATCAGCTGAAATTTTCTATCTAATAACGGATGATCGTTGTTAGATAAAATTTCCTTTGAGTCTCCATGAATTGTATTTTCAAGAGGGATATTGTCAGTTTCACAAACGGTATTATAAGCATTTAAATATAAATGGTTTAAATCTATCCCCACTCCATGTCTTGGGGGCTCACATAAAGAACCTCCTAATAGGCTCCCCCCCACACCGACAAAGGGGTCCAAGATCCATTGATCACCTTTTGTAAAGAATGAAATAAGTTCTTTCATTAACTGAGGGGGTTTAGGTGAGGGATGAATTTTTCTTAAATCGAAACCAACCCCATCTTTTATTGTAGGTGGATAAGCTTTTACTAAAACACTGTTTAAGAAAAATGTCCATTCTCTTCCTGTAAGGTCATTAAGTTTATTACGTTTATCATAAATTCCCCTTTCACCTAAGTCAACGCCGTTTACTCCGATTTCTTTCTTTTTCTTTCTACCCTTACTTTTTTCTTCTCTCCAATATGGTAGTTTTTGATCCTTATCTTCATCCACTTTATCAACTAAGGATTTCGATTTTTCATCATCTATTTTAAGTTCAAGTTCAAGATTTTCATTTATTTCTGACATAGTATAATCGCTCCTTTACTTTAATTTCACCACTACCCCCGCCATTACTTTTGTATCTTTGAAATGAAACATCTATATAATCAGTTTCACCTTTAACACTTAGAATCTTTATTATCTCCTCATGTTTTAATATCCCGTCAGTATTATAACTTAAAAAAATATGCTTACTATTTAACCTAGAAATCACTTCATTAAGTGCTTTGGCAGCTTTATCATTATAACAAAAATCTGATTTTTGTGTTTGCCAAGGTCTTAATCCTGTTTTTCCAGTTACAACTGGTGAGTCACCAACTGCAATTGTCTCTAGTACATGATAATAAGCTCCATACTGACGAAAATTATACGGCGGATCAAGATAAACTATATCTGCTTTTATATCAGCGGCTAATTCTTGAACATCTTTTTGAAGCACTTTGTGCTCTAGTTTATCATTTTGTGATACTTCTATTGATTCTAACATTATTGAATTAAAAGCCCTTTTATCCCATTCTTTTAAGAAAGCTCCATAGGTTCCTGCTATATTAGCAACCTTATTGGTTGCCCGTAAAAGTGAAGCCAGTAAGATTGCCTCTTCTGATTCATTAATCAATTTATTTGTCTTCCAATTTTCAATTTGAGTTCTTATTGCGTCAATTTTTGAAGCATTTTCTCCAGTAAAATACATTCTTTTACTTTTTCCTTCAGGAGAGTATTCATTAAAAATAAAGCCTTCTATTCCTGAAAGAGCGTTTAAATGTTTTAATACAGTATCTTGATTATTCTGAAATAAGCTAGTTAATTCTTGCTCTTTTATTTGGTTTGAGTTAATTAACTTATTAAAAGTAATATCATTTGAAGATGCCAGAGCCGCTTTAGCCCATGTCACACAAACTGTTAAAAGGTCATTTGCAATTATTTTATAACCTTTTTTTCTGAAAAATCGAGAAACAGAAGCTGTACCAGTGAATAAATCTGCAAAGGTTAAAGTTCCTTCCTCCTCATACTCTACTTTTTCTTTTACAAAGGCATAAATGAAATCAAGTAGCCTTTCTTTAGAACCAATATACCTCATTATACACATCTCCAATAAATAAAAACGTGCACCCACAAAAAATTAATACTTTTGGATGCACTTTTGGTTTCAAATTTATATCTAAAAAAGTCCCCATTAAATTATAATGTTCTTAATAGGGTGAGTCTATGATTAAATATCATTTTAGCTTGGCTAATAACTCCAACACTTATATTATACCAGAACAAAAGTTCTGTGTTAATAAAGTTTAATGCTTTTTTCAACAGGAATTACTCCAATTAATCCTAATCGACAAACAAGTTTCTTTCAATTCTTTCGTAGATTACTCTCGGAATAATAATAACATTGGTTTAAATCAACCCCATGGACCTTAGACTAAACACTTATTGTTTCCACATTCCTATAAATAATTAGTTAGATGACTAAGAATCACGAGAAAGTTCCCAATTTACTTTACATTAAAAATTAAAAGAAGCTTTTTTAATACCAAGAATTTTTTGGAAGCTAAAAGATGTTTATGGTAAATTCAATCATAAGCTGTAAGATTTTTGTTTGATTTACAAAATGACGAAAGGATGACTCTCAAAAGACAAGACAAATATGGTCGAATGTTAAAATTGAATTGGAGTAGTTATTGCCAAAATATTTAAAATCAGAACCGCTCTCTTATTCATACTAAAAATAACTGCCCACCAGATCAAATAAGGAGGAATTGAAAATTAAAAAGAAGGAATTGATATTATTAAAGAATAAGCAAAAGTACAATTTTATTATTATTGGTTTCTGTAACAAACATGGGTATGGAGAAATATATTTCACAGAGAATAATAGAAAGACTACAATTCATAGGGGTTCTGATTTAAAAGAAGTTATTAAGAGAGCAAAAAAACAAAGCAGCCTCATGTAAAATGTAAACAGTAGAGATTTGGTTTCTTGGTAAAAGAGGATTGAGACAAGTTCAAACCAAGTAGATTCTAAGTCCTGACTTTCATCAATCAACATGGCATCGTATGTAGGGGGAATCGCTTCCCCCTTTACAACCTTTTCGAGTATGGTAGGCGACTCTTTTTCCATAATCCTGAGGACATTCCTCAGCAAGAAAAAAAATCTATACTGAGATATTATGCTTTCTCTCTTTTAAGTTCTCAGAACCAGTTAATTCAAAATCAAAGAGATTGTCAGGTTCATTCATTATATAGAATACGATCTGCTCATTATACCAGGCAAAGGAAATATTGTAGAAGAGAATTAGGAGCTTCCAATCGGGTTATTCTTTGGCGAGTATTTTCACTCTGCTCGCAAGTATGAGCGTCTTCCGCTCCTCAGAAGACGTATGTAAAATTTATTCACCAGGGTTTAACTGAAACAACGTATTCTTTGTATAATCTTTACCCCTAACACCCCCAGACCCAAATCCTGTCCAATAATAACAAAGCTCGGTCTTCTCGCATGGATCTCAGGTTCATAATACACAATATAATCATCTGGAAAATACTTCTTTAACGTATGAAACAACAACCTCTCCCAGCAGTAGCCTACGATCGGATCGTTTCCGATATAATGTATGCCATCACCCCTACTGTTTTATGATAGTTTACATTGCACTTAAAAAAGTTTGTTGTATTTTTACATTTACAGGTTTGATTGATTGGAACTAACTTAAAACTCCGAACTCTCAAAATATACCAGTTAGTCTTATATGCTGTGACGTCATTACTTTTTAAACTACCTAAAAATCCCTTCTGAAGGTTGAACAAAATGTTACTATCACACATAATTAGTACATAATCTTTTTTGAAGCACCGGAAAGGAATTAGTAATGTGTAATAACTATTTGAAGCGGATTAATCTATACTACAACGAGCTTATTGTTACAAATCGTTTGAAATTTGACGGAGAACACTTTTACGTTAGAAGTAATAATAGTAAGGAATGGAACAAGGCGAAGGTGTATAAAGGTGACACCATCAGTGCATCTACTTCATTGAGAACAAGTTTACCTTTAGCAAACGCTCGCTTCATGTTTGCAAATCCAGGACCCTATACAATCGAACAACTTGTCAATCTTGCCTATGATGGAGAACTACTAAAATACTACGGCCATGTAAGAGGTTTCTGGACACACGAAACTAGAACACTCTACTTCGAATTATTAAGAAATAATAACATCCCTCTGCACGAACATTCGATTAAAGATACCCATACCGCCTTTTATAAGAGCGTTCGCCTCGCATATAAAGGCACCAGGCGATATCATCAGTTTCTTGTAGACATGGGAGTGAATCCAGATGAAATAAGCGGCATGAAAAACGTCGGGAAATTCTTGAGCGAAGGAAGGCATATAGAATCTAAGATTATTGAGTTGCTCAAGGAGTTCTCAGCACCGTATGAATACGGCCACCGCCTATTCGATAATCTCATTCCTGATTTGTATAACACAGATACATGTGAAGCAATTGATATTAAAAGGCATATCAAAACTGGTATTAAAAAAGAAGAAGAGAAATACATAGAAGCTTTTTCAAAGGTTACAGTGATCTACCTATTAGGGAGCAGAACAAAAGAAAGCAATAGCGCCGGTATTAGAAGAACCAGCATATTCAATTGGATAAGAGAAGAGGAATTCTTTGTTAAATTGAATAAAAAGCAACAAGAGTCCATAATCAACAGATTGGAAAGATTAGTAGAAGATATCAACCAAAAACAAGCCGAGCAAGATCGTTTCGATTTCCATAAAAAATTGGTTGAACGAATCATTAAAATGGATAAGGCAGGATACAACAACCCGGAGATCGCAAAGGAATTGGGATTTACTTATAAATATGTAAACCGCATATTAGTCGGCAAAGCATTAAAGGAATACAGCGGAGATTACCCAGAAGTATACAATGCCAGACAAGAACTAAACAGATTGACAGCAAGAGAGAAAATGCCCTCAGAAGTGAAAAGGCTAACACTACAAGGACTGAACGTTAAGGTTATTTCAGTGAAATTAGGCATCAGCACGGATATGGTTAAATATCACCTTAGGAATCTAGGGTTAAATGAGAAAGTTGTCATCCAACAAAGGAACAATCGCTTAATCGAACTATTTTCAACCAAAACTCACCACAGTACCTTAAAGATAAAATTTGAATGGATCATTGAACAGCTGATCGAAGATTACCCTCTTCTTAAAATAGGTGCTGTAAAATCCATTTATTATGAGTATATGAAAGAATACAAAAATACAAAATTGCACTCCTAATGAAACATGTCCTTTTGAAAAGGTTTTCAGTACTTTCCAAACCCTATCGAAATTCAGGGTCCTCCCCCTTACGCACTAATGCTCTAGTGGACTGGTGGACTTGCTCCACTTTTTATGATTGTCGGCTTTACCCGTGAACATAATTACGGGAAGATTTATTTTACAAATCATAATAGAAGGACTTCTGTTTACAGAGGGACTGATGTGAAGGAAGTAATTAAGTTAGCAAAGAAAGCAGGAGCTTACAATCACAGTAAACCACTGCTTTCTTCATTATTATAGTTAATCTAGCCCTTACCTGCTCTCCAACGGCTGGACATTCCCAACGTAAGAACAGGAGAACTCTTCTCAGGACATGCCCACAGCACAGCATTCCTGATCCCCGCTGTATATCCTTGTTATGAAACGTCGGATATGTTTCTTCCCCTGTCCTGAAGTAGAAGATCTTCCCTCTTCCGCGCCGGTATGTACAGCCGCTTCTGAACACTTCTCCTCCCGACAATCAACTGATAAGGATGAGTTCGTCCGACTTCGGAATGCCAAAGCGTTCGCCGTACATTTCTTCTTTCTCGAGATCGATGACTTCAGGGATGCCGTTCACGATAGGATGACCTTCCTCCAAGACCCACAGTTTTTCATTATCGTCTACTACCCGTCATTTCAGTTCTCCCGTCCTGGTCCCCGTCAGTAGCTTGAATAGTAGAGTGGGAACGGTTCCAATTCTACCGCCTCCTACCTAAAGACTTACAAACCCATTTCTTTTAGATTATCACTTTAGAAGTGGATGAATTAGAGACACTTCACTTCCACCTTTCTCCATATTTTAAAAGTATTATTGGAAATTTCCCAGTTATCCAAAAATGACTTATCCCCTTTACCGGTGTAATAATATGGTAAAATAACCTTAATAGTTAAATTAACATTCGAGGTGTCCTAATGCTAAAACAACTACTCTCTAAACTACTACTCTCTAAACTACTACCAGCCAAAGATGAAGCCAAACCTGAAATCATCGTACAAACCCAAAAGGTATTCTTATACGAAACGGACCCATCCAAACTAGAAAGCATCATTCAGTCCACAGCTCCTAATGGCCCGCAGCCAGGGTACGTGAATATCATCCAGGAACATATGAATGGCTGGTTCAAAATCGTAAGCTCCACGACCATTGATATAAGCCTGAATGTGTTCAATGTGAACCAGCCCGTTGATTATCACCTGGTGTATTTGATTAAATCCGGTGATGTTCAGTCGACCGAGAAAGCATTCCATGAACACTTCGCTTCGAAACAGTTACTGGGTGAGTGGTATGATTTCTCTAGTGAAGACATTGCTTGGATTAAAAGTGGTACGTATACTCCTGAGATTACAGGCACAATCGGCACTCACTCCCAACTGAGCAATGATCAGTCTTTAACGCCTAAACAATTGGATTACGCGAAATCCATGATTAAGAGATTAGGATCTTCCTATTCCCTTGCTGTTGAAGAATCTGCTTTAACCCAAATGGACTTGAAGCGACTGTCTGTCTATTTCCGCTTTAAGAATCACGGGGCTTTGAAGAATCTTGTTGAGTCTGGTGTGATTAAGAAGAAAGAGCTCGTCAAGCGCTGATAAGAAAAAGGTATGAAAAGCGTGCTGCTCATACCTTTTCTGTATTTATCCACTTTTCTCGCTCGTTTTCTTCTGTTCTTTTCTCTCGATAAGGCATTGATCAAAGTACTTTGTGAATTCGGATTCCCCTGAATACGATAAGCACAAATATTCTTTCGCCCTTGTCATCCCGATATAAAGAAGAGAGACTTCTCTTTCCACATCCTCCTCCAGTGCAAACGGCATGTTGTCCACATTCACAATAAAGACCGCTTGAAAGTCGAGTCCTTTGCTGCTGTCGATCGTACTGATTTTGACTCGATTGTCCTCCTTCTCGAAGCTCCGCTTGGATTGACTATTTTCCGTTAACCAGAAGTAGTCAATATGCTCTTTTTGAAGTTCGCGCTTTAGAATGTCGATGTAGCTTGTGCTGAATGATTTCTTGATCCGGTATAAAATAAGCATTTCCGAGAACGGTACATGCTTCTCTTCGTTCAGCTTTTTGATTTGCCTTGCTACGAACCTTGCCTCCTGTTGGAAATCACCTTTCTTGATGATAGCAGGCTCGATCCCTTTTCTTCGTGTACTTTGCGGAGCTATGATTTCGCCTTCTAATTCCCTCGTCACCACTTTATTCTTTAACGAGGAATGCGTCTTATAGAAGTCCCATGCGAATTTCACGACTTGTGCAGTATTTCGATAATTGATGCTTAACACTTTCGATCTTCCTTGAAAACTGAGACCCATGTCCTGCAGGTAACTTCTTTTCCGTTTATAGATGGACTGAGCTCGGTCCTCTACTAATAGAAGGGACTTGGTTTCTGGGTTAAGAAGACCTGACACCAGTTCAAACCAGGAAGATTCAAAGTCCTGTCCCTCATCAATCAGGATCGCATCATATGTAGGGAGAATCGCTTCCCCGTTTTTAATCTTTTCAAGCACGGTGGGCAGCTCTTTTTCCTTAATCTTGAGATCGTTCTTCAGCCAAGAATGAAAGTTTCGAACAGAAATATGATGCTTTTTCCCTTTGACATTTTCAGAGCCAGAGAAATCAAAGTCAAAGAGATTATCAGGCTCATTCATCATATGGAAGACAATCTGCTCAATGTTCCGGGCAAGGGAAATATTGTAGCAGAGAATCAGGATCTTCCAGTCCGGCTGTTCTTTGGCCAGTAGTTTCGCTCTACTCGCAAGAATGAGTGTTTTCCCGCTCCCTGCTACCCCACGAATAAGCCGGTTCTTATCCCCAATCTGCTTCGCCAGATTTTCCTGATGCAGATCCATCGCTTTAATATCATGGAGTGATAGCAACAGTTGATCCTGGTAAGGGACAGGCTGCTTGAACTCCGCACTAATCCGTACTTCAGGGAACAAGTGATACCGGATCGCATCCATCTCTTCTTTTGACAGGGGCTTTTGCAACCGGTACGGAATCGTAAACATATTCACGATCTTCTCGATTAAATTCTCTTCTGAGAAACCGTCCTTCTCCGGATCAATCTCATCCCTCGTCAAACAGAATGATGGTTCCACTACCGCATACAGACCATTCTCAATAAAATCTTTCTGATGCAAACGGGTAAACACAGCCCCGAATCCATAAGGGAACTTCAACTGAAATTGATATTTCCCCTCCAACTGGACGAGATTCTTATCCTTCTTCAACACATCCGCAATATGAAACACATAATCCCTGGCCTGCTTCAAAGGATTCTTCGTCTTCCTCTGCTCCCCAGAAGACGTATATAGAGTCCACTCATCATGATTCAACTGAAACAACGTATTCTTCGTATAATCCTTTACCTCTAACACAACCAAACCCAAATCCGGCCCAATAATAACAAAGTCCGGCCTCTTCCCATGAATCTCAGGTTCATAATACACAATATAATCATCCGGCAAATACGTCTTCAACGTACGAAACAACAACCTCTCCCCAGCCGTAGCCGACGATCGGATCGCTTCTGGTATGGTGTAAGCCATGTGAACACTCCAACTGTTTGTGATGGTTACATTATACTACAAAAGTTTGGTTATTTTTACATTTAATGGTTTAACCTTTCCGATTTTAAAACTTATTCCTTGAATTTGTTTATCCCCCTCCAATTTAATGGAGCTTGTATACTCATAAAACAAAATATAGAATATCCTCATAACCTAAGAAAGGCAGCTGAAAGAGAGTGTACTTTAAAAACAACCTACAACAACTGATGGATTCACGTGGAGTTTCCCTAAATAAGTTAAGTCTAGATAGTGGAATCAGCATTAATACATTAAGAGAAGCAAAAACAATCCCTCCCATAATCTCAACTTAGATACTGCTGCTAGGATAGCTGAAACATTGGATTGTCATATTAAAGATCTTATCGAAGAAGATATGCCTACATTATTTTTTGAAGAAGTATCCATTACATATAATCAGAATCCACTTTTTATTAATGAACAAATATTCAGCCCCACCAATATTAACCTTTTGAAAGATTTGTTTTCAGAGCTAGGGATTGTATGTGATATTACGCCATACAGTTTATATCGAAACGTAATGATAAAAAACAAGGATGAAAAAAGCTCCATTATCTTCGACATTAATATGTCTATTAATCAAAGAGCTGAGTTGCACGTTAGAGATTTTTATATTTCCGTTAACCAAAGGATTTTAGATGAAACTATAATAAAAAAAGCTCTCATTTTCGCACTTGAAACATATGCTAAAAAGTTGAAATGTACACAGATAAAATTTCGTGTTTCAAAGGACTTAGAACCAATGGAAGATAACGTATACACTAAAATACAAACACTCCCATCTAATTTCAAATTCACTATGGGTACAGATCCTACCCTCTTCATTGAAAATAACTATGAAGAATTTAACAATCCATTTTCGTTTGAAGATACGACTCTTTGGTATAAAAATTTATTATAATTTGATTGGAGGTAAAAGATTTGGAGAGAAAGAGTGTAATAGAAGAGCTAATTACCATATTTTCGAGGTACCATAAAAAGCATGAATCCTTTAAGGAATTTTGTTTAGAAAACCCAGTGTTAGAGAAAAGCATTGAGGTATTTGATGAAGAGCTGGTAGACTTAATCTATCTAAATTTGAAGCAACTTGGTATTTGTGAAAAGGATGAAACTGAACAGTATTGTAAGGAGAACTGGACAATAAACACTTGTTATAACTTAATCAAATTAGCCTCAGAAGATGAAAAGTATGTAAAAGCTGCAATTGATATAATATCAGATTGGGAGAACTTAAAAACATATACAGCTAAAGTAGAATCACACACATGGTTCTATTATAAAGACCTTCTTGTTGAATACTCTTAAGTATGACGTATTTGCTTTTATAAAAAATACTCCTACCTACCGTTCGAAAATTCCACGTCGGGTAGGAGTGTTTCTCACCGTTATAAATCCCTTTGAAGCACGGGGACGGTACTGATAATTTCTCTTTCTGCAAAGGAAGATTGTTCCCGAATGGATTACTAATCTTCCCCCGCTTTTGATAGGAGCATCAATCACCCTTCCACTTCTAAAGTTTTCATAGAATAGAAGCATGAGGACCGATCTTCTCTTTTTCTAAAACTCAAAATGATAGTTTTCTATATGCCTTAAAGCGTCTATAAATTCCATTGTATCCATAACGTATTCGTGTCTGGAAACACTCTCATTTTCAAGTTTGACTGAGAATATGACCGTTTTACTATTAGGCCGGAAACGAACAATGTCTTCAATTGTTACCCATCCTTCCGTTACAGCTTTTATGAGTAAGATATCTGTGCTCATGAAACTGACAGGAGTGGCTGGATTGTGTACTAATTCCATTTTATGAAGATTGTCCATTATTTTCTTTTTTATAGTCAAGGTTCCTTTATCACTGGAGAAAATGGTGATATTTCTTATTAACGAGGGAAAGTGGTGAAGCAACAAATAAGTTAATACTAATATAGAGGTTTCCCCAGCATTTTTTCTTAAGTCAGTTCCACTGGTGACTTCAAATCCTTCTTCATAAAAATCCTCGATCCACCTTTCTGGTAGGTCATCATGTTCATTATAGAATTTTTTTAATTTCGAATAGAATTTTCTTGCTGGTGAAATTGCCGAAGAAGCATGATGGAAAAGTTCTAGCAACCTTAGCTCTTGATACCAAACCAGCTCAGGATAGTCTTCCTCTTCACTTATAATAAAGTAGGGAATAGGGACACTCGCTAAGTAATGTAATCGTTTTGGGTATGAGAGATTTCTCTATGAACCCATTCAGGTATTAAAATCATATCATAATCCTTAAATACTTCCTCTGAGCTGTAAACATCATCATGCTGGCTACAAAATTCAAGATTGTTGTTATCCATGATGAGTATACGATTACCTTCTAACTCATTCATTTTGGCTCTTAGGTCTCTATAATTCCCCACTCTCTAGTTTTCCTTTCACTTGTAAATATTTATTTTCCAGACCGTATATAAAATCTTTTGTTTCCCTATAAGCACGGTCACCAGTAATGTCTACTTCATCGACTTCATGTTTTAAACGTCCAAAATCAACTTTAAATGAAGGTTTGACTAGATTCTCATCTAAAGATAATTGCTGAAATATTTCTACCCAGGCTTCAGTGTTTAGGGATAAATCAAAGTTTACCTTTATTTCTTCTTGGAGTTCTTTATTATGATACTCGAGTGCAGATTCATATAGCTGGATTAATATCGCTTTATAAGGTGCTTTAAACGTATCCATACAGATAGCAGCCTTATGAACAAATTCAGTTTGTCTCATATCTAAAAAGTATCTGTAAATATCCTTACTTATTACCATCTGACTCGCAAAATAGTCAGCTTTACGCTCTGTTAAATCAAGTTCCGTAGAAATTTCATGTACATTTGAAAAGTTCTCTGTAAGGTGGTAGATTTCATGCCAATAAATGAAGTATTGATACAAGCGAGGTTGTGAAGTATTAATGACTGGAATTTTTCTCCCGGTTGGTAATTCTCTTATGGCTCCTCCCCAGTTTGGATCCGGGATGGGAATTTGAATGAGATAGTGATCTTTTAATATTTGTAATCCAAGTTTTTCAGGTGATTGTATATTGTATTTAGCAAGGAACATATGCATATATTGTAAATGTCTCTGAACCTCATGATCAATTTGTTGATTCAATCTTACTGTTTCGTCTAAATTCGTACTCGTTATCCTCATTTTTTCACCCCTTTACATAAAAAGCAGCAACCGTTAATAATTCATCTAAATCGTTTAATAATTCTTCTGTTAAAGGGCTTTTATCAGAAATCGCAGATCGATCTGAATACTGAGTTGATGGTAATTGCCATTTTTCTTCATGGAAACCTGAAAATGTCTCAAAATAATCATTTGGTAACTGGAGTGCCTCTGTAATCTTTCCTAACTGTTCTTCATAAATCTTGGGATTCGGACTTTTCCCTTCTAGAATTTGATTAATTGTCGGACGAGAAATTCCTGTCATTTTAGATAAAGCCGTCTTTGTATAACCTTTAAGCCTTAAATACGTTAATAAATTTTCTCCAACCATACTCTGCAAATGATAAAGTCTCATGTTCCACACCTCCAACCTGATTACTATAATTATACACTATATGCCAAAAACGTAAAAATAATTTTTACAAAACGTAAAAAATATTACTTATTATAACCAAGTTTAGTATTTTATATTCACATTTATTCAAGAACAACTTTGAGTATCATTTCTATTTGATATTCAAATTCCACTTATTAGTCAACTTTATTATTAAAAGAACCACGGATTTGTCTCCGTGGTTCACATTTGTATCTAAATTAGTGAATAATGAAAATTAAGGATATGACAGCGTTGGTAAGTCCTCTCTCATTGATTTTTGAGCTATAAAGGCCAGAGGGACAGATGCCTTGGCCCGTCATTTTTTATAAAGAGCCAAGGTCTCCATGGCTCCTGTTGGCATTACCTTGAAGCTTCATAATATACTTTAATCCCGCGTTCGCACTGCGGAAAGTTCGGACGTTGAAGATATCTTTAATCGTCAATGCCAGTTCTGGTGTTATCCCTACAAGAATGAGTTCTACCCCTATTAATCGTAAGCAGTCATGCAACGATTGAATCGTGCAGGTGAATTGATTAACAACCTGTTTCACTCCACCTAATGATAATAAAACAAATTCTATCTGTTTGGATGTACACTCTTCTAGCACCATTGAAATCAAGTGATCTCCTCGATCTATATCCATATCTCCTAAAAGAGGCAGGGCAATGGTGTTCTCCCAAATATGAATAATCGGAACCTGCAGTTCTTTTATCATCTGGTCTTTTCTTTTCTGTTCCTCCGCCTGTGACGTTACATCCATCAACATAACCATATATCCTTCTATTTCGGCAGTATCTTCTAGTGGGTGAATGGGCGTAATGACAATATCCGCAGCAATTTTATCCGCAATCATAATTCTTGCTCTGTGCCCCTCTCCTAGCTCCTTCATCATACCCCTTTGATAGTCAGGAGAACGGTGAAAGTGGTCCATATTCAACCCAATCATATCTTCCGCCCTTGATAATCCATAATAAGGAGCAATGGTCTGCAATGACTGGATCGCTTTGCGATTCATCCAAGTGATCTTGAAATCTGTATCGGCAATAAGAATATTTTCTCCAATACTATTTAACGTATTTGTAGCTGTAATATCAATAGGAAGCTGATTACTCATGATCCTCCACCTCGTAATGAAATTTATTTCTTTCTCTATATTATAGTGCTTACTCTATGAACGTAAATACATTAATGAAGATTATAGAGTCACTGTGTCTCACTCTGTGTATAGTAGGGTTCTACCCTAACCGGGGGCATGGGAATAACGGGGGAGGTTTCTGATGCTTACTTTTATTATAAAAAAAGCACGAGAACTGCCCCCCTCCGTGCTTCTATCTTCATATCCCGAAATGGGGTCAGTCCGCTAATCCGTTAGTGTGTCGGGGGACTGACCCAAAATCTGTGATAATAATTTTAGGTTTTATAATGAACGGAGGTCTATAAATCCCTGCATAACCGCATCAATTTCTTCATCAGATCTTACACGACCAGTTCCAGCTTTCTGAGCGATAACTTAGAAGCAGAGTGACGGTTCTGGTGCTTCCTGGCAACATAAAAAGAAGCACGAGATCCGCTCCCGTGCTTTCCACTAGCTTTCGTTTTGCATACTTTAAAGGAGACAATCCACCTCTTAATAAGCCTTAATCCCAAACATCAAAAGCTTCTTAGGTAAAATATCATCTAAGTTCTGGATATCAGCGTCATTCAGCTCAATTAAATTAAATCCATATTTATGATAGATTCGTAATTTCTCTTGTTTCCTTGCTGCATACTTCGGATCATTTTCCAATCCCCAATATTCTATGTACACTTTACCAACAGGCAGATAGAAATCGGTATATACATCTTCTTCAACTGGTAACTTTCTTTCATAAGCATGTGCAATTTCGGACATGTACAGCCAATTATCAATTAACATCTCTGCTCTTGACCGGACATAATGTCCATCGGTTGCTCTGTGTTTGGCTTCGAACTTCTCTCTGAACTCTAATGGGTTGTGTTGGACAGACTCTGCTTTCTCTTCCGTCCCATTCCCCTCTAGCTCTTTCATTGTTTCGACTAATCTTCTATTCTGCAGTATACTGTTTGGCCAGTTTACATATGGGACACCCGTTTTATCGTATTCAAGCTGTTTTCCACCCAAACTTAATCCGAGTTTTGTTACGGTCCAACCTTTTAGACCCTTTTGAACAAAGCCAAGTTCCGACAGGATTGGATTCATTTTAAGCTTCGATACCCCAAAATGTTTACTTAATGCAGTAGCATTTATAAGGATTTCATTACTATCCGTTTTAAACATGCTATGATCTTTTATGTCTTCCTTCCAGGCAATGTACTCTCCCACTCTTGGAAGTTTTTTTATGGTGCCCCCTATCTGCTTTCCCTTTTCAGTTAGCATCCAATTATCATCTACCCTGTTAATGAACCCATTTGCAAGGAATATATTAAACATTTCTTTAACATTTATTTTTAATTCCTTTGAAAGTGCAGTTGTGGAAACGTATCTCACTTTATCCGTTGTACTCATGCCATCCCTCTTTTTCAATAATCTGCTAATTATATAGTACTTCTTAATTATTGAGAGAACAATAGATATGGGGAGATTCCTTTTTTCAGTAGAAGCAAGTGGCACATTAACATTAAACCGTTTTACCGCTAAACACAGCAACAACATCCAGTTAATGGTAAAATAAGGGGTGTGAGTGAGCTGGCTCCACATAAGCATTTGAATCTTTGTTTATTCCCTCCCATGAATGCCAATCTTCCTCTATGCAGGTAGAATAAATAATTCAAAATAAAGGACGGATCCATAAATGAACTTCTACTCTGGATAACACTTGGTTTTTTTCTTATGGGAATGATTACACTCGTTTTTATAAAAAGTCAACAATCTGGTTTATAGTAGGAACGACAGCATGGGGTGCAGCAAGCATCATGGTTTTTGTTCGGTGGTTTAATACGATTTAGAAAGGTGGGAACACAATGAAATTCATATTCAGCATGTATGCCGTGATGGCGTTGATGGTAGTGGTTAATTTGATAAGTGAGTATTTACTAAACGGAGGATATTCGGCTATTGCGAGTTGGGTGGTTACCGTTTTATTTTTCTTCGGTACTTTGTTTTTTATTAATGCTAGATACGTATTTTCAAAGAAGAGGGATGAGAGGTAAATCATATGATGAGAGGTAAATCATATAATGAAAGAAAAGGCTATTCACAATAGGGGGGGGCAGAATAGCCCTCGTTAACCAATAAATAAAAACTCCCCATGACCATCTGACTACAATTACCTACGTCAGGTCGGAGAGTTTTTCAATATCTAAAATATAAGGTTGTGTGTGAAGTTCTATCCAAGCTTCAATTTCCTCCAAATTTGGTCTGGTTTCATGATTAGCGATCATCAAACAGAAATCGTACAATTCATTTTGATCGACTTTAAATTCATATCCATTAAACTTCAAGAACAAGTCCGTTGATAGAAAGGCAGCCCGTTTATTCCCATCAGCAAAACAATGTGAAATGGTGATCCGTAGCATGTAAACGGCAGCTTTCTTGAACAAGCCTGGGTATTGTTCTTCGCCCCAATACTGAGTTTGCGGTTCGACTGTTCGTTTCTCTACACAATCTTCATCCATTCCATAAGTCTTTCCGCCATATGTTTCCCATCCAAGTAAATGGGCTTCCCGGATATCTTCTACTAATAAATAATAGATTTCGCTCAATTACGTGCGAGAAAGACGCTGCAAAGCTTCATTATTGTTATGAATACTTTCTTTAATCAAGGCTTTCTTCAAATCCTTCATAGTCATATCCTTATCTTTTTGCTTCTGCATGTCTTTCAACTCCTTATCCATTACGTTCATATTATCCCCTGCCTTTTGTTCTGATCGCTTGCCCAACTCTTTATCCTCTTGGTCGCTCATATAACCACCCCTTGGTGAGAAATGTATTCTCATTATGGGTAGAGTAGACCTTAAATTATACCTATTTTACCATAAAAATGGTATGTCAGTGTAAAACTTTTTATTCGTATACTTGGCGGTTGTTTGCTTCTCTTATACCTTAGTTATCACTTAATCAGCACTCTTGCAGTGCAGATAGAGGATCTATTTTCATCAGTAGGTACCTTATCTAAATATTTGCTTTTCCAAATAATCATTTGGTCACTAAAACTATACTCTGTATCAAACCAATTTGTATAATCATAATGCAACTTAAATTTACCACTACTGTTTAAAGACATTGTAAAAGAATACCAAGCTTCTTGATCATTATCTTTAAAAACTTTCCTAAGTTCCTTACTTAATTTATATAAGTGATCTACATTTTTATAAATCCATCGAATCTACAATATCTTCAAAGGATTGCTTCAGGTCCTTCCATATGTACTTCGCCGTGTCGATAACAAAACGGGGTCAGTCCCTCGGCACAATAACTCATTATTATGCAGGGGGACTGACCCCAAAATTCATTATTCAACCATATTAATAAAATATTCGGCATCATCGTCAATTTTTCTTAAAAATCCCTCCAACGATGCAGCTATTTGTGTATCAAAAAAATATACTGGTGATTGTTTAGAAGTATCTAAAGCAAGCGTTAAATATACACCCTCGTTCACTTCAAAAAATACTAATTTATCTTCTTCCTCATAAATTCCGTCTAAATCTGGGTCATACTCGTAAATACCTTCTCTCAATGTAATATCAACTATAGTATCAGGGTCCATTAATCTATTTATTGCATCCTCATTGCTACCTTTAATAAAGCCATAACCTACTTCTAGATAAAATTCTCTAAGTTCATCAGGTAATCCAAATCCAAGTCGCTTTTCTGCATCTAACAGTTCTTTATTTTGTAGTTTAATAAATTTATGCTTCCCATGTTTAATAAAATCAAATGTAGCCATTAAAAGCTACCTCCTCGGAAACAAAAAGCACTTGTTTCCTAATCGGCAATCAAGTGCTTTATAGTTTCAATAATAAACCGGCTTGACAATCAAACCTTAAAGTTTATTATTTTGTATTTCATCAAACCACTCATCAGCAATCTGACGGGCCGTTTTAGTTTCATGATTAGTATAAACTAAATCATACTTGTATTCAGATTTGAATTTGCCACTCTTAACATCATATATTAACTTCATTTCAGTAGGCATGTCTTTTTCATAATCCAAACATAATTTTTTAATTTTTTCAATATCTTCATTTAAGATATCTAATACCATAAACTGGCGTTCCGAAGATACATTGTATCCTTCATCCCCATTCGCCAATGCATCATTCACTTTATGAGGCTTCACATACTTATTATTAATTAAATAAAAAAACTTGCTCGAAATAATACTTTCCTCACATGAAGCGTAAACATATACTTTATCCGCTCTCTCTTCAATATACTCCATACATATAGATATCATATCAGCTTGCAATTCACTAAATCTATCTTCAAAAGTCTTCATCTAGTTTTCACTCCTTAGATTAGTTTAAAAGGACTTCAGAGAACGACTCACCATCAATTGTGTATTTTACTAGGAATTTTTCCGGCCTCACATTATTCCCAGAGTATATTACTTCTAGATTAATTGTTACTTCTTTTGGAGGGGTTTCCTTTAAAGCTGCAGCCCATTCATCTTCAATTTTCTTATATTGCTTCAAATTAACATCAGACAATTGCGAAACCAAATTATCTATTTTAGGTGAGCCTCCAAACCTATCACCTGCCAAATGTCCCGCGTGGTCCTGACCTTTTACTTTACCTGGTGTATTTTTACTGTGTGACAATCTATCTTTTCTCGTTGTTAATTGTAAATTTTCTGTTTCGAATTTTACAATCCTACCTTCACTATCTGTTTGATAGAAGTAGTTATACTCTCCAGTTTTATACCTAATATTAGGCTTTAATCGATTTTTCCTTCCGTTTGTGTACTGTTCGCCTTTTCCCACAAATATTTTAACATCTCTTGCACCAGCCAAACGATTACCCGTTCCCTTAGTCGCACTCTTCCCAGAAACCACCACACGCCCATCCTCATTCAACAACACCTTCCCCATCCTGGAGAAAGCATCGGACTGAGCTACCCTCGAAACCGGACCGGCCACTACCTTTTGATAGGTCTTCTCCATCACCGATTTCCCTTTCCCCGGATTCAAGACATGTTTGGTCTTCCTGAATAGCTCTTGAAGATGTCCGGAGAGGGAATTTAGTCCCAGTGCCCTTCTTCCTGTTCGAGAAGAAAGCAGCTGATGCGCGGTGTCTTCCACTTTTCCAAAGGTGCTTTTCACTCCGTTGTGGATGAAGGATTTGATTTTGGCTGTCGTCATAACGTTGTAGGGAACGTCTGACTTGGAGCTCATTTTGCCGGGTTTACCCACCTTGCCGACTTTGTCTACGCCTTTCGTTCCGAAAATGGATGCTGCGATATAGGTTCCCGCGTAGGAAAAGTATCTCGCCCGGCTTCGTACGTCGCCGTTGACGACTTCTTCTTCAAAGGATTGTTTCAGGTCCTTCCATATGTACTTCGCCGTGTCGATGGGGTGAAGGACGGTATGAATGATGCCTTTGAAGAATCCGATGGGATCGGTGAACAGGGCGATGAGCGTGTCGACGAGATCGCTGACGATATCCACGATCGCCAAAAGGGCTCCTTCCACGGTCCCAAGAAACTTGGATCTCTCACTTAAAAACAAAACACCTGTTACCTAGTAGGCAATCAAGTGTTTTATAGTAAGCTACATAAAATATTTCATTTCTATTTTTAAATCTATAAAGCTAGATACACGTTCGAATTGAGATAACTCCCTACTCCTCAATACAAGGATGCTCCCTTAAATGAATCTTCCTTAGAAGGCTTTTATCGCCCATCAATGTTTTAAATAAGTCATATCTTAGGAATATCAATCACTTTGCCTGGAGATTTATTAATTAGAACGTCAGGAAGTTCTGGATTAGACTTTTTCAACTTATACTTTTGAATTTTTGTTAATTCAGGGTCAAAAGAAATATCTTGTGTTTTAAAATCTAAGCTTAGAAGTTTGTTATATACATTACTCAGAAAATCTCTCCATCCCTCAAGTGAAGAACTTGAAATTACATCTGAACTCTCTAACAAACGGTAACCATCTGCATAGTGAAACATTAGTAAGCCTGTCCCTAAATCACAAACCTCGTTTTCTAAGATAACTGTTGGTACATTAAACCCGCTATTCCAATTATAATTAGCAGCAAAATAATGAAGTAATAAAGGGTTGTCTATATTCTCTAACTGGCTCACTACAAACTCTTTATCTGTATTATAAAGTAACTGTTCAATGAAAATAATATCTTTTTCATCCATAAGTACTTATCTCCTTCCCCTATTTCTACATAGAATTATTTTTCCAACTGTTTAAGCTTCCTTTCCCAAAGTTCTATTGTGGCACCTTGGCTTGGGTACAGAGGTAAACCCTTCTCCTGTAACTTCCTTAGATTACTCTGTAAATCGTATAATTGCTTTTGCAAATTACCAACACTTTGGTTAGTATCCATTCTATTTAATGCTCTTTCAACTACTTCATTATAAACTGAATGATACCCCCTGTGCCTAGACATGGGACTTATATCATTATTTGGAACTCTTAGGAAAATTCCGTTTGTCGAGTCATCGAAATTCATTCCAACCTTTTGAATAACAGAATTTTTTGCCATTTCAGAAGGAATAATATGTTGTGCTTGATATCCACTCCACTTTGTAGAACGCTTAAGCCCCATATCTTCCAATATATTCTTTCCTAACTTATTAGAATTACCTCCTGTAACAACACCAGGGGTACCTGGAATAAGTCTATTAGCATTATCTATACCCTTAGTCTCAACCCGTCGAACCTCACTCTTCCCAAAAACCACCACATGCCCATCCTCATTCAACAACACCTTCCCCATCCTGGAGAAAACATCGGACTGAGCTACCCTCGAAACCGGACCGGCCACGACCTTTTGATAGGTCTTCTCCATCACCGATTTCACTTTCCCCGGATTCAGGACATGCTTGGTCTTACGGAACAGCTCTTGAAGATGTCCAGAAAAAGAGTTTAACCCCAGTGCCCTTTTTCCGGTTCGGGAAGAAAGCAGCTGATGGGCAGTGTCTTCCACTTTTCCAAAGGTGCTTTTGACTCCGTTGTGGATGAAGGATTTGATTTTAGCTGTCGTCATAACGTTGTAGGGAACGTCTGACTTGGAGCTCATTTTGCCGGGTTTACCCACCTTGCCGACTTTGTCTACGCCTTTCGTTCCGAAAATGGATGCTGCGATATAGGTTCCCGCGTAGGAAAAGTATCTCGCCCGGCTTCGTACGTCGCCGTTGACGACTTCTTCTTCAAAGGATTGTTTCAGGTCCTTCCATATGTACTTCGCCGTGTCGATGGGGTGAAGGACGGTATGAATGATGCCTTTGAAGAATCCGATGGGATCGGTGAACAGGGCGATGAGCGTGTCGACGAGATCGCTGACGATATCGACAATCGCAAAAAGGGCTCCTTCCACGGTCCCAAGAAACTCGGATACTTTATTTTTGGCCATGACCGATGTAAACTCGGATAGTTGGGATAGAAACGATGAGTCTTCCTGGTGAGCCTTCTTCTCTATTATACCAAGCTTTCCTTTTTGAAAAACAGTTTGGAGCCGAGCGATTTGCTGCGTCATCGTGTGGACCTGTTCTTCAAGGGAAGAAAGCGAAGCCGTTTGAGTATGGTCGAACTCATTCAGCTTTCGGAGGCTGCGTTCTTTTTCCTCCTGGGCATGGGTTACCTGCTGTAAAAACGACCAGTCCTGGATTCTTGGCACCGATACAATATCTGATACACTTCTAATGGTGGAATTGGCTTCCCCCGTTAGTTCCACGGTTATCTGCCTTGCACGGTGAAGACCTTCCTCCACTTCGTTGTCCAGGAAGCTCTGCCTTATGAACCCGTCAGGTGAAGGCTCCACGTGATCAAGCGCCTCCTTCATTTGACTGATCACGGATTGATAGTCGGATAAAAACAACTGGTATTGTTCCAGCATGGGAAGGTGCTGACTCCGGTAGAAATCGCGGATCGCATTCCCGCCCTCCCCCTTAAACGCCTCATCCAGATGGACCACGTCCTGAACGGCTCTTTCAATCTGCTCTACCTGATCTTTCTGTGAAGACAGGGTTTTCTCTATTTCCTTTATTCCATGTTGAAAGCCGTCCACATCTAATATTTTCATAGAGTGCCTCCCTTACCGGCTCAAGGTCATGGTAGAAGAAAGAGTACGATCGGTTTCTTCCATGCCCTCTACGGAAAGTTGTGTCGCCGACTGGTTTTCCATCAGAAGCTGTTGATAGCTCTCAAGCATCTTCTGGCACTGCTCATTGAGTTCATTGAGCTTATTGATGACCTCAAGTTCATTCGCCCCGCCAATCTGCCTTGGGTACGCTGTATTCCAAGCGTCAATCGTCTGACGAAGCTTGGAGAGCGCCCTCTCCGTCTCTGAGTACTTAATCTGGATTTCAGTGTGCATGTGATCGATCCTTTCTCTATAAATCTATTTATTTTTAATATCCTATAAAATTCCAATTCACAGAATATCGTACCATCGTTTCTTTGGTCATTCTATTGTGAACTGGGTTTAACTAAAAATAGGAGATAATGCTCATTTCTTAAGTAACAACATGAACATGAGAGCCCTTTAATCGTAAAAGAAGCACGGGAACCGTCCCCATGCTTCTTCCCATGCTTCTTTGATTCTTTCATGACATCGTCCGTATAGAATCCTCAACCACAATCTCATACCAATAAGTCCAGGCGTTCAGGTAGATGGGTAAGTCTCGTGGGTGATGTTTGATACACCTGGCTATTCGGAAGTATAATCCTATGAGTACCTCCTCGTATAACGTTTGTTTACTCATTTCTCTTCCAACCTTCAGTAATTCGGCTGCCGCTTCAAAGGTTTCTCTATTCAAACTATCCGGGGTAGAACAGAATGCGTATACCAAATCATAAATCGGATACCCCACCACCGGCATAGGATCTATGATTCCTTCCAGGTTATCATTCATGACTACGCAATTATGGAACCCGCAATCTCCATGTAATAGATAGGGCGTTTTACTTGATTGATTTCTAACTGGAGCGTCAATCAATCGATAAATCACTTCTTTTTCATTATGGGGTAAATAGCCGGCTATCCACTCATCAGCCTCCATGGTCCAGTCTTTTAGAAAGCTGGTCCATGAATCCGTACTTGTTTGAACCCATCCCCAACCATTGTCTGTATCTATCGGTTCATAGCGGTTGATTAGTGTCTGAACGACCATCTTAAGAAGAGTTTCTTTCCTTATCATGGAAGGGTTTATTTCACCTGGCACGTAGGAATACACCATATATTTATTGTTCGCCTCTGTGTACAGAAGGTTTGCCAGAATGGGAAGATGCTTATACGTTTGTAAGAAAAAGGATTCAGCTTTAAGTACTGGAGGATCATTTATTTTGATGACTTTTTTTGAAAGAGTCGACTCTGTAATAAGAAAGATGTGACTTAGTGTTCCACCCTTTAACTTTTCAACATTCAGTATATCCGGATCGATCACCTTTTTTTTAATTAATTCATCTACAATGGCATCAATATTCATGTCTATTACACCAACCTGCGATATTATCCAACATTCATCATCGACTCTAACTTTTGATAAATTTGATCTTTCGCGTGTTCATATTCGACTTTTTCATTGAATAATCGCTCGAGCATCGTTACATCTTTCTCATGAAACATCCTTTCATCGATGTCATCCATCTGGCGTTCCAGCTCTATCAATTCCTGTTCCAATTGATCCAAACCAACTACTGGATGATGGTCTTTCTTTTTCTCATCAGTATGGATATTCTTTTTTTCCACTTTTTCCAACGGTTGTTTTGCATCCATTTCCTTCGCTAAGATCTTATCCTTTACGGAATCATAGTTACCCTCAAAGAATGTTAGTCTACCATTCTGAATCCAATACACTTTATCAAATAACTTGTTTATGAAATAGCGATCATGAGATACCGCCAATATGGTCCCGTTAAACTCACTCAGAGCTTCTTCCAGCACTTCCCTTGACTCTATATCCAGGTGATTGGTCGGCTCATCCATCACCAGGAAGTTTAGATCTTGATGCATCAATTGGGCCAGCCTAAGCCTCATTCGTTCACCGCCGCTTAGTTGTGAAACTTTTTTAAACACGGCATGACCATAGAATAAGAATTTGGCTAGAATATTCCTGGCTTCTCCTTCTGTAACGGATACATTTTCCCTGAAGGATTCCAATACCTTGTTTCCTGAATCAGGGAATAATTCTCCTTGAGAAAGATACCCAATCTTGACATTACTTCCAATCGCAACCTTTCCTTTATCAGGGGGAATCTCGCCCATTATCATTTTAAGGATCGTGGATTTCCCCACTCCATTGTTCCCCAGCAATACCATTTTGTCTTGATAACGTAAACTCATGTTTCCGTCGTTTACTATGACCTTGTCGTCGTATTTCTTTGAAACATTCTCCATCACCATCACGTCAGTCCCGCTTCTGTCACTATGGTCTAATGTAAGCTCCATTTTCCTCCTGTTCAACTGGGGCCGATCGATTTTCTCCATTCTTTCTAGAGCCTTTTCCATACTTTTCGCTCTTCTATGCATATTGGCATTGGGAGGATTGGCTCTGTTTGCCCATTCTTTAAGGGTTTTAATCGTTTGTTTCATTTTCTTTATCTTCTGTTGCTGCAATTTATAGCTTTCAAACTCTTTCAGTAGCCTTTGTTCCTTCTCTATGACAAATCGTGAATAATTGGAGTGATAGACGGTTAGTTCCCCACCCTCCATATCAAATATTTTAGTATTGATTTCATCTAGGAAATACCGGTCATGCGAAATGACAATTATGGTGCCTTCATAACTCTTCAAATAAGTACTTAACCATTCTACTGATCCAATATCAAGGTGATTGGTGGGCTCATCCAATAGGAAGATATCCGGATTCTGTAATAGGGAAAGACCTAAACAAACCTTGGTCTTTTCACCTCCACTTAGATCATGGAAATTCTTATTCAATAAATTTTGTATGTTAAGTCCGTTTGATATGTACTCAATCTTGGCTTCCATTTCATATCCGTCTTTCAACGCGAATTCGTCCTGGATCGTGCCGTATCTCTTCATGATTATGTTCAATGCCTGGGCATCCGCCTCATCCTTCATTTTCGTTTCTAATACTTTCATCTCCGCCTGGATTTCAATCAAATCCTTGAAAGCTAGTTCCAAAACCCCTCTGCCGGTTATAATCGAGGAGAAATTCGGGATTTGTTCAAGATAGCCTACTTTAATGTTTTTCTTCCAATGTATTTCTCCACTATCTTGTTTATCATGCCCTGACAGAAGTTTGAATAAGGTTGTTTTTCCTGACCCATTACTTCCAACAACCCCAATACGGTCTCCGGAATAAATATCAAAGGCTAAATCATTTAGAACGATTGAGCCTCCATACATCTTACTGACTTCTCTTCCACTGCATATAATCATTCTTTTACCCCCAGCATTGAGGAGAATGTTTCATTCCTGCCTCATTATTTCTTGGTCTTGTTGGACATACTTTCTTAATGGCTGTGTAAGTAGCATCGTCTCGTAGCCAGTTGCATTGTCATCCATCCATTCACTTCTGTCACTTTGATTCACTCATTCTCCATTTTATAACGAAATATTCTGTTTATTACTCCAATACCAGTACCTACAACCACTCTATATGGTGACGATGGAATCTTGCATATTCTTTATACATTCCCCAACCCGTTCAATCCCTGTCTTTATCTGGGCATGATCCGGGTTTGTAAAATTCAACCTTATATAATTTCCTGAGCCCTCATTATATTCTGGACAAAAGACGGACCCCGGAATAAAGGTGACGCCTCTTTTCAGAGTGAAATTCAAAAGCTCTGTTACATTGATTTCCTCTTTCAATAATACCCAAAGAAACATACCACCCTTTGGGGACCGATACTCAACATTCGTATGTAAATATAAATCTAAATAATGCTGCATGGTCTCTCTTTTGGCTTTATATTGTCTCCTCAATGTATCTAAATACGTTTCAAAATGATCTTTTACTATTTCCCGGACCACAAATTGCGATAAATTACTCGTGTGAACATCTTTATTCTCTTTTAATTTCATGACTTTCCGGATTATGTCCTCATGTGCAATGATATAGCCTACCCTCAGTCCAGGGGAGATGATTTTTGAAAAACTTGAAAGATAGATGACATTCGGATGACCGGATGATTTAATCGGCTTGATAAATGGGGCATCATAGTTTAATTCGATATAAGGGTCGTCCTCAATGATGGTGATATCGAATTCATTCATGATATCTACCATCTTCCTGCGTCTGTCCTTACTTAAAGAATAGCCTGTAGGATTATTATAATTCGTCACAATATAGAGAAACTTTGGGTGGTATTTCTTTAGTTTCTCTTCTAAACATTCTATGATGATCCCATCTTCATCTGATTCTACTGGAATCACTTCCGCTTTATAGCTTTTAAATATCTCGAGGGCTGACACAAAGGAGTATTGATCCACAAATATATAATCACCTGGATCAATGAAGAATTCAGTCATTAGTTCAATCGCCTGTGTGCCACCGGAAGTAATCATGACCTCCGAATCGCTCGTGTTGATCCCATACCGTTCAACCCATTCGCTTATTAATTCCCTAAGCTCCCTGTCTCCTTCAATTTGACCGTATTGGAAGATGGATTGGTTCACATCGAGACAGGCACGATTCAAGATTTCTACATAGTTATGATGATTCACTAATTCTGAGGATGGCAATCCTCCAGCGAAAGAAATTACCCCCTCGGTAACATTAAGAAGCTCATTAACGGGATTGACTTGTTTCAACGTCTGTTCTGCCTTATTGGAAATCTTCACCATCCTTTATGTCCTCCGTCCCTTTCTAACCATTGTTCTATTCCTCTCCCACATCACAACTTCTTCTAGAAACATACACTGATAGCATACTCTCCTCCTAATTCAAAAGAGAGCAACCGTGGCTTTATGTCCTCACACCCTGTATCAACATAGCCTAAGCCTGGTTCTGTTGGAATGGAAAAAGAATAAAGCGGCATCTTCAGGCCCGCACCCATATATTTCACAAAGCTTTCCTTACCTGTCCAGATCCTGAAAAACTCTCTTTCTGCTACACTTTGATTGATACTATGAATGTAGTGCTGCTCACATAAACTAAAGTGCCTGGAAATATTCCTATAGTCTATGGTTCGTATTCTTTCTATGTCTACTCCAATTGGGGAACGTGACATCCCAATCAACATCCAATCACCCGAGTAGGAAATGTTGAAGTGAACCCCTACTTTTTCGTCAACGAATTTTTTCCCGTATTTATCTTCTTCTATCTTTATTTCCCTTGGATTCATATTCACTTTTCGGGAGATGAGGAATCGAGTTATATCATGTGATAAAACAGATAAGGTTGACCGCTTGCTTAGGCTTAGGCAAGTGCTTGTTATATGGCTTTCGAATGTGGAGGTATTAAATATGTAAAGCTCAATCATTAGCTGCCCCTCGTTTATTGTTCGGTTATAATGATTGGACAAATTTCACTATCTCTTCAAAGCGGAACCCTAAATTTTCTTCAATCAATGAATTCCATTCCTCGACGTTTTCAAAGGAAACGTCATCATACATAGTCGGTACATTCTTACTGTCGACCATGAAGCAGTTTTCGTTTGCCTCAAGAGAAAGGATAGGTAATGTAGGGATATATGCAGCCTGTTTTTCAATGCCTAATATGACCGATTGCGATAAATGCACGCCGTCTACAATAAGATCTTCTTTCTCGACATCTCCCGCTGGATATCTATATCGTAAACAATAGCTTTCATATCCCTTCAAGATTTGGTCTTCGTTAGAAGCCCCCATAGGGTATAGCTTTAACTTAGGGTTATCGGAATATGGTTGAAACAACCCGTATAATTTCCTTTTACTGATTTCTCCACCGAAGAGATGATTCGCATGCGTTGCAGAAAGGTGGACTCCCAGGAACTCAGAAAGCTGATCAACTAAACGACTGATTTTTGATGATAACGTTTGATAATGAGCTTCATAAGATGGATAGTTATGGGACTCCTCCATGATTGGAACTAGTATTAAGCCTTCCACCTTGAATTTCTTGGCAAACATGGCCACCACCAGTATTTCCCATAGGAATGATAATGGTAGTTGGTCATACTCTCCATTACTTTTGTAGATACATACCCCACCTATGACGCGTTTAACAGATTCTTGGGGCAGATTATACCCCCCAACAGCGATTTGGGTCAGGGATTCCAGCTTCTCTTCCCACTCCCTGGACAAAGGAAGGATCCCCTGTTCCAGCCAGGCACTTGGGTTCCCCTCTTTTAGTTCCATGGCTTTCCTAGCACCAGGTGGATATTCTCTTGTTAATGGACTCATTCAACCTTCACCTCTATTAATCGATTCATACAATCGCTCTATTCCTATACCAAAGCAGCAAGAGACTCCTTCTACCTTCTTCTTCGCAGAAAAGTGCTCTCCGTGTTTGTTTGCTGAAGCAATGGATACTTTGTTGCCTCCACTTCCTACTATCCATTCTTCTTTTTCATATTTTTGAATAAAGGAATCATCCGCTTTGGTCCATTCCCCTTCTGTATATCTACTTAAAAAGGTGGTTAGAAGCTCTTTCACCTCTATGTATTTAGTGGCTGTATATTCCTTAGAACCCGTGATGATCACTTCAGCCACTTCGAATGATTCCATTCTTGTTTGCTTATTCAAGTTTCGCAAGGGCTCCAACCGATGTACGCGATTAAAGCCAAAATAAATATTGTCTGTATAATTTTCCACCTCATCAAAAAATGGAAGACATGCAGCATGGACGAGAGTCCCTTCTTTATGTCCAGAATCGACATTTTGCGGATGAAAAAATGAATCCTGCACCAGTGAAGGCAGCCACAAACTTGTATAGTCTAATTGGCTAAGAGTATCTTCTATTTCTTTTTTCAGGCTTGCCAGTTGTTTTGCTCCTTCTCCACAAACAAAGAGAGCGCCAGATTTGGTTGATTTAATATCTATCAATATAGTCGACCTCTTTTTCTATTTTTGTCATTACTTGACTGTAATTCTGAATGTTTGCCGGAATTCCTAATAAAATTTCATTTTCAGTTAGTTTAAATGCAATGTTTCGATCAAACTGAAATTCTATCCACATCCTAAATTCGATTAAATCTTTGTCGGTTCTGACTACATACCAGTGTCTTACCAAATCTTGTTGAGTAGATTCATTTACTGTAGAAAGTAAATCCCTGACCGTTCTAAAGGATGAAGGTGGTAAATGTGTCAGCTGAATATGGACCCCTTGATCCATTTCAATAAATGTTATCAGTTCTAACAGTTGAAGAGAATTGATCAATTCGCCATATAGAATATCGTCATGGCTCACTTTTTTGTGACTTTTCTCTTCCAACCATTCCAATACAGCCTCTGATAAGCTTTTCGTTTTCAAGAAGTCACCCCATTTAAGGACTACATAAGAAAAAGCAGAGCTCCATATAGAATCTCTATCATTCTATTCAGTTACCCTGCTTATATTTAGTCGTTTATTTTGTTAGAAGTTCACACACTTTTACTGCACAACGTGCCGAGTCTTCTTCACTCATTTGAGTTCCGACTACAAACACTCTGTCCCAAAGTTCTTTTTCAGACTTTAATAACGCTTCTTCTTCCTCTCCCCACCAATTCTCTTTCTCCATCCATGTCTTAACCCAAGGGGTTTCGATCAGGGACGGATAAACCCATGCTGGAACACCTTCCATATTAAGGGCTTCCACTAACCAATCTCTGTCATCCTTCGTCCAATTCTCAGGCAATATCACCGCTGTATCGAACCATACCACTTCACAATCCAAGTGTTTGTGAGGCTCTGCCACTTCAATTCCTGCTTCTTTCAATATACTTGAGAAGCGATTGGCCGATTTATTTCGCAGAATGATCTTTTCTTGCATGACATCCAACGACGCATGCCCCAGAACCGCTTCCATTTCTCCACCTCTGAAGTTATAACCTGGTGTAACGGACCAAACATTATCACTTTTCCCATGGTGGCCGATGGTTCGCATTCTCGTTCCGATTTCAGGATCATCGTAAACATTCATTCCGCCTTGTCCCGCTCCGAACAGCTTCCTATTTGATCCTGCAAAGGTTGACACATCTCCCCTGAATCCCACATAGGTACCGTCCAGTTTACTTCCTAATGCCTGGCTTGCATCTTCTAGTAAATATTTTGCCTGTGTCTTTTCCATAATATGGTCAATATCAACTACATTCCCAAAGAAATGAGTGATAAGGGCAACTTTGATGTCTTCTGGGATTGTATAGCCTTCCGGATAATGACTCATCAGGGTTTTTCTGTCTGTAGGAATGAATACCGGCCGCGTCTTGGAATGATATACGGCATTAAGGGAAGAGATGAAGCCTGAAGAACTTATTGCCACTTTATCCCCTTCATTCAAATCCAATGCTCTTAATCCGGTCACTAATGCCGCACTGCCGGAGTTATGAAAAAACGCACCGTTCTTTCCAATTACATTAGCAAAACGTTCTTCTAATTTCTTGGCTACTGGTCCTCCCCCCCAATAAGACGTTCTACCACTTCTTACGATATCAGCTACTTTGTCTGCAGCATCGGTGCATATCCCTGTATCTTCATAGGGTAATGGAATAGGATCCTTCCCACTATTGATAACTAGATCCATGTTTTCTTTTACTTCATTTGGCTGCTTTATATCTTTTACTTCATTAAGCTGCTTTATCATTTATCTGTCCCCAATCCATACGTTTAGTTTTATTAATATATAACAGTGCTGTTGCTAGATTTATCAATCCTATAGTCGCAGTGGTGATATTTAATGAAGTCACATCCAATAAAAATCCGATCATCAGATAGGACAACCCCAGACTAACACTTCCAATCATGGAACCAACGGACATGATGCTTGCCCTTGTAAGTGACGGTATTTTACTATGAATAAAATTCACGTTCAGAACATTTGAAATATACGGGAATATCACAATAGCTACAAACGAGATATAATAGTAGAAACTAAGGTCAAAAATATTTAATATAAGCACGAAAGACGTACCTAACATGGTAGACACAATGACTTTTCTGGAAGAGAATTTATTGGCCAATTTCGGAGCGATAAAATAACTGAACCCTGAAAAGAGTCTCCCTCCCATAAAGACAAGTGAAATCACAAACACATTCAGCCCTAACATATGGAAGAATTGCTGTGAAAACATGAAATACGACATACAAGTTGCTTCGAATGCCCCAAGAAGGATGAATACCAGAAGAATTTTACGCCCCTCATAACTTTTAAAATATTGAGAGGTTTCGCTAATAATATTCTTCTTCTGAGAAATCACTTTCTTAGTTAGCGTGTCTATACTTTCAGTTTCATTAACTGATAGCTCTTTGATGGATAAGAAGAATACGATAGATCCCAGGATCGCGATTGAACTCAAGCCATAAACAAGATTCCAGGATACCCCCTGAATGGCACCTCCAACAATGGAAGCAATCGCCAACGAAATATAGGACAGGGCTAAAGAGTTGCTCATCGTTTTCAGAAACTGCTCTTCTTCATCCATCTTCTTCAGATTATCGTAGAGAAGTGATTGATCTGACCCGGAAATAAAAGACATCCCCAACCCTTCCAAGAAGAAAAGAATCGCCAAGACCCAAAAATGTTCAAACATTATAAATCCTAAGGATGAAAGTGTTAATAAGGTTAGTCCGGTCACAACACTGAATTTCCGACCAAACCGATCACCTAAGATCCCTGTAGGAACTTCACTTAAAAACATCCCGCCCAGGAGACTCATTTGTAAAATAGCGATCTCGGAATTATCCAACCCTCTTTGGGTGGTTAGGAATAACATGAAAATCCCTTTTTGGAACACTAGATTAGATAAGAAGTAATATGAATTGTATTTAAATACTAACGATTTCATATAACCTTCCCTTCTAATGTAAAGAAGTGACGATTGATGGTTATGCCTAAGTTTTGTACAGTGAAGACCGTGAAATAGTATCCTTGAGCAGGAATATCATTTCTAAATTCAAACTCTAATTCCACTTCAAACGCTTCTTTACTCTTATTCTTAAATCTCTTCAAGGTCGGCTCACCAATCAGATGCTCTTTAATATAATTGGGTACGAACCACCCAACCATGATTTCTCCCTCTTCTTCCGGAGTAATGGTGCATACCCCTTTGATCCGCTCCCCTACTTTAAAGTCTGGAGTTACATCGACGGCGATTTTTGGCCCACCAGCCATTCCAATGCTTTTATCCCCACATCGGAAGCAGAATTCCATTTTCAGATCAAAGGTTTGGGAGCTATGTCCTTTGTAGAAATATGACAATCCTTCCTGTCCACAATTACATAGATGGGGATGGATCGTTTCAACATCTACCTTTGAACGATATACGTTGTATCCATCGAATTCCATGATAGGGTCATCTGGATCTTCCATAATCGTATTGGCGATAATATCATTAAGAGCTTGAATTTTCTGTTTCCAATTATTTTCTATTTGACGCTTCTCTTTGGCATCGAGACCATACTGCCCCCTCAATACATACTGATTACCTTTATTAATGAAATTAGGCAATAATTTCTTCAATGAATGATTTTCATCTATGAAATCGTTCGTATAATATTTTTGGGCTCTTTCTAACGTTCTGATAATCCGATTACTGGGCTCAATGATGTCAATATCGATTGTGTCTTTCGTAACCGGTAATCCAACTTCAATCATACTTGGGAACGGCTGCATATAATCCAGGGAATCGTTTATGATTCTGGCAGGGTTCCAATTAGGATTGGTGAAATCGACTAACCTTTTCAACTCCAATAAATCGGAGTCCTGAATCGTTACCGCAGCTGTAATATTCTGGGCAGGGCTGTCTATCGCATTCAACAATAAATTGAACTTATCATCGTACAGCGCCATATCGGCGAATGGTCCATTATTACAAGAGGCCATGATCACATTCGCTGCCTTTACTCTGTTTAGTGGGATCAGTTTCTGATCATCTTTAAAGCACGATTGCTCACAATACCCGCATCTTGGAAAGATATTGTGTTTGTTTACTACCTCATCATTTCTCCCACAGATGGTATAATCCTCAAAGTTGATATTGTCCTCTTTCCCGTGTCCGTGAAGAATCAGCTTACTCCAATTGTTTTCCAAAAGCTCTAATTGCATATCGTGCTTCTTGACTATAGCTTTGTCGTAAATCAATAACTCTTCAGCAATATTGATCATTTCGGTTTTTAAGCTTTGATTGATTTTCCTGTGAGTTAAAAGGCCATTATCCATGCCCTTTGATTCTTTCAGAAATTGCTTGGCACACAACCAGGATAGGGAACTTGTATCTCTTCCAATGAGGTAAGAAACCTGTATTTTTTCCTGATAACATTTAAATATGAATCTTTTAAGATTGTCGTATTTAAAATCCTTATACAATCCCATAACCACAACGGATTTTTTTTCGAGGTCTAAATCAATCAGGTCTTTAAGTTCATACCAGTTATCAGCGAAGCTGCTTTCGAGTGATGAAAACATCTCGATATCTTCATGAGGAGATAATCGAATTCCCACATCTACTTTGTTAGGGTTTTTTCTTTCATCATATAGGGATCGGGATAAACGAATGCTTTCCTCAAGATCATTCCGACCCTTTACGAATACTGGAATAACCGTTGGATCGGCCTCCCCTACAAACTCTTCCATTGCTTGCATATATGTCTGTTCGTCTGTATATGTTTCCAGTAGTTCTGATTTCAGTAATTCCACAGCAATACCCCTTTTCTATAACTTTCTCATTTCTGTGCCCATAGAGTATCCGCATTTTCTCTCTCTTTCTTCTACAACAGGAGATCAATACATAAATTCAAATTCTTTTTTACCTTCGGATAGCATGTCACTGCACCCGGAAGCCGTGGACGAACAGCCGTGACATATCGATGGTCCATTATGATAAAAATAGTTCGCTACTTCTTGTGTCTTATCATCCGTTAAGCTAAATTCTTCCATTGAATCAAACGAGCGATAATATTTTTTGGACAACCCTCTATGAGGTAATAGACTACACACGTATAAGTTCCTATTTTTTGCATCATAATACCTAACCAAATTCACCATGTGGCACTTACCTGTGGCCCGCGGAGGTAGCGAATGTTCAAAGTAATTCGTCTGCTCTTCCTCCGTATTACCACACCAATATTTACCGAATGGGACGAGTCTCCCCTCACTTTCCCCGTTTACATACACTTTTTCGAGGATATCATTTACTTCATCAATCCCATCTTCATAGATGATTCTCTCGTCTAGTTTCAGGGCGGATAGCTCCCAATAATTAACCCCTGCTTCTGTGAAAATGGACTGTAATTCAGGCATGGATTTATAGTTATGGGGACCACAAACCGTGTTAACGCGTGTCTGCACACCAAGTTTCTTTGCCTTTTCCAATCCTTTTAATGCCCTCTCGAACAGCCTAGGTAAAAGTCTGATATCATTGTGCTTTTGATCCACTTCATCTAAGCTTACAATCACTTGATTTAGACCATTCTTACTTAATTCATCAATTTTTTTCTCAAGGAGAAATCCATTGGTTATAAGAGAGGTTTTCAAACCATTTTCATTAGCAATCCTTACAAAATCCACAAGATTGTTGTGGAGAAGGGTTTCTCCCCCTGTAAATCTCACATATTCCACGCCAGCTTTTTTGGCCTCTTCTATGATCTTCTGATACTCTTCCAGACTCAGTCTGTATGAGTCACCCGACTTGGCAAAACCACAAAACCAGCATCCGGCATTACATGATTCCAGTATCCGAATGAATAAATACTTAATGTTCATATTGATATCCCCTTTCCTTTTTGAGCAGTATATTCACCATTTGCTCTTGTCCAAGAGGCTCGATCGATTGTTTTTCATATGGGACTGCTGTATCGGCTACGTATTTAACCATCTTTCTTAATTCTTGATCATATTCTTCAAGAATTTTCGCTATCCGTTCATTGACCATTGGAACAGCGATTGACTCAGGCAATTCTTTAGATATAGCAAATGAATCATTAAAGTCTTCGAGCTTCATCGTCTTACTATCAGGATTGAGGGCAGAGTATTTTTCACTTAGTAACACCTGACTATAATTCGATGGTAGTAAGTATCCCATCCTCTTCCCCAGGATCCTTCCTTCCAATGTGGCTGTAATCCCTGGAGTCGTTAACACAAGTCTAGATTTACTCATCAACTCAATAAATTCATCATGAGGAAGGCACTTGAAATAAATATTCGAATATTCAATAAATTCAACCTGCAACTCTGCTGCTAAATAAGTGTTCGTTGTGAACACGATTCTTTCGAATTTATCATGATACTCTTCCAAAATGATCTTAGTAAGGGATTTAGAGTACCGGCTGAAAAAATCAGGACTTGTAAAGGGGTTGCACATTCCCGAATAGTTCACTAGCATCCAGTCTTCTTCTTCGCAATGTGTAGCATTTATGATCGTTATTGGATTTATTATGTATGTGTCTACTATTTCTTTGTTTATATTCTTTTGGTCCAACAAGAAGTCTTGAATATAATATTCACTCACATTCTCAATCCCTTTTGGAAGCTCATCCCACATCCAATTCAGACTATCCACCAAAATCATGCGGGGAAATTCCTTTTTCCAATGTGGTAAAACATCCATTTCCATTACATTCACTACATAATCGTACTCTTTGATTGCCTCAGCAAGTGTAGCGATTCCATCTTGGGACTCCCATTCATACACATGATCTACAGGGCTATTATTTAGTATGAAATCCCTGGACACTCCTGAACCGAAGAAATCTATAGTGGACTGTGGAGATTTCTTCCTCAACGCTTTGATAATGTAGTTGGTTTTTGAAACAGGGCCAAATCCAAAATTGGTCGTAATGAATGCTAATTTCATGCTTCCACCAGTTGAACTTGATCGGAAATCTCAATTTCCTTTTTCAATTGTGGATATATCACTTCTTCCCAAATGTCCTTACTTGGGAAATCCTCTTCACACCTGTACTTTATTGTTTTCACATTCGTTAACTTATCCAGCCCTTCTAACAGAGGAGACTTAATGCCAAATTTCTCATTAATGAGTAGCACGATGTTTTTATTTAGTGCACTTGCCCATCCAACTTCAACATATACTCCGTAACTTTGGTTAGGAATGGCAATAAAGACATCCGTATCAAGCATCTCTTTATGGTCTAACCAAGTACATTCCTCGCCTGAAAGTAATTCCTCTCCCCATTTCTCCCTTTCTATTGCACAGAATACATTCGTATCATCCTTTCGCAAGAAATCAATGATGTACTGTAAATTACTTTTATTTTGGTTAGTGAACGCATTATTCTGATCTAACAAGCAAGTGATGGGTGTGCCAAGAAAAATTTTCAATGTATTTCCCCCTATAAATATGTAGATTAGTTCAAAACAAATGAATTATTACTTTATGCTTATCGAAATGGATTAAATTAACTTTTCAATTCAATTGAATGCATAGCACCAGGATCATCTTCAGACGCCACCTCAACATGTTGATTGAGATTTTTCAACTCATAACCAGATACAGTTGTCAAAATTACCATTAAACACAGTAGTGCTTTTTTCAATTTAATTCCCCCTAAACTTAGTATAGTTGTATGTTAGCAAAGTTTAATTTGGAAAGTATTCCTCATTTAATCTGTTATAATATAATTAACCAGCAAAAAATGCTCATAATCTTCTTAATTTTCCGACCTGTATAAATATAGTTATATGTGTAAATAGGAGTGGGTACATTTGGTCAACTATTTAGGTGATAGAATCAAAGAATTGAGGGAAAAATACGCATTATCTCAGAAGGACATATCAAAAAACATATGTTCTCAAGCTTTTATTAGCAAGATTGAAAAAGGGAATGTTTTTCCCTCAGCAGACATCTTAATAAAATTAGCAGATCGATTATGTATCGATATATCATTTTTACTAGATACATCAAACACACCTAGACATGAATATACTGTAGAAACCTTTTCACAGATCAGGGAAGCTGTAAGCAAGAGGGATTATAAGTTGGTACGGGAAATAATAAAGTCAGAAAAAGACAATAAACTTTTTTCAGATAATAAGTTACAACAGTTCTTCGTATGGCACGAAGCTATCTGTAGTTATTATGAGGACAAAAATTTTTCGAGATCCCTTACATACTTAGATCAGGCATTAAATTTAACCTCGCTTGATCGAAAAATCCATTCCGAGAGAGAAATTGAAATTTTAATAAGTAAAGGGAATATTTTAACTGATAATAAAAAAATCAGTGAAGCTATGATCGTTTATAAAGACGCATTAGAATATCTTGCCTACCTTTCGAATATCCAGAATAAATTTGTCCCCATCCGTCTTTATTATAATTACTCTAGAGCATTAAGAGATAATGAAGACTTTCTGGAGTCAATCAAGGCTTGCCAAAAGGGGATTCGCTTAACTGAAAAACACAGTCTTCTTTATCTAAAGGGGGACTTATATTTCCAAATGGGCTTAAATTATAAACTTCTAAATGATTACCAAAATTCTTCAGAAAATTTTAATCGTTCTCGTATGATATATCAGTTGGAATCAAATGAAAGGTTGTTAAACCTGGTCGATTTACACTTAAAAGAACTAGAGGCTTCGTCTAAAATGAAGTGATTTATATTTTCGAGCCCACCGTATTATCCTTTAATGGATTAATTAAGCATCACCCATTAAAAAATTGAGAGAGCCAAGGTCCCCCTTGGCTCTCTCATCAATATTACCTGCTCTCCAACGGCTCCACATTCCCCAACTTAAGAACCGGAGAACCCTGCTCAGGACACGCCCACAACACAGCATTCCTGATCACCTGCTGTATATCCTTGTTATAATACGTCGGATACGTCTCATGCCCCGGTCTAAAGTAAAAGATCTTCCCTCTTCCGCGCCGGTATGTACAGCCGCTTCTGAACACTTCTCCTCCCGAGAACCAGCTGATGAAGATGAGTTCGTCAGGCTTCGGGATGCCAAACCGTTCGCCGTACATTTCTTCTTTCTCGAGTTCGATGACTTCTGGTATGCCGTTCACGATGGGATGACCTTCCTGCACGACCCACAGTCTTTCTGTGTCATCGGCTTCCCTCCACTTGAGTTCTCCCGTCCTGGTACCCATCAGTACCTTGAAGACCTTCGAATTATGGGCTGAATGCAGTGGAATGAATCCCATTCCATCAAGGATGCGTTCTTTTACTTTCTCTACAATGTGGTCGCTTACTTCATCATGGGCGATATGTCCCCACCAGATCAGTACATCGGTTTCGTTGAGGATTTCGTCTGTCAATCCGTGCTCTGCTTCATCAAGCGTGGCCGTCTTCACCCTGAACTCTTCCTGCAGGAAACCAGCAAGAGCCTGATGGATGCCGGCAGGATAGATCTCCTGTACAGCCGGATTCGTTTGTTCGTGTCGATATTCATTCCAAATTGTCACGTTGATCATTGTCATTCCTCCATTTTTTCAAGTTCTTTTACGACTACTTCTTTTCGTAATGTATTGGATAAGAGAACGGAATCAATCACCCGCTGGACGACATAGCCGTCTCTGAATGTCGGCCTGTCCCTACCTTTTTTATCGAGAATGGCGTCCACCCATTTCCATATTTCGTTTCTATTCGTTAGACGCCATGGGCGAAAACGTTCTTCAGAAGGCTCGGCCGCATCGTTCCACAGCACACTGTTTTCCACTTTAATTTCCTGCCAAGGACCTTTTAATGGTGCATACCTGAGTCTTATCCCTAGTTCACTTGATAGAAGCTGCAACGCTCCTTTCTCTCCTTTGAACGTCAGCTCGATTGTCTGGTTCCGATTTCCCTGGGTTGAAACCCAGCTTGTATAAAAGGATCCCTGGACTCCTGACGGAAACGAAACATGGAAGAAGGCAGAATCAGCAGCGCGATCCTTATCTACTGATTCACTGAACCTTTCCAGCCTGCCGTCCTCCAGACATGATAGGGAAGCGGAAACGTGCTCTATTTCTTCTCCAAGGATATAGTGGACTGCATCGATGAGATGGGAACCCAGGTCAGCGAGCACACCGCCCCTTCCTCCCGATGAATGCGTGCTGCGCCAACCCGGTGGACCTGATAACCCGTAATCACCCGAATACTCGAACTTTCCTTCATACACCTTACCTATTAATCCATCCTCTATCAGTTCTTTTAACCGGAGGACGGCAGGGTTCTCCCGATACGTGAAATTCACTCCATGGGTGATGCTGTTTCGTTCTGCCGTTTCCCACATCGCTTTTGCCTCTCTGGTATCCATAGCTAATGGTTTTTCACACATAACATGAATACGTTTTTCTGCAGCCAGTAAGGCAAGATCATGATGACTGGAGTTGGGGGTCACGATGCAAACGCCGTCGATGTCTTCTTCCAGCATTTCCTCGTAGGACCGGTAGCTGGATGGGATGCCGTATTTGGCAGCAAGCCTTTCTGCATTTGTTCCATTTTGACTGCAGATCGCTTCCAGGATGACGGAGGGATGACGCTTTAGAATTGGGAGATACCACAAATCCGCAAATGAACCGGAACCGGCGACGCCAATCTTTACTTTTTGATTACTCATAAACGTCTCCTTTCTATTCGTCTATGTTTACGGACTGACCTTTTTCGGCTGATTCGATAATTCGCTCCAGCACTTTTTGATTCTGATAGCCATCATGGAAGTCAGGGATTTCTTTGTGCCCCTGGCCGGTCACTATAGCGATGAAATCTTCGAGCTGCTGACGCCTGTAGCCCGGAGGAATCTCCATGGTCTCTTTCGTTGTTTGAAGGTCATTACCATCAACCAAACTGAGCAGGACTTCATCCGGTTTTTCACAATTGACGTGTATCGTCCCAATATCCCCGTACAATGTCACTTCATGCTGATTCCCGGAACCAATTGCGTTCCTGGTCGTCAGGAACGCCCCTACCACATCATGCTCCAGCACAGCATGGAAGCTTACATAATCGTCCACTTTCACTTTGTGCATATTACAGCTTGCCGGGTTCCTGCGTTCCGGGACAAAGGTTCTCATTAACGCAGATACTGATTTGAATTCCCCGACAAGGAACCTGGCGCTGTCGATCATGTGTGCACCGAGATCACCCAATGCTCCCGTCCCGGTAATCGCCTTATTGAACCTCCATAAATATGGGACATCAAAGATCGGTGAGCCGAACGATTGAAGATAGCGGACTTCCAAATGACGGAGGGTACCGATTTTGTTTTCCTCCAGCAGCTTCTTAGCATATCTGAAGGCCGGTATATAACGGTAAGAAAACCCGACCATGCACGGAATCGGTGTCTTCTCATACAGTTCCGCCAGAAATTCCGCTTCCTTGAAATTCAAGGTGAATGGCTTTTCTGCCATGATGGGTTTCTGATGACGGATGCACAACTCCAATACTTTCGCATGCAAATCATTCGGCACAATCGAAATCACGGCATCCACAGTCGGATACTGGATGAGCGCTTCCATCTTGTTGAATCGCTTCTCTTCTCCAATCCCCTCTTCCTCTCCCACTTTATTTAGGAGTTCATCGTTCACATCGCACAACGCGCTTAATTGGAGTTGATCCAACTCGGAAATCATCCTCCGGTGGGCATCCGCCATCCCTCCGAGTCCGATCAGTCCTACCTTGATCACTTTATTGACTGTCATATCTGTTCCCCCTTTGCTTCTACTTCCTATTTTATAGACAACAGCTCTTCAGAAGAATAGGTAGAATGAAAGCGCTTAATTTATGACACTCATTCATGTATATAAAACACTTTCTCACAGAAAAAAGCAGCACGCCGGCTGCTTTTTCTGAGTTGTTAGTTTAATTTATACACTCTCGCTTCATAAGGCTTTAATTTCCCATTTTCCACGAGATGATTATCATCATTTTCATAATTACCAATCAGCAAAGATGAAGATTCAAAGTGAAGATCTTCAGGCAAGGTAAAGGCTGCTTCTTCCCACGTAAAGTTACACAGGATGATCAGCTTATTTTCCCCGAGCGTCCGGGTATAGGCATAAATTTGCTCATGGTCATCAAGGATAAGGTCATACGTGCCATAAACGATGATGTCATGTTCCTTACGAAGGATGTTCAATTCCTTGTAGTAATAATAAATGGATGAGGAATCTTTCAACGCGTTTTCTGCATTGATTTCCTTATAGTTCGGATTGACCTTCAGCCACGGCGTACCGGTTGTAAACCCGGCATGTTCACTGTCATCCCATTGCATTGGCGTCCTTGCATTATCCCTCCCTTTTCGATAGATGTCTTCCATGATCGTGTTGTGGTCTTCTCCGCCCTCCGTCACTTTTTCACGGTACATATTGTGAATCTCAATATCGTTGTACTCTTCAAGGGAGTCGAATGCAACGTTCGTCATCCCAAGCTCTTCCCCTTGATAGATGTAAGGAGTTCCCTGCAGCATATGAAGGAACGTAGCAAGCATCTTGGCAGATTCAACGCGGTATTCCTTATCGTCCCCGAACCTCGAGACCATCCTTGGCTGATCATGATTATTGAGATAAAGACTGTTCCAGCCCCTGCCTTCAAGGTCTTTCTGCCATTTGCTCATCACCTGCTTCAGATCGGCCAGTGACCAGTCCTTCACATCCCATTTACCGCCCGGACCGGAATCCAGGTCCATGTGTTCGAATGTGAAGATCATGTTAAGCTCCGTACCCTCTTCATTGGCATATCGGGCGGCATCCTCAGGGGACGCCCCTGGACATTCGCCGACTGTCATCATGTCATATTTCGAGAGTACTTCCCTGTTCATTTCTTGCAGATACTCATGTACACGGGGGCCGTTCATGAAGTACTCTCCGCCCCAGTCGTATTTCTTTCCGCCTGGTGTACTCGGGAGGCCGTCCTCTTTGGAGATGAGGTTGATGACATCCATCCGGAATCCGTCGACCCCTTTATCCAGCCACCATTTCATCATGTCATAGATTTCAGTTCTCAGTACAGGGTTTTCCCAGTTGAGGTCCGGCTGTTTTTTACTGAAAAGGTGGAGAAAATATTCATCCGTGGCCTCATCATACTCCCAGGCCGATCCACTAAAGAAAGACGTCCAGTTGTTTGGTTCATTTCCGTCCTGGCCGGGACGCCAGATGTAATAATCCCTGTAACGGTTGTCTTTCGATTTCCGGGATTCGATGAACCATGCATGTTCATCAGATGAATGGTTGACCACAAGATCCATCATCAGCTTCATTCCTCTGCTGTGAAGACCCCCCAATAACTCTTCCCAGTCTTCCATCGTCCCGAACTCGTCCATGATCGCTTTGTAATCGCTGATATCATAGCCATTATCATCATTGGGAGATTCATAGACGGGGGACAGCCAGATGACACCGACTCCCAGTTCTTTTAAGTAATCCAGCTTGCTTATGATTCCTTGTAAATCACCGATCCCGTCTCCGTTACTGTCTTTGAAGCTTCTCGGATAAATTTGATAGACGACGCTTTCTTTCCACCATTTTTTCTCCATTTCCCTCTTCCTTTCTATGATGAGAGCTGACGGTCTATATCAGCTGCCGCTTTCTTTAGTCCTTCTTCTACACTTATTTCACCAATGAAAATGTTCCTGAAGGTATTTGTCAGGATCGTGTTGATTTCTTCCCATTGTGGCACCGGCGGCCTTAAGAAGGCTTCATCGATGCTTTCGATATAACTTTTATAGTAAGGATACTCTTCTGCAATATTGGATATTTCCACCCGTTTATTCGTTGGGAGCAGGCCTGCTTTTAACAGAAGGCTTTGAGGCTCTTCGGTTGTCATCCATTTGACGAACCTCCAGGATGCCTCCAGATGTTTCGTTCCTTTCGTGATGACCGCATTTTCTCCTCCGAGGATGGAACGCTCTTCTCCATTACTCGGAAACACGCCTGAAACCGTTTCTTGATTGACAAGAGCCAAGTCATTTTCTGACCTTACACTGTAGAACCATGGCCCTTCATCAATCATGAAATAATCCCCTGAACTGACATTCTGCCACGTCTCCGCATATCCACTGAGTACCTCGGGGGGAATAAATCCGTTTTGGTACAGCCCCACCAACTCTTTAAGGGCTGAAATGCTCTCGTGGCTATCCAGATAACCGCTTGCCTTCGTATAATCCCCGTTCATCACCTTCCCCCCCAATCCGTAAAAATAGGGGAGGCTGTTCCAGGGAGAAACGTCACTGATTCCGATTTTCAGATTGTTTTCCTTTACGATCCCAATCAATTCATCCATCGTTTCAGGAAGATGATCCAGGCCGAGTTTTTCCACTGCTTCTTTGTTGTAAATAGCAGCTTTCACATTCGTGTTCAGGGGTAAACCGTAATAATTCTTTCCGAACCGATTCGACTCAAGGGGATTCTGAAGGAATCTTGTCTTGACCAAATCAAAGTCATCAAATTCACTTATTGGATAGAGTAAGTCCAGGTGGACAAACTTGGGAATCCATGTAATATCCATTCTGACGACATCGGGGGTCCGATTGACAGATGCCCGTGAAATAAGCGCTGACATCAGCTGCTTGCTATGAGGCTGCCTGACGGATTTGACATCGATTTGCGGATATTTCTCTTCAAATAGTGGAATGATCTCATTCTCAAAGATTCTGGTTTCTTCGTCGCTGTAAGTGTGCCAGATCTCTATTTCTTCTACACTGTTATCATCAGATAATTTCACTTTTTTCGAATGGTCGATGATATGTTGATTTCCGCAAGCGTTCAATACAAGCAATAGGATAAGTATGATGGTTGTCCGGAATCGAATCATGTGAGCATTCCCTTTCCCTATCTATTTATGATGCTCTGACCTGTAATCCCCCGGGGAGAAGCCGGTGACTTTCTTGAATAATTTACTGAAGTATTTCACATCATTAAAGCCTGATTCACCGGCTACTTCATACACCTTTAATGAAGTGTGGCTAAGAAGTTCTTTTGCTTTGTTGATTCTGAGCCTTATAACGTAATCGATGAAATTGATATCCATGAATCGTTTGAATAAAATGCTAAAATAATTCCGGCTGATATGGATATGATCTGCGACGTGCTGAAGAGTCATCTCTTGTGTAAAGTGGTCATGGATATACGAGAGGGCCTTATCCAACAGCTCATTATCCGTATGCGGATGCTTACTTTCCGATTCAAGAAAGAGGTCACATTCTCTCTTGGCATCATGGAAAAGTGTGATCAATTCCTCCAATGTCTCAGAAGATTCCAAGTTCGACATATAGTCCATTAATACACTTACTTCTACCTTGTTCCAATAAAGTGCCTTCAGAATATCCCCAGCTTCTTTCTTGACATTGCCGGGGTGCATGCCCTCTTCCTTCCAGTGTGTAAACCTTGCTTCAAAGAACTTCTCCAGTGATTCTTTCTTAAGAATTTGAGCTTTAATTTCCTCAAGACTCAGGGGCTCCTGAATCATTTTTTCTCCTTTTTCATATGGAAAGATCTCGGTCTCACTTTGGAAGAAGTACTGCTCACCTGCCAAAGAGGCATCGTGGTATCCATCGACTAGTTTCCCTGGATCTGAAACGGTTGCATAGCTAAACACCAGTTTCAGCGAAGACTCCTTTTCAATCCTTTGCTTTAACTTTTTAACGACTTCCCGCGGTTCTTCCTTATTTCCCATGAAGAAAATCAGTTCATTTTCACCTATCGGAAAGCAATAACCGGATTCAGTCTCTCTATAAAATCGCTCTTGAATTTCATCGACAATCAAATTTTTATAAAGGAAACCAAATTCATCTTCGAGTCGATCGAGTTCCTTTATGCTCCCAAGCAGTAGAAGCTGGGGCATGTGAAGAGATTCAATCCTTTGTTCACAATCCTGGTATGGCATTTTTCGCAGAAGGATCCTCTTGATCGATTGTTCCGTCCTCCGCCTGTCGTTGATCTTATTAGTCTGTTCCGCCTGATCAAGCTTCTCTGTCACTTTTTCCTCCTCGAGGATTTTGTCGATACATTTATGGATGGTCCTTGAGAATTGATCGGGTTCAAGTGTCTGTTTCAATATATAATCGACCGCCCCGTGTGTAAGGCCTTCCCTGACATATTCGAATTCGTTGTAGCTGCTGACCAGGACCACCTTTAGTTTCGGGTTCATTTGAAGGGCTTTCTTCATCAACGTAATGCCATCCATAACAGGCATCTTAATATCGGTTATGAGAATATCCACATGGTCGGTTCTTTCCATTGCGTCTAACGCTTGTTTTCCATTTGAAAAGTCACCGATCAAGTGAAGATTCTTACCCTCCCAGTCGATGGAGGATTTCAGGCCAAAGCGGATGATCGGTTCATCATCCACAATCATCACGTTATACATCTTGATCACCCCCGGTTTTCGTCATCAATACAAGTTTCACAACGGTCCCGTCCCCGCTGCTGATTTCAAACTTCGAATCCGGACCGAAATAAAGTCTGATGGAATCGGCCACATGACTTAATCCGATGCCTACGTATGAGTTGTCGCCAACTGAAGACCTTTGAACTCGTTGTAACATATCCTGCTCAACACCCACTCCGTCATCCCTGATTTCAATTTGAATTCCTCCGGGGATATTCTTACCCGTGATCCACACTGTCCCTTCCGTTCCTGTTGGTACGATCCCGTGAAAGATTGAATTCTCCACGATCGGCTGCAGAAGCATCCGCGGAATCTCCCAGTCTTCCACGCCCTCTTCAAAGTCCGTCACCAAGTGGAACTTCTGCTCATACCTGATTTGCAGGATGACCATGAATTGTTCAACCAATTCCACTTCTTCCTTTATCGAGATAAAGGTCCCGGTCTTCCCCATATTTCCTTCCAGGAGTTTCGATAATGCAGTAAGAGCAGTGTTTGCTCTCTCCGTTTCTTTGAACTGGACGAGCCAGCGTATCGTGCTCAATGTGTTAAAAAGGAAGTGAGGATTGATTCTGTGCTTGATGGCCCGAAGGACGGCTTCCTGCTTCTGATGCTGTTCTTCCTTCACTTGCTCGAGTAAATCTTCCACCCGATTGATCATATGGTTGAATTCGGAGCTCATCCTTCCGATTTCATCCTTCGAATCCACACTCGTACGCACCTTTAAGTTCCCCTCGCCGACAAGCTTCATTTGCTCCGTCAAGATCTTAACCGGATCGGTCACTTTCTTCGCGATGAAACTCCCGACGAGAATCGCCAATATTCCGAAAATGATGGATGCACCAATGATGATTTTCTGAATCGAAATGAGTTCGCCTGTGATTTCAGAAGTTGGCACCCTTCCAACAATCAACCAGCCGTTTCCGATTGGTTCCGTTACACCATAATAAGGGATATCATCCTCTTCGAATTCGAATTCCCGTTTATCAGAAAGGATATACTTCCGCATTTCCTTATTTAGGACCGGTTTATGCAAAGTCTCTAAATCGTTATCGATCACCACTTCAGCTTGCTTATTCACAACAAAGAAGTGGCCGGTCTTCCCAAGCTTGATTTGACTAATTTTATCCAATACAGCCTTTCCGTCCAGGCTTATCTGGATATAGGCAATGTTCTCCATCGTATCAAAGTCTTTCAACACCCTTGTGATGGGCAGGACAAGATCCGTGTTTTCCCCGGCCCCGCTAAACCGGTCATACTGAAGTCCGCCCCACACCAGCTCCCCATCTCTTCGAACTGCTTCCTCGGCCCAGTCCATTCTATCAATATTCACTTTGGAGAGCTTATAAGGGGAAAATGTCCCGCTCCCCCAGCTCATCCCGTCTTCCTTCAATACGTAAATGATCCTCACGAATGAGCTCGTATAAATATTTGAATTCAAATAAGATGTCATATATTCTTGATTTTCTTCGGTGGCCGAGGAGCGATTGTCCAAGTCATCCTTCACGATCTCCTGTATTCTTTCATTACTGTAGATGAGATCTGACATATCACTTCCATTGGAGAAGATAAAAGACAGGGATTCCGCTGCCTGTCTCGCAATCTGTCTTGACGATTCCCTTACATTTTCTTTTACGACGTCAGAGGCAGATTGGTAGAAGAACACGCTATTAAAGACCGTAGGGATTAAGCAAACGACTAATATGGTGAGAATGACCTTGGCAGCCAGCCGTTTCTGTAGAAGCTGTCTCATTTGCTAATCCCTCTTTCACTTATTCTTGTTATCTATCATATCTCTCCTTCTTAACCGGAGCAATAGGTCCTATTTATAGTCGATCACGACCATGTCCCAATACTTTAGGGAAGGGACGGTGAACGTAATCGAGTCCCCTTTTTGCTTAAAATCAATCTCCAGAGGGGAACCCTGGTAGGCATCAGGTGTTGCCACCCAGATCTTATCTACCTTCCCCCCAGCCTTCACTTCCACTTCGATATTCTTTTCCCCCTCAGGTTCAGGCTGTGACCCTTGATTATCCCGCCATTCCAGCGAAGAAGCATCAGTGAAATTAATCAGATGAATAAGCTCTTTATCCTCTTTCTTTTTGGCAAATGACCAGATGGAGCCGAGCTTCGGCTGATCGGAGATGGTAAGATCCCCTTCTATCTTCACTTCTTTTTCCGCTTCCACTCCGCCATCACGAAGAAGATTCTGATAGGCTACTTGGAAGTCATAGTATCTTGTCAATTCGGTTTTCAGTTCATCACTCATGCTTAATTTCTTATGAGGGAAATATTCTTTCGAAAGCATATTTTCTCCAAGTTCCAAGTGAGACCCTCCAGAAGCGAAAATGACCGCATTCGTAATCAAAACACCGGGCGTATTGAATTCTCCCATGGAGTCAGATAAATCATAGTTCATGTAGGCAGCCAGAACAGTATTCAGCTTTCCTTTACTGTACTTACTATTCTGATCAATGACACCTTTAAGACTTGAATACGTATTATGGGCATCCCAAAGCTCCGAATAGAGGAAGCTCACCGGTGCCTGGGAAGCGATATACCCTTGTGCATACTGGGAAACGGCATTCATGACCAGGTCGACGCCCAGTTCCTTTTTCGCTTCATTCAAAAATGGCACATACGTAGTCGAAAGGTCTACCGTCTTTCCTTCACCATTCCAAAGTACGCCCCGATCACCGAGCTGATCGACGTGCCATCCGTCAAAATCCAAATGATTAAACACTTGTTTTTCTTCCTTTATGATGAAATCCTGCCACCCATTATTGGAAGGATCCATCAGGTAAATATCACTCGCCCAATTATCGGGAAGGGGATGGTGATCCTGCTCTTCGGCATCCGGATCCTTGAATAGTCCCCACTCTTTTTTTACTCCCTCACTCTCAGCATTTTCATAGCTGCCGAAAAGGAGATTATAATTCATCGCCTTCATATTTTTTTCATGGGCAAGGGCAATGTAGCGTTCGATTGTATCCCGTGATACTTCCCTGTTGGCAATATCCGGCCAGGTTTCCGCAAGTTCACCATCTTCAAGCTTCAGGGGCTTCTCATGTTTGTACTGCCAGTCGTAAAATTGAAGCCCATTGATGTGGAATCGATTTAAATTGTCGATCAATTCTTCCTGCTGATCAGCTTCCATTTCGTAAAAATCGGCAAGGTACCCGTACCTCGGAAACTTGGCCCAATCGGAGGATACATCAACACCTATGTTCTGGTGATCAATGACCTCATCTCCTTGTTTTACATACACTTCTACCATATACCCTTTAAAATCATCTTCTTCGGGTTTCCATGACCACGATATGTCTTGATCTTTCAGATCGAATTCTTCCTCTTTCACTGTTTTTGCCAAGTGTTTATACTGAACCTGTATTTTTCCTTCTTTTACTTTTTTGTTCAGTGATAACGAAAGCTTCACAGATTCCCCCGGTGCATAGGCGGCTTGATCTGTGCTCAGTTCATCCACCCATTTCCCCTGTTGAATCGTCTCCGCTTGAAAAACAGGTTCAGAATTTGAATTCACACAACCGAAAAGCATCGCTGCTGTAAGTGACATGCTTGCCAGAACGGCCAGGCTTCTCTTTTTCCCCATTACTCTCACCCTATTCCTCTTATATGAGTTATCCTTTGACCGCTCCTTCTGAATGTCCGCTCTGTACAAACTTCTTCTGGAAGATGATATAAATAATGATCACTGGCAGAATCGCAATCAAGGAAGCCGCAAATATCCAAGACCAGTTACTCGCATATTTGCCCTGGAACATCATAAGCGCAATCGGCAATGTTCTCATCGCTTCATCCTTGATGATCGTCAACGCAACGAAATATTCATCCCATGTCCCCGAGAATGAGAAAATGGCCATTGTACCGAGGGCAGGCTTTGAAAGAGGCAGATAGATCCTTCTGAAAATGGTCCAGTTTCCCCCTCCATCCATCAAAATGGATTCTTCCAATTCCTTCGGTACGGTCTCAAAAAACCCTCTCAGGAAGAAAGTAGAACCGACCACACCACCGCCAATATACAATAACCACAAGCCCCAGTAAGTGTTAACAAGTCCAAGGTTCTTAATGACGGTAAATTGAGGAACGATGGCAAGCACAAGAGGAATCATCATCGTGAATAAAAAGATCCTGAATAACAGTTCTTTGCCTGGAAACGTAAACCGGACAAAGGCATAAGCTGTCAACGCTCCAAGAAAAACACTTCCCACCGTGGCCACACCTGCTACCAGCAAGCTGTTTAAGAAATAACGAAAGAAGTTATTCTTGTTCCAGACAATTTCATAGTTTTCAAAATTAGGGACTGCCGTGAACACTTCCTGTGGCTTCGGAAGTGAGTATGCCCCGTTAATGAATGTCGTCATCACCATATAGATGAAAGGTGTGATAAAGACGACGACCCCCAAAATGAGAAACAGATAAACTACCAATTTACTAAAAAAGTTCCCATTCATACGTTTACCCTCCTCTTCTATCTACATGAATTTCTGATTGCTCAATTTCTTCTGTTGCGTGAATGTAATCAGGAAGATCGTCAGACCCATCATCACACCCAGCGCTGAAGAATACCCAAAGTTAAAGTTACTGAACGCCTGTTTGTAAATCATGCTTTGGAGCACTTCTGTCTGCCCCATCGGTCCGCCGTTCGTGATGAAATACACCTGCGGGAAAAAGTTAAAGGCACCCATGATTAAATTAATGATGACAAATGCCGTAATCGGACGAAGCATCGGTATCGTGACAAACCTGAAAGCCTTTATTCCGCTTGCCCCGTCGATTGCTGCCGCTTCATAAAGATTCTTCGGAATTCCTTGGAGGGCTGCTAAATAGATGACCACTGTCCACCCCACTGTTTTCCAGATGTGGAATAGCCAGATGACGATCATCGCTGTCCACTGATTCTGCAGCCAGCTGATCGGCTCATCCACGATTCCGAGATGGACGAGGGCAAAGTTGATCAACCCGTTATCCCCATCTGCAAACAAATAACGGAAAAGGAATGCAACGACAATCCATGACGTGATAATCGGAAGATAATACAACGTCCTGAACGTAATCTTGTACTTAACAAATTGAATATTGATCAACACAGCAAAAAGCAGTCCTAAAAACCAGTTGATCGGCACCGTCACGACTGTATTGAGAAATGTATTCCTGACGGCGTACGCAAAAGCCGGGTCCGAAAAAGCCTTTTTATAATTCTCCAACCCGACAAAAGGACTTTCCGCACCTGGAATGATGTTATAGTCTTGAAAGCTCATGACAATCCCCTTTATCAGAGGATAAATGACAAATATAGTTGCCCCTGCAAGCCCAATGAGCAGAAACGGCGAGACTTCCAACCACTGCTTTGCCCCTTTTCTGAACCGCTCGGAAAATGGTTTTTTTGTAGAAAGAATAATATCACTGTCATTATTATTAAGTTTCGGTTCCACCTTGCTCCCTCCTTATGTCCTTATTAATGAAAGAAGATACTGCACCAGATCGGTGAGTATCTTCTCTTGTCGAAATTACTGTTGAAGAATAGCGTCCGCTTTCTTCGCTGCATCATCCATTGCTTCTTTCGCTTTCATTTCTCCGCGCATCACTTTCTCGAAGTCCAAGTTAATGACCGCTTCAATTTCAGACCATTCAGCAATCGGAGTACGTGGCAGCGCTGTTTCAAGCTGCTTTACGTATTTCTCGACAATCGGATTCTCAATCACGCTTGGATCATTCGCAGCGCTCTTATTCGTAGGAATCAACCCCGCTTCTGCCATCAGTTTCTGAGGCTCTTCCGTCAACATCCATTTCGCAAACGTCCATGCTTCTTTAGGATGCTCGGAACCTGCAAATGTAACAAGGTTCTCACCGCCGATAACAGAACGGCTTCCACCAGGACCTTCAGGAATCAAACCACTCACAGTCTCTTCTTCCGGATTGAACTTACTTCCTTCTTCATTCCCAAGAATACTGTAGAACCAAGGGCCGTCATCCAGCATGAGATATTGATCTTCTTTCATACCATCCCAAGCGCCCGGTTCTCCGCCTAGAATCGTAGGTGAAAGAAGCCCGTCCTTCTGCCAATTTGCCATTTCTTCAACCGCAGCAATGCTTTCTTTACTATTTAAATAGCCATCGAACTTTGTATAATCATCATTGGTCATCTTACCGCCAAGACTCCAGAAATACGGAAGGAATCCCCAAGCGTTACTGCCTCCGATGCCAATTCCGCCTTTAGCGCCTGCATCGACCGCTTTCTTCGCTGCATCCTTCAACTCATCCATCGTTTTCGGAGCATCTTTGTAGCCTGCTTTTTCAAGTAAGTCTTTATTATAGATTGCTATTTTCGTATTCGTATTTACCGGTACTCCATAGTACTTACCGTCATAGATATTCGTAGCCATTGGAGCTTCAAAGACACTGTTCTTTACTTCCTCGAACCCGTCCATACCGCTTACTTCCTGAAGGGCGCCCATCTTGGCAAACTCAGAAACCCACACAATATCCATACGCATCAAATCAGGTGCTTCCCCACCGGAAACCCCGGCAATCACCTGCTGTTTCAATCCTTCATAAGGCATCCTCGTAAGCTTCAACTCAATATCAGGATGTTCTTTTTCAAACAATGGTTTGATCTTCTCATTAAGAATGACTTCTTCCTGATCACTATACGTATGCCAATAATCCAACACGACCTTATCACCACTGCTCTCAGATCCAGTCTCACTCGATCCCCCACTGCAGCCTCCAGCAAATAACATCGTGGATATAGCTGCACCTGTCATAAACTTCTTCCAAGCCTTCATATCCTTAACCCCTCCCTTTTCTATAACTACATTTTCCATGAAAGCGCTTCATCATAAAACCGCTTACATTTTTGTGATGGTGTTATATATTTGATTGTTTTAGGAGGTGGGATCGTTGTGGAAATAAAAAAAGTGTCATATGTCTCTGATTTAGAGAGATATGACACTTTTTTTGGAAGCATGGGGACAGTTCTGTTGCTTCGTCTACGACATTGGATTTTCTACCTGTAAGGATTACTAAATCTTTCAAAGTGAAAACCACCTGCTGCCTAAAGCAAGTGGTTTAGTAGTTCGACCAGTAAATGAATTTCGGACTTTTACTGAACTGGTCCCATAAACTCAGTAATAACCAGAATATGTTCCTTCAATTTCACTTTGCTTAAGTTTTCTACTTTTTCATTTCCACCTAACCCTAATAAAGGAGTGTATCCAAAACACTCATCATAGTCAGGGGCCACTGTAGGTTCTAAGCGCATCGGGATAAGGCTGCCACATTAATTCATCATTCATAAAGTCTGAATCTTTTAAGTCATCAAAAAAGAATTCAAACCCGGATGAAACAACATTAACATATCCTTTTCGATAGTTTATTAAATTTACATACTTACCCTTTTCCCATACTATAATATCACCCATCGCTGTTGCAAAAATGGGAATCGCCTGCTCATACCTTAAATAGCTTCTCTCTAAAATATCCAAATAATCGTCTGGATTAATAACTTTTATAAAGCCATTTAGAAAAGTACCATAACCATACCTTTCCCAAGTTTCTATTAATTCTCCAGGAAGTTTAGCCTTGTATTTTAAAATAACATCTTCATCAATTTTTTCATTTTTTATAAAATCGCTAAATATAGTTCTCAATAAATACCCCCTTAGACTATTTAGTTAATTTCTCATTTACATGATTATTCTTTAAGAGCAGACATCATTGGCGGTTTAGGAGATAAAAGAGTAAATTCCTAAATGGTCACAAATGGATATATAGAATTGATGTTTTTGATGAAGAAATTTACTTTGTCAATTCCTTATGACAGATGAAAACCAAGATCACTCACGTAAAACAAAACACCTGTTACCTAGTAGGCAATCAAGTGCTTTATAATAAGCTACATAAGATATTTTGTTTCTATTTTCAATCTCAAAGATCTTCTTCCCATGCTTCTTTTGCGCTCAGTAACCTTTGTGATAAAAACTCATAAAAATTCTTTGCCGTACTGAAATCATCAAGCCCCCCTGTCCTATTCCACACTATTACCGGGCACTCATTATTTTCCATTTCACTCGTATTAAGACAATAAACATATTCTCCAGCATCTTCAATAACTACTAGTTCCTTTTCCATTCCTAACTCTCTATATCTCTTAGTACTCACAACCACAGGAGTTCTATTTGACTTAGCCACTCCTAAAATATCAACACCAAATAGCCCACCAGAACCATAAGTAGTTAAAAACCACTTGAAACTTTTTGGTAATTCCACCCCTAGCTCATTTTCAATTGAATGAATTTGAATTTCATCTACTCCGCCTGTAAAGTCATCTGATTCCTTATGCTCATTAACAAGGTTTGATAATTCCTCTTTATTCACTCCAGGTTCCTCCTTTACAATTCATTTTTATCTATCTGCTTAGCTCTCCATCTCCAATATTTACTTCTAAAATTATCGTATTGCTTTCCTAATATGGGGTCGTTTTTAAAACTCCTACCAAGGTGGCACCATATTCTCCCTATTCATTTTAACAAGCACGAAATATATGGCCGTGCCTCCACTCTTCTATGTTTTTCACATATCTATAAGACTCCAATATCTCCACATCATACACCAAGTCTAATATCTTCTGCCTATTTTTTTACAAAAAAGCACCTGTTGCCTATTAAGGACAATCAAGTGCTTTAGATAATTCTGATTTAAGAGTATTCTATTCAAGTTTATATTTATAAAACTTGAATCTATTCTGTTAACATATTTAGAAATCCTTCGAAGCTACTATTGATCATATATGTTACGGGATTCAAATCTGAAGACTCTTCATGATTCCACACGCAAACTGTAGGCTCTTCACCATTTTTACTGTAGTCTAAGCATACAAAGTCACCTGCAAATAATACAGCTATCGGTAAGAGTTCAGTACCTACTAAATCTTCATCAAACACAATTCTTTCTTCCAATTGTGTTCGAACTACTCCTATGTCGTAATACTCATCTTCTCTTTCCCCAGTTACTTGCAAAGTACATAAAAACCTATCAATCGCATACATGTGGTTATTACACTTAAAACTATCCTTTATAGGAATACCACCATTGTATTTTTTTATAAATTCTTTATATGAATCTGGTAATTTTATTCTCCACTTGCTTTCTTTTTCAAATAATAATGTATCATCCGGCAAGGGATATATAATTGATCCATCCTTGAATTCCATATTTCAATACCTCCTCAAAGTTGTTACCTAGGAGCGTCTGCCCACATTCCTTTTGTTCTTCCTCCATTATGAGGTGTAATATTGTGAATACCAAAGGGAACTAACTCCATTCTACTAGGAACTTCTGTATGATGCCATGTCATTCCTTTTCTTGTACCGCCTATTTGTTCATCCAACCACTTAAACTGTTCTTTGTCCGATAACTTCCAAAACACTTCTGGTAGTTGTACAGTTTCTTCTACAACACCTGCTCTTGCGAAGTCAGCAAATCCGTATCTCATTCCAGCTACTTTTGTAACCTTTATTTCAGGAATGTGCCCTTTTTCTATAGCCATTTCTTTAATCTTTCGTTTTTGAGCAGAAGATAAACTATCTCCACCGGGAATGGTGTCGTCCCATGACCAAGGTTTGTTTAAGTCTACATGTTTTTTATATACTTTTGCGTAGTCTTCAATTACTTCATCAAATTTCTTATTACCACTAATAAAATCATCAATATTTCTTAAATTTGTTTCATTGACTTCCTTACTTTTAACTATACCCTCATTTCCAACCCTTCGACCCTTCTCCTTCCCAAAAACCACCACATGCCCATCCTCATTCAACAACACCTTCCCCATCCTGGAGAAAGCATCGGACTGAGCAACCCTCGAAACCGGACCGGCCACTACCTTTTGATACGTCTTCTCCATCACCGATTTCACTTTCTTCGGATTTAAGACGTTTTTAGTCTTCCTGAATAGCTCTTGAAGATGGCCGGAAAGGGAATTCAGTCCCAGTGCCCTTTTTCCGGTTCGGGAAGAAAGCAGCTGATGCGCGGTGTCTTCCACTTTTCCAAACGTGCTTTTCACACCGTTGTGGATGAAAGATTTGACTTTGGCTGTCGTCATGACGTTGTAGGGAACGTCCGACTTGGAGCTCATTTTACCGCCTTTGCCCATCTTGCTGACTTTGTCTACGCCTTTCGCACCGAAAATGGACGCGGCGATGTAGGTTCCTGCGTAGGAAAAGTACCTAGCCCGGCTTCGTACATCTCCGTTGACGACTTCTTCTTCAAAGGATTGTTTCAGGTCCTTCCATATGTACTTCGCCGTGTCGATGGGGTGAAGGACGGTATGAATGATGCCTTTGAAGAATCCGATGGGATCGGTGAACAGGGCGATGAGCGTGTCGACGAGATCGCTGACGATATCGACGATCGCAAACAGAGCTCCTTCCACGGTCCCAAGAAACTCGGATACTTTATTTTTGGCCATGACCGATGTAAACTCGGATAGTTTGGATAGAAACGATGAGTCTTCCTGGTGAGCCTTCTTCTCTATTATACCAAGCTTTCCTTTTTGAAAAACAGTTTGGAGCCGAGCGATTCGCTGCGTCATCGTGTGGACCTGTTCTTCGAGGGAAGAAAGCGAAGCCGTTTGAGTATGATCGAACTCATGCAGCTTTCGGAGGCTGCGTTCTTTTTCCTCCTGGGCATGGGTCACCTGCTGTAAAAACGACCAGTCCTGGATTCTTGGCACCGATACGATGTCTGATACACTTCTGATGGTGGCATTGGCTTCCACCGTCAGTTCTACCGTTAACTGCCTTGCATGGTGAAGACCTTCCTCCACTTCGTTGTCCAAGAAGCTCTGCCTCATGAACCCGTCAGGCGAAGGCTCCACGTGACCAATAGCCTCCTTCATCTGTCTGATGATGGTTTGATAGTCGGATAAAAACAACTGGTACTGTTCCAGCATGGGAAGGTGCTGACGCCGGTAGAAATCCCGGATCGCATTCCCGCCTTCCCCCTTAAACGCATCATCCAAATTGACCACGTCCTGAACCGCTCTTTCAATCTGCTCTACCTGATCTTTCTGAGAGGACAGGGTTTCCTCTATCTCCTTTATCCCATGTTGAAAGCCGTCAACATCCAGTATTTTCATAGAGTGCCTCCCTTACCGGCTCAAAGTCATGGTAGAAGAAAGAGTACGATCGGTTTCTTCCATGCCTTCTACAGAAAGTTGCGTAGTCACCTGGTTTTCCATCAGAAGCTGTTGATAGCTCTCAAGCATCTTCTGGCATTGCTCATTGAGTTCATTGAGCTTATTGATGACCTCAAGTTCATTCGCCCCGTCAATCTGCCTTGGGTACGTCGTATTCCAAGCGTCAATCGTCTGCCGAAGCTTGGAGAGCGCCCTCTCCGTCTCTGAGTACTTAATCTGGATTTCAGTGTGCATATGGATCGGTCCTTTCTATTCATCTATTACATCCTATAAAATTCCAATTCATAGACTATCGTACCATCGATTCTGTGGTCATTCTATTCTCAACCTAGGTTTTTCTAGAAATAGGAAATAAGTAACAGAAGCACAGGGACGGTTCTGCTGCTTCCATTGACAAAAAAAAGAAGCACGGGAACCGTCCCCGTGCTTCTTTAATAACTTATTATGGATTTTTGTGAATCTTTAGTCTTATTTGATATACTATCTTTATACTAATAAATAGGTGCTCTTTAATCGTTATTTGACTAACGATATGAGTTTACGAATATTTTACGTAGGGGATAGTTATGAACATTGGAGAGAGAATCAAAGAGTTGCGTCAGAAGATCAACATGACACAGGGTGAGCTGGCTAAAGATATTTGCACTCAATCTTTCATCAGCCGATTGGAAGGGGGAAGTGTGTCTCCCTCCGCTGAAACCGTTTATAGACTATCTGAAAGACTGGGAGTTCCCATCTCTGCACTAATCAATCCTGCTTATAATGAGCGATATGACTACTTCAGCGAGGTTTATAAACAATTACGAAATGCCAGGGCGGCAAGAGACTACGATCTGGTACGCAAGTTAATCCAATCCCAAAAGAACAATCCTTTATTTAAAGACATTCGTTATCAAAAGATCTTCACATGGCATGAAAGCCTTTGTGCTTTTTTTATAAAAAATGATCTTGATCAAGCACTAGCCCTGATTAATTCTGCACTGGAAATGTCCTACAGCACCAAAAAGAATCTATCGGAAGAAGACTTAGAAATTCTCATTACCAAATGCAACCTACTAATAGAAGCGAAACGATACAATGAGGCGCAGAAAGAATACCAAACCGTGTTCAGCCACCTTAATCAGAACCTGCCACTATTAAATGATAAAATCGTCATTCGATGCTATTACAACTATGCCTATGTTTTATATCACACAAAAAAGTTTAATGAATCCATCATGTATTGCAATAAGGGAATTACCTATTGTACGGAACATCACTACTTATATGCACTGGGTGATCTCTATTTCATGCTGGGACGAAACTTCATCAAGCTGCATAATAAGGAGTCAGCCATCACTCATCTCCAGTATGCCAAAATGGCTTATCACTTACTGAAAAGCGAAAAGAATATCAATATGACTCAAAGCCTCATCACACAAATGAAAGACGCGTGAGACTCACATGAAAAAAGCATCCTAAGCGGGATGCTTTTACTCGTTCATAGATGCTTTGGTTTTATTTATTTGGTACTCAGATACTTGCACGAGGCCGATTACTGGTGAATCACCTTCGCATTCTTGTAAAGAGATGGATCCAGTTCTTTCCTCAATGCTCTTGCAACTCATGTTCACCCGTTCTTCCCCTTTCCCATCTGTTAGTTCATACGTCAACGATTCTCCATCGAACTTCATTTTATTTAGCGTCACTTGACGATTCGAGAAATTCGAGAGGGTCAGTTCCGATTCCTTATCAGCCTTAACATCCTTTATAAAGGATAATAGTTTATCCAGATTTTCTACTTTTCCCTCTTCATTTACAATCGTGTCCCCATTATCAGTCGCTTCAGCGATGGTGTATTGCTTTTCTTGAGGGGCACTGGAACATCCAGATAGTAAGAGTCCTGTCAGCGTCAATCCTGCTAATACTTTTTTCATTCTTTTACACCCCTTGCCATCGAAATGAACTTATGGTTTGAGTATACACCATGCACCATTCTACCTTATCTTCCACATGGAGGGATTTAAGGGGATTACGGCACTTATTAAGACCGTTTTTTCCTTCGTTCTTTGTTATATATGAGTATAGTAATAATTTAGGAACACGGGGACGGTTCTCCTGCTTCCAATTCATGAAAAAAAAGCACGGGAACCGTCCCCATGCTTCTCTTCTAGTTAGCTGACGATGCAGCCGCTGCTTCATCCGCTTTCACACAATCTATCGCAATGACAAGTGCAATCATAATCGTTTCCATCTCTTCATTTATGACGCTCACCCTGTAGCTGTCGCCCCAACTGAACCACTCCTTACCCACTTCACCAACTACTTTGCCATGCTGTAACACTTGGAAATTCATATCCCACCAGTTACCCTGCACTTCAATGCCTGCCGCGTCAATTGTATAGCGTGCTTTTAAAAAGGATAGCTCCTTCTTAATCGTCAACACCTCTTGACCATTTACCTCCACAAAAAACTTCGGTAAGAAGCTGAACGTCTTCTTCGTAATCAGCGCTACTTCTTCCCTGCTTGCATCCATAATGGAGAAAGTCTTCGGAACCTTCATAAAGCTTCCTTCCACATAATATCGATCCTTCTCCTCATGATCCTTCACCGTGAATTTCCCGCTCAGACTGAATACCTTTTGTTTGATATAAAGCTGTTTCATGATTTCCCTCCCCAACTTAAGGCCTTATATTATCTACGATTGAGTTGGGATCAAGTTCCAATATTTTTACTATTACCCCAAAACAAAAGCCATTCCCTCACAAAAGGAATGGCCCGTACTCTCTCTTATCTCTCACACGCCCAGTCGTCCTTATCCCGGTCATGCTTCCGTGCATAAGCAGGATGATCGGATGGGACTCCATTCGGATAGATTTTCTCAGTTCGGTACAGTTTTGATAGTACTCTTGTTCTTGATCAGCTGCCGGTTCTTCCGTTGTGGCACTGGAGCCGGATTTAGGTGTGGCGGCTGTCGTTGTTTTCTTTTCTTCCTTTAGATCCAGATCCCCTTTAGTCGTTCCATTTTCACCGTATGCCCAGAGGCCCGTTCCATTCTCCCTTGCTTCCCTGGCGAATTTCACGAAGTACTCGCTGTATTTCACATCCGGGTTGTAAGTGGACGGCTCTGCATATCCGTTTAATACGAGGTCCGCATTGAACATTTTCGTCCGGATCTCTTCTTCGTCCATGTCATCCTTAGGAATCTCAAGCCAGATAAGACGCAGTGAACGATTGTATCGGTTCGTTTCGGACACATCTTTTTGGAGCCAAACCGTCTTGCCTTCTAACTTTTCCGTCGTATAGTTACTTGCTTCTTTCCCGTATTCTTCTGTTCTCGTAGTGGACTCGGGGGTGTTGACGCCTATGAACCGGACTTTTCTTCCATCCTTCAATTCGACTGTATCGCCATCTACCACTCGGGAAACCAGCACTTCTTCCAATCCGAATGTGTCGGCAAGCTCCTGCTGCTCTTTCTCAGCTTCCGCTTTTTCCTTTACCTCCGTCTCTTCTTCTTCCTTGGCTTTCTTCTCTTCTGCCGCCTTCTTTTCTTCCTCTGCCTTCGACTGTTGATCGGCTTCTTTCTCAGCCTGCGCAGTAGTTTCTTTATCCACATCTTTTGATGGATCTGCACAGCCCCCAAGGATGATTCCCAGAATTCCGACCGTCATCAACCAGCCCGAGAACTCCCTTTTGCCTTTGCTCTTTTGAGAAGTATGGTATAAGCTAAATGCCACGATCAATAGTCCAATCCATGCTACAGGCGTTATCATCGCCAGAAGTTGAGTGACAATGATGCCAATAGTAGCCAAGCCCCCACGAGATCCCTTCATTTCAGCACCTCATTCTATTTTTTCGTTCAAACCCTGACCGACCGCAACATTTTTAACAGATTAGTATATTAATTGTATTATAAAATGGCTTATTTATCAGATAATATCGCAATTCAGCAGAGATTTTTCTTGTACAAGCAGAAAAAAAGAAACCAAAATAGGGCAGTCCCCAAACTTTCAGGCAGATCCCTTAAACGTATCTTTTCATCTCCCAAGACGAATCATTTTATTATGTAGTTTTCTTTTCATCCATGTTAAGAAAAACAGGTCTGTCCGCCTACAAAAATGGATAGAATCCACTGAATCTTTCTCACTTATTGAAAAATTCGAATAAAAATGGGCTTTTGTCCCAGGAATGAGTCCCCTCCTCTTCCTCCCTCTATTTACATTCATTTACAACACGTTAAAAGTGGACTCCTATAATATGAACTGTTCGATTCAATAGATTCATGAAGGGAGTCATCCACATGACGAATGAGAGATCAATGGAAAATTGGATTCAAAAGCTGAATGAAGAGACCTTATATAAAGGGGTCGACCGCCGCAACTTCCTTCAAGGGGCGGGGAAAGTCGCAGGCATTTCCCTGGAGATGGCGATTGCTCAATCGATGGGCGGTTTGTCTGTCTCGGCAGAAGAAGCCGGATTTCAGGATTTCCCTTTTTCACTTGGGGTAGCTTCCGGTGACCCGCTCCCGGATGGTGTCGTATTATGGACACGTTTAGCCACAGACCCGCTTAATGGCGGGGGCATGCCTGACCGAAAGATTCCAGTGAAGTGGGAAATCGCGAAAGATGAACATTTCCGACATATCGTCCAGCGTGGGACGGAAGTGGCAAGTCCGTCCCTCGCTCACTCGGTTCATGCAGAGGTGGGGAACCTGGAAGCAGGAACGGTGTACTATTACCGATTCAAAGTCGGAAAGGATTTCAGCCCGATCGGAAGGACGAAAACCCTTCCTGCCCTGAATGCAGACGTCTCAAGTCTGTCCTTTGCCTTTGCTTCCTGCCAGCAATATGAGCACGGCTATTATACGGCTTATAAGCATATGGCCAAAGAAGATCTTGATCTCGTTTTCCATCTTGGAGACTATATTTATGAATACGGCCCGAATGAGTATGTAGCTAAATCAGGAAATGTACGAGACCATAAAGGTCCTGAAATCCGCACGTTGGAGGACTACCGCAACCGCCATGCCCAATACCGGACGGATGCGGACCTGCAGGCTGCCCATGCGGCTTTTCCATGGGTGGTGACATGGGATGACCATGAAGTGGAAAACAACTATGCCGACATGATTCCTGAAAAAGGCCAGTCTGTGGAAGAGTTCGTGAGGAGGCGTGCCGCAGCCTACCAGGCTTACTACGAGCATATGCCGTTAAGGAGATCTTCCATGCCTCATGGAGTGGACATGCAGCTTTACCGTCAGTTCTCATACGGGAACTTGGCCAATTTCATGGTGCTCGATTCCCGTCAGTACCGTTCCGATCAGGCAAATGGAGATAAAAGCTCTCCCCAGACGGAAGAATCCCTGGATCCTTCACGCACCTTGTTGGGCCGCGAACAGGAACAATGGGTTCTTGATCATCTCGGCAACTCCAGCAGCACATGGAATGTACTGGCCCAGCAAATCTTTTTTGCCAAAAGAAATTATGGTCCAAGTCCTGACCGGCCTTTATACAGTATGGATGGATGGGATGGTTACACCCCTGCAAGGGAACGCATCACGGCATTTGCCCGTCAGAAAAACATGGATAACCTGATTGTCCTGACAGGTGATGTACATGCGAACTGGGCATCCAATATCCTGGCAGACTTTGACGAACCGTCTTCCCGCATGCTTGGAGCAGAGTTTATCGGCACATCAATCACATCAGGCGGGGATGGCGCAGACAAGCGCTCTGACACGGACCGCATTCTTGCCCAGAACGAACATATTAAATTCTTCAACGATTATCGCGGATATGTCCGCTGCCATGTCACGCCGACCCAGTGGAAAGCCGATTATCGTGTCGTTCCATTCGTCTCGAGTCCAGGTGCAGATATTTCTACCAGAGCTTCCTTCGTGTACGAAAAAAATGCAGAAGGACTGAAGGAAGTGTCAACATCAACCGTTCCAGAAGGGAAACCTCTGTCTTCTGAGGTAGAAGAGGATCGTCATGAAGCGCATGCCCGCGCCCATAAAAAACAAGCCCAAAAAGGCAAACATATGCAAATGAATTAGCACCAAGGAGGCAGATGCCATGAAAGATCGCAACCAACAGGTGATCGGACACTTGGAAGAGCTGAGGAGCCGTGCTATTAAAACCGTACTCGCCTTTATCGGTTTCCTGATAGTGGGTCTCTCTTTTATGAAGCCGATATACGGATGGCTGATCAGGGATATAGACATGAAGCTCGCGATCCTCGGACCGAGTGACATTTTATGGGTGTACTTGATGATCGCATCTGTCTTCTCAGTCGCAGCGACCATCCCAATCGCTGCCTATCAGATTTGGCGATTTGTCTCTCCGGCTCTGAGTGAAGCAGAAAAAAAAGTCACGTTACGGTTCATACCCGCCTTGTTCTTTTTGTTCATTTTCGGCATTGGATTTGGCTACTTTCTTCTTTTTCCGATCGTCCTGAACTTCTTAACCACCCTGTCAGCCGATCAATTTGAAACGATGTTCACAGCGGAGAAATACTTCCGATTCATGTTACACCTGACCCTGCCTTTTGGATTGTTATTCGAAATGCCTTTAGTCATCGTCTTTCTGACGGTACTTGGCATTTTGGATCCTTCCAAATTGAAAAAATCAAGAAGGATCGCCTATTTCCTGCTGATTGTCATTTCCGTGGTGATTACACCGCCGGATTTCCTTTCCGATGTATTGGTCATCCTGCCGCTCCTCCTTTTATATGAAATCAGCATCACCTGCTCAACCATGGCTTATAAGAAAAAGGCTTCCCCTTCTACGGAGTCAAATGCAGGTCAAGAGAATGTTGCTCTATAAAGGAAGAGACTTGAATGAACACAGCATGAACAGAAGAGACTTATTGAATGTACGCGGAATCGGCAGCACATCCATTAAACCGACAGGAGGAGAAACCTATGCTTACAAATATCGGAATCCCGGGATTAATTCTCGTACTGGTAATCGCACTGATAATCTTTGGCCCGTCAAAACTTCCGGAAATCGGACGGGCATTCGGAACGACCTTAAAGGAATTCAAAAGTGCTACGAGTGATTTAGTCAATGGAAATGACCAAGAAAAGAGTACCTCAAGAGACGAAGGTCAACGACTGACAGCTGTGGAAAAAGACAAACAGCATACAGGCAGCTGATCAGCCACATTAAAAACCGCCCAGAGCTTTCTTAGCCTGGGCGGTTTTCGATGTTAGATATCCATTTCTCTAACCGTGACCGTTCTCCTCTTTCTCTTTCAAATAGTTTTCATATACCTCCCTTGCCTTATCGGCTCTTGGCATTTCTTTCATTATTCTTTTATGTATATCACTTATCAGATAAAGCCCCTGAACAAACAACCTGCAATGATACCGAAAGCAAGGCTTCCGCCTATCCAAGGCCCTAATATAAACAAGATCAAACCTAGAATACTGGCTAAAAAAATCGATAATAGTAAGTACAAACGAATAGATCCCCCTTCTCTCCAATGATTTGTTCGTCTAGGATTGTGATCAAGAGGGACAGGTCCCGTGACCCAAAACCAAAAAAAAAAACAGTCACCCCATAAAAGAATAACTGTCTCTTGATCTCCTACATGCTATCCCCACGATGCTTCACTCTATAAAGAAGCGAAGCAAAAAGATTAGCCAGAAAAAACAACGGGTTCCCCTGCATATTCCCATGAAGGCTCAGTTCACCGGCATTCATGGCATCATACATATCCCCCTGTTTCTTTCCTTTTAACCAGTTCTTCTCCTCTTCAGCTTTTAAAGCGATCAAGAAGCGATATTGCATAGGTAAGATCAACAGGGAAATCAACACATATATCCCGATAACAGCTAGAAAGATATACCATTCCATTTTGACTGCCTCCTTAAGTACGTCACTGTTTTTATTCCTTATATATGTATACGTTTAACTGAATTGGAAAGTTTCGTTAATGGAAGTCTTTTGTCAGGTGGATAATTTGAGTATGATAGATAGAGAGTTGCTTAGAAAAGGAGATTCATATGTATGTGTATGTAGATTACATAACTGATATCATCAAACTATTCATCATCGTGGTCCTCTCCACCCAATTTGCATATGGATGCACCATTCTTTTATTGGAAAGAACCATGTTGGATTACTACGATTTGGCCGTTTACCGCCCTGCAACCACGATCTTTCAAAAAATCACGAACGCCTTCCAAAAGGGCATGTTCGGCTCCGGATACTACATTTACACGAAAATCGGAAAGTACAACTGGTTTGTCCGAAAGATCCTATTTATCCTTGCGCTGTTTGTTCAAGGAGTTCTCTCGATTATCGTCTACACTTTCCTTTCCATGATAAAAGAACTTATTGTTTAAGGAGCACAGGGACGGTTCTCCCGCTTCCAACCAACAAAAAAAAGAAGCAAGAGAACCGTCCCCTTGCTTCCATCAACCTTTACTTCAAACTCTCCGCAAGCTCCGTAAATATTACCCCAAGCGCATAAGCACCTGCATCCGGATGTCCAAGGCTTCGTTCCCCAACCGTACCGGCACGACCCATCCGGGCAACGATACCCTTGGTTTTCTCGGCTCCTTCTACAGCGGCCGCTGCTCCTTTTTCAAACGCGGTCTTGAAGTCAGCTCCGTTTGACGCACTTTCCGACCAGGAGTCCGCGCAAGGAACGAGTGCATCCACGAGGGTTTTGTCCCCGACTTCTGCTCCTCTGCCGAAGGATCGTTCGCCTGTATCCTGGATTCCCTTCACGGCCGCTTGCAGCATGTCCGCAAATTCTCCCACGGTCAGTTCCTTTCGATCCTCTGCCGCTTTCCCTGCCGCACGGAACGCAGATCCCCAGATCGGACCGGAAGCACCTCCGCAGTATTCCATGATGACCATGGAACTTGCATCCAGGAAGCTGCCGATGGTGAGATTTTCTTGATCCAGGATGTCTTTCCACTCCCGCTTCAATTGCTTGAAGCCTTTGGAGACGCTCATCCCGAAATCACCGTCTCCGGCATGTGAATCCAATTCACAGAATGGTACTTCATTCTTGATGATGATGTCGCTCATTTTGTCCACAAGATATATCATGTTTTCGAGTGTCGCTCTATCAATTTTAATCACAGCATGTTCTTCCGGCGTTTCCACTTCGAAGGAGACTGGTTTCGTTTCCTCATCTTCTTCGAGATCGATGTACTCCACACCCGGGACCGGCCCGTCCACTCTGAACGCAGGCGCAGTGCTTTCACTTGAGAGCAATGTTTTCAACTCTTCATCAAGCTTCATCACGGTCAGGGAAACGCCTGCCATGTCAATGCTCGTCATGTAGTTACCGACAAAGGCACGGTTAATGGACACCTTTTTCCCGGCCAAAATCCGGGTAACGGAATTGTTGAAAAGGTAGAGTTCCTGTAGCGGCGTGCCTCCAAAGCCGTTTACAAGGACCGCAATCTCGGAAGAATCCCCATCTTCCATCTTCAAATCCTTCAGAAGGTCATTTACCATACGATCTGCCAGTTCGTCAGCGGACGCGGTTTTTTCCCGTCTTGTCCCCGGCTCTCCGTGAATTCCGACACCATATTCGATTTCGTCGTCAGCCAATTTGAACGTCGGAGATCCACTGGCTGGGACCGTACAGGATGTCAGGGCGAATCCGATGCTGCGGACATTCTCAGCGGCTTTTTCCGCCACAGCTTTCACTTCCAGCAAGTCCCTTCCTTCTTCAGCTGCCGCTCCCGCAATTTTATGTACCAACACGGTTCCCGCGACACCACGGCGTCCCACTGTATAAAGACTGTCTTCCACCGCAATATCATCATCCACTTTGACGTATTCCACAGGGATGCCATCCTCTGAAGCCATGTGAGCCGCATTTTTAAAATTCATGATATCCCCGCTGTAATTCTTAATGACCAAGAGGGCTCCCTTTTTACCGGCCGTCGCCTTGATCGCCTGATATACCTGAATTTGAGAAGGCGATGCAAACACGTCACCGCACACAGCAGCATCGAGCATCCCTTTCCCAACGAGTCCCGCATGGGCAGGCTCATGTCCGTTTCCTCCGCCGCTGATCAACGTTACCTTCTCTTCATTCAAATCCTTTTTCTTCATCACCTTATACTTCTTCATAAACTCAAGCTCCGGATGAGCCATGGCCATCCCATTGCACATCTCCACGACCAAATCCTCAGGTTCATTCATGACTTTCTTCATTCATAACTCCTCCTTCAGTTTTGTGATTGCTCAAATTATCTCACTCACCACGTTAAAACGAAAGTAAGAAGCATGGGGACGGTTCTGATGCTTCTTCTTGATGTGAAAATGAGCACTGTCACCATTGATCTTATGATAAAATGACATTATCAGAATTTTACAATTAATATTATGGTGTGGTTCCCATATTGGTTTCATTTTGATTTAGAATGCGTAATGCATTGGGGAAAGGAGGAACAAACACATGATAGAGACTTCAATCCACCAAAGAATTGAGTCGATTTGGAGAGCGGAATCAGCTAAAGTAGTCGCATCACTTACTCGGATCGTGAAGGATATAAGCATTGCTGAAGATCTTGCTCAAGACACACTGATCATAGCACTTGAGCGTTGGTCAGTCTCTGATATTCCGGAAAACCCTGGTGCATGGCTGATGACTGTGGCTAAACGAAAAGCCATAGACATGCTTCGCAGAAAAAAACGGCTGGATCAAAAATATGAACAAATGGCTTACTCGATGAATACTCAGTACGATTATGACTTGGCTGATGAAATGGATGAAGAAATTAAGGACGATGTACTGAAGCTGATTTTTATGACATGTCATCCGGTGTTATCAAAAAACGCCCGTGTAGCCCTTACCCTAAGACTGGTTGGGGGACTGACAACAGAAGAAATCGCAAACGCGTTTCTTGTACATGAACCGACGATTGCCCAGCGAGTGGTGAGGGCAAAACGAAAACTTGTAGAAGCCAATGTTTCTTTCGAGGTTCCTAAGAAGGCTGAGTATGCAGAAAGGATTTCTTCCGTTTTGGAAGTGATCTATCTTATGTTCAACGAGGGATATTCGGCTTCTACAGGTAAACATTTGATTCGAATGAATCTATGTAACGAAGCATTAAGAATGGGAAGAGCTTTAGCAGAACTCATTCGTCTGGAACCGGAAGTTCATGGTCTTGTTGCGCTAATGGAAATACAAGCATCCCGATTTAAAGCCCGAACAAATACGGAAGGTGAAATGATTTTGCTATTGGATCAAAACCGCTCGTTGTGGAGTCAGGAACACATCGACCGGGGTTTTGCTTCACTAAAAAAAGTAGAAGACCTTGGAGGCACAATTGGATTGTATGCATTGCAAGCTGCTATAGCTGCTTGTCATGCAGAAGCCGACTCACCAGAAAAAACCAATTGGGAGCGAATTTCAACTCTTTATCGTGCGCTTTCACATATTGCTCCTTCTCCCATCGTTGAACTGAATCGGGCGGTTGCCATTTCAATGGCCTATGGACCAATTGCAGGCTTGGAAATTGTCGATTCTTTACTGAAGGAACCAGCGTTGAAGAATTATCATTTACTTCCAAGCACCAAGGGAAATTTCCTCCTAAAGCTAGGAAGAAAAAAAGAAGCATATAAAGAATTCCAGCGTGCTGCTTCGTTAACCCAAAATGTACAAGAACAGAAATTTCTATTAAAACAGGCTGAAGATTGTATGAAATAAAAAATTAATTATTCGTTATGTCGATTTACCGACTTGCTGATCGTTGTATGAATAGATACAAAAAATTCGAGTGACCTAGGAGAGATGACGATGATATTTTTATGTATGGGCTATTTCAACTCTGAAAAAATGGATGCACGTCCAAGTGCGGAAATAGAGGCTGTGATGGAGGAATGCCAGCCGCACACGGAGAAATTTTACGAAAGTGGGAAGGTGCTGCTTGATGCAGGTCTGGAGTCAGAAATCAAGAACTTGCGCCGTGTGGATGGAAAGGTCATGGTTACAGATGGGCCGTTTACAGAATCGAAAGAGCTGATTGGCAGCATATTCATTTTTGAAGCAGAAAACATGGATGAGGCGATCCAACTTGCTTCTATTCATCCGACCACGCAATTGAATATAGGAGAAGAATTTGGGTGGCGAATCGAGATCCGTCCAGTTCATTTTTTTAAGAATGATAAGTGAGTTAGCCATAATGTTTTTCACACTATTTTTAAGGAGTGGATGATATGACAAATAGAGCGGGATTGGTTCAGGACGTTCTTGAAACGTACAAACGCGCCGTCTACGAAAGCGATGTTGAAAAATTCCTATCTATCTATTCGGCAGACGTACATATTTATGACTGCTGGGGAAACTGGGAGTGTAAGGGTCTTTCTTTATGGAAAGATAGTGTAACAGAGTGGTTTAATGGTTTGAAGGAAGACCACTATGTACTACAAGTGGATATCAATGATTTAGTTATTGAGGAAAATACGAATATAGCATACGTGCACTGTGCAGTAACTTACTCTGCTTTCAGGGGGAATTCCGAAGAGAAAGATCGTCAAATGACCAACCGTTTCACATTTGGCTTAAAAAAAGAGAACGAAGCTTGGCTAATCACACACGAACATTCTTCATTGCCAATCGATATGCAAACGGGAAAAGGTATCTTCAACCCAAAATAATAGAATTGGTAGAGAAAAATAGTGCATTTCTTCAAGAAGGAGAAGTGCTTTTTTTATTAAATGTATGAAAGAGGAGAAATGAACATGAATGACCTTAAATTGATCGAAACATACAAAAGCTTCCTACAAACCTATTCGTTGGAGCAACTCAGGTATGTACCTGAGCAAGGGGTCTGGTCTATCGGTCAAATGTATGACCATCTACTTGTCGTGGCACATGAGTATCTGGACAGTGTTGAAGCTTGTGCGCTGGCTGCTGGAGAGCAAACACAGGGGAAAACAGAGTTTGGGGAATACTTATTTAACATTGGTGGATTCCCGCCAATTAAAATCCAGTTACCGCCCGAACTTAATGCTGCCCCGGACAATACAAAAACGAAAGAGGATATTATACGAGAGCTCGATCAACTAATGAAACGAATGACAGAATTGAAAGTGAAAGCAGATGAAATCCACCCAAACTACAAACAGAAGCATGGAGGCTTTGGATGGTTGAATGCCCAGGAATGGTTTGACCTCGTCGGAATGCATTTTCGTCACCATCTGCGGCAGAAGTATGAGTTAGATGAAGCATGGGGACGGTTCTGATGCTTCTTCTGAATAAAAAAGGAAGCAAGAGAACCGTCCCCTTGCTTCCTGCGGGTATGGATCAATGAATGATGAATCCACTAAAGACCATAAAGAGGTTAATGATGAAATGCCATAGAATCGATGGGATGACACTTTCACTTCTATTCCTCACAACCGCAAAGAAAAAGCCTCCTATAGAAAAACTGATGGCAGCAGCAAATGGAATGCCTATGGCAATATGATGAAGGCCAAACGCAAGACTTGTCAGGATAAGGGCATAAAGCATTGATACTTGTTCCGAGAGTATCTGAAAGAACGCTCCCCTCCAGAGTAACTCTTCCAGAAAAGCATTCACCACGGAAAAAGCCAACGCAAAAACAAGTAAGTCCTTCATTCTTTCCCAGTCACCAAATATGAATAGAAGGATGGTGAATACCACCATATTTCCAAGTACTGAAAGCTGAAAGAATCGTTTGATCTTAATGGAGTGGAAACCATGTGTGATAAAAGGGAAATAGATGGGATTATCCCACTTGGGCTTTTTCAGGTTCAGCGAGAACGGCTTTCTACATACGATGGCTGTTACGACAATACTGATAATGATGAGGCTTAATAAGAGACGATCCATTAACACAATCAGCATAAGATCATCCGTATGGTGACGAAAAAGACCGCTTAAGAGAACGTAAACATAAAAGCTTACTAGAAAGGCAGACAGAATCATCATAAGATATCGCATTTCCTTTTGTAAAAAAGCGAGAACACAGAAAATGACCGTTATGATCAATACCCATTGTGCACTAATACCATATGAAACTAATACGATTCCAAGTAAGTAAAGAACCCCGATGATAATATGGATCATACACATATTCGTGTTTTTCATGTTATCTCCTATCAATGAGTGGCTACATTTGTCATAAGACCGTAAAGTTTTGGTTTGTCGATTTTCCCCCCGAGATTAAACGGCATCTCTTTCAAGAATGTAACGTATTCGGGAATCTTGTGCGCCGGCAGTGTGAGCAATAGCTTTGTTTTTAAATACTCTTTCATTTCCAGCTCGTCAAATGGTTGATGACTTTCTTTTAAAACGACAAATGCTGCGGGGACCTGTCCCCATTTATCATCTTGAACGGGAAGGACGGCCACTTCTTGAACCTCTTTGATTTCCAGCATGCTATTTTCCAGCTCAGAAGGGTAGAAATAAAATCCGCCCCGATTGATGACCTCATTTTTCCTGCCAACAATAAATAGATATCCATCTTCATCTAAATAGCCCACATCTCCAGTACGGATGTATCCATCGACAAAGGAATACGCTGTTACATCCTTTTCAAATTTGTATTCTTTCATGGCATACTTGGACTTTACACAGATTTCTCCAGGAACCAATGGTGCTGCCTTTCCCTTTGTTTCATCCATTATGATTACATCGACGAAAAATTCCGGTTTTCCAGAAGATCGATTTTTCATTTTCCATTCTGATTTACTGATGGATGATATCGCACCTATTTCACTTGTTCCATAAAAATCAATGATGTCACATCTTGGAAAGTGGGATGCCATGCGCTCTTTTAAACCATCTGGCAAAGCTCTGCCGGTTGTCATCACTTCTTTCAAAGAATGCGGTGCTTCTTTAGACTCTGACTCCATATAGTTTACCAATTCATATAAATCCGTCGGCCCGGAAGTCATCTGCTTTACCAGATTTGCAGTTAGTAATTGATAGATGGTGCCTGGATCGTCTGAACGGCTGACCACCAGTGTATCTCCCTGAAGAATCGTGTTATAGGCCAAAGTCAAGTGAGAACGGAAGAACATGGGACGCACCAGTAAATGAACTGAAAACTTCTTCTTTAAAAAATCAGGAAGTACCGTGGGATTCAACGATTTCTTTAAGAGTGAAATTCCTTTCGGTTTCCCTGTTGATCCTGATGTAAAAAAGATCATTTCACTTTCATCATCATAGTGCTCGAACAAATGTGAGGCCGTAGTGACATTTCTATCCATGAAACCGATCGTAAGGTTTTCAACAAAGTGGGTCTTATTTCCCAAACCAGTGAAAGTACTTTGGAAATACAACTCTGTTATGACATATTTGACGTCATATTTACCACAAATGTCCTTAACATCTTTTTGAAAGAGCTGATAGTTCATCGGCATGATCGTGGCATCCAATTTCTCCAATGCCACTATGACGGCAAGGAACCGGCTGCTGTTTTTCATACAAACCATCACTCGATCATTCTTTTGAATCCCCATCTGGAGAAATGTCAATGCCCAATTCGTGCTGAGGATTTCAAGTTCTCCATAAGTCAGAGAAATATCATCATCTACTAATGCCAACCGATCCGGATGAAATCTGGCGAACGTTTTGATGCTTTTTATAATCGTCATTTTTTATCCCCTACTTAATTCATATATCTGGTCTTCGGCCAGCTTAAATGCCTGTTCACTCTTCTTTAAATCTCCCAGTTGTAAATAGGTATAGCTGATGAGTTTATAAATATCAGGATCTTTTAATCCATGATTCACGCAGTACTCAAGTTCTGCAACTCCTTTTTCTAAACTCCCTCCGAATTCTTGAGGGATTTTAATCAAGCGGGTACCGGTCAATCTTTTCACAATGAGGGACTCGGCTTCGAGTTCCACACATCTCTGTACAGCCATTTCAAATTTAGGGAGCAGTTTTACTTTGAGCAAGGCATTGCTTTCTTCCATCTTGGATCCCAATGTAATCGCAATCCACGCGTGTGCCTCGGGATCATCCGGATCCAGGCAGGTCGCATCCTCGAAGTGCTCCAATGCCTCATCCAGATGATCCAGATTGAGTTCGTCGATCCCTTTTTTCAGAATCCCCGAAACGTCTGTCTGTTGATGATACTTGAAAAATCCCGACATACTTTTGAAATTCCCTTTGTCCTTTTGCACCTCTTCCTCGTGTGTTTCCTCTTTTATTTCTTCATCAAGACAGTTCCGGATGATTTCATCAATCAGTAATTCGTTCGGATTCACGAACCGGATGGACGGATGTTCAAATGAGATGAGTGGTAATTCTGTACAGGCAAGGACAATGGCTTCTGTATCACAATCTAATACTCTTTTACAAACAGTATTAATATACTCTTTCGACGATTCCTTCGCGATACCTTCTTGTAATTCCTCTGAGATGATCCGATCTATTTCTTCCTGTTCTTGAAGCGTCGGCTGGACCAGCTCTATTCCGTATTGACTCAATTTCTTCTCATATAATCCAAACTGCATGGTTACAAAGGTTCCGAGTACAGTCACCTTTTTAAACTGCTCATCCCGGCATTGATTAACGGTCAAGTCCACAATATCCAATAGAGGCAGAGGGAGTCGGTCCCTGATACTTTCTACGGCATAATGAGTCGTATTGGCCGTTAGTGCAGCGACGGAAGCACCTGCATTTTTTAAAGAGGTAAGGGAAGTCATGAGTACCTCTCCTGTTTTGCTCAGGTCTGAGTTGCTGAATTGATTAATGGGCATGGTGTGGAGGGTTACTTCCGGGTGTGTTCCGAACTTTTTCAAGCATTTAATGATCAAGTCTTGATAACAAAGGGCAGCTCCAACTGCTGAAACCCCTACTAATCCGACGTGCTTCATTTTTATCAATTTAGGTTCCTCCTCTTATGGTTGCATAGGATCCGGGGAGATTTCCAAACGTTCACCGGAAAGGCTGCCCCATCATTTTACAAACAATTCCACCTTCGGCTCAGAAGGTAAGGCTATGTTATTCAGGATGGCAGGATTGAAATATTCCAATAAATGAATACCTGGCCGCCCGTTCTGCTCAAAGCTGATTTCATACTCTTTAAAAGGGACTTTTTCACTCACCTCAAATATCAAGTGAGACGTGTTACCGTGAAGATCAACAATTTCCGGACAATACTTCCAACCATATTCCAGAATTCTCCTGGTCGAAATGATATCCATATTCTTTATGCTTTTTCCTATCCCTTCCGTTTTTCCGCTGACTTTGTTACCCAGCTCGTTCGGAATGAATTCCGGATAGATTTTTGCAAAGTTATGAGAGAGAATGAACTTGGAATCTTTGGTGATGATATGGGATTCACGGTATATGTACGGCGTCAACCTGCCGTTGTCTGCATTCACCTGTCCCGCTGTTTGATTCTCCACTTTCAACTCAAGATCTTCGCCAGCCAACACTTCCAGGATATCGGTGGTTCTTCCATTAGACGTTAAAAGAAGTTTATAGATTACGTCTTTATACACATCAGCTAAATGATTCATGGTCTCCTCCTTCTTCATCCCATTTCTAATCATCAAATCGTAAACGCCAAACCGCTATGAGGATAAACGCGATTCCAAATAGGAACAAAACAAGCATATTTAACCATACATCAGTGAATCCCATCCCCCTCACTAGAAGGCTTTGGTATCCAGTCAGTGCCCATGCATGTGGGGTGAATAAAGCTATTTTCTGCATAATGTCAGGCATGATGAATAACGGGACCATCGTCCCCCCTAATGCCGCCAATGTTAATACAATCATCATGGAAACACCGACAATCTGCGTCTCAGACCTGACCAAAGAGGCAATTAACATTCCGACCGCCGTGCTTGCCCATGCCAAACATATTGAAATTCCAATTAGTCCAAGGATGGAATTTCCAAGTGACATACCAAACACGAAATGCCCAATGGCAAACATGACAAAGCATTGCATGAGACTGATAAGGAAGTTGGGAATCATTTTCCCAATGAATAAATTCCATTTGCCTATGGGGGCAGATAGAATCCTTCTGAACGTTCCTTCTTTTCTTTCAGTCAAAAAAGAACGTCCTGCAAACATGACAATAAAGAAAACAAACATCACTGTATAACCTGGAACGTTCTGCTGAAATGAGTCAGGCTTATCGGCATTCTGTCTAACGCCCAGATTCTCATCTACCGTAATTAATGGTTCTCCCACAGAGTCATTTGCCTGTTCCAGTAATGATGCCCTCATGGATTCTACATTCGTATTCTGGTCTTCCACTTCAACGGGCTCGATCTCGATCGGTTGACTGGCAGGAACACTCTGTACAAGTGTATTGAGCTCTGTCGTCAATTCATCGATTTTCCCTTCATATACTTCCGTTAACTCTGTAATTCGATCATCCACTACTTCATTTACTTCCGTAATTTGATTGTCAACCATCTTCTCAATGGTAAACTGAGCGGAGTATGTACTTGAAACACCATCTAACGCTTTGACCAAGACTGAACTTGTATTATATTGAGCAGGATCGATGTAGCTTTCCAGGATTACTTTCTCGTTTTCTTTCACTTTCTTTCCGAATTGGTCCGGGATGACAACCGCCATCGGATAGGAATCTCCTAGTATTAATTCCTCGGCGTCCTCTTCACGGAATTTTTTTCCATCTTTTTTCATTTCGACGGTCAATCCATCAACATCTTGGAGGCTTTCTATAAACCCCTTCGACTCTGCCGTTTTATCTAGGTCGATGAGAGCGATGGATATAGTGGAATCAGACCCTCCATTATAAACAGGCATTAATGCAAAGCTCATCACACTGATGAACATAATAGGTAGAAGGAACAGGACGACGATGGCTGCCTTGTCCTTAAAAATCAGTTTTAAGTCTTTTTTTACAATCGGTAGAAACTTCACGTTCTCCTCCTCCAGTTAATCTGAAATTTTACTATTCTCTTAACTCTTTTCCGGTTAAATGGAGAAAAAGTGTCTCTAGGGTAGGTGGCATTGTATTGACGGAACTGACCTTTATACCCTTTGAATTCAGAGAGCCCATTATGACTTCAAGAGCTTCCTGTGCGTCTGTCACCAGGAAAGACAGCTTATCTTTCGTCTGAATACATTCAATGACACAGTCATCCTGTACTACGAGGGACTGTACCTCTTCCCTTACCATATCCCCGTCTATATGAAGCTCCAATATCCCCCCGTGAAGCTGCTTTAACAATTCTTCTGTGGTACCATGCTCAATTATTTGACCATCATCCAGAATGGCAATCGTATCGCAAAGGACGGCTGCTTCCTCCATATAGTGGGTGGTATATATGATGGTTTTCTTCTCTTGTTTCAGTAACTCGATCAACTCATAGATCTTATTTCTTGATTGGGGGTCGATCCCTACAGTAGGCTCATCCATAAAGACGATCCGTGGATCATGGAGAAGAGCTGCCGCAATGTTGATCCTTCGCTTCATGCCTCCTGAATAATTCTTGACCGGTTCTGACGCACGATCCTCCAACCCAACCATCTGCAGTATCCAATTGACTCTCTCTTTCAATTCCTTCCGTTTCAAACCATATAAAGCACCGAAAAATGTAAGGTTGTCAACGGCATTCAATTCCGGGTAGAGGGCAATGTCCTGGGGGACAATCCCGATCAGCTTTTTGATTTCCTTTACATTTTTATCCAGGTTCATTCCGGCGATCATCACATTCCCTGAAGTCACCGGCAATTGAGCACTCAACATTGAAATCAACGTTGTTTTCCCGGCTCCATTTGGTCCTAGTAAACCGAATACCTTTCCCTCATCGATGGACACATCTATTCCCTTTATGACCTGATGATTTCCATAGTTCTTCTCAATATCCGCTACTTCAATGATGGCCATTGCCCACTCTCCTACTAACGAATTCCAGTTCTTTCTGAATCAATACATCCCCCGGTTTTATCTCGATCCCTCTTTCAAATGCTTCTCTTGCATTTACGTAATCTTTTACTTGTATATAGGTAAGTCCGAGACCATAGTAAAGATCAGAGTCCGTAACACCTCTTTCTATACAAAAGAGGAATTCACCGATCGCTTTCTTGGGGTTCCCCCCGAATTCTTTCGGGGTCTTCAACAACCTGAACGCATTGACTCTTCTTGCAACAGTGGATTCGGGATCCAATTTGAGAGCCATGGAGATGGTCTTCTCAAATTGTGGGAGATATTTGACTTTATCCATGAATCCCCCTTTTTCCATCAGTTTTCCATAGACTGCAGCTAAAAAGGCGTACGCTTCCCCATTATCAGGTTCTTCTTGTATTGCAGATTGAAAATACTTTTTGGATGCTGCCATATCTTCTGCAAGGAAACTTTTCTTCCCTTTGGTTATCCAATCGGCTGCTTTCATGTTTCTTCACCACCTATGATTGATATTATTTTCGAATAATCATTCTATTCGCTTTACCGAATGTTCTGGGGATTTCTGTAATGACAACTTTAAAAGAGGTGGAAAAAAGAGCGTTCATCTCCGCTTCTATGCGATCTTTCAGATTCTCATCCGTACAGTCCATGCTTCTTTCAACTTCTATCGTAATGCTTTGATCTTCTTCAATGACGAAGTGATACCATAGCCCGACACCTTCTATCTTTAAGAGGCAATTCTCCAATAAGAATGGTGAGTATTGTTCACCGCCGATATTCAATTGGTTCTCCAATCTTCCTCTCAACTGTAAGAGATCCATCTGGGAGCCGCATGAACATTCGGATTTCATTAAATATCCAATGTCCCCGGTCCGGTACCGGATCATCGGCATCCCCTCACGAAGCAGAGTCGTCACGACGAGTTCCCCGATTTCCCCGTGATCCAATACCTGTTCTCCCTCAGCTTCTACAATCTCTACTTTCACATGACCCTCAGCGATATGATAGCCATTGTGCTCTTTGCACTCAATGCCGATCACACCACACTCCGTGGAACCATAGAAGAAGGAGACCTCACATCCCCAAAGCACTTCCAATCTATTTCGAAACTCATAAGAGCATCCTTCACCCGTTAAGATCATTCTCTTTAATCCAATGTCCCGCTGAATGTCAATCCCCTGCTTCACGCTTTCTTCGGCTAAAAGGGCAGCATATGAAGGGGTAGTGGCTAAAACGGTGACTCCAAATTCCCTCATCAACTCCAGGGACTTGTCGACCGGGGCCATGTATCCACCTTTTCCTAATGACAGGACCGTCGAGCCAAAGGAAAACTGAAAGAGCCTTTGAAAGCCTAAACCAGGCAAGGCAAATTCATAGGGCAAAGCAACCGCAGCTACATCCTGGTCGCTTTCTGGAAAAAGGATTGTATATTTAGGCAATAACTCATAAATATATTGATCTGCCAATGTAAAAGAGGTATATATCGGCTTCCCGGTGGTACCCGACGTTACGTGGACTTGACCGATTTCCTTGGGATCCATACATAAAAGCTTGCTCTTATCACCCCGGATCGACTCTTTGTGCAAGAACGGCAATCTCGCTATGTCCTCGAGGGAATTCAATGCAGGATTTGAAATCCCGTTCATATGAAAGGTCTCTTGAAAGTACCGGTTGTTATTGACCGCATGTTCTAGAAGAGCATTTACGGCTTCTAATTGATAAGAAAGGATTTCTTCCTTTGGAAGGGCATCAAACGATCGCCCTTCCGCCTCTACTTGATCGAAAAAGGGAAGGAGCCCTTCATAAGTAAGGTCCGAATCAATATCGACCACCATTTTTCGTGAATACTTATGAGCTTGTAACTCCATGGTTTTCACTCCCTAAATAAGAATTTTCCAGTTGAGCGGAATGATCCAGATAGATGTCCACCGCTTCTTCCGGTTGGACAAAATCATGAACAAGACTTGACAGCGCTTTGGACATTGCAGCAGGATACCTATCTTCAAAAATATTCCTTCCTATTGATACACCTCTTGCTCCAGCTTTCATTGAAACATGAATTTCTTTAAATAATGCGATAAGATCATTAGACTTTTCTCCGCCGGATATTAATACAGGGATGGGGAATGCTTGAATGGCTTCTTCCATCTTTTCTATCGTTCCCGGGTATTTCACCTTGACGATATCCGCTCCCACTTCACCTGCTACACGAACCGCATGAGCAATACTATTCTTATTGGGATTGAGGGCCTGTTCTCCAAATACGTTCATCATTGCCAATACCGGAAGTCCCCATTTATAGGCTTCATCACAGACAAGTCCTAAATCCTTCAACATGGCAGGCTCTTCTTGGACCCCGAGATTCACATGGACGGAAATACCGGATACCCCGATCCTGAGTCCATGTTCAATGGTAGAAACCAATTGTTTAAATTCCCCGTTCAATACAAAATTGGTGGAAGCAGAAAGGTGGAGAAGATAATTCATGTTCCGGGTTTCACCACCTCTTTCGATTGCCCAGTGAATGGTGCCTTTGTGTGCTACTATGGATTGAAAATTGTTTTCTTCAGCCATCTTAGACAGTGCAGGAATGTCCGTTAACTTCCCCAGTGGCCCTAATGTTGTTCCGTGGTCTACAGGAAAAAAGATTGCATTGCGTGAAACTGGATGAAACAATCGATTCATTCTAAGAGACTTACTCATCTTAAACCACCCTTTTCAAGTTTAATTTTCAGTAATCTTTTCTAGTATTTTGACTCCTACATGCCTTCCCGGTTCACATTCATATGCCAGTATCTCGTCACCCTTTTTGAAAGCCGTCGCATTTTTAGGATTGCCATCTCCATCAAATATCCGAATATGCCAGTCATCCTGGACAATAGCATTAATCTTCTTTCCTTCATACTCAGCCTCTATCAACAGGAGTGGCCTTACCTCTATCTTTATTCTGCCAATATTCACTTCCCTGAGGTTCCCCTTCGTATCGATGACCGAGACTTTCCCCCCTACCTTCAAATCTGTAATATATTCAGTTGTATCGTTTGGACACCATATATAACTGTGGACGGCTCCCGCATTGACACGAAATGGCCTGGTATTCATATACGGTAAATAATGCGTCTCACTGCAAACAAGGAGACCTCCTCCAGAAGTAGATCCCACAATCATCGCTTCTTCTGTGGTGAGGAGACTCGTTGTATCAATACATGCCCGTTCGCCTGGACCAAGGTGAACGACATCCGTTACGATTGCTCTGACGACCTGGAGAGAAGTCGTCTTTGCCTTTTCCAACACAGTATTCAATTGAGAAATGACCTCCGCCTTGTTAGTGTCTATCAGGAAGCCATCACAACCCACTTCCATCACTTCTTTTGAGACCACGGCATCGCTTACAGACTGGACGTACTTAATAATTTCCGTGTCGCTCTGTTGAAGCTTTGCAATCACCAACTCTAGCGGTATATTCGTCTCATCCTTAAATTCCACCAGAAGATAATGATGGTCACTACCCTCTTCACAGGCTCTTAACATAGACGATTCATCCTCTATATACACATAGAGACCAGTCTTCAAATCTACTAATCTTGCTTTGTCTAAAACACCTTGACAGGAAGATACAATAACGACGTCTGCCCGTTCATTGCTTGCCTGATCCAGGTAACGCTCCAGGTCTTGCAATGAATTGACATGAATGGCAATCGTCAAACGATCAGAGTGTGCCCACTCTCCCATTTGATCGACATGATAAAGGATGCCATTAAAATTATAGGATTGATTGACCAATGCCAACAGTTCTTGCTCTATATAATCGTTTCGCGCATCGTACCAGATCGTTCGCTTTTCCATGGAATTCCTCCTAGTCCTCTAACCAGACTCGTTTCATTTTCCCAGCATTCCGGTGGACCTTATCCACCACTTGCACATCACAATATGTGTTGATATGAAATTCCAGACTGGAACTGATTTGTTCTGAAAGTAATTCACGATCAACCGTTTCATCTAATGGCTCTACTTCTACCTTCAGCTGCTTCTCTTTTACAATGAACCGATACCAGTTCCCCACTCCATCCACCTGCATAAGAATATTTTCAAGGTGAAAAGGGGAATACTCGCCCGTTTCAATGATGATTTGTTCAATATTCCGCCCACGGAGGAATAGTTTCGGAAGGTTCACTCCACAATCACAACCACTCTCATCAATGAAGCCAATATCGCCAGTCCGGAATCGGACCAGCGGCATGCCCTCACGGAGTAAAGTGGTAACGACAATTTCTCCTTGTTGCCCGGCCTCCAGAGGCTCCAGGGTTTCCTGGTCGACGATTTCTATATAAAGGTGCCCATCTGCCAAATGGAATCCGTCCTGCACCTCACACTCCAGGCCGATAAGCATAGCTTCAAGCGAACCAAACAAGATGGTAGACTTACACCCCCAAATGGTTTCGATTCTCTTTCTGAAGTAATGGGACGTTCCCTCACCGGTCAGAAAAATATGGTTGATAGTAAAGTCTTCCTTCACGTCCATCCCGAGTGCTTTGGCATGCTCATATAAGACAATCGCATAAGACGGCGTTGTGACGAGTATTTCAGCTTCCCAGTCTTTCATGAATTGAAGGGCAATTTCCGGTTCAGAATAGGCCCCGCCTTTTCCGATGGGAAGAATGGTGCAGTGAAGTAAATGTTGAAATTCATGATGAAATGTGAGTGCAGATGAACTCATTTCATAAGGAAGGGCATTGGCCACCACCTGGTTTTTCACCTTTTCCATCAACGTCGGGTATTTTGGAGCAAAATAATAAGAATACAATTCATCCATCGTATGTCCAATGTAACTTGGTTTAGTCCCCGTAGTGCCCGTCGATTTACATATATGGGCAAGTTTCTGCTTGGTTAAGATGTCTTTATACCTTTCCCTCAAGTCATCTTTCGTCAGAAACGGGATTGTTGGATAATCCTCTAAGCCAAAAGGCTGATCCGGTTCAAATCCTGCTGATTGTAATCTGTCACGATAAAATGAATTGTTTTCCCATACATAATGAAGGAGGTGCTTTAAGGTTAGCCTGTGATATTCCTTCACATCATCCCTCGACATCGTTTCAAGCGAATCCCCTGAAGCTTCCAGACCATCAAACCAGCGTTTGATACTGGTAAGATGAAATTCTCCTTTCGGGATGGAAAGTGATTGGGTCAGTAATGGCATACTCATCCTACCCCCACTTCTGCTTTCATCAACCGAAGTATATTTTTACTGAAGATGTGGTCTTTCTCATCATCTGTAATCGGCAATCGCTCAATTTTCACCTTCTCGACATAAGGGTCGGAAAGTGGAAATTCCGATCCATAAATGAGCTTTTCGTGCCCGCACTTCTTCACAGCTGTTTCGATAGCCAAGTAATTGGAGGAGGAGGTTTCTAAATATACATTATCTAACGCAGTGGACAATTCGATCGCTTCAATATCAAGCGGTCCGAAGCCCATATGTCCGATGATGAATGTCGTGTTCTTGAATTCACTTGCCAATTTGCCCACTGCTGCCGTGCTTGCACTTGCATGGAAGATCGTATGGGTATAAAAAGGGATATCCAATTGTCCGCAAAGATCGGCAAGTGCTTTTGAAGTTTTCCCCAATAAGGAAAACTGATGTACCATCGGAGCCATCTTAAGACCATGCAGTCCCTGCTTAATATAATAGTCCAACTGTTCAAGGACCTTTTCCGACTTATTATTTACATTCACATTACAGAACCCAAAAAATAACTCCGGATATTTCTTTACCAACCTTAAAACATACTCATTATTCGCTTCAGGCTTCTCCGGTTTATCTTTTCCTATGACATAATTGGTCATCTTCCTGACATCGACCATTCCTCCGGGGAACAGCACCGTTTTATCAATCTTGGCTTCCAACATGGTTGTCATTAATTTTTCAACGCTGATATAAGGCATTTCCGCAATGTGAGCATGGGCATCAATAATCATTGATTCGTTTCCTCCTTATAATGCACTCGATTTACTTTTGAGTATTCTCGCTTAATCTTCTCTACAATAGATACGTTGCAAACGACCCCTCCTGCAGCATACATATGCCTTTTCACTTGTTCTGTCAGTTCATCTTCATCGACTCCATTGGGATTCTCTATTTCAATGGTCAATTCTTCATCATGAATTACAAAACGAAACCATAGTCCTACATCTGGATTCATCAGAAGAAAATGTTCCAGCAATATAGGTGAATATTCGATTCCTTCTATTAAGAACGTACTTCCAATCCTTCCTCGGAGGTGCAATCGTTTCAGCTCATTGGGCGACCCTTCAGCCGGTTCTTTAAGAAATCCTATATCACCCGTTTTATAACGGATAAATGGCATGGCTTCTCTTAAAAGAGTTGTAATCACAATTTCTCCGAGTTCCCCATTTTCCAATGGGCTCCCTTTTTCATCCACTATTTCAACCAGTACATTGCCGTCTAAGACCTGGTAACCGTCCTCTACATTGTCCTGTATTCCAACCAGACCACATTCGGTCGAACCATAAATCTGGTGAATCTCACAATTCCAAATTTCTTTTAACCTGGTAATGAATTGCGGAGAACACCCTTCCCCGGTCAACATCAATTTCCGTACATTGACCTCTTTCCCAATAGAAAGCCCCATGGACTCAATTTGTTCTGCTAATAAGGTTGCATAAGAAGGCGTGGTAATAAGGATGGATACGTTGAATTGGTTTAATGCCTCCACCGTTTTATCCAATGGAGCCATATAGCCCCCTTTTCCAAGGGATACGACTGCTGCTCCGAAAATAAATTGATAAAGTCTGTGAAATCCTAAAGCTGGCTGGGCAAATTCATAGGGCAGGGCGATTCCAACAACATCATTGGATGAATCGCCTTCATAAAGTGTAGGATAGGATGGTATTGCATCATGGAAGTACTGGTCATTCAGTGTAAGTGCATTATAAATGGGCTTACCTGTAGTACCTGATGTGAGGTGATATTGGGTAATTCTTGAGCGGTCTACGGATAATAGAAGATCACGATTTCCTTTCAATTGGTCTTTCTCAAGAAAAGGGATCTTGTCTATATCAGCAAGGTGGTTGATCGTTGGAGTAGTAAATCCACTTTCTATTAATCTCTTTCGATAATATTCATTATGTTCCCAAACATATTCTAATAATAGATTAAGTGCCTGCATGTAGTAGGCTTCTTTATCCTCCCGACTTAAGGATTCAATGGTCTGACCCCGCTTATGTACACTCTCGAAGAAGAGCTTCAGTGGAGTGAAAATGGACGTTTCCAAATCCTCCTCAAATACATTCGGCCTAATTTCGGATGAGTGAATCAAATCCCCGTTCCTCCTTTGAAGCTGTTTTTTTCAATATAAACAGGCTTTCTGCTTATTTCCTTATCTAGTAACGCGGATGTATCGAATAGAATTTCACCAATTCTCAGATTGATGCCATCCGGTAGGTTGCAATTCAATAAATGTTCTTTAATCTCATCGTTTGATAGGGAAAGGGTTTCTGTAAATTGCAATGCAATATCCATTCCGCTGTCTGTCTCTCTTACTTTCCAAGCTATCGGAACATGCTCCAAAGAATAAATCGCTTCCTGCAGTTCGTACAGCCCAATGGTTTTACCCGCAATGGTCAAACAATCATTCGCCCGGCCATAGTGTCGTATTTCCACATGATTTGAACCGCATCTACATTTGGAATCGTGTATAGAAACTAAATCCCCGGTTGCATACCTTATGAGTGGTGACCCTTGATTTGTAAGAGTCGTAACCACTCCTACTCCGATCTCTCCAAGGCTTTTTTCAGATTCCAATGACTCCTCAAACACTTCTACATAATAGTTTTCCTCAGATAAGTGAAGGAGCCCGAATTCACACATTTTAGCGATATTACCGGTTTCTGTTGATCCATATAAGTTATATATGGGCCTTCCCCAGACCTTTTCAAGATACGCCTTTCGCCTTGGCGACAACAACTCTCCAGCAACCAGGATACCTCTCAAATGAGGAAAAGCATCTTGGGGGTCGATAGACATTTGCAAAGCAGTTTCAGCAAGCAGTTCCAGTTCTCTCGGAAGTCCGGCAAATACAGTCACTTCAAGCTCTCTCATTAATTCCAGTACTTTCGGGTAAGGTGTAACCGTGTTCCTGCTGCTTGCCGGAACCACCCCTGCACCGGTTTGGTACGCTGCATGAAGGACTAAATAAGCTGGGACGAACAGGGAAAATGGGAATCTGATCAACACTAAATCATTGTCATTCAGTTTTATTCCTGATTCTGCTATCTCTTGTCCGCCCGTTTCTAAATCCTCTTTGGTATACCATGAGACGGAAGGAATGCCGGTTGTACCGGAAGATTCATGAAAATGACTGATACGTCTTTTTTTCACTGCCAACAAATCGAATTTGGATGTCTCTCTCAACTCTTCCTTTGTCGTAAAAGGAACATCTTTTATAGACGAAAAGGAATCCTTAGACTTTAATTTATTCGCATAGAAGGGCGAACCAAGTACTTTTTCGAGTAAACTCCCAAGATCGATTTCAATTCGACTTTTTACATATGTATTTATGTCTCTCCCTCCAATCAAAACTAGTTAACTACCAAATTATTGGTTTACTAGTAATTTATTCTAAATTATAGACAGGTAGTTCATTATAATCAATACAAATAGTACAAATTTTGACTATATTCTGATTAATTTGAGTCTTTAGCCTCATTTTTATCCGTCAATTTTCTACAGGGGGAGCACAGGGACGGTTCTGTTGCTTCCTATTGGCACAAAAAAGAAGCACGAGAACCGTCCCCGTGCTTCTTCAACCCGCCAATACTCTCCCAACCATCAAGCTCATAAACGAAACGACTTCTCCCTCACCAAGCTCTTCCAGAATCCAAGCAAACTCACTTTCTAACAGACCAGCTATCTTCCGCACCGCTACCTCATGATGGGAAGGTGTCATCGCCTCATAAATCTCCACCACACGATCTTGTCGTTCTTTTGGGAGGTCCCTGTGAATCGTCTTCAACCCAAGTACCTCCCGCTCCTTCGCGTATCGCGACAGCAGGATGATCGTCACGTTTCTCATAGAGTGCCGCAGCATTTCCACGGCCCACGTATCATTCCCTCTCGCCGCTGCTTTCTGGTGCTGAAACAAAAACCAGGCTGCGTCGAGTACGTTATCTTCGAACTGCTCTTTTGAAACTGTGAGGTTCTGGGTAGATTCATATTTTCCCATCAGATTGTCAGGGTCGTGTGCAAGGGGACGGTTCTGCTGCTTCCATTTGGTACGAAAAAGAAGCAAGAGAACCGTTCCCTCGCTTCACTTCAACAATTCCCCCGGCTGATAGAATTTCTCAAACAGCACACCGAGGATATAGGCAAACAGTAGACCGAATCCGATGTGGATCATGGTGAATTTCATCCCAAAGGAGGCCAGCTCGTAAATCACGACCGGCAGTTTCGACGTTGACCAGACTCCGAGGAAGAAGACGATGTAGCGGACACTTGCCCCTTTTTTCAAAAACAGGACAGCCATGGGAAAGGCCACGTATAACGGCCCAGCTGCGATGGTTCCGAGAAGCAGGGAGAAGAGGATGCCATAGAACCCTGAGTCTTTCCCCATATAGCGGATCATCGTTTCCTTTTCCACCCATTTGTCCAATAATCCCACTAACACGAGGACCGGGGGCAGAAGGAACAGCATATCCAGCATGCTGGTTCCCGTCACCTGAGCCGCCTCCCATCCTGCTGATCTGTTTACACTAGTCAGAACGATAAGGCCGACAAGGAGAATAAGAAAGAATCGATATCTCTTTACCTGTTTCATGCCATCACCACCCAAATTAGAACGGCGAATAGAACAGACATGACAACGGTTGCCCCATTTCGCGCTATCGCAAAACTACGTCCAAACACCTTTTGTTCCATAGGTAACGTGACGATCCCGACGGCCATGAACGAAGCCATCAAGGCTGCCACCTGGGGAAGACCCGCCCCGTTTTCCACCAGTGTCGCACCAAGTGGAAAGACCACAAAGCTCGGGATGAGGGAAACAGAACCAATGATCGTGGAGTAAACGAGGCCCAAGACGCCGGATTCCTTCCCGACGATGGAAGAAATGAGTTCTGGAGTGAGAATGGATAAAGATAATCCGACAAACAGCATAATCGCCAGCACATCAGGCATAATATTGCTGAACATTTTCCACGCCTTACTCATGGCTCCTCTCGTCTTTTCCCTGTCTTTCCAGAACGAAATTCCGGTTAAGATAAGAGCTATTCCGTAAAGAATCAGACCGTTAATCATGGTTGGGTCCCTTCTTCCATTCCTTATACTTACCTAAGAAAAAGGATAAGTTCTTGATCTTACTTTCAATATCTTCATGAAAGTCCTCCAATGTTCTTTTTCCCGTTTCGGTGATCCGGTACATTTTTATCGGCTTCTCTCCTGATGTACCAATATAAGACTCAACGGCCCCTTCCGTCTCCAACTTTTTCAGGGTGCGGTAAATGATCGCACTGTCAATTGGGTTGACCGGAATTTCATCCTGACACTTCTGAAGAAGCTGACCACCGTAGCAATCCCCCTCCGTTAAAAACATCAAAAGAAATGCGCCTGTATGTCTTCCTGTATGTTTCATCTATGATGACCTCCTACATTATGATTTAAACTGTTAAAAACAGTATACTGCTAATAACAGTATACTGTCAATAACAGTTTGCAAAATGGAAGTATTAACGAGTTCAACGTGATACAATAAAAAGGAAAGTATCATTTAAAATTCAGGAGGGAATACCATGTTCACATCCAAAAATGATTTCCTACAAGAATGGAAACAAGAAGCCGCAGTCACCCAAAAGGTAATGGACGCACTGACGGATGAGTCGCTGAAACAAGTTGTCGCACCCGACCTGTACAGCATCGGAAGCGTTGCCTGGCACATCACGGGAGCTACATACTACTTCCCGGCTCAAGTTGGCATCACATTCGAAGTGCCGGATCTTCGCAAAGAAGCACCGACGTCGGCTACAGAAATCAGTGAAACATATAAGCTCGTCAGCGACCGCCTCGTAGAAGCCGTTTCTGAGCAAGTGTCAGATGAAAAGATGAACGAAATGGTCAATCTCTTTGGAATGGAAATGCCGGTTCAAGCCGTATTCCGCTTACTGATTCAGCATCAGGCTCATCACCGTGGTCAATTGACGGTTCTCATGCGTCAGGCTGATTTGAAAGTGCCTGGGGTGTATGGACCGAGTAAGGAAGAAATGGAAGCGATGAAGGGTTAAGTAGCAATGACAGCCGGCGGGAGCCGGCTGTTTTTATTATGTAGTGACAGTTTATTTTATGTTTGTTGCCCGCATTTCCTTGTCGACTGCAGGTACGCTCTGGACTTTTGCACGAAGATCCGCTATAAACGGCTCCGCATCCTCCATATAAATCAACGCCTTCTTCACCACTTTCCTCTGCCCGAAATACCCTCTCGCCTCAATCGGTTCCTTGAAGATGATTTCATACCTCAACTCATCGATCATCCCGAAGACACGGGTGAACACCCTTGGCAGCATGGCGACATGAAACACATATTTCTCATGGATGATGCCCCCGCTTTTAGCATACTGGGTTCTTGCCGGCTGAATGGCCGAAACATCCTCTATGTTAAAACGAAGGGACCTCCGCACGCCGATTTTCATGGTGACCTGATTTCCCTTGAACGTAATCGGTGAGTTCCGGACAAGATTATAGTCCCCGAGCATATAAAGGATGCTGTAGACATGTAGCACGACAAGGATATCCGCCCGGAGTGGATCCACGTCTTTTAAATAGTAATGAAACGCGAACGCTTCGATCACCTGTTCATGAAGAAGCGCGATGAACAGCCAGAAATAGTTGGAGCCCTTATGATAGGCATAGGTTGCTTCAGTCGGCCTCACTTTCCATTTGAACAGGGCATAGTAGAAGACAATCGCTTCTTTCTTTAGAATCGTGATGAAGGGATTCTTCTCCATGTGGCCTCTTCTATATTTTATAAAAAGAATGATGGCGCCGACATCCGCCAGTACAATCAGGATGACGAGTGAGATGATCAGTTGAGTGTCCACGGTCTTCCTCCTTTATCCAAGAAAATGAGGGATAGCCAACGAGTGCCTGATACCGGTAAGCCAAATCCTGTTGAGTTACCAAAAACCATATATATCCTTTTATGGAATTATCATCTTAAATGTAAGGTATCCTGTGTAGGATGTATAGGATTATTTATCGTATTTTCTTAATAGACAAGGGATTGTGACGAAATGGTTAATAAATGGAAATCACGGTTGACTGGGGAGGAATTTTTAAAAAAAGAGAAAATTAGCTTGCTTTAAATGTAAAAGCCAGGTGGACAGTCTATCATGTTCACCTGGCTTTTGTTATGATCAATGCTCTTTTTCTTCGGAATATGGATGATGGGTCTATGAAACAGTCAAAAACCAGACTGAGAGAGGTCTTAATAGAAGGTCACAGCTACGTGTATAAACCTCCCTCTACTTCATATTCCCCTTCATCCAAGCAGCAATCTGCTGCTCATCCGTAGTTGGTTTCTGCTCAAGCTGGCGGATCACGCGCTCTTGTCTCTCAATTGAATGATTTTGACTCAGCTTCGCTTTTCCTTCAATCTGATTGATCTTAATTTTGAACCCTTGAACTCCCCTGCTCATGCCGGCGAGCAGCGCAGGGTCTAGATCCCCCAGGCTATAGGAACTGTCCCGGGCTTCGAACGTTGATACCAGTTCATGCAGCGATTCAACGAGCTCTTGGTCGTCCTCGACAAGCTCTACTTCCCCGGACACATGGACGGATACATAGTTCCAGGTCGGGACGGTTTGATTCGTCTCGTACCATGATGGGGAGATATAACAATGAGGACCGTGGAAAATGGCCAGCACCGTTTGTTGTTCAATCTCTTTCCACTGGGGATTCGGCCGGGCAAAGTGTCCGTATAAGTATGTTTTCTCCTTGTTTAACAGGAGCGGTAAATGCGTCGCAACCGGCCTCCCCTCGTGCTGGGAAAAAAGCGTCGCAAAGCTGTGTTCATTAATGACACCAAACGCCACCGTTTCATCGGTGATCTTAAAGTCTTTGGGAATATACATTGTGATCCGCCTTTCTACATTTTTGTGGCTACCCTTTTTTAAGAAAAAAGAAGCAAGAGAACCGTCCCCTTGCTTCCCGAACAGCCCATAATCTACATTTCATAAAACAACCAAGGGACCTGTCCCCGCGGCTCCCCGTGTGCTATAGTATCCTAGTATCAATTGAGAACGGAGTGAGCATATGAATTCAACAACGAAAGAGATCACACTGATCATCATCGGATCCTTATTCTTCGCCCTCGGGGTCAACTTGTTTGCCATTCCGAATGAGCTTGGGGAAGGCGGCGTGACGGGGATTTCCATGACCCTCTATTATGTATTGGACTGGTCGCCGGGTATCACCAACTTCATCATGAACGGCATCCTCCTCGCGATCGGTTATAAGGTATTAAATAAACGGGTGACATGGTACACCATGCTCGCCATTTTCTTTACGTCCCTCTTCATTCAATTGACAGAAGGGATGGGAAATTCCGTCGACATCATGCTCGGCACCGTGTTTGCCGGAGTGTTCATCGGGATCGGACTCGGGCTTGTACTGCGCTCGGGGGGTACCACGGGTGGCTCCACGATCATTGCCCGTATGCTCAACCAGCAATTCGGCTGGGCAGTCAGCACGACCATGTTCGTGTTCGACATTCTTGTCGTCCTTGGTTCATCGTTCGTCATCGGAATCGAAAATACGATGTACACCGGGATCTCCATCTACATCAGTACGAAGATCCTCGATTACCTGATCGACGGATTCGATACACGAAAGGCGGTCACGATCATCTCTCAGGATACCGACGCCATTGCGGAAAAAGTAAGCGCCGAAATGGACCGTGGTGTCACCATCATCAACGCAAGAGGGCACTATTCAAAAGCGTCGAAAGATATCTTATACGTCGTGATTAACAAACAGGAGCTCTTCCTCCTGAAGAAAATGATCCAGCAGATCGATGATAAAGCATTTGTCGTTGTCCACGATGTGAGAGATGTATTCGGGGAAGGATTTACGTTTCCGAAGACGTAAGCATGGGGACGGTTCTCGTGCTTCCTTTTTCACCAGAGGGACAGGTTTCTTGGCTCAATTAGGCCGGGGAACCTGTCTTTCTTTTCACCTATGTAAAACATTTGTTTAGATGATACCAGCCACCTTACCTTCTCCCATCCATTTCCTCATAAGTCCACCCCGCAACCTCCACCTCATACCCCGCTTCAAACTGCCCCATCAACAACCGCAATCCATTTTCCCGATCTTCAACATTCCCTTGTTCATCCATTAACTGCATGCCATATGAAGCGATATCCGCCACAACCCGCTCATTCCGGTAATAAGCGAGAAGGACCGGATCCACTTCCACTTCTCCATAACCCTTGTAGAAAAGGTCGGTGTGCTCACGGCCCTCATCCTTGAAGCACAACCCCAAACCCACTCCCGGGAACATCAAATCCCTTTCAACAGGGGCCATGACGGGATCGTCCCAATCGACGATGAATAGCTTTGAATCCCCATCGATCATCACATTCCCGGGATGGATATCCCCGTGGCATAAAACAAATCCACTTTTATCACGATCCTGCAGCCTCTGTGAAAGTTCTTCCGTCCGCTCCACAAGGATCAGGATGTCTTCGCGCTTTCTTTTCCAAAAATCAATGAGTTTCTCTGCCACTTTGTCACGGGGAAGATCTAAATACACCTCCCTGTCAAGCTCCCTGACTTTCTCACACCAGGGTCCTGAGAAATCTTCTTGACGCAGTTGCACTTGAAGATCATGAGGGACCCCTGCAGAATGAATGGACTTCAGGATCTGTCCAAACCGAATCGACTGCTGCCCGCTTAACGGCGATTCGAAACCCGTTCGCCCGTCTACGAATGACGAAAGGATCCAGTGGTACCCTTCATGATGGACCGCCAACTTATGACCAGTCGTCGGTATGGGCGGTATGACCGCGTCGATCCCTTGAGTAAAGAGTAAATGAATGATTCTGATTCCCGTGTCATCAAAGGAACCTTGGATCATTTTCAGAAAAAGGACCTCGCCTCTCGACCCTATTACACGATAGACTGCCGCTTTCGGATCATGTCCGATGGGCAGGAACGTCACTTCTTTCGCTGCAAAGTTAAAGTGTTCTTTTAATCCGTCTATGATTTTTTCATGGTTGAGCTCAGGTTGTTTTAACATATATCCGTTTCCCCTTTCAGATGCAACAGAGGGAGAGGTCCCGTGGCACGGAGTCTCAAAATGAGCCGCGGGGCCTGTCCCTCTGGTTTTATACGGTCCTGATTGCCGCAACCGCTTCGATTTCAACCAATTGATGTGTGTATCCAAGCACCGTCACTCCTGATAATGTACTGGGAACGTCATGATCCCCAAACTCTTTTCTAATCGCCTCCCAAGCCGTCACTAAATCGGTCTGTTGATGAGAGGCTACAAGGACCCGGGTATAAACGACGTCCTACAAGGAAGCACCACTCTCTTTCAGTACTTCCTTCATATTTTCCACACACAGCTTGGCTTGAAGTGTGTAATCCTGTGCATGAGGCACTTCCCCTTCTTTATTCAGAGGACAGGCTCCGGCTAAAAAAAGGAGGTCCATGTCTGAAGGTACTCTTGATGCGTAGGCATAATCAACATGGGCTAAGTGCGTTGATCGGATAAAAGATATTTTATTGGTCATGTCGGTTCCTCCCATCCATTCCGGACATGTTCCACCTTCCCTTCTTCGCGGTTCCATATGGAAAGGGGAATATCCTATTGGTTTCTTACTAGTAGACTTCGACATGGGGAAATGATTTCCTTGTTTTATCCATAAGTCAGCGAGTGGCGCCCCTTCTTAAATTGCTCCAATCGACGTTAGCATCTCAATGAAATGGGTGCAGTACTGATTGGGATGGAAGTGAGTCTCTACATGCTTTAATCCTGATTCCCGGATTTCTTCCCGTTTTTTTGAATTCGTCATTAATTCTCTTGCTTCCTTTACAGCTTCCTGGATATTTCCGAGAGTATAGTATTTTCCCGTTTGATTGTGAATGACGGCACTTCGGACTCCGTCTGAATCGGTGGTTAGGACGGGACACTTGCAGCTTAATGCCTCGAGGACCGAATAAGGAGCCCCTTCGACTTTGGAAGTGGAACAGTAGAATCCTCCCGAATCTCCCATGGAAGAGAAATAGTTTGGCATTTTGTTATGAGGGACATGGTGTAAGAGTGATAGATTCTTTTGCAGATTCAGGTTGCGTATCAATTGAAAGAATCGCTTCCGTTCCTCGGGAGTACAAAGGGTTGGATCTTCGAACATATAAAGCTGAATGTTTGGATTGACCTTCTTAATGAGGTGGTAACCGATACGGAGGAATTCACTCCAATTTTTATTATCCACGATCCGCCCGGTCCAGCCGATAATGGGATAAGCGCTTTTCTTTATTTGAGTATACTGGAATGCACTGGTATCAAAACAGTTGTTGAAGCTGAATTTAGGGGTGGAAGGAAAAAGTTGGTGAAGTAGTTTTTCAATATGCGGGGTCCTCGGATTAAGCAATGCGTCTGCATGGGCATCGATGATGGGTTTACCCTGGGTCAAAAATTGCCTTGCCCTCTCTTTGGATCCGAGCCCCTGGATTTCGATGATCAATTTGCCTTTATATCCTAACTCCCTGAATAAAGGAAGGATTTGATAATCTGAGATGACGACGATGGCACTATATTTTCCTTCCGTTAATACCCTCTTGATCATTTCGGGATCCCTTCCGATGAAGGTACGTCCATCTGAAGGGTTGAGCAAACTACGCTTCTTTTGATAATAAAGACTATGCCCTTCGATATTGAACGACTTAAGCGCTGCACATCGTTGGCGATTCAGGGTTTCCACCCCTCCACTTGGCACATAGAAAACAAATAATACTTTTTTCAAGATGGTTCTCCTTTCCTGTTCACGGTAACACCCTTTTGATGGTATTCATGGTTTTGGTCAAATCCTTGACATTTGGGCAATGAACCATTTGATAGGTGGTTTCCGGAAGCTTTAGATCCGCCCCCGCCGGAGACGTCACAATCATTCGACAGTCCTGAATTCCAAGTTCTTCTAATCCGGCAGACAACTGCTGGGTTGTGTCGATGAGGACGAGCCAGTAATTTGAATACTTCTGCTCGAGCAAAGTTTCAATTTCTTCTATCGTCCCTTCGTCCACTGAGTATACCGGAAAGTAAATCGTAGTCTCATATGGAAGATTCCTTCTTTTCCGGGCTTGGTGCCTGGCAAGGGCGAATTGATCTCTCCACCAACGATGTTTCGCCTTTTCCTTGACGATTTTCTTCGATAGACTCATCGGGGAATTCAAGCGATACCCCATCAATTCTTCAGGTACAAAGGCAGTGTCACAGTTTTCGGTCAGACGCAGCCAGAAATCATATGTTTGTACGGGGTCAAGATTGAAGCCGCCGATTTGTTTCGCATATTTCTTTTTGTACATAAATGAGGTGCCGATAAAGCTTGATTCCAATAAGTCTTCTGCTGTTCTTGTTTGCTGCCACTCGCGAAGTTTATCCTGTCTTTCTTTATCAAAAATGATTTGACCGTTTTCATTTATATGATCAAAAGCACTGTAGACCAATCCTACTTTAGATGGGGAGCTAACCAGTTTGTCACGGAGCTTCTTAAAGAAGTCGGGATATAATATGTTGTCACTCGACCCCCAGGTGACATATTTCACTTCATCCAATTTGAACAAATGCTCAAATCCTGTATTGAGAGCCTTGGATATCCCTTCGTTTTTCTCCTTTTCAATCACGGTACACCTTGGATCGCCGGCAAATTCGTAGACTATAGACTTCGTTTCTTCATTTGCCCCGTCTATGACAATGATTAAATGGAATTGATCATAGGTCTGCTGCTTGAGAATCGAACGAAAAGCCGCCCGTAAATAACGGGGCAGTTGATTGTACACAGGCATGACCATACCTACATCCTTCATGTTTCGTTTCCTCCTTTTATTCGTTTTCACAATGAATCGAAAATACAGCATTGAACTCAAATCTTTCCAGACCACATTCCCACACTAACTTCCCCTGCTTTAAGTCATAGCAGGCAATCCGTGTTGGCAATGTATCAATATGCGACCGATAGCCTTGATTGCCATCCAATGGATTTTTGGTCGGGCGCATCCGGGTAAAGCCCACAATGACGGTATGATCATCCAGAACCTTGATTCCCCGGCACCAGCCGAGCTTCTTATTATGGTTTGTCCATTCATTTAAATCATAATCGTTTGTCACCTTGAATGTTTTCACATCAACGGTGACGACATGGCCATCCACCCTGGTAAAATAGAGTGTCTCGCCGAACAGGACACCGTCATGGATATAGGCTCCACCGATGTCGATCCGTTTGTCGGGATTCGTTAAACAGATGGCGTCTTTCTGCAAACAGCGGGTTGCCCAAATCTCATCCCCGATATGAAAGACATAGTTCGGATGCGAAAGATGTGGCTTCGTCGTCAGTACTTTACGATAATCCACCTGCTTTGAAAAACGCTCCCATGGAGGACTCTGAAGGACATCCCAAACGTGTATCAGCTTTCCCCTCTTATCCACCTCCACCACCATATCCAATCCCGTCGTGACGACATGAAGGTTTCCGTTCTGCGCCGGCCGGACATGATGCACATCATTGAAGCAGGGAATCGACACATATCCTTTTTGTTTCATGTCAGGTAAGGAATAGACAAGGACTTCCCTTTCCGTGCACACGTATAAGGTTTTCCCTTTCACGGTTCCCGCTTTGAAGACGATGGAAGGATCCTCATCCGGACAGACCTCAGGAGGCGATACATACTCGAACCGGTCGATCAGTTGTTTGGTTTGCATGTCCAGCTTGAGAATGACGCCTTTTTCATATTGGTGCCACTCAGCTACCATTCTGTCCTTCTGCTTTCCACCGACAATATAAATGCTACTCATAGCATTTCACCCCCTTTCCCCGTTTGGTTCGCTACCCTACCGAATGGTATCCGGCAGATGTAAGGTTTATACACTATTCTATTGAAGTAAATCCACATATGTTTGGACTGGCGTCGTGGTTTTTTCGCATCATTTTTGAAAAGCCGTCCAGTAGAACAGAAAAAAGGACATGAACCGCTGTTTCCAGCGATTCATGTCCCTACGTTTCAATAAAAAAAGAGACGGCCAGCATGCTGTCTCCGCCTCCACATCAACACCTCACATACTTCCTCTTAAACCCGATCCGTCCCTTCTCCACCTGCTTCTGAATATCATCGGCAGACTTCAGGACACTGTTCTTCTTCCCCTCCCGCACCATCTCGACAGGCCCGATGTCCTTTGCCGTCTCGAGAGCCTCTTCATGAAGAGGAACATAGGAAACGCCGACTGTCGTGACGAAATTACTCATTGACGATTTCGTCCTTTCGGGTGCCTCGTGGATGGTGTCTTTCACCCTCTCCAGCATCCCGGCGATCTTCTCTTCGGAAAACTCTTCGTCCTTCCGGTTCCCGAGGAGCCAGCAGTAGCAGCTCCATCCCGCCGACATTTTCAATTCTTCCCCGCTCTCAATCCACTTATCGGCGACAACTTGCGCGATATCAGCTTCTGCCAAGGTGACCGCCACCACGTAATCGGACAGCATATAGAAATATGCCCCCTCGATCCAGCGGTCAAAGTCCGCTTCAGTCATCCTGATCGGATCGGCAATGACGCCGGCAAAGTACATGGCATCATAATTTCCGGTAGCGTATAACTCCTCTGCCAGGGCTTGATCCTTCTTGATTTCCTTCGCCATCGGCTTCATGGCACCCGTCGCGACACCGAACACGGGCTCACGGGCACCGTTCGATACGTACATTTTCTTCATTCGTTCCTTGCCGAGGGCTTCTAGTTCCTGCATCACCGTTTCCAGATCCATTCCATCCACTTCCTTTATTTGTCCATCTTATATGTATTCTTCTTACATCGCCCTGTCCCTTTTATTTTTTTTATTTTTCACGAAGGCAATGAGAAGGAGGAGAATCGGAATGACGACAAGCAGAGGCAAATGCAGCACATACATGGCCACCTTCAGCCCTTCATGGATATGTTCCTGAAAATTGCTCGCAATCCACATCGACATGAATAGGACGATCAGGCCGAGCGGATAAGCGAGTCTCGAAGGCGATTGAACCTTGAATACGCTCGCCGTTCCGATGACGGCCGCATAAAAAAAGATGCTGATCTTCAAAAAAATCCCGATCACCAGACCAAGCATAAAGAAGACATCCAGGCGTTCCAGAAAGTCGGCTACCTGTATCGACTGAACCGTACTAAGAAGGGGGAACTGCGAACGGGCCGTCAGATCCACCCCAAGGACACTGATATTGATGAGCATCGTCAGGATCAGGTTGATTCCGCTAAGTCCTATGGCACAAAATATGGTTAACTTCGCCTTCTTTGGATTATTCAAATACGGCAGGATCATTGTAAAGACAAAGACTTCTGCAAACGGAAAATATAAGGTTTGTGTAAAAGTCACTTTCAGGACCGGCTTCAGCCCTTTTTCCAATACAGGCTGCAAGTTGGTGAAATCGATCAAACCGGAAACAACGATCAAGATGAATCCAACAACCGACAGGAGGAACATGAGCATGAATAGCAGTTCGCCTGATCGGGCGATGACCTCGATTCCTTTCCGGACCGTATAGATAATGACAAGCATCAACAGGGCATTGGCAATGAATAACGGGGTTTCCGGATAAGCAAAGGTCAGCAGCATTTCACCGAAATCCCGGAGGACCCTGGACGCATCATACATAAAATAAAAAAGATAAAGGAAGGCAAGGACCGTTCCAGCTACTTTACCAAGAATCTTCTGCATGTATTCGGTCGGCAGAAGGTCTGGATAATACGAGTACAGCTTATGATAGACGAGCAACAGAACGAAACTCGCGATCATCCCGAATGTGATTGCAAGCCACGCGTCCTTTTTCGCATCGATGGCAAGAGGGACCAGTAAAGCACTTCCCATTTCAAACAGAACCATTAAGACAAAGAGCTGAATACTGCTGATTTTCGCCTTTTCCACTGTACGGTCCCTCCTTTTCCTCACTCTTCTTCCAGACTTGAAAGAAACGATTTATTTCTCAGACCGGCGCGACGGATGTAGGCTTCCACCGTGATATCCACCTTTAATTCAGGGAAATACACATCTCCCCACATCGCTTCAAGTTTATTCCAATCTGCTGGTCTCGACCGGCGAATCACTTCGTCAAATCCAAAGATGTCGGTTTTATTGCTTTGAGCCTGTTCAATCGCTTTTTTTATTTCTCCTTTAATCTCTTCCTCCACCTTTTGTTCCATCTGAGAAATCATCTTTCCATCCGTGATATCGACCGGCACCTCCATTTCACCTATGCTTCCTTCCACACGGGTATGAATCGAGATATGAGGCTGACCATTCTTCACTTCCCCGGACACGTTCGTCTTTTGCCGGTCCGTTTGATAGGCAATGACTTCTTTCTTTTCTTTCCAATCGATGTTGATGTCTGTGCCTTGGATCTCATCCCTGATCCATACAGTCCCCCTTGCCGTTTTCCCGTATGACCAATCCACTAATTTCCCATCTTTTATAATGGCGATCCCACTCGCTTGGAGTGTGGATTCAGGTTCACTTTCCTGAATGTTCTCAAGCTGGCTGGCATGCTTGGGATTGCCTACAATGCGGAATCCGGATACCACGGTTGCCCTATCAGATGACTGCAATCCTTTCATAACGTCCTGAATCGACGTCTTCACGTTCTGCCCCCATTTTTTCTGTGAAAATTCCAATGTTTTCAGTACTTTATTTGCTGGGATTTTATCAACCGGAGTTAAGGTTCTGAGCAAATCTTCTGCCGTTGAATGATTCGCAATCACCATGGTGGTCGTGATCCGGAATTCATGATCCCGGTCGATGGCATCAATTAACATCGTTACCCCTTCTTCTCTTGCAAAATCCTCCCCGACGACCACCAGATTGGTGTGAGCATAATATAATCTTCGGGAAATCTTGCTTGAGGCACGCCTGCTTGCTTCTACTAAATTATCCCCGGTAGACGAATAGATTGTAACAGGAGGGCTCTGTGTCCCTCCTCCACCTCCACGCATGCCCCCGGCCACGTTCCCGGGATTGATGATTTGCAGTGTCATGGTATATTTTCCATCCTCGGTCTTATCTACGCCCAAGGCTGCCACAATGGCAAGATCCGTTAGCTCTTTCTTACTCCAACACCCGGAAAGGAAAAGGGTCAAGCTCATCATTAAGATAATAAAAGTCACTTTACGATTCACGGTTGCCACCTTCTTTCCCCTCTGCAGTGACCATTGCCCTGGATGAAGGCGTCACGGGACCTTGGTTCGTTCCTTCCCGTATCGTATTCGCGCTTATGAGGCGTGGTCTTTGTCTGAGTGTCCACCATGGCAGCCGTACAAATGTATCCTTATTATTCACCGGTATAAACGGAGCAAACGGAGCCATATAAGGCACGCCAAATGAACGCAGACTGCATAAATGTACGACCATCATCAGGAAGATCAAAATGATTCCGTAAAATCCAAAGGTCGCTGCACCGATCATGAATAAGAATCGGATGAGCCGGGCAGAAATCGCCATATCAAACGATGGCGTGGCAAAACTCGCGATCGCCGTGATCGATACGATGATGACCATCGCCGGTGACACGATGCTCGCCTGAACGGCTGCCTGCCCAATGACAAGGGCCCCGACGATCGATACGGCAGAACCGATCGCTTTCGGCAGTCGTATTCCCGCTTCCCGCAAGATTTCAAACGTGATTTCCATCAGGAGGGCTTCCACGAATGCCGGGAAGGGGACCGCTTCCCTCTGTGCTGCAATCGCGACGATGAGCGTCGTCGGCACCATCTCCTGGTGAAAGGTGGTGACCGCCACAAAGGTTGCAGGGGCTATCAGCGAAATCGTGAACATCAATATTCTTAAAAGCCGGATCGATGTCGCAATATCGAATCGGGCGTAATAATCCTCTGCCGACTGGAAAAATTGAATGAACAGAGCAGGGGCAATCAAGACAAAGGGAGTTCCATCGACAAAGATGGCGATCCGCCCCTCAAACAGATTCCCTGCGACCACATCAGGTCGTTCGGTGTTAAAAATCGTCGGAAACGACGTCATCGTTTGATCTTCTATCAGTTGTTCGATATACCCCGATTCCAAAATGCTGTCGATGTCAATCTTCTTTAACCGCTGGCGTATTTCCTCGATCACTTCTTCATTGGCAATGCCATGTATGTACATAAGGGTCACATCGGTCTTCGTTACCCGGCCGATCTTCGTGGTCTCCATCCATAAATCAGGCGTCTTGATGATACGTCGGATCATCGACGTATTGGTTTCAATCGACTCTGTGAACGCCCCTTTTGGACCTCGGACCACCATTTGCGTCGTCGATTCTGAGATGGCACGCTTTTCCCCGCCTTTCGTGCAAGCACTCAAAGCCTTCCCGACCCCATCCACGAGGATAATGGTATCCCCTTCCATCAAGGATGAAAACAGCTCCTCCCATTTATCGAAAGAGGACACATTCCCAACCGTCATCATGTCATCCGAAATCAGATTCAACGCATCGTGCTTATTCAACTCTTCTTTATGATCATCCTTCATCATCGACTGCAGCAGGAACTCCTGAATCGATTGATTATCCACAATCCCTTCCACATAGACTATTGCCGTTTCAATGTCGGCATTCTTCCCCATTTTCAACCGGCGGACAACGACGTCAGAACTGTTCCCTGTTTTCTGGCGGATGATAGCAAGGTTGCCTGATAATGAATTCTGTATATGTTCTTTCGAAGTATCAGAAGCTTGTGATTCCGACTGTTGATCCTTCTTTGGTTTTCGACCTTTAAAGAACGAAGGCATAAATTCTGGCACCCTTCTCTTATTTTTTATTACTTTAACCATATGAGGGTTTTTTATGTAATTTTTAACAAAGGGAAGTGCTGCATGAACCAACACCTAAGAGAAGAACCTAAGAGGAGGAGCGTGATCAGCATGAAAATCATGGGTATTACCTTTTTAATGATGGGATGTTTAATGGCCTTTTCTTTAGGTCTCGATATTCTCCAGGGTTACGACCTATCAGATGCCTGGCAAAATGCCATCAGCCCCTTCCGCGTATTGGAAGTGGCAGAATTGGTTGTGCTCTTCTTTCTTCTCTTTCTCTTTTTTGGTGAAACGGCCTATAATTTTTTCAAAAAAAGAAAGAAAGGATCTACAAAACAATAAGCCCTCCCACGCAACTTCCCCTCCTTTCCCCTCTTCACAACCACGTATTATTCACTTCTTGTTAAAATTCACCATTCAAAGAAGATTCACGCTTTCAATAACCATTCCAATCTTTTATAATGATAATTAAGAATTATTATAATTATCACACTATTTATGTGGTAGTTGCTTTCCCCTAATTTTTTGGAACAGGAAGGTGAATCGTAATGGAAAAAGAGAATCGCCCTGATCAAAAGGATCACTCTGCAGCATCTGGAGAATGCCCCTTCACACATCACAAGGATAGCGCCATCACGACAACGACGGCTCCTGGAGGTATGACGAACAAAGAATGGTGGCCGAATATGCTGAACCTGAGCATCCTTCGCCAGCACGACCGGAAAGCGAATCCCATGGGAGAAGACTTCCACTATAAGGAAGAGTTCTCGAAGCTCGATTACGACGCCCTGAAGCAGGATCTTCACAATCTGATGACAGACAGTCAGGATTGGTGGCCCGCCGACTACGGTCACTACGGCCCCTTCTTCATCCGTATGTCTTGGCACGCAGCAGGTACATACCGCGAAACGGACGGTCGCGGAGGCGGTTCATCAGGCTCACAGCGCTTTGCGCCACTGAACAGCTGGCCGGATAACGTCAACCTCGATAAAGCCCGCCGCCTGTTATGGCCGATCAAGCAAAAGTATGGCAACATGATTTCGTGGGCTGACCTGCTCGTCCTGACGGGGAACGTCGCCCTTGAATCCATGGGCTTGAAGACCTTCGGATTCGGTGCCGGCCGCGAAGACATCTGGCATCCTGAAGAAGACGTCTATTGGGGAAATGAGAAAGAATGGCTGGCCGACAACCGTTACTCCGGTGACCGGGAGCTTGAGAATCCACTCGCTGCCGTGCAGATGGGTCTCATCTACGTGAACCCGGAAGGCCCGAACGGCGAACCGGATCCACTGGGAAGTGCCCGTGACATCCGCGACACATTCGGACGCATGGGGATGAACGACTACGAAACCGTCGCCCTGATCGCAGGCGGTCACACATTCGGGAAAGCCCACGGAGCGGGAGACGCTTCCCTTGTCGGAGATGATCCGGAAGCTGCCGACATTGAAAACCAGGGACTCGGCTGGCTCAGCTCATACGGCAGCGGAAAAGGACGTGACACGATTTCAAGCGGTGTCGATGGTGCCTGGACGTCGAATCCGACGAAGTGGGATAACGGCTACTTCGACCTTCTATTCGGCTACGAGTGGGAGAAAACGAAGAGTGCAGCCGGCGCTTCCCAATGGACACCGGTCGGCATGACCGAAGAACATATGGCACCTGATGCCGAGGATCCGTCCATTAAAGTGAAGACGATGATGACGACCGCCGATATGGCACTCCGCATGGATCCTGATTACGAAAAGATTTCCCGTCATTTCCATGAAAATCCGGAAGAATTCGCCGATGCCTTCTCCCGTGCCTGGTTCAAGCTTCTTCACCGCGATATGGGGCCGAAAGCACGCTATTGGGGTCCAGAGGTTCCGGACGAAGAATTGATCTGGCAGGACCCGGTTCCAGCCGTGGACTACGATCTTTCCGACAGTGAAGTCGCTTCGCTGAAACAACAGATCCTCGACACCGGCTTAACCGTAAGTGAGCTCGTGAAAACCGCCTGGGCCTCCGCCAGCACATACCGCGGTTCCGACATGCGCGGGGGCGCGAACGGTGCACGAATCCGTCTCGCTCCTCAGAAGGACTGGGAAGTGAACGAGCCCGCTCAGCTTGAGAAAGTCCTTGGTGTCTACGAAGATCTACAAAGCAAGCTCGATAAAAAAGTCAGCCTTGCGGATCTGATCGTATTAGGCGGAAACGCAGGCGTTGAAAAAGCCGCCCGTGACTCAGGCTTCGACGTAACCGTTCCATTCTCACCTGGACGCGGCGACGCAACGGCCGAGCAGACTGACCCCGACAGCTTCGGCGTTTTGGAGCCCGTTTCAGACGGCTTCCGCAACTACCAGAAGCAGGAATACGCCGTCAGCCCTGAAGAAATGCTTGTGGACAAATCACAGCTCTTAGGATTGACCGCTCCTGAAATGACCGTCTTGATCGGCGGCATGCGTTCATTAGGCGCCAACCACGGCGGAACGGAGCATGGCGTCTTTTCAGACCGCGTCGGTACCCTAAACAACGACTTCTTCGTCAACCTGTTGGACATGGGGATCGAATGGAAGCCGGCCGGATTCAATCAGTATGAAGGCCGCGACCGCAAGTCCGGTGAAGTCGTCAGAACGGCTACCCGCTTTGACCTTGTATTCGGTTCGAATTCTGTTCTGCGTGCACTGGCTGAAGTATACGCGCAGAATGATAATCAAGAAAAATTCGTCCGTGACTTTGTTACCGCGTGGGTGAAGGTGATGGATGCAGATCGGTTTGATTTGAGATAATGAGTAGTGGGCCTCTTCCTTGTTTGGAAGGGGCTTTTTTTGCACAGACCTCCTTCATCTCTCCCACAATTTCATTGACAAATCCCCACCTCTCCATTATTATCAATATCGATAACAATCACAAAAGGATGTAATCGAATGACCCAAATAGATACCGACCTATTCCTCCACCCGATCCGGATGCGGATCATACAGCATCTCTCCAAAGGAGCGGCGACGGTACACGAGCTGAAGGAATGGATGACAGATGTCCCCCAGGCCACCCTTTACCGGCATTTGAATCGACTGACCCAAAACAAGATCATTCATATCGTCGATGAACGGAAAATTCGGGGGGCCGTCGAGAAAACCTATGCCATGCAGGAAGACAGTCCTTATATGACCGTTGAAGAATTGGAGCAGCTGTCAGGGGAAGAACATCTTAAACTGTTCATGACCTTCCTATCCTCTGTGACAGGTCAGGCAAGGAACTATCTTCTGAACGACCCGGATCTTGCCCGGAATTTCTTCGGATATAACCAGCTGGACCTTCACCTGACACCCGTCGAGCTTAAGGAATTGACTGAAGGCATGAATGAGCTTCTGAGTAAATTCAAATCGAACCGACCGACGGATGAAAACGAAAAGATTTCCTTCATCCAAATGCTTATCCCAGAACCCAAAGGACGTGACCACATATGATCAGATCAAAATTTTACCGAAAAGTATTCGAACTGAACGGCCATCCCATCATCGCAAAAGGATTGCGCTCATTCGCCCAATCCAAGGTGAGCAAACCGTTTATCGCTTCTTTTGCCAAACTCTATAAACTGAACATGGAAGAAGCCACGCGCGGACTCCGTGACTACGGCACCCTTCATGACATTTTCACACGGGAGCTGAAAGCCGATGCGCGGCCGGTCTCAGGTTCTGAAGGTGCATTCGTCAGCCCGTGCGACGGCTATTTATCCGTCGTCGACGACTTGACTATGGAAAGCACGTTCACGGTCAAAGGTCAGGATTATACGGTGGAAGAACTGCTAGGGTCCCCGGTTAAGGCAGAAGCATATGCCGGCGGGAAGGTTCTCATCTTTTACTTAAGTCCGACCGATTATCACCGGGTCCACGTCCCGATCGATGCGACGGTCGAGGAAGTCTACACACTCGGTAGGCACGCAGATCCCGTCAACGAACTCGGACTCACGCACGGTGTCCGTCCCCTTACCCGGAATTACCGGCTCGTCTCCCGCTTTGATGTGGCAGGATCCCCTCTTGCCCACGTCATGGTCGGGGCGTTGAATGTGAACTCGATTGTGAGGACGAATATGAGTGACGTCGTTCACCGGGGAGATCCGTACGGGTACTTTTCATTCGGATCGACAGTCGTGGTTGGTGTGCCGGAAGGAAAGTTCAGCTTCACCCGGGAAAAAGGACCAGTGAAAATGGGTGAAGAAATTGGGAAGTGGCATTCTTAAAAAAGGTGACTGCTCCCCATTATGGTGGGTCTCACTTATCGGTTAGGAGATCAGGTTAAGCACCAGACCAGAGCGGATAAATAAACGGAATATCTCCGCTTAATTCATAATGAATAAGTTAAAAAGGCTGAAATAGACGGAAAAATTCCGCCTATTTTGTCAAAAAATACAATTAGGGGTGGCTTTTCTTGGTGTAAGCGGAATATTTCCGCTTATTCACCCCAAAAACAACTTCCATTCTAAATGTAACCGGAAAATCTCCGCTTATTTTTCTTTTTGCCGGTCCCTCTATATAGGGGGATTAGAAGATTATTCCTAAAAAATTCTTCAAATGTACAATCCTACTACAACCGTCATTTAAAAAGCGCCCGCTCCCCACAAGAGACAGGCGCTTTTCCTATGTGACCGGGCATCACGCCCCGAGACTCTCCCGTACTTCTTCCTCTTTCTCTTCCGTCCGCTTCTCCAACTTATACACAAGCACCCCACCAATCAACAACGCTATCCCAAGGAGCTTTTCCCAGGACAATGAGGACGGTTCAAACCCGAACCAGCCTCCCGTGTTGACGATGAACGCGATCGTGATCTGCGAAATAAGTGCGATGGAAATCGCATAGGCTGGGCCGATCAACGTGACTCCCCTCATGAGGAAGAATACGATCCCGACTCCGAACACTCCGCTGAAAAGGAACACGGGATTGACGCCGCTGAAGTCGAATAGACTCTTATCTTCCATTGTATAAAAAACCGGCAGTGAACAGACGAGACCGAGTCCGAGCACCAGGCTCGTCGTGGCCCATGGTCCAGTCTTTTCGCTGACCCGTGCATTGAATACGTTTTGTAAACTGATCAAAATACCTGCGATGATGGCTAATCCGACTCCGAACATGTGAGACCCTCCTTATTCATAGATGTTTCCTTTTGCAAGGGTGCTGAGTTTTTCCAGATCCTTGATGGTGATGGAGCCGTTGACCCGCTCGATGAGGTCATCCGTCGCCATCTTTTTCAGTACCCGGTTCAGGTGGCGGTAGCTCGTGCCGATCCATTCGGCGAGCTCCATAAGATTGGACGTATGCATCTCCTGATGAAACATGGTCCCTTCCCCCGCTTCCGAAATCGACAGCAAGTAGCTTGCCAGGCGCACTTCAACGGGATACAGCATGTGCATGCTTGTGATATGGGATTCCGTGTAAAACTTATGGGCCACCGTATCAAACAGAAAGCGCATGATCGCGGAATTCTCCTTCTCAAGAGCAGCCAAATCCTCGAAACACACCGAGAGGAACACCCCGTCCGTGACGGCTTCCACCGAATTGAGAACCGCTGTGCCCTTCGAATATTCCACATCCCCGATCAGGGCCAGGGGCCGCTTGAACCGGTTGATTAACAGCTTCCCTTCCGGCGTATGGGTGAAAATCTTGATTTTTCCTTCCATAAGGAAATACAGTTCGTCGAGCTCTTCCCCCGTTGAAAAAAGCACATCCCCTTTTTCAAAGGAATAGATTTTGATATGTTTTCTGAATTCAGCCGGAAATAAATCATCCAGCTCGAATTGAGTAATATAACGGTCTGGATTTGCACCTTGCATTTCTTTCATCATCCGACTCCTTTTCTACAGTTGAAACAAAATGACCCCTGCAAGCATCATCGTAAGTCCGACAACCTGTCGCGTTGTGACCGGGATTTTCTTTTCCCCGAACCACCCCTTCGATTCAATGAGGAAAGCCGTTCCGATCTGGGCCACAAGCAGGATGGCAATCGCCGCTGCCGGCCCGATGCTGTGGATCGCCGTCAGTTCCGAGAAGACGACAATCACGCCGAACGTACCTCCAATCAAGTACAGAAACGGCACCTCTCTGAAGCTTTTCCCTTTTCCATCCCTGGTTTTCATATATATCGTCATCGAAATCGCAAACGCCACCAGGTGGACCATCGACGTCGTATGCCACCCGCCGATCGTGTCACTCATCCGTGCATTGAATATTCCCTGCATCGTAATGCAAAGACCTCCAAACAGAGCAAATAAAGCACCTTTCATCGTTCATCCTCCTATTCTTTGTTCTATTAAATAGGAGGTTGTGGTTTTGCGAAAGGACATATGTCCTAAGGTTGTGCTGATGGGGGATTGGGTATGCGTTTTCATGTATGATTCCTGGCGCGCAGGGATCATTTATCGGCGAAATGTTGATTTTATCATAAGCGTAAAAAGATCCACACCTTCAAATGAAGATGCGGATCTTTTTACGCCATACGCGAAATTCTAGATATATCAGCGACTCTCACTTTATCAGCGATTGCCCATATAACGGTCACAGCCAATAAGCGCACCTGCCGTTCACGGAGAACCCGGAGGATTATACTTCGGCGGAACCCGCAGCCAGCCCCTTGATATCATCACGTTCTTTAATGGTGCGGCGATTTTCATCAGGTTGATCTGGATGGAAAAGAACATCAGTCCGACATCGGTCCGGACGGTCTTGGACATGGCCTGAGCGCAATAAGTGATGGATGCTGCCACCTTAACTGAGATGAGATTTGCAATCTCATCATCCGACAGCCTGACCCCTTCCGGCACGGCGCTTTGTTCCGACTGTGGTTTCTTTGGATTGACCAAGGGCAATGGGACCCCTTCTTTTAAAAGGAACTTCTCTATTTTTTTCGTATCCAGCATGCTTCCTTCCAATGCGCTTTCCAGTACATTTTGTAAATCCTTGTCCGTCGTGGTGTTCAGTCCCACCTGATAGAGGGCGTGGGCTTCGTGAAATGCCGTGAAGGCCGTCCAAAGGTCCATCACTTCACCGACATGGAGCGGGGGCTTGGGGGCTTCATCTGTGAAATTTTTTATGATAGCGGAAATCGCTTCGAATACATTGGTCATCATGTAACCTCCTGATGCTTGTTGCTATTATTATTCGCTATACATTCAGATTGGATACATGTTTAAAGGGCATAAAAAAAAACAGACCGTTGACCGGCCTGCTGAAGGGGATGAAACTTTGCTTCCAATGGGCTCTGGATTCCTCTCAACGGAAAATGAAACACACGCATACTTCCCCTACTCATCCAACACCCAATCCCCACTTCACATACCCCATCAACCACTCCGTCTGTTCCTTCAACTGAATCGTCTCAGAGTCCAGAATCGCATGGTCCATCGCCATCCCATCGATATGGGAGATGATCCCCTTGGCAATGACTTCAGGTTCAAACCGGGGTGAGAATTCCCCTGCCTTAACGCCTTCTTCGATGATGTTGACGGTCATTTGGTAGGCCTGCAGGAATCGTTTCCTCGCGTGCTTCTTCCTGCTTTCATCATTGCGACCAGTGATGAAGTATTCCAGCTTGGAAGGGGCCAGGGCGTCCATGTCATTGGTTGCATGCTTGCTTTCCCCGAGGAAGCTCATGAGCAGGACATCCCAATAAGAACCCTGCTGCTTCCTCATCTCCTGAATGGATCCTTCTACAACCTCCATCAGCTCATCTTCAATCAAGGCTTCAAAGAGATCCTCTTTATTTTCAAAATATTGATACAATCCTCCCCTGCTTACGCCGGCCCGTTCCATGACGTGCTTCATGGTGGTGTTTTCATAGCCGTGCTCGCAGAAGACTTCCCGTGCGGCTTTCAATAAGTTAGAGCGGCGTTGCTCCTTGTGCTCCTGACTGACTTTCGGTGACATCCGTCTCCTCCTCTACTTTATGTCTTACTGCAATCGATACGAAGAATAATGCGATCAATAATGAACCGGTGATGATGAAAGACGGGATGATCCCTATCACGGTGGCAAGGGCTCCCCCTGCGAGCGGTCCGATGATCGTGGCCGTCGTCGTGGTGCTGTTGACGACACCGAATACCCTGCCCGTCATATGAACCGGCGTTTTCTCCTGGGTCGCTGCCTGGAACGGGATGAAGACGAGGCCGGCAGATGCCCCGGCCATCAATCCAAGAGCGGGGACCCACAGCATGGATAGACTCAGATCATAATGCGTCAGGACCCCCATCAAACCGAATCCCAACCCGATTCCGAATACCCCGACACACATATAGACGAATGCGTTATAATCGGTCTTTTTCGAAAGATAGATGCCTGTGATCAGCATTCCGACACCTGCACTTGCCACCAGGTACCCCAGAAGATTGGGTGAGACATCCGTCAACTGGCGCAACAGTACGATGAACTGAGAATCCGATAGTTGGAGGATCAGTAAGCTAATCCCCAGCAAGAATAATCCATATAATAAGAAACGGCTTTTCTTAATGAATGAGAATCCGACTTTGATCTCTTCCTTGAAGGAAGGTCCGTCCCTCTTCTCCACTTCGACTTTCACTTCTTTCACGGCTTTTGGCAAAAGGAAGATGAAGATCGCCGACAGGAAGAAGGTGGCGGAGTCTAAATAGAAGACGTTGTACGTTCCAATCAGGGAAACGAGGATCCCGCTCACGAGGGGCCCGATGACCTTCGTGCCCGAATCGATGGTGGACGAAAGCGACATGGCTCCCTTGATGTTCTCATCTGCCACAAGTTCCTTCAACTTCCCATTCTTCGCCGGAATGAACACAGAAGAGAAGATCCCCGTCAGGAACAAACAGCCGTACACCATCCACACATTCGTGGCCAGCGTCAGGAGCAGAATCAGCACACCCCTCACCACATCGGAAAACACCATCAGCGTCTTCCTCTCCATCCGGTCCGCAATCGTTCCCGTGATTGGTCCGAATAAAGCCATCGGCAGCGCAAGACTCAAGATGATCAACGACATCTGCATCGGTGTTGCTTCCCATTTTAACCCAACCAGCGTAATGATCGCCACAATACTCAACCAATCCCCAATCCCCGAAATCGCCTGCGCCGTCATCAACGTGATGAACCCCTTATTTTTCCGTAAAGAAGATCCCATTTCCCATCGCCCCTTTATTAAAAATGACATTAGTATCGTTTTATTAATCTTAGTATATCGACACGAGTGTCATTTTGCAACCGGCTTTTTAAATTTTTTAAAAAATAGGTATACTTATCTTATAAGAAAAGGGGGTTCACATATGCCTAAGCCGGTAAATCTTGATATGTTGATTGGAGAAATGGAATCGCAGTTTGAGGGATTTCACTATTATTTTCACCTCGAGACGGGGTCGGTCGTCATGGTGTCTACTGAGATTCTAAGTCAAGCGGAAGAAGAAGAGCCGATTGACGGGCTTGAGGAGTGGGAACAGACTGAATATGCCCAGGCTGTGGATATTCTTGAGCATCCTTCCCACTATCTGGACCTGCCTGACAGGGAAGAAATCAATGAGTATCGCATGATGGAAAATTTCTGTTATTCCCTGGACGAGGGTCACGAGAAACAACGGTTGATCTCAGCCATACAAGGACGGGGAGCGTTTAGGAGATTCAAGGATCAGGTGGATCAGTTGGGGTTGAGGGAAGAATGGTTTTCGTTCAGGAGGGAGTGTTACAGGGAGGAAGCTAGGGATTGGTGTGAGGTTCATGGGGTGGAGTATGAACAACGATAAAGCTTGCCGTAGATAGAAAGGTCGGTTCCTTAGCTCTAAAATGAAGTGCGAAGGAACCGACCGACTTTAGTGGTATGATTTGAGGAAACATTTGACAGATAATCTAAATGAATTGAAGAGGCAATAACTTATCAGATTCTGATTTGTTATAGTTCTCGTTTTTTATTACTTCTCCTACCACCTTGATTTTGACTTTAAGTTGGGGAATTGCATTAAAGTCTATTTTTGTAATCTTTGCCAAGTATGCATAACCTTCATCCAAAATGTCTGTCATAAATTCACTATAAAATGCCGGTACATATCCCAGGAGATGTTGATCCATGGTTTTAACCATAACGGCAAAAGAATCATATGAATTCGAAGCTTCACTTTCAAATATTACTTGAGTATCTTCAGCTAAAAGATTAAGATTTTCTTCACCATCATGATATCTTCATCCAGCTACATAGAAATTGAAATTAAAATGATCATCTTCAATATAAACAGGATCTACAAATTAACGAGTTTTCCCCTTCTATCATCGTGAACCGGTACCTCCCATTTCCCTTTCCTGGATGACAGATTTTGTCGCTGCAAGGATATGTAGTGGAATCAATGTTACCATTACTGTGATTAAGACTAGTTTTTTCAACATGGAATTCTCCCCTTCCTAAACCTCGATCTTTTCCCTTGACAAAAAAACGCATTTATATAATAATGAATATCGAATTAGAATTATTACAATCTGTTAATGATTCTCAATCACATACCACTACTAGGAGGAATTTACACTATGTCATTAATCGGTTCACAAGTCGTACCATTTAAAGCAGAAGCATTCAAAGACGGTGAGTTCATCACTGTTACAGACGAAAGCCTGAAAGGTCAATGGAGCATTTTCTGCTTCTACCCTGCAGACTTCACATTTGTATGCCCGACAGAACTTGAAGATCTTCAAAATAACTATGAAACTCTTAAAGAGCTTGGCGTAGAAGTGTACTCAGTTTCTACGGACACTCACTTTACACATAAAGGCTGGCATGACAGCTCAGAAAAAATCGGTAAAATCAAATACGCAATGATCGGTGATCCGTCACAACGCATCACTCGCGGTTTCGATGTATTAAATGAAGAAGATGGTCTTGCTGACCGCGGAACATTCATCATCGACCCGGATGGCGTCATCCAAGCAGTTGAAATCAACGCTGGCGGAATCGGCCGTGATGCAGATATTCTAGTAAGCAAAATCAAGGCGGCACAATATGTGCGCAACAACCCAGGCGAAGTTTGCCCGGCTAAATGGCAGGAAGGTTCTGAAACACTTAAGCCAAGCCTTGATCTAGTTGGTAAATTATAAGGAGTGCTAAAACATGCTCGAAGCAGATATTAAAGCACAATTAGAACAATACCTGCAAATGATGGAAGGCGACATCGTTCTGAAAGTCAGTGCAGGTGACGATGACACGTCGAAGGAGATGCTCTCTCTTGTTGAAGAGCTCTCTTCCATGTCATCCCGCATCTCAGTGGAAACAGCAGAACTGACAAGAACACCAAGCTTCAGCGTGAATCGTCCTGGTGAGGAGACCGGCATCACTTTTGCCGGGATTCCTCTTGGACATGAATTCACTTCCCTGGTCCTTGCCCTCCTGCAAGTGAGCGGCAGAGCGCCGAAAGTGGATCAAAGCGTCATCGATCAGATCAAGAGTGTCAAAGGTGAACATCACTTCGAGACGTATGTCAGCCTAAGCTGTCATAACTGTCCTGACGTGGTGCAGGCACTGAACATTATGAGTGTCCTGAACCCGAACATCACACATACGATGATCGACGGAGCTGCGTTCAAGGAAGAAGTGGAACGCAAGAACGTCATGGCCGTTCCTGCAGTCTACCTGAATGCGGAATTCTTCAACGGCGGACGTACGACGTTAGAAGAAATCCTATCTAAAATCGTGGAAGGTCCCGGTGCGGATGAGCTAACGGATAAAGATCCGTATGACGTCCTTGTCGTCGGTGGCGGACCAGCGGGAGCAAGTGCCGCGATCTACGCTGCACGTAAAGGAATCCGTACAGGAATCGTTGCAGAACGCTTCGGTGGTCAGGTCCTTGACACGATGAGCATCGAGAACTTCATCAGCGTGAAGCAGACGGAAGGTCCGAAACTTGTGGCGAGTCTTGAAGAGCATGTGAAGGATTACGGCATCGATGTCATGAACCTTCAGCGTGCAAAACGCCTCGAGAAGAAAGATCTTGTGGAGCTTGAGCTTGAAAACGGTGCAGTCCTGAAGAGTAAGAGTCTGATCATCTCGACAGGTGCTCGCTGGCGCAACATCAACGTTCCTGGTGAACAGGAGTTCAAGAACAAAGGAGTGGCATACTGCCCTCACTGTGACGGACCACTGTTCGAAGGCAAAGATGTCGCTGTCATCGGTGGAGGAAACTCCGGAATCGAAGCAGCCATCGACCTTGCAGGAATCGTCAAGCACGTCACGGTCCTTGAGTTTAACTCAGAACTGAAAGCTGACGACGTGTTACAGAAACGTCTATTCAGCCTGCCGAACGTGACCGTGATCACGAACGCACAAACCCAAGAAATCACCGGTACGGATAAGGTGAACGGCATTACCTACACCGACCGTGATACTCATGAAGAGAAACACATCGAACTGCAAGGCGTATTCGTGCAAATCGGTCTCGTGCCAAACACAGACTGGCTCGGCGACCTTGTTGAACGCACGAAATTCGGTGAAATCATCGTGGACAAACACGGTGCTACCAACGTCCCTGGCGTATTCGCCGCAGGAGACTGCACAGACAACGCCTACAACCAAATCATCATCTCCATGGGATCAGGAGCCACCGCCTCACTCGGCGCATTCGACTACCTGATTCGTAACTAAGATGATTTCTTACTGAGGTCCGTCCCTCGATTTGAGGGACGGACCTCTTTATGTTTTTATGCCCCTCACTTCTCGTTTTAAAGCGGCAGTCCTAGCATCATCTATTTTCCTTCGTTATCAATCTACGAAATTTTAATATATACATTCTACCATTGCCTGCTAACACGGGAGGGACGGACCCTCTGTTTCACTGAAACAGAGGGTCCGTCCCTCCCGCAAAGTTTATGAAGACTTTTACATCTGTTAAAGCCCTTATACAATATGTTCATTGCTTAATCCGTTAATACTTTGAAACTAGTTGATGGTAACCCCTGCACTCGCGTAGCCTATTACGGTACCTACGAGTGTAATTCCTGTTACAGTAGCAGAGAACACCATTAATAGCCTGTCCCCCTGATTAACAGTGACAGCTAGATTCGATAGTGCTCCTCTACTGACATCACCAAGGGTAATAGGGGCAGTAATAGTTGGATTTAAGGAAACAAGAGTCTCGGGGATCGGATCGAATGTATTCGTGGAAGGATCGGCTGAACGATATAACTGAGCTATGATAGTGGTATCGCCCACAAGGGCTACGGAGGCAGTCGCACTAAAGAATGCAGACATGGAAGTGATGGTCCCATCCCTGGGAACTGAGAAGGCAAAGTTTAGTAGCGTTCCTCCAGCTCCGGTAAGGTCAATTTGTCCACTTTCAAGAAGTGTCACTCCGGTAATACTGTTACCAAAACCTACAAGACTTGTCGTACCTACCAATCCTCCTGCAATGGTGGTCAATGCAACTGGAAGTCCAGAAGCATAGGGAATAATAGAGCCCGCGCCTGGGAGTCCTGTATCTCCAGTGGCTCCGGTTTGACCTGTTTCACCTTGGGGTCCTTGGGGTCCTTGGGGTCCTTGTGGCCCTGTGGCTCCTGTTGGACCAGGAGGACAATTGCATTCATATGGAAAGATATCGCAACTCTCAGGAAAGAAACTTGCGCTTGCTGGAAAATTAGTCCCTCTCCTTAACCTCGGTAATCCATTTCTAAATTGTTCTCTCAATTCTTTCACTCCTATTTGAAAAGATTTATTAAACTTCAAGATTTACTCTTTCCCAGCCCACCCTTTCTTTATTAGTATTGAAAAAAACACTTGTGCACTTACACCCCATCCTGATAATTGATAACACATTTTTGGTGGTATTTTCTTAACCACCTTTCTCTATTACTCTATCCTATGTAACGGAAATAGAAAAAACCGTCATATCGTCTATATAACGGTGCCCATTTTCAAATCTATTCCATTTTAACAATCCTAATCAATTAATTCCTACTTTATAAATAGGAAGACTAGGGACAGACCTCCATTCTCCCGAGAGGAAAATCTTCGAGAGTCTGTTTGGAGATCCGTCCCTCAAACCAGTCCCTTAACTAGAGTTCGAAGTCTATGATTATGCTTGCTTTGTCGTCACTTTTTTTGAATCTGGGGTATGTAATGCATTCGGGGTCTGATTCTTCGAGGTCAATCAGGTCGGCAGCATATTCCCCTATACCTTTTTCAAGAATACTGGACGCTATGAATTCCCAATACGATTCTCCCTCTGGTATCGATTCCGCCGGAAGGAATAATCCGTCGGTCAAGAGGATCAGATGCGTCAGCCCGACTTTGTTGAACTTCCCGTATTCAAAATACTTGACCGCTTCCGGCTTCCCGTTCAGAACTCCATATCCCCCTTCCGCATTACTCAGCTGCCTGTTCGCAATCAGTTGCTCCTTCACATGGGGCATGATTTCATCCTTCGTCCTGAACCCCTGTCGAATGCACTCCCTCCACATTTCAATCGCCGCCTCTTCCAGATGTTCCACCTGCAGCCTCGTTAAGGGACGGACCTCGCCGCTCTCATAGACGGCAAGTATCATACAATCCCCGGTCTGGATGAACTCGATCCCGTTATCCTGCACGCGGACTGCTGCAACAGCCGTCCCCCACAGCTCCTCTTTCCGATTACTGTCTATTTGGTATTCTGTCATTTTCATATGTAAATGTTCATTGATCCTAGTCAATGCTCCATATAGTGACTGACCCCCCGAATCCATGGATTCCAATGCATCCTTCACCGTATGGGAAGCGATGTAACCTCCTGAAAGATTCTCATTTGAGGCGAACGGAACGAGGGAAGATACCCCGTCGGCGACGCCGAATATGGACTGTTGATCATTGAAGATCAATGCATCTTCGTTAAGAGGTCCGTCCCCTTTTATGGTGATGTGGTGTAGTTTCATGTGAACACGTCCTTACTAGAAATATACTTCTGAGAAAATGACCCTCAGGAGTTACTTATCAGCGATACTTACAATATATCAGCGAATCTATGAATCAATCAGCGATTCCTAAATCCGAGTCACTTCGGGACCACATCCCGATACAAAAAGCGGTCCCGACCCGTCACCACGTCTGCAGTCACTCTTTCTTCCCCAAGCTCGTATCGGAGCGGAAACCCAAAGTTCGGACCTTCAAATACAAACGTATGGAATTCCCCATTCTCCCCACAGATATCGCAGTTCTCAGGATAATCACTTAGAAAATCCTCGTCATATACTCTCCCCGCAAACGAATGGTCCAGCTGATCCATGTCGATACAGGTGAGCACAGTCTTGAATCCACGATCGATAAATTCACGACCCAGTTCTCCAACCTCACGACCCCACAACGGAAAAATCGGCGTAATACCTGTCCCTTCAAGCATCTTCTCCCGATACGCCCGTACATCCTCCAGGTGAATATCCCCGAAGACCATATGCGTGACCTCGTCCTCCAGCATCCCGGAGACCGCTTTTCCCATCCGATCCTGATACACTTCATTCGGGCAATCCTGGGGTATCCATACCTCACGCAGCGGAATCCCGAGAGATTTCGACTGCCTCTTCAACATCTCATACCGGACTCCGTGGATCGATATTCGATCAAAGCCTTCCGTCAGCGTCACGAGGAGTGAATCCACCTCGTACTCAGGATTTTGCTGTATTTTATATAATGCCAGAGTGGAATCCTTTCCACCGCTGTATGCTATGACTGTTTTCATCTTGGCCTCCCTGTTTCCACAATGAATTTTCTCACTATTCATTATTCCAAACCTGGACGTGGAACTCAAACTTCTTGGCGTAAAAAAAAGAGGCTATTAAGCCCCTTTTAGTTGATGATCTTATTCTTAATATAAATCTCCCCTACTCCTCCCTATACTTATCCTTCACCACGCCAGAACCGAATCCCCCGCCCAGCATAAGAATCAGTGGACCGAAATTCCACAAAAATGAACCGCCATATAAAGCCGCATCCATCGAGGTGAAATGGTTCACCCCCAGGACGATCAATTTGATGACAAGTAATATGAGGCCTATTAAAAACAACACGTCGAACATAAATTTAACCCTCGGATAAGCGAGTTGTTTACTGTCTTGAATGACCTTCTCCGTCAATTCTTCATCACTCCTCAATAATTCATCGATCGTCACGCCGAACAAGTCGCTCAATCGGATAATGATTTCGATACTCGGATAATTCTGACCGTTCTCCCATTTCGAAACCGATTGTCTGCTGACAAACAATTGCTCTGCCAATTCACCCTGGGACCACCCTTTATTGGTTCTCTCCCTCTTTAACTTCTCACCGAAAACCATTCCATCAGTCACCTTTCGCTGTTGATAGTTTCATTGTTGCCCAACATCTTTTAAACGTAAAGAACGGGATCGTTGCACACACCCGCAACCCCACGTTGACATGGGGAAATCCCTGTTATATCAATGATATTGAGATCATTTTTCACAGAAAAAAAGCGGCCAAGATCACCTTCATTGGTGCCGGAAATCAAATTCCTCACCAGGAACATTCAGCGTTACTCCATTTATCACGACCGTATCCTTATCCGTCCACGAAATCTCGGCCGTCTCTTCCCGATAGTGCCAATAAATATTTTTCGTCTTGTTCTCTTTTTCGTTATCAACCAATTCGCCTCTAACCCCATAGGAAGTCGTTGCTCCCCCATTCGTGACATATGCCCGTAGCGTGTATTTCCCATCAGGAGATGCTTCTTCTGTCAGAAACTCTCCTTCCGGCAGCCTGTTCATATCATAAAATGCCCAATAGACTGCATAGATCCCAAATCCAATCACACAAATAGCAAAGAGACCCAAAACAGTAAAGACCACTTTCTTTTCAGTTTCAACACCGCGATTTGAACCCATCTTATGTACTCCTTATAAACTATTATTCTTTCATTTATCCGTTTCCCTCAGCAAAAATGCCGACTTCAGTAAAAACCATTGAGGGACGGACCTCAAATCTCCCCATTCCCCAACTCTCAGAGACCCATTTTGAGGTCCGTCCCTCTAACACGTACCCCAGTCTCAATATAACTCCTTACTAATTTCCAACCTTCTTCTCGTTTCTTAAAGGTGTTGAAGAACATGTTTCCGGTCTCCATGGGCTTTCCGTCCAAGACGATCGTGGCATAGAGGATCGCCATCCTTTCATCCTCTTTCAGAGGAATGACCGACATTTCGCGGATTGCCCATTCTGCCTGTTGCTCTTTCACGTAGGCAAATCCATGCTTCCAGCCTTCTACCGACTCCTCATATCCGAATGCCTCGATTTCTTCATCCCTGACTTCCCTTGCTTGATAATCGGCGGAAATGAATGTCTCCAATTCTATGAGTGATGAATTCTCCCATGCTCGTAAAAATGCGTCAAGAGCTACTCTAAATTGATTGTCCATTGTAACCTCCTACTCTTTGTCTCTACCAATTATTTCAAATCGCAGTCATAATCTCAATCCCCATAAAAGAGAGCTATTTCCAATTTTTTCTTAAAAAAAGAAAACGAATGTGCTGTCCACCGTTTATTGTGATTCTTATAGGGAAACACACTACCACAACCACAAAAGGAGGAATTCATTATCGCACACGATCCAAAACAAGCAGCGGCAAAAATGAATGAAGACAAAAAGGAAGATATTCTACAGCACTTCGATTCGTTCAAGGATTATTTGGGTAATCAGGTTCAGAAGGGTGAAAAGCTGGGTCTAGGGGAGGAAGCTCTTTCAAAGGGGGCTAAGCGCGTGGCCGATTATTTAGCCGAGCACGAGGAACCGCGTAACCGCGAGCAGAAGGTGCTAAATGAAATGTGGCATGTAGCCAATAAGGAAGAGCGTGAGCATATGGCTCATGTGTTAGTGAAACTTGCAGATCAAACCAATTAAGGAACACAGTTCCGAACCCCCAATAGAGTAATCGTTGGGGGCTTTTCCTATGATTAATTCTGTTCTTGTAAAATCATGCCGATTTGCGCCAGGGCCTCTTTCACGGTAGCCACTGTTGGAATCTTGGATAAATCGATCCCCACCTCGATCGCTTCAACGGCTAATTCCGGTCTTACTCCTGATATGATGGAACGTACACCGAGCAGAGATAAAACGTTGTTAATCTTGAAAAGATAATCGATAACCATACGATCAAGGGCATAAACACCGGAGAAATCAATGATTAAGCGATTGATGTTTTGTTCCTTTACTTTACCAGGGATTAATTCCAGGAGGGTCATGGCTTTCTCTTGACCTATTTTCCCTCTCAGTGGAAGCACGGCCACATCATCCAATAACGGAACAAGGGTCGCTGATAATTCATTGATTTCCTCATTCATGTCATGCTGATTCTTTTCCGTTTCCCTCCGTTTGGAGATATCCCAGACATATGTCTGAATGGCCTTAGTATCCCCGATTTTCACAGGATGACAATACAATTCGGCCACTACACTCGTTCCATCCATCCGGTAGACTGTTTCTTCAATGATATCTGCCGGCTTTCCATACGCCGACTGAATTCTCCGACTGATGGCTGCCTTTGAGCTTTCTTGGAAAATATCGAGGGGACTCGCACCGATCATGCTCTCTTTGTTGCTCCTGAAGAACTCTTCCGCTGCATGATTTATATACAGGACCTTATAGTCCGTGTGGATGATGAGTGGGTCCCGTGAATATTCCATCACTTCTATATAATCTACTTCTTCAATTGAAACATTCACATTGTCACTCCCTTTCCTTCTACGATACAGATTGTTTTACTATATAGCAAGAATGTTGGCAGCACTTGCCAATTTATTGAAAACGAGAAAAAAGCCAACGCTGCACGTTAGCCTTTCTACCCATTATGTTCACGACTCTGGATCCTTTTTTCTGAAAATATACTCCATCAATCCTCTGATCAAATAGGAAAGGACAAAATAGATCACAAATGACCACCACATTTTCCAGTGATAGGTCTCGTAAATATGCAACCATTCAAATAGCGTTTCTGCAATAAACGATGCTCCTCCCGAAAGAATGAGGGTGGCATAAAAGAACGGCTTACCCTTAGGAAAGTATGTATATAGCAACATGAAGGTGACCGGTATCAAGGCATAGTCGAATAAGTATGCTTTTGGAAGAATCGGAATCAGTTGTCCAGGGTATCCCCACATTCCGAGATCAAACCCAAACCCGTCTAAGTTTGCGGCGACGATGACCCATACAAGGCCCAGAAATAGAATTTTAGGCTTATTCGTTTCGTTTCTCGTTAAACGGACAAACACCACCCAGCTCAGTATAAAAAGTATGAGAATAAACCACCAGCGCGGAGAAAGAAAACAATACTCCAGCCAATAGTCGATATTCTCCCGGGTCACTTCCAAAGACTTTTCTCTTATTTGATCATATCGTTCTTGCATACACTATCCCCTTTTTAAAAAAAGCCCTCATAGATGGTCTAGGAGGACTCTTTAATGCAGGTTATATTCCGATTATAGTATTTGCCAATCAAGAGAGAATATTCTCTGTCATGATACAAATTCCCTATTCTCCACTATTTTCTAAATTTTTCGTTTAAACGATGAGAATTAGAGGTAGGGTATGTATGGAAAGGCTTACCGTCCTATTTTCGAGGGACGGACCTTGCGAAATGAAGAAAGGGGGATTCCATGAAGCGTCTTTGTTTCGGTATAATGCTTGCCGTATTGTTCCTCACCGGCTGCAGTTCCTTAAAGGTACTCGACCCGAAAGGAACGGTGGCCGAACTTCAATTGAACTTATTCCAAATTTCCATTGCGATTATGTTGTTCGTCTTTTTTGTCGTGTTTTCCATGTTCGTGTACTTCACATGGAAGTACCGAGAAACACCGGAGCGCCGACACCTCACCCCTTCATACATCAAAGGGAATAAGAAGCTTGAAGTGACGTGGACCGTCATTCCCATTCTCTTATTGGTGATCCTCGCCGTCCCTACCGTGAAAGGAACCTTTTCCCTCGCCGAATCGGATGAAAACAATGAAAACCCACTGAAGATTGTTGTTACGGGACACCAGTATTGGTGGGAAGTCCATTATCCCGATCAGGGCATCACCCTGACCAATGAAGCATACATACCAGTGGATCGTCCTGTCGTATTCAAGTTGAAATCCGACGATGTCATTCATTCCTTTTGGATGCCAAGGCTTGGTGGGAAAAAAGATCTGATACCAGGGAAGACGAATACTCTTACGTTGAATGCCTCAGAGGAAGGCGTCTACAAAGGACAATGTGCGGAGCTCTGCGGGGCTTCCCATTCCTATATGAGATTCCAGGTTCACGCAGTCGGGAAACAAAAGTTCAGTCAGTGGGTCGATCAAATGTCTCAGAAAAAGGAACCTGAAACCCTCGATCCGACAGCTGAAAAAGGAAAGAAACTATTTATCTCCAAATGCTTAACCTGTCATGCCGTATCACCTGCAGAAAGAAGCAAGGGACCGAATCTTTCCGGTTTTGCAGGTAAAGAGCGGGTCGGGAATGTCCTTTTGAACACAGACGAAAATGTACAGAAATGGATCAGGGACCCGTCCTCATTCAAACCGGATGTCAATATGCCTCCGTTTCCTGATCTGACAGAAGAAGACCTTAACGCATTAAGCTCGTATCTTTCACAATTAGAATAGGAGGTGGAGAATATGGATATCAAGTACACCTTTTTCGGACGGGAATTCGTATTCCCCTCTGATATCATTGCGGCAGACATCTCGATATTCCTCATGGCAGTGGCTGCCCTGTTCTTGTTGACACGTTATAAAAAGTGGAAGTGGGCATGGGAATGGGCTACCTCCACTCACCATCATAAAGTCGGAATCTTATATCTCGCGGCAGGAGGGGCCTTCTTCCTCCGCGGTGGTCTTGATGCCCTGATCATACGGCTTCAGCTCGCACTCCCGGAGAATCAGTTCTGGGTCTTCCAGGGTGAAAAATATAACCAAATGATGACCACCCATGGGACGACGATGATATTCTTCGTCGCAATGCCATTATTGATCGGCCTCATGAATGTCGCCGTCCCCCTTCAAATCGGGGCAAGGGACTTGGCATTCCCCCACCTCAACTTGTTGAGCTTTTGGCTGTTTCTCGTCGGAGGGGCATTGGTCAATATCAGCTTCGTGCTCGGTGGATCCCCTTCTGCAGGCTGGACGGGCTATGCTCCCTTAAGCCTGGATGTGTATACTCCTGGCCCCGGTCTCAATTATTATGCCATCGGAATCCAGATCGCCGGTGCCGGGACGATCATGTCCGCCATTAATTTCCTGGTGACCATCATACGGAAACGGGCTCCAGGGCTCACTTTTATGAGAATGCCGTTATTCACGTGGTCTGCATTTGTTACATCGATCTTGATATTATTCGCTTTTCCTGCCTTGACCGTCGCCCTGTTACTCATGACGATGGACCGGGTCTATGGGACGGCTTTTCTGACGGGGACAGAGGGAAACCCCATCATATGGCAGCATTTATTCTGGATCTTCGGTCATCCGGAAGTATATATTTTGATTTTGCCGGCGTTCGGCATTTTTTCTGATGTGATCACCACCTTCTCAAGAAGAAATCTGTTTGCCTATCCTGCCATGGTCTTTGCCCTGGTCCTGATTGGGTTTCTCGGATTCATGGTGTGGATCCATCACATGTTCACCGTGGGACTCGGGCCGATCTCCAACGCCATATTCGCCCTCTCGACCATGTCGATTGCGGTTCCGACGGGCATAAAAATTTTCAACTGGCTCTTCACACTCCGGGGAGGGGTCATCCGCTTTAAGACCGCCATGCTATTTTCACTGGCGTTCATCCCTACCTTTCTCATCGGCGGAGCCACCGGTGTCATGCTTTCATCGGCACCTGCCGACTATCAGTACCACGACAGTTATTTCGTCGTCGGACACTTTCACTATGTGATCGTCGGTGGGACTGTCCTCGGAATCTTTGCAGGAGTGTATTATTGGTGGCCGAAAATGTTCGGCTTCCTACTCAATGAAGCTTTGGGAAAATGGCATTTCTGGCTGTTCACCATCGGCTTTCATGTCACTTTTTTCCCGATGCATCTCATGGGATTGAACGGGATGCCCCGCCGTGTGTTTACGTATTTAAAAAGCGACGGATTAGGGACCTTGAATCTCATCAGTACAATCGGAGCCTTCCTCATGGCGCTGGCCGTGATGATCTTTCTTTGGAACATTTTCTGGAGTTACCGAAACGAAAAGCGTGACCTCACCGGTGACCCCTGGGAGGGACGGACACTTGAATGGTCGATTCCATCACCGCCTCCCCTGGGCAATTTCATCAAGCGCCCTCTCGTCACCACCATTGATCAGCTTTGGTATGAAAAGCAGGAAGGGAATGGAACCATTCGAACGGCAGAGGAAGAAGAAGAGATCATTTACGTATCGAATCCTACGGCACAGCCACTGATGCTCGCAGGAGCCCTTTTCCTCTCTTCCTTTGGATTCATCTTTGGTTTTCCACCCCTGCAATGGTTCGGTTTTGCCAGTGTAATTGCAATGCTGACGCTGCGCTCCTTCACCGCCGGACGCACATGGACGCCTTATACGCCTGATGAACTGCGGGCAGAAAGGAGGAAAGGGTCCCAATGAATCAACATGCTTTCGAAATCGAACAACAGCAGGACAAGAAGCTTGCCATGTGGTTCTTTATTGCGGCGGAGGTTGTCATCTTCGCCTCCCTGTTCGGGGTGTATTTAACCCTCAAATCCCATCTATCCGACGGTCCATCCAGTAAAGAAATGCTGGAGCTGAAGAGTGTCATGATCTCGACGGTCCTTCTTCTATCAAGCAGCTTCACCATCTATGCCTGTGTCAGCTCGAGTGAAAAGGGAAAAACGAGGCAGACCCTCCTCTTATTACTACTGACCCTTCTCCTGGGAGGCGTCTTTTTGATAATGGAATCAAGGGAGTTCATCCACTACTATGAAAAAGGATTTGAACTGGACACCAGTCCATTCCTATCCTCCTTCTATCTATTAGTCGGGACCCACGGAATGCATGTCCTGGCAGGTGTCATCTGGATGGGAATCCTACTCATACACTTTGGGGTGAAAGGAGTTTGCTGGGAAACATCCTCAAGACTTTCGGTGTTCTCCCTTTATTGGCACTTCGTGGACCTCGTATGGGTCTTGATCTTCACCCTTGTCTATCTGTTTGGAAAGGTGGGATAAGCGTGAAAAAAGCTGCGTTCTTCTTCCTTTATATCATTGTGATCGGTTCCGCCATCGGTGGATATGTACTCGTAGAATACAGCAGGGAACAATTTAATCGTTCAACCCTTCTCCTCCTGCTCTTATCCCTTGCCATTTTATCCATCAGCCTGCAGCTGACAGTATTGATGAAAACGAAAGCACCCCTGACAAAGTGGAAGTGGCTTTCTTTATCGAGCGGGCTGCTTATCGGGGGCCTGACTTTTGTTTATTTATTTCTTCTAAAATAAGTTAAAAAGGGAGCTGGCATGCTCCCTTTTCCATTTCACCCGTAACATTTCTTTCCCTTCCGCTATTAACATGTATGTAAAACATGACTTTTCGCCCTTCCCTACCTCTATCACTCATGTTAAAATAATCCAAAATCAGACAAATATTTTTCCCTTTATTGAAAGGAGATGTAGATAATGTCAGAAAATAATGAGCTGTACACCATTTTAAGGACACTTGAAACCTATTCCCAATGTGACATTACCCATTCATTTTCTGAACATGATACTGACCTCTTGAAGGTTTCTTATTCCCATGAATCAAAAGTGTTTGTCATCACCCAACACGACTCAGTGGAAACCTATCAGGATATACCTTCCGCTTTAGCCAGGTTAGAATCACTAATAGACGTTTTAAAAAGCCTTGCCCGTTAAAAAAGCATGCAATTCCACAAAAAAAAGACCCGTCGCTATCAATCGACAGGTCTTCTTTCGTTTCCGGAAACCACCTGGTGCTAGTTATTGTTGTTTGAATTGTTTGAGCGGCTTGAATTGCTTGAATTACTTGAATTGCTTGAGTTGCTTGAGTTGCTTGAGTTACCCGAGTTGCTTGAGTTACTGGACTGACTTCCGCCCTTCGCTCCGATTTCCTGATAAAATTTCTTATCGTGATTATCCGACGTGGCTTCTCCGCCTTTTTCACCAATCTCCTGGTAGAATTCCTTGTCATGATTCTTCGCTGTTTGTTCCCCGCCTTTACGGCCGGCTTCTTCGTAGCTCATTTTGTTGCTGTTGCTGCTGTTGCTACTGTTGCTGCTGTTGCTGTTGTTGTTGCTGTTGTTGCTGTTGTTGCTGTTGTTGCTGTTGTTGCTGTTGTTGCTGTTGTTGCTGTTGTTGCTGTTGTTGTTGTTGCTGCTGCTGTTGTTGCTGTTGTTGCTGTTGTTGTTGCTGTTCCTGCTGTTGCTATTATTGTTGTTGCTGTTATTGTTACCACTATTGTTATTGTTGTTGTTTGCCATAAATAAAATCCTCCTTAGTGTTAGTTGGTGGTGTTTTATGCTTGTACAGTGGTTATATACCTCGTTAGATGAGCGGTAAACGCTAATGGGGGTTTTTAACATTTCTGTAATTTAATTTATACCAGTGAGAATCCGGGAGAAGTGATGCCTCCCAATAGAAGTGCTTTGTAAAGAGGTGTATCATGGAGGGAGAATGATTACAAAAAGGAGTATTGTGACATGGAATACATCATGCGGGGAACCCAGGCGTTCAAGAATGCCAACCTGGCTTTGTTTGCAGGAGGCTTCAGTACGTTCGCGATTCTGTGGGGAACGCAGCCTCTGCTTCCGGAAATCGCCAGTGAGTTCAATGTCTCCCCGGCCACATCGAGTCTCAGCCAATCATCCACCACCATCGCCCTGGCAATCAGTCTGCTGATTGCGGGGTCGTTATCGGATGTGTACGGCCGGAAATCCGTGATGACCTTCTCGTTACTGGCTTCTTCCATCCTTGCCATCTGTACGGGATTTGCATCAGGCTTTCATATGCTCGTCATTGGCCGGATCCTCCAGGGGATTACGCTTGCAGGTCTTCCCGCCGTCGCCATGGCTTATCTGGGTGAAGAAATCGAAGCGAAGAGCCTCGGAATGGCCATGGGATTGTACATCAGCGGGAACTCCATCGGAGGCATGTCTGGCCGGATCATCAGCGGCGTCCTCACCGATTATTTCAGCTGGCATATTGCCTTGATGGGAATCGGGGTCATCAGCCTGTTTTCAAGCATCATCTTTATCATTCTGCTTCCGAGACCTGCCCATTTCGAACCCCAGAACTTTAAGCTCACGTCCCTGGCAGGTTCCCTGTTCAGTCAGTTCAAGGTCCCGGGACTCACGTATCTTTTCTCCATCGGATTTCTCTTGATGAGCGGATTCGTCTCACTCTACAATTACATCGGATTCGAGCTGATCGCACCACCCTACTCACTCAGCCAAACCGTCGTCGGCTTCATCTTCATCGTCTACATTGTCGGCACCTTCAGCTCGACGTGGATGGGAATGCTCGCAGATCAATATGGAAAAAAGAAAATCCTGCCTTTGTCGCTCGTCATCATGTTAACAGGCGTCGTAACGACACTGCACCCGAATCTATGGGTGAAAATCATCGGAATCGCCGTCTTCACATACGGATTCTTCGCCGGACATTCGATTGCCAGCAGCTGGGTCGGACGATTAGCCTTGCATGACAAAGCACAGGCATCTGCACTCTATTTATCTGCTTATTATGCCGGATCAAGTGTCGGTGGTACCGTTAGTGGAAGTTTCTATCATCAGTGGGACTGGCCAGGTGTCGTGTGGATGATTGTTGCCCTTTCTGTGATTTCGATTGGGATATCGTTTAAGTTGAGGAGGCGGGACCCAGTACGATCAATATAAAAGAGGACTTGCGATGAAGTCCTCTTTCTTAGGGGCGGGGTAGATATGATCCTCTTTCCAAATATATGAGCACTTTGTCGAAAAATCTTCACCGTAGAGTCACTCATCATTAAGCCTGGCGCATCCATGCTCAAAAATCGGCCTCCACCATTTCCCGATACGTCATGCCCAGATATTCATATTCGATCAACACACGCCGTACCTTCTCATCATGAAACACGTTGACGGCGTAAATCATGTCTTCCTTTGTAGCTGTCCCGGCATCTACACTATCCAATTGTTCCGCATTAGTGAGACCCGCTTTAATCGTTACTTCCTCTACATTTTTGAACCTGATGCCTTCCGGGAGCTTATCCCCCGGTCCATCGGTGATCGCATACCCCGTCAGGAGATTACTCACCTGCATCTTCACTTCACCAGGAACTTCATCATGATTGACGGTGACCCCTGTTACTTTCGCATCTTTCCATCCATGGTTGGTCACTTCCACGAGGACGGACGTCCCAGTCGCATTTTGAGCAACGACTCCAACCTCTATTGGTGGGTTCTTTTTTATCCAGAAATAGCCTCCTACCACCACAACTGCCACCATCAAAAACAGAATAGCCATCACAAAGCGCTTCTTCATCCATCTATCTCCTTAGGCTGCTCCTTATTTCCTGTGATAAGAGTTCGGAATTCCATCGCTATCAAAAAAACAGTTATTTCCTCATGTCCTTCTCCATTCATACCGAATATCCGGCAAATTCTCCTCGTTTTCATGACCTCTGCCGATCACGACAAACCCGTTCTTTTCATAAAACATCTGCGCATTTCGATTCACTTCAAAGGTGTATAGAGTCAAGCGCCCACCGGACTTCGCCTTTGCTTTTTCCAGTAACATCCGGCCGATTCCTCGTCCTTGATACTCTACGTGAATGTAAAGCTGACTGATTTCCGTTTCATTATATGCGCTCATCCCGACGACCTTTCCATCAAGCAGTGCCAAATCGATTTCAAACTCTTCATGCAGGATTTGGCTTAAAAAGTAGAGATGACTTTCCACGCTGTGCTTTTCTTTTTGGCCAATGGCACGTTCTTTGCTTTCCCGCCACATAGCCACCGTTTCTTCGGCATACTGCGGGTCGAAGGAAATGATGTCTGCTTTCATTCAAGCACCTCCAATGAGCCTTCCACCAATCGTTTCATCGTAGTCCACCTCAACCCTTCTTTTTCTCTTTTAAAATGTTTTTCTAATTATTTCAAATAATGGAATCTTTATCAATCTTTTTTTGAAGCAGAAAAAGAGCTTACCCGCCAAAGGTAAGCTCTCACATTTATTCTTTCCGTATGATCTTAAGCTTCTCCAACACATCGACCGTCACATTCTTTGCTTCTGTTCCGCTTCCAGCAAGATTGACGGCAAATACCCAGTCTCCCTTGTCCGTTTCCACATAGCCCGTGTACCAGCCGAGCCCATAATCCGTTAGCCGGGTGCCGGTTTTGCCGTGAATGGTATAATGATTCTGTTCGTCATTGATCATCATGCGCTTCACCGTTCTCATCTGCTGTTTATCATAGGGAAGGCTTTCTTCTACAAGATCTTCGAAAAAGTCGGTCTGTTCCCGGGCGGATATTTTCAAACTACTGTCGAGCCAGAAGGTGTCGATACCTCCTGAGATGTCTTCATTTCCGTAATCCATCAGCTTCAGATTTTCCTGCATTCTCTCTTCTCCGATGTCCCGCGCCATTGATTGATAGTACCAGATGACGGAGTATCTCATGCCGGATGCGAGACTATGGTCCCGGTTCCAGTCCGGAAACTCCCTCACCGTTCCGTCCCATCTTTTCACCTCATATTCATCCCTGACGGCTCCCGTCGACAATCCAATCAGTGCGTGAGGCACTTTATACGTCGACTCCGGGGTGAATCGCTGCTCACTCCGTTGCTTGTTATAGATGAACTCTTTATCCGTTTTCACATTACGGATGATGATCGTTGCGTCTTTTCCGTTCAGCATGTCGGTAATCTCTGTTTGAATATTTGTCTTGGCCTCGGCGTAATTTCCTCCCATGATGATCAGGGCAAAACTCAGTACTAGTGCAGCGATTCGTTTCATTGCAATCCACTCCTTATGGTTTACTAGAATGACAAGCCTATCGTTCTTGATTTTTAGTATACTGACAGAAACGAGATCGCCCAACGCCGTTTTTCATAGACTGTACCCTTACAGATAGGAGGAAACAATTAATGCCACCTGCTAAATTTGAAGAAATCATCCATTACATTGAGAAGCTGGCCGAAACCGGTCACCTCAAACCCGGCAGCCGCCTGCCATCGATCCGATCCCTTGCGAACGAGTTCTCCTGCAGCTTGAATACCGTTATCAAAGCGTACAAAGAATTGGAATTCAGCCATAAGATTTATGCGGTGAGTAAAAGCGGCTATTATCTGGTTGAAGATTTCCCTTATAAAAAACAACGTGATTCCGAGGCACCTGTCTATGACTTCCTATCCGCAGGTCCCGATAAACATGCAATGCCCTACCTCGATTACAAACACTGCATGAACCAGGCCATCGACCGGTATAAAGAAGATATGTTCACCTACTCGGAACTTCTCGGGCTATGCTCCCTGCGCGCAGAACTCGCCCGGCATCTGCGTGATCTCCAAGTGTTTACCACGCCGGAACGAATTGCAGTGACGACCGGATCCCAACAGGCTCTCCATCTATTGATCCGCCTACCATTTCCGAATGGAAAGCAGGTAATCCTGACCGAGCAGCCCGCCCATCCCAGTTTCATAGAGTCGGTGAAGGACCAGCCAAGTTTAGGTATCGAAATCGGGAGGGACGGACCTGACTTCCAGCGGCTCGAAACGCTTTTTAAATATGAAAATATAAAGTTCTTCTACATGGTATCGAGGTTCCATAATCCCACCGGGCACAGTTACACGAATGAAGAAAGAAGGAAAATCGTCGAACTGGCTGAACGGTATGATGTGTATATCGTAGAGGACGACTATATGGGCGATCTGGATCCCGATTTGAAGCAAGACCCCATGTTTGCTTATCAACCGAACGGGAGGGTCATTTATACAAAGAGCTTTTCTAAAACCCTATTGCCGGGTTTACGTCTCGGGCTTGCTGTTCTTCCTCCAGAGCTGATCGAAGGATTCACACGTGCCAAGTTTGCCGCAGACGTCCATACACCGGTCATCACTCAGGGGGCCTTGGAAATCTATTTAAAAAACGGGATGTTCGCTTCCCATATTGAAAAAATCCGGAAGCTATACCGACAAAAAGGTGAGGTGCTTCATGAGGCGTATCGAACGTTCATGCCGGAGGGGACGGTTTATACTTGCCCAGCCTCGGGGTTCTACTCTACGGTGAGGCTGCCTTCTCCATTAAAAGCAGGAGAGTTCATCCACCGGTTAAAGGAGAAAAATGTATTGGCTCAGAGTACGGAATCGATGTACCTTGACGATTTCATGAGACATGACGAGCTCCGGCTCAGTGTTTCCCACGTGGAAGATTACATGATTGGCGAAGGAATCGAGCGGATCGCAGAAACCATTCAGGAAATGATGAATGAGCGAAAAAAAGGGCTGTATTGGAGATGATCGGGGCTAGTTTTAATAGGGGTGGTCCCAAACTTATGCCAATTCCTAAAAAACGATTCTACTAAAATCAAAAGCCGGAAGACTCCCCTCTTCCGGCTTCACTCTCCATTATTTTATAATCGTGGATCCCTGCAACAGTTCCGGCTTCGCGCCAAGGATCAATAAGAATAATTTCGAGTCACTGATTTGTCTGTGCTTTTTCATGATGTCTTTCAGCTGAACGATATTCGGGTGTTCTTTCAGCTTCCGGACCTCATCCTGATAGAGTGAGAGGATGGAGTCCCGGACAAACTGTGGTTCGTAATCCGGCAACTCTTTGTCCCGTAACAAGGACCCCATATAGCCGTACTTCAGCTGCAGCTGTCGCGTCAGGCTGGTCACATGGACGAGCTGATCATTCAGTTCAGGGTAATCCTGTTTCAGGGCCTCTACATCTTTTTTTGCTTCGTGAAGTTCGTTCATTCCTGCTACCATCATGCTCATGATGCCTCCCCTCCCATGTTCCAAGGTTTTTCGAGTCCGATGATGTCATTCAGGATCTTACTCTGTTTGCGGCGGACCCTTCTTCTTTCCGCACGTTCTTTTCCTGATTCGAACAAGAATCTCTCTTCTTCCGTTTCCGGTACGATTTCCGGTACCTTGACGGGGTTTTTATTTTCATCAAGCGCGACAAAGGTTAGGAAAGCTGTCGCTGCCATTCGTCTTTCTCCTGTGATCATATCTTCTGCGATCACTTTGCAGAAGATTTCCATCGATTTATTCCCTACATAGGAGACGAAAGATTCGACACATACAGAATCACTTTGATGGATCGGATACAGGAAGTCGATGGAATCGGTTGACGCCGTTACACATTCCTTCACCCGTGCATGACGTCTAGCAGATAGCGTCGCATTATTATCAAGCTTCTTCATCAAAACCCCGCCGAACAGGGTGTTGTAGTTGTTTAAATCATTGATCATGACCTGGTCCGTACTGACGACCAGACTCTCTTTCGGATGCTTCTTGTTTGGCATGAAGAATAAGTCCCTTCTGTTTGTGTATTGGTATTTCAAACGTTTGATACCCAAAGTGTACGCCCCGAATCAGGATAAGTGAAATGAATGTTCCTTATCATCAGCATAGATACTGTCTATGCAATGGCTTACAATTGAATGGTATCAATACCCATTTTTCCTAAATCGGGGCAAAAAAAAGAGCATCCCTCAGTCAGAAATGCTCCCCATTAATCGTTCCTGGGTAAAGGTGAGCCACTCTTTCGTGGCATACGATAAGTATTGATTTTTCCTCCAAATGATGGCGAGGTCCCACTCGATGACAGGTTTAACGACACGGATGGAAACCAAATCCTCCTTCAACTGTTCATACACGCTGTAAGGCAGGATCGAAATTCCAAGCTTAGCCTCGATCATTTTCCCGATAAAGTCCCATTGGGAGCTTTCTGATACCACTTTCGGAAGAAATCCGGCTTCTTTGCATGCCTCACGGATTCGGTCATTCAACGCGAAGTCCTTGTTAAAAAGAATAAGTTGTTCATCTTCTAGCTCCATTAATTTCACTTGCTTCCTGCCCGCTAACCGGTGCGTCCTCGGCACTACAACCCGGAGTTCTTCCCTCATAAATGAAAAATGATGAAAATCCTCCTCAGCGGCAGGCAGCACCCCGACTCCGACATCCAATTGATCGGCAAGGATATCCTCTTCAATCCGCTTCGTCCCGTTCTCGATCAGCTGGAACGTGATGCCCGGATAGAGCGCATGGAACTCCCCGAGAACCTTGATGAACTGACCCGCATCCATGATGGGCGGCAGTCCAATTCGGATATGTCCCCGCTGGAGGCCGATCAGGTCATCTAGCTCATGTTGAACATTCTCGAACGCCTTATCGATCGTCTGTGCCTGTGTCAAAATCGCCCGCCCCGCATCCGTCAGAACAAGCTGTTTCCGGGAACGGTCGAACAGCTCCACTCCGAGCTCATCCTCTAAGTTCCGGATCATCTTGCTGATCGTCGGCTGCGTGACAAACAAATGATCCGCCGCACGGGTGAAACTTTTGAATCTCGTTACTTCTATAAAATATTTTAAGTGTCTGATGTCCACTTGAGCACCTTCTTTTCCGATATCCATTCCTTTATAATAATAACAAACTCATTATAAATGTTAAGGACGGCGAATTGATTGACGACCAAACTTTGACGAGTTACTTTCATACTTGTGATACTTTTCATCCTAATCTATTAAATAGATGAACCACCCAAAGGAAAATAAGCGGAGTTTTTCCGCTTACTTTCAGAATGGACCTTGTTTTTGGGGTGAATAAGCGGAATTTTTCCGCTTACGCACAGAAAAATCACCTATTTTTGTACTTTGAATCTTAATAGGCGGAATCTTTCCGTCTATTTCAGCCTTTTTTATCTAGTAATGACTAATTAAGCGGAATTATGAGACTGTCGATTAATTAAAATGTGAAACTTTTACTTGACCTCACTGAATCTCAACTGCTATTTTAATGCACTAGAGAGTCACGATCGTTTACAAAAATCCCCTTGAGACTTTAAATCGATTTTCAGACAGTTAAGGCTAAAAAAGGGGTCAAGATACTCTGGGTAATACTAAATTGATCATTGAAACCTAACGAAATTTTAAATTTTTATTTGTCTAAAATATGGAGCATTTATTAAAAGTAGTTAATCGACGGTCTCATTATTCCGTCTATTTGTCAGCCTTGTCTTATCTCCCAACCGATAAGTGCTGTCCCTCTTTTTAACTGGATTTCGCAAAAACCTTGATATATAAAGAAAAAGACGTATACTCATCATTCATACGTCAACTACTGTTTCGTATAATAACAAAGCATCCGTCTCGAAGCTTTTTTACTTCAACGATATTTCCTTTCTCTACTCTTTCTTCCAAACATATCTTTTCCCGACCAGTTCATATCTCGTATTCGAATTCGATCATAGTCTTGTATACCTTCGTACTGCCTATGTATGATCGACATATTTCCTCACCCCTCCCCTCTAAACCCCAACCCCTTCTCTCCAAGAACCTTCCGAAGCTTCGGTATCGAAGACGGTCCCATCCCGTGAAAAGCAAGAATCTCCTTCTCACTTAATCCAGCCAGTTCTTCAAGCGTCGTGATCCCGTTATTCTCCAACGCTCTTCTTGCCGGGCTTGAGAGAATCGATAGAAATCCTGTGTCAGGTTTCCGTTCTTTTTCGCAAACGGGACAAGTCGGGCAATCCCTTTTTTTCACATAGGTATGCCCGTTGTCGCATATCTTCACTTTTTCCTTAGAAGTCAAATCACTTCCCCCTCTTTTACCTTGTTCCTTGATCTCCACAGCCATGAAGTGAAAAGAAGAACCACCCCAACACATGTTGCAATCAGATGGTACACAAGTAGATCTCCCGTTTTTATATAAACAATCGCAAGTGTCCCACCAAAGATGACCATGATGGAAAACGACAGGCGTATAAGATACGCATTTATTTTCACATTTCCCCTCCTCACTTTCATTATTCCAAAATATGTTATTCTGTTCAATCCTTTCCTCATGGTAAAATAGAAAATATAACCAAAGGAGTCTGGTAATGTGAAATACATCATGATCGGGACGGCTTGTCTGATGGTCATCGGGATCATCGCAGGCACGTACTTTTTTGAAAAAGAGCCTAATGTAAGCAAACCGGAGACACCGGAAATAAGTGATCCCGGCCCCCCTCCACTTCAATCGGTGGATGAAACAGCACCTGTCGGATATTCGCTTCAACAGGATCAGCTGCAGATCACCTACAACAATGGAGCAAAGTGGATTCAAGTACCTGTGGAAAAAGATAATTTATTTCAAGGGGAGTATTCCGGGAGTGAAGATGAGCTGATAGAGGATAGTTATATTCTGACAGAAGATCTTGCTGCCTTCTTATATGCCGGTGATTATTCCGTCGATAAAAGCGTCCAATTACTTTTTTCAAAGGACAAAGGGGCGACATGGGAAGAGGCCAAGGTCACAGCTTCTTCTCCTCCACTCCGTTTCAGGAAAGTCGGCTTTCTCAATGAATCCTTCGGCTATGTGATCCTCTCTGCCGACCGGACGATGTCACAGGAAATGATCACCGTCTACTTATCGAAAGATGGCGGGAAGACCTGGAAGGAGATGCCCCGACCGGACATCACCCGACTCATTTACGACGGGGGCTTTATAGAAGAAGATACCGGCTTCCTCTCATTCGGCATCCTTAACCCGGAAGAACCGGACCTTCATGTCACACAAGACGGGGGAAAATCGTGGAGCAAGGCAACGATTGAGATTCCGGATCAGTATAAAAGGACCTTTGTCATAGCGGAAGTACCATTCAAAGAAGAAGATCACCTGGCCGTCTACGTCAATCAAGGTCCGAACGGTGATTATGAAGGCGGAAAGGTTAAAGGGAAATTCATCTCAGAAGATCAGGGACGGACCTGGTCATTCCAGAAGGAGGTTCGGCCTGATGAAACCAACTAAGAAGATAACCGGGCGTATGCTTTTCGTCTTATCCATCGTCTTATTCATTTTCCAGATGGGATACCTCTTCCTCCACGCGACATATGAATTGGAATACATCGATAATCGTCTATTCTATGCAATAAATATCCTAATCGTGGCGGGCATGGCTGCTTCTATCTTACTTCTCTTTTCCATTCCGAAAACGTGGAAGATCATCTCATACGTGATAGTGGGTATTCTTATCCTCCTTCAAGGGGGACTCATCCTGAACCATAGTCAGCAAACAAAGCAGATTGTAAGCTTTTCACCAGACATGAAAAATCAGTTCGTCTTAAAAGAAAACAGAAAAACGGGTGAAGCCGTCTATTACAGAACCTATTACCGGCTCTTCGCCCGACCGAAAGAAGTCCTTCCCTACGAAACACAAGGGAAATTCAAGCTGAAGTGGCTTGAAAATGACATTGCGGCGTTGACCTATCAAGCCGCTGACAAAAGCATTCACCAGTACATCGGCACATACGGCGCAAGAGATTCAGGCATTTCCTACACGTATGTCGGTCCGACGATTCAGGGTCAATGGGAAGGAAACGGTGCAAGAATCGAAAGCAGACCAGACGGAATCTCCGTCAACTACAATGGAAAATCCGGAGAGTATAGCTGGGACAATGTCGTCCAATTCGGAACTATTGCCATCGTTCTGATGCATAATGGGGAAGCGGAATGGACCATTGGATTAAATGAAAATTTCCAAAGTCATTCGAATGATCCGAAGCCTCCAGCAGGTGATATAACTCTATATCAAGTAACTATGAAATCTGTAAGGCCCATCAGACTTACGTATGTGGAATGAAAAAGGCAGTCGTGATCGTGTAGACGATTACGACTGCCTTATATCTTGGTTTACACCTCTGCCTTGGCAGAAACTCTCCTCGCAAGACCTTAATCCACCTCTACTTTTTCAGAAGGATCGGATTCCTTATCCTCAATGTTCACCGTAGTGATGTAATATGAATCTCCCTTTTCGGCTTCTTCATCAAAGAAGCTCTTTCGTTCATGTGCAGAAATACTTGCAATATGTTTGTACTCTTTCGCATCCACAGCCTTTTTATAGACTCTATATCCCATGACGGTATCACTTTTTACCGAATGCCATGAAACCGACCCTGTATCTACCTGAACAGTCGTTGGAGGTTCTGGCGCTTTCACTTCATTGACGTTTGTTTCAGAGATGAGTTCTGTATACACGACCAGCCGATCCGGATAGAGATGCTTGTCATGATTGAACGTACCTGTGCATGTAATGACATTCAGGTTCCGTTTATCCGATGGACCGAAGATTTTCTCGATTGGCGCTTCGTCACTCGGATAGCTTTCCTTTGATTTCACCTCAAACGTTCGCTTCATTCCTTCTTCATCTGTGACGATGACCTTTTCCCCTATCTCGATGTTCTTTAGATAAAAGAAGATTGCCGGTCCTTCTTTACTATCGACATGACCAGCAAGGACAGCATTCCCCTTGGCTCCGACCTTTACACCACGATCATACCAGCCAACGACATCCGTTTCTTCCGGAACTTCCATTTCCCCGTTCTCAAGTAGTCCGACTGGGATGACGTTCGTATCGATGTCCATGCTCGGGATCTGGACATGGGAAGGCGTAATTCCTTCTTCTTGAACCTTTACCTGCTCTTCAAGCTCTGTCTTCTTCTTCTTTAAAGAGTCAAGAAGAACAAATTCTTCTTCCTTGTGGGCGGTACCCACCCCGCTTTTGGTTTTTTCTTTGTTCACTGTCGGTTTCTCGACGGATTGGGCGGTGCTGGTATCTTTCTCAGGTTCATTTTTGGCGATTGCCTGAAAGCCCACTGCACCAATCATCAAGACTGCAATCAGTATGATAAGCATTCGTTTCTTCATCGTTTTCCCTCCACTTAAGAGAAGAGAGAAGAGCGTGATCCCGCTCTCCTCATGGCTCTATGTTTATTGTTGATCCGCAAACTTCTTCTTGATGATGATTCCGCCAGCCATCATTGCTACCGCTACAAATGTGATCCATGCGGCCATCGGCATTCCTTCATCGGCTGCTCCACCCATTCCGGTGTTTGGCATTTGTTCCGGCATGTCACTTGAAGCGAACTTCTCAGGATTCTGCTTCACAATCGCGTCCCCAAGAGCTTTCCCTACACCGAACATGAATGCATAACCTTCACGGAATGTATCGGTGCTTGCTTTATAATCTTCCGCTACATACGAGTCGAACGCTTTCACGACTTGATCTTCATGTGTTTTCAAAGAAGAGATGGCCGCGTCTTTCGGAAGATTTCCTTCTGTTGCCGTTGCCAGGAACGTACCGAATTCTTCTGTGAACATACCGAGGCTGTCTTTCGCTGCCTTCACCCCTTCATCGTCACCTGCCAGTGTCGCGCTCACAAGATCTGCCTGTGCATTGATGTGCTCACTTGTCCATAATTTCTTGAATTTTGCCGCACCTTCTTCACCATAAATGGATCCGATTGCTTTCGTCCAAGCTTCGGTGTTCATATCTTCTGCCCAAGTCGCTGTATCATAATCAGGCGCTTCGTTGACACCTTTTTGCATGCTCATCGCTGCCAGTGCAAAGTGTTCTGCAGCCAGATTATTGAGTGTAGAGCGTAATTCCGCTGCCGGTGCATCTACTTTCGTGTTGTTGAATTTATCCGGCATCTGCGTCACGATCGCTCCGGATAATGCTTTCGAGATATCGAACATTCTGTCGTACCCTTCTTTGAAGTTCGTTTGATATCCTTTGTAGTCTTCTTCTACATAGCTGTCAAATGCTTCGATGACATCCATTTCATGTGCTGTTAATACTTCTTTCGCTGCCGCTTCAGGAAGATTTCCTTCTGTTGCTGTTGAAAGAAAGCTTGAGAATTCGTTGACGAAATCTTTCACTTCGGCTTCAGCCGCTTTTCTCATATCTGCGTCGTCTGATTTTGCTGCTTCAACGAAATCCGGTGAGTATTCATTATGCCCTGCAAAAATTTCTTCGAATTTCTGAGCACCTTCTTTACCATAAATCGACTCAATCGCCGGTGTCATATCCAGTGCATTTTGATTAAGTGCTTCATATGCCTCTTTCTCATCCGGTGCATCCTTGTAATCCTTCACCATAGCGTTGACCGCTAATACATAGTGTTCAGATAGTAATTGATCCAGTGTGGAACGAAGATCGGAAGCCGGCGTCACCGCTGTCGGTGTTTCTGCCGCGAAACTTGCCGTTGGAGCGAGTAGAGATAATCCTAACATCGGTGCTGCGATTTTCTTAAGTAGTTTTGTTTTTTTCATTTTTTAAACTCTCCTTTTTCGTTTTGTTTTTTTATTCTGGTAAGATAACGCAGCGTATTTTGATATGGATCACTTTTTTATAAAAAAATTTTATACTGAATAGGAGAGTTTACTTTTTTAAAAAAGAACTCTGAATTACAGACAATTCACAAAAACCCAAGAACGCAATTAAGAACAAATACCCTCTTATTCCCAATATAATGGGTTGTCACACCCACCTACCGCTTGAGCCACCTACCCCATGAATAAAGAACTTTCCAGGTACAGAACCGTTCAGCACGTTCTCAATAACACGTCTTCATTACTGGAATTTTCGGAATACGGTAATCATTATTAACATACCAACCTTAAGACCGATAACTACTATATAAAATAGGAGGTGTTTTTTATTATTATTTTAGAAAACCAAATTGTTTCACCTTTATTACTAAAGACCGCAATTGATTTAAAGCTGCCGATCTACTACGATACGGACGGGCGACATCCGGCGATCCGTGAAGAGGATAAGGTGCTGACCAATTCTGAAAGCTGCTTGACCGTTTTGGAAAAAGAGGCTCCTTCCCATCCTTTTACCACCGCATCCAAGTTGGTGAAGAACAAGGCCCGCTTCCGTCAATTCTTATCAAGTGTGTACCCCGACTATTACTTTCGCCTCGTCTCACTTGAAGAGTTACTTCAGTTGAACAAGGAAAAAATCCCTTTCCCGGTCGTTATTAAACCGAATAAGGGATACTCGAGTATCGGTGTTTATATAATCGAAACGGAACAAGAGTGGGACCAGGCAGTGGAAGGCTTATATGCAGACCTGCTACTCACGAAAAATACATATTCCAATACGGTTGTTAACGGTGAAGAAATCATCATAGAAGAATGGATCGATGGAGACGAGTATGCCGTGGATTGTTATGTCACTCCTTCAGGTAAACCAGTGGTCCTGAACATTCTCAAAAGGACTTTCATAAATAACCGGGACACATCAGACAGGATATACTTTACGTCGAAACAAGTGATCAACGAGATCAAGGAAGAAATCGAGGACTTCCTCCATATGCTAAGTGAACGAATGGACGTAAAGAACTTCCCCTTCCACCTTGAGGTGAGAAAAAGCCGGAAAGGGATCAGAGCCATCGAACTGAATCCACTCCGGTTTGCAGGAGCTGGAACGACTGACTTGAGTCATCACGCATTCGGAATCAATGGCGCGGAACATTATTTTCAAAATAAAGAACCCGATTGGGAAGACCTTTTATCTCAAAAGGGAACTGAGGTTTACGGGTTCTTCTGTGCAGAGATCCCTTTGGAAATCAGTAAGCATTTTGTTGAATCGATTGACCATGAAGGGCTTATGGACAAATTCAGCCAAGTCCTTGAATACCGGGCTATTCAGGCGTCAAATGATCGGACTTTTGCCGTGATTTTCTTCCAAACGTCCGATATGGATGAATTGCAAGCGTTACTGCATCTGGATTTATCCACATTCATCAGGTTAAAACAAACAGAGGAGACCGCCGTATGATGAAGAATTTATTCAATCCGAAAAAATCGATTCAAGCGCAATTATTTTTAAGCTTCATTATCCCATTTTTTATTTTAGGCGCACTTATCTTTTTATTTATCCGTTTCTTGACTGGGTACATTTTTGAAGAGCACGTATTGCCTCAATTTGATCAGCTGTTGACGATAAATGGAGAAAATTTGGCTAGGTCAATCGATGAAACAGTCGTGAATGACATCATCCAAAATGAGGATAAAAGCAACGGAGCCATGGGAAATGAGTTAGACCAGTTTATTGAAGGAAAAGAAGGCATTGAGTATGTGTATGTTCTCACACAAAAAAACGGGAAGGATTTCATCGTAGGACTGAACGACAGCCCTGACACAATGGTCGAATCCCCCTTCACCGACGATCAGGCAAAGGCATTCTCCAACCGGGAGCCTGTCCTTTCATCGATTTATTCAGATGAGTGGGGAACGCATAAATCCTATTTCGTCCCACTTGAAGGAACGAATGCCATTGTCGGCATCGACATGAGTGCTCAATTTATATCAGACTTAAAAAGGAATATTACAATATTCCAATCCATCTTCATCGGGATTGCTCTTCTCCTCGGTGCAATCTTATCGTATATCATCGGCAGAAGAATGAAGAAAAACTTTGAACAGCTTTTGTCTTCCATGAGTAAGGTCACCAATGGCGACCTAACGGAAAGCATCACCACTGACCGGGCAGACGAAATCGGTACCCTGGCCGCCCGGTACGAAGAAATGAGAACGAGCTTGAAACAGGTGATTCACCATGTACAGGGCAACGCCAACCAGATCAATGACACAAGCGCCGTCCTATTGACAGCCTTTGATGAGTTAGCCGACGGTTCCAATCAAATTGCCATCGGAACAAGCGAAGAAGCCAATGCTACCGAAAGCCGTTCCGCCCATATTGATAAAATATCTAATGGTTCGACTCTCATGTCCAACAAAATTACCAGCGTAGCCAATCAAACAAAACAAATTGATCAATTCACACGAAGCACCGGTCAAATCGCCAAAGAAGGAACCGGAAAAATCAAGAAAATCCAAGACCAGATGAACAAAATCAGATCCAACGGGGAAATCAATTCCACTAAATTGACTCAACTTGATGGAAAGATTTCTCAAATCAACCGGGACATCGATCTCATTAAAGACGTCGCAGATCAAACAAATCTGCTTTCCCTCAATGCTTCCATAGAGGCTGCTCGTGCAGGAGAAGCAGGAAAAGGATTCTCCATCGTCGCCCAAGAAGTGCAGAAATTGGCGAGCCTTACCGATGAAAACGTCAAAACCATCAATGCTGTACTGAAAGACATCACGGACCAGACAAATGAAATGTTGCACGCTAATAAAGAAATCAACACAGATATCAAAGATGGTGCCGACCTTGTTTCAACAAGCGGAGAATTGTTCCAACAGATTTTCCAAGCCGTAGATTCCCTGACTGACCAGGTAGCTACCATGGTAGAAGATGTGGCGGACATACAAGACACCTCCCAAAGGACAGTCGAATCCATCCATGAAGTAGCCGCCATTTCCGAAGAAGGTGTCGCCACCATCCAGGAAATCTCAGCTGCCTCTCAACAACAACATTCCACCGTCAGCATGTTACGAAATCAAAATCAGGACCTTAAAGAATTGGCAGATTCCTTAAAGAAACTTGTCCAGAACTACAAGCTGTCATAATGAAAATAGAAAGCTCCCGGCAGATACAGTGTTGCCGGGAGCTTTTATGTCATTACACCAACTGTCCGCCTCCGTATCCCGAATACCATTCCCCAAACTTCTTCATCCCCGAATCCTCTTTCACCCGGTTGTATTCGATAAAATCACCTTCATCAAATTCAGCCATCGTTTTATGAAAATGGCGCGGAATAAAGATATACCAAAGATCGGACCAGCTATTCACATTCTCGGATCCCCTTATTTTTTCTGAGATGACACCCGGAGATTCACTCTCAAAGAATCTCATTTCCTCCCCGTCATAGTAAGCCAGACAGGACCTGAATTCACATGCTCTGTTCTCCTCCCCATGCATCAACTTTAAAATTCCCTCGATGCCGATCGTGTCCAGCATATGATTCACATATGCCCTCGGGAAACCATTCAATGCCGAGATGAAAAAGCCGGAATCCAGCGCTATGCATGGCTTTTTCACGATGGAGTATGCCTGCAACACTTTTTGTTTTGCGATTTCCTTGATGTCATCACTTCTCGGTTCACTTAATTCTGCCTCGATCGGCAACACCTTTATGTTCGCCAACTCCTTTTGGGCAGAAGCAATTTTCCCTTTGTTAGTGGTGACTAAGATGATTTCTTTCATGGTTTTCTCTTTCGTTGTTATCACATTTCCTCCTCCCGATCCTGAATGCTTTCATCCAGCTGTGAGTCGCTGACTTTTTTCAATTGAAGCTGATGATACCCTAAGACAATAGCTAACGCGCCCATCACAAATAAGATGCTTCCTCCCACCAAATAGGTATTGATATAGCCTTTTAAAATAACGTTATAATTTAGAGCGTCGCTTCCATTATTGAATAACTGTGCCTTCGCAGTGGCAGTCCCAAAATAAACATTAAAGAAAAACATGATAAAACCCACTATCGTTGACAAAATACCCAGGATGATGACAAGAGTCAAGTTATCCTTTGACATGGGCGTTTCCCCTTTCGTAATCCTCTATTGATCAATCCGCACCGGCACCTCCACCGCCTCCGCCATCAAAGCCGCCTCCACCACTGGAATATCCACCATCAGACGAACCCGATGATGCGCTCGGAGGAGGACCGCTCCACTTCCATGAATTCGTCAGAAACTCGTGAGGATTCTGGCCCGATAGGATAAGGGCTGTAAGGGGTGCTGCTGAAAACAATGTACTGTCTTCCATACCTGCACCCGATATTCTTTTCAGTTTCCTCTTTCGTTCAAACAAAAGGGTCCGGATCATCCACACATCTATTTCCTCGCTAGTCCCCTTAGGGTACCCTTCTCTCTTCACATGTTTTCGGAATCGGCGGATGCCCTCTTTTACATCAAGTGCCGGTCCTGATAACGTATGGCGTGGGACGAAGAATAAGAGAAATAAAGTTATGAAAAGGCATAAAAGCAGGAGAAAAATGGCGGTTTCATCCTTGAGTTGAGCAACCGCAAAAAATGAAATAACACCAAAAACGAGTACCGGCCACTTCTTTTCATTCTTCCACCATAATAAAACAATGGACCCACAACCAATAATTCCATAAAACCACATGGCAAACATCGATTGCATGTCAAAATAATATGCACATAAAGTTCCGACTACAACGGATAGAGGGGTAAGTTTCGTAATGAAGTGGAACCAGCGATCATGGAGGAGTCCCGCTTCCTTCGCTTCTTTCAACACTTCTGCAAACCACTCTCTTTCCTGTTCCTTCAGTGTCTTGACCTTCGTATGATACTTTTTCACATGGCGGCTGAGATCTTTCTCACTCTTTGTCGCCCCAGCAAGATCGGTCATAGCAAAGGATGCGGAACCGTTCTTTCCTCTTCTTTTAAAAATCCAGGACACCAGCTTTTCTTCCATCGTCGATAAGTGACTTTCAGAGGTTAAGGTAAAGAACAAGGTTTCATCCGGTGACCGGGCATCGCTGAGAAAACGGGTCGTCGTTTTCTGTCTGTGGACCGTTGCCTTCCCTCTTTCCACAAGGGAGTATAATCCTGCCATCAATGCTCCATGGGTGAACTTCCCCCGCCTATGGACCATATATAAAAGAAGGGGATCCGACTCCTGTACATCCCTCGTTCGCCCACTGCCTCTTATTCGGCCAAGCATGAATCCAAGCATCATGATGAATAAAACGGCACCTAGGGTGAGTGCGAGCCCACCCAGCACTTTATTGTATGTTTTCATTTGAGCTTCCCTGTGAGCGACAAGGGCCGCACGGTCTTCTTCTTCCTGGATGGCAGCTTCCAACGATTTTGGAGCCGCGATCTTTTCCTGCTCACTCATAACTGAAGAAGGGAAAAGCACACGGGTTTCCGTTAAGGAATACATATCGGAAACAGGGGTGGTAAAGCGCACCACCTCTGGCCCCTCCTCTTCCACCTTTCCCTTTGGACCGTGAAAGAAAGCGTGATACTCTGCCGGGTCGAGTTTTTCAGGAAAAACAAAATCAATCGTTACATTATGTAAATCAATATCATGATTGCTATCCGTTCCGAAAAAAGGAACCGTCACATCGCTATATGAATCATACGATTTCACGGCACCCTTCAACTCATACGCAAATAAAATGGTCTTCGTGGCGTCCTCCACGGGGAATGGTGAACGATACGTGCCATCCTCCCGTTTCACATCAAGCTGACGGAGATCCCCGTCCTCGATGAAGCCAAGCTCAGCCTCATCATTGATCAGTTCAGAGGCTTTAAACCACTGCACTCCCTCATGGTGATCCCCATGGATGGCCCTTCTGACACTCTTGTACTTTCCATCGAACGTGTACGTGAACAATTCATTGACCAGCAGATTCCCATTCGGCTGGATCCACGCACGGATTTGTACTTCATCAATACTATAGGACTTCGCATAAGCCGTCTGTCCAAAGGAGAAGAGCAGGATAAATAGGATGGCTAATTTCTTGAACATACGCTTTACTCCTCTTCATTAAAAAATCAGGACTTATGATAAAAAGAACCTTCTTACTTCATTCCAATTCTCCACGCGTACATATCCCGACTCATACCGGTTATGAGGAGCTGAAAATAATATCCCCTCTCCCTTAAAGTCTTTAAAATGCCTTGGGCTGTCGTCTATCAAATAGTCTGCATGAATAATGCTTTTGTTACCGCAGAAAACAAATTGTAAGTCTGATAGAAACGGGAAATGTTCTTTTAACCATTCGTATTTTGCCGTAAAAGAAGTAGGATGCTCCATTGCCGCAGTCGTGATGTAAATGTCATAGAATTCACTCAGCTCTTTGATCACTTCCTGACTCCCTTCCATTACTTCTAAATCCCTAAAGAAAGTCGGGTCATCAATATGCGAAAGGATGTCATCGGCATCATGGGGACGGATCTTCCAAAGTCTTGTCCCCAATAAGTCCTCTGGAGTCAAACTCTCGTTATATTTCTCATTAAATATATTCAGGTGCTTTTTATGTAAATCAGCGATTACTTCATCCATATCAATGGCTATCCTTTTCATACGTCCCCTTCCCTCTGGAGAAGATATTCTTCACGCAGAAGCCCATACACCGCACAATCCTTATATTGATCCTTAGCATTGCGGATCATATGCCAGATGACGCCTTCCTGCTTCATTCCGGCTTTTTCCATGATCCTGCCTGAAGCGGGATTATCCGTATTATGGGCGGCGGATAATTTGTGTACATTCATGTGGATAAAAGCAAATTCCACCACGGCTTTCAACGCCTCGGTCCCATACCCCTTATTCCACCAATCATATCCAATGGAATAACTGACCTCACAATTTCCTGTAGATGAATCAAAATCATATAAATCAATCTCTCCGATCAAGCCAGGGGAATCCTTGAGTTCGATTCCCCAGTGACAAAACTCTTTTGCAATGTACCCATCCACAGTCTTCTCCATTCGCTTATGTGTTTCAGCAATGGTCTTGTGCGCCGGACTAACACGTTGATCGGAAATCCGTTCATCAGATAACCATCGATCAAAGGCTCTCTGCGTATCGTCCATACACATCCTTCGAAGATTCAGTCGATCAGTTTCTAATGCAGGTGTACCGATAAATCGAAACATGCCTTCACTCCAATCCCATATAGACGCTCGTTAAAAATAAGTCACCATCATCACAACAAAACTAATAACCGTAAACAATAGGACACCATAAAACACGGAACCTACATTGGATTTCAGCTCATTATCCTTCTGAATCTTCCACCCTGCCTGACTTGCTCCAAGCGTAGCGTTTTTGGATAACGCACCGCCACTGCTATTAAAAAAGAAAAGTCCCACTGTTAATCCAAGACCGATGAAAAAGCTCCATTCGCCGAAAGAAAATGAGAACAGAAGACTTCCGATCCAAATCGCAACGGCAAGGATCACGGCCGTCACTAAAGATGTTCTTGTGAAGAATTTTTTCATGTCAATTCCCCCTTGTATTATTTATACTTACGTTCGGGGATTGTAAAAAGTTTCAAATTCCAGTCAAAACGAAGTCACTGACTAGTGGATTAGATAACTTCCCAATACTCTTCACGATTCAAATTCTCCACACACCACTGATAATGGCCATCCTCACACGTTGGAGAATAAAGATTCGCGGTCATCAAACTGTAGAGTAAGACATAGAAATATAACTCTCTCCGTATCCCTTCTCCCAAGGTGGAAACAATGATTTCCAGATATCTTTCGCGAAGATTGGCATTCAGCTGATTATACATGTCCAGGCACACCCATCCGATCGCCACATCAAACAAATAATCCCCATACATGGTCAGCATTCCAAAATCAATCAGCCCTGTTACCTCATGTTTTTCATTGATTAAGATATTCCCAGGGTAGAAGTCTCCATGGATGATGGAATAATCCCCTTCATATCCCGCTGCCAGTCTTTCCATAATGAGAGTAAGCTTTCCCTCATAATCCCGGACATCCCTCTCAAAATAAGGTTTCAACTCAGACTGCTTCAGCTTTATCGTTTCACTTAATAGATCATACCAATTATCCATCCTGCCTAATGACAAACGGTGGTCATGAAATAGTTGGAATCCTTCCATCGTTGAGCTTCCTTGAAGGGATTGCAGTTCCACACTTGCCTGAAGATACGTTTTCATCATGTTTGTCTGCTCGTCATGGGTCATCCCCGCAAGCCTGTTTTGCATATCGCTTCCCTGTATCCTCTTTTCAATCGTCACTAACGTTCCATTCTCTACTAAGATTTCGTGAATATAGGGAAGCTCATAGCTCAGGTGATCCGCCTTTAGTCCGGAATAGAAATCTCTTAGCCTCTTTTGCTTCGCTGCATCGGACAAATCATTATATACTTTCAACACTTTTTCATCATTTAAAGCATATACTTCCGCTTCCATACCGGAACCAAGAAAATCGGCACCGGAAATACTGAACCTGGCAAAGAGGTTAGATTTCATGGTGTCTTTATTCATTTTTGTCACCTCTCTACTATGAATGTCTTTGAAGGCAGCTCTGTAAGCCCCTCTATTGTCCATTCACTATTATCATTCATATACCACTCAATCAGGTGATAGCCTAATGAATATCCTCCCCAAAAAGGGAGTTGCATTTCTTTATCCCCAAACATGTAGGAACCTGTTATGTTCCCTCTATCATGGATATGATGCCTAAACGTTGTGTCCCACAGTTGTTGTGCTTCCTTTTCTGAGAGCACACTTTTATAAGGACCCAGGAAAGCATCACCCAATTCAATCCTTACAAAATGCTCTGCCAATCCTTCTAAAACCAATCGGTCCAGCAGCGTCTCATTTCCTTCTGTCATATTGAGTTTACTCATTCTCCAGTGATGATGGTACTCGTGAAAAATCACCGACTTCAATGTGTCTCTCACACCTTCATCGGCTTCCACGATAAAACACATATGACCGTCCCATTCGGTAAAGGCAGAAACCCCGCCAAGCTTTTTTTTCACAAACTCATCATGCTGGTCTAAGATCAACAACTCAAATTGAATTGGTTTTCCTGACGGATATGTTGCTTGTAAACTTGTCAATTCGTTTTGAATATAAGACTCATAATCACATAGACTTATTCTATTTAATTGCCGCTGTAAAAAATCCGCATCTGAATGAAGATCAAACATTCCGAAAAATAATCTGGTATCAAGTTCATCTTTTTGAAGTTGGAACGTTTCCAGGAATAGCTTTTCTCTATCTCTTGTCACATCTACGTTTATTTGGTCAAGGAATCGTTGCATCTGAGTTAACATTGATATTTTTTCAACTGAACTCACTTTAAGTTCCCCTTACTTTAGGTAATATCCGACGTTTTCTAAAATTCCACAAAAAACGGATGCTGCCCCTCATCCAAACAGTACTCAATCCGCTCTCTGAAATTTGAATGCGTCACCATTTTGAGCGCCTCATGGATCGGGAAAAATGCTACCTCCAGACTCTCAGGTGAAGTAGTTGGCACTCCTCCAACGGGCTTTGCGAGAAATAGGGTATTACAGATGGACCGTTTCACATTCTGAAATACCCCGCAAAAAGCCAACACCTCTATATCAATGCCTGTCTCCTCTTTCGTCTCCCTGATCGCCGCATCCTTTAACGACTCTCCTTCTTCCACCTGACCGCCGGGCATTTCCCAACCACGTCTTGGTCCCTTTATTAATAAGATCTCCCGGTTTTCATTAATAACAATCGTAGCCGCTGAAACGATATGTTTTGGCGGTGTATATGTTTGTTGTGTCATAATGCTTCCCCCTTCATTTTAAAAGGAGCTTACCTTTCACGATAAACTCCCAATACTTATTGTTTTATATAGGCTGACCTCTTTCAACAGTCGTGAAAAATGCCCCTTTCACATAAACCGTATAGATCAAGACAATCACCGAAAAAACAACATTCCCTATGAAAGGTTGCTGAGGCTGGTTCGTTGCGATAACCGAACTGATCAGACCAAACAGCACTGAATACGAGACGAATAACCAGAATCCCCATCTTTTCAACTTCATGTACCCATACACCATCAATAGAGAAAACAGTGCCAAGACGATTCTCATCATCCTTTCAGGCAGGATCGATACACCAAAGCGTTCCGAAATGCTGATGGCGTCAGCATCAGCCTGATAAAAAATGGCGGTGAATAATAACACCACTGCTCCAAAAATATAGAAATATCCTATAAGGGATACACCTAAAGGTCTCTTCAACTCTTCCGCCACCCCATCGTTTAATCGTATATTCCATCACTACCAATTATGTCAAAATAAACCATTATACTCAATTACTATTTCATTTTTAAATCATTCTTCTTTAGACCAAATTCTTCTCCACCCAATACCCCTCATCCGAATTCCTCACCACCACATCAAAGAGTTCACTCTTCGGATGCATAAATACTTCATATTGAACCCTCCGCTCGTCATGGGTTTTCCGCAAATATCCTACTTCCATCCCTCTTTCGTTCACATCACGGATGCCCCTTCTCATGAGCTCTGTCTCCCCATCTGTGTAGAAATAGATTTTCAGATCGTATAAATCCGGTTTGCTGAACGCGACGGACATCCCTTCTACAATCGTCAGGTTGTTGTGGGAAGAGATGAGCCGGCTTGGATCATAGGGTACGTCCAACGTATAGAAATCCATTCCCTCCCTCACCATCCGGATGTCCCGGTCAAGGGCGAATAAATGATGAGCGTCCGGATGACATGCGGTCATTTTGGACTGATGCTTTTCATTTCTGTATTCATATTCTATAAAGGAGTGCCTCCTGACAGCCGAACTCACGATATACGGATCGGTGTTGATATAATTGGCTTCTCCTAGCAGCTTCAGCAGTTTCTTCGCAAATGTCGTTTTACCCGAAGCACCGTGCCCTGAGATGCCAATAACCATTTTTCCTTCCTGCTTCGTCAAGCGATCTGCTATGGTATGTAAGATTTTATCCATGGTTTTACTCCTTCTCTCAACTAATAGTCTTCTCCGCTGATATCGATCTCAGTATCGTCTTCACCCACACCGTCCGGATGCCTCATTTCATACATCTGCCCACGCATCCTGAATTGTTTGATCATCAAGGCCAGGGAGACGCCGAGCAACGATAGATAAACGAAGAAATCGAGGGAAGCGCTATGAGTAGCTGAAGCTTCTTCATTGTGACCCTGCTTCATGACGAGTTCTTCTGCCGACATACTTCCCCTAATCCCAGAGATTCGCCCTCGTAATCCCACCTGTTCGCAAATAATCCAATAACTGACCGGCGTGAACGGATTCGTGATAAGCGATTCTCATCAGCATATCGCCCATTTCTCTCACATATCCTACATCGGAACGATCAATCTTAACTGCAGATAAAGACTCTTCGTTCAATTCCGAAACATACTCCAGAAAACTTTTTCTGAACGGCTCGGCAAGCTCCAACTCGTTTTCCACTGAAATGTACGGCTTACCTGCAAAGGGTGATTCGAATTCACTTAAACTCCCTCCATTGATTAACGCCAAGTGATAATAATGTTCACTTTCCAACACATGACGAACCATCTCGATACAAGACATGGCCTCACCATCTGGCTTCCAGTGTAAAAAGTCCTTTGGAATGCCCGACCAAAGCTTTACGCTTCTCCGTCTTACTTCTTCCAAATTGAGTGTGATTAATTGAATTGCATTCATCTAATAACCCCCTAACAAACGTATGTTCTAATTTTACCTTATTTTCTACTATCTTCCAAATTTTATTTGTCCTAAAATTCAAAATAAACTATACTTTGTTCATACTACTGAATCGGAGGATCATATTCATGCCAACCATCACTTTAGCACTGTATAAACAATCATACGAACGTAACCTGAGCGATTTTCACCTCCCTGAGGACCAGCGCCAATTCACGAGCCTGCCCCTCGATAAAATCCATAATCCCACCATCTCCAAAGACACTCGTCACATAGTGATACTGAGTGATGACGCACCTGTCGGTTATTTCGCGTTGGAGAACGGGGATAAGCTTCGTAAATATTCGACTAACCCTAAAGCAAGACTCTTAACCTCTTTTTCTATCGATGTAAGACACCAGGGACAAGGCATCGCCAAGGAAGGGCTTAACCAACTGCCAAACTTCATCAGGGAACATCTTCCCGATACGGATGAAGTGGTCCTCGGCGTCAACAAACGGAACCAGGCAGCCATCAGTCTCTACCTGAAGACTGGCTTCACTGACGATGACGAAGTATATGTGGGGCCTAAAGGACCTCAGCATGTTCTTCATTTGAAAATATAAAAACAGGAATGCCCTTTAGCCTGGGCATTCCTGTTTCATTATCCCGTACAGATCATCACCCGATTTCCATCGGGATCCTGAATGACGAAAAAGGAAAAATCATCAAATCTTGTGATCTCCGAGACAACCTCATACTTCAACCGTTCCACGTACGAATAGGCTTCTTCAATATTTTCAGTGTGAAAATTAAAAAGAGGATGTTTACTCTGATTAGCTTCTTTCATGACACCCGCTGGCCCTGCATCCAGGGTCAATCCGGTAAAATGATTGATGGCCAGGTTATAGACGGGCTCTTCCACCTGCTCGAGATTATACACCTGACCCAGTAACTCGGAGTACCATCGGACGGATTCCTTCAGATTGCTAACATGGACGAACACCGTATTGATTTGATTTAAAATCGGACTTTTCATTGAACTCACTCTCCTTTAGTGTTTTTGTAGAATTAATAAGAAATGCCTTTAGACGAATTCCTTTGCACACCTCTACCACCTGAAAGAATCGTAGATCTTCTTCTTAGGTAATCCCCATCCATAAGGGAACGAATGCCGTTTGTCACCAGGGTCAGTGACACAATCAGAAGGGTCAGCATGAGGACCGGGAAGAAAACAATCCATGGAGACAGCATCAATTCATAGTAGTTGCTTCCGATGAATGCCGTCCATCCAGGAATATAAAAACCAAGGATCGACACGTGCATCATCAGTGTCAGCACAGCAATCATTTGACCGCTGACCATCAACAGGAACTTCCCTCTCACACTCGGGAGGACATGCTTTACAAGAATGTGAAGATGTCTGCCTCCCAGCACCCGGGCACCCTGGATGAATTCCTGTTGCATGGCCAGAAAGGTTTCTTTTCCGATCAGCTGGGATAATGAAGGGATACCGACTCCGATCAAGATCCACGTGGTCATGGTCCACCTGAAGTCAGGATAATCCATAAATAGATTAAAATCCATTAATCTCATACTGTAGAGTAATAGAAAGGCGAGAAGCGTAGTCGGGACAAAATGAAACCCTTCTATGAAAACATCCAACCATTTCAGCCATCGATAAAGGAGTCCGTAAAGAAGTCCCAATACCAGGGAAATAAGCATTCTCCCACCTGTCACAACAAGGGCAAACTTCAGAGTCGTCATAGTTTGACCTAAAGTTGCGTCAAACATATCCATCCCTCCGGTCGAAGTGCCAAAAGGATGTTCCCATGTGGGAGGGGCAGGCTTTTTGTTATTGTAATCTTCTTGCGAAATCTTCCCTATATCTTCTTTAAAGAAGTGAGTATTCACATAGCTTGTCCCTAACAGGAGGACCAGTAACACAAGACCCGCTATAAGGCTTCCATGCTTACATAGCCTTCTGATCATCATACATCACTCCTTTCGGCAGAAATGATTGAATCAAGAAAAAGACGATCGACAAAGGGAGTGTGAGTAAGATCAAGCCGGCCGATATGATTTCGTAGCTCGGATGATTAGTCATGAATTGTAAAATGCCGTAGATGTTATACATGTATTCGAGGATGATCATGTTGGATAGAAGCAGTAGATACATGTATTTCAAGTTATAAAAAAATGAATAAAGCACGTTGGGGAAAACATGTCGGATCAAGATGTACAGCTTCCCCATCCCCTTTGCCACCCCAAGCTCGACATAAGGTTTACCGAGTTCATTCTCATACATCAAAATCGTATTTTTATAGAGATAAATCATGGGAATCAAGGATAGCGTGAGTATCGGCAGAAAATAGATCTTTTGTCCGGATAATGAATAGGGCTCTGTCACAAGTAGATTCGTATGTTTAAATACCCAAATGGCCCCCAACTGCAAGGAGAAAATCACAAATACATCGGGTAGCGCCTCTAGAACCGTAAGGATGGTTTTTACTGCTTCCTGCATCTTTCGGGGTAAATAAAACGTACCCGTCGTAAAAATAACAGCGAATACTAAGGCAATGAAGAGTGAGACAAAAAGCAGAAGAAGTGAATAGACATAGGATTCCAGTATGTATGGAAAAATCGTCCTCTCGACATTGGTCCCCTGTGCCACATAGCTTATCTCCTTAAAGTGCAACAGCTCACTAAACGTTTTCTTTAATTCAATGAAGTAGTTCCCAGGAAAAAAACCTAATTCTTTTGTTACCATCGCAAAAGGTTGATCAGCCGGTGGCGGAATGTCTTTAAACAGAAGTGCTGGAATATGGCAAATACAGATGACGCTTAATGTAATGGCTACTAAAACAATCAAAAAACGAGCGAATTTATGCACCATTCAATCCCCCCTGACACTTATGGAAAACAAATCCAATTTATTATCATGTTAATACAAAGTTTAAGGTGATGACAACCTCTTTCCGAAAAATCAAAGGAGGGAATTCCCCTAACCGTCTTGAAATAGTTAATGATGAAACCAAAGGAGATGAGACAATGAACGTCCAAGACGTGCTTGAACAATACAAAGATGCGATTCACGAAAGAGATATTGAAGGCTTCCTATCCATCTATGATCCCGCTGTCCATATCTATGACTGCTGGGGGAAATGGGAGTGTATCGGACTCGCTTCATGGCAGGAGAATGTGACGGAATGGTTCATCGGGTTAAAGGCTGATGGAGAAATTCTGAAAGTCGACTTTCAAGACGTGGTGATGGAGGAAAATACCAGTCTCGCTTTTGCCCACTGTGCCGTAACATTCGCTGCCCACAAAGAAGAATCCGGGGAGAAACTTCGCCAGATGACGAACCGCTTTACATTCTGTATGGAAAAAGTAAAGGATACATGGCTGATCACTCACGAACATTCTTCATTGCCGATCAGTATGGAGGATGGGAAAGGGATGTTTGGGCTCAGGTAGGAATCATTAGACAGACTTGGAGGACGACATGTACATTCAACAAAATGTTAAAACTTCCCCAGTCTATGGATCTAAAGCTCCCCAGCATGTAATAGGATAAGGATGAATGGTAACAGTGACACTACGATCATTGAAAGCAAACCAATGAAGATTATTTGTTTCAGAGGTAGGTGCCAGATTAAACGAAAAGCTGATCCTATCAATAAAACAACCAGGAAAAGACCAGCAACCGTTCCAACCGGCTCCGTTATCCCGAACTGCGATTGGATAAAGGAGCCTTGATTTACATCAAATGAAGTGAAGTTCACCCCTAACAAAATGAGTAGCAGCAGTCCCATTGCCATTGCAACAAAGCCACTTATCTTTTCACTTATTCATCCCCCGCCTATTTTATTTCCTGGATCCATCTCAGTATTTGGGGCATATGACACGCGTATTCCCTAAGTTCCCCTATCGTTTCGATTACCTGCCTCGTCCCCAACCGCTGCTCTTCTTCATCCGTACATTCCAACCACAATGACCTTTTCAAGTTATATCCCAACCAACCCAATTTTCCAGAGAACCCGTTTGCAAGCACCGCTTCCCAGTCTGCGGTAATGGGCCCGTTTTCACCTTTGTACCCACTAATAAACGATGAAAACCGGTCTTGATTGGTCGTACCGGACCAGTACAAGGCAGTCTCAATCAGATCTTGCATCGGATGGATAAAGCCCGCCGACTCCCAATCAATTACGACCGGTTCCTCCTGTACCCACATCACATTCTTCGGATCTAAATCCCGATGACTCATCACCATATCGCTTCCCAGCCTTGACTCAGCTTCACTGGCCCCTGCATCCCACTCATACAGATTCTCAATGATATCTTCGAAGGACTTCATCCAATCTGCTTTCATATCCTGACCTTTCTGTAGATAGGCATTCCAATCAATCGAGGGACGGACCTCTGTTTCTTCCGGTACTATTCCCAGCTCTTGAAAATCTGTATCATGAATGTCTGCCAGAAGTGACCCTATCAATTTACAATGTTTAATGCCGATTTCATCCTGTTTTACACTTCTGCCTTCTACCCATTCAAACACCAGAAACCATTGGTCCCGCACTTTCTGAATCGCATCCCCATCGAACGTCTTTGCCGGAAGAGCCGGCACATTCTCGGATACGAGTCGGGCTACCTGTTCTGAACGGACGTAATTACCAAGGGCTTCCGGTCTTTTCATAATGGAAGGGTTCAATGCTTTGACGGCATATTTTCCTGTAGTAGTTTCCACTGCATACATGGTATGTAAGAGGCCACCCGACACTTTAACGGGCTCTGTTATCCATTCGCCGAGATGGGTTTGGCGGCAAAGTTCTCTCAATTGATCCATAAGTGTTCACTCCCTTTCAGCAGTAGAATCATCATATTTCAATTCCACATTTCCTTAAAACAAATGCCGACGAAAAATAAACAGCCGGAAGCGCGACTAACCAGTAAAATATATTTTTCGGCATGATTATATTAAAATAGTAAAAAAACAACGTGATCCAACTAAGTATCAATACTATTCCGAGTGCTTTTTTCATCGTTTATGTAAAACCCCTTCGTTAAAATCTTTTCACTAACTCCATATCGGCAAAGCGACCTTCTCCATACTCAGAATCTCCATAGATTCCATTGATCGTATCCAGTCCAAGCTTTGTCCAGAAACGAATGGCTCCCCAGTTCTTCAAAGCGACATTGGCACGAACTTCCTTGAATTCGTGGTGTTTCGCGATTTCCAGTAATTCCTCCACCACTTCCTGCCCCAGTCCTAATTTTTGATAGTCAGGATCAATCGATAGATAGTTGATGTAAAAGGAGTCCAAGAAAGGGTGACCATGATAACTGACAAGCATACCAACTAATTCTTCGGACTCCTTCATACGCATCACCTGAATCCTAAAGTTTTCTTTCGTTCCACACGGCGGCAGATCCCCCTCAAAGAAACAACGCTTAACGAACCCTTCATCCAACGATCCGCCGTCCCATTGATGGATGTAGCTGCCCTTTTCATAGATAGCCTGAACGCGGTGAATCTCCTCTTTTCTGAGATCCCCTACTATTAATCTCTTTGTTTTCCATTTAGTTGGAATAGGTTTCATGAATCGTTCAACCTCCATCTGTTAATAAAATGGCTCGTCATTATCGGTGACAGTCACGAACCATGGCAACACTAGTACATACCCAATGACCCACACCATGAACAAAGCCATGTAGCCAAGCATGAACGCAAGCACAAATAACACGGGTATCAGCAGGGTCATGCCCATCAAAATCCTCTTGGAACGTGAAGTGAAATACAGCCTCTGACCGCAGTGAGAGCACTCCATATCAGGTCTTTTCACAAGCATTAATCTCTTGAAAATATAAAACCAAGCTTGCATTACAATGGATACAGCGTGCCACCTGTCAGCCCCCTTACTCACCCTATAACTCTGCATCTCTCTTATAAAACAGTTAAAAAGAAATACTATAAAATATTTTCCTCTATCAATACTTCTAATAAATTTTTTTCTGCTCTATCTAAATGTACACCCTTAATTCCGACCTGTTCAGCTCCTTGAACATTCTTTATGATATCGTCTATAAAAATACTTTCATTCACAGTAGCTCCCAGTTTATATAATGCTGTATGATAGATGGTTTCGTCTGGTTTTTCCGCATTCACAAAAGCAGATAAAATAATTCATTGGTAAGATCATCTTCTCCAAGTTCTTCAGCAATGGCCCCATAAAAACGTTTGTAGTATTGCTCTTCTTCCTCCCACTTGGTGATAAATGATAACTTCTGCTCTTTTGCTTTTCTGATAGCCTTATTTATTTCTGCTATTTGATATCCTCTTGCCGCCAGCAAGGTCCTTATCCGGTCATCTCCCTTTTGAAAGGTATCAAAAAGGACACCACCAGCGTCAAAGAAGATAAATTTGATATTGCTACTACTTTTCTCCAACTTCTGAACCTCTTTTCCCTGGCAGCTTTTCTATGTTTTTATATTCGCAATAATATTATTTACAATCTTGGATTTAGGAAGAGTCCCATCAACAATCAAATCAGAATTTGGCTTTACTGAATTTAGCATACTAATATAGCCCGATTTCCCTCGAAGCATGTAGTTTTCCAAATCCGCAAGAATCTCTTTTGAAGAACGATTTTGATAATCCCTTATTATTCTACGGGCCAAGGCAATATCCAATGGCGTGTCAATAAATACTGCATAATCAATGAAATCCCTGGTTTCGTTATGTAAATAGGCAAATGGAAAATCTAGTATGATGTAGTCCAGAGGTTCATCCAGTAACTTTTTAATATCTCGAATCAAAGGTGTTAAATTCCACTCATCAGGAGTACAACCATTCTCAATCCACTCTATCATGTCATCTGGACCCTCAAAGTCATACGCATCAAAAGAAAGAACTTCACTTTGATCCAACTTTGTTTTCAAACCAGTTGCTATTGTCGTTTTCCCGCCTCCTGAAACTGCTGCTATGGCAATCACCTTTGGAAATTTATTATTCATATACTCCCGGATCCTTGACGGTATTCAATCATACACAGCTTCCTTCCCACCATCCCTCAAAAATTCAAACATCATCTTAATCTGTGATTCTGTATTTCTTCCAACGGAAAGCACCGGCAAATCGTCTTCTTGAAAAAAACCGATCCCCTTCGTTTCGACGCCACTTTTGGCTTCTCCGCCGGTCAACCTGCATTGAATGAATATTTTGTAGTAATGGTGTGACTGCGGGGGATGGGGATGTTTGTTCAAGTCGAGCAATGCGAGTAATTTTACAGGGGTGACATCATACCCTGATTCTTCCCTTATTTCCTTCACCACGTTTTCACTAGGGGACAGGCCGATGTCACAGAATCCGCCTGGCAACGACCATTTGTCATCGATTTTTTCTTTGACCATCAGTACTTTATCGTCTTTGAACACGACTCCTCTCACATCGACTTTCGGTGTCTGATAGCCTGATTCGTTCGCGAACAAATCTTTTATCTTCGTCATCTCCAAGCCGGTATATTCCTGCATGATTTCCGTACTGATCGCCCTCAATTCTTCATATCTTTCCCGATCGTAAACGTTCTTGGAAAAGGCCAGACCTGATTGAGAAAATGCCTGTATCCGCCTCGCCCATTCCAGCCATTTATCGCTCATCGCTTTGCACTCCTTTCGTATTCCGATTTGTTCATTCGATAATGAAGATAAGGTTCTTCATCAATCGTTACCTGTCCTTGATAAGGAAACCCGCACTTCTCTATTACTTTTAGAGATGCATCATTGTCTATGAGGGCTACGGCGTTTAGGAGGTCAACATTTGTATGAGTAAACAAATAGTCAATCAACCCGATAGACGCCTTGGTTGCATAGCCCTTCCCTTGATGTTCACTGGAAATGGCATACATGATTTCCCGGTTCGGTGCAGGCAGTCCTTCCTTCATCCCTGTACAGCACCACCCGATCATCTCCTCTGTATCCTTTCGAAATACCCCCATTTTCAAAAAATGATCCGCTGCGTTTCCTGTATTATCAGCCGCTTCAAGAAAAGCTATATTTGCCGGAATTTCATAATGGATCAACCACTCGACCCTCTGTTCTACTGTTGATTTCCAGTCAGGCAGGTAATGGGCTATTTCTGGTTGGTTGGAGATTCTTTGTATATGGTGGGCATCTTCAATGGAGAATTCCTGCAGATATATGTCTCCACAATCGATTCTGAAAAGTTTGTGATTCATTCTTTCTCGTCCCATCACGATCACCCCTTCTTCCCCATCTTCACCGACAACCTCGACTCCTCTTTAAACACTCCAGATTCACTCATCTCAAGCATCGCCTCTCTCACTTCACGTTCAAATAGCGGTACATCCGATCCAAGGAAACGCTTTGAACCATATGAAGTCGAGAAAAGGTTCCCGAGCAACGACTCGATCGTCCAGGTGATTTCGTATGTAGGCAGGGTATGTTTTTCAAGGTTGAACTTAGATTGAGAAATGATATCTTCGTGAGGGGTGACGGGATGGGTGTAGGTGGAGTTCCCGGCTTTCCGCTCGTTTCCATACCATTTATGGACCAGTTCATTAAATCTTTCTTGCCATGGTCGCAACGTCTTATTGGGCTCGTAATTGTCTATGATCACTACCCCGCCACCTGGTGTCACGATGTCAAATAATTCATCCAACACCTTTGCCCGGTCCATCCAGTGAAAGGCTTTGGCGATCGTCACAAGGTGGTATTGATGGGAATGGTTGTATTCTTCTAACGTCCCATTGAACCACTGAATATCGCCTGTCCTCATTTCCCGGTGCAGCCGTTCCGCTTCTTCTATCATTTCCGGTTCCCTATCGATCCCGACAATCCTTTTACACCAATCTGAAAACCGAATGGTCAGTTGTCCCGTCCCGCAACCCAGATCCAGGAGGTTCTGATCTCCGTTTAATGAGAACTCTTTTACTAGGAATCTGATTAAAGTAGATGGATAGATGGGTCTGTATTTGGAATAATAGGGTGCTGCTCCCTTAAATAATTCTGTGGCGTATGTATTCATTTTTGTAAACCTCCATCGTAAGCTTCTTACCAATTATTTCAAACAGAAAGGATGAACTCAATCATTTTTCATAAAAAATATGCAAAAAGCAACCTCCTATGACAGAGATTGCTTTCAAAAACTCAACTATACTTTTCCGTCTCTTTCAAATACAGCTCAACCGCTTCCTTCAATGGGCGTACAGCCGCATCCCAGAAGTCCGTCCCTAATTGTTCCTGCAGGAATTCAATGCTCAGTTCGTCCATGGAATGGTTCCCGGATCGAGTAAGGAGCTGGTCGTACCGTTCAGGGAATGTTTCTTTGTCCTGCTGATAGAGTGAATAGACTCCGTTGCTGAATAGATAGCCGATCGTGTACGGCAGATTGTAAAAGGCTTTCTCCGTACTGAAGAAGTGGGGGATGGTCATCCAGTTATGGGTAAACACTTCATCCACGGAGTCATGGAACCAGTCCCTTTCTGTTTCTTCCATCAGTTGAACGATCTCTCCTGCTGAAAGCTTCCTGTTCAGTCTTTTTTTGTAAAAGGCCGCTTCGAACTCGAACTTGGCCGGGATGAATGTGGTGTATTTCAGTCCGTTGGTGATTTTCATCTCTAATAGAGATAGACGGTCCTCTTCTGTTTCCGCCATATCAATCGCCGCATCCAAGACGAGATTTTCCGCGAACGTCGACGCTGTTTCGGCTAGTCCCGTACCCACCTTGTGGGAGAACCCGGGCTGTTCATGAAGCAGGGAATTGTGATAGGCATGGCCCAGTTCATGAGCGATGGTGACGACATCGTTGTAGTTGCCCGTGAATGAGAGCATGACGCGGCTTTCCTTCGCATTCGGGAATGAGGCACAGAAGGCACCGTGCTGTTTGGAATCTCCAGGCTCCGCGTCAATCCATCCTTCTTCAAAGGCCGTTTGGGCAAATTGGCCGAGCTTCTCGCTGAAGCGACGGAACTGCCCGATCACGATGTCTGCCGCTTCCTCATACGTCAAGGTCGCCTTGGATGTGAAGGTCGGAGCATAGATGTCATACCAGCTCAGTTTTTCCATTTGAATCAGTTTGGCTTTTCGTTCAAAAAAACGATGAAGCAAGGATTTGTGTTGATGGAGCGTATCCATCATGGTGTTCACGGACCTTTCACTAATCCGGTTTTGTTCAAACATTTCCTTCAGGGGATTCGTCCATCCCCTCAACCGGTAAAGTTCATTTCGGAAACCGGCAAAATGGTTGAAGATCGAGGCAAACCGGTCGTCGTTCTCACGGCAAACCTTGGAGATGGCTTCACCCATTTCCATCCTCGTCTCCCGGTCATTTGAGAGCATTCCGCGAATATAGGCCATATCAAAAGAAATGTATTCCGTCTTCCCATTATCCGTTACCGGCACTTTCAGTCGGGCGTATTCCTGATCATAATGATCTTCCCAACCGGCAAATCCGTCGACGGAAAGGGCATGAATCAGCTTCTCCATCTCGGGATCAAGCTGGTCCTTCACCTTTCGTCTCTGTTGCTTCAAGAACCGCTCACTGCCCGTCACTTCCCTGCGTCCGATGAAAGCTTTCCAGTCTTCGTCCGCCATATGGGCAAGACACTGACTATACGCGAGGAGCAAGGTGTCCATTTTTGCCTGCAGCTGAGTGCTCCTGGCGTTTAGATCCTGCGCTTCCACATCCAGGACATTTATCGATTGGAGACAGATGATATACTCATCCATGTGAAATGCCTCTGTATAAAGGTCCTGCACCCGTTTCGTGATGTCGACCGCTTCATCGGGATTCATCCCATGCCCCAATGCAGATTGCGCTTCCTCGATATGTAGAAGAATCTCCTGAATTTGATCTTTAACCGGTTGGCTTCCAGGTCGTACACTCCCCAGATTCCACTCTTTGTCACGTACTTGATTCACATTAATCCCCTCCTATTACTCTATTATTATGGTATAGATAAATGGAAAATTTTACATCAGATTAGGGACTGAGATTGTCTCATTCATAGGCCGTGATTTTCTCAAAGTCGCTTCCTGCTATGATTTCGGCTTCGTGCATGCTGGTCCATCTCTCAATCGAGATTTCAGGATGATTCTTCCGGTAGCTTTGGACGATTTCATATCCGATTTTGTAGTTGGCCCATTGGGGGATGCCTTTAGAAGAGTCTCCTTTTCTTAACTTCTCGTATTCCTTCATATCATCGGAGTATCGAAGTTCAGTAATCTCAGCCACTACCTTTTCCTTTTCCTCCGGTGTCATCGGTTTCTGCCAGGGTGCCTCGATCTTTGGATAGATGGTATGGGCAAAGGCATCCGCCTTCCCTTCCACCACAACCCCACCGAGGATGGTCCTTATCATCCCCCGATTACTTTCTTCTGCCATGAGATGGTTGTATTCATGAGCGACAGTGTACTTCAAGATGTCTTCTTGCACGGATGGTGAAAGTTGCAATACAATGACATCCTCTGATAGGGCAAACCCCGATACACCTCCCATTTGTTCCACTATAAACGTATCCTCTGGGTTCGCTGGAAAAACAATAAACTTCTTATCCTTACCTGGAAGCTCTTTAGCTGATTTCAGCAATGCTTCTTTAATGATTCCGCTCGTCGTATCTTTATCCTTTTCCAGATCCTTTATGGATTCTCCAAGCTTGTCCACTTCTGAGGACGGATCAAACGTATATCGTAAGCTGATTTCCTCCATATTGGACTTCTTTTTAAATGGCTCAAACACCTTTTCAATGAACACAGTCTCATTGCTTTTTCCCGTCTTTTCCCGTACGGTGTCTACATACTCCTGCACTTCATCATACATATAAATGATTTCAAAATTCTGTTCCTCTTGGGAGAAGATGATATGCGTTTCCTGTTCCTTCTTATCCACTGGCTCTTTATTGGAGCATCCTACAAACATGAAGCATAATGCCGGTATGAGTAACGCCTTCCCAACAGTCTTCAAGTGTTCCATCTCCTCTATTCATTTCCATTTGTTACTAACTATACGTTTTTCATTTGGAAATAGTTTCAAATAAATACGCATAAAAAAGAACCACCCGATTTCAACCAGGAAGTTCTCATGATCCTCACCCACCGGTATACACACTTGCACACGTCCCTGCCGCCGGTTCATAATAGCAATGATTTTTGAATTGTCCCGTAAAGGGCTGGTCGTACCATGTAGGGGGACAAGGGGCGTAAGGATTGAAGTACCAAAGGGCAAATTTAGCCGGGTGCTGTGCCCAATAATCCAGATTCTTTTTAGCCAGTCTTTTCTCGACCGACCTTGCCCGGTTATAGAAAAGATTTCCTTTTTGGACGGCTTCAAATGAATAGTTCCCACCCTGGACCTGGAAGATGACCTGACGGATGGTTCTTACTTTCTTGAAGTCCAAACATTCCGCCTTCGCACGATTCACGATGACATTGCCCACGTACAGCATCCCCTGTTTCCCTTCGCCTTCCGCTTCCGCTCTCATCATCCTCGCCATCAAGGCCACATCGGCATCGGTGTATTTGACTCTTGGCATTTTACTCACCTCAGAATAGTTTATGAGGAATACCTGGTTTCATGTCAGGAATTATTCGAGAAGATGCAGTCGGATATGCTTTCAACGCCATCCTTCTTAAAATCGTTCAAGCTCCTTTAAAAAGTTACCGATTCGCTCTTGTATCTGCTCCTTCGTCCCGTACCGGATCACTTGCTCACGGCTCAAAGTTTCCTGCTTCAGAAGCAGATCATGTTCATAGGTCATGGTGACGAGCTTCAAGTACACTTCCACGTTCAGGTCATTCCATTTCTGCTTTGAACCGTTCACATACCCCTCCACAAAACCTTCTGCACTGGCCTTCAATTGTGGGATCAAGAGGTGGTATTGGTTTTTGCCATGCCGCTTTGTGTTGTGCAGAGCATGAAATAGTGTCCGGTAGTTGAAAACGTAATTGGCAGCGAGAGAAGTTCCCGTATAGAGAATCGGGAACGGGTCGATCATCCAGACGCCGCTACGAGTGAAAATCATATTCTCAGGCGACGTATCCTGATTCGTAAGGACGAGCTTTTCCCTTTCGACGGACCGGGCGGCAATCAGTTCTTCCCCCGTCCTTCTCACTTTTTCCTTATTAAAAGAATAAGAGCTTTCAAGAAGGGACCCCCATTCTTCCCGGTATTCTCCCGTTTCTTCCCGGATGAACGCACATAGGTCTCCCTCGTATAGTCCTTTTATCTCTCCGTGTTCCCCAACCGTTATATATCCGATGCCTGGAATGGGTGAATCCAGCTCTTCAAGGGCCAGGAAGAACTCACCTAGTTCCCTTCCATAACGTTTCGATTGATCCGGGGTCTGTCCGGCTAGCCCGATTGATTTTCCTACATACGTTTCGAGCGTATAAGTTAATTCCTCAGAGATGCAGTATTCGTAATGTGCAGGACACATCCCCTTTCCCGTCCTGTTGGCATGCTCATAAAAAGCCTTGGTCCCGGCATAATCCGCTTTAAGCTCATCTCTGTTGAAGACGACCTCTTTCTCATAGGCGATTCTTTTCGGGATGCGGAGGACGAGCTGTTCTGCCTCAATCAAATATGCATAGTGCCAGGCACCTTCTCCTAAACTGGTGATCTCGGAATCACTTGAGATTTGTTTTAATCCTTCGTTTTTAAGAGCTTTATTGATGAGTTCTTTTTCTGTTAGTGTTGTGGTTGTTAAAAATAGCTTTAACATTTTTTCTCCTTTTTCACTTCATTATTTTTCTATGTTGGTGCTATGTTCATGATTTTTGAAGTTGTCTTGTATACCGATTTCCTCATTCAGCTTCCACGCTTCCTCTATTGCCCAATAATGATGCTCATGTATCAGGAGCCTTTTCGCATCCTTTCGACCCATCCACACTGGAACATGGTCATCTTCCATTGGTTTCTGCGTCTTTTCATTCAGCTCAACCAGATAAAAGTGTCCTTCCCCAAGGAGCGGATCTCCCTTTTTTGAAACAAAGTAGCACATGGCATTTCCGATATAAGAACCAATCGATACACTGTAACCTGTTTCCTCCATCAGTTCTCTTTGCAGACACTCTACATGACTTTCATTTCTTTCTATGCCGCCACCCGGCAGAAAGTAGTGCCCCGTCTCGTTTCGAACCGTCAGGATTTTGTCTTTTTCATGATGAAAGATGACGGCATAGACACCTTTTCTCTTTTGATAATCCATTCCAGGAACTTTTTCACCGAATACATTCATTACCTCTCCACCCTCTATCTCCCAACATGGGTGTCCTCATTTTGGTGATCTTCCGTATCTAAACTCAAAAAATTCAACACCAACACATAAAAAGGAAAAGCAACCAATGCCCCGATCAACACTAAACCTGTCGCAGGGTTAGGAGCGTCTCCCCCATATGTCGTTGGAAAGAAAGTGGCGATGACGTACGTAAATAGCAGAAAGTATGGAAACCAAAGAACCGACGTCCAATAGCTTGCCCTCCGCCCCTCCATCCACTTCCACGTTAATAAGTAGAGGAAGACCGTTCCCATCAGAAAAATCGCGACAATCAGGAATCCACTGACATCCATCACCACTCCCATTTCCCAGCTCGTCAGTCTCGTCAACCTGTATACATTCACCATCAGCTCCACGGGAACGAGAATCATCAGGGCATAAATCATGCTGACCACATTTAATTTGACAAAATAATTCAATTCGAATCACCTGTATCCTTATGCCAATTATTCCAAATCAACACAATATTCTCAACCCCATAAAAGAATGACCTTGATATGGGGCACTCTGGCTGAGATTCCTATATTATTTGAATCATACGTCAATCCATATGTCGTCTACCCGTTTTTACATAAAAAAAGAATGACCATCCAACGATGATCATTCCTTCCTCTTATTTATACGTTTTTAACGGCTTCTTCTATTCCAGTACTTCCTGAAATAAGATCGAATCCTTTATTAAACGTGCTCGCTTCCGTTAACGATGCCACGATGGTTCTCGCCACATCTTCACGCGGAATGGATCCTCTTTCAAGATTCTCACCCGCCGATACCTTACCAGTACCTTCTTCGTTCAGCAATCCTCCCGGACGAATGATCGTATAGGTAAGTCCACTGTCCTCAAGTGCTCGGTCCGCAAAGTGCTTCGCCACATAATACGGCTTCAGGGAGTCATTCCAGTTCTCACGGTGATGAGCCTGCAGGGCACTCACGATGATGAAACGTTCTATTCCAGCCTCTTTTGCAGCCTCCATCGTTTTCACCGCTCCGTCAAGATCGATGAGAAGGGTTTTGTCTGAACCAGTGCTGCCACCTGATCCTGCAGAGAATACGACGGCATCGGCTCCCTTCAATCCGTTTGAAATTTGATCCACCGTGCCTTCCAAATCAACCAGTGCAGCTTCTACACCGTCCTGCTCGAAAGACTGTACCTGCTCTTCTTTTCTCACGATCGCTCTCGGAGTATGTCCCACTTCCTTCAAGAATCCGACCACTTGCTTCCCGATCTGTCCATTTGCTCCAACAACTGCTACGTTCATAACCTCATCTCCTTATTCCGATAATTTTGGTATGAATTTATCATCACATGTTTGGCAGGGTGATGACAAATCATCTGTTTGGTGTGTGCTCATATAATGTATCCGAAATGGGGAGATTCAAAACAAAGATGAGCACATGCAGTAATAAATGGAGAATGATTTTGAAAAGAAGCAGGAAATTGGTAGTGTCATAGACTCCTGAGAAGTGGATTATATTCATAAGGGGCGTCGGCGGACAGGAATTGCGTCGTTTTTTCATTTATTGCGTCATTTTTCAATTAATTGCGTCGTTTTCACGATAATTGCGTCATTATTTTGTTTTATGCGTCTTTTTCCAAAATTACCCACAAAAGACCATCGAGGTCCGTCCCTCAATGGTCTTCATCCTTAAATAATCTTATACAGTTCCTCCACACTCGTGACCACGTAATCAGCGTGGCGGTTCTCTACCCGCTCATCTGCAAAGTAGCAGGAACTGATTCCGGCATTTTTTCCCGATTCGAGATCCAAATCCCGGTCACCGATCATGATTGCTTCTGATGGCTCGATATCATGTGTGCGGATCAGATACTGAATGGCATTCGGACTCGGCTTCCTCTCAAACCCGTGCTCGGAAGTGATGAAATCAGAGAAGTAACCCGTCAGCCCGTAGCTCTCCAGCATCGTGATGGATGACTCACCTCTGTGGGTGTACAGATAATTTCTGCGCCCCGATTCATGAATATACTTACATATTTCAGCGATTCCTTCAAAGGGCTTGGACAAATCGAACTCGATTTCTTTTCTGCGGGTATTGTAGGCTGTGATAAATTCGTCCCCAATCCCATACATTTCACCATAATGATTAAATGTGTGAGTCATCGATACCTTCATTTGTTTCATGATGTCCTTTAACGGTTCCTCAATCCCCCGGCTGTCCAACGTGTCTTTGAAGGCTCCCGCCATCACGGGATATGTATCAAAAAGAGTGCCGTCAAAGTCCCAAATGATATGCTTGTACATGTCCTAACCCTCTCTCTTATGTAAACTATCTTCATGGTACCACAATGAAAAATGAACAGATACAAAACAGGAAAATTATGCTAAACTATTTTCAACGATTGCCCTAGGAGGACTATATGACCCGTTCACCGCATACCCTTTTCCTTATAAGCTCTGCCTCCCTGTTTTTCTCAGGCATCATCCTTCTTTCGTATCGCGCATACGGATGGGAACTTCTGCCGATGCTAGGGCTTCTCATCCTCTATATATCTACTAAAAACAACCGATCCGTCGTTTCCTTGTTCTTATTCTTCCTTATCGGATTCCTTACCTTTCAATGTGCAACAGGCTGGATGAACGGCTGGGAGATCTTAAAAGAAACGAAAATCCTTTTGAACAGAAGTTTTCTTCTATTCATCCTGTTTGCCTTAGCCGTCTCACAATGGATTGCGAAGGGAAAGGTCCGTCTCTACATGACATTACCGGATTGGAGCAAGCGCATCTCCATGCCTTCACAAACTATTTCACTGCCGCTTTTTTTATTAATCGGGCTTGCGGGATCAAGCACCATCTTCATTCCACTCATCTGGTCGGAGGGAATCAGTGAGTTGAAATCATTATTCCTTTTTGCAATAGGATTCACCATCCTGAACGCTACGCTGGAAGAACTCATCTGGAGAGGCGTCATGCTGTCGTCATTGATCCAAAACACCTCAGTCGTTTATGCCATCACCGTGACAAGTATCGGATTCGGACTCCTGCATCTCTCCATCGGTATCCCGCTCCTCCTCAGTCTTCTATTCTCTTTCGGAGGACTTTTTTACAGCATCGTAGTCTTGAAGACAGATAGCATCTATCCTTCGATCGCCTTTCATATGGTGATGAATATGGGGATGGTGTTAAATGGATGGATAAACTAGACTTACAACCTCAGAAAAGAAAGGATTTGTATGTATGAAACATTTTTTAAGGGCTCTAATCTGTTTATTCCTTATTTTCTCCCTGACAGGTTGCATCGCTGAAGACTATGACTTCACTCCCCCCACTGTTACCCTTATGGAAACGGACAGCGTCGACTCCGTAGAATTAACCGAAACCAATATTGAGTGGCGGGGTGAAAACGGCAAACCATTGGAGAAAGAAACGAAAGAAGTAGTAGACTTCGCACGGGAACAGAAGGAACTGACATTTCCATCCGGGCAGCAGGTAGACGTCCTTTTTGACAGTGAAGACTTTGCAGTGGAGGAATTACGTGCATTCTTATGGATCGGCAATGAAAAGTTGCAGCTGAAAATGGATGAGAACCGTTCCTTCACATTCCCTAAAGGAAAAGGGTCTTACGTTTTGGAGGTCGACCTTCAAACGGATAGAGGCAGTGCACAGTATGTTGGGAATATTGTTATACAGTAAATAGGGAGGGAAAAATGAACAACCGATGGAACGAAATCATTTATAAACTCTGGTCCCCTGTATACGACAGGATTTTTAATACAGGAAAATTCCTTGAAGCCCGTCAAAAACTCTTTCTTCACCCACCATTCCATCCCCACCAACGAATCCTGTTCGTCGGCGTTGGCACAGGGGCTGACCTGGAGCTCTTGAGTCACACTCAATTCCAGATTACAGCCATTGACTATTCCAGTGACATGCTTCAAAAGGCGAAAGACAAATTCAAGGATACCAAGATCGATTTCATTCAAATGGACGCCCAACAGATGAGTTTAGCAGAAAACAGCTTTGATGCAGTAGTAGGCAGTCTCATCTTATCCGTCGTCCCTGACCCGGACCGATGTATGAAGGAAATAATCCGGGTATTAAAGCCTCAAGGAACCATGATCATTTTTGACAAGTTTTCCCCCCCTAAAATGTCGATGATCAAAAAAGTGGTCCGACCCTTTGTAAAGATGATGGGAACTGATATTGGAGTGAACTTTGAGAATTTATATGAACAGAATCGTGAAGCGATCATTCTTAAAGAAGATGAGCCTCTTCTGTTCAATGGAATGTACAGAAAGATCATACTAACCAAAATAAGGAGGTGAACAGCATGGAACTCTTTATTATTTTCATAAGTGTCATCCTCCTCATCGTGTTTCTATTTATCTTCTACATCATAGTGGAACGGGCCGTTCGGCAAGGCATTAATAACTCCGTAATCGGAAGATACCTCGAAGAAAAGCATGGAATCAAAGAACCACAGGGGGATGAAGATTTGTACGACGACACGTTCAAGGGGGAATGATGGTTGTTCGGGATGATTGGGGAAGAAATATGGATGTAACGTCCCTTCCCCTTCTCCCGACTAATTCACTGAGGTGAATTCAATGAAAATGCAAGGCTTATGGATTCTATTAGTATCGACCCTGCTTCTAGGCTGTGAAGACCAAGACTTGGCTTATGACAAAATATCCGACAATAAAACACTGAATGGGAAGGTTCTTGAAAAACGCAGCAAGGGAATAACTCTCGCTTTAGCCGGGGAATCAAGGGGTAGATACTCTGAAACGATTCGTGTATCTGTTCAGGACGAAAATATGATTAAGCTTATAGAGGAAGGACAGGATTTATTTGTATGGTATGACTTCGTTCGGGAATCCGACCCTCCCCAGACTACTGCACTTAATATAGAGATTATAAGGAATAGATAAAAACCATCTCTAATTTAAATTCCCCTTCTAATCTCCCTGCAAATTCGTTGAGAATCTATCTGGCTTTTATTCTTGAATTGTTTGGCAAACTTCATTAAATTCTTTCTATCTGATTCTGCTATTGACTTTTCACCTGAGGATAAAGACATGTCCGTTCACCTCCCCCTTAGAGAAAAAAATCACAACTTCCCGTCAACCTCAGACGTATCCACATCATCACCGAACCAGTCACTCAACTTCGCCTTGGCCTTCCCTTTCACTTTATCATCGATATACATGGATACCTGCAATAACGCGAGACCCAGGGCCCCAAGGTCATCTGTAAACCCTACTCCCACTGCCATGTCCGGAATGAAATCCGTTGGAAGGATGAAGTACCCGAGCGCCCCGATGATGATCATCTTCGTCTTCTTCGGAACATCCGGTTTTTGCAGAACAAAGTAAAGGAGCAGCGCCGTATACACGACGGAATGTCCCGCCTTCAAGCCGTACCTTTTTAACTTGCTCCAGAACTTTTCTTCTGAATAATGCTTTTCATTGTTGTCCATATCAGTTCCACCTCCGTATTGAGACAAGTGACGATCTCTTATTCTTTTCATTGTAGAAGGTTTGGGGAAAATAGACAAATGTTTGCTAACCCGGATGTGCGTTATAATTCAATTACGCAAAACAAATTGAAGGAGTGATCACATGGTAAATGCCATCATCTTATTCATCCTTGCCGGAATCGCGGAAATCGGCGGAGGCTACCTTATCTGGCTATGGCTCAGGGAAGGGAAACCCGCCTATTGGGGAGTCGCCGGCGGGATAGCCCTGGCCCTTTATGGCGTCATCGCCACCTTCCAGTCCTTCCCGTCATTCGGCCGTGTCTACGCTGCTTACGGCGGGGTCTTCATTGTCCTGTCCGTCCTATGGGGATGGGGAATCGATAAGAAGACACCTGATCTGTATGATTGGGTCGGTGCCGGGATATGTATCGTTGGGGTTGGTGTGATGCTGCTTGGACCAAGACAGTAGACAAACAGGAACGCTTGTTCTAAAATGGATGTAAATGGAATTTCAGGAGCTGGTAGCATTGAGACCCACCTTAAACAGGGACACCCCAATTGAAATGTTTAAAAAGTACTATTGGTTGAAAGAAGAACTGCAATCATTCTGCCGCGCTAACGGAATCAATACTTCTGGTTCAAAGATAGACCTATCGAATCGAATTTGCACTTTCTTGGAAACAGGCGAAATCAAAAAGCCCGTCAGAAAATCAAAAGGGATTCGAAACACAAATCATAATGAAGTGTTAAGTCTAGATACCGTCATTACTGACCATCATCGTTGCAGTCAAAACGTCAGAACCTTCTTTAAGTCTGTCATTCCCGGTTTTCATTTCTCTACTTATATCCAAAACTATTTTAAAAATAACATAGGAAAGACGTATCGTGACGCAATCGAAGCTTGGTACGAAGAAGCAAATCGGAAGAAAGACCCGGCATATGAGAAGCAAATCGCACCTCAATTCGAATACAATCAATTCACACGTGACTATTTTGCCGACACGACCAATAAAGGGAAAAAGAGAGCAGACGCCATTGCAGCCTGGAATGAAATCAAGAAGCTTCCGGGGAGTAATAAGTATGTTGGGGATTCTTTATGATTTAATCATGGGTTTTAAAGAGCCTCTATCTACAAATAAAAGCTTGCCCATGGTACGGGAAATCTTTAATGTACCATGGGCAGGTTCTAAGTTACGCTTTTTCCACCGGTATACGGTAATCAGGGTTACTCTGACTCCAGCCCCCGCCCTGTTCAACGGTTCGATCTACACTTGTATCGCCATCACCATCTCTCCAGTACCCCTCTACAAACGTACCGTCTGCTCGATAATGGCCGTCCACCCAATGAGGAGCGACTCCGTGATTGTTCGGATTATCATCCACTATATAGTCCTGATTAATTGTTCCTTCAGTCGCAGAAACAGGGGCATTTGATTGACCTTCCATTGCCAAGGTTCCTGAATCATTGCCACCTCCGTCAATGCCTCCCTCATTCCCATTTACATCCACTACATCTGCAATGTCCAAAATCGATACGCCAAGAGCTCCAACAGCAACGGTTTTCCCAACATCTCTTAGACCCTTTTTCCAGCGATCTTCGTCTCCATCCATCACTCCGCCTGCTACATTCCCCACACTTTTGACAGTAGAACTGATACCTTGTCCTACGGCTTTCGCTGTGCTTCCGACGCCTTCTCCAATATCAGAAATTCCCTTGTCGATTTTAGAATCATCCTTGCTTACCATACCACTTCCTACATTCCAAGCTCCTTCTGCCACGTTCCCCAATTGTTTTCCGGCAAATTCAGTGGATTGCTTTACTCCATCCCCTACTTCCTTAATGAAATCCGATCCAGTCAGTTCACCGACTCCTTTAATGAGTCCTCCTGTCACACCTCCAACCAGTTCTCCTGCACCCTTACCCAAACTCTTTAAAAATCCCATAACCAGACCAACTCTCTCAAAATAATTTATATGTACAATTTACAAAGTAACAACTCTAGTACTTATGCACTATCAATCATATCATCAAATGTAATATACTAGTAGATTCATTTTCACTAAATCACAAATTTATGCTAAAAAGGGATAAAAATCATCTATCATTATTTTCCTAGTTTAGGAAACGTCGTCAATCCCCTACGCGCGCCCGCTACACGCACGTTGTTGGTGTTGTTTTCTCTCTTCTTTCTCTAAAGATCTACAGTCTGTTTTCGCTTGGGTTCCATGGGTGATTCACATCGTTTTTGGCAAGGTGAATAGGGGGTCGCGAGGTTAAGACAAGACCCTTGAATCATTTTATTTTTCTATCTTACATATGTATTGCCCCCCATTCACCCTCACCCTTTATATACTGACTCCAATCAAAACTGGATACCTTTGAAATTACTATCAGAAAATTAACTTTATTTTTCATCAACCCCATCATACAATAAAGGTATCGAAATTAAAGGAGGCTGTTTTCATGAGAAACAAAGCAATGGTAACCGTACATTCATATAAGGGTGGGATACCTTTTTAAAGATGACGGTCTTCCCCCTTATATGTGTTTTGTGAACTAACGCATAAAGGGGTATGTTATGACTTTTCCTTTGAAAAAATTTCTTTCGTATTACAAACCGTACCGTTCAATTTTTTTGATTGTGTTGTTCAGTGCATTGGTCACGTCTTCCCTGACTCTCTTTTTTCCACTGCTTGTCCGTTATGTGACGAAGGATGTTTTGGCCGGGAGTCTTTCTACAGCTTTTGAGGATGTCCTTTGGGTCGGCGTTGTGATGGTGATTCTTGTCGTTGGTCAAAATGTCGGGAATTACATTGTGGATTACAAGGGTCATGAGATCGGGGCACGGATGGAAACCGATATGAGAGGTGAATTATTCGCTCATCTGCAGAAGCTGTCTTACAGTTTTTATGATAAAGAGAAGACGGGCCGGTTGATGAGCCGCGTGACGAATGATCTGTTGATGGTATCGGAGCTTTATCATCACGGACCTGAAGATTATGTGAAGTATCTCGTTCGTTTTCTTGGAGCCTTTGTGATTCTGTTCTGGATCAACGCTCCTTTGACTCTGACCGTTTTTTGCTTCTTTCCGGTCCTCGGGTTCTTCTCCCTTTATTTCAATAAAAAGTTGAACCGGGCGCTGACGGATAATAAAGAGCGGATCGGAGACATCAATGCTCAGGTGGAGGATTCCTTATCGGGCATCCGGGTCGTTCAGTCATTTGCCAATGAATCTCTTGAAATCCGGAAATTCAATGTGGAGAATGAACGGTTTTTGGAAAGCCGCAAAGGAACCTATCGTGCAGAGGCGTACTTCTATAACGGGACGGAAGCATTCATTCAGCTGATTACGGTCACCATTGTCATCTTCGGGTCCATTCAGATTGTGAATGCGTCCCTTGACCTGGCCGACTTGATCACGTTTCTGCTGTATATCGGCTTTATGATCGAGCCCATTCAGCGGCTCACTCATATGAGTACACAATTTCAAGAAGGTGTGACAGGATTTCAGCGATTCATGGAGATCATGAACATCAAGCCTGACATCGAGAATGCCCCAAATGCAAAGACTCTTTCAAGCGTTGAGGGACATATTTCATTGAAGAACATATCATTTCATTATGATTCTGCCTTAGGGCCTGTATTCAAGAATTTAACTCTTGAAGTCATCCCTGGGGAATACGTCGCGATCGTCGGGCCATCGGGAGTAGGAAAAACGACTCTCAGCTCCCTGATTTCCCGTTTTTATGACGTTTCTGAAGGCGGGGTTTTTATAGATGGGGAAAATGTGAAAGACCTCGACTTGCATTTCCTCAGAAGCAATATCGGGATCGTACAGCAGGATGTGTACCTTTTTTCCGGAACCGTCATGGAGAATATCCGCTATGGTCATCCCGAAGCGACAGACGAAGAGGTGATGAAGGCTGCAAAGCAAGCGAACGCCGATGCATTCATTACCCGGTTGCCACAAGGGTATCATTCCGAAATCGGTCAGCGTGGCGTCCGGTTATCAGGTGGTCAGAAGCAGAGGCTCAGCATCGCCCGTGTCTTCTTGAAAAATCCGCCGATTCTCATTCTTGATGAGGCGACGAGCGCCCTTGATAATGAAAGCGAAAGCATCGTCAAGGAATCCCTGGAGTTACTGGCAAGGGGCCGGACGACGCTCGTCATCGCCCATCGTTTATCGACGATCCGGAACGCAGGAAGAATCGTGGTGTTGTCAGATGGAAGGATTGTCGAGGAAGGGACTCATGCAGCGCTACTCGAGCAGAATGGTCATTATTCCAGACTATATTCGAAGCAGTTTGAGGTTCAGGTATAAAGGAGAAAGCTCTCATACCGTTTTGGTGTGAGAGCCTTTTTTGATCACTTCACTTCCACCGAAAACACATAACTCCCGTCCCCCTGCTTCCAATGGGCCACTAGATGATAGACATAGATCCCTTTCTGGTCAGGAACCACAATCGTATGATTCTTTATGTTCACGCTTTCTACCTGTTCTTCCCCCACCCACTTCTCTGCACCGATCTGTTGAGGTTTCTTTTTAAATGTCACTGTGATTTCCTCACCTGGGGACACAGGGGTTGGTTGATCTTCCCCTGCCATCGCCACTACACTTGAATAAGCTTTATCCACACATCCCCCTGAAAGGAGTCCGTCCCAGCAATAGGAACCTTTCGTTGTCGGGATACTGACTTCTCCTGCTGTTACATTTGGAGTCGGAGGCGCTGTTTGGAAAGGTTGGATGATAAAGAAGACAATGCCAACCACCGCCAGAATATTGCCTATAGCCAACCATTTTTTCAAGGGAGTTCACTCCTTTTTTTAACGCATGCATTTTTTCGGAATTTCAGGTGCCGAGATAGCTTGTATTCTGATATATGAGCCCGTTTATCATTTTATGAGTTGTTTAACGAAAACTCATCTTCATTCCAATGCTCCTTTTTACAATAGACGAAGAAAACAGGGGAAGAGTTACCCTTTAACCCTCTCCCTCCTCACGAGCATCCCCATCGGTACATACGTCATGAAAAACACGACAAGTGCCGCAATTTCGAGATTGATATAATAGATGATCCCCGATCCGAAAAAGGACAAGATTGTTTTCGATTCTGTGGGATTGGCCAGATAAAAGAAGTTCGTATCAAGAAGGATGTTCAGGAAAAAGATCGGCAAAGCGAGAAGGTTGACCATGAGGAAGCCGGTCCATATGGCTTTCTTTGGGACCCGGTAGCCCTCATATACAATGAAATAAAGGACGGACCACGCAATGGCTGCATGATGAAGGAAGTATTTCAGAAAGCGGTAATGGGGAAATTGATAAGTCATTTCAGGTGTCACCATGCTTAATATTGGGGGGAGGAATCCGATAAAGAACAAGAGATAAAAGGCCTTCTGATTCTGTTTCAAGAATAAATAAATGGCGATGAACGTACTGACGGAACAGAGCTGCAGAGGCAGGTCCCCCATCTCCCACTGTCCCGTTGACACCAGCCATATATGCCAGGACACTTCACTCAGCACCAGCATCCAAAATATCGTCCATTTCAAAACCGATTGATACCTCTTTAGGAAATGCCTGAAGTACACAAGCCAAAATGATAGTGCCACAAACATCAAAAGCACCGAGATATGGGGAACAGAAAACAACTCGAACGTCTGCATCTCTGTCACGGAAAACATCATGCCACCCCTATTCGTTTTGAAAAGTGGTTATCATGGATAGTTTATTCGGCACACAGGATGGTTAAGAACGGATTTCAGAAATTGAAAAAGCCCCCTTCGAGAGGGGACATCCATTCTATAACGTAAACGGCGGAATATACCGTCCATCCACATCCGTAAACTCATATTCTTTCGCAAGGTCACCCGCTTTCAACACCTGTCCCGTCTTTCGCATCACTTCAGGATCCTTCGCCAGGGCCGTGATGGCGCGTCCCACATAATAAGGGGTTTCAGATACCTTCAAATCTTCTGATTCCTTCCAGTTTTCCTCGTCCACGCCCATATGTTTGAGCACAAGCTCTGTTCTCATAAATCCTGGGGATACAGCCATGACCGCAATCCCGTCTTTTTTTAACTCCTCCGAGAGACCATACGCCATGCGGATGAGTGCATTTTTTGCCAGGTCATAATAGAATTGTCCGGTGTACTTGCCTTCATCCCAGAACGTCGTATGAACAATAAGGGCTTCTTTATTTTCCCGAAGCAGAGGAATGGCAAAGTGATTGGTGGCTAACTGCGCCCTCACACCTGCCGTGAACATCGTATCCCAGTTTTCAAGGGATTGTTCCCAGAATGCTCCCGGATTCACACCGATATCATGTGCGCCCCATACGTTATTGATAAGAATATCAAGCTTTCCCTGTTCCTCCCTGATTTGTTCAATGACCTCTTTCGTTTCGGCATCAATGGTATGATCACAGCGTACCGCGATTCCTGTACCACCTGCTTCATCAATCTGGGCAGCCGTGTCATCGATGGTACCCGGAAAGTTCTGCGTGACATTTCCTTTCGTACTGCGCCCGGTGACATACACCGTCGCGCCTGCTTTACCAAGTTCAATGGCGATTGCACGCCCTGCTCCCCGGCTTCCCCCTGTTACGAGTGCTACTTTTCCTGCGAGTGATTTCATCCAACCATTCCTTTCAACATCGAAGATAACCCTATTATACGATTCCATTCTTGACATCCTTTGTCATATTTCATTAAATAAAAGAAAATCCAAGAAAAAGGTGACCAATATGAGAGGCGACCGATTAGTATCCATTCTGTTACTACTACAAACACACGGCCGAATGACCGCGAAGGAACTGGCGGAGAAATTGGAGGTGTCTGAAAGGACCATTCACCGTGACATGGATGCACTTAGCGGCACCGGGATTCCCGTTGTGGCGGAGCGAGGGCAAAACGGGGGCTGGTCGCTCCTTGAAGACTACCGGACGGATTTGACCGGGTTGAAGGAATCGGAAATCCAGGCACTGTTCGTGTCTCCTTCCGTTCACCTCCTGGACGATCTCGGCCTGACCCGCACCACCGAAGAAGCACGGAACAAGCTCATCGCCTCCCTCCCGTCCACGTACCGGAAAAATGCGAAGGACGTGTGGAACCGGATCCATATCGACACGAGTTCCTGGCGAAAGCAGAAAGACAAGACAGCCTCCCTTGAAATGATCAAAGTGGCAATCTTCCAGGAAATCAAACTGGTCATCACCTACGAACGAGCTGACGCCGAAATCGATGACCGGGTGGTGGAACCACTCGGGCTCGTGGCGAAAGGGGATCTCTGGTATCTCGTCGCAGCGAAGGAAAACGGGGATATTCGTAACTACCGGGTCTCCCGGATTCATCATACCGAAAAAGTGGACGAGACGTTTCAAAGACCCGAGGGCTTCGACCTGGCACAGTACTGGTCATCTTCCACACAATCTTTTATCAAGAGGCTTCCCTCTTTTGAAGTGAAAGTCGAGGTGGCGCCACAAATGTTATCCAGGCTAACCTTCACGGGCCGTTTCGCCCGGGTCCTTGAAGTCGGGGAAAGGAGAGGTGCGGAATGGATACCTGTGACGCTTTCTTTTGATACTGAAGAAGAGGCAAAAGGCTATCTGATCGGGTTCGCCGATCAAGTCAACATCGTTGAACCGGCTTTTCTCAAGGAGAAAGTCCTGAAAATGGCTGAGGCTACAGTTTCATTTTATCGACGAATGGAATAATTCTTCCCGTTCTCCGATATATTTTAAAAAACGGTTGCCGAGGTGAATCCCATGAAAAACATTCTTTTATTTGCCGATCCAGGTATTGATGATTCTGTGGCCATCATGTATGCCCTCATGAATCCGGACATTAACATACTCGGCATCGTATCCAGTTACGGAAATGTCGAAAAGAAGCAGGCCACCGATAACATCGCCTATCTGCTCAAGCTTGCCGGAAGGACGGATATTCCGATCATCGGTGGTTCAAACAGCCCATCTTCGGGGGAAGTTCCCACCTATTATCCCGAGATCCATGGAAAGGATGGGCTGGGTCCGATACGTCCGCCCGAAAACTTCTCCGGTGAACTCACCAATTTCTCTAAACTTTACACTATCATAAAAGAAAATAAAGACGTCACCATCGTGGATGTCGGGAGGAATACGTCACTCGCTTCCCTTTACCTGTTAGGCGAAGACATAGCTGAAAAAGTAAAGGAATTTTATATCATGGGAGGGGCTTTTTTCGTACCTGGTAATGTGACTCCATCAGCCGAAGCAAACTTCTACGGAGATCCGACTGCATCAGAACTCGTGGTCAAGAATCTCGACAATCTATACATCGCTCCTTTAAACGTCACGAACAAAGCCATCGTCACCCTCGAACACATCAAAGCCATCCAGGAGATGAACGGCAACCCCCTCGTTCAGATCTTGGATGACGTCATGACCTACTATATCGATGCCTATAAGAAACTCATCCCCGGCATAAACGGCGCCCCGCTCCACGATGTCGTCACCCTCTCCCTTATGGTGAATCCGGACATGGGGAAAACGATCAGAAGGGACGTCGAAGTACTGACCACAGGCCTCGGCCAAGGCACATCCATCGCTGATTTCAGGGTCAGTTCCAAACCGGCTGAAAAGAATATTAACATCTATCTGGAGATCGACTACCAATTGTTCGTGGAAGATTTCATAGAAGTCATGACAAGAAAAAGTTAATTTAATGAAAATAAGAAGGGATTGGCCTGTTAACTCCTGCCAATCCCTTCTTATCCTACTGACTCTTTTCCCCAATTGCGATCAGCTCCTGGAGAAACACGTCAATCTCCCCCACCAACACGCCTCCATGACCTGTACACAGTACATCCGCATCATATTCCTTCATGATTCGGAGGCCGTCCAGGAATACAGGCAGATCCTTGACCCCGCCACCCTGAAGATACTCAATCCAGGCTTGTCTCAGGTCATCCCCTTTTGAAACAAGCCCTCCATCTGACAAAGGATCGCCAAAGAAACAGAGGAAATCCCCTGTGAACAGTGTCCTGGTCGGTCGATGAAAGAAAAGGACAGAACCTGGAGAATGATACCCGACTCTCGTGTAGTCGTAATCCCCAATCGTTCCCCTGTCAAGGAGCTCTCCTCTTATGGAAGACTCAGCCGGCAACGTCTCATCAGCATGAATGACCTTCCTTGCCTTCGTAAATAATGCCGCCCCTCCCACATGGTCCTCATGACCATGGGTGATGAGCATCAGCCTTACATCGTCTGCCGTTTTCCCGATTTTGTTTAAAGCGTGCTTGAGGAACACCAAGTGACCTTCTTTACACGAATCGACCACTGTCAATCCAGCTTCTTCCTCAATGAAGTACGCATTCGTATAGGTATTCCACTCAGCATCCCATATCGCCAGCACATATATTTGATTATTCACATGTTCCAATTGATACTCCACTTTCACTTCCCCCTCCTGATTTCCACTTGAATCAATTCCACAAACAGGGGGCATTCTCCTTTTCATGATCGTAAAATTAGTAGATAACGCCTTTGATGGAGACGAGGATTAAAAAAAGGGCCTGACCCCCGATTCAGGTCAGACACCCCAACACTACTTCGCGTCCTTATCCGGCTGATGAATCCCGAACACATTTCCTTCAGTATCCACATAATACCCCTGCCACGCCATTCCCGGAAGAGCATACTTCGGCATGGCCACCTTGCCGCCTTGCTCAAGGATGAGTTTCTCGGTTTCATCATAATTCCCGACGCCCATCGTGCAGGAATATCCGTTCATCGGCTGATTCGGTTGAGGTGGAGGACTTTGACGCTGCATCAGTGCACCATTGATCCCCAGCTCATTCTCATCCCCTGTCACAGCCCCCACATAAGGCATTCCAGCGTATTCGCTCCAGTCCTCGAACTTCCAGCCGAATACCTCTCCGTAAAACGTTTTTGCCCGTTCCATATCATCCACATGCACTTCAAAATGTACCATTCTCCCCATTGTTCATACCTCCCATATACTGTCTTTCATTATAATGATTTCGATGTTCCGAGGAGAAAACCTTTTTTTATATTTTTAAACATACAGTTCATTCTAGTGGACTTGCTTTCTGACATATGAAATCACAGAAGGCTAATCCCAGGATCGAAAGCCCATGCCGTTTTCTATCTTTTTGTCTGATAGCGCCATTCAAGTTTTGCTATAATTAATAATAAAAAGGGGATGTTGACTCTATGATTATCCGAGAAAACGAGGATTCCTTCATCATGATCAAACAACACGACCACGCCTATGTATCCGGCGAAACGATCAAACACATCAATCGCAATCTATTAAAATCCGATCAGTTTTTCGATGACTTCGTTTACGCATCCCATCAGCACGACCGGAGCTGGATCGGACTCGACGACACGCCGATTTGGAACGACGGGAAGCAGATTCCCTTCACCTTCTCAGACTATCCCCTCCACCCAAAACTTGCATTCTATCAAATCGGGCTGAATGAAATCGAGGAGACTAACCTCTATGCGGCACTTCTATGCAGCCTTCATTTCTGTTCATTCTTTGCCAAATCGAAGGATCCTCACTGCCTGTCATTTTTACAGGATGAAGCAAACAGGCAACAGAACATCCGAAAGCAGATGGCGAAGTTCGATGAAGCACTGCTCACCCAGCACTTCCAGCTTCTTCAACTTTCAGACAATCTATCACTCTACTTTTGCTTGAACGAGCCGGGGGTTGTGAAAGAAAACGAGCATCCGTGGTTCAAGGACGGATTTAAGAATACGGAAGGGTTCCATTCTGGGAATCAAAAGCTTAAAGCCAGGTGGGTGAATGTGCATGAGGTGACGTTTGATGATTATCCTTTTAAAACGGATTTTCAAGTAACGCTGCCTTATAAAAAAGTGGACAAGAGGGCGATCCGGAAGATGGGCATCGCAGAGGCTTATGGAGAGAGTCAGTTGGAGAAACATACGATACTCATTAGAAAGTAAAGAAGACCCTGCAATCAGGGTCTTCACACTTTATTAAGAAGAAACCGATGCCTTCACTTCGACTTCCGGCACCGCTTTTGATTCCAGCGTTTTCATGATGACATGATACATGACAGTCCCGGCCATCCCAAGAATCAACAGGATGCCGCCCATCATCAGCGGACTGACCCATTCCCCTACGATGATGAGGAGGGATGCGATGATCATGGCGCCATAGAAGGTCAGGCTGTAGAAGGCCATATACGTACTGCGGGCGTTGGACGGCGCCAGGTCCCCGATCATCGCCTGCTTGATCGGCACATACATGAGCTCCCCGAACGTTCCGACAAAGCCCAGGATAAAAAGGAATAAAATATTATTCGTAAAAGCAAAGGCGCTGAAACAAAGGGTAAAGATGAACATCCCCGCAACAAGCGTCCAGCGGTCACTCCACTTTTTAAACAGAAATAGTACGACGGCGGATAAGAGCACGACGATAATGGTATTTTCCGTCCGCAGGAATCCAAGCATCCGTGTCCCATCAAGCGTGAAGTCGAATCCAAACAGAGAAGCCTGCTGCTCGGGGATATCCCTCTCAAGGCGGATCCCGACGTAATTGGTCAACGATTGCTCCAGGGTAAAAATGAAGACGGCCCCGATGATATACATCATGAATAATTTATCTTTCAATACGGTTGAATAGCTTTGAACCATCTTATTGGATGAAGAAGTGGTTTCAGTGGTGACATGTTCCGGTGTGTAGGTTTCTGTGATGAAGAAAATCGTGATTAGGACGGACAGGAGTGTGATCCCTGAGATCCCGAGGAATAATTCAAACAGGTACGTTTTAAATAGAAAAGCGCCGATGATCCCTCCGATCGCGGTGGCAAGATTCCCAAGCCAGTAGCTGACGGTGAAAACAAGCTTCCGTGAATCGGAATCCGTCACATCGATGATCATCGCCTGAGCTGCAGGCTGGAACATCCCGCCGGCAAACATATTGAGAACGAAGAAAGCCGCCGTGACATACGGAAGGTCGAACCACGGTGAATTGCACAGGGCAATGAAGAAGAACGTCACCATGATGCCGAGTTCCGCCAGAATCATGATCTTACGGCGTCCGATCTTGTCGGAAATATGCCCGCCGATAAATCCACCGATGATCCCGCTAATGACGATCAGGACAAGGATGCCCCCCGTTTGGGTGGCTCCGATCTTCTGGGCGAAATAGATGGCCATGAACGGAATGACCGCCATGGTAACAAGTCCTCCGAGGAACTGCATGGCAAGCCGCAGTTTCAGGTTCGGATGAATATCACGTATTCGCATCACACATCCCACCCTTCCGTCACAGGACCGAATAAACGCAGTGCCTGTATTTTCATGTTGCTCCAGATCAGATTCGTATGGTCATCGATGAAGGTCAGCCGTAACCCGTTCAATAAAGAAATATACGATTGAGCCATCAGCACCGGCGACCCTTCATAGAAGCATCCCTCCTTCTGCCCTCTTTCAATGACAGGATGAATGCGTTCAGCAAACACATCGACAAAGGCACTCAATTCTGCGAACAAGACGGGATACCGGTCCGGCCTCGCCAGTACCTGTTGGGAGAGTCGCAGGAAATCTTTCTTTCTCGCAAACACATCCAGCTGACAGTCGATCATATTTCGTACCATCTCCATCGGACTCCCACTGTACCGTTCCTCTATTTCACTAAAATATGGCTTGATCTCTTCCAACGGTTCAAGGATCGCCGCTTCAAAAAGTACCTCTTTCGTAGCAAAGTATGTGAACACGGATCCGAAGCTGACCCCCGCCTCCTTCGCAATGGACGAAATGGTCGTCTCGGCAAATCCGTTTTCGCTGTATGTTTTGACGGCCGCTCCCAGGATCGCCGCTCTCTTTTTCATCATTTTTTCCTCTCGTGACATGTTGTTCTCCCTCCTTTTTCAAAATTGATTGATTAATCAATTTTTATTTTACTGTTAGATATTTCCAAAGTCAACGATTATTTTTCGACAAAAAAATCCGCTTCCTGGTGTGCAACAACAGAAAGCGGATCTATTTTATTCGTCAAACGCCCCGTTCATCCTGACCAGCAGTTCCCCGAACATGTTCTTCTCTTCACCCGTCCAACCTTCAAGCAGGCCCTCATACCATTCGAGCCTCATGCGGCTGTCGAGAGCAAGCTTTTCCCTCCCCAACTCAGTGAGGTCAAATAAACTTACACGTCCATCCTTCGGGTCTGAAAACCGCTGGATGAGTCCCTTCGATTCAAGGGCAGCCGCCTGTCTAGACAAAGTCGAAATATCAAGTTGGAACGCTTCGGCCAATTCCTTCAGCCGGGACGGTCCGTGTTCATCCAGCTGCCTCATCAACAAGTATGCCGACCTCTCCAATATCCCGATTTTCCGTTCGGATTGATCACGGAAGACCGCTTTCCGGATCAAGCTGGTCAACTCATACTCAATCCGTTCGACTGCGTTCTCTTTGGACATAGGTATCCCTCCTTTTTACGTCAATCAACCTGACAGATTCATTGACAACGTTTCAAGTACTTGTATAATACAAGTATATAGTTGTATCGTACAAGTAATCCCAGGAAAAGTAAAGCGTTTTCATTGAAAGGTGGGAAAAAGGGCTTCCTGTCGGGAGCTCCTGTGTTATGAAAATCATTCGAATTATCATCCAAATCGGCATTCTTTATGCTTTTTCATTTATAGGCGGAGCCCTCGAGGAGCTCCTCCACCTTCCGATACCCGGAAGCATCATCGGCCTGATCCTGCTCCTCGCATGCCTGTCGTTGAAAATTGTTCCCGTGATCATCGTAGAGGATGGCGCAAGCTTTTTACTCGCGATCCTTCCCTTATTATTCATCCCGGCCATGACAGGGGTCATGAACTACCCCGCTCTTTTATCAGGGACCGGTGCCATGCTCTTTCTCATTGTCGTCGTGAGCACCGTCGTGACCATGGCCGTATCCGGTTTTGCCAGTCAGCACTTAGAAAAACGATCTGAAAGAAGGGAACAAGCATGCAGCAAGCACTGATCGCAATCCTGATCATTACCCTCACCGCCGTCCTTTATTTTGCCATGGTGAAGGTGTATCAACGGTTCTCGTATCCCGTATTAATTCCGGTCCTGACGACCACGTTCGTGATCGTCGGACTGCTGATCTCTATGCATATTCCGTATGAGGAGTACATGATCGGCGGGAAATGGATTCACTCTCTGCTTGGTCCTGCCGTCGTCGCCCTTGCGTACCCCCTGTATAAGCAGCGGAAGATCCTGATGAAGTATCGCTTCCCGATCATCGGAGGCGTCTTCGCTGGACTCTTGACCGGAATGGTGAGCGGACTCCTATTTGCACGGATTCTCGGCATCGACCATGAGTTGATCCTGTCCATCGTTCCGAAATCCATCACGACACCCGTCGCCATCCAGATTGCATCAGGTCTCGGCGGCGTCCCGGCCATGACCGTCGTCTTTGTCATGATCGCCGGATTCTCAGGCGTCATACTCGGGCCGGTGATCCTGAAAATGGGCCGCATCCATAGCTCACTCGGACGCGGGATTGCCTTAGGCAGCGCGTCCCACGCCCTCGGTACGTCGAAAGCGATGGAATACGGGGAATTGACCGTCTCGATGAGTTCCGTATCCATGACGTTAAGCGCCCTGTTAGGTTCGGTGTTTGGCCCGATTGTGGTGTGGGTGTTTCAGGTGTGATGGTGTTTTGGCCACAGAGATTTTCAAAAAATCGGATTGAATATCCTGATTATATAGAAATAAAATCAGCTCATATTAGAGGAACAGCATGTATCCAATAGCAGAGAAACCGGAATAAATCGTACAAAAGGACCCGTACCCACCGGGTCTTTTTCTATTTTTCCGTTTACGGCACACGAGATACGAACAGAATGATACCAAGTATCCAACATTGAAAGGAACATATGATATGTCGAAAAATAAGATTGGCTATTCCCTTTTAATCGTCATGATCCTTGTATTCATTCTGTCCTATTTGGCCATTAACCCAATCGGGGGTAAGGATCGAGAAGGTGACGCCGGTTCCCTGATCTCCGACATGACCCTTGATGAAAAAATCGGCCAGATGCTCGTAGCCGGCGTCAACGGAACGCAAATGGATGAGCCGACGAAGAATTTGATTCAGAAGCACAAGGTCGGCGGATTCATCTTCTTCTCGGACCATTTGAAGAGCCCTGAACAATCTGTTCAATTTGTGAACCAACTGAAAGAAGCAAACGCCGATAACCCCCTTCCCCTCCTATTAAGCGTCGACCAGGAAGGCGGGAATGTGACGCGACTCCCTGGAGGACTCGCCGACTTCCCTACCAATCAAAAAATCGGGGACGCGAACAATCCCGACATTTCCTATGAAGTGGGGACCCTTCTCGGCAAAGAGCTGAAAGAGTTCGGGTTCAATTTGAACTTCGCTCCCGTCCTTGACGTGAACAGCAATCCGGATAATCCGATCATCGGCGACCGCTCCTTCAGCCCGGACCCTGATATCGTCAGTGAATTAGGGATCCAGACGATGAAAGGGATTCAATCCCAGAATACCCTGTCATCAATCAAACACTTCCCTGGTCACGGCGACACATCCGTCGATTCACATCTAGCGCTTCCCGTAATCAACAAGAGCCTGCAAGAACTCGAGTCCCAGGAACTGATTCCATTCAAGCGTGCCATCGCTGACGGAGCCGATCTTATCATGGTCGCACACATCCTGCTTCCCAAACTCGATGACACCTATCCGTCATCACTCTCTGCGGCCATCGTGACGGATCTTTTACGAAAGAAACTGAACTACAAGGGTGTCGTCATCACCGATGATATGACCATGAAAGCCGTGGCCGACAACTACGGAATGGGAGAAGCTGCGGTGCAATCCGTCAAAGCCGGCAGTGACCTGATCCTCATCGCCCATGATGCTCGTAAAGCCGTAGCGGGGATTGAAGCACTAAAATCAGCCGTTAAAAATGGAGAAATTTCAGAGAAGCGAATTGATGAAAGCGTAAAAAGAATCATCAATCTTAAACAAAAGTACCATTTGAAAGATACCCAAACAGGAGAAGTCGACCTGACGGAACTAAATCAAGCGATTCAATCAGTGAATTCGAAAATTTCACCCTAATAAAAAGCGAATCTCTCTTAATGAGAAATCCGCTTTAATTAAGATAACGGTCTTTCAAATATGATCTCATAATCAGTCGGTTTTCCGTTTCCGTTGTACCTAAGTGGAAGCACCTGGACCAGCCGCCATCCGTCAGCGGCATATTCCTCAATGATTTCCCTGTGCTTCGGCTCGGTAAAAAAGCCGCCCAGACTTGTTTGGACGTATGCGTATCCGTACATGGTTGCACCTCCGTGGGGTTTTCTTACTTTACGTATTCACGGGCCTTGTGGTTTCAAATTTCTCGTCGGAATGGACAAGTTCCATCAGCTGTTCAACTGCCTTTATAACCAGCAGAGGCTCATCCCTTTAATGCAACGTCTTGATCCAGCCGTGCTCTAGTCATTTCTTTAAGTTCTCTCTTTAATCTTCACACGTTTAATATTCTGAAAGTATACCTCTGGAGACGCCCAATTTTTATAAAGAGGAGGGATTTCAGTACTTTCTTTATGTTGAACAGATAAGAGGTGTGTCAAATAAAGAATCATTGTATCAATATCCTCTTTCGTCCCAATATCGCCATGTCCTGGAATGACTGTTTCAATATCCAGCTTCTTTACTTCTCGTAAAATATCGATCCACTTTCTTGTATCGGTTTCATCAAAGAATGTCGGGTGACATTGAACAAATACCAAGTCCCCCATAAAGATCACTTTCTCTTCCGGAAGGTACAGCATGCTATCACAAAAGGAGTGCCCCCCTCCCAATGTAAATAGTTTTGCGCTTCTCGTTGTTCCCTGTAATGTCTTTTCTTTCTTGAAAGTTTCATTGGGCAAAGTCAACTCCAAGTCAGGTAACGACCGTTTCATTTCATGTAAAAAGCTTACTTGGTCTTGAAGGGTGGATTCCCCGGAATCACGAAGTTGCTTTTCAAGAGATTCTATATATTGAGTAAGGCCGTCGATGTCCACTTTCTGTTTCTCTATTCTGGAAGGGTGGATTTCTTTCATTTTTGCTAAAGTGGTCTCGCTTGAAAGAATAGAAGCGTCCTTGAACGTTTGATTGCCGCGAATATGATCTCCGTGATAATGGCTATTTACAACCCACATGACATTCTGATTCGTGATTCTTTCAGCGGCATCTCTCAACTCTTTCGACGCCTGTTGCGTGTTAAACGTATCAAACACGATTACTCCGTCGCCTAAATCAACAAATCCGGCATTTGCAACTGCACCGCCACCTGGTTTTGAAATTGCTGCATAGACGCCCTTTTTGACCTCATTAAGTGTAAAGTGTATGTTATTAAACTCATCATTTTTCATCCTCTTCCCCCTTATTAGAGATGTTAATGACTAAACTTGTTTTTCCTATCCATTACTTCAGATTGCACCCGCTCAATCTCCCCAATCTTCCATTCTATGATTCCGCGAATCCTCTTTTCGGATAGATGCCCCTGAAAATACTTCTCCACTTCCCAGGCAAGCATCATCGTCAAATGGTCTATGTATAGATAGCTCAGATCACTCCAAAAATCGTCATTATCCAGAATGAACCCCCGTTCCCTCAAGCATTGCAAGTAGTATTCAGGGACATAAGAAATCAGATCATCGTCATATATATCCTGCATCAAGATCGTCACGTCCCTTAAGGGAGACCCGATGGCTGCCCATTCCCAATCGATGAGCCAAATTCTTTCATCTTTATAAAAGACATTTTCCAGATGGGGGTCCCCGTGGGTTATGACGGATGGACATTTCGATTGATAATGAGGGATATCTAGTCGATCATTCACTTCCTGGATTGTTCTCTCCCATTTTGGACTGGCCCACGATTTTCTTGAGCCTAACTTGCCCAGTTGCTCTAAGCACCAATCCTTCCATTCCGAGCTTAATTGATGAATAGGGAGATTGGTTTGAACGGCTTCCACACAATGAAGAGAAGTTAATACTTTTAAAATATCACTGATCAAAATTTTCTTTTCACCTATAGGCAATGCTTCAAATCCGGCTTTAACTGGGTACCCCAAATCCCACATCATCATCGCTTTTGGGGAAGTCTCCCATACTTTCACGACTCTACTAAATGGCGTCAGTATTTCTTCTATATTCTTATGAATCTCAACTTCCTGATCCCGTTTCTCAGCAAATTCCTTGTAGATGTAGTGCTCTCTCGTATTCTCATTTTCACTTAGAGCTTCGACTTTACAAATGTTTCCTGCATGGGCACCACCAATCTCCTTCATGCTCAGAATCTCCAGGTTCATCTCCCTCAACCTGCGTTCCATATGCCTCACGTGCATCCCTCTCTCCCGAATTCATTATATTGTAATTATTTCAAATTACTGGTACAAACACAAATAAAGACGGCATCTATTTGAGCCGCCTACTGGTCTTCACTGTTTTGTTTATCTAACTTACTATTAATCTCATGCATTAGGTACAACCCTCTCACCAGACAACCCGTGATGATTCCAAACCCGATGGCAAGGCCATATACGTGTAATGGAATCAATAAGAATCCGATGATGGAGGCTGTGATGATTAGGAATAATAAGAACAAATCTTTCCCTCCACCTATTTAATCGCTTCCTTCATTTGAACATAATAAGCATCCCAGTCTTTTTCTCCATTCTCGATAAGCAGGTGCCTAACCGGCAAAACTTCAAGAATCCGCAACTCCAAATTCCTGCGCATCTCCAAAAACTCCACAAGCCCTTGATATCCCTTCAACCCATTCTCTTTTCCATACCCTTGATTCATATGATAATCCGTGAAGAACTCACGCCACTCCTGACTGCGCTCTTCATATACATGATGGAAGGATTGATCCAGGTTTTCCTGATAAAAATAAATCAACAGAGGATTCAATGGTGCAATCAACGAGCTGATTTTCTTTAAATGATTCTCAAGCCTCTTTGGCTCTGCATTATGCATGGCAATGAACTTGGTAAAAGGATTTTGCAGGAAACAGCATTCAAATATGTATACGTCATCGCTAAATGCCGTTACTTCCACAAATTCCTTCCAATAGTTATAGGAGACGTCTTCAAACGTATCCAGATCCAATTCGTAGACATCATACGAAGACAAGTATTCAACAAGAGAAGAATCCGTATCAAGAAAATGATGGTACGAAATAAAATAGTGATCTCCTTTCTTCTCGGCGTACTCTTTGATACTCTCCCAACGGGCAGGAAATTTTTCAAGTATAGCGTTAAACTGTCCCTCATTTAAACAAGCGGTCGATTCATAATCAGCAGGGTGGCTGGTGTCTCCTTCTTGATAGAGCTTAGCCTTTATTCCTTCTTTCTCCAAATGCTCTTTAATAAAATTCGCCGTGGTCGACTTGCCTGACCCCGGTATCCCTTCGACGATAATTAAATTGGTGTTCACCCCAATCCCCCCCATTCTGTATACAAAAAACACCCTGCGAACATCCACAGGGCATTCCTTCTTATTCAATTAACTATACGCAACCTCTTTATCCCTCAAACCCAACGCCTTCGCAGTTGACGTATGGATCTCCCTGAAGAGTTCAGGATTTTCACTTAATGCCACTCCATAGGATGGGATCATTTCTTTGATCTTCGGCTCCCATTCTTTCATGTGCTGCGGGAAGCATTTGTCCAATACTTCCAGCATGACGTGAACGGCTGTGGAAGCACCCGGAGATGCCCCAAGGAGGGCAGCGACGGAGCCATCGGCGGAACTGACCACTTCTGTACCGAACTGGAGGGTTCCTTTGCCTGCTTCTGTGTCCTTGATGACCTGCACCCGCTGGCCTGCTACGACGATATCCCAGTCTTCGCTCTTGGCGTTCGGGATGAATTCGCGTAATTCTTCCATGCGTTTTTCGTTGGACAGGAGGACCTGCTGGATCAGGTATTTGGTCAGTCCCATTTCCTTCACTCCAGCTGCAAGCATGGTGAAAAGGTTATTCGGATTGACCGATGTGATCAAATCCATATTCGATCCCGTCTTCAGGAACTTCGGTGAGAACCCGGCAAATGGTCCGAACAGAAGAGATTTCTTGTTATCGATGTAACGGGTATCAAGATGCGGAACCGACATCGGAGGAGCTCCGACCTTGGCTTTTCCGTAGACTTTCCCGTGATGCTTTTCGATGACTTCTGGGTTATTGCACACCATGAAGAGCCCAGATACAGGGAATCCACCGATCTGCTTCGACTCAGGGATACCTGTTTTTTGCAATAACGGAAGACTTCCGCCACCGCCTCCGATAAAGACGAACTTCGCCGTATGATATTCCATCTTGATGCCGTCGATATCATGGACCTTCACTTCCCATGAACCGTCGGATTTGCGTTTGATATCTTCTACACTGTGGTTGTAGTTGATCTCGACGCCTTTATCATTCAAATGGTCGAACATTTTGCGGGTCAGTGCCCCGAAATTGACGTCCGTCCCTGAATCGATCTTCGTCGCTGCAATCGGATCATCCGATTCACGGCCATCCATGATGAGAGGGATCCATTCCTTCAATTTCTCCGGTTTATCGGAGAATTCCATGCCTTCAAATAACGGACTCGCTGACAGCGCTTCCAAACGTTTTTTCAGAAACTCCACATTTTCTTCACCTTGAACCATGCTCATATGCGGGATCGGCATGATGAAGTCCTGTGGTTTACCAATAAGATTGCGGTTGACGAGATAAGACCAGAATTGTCTTGAAAGTTGGAACTGTTCATTGACTTTGATTGCTTTCGTAATGTCTATAGATCCATCAGGCTTTTCGGATGTATAGTTCAGCTCGCATAATGCAGAATGTCCGGTTCCGGCATTATTCCATTCGTTCGAGCTTTCTTCCCCAGGCTTCGCGAGCTTTTCAAACACTGTGATTTCCCATTCCGGCGCCAATTCTTTCAGGATCACCCCTAAAGTCGCACTCATGACACCAGCACCAATTAAGATAACATCTGTTTTCTTCTGTAAGCTGCTCATTATAACCTTCCTCATCCACTATATTTGCAGGCGCTTTCAACCCAGCACCTTCATGTGTCTAAAAAAAACCATACCATCTTCTATTATAATGATTCATAGGGTAAAATATCTAGTATTATCTGATTATTATAAACTATTTTACGAAAAAACAAAAGTGAAAATAGTGGTATGAATGCTTGGTGATAAAGGTTTGGAAGTACCCTCACCTTTTCTGAACCCTTATATGTCAAAGAGAAACCCGACAACTTCAGTAGAGATTCTGATTAGTTTTTCAGAAAAATATTTTTTCCTATTAATCGAACTAAAATTCAGAGTATTTCGTTTGTTTTTCACTTCGTTTTTGTCTGAACTAGTCTTTCACTCAAAAGACAGCCCGCTCTATATTAGAACGGGCTGCTATCAATCTACTTTTCCTTCTTCGGTCGGAACGGCCACCAGACCCCATTCCCGAATGACACGGTCATGGCTGGTATCAACAGTGGCAAGACAATCAGTCCATACAGAAGCAGGCCGGTTATGACGATTGTCGCGATCTGCACGAGACTGAGCACGCCCGATGGTACCATGGCACCGAATGTACCTGCGAGGATGATAGCTGCCGTAATGATGACAGTTCCCATCTTCGCCATCGATGCTTTGATGGCGTCGGTCACCGTCATGCCTTCTGATGCCTCTTCACGGAAACGGTCCATGAGAAAGATCGAGTAGTCGACTCCAAGGGCCACAAGCATGACGAATCCGAAGAACGGAACGGCCCAGCTGATGCCGTCATATCCAAGTCCCTCCACGAAGATCCACTCGGCTACGGCGACGGACGTGAAGTACGTCAGTAGAAGGGATGCGATCATGTAAAGCGGCATGATGAATGAACGGAACAGGATCGCCAGGACGACGAACAAACTGATAAGCATGATCGTAACGGTCTGGGTGAAGTCACTCGTTGAGATATCGCTAAGGTCACGGTTGATGCTTGAGACTCCTCCGATAGCGACTTCGGTATCTTCAAGAGGCGTATCCTTGATGACGCGTTCCGTCGTTTCATTTATCCGGTCCACGGTGTCGATGGCTTCCGGTGAATACGGATTATCGGACAGGATGACTTCGAGCTTCATCCCTTTTTCTTCTCCAAAAGAATACCGGTCGATCACCTGGGCAAATTCTTTATTTTCCAATGTACCCGGTGGTAAGTATAACCCGGTATCGCGGATGGTCTCGCTGTCACTCATCCCCTGAAGCTGATCTCCGGCCTGATTCAATCCACCAGTGATCTGGTTCAGACCCTCGAGTGGATTTGGCGCTCCCGGTTGAGGTGCCTGACCCTGACCTGCTAAGGCTGCCTGCTGGCTGAGTCCTTTTACGACCTGATCGAGACCATCAGCCGCTCCGTTCACACCTTCAGCAATCTTTCCTACCTGATAATCCGCATTAAATTCTTCGATTGCATCGCCAGCAGGACGTGTGATGGACCGTACACTCTTCACCCCGTCGACTTTCGCAAGCTCACGGCTCAACTTTTCAACGTAAGGAACGGTATCCTCGGTCACAAGCTTCTCATCGCTTGAAAGCAGAACCTGGACCGGCAGGGAATCCCCTTGACCGAATCCGTCTTCAATCGCCTGCAGACCTTTGACCGAATCATAGCTGTCCCCGATTTCATCCACCGTGTTGAAGGACAGGGCATCGTCATACGTAAACAACAATGGCACCGTGATAACAGCCACTACGGCCATGGACAATAGCGGACGATTGACGGAAAGCTTGCCCATCCATGCCCATAACTTGCTGTCATTATGAGAAACGGATTTCTTCGATGGCCAGAACAATTTTTCCTTCAAGGTAGCCATGAAGAACGGCATGACCGTGCTCAAAACCAGAAGCAGAACCGCAATTCCAACTGCCACGGCCACGGCTGACTTAAAGATCGGGAAGTCGGCAAACCCGATGGCAAAGAACCCGATGAATACGGCAAGTCCGCTTATGTAAAGCGTGCGTCCCGCGGTCTTATACGTGCGGATAATCGCCTCATTGATGGGCTGACCCGTTCCAAGCTCCTCCTTGAACCGGCTCAGCAACAGGATGCAATAATCCGTCCCGATTCCGAACAGAATGGCGACCAGGAATATCTGCGTATAGTTCGAAACAGGAAACCCGAACCAATCAATGAAAAACGCGACGATCGATTGGCTGAGTAAATAAGTGATCCCGACTGCCACTAACGGAATCAATGGGGTCACAATTGAACGGAATACGGCTAGTAAAAGGGCGAAAATCAAGACGACCGTAATGATCTCCGTCCGTTTCAGTCCTTCCTGTGCGCTCAGATTCACATCGTTGTTGATGATCGCTTCCCCGGTGAGGTACACGGATGACTCGCCTTTCAGGATGTCAGATTTGATGGAATCCGCGAGCTCCACCACTTCCTCCTGTGTTCCGTCAACCGTGATCGGAACAAGGACGGTCTTTTTGTCTTCTGAGACAAGCTGATCCTCCAGTTCCTCGCTTTCAAACGGATCAAGAACCGAGCTGACTGGATCCCCAAGTTCTTTCAATTCATCTACATTTGACGCAATGTCTTTCTTTGCTGAATCCGTCAATTTTTCGTCCAGTGCATACACAAGGGATATCGTTTCTTCCCCTGCCCCGGCGTCATTCAGCATTTCCATCGCTTTCTTCGATGCTGCATCATCCGGAAGTTGGAACGTCCCAGCATCTTCTGCCTGCTTCGACAGATTGGGCGAAATCACAAACAATAAAACCGTTACTATAAGAAGACCGATCGTAACCGGCCACTTGAATTTGATGATGGATTTCATCCTTTTTCACCCTCCAATTTCAAAATCGATCTGATCTTCCGAAACATGGTCAGGAATTGATCCAGTTCCTCGTCCTTCACGTGATCGGCGAATAAGTCTTCAATATAGGCATAAACCGCTTGATCTGACTCACTTACGACCCTGCGCCCATCATCCGTGAGGCATACAAGCTTGCTTCGCTGATCTCCTTCTGCCTTCACGATTTCGATGAGACCCTTCTCTTCAAGCCTCTTCAAACGATTTGAAATCGCACTCTTATGAACCCCCTGGAGCTCGGCAATCACACCCCCTGCAAGTGGGCCGTTCTTATTCACAAGCTTCAGCACCTGGATCTGCTCAGGTGAATATTCCTGCCACACGTCAGCTTTTACATTCTTCAGCACCCGATCTGTCCCGAACACCATTACATCCTCGAAGAGCTCGACTGCTTCAATTAACCGCTTATCCAACTAGTTGACCCCCTAAACTAATGATTCTATTTTATAGTTTAGGGGGTCAACTAGTTACAGTCAAGAAATAAGGTGTTCGAAAAAGTAACCTTATAAAATTTCAGAATTTATTGACAAATACATCCACTAGAATCATATAATGGTATTACCACATTTTAAAATTGGTAATACCAACCAGGAGGTACACTCAATGAAAGAACGTTCTTCCCATCTCATTGCCCGTGACATTACCCGGTCCATACTGGGTGGGGAACTAAAGATTCAGGAACCCCTTCAATCAGAAAGAGATTTGGCTTCTCGTTACAAAGTGGGGCGCCCTACCATTCGCGAGGCACTGCAAAGATTGGAACGGGACGGCTGGACCCGGAGCCGGAAGGGAATGCCTGCAGTCGTGAATGATTACTGGAAGCAAGGGAACCTGATGACCATCGCCACGATCCTTCAGCATGAAGAAGAAATCCCGGATGAATTCATCGTATATATGCTCCAGCTGCGCGTCTCCATTACCCCCACATATTTCAGGGACGCTATGGAGAACAACAAGCTGAAGGTCATTTCCCTCTTCGCTCCGTTTGAAGATATTGATGACAAAGCTCTTACGTATGCGGAATTTGACTGGCATATCCAGCATCGGGTTGCCATGCTGTCGCCGAATCCGATTTATCTCTTGATTCTGAACAGTTTTAAGGATGTGTATATCAGGATGGCGGAAAAATATTTCAGCGATCCCACCCATCGCGCCGCTTCACGGGATTATTACGAAACACTTCTTAAATGGATGTTAGATGGGGATCTTCACCAAGCCGAACAAACCGTCCGGGACATGATGGAAACGAGCATACGTCTATGGAAACAAAAAATGAATGGAGGTAAGTAATGATGAAAAAGAATCGATTGTATCGGGATTTCTTTTTACACTTTGATATTTTAGTCATGGTGGGCATTTTTCTCGTGGTACTCGGCTTTTTGTTCACGAAGGAGCTATCCCTATTCAGCTTCTTATTTTTTGCCGTCGGGATCGTCACCTATACGTTCAGCGAATACCTCACCCACCGCTTCCTCTTTCACATCAAGTCACCGAAGAACCCTTTTTTACTGAATTTAATCAAGCGCCTGCACTATGATCATCATAAGAAGCCGAATGACCTGAAGCTGCTCTTTCTGCCGATCTGGTACAGCGCACCCAACCTCTTTGTCCTGTGTCTGTTGTTTTATTTCCTGACCGGTTCGATGTCATTCACCCTTGCTTTCACCACCGGGATTCTCTTCATGTTCTTTGTATATGAATGGAAACACTACGTCGCTCACCGTCCCATGAAGCCGAAGACGCGGTTCGGCCGCTGGCTCAAAAAGACGCATCTCCTCCACCATTATAAGAATGAGAACTATTGGTACGGGGTCTCCACCCCATTTGTCGATGTGTTGTTTGGAACCTACAAAGAAGGAAACGACGTGCAGATGAGTGAGACAGCGAAGGATTTGGAGAAGAGGGCATGAAAAAAGTCCAGTCGGGTAGATCCGATTGGACTTTTTATGTATCCTTTTTACACTCTAAATCTATAAGAATCTTAAAAAGATAATACTTACACTGAAACGAACTTAGGTAGTTATAAACTTCGTCCTCGTCTCGACCTGCCTGTAACAAACTAGTTAAACTGACTACTTGCATCTTCGTTTGTTCAGGATCCTTTCAGCGTTTTGTATTCTATCGGTTTTGTTAAGCTTTAGATCGTTAAATACACCTGTACTCTTAATCACCGTACGTGGAGAGGAAATAATTTTTCTGGAATCATCCTCATCCAATGTATATTGTTGAGAAACTGTTTCAGTAGTCATTTTACCATCCTCCTTCTCACACATACCCATCACCCTTTTCAAACAAAAGTAGTAATTAGTATATGCATCTATTAGTAAAATTATAACATTTCCCGTATCACTATTCCACTTTGGAAGACATTGTTAACTTATCTGTTGAATAGCTCTCTCTATTCCCACTTAAACACATAACTAGCCAATGCAAACCCGCCAACGAGCCAAGCTCCAAGGACCAGTGTCTCCGTTCCAAGCTCCAAAAACGGTGTCCCGAGATTCATCGTCCCCCTCAGCGCGGAACTGAGGTGAGCGATCGGCAGCACCTTCACGATGGGTTGGATGATGTCCGGCATATTGTTGATCGGGAAGAACACACCGCCAAGAAACAGCATCGGAAACGTCACGAAGCCCGCAATCGGCCCTGCACTTTCCGGGTTCTTCGCCATACCCGCAATAATGAAGCCGAGAGACATAAACGCCAGGGTCCCAAGGATGATGAAGAAGATCATCGCAAGCCATGAGCCAGCTACGTTAATGTCAAAAATAAGATCGGCAATCAGTACGACAAGGAGGGCCTGGGTCCCATTCAGCATCAGTCGTGCCGTGATTTGGGCTGCAATGAAGGTGGATGCCTTCAGCCTCGTTCCCTGCATGCGGCGGAGGATGCCCCGTTCACGCCAGGCAGAAATTTGACCGGCCACCCCGTTCATATTGTTGCTCATAATCATCATGGCCACGATCCCCGGTACGAGGAAATCGACATAGCGAATGTTCAATGCCTCGATCCCGACTTTCTCGACCGTGACGACAGGCTTATAATCGACGAGTTCCTTGCTGTATTGATCGATGATTCCGTTTACAACCGTCAGTCCAAGCTCCGCGGTTGTCAGGTTTTTCTCGTTATAGTAGACGGGAATCGAGAACGCTTCGTCCCTGTCCTTCACGTTTTCCCCATATCCTTTCGGGATTGTGATCAGAAGCTGGATATCACCGTTTTTCACGGCTTTTTTTCCCGTTTTGACAGTATCAAATTTCTCGGTTTCAATTCCATCATTTTTTAAGAATAAGTTCTTTAAATCCTTTGAGGCATCGGTTTGATCACTGTCGATTATCCCCACCGAGAGCGTTACCGAGTTCCCTCCGCCTGCGAATGATCCGAGGGCTACCATCAGGATGACCGGGAAGAGCAGTGTGAAGAACAATACTTGTTTGTTTCGTGCAAAGATCCGCAATTGTGCCAGTGTCAGCTGCCAATACGCTCTCATGATTCCCTCAGCCTCCTTCCTGTCATATGAATGAAGACATCCTCGAGCGTCGCCTGACGCGTCTGGAGGTCCTCGATTTCCAAATCATGCTCTGTCGATAAGGTAATCAAGGACGTCAACGCCCTTTGCAGTTCATCGGTGTAAAGCTGGACGAATGAATCCTTGATGGCGACTTCTTCCACTCCCTCCATCTTCATGAACCAAACTTGTTCAGGAGGATTGTCCAGATGGAATTCAATCGTGCTTGTCGACTGTAACGTTTTCACGAGATTTCCAGGTGTATCGAGGGCGATGAGCTCCCCCTGGTCCATGATGCCGATCCGATCGCAGAGCACATGGGCTTCATCCATATAGTGAGTTGACAGGATCACCGTCTTCCCCCGCTCTTTAAGTCGCAGCACAATATCCCACAGCGTTCTTCTTGCCTGAGGATCCAGTCCCGTCGTCGGTTCGTCGAGAAATACAATATTCGGATCGTGGATCAGTGCCAGGGCAATCGCCAGACGCTGCTTCTGCCCGCCTGACAGTCCCTTGATCCGGTCCTTCCGCTTCTCCGTCAGCAGCATATCTTCGATCAATTGATCGATGTCCACATTTTTCGGATAAAAGCTCGCATACAAATGAAGGATTTCCTCCACCTTGAGCAATTCAAACAGTGAGGTCGACTGAAGCTGGACCCCAATCACTTCTTTCACCCTATTCACATCTTTCCGCACGTCGAAGCCGGCTAAGCTTGCCGTCCCCGCGTCCGGCTTTCGGAGTCCCACGAGCATCTCGATCGTCGTCGTCTTCCCGGCCCCGTTCGGCCCGAGCAATCCGAAGATTTCCCCCTTCTCCACCTGAAAGCGGACTCCCTTCACCGCCGTAAAGGAACCATATCTTTTCACTAAATCTTTTACATCCACCATGATTTCGTTCGGCATAACGAGCCTCCTTCTAAAAAAACGTAACCGCCCATGAATGAGCGGTCCAATCCTTGTTGTTTATACGCGATGATGATCTGCACGCCAATTCTGTACAGCTTTCTTAATGTCATTGGGTGTTAAATTTTCCGCCAGTGTCCGTTCGACCAACGCCGGGAATTCTTCATCCGGAGCAAACCTGAGTGCGATGATCTGCTTCAGGGATAGTCGGCTATCCATTTCATTCCCTGTGAGACGGTAGTAACGGAATTGCTCTTCCGCACGGATCACCCGGTCCTGAACTTGAAGGGCATATGTCCGAAGTCTCACCCCGACCAGGATCAATGTGATCACGACCAGTAGTACGACAAAGCTAAGCAATGTCTCCGTGCCCACATTCTTCACGAAAAATGTAATCGTCAAAATAAGGGTGATAAGGGCTGACAGGGCAATCCCTACATGAAACACCGGATCGACCTTGCTGTGATTTTCATAGTTTTGCGGTTTCATATGTACCTCCTGAAGGTGATAGATTCATTATATACCAGATGGATAAGGGATTGTGAAAAAGGCTCACTTAGACATCATATTCGAGGCGGGGTATGCCGTATGACATTTTGTTGTAACTTAGAGAAGTTGATCCTAATGAATCAGTTGGAATTTTTTGTTAAAAAAATCAATGATTAAAATAATGACGTAATCCCCTTCTACTGACGCCTCATCCACCCTATACTCAAGCTTCTCACCCCTCTTTTTATCCCCCTAAACCTTAACGAACACCATTCTATGCCGATTCTATTTAAAAAAAGCATCCGAATATGGATGCTGCCGTTCAGTCTTTCATCGAAGCCCTTGCCTTATTTACTTTATATTCCGAAACCTGCACGATCCCAATGGCATCCTCTTCCCCGTCACACCCCTGCAAAGAGATGAATCCGGTCCTTTCTTCTATTCCGTCGCAAACCGCACTTCTCTTTTCTTCCCCGGTACCGGTCTTCAACACATAGTTGACTTTATTTCCATCGTACGTTATTTTATTCACACTTACCTGGTTGTTGAAAAAGTTGGATACCGTCACTTCAGACTCTTTCTTCTCCTGTACCCCATCTACAAAACGCAATAGTTTGTCCAGATTGGTTACTTCCCCTTCTTCATCCACGAGCGTGTCACCATTGTCAGTTGCTTCCTTCACGGTGTATGCATCTGCCTGTTCTGTATTCGAACACCCTGCAAAGAGTAAAGAACCTGTCAGGAACATAAAAGCCATTTTTCGCACGATTTCCCCATCCCCCATTCCATTCATTTATGTTGAGTATAACGGAATTGGAAAAATTATGAAAGTGCTATTTTTGCAGAGTTCTTCCCCCTTTCTTGATGAGAAGCTCGATTTTCCATCGGTTTCTATAAAAAATAATAGCACCCGATATTCGGATGCTTTTCACGCACAGAATCACTTATACACGTCCTCCCTCGAATGAAAACCATCCGCAATGATGGTGCGATCGAGGTTGTCCCGGTTTACGGCAATGGGTTCAAGGAGGACGGATGGGACTTCGATTTTACCATTGTTGATTTTTTTATCGGTGTCGATGTATTCGTCTTTGGCGAGTGCGATGGCAAGGGATGCCGCTTCACGGGCAAGGGTGTTGATCGGTTTGTAGACGGTCATTGTTTGTGTACCGCGAACGATCCTTTGAGCTGCGGCAAGCTCTGCGTCTTGTCCTGCGATGGGGACTTTCCCTTCGAGGCCTGCTTCTTCCAGTGCCTTCAATGCCATTCCGGCGGTTGCATCATTGGCTGCAATGACTGCGTCTATTTTATTGTGGTTGGCTGTCAGGGCCTCTTTCATATTGGAGTAGGCGTTTCCGGGCAGCCAGTTATCTGTCCACTGATCATAGACGATCTGGATATCCCCTTGGTCAATTAGAGAGTCCAGGACGCTGAAGACGCCTTTTTTCATCAGGTGGGCATTGTAGTCGGTATCGGCCCCTCCAATGTACACATACTTCCCCTTAGGGACACGTTCTGTAAGGGCCTTTGCCTGGATCTCCCCTACCCGTTCGTTATCAAATGAGACATACAGATCGATGTCGGCATTTTTCACAAGCCGGTCATACGAAACCACCTTAATGCCGGCGCGATGGGCTTTCTGCACGATGGCCGCCGCGGCTTCCGCGTTATAAGGGACGATGACCAGCACATCGATTCCCTGACTGATCAACGTTTCTGCCTGAAGGACTTGAAGGGCATCGTTTCCTCTTGCCTCCGTGATTTCCACTTCTGCCCCCAGGTCTTCAACGGCCTGTTTGAATAAATCACGATCCCTCACCCATCGTTCTTCCTCGAGTGTATCCATGGAGAATCCGATCTTCACGACGTCGGGAGAGGCTTTCTCTTCTTCCTTATGCACCTGTTCGACGGGATCCCTCTGAACGCATGCAGCCAGTATCAGCACAGTGATCACTATCCAACTTATATTTATCCGTTTCTTCCAATGGACCATGACGTCTTTTCCCCTTTATGCATGTTGGCCAAGCAATGTCTTACGGTACTCTTTTGGAGAATAATGGGTCATTTTCTTAAAGACCTTGCTGAAATAATTCGGATCATGGTATCCCACTTCGAAGGTGATTTCCTTTATGCTTTTCTCCATGTCACCGAGTAGCGTTTTCGCCTTCTCCATACGACACTCCGTCAGGAAATCAATGTAGTTGACTCCTTGTTTCTCCTTGAACATCTTACTAATATAAATAGGGCTCAGGTTCACTTTTTGTGCGAGGGAATCCAATGATATGTCTTGATGGGAGTGATCTTTGATGAATTGTTTGATCTGTTGGAACGTGTCGCTCTCCATTCGGTTGAAGCGTTCTGTATACGAGTCCTTCATGCCGCTTAAGAGCCGTTCGGTTTCTTCCCGCAGCTGACGGTAATCCATCGGCTGTACCGTGAAAAGCGGCGTAGCCGTTTCGACCCCGCATTCACTCAAGGTCCGGGAAATCATCCACAGTACCTCAAGGGTCCGCTGCTGGGTGTAAACGAGGGGCGTCCGCTCTTTCTCCAATAATGTGAAAGAATTCATGATCCGGGCATGCACCTGATCCCACTTCCCCAGTCTGATTTTCTCCATTAAGTCCTTCTGATCCATCATGGCTTGTTCCCGTTTCCCGGGCTCGAGGGGGATTTCTTCGAAAAAGCGGTATTTCTTTCGCACCTGTGTATCAACCGTGGCAAGCATCGCTTCCTGATAGGAATGACGCACTTGATCCATTGAAGGATACACCTTTCCGATTCCGATGAACCATTCCTTTTCATTGCCTTTAGCAAGTGAAAGCAGCTCCCTTGCCAGGGCGATTGCCTGGGACCTGAAGGTTGTCGCAGGCTGCCTGAACACGATGATGGGGAGCTGCCTGCCGTATAACGCCCCGGTCCAACCACTTTGTAACACTTTCTTCCGGATGGCTGAGTACTGTTTTTCGCCTCCTTCAGGAAGGTGCAGGACCATCACGAACATTTCCTCAGACGAAGGGATTTCGAGCATATCCATGAGCATATCGACATGAACGTCATGGACGTGATCGAATAATAACTGGGTGACCACATCGGTTTCAACAAGCATCTGTGTCTTTTGCCATTTTTCCTTCTGATGCAGGGTTTCTACATGCCGCTCACGCTCTTGTTCAATCTGTTCGAGCACCTTGCTGATCGTATGGACGATCTCAGAAGCTTTGCTCGGCTTCAGTACATAGTCCTTGACGCCGAGCTTGATAGCTGCCTTCATGTACGAAAAGGTATCATAGGCCGTCACCATGATGAATTTGATATGGGGCTGTTCCACGTTGATGATTTCCATGGCCTCGAGCCCATTCATGACGGGCATTTTAATATCCATTAAGATCAGATCAGGACAATATTCCTTTACCATCTCCACAGCCATCATTCCGTTCTTCGCCTGCTGAATCTCAAGCCCGGGGAAATTCTTCTGTAAAATCGTCTGCATTCCTTCACGTTCCAACTGCTCATCATCCACTATGAGAAGCTTGATCATCCGTACCTGCTCCTTCCCTTTTAATCCTCAGCGAAATTTTAGTACCCTTGCCTTCTTCACTTTCAATTCGGAAGACATCTTCAAACCCATAAAATAATTGAAGCCGCTTTACCACATTGCTAAAGCCAATCCCTGTTGAATGGCCGTCATGGGATCCTTCTTCATGGAGAATCTGCCGTATTTTCTCCTGCGACATTCCCACGCCATCATCCTGTATCTCAACAAGGATGATGCTGTCTTCTTCTCGGACGCGAAACCAGATCGTCCCCCCATCCTCTTTCGGTTCCACCGCATGTATAACAGCATTTTCAACGATGGGTTGCAGGGTCAACGCCGGTATTCGAACGTCCATGCAGGCTTCATCCACTTCCAAGTGCAGTTGCAATCGATCGGTGAAACGCGCTTTTTGAATGTGCATATATTGTTCCAGTACATGAATCTCGTCCCTTAATGTAACAGACCTGTTCTGCCGTTTCAGATTATAACGAAGGATTCCCGCCACGCTCACCAGGAGGTCGCTCGTCTCTTCTGATCCTTCTAAGTACGCTTTTTTTGAAAGGGTATTTAACGTATTAAATAAGAAATGGGGATTGATTTGACTCTGGAGGCTTCTAAACTGGCTTTCTTGTAAGAGAAGCTTACTTTCCTGAAGTTCCCGTTCCAGTGCCGCTTTCTGCTTGATTTCTGAGATTAGATTGTTGATATTGATCCTCATGCGGTCGAACGTCTTTGCCAAAAAGGCGATTTCATCGCTTCCCTCCACCTTTACCTGCCGGCTGAAATTCCCCTTTGAGAGTTCATTTGCAGCCCTCGTCAGCTGAAAGACCGGACGCGTGATCCCGAGTGAGAACCAATAGGAAGCAATCAAGAGCAGACAAGTAATGAGAAGGAGCATCCAAATCCCAAGCTTGATGACCTCCGCCGACTGCTCCATGATCCCCCTGTACATCACATTGTACGTCGTCAATTCTTTATCTATCAACGTAAGGGTCATCTCAGAGATATAGCCTGATATCCGGTTTGCCTCGGCAAACTCCTGTGCAGAAGCTTCGGCATCCCTTTCTTTCTGGAACAAGATCAATCGGTCCGTCGTTTCTACCAGACTATCAATCAAGTGAAGATAGTTGGTCAGGGTAAAGTCGTTATCCCGGTTTCGCAGGGAATAGACACCAGACTTGGCCGATACGACCCCTTCCTTGCTTTTTTCCAATTGTTTAAGGGTTTTATCATTGGTGTCGACCATATAGTTATTCAAGTCGTTGACCACCTGCTGACTTGCCCTTGATACTTCATTCATGTTCAGATAGCGCTTGAGAATCTCATTGTATTGCTCATGCGTCCTATAATTATAGTAAGTAAGGGCGAGCCAGATGGCGGACATGATGATCATGACCACCGTGGTGAGGGTGAGGATTTTTTTCTGGATGTTTGTCATTGGTCCTTCTCCACTTTCAATATCTTCAATTCGGTCAGATACCCTTCCTCATCAAGGGGAACGGTCTCGCCATTCAGCCATTCCTCCATGAGACGGACGCTCATCCCTCCCATTTTCTCAGGCTCCTGTTCGACCACACCGTCGATCATCCCCCGTGATAATAGGGTCAATGATTCCGGTCCATCGTCAAAGGAATAAATAAAATACGACTCCTCTTGAGAGCGCTTACTTATTTCATCGATCATGGCCCCGAGATTACTCGCATTGACAGAGATGAACGCATCGATATCCGGAAAGCGGTTCATGACATCCCTCGTTGTCGTAATGATCTGATCACGGTCCCTTCCTGTTTCCCCAACCACAAGTTCTATGGAAGGATATCCCTTCATTACATCGCTGATGCCCCTGACCCGTTCTTTTTGATAATATTCCTGATCACGATCCACCATGAGGACAATCTTGCCCCTATCCCCCATTTTACGGACAAGCTCTTTTGCAACCAGCTTCCCTGCTTCATATTGATCAGACCCTACATATGTACGACGCAGGCTCTCCTCCATCGGAACATCATTGGCGACCGTTATCACGGGAATCCCATTAAAAGAAGCCTTCACCTTTGTGAGCTCCTTGAATTCAGGTGTATCCGTCCCCTGGATCAGGATTCCATCGACCTTCGATTGAATGGCGATTTCAATGTTTTTCAGGAACTCCTCCTGGTTTTTCCCGAAGCTTCCCCATACTTCAAGGCTCACACCTTCTTCTTCTGCCTGCCGCTTCGCCCCCTTCGCTACCTTGTCCCAAAACGGCGTCCGGGTATCCTGAGTAATCAGCACGAGCCTGTGCCGATCTTCACCAGAAATCCCCATCTCCCCGGGTAGATGCGCGTCGGCTTCGAAAACCCTTTTTGCTGATAAAAATGTTAAATGACACAATATAAGAACGACCACTAAAAGGCCGACAATACGGATCTTACGCACCCCACAAGTCCCCTTCCCCACGGTGAAAACTCCTACTTTTATCATAGCACAGGAAAGATGTGGAAGGATCCAGTACTTTCTCATATTTTTCAAATTCCCCTTTTGATTTATTGGAGAAAAAACAACGCAACAAGGCCGGACTCCTAAGGAACCCGGCTGCTTCGATTATCTTTTCTTACGGGTCATCACATCAAAGATGACAGCTCCTGCAAGCACGCCTCCACGGATCATATATTGATAGGAGATCCCGACGCCAAGGAGGTTCATTCCACTTGTCAATGAAGCCATGACGATGGCTCCGATGATGGCACCCGTCACTTTCCCGACGCCACCTGCAGATGATACCCCTCCCACGTAAGCAGCAGCGATGGCGTCCAGTTCAAATAATGTCCCCGCAGTGGTCGTGGCAGATTGAAGACGAGATGTGAACAATATACCGGAAAGGGCAGCAAGCATCCCCATTGACCCGAAGACGATATAGGTGATTTTCTTTACGTTGATCCCGCTGAGATGAGCCGCTTCGGGATTGCTTCCCACGGCGTAGATATGGCGGCCAAGGACTGTTTTGGAAGTCAGGAAGTGATAGACGACCACAACGATCAGAATGACGATGACCGTCCAGGAAAACCCGTGATACCCCGCAAGAATCCAAGTCACATATCCGATGATGGCGGAAACGAAGACGAGCTTCAAGGCAAAAATCGGTGAAGAGATGACTTCAAACTCGTACTTGATCTTATTTCGTCTTGTCGAGATTTCACTATAAATATATAGGATGATCCCGACGAGCCCCACAAGCAGGGATAGAAGATGGAGTCCGCCTACTTCCATCAGGGATGGGATAAACCCGTTTCCGATGGCATTAAAATGATCATCCTGAATGATGATGGTGCCCGTCTTCTCCGTCACCTGAAGCAGCGCCCCGCGGAAAATAAGCATTCCGGCAAGGGTTGCTACGAAAGACGGGATCCCGATTTGGGCCACAAGCAGACCGTTGAACAACCCGACGATGGCTCCGATGATAAGAATGATCGGAATCGTAAGCCAAGTAGAGAGACCTGCCTGTGTGAGCAGGATGGCGGCAATGGCACCAAGGAATCCCGCCGCATATCCAACGGACAGATCGATATGCCGGATGACGATGACCAGGGTCATCCCGACAGCAAGCACGGCGATATAGCCTGCAGAGTCCAATAGATTACTAATGTTCCTGGACGTTATGAATAAGCCGTCCGTCATAAACGTAAATGTAAGTATGATAGCGAATAGCGCAATATACATGCCGTAATCACGGATGTTGTCGCGAATCAGCATTCTTGTTTCTTGAAAGATATTCATATGTGTTTACCCCCTTATTGCGTTGCAAGTTCCATTATTTTTTCCTGATTGGCGTCTTCCACCTGTAATTCCCCTTTGATTTCACCCTGGGCCATGACGTATACACGATCACTCATCCCGAGTACTTCCCCGAGCTCGGAAGAAATCATGATGATGCTGAGTCCCTGTTCGATCAGCTCGTTCATCACCGTATAGATTTCGAACTTCGCCCCGACATCGATTCCCCTGGTCGGTTCATCCAGGATGAGAAGCTTCGGTCCGACGAAGAGCCATTTCCCGATGGATACTTTCTGCTGATTTCCCCCGCTCAAGTTCCCGACGAGCTGTTCAAGGGAAGATGCCTTGATATGAAGAGAAGAATGATAGCGCTCAGCCACCTTGATTTCCTCATTATCATTGATGATCCCTTTGGAGGAGATCCCGCCTAAATTGGCAGCCGATATATTACTTTTTATGTCTTGCAAAAGGAAAAGCCCGTCATCTTTACGATCCTCTGTGACATAAGCGATTCCTGCTTTGATGGCATCCTTTGTATGTTTGAGTGTGGTAAGGTTGTCATTCCATACAAGGTTCCCTTCAAGCTTGTATGATTTCGCATTGCCGAATATGCTCAAGGCAAGCTCTGTTCGACCTGATCCCATGAGACCCGCAATCCCGACGATTTCCCCTTTTTTCACATGAAGGTCCACATTCTTGATCACCTGTCTGCCAAGCTGCGGGTCATAAGCAGACCAGTTTTGAAGTTCCAAAATAGGTTTACCATGGGATTTATTCGGTCGTTTCGGATAGATATCTTCAATGGAACGGCCCACCATATTCTTAATGATGATCCCTTCAGATACTTCCTCTTTAGATGCATCCAGGGTGCAAATGGTCTTACCATCCCTGATAACGGTCGCCTTATCGGCGATGTGAATGACTTCCTTTAATTTGTGGGAAATCATGATACATGTGATGCCTTGTTTTTTCAGATCCTTCAGTAATTCGAGCAGATTCTCACTGTCGTCTTCATTCAATGCTGCTGTCGGTTCATCCAAAATCAATAATTTCACGTCTTTGCTCAAAGCCTTCGCTATCTCGACCAGCTGGCGTTTCCCTACACTGAGGTCCCTCACAAGAGTATCGGGATTCACATCCAGCTTCACTTTCTTAAGGAGCTTCTGCGCCTCCACGATGGTCCGATTCCAATCAATGAAGCCTCCAATCTTCACTTCATTCCCTGCAAAAATATTTTCATAAACGGTCAGATCCGGAAAGAGAGCCAGCTCCTGATAGATGATGGCAATCCCTGTGTTGACACTGTCACTGATTTTGTTAAATTGCTGAACGGCTCCATCGAACACGATGTCGCCCGTATACGTCCCATACGGATACACCCCGCTCAGCACTTTCATTAGCGTAGATTTCCCAGCACCGTTTTCACCTATCAAGCAATGAATCTCCCCTTCTTCCACCTTGAAATTCACATCACTCAGTGCTTTGACACCCGTAAATTCCTTGGAGATATCATTCATTTCTAACAAATACTTATTCATCGCACTTAACCCCCTTTAACAAAAACAATGACAATACAGGATGGCGGCGGTTTTCCGGCCACCATCCCGCTTATTGTTATTCCTTTAATCCTGTAAACTCATCCGCTTTGTAATATCCTGAATCGATCAGTTCTTCCTTCACGTTCTCTTGATCGACCACGATGACTTCCGTTTGCTTCGCTTCTACATCTTTCTTACCGTTGTCATATGAACCTGTCGTTTCAGGTGTTTTTCCATCCAGTACGTCAACGGCAATACCCATCGCATCCGTTACAAGCGTACGTACGTCTTTGAAGACCGTCATGGCCTGCTTGCCATCGACCACATATTGTACAGATGCTTTTTCAGCATCCTGACCTGTGACGACGAAGCTTGTTACTTCTTTGTCGGATGCAAATACATCGGCAATGGAACGGGCTGTACCATCATTCGGTGCAAGAACGGCCACATTCCCCTTCATATCTGTGCCTGCTGCTGTCAGATGGGTTTGTGCTTTGTTCTTCGCTTCGTTCGGATCCCAGTTCGTTGTCACCTGACCAAGGATTTTACTCATTTCGTCACGGCTCAACTCAGCTGTATCCTTAAGCGATTCTGCTTCGCTTGAATTCGCGATTTTAAATGTTCCATCTGCAATTTTCGGTTGAAGGACTTTCCATGCTCCTTCAAAGAACAAGAACGCATTATTATCAGAAGCTGCACCGGCATATAGGTAAAGCGGTACATTGTTGCCCTCAGCATGATCGATCAAGTATTGTCCTTGTGCTTCCCCAACGGCTACGCTGTCGAATGTCACATAATAATCAACCGCATCTGTATTCGTGATCAGACGATCATAAGAAATGACTGTAATGCCTTCCTTCTTCGCTGACTCCACGGCAGCTGCTGCTGCATCACCATCCTGTGGAGTGATGATCAGTACGTCGATCCCTTTATTGATCAGAGTTTCTACATTTTCTTTTTCCTTAGCAGAAGAGCCTTGGCTGAACAGAATTTCCGTTGTATACTCGGAATCCTTCAACGCATCTTTAAAGCGCTTTTCATCCTGCACCCATCTCGGTTCGTCTTTTGTCGGCAGGACGATTCCTACACTGACACCCTTCTTACCACCCGTACTGCTACTGTTGCATGCTGCAAGCATACCCATGAATAGAATGAGAACCATTAACATTGAAACAACTTTAACCGTTTTCCTCATCTCTTACTCCCCCTTTGTTATCAAGCTCAAGGTTAATTATATTGAGAATTCGGAATGTTTGTAATCGCTTTCACTAGCACTCTTTTGGTATTGTCTGGACTTTTTTGGTATAGGAGATAAAAAAAGGGACGTTCCAATGTCGAATCGGAACGTCCCTTTTTTTACTTCAACTCATTAATCCGTCTAGTCAATTCAATAAATTTCCTGTCGAGTTCTCTATATCCCTCATCCTCATGTCTCATAAAACTAAGACGCCCCAGCACTTCCTGTCTCTCCGTCTCAAGTGTCATCCGTTGTTCTTCATTGTAATCCCTCTCGGATGCCGGCTCATCCACCTCCTTCTTGATGGTCTCGTTTTCGACCACAAGCTTGATGTCCGTCGTTTTCTCAAGAAAATAGCGGTCATGGGAAACGATGACCAGCGTTCCATTGTACTCGGAAAGGGTTTCCTCCAGCTGTTCACGTGAAGCGAGATCCAAGTGATTCGTCGGTTCATCCAGTATTAAGACATCCCTTTCCTCCAGGATATATTTCATCAGCTTGATCTTCACCCGTTCCCCCATACTCATATTCCGAATCGGTTCCTTCCAATGAGATGTCTGAAACCCAAGATGCTTCATCAACGTCTGGACTTTCCCTCTTTCCGAGAAGGTTTCTTTATAAAAAAGCTCTCCCGGGGTCTGGTCTAGGGGCAAATCGAACACTTCCTGAGTAAGGTAACCGATACTCGCTGACGGCGACATCCACACATCCCCTTCTGCCGCTTCCGCTCCCAGGATGATCTTCAGCAGGGTCGTCTTTCCGCTTCCATTCGGTCCTGTGACCGCAATCTTTTCACCATGCTGGATGGTAAAATGGACGTTCTTGAACAAGGTCCGTCCCTCAAAGGATTTTTCCAGATTCTTCACTTCAAGGACCCGTTTCCCTGTTTTGTGTGTGGATTGGATGCTGAAACGGACGTTATGGTCTTCTTCGACCTCTGTCACTTTTGTTCTCTCCAGTTCCTTCTCCAGGCGCTTTTGTTTGGATTTGACCTGGGTGTCCATGCGTTTTGCCTTGACGCGGTAATGCTCTTTATACCCTTCCTGTTTCGTGGACTCGGCGTGGGCTTTTTTCGACCAGGAGGTGAGTTCCTTCATCTGGCTCTCGATCCGCTCCACCATTTTCTGCTGCTTTTCATGCTCCCGCTGCTGCGTCAACCTCCGCAGCTTTCGTGCCTCCATATAACTGGAGTAATTCCCGTTATGCTCAATGAGCTTCTTTCCTTCGATGGACCAGATCTTCGTCACAGCCTCATCTAGGAAATAGCGGTCATGGGAAACGAAAAGAATGGTCCCTTTGTAGTCCCTGATATGTTTGGTCAACGATTTCAGGCTTTCTTGATCAAGATGATTCGTCGGCTCATCCAATAACAGCAGATCAGCCTGTTGAGAGAACCCTTTAGCGAGTCTCGCTTTCAGCTTTTCTCCCCCGCTCAACTCCCCGTATTCATGCTTCGGCACCTGCCATTTCTCCCGTAGCTTACTTTCAGAAGGGGTCAGTCCTTCCGAAGAATGGGTTTCCGTTTCCTGCTCCACCATGGTGATCGTTACATCACGAAGCCATTGAATCTGCCCATCCGTTGCCGTCCGTTCACCTGCGATCAGTTGTAGCAGTGTCGACTTTCCTGCACCATTATTTCCGATGATCCCGATGACCTCCCCTTCCTGCACGCCGGCATTCACCCCTTCAAAAATCTTCCTGTCCATCACTTCATAACTTATATTCGATAATTTCAACATTTCTCTCATACCATCTTCCCCTCTCTTTAACAAGGGAGAACAAAAAAATCCTCCCAATGGTTCTGGAAGGATTAGCACTGCGCGCACAAAGAAAGCTACGAATGAACAATAGCTAAAAACATGTATAAAAATGGGCAGACTAATCCTATTTAGGTTAATTTGAAATATGGAATTTCAAACGTCTCGAAAATAAGATTAGTTCTTCATCGTCCACCCATCACTCCTGTCATAATTAGTAAATTTACTATACCATGAAAACCTCCTATGGTGCAAAACCATTTTAGATTCGTATTAGATGGAAAATAAGTGGTAAGATAAGCTAAGAACTAATTTTTCAGTGAAAATACCCGTTTTCATCTTATAGATAGGAGAGTTGCACTTGGAATCAATTTGGTTGGAATACGGTTGGACTTTGTTAGTCCTTATCGGCCTCGAAGGTTTATTATCAGCAGATAATGCCCTTGTCCTGGCCGTGATTGCAAAACATTTATCCGAAGAGGAGAAGAAGAAAGCCATTAAATATGGAATCTTCCTGGCGTTCGCCTTCCGGTTTGTGGCCCTCTTTGCCATTTCTTTCATCGCAAACGTCTGGCAGATTCAGGCGGTCGGGGCAGCTTATCTGCTTTATTTGGGTCTGAAACATGTCATCAAAGCGAAGTTTGGGAAGGACAATGAAAAGAATCAGGAAGAAACGGAAGAAGAAGCAGCAGGCAAAGGATTCTGGCCGACGGTTGGTAAAATCGCCCTGGCAGATCTTGCTTTTGCCATCGACTCAATCCTCGCTGCTGTCGCCCTTGCCCTTGGCCTGCCTGATTCACCACTCGGGGATTTCGGCGGCATGGACGGTGGCCAATTCATCGTGGTCGTACTTGGCGGTATTGCAGGATTGATTCTTATCAAATATGCAGCCACCTGGTTCGTTCAGCTTCTGGAAAAACGCCCGGCACTTGAAACGACGGCTTATGCCATTGTCGCCTGGGTCGGTGTGAAGCTTGCGGTCATCACCCTTGCCCATGAGGATATCGGGGTGCTGGATCATGATTTCCCACATAGCACCGTGTGGACCTTGATTTTCTATGGAGTCCTCGTGGGGATTGCCCTTTTAGGATGGTTTGCTCCTGGGAATAAAGGATCTAAGCAAAGTTCAGTGTAAAAGAAAACGTCCTGTGAACGAATCACAGGACGTTTTTTTCATATTATACTCCAGGGAACCAGCCAGGAGTGTTCACAATCGCATTCCATAACGGATCAGGAACGACCAATTCTTTCTGCTTTCCTTTGTCGATCTCCGTCACGATTTCATCTTCTTTTCCTTCTTTGATTTTTTTCAGCCAATCAGGATCGATGATGAGTTCGCGGCCGAGAGCCAGTAACGGGACGCCTGACGCGAACGCTTTATGGGCATCGTCTGCAGAGTAGATCGAACCTACCCCGATCAAAGGCGCGCGGTTACCGATCGTTTCCAACAGATAGTCCATTCTTGTTTTCTCCAGATCCGCAACGCCCCTTCTTGGCTTCGAGAAGAAATCGAACAGGGATACATGAAGGTAATCGAGATCCTTGTCTGCCAGTGCATCCACAAGGGTAAGGGTATCCCCCATCGTGAATCCATTGTCTTCAGGCTCCTCTGGTGAGAAACGGTATCCAACGAGGAATGATGGATCCGCATGCTTCTCGACCACACTCTTCACTTTGTCCACAATGGCAAGTGGGAACGTCATGCGATTTTCAAGGCTTCCGCCAAAACGATCTTGTCTCTGATTGGTCAACGGTGAAAAGAACTGATGAATCAAGTACCCGTTCGCTCCATGAATCTCGACACCATCATAGCCTGCTTCAATCGCGCGGCGGGTCGTCTCACCGAAGGCTTCGATGATATTCTCGATTTCTGCTTCCGATAAGCCTCTCGCTTTCTTCTCTCCATTTTCACCCATTACGTCACTTGCGCTCACAACATCCCCATCAGGAACCAGGTCAGGTGGGCATTGTACACCTCCGTGGAAAATCTGGAGAACGGCTTTAGCGCCTTGATCCTTGATTCCTTTCGCCAAACGTTCAAGGCTTGGGATCATTTCATCGGAATCCCCACCAAATTCACCGGGGAACCCCTTACCATCAGGCGTTACGTATGTGCATGCCGTAATCACCATGCTGACATCCTTGGAACGTCTCGCATAGTAAGTAACCTCAGCGTCCGTGACGTTTCCATCCTCGTCCGAAGAAAAATTCGTCATCGGTGCCATGATGATCCGGTTCTTTAATTCGACTCCGTTTTTAAATGTATAGGGAGATACTAACTCTTTATATTTGCTGTTCATGATTTTGCCTCCTTGTTGTTGTTCAAGGGAAATATTAATAGATGTTTAGCTATTTGAACAGACATCTGCTTGGCGGGTGTGTTTTTTAGGCTTTGGGATTTTTGCCTCCTTAATTTCTACCGCAGCAGTGATTGTATTTCTTCCCACTCCCACAAGGGCAGGCATCATTGCGCCCAGTCTTTTTGCTATTTAAGTCTTCTTCTTTCGATGGGGCTGCTTGATTCATCACATTTACTTTCGATGGGGCTGCTTGATTCATCACATTTACAGGCTGTTTATTTTCTGCTTTCAATCTGATTTCAATCGGAGTGTAACCCTTCAATACCCATATACGGGTGTTATTCCATACGTTTATAAGACGATCCGTCAGCTGCTCAAATACTTCTTTTGACGGAATTTCTAGAAACGATTGCAGGTAGTCCAATACATACTCTAACGAATGCTCTTGGTTAATCATGGTGATCACTTTTTTCGCGATTTCGATCAGACGTTCATCTTCCATGTCATAGAAGTAGTCGATGAACGCAAGAAATTCGATCATTTCTGGAGTAGCATCGAAATGATTTTCTTTCCCAGCTTCCATGAGCTGCTTTTTGGTGAAGGGATAATAGTCTGCCTGATTCCTCTTCTCGAGCTTCTCTTCGTACATTACTCTCGTGTCTTTATATCCATAGGCTGACGAAAAACTGATTCTTTTATAATAATCCATCGACTCATGGATAACTGAGGAATATTCACGAATATCGAGTGGGTCACTCACGAGTCTTTCAATGGTTTCGATCCGTGCTTTACTACTCATGACCCCGTAATAATAATGAAGACCGTTTGTGAGCATGATCCATTCCGTATTTCTATTGATGATTTTATGGAGGGCAGGGCCGTCAAGTTTACGGAAACACTCCTGTAACTCCTGAGGTACCACCAATGCTTTTTGTCCGTTATGACTGCTTCCAAACACAAGGCATCTCGTCATGAGGGTAGTCAATTTTTTAGTAGAGAAATCGTGGTCCAGAATTAAAAAACCATCTGATTGTATGATTCTTTTCAATAAATCATATCTTTCCTGGTCCAAGCGATGAAGCATCTTCTCGAAGGAATGTGGAACCAACATGGAAACCTCTAAAGCCATTTCAGCTTTTTTCAGTGAGCTCATCCCTTGGAATTCATACGCTTTACGAATCGAATCTACTTCATCCTTCTTGAGTATACTCAGCGCTTCAATTAATGTAGATCCTGGTTTGATATCCTTCCAAATTCCCCGTGCCCTCTTCGCTTCCATGTCTTCCTGCATTTCCTTTAAGCCCTTTAAGCCTCTTAAAAGAGCATCCCTTGTTTTTTTATCTGCTTTTTTCATCTGTCTCCCTGCCTTTCTTTATTCCGAAGTCCATCCCTATCTAAAAAAAGAGGATCCCTCCTATGACGTTGGGACACCCTTTTAGTTGTTTTTGGTTTGAATCAGGTTTTCAAAATCATTCTCTGAACCTGGTCTTTATTTCAGAACCAGCTTCGCCACAACCTCCACATGCGCAGTCTGCGGGAACATATCGACCGGCTGCAAATATTCCACCTGGTACTGCTTCTTCAAATAGTCGATATCCTTCGCGAGGGTCGACGGGTTGCAGGAGACATACACGAACGTCTTCGGCTTCACTTCTTTCAGCGTATCCAGAAGCTTGTTGTCACAGCCCGTCCTCGGCGGATCGACCACGACGACATCTGGACGCCAGCCTTCGTTTTTCCATTTTGGCATGAGGGTTTCGGCACCGCCGACAAAGTATTCGGCATGCTCGACTCCGAATTTCTTCGCGTTCTTCTTTGCGTCATCGATCCCTTCCTTGATGACGTCCATGCCGCGGATTTCTTTCGCTCCGTCTGCAAGCCATAACCCGATCGTTCCGACACCACAATAGGCATCGACGACTTTTTCTTCACCTGTGAGGGCCGATGCTTTCTTTGCTTCGTTATACAGCTTGCTCGTCTGGAGCGGATTCAGCTGGAAGAAGGCCCGTGCGGACAGTTCATAGGTGAACTCTTCCAGACGTTCTTCGATACTTTCTTTACCAGACAAATGGATTGTTTCGTCCCCGAAGACGAGGGCCGTTTTCTGCGGATTGATGTTTTGGGCGATGGAAACGACTTCCGGAAGACGTTTCTGGATTTCCGAAATCAGCAATTCCTTGCGGGGGATTTTTTTCTCGGACGTCACAAGTACAACCTGAACTTCCCCTGTTTCAAACCCGACACGTGTCACAATCGTTTTCAGGATCGGCTTTTTCTTTTTATCATCAAAAACAGGGATGTTGAAGTCGTTGATGATCCGCTTGATTTCGTTTGTCACTTTATTCGTGAGCGGGTGCTGCACGATGCACTCATCGATGTCGATCAGCTTGTTGGAATTCATGCTGTATAAGCCTGCAATGGCCTTTCCGTTTTGTGTCCCGACCTGGAACTGACTTTTGTTCCGGTAGTGCCACGGGTTGTCCATGCCGATCGTCGGACGAATATCCATATCTTCAAGTTTGAGCTTCGTATGGCGCTCAAGTGATTGAAGAAGGATATCCCGTTTGGCGTCGAGCTGTCCTTCATATGACAGATGCTGAAGCTGGCATCCTCCGCATAGCTCATAGACCGGGCATGGCGCTTTCACACGCTCGGCTGACTTCTTCCGGATCTTTTTGATACGGGCTTCGGTGAATTTCGGGTGGACCTTGGTCACTTCAACGACCACTTCTTCCCCTGCAAGGGCTCCCGGTACGAAGACGATCTTGCGCTTGAAGAAACCGACTCCTTCCCCGTTGATGCCGATTTTCTTTATGGTCAGAGGAAACTGTTGTTTCAGCTCGATTTTCACTTCATTATGTTGTGGCTTTTTTGCGTATTGTTTTTTCATTGGTTCACGTCCGTTCTATTCGATACTTCTCCATAAATACAGTGATGCATAGCTTAAATAAGGGTGCCAGGCCGCGCTGAATTCATCCAGCTCGTCCATGGTCGGCTTCTGTTCCATTTGGAATAATTTTTTGATGGCGTTTTGAATGCCGATGTCCGCTTTCGGGAAAAGGTTCGGCCTGCCGAGTCCGAATAGCAGGAAGCTTTGAGCCGTCCATGGTCCGATGCCGCGGATTTTTGTGAGCTCTTTGATGACCGCTTCGTCCGTTTGTTCCGCCAGTTGATTCAGGTCCAGTACCCCACTTGACACCTTCTGTCCAATTCCGATCACATACTCCGCTTTTCGCTGACTGAACTGGAGCTCCCTGAGTTCTTCCACTGTAAGTCCCGCTACTTTTTCCGGTGACGGGTAGAACCAGACTCCACCCTTTTCCCAGCCATATGTGGTGACGAATCGATGGGTAAGGGTGAAGGCGAACTTGAGATTCAGCTGCTGATGGATGATGCTTTTGATGATGGTGGCGAAGGGATCGAACTCCAGGACAAGTGGTGTTCCGACATGCTCCTCAAAGATCGGCTTCAGATCGGTTTCCAGGAAATGCGTGTGCATGTCATGGAGACCTGTCTGCCATTGAAAAATGTCTGAGATTCGGTGTTGCTTCGCTTCCAGATTTTCTTCATTTTCAAACGTGATCCTGAATTCAGGCTCATCCGTTGTTCCTGTTGCCTGAATCTCGATGACCTCACCATATTCCCCGCCATGATAATAGGGGACCTTCACGCTTCGATCCTCCTGATCCACTGCATTCAACGGATCAAGCGCCAGCCTGTCCAGCACACGGTCAAAATCATACGGACCTTCAATCTTAACATTCCTAACTGCCATACTCCTCACCCTTCCGCACAAAACTTGTATGTGTATTATAGCACATGCGTGGTGTAACGCATCAAGAAGAGGGACGGACCTCAATTCCTAGGACCTGGTCCTAGGAATGAGGGTCCGTCCCTCTTATTTCATCATCGGATGCTCATCGAGGCTTTTGAAGGTGTAGCCCCGTTTTTTGAGGTCCTGGATGGCTTTTTCGAGTGCGTCTGCGTTGTCTTTGGAGACGGAGTGCAGGAGGATGATGGCACCGGGATGAGCCTGGGCCATGATGTTGTCATAGGAATACTTCCATCCTTTTTGCTGGTCTGTCTTCCAATCGATGAAGGCAAGGGACCAGAAGACGTGGGTGTAGCCTTCTTCTTTCGCGATTTGAAGTGTGCGTTCAGAGAAGACGCCCCTTGGCGGACGGAGGTACTTCATTTCCTTCTGTCCTGTCAGTTCTTTCGTTTCCACTTTCACTTTTTGGAGCTCTTCCCTGATCTTCTGGTCGGAACTTGCGGTGAAGTCCGGGTGATGCCACGAATGGTTCCCGATAATATGTCCCTCTTTCACCATTCGCTTGACGAGATCCTCGGCACTGAGCAAATAGTGACCGGTCACGAAGAAGGTGGCTGGTACTTTTTCCTGCTTCAATACATTGAGAATCTTTTCCGTATAGCCATTTTCATATCCGTTGTCGAATGTAACGTAGAGCACTTTTTTATCTGGTGAACCTTTATAAAAGGCATCGTACTTATCGAGCAGCTGGTCATAGGCAGCGCCTGCTTCCGGCTGCACCTCATTTTGACTCTTTTTGAAACCCCAGCCGATCGGATTATTGGATACTGCATAAGCCTCCGCCGGTATGAGCAATACTAAGATTGCTGCTATGATCAACACTTTTAGTGATTTTCGCAAAATTGAACCCTTCTTTCCCTTGCGTTTCCCTTAGTTTTTGAGAACGGGAAGGATTCATGTGTACTAATAGTATCCAGAAATGGGTGTTCATCTTGTGATTTTAATTTGATTTGGGACCGAAGCACATGATGGATCCGCTCTGTGGCGGCACTTCATTAATTTTTACGTCGCTTTCAAACCCAAGGTCCCTCCCTCTACTCAAAAAACGTCTGATATTTCGTTGCCATTTCGGTCAGTTTGCCTTCGTGTTCTTCGATGAAGGTGGAGACGGTCTTTCTGTCCCAGATGTCGTCGCCTTTCGGGAAGTCGCTGAATTCCTTGGATAAACCTGCGACCATTTTATCCCTGGAGACTGATACCATGGATTCGTCGACGGTGAAGTGATATTCTTTCGCATTCGGTACAAGAAGCGTGAGGTAGATCGCGTTGTAGTAAAAGTTTTTCCGGTTGACGTTGCTGCCGTCAAACCAATACTCATTCACATCGCTTTCAGATAACTTCCCTTCTTCTTCATAGCCGTATGTCACCTTCACCATTTCACCGGAAAGATCGATTTCCTTGATCGTTTCAGCCCCTGGCAGCTCTTGTAGGATCGCCTGTACTTTCGAGTTATCTCCTACATAGGTTCCGCTATTTTCTTTCAATGTATCCACACTCACATCGTCAATAGACGTGATATCCGCTTCTTTTTCAGGATTGGCCGCACATCCTGATAAGAAAATCATCAAAGTAAGAATCAACATGCCAAATAATTTATTAAAAATCATACTCACCCTCCAACTCCTGTTTATATGTCATACGAATGAACGCTCGTTAAAGTTTCATCCTGATTTTAACATATATAACCAATAAAAAAACCACCCCGCAGCATGAACAGGATGGTACCAATTTCTTATTTAAAAACCTTTTCCTTGAACTGTGCCAGTTTTTCCAAAGAAGATTTGTCGACTTCCGCGTGCAGGCTGTTTCCGTGTGAATCCATCGTCACAACCGCCGTGAATCCTTCTACATTCAGATGCCACATCGCTTCCGGGATACCGAACTGCATCAGGTCGACTCCGTCTACGCCTTTGATACAATCTGCGTAGTACTGGGCCGCTCCACCGATCGCATTCAGGTACACCCCGCCATGATCCTTCAGAGCGGCAAGGGTTTTAGGACCCATTCCGCCTTTACCGATGACGGCACGGATACCGAAGCGCTTCATGATATCGCCTTGATAAGGCTCCTCGCGGATGGACGTTGTCGGGCCGGCCGCTTTCACGTGCCAGTTGCCTTTATCGTCCTTCAGCATCACGGGGCCACAGTGATAGATGATCTGTCCGTCGAGATCAACCGGGGCATCGTTTTCGCTAAGATACTTGTGAATCGCATCACGGCCAGTGTACATGCGGCCGTTGATGTGAACGACGTCTCCCATTTTCAGTTCACGGATTTTCTCTTCCGTGATCGGAGCTTCGAGGACCACCACATTTGGCTGTTCCCCAGAAGTTGCCGCAGCCGTTTCAAGCTCAGCAACTGACCTTTCTGTCAGGTCGATCTTATCGCCTTCCTGATAGAACCACTCATCGACTCCGCCTGTTGTTGCGTCAAGCTTCACGCCCAGACGACGGAACGCCCAGCAGTTATAGGCAACAGATACGAAGAAGCTTGCAGGAATCCGGTTCATGACGCCCACTTTACAGCCAAGAAGGGTCGTTTCCCCGCCGAATCCCATCGTGCCGATACCAAGCTCGTTCGCATTGTCCATCACATACTCTTCCAGCTTGCGAAGATCTTCATTCGGATTCACATCCTCAACGGAACGGAATAATTGTTCTTTTGCAAGATCATAACCGGAAGAACGGTCTCCGCCGATTCCGACGCCGATGAACCCGGCGCTGCAGCCCTGTCCCTGTGCCTGATACACCGAATGCATCACGCATTTACGGATTCCGTCAAGGTCGCGCCCGGCACGGCCAAGTCCTTCAAGCTCACAAGGAAGGCTGTACTGGATGTTCTTATTTTCACAACCGCCGCCTTTTAAGATCAGGCGCGCATCGATATAATCCTTTTCCCACTGTTCGAACTTGATGACAGGCGTCCCAAGACCGAGATTGTCCCCTGAGTTTGCCCCCGTCAATGAATCAACAGAGTTCGGACGAAGCTTCCCGTCCTTTGTTGCTTCTACCATGGCCGCATAGATCGCTTCCTTGATTTCAAGCTGATTCACGCCGACCGGAGTCTTTATTTTAAAAGTAGGAAGTCCTGTATCCTGACAAATCGGGGATACATTGTCATCCGCCATCTTCACGTTATTTGAAATCGTGTCCAGGCTCATCGCCGCACGGGTCCCTGCATTCTCACGGGATTTCGCCGAGCGGATCGCACGCCGTACATCTTTCGGCAGATTCGTGGACGTTTCCACAATCAAATCGTACATACTTTGCTGTAATGTCTCTTTATTCATCGTTCTCCCCCTCTAAAGATCTCAAACAGTCTCAATTTTCATTCATTATTATACTCCTATAAGAATAAGATTGAAAGGGATTTCACAATGGAATTTCCTTCTCGAAATAACACGAAACCTCGTCTTCTTCCATATAAGTAAACCCGTTATTTTTATAAAATTTGATGGCGTCCGCCCACTGTTTGTTTGTTTCGAGAATGAGTCTGTGTGCGCCAAGGGATCGCGCTTTGTTTTCGAGATGCTCGAGCATAAAGCGGCCAAGTCCACGTTTTCTGTAGGAGGATAGAACAGACATCCGCACAATGTGATACGTATCTTCTGATTCTTTCCGGATTGCTCCCGTACAGATGATGTGGTCATTCTCTTTACCTACAAAAAAATGATGCTGCGTACCATCATACTCTGTGGAAATGTCATGAATATCGGGGTTCAGTGTGTGATCGATGAATCCGAACCGCTCAAGGAATCCGGAGAGGATCACCTCTTTCGCCTGTTCGCTTTGTTTTTTTTCGATGGGTGTGATGATCATTGGGGTGTCGCTCCTTTAATAGATGGTTTTGTATTAAAGTTTGACATGTTGATAGGGAAATCCTGCTTGTGCATTCCTGTCTTATATGGGACATAGGATGGAAGATGGGGACATCAACTGTTAAGGGGATTTATCGACCGTTCTGCGAAAAACGACAAATACCGACTTCCCCCACCAAGGTCCGTCCCTCCAAAAAAATAAGAGTCCCACAAAGGACTCCTACTCACTCTTCTTAAATTGCTCGCATTTTACTTCTATGTCATCGATCATGGCGATCAGGCGATCGATATCGTCAATGTCCGCTTGTTCCGGGTCGATTGAGTCCAGCACGTCGACGAACAGGTTCAGGCGTTGTTTCAAATAGCTTACTTGTGAGTCTTTATCATTGATAGCTTTACCCAAGAGTTCTCTCTCCTTTCAATACGTTTACTATGGTAACCAATAACTTTCCGATTGACAAGGGCTGACCCTTTCTCAATAATGGATAGATGACCTAATATTAAAGGAGCTTTTTCAAAATGAAAACTGACACTCTCCCCAAGAAAATGTCGATTGACCATGACCCTTGGGAGGCTTATTTAGACGTGGATGAGCATGGTTATATTACGCTTTCCAATATCGAATTCACCACCACCACGCTTTGCAATATGAGATGCGAGCACTGCGCCGTAGGATATACATTATCACCGAAGGACCCGAGTGCCCTGCCAATTGAACTGATCCTCGGGAAACTCGACGACATCAAAACGCTCCGTTCCCTTAGTATTACCGGCGGGGAGCCGATGATGTCAAAGAAATCGGTTGAACATTACGTTCTCCCACTACTCAAGTATGCACATTCCAGGGGCGTACATACCCAGATCAACTCGAACCTGACCCTGGACCTCGACCGCTACTTGATGATCGCCCCGTACCTCGATGTCCTGCACATCTCCCATAACTGGGGAACGATCGATGAATTCATCGATGTCGGCTTTGCCAATATGGAACGGAAGCCAACGAGGGAACAGCGCCGTAAGCTGTTTGACCGCATGATTGAAAACAGCCGTGCCCTATCCGAACGGGGTGTGCTCGTGTCTGCGGAGACTATGTTAAATAAAAACACCCTGCCTTATTTAGAAAAAATTCATCGCCAGGTAGTCGATGAAATGAAGTGTGGGCGTCACGAAATTCATCCTATGTACCCTTCCGACTTTGCATCAAGCCTTGAAACTCTTTCATTGGAGGAAACGCGTGAAGCGATCTCGGATATTCTTAGGTTCCGCGATGAGAAGGTGTGGATGCTATTCGGCACTTTGCCATTTTATCCATGCAGCTCTTCACAGGAAGACTTGGATTTTCTGAAGGAACTTTATTCTGCGAAAAAAGTGAGTGTGAGAAATGACCCCGACGGCCGTTCCCGTCTGAACGTGAACATTTTCACCGGCGATGTCATCGTCACCGACTTTGGGGACACACCGCCACTCGGGAATATCACTAAAGATACACTGCCTGATATTTTCGAAAAGTGGAAGGAGCAGCCTCTCGCAAAAGAACTGAACTGCCATTGTCCCATGGCCCGCTGCCTCGGACCAAATGTACTCGTGAAGTCAATGTATTACAAAGATGTAGACTTTTCGAAGCGTGAAGCGAAGATTTCCCGATAAAATGAAGGTTGAAAGCTCAAATCTGTTATGGACTCGGGCTTTTTTTGGACGCAAAAAAACACCACGGATATTCATCCGAAGTGTTTTTTATCCTATGGGTTTGCGGTCGCTGTTTGAGGTGGTGATTTTTTCGAGTGCCGGGTCCATGACGTTGTATTTTTGTTTCTTTATTTCTGCGTAGATCCTCGCTCTTCTTGCGCCGAACCATACGCGAAGTGTGATGAATGCCACCAGCAGCCCGCCGAATAGTAATAGATACTCCATGTAAACCCTCCTTTAATTCAGAATATTCTAATTATTATAACATATTAACAGAAATAATAAAAGAGTGAAATTAGGTTTTACCCGATTTCACTCTTCCTTAAACATTATCTTGGAGATTCGCTTGCCATGAATCCGAAGTGGACATGATCTTGAACAGGAATCCAGGCTCCGACTCCTTGTGAGGTAACGTTTTTGACGACGATGGAGCGCTTGGTTCCTTTCATGACGAGGAACACTTCACCATAGGTTACTTTCCCTTTTTCGTTGATGGCTGGTGCATATGCATATAGGTAGCCCAGTCGTTTAGGAGAGATGTTGTACACTTGATCCTTTTTTGTCCCTGCCCCCACGATGGTTTGGAAGGCGAGTGGCAATTTTGATTTTTCCATGGCTTTGATGAGCATCATTTTTTCCACATCATCTGCATGGGGAACTTTTGCCGTGAGTCCACCCTTTACGACCTTTTGTGCTTCCTGGACGTAGTGAATTTGATAGTTGGATTTTCCTCCGCGGTTATCAAAGTAATTCGTGTTGACCTTTTGATACTCCCAGTTCGGGGAGGTTTCCGTTGATGCATAGTTCAGCGGCCATTCCCCAAGATAAATGGTGGCACGAAGCCCGATCGTCGGTGCTTTATTGACCGTGGACTCGTTCAGGATGCGGATCAGGTTCGGGTTTTCGATCCTCACATTGGAGGTCTCGATCAGCTCCTGACTCCATTCGCTCGGTTGCAGATAAGGCTGATCCTGTGTAGAATTTGGATACGTATTTTCCTTGGCGATATTCAATACTGAGTTCGGGATCTTCACGCTCGAATCCTCAGTTGATGCCGGTGCCTTCTCCGTTTTTGGCTTCGTTTCCTTTTTAGGACTGTTTTGGGCGTGAATCCCTGTAGTTGCAACGAAAAATGCGAGTATGACCATAAGAGCAGTGCGCATTAGTTTCATGTATTTGACTCCTTTCAAGCGTATAAGGGTTTGCCGTTAGTTTTTCCTAGAAGGTGCAGCTTATCCAAAAAACTTAATTTGAAAGAATATTTACAAAATTCTCATTTTGTTTTATACTATCATTATTGAAGCGGGAACGTCCGAGCTTCTCCTACAAAGCAAATCGGCGTTTCCGATCATTCCTGCATTCCCTATAAAAAGCCATGGAATCCCTAAGATTCCATGGCTTTTTTAATCGTCATCCATTTTTTTCGAAGAACAGGCAAGAATGGTGCAACCCGGATGGGATACGATCCTTTTTCCTTTCCAAAAGATGAATGCCCTGATTGTGATACTCTCGGTCATACCGTGTTTTGGGGTGATGTCTGCTGCATAATTCCCGTCTTTATCCGGGATCGCAGGATTTGGCATGATGAGACTTTTCAAATGTTCCTCCAGCACTTCAAAGTATACTTCGATCTGTTTCATATCTTCACACTGGACTTTTCCCGTGAGGCACCCTCCCCTGCAGCTTACAACCACTGGAACATTCAGGGATAAACACGGATGCGCAGTTTCCTTGAAATCTGAGATCTTCTCCTCTTCTTCATAAATGTTTTCAGTTTCTGCATTCGAAGACACGACGTCATTTGAACGACTTTCTTTATCTTCGGGTAAGTTTTCAGGAAGGAGCATTTCGCAGTCTCCCGGAGTTCCTCTGTCACACTCTCTAATCCCGCTACTTTCTTCCCAGCAGTCAATTGGTTCCATTTCATCCAGGTCGTCCTTTGGGTGAGAGCATGTGCAATGAATGTTGATTATTTTCTCCTCAACGATTATTTCCTTACCATCAATTAAGGCAATTGCCTGAACCACAGCTTCTCCGGATACATGTGAATCCGGGGTAAGCACAGCTTCATATTCCCCTTTTGCATTCGTTTTGATTTTATCGGGGGTAATGGACGCAACGTCAGGGGTGACTTTCAGCTTGATCCCGGCATTGGCGACAGGCCTTCCATTACAAGTGAATTTCCCTGTAATCGCTGCTCCTTCGCATTCTACACAATCCGGTACACATAAAGTCAGCTTAGGCTTTTCGCAAATGAGACACCCGGCGTAGACGAATACCATTTCCGATACCGCTTTTCCACCTACCACAGCTGTCGCCGTAAATGGGACCTCCCTGAATGGGGTATTCGGAGGAACAAAGGCAAGGGTTGAAAATTCCCCGTTCTCATCAGTAGTGACAACCTGTGGCTTAAAGGTTAACACTGGACTTGAAAACGAGACCTCTTTATTCGTCAGTGGAAATCCTTCACAGGAAAGACAGCCTGAAATGATCCCTTTACAATTCAGCTTTTTGTTCTCTTTTATATGAATCTTTGGATGCTTGCATCGACAATCGATGGTGATCTCCCCGGATGCGACGACCTGCTCTCCGAAGGCGGTGGCCGACGCTTTGATCATGATCGTTTCATGGACTCCGAGTCGTGGGCAGAGCTCGGTGACATATCTGCCTTCTTCATCGGTAAATGCCGGATTCGGATCGATCTCCACTGCACCTGGATCCGTGGCCGTGACCGTAAACGAAATCCTGGCATTCTTAACAGGCGCCCCGTCGCAAGTCAGCCTTCCCGTCAATTTCGTTCCTTCGCATGTGACGGTCTCACATGGGACTTCAAGGGTCAACTTAGGATTACGGCACTTTTTGCACCCTGCTATGACGGTATCCGTGGCACTGATGGTTTTCCCATCGATTACGGCTGTAGCTGTATAGGAAGCGGTTTGAAACGGTGTCCCTTTTTTCACGGTGACAACAGATGAAAATCTTCCGTTCTCATCCGTGACGGGATTCGGTGTCTGGAACATCAGGATGGATGAACCTGTCAATGTGACCGGTACATTCGCCTGTGGGACTCCATCACATGTGACCTTACCTGAAATGGTTGAGCGGCAGTCGATTTTCTTCAACTTGTTCAGCTTGATGGCCGGATTCTTACATTTCACACATCGCACAGCCACTTCCCTCGTTTTCGAAACGACCTTTAATCCGCCGATTTTCGTCACGGCCGTAATGCGGATCGTTTCATCCACATCGGGAAAAAGAACCAATGTCGCCGTGTATCTCCCGTCACTCTGTGTAATCGCGGGATTCGGGGTGATGACGACACGGTTGGAGGCGGATTCGATGATAAATGATATCGCTGCATTCCCGATTGCCTGGCCGTCACAAATAAGTCTGCCTTTGATCTGTGTGCCCTTGCAGCCGACCGGACAAGGAATCGGCTCGAGTGTCAGCACTGGGTTTTTACATAGGATACAATCCACTCTTACAAAAATCGTATCACTGATGGTCTTTCCGATCACGACCGCCGTTGCTGTGATCCTCACATTCGGTGTAATCGGTGTCCCTGGGGGCACGGTCACCCTCGTCGAAAACCGGCCCGTGCTGTCAGTGACCGGTGTCATATCCTCAAATACGAGCCCCGGAAATGAAGAGGTAAGCGTAACCGTCACACCTTGCAGGGGCTGATAATCGCACAGTACCCTTCCGCTGATGATGCCTTCGCAGCTGATGATGCCGATATCATCCAGTTGAATGGTTGGATTCGTGCATCCTTCGAAAGGAAAAATCCCTGGACATCCTCTCGGAGGTAAATCGATTTTGCAATCAATGGCTTTACCGTTCGTCGGTTTTTTCTTTTTTCTCACGCTACTCATTCCTTTACACAAAAACTCTCCTGTTATCTTATTCAAGAATGAGTAGGCGGTTCTCACGGAATTGATTTTCCCGCAAAAAGACCCGGCAGAAATCCTGCCGGGTCTTATCTTGACAACTATAGTAAATAAAATCCGATTCCCATGATGAAGTAAGCGGCTAGAAGGGTCAATCCTTCAAACCAATTCGTTTCCCCATCATTGGAAATGATCACTGTGAGCAGGACGGCTGAGACCATTGCCACGAGTTCCGGTAATGTAAACACGAGTGACATGCTTTTTTCAAAAAATAATGAAATCAGCACGAGCACTGGTGCGACGAACATGGCGACCTGCAGGGTGGATCCTACAGCAATCTCGACAGCGATATCCATCTTATTTTTATACGCCATGATTACGGCTGAAGCATGCTCCGCCGCATTCCCTACAATCGCTACAATGATGACCCCGATAAAGAGCTCGCTCCAACCGAAAGCTTCCCCTACTTCTTCAAACGTATGGACAAGGCGTTCCGATACATAGGCGACCGCAACAGTCGAGAGAGCGAGGATGAGTAACGCTTTCCCCTTGTTCCATTCTGGTTCCTCATCATGTTCGAGGGCTCCTTCGCTGTTCTCACTTTGATACACACCGCGGTGCGTCACGAGTTTGAAGAACAGGGCGAATAAATAAAGGAGAATCAAGATGACCGAAATCCCGATGGAAAGGGTCATCGTCCTCCCTTCATTCATATCCATGGAGAACACTTCCGGAATCACGAAGGCCACGATGATGGCGAACATGAGGAGCCCTGAGTTATGGCGCGCATCGAACACATTAAACTTTTGACGCTTGAACTTCACGCCTCCGACAAAGAAGGACAGTCCTGCCACCAGGAGAAGATTCCCAAGGACGGACCCGGTCAGGGAGGCCAATACGACCCCGATCAACCCTGCTTTCAAGGCAAAAATAGAAATGATCAATTCTACAGCATTCCCGAAAGTCGCGTTTAACAGCCCACCGATACGGGGACCCGACACGACGGCCAAGCTTTCCGTCGCCCTTCCCATAAACGCCGCCAGGGCAATGATCGTGACGCAATAAATAACAAACATAATGACACTTGGCCAATGAAGCAGAGAACCGATCACCGAAACCGGGACCCCTGCAAATACAAGCAGCGTAAATACTTTATTCACGTTTATGATCCATCCTTTTTTAAGAAATTTGGTTAAAACAAGTCTGTTTAGACACATTATAGATAGAACCTGATTAGGAGGAATATCCATGGCACAAACCTTAAAAGATAAAATAACAGAACTGTTTTCCCATCATAAAATTGGCACCCTTGCCACCATCCGTGACAATAAACCGTACTCACGGTTTATGATGTTCGATCACGACGATCTTACTCTGTATACGGCAACCAACGAACATGCCCACAAGGCAGAAGACATTGCACAGAACCCTCATGTGCACATTCTCCTTGGCTATGACCGTGATTCTGATCATGAACACTATGTAGAAATCGAAGCTGAGGCGTCCGTCGAAGACTCCCCGGAACTGAAAGCGAAATTCTGGAAAGAAGAGCTCAAACACTGGATCGCAAGCCCCGATGATCCCGAATACCAGCTCCTCAAACTCATCCCCAAAACCATCCTCTACTACTCAAAACCCGGCAGCGAACCCCAGGAGCTGTAGGTGTAGAGGACTCTTGAGGGACGGACCTTCAAATGGTTAGACGCATGGCCGTGTTCTTTCCATTTAGAGGTCCGTCCCTCTCCTCTTCACGCATTTCGCTCAAAAATCCTCTCATTGAGGGACGGACCTCACCTTTCTTTACCCCACCAACTCAAACGTTTCTTCAATCTTGATGCTGTCCTGCACCGATTGCACCATGGAGCAGTTTTTGCGTGTGAGCTTCATGGCTTTCTCGATCTTGGCTTCGTCAAGGTCCGTCCCTCGGATTGTAAAGTGGAGGGAGATGGCTTCGACGCGGTTGGCTTCGTCTTCGTTGCGGGTGACGTCGGCTTTGATGTGGATGTCGTCGAACTCGATGCGCATTTTTTCAAGTACTTTACGTAGTACGCCACCGCTGCATACGGCGACAGATGACACCAGTAATTGAAATGGGCGGAAACCATACTCTTCGTTACCCGATACTTCCAGCTTTCCAAACCCTAAATCACTGTAAAATCCGCCTTCTTGCATTTTATATTCCATTTCTTCATCATTCCTTCCTTAATATGCTAGTAGATGTTTTGATTTTACTCTATTCCCCCCATATTGCCAAACATTGAAATTGGGGGTACCATCAAAGAAGATATTTACTATGATTGGGAGTTTTGACAAAATGAATCAAACATTAGCCTTCCGTTTCAAGGTACTGGTCGGGATCGTCGCCATTTCCGGTTTCTCACAGGGAATGCTCCTTCCCCTCATCGCCATCATTTTCGAACAGGATGGACTGTCCTCTTCCCTGAACGGCTTAAATGCAACTGCCCTCTACATCGGAATCCTGCTGGCCTCACCATTAATGGAACGACCACTGCAGAAAATCGGCTATAAACCGATGATCATCATCGGGGGGATCATCGTTGCCGTATCGCTCTTACTGTTCCCGGTCTGGAAATCCTTCTGGTTCTGGTTCGCCCTTCGCCTTCTCATTGGGATCGGGGATCACATGCTCCACTTTGCCACCCAGACGTGGATTACGTCGTTTTCGCCGAAAGAACGCCGGGGACGGAATATATCCATTTACGGGGTATCCTTTGGGATCGGATTCGCCGTCGGGCCGATGATGACGCAGCTCATCACGATCCATCAAGCCTTACCGTTCATCATTTCTTCCTTATTAAGCCTGACGGTATGGATGTTCGTCTTTCGATTACAAAATGAATTCCCCGAAGAGCAGAACATCGGCAGCGCCTCGTTCCTCGGATCGTTCCATCGTTTTGGAAAGGTTCTCCAGTATGCCTGGGTCGCTTTGCTGCCGCCTCTCGGATATGGCTTCCTGGAAGCGTCATTAAATGGGAACTTTCCTGTATTCGCCCTGCGAAACGGTCTTTCCATTGAAGCCGTGGCCATCCTCCTCCCTGCTTTTGCAGTGGGAAGCATCATCTCACAGGTGCCCCTCGGTATTCTGAGCGATAAATATGGAAGACAACATGTCCTCCTCATTGTCATGATGATCGGATTCCTCTGTTTCTCGGCTGCGGGAATCGTTTCTGAGTCCACGGTCGGACTGTTCATTTGCTTCACGTTAGCCGGCATGGCTGTCGGTTCGACGTTTTCACTCGGCATCAGTTATATGACGGATCTCCTCCCGAAAGAGCTGCTGCCTGCCGGAAACATCATGTGCGGGATCTTCTTCAGCTTCGGCAGCATGATCGGCCCTTTCATCGGTGGAATCACGATCGACTGGTTCAAAGGGTCCAGCTTCTTCTATTTGATCGCCAGCATGATGCTGATGATTTTTGTGAGCCTCCTTGTCTTTTCCCTGCAAAATCGGCGTGGAGAAATAACCGAGAATAACTAGCACAAAATGCTTCCCATCCTCATATACATGTGGTAGGATTAGATTATAATAATTACAAATTACTAACTTTATATACTTTCAGCTAAGAGCACGTGCCGTTTTGCTGTCACCTTTCACTGGTGGCAGCTTTCGTCGTTTTATAGGGGTAATGACGTTGATTATTATTCTCAATGAGAAACCCCCATTTTCATTTACTAAAGAGGAGGAATACTTATGAGCTCACAATCCAAAGCACTATCCATGGGGACACCTAAAGATAACATACACTTCATTGAAAAAATGAAGCCTCATGCCGAATTGATCGCTGCCCTCATCAGCGGTGTGTTCATCCTAGTCGGCTGGCTGACATCCAATGAGGACTCAAGCATGAGCACCATCTTCTACCTCCTTGCTTTTGCCATCGGAGGTTTTGCGAAAGCGAAAGAAGGAATCGAAGAAACCATCGAAAACAAAGAACTGAATGTGGAAATGCTGATGATTTTTGCCGCCGTCGGATCCGCCATCATCGGTTACTGGACGGAAGGTGCGATCCTGATCTTCATCTTTGCTGTCAGCGGAGCCCTTGAAACGTATACGATGAATAAAAGTCAGAAGGAAATCTCCGCCCTCATGCAGCTCCAGCCGGAAGAAGCATGGCTTGTCACAGGCTCTGGCGAAAAGAAAGTCAATGTTTCAAGCCTCGAAATCGGTGATCACATCCTGATTAAACCGGGTGAACGGGTACCGACGGACGGTGTGGTCGTAAAAGGCACCACGTCCATCGATGAAGCAGCGATCTCCGGTGAAGCCGTCCCTGTGACTAAGGGGCAGAGGGATGAAGTGTTCGCCGGGACCGTCAATATCAACGGCGCCATCACGGTGGAAATGACCAAACCGAGCAGCGAAACCCTCTTTCAAAAAATCATCGACCTTGTCCAATCGGCTCAAAGTGAGAAATCCCCTTCCCAGCAGTTCATCGAACGCTTCGAAGGAACCTATGTAAAAGTCGTCCTTGCCGTGGTGTTCCTGATGATGTTCCTCCCTCACTTCCTCCTTGGATGGAGCTGGACGGAAACATTCTACCGGGCCATGGTCCTCCTTGTGGTAGCATCACCGTGTGCCCTGGTTGCAGCCATCATGCCGGCAAGTCTTTCGGCCATCTCAAACGGCGCCCGCCACGGGATCCTTTTTAAAGGCGGTGCCCACCTGGAGAACCTGAGTAACATCAAGGCGATTGCCTTTGATAAAACAGGAACACTGACGAAAGGGAAACCCGTCGTGACGGATATCCTGATTGCAGATACTATGAATGAACGTGACGTGATAAGCGCGGTTGCTTCCATTGAAAATCAGTCGAACCATCCACTCGCACAGGCCATCGTCGGACACGCAATCCGAGAGTTCAACGTACAACTATTCCAGCCTGATTCCCTGGAGGATGTATCCGGATGGGGAGTCAAAGCCCTTGTCGACGGATCAGAATGGAAAATCGGGAAAGCCGACTTTGTGGATAAACTGTTGGCAGAACGGTTTATGAACGGAGCATACGGAAGAATCGCCTCTGAAGGAAAGACGATCGTTTTTGTAGCAAAAGAAAATGAAATCGTCGCATTGATCGCCTTGAAAGACGTCGTCCGGAATGAAACCATCGAAGCACTGAAGCTTCTGGAAAAAGAAGGCGTCCAGACCATCATGCTGACAGGAGACAATGGAAAAACGGCCCGTGCCATCGCAGAAGAAGCGGGCGTCGCTTCTTTTATTGCCGAATGCCTGCCGGAAACGAAAGTAGACGAACTGAAAAAGTTGAAGGATCAATTCGGTACGGTCGGTATGGTCGGAGACGGAATCAATGACGCACCGGCCCTCGCAACGGCCAACGTCGGAATCGCCATGGGAGAAGGCACCGACGTCGCCCTTGAAACAGCCGATGTCGTACTGATGAAAAACGACCTGACCCGGATCGCCGAAGCCATCAAGCTATCGAAAAAAATGAAGCGCATCGTCCAGCAGAACGTCATTTTCTCCATCGCGGTCATCATGCTGTTGATTGCCTCCAACTTCCTGCAGATCCTCGACCTCCCCTATGGAGTCATCGGGCATGAAGGAAGTACGATATTGGTTATTTTAAATGGATTACGTTTACTGAAATAATGATAAGGAGCATCCAGCCTTGGTTGGATGCTCCTTTTTTGCATGAACGACCAATTTATCCACATGTGAATACCCCCCTCCCACCATCGGACGTTATCCACAACCTCACACCCACTACTAAACAACTATCTCTCAATTCCCCGCCCCCTCCTCCTACCAAGGTCCGTCCCTCTCACCATTAATATTTTACTAAAATACTATTTTGTTATTGCTTTCTTGAAAGGGATATCATAAAATGTGTTTAGCTAGTGCAAACGGTTGCATCTACCTTGCACCCATTTTTATGTACATAGCACCATACCATGAAGACACAGCGACACGCATTTCATTTTAAGCTGAAATGTAAACGCACACATGTCATCCAATGTAAGAAATATAGTTCAATAGATTGATGTTAAAGGAGGAAACGGGTTTATGAAGAATGTATTGTCATTTGATTTTTGGCAGAAGTTCGGGAAAGCATTGCTTGTGGTCGTGGCCGTCATGCCAGCTGCAGGGATCATGATTTCCCTCGGTAAGTTGATTGCAATGATGGGTGGAGACATCACATTTGTGCAAACGATTGCAAGAGTTATGGAAGATATCGGGTGGGGAGTCATCACTAATCTCCACATCCTGTTCGCAGTCGCAATCGGGGGCTCATGGGCGAAAGAACGTGCAGGAGGTGCCTTCGCTGCCCTGATCGCCTTCATCCTGATCAACCGGATTACAGGAGCGATCTTCGGAGTGAGTGGGGATATGCTAGGTGATCCCGAAGCAACGGTCTCTTCCCTGTTCGGACAAACGCTGGTCGTTTCAGATTATTTCACATCGGTCCTTGGTGCACCTTCCCTTAATATGGGTGTGTTCGTCGGAATCATTTCCGGTTTCCTTGGAGCCAACCTTTTCAACAAGTATTACAACTACAGCAAATTGCCTGATGCCCTTTCCTTCTTTAACGGGAAACGTTTCGTACCGTTCGTCGTGATCGTCGGATCGGTCATCATCGCCGTCATCATGTCGATTGTATGGCCATTCATTCAAGGACTTCTGAATGACTTCGGTCAGTGGATCGCCACATCGCGTAACACGGCGCCTATCATCGCCCCATTCGTATTCGGCGCATTGGAGCGTCTGTTACTGCCATTCGGTCTGCATCATATGCTAACGGTTCCAATCAACTACACGGAACTTGGCGGGACGTATACCATCTTGACAGGTTCAAGTGCAGGATCGACGGTTGCGGGACAAGATCCACTATGGCTTGCCTGGATTGCCGACCTGAACAATTTCCTGGCAGCAGGAGACACGGCAAGCTACAAACAATTGTTAAACGATGTGACACCGGCCCGTTTCAAAGTCGGTCAAATGATTTTATCCACAGCTGCCCTGATCGGTATCGCATATGCCATGTACCGCAATGTGGATAAAGATAAGAAGAAAAAATACAAATCCATGTTCTTCTCAGCTGGTTTAGCTGTATTTTTAACAGGTGTTACCGAACCGATCGAATTCATGTTCATGTTCGCTGCTCCATTGTTATATGTGGTGTACGCAATCATGACGGGACTTGCTTTCGCGATTGTGGATATCGTTCACATCCGCGTTCATTCTTTCGGATCCATCGAGCTTCTCACCCGTGTACCGATGATCATCAAAGCAGGCCTGTGGGTCGACCTTGTAAACTTTGTCATCGCGTGTCTCGTGTTCTTTGGTTTGAACTTTGCCGTTGCCAACTTCCTGATCAAAAAGTTCAACTTCCCGACACCGGGTCGTAATGGAAACTATATTGAAGATGAAACGACAACCGGCAGCGGAAGTGTAAGTGCCGATTCAATTGCACCTAAAGTCGTTGCCATGCTTGGCGGCAGTGACAACATCGTGGACGTTGATGCCTGCATGACCCGTCTTCGTGTAACGGTAAAAGACACGAGCCTTGTCGACACTGAACAGGAATGGAAGAAAAACGGGGCACTCGGCCTCATCCTGAAAGATAAGGGCGTCCAGGCCATTTACGGTCCGAAAGCAGACGTCATCAAGTCGGACATTCAAGACCTACTGGGAGCATAATCCATGAAATTACTCACGCTGAATTGTCACTCATGGCAGGAAGATAACCAGCTCGGGAAAATCTCGATTTTAGCCGATGACATCGCGGAGAAATCCTACGATGTCATCGCCCTTCAGGAAGTCAGTCAGCTGATTGAAAGCGAAATCGCCCATGGCATGGTCAAAAAAGACAACTTTGCCTTTGTACTCCTTGGAGAACTGAAGAAGCGAGGCGTAACAGATTACACACTTGTCTGGGACTTCGCTCATATCGGCTACGACGTCTATGAAGAAGGCATCGCCATTTTGACGAAGCACCCCGTCGTGGAGGAACATCGCTTCTTCATCTCGAGAAGCCATGATCAAGCCTATTGGAAAACCCGTAAGATCGTAGGGGCCACCATTTCTTATCATGGTAAGCCCCTCACCTTCTACTCCTGCCACCTCGGCTGGTGGAGGGACGATGAAGAACCATTCAAGTACCAGGTAGACTCCTTAATGGAGCAGGTCACCCCTGAATCCCCGTACTTCTTAATGGGCGATTTCAATAACAATGCCCTGGTTCGTGATGAAGGATACGATTATCTCCTTTCCAAAGGGCTACTGGATACATTCGGGGAAGCCCTTGAACGGGACAGCGGCATCACCGTCCGGGGAAACATTGCCGGTTGGGATGAGAATACAGTTGATTTGCGACTCGATCTCATCCTCTCCAGTGAAAAAATAGATGTAGCTTCATCCCGGGTCATCTTTAACGATGATAATAAACCTGTCGTGTCGGATCATTTCGGAGTGGAAGTGTTGTTAGGAGAAAGCAACTGATCGTGGATCGGTTGCTTTTTTATTTTGCGTTCGGAGAAGGTCTCGTGGAAGGATATCGACCGTTCTACATCTATCGACAAATTTCGCAACCACCCTCTCTCCCCCACGTTTAACAAATCCACATCAGTGGTAAAAAATCACTATACACAATAAGGAGGTTCAACTATGGGACATAAACTCGCAGGGCAGGCAGCTGCAGATATCATGGAACAATGGAAGATCAAGCATGTATTCGGTCTTCCCGGTGATTCCATCAATCACTTTGTCGACGTACTACGAAGTGAAAAAGAGGAAATTGAGTTCATCCAGGTCAGACACGAGGAAGTCGGGGCACTTGCCGCCTCGTCGTATGCGAAACTCACGGGGAACATCGGGGTATGTTTATCCATTGGCGGACCCGGGGCCATCCACCTGTTAAATGGATTGTATGACGCGAAGGCCGACGGGGCACCCGTGTTGGTTTTGGCCGGACAGGTCGCGACTGCGGAGCTTGGCATGGACTCATTCCAGGAAGTTCATCTGGACCGGGTGTTTGCTGACGTTTCCGTATACTGTGAACGGGTGTCTTCACCTGAGTCACTTCCCGATCTCATGAATCAGGCAATCAGGACCGCTTATGCCAAAAAAGGGGTGTCCGTGCTGATCATCCCGGACGATATCCCTGGTCAAAAGATCAAGGACACCATAAAAGACACATCCAGTATCCCGGCAGCGACCATCGCCGCTCCCCTGGAACAAGATGTGAGGACCGGACTGGAATACGTACATAAAGCACAACGTCCGGTCATCCTAGCAGGAACGGGTTCCAGGCATGCCGCCCGTGAACTCGAGGCTTTCGCCGAAAAAATCGCGGCTCCGGTCATCTTTACACTTCCGTCTAAAGGAATATTCCCTGACAAGCATCCCCATAATCTCGGACAGCTCGGTCAAATCGGGACGAAACCCGCATATGAAGCGATGGAAGAAGCAGATCTTCTCATCATGATCGGTACGTCGTTCCCTTATCGTGATTTCCTACCCGATGATACGCCCGCCGTTCAGATCGATGCGGATCCGGCACAAATCGGAAAGAGATATCCCGTTTCCATCGGGATCGTCGGAGATTCGAACCTTGTTTTGAAGCAATGGAATAAACAGCTTCCCGTCAAGGAGGACCGATCCTTTTTAGAAGAATGCCAGAACAATATGAACCACTGGTGGAAACATGTTGAAAAAGACGAAGTCGAAGCGACGACGCCCATGAAGCCTCCTCAAGTCATTGCGGCCCTTCAGAAGATTGCAGACGACGATGCAATCCTGTCCGTCGATGTCGGCAATGTAACCGTCTGGACCGCGAGACATTTTAAAATGACCAACCAGAAAATGATTATTTCCAGCTGGATGGCAACCATGGGCTGCGGACTTCCTGGTGCAATCGCAAGCGGCCTGGCAGAGCCTGAGCGCCAGTCCATCGCTGTATGCGGAGACGGCGGATTCACCATGGTGATGCATGATTTCGTCACGGCCGTCAAATACAAGCTGCCGATCATCGTCGTCATCATGAACAATCGAAAGATCGGCATGATCAAATATGAACAGGAATCCATCGGCCACCTGGAATATGAAACGGATCTCCAGGACATAGATTTCGCCCAGTTCGCCAAAGCATGCGGAGGGGAAGGCTATCGCGTCATTAAACATGAGGATCTTCAGCCTGCCTTTGAAATGGCAGCGAAATCCAATAAACCGGTCATCATCGATTGTGTCATTGAAGATCAGCCACCCCTACCCGGTAAGATCAACTTCGAACAGGCGGCGGGTTACTCAAAGCATGTCATGAAAAAATTCTTCAAGAAGCATGAGGCCGAAATGCCACCGTTACGCAAAGCCATGAAACGACTATTTTAATAAGAAGATGAGCCTTTAAAAGGGCTCTCTTCCCCTATTGGAGGAATGAATATGAACAGTATATCCATCATTCAGTGGATTCTCCTTACCGTCATCATTCTCGCACTGCTTATCCCTGCTGCCCTTATTCTCTATTTATGGATGACGGATGAGAAACAAAAAGAACATGCCGTGTTAAGGAACTTCCCGGTTCTTGGAAAAATGAGATACATCCTCGAGAAGATCGGTCCTGAACTGAGACAATACCTCTTTCATAATGACAACGAAGGAAAACCCTTCTCGAGACTTGAATACACGAATACCGTCATGGCGGGAAAATATAAATCCCGGATGCTGGGCTTCGGATCGGAACGGGACTTCGAAAAGGAAGGCTACTACATACGCAACACCCTTTTCCCTGTCCAACGTGACGAACTGCGCATTGATAACTCACAAAAAGTCAAAACCAAAATCTACAAGCTTGATAAAGATAATTTACTCAGCCGCAGGGAACATCGCGAAGAATCTGAAGCAGATCCCTTTCTCCTGAAAGACGAAGATGCCCAGGTCATCGGTGAACACACCTGCCGATACCCCTTTACAGCGAAAGGCCTCGTCGGTCAATCCGCCATGAGCTACGGGTCCCTCGGTGAACAGGCCATTACGGCATTGTCAACGGGTTTAAACCTCGCTTCAGGTTCCTGGATGAATACCGGTGAAGGCGGATTATCCAAGCATCACCTGAAAGGCGGAGTCGACATCATCTGCCAGATCGGCCCGGGCTTATTCGGCGTCAGAACGAAGGACGGCGAATTTTCATGGGAAGAATTCAAGAAAAAGAGTGAACTCAAGGAAGTGAAAGCCTTCGAATTGAAACTTGCTCAGGGTGCCAAGACCCGTGGCGGTCACGTTGACGGAAAAAAAGTGACACAAGAGATTGCCAACATCCGAAACGTGGAACCTTGGAAATCCATCGACAGCCCGAACCGGTTCAAGGAATTCAGTAATAATGAACAAATGCTGGATTTCATCGAACAACTCCGGGAAGTGGGCGGCAAACCCGTCGGAATCAAACTGGTCGTCGGGAACACGAATGATATCGAAAGCCTCGCTTCCTATATGGCCACGTCAGGAAAACATCCCGACTTCATCACGGTGGACGGCGGGGAAGGAGGAACAGGTGCATCGTATCAGGAACTGGCGGCTTCAGCCGGGGTCCCGATCAAATCGGCCCTTCCCTTCCTTCACGACACCCTGGTGAAACACGGTGTCCGGGATAAAGTGAAGATCTTCGCTTCTGGAAAATTGTTAACACCCGACAAGATTGCCTTTGCACTCGCACTCGGTGCCGACTTTGTCAATATCGCCCGTGGACTGATGTTCTCCGTTGGCTGCATCCAGGCTCAAGTATGCCACACGAACAACTGTCCTGTCGGCGTTGCCACCACCGACAAGAAACTGCAGCGGGCACTGATCGTCGAAGAAAAGTCATTTCGCGTCTGCAACTACATCATCTCCCTCCGCGAAGGCCTGTACAACCTGGCCGCGGCCGCTGGGATCGATACACCGACAAAATTCGGGCGTGAGCACCTCGTATTCCGGGATGAAGACGGACGATTGCATCCGATCAAGCCGGAAAAGGCACTGTCATAATGGAAAGAAGCAGCCGAGCCGGCTGCTTCTTTTTTTGAGGTGACAAGACACCGTGCCCCAACTCCTACTTCAATTCCACATTGTCAATCACCACGTCATGAACACCAATCGGCGAACCGCTTTTACCAATCAGGAACTTAAGACTCGTGTCCTCGCTCACTGGTGTCGTAAACGTATACTCATAATGCGTCATCGCTCCACTCAACTGAGCGATTTCTGATAAATAGCGCGTATACGTAGCATTTTCGATCGTCACTTCCATCGTCCGGCCAACCGTCGAACTCGCGTCGAAGGAAAGGGTGTATTCCACTCCCGGCTTAAGCTTCAGTCCTTCTTGAAAAAGCTGAACACTCCAGGTTTCGTTCCCTTCGTTGCCGATCGAGATCTTTGCCTGACCATCTTCAGAAGAAATACCCGCAGAAGCATCGAAATGAATGTAATTTGCCCAAAATTCTAAATCGGAATCAAACGATCCGTTCTGTAGGACATTTTCACCCGCAGGTCCCGCTTTCTTCTTTAACCAAAGGTTATCGATCTTCACTTCATCGGTACTGCCACCAAGATCAATCACCAGCCGGGACTCCATATCCGTCACATCGGGCATCGTGAACGTCATGGCATGCTTCTCCCAATCAGCTGTGAAAGGGATTGTTGCCGCTGCATATACTTCTTCCCCATCCTTGCTTCTCAACTCGACCTGAATATCACGACCTCTTTCTGCCTCACCGTCAAACGTCAATTCATATTCATTCAACGCCTTAAGCTGGATCCCTTTTTGCAAAAGCCCTGCCTCGTCCGTTTCGCTGGATGGCTTGGACGAGAATACCCGCTCGTCAGGGTCCACTCCTTGGGCTTCCCCGGAGCCTGCCAGATGCCAATAGAGAAGGCGGTCAGGGAATCCCTGGTCGAATGTTCCATTATAAATAAGGTTCCCCGTCGGCAGTTCAGGTTTTGAAGCATCCGGATCCACTTCGACCGGAGGGATTTCTTCCACCCGGATATTTCCTAGCCACACAGGGAGCTTGGACAATCCGAGATTAAATTCCACACGGGCTGCCAAATCATTTTCCTCGGTCATCTGGAACACCATTTCATAGGATTCCACCCTGTCTTTCAGTGAAAAGGATTCACTGTTTGAATAGGCACTGTATCCCCTCTTTTCACCGCCTCCGACTTTTACATTGACCTTGCGTGATCCGGTCGATTTCGCATCGAAGGATACCCGGTAGTAACGGCCCTCCCCGAGTGAAACGTCCTGGATGAGCTGAACGGAATAAGGCTGGCTTCCCGGTTCTTCCACATCCACTTTGGCAAAATTCCTTCCCTCGATCTGATCGACCGAGACATTGGCTTTCCCTCCGAAATCAGGGACGGTCAAGAAGTACCAGTAATCCGTATTTTCCACTCCAGGAATGCCGTCAACATCTTCCCATTCCTGATCAAACTCGGTATTGTACATAAGGTTTCCATCTTCAAGGGGCTGCTTCGCATCGTCAGGCAATGGAGCTTGTTCAAATTCCGGCAGTTCCGGCGTTTGATACGGTCTTCCCGTCAAGTCATACACACGTACATAATCCACATCCATGGATTGAGGGAACATCGTCTCTTCCGTCGGTTCACCGTCGAAATTCCCGCCGATCGCAAGATTCAACAGCATATGGAAGGATTGATCAAACGGTGCAGGGTACGTGAAGTTGGCAGCGTTACCGGTCCCTTTGCTGTACCAATTGTTCTGGGTCTGGCGGAGTTTCCCGTCCACATACCAGCGGATTTCCCCCGGCTCCCATTCAACGGAGTACACATGCTCGTCGGCAATCGTCGATCCATCTTCAAACCTATAGTGATCACCTGTATATTTATTATTCGGCCACGATTCCCCGTAATGAAGCGTCCCGATCGCTTCACCCGGATTGCTGCCCTGTGCTTCTAAAATATCAATCTCACCTGAAGCAGCCCATCCGCCATACCGGTCATCTTCCGGAAGCATCCAGAACGCCGGCCAATATCCTTTTCCAACCGGGAGGGAGGCCTTCATTTCAAATTTTCCATATGTTTTGGAAAACAGGCCCTTCGTCTTCAAACGGGAAGACGTATAGCCGTATCCTTGATAGTTTTCTTTTTTAGCCGTAATCAGAAGCTTCCCGTCTTCAGTCCTTGCATTTTCAGGACGGTCCGTGTAGTATTGCTTTTCATTATTCCCCCATCCTGAAATGAAGGTACCATTCGCATCGGTATATCCGTTGCCGATATCGAACGTCCACTTGTCACGATCGATCTCATCCTCATTGAATTCATCATTCCACACGAGGGACCATGGCGTGACAATAGAAGAGGCGTCACTCGTTTCTTTTCCATTCCATGTGATGATACTATCCAAAGTGGCTTTTTCGATGGAACCTTGTCCAGCGATGGCCGATCCTTTCCCTGATTTCGATACGAGAAGCTCCTTCACCACACCGTCAGACGTAAGAGAGATATTTGAAAGCGCGTTCAATTCTACCCGATTGGCAATTCCGTCAAGCTCTACTTGTGCTTCTCCCTTTTTCCCTGTCGTCGAAATCGTATCGAATTCACCTTTCAATTCGGCTTTTTTCGTTTTTACATTTGATGCTGAGACCATAACATCTTGAAATCCTAAGGAAGTAATCTCGTTTTCTTCCAATAACACATTACCTCCCAGGATAGTCTGTTCAACGACCGAATCCCCGGAAACCGTGATCTTCGACAAATGACCGGGTCCTTCGACTGAAAGACTCTTCAACTCGGAATCTGTCAATTGTAGGGTATCGGGTGCTTCTCCCTTGATCAGCGTCTTTCCTTCTACCGTCACGTTGTCAAGGGTAATGTCCTTTCCGGCAGCCGGTGTGATCACGAGGTCGCCTTCTATCGTTCTATCTTTTAAGGTTGAATCTTTGAGGTGGAAAGGTTTGTCTTTTTGTGGTGAGGCTTTTCCTATATTCGCGGGTGGCAGAGTCATGATGAGACATGCAGCGGTAAACGAAGTGACTGCTTTTTTTAACATGTGAACTCCTCCTGTTTTCATTTATGTCTCACGTGGGACATTTGTATATAACTATAAAACCACTTGGTTCGTTTGACAACATTTTTCTACCATAATGATTTCCCTTTTACTAGAAAAAGCCCGTCCTTAAAGGAATGAAGAAGAACCAGCTTAAGGAGAATAAGCGGAATTTTTCCGGTTACATTCTGAGTGGAACTTATTTTGGGGATAAATAAGGGAAGGTTTTCCGCTTATGTGGTGGAAAACCTTCCCTTATTTGCATTGTTTGAGTCCATAAGCGGAATTTTTCCGTCTATTCCAGCCTTTATTTACCTTTTATTACTAATTAACCGGAATTTCTCCGTCTATTGATCAGCTTTAGTGCTTACCCTGATTTCCCAACCGATAAGTACGGCCCCTCTTGAACCCAGGTGCTAGAATCAGGCTTTTTTCTCTGAACAGGATTTCCTGATGACCAAAGAAGCTTGAAAAGGACTCATCGTTTCATATGGCTCCCCTTCAACCCTTTGTATCAGCTGCTCTACTAACGCAACCGCCATCTCCACTCTTGGAACGTTCATGGTGGAGAGTGCAGGTGATGTGTATTCTGTCAGCAAAATATTATCAAAACCGATGAGAGAAACGTCCCCGGGGACATCCCGTCCCGCTTCCTTCAGTGCCTTGAGGGCCCCGAAAGCGATATGATCATTGGAACAGACGATAGCGGAAGGAAGGTTCCCCTCCCGGATCCAATGATGGACGGCCTCCCTTCCCGATTCTTCTACGAACCTGCCCGTATAGATGTACTCGGGCTTCACACTGATTCCTGCTGCTTTCAATGCCTTTTGGTAGCCATTGAAACGCTCCACCGCTGCAGGATTATCTTCATCACCCGTAATGATCCCGATCTCTTCATGCCCAAGCTGAAGAAGGTGACGGGTCGCCTCCATGGCACTCGCTTCATTTTCCAATACAGGCATGGGAATGGAAGGAGTACGATGGGTCAGATTGTTCTGATCGAAGACACCGACCAAAAAGTTGACGGAAAGGATTTCATCAACTATCGACTGGACGTTGCTCCAGCTTATGATAATGCCCGCATCGATGCTTTTTTCCCGGTAAAGCTTCAACACGGGAGACGGATCATCCACCTCCGTCATCGTCACGAGCACCTTATATCCCCGAAGAGAGCAGGCATTGATCACCGCCCCGATTATCACGCTGTAAAAAAGATCATCGGAATAGATCCGATCCTTCCCTGGATCCTGAATGATGAATAGCCCGACCGTATGGGTTTTTTTCTTCACCAGTCTCCGTGCTGAAACATTCGGCTGATACTGATGCTCCTCCATGATCTTCAATATCCGCTCGCGGGTCTCGGTCCGTACCTGGGGCGAATCATTCAACACGCGCTGAACCGTTTTCCGCGACACCCCAGCCAGCCTTGCTATATCAAATATATCCATATTTTCCTCCTGAATGGTTGCTTCTTCCTATTATAACGGATGATGAGTGGGTTATGCGGTAAAAAACAAATGAAACCTCCCTGCCCCCTCATCCGTATATACACTATAAACAGAATCACAACCTTGAAAGGGGAACACTATGGGAAACATCTTACTATTTTCATTGATTGTCGGATTGGTCATGGCCTTATTGCTCGTACCGATGGCCGTCATGAAAAAACAAAATAAAAAAGAGGGATACCCATCCTTCCCGGCACTATTTGGAGCCACATTACTCATCACGACCGTTGTGGTATTCCTGTTCTATTATCTCTCGAATCTCGATCAGAACTTCACGAGCATATGGATCCTCCTGATCATTGCATCAGGATTCGGGGCAGCCTTTGCCACGGGGAAAGAACGGATGGTAAAAGGGCTTCTGTTCCTGGCGAGCATCTTCGTCGGTGCTTACTTCCTGACTGCGTTCGTCTTCAATGCTGATGAGAAATTCGAATCGGCGAAAATGGATGTCAAAACAGAGATCCAGGCTTTTGATGAAAAGGAGACGCCTGCAAGCGTACCTCCTCAATTCGCCCGTAATAAAATGAAGAAAGCGTTCGGTCAGGTTCCTAATACAAGTTATTATGAACTCGGCAACCTGCAGATCCAGAAAGTGGACGGTGAGTATGTCTACATCGCCCCTGTTGAATTCTCCGGTTTCTTCAAATGGTTCAAAGGGGACGAAACTCCCGGGTACTTCAAGCTGAGTGCAACGGATTCAAACGCCAATCCTAAATTCATCAAAGAAGAAATGGTGTACACACCTTCTTCTTACTTTAATAAAAAAGTGGAGCGACATATCCGTTTGAATTATCCGAAGGAAATTTTCAACGGGGATGTGCAGCTTGAAATCGATGATGATGGAAAACCTTTCTATATCCAGACGTACGGAAACTTCATCTCTGCCCGTAACGGTTTCGATGTGGAAGGAATCGTCCTGGTCGACCCGCAAACAGGGAAGACGAAGTCCTATGCCATCAAAGACGTACCGGCATTCATCGACGGCGCGGTTTCTCCTGAAACGGTCAGCCTTCAGAACAGTTATTTCGGTAACTATGTGAAAGGTTTCTGGAACAGCCGCTTCGGTAAATCGGATGTGAAACTTCCATCAGATGAAGGAACCGAGGCGAATGTGAGCCCTATTTTCGACGAAAATGGTGACATGTACTACTTCACCGATTTCACGTCACCTAAAGAAGGCGTCGATTCCATGCTCGGATACTCCCTGACGAACTCAAGAACGGGAGAAGCAACGTTCTACACAGGAAACCTTGAAGAATCGTACATGGATTCACAAGGAGCCCTGCAAATCATCCAAAAGAAATTCATCGAAAAGAAATGGGACGGCGAAATGCCTGTGCTCTATAACTTCTACGGTGAAGCAAGCTGGCTGACACCGGTGCTTGATGCGAATGGTTTCTTACAGAACTACTTCATCGTATCAGCCGCCAACCCGGAAATCTCAGCTTATGCGAACACGCCGAACCAGGCATTGAAAGCTTATAAAACGGCTCTGCAACGCGGAGGCGGAAGCGTCGACGGCAGCTCGAAAGCCGAGGAGAAGCAAGCAAACGGTACGGTTGTCCGGGTGTACAAAGAAAAATCCGGTGATTACACCGTGGTATCCTTCCTTCTGAACAACGGGAAGAACTACATCGTTTCTTCTGAAAACAGCTTGCTCGCGATCTATCTGAAGGAAAATGACAAGGTAAACGTCACATATATGGATACCGGAGAAGCCTTCCTCCCTGTAAAAGACATGACGATCGAAGGATTACAACAATAAAGAAAAAGGCCGGAATCATCAACTGATTCCGGCCTTTTCTCTATTCTCCCGCATTCACATAATACACGAGGTTATCCGTCCACTCCTCAAACTCATAAATGAACCCTTTACGTGTGCACTCATACTCCATGCCCACGGCTTCCGCAAGACGGATCGAAGGCGTATTGTCCAGATTGATATGGGCTTCGATCCGGTGGAAATTCAATTTCACGAATGCCAGCTGAAGGGCTGCCTTCATCGCTTCCTTCCCAAATCCTCGGTTCCAATAGCGATTATGTATCGTGTAGCCCGCCCTGCCCCAGTTAAAGTTGTACCGCATGAGCGTCGAGAAATCGATCGTTCCGATGTTCGCTTCATTCTCTTTCAGAAAGATCCCGAGGATATATACCTGATCTCCCTCGATCATTTCGTCATGTTTCTCAAGCATTTCCCTGAACCAGAACTCCGTGCACTCACTCATATCCTGATAGCCGACATCATACTTATGCTGTGACGGGAGCCTGTTCAGATGTTCGCTCAACCAGTTTTCATAATCACTGTTCACAAAAGGTCTGATGACCAACCGTGGTGTTTCGATGGTTAAGTCCTTATGCTTCATCTCTGCGCCTCCCTCTTATGTAATAAGTTAATAGTACCAACCACCTAAGTAGATTGGTAGTTCTTTTTCATAAAAAAGGAAGGCGCCTCTCTACGGAGAAACGCCTTCATCGTTATTTCTCATTATTCCACTCTTCCTCTAATTCCTTCTCGATTTCCTCATCGGATAAATACTCCTCATCAAGCTGCTGTACATGCTCGGTGATCCGGTTGAGCTTGGAATGCACGATCCATAGGCTGATTACCACGAATACCATAAAGAAAATAACGATGAGTCCCACATCCATATTAATCGACGCCTCCTTTACCTATATTTATTAAGTAAACATAGAAAAAAGAAGACTTTAGTCAGAAAAAGCCAGAAAGGTCCGAAAGTCCCCTGCTTATGTGGAACTCAATACGCCTTCGCCCAATACACCAAGTGTTTCGCATCCTTTTCACAGCAAACGCATGTATCGGACACCTGCTCCTGTTCAAACGGCATGCATCGTGATGTGGCACTCGTTTCTTCCTTTATCTTATCTTCACAGTCTCGATCTCCGCACCACATCGCTTTGATGAAACCCCCCTTTTCATTCACCGTCGTTTTGAACTCATCAAACGTTTTGGCGATCGTTGTTTTTTCTTCACGGTGTTCTCTCGCTTTTTCCAATAGATTGCGTTGGATGTCTTCAAGCAGTGCTGCTACTTTCCCTTCCAGCTCTTCCAACGTGACCGTGTTTTTTTCACCGGTATCACGTCTCGCCAAAATAACCTGCCCGTTCTCGATGTCCCGTGGACCGACTTCCAAACGGAGTGGGATTCCCTTCATTTCGTACTCATTGAACTTCCAGCCAGGCTTTTTGTCACTGGCGTCAATCCCGACGCGGGCAACACCTGAAAGCTGTGTCTTCAAATTATAGGCAAAATCAAGGACGCCTTCTTTATGCTGGGCAATCGGCACAATCATCAGCTGTGTCGGAGCAATCCGTGGCGGTACGACAAGACCCCGGTCGTCCCCGTGCACCATGATCATGGCCCCGATGATGCGGGTCGTGAGTCCCCATGATGTTTGCTGTACATATTGAAGCTTGCCGTCACGGTCCGTGAACTGGATGCCGAATGATTTTGCAAATCCATCCCCGAGATGGTGGGAAGTCCCCGATTGCAAGGCTTTTCCGTCATGCATCAAACTCTCGATCGTGTACGTATACTTCGCACCGGCAAACTTCTCTTTCTCCGTTTTCTGTCCCTTTATGACAGGAATCGCCAGCATCTCTTCACAAAGCTCTGCGTACACTTCGAGCATCTGAACCGTTTCCTCATGGGCATCCTGATCGGTCTCGTGACATGTATGTCCCTCCTGCCACAGGAACTCAAGCGTTCTGAGGAATGGACGGGTCGTCTTTTCCCAGCGGACCACATTCGCCCACTGGTTGTAGAGCTTAGGCAGATCCCGGTAGGAATGGATGATATTTTTATAATGCTCACCGAATAGCACCTCGGACGTCGGACGGACACAGAGTCTTTCCGCTAACTCCTCATCACCCCCATGGGTCACCCATGCGACTTCCGGTGCGAATCCTTCGATATGATTCTTCTCTTTTTCCAGCAGGCTTTCCGGTATGAAAAGGGGCATATACACATTTTCATGCCCGGTTTCCTTGATTTTCCCGTCAAGGGCATCCTTGATATTTTCCCAAATTGCATATCCATAAGGTCTGATGATCATCGAGCCCCGGACGCTCGAGTAGTCGATCAGCTCCGCCTTCGTCACGACATCGGTATACCACTGGGCAAAATCTTCATCCATGCCCGTTACATCTTTTACAAACTCTTTAGCCATTTGAGAGCACCTCGTTTTTTTAGTTGGATTGGTTTTAACTGCGAATCCCCCGACAGAAACAAAAAAAGCCCTGCTTCTCATCAGGGACCATTTCTGGCGGTACCACCCTGATTCAAAGCAAAGCTTTACACTCATTCCATGATAACGGTTTCGGACCGCTGATATCTTCATTCGATACAGAACTTAGAGGCAGGTTCAAAGGTTCATCTATGGGAGCTTCTCACCAAATTGGCTCCCTCTCTTAAAAGACAAGATCCCTTTACTGATCCTCTTCAATGTTTCAGTTATTTTAGATGATTATATAGAGATTCTATGGGGGTGTCAATATCTGCTAGAGGGAATAAATTCGGTCCATTTCCCGTGCAAAGAAATCATTACCGTTCCTCGCATCAAAATCTTCCGCTATTTCCTCCGCCACTTCACTCATCACGTCCATGGCAAACCCCGGGCGATGCCCCGCTTCCAGGAGCTTCCTGTGGAGGACGATTGCACTCATATAAAAATAGAACATCCCATACGGGTCTTTCCCGCTGTCGGCATACTCGATGTGACGCTCCAGTACCTTGATGCCCCTGAGAGGTTCCGTTAAAGCAAGAAATCGGATATGCTCGGAGGCCTCAATGAGAAAGTGGGGTTTATCGTAAATGAAAAAGTATCCCTCGGATTGGTAACGTACGGCTTCCTCCACGCGGCCGTCCTCATAATAAGGAAGGAGCAGCTTGCTGTACGTAAGATGCGGAATTTCTCCGCAGCACACTTCTTTGGATAATAACAGCTTTTCGATGGGAGCCGCTTTTTCCTTTTCCCCTGTAAAATAGAAGTACTCAAGCTGTGTCTGATATTCACACGCTTCACAATCCGACAGGGAATCCCGTTCTGCGGCGAGCCATTTATGATAATAGGCGTGGGCGTCCTCCACTTCGCCAGTCTTCAAAGCCCGTTTATGCTGATGCTGATAATAAGGGCGCAGACTGTATCCGTAGCGGTCATAGGCTTCCTGAAAATCATTGAAAAAAGTCTCCAGGAGCTCCATTTCAATGCCCGGCATCTTCACCAGATGCTCCGCCGTCCATTTATAGATCCATAGGAAGCTTTCCACCCAATCCTCCAAGTTCTCTTCATTATCTAAAAAGAATCCGTTGCACCATTCGAAATGATCGAATAATTCCTCATACTCTCCAAGATAGTTGACGGTCCTCATGATTCCGAACCGACAGCAGAATTCCTTATAGAGATCCCCTTCTTTTTGGGCGATGAACAACAGATCCTCCAACCCATCCCACTTCTCAAAGCTCGCTTCTTCCCGACTCATCAATTCTTCCCATTTATCCCAATATTGATCCACCGTCATCTTCATCCGCGAACCCCCTTCATGAGTGCGTTTTTATTTATTATAACATTCTGAATTATAATTTAACTGTTTTTTCCAAGAATTCTTCCTCAGTGCTCCCCATAAAATCAGGGTGACCACGAGCATGACAATCGAACCTGCAACGACGGCACCCCGAACCGACACCCCTTCTGCCCCCACTCCGATCAGGACCGTCAGTAAGATGACGAGGACCCCTTCAAGCAATCCATACAGGCTCCCTACCCGCCCCATGATCTCAACGGGGATATGTTCTTGATAAAAAGTCTCGAACCCTGTTGTCGCAAAGGCCAGGGCAAAGGATAAAAGAGCGAATCCAATCGCAATCGTCAAGAACCCGTGTGAAAATGCATACACGATATATCCAATAGAGACGATGACAGAGCCGACACCCATGAGGTGCATATGATGAAGCTTATGAGAAAACGCCGCATTCAGGAGAGATCCCAGTACAAATCCTCCCCCTGCAATGCTCACCAGATATCCGTAGGTGCTATTGGAGAGATGCAGCACATCCTTAGAAAAAGCGGCTTCAAGGGAATCGATGGCGGCGGTCATCACAAGCATGCATGTGAACAATACGTATAGGATCATCACGTAAGCCGCTCTCTTGCTGAAACCCCACACCACCCGCCAATCATCCTTAATGATTTCCCACTCAAAGGTACTTGTTTCTTTCAATGAATCCCCCTCAAGTTTCGGTAAAAACAGGGTGATCACTCCTGATAACAAAAGGGCAAGAGCATTCATATATAGGGCAAAATCCGGTGTTCCCATCAGGAATAATATCCCTGCCACCCCGGGCCCGATCAGAAATGCCCCCGATCCGACCAGTCCCCGAAGAGCATTGAACCGCTGCCTGTTCCCCTTCGGAATCAAGGTCGTGATGTACGCCATCGACGCCGGATAAAAGACGGCACTCCCCATATTGATGAAAAGCACGACAACATACATCCACCAATCCGTCGCAAGGAAAGGCAACGCCCCTATCAATACCGCCCTGAAAAAGTCCAATGCCGCCATCAGATTCCGCTTATTGACCCGGTCAATCAAACTCCCGGCCCAACCATTTGTGATAAGCGCCGCAAATGGCTTCAATACATATAACATCACCACCGCCACAGGCGATCCCCACTCATCCAATACAATCAAATTCAGGGCGATCAGATAAATCCAACCCCCGATACTCGAAATCCCGATACCCGATAAAAGCAACATAGGATCCTTCCACTTTTTCATCCACTATTCCTCCCCGCGATTTTTGTAAAACAAAAAAATCCCACCCCCAAGACGTTGGTCTTGGGGGCGAGATTATTGATCGCGGTGCCACCCCAGTTCACCAGCATGTCACCATACCGGCCTTTTCGGGTACGGTCCATCGGCGTATACCCTAGCTCCGTAACGGGAGCTCCCGTCACACCATCCCCGTTCCCGGTTCCGATGCGCTGCTCAGAGCCTTGGTTCAATACCGTCCTTCCTGCCCCTTTTCAGCTGCCGGAGCTCTCTTTAAAGAAGTCTTTGATATCTACTCTTCTCTTCATGGCATTTTTTTGAAATTTTTATTATGGTAGCATGGATGGGGTGAGAATGTAAATAAAAAAATCACATGATCATCTTTTGTTTCAATAAACCTTCATACCCTGGTTTTCGTTTGATGATGTGGATGATAAGTTCTCGAAGTTCATCCATTTCCCTGGCGTCAGCAGTCGTATTGCAATCAGAATACCGGTATTCATACATCTTTTTATTCATCCTGATTTTCATGGCATAGCTTCTACTCGGTTGGATATAACAATTTCCCTCATCAGAAAGATATTTTTCTTCTATTAAATCCAAACTCTTCACTTTTGTAAAAATCTCCTCCGTCTCCTGTTTTGTAAAGGTCAACTCTTTCCTCTCCCCCTCCTCGCTAGTCAGGGAGTCAGAGAAAGTACTTATCTTCATTCCGCCATCGTACAGAATCTCCACATCAAAATTAGACTTATTGGTAAAGAAACCACTCAGCTTCTCGCTCCCCAGGAATCCCCATTGTTCACCCTTCACTACAGCAAACCCGAATAGGAGGATGAAAATCATCCCCAAACTGATAAAGGGGGCATACCATCTGCGTCGATATTCTTTTCTCGGTACTTTACCGCCTGCTTTATTTCTGACCTTTTCCTTCATAACGTGTACACCTCCCCCAAAAATCCACACAAAAAAGAGCACTCCAAAAGAGCGCTCCTCTCCCCCAATTAGCTACCCATCTTCCGGCGGGTATTACTCGGCTTCTTCGTTTGCTGACTTTGCATGCGTTGGTTGGATGCAAGACCGCCTGTTGCCTGCTTGCCGCCTGCCTGTGCTTCTTTCTTCTTCGCAAGCTGCTGCTTCATCGCTTCCTGAAGGCTGATTTTTTTCTTTTCTGGCTGTATTTGTTGATCATTAGTATTCGACATAATGGGATCTCCTTTTTGAGACTACTAAATTTTTGAAACTACCTCCATTATAATACATCCTACCGGATAAAGACATCTGCCAGAAAAAGAAAATAAGCCAACCCCATAAAGGATTGGCAAAAAATATTTCTAGTGATATCCATTCTGTCCGTTTGCAGATCCGGAAGTTTTTTGTTTCGGTGTGTGTTTCCCGTTTTGCTTCGTACCGCCGTCTTTTTTCGTTTTCTTTGTCATGCTGAATCACTCCTACCATATAGTTTGTGAATCAATATTATTTTGTGCAAAAAAAGAAAAGAGTTTCCCGGTAATAACCGGAAAACTCTCCATTTACGCTGCTGGCTGCGGTACCTCTTCGTCGACCTGGATGACCGAACCATCGTTTAAGCGCTTTCTCAATGTGTAGATAAAGGCCAGGATTGACACAATCGTTATGACTGCAGCTCCCATATAAGCTGTGCCCATGGAAAGCCCGAATCCGATCGGAGCGTTCAGGATATACGTGAACGTGACCATGGTCATAAAGATAGCCGGGATCGTTGCGACCCAGTGTGGTTTCTTTTGCAGGGCCAGGTACATGGCGCCTACCCAAAGAGCAATCATCGCCGTCGATTGGTTTGCCCAAGAGAAGTATCTCCATAAGAGATTGAAGTCCATGCGTGTTAGTACGACTGAAATCACGAACAGTGGAACGGCAATCCAAAGGCGGCTGGACATTTTCACCTGTCCGACCTTGATGTAATCAGCAATAATCATCCGTGCACTTCGGAATGATGTATCCCCGGAAGTGATCGGAAGAACGATGACGCCAAGGATGGCAAGCGTTCCGCCGATGGAACCAAGCATCAGAACAGACACTTCACTCACGACTGCCGCAGGTCCTCCGTCTTTCAAGATCGCATTCAGTTCACCAGGCTCGAACAGGCTCATGGCTGCCGCTGCCCAGATCATCGCAATGATCGCTTCTAAAATCATCATACCATAGAAAATTTTGCGTCCGTTCTTCTCGTTTTGAGTCGTTCTTGAGATGATCGGTGACTGTGTTGCGTGGAAGCCTGAAAGGGCACCACACGAAATCGTCAAGAATAGTAAAGGAAAAATAGCGATAGAATCAGGATGCATATTCGTTAAAGATATTTCAGGAATATCCGCTCCCGTAATCACCAATCCTGCTCCGATACCTACCGCACTGATCAGAAGTAGAGCTCCAAACAGCGGGTATACTTTACCGATGATTTTATCAATCGGCAATAACGTTGCGACAATATAATAAATGAAAATGGCAGCGATGATCACGCCAAGTGAAATCCATGCTGGAGTCAGATTCGCAATCAGGGCTGCAGGTGCGGTAACGAACACCGTACCAACCAATACTAGTAACAGAATCGAGAATGCGTTGACCACATGCTTCATCGTTTTACCAAGGAAACGTCCTGCAAGCTCCGGTAAATGAGCCCCTCCGTTACGGATCGAAATCATTCCCGTTAAGTAATCATGAACCGCTCCGGCAAAAATCGCTCCGAGTACGATCCAAAGGAAAGCGACCGGTCCGTATAACGCTCCCATGATCGGACCGAAGATCGGGCCGACACCAGCGATATTCAACAGCTGGATCATGGAGTTCTTACCTGTTTTCATCGGAACATAGTCCACTCCATCCGCCTTTGCATAAGCAGGGGTGGAACGACTTTCATTCACTCCAAAAATCTTTTCAATCAATTTTCCATATGTGAAATAACCAATAATTAAGACAACAATTGAGACCAGGAATGTGACCATGTATATGATCCCCTTTCGTTCAGTTATGAATACGCTTTCATTATAGCAAGCATATTCACATTTTCGTCACATTCTGTCCAAGATGTTAAAAATCAGTGCTGAAATGCAGGAAGCAGGGATTGACGTGCTTTTGGAAATGGCCGGTGCCTGGTACTGATTGCGTAATTCGTGCCTGGTACAGATCGAGTGTTTTGTACCAGGCACCCATCAACCATTTTGTACCTGGTACAAAAATCAAAAATGTACCTGGTACAAAAATCAAAAAATGTACCTGGTACAAGTCCCTCCGATTGTACCAGGTACACCCAAACTACACTACAACTACAACTACAACTCCAACCGCTCCCGCAATTCCTTCACATAATTCCGGCTCACAGGAATCGCCTCATCAGCCCCATGAACCTTCAACTGGTATACGCCGCTCCCCCATGGAATCAGTTCTTCCACGAAGGGCAGCTGAACGAGATAGCTTTTGTGGACGCGGAAGAACGGATAGGTGCTGAGTTTTGCTTCCAATTCCTTGATTGGCAGCCTGCACGTGTATTTCTTTTTTTCCGTACAGATGAATGTTTCCCGCTCTTCCCTGAAAATGTAGAGAATATCCTCCGGCTTGACGAATACAATCTTATCCTCATCATGCACGGCCAGTTTCCCCAGGGATGGATTCTCACGGTGTTCGATCTTTACCAGGGACTTCAACCTCTCCATCGTTTGGGCAAGCTGATCCTCTTCAAAAGGCTTCAGCAGATAATCGACAGCCTCGACCCTGAACGCTTTAAGGGCATAGTCAGGGTAAGCCGTGGCAAAGACGATTTCCGGCTTATGCTTCATGTTCTGAAGGGTCTCGGCGAGATCCACTCCGCTCATGCCGGGCATCTCGATGTCCAAGAACAGGACGTCAGGTTCTTTCGTCAAAATGATTTCGAGGCCCTTCTCGGCTGAGCTTGCTTCCCCGACCACTTCCGCCCAGGGATAACTGCCGAGGAGATGCTTTATTTCCTCCCGGCTGTATGGTTCATCATCGATGATCGCGATTTTCATTCCTTTTCACTCCTTAACGTAAAGGCAACGGTGGTTCCACTTTCCTTTGAAGATGAGATCTTTAGCCCTGCTTCTTTTCCCATCATCATTTCCAGGCGTTTGTTCACATTGTATAGACCGATCCCTGTGCCTCCCTGTGATTCCACGGGCTCCGATAATAGCTTACTCATTCTGCCTTCAGCGATGCCACATCCATTATCCGTCACGCTGACGTTCACTTTCTCTCCTTCTTTCCTTATGGAGATCGTTAACATAAACCCTTCTTCTACATTTTTCATCCCATGCTTGATCGCATTTTCTACCAGGGGTTGCAGGGTGATGGAAGGGACTTTCACCTGTAAGGCATCTTCATCGATCTGGTACACGACTTCCAGCCGGTCAAAGAATCGTGCTTCTTCAATGGCCAGGTATGCTTTCACATGCTGTCCTTCTTCTTTGAGAGTGGACGTTGATTTCGTGCTCCCCGTCAGATTCTGGCGGACGAATTGGGAAAGGGAAATAAGCAGTGTCCTGGCCTTATCCGGATTGATCCGCGTCAATGACACGATGACATTGATCGTATTGAACAGAAAATGGGGATTGATCTGGGCCTGGAGCGCCTTTACTTCGGACTCTTTCGCAAGCTCCTTATGGGTATCGATTTCCGCAAGCTCCAGCTGATGACTAAGAAGTGTCGCAATCCCCTTGGTTAACTCCATCAATATCGGTGAAATTTCCTTTTCAGAGTGAAAATAGAATTTAAGGGTCCCGACGATGTCGTCCCCTTTTAAAAGCGGGGCCATGATGGCCGCTCCTAATGGACACCCGCTCCGGTCACACTGGATATCCTCCCGTCCCACCTTCATCAGGTCACCGGTTTCGATGACCCGTTTCGTTGCTTCCGTTTGTATCGGGCGCCCTTCATGGTGGTGATCAGAAGCAAGTCCGACATGAGCGAGGATGTGGGATGTATTCGTGATCGATACGGCCAGGGCATTGACATCCCTCATGAGGATTTCACATGTTGCCCGGGCTGACGATACGTTCAATCCTTTTCGCATATATTTCACCGTGCTGTCTGCCAGGCGCAGTGCTTTCTGGGACTGAGCAGCCCCCATCCGTTCCTCTTCTTGAAATACACTTTTAATGATAAGCAGGAAGATCCCTGTCCCGACAGCATTGGCGATAATCATCGGCCAACCGATATCAGACACGAGCAGGTAAGCATCGTCAAAGGGTTTCGACAATAACAGAATGAGAAGCATCTGCATCCCCTCTGCAATAAAGCCGACAAGAAACGCTTTTTTAGGGGAGACGAGCCTATTTTTCTTTTCGCGCTTTCCTATCCAGCCTGCCAACAGACCTGCGAGCACCGTCGAAATCCCGCATGAGAACGCCGTGAATCCCCCAAGGAAATACCGGTGGACACCCGCTACCAATCCGGCCCCGAGACCGATCCATGGACCACCGAGGAGTCCTGCTACCACAACGCCGATTACCCGCGAGTTCGCAATCGCTTCATTTTGTTGAAGATGCCATTGCCATTTCGTATATTCTTCCTGAAACGGATTCACGATCAACCCTGTATATGTACCAACGATTCCGAAGAAACCAAACAGCAGGATAAGGAGGAACGTCTGGGATTTCTTCACATGTGTTCGCTTCTCGATCAGATGCCGGAAGAAACTGATCCTCGTCATCACAAAGGCAATCGTGACGATGATGCCGAGCCGTTCTACCATTGCAGCAATTAACATATCCCCCACCTCACTTTCTCTATCACATAAAAAAAGAAGACCCCTTAAACACGAATGTTTAATAGAATCTTCCCCTACTCCAACCTTTACTATGTCAGGGGAATGATTTCCCCTATTTTAACACGAATCTTTGTCTTTAATCGTGACGAGTGCATTGATTTCTCCACCAATCATGATGATGATTCCCGTCAAGTAGAACCAGATCATGAGGACGATGATCCCACCGATGCTGCCGTATGTGGCGGAATAATTTCCAAAGCTCCCTACGTAATACGAAAAGGCCAAGGACGCGAGTACCCAACCAAGCGTCGCAAAGATCGCTCCCGGAAACGCACTTAAACATTTGATCCGTTTACTTGGAGCAAAAAAATACAATCCGACGAAAATGATAAAGAGAATGATGGGCGTGATGGCCCAGCGAATTCCGTTCCATATCGTTAAAAATTGATCTGAAAATCCGAATTGAGAAAATAGGAAAAGACCAATCTGCTTACCGAATACCGGAAGCAGGAGAGCGATGACAAATACCAGGATCATGGCGAATGTCAACAGAATGGACATCAGGCGCGTGGCAATGAACGACCTTGTTTCCTCGACATCATATGCCCGGTTCAAGCTCTTCACAATGGCATTCATCCCATTGGAAGCCGACCAGATCGTGGCGATGATACTGACGGAAAGTAAACCTGAATTGCGGTTGGACATGACGTCCTGCAGCGTTTCCTCAATCATCGACATCGTTTCACCCGGGGCAAAGTCCCTTACCAATCCAAGAATATCCCCCTGTTCAAAAGGCAGATACGGAAGAAGGGTGACAATAAATATCAGCAGTGGGAAGAGCGATAAAAGAAAGTAATAGGCAATTTGCGCAGCAAGGCCCGTTACGTCATTCGCACTGATATTGGCGAAAAGACTTTTCGAAAATCCTTTCCATTCTCCTTTGACCGTCTCATCCGACATGCTTTCACCTCATTTCGTTAATACCCCTTAAATGAAGAAGCAACCGGCTGGCTCTCTTCATCCTGAGCAGTTAGTTCATTCGATGGTTCTTGACCTGAAAATGTATCTTTATACGATTCTGAAGAGTCTTCAAACGTTTCTTTCGTCTCCTCGATGATCTCTTTCACCTGAGGGGTCATCCCTTTGATTTCATCTACTTTTTCACTGATGAAGTGAATGTCCCTCGAGACTTGATCGGCCGTCATGCGCAGTTTCTCATACACTTCCCTGGAAGATTCAAATAATCTCTGAGGATTTTTTGAATAGGTGGATATATACTGTCCACTGTTTTTTAAAGTAGAGCCCACTTCCTGACGTGTCGACCTGTCCAGTAGAGACAGAAGCCCTCCTGCAACAGCACCAAGCATGACCCCTTTGTAAAACTTATTTCTTCCCATATGTATTACCCTCCTTCAAATGATTATCGTTTTTTATTCAGCAATCGGCTGCAGCCGGATTCCACTACACCATATACTTTCTGGCGGCATTCTCACGTATTAGCTTATCTACTCATTTCCCATTCCTTTATAGTGTAAAACATTCTCCGAAAAAAATCCTCCAAGAGTCACTTCTATCCATGCCTCATTGACAAGATGAAGGAATCATGGAAAGATAAATGTACTACATTGCACGTCAGAAAGGACGATTCGAAGATGGATTTATCACAAAACACAGCAGAGAACATCGAATTCATGGTCACATCGATTAAAGAAAAATTAAGAATGGTCAATGCAGGTGCCGTCAAGCCTGAAGATTTCAATGAAGAAATGTACGAAGATCTCCACGACCTTTATGTCATGGTGAATCGCAAGGATCATTTCAGCCCGAGCGAAATGAACGCGATCATTGAAGAAATGGGTAACCTTAGAAGAAAAGCGTGATCAGTGACTAAAAAAAGGGACATTCCCACAAAGGTACAAAATACCTTGGGGAATGTCCCCTTTCATTTATCTGCCTATTTTGATAGAAGCGCCAGTGATTCACGGTTGAATGCCGGAATATCATCGGGCGTTCTGCTGGTTACAAGCTGATTGCCGCACACGACGACTTCTTTGTCCTCGTATGTCACACCGGCATATTCCATATCGACTTTGATGGACTTGAAGCCTGTTGCTTTTCGTCCTTCCAGCGCTTTTGCCGTAATAAGTAATTGTGGTCCGTGGCAAATCGCGAATACCGGCTTTTTCTCATCCATGAAATGCTTGGTGAATTTCACGAAACGATCATCTGCACGCAGCTGATCCGGAGAAAATCCGCCTGGTAATAATAAGGCATCAAAGTCTGCAGGATTGACATCATCGATGCTTTCATCGATTTTCACCGTTGCATCGCCCTGTTTGCCTTTGACTGATTTTCCTTTTTCTTTTTCAATCGTCACGACTTCGTGGCCTGCTTCTTTAAACGCTTTTTCAGGATCTGTAAATTCTACGTCTTCAAACATGTCTGTAATTAATGTTGCAATCTTAGCCATAAAATAGAACACTCCTACTATTGTTTGATTTATTATCACACTTATACTTTACCCGGCTCACAAAAATTAAAACCCTTAATTATCCATCGTGAATTGAGAGAAGATTGTATCCCTTTGTACTTCATACACTTCTTTCCCCACGATGTCATTAATGATATGAATATTCCGGTCGACGGCCAATCCAAGATTCGTCGCCCCGGCACCGTGGGAGTGCTCCAGATTCGTCACTGTGTAAAAATGATGATCGCGATCCGGCTTTTCTTTAAACTGAAGCTTATAGTTCCGGGAAACCTTAAATTTCTTATCATCTTCCCACACGATGTTGTCTTCAAATTCTTCAAAAAACCATTCAGGAATATTCGGCTTGTACCCTGTCGCTAAAATCACTTTATCGCTTTGATAAGTGAATTCACGGTCTTCCTGCCATTGGCGGCAACTCAATACGTAACCATCCCCTTTATTCCGGATCTTGTTCACTTCCGTCAGGGGCTGGATGGTCGTGCGGGGGGACTGATCGCTGCCGGAATGGTTATAGAGAATGTTATAAATATTGTTAAGGGTGTCCGGATCGATCCCGTTCCTGAGCTGATCGAGGGTTTTCAAGGCTTCCATCCGCTTTTCATACGTCAGTCCATGGAAATAGTCCACATAATCAGGGGCAAAGAATTCCTGCCCGAGCTTCGATGACTCAAGCTGCAGGATCCCCTCTGAACGGGTCAGCCATGTCAGCTGATATGAATGATTTTCCTGCTCCTTCAATAAATCATAGAACACCTCGGCTGCACTTTGACCAGATCCCACAATCGTGATGGAGGCCCCTTCCATCGTCGTTTTTTTATGGAACAGATACTTGCTCGTATGATGGACGTCCTCATCCGGCAACCCTTCCATTTCATCTAAAATAAGAGGCTTGCTTCCCGTTCCCATCACAATATGCTTCGCATAATAAACCTCACGCTCATCTTCCAGCCGGTTATCGACCACCACTTTATAACAATCGCCAACATCCTTTACCCCGATCACTTCACTATGAAATTGGCATGAACTCAGCTGACCCGAGACCCAGCGGGCATACTCATTGTATTCCTGACGCGGCATTTCAAACTTTTGAAAAAAGAAAAATTTATATAAACGATTATGGGTATGTAAATAATTCAAATAACTATACCGGCTCTGTGGATTCGCAAACGTCACCAGGTCTGCGATGAACGGCACCTGCAAATCGGTCTGGTCGATCAGCATCCCCGGGTGCCACTGAAACTCCGGAGTCTGATCGAAGAACTTCACTTTCAGATCTGTCCTCTCCTCCATCAGGGCAGCCAAACTCAAATTGTACGGCCCAATTCCGATTCCGATACAATCATATATTTCATGTTTACTCAATCGGCTCTCCTCCACATTCATGATCTACTTTTCTATTTTTACCCTAAAATAACGAGTGATTACCCTGTTACATAAAAAAATTATGATGAATGTGTGACCATGGTGTTCAGCAGCTGAATCTCTTTAGGTTTTTGACAGGTGAAGCTCTGGCGTTATTCAGCTGCTGATTTTCATCCACTATTCAGCAGCTGAACTATAAAGCAAACCCCAAACAAAAGAAGCTGGGACATAACTAAATCCGCTTCTTCTAGAGACGAACAATCAAAAAATAGTTAGGGATCACTTGTTACACCGCTTTTGATTTCCGTGCAAGACTTCGCTTTCCTCGGGCGGAAGGCAAGCCTCCTCGTCACTGACGCTCCTGCGGGGTCTTACCTATTCCGCTTTTCCCGTAGGAGTCTTCGTCTTGCACTCCAATCAATAGCTAGAACCTGCTATATAATAGGCAAATTTCACCAAGGTCTTTGTTACTCATACATAGACTATAATTTTCAAATGTTCGATCATTCAGGCAGTGTAGGTGCAGAAAAAGTATTTGTATAAGCAACGGTTATCGGTCACTGCAACTAATAGAATAAGAGTTGGTGTATGCAATGGGGAAGCAATCTCGACATTACAATGTTATAAGTGAAACACTTACGCTTCGAAAGTTGATTGGAGCGGAAGGTGCTCGACTCCTGCGGGAAACGCTGGACAGGTGAGACCCCGGAGGCGAAGCCGAGGAGGCTCACCGCCAGCCCCGCGGAAAGCGAGCACCTGGAGCGGAAATCAACCACTACTTACTACATCCAAAAGTAACAATATGTATGTAAACATCCAAATGAAAAATCCGAACGATTTCGATGTATAAATAAAATTTCGAATGATCGTTCGGTTTTTCTTTTAACTAAATACTTTTGTCCCAACCTCTTTTCCTGAATATCATTACGTACCATCCGCCTTCTTTCACGATCGGCTCGACGGACTCGACTTTGAAATTGGTTTTCCCGGCGAGTGTCTCCATTTCCTTCTGGGAAGGAATCGGGTACAGGTTCTGGAATGTCATGAAGAAACTGTTGAAGGCACTGGAGAATTGTTTTCCATGCTTGGATTTCTGCATTGGTGTCAGGACGAAGAAGACCCCTTCGGACCCGAGCCACGCAGATGCTTTTTCAAAAAATTGCAGACGTTCGGATGGATCGATATAGTGAAAGAGATTATTGGCCATGATCATATCAAAGTGCTGTTCGGGCTCATATTCATGCAGGTCTCCACAGTGGATATCGATATTTTCGAAGTCTTTAAGAGACTTTTCTGCCGCTTTGGCAACGGCTTGATGGATCTCGACCCCCACCATTTTCTTATCAGGATAACGCTCTCCTATCCTCTTCACATACCCTCCTTCACCGCATCCCAAGTCCAGTATGGAGTCCGCATTGTATTTCTTAATCGCCTTCTGCACCTTTGGAAAAGCAAATCGTTCCAATAGGATCGACGTTTTCGCTACGGTTGAGCCGTGGACATCCGAGTTAAAGTGCTGTTTCGTCTGATTCCGGAGTAGTTGAGGGTACGATAACAGGGCCGGGATATGCAACTCCATCATTTCTTTCAGCAGGATCCCCGATGAGTGGGGATCTTTTTTGGATGTAGGAAGCTTCCATCTGTTCCTCGTCGTGACTTTTGCGTCCTCCACCCGTTTCAAATGCTTAATGGTGATCCCTACTTCCACCCATTGTTCAAGGAGGTCCATTTCGATGTTTTGAGAGAGCGCCACTTCCTGAATGGAAGCAGGCTTTGTAAATTGATCGAACAGATCCATTTCATATCCGACATAGGCATGCCAGCTGTATAAGAAAGGGACATTCTTTTTCATCCAGGTACGCGCCCGCCATACCTTTACCATTTCTCCAATCATTGTAACGCCTCCTTTCCTTTCCAGGGATAGTCCTGCTTTTCAGTAAATGCAGTCGTTGATTTTTCTTCTTCTGTTAATGAATCAAGTCTGATCGGAAGCATGCCCCCCTGGATCATCCGGTCATAAAGGGTTTCCCTCCACACGCCGAGACCTGAAATGTTCAGCATCTGTTTGTAATGGGAAATCGAATCCTTTTCCATCCTCTGCAGGCTCTTATTCCGGAGCCAGCCGACGGGTCGGTAAGGATAGGAATAGACGAGGGCCGATAAGTGACTGAGGTGCATCTGATGGGCGACCCTCTTTTTTCTTACCTTTGGATACCATTCCAAATTGGCCGGATCTAATTTCCCCTCTTTATACATGTCACATAATAGCTCACCGAGGATACTGCCATCCTGAATCGCCATATTCATCCCTTCACCCGCCATGGGATGAACCGTATGGACGGCGTCTCCGATAAGGGCGAAATGATCCTTCACATAGGTCTCAGCATGATATTTCAATGGGACCATGAGCTGAATTTTCTTCCAATCGTCTATCTGATTCACATACCCGTCAAGATCCGGGCACATGTCAATATAAAGTTTATGAAACTCTGAAATCGGTTTTTTCCGGAGTGTTTTGTATTCACCTGCCGGGATAAGATAAACCGACCTCACCTCATTGTCCGGTAGTGGAAACAAGCCTAAAAATGACTGATATGTAGAAATGATGCGCCCCTTCACCATTTCCTTTGGTCGTGGGAATGTAACCGTGAGGAAATGATGATTGTACTTTTTCTCTTTCACATCCACTTCCATATAGTCGCGGGTGACTGAGCTCCTTCCCTCTGCCCCGATAATGAAGTCACTGTGAATCTCAGTTTCTGCCTTCGACTCCCGGTCCAGGACAGTCACCGAATGACCATTTATCTTTTTACAGACGGTATTCGCCCGATAATGGAAGGATGGATATGCTTCCCCTTTTTTTCGCAGGATGCCCTTTAGCGTTTCATGATGGATCATGAGGGAAAATGGATACGGAGTCGGGAGGATGGAATAGCTCATGGTTGAATGTTCTGCCTTCGATTTGGCCCGTTTCAATTCAATCAGTTCCAGATCGGAAATGCTGTGTCCGTTCTGGAAGACATCGTCTATGACACCCAGGGAATCGAATATTTCCAGGCTTTTCGGCTGGAGAAGCTCACCCTTGTAAACGGAACCCGGCCCCGGCAACCGCTCTACGACGGTTACATCGATGTTACACTGGGCGAGTTTCAGTCCGAGTGTCAGACCTCCAATGCCTCCACCGCTTATAAAGACGTTCGTCTTCATCTCTCTTCACCTCTTTCCATTCATTTAACCTATTTCCAGGATGTTGAAACTTGCCGGTGTGCTCCCGACAAGAGGTGACAAGTTCCTTCCAAGAAAACCTTCATGAAGAAATTTGTAGAAGAGGCTATTTCCCGGGAAAATATCAGCGTTACCACTCACTTCCCTCCAAATTCTTTTTCATTATTTGTCGGATTATTTCATTTAAAAAATCGACAATACCCGTGTAAACAAAAAAACTCCACGACAAGATTCATCTCTCATCGTGGAGTACTTTCTAATGATCTTTGGCAATCGGCAAAAGGATCGTGACGGTGGTCCCTTCGCTTACGTTGCTTTGAATCGATAGTGAGCCGTGATGCTCCTTGATGATTTTCTGACAAATCATCAGTCCGAGTCCGGTCCCTTTTTCTTTCGTGCTATAAAACGGTTCGCCCAGGTGCTTCATGCGCTCAGGAGGGATCCCGCTCCCGTTGTCCTGAATCGAGATTTTCCCATGGCCATCCACCTTTTCTAACTGAACATTGAGGAGTCCCCCGGCAGGCATGGCTTCCAGGGCATTTTTCATCACATTCAAGATGACCTGTTTCATTTGATGGGAATCACAGTGAATTTCGGCTTCTTCCACAGAGAACCTTACATCGACCCCCTGCTTCAGGCATTCCATCTTGATGAATTCAACAGAGCTCGTGAGAAGGGTTGTCAGGGATGTCAGGGAAAACTTGACGGCCCTTGGTTTTGCCAATGCCAGAAACTCATTGGTGATGATTTCGATCCGGTCAAGCTCACCCTGGATGACACCAAAATAAAAGTCATCTTTTGCATTTTCCTTCATGAGTTGTAAGAATCCTTTCAGAGTCGTCAGGGGATTCCTGATTTCGTGAGCCACGCCCGCTGCAAGCTGACCGATCATCGCCAGCTGCTCTGACTTCTTCAGCAGGTCTTCGTTAAGCTTCTTCTCGGACAGATCACGTATGATGGCAGAAATCCCGATCAGCCTGTCATTATCATTCAAGATTGGATTCATATTAAACGCAATCTCAACCGGTGAGCCGTCTTTCCGGTACCGGATGGTTTCATAGTCTTTGATCCGTTTCCCGGCCATCACTGTGGCCAGGTTTTGTTTGAACTGACCGACCTGATCTTCCTGATGGAGAAAGGTGATTTCCCTTCCTGTGATTTCATCCTTTGTCCACCCGAACATCGATTCAAACTGTTGATTCACTTTTAAGACCTTTCCTTCCGGATCCAGAAGGGCGATCCCGTCTCCTGCATGCTCGAAATAGGCTTCAAGCAGCTCTTTCGCTTCTTTCAGTTCTTCTTCCATCTGCAGTTTCTCCGTGATGTCCTGTCCAAATCCGTAAATCCCGATCACCTTATTCTTTACACGGATCGGGATGTTGGTGACGGCTACATGTCTTTTGCCACCTTCTTCATTTTCAAAGGTGGTCACGAATCTCGACGCTTCTCCTTTAAGGGCGACTTCAAATTTCTTGATGGCCGTTTTCTTACTGCCCTCTGCTATGAACTCACTGAAATGGCTCCCGATCATATGCGGTGAAATGTGGTCCCACTGGGTTTTCACCGCGGGATTCACCTCTTGTATGATTCCGTTTGTATCGACCATATAGATATTATCGGGACTGTATTTTACGATTGATTTATATTTCTGTTCGCTTTCGATCAGTTTTCTCTGGATATCCTTGATCAGGGAAATGTCTGATATGGACACGATGATTTCCACCACGGCACCTTTTTGAACTACCGGGACGATGGAAGCCAAATACTCCAATTCCTTGTATTCGTCTTCATAGGTTAACTCTTCTCCCGTTTCCCATATCCGCTTTAGCTTCGGCTGGATTTTCCCTAAATGGTGGGAATCGAACACTTCCTGAATCGTTTTCCCGATCACTTTCGAAGGAGTCAAATTCAGCTTATTCAATAGCTCACCCGCTGCCATTTCAATGACAAAGTCCTGATCGCTTTTCTTTATCTTGTACGTGATGGTCTTTTGAAGGCGGAGGGTATTTTCAAGTTCCACCTTCAAGGACATCAATTCATTTTCATATTTTTTCTTTTCTGTGATGTCGTGAAGGATGATCCCCACACTGTCCACCGTTCCATCACTCTGATAATTGGCTGGAGAAATGGTGATGTTACAGGTGATTTTCCGATGCATACCCATATCGAAAGTAACTTCTTCTCCTGTCGTATTCAAGCCTTTCAAGCCATTTTTCACAATGGAACGAAAGGGTTGATTCTCTAGGGGCTGCTGCTGACAGAGGGGTTCTCCAAGAATGGCATCAGAAATCTGAAACAGCTCCTGGAAAGACTGATTCATTTCCATCACGTTTCCGTATTTATCAATGATACATACGCAGGTAGGAGTGTTGTGGATAAGGGCTTCATAAATCGCCGAATGAGAATGATTGGAATCGTCGTGTGAAACACCGGACCCCAGTGGGATCATCATAACCAATTCTTTGGACGCATCAATCTGTTTTCTCTTGAATCCGTAGTATTGATGATGCAAGCGAATGGAATAATCATCATCCTCTAACATTTTCAGGAGAAGATTGTCTTCCTTGAGGGTGATCCCCCTCCATTCTTCATTTTGTTCTATAAAAGATGGTTGTGTCACATCGATTATTGCTGCCGGGGCTGGAATTGAATCTACATTCAATGCATGATTAGGGTGCATTTGAGCCATAGTACCTTCCTTTATCGTAACGTTATTACCACCATTTTACCCTACCTTTTCGAACATATAAACGACGAATGTCAATTCACACGAAAAACCCGGGCACATCTTTCTGCCCGGGTCATTTACAGTCAACTATATTCAAATCGCTTCAATCCGGCGAAGTTCGGAGTACCGAACGGCAATCTCTGCCCCGATATGAGCATTATGCTTCACGAGGGCGATATTGGCCGTCAGGCTCTTCCCATCCGTCAGCTCCTTTACTTTTCCAAGCAGGAAGGGAGTGGCTTCCTTTCCTTTGATCCCTTCTGAATCCGCTTCTTTTAACGCGGCTTCAATGATACGATCCACCTCCTGTTCATCCATGGCATCCTCTTCAGGAATCGGATTGGCTATAACCACTCCACCCTTAAGACCAAGTTCCCATTTCGCTTTCAGTATGCCTGCAGTCTCTTCTGCTGATTCAACTTTATAATTAACGGAATAAGGGCTGCTTTTTGTATAAAAGGCCGGCAATGAGTCGGTTTTGTATCCTAACACGGGTACTCCCTTTGTCTCCAAGTATTCCAGGGTCAGGCCGATATCCAATATGGATTTAGCCCCGGCACACACGACAGCGACATTCGTTACAGCCAGTTCCTCAAGATCCGCCGAAATATCCATCGTCACTTCCGCATTCCGGTGTACCCCTCCGATCCCGCCCGTCACAAATACCGGGATATCAGCAAGTTCTGCACAAATCATCGTTGCCGCCACCGTCGTCGCCCCGTCTTTACCGGAGGCCAGGATATAAGGGATATCACGGCGGCTCACCTTGGACACGTCTCTTGCCTGCCCTAAATATTCAAGCTCCTCCTGAGATAATCCGATTTTAATCTTTCCATTCAAAATCGCGATCGTTGCCGGTACCGCGCCTTTTGATCGAATGATATCTTCAACTTCCCTTGCCGTCTTCACATTTTGTGGATATGGCATACCGTGTGAGATGATCGTTGACTCCAATGCCACAATCGCCATGCCCTTCCTTTTTGCTTCTTTGACTTCCTCTGAGTATTCCACATATGAATGGATATTCACAACCATTTCCCCCTTAATAATAGAGACTGAACTCCTGTTGCAGCTTACTTTCGTTAAGAGTTGGCGCCACCGTATGCCTCGACTGAAGGGTGATCGAAGAACAAATCACACCGATCCTGCACGCCCCGTCCGTATCGGATCCCTTTAAGTAGCCGAATAATATACCGGCTACGAGGGCATCACCCGCCCCGGTCACATCCTGTACCTCAACCTTTGGAGGCAGGATGGCCGTTGCTTCCTTGTATGTAGTGTAATAAATCAGCCCCTGATCTCCACGGGTAATGACAGCACGCTCGGCGCCTCTCATCGTCAGGTCCTTCGCCGCCTTGAAATAATCCCCCTCGGTTTCAATCGTCATATTCAGATACATCTCTGCTTCGCCTTTATTGCAGATGAACCATGACACCCCTTCCAATGAAGGAGGGAGTTTCTTCACCTTTGGAGCCGAGACAGGGATCACTGCCAAAGGAACCCCTTCGGATTGGCATCTCCGGATAATGTACTTCAATACGTCTTCCGGAAAATTCGTATCGAGCAGCACCATTTCTGAAGAGGCAATCAAGCCCCATCGTCTTTCTATAAAGCCAATGTCAACGCTTTCATAAATGTTCATATCAGCCAAGGCAAATAACAGTTCACCCTTTTCGTCCAATACGGCAGAATAAGCCCCAGTGCTTTCATTTAATAGCCTCTGGGACCCGGACACATCAGCGAAGGTTTTCGTCTGGTCCATGAGCCAGCTGCCTTCTGGGTCTTCCCCTACGACGGTGATGAGATTAGTAGACTTTCCGAGTCTCCCAAGATTCTCAGCAACATTTCTCGCCACACCGCCACTCGTCTGTTCCGAGCTCGCAGGATTGGATGTCTCCGGGATCATCTCACCCAGCAACTGCATCTTGCGGTCGACGTTGGCTCCCCCTATGCAGGTGATCCCGTTCCTCTTTGGTATCACATACGCTCGCCCTAAAATTTTCCCCTGTCTGACCAGATTGGATATATAACCGGCTACGGCCGATCGCGAAATCCCACTTCTCTCGGATAATTCCTGCTGCGTCATAAACGGATTCTCTTCGATGAAAGACAATAAAAGCTTTTCTTTCTCGTTCACTTTCTCCCACCCCTATAAAGAAAAGTAACTTTTGTTAATATTCTAAACTTTTGTTTTATTTTACACAAGTTGGAAGTTTGGTTAACAGAAAAAAAGACTTGCTCTTCCCATTGGAAAAACAAGTCTATCAGTTTAAGATATTTTCTTTTCTTTTACCTTACCCGTGTCCTTTAAATAGTATTCTTCGGAAGTAAAGAACTCATTGGTGAGTCTTTTAACCTCTTTACTTAATAAAAGGACCGCGATGATATTCGGAATCAATATGGCTGCAAGGGCTAAATCAAGGAACTGCCAGATGACCTTTGCAGCTCCGACCGATCCAAGGACGATGGCAACGGTATAAACCACTTTGATTCCCTGAGCCGCCTTCCAGCCGAACAGGAATTCAGCCTGCTTTGCACCATAAAAGACAATGACGATGATCGTGGACAAGACGAAGAAAATCAATGAAATCGTGACAAGAATCCCGCCAAACTCACCGAAATAGCTCGTAAATGCCTCCGTTGTCAGGGCTGAAGGATCATCGAGGGCATTTTCTGAGGTCCACACTCCTGATGATAAGACGACAAAAGCAGTAGCTGTACAGACAATGATCGTATCGATCACAATCCCCACAATCGCCCAAAGACCCTGTCGCACAGGATGATCCGTTTGCGCCGCTGCATGAGCAATCGGAGCAGTTCCGAGCCCTGCCTCATTGGAGTATAATCCCCTGGCAAATCCCCAGCGGATCGTCTCTGCGATGGCAACCCCGGCAAAGCCTCCCATTGCAGACATAGGTTGAAAGGCATGTGACAGAATCAAACTGAAGAATTCAGGTACTGCCTCAATATTCATAAACAAAATCACTAAGGCGCTCCCTACATAAATCAGGGCCATGAACGGAACGAAGATCTCCGTCACCTTACCGATCCTTTTGATACCGCCGAATACAATCAGCACGACGATAAGCGCAACGACAATACCCGTAATCAATCCATCTACCTTAAAAGTTTCTTCTACGGTAGAAGCTACAGCATTCCCTTGTACCATGATGCTTGGAATCAACTCGATCATAAGGGCAAAGGCGAACCAGACGCCAAGCCACCTCATGTTCAATCCTTTCGTCATATAGTACATGGGACCGCCCACATATTCCCCTTTTTCATTCTTCTCACGATAGCGGACCGCAAGTACACTCTCCGAGAACTTAAGCGCCATCCCGATAAGGGCAATGACCCACATCCAGAAAATAGCTCCAGGACCACCAAACATGATCGCAGCCGGGACCCCAACGATATTCGCCGCCCCGATCGTGGACGACAGTGCGGACGTCAGCGCCTGGAGGGGAGTGACCGTCCCTTCTCCCTTCGGCTCTTTAAACACACTTCCAACCGTTTGCTTAAAAATGTAAAGAGGATACCTAAATTGTATAAATTTCAATAAAACTGTTAAGTACAAACCCGTTGCACCCAGGACGATGATCAATGGTGGACCCCATAACCACGCCGAAATTTTACCTATGATGTCAAAAAACGTACTCAATCGTGCTCCTCCTTTGATAGAGGCAGTGGCTAACGTTTGGAATAAAAAGCGGGGGAATAGCTGTTTCCTACGTATGTATAAAACCTATCATTTAATTAACACAGACCCCGAATCCTGAAAAATCAGCCACTACTTCTACATGCTTTTCCAGACTTTTTCCCTAATAGAGGGGCTGTAAAACATTTTGAGGAGAATTCTTATTTAATGCGTTCAGAAGTCCCCTGTGGGAGGTCATCACCATGAGAAATCAGTCATTCTATGAGTGACTTCCTTCGACAAGATCCCTCCATTTCCCCGGAAATACGTCAAAAACCTGCAGCCGACGATCCATCAGCTGCAGGTTCCCTTCTATTCTGTCACCCTCGGTAATATCAACACTTCCACCCGACGGTTCTGTCCCCGTCCTTCTGCTGTTCCATTGTCTGCGATCGGTTCGAATTCACCGAATCCTTTCGCGCTGAACCATTGGGGGTCAAGAGCGGAATTGTCTAAAATGATTTTCATGAAATTGACCGCCCGCATGACGCTAAGCTCCCAGTTCGAGTCGAATTCTGCATTCCGGATGGGCACATTATCTGTATGACCGCTGATGATGATGTTTCGCGGAGGATTCATTTCGAGAAGGCCCGATAATTCCTCAGCAACATTCTGGTCACTGCCCTGGACCGTGGCAGACCCCGAGTCGAATAATACATTGTCGCGAATCGTGAGGAGGAGCCCTTCATCCGTCAGCTTGGTGACGAATTGAAGCTCCAGATTATTCGTTTTGATGTATTCGTTTATTTTTTTCTGGATTTCCTTCAGCTCTTCCTGGTCCTTTATAAAGGCCTGCTTTTCAAGTGCTTCTTTACTTAATTCTTTTTCTTTTTCCTTATCTATCCCGGCTGATGCAGCCTGCTTCTGTTCTTGATCGCTTGACTGCTGGGGGGCGACAGGGCTTGGATGCTCCATCATCCCCGTGCCTCCGGTGAAGATTTCACTGAATACCTGAGAGAGTTCCTTGAACTTCTGGGCGTCCACCGAGCTTGATGCGTACAAGACGATAAACAGGGCCAATAACAGGGTGAGTAGGTCAGCATACGGAATGAGCCAGGATTCATCCATATGTTCGTCATCATGTTTCTTCTTACGCCGCCTCATCCTCATCCCCCTTTAGTAACATGATCCGTTCACTTGCCGGCAAATAGGATGCAAGCTTCTGTTCAATCACCCGGGGAGATTCTCCCTCAATGATGGAAAGAATGCCTTCCACCATCATCATTTTCATTTGGACTTCACGCTTGGATTTCCGTTTCAGCTTGTTGGCAAAAGGATGCCATAAAACGTAACCTGTGAAGATACCAAGCAATGTCGCAACGAAGGCTGCAGAAATCGCATAGCCGAGCTCATCGGTATTATCCATGTGGCTGAGGGCTGCGATCAACCCAATGACGGCCCCCAGGACCCCAAGTGTCGGCGCATACGTCCCTGCCTGTGTAAAGATGAGGGCTCCTGCACTATGACGCTCTTCCATGGCATCGATTTCTTCATGAAGCACATCCCTTATGTAATCGGCACTCTGACCATCCACCGCCAAGGAAAGTCCGTCCCTGAGGAATGGATCATCCACTTCCTGGGTTTTCGCTTCCAGTGCTAGCAGCCCTTCTTTCCGTGCAAGATCCGCCACTTGTGAGAAGAATTGGATCGTTTGTTTGGGGTCCTGCAATTTTTGTTCTTTAAACAATATGCCGAAGAGTTTCGGTACTTTTTTGATTTCGTGTGTCGGGAACGCGATGGTCACTGCGGCCACCGTCCCCAGTAAAATAATTAAAATAGCTGCAGGGTTCAATAAGGCAACCGGGCTTACTCCTTTGAACACCATCCCTACTCCCACCGCTATCAATCCTAAAATGACTCCTATTAAAGACGTCTTATCCATCTGATCGCTCCACCTTACTCATCGTAGTCTATTACTAATATCGGATAAAGCCGCTGATTATTGAGTGATAGTTTTATTCAAAATTTTGTAAAAATTACTGTAAAACGTTATGAAGAATCAGTCTGCATTTGTCGATATATGGAATATAAGGGATTTTATTAAAAGGAGAGAAACGTCATGACCCCCAAGCAATTGAAAGAAATCGATAGTAAAAGGAAGAATCTTCTGCTTCTGATCACGTATGGAATCAGCCTTGCTGCTGCGCTCTCGTATTCGATCATCCATAAGTCAGGAACGATTACCGTCACGATATTTTCCCTGCAGATCGCTTTTCTTGCAGGATATTTCGTTGTGCTGCAATTGATATTAAAGAAACCTCATTCCTATGTTTATTTCAGCATCCCGACTGTGTATGCCCTGATGGGAATCTGGCTTTTTCTTGAAGGAGCCAATCCACCCGATTTGGTCATCCTTTTATTTTTAGCAGTAATCAGTGCTATTCACTTTAATCCTGTCATCTTTGGAATCGGCTTCACATCCGGTCTCGTCCTACTCGTCATGAATGGGGTGCTTGCTCCAAAGGGAGATCCGATTTACGCCGAACTATTTGTCCCTGCTTTACTGTGCTATGTATTGCTGGGCATCGTCCTTTGGGTCGTCATCCGCTTAAACCGCACTCAATTCATGCAGCTTCAGGAATTCATTCATCGGACAGAAAGTGAAAGTAAGGAAAAAGAAAACCAGCGAAACTTTTTACAAAAAGAACTGGCGACCATCTCAGGAAGCATTCAACAAATCAATGAACAGGTCCAAACCCATCTCGTCTCCCATGATGAAATGAAGACGGCAGTGAATGAAATTTCAGCAGGGAGTGTCACACAGAGTGATCAGATCAATAACATCGCCCTGGTAACAGAAACGACAATGAGTAAAATGGAAGAAGTCGCAAAGCTTTCAGATGATCTTACCGCCCACTCAACCGATGCGAATGCGATTGCCGCCTCAGGGAGCGAACGGGTCATGGACCTGCAGGAAAACATGATTGAATTGAAAAACATCATCGAAGGCCTACACCAGACCTTTAAAGAGCTCACCAGCAAAATTGAAGAAACCAACAGCTTTATCGGCAGCATCCAGGATATTACAGACCAAACCAATCTTCTCGCTTTGAATGCATCCATCGAGGCTGCACGGGCAGGAGAAGCAGGACGCGGCTTCAGCATCGTAGCCGATGAAATAAGGAAATTGGCCGAAATCACGAGGAATACGGCGACTCGCATCAACGACAATCTCGCATCCGTCAATGCGGTGAACTCCTCTGCTGTTGAAATCATGAATCTAAGCTCTGAGAAACTCAATGAAAATGTGGGGGCTACCGGTGAAGTCACGGCGTATTTCAAATCATTGCGAGAGAAGCTTGACGCTCTGTCAAATGAATTCCAGCGCCTCACCACCACCGCTTCTGACGTAAGGGGGCAGACCGAGGAAGCCGAGCTCTCAACGAAGGAACTGGCGGCTGTCATCCAACAGACATCTGCGGGCCTTGAGGAAATCAGCGCCACCATCGAAACCCTTCACGGTGACAACCGGACGATTGCGCAATATGTTCAAGATACTGCCACAAGTGCAGCCCGTATTCAGAACAGTGTCAACACATAATCTGTGGTAAACTGAGAAGAGAAGCTTTAAAGGATGTGGCACTGTTGAAAAAACGATTCACCATGATCATTCCCATCATGATACTCGTAGCCGTTGCATGTTATTGGATGCTCGGCAAATATTATTCCGAGATCGAACCTGGTTCAAAATTCATGCTGATCATCGGAGGCACTCTACTATCCGGCGTGATTTCCTTCTTCTTATTTAAAGAAGACGGAGAACCAAAATAAAGAAAACACCACTTTCATCACGGAAAGTGGTGTTTTCTTTATTTCAGCAACTTGTCTTCCAGCTTATGCTCATAATTTTTGAATAAGGAACTATTTGTTTTGATTCTCTTCTTCGAAAGCATGCTGTTGTATTTCAGCAATTTCTCATTCAGATTCTGCTTTAATTCCTGTTCTTCCTCTTCATTATCACAGACTCTGATCAAGTCCTCGATCCTCATCATTTCTTTTTTTATATTCATTTCATCGGTTGTGAATCCTGCGTTCTTCATGATGCGATGGGCCATTTTCAGTTCTTCGGGAACGCCTCTATCATCGTCAAGGTTAAGCGGTTTTCCATAGCCGGGAAGGTTCTCGAACTCCCCGTCCTCGTAAGCCTTCTTAATTCGTTGCTCCGAAACAATGGTTGAAAAATCCAACACTATCACCCCTTAGGAATGGATTAAAGTAGCCACCCGTTACTACCAGTATATTCAATCGGACGGGTTGCTGCACATGTGAGATGCGTCTATTTTCTGACAATTCACTTTCACATATTTTCAGTTCCCCTGGAAAAACTACCTGTATCAAAGACGAAAAGGAGTGGCTGATATGGCACGTGGTAAATCTTTCGAATCAAAGAAAAAAGGACACCCGGGGAACTTCCCTCAAAATAGTACATCTAGTAAACATTCTGAGGATGCAATTGGTGATGAAGAATTGATCGTGACACAGGAAGCGTTTAAAAATCGTGAAGATAACGATGAACATCGCTACTAAGGTCGAAAAACGCTAGGAATCCTAGCGTTTTTCTGTTTTCCATCATCGAAATGAACTAAATCTGGATGTTTATTTTCAAATCAGGAGGATTTATTTTCATTGTTACAAGTTTATTTTCAAATCGGCAGCTTTTATTTTCAAAACCGCGATTATATTATCAAATCATTAAACCGTCACACTTTCCTGCTTACTTAAATCCATTGCCGGACCGAAGAACTCGAAACGTACCTTTGCTACACCCATTTCCTTTAATGTGCCGATGACAGCTTTCATAAATGGTGCAGGGCCACACACATAGCATTCGGTTCCAGCGTCCACATACTGTTTCAGGATCTCTTTATTTACATATCCAGTAAAGTGGGATGGAGATTCTTCCCGTGGATTTTCATAAACAAAGCACGCTTCCCCGTTCTCAAGTTCCGTCATAAGCCTTTCGACGTCCCCTTTAAAGGCATGCACGCCTTCATGTCTGCTCGCATGGATAAATGCTGTCTTGCGTTCCGGTGTGGATTTGGCCACTTGTTCGAGCATACTCATCATAGGTGTGATCCCAACGCCTCCGCTTATAAACGCAACAGGTGAGTCCCCATCCTCTAAATAGAAATCCCCGGCAGGCGCGCTGACTTCTATCTCGCTTCCTACGACTGCTTGATCATGTAAGAAGTTGGATACCTTCCCTTGTGGATCGCACTCTGCTTCTCTTTTAACAGAAATTCTGAATTGATGGTCCATGGGCGCACTTGATAAACTGTACTGACGAATATGGGTGAATTCTTCTTCAGGGATCGTCACTCTGACAGATAAAAATTGACCAGGCATGTAGGTTGGGACACTGCCGCCTTCTTTCGGTTGAAGATAAAAAGAAGTGATGACGTCACTTTCCACTACTTTTTTAGCAATGATGAACGGTTTAAAGTCTCTGTAGCCGGCATCCTTGTTTTCAGTTTCTTTATACATTTCTTCTTCTACATCGATGAATACTCCGGCGATGACACCGTATGCGTCTCCCCATGCTTCGATGATCTCATCTGTCGCTGCATCTCCAAGAACCTGTTTGATGGCTTGAAGCAGATGCTCGCCAACGATCGGATAATGCTCAGGCTTAACGCCTAAACTTCTATGCTTGTGAGCGATTTGCTTTACAACAGGCAGGATCATCTCGAGCTTATCGATATTCTGAGCGGCAGCATACACTGTATTGGCCAGCGCGGTTTGTTGTCTGCCCTTTTTCTGATTGGCATGATTGAAAATATTTAGTAATTCCGGGTGATTGGCAAATAAATTTTTATAAAAAACAGATGTAATTTCTGTTCCTTTGACTTCTAATACAGGAGCAGTGGATTTCACGATTTCAATGGTTTTTTGAGATAGCATTTTGGTCACCTCTAAAGATATATTTTGAATACATCTTTAGCCTACTCCTGCTCACGGATTAAAGCAATATATTAAATACATCTTTAACAAAACATTCACATTTAGACACAAACTTGCTTCCTTTTGTATAATGGGGATAATGGAACGGAAAGGTGAGATACATGAGACTAACTTTATACACTGACTACTCACTGAGGGTCCTGATTTTTCTGGCTTCAAAACCGAAGGACGAACTCTCTAATATAAAAGAAATCGCTAATGCCTATAGCATCTCAAAGAATCATCTGATGAAAGTGACATATGAACTCGGAAAAATGGGGATGATCGAAACAATCCGCGGCAGAAACGGTGGAATCAGGCTTGCACAGGCAACAGACGACATCAATATAGGCAAACTCGTCCGTGCGACGGAAGAGGATTTCCACCTTGTCGAATGCTTCGATGCCGCAAACAACTCTTGCATCATCACGCCGGTATGCGGTTTGAAGCATGTCCTTGGCAAAGCATTGAACGCCTATCTCTCTGTCCTAGATGAATACACCCTGTCCGACCTTATCCAGAATCCCATGGACTACCGGTTCCTCTTTCAAGAGCAGAAACAGGTTGAATCGTGAACTTGAAGATACTTCTCACCCATTTGCGGTGGGGAGTTTTTTTATTCAGCTGCTGAATATTTCTCAATAATCAGCAGCTGAACGATTGACCGCCATACACCCAAAAGCCTGCCCTCCAACCAGAACGGGCCTTACTTCTTACTCTCGCTATACTTGAATGTCATCAATAGAAACAGGAAAAAGCTGAGTAACAGCGTGCTTCCCCCAACAATATAAAAGACGGTCGTAAAGCCAGCAGGCAGATTGAATGGATTTAAATTGTACATCCACATCCCGACTGTCAATCCGATCGAACCGATGATCGCCGTCCACACGTGGGCAAATGCCAGTTTAGAAGATTTCGGTACCTGATAGGATCGATAATAGGAAGAGTAGGCAAATAAGCTCAACCACCCGACCACCAGGATATGGGCGTGGATCGGCTTGAAAGCATACGATCCGGCCCCGGCCATATGAGACCCGAGAAACGCTCCGATAAACCCATAAATGGCAGACATTCGTAATAATAGGACATTCCAAGGCATGTCGTTTTCCCCCTTTTTATAAACGCGCTCCCATCATTATAATATAGTTGTCCGAATGGAGGCTATGAATCTTGAGTCGATGCCATACAACGTTCAAATTCAGCCTGAATAAATACTTTCCACTTCTTTAACATACGATACAAAGATAGGTGTAAACACTTGCAAACGGTGGGCGCCCTGATACAATAAGAATGTAATGGAACATTCTGAAAAAAGGAGAATACATATGACTAATTTCCAACAAAATTTAGAGAAATACGCAAGTCTTGCAGTCGAAGTCGGAGTGAATGTTCAAAAGGGTCAGACCCTCGTCATCAACACGTCCATCGACTCTGCAGAATTCGTCCGCTTAGTAGTAAAGAAAGCCTATGAAGTAGGAGCTAAGCATGTATATGTAAACTGGAGCGATGACACTGTCAACCGTACGAAATATGACCTTGCTCCGGATGAAGCATTCCAGGAGTTCCCCGAGTGGAAAGCACGTGAAGTCGAAACGCTTGCTGAAGGCGGAGCTGCCTTCATGAGCATCGTCTCTTCAAGCCCTGACCTGTTAAAAGGCGTCAATCCGGATCGCATCTCGAACTTCCAGAAGGTTGCCGGTAAAGCGATGTCCAAATACCGTCAATTCATCCAATCTGACAAAGTCAGTTGGTGTGTGCTGGCCGCCCCTTCGAAAGACTGGGCTGCAAAAGTATTCCCGGATGCTTCTGAAGAAGAACGAGTGGACCTGTTATGGGATGCGATCTTCAAAGCGGTTCGTGCCGACCAGGCTGATCCTGTTCAGGCATGGAAAGATCACGACGCAAACCTTCACGAAAAAGTGGAATACCTGAACGAAAAGAACTATAAGAAGCTTCATTACACAGCACCAGGGACGGACCTTACTATCGAGCTTCCGAAAGGTCATCTGTGGGTAGGAGCAGGAAGTGTGAACGAAGAAGGAACGACTTTCATGGCGAACATGCCGACGGAAGAGGTATTCACAGTTCCACTTAAAACCGGTGTAAACGGTACGGTATCAAGCACGAAGCCACTTAGCTACGGTGGTAACGTGATCGACAACTTCACGATCACATTCGAAAACGGCCGCATCGTGGACGTAAAGGCTGAAGAAGGCGAAGAAATCCTGAAGCGCCTCGTCGATACCGATGAAGGGTCTCATTATCTTGGGGAAATCGCCCTTGTTCCACATCAATCGCCGATCTCTCAATCGAACGTGTTATTCTACAACACATTATTCGATGAGAATGCATCAAATCACCTTGCCATCGGTAATGCTTATGCATTCTGTATCGAAGGCGGAAAGAAAATGAGCGAAGAAGAGCTTGAGAAAAATGGCTTGAACAACAGTATCACTCACGTTGACTTCATGATTGGTTCTGACAAAATGAACATCGATGGAGTGAAAGAAGACGGCTCGACTGAAGCAGTATTCCGCGATGGCGGTTGGGCGTTTTAATTTTCGTATGTAGTGTGAACCCCTGGGAGGCGGCTTGGCTGTCTTTTTGGGGTTTTTTGTTTTGGATGGGGGGCTGGTTGGTTGGTACACGGACATTTGACTGAGCGCTCACTCGAATGGATACAATTGTAAAAAGACGCAATTCTATTTGAAAAAGACGCAAATATTTAAAAAATGACGCAATAAATTTTATTTTGACGCAATCACCATTAAAAATGACGCAATTCCTTCTTCCAGACTGAGTTTGAAACATTCAATCCCCTTGCCAAACTAGCAAATATCCATTTATTAAGGACAACCTCACTCTTTCAGTCCAAAGATTACCCCTACCCATACTGTTTCGTCAGCGCAATGGCAGCGAGGAGATCGGAATAGGGACGTGTACTTAACGTTGCCCCGTAGGCTTCGAGTCCTGCACCGACAGACTGGACGGTGTCCCCGACTATATCCAGATTCAATCCCTCCACCTCTTTACCGTAAAATTGAAGCTCTGCAGCAAAAACATTCGTGACGTTCCCTGAAGCCTGGATCCAGTCACCGGCCACCCGATAAGTCTCACCTATGGAGCCATCCGACAATTTTTCGGCACCGACACCCTGCAGAGAATTACCAGTAGCCTCAAAACCATTTCCGATGGAGACCAGTCGAAATCCGAGAGGTTCAAGTTCCAATCGCTCTTCCTGGATGATCATAGTCTCACCGATGGCAGCAATCACTGTCCCGACGACCTGGGTCCACGCCCCAGTAATGAGAATTAGTCTATCGCTCACCACCATCCACCCTTTCTTCCTCAGTACTTCTAATGTATTCCAAAAGGTGAACAGGGGATTTCGAGACACCCCACTAGTAGGAGTAAATATTTTGTAAAATTCCAGTAAATCAGTCTTGTTTAATTTGTCCTGTCGAGCTATGATATTCTAGTTCATCTAGAGTTACATAAGGGGAGGGATTTAGGTGAGAATTCGGGATTGGGACCGTAATCTGAAGGTCCGGCTGTTTGGGGAAGCAGCGATTAACATTACTTTCTGGATGTTCTTTCCGTTTTTGACAATCTATTTTACAGAGTCTTTTGGAAAGCAGACGGCTGGATTATTATTGGTTCTTTCACAGGTATTTGCGGTACTTGCGAATCTTATGGGAGGATACTGCGCGGACCGTTTCGGCCGCAAGCGGATGATGGTCATTTCTGCGTTCGGACAAGGCTTTGCTTTTCTAATCTTTGGACTGGCCAGTTCACCTTGGCTGGATTCTGCCATGATCGGATTTATCTGCTTCAGTCTGGTCGGGGTATTCGGCTCGTTTTATTGGCCGGCAAGTCAGGCCATGGTCGCCGATGTGGTGGATGAGAAAGATCGGAGTCATGTGTTTGCCGTCTTCTATACATCCATCAATATTGCCGTCGTGGTCGGGCCGATATTAGGGGGTATTTTCTACGTCCACTATCGCTTCCAATTATTGATTGCAGCAGCACTAATATGTATGCTTTTAGCTCTGTTACTATATAAAATGACGAGGGAAACGGCACCTGCAGATAAGAATAAGCTTCTCGTCACCGAAGGAAAGAAGAAAGCATGGCATAGTGTATTGTCAGATCAATTCAAGGATTATAGTGTCATATTCAAAGACAAAACGTTCTTATTGTTTATTTTAGCCGGAGTTCTTGTAGGTCAGACGTTCATGCAATTGGACCTCTTGATTCCTGTATATATTAAAGATATTATGGATGAGGCCACACTGTTCAGCTTCGGGGACTGGTCATTGACCCTCGTGAGTGAGCAGGTATTCGGATTGATCCTGTCGGAAAATGGGTTCCTGGTGGCCCTTCTGACAGTATTCATTACGAGATGGATCACTAAATTCCGTGAACGAAATGTGTTCATTCTGTCTTCTATTATCTATGCGGTTTCGATCTTCATGTTTGGTCAGACGAGTTCAGTATGGATGTTCGTGATTAGCATGGCTGTGTTCACTTTCGCAGAGTTGATGACGGCCGGTATCCAGCAAAGCTTCGTATCGAAGCTGGCACCGGACCATATGAGGGGACAGTATTTTGCCGCTGCCAGTCTGCGTTTCACGATTGCAAGGACGATTGCGCCTTTATCTATCACCCTGTCGCTTTATGTAGGATATGATTGGACCTTTATCATCCTTTCAATCCTGGCTCTTTTGAGTGCCGGACTCTTCTTCATCATGTTCGAGCGGTTTGAGAAAGAAGAATTTGAACTGAAGAAAGCTGCTCATTAAAAAAAGGAATGATCCGCGATGGATCATTCCTTTCTCTTTCTATTACAGTCCTAAATCAAATCCTTCATCATCAGACTGTAGCATTGTATTTAGACCAAGCTCTGTTGAAAGACCAAGGTTGAACTCTGAATCTGAAGACTCTTCATTTTCCCATTGCGAGTAACTTGCATCTGCATTTACACCAAGGCTTGATAGAAGAGAAGATTCATTGTCCTCATCAGACACTAAGAATCCAAGAGCTGTATCCGTGCCTGCATTCAATCCGGCACTCGTATACTCTTCATCTTCAGAATCCATTGATTCAGCCCATAGTCCTGCATTCACTGCGTTCATGACAGTCGCTGCGGATTCATTGTCTTCATCGTTTGTCATAGCACCAAGCATCAGGTTATTCGCTGCATTTGCTTCGAACTTGGAATAGTCGTCGCTGTTTTCAACAGTCGTCATGACAGAAGTATTGTTCATAGCTTCTACTTTAGAAGAATCACCATCTTCTTTGTCCATTGTTCCAAGTACTAGACCATTTGCAGATTCAGTACCGATTGACGTTTTAGAAGAATCGTTTTCTTCACTGCCTTCTGTCATTACCCATACATCGGAATCGGTCATCGCATCAGCCATTACTTCATTCTCTTCATCAGATGCTGAAGCATTAAGACCAGAAGTAAGGTTCCCGGAAGTAGTAGAAGCATAAGAATCATCTTCTTCATTGTACATTGTTTCGTTCATGATCCCAGCGTCGGACATAGCGTCAACTTCTGCCGATCCGTCTTCTCCTTCAACCGCTGCGTTCACATCCTGGGATGCTCCCGCTTCTGTCTTGGAAGTTGCTGAATCTTCTTCTATTGTCGTTTCATTCATGACAGCTGCGTCTGTGTCTGCATTCACTTCTGCTGATCCGTCTTCTCCTTCAACCGCTGCGTTTACATCCTGGGATGCTCCCGCTTCTGTCTTAGAAGCTGCTGAATCTTCTTTTACTGTCGTTTCGTTCATGACAGCTGAGTCTGTGTCTGCATTCACTTCTGCTGATCCATCTTCTCCTTCAACCGCTGCGTCTACATCCTGGGATGCTCCCGCTTCTGTCTTGGAAGTTGCTGAATCTTCTTCTACTGAAGTTTCGTTCATGACAGCTGCGTCTGTGTCTGCATTCACTTTTGCTGTTTCGTCTTCTCCTTCAACCGCTGCGTTTACATCCTGGGATGCTCCCGCTTCTGTCTTAGAAGCTGCTGAATCTTCTTTTACTGTCGTTTCGTTCATGACAGCTGAGTCTGTGTCTGCATTCACTTCTGCTGATCCATCTTCTCCTTCAACCGCTGCATTCACATCTGAAGTTGCCTCTGCACCGTTGTTGGTCGTAACAGAATCATTCTCTTCATCTACAACCGTTTCATTGACGACGTTTGCATCTGCATCAGCACTTGCATCCGTATTCGATTCGGCGTCTGATCCACCGATGTTCAATCCATCTAATAGTCCATCCTCTGAATCCAGGATGTTGACGTTTTCCAATAATCCATCATTGCTATTCAGCAATGAATCATTCCCTGCTGCTAAGCTTGTGTGACCTCCGATTGCAAGACTTGCTGCTAATCCACCTGTCATAACCAATGTTCTAAATACGCTTTTTCTCATTTTATTTTTCTCTCCTTTTAAAAGTTTTTAAGTTTATATACTTTTGAAAAGAAGAGAATCTTGAGGTGGCTGGGACGGTGGTGCGTTTAACCACTGATCATAGTAGAGATTGGATTTCTCATACATATTGGCTTTTTGAAAGTTGACGGCCGTTGCATATTGCTCCGACACAACCCATAAAGAAGATGATCCTGTTACCTGAGCGCTCGCTCCACTAGTACTGGATGATTGACTTGTTGAATTCATCGTAGTCGTCGTCAGGACCGGTTCCATCTTTTTACGGGGTGGAAAAGGCTGTTCGTTCTGATTTTTAGATTCTGCCATCTTCACGTAACCCGCCTTCTCCACTTCAACCGGCTTTATAAGTATGGTTTCAATTCGTTTTTTGGCTTTGCTGATTTGAATGGAGCTTTGTTCAAGTTCGACTGAAACTTCTTCTTTGCTTGGTTCCTTTCGAACATCTTCTCTCTCCATTTCGACGTCGCGATCTTTATCCTCTGTCTCGACCAAAGACTTGTCGGCCACTTCTGTTTCAACGTCCACTTTGACAGCTGGTTCCTTTGAAACATCGGCGTCGACTACTCCGGTATCCACTTTGACCTGTGGATCTTTGGACACTTCGACATCGACGACCCCTGTATTCACTTTCACTTCAGAATCATCTGACAGATCCACTTCCAACAAAGGTTTATCGTCTGACAATGAGTCCGTCACAGGTTTCGTTGTTTCTTCCACCGTATTGGTGACCGTCTTCGTCGTTGAATCAACCGTTCCAGTTACAGAATTCGTTGTTTGTTCAACAGTTTTTGTAACGATCTTGGTGGTATTGTTCACCGTTTCCGTTACAGGAGCCGCTGAGTCCCCCGCAATATCTGTAACTGGTTTTGTCGCTTGTTCAACGGTGCTGTTCACTGTGTTTCCGACGGTCTTCGTTGTAGCGTTCACTGTACCTGTAACCGATTCTGTCGTCTCATCGACCGTGTCTGTAACCGAATCAACCGTATTGGAAAGAATATTTCCTTTGGTTTGCTGATCATCCTTAGAAGGTTTGTCCTTCTCCTCGTCAGGAGCGGACGCGGCTTCATTCACGGTCGTTGTCGCTTTGTCAGTGACAGCGTTGACTTCATCCGTCACATTGGAGAGAAGTCCTCCCTCTGCTGAAGCAAAGGTTGGAATACTGATGACTCCAAGAAAAAGCAAAGCCTGAATTAGGCGTTTTTGCACTGCGTCTTGTCACCTCCTTCCGATTCAAATAGCGGATGCTGAATTGTTTTTGGGGGTGGTGCTGTATCTGTTGTACCTGGTACAAAAAGCATTCATTGTACCAGGTACAGTTTGCGATCATCACGACAGAAAACCCTCCTGCATCCAATTTTCACAAAGCTAACGAAGCTGGTTTATATTTGGATCATTTTTTTATTAAAAAATATATTTTCTCCTGATAAATTTTCAGAAAAGGAAGAATCCGAAAAATTCCGTCCACCCCCTTTTTTCATCAAAAAAGAGATGTTACAATGTACAACCGTAAGCAATCTTAACGTAGCTCATGTACAGAGCTAGTCGGAGATTCCAATCAATACTACGCAAAGAAAGGATGTTTATTTCAATGCATATCGGAAGCAAAGGCTGGTACGTAGAAGAACTAAAAAAAGCGGGGGTACGCCGCTACGAAGAACGCAAAGTAGAATCCTACAAAAAACACGTCCTGGCAAACCTGTTGGAACGCACAAGATAAAATGAGAGGGACGGACCTCGATTCCTATGACCAGGTCATAGGAATGAAGGTCCGTCCCTTTTTTTATTTTGAGTAGATTGGGTTCAGCTTTGGTTGAATGGTGTATTTTTTTGTCCGATTCAGTTTGTATGTTTTGTTTTTGAGTAAATATTTTCTGTATTTTTGGTTCCAGCTTTTCATCGACCAGACTATGAGTGCTGCTGTTAGGAGGAACAGTCCTCCGGTGGCAGGCCAGAAATATGGTGAAAGGACCGCTGACTCATATGCAAGACCAATCGGTGAAAAGATGAAATACGTCTGTACGACCGAAGCCATCAGGACGATGGATAATGGAATGCTGTATTTCCATGGCATCATGTCCACTTTCGGATTATAACGGTATTCGTACGGCTTCTTCATCGGTTTCCACCAGCCGATCACAAGCATCAGGGCCACTTCTGCTACAAAGAGAATCCCATAGATGTGAATGAAGTTGATATCGATGGTGAATCCGAATAGATGTCCCGTACCCCACACGAGCATATAATACGTGATGACATGAAGGATGATGACCGTTTTCGCAGCCAATGCCGGGATCCGTTTTGTTAATACCCCGACTAGCAAAACCACGATGATCGGGATATTAAAGAATCCCGTGAATCGTCTGATCAAGTCCCACAATCCGTCCGTCGCATTGATTAGTAACGGGGACACACACATGGATACTACGGCCAGCAGCGCTCCGAACCATTTACTGATCGTGATCAATTTCTGATCGCTCACTTCCGGATTGAATTGAGGCTTGTAAATATCAAGAGCAAAAAGCGTCGCTGCACTGTTCAGCAATGAATTAAAGGAGCTTAACACAGCTCCAAGCAACACAGCCAGGAAGAATCCTGTTAAATAAGATGGCAGTACGGCGTTTATCAATGCTGGATAAGCTAAGTCAACACTTTTTAAAGAGTCACCATACAGATGGAAGGCAATGACTCCGGGAAGCATCATCATAAAGGGAACGAGTAGTTTATAGAAACCTGAAATGATGACACCTTTCTGTCCTTCCGCTAAGTTCTTCGCTCCAAGCGTACGCTGAATGACATACTGATTGGAAGCCCAATAGAATAAATTCGCAAAAAGCAGACCGGTAAAGATGGTTGAAAACGGGACGGAATCCGATGCGGACCCGATCGAATTCAACTTCTCAGGGTTCTTTGTTGCAATTTCCTTCACTCCTGAAAGGATGTTTCCTTCCCCCAGAGCATAGAATCCTAAAATCGGGACGAGAATCCCAATGATCAGTAACCCTACTCCATTCAACGTATCAGAGACGGCCACAGCCTTCAGTCCGCCGAAAATAGCATAGATACTGCCGATGATCCCGATTGTCCATACAATCAGCCAAATAGATTGAGTGTATGAAATTCCGAGCAGTTCGGGAACATCGAATAACTTCAAGACAGCAAGTGCCCCGGAATAGAGCATCGATGGAATCGTGACAAACACGTACCCAAGCATAAAGAGAATGGTCGTATATTGACGGACACCCTTGTCATAACGCTGATTCAGAAATTCAGGCAGTGTAGTGAAGCTCCTCCCCAAATATTTCGGAAGCAAGTACAGTGCCATGATGATGATGGCGAAAGCGGCGGTTACCTCCCACGCCATGTTCGACAGGTTGGCACGGAACGCCTGTCCATTCAGCCCAACCAGCTGTTCTGCCGATAAATTTGTGAGTAACAGCGATCCGGCAATGAACGTTCCTGTAAGCCCCCTCCCCGCCAGAAAATAACCAGTGGAATCATTCAAAGACCCCTTCGTTTTTATGTATGAAACCCATGCAACCAATCCCATAAAAAATACACAGGATAAGATTGTAAAAAGCAAACCATTCTCAAACATCGATCCTCTTCCCTTCAAAATTATTACATGTGTTTGAGAAAGTTCCCCAAATGTTATACTAGTAAACTATCATTTTTGGAATTTTGTTAAAAATAGTCATAAGGAACCACCACGTTTTCCCATCGAATTCTTTTTGAAAAAACGGTTGTGGAGGGCTTTCACCCTGTGATAAAGTAAAGAACATATTTTAAAAATAACTTCATACGAATTCCTTATATATCTATGGTGATATGGACCATAAGTCTCTACCTGGCAGCCGTAAAGTGCCGGACTATAAGGAAAGTCTTTCCTATATACTGTCTATAAGTGTGTGGAGGCTTTCCCTATATTAATAGAGAATGTCTTCATGCACTTTTTTATTTATTCTTTTAAGAAGTCTGACATCATACGACATCAACTTGAGGATTCGATGAAGAAACTATTTGGAGGATTGGTATTGTGAGTTTAGTGTATGGAATCTTATCTTTACTTGGCGTTTTATTTCTTGCGTGGCTGTTGAGCAGCAACCGCTCAGCCATCCAATGGCGGACGATCATCATCGGAATCTGCCTGGAATTTTTGCTTGTTCTTTTTGTATTGAAGGTTCCATTTGGACAAACCGTTTTGAAGAAAGCCGCCCTTGGTGTCCAGAAGGTCATAGATTACAGCAATGAAGGAATCATGTTTGTATTCGGAGGATTTTTTGAAAAAGGGACGAACATTTCATTCGTGTTCGCCATCAACGTGTTAGGCGCCATCATCTTTATTTCAGCCCTGATTTCAGCTCTTTATTACTTACGGATCATCCCGTTTTTCGTAAAATATATCGGAATTGGACTCGGAAAAATCCTGGGTACGACAAAGGTGGAATCGTTTAATGCTATCGGGAATTCGTTTCTCGGATTGGCGGAAGCTCCCCTGTTGATTAAGCCTTACTTAGTGAAATTGACACGCTCCGAGCTTTTTGCCGTCATGGTCGGGGGAACGGCTTCAGCAAGCGGGGCCATCCTGATCGGATACTCACTGATGGGGATCGATATGAAATTCCTCCTACTTTCTGTATTCAGTGTTCCCATCGTATCCCTTGTCATCTCGAAGATCATCGAGCCGGAAACGGAAGAATCTCAAACAAATGGAGACATTTCATTAGGGAAAACCAATCATACGAATGTATTTGAAGCAATATCCGAAGGTGCCCTGAGTGGTACACAATTAGCGATTAATATCGGTGGACTACTGATTGCGTTCATCGGGATCCTTGCTGCCGTAAATGGATTGTTGGGACTTGTCGATTTGAGCCTTTCTACGGTATTCGGGTACGTATTCTATCCACTGGCACTCCTCGTCGGGATTCCCATGGATGAAGCATTCCGGGCAGCGTCCATTATCGGGACGAAGCTTTCTGTGAACGAGTTTGTGGCATACAAAGAACTTTCAGGAATGATGAGCGAGCTTTCACCTAAGACCGTTGCGATCCTTTCAGTCGCTCTTTGTAATTTCGCAAACCTGTCGTCAATTGGTCAGTTGATCGTCGGACTTGGTTCTTTAGAGCCGACTCAACGGCCGATGGTGTCCAAGTTAAGCTTGAAAGCCATCCTTGCAGGAACCCTGGCAAGCTTTATCACAGCCATCATCATTAGTATATTTCTATAATTTTTTGTCACATTTATGTTTTTCCCGGCATCATTTAGTGAATAGTAAAAGGTAGCAATCATTTTCACATTGACAACGGAAGGTGAAACCATTGAGAGAAAAAAAGTTTATGAAAGAAACGAAAACAAGTAAAACGACCCACGTTCTTCCACCTGACACGAACCATCATGGTACGCTGTTCGGTGGAAAACTGATGGCCTATATAGACGATGTGGCCTCCATTGCCGCCACCCGTCACGCCCGTAAGCCCGTCGTAACGGCTTCTACGGATTCCGTCGACTTTCTTCAGCCCATTAAAGTCGGAGACGCTGTTACATTGGAAGCGATCGTCACCTACACCGGGCGCAGTTCCATGGAAATTTGTGTGAAAGTGACCTCTGAAGTCCTTCTCACAGGAGAAACCAATGTGGCTGCCATTTCCTTCTTGACGTTTGTGGCCCTGGAAGGAAATAAGCCGGCGATCATTCCTGAAGTCGTGCCGGAAACAGAAGAAGAGAAATGGCTGAACGAAACAGCCCAAAATCGTGCCGAGCACCGTAAAGCACGCAAAAAACATAGTCAAGAGCTGGCGGAATTTTTCCGTAAAGCGTATTAGGATGGTGGGAGATGCTTGTTATAGAGCATCTCCTTTTTTTTATGTGGCAAAGACAGCGTTCGCCGATATTCCTTCCCGCCCCCCCACCTATTCTTGTACGGAAACCTCTCCAAAACCTACTATTCTCTCCCATTCGCAACCACACACGGCACATCCACGCTCCTTCCCCTACTTTTTTCCACATCTCCTTTAAAAATAGGTCCGTCCCTCCGATAATACAGAGGTACGGACATGTAACATGTCTTATTATCACCATATTTGGAGGTTTCGGTTTGAAAAATATTATCAGTATGTTTCTTCTTGTCATGCTTTTCGTGGCAGGGTGTTCTACGCCTATGACAGAAGAAACCAGCACAGAGAAACAGCAAAGTATCGGGATCCTTCTCTCAGACACAGGTCTTGGGGATGGCTCATTTAATGATTCTGCCTTCAGGGGGCTCGAACGTGCCCGTGACGAATTAGGTATTGTATTCGATTATAGAGAAGCTCCTGACGGAAATTTTGAAGGTACCCTTCAGGAACTGGTTGAACAAGATCATGAACTTGTGATCGGACTTGGTTTTTCGATTCAGGAGGCACTTGAAAAGGTCGCAGCAGAAAACCCTGATCAAAAATTCCTGTTGATCGACGGTTATTCAGAAATGGACAATATTACGTCGATTACATTTAAAGAACATGAAGGAAGCTTCCTTCTCGGTATGGTTGCCGCGATGAAAACCAAGACAGGGACGATCGGATTCATCAGCGGAGCCGATGTACCGGTCATCGCGCGCTTTGAAAAAGGATATATACAGGGTGCGAAATATATCAATCCCTCTATTAAAGTATTAAAGGACAATGCCGATAACTTCGGTGACGCAGAACTGGGCAGGCAGATTGCAGAGAAACAAATGAAACAGGGCGCGGACTTTATTTACCCGGCTGCCGGTTTTACAGGGGTAGGGGCCATCCAGGCTGCTCAAAAAGCAGGAAAATTATCTGGCGGAGTCGATTCAGATCAATATTTCATTGCTGAAAAATCCGTTGTCACTTCCATGGTCAAAAAAGTCGACAACGCCGTGTTTAATCTAACGAAAGAACTTATCAAGGACGGTAAAATCTCTCAACATGCTTATGAACTTGGCCTTAAAGAAGACGGTGTCGGTCTTGCCCCGATCCGCGTCACCAGTCTCTCTCCAGAAGAAACAAAAAAACTGGAAGACGCTAAAAACAAGATCATCTCGGGAGATATCACGATTACCCTGCCATAAATTCACCTAAGGAGCAAAGTCATGCCATTAAAAAAACGTTTACTGATCTTGGGGCTGATTCCCCTTGTCCTTTCGACCATTATTATCGGCTACATCGTTTCTCAGTTAATTTCACTCCAGAATTCTGCAAAGGAAGATGTGCAGGTGCTGCTTGAAACGGAAACATTACGAGGGGATCTCATCGTTACGAAACAAGCCCTTTCGAACTACTCGGTCAATTCGACGGAAGAAAATAAACAAATGGTAGAAAGCTTATTGGAACAAACCACGGCTCAAATCACTGAGTTGAAGAAACTTATTTCCATTAATAATCAAACACAGACCCTGTCTTCCATCGAGTCCAAATTCACCGAACTGAAGTCGGCTTCGGATTCCGCTCTAGGTGAAATGAACAAAGCAGAGATCAAACGGCAGTCGATACGTATTTCCGGGGTTCTGAACGATATGTATCTACTGAATAAACAAACAAATGAGTGGTACCAAGGTCTATTAAAAGAGAACAAGCGTGAAATCCAGTTCATCGTCTGGGCTTCGGTCATCGGTTTCATCGTGACGATCCTCCTCTCTCTTTTGGCATCTAACGTGCTTACAAGGAGAATCGTTAAGCCATTGAACCGGATGGTAGAAAACGCTGAAAAAATGGCCGATGGAGATTTAACGATCTCAATCGACCCAGTTAAAGAGAAGAACAGCAGATTCGAAGTCGATAAGCTGCAAACGGCGTTTCACCATATGGTCAATAATCTTCGGAAAACGGTCCAATCCGTCCATGACATCGGATCCAATGTAGAAAGATTCACACAAGATGTCCGTTCTCAAATGTCGAATCTGACAGAAAGCAGCAACCAGGTGGCACTTTCCACGGAGGAGCTCGCCAAAGGGAGCCAATCGATTTCTGAGGATATTCAATCCACCGCTTCCCTTATGGCTGTGATGGGTGATGACTTTGCCCAGAATGTCGAACAGAGTGCAGAATCTGCCGAGAGTAGCAAAGTCGCAATGACATCTATAGGAAACGGACGAACTTCCTTAAATAAGCAGCAGGAATTTGCCGAGATGATTGCCGAATCTTCGTCCTCTATCATGGACTCGGTTGAATCCTTTGCCCAATATACGGGGGAAATCGAGAATGCCGCCGAGGCGGTCAGGGAAATTGCAGATCAAACGAATCTCCTTGCCTTGAATGCAGCGATCGAAGCCGCCCGGGCAGGAGACGCCGGGAAAGGATTCGCCGTTGTGGCTCAGGAAGTCCGGAAGCTTGCGGAAGACTCATCCGTTGCCACAGAGCGGATCGGAAGCATGGTGGGGAATATTAAACAGGGTATTCAGTCCATCATGGATGCTTCCCATAAAGGGAAAACCCTTTCCACCCAGCAGGTGGATTCCATGAGTGTGACGGAGCAGGCTTTTGAAGAGATTTCTGAAAACGTTTCTACAATATTCGATAATCTCGCCAAGCTCGAGAGCGGAATGCTTGCCTCTTCTGAGCGCACCAATCAGGTGATTGCCGCCATTGAAAACATTTCAGCCATCACGGAAGAAACCGCAGCCGGTACAGAAGAAATTTCTTCATCCACGGAAGAACAGCTTCGATACTTTGAACGTATGAATGAGCAAGTTGGCGAATTGAACAAGATGACGGCGGACATGAAGAAAGAATTGGAGCATTTTACGCTTTCATAGAATGAGAGGATGCCTTGTGATGGGGCATTCTCTTTTTTTATTGTGGCAAAGACAGCTTTCGCCGATAAATTGAAGATTCGCTGATATCCCCTTCCCGAAGTCCCGGGTATCTCTCACATTCCACTCAACTTCCACATTCCGACAATAACCTCACACCATTACCCTATACTCCCCTTCCCCCACCCTTAAATACTAGTCAAAATCACCCCTGTGATTATTACAGAACGTTTAAATTTTTTTAACGAACAAAAAGGGAAGGTCCGTCCCTATATACGTATCTGGGTATGTAAAAAGGCTTTGTAGAAACGTTTTGTTTTTTGAAGGGCGCTTTCATATCTGTCATAGTTTGTAACAATTTGTCGGTGGTAAATATCTCCACCTTCATAACCCCCGAAAATCTCCTATACTGTATAGAAGGTTATAGTGTGTAGAATTCTTATAGTTGGAGGAATACTGATGTTATCAAACTCTGAAATTGGGATCGATTTAGGAACAGCAAATATACTTGTTTATAGTAAAAATAAAGGAATTATACTTAATGAGCCATCTGTAGTGGCGATTAACACTGAAAACAAAACGGTTTTGGCCGTTGGTACTGAAGCCAAAAGCATGATCGGGAAAACACCGGGCAAGATTGTAGCGGTTCGCCCTCTTAAAGATGGTGTGATTGCCGACTTTGATGTGACGACTGAAATGTTGAAGCAAGTGATGAAAAAAGCAAGCAAAAAACTTGGATTTTCTATCCGCAAACCGACTGTTGTCGTATGTACGCCTTCCGGTGCGACAAGTGTCGAGAGAAGAGCGATTCAGGATGCTGTGAGAGGAAGCGGAGCGAAATCCGTGACCCTTATCGAAGAACCTGTAGCTGCCGCGATCGGAGCAGACTTACCAGTGGGAGAGCCTGTTGCCAACGTCATCGTTGATATCGGTGGTGGAACGACGGAAGTTGCGATCATCTCTTACGGTGGTGTGGTTTCTTGTAACACAATCCGTATCGGTGGAGACCAAATGGATGAAGATATCGTCCAGTACGTTCGTAAACGTTATAATCTCCTGATCGGTGAAAGAACGGCTGAATTGGTGAAAATCGAAGTAGGTCAGGCATTGATCGACCATGAGGAAAGAACGATGGATATTCGTGGACGTGATCTTGTCACTGGTCTTCCTAAAACGATTGAACTGTCATCGAATGAAATTCAGGATGCATTGAAGGAATCCCTCCTTCACATCTTGGAGACGATCCGTGCGACATTGGAAAATTGCCCTCCTGAACTGAGTGGGGATATTGTCGACCGCGGTGTGATTCTGACTGGTGGTGGAGCATTATTGAACGGACTTCAAGATTGGTTGAGCCAGGAAATCGTTGTACCGGTTCACTTAGCTCCTAACCCCCTTGAATCAGTTGCCATTGGAACAGGACGTTCCCTCTCCGTGATTCACAAACTGCAAAAAGTAAAATAAGAAAGAAGCCATCCCCCATTCGTTGGGGGATTTTCTTATACCCAAAACTTCAAACTCATCTATATACCCCACTTACAATTTTTCAAACATTTGTGATCCAAATCCTTACTACCCTCGTTAGCTTATTAAAATTGAGTTCCGCTCCGTTGTTTAGTATCCTTATTTTATATGTCAAAGATAAGGAGCGTACTATGCCCAATGACCGTCAGGATTTAGAACTATATCAACAAGTTTTGGCAAAAGATTCGACTGCATTACGACAGCTTTATCAGCAATATGAAAAATTGATCTATTCCTTCTCATATAAGATGACAGGAGACCGTGAGATCGCGGAGGAAGTGATCCAGGAGGTTTTCATGAAGCTCTGGAAGAAGCATTCTCCCTATGACCATAGCAAAGGGAAATTTTCGTCATGGCTATTGACGATGACACGGAACACCTGCCTCGATGCCATTCGCAAACGAAAGAAGCATGAGTCTGTTGAATATATAGAAAAAGACTCCCTTCAGGTCACCTATGAAACGCCCGCCGATCAATTGGAGTGGAAAGAAAAAGGGAATGCGATCAGGGATTGCATACAAACCTTGAAAGAGGATCAGCAAAAAATCGTGCAACTTTTCTACTTTAAAGGATTGACTCAAGCATCCATCGCTGAATCCACAGACACTCCACTCGGGACGGTTAAAGGAAGGATCCGTTTAGCTCTTAAACATTTACACACGTGTCTAAAAGGGAAAGGAGGTACATTCGAATGACCACACAACCATGCGATCATTTACTGGATTACTACAACGGACATTTATCTGAACTCGAGAAAGCTCAATTTGAGAAACATCTGAAGATCTGCCCCCAGTGTCAGGAGGAACTTCATGAACTGGAGCAGTTAATGGACTATATGCCGTTCGCATCTGATGTTGTCGAACCTCCCAAGGACCTTGAAGACCGTGTGATGGCCGGCATTCTCGGAGAAGAGAAACGAACCGCAAATGTCGAGCCTCCGTCCAAAAAGAAAACATGGTTCCTCCCTTCTGTCGCTGCCGCTCTATTCCTTTCCTTGATCGGGAATGCCTATTTATTTTCACAGCTTGAAGATCAGGATGAAGTCGTGGAACAGGCAACGATTGATCAGGTCGTACAATATGTCGATCTGGCTGCAGTCAACGGAACCGCCAAGGGAACCGCAAGCATCATCAAGCAGGGTGCACAAACAAGCATGGTCGTCCAGGCTTCTGAACTGCAGGAACTTTCAAATGATGAGGTGTATCAGGTATGGCTCATTAAAGATGATAAGCCTGAGCGCGCCGGTACATTCGTCACCAGCAAGGACGGAAAAGGTTCGGTTGTATTCAAATTCAACGAAGAGTTTACGAAGAAAGATTGGGATACGGTGGCGATCACCCTTGAGCCCGATGCCAATAGCCAGCTTCCACAGGGGGACATCGTGTTAGCTTCCGACATTTAAAACATTTTCATACCTCTTTCCCGTCCGGCAGTCCTTTACTGCCGGGCTTTTTTTTGCCCATAAAAAAGAATTTAAAAAAAGTGTTCAAAAAAGTGATCCATGTTTCAACCTCTGTCGTTAGCTTTATGAAAATATAAAAAACCAAAAGGAGAGATACCATTATGAAAATGAAAAAAAGTTATTTAGCCGTCCCATTAAGTATGACACTACTGATTCCAACTGCAGGTGCTGTATCAGCACATAACGGTGAAGATCATTCACATGACGCTAAAGTAGATACGCCGGCTGGAGAATTAAGAACCACACTGGATCGCTTACTTACAGAACATGCATACTTAGCCGTTGAAGCCATGAGACGCGGAGCAGAAGGCGCTGAAGATTTCGACGCAGCAGCTGGTGCATTAAATGATAACGCAGCCGATTTAAAAGGCGCGATTGCCTCCGTTTATGGTGAAGAAGCTGGAAATCAGTTCAACACGATCTGGACCAATCATATCGGATACTTCGTTGATTATGTCAAAGCGACGGGTGCTAATGATCAGGCTGCAAAAGATGAGGCCCTTAAGAATCTATCAGGATATAAAGAAGAATTCTCTAATTTCCTTGAGACAGCCACTGGTGAACGATTAAAATCGGATAGTCTGGCAGAAGGACTTCAAATGCATATCAATCAACTCATTGGTGCATTCGATAGTTATGTAGCAGGAGATTATGAAAAGGCTTACGAGTATGAGCGTGAAGCGATCGGACATATGGGAATGGTAGCAAAAGGACTATCAAGTGCGATCACAGACCAATACCCGGACAAATTCGAAAATACGATGGCGGTAACACCGGCAACGGATTTACGCTCTACGCTTAACCATCTTTTAACAGAGCATGCTGCCCTTGCGACGATGGCAATGCAAAACGGAATAGACGGTTCTAAAGACTTCGATGCTTCCGTCAATGCCCTGAATGCCAATACGGAAGATCTTTCAGCAGCGATTGCTTCTGTATACGGCGAAGATGCCGGAAACCAATTTAAGGACATGTGGTCAAAACACATCGGATTCTTCGTGGACTATGTAAAGGCGACCGGTGCTGAAGATGAAGCCGCAAAAGAAGAAGCAATCAAGAATCTTGATGGCTACCGTGCTGAATTCTCTAAATTCCTGGAAACAGCCACAGACGGCCGATTAGAATCAGACGCTCTTGCAGATGGCCTTCAGATGCACGTTGAACAACTGATTGGTGCTTTTGACAGCTATGCGGCCGGCGACTATGAAAAAGCGTGGGATGGAATCCGTATGGCATATGAGCATATGCTGAACCCTGCAAAAGGTTTATCAGGAGCTTTCGCTGATCAATTCCCTGACAAATTCAAAGCGAACATGCCTTCTGAAATGCCTAATACCGGTATGGGGGGAACGGCTGAAGACAATGGATTCCCATTCGAATACCTTCTTGCAGCCCTATTGATCATCGCGGGTGGTACAACCCTTGGAATGAAAAAATATGCTTCACACAAACAATAATCTTTAACATGAGAGGGACGGACCTATAATAGGTCCGTCCCCCAGTGTGAAGATGAAAGGAGTGGCTTCACATAATGTATACTATGGGGGTTGTACTACTTGTGCTTGTACGATTGCCCATTTTCTCCTGTTCTTGTCCATAATAATCACTTTCATCTTAACACCTTAAAGCAGCTCGGCTTCTTCCGATGCTGTTTTTTTATGGATATTTTTAGAAGAAAAAGAAACCCTACTAGTAAGGAAGGTGATAGCATGAATGAGGAGCAGTTGGAAGATTTGTTTCAATTTTACGGATATGATGATTTGTACAAACGATTTAAGACTCCCCTTTATGTCACGGGGATCATGGATGATGCCGACGCCGGACTGATCGAGGATTTCTTTGAGAACTTCACATTCGATGGTCCTGTACTATTCGACGAGTTCAGGTTCTGGTTTCAATATTATGAAGTGTCCAAGCGGCCACCGTTATGATGGGTACGCCATGCCACTTCAGTCCAAGGTCCCCGAACCAGTCAAATTCAGGGTGACGAAGAGGTACCTGAAGGGCAAGATGCGGTTTAACTACCCTCATCTCTGGTGGCTGATCCCCAAATTTGCACGACCCAGGGGAGAACATCAAAAAAAGGAGGAAGTGTTCCATGCGCCATCGAAGTACATTTCCCCCCAAAGTTTTTCCTTGGGACATTTGAACAACCGTTGAATTTTAGAGGGTTACCGCTTTTTCATAGCATAGATATTCCTGGTCCCTTTATCCATTTCTTCCTCAAAATAATCCCTGCTTGGGTACTGGTCATTCCATTGCAGCAAGTCCTTTTCATCAAGATCATGTTTACATCTGATATATACGTCCATAATCGTGTCAATCTGCTCTTTCGTTGCCTGTCTTAATTGTATGTTCATGAAATTCCCCTGCTTATCGTTTAGTTTATGTACCTTTTTGTAGTGTTTGTTCAGAATATGGTCGTTATACGGACCGATCATATTCCCTTCAGCTTCTCTGCCAGGCCGTCACCTGCAGACACCCCCGATAAATAGGCACTCTCAAACCGCGTGCGTCCGGCTTCATCATTCTCCCGGAGGAAAGCATCCCCACATAGGATGATCCGTCCTTCTTCACCCACATCCACGAAAGGAGTGCGGACCACAACTTCTGCTTCGGCATACTTCCATCGTTTCAACTGAGCTCCTGTCACCGCGCTTCCTTTTTCAAGATAGCTCTCCGCCACCTCTTGAATTTCCCCTAAGATAGCGTCGTCCTCAAGCCTTTCGTTACGCTTCGACCAATCCCCCTTCATATACACACTGACTGTAACAGTGGAGGAAATGCCTTTCTTATTGTGATCCACCACCCGCTCCACACCGTCAGGGAGCCCTTCATCCACATGACCTGGTGACGGGATTCGGCTTGCTCCGTCAAAGGTGAACATGCCCACGAAGCAGGGGGCAAAAGAAATAGTGGGGACGCGTGACTGTGCCGTTTCCGTAAGCAACTGTATGGCCTGGGGTGCGGGAGCCGTCACGACGCAATGGTTCGTCAGGATCCTTTCTCCATTTTCAAGTTCCACTTCCAGAGGTCCGTCCCTCCCGTCTCGAATGGAAGATACCCTGGCGTTCAGTTTGACAGGGATGGTTACTGCCAGTTGTTTCGCGAGGGTGTTCATGCCGCCTGGGGATGTGTATCTGGGGTAGGGATTGCCAAACCAGCGTTTCACCCACCCTGCTTCCAGCCACTTCCCTACATCCTCTTGCAGTTCCGGGGAACGGACCGTGAAGAACTGGGCTCCAAGATCTGCTTTTCCTTCCCCGATCCGCCTTGTGGCAAGCCTCCCACCGACACTTCTGCTCTTCTCCACTATGAGGATATCCTCTACCCCTTTTTTCATCAGCGTCCTGGCTGCCATGATACCTGACAGGCCGCCTCCAATGATGATCACTTCTTTGGTTTCCATGTTTTCTCATCCTCTCTTTGTTTCATTATACGAATGTAACCTGAAAGATTGGAAGGGAGATGACTCCATCCGTCATCTCCCTTTCCCTAAGCCAATAATTCTTCTAAATCCTGATACATTTTGTTCCGGTCCCGTTCCTTCTGTTCTTTTTCCCTGTACAACTCCTGTATGACATCCAGGTCTCCTTGTAAGAGAAGCTTCTCTTCAATGGCAAAGATCTCTTCTTCTACCTTTTCAAGCCCGGCTTCGATTTCTTCCATCGTTCGGGAAGGCTTCTCCGGGACTGCTTTTGGCCTCGCTTCCTTCACCACCTGTACGACAGGCACTTCCGGTGCGAGTTCAGGCAGCTTCTCCTTCGCCCAGCTGTAAGGCCCGTCAAAGAAATAAAGCTCACCCTGGTGGATCCAATAGGTTTTCTTAAACAGCTTATTCAAAAAGTACCGGTCATGGGAGACGGCGAGGATCGTGCCATTGAAATCCTCCAATGCATCCTCCAATACTTCTCTTGAATCAATGTCCAAATGATTCGTCGGCTCATCTAGGACAAGGAAGTTGATGTCCTGGTGCATAAGCTGGGCAAGTCTTAGCCTCATCTTTTCCCCGCCGCTCAGCTGCCCCACCTTTCGGAACACATTCGGTCCATAAAATAAGAATTTGGCGAGTATATGCCGGGCATCCCCTTCTGTTACCGGTACCTCTTCCCTGAACGCATCGATCAACCGGACAGTCGGGTCTGCCACCGTAAAGTGCTGGGAAAGATAGCCGAGTTTCACATTGCTTCCGATTTTTACCTCACCACTATCCGAGGATTCTTCCCCGAGAAGCATCTTGATGATGGTGGATTTCCCTGCACCATTCTGACCGACGATGGCGGTTCGGTCCTTGAAGTGGACGTGAAGGCCCGCATTCTCAAATAAAATCTTTTCCCCGTAGGCTTTCGAAACCTCCTCCATGGAAAATACGATTTTCCCGCTCCGGTCCGTTTCTTCAAATTCCAGCCCAATTTTCTTGCGGTCCAGGATCGGCCGCTTGATCTTCTCCATCCGTTCCAATGCTCTTTCCATATTCCTCGCCCGCTTGTGCAGGGCCTCATTCGGTGGGTTCGCCTGATTCGCCCATTCCCTCAGCCTTTTGATGGCCTCCTTCATCTTCTTGATTTTCTTCTGCTGCTCCTGGTACGCCTGGAACTCGATCATCAGGCGCTCTTCCTTTTCCTTTACAAATCCTGAGTAGTTCGTATGGTAAATGGTCAGCTCCCCGTCCTCCAGGTCATATACCTTTGTAATGACGTGATCGAGGAAATAGCGATCATGGGAAATGCAGACCACGGTCCCATCATATTCTTTCAAGAAATCCTCAAGCCACTCAACCGCCCCGATATCCAGATGATTCGTCGGTTCGTCAAGAAGCAGCAGGTCCGGCTTCTCGAGGAGGATCAGACCGAGGCAAAGCTTTGTCTGCTCCCCGCCGCTGCACGCATTGAACTCCTTCTCGACCAGTTCCCCAATGGAGAGACCGTTCACGATCTTCGCAATATCGGACTCGATCTCATATCCTCCAGAAAGGGTGAATTGATCCTGAAGCTTTCCGTATTCTTCTAGTAACCGGTTGAGAGTATCCGGGTTCTGTTCATTCCCCATTTTATTTTCAAGTTCTTTTAACCGGTGACCGATCTGGATCAGTTCAGAAAACGCTGAACGCAACACATCGATTCCTTTCGTACCTTCCTTATACTGTGGAATCTGAGCCAAGTACCCCACCTTTGCTCCTTTTTTCAGATGAATGAGCCCCTTATCCGGATCTTCCACCCCTGACAATAATTTAAAGATGGTCGTCTTCCCTGTCCCATTCCGCCCAACAAGGCCAATTCGGGCTCTCTCGGGTATTTCAAAGCTCAAATCCTCAAATATCAAGTGACCACCAAACATTTTACTTAGTTCCTGTGCGCTGCAAATTATCATTTCCCTCTTCCTTTCAAGTATCTATTTAGAGGTAAGAGGTTCATAAAAAAAGCCCTGGGGGAGCAGAAGGCTCTCCCAGGGCTTTACAGAAATGCGGGATTGACTGCACCGCACTTCCACTTTAAAGAAGGGACAAAAAAAAGAGAGCGAAAACGCCCCCTTTTTCCGATTCTTTAAAGAAAGTGATTGGAATTGAGACCTCTTACCGTTCAGTATTCATATCCAATTGCTGAAAAAGGGCATACGTGTCCCCTTGAGCGCAAATGCATGAAAAATTGCACGGCAAATGTAAATAAAGTCTAAATACTTCCCACGCAATCCTACAGAACGATTCATCTCAATTCCACCTCCTTCTTCATTACACGAATGTTGATACCATCATTATATAATTATTCTGAAAGCTTTTGCAATGTGTTTATTCTTTTTTATACAGAATCCTTGATAGCACAAGGCCGATTACGCCGATCGGAATCAGAATCATCGCACGGATCGTGAAATCGAGGAACACGAGATCGGCAAGGAAAAACTTCAACAGAGCCAGGGCAAGGAAGATGATTCCCACCCACCGGTAGAACATGTCCTTTCTGCTTTCCCCATAAATGAGATACCCGATTGACAGCGCGGCAATCGCGACGGTGAAGGCCGTCGTCCGCGGGGTGTAATCCCAGTCGATGACGATGAACTCGGTCAATCTCAGGATGAAGAACATCACGAGCCCGGTCAAGACGACTTTCAGCGTGGTCATTGACACGTTCAGGAAAGAGGATTCCTGCTGATTGAAATGGGAAAACAAATAGACATAGGCAAATGCCAGGATGAAAATCGGCAGTTCAACCGCAAAGAAGTCGGCTTGTGATCCTGTCACCATTCCAAGAAATGAGAACAGCATCAATAACAAGGAACCTGCAAGGCTGACATAACTCTCTCTTCTCCCCGCCAGCCACAGAAGGGTATTGGCTTGTATAGCAATCAATACGAAGCGCCAATCGTATTCAAACAGCTCAAACAGGAAAAGAAGCATATGCAGGAATCCGAGTACGAGCAAAGTATCCTTCGTTCTCTTCATTTCCTTCGGTTCAATAAAGGCAGCCCCGATATAAACGCCTGCAAAGATGACATAGTAGATATGAGGTATCGTCGAATAAACATCATTCAGCAATCCCAGAAGGATGAAACTGCCCGTCACGAGGGCCGGTATCATCTCAGCGGTCACCCGTTCATCCCGGTTAAGGACGATCAGGAGCAGGATATACGCATGCTGAATGGCAAATGGGATGAGGACGGTCAGTGTAATCTCCCCGACGCCAAATGCCGCAAAGAAAAACAGTGAAAAATACAGTAAATAATAATGAATATTCCAGGCTATCCGGTACCTTTTCAACGTACTGAACGTCATCAATACGAAGAACAGCACAAGCTCATAGCCGTAAAACAGCCACTCATTCCGCTCATCCCCTGCGAAAATGAACGGAAACAGGTATGCCCCTGCCCCTATTAAACAAAGAATCAGTTGAGAACTGTGCTTATGAGACGCCCACAGTCCCACAGAAATAATAAGGATTAATAAGAAATTCGTGATGAGGCCACCTATATAACCGTATAGGATATTAGCCGAAAATAATGTAATGATGGCGAGGACGATGCTTCCCGAAAGAAACGTAATGGATAATTTACGCTGATCCCGGCTGAACCTTTCACCAAGCGCATACATCACGATACTGATCACGCCACCCGTCAACACCCGGAGCCCCGGTGAGACCCATCCGTTTTGAGAAGCCGCCATGAATCCCCAAATGCTTCCTATGAGTAGAACGAACAAGAATACTTTCGGAAGCCAGCGTTCGACTGAGAAATCAAAAGGTTCTTTTTCCAAGATGGGCTGTCCTGATTCAGCAGGAATTGGTTTTTCAGGTTCCGGGTAGACCTCTGCTTTTTGGATGACAGGTGACTCATTTTCACTCTTTGCCTGAATCAACTGCCGTTTCACGAGATAAAGCTCTTTTTCCAGAAAGTTGATTTTTTGTTCCAACCTCTTCAGTTCTTCCTTTTCCATACTTCCACCCCCCTACTTCTATTTATACAGGAAGTATGGAATATTTTCCTATATTTTTTTGCTAGCCACGATAAAAAAACTCCACCCTATAAGCAGATGGAGTTTCGTTTCTATGCTAATCGTTTAAAGTTTTGCCCAAGAATTTCGTTCATCGTGTGAACGGTGATGAACGCGCGGTTATCGACCTGGGTGATGAAGCCTTTCAGCTTGGTGAAGTCCTTGCGTCCAAGGATGGTCGTGATGACTTCCTTTTCATCGGATGTGAACGCTCCCGTTGCCGTATGGATCGTCGCCCCTTTTCCAAGTTCGTGAACGATATACGACTTGATCTCATCACTGTAACGGCTGATGATCACAATCTCTTTATTTGAATTGAACTGCTGCAGTGCATAATCGATAACCAGTCCGTTCAGGATGACACCGAAGAATGCATACATTCCGACTTGCGGTCCGAATAATACAGCTGAGGACATGGCGATTGATAAATCGGCCAATAATACGCCTCTGCCTACATCTATATTGAAATATTTATTAAAGATCAGGGCCACGATATCCGTTCCACCCGTTGATGCCTGCTGGTTGAACACAATCGCCATACCGATTGCGGCAATGCATTGACCGATGATCAGTTGAATCAAGATATCATCACTTAGTGGTGCACTCATCGGAGCAACTGTCTCGAGTAGCCAGACATAGAATGAAAGGGCGAAACTCGCGTAAATCGTTTTCGCACCGAAATTAAAACCGAGAAAAATCACACCGACAATAAACAGAATGATATTGATGATAATCATGAACAGTCCAAGAGACAAACCTGGAAACAGATCGTTCATGATGATCGACAATCCACTAACTCCCCCTGTCGCTAAATTATTGGGCGATAAGAAAAAATGGACATTCACCGAAACAAGAAACGCCCCAAGATTCATCATTAAGAAGGAAAATATTCTTTGTCGCATCACCGCAACCTCCTTTTTCTTTAAAATTTATTTTGGTTATCCGTAAATAGTTGAACAACGGGATTATAAAGCCCATCAAGCCTCTTTGTAAAGGGAATCCGGACAAAAAAATAAGGTTTAATAATTGTGAAAATTGGAAGGGTTTTCAGATGTGATGAGGACAAGGATTAGGTTTAGAGATTAATTTTCAGGGTAAAGGGGGAATTTTAGCTGATTTGTTGAAAAATCCGGCCATTCCGACGAACAATCCAGCCGTTTCGGTTTAACAAAAAATCCATATAAAAAACAAAAAAACGATCCCTTTTCAGGAATCGCTCTTACACTTTATCGATTATCGATTATCGATTTTCTCCGGATACAAATCATGGTTCATTAAGCGATGGTCTGCCATCGTCTCATATTTCGTCCCTGGCTTTCCGTAGTTGCAGTATGGATCGATGCTGATTCCTCCACGCGGGGTGAATTTCCCCCATACTTCGATATAACGGGGATCCATCAGTTCGATGAGATCGTTCATGATGATGTTCATGCAGTCTTCATGGAAATCACCGTGATTACGGAAGCTGAACAGATAGAGCTTGAGAGATTTACTTTCCACCATCTTTTCACCAGGGATGTAGCTGATATAGATGGTAGCAAAATCCGGCTGACCTGTTTTCGGGCAGAGACTGGTGAATTCAGGACAATTGAATTTCACAAAATAATCCCGGTTCGGATGCTTATTATCGAATGCTTCCAAGATGTGTGGAGCATACTCGAACAAGTAATTTGTCCCTTGATTCCCTAATAATGATAAATCTGTTAAATCTTCGTCTTTTCTTCCTGACATGTAAAAATCCTCCCCTTCAGAGTGCCTCGAATGAAGGAGGACATAGCATTAGCCTAAGAATCGACATAACAGGCAGGTAAATTGAAAAAAATGTTATATCCTGTTATGCTTAAAGGATAACATGTTTAAGAAAACCCCTTGTTAGATTCATAAAACCATAGTTTTTTATAGAGGGTTAATGCTATGAACCTCTCTCAGGTACTTGAGCGATAATTAGTGTTACAGAGGTTATATTAAATAAGAATTTTGGGAAAGTCAATCCAATTATAGGTTGAAATTTGCAGCAGGAATTTCGATTCTATCTATGGAATATAGTAATTGGTATTTTTGCTGGGAGTGATGATGAATGAATCAGCTGGTCAAGGCTTTCACCAAGTCTATTCTCGCAGGAGACGTGCATTCATTACTGGAACTGCATTCGTCTTCCATCGATTCAAAGATAGATAATTTTACGTTTTACGAGAAAATCATTAAACCATCTATGTATAGAATTGGTGAGCTTTGGGAGAAAAATCAAATTACCGTTGCAGATGAACATTTAGCTACTGCAACCCTTAAATATTTACTTGCTACTGTTTTTACCCATCAAGAGGCTTTAGAAAACCAACCTAAAGCTCTTTTATTTTGTATTGAGGGTGAACATCACAGCTTGGGACTGGAGCTTGCGAACGAAGTATTCAAAGAAAAGCAATGGAATACCCGTTACTTGGGATCCAACGTCCCTGTCAGAGATGCGTTAACCTTCATTAGCGCCTGGAAACCCCATGCCATTGGTATATCCATTGGTATGACGACGGAACTGACCCGATTAAAAGAGTGCATCGAAGAAATCAGAGCGCATCATCAGGAGATTGACATTCTCGTCGGTGGCAGACTCGTCTCCCACTACTCTCTTGATTTCTTGGAAAAATCAAAGGTGACAAGCTTTTATGACTTGTTGGAACTCAATGAGTATCTTAACGATATGTCCAACGGGCTTGTTTCCCTGAAGGGCTAACTCCTTAATCACATACAGCCGACAATATAAGGTTCTGGATTTCGTATCATTCGTCTTTGTACGAGACGCAGAGTGACGTCCGGAACCTTCTCTAAGGAGTGATCATGTGGAAAATTTACACCTATGCCCTATTCCATATCTATTACTGGATAGGCAGTTTAACTTAATAGATGCTTCAAATTCCGGCTATGACTTCTTGATGCCCGGCGAAAACTTCATGTCCATCGTGGAAGAAGAAAGTTCACCAAAGTTTGCCCGGATCATTCATAAGCATCCAAAAGGCGAAATGGAACTGAATCTAAAGAAAAAGGATTCATTTGAGCTATTCGACATCTTCTTTCAGTTTTCAGATGTTCAGCAGTATTTCCATGTTGCCCTTATTGCCAAGGATCATCAATACAAAAAAGTATCCGAGCAAATGAACGGCTTGTTCGATTTGATGGGTAATCCCGCTTATTCGAGGAAAGAACCGAACCTCACAGAAGCATTGGCGAAAATTTCTTCTCTATTTTTAAAACTTTCCAATACATCTGATTGGAATCGGCAAGAAGTTATGGATAAAATAAAAGAGATAGAACATCACATTCAACAAAATGTGAAATAATTTTATTTTATAGGAGAGACAATATGACTTTATTAACGAACATACTTGATTACAACCAACAATTTGTAGAAGAACAATCGTATGAAGAGTACCGGACCACCAAGTTCCCGGACAAACGCTTAGTGATTCTTACCTGTATGGACACTCGTTTAGTAGAGCTGCTCCCTAAATCCATGAACATGAAAAACGGAGATGTAAAAGTCGTCAAAAATGCAGGCGCCATCGTAAGCCACCCGTTCGGCAGCATCATGCGCAGCCTCCTCGTCGCGGTCTATGAACTCCAGGCAGATGAAGTACTTGTCATCGGACACCACGACTGCGGCATGAGTGCCATCAACAGCAACGGCATCATCGATAAAATGAAGGAACGCGGGATTCCGGAAGAAACACTCGACACCGTCAACTACTCCGGAATCGACCTTCACGACTGGTTGAAAGGCTTCAGCTCCGTACAGGAAAGCGTCGCCCACAGTGTCGACATGATCAAGAACCATCCATTGATGGACAAAAAGATCCCCGTTCACGGACTTGTCATCAGTCCTGAAACAGGGAAACTTGATTTGGTCGTCGAAGGGTACTAAGAAAAGCGGAGACGGCTTGAATAGAGGCGACACGCATAACTGTTTAAAAAACCATGAAGGCGAATTCGCCTTCATGGTTTTTTTGTATCCTTTAGAGGGACGGACCTCAAAATCACACTATTTGTGAGGTAAACCTTGTCATATCAATATTTACGGATAAAAAGTGGAGGTCCGTCCCTCGGTATACAATGTAAAGACGTTGAAGTTAAATTTTCCATTATATGTATTTTGACGCATATACACTTGTAAATGACGCAATTCCGTGGAGAATGACGCAATAAATTTTAAAATGACGCAATCAACCAGAAAAATGACGCGATAAATGTTAAATCGACGCAATTCTCTTTTATTTCCCCTGTCTAAATAACCTGATTCCCCACTTAAGCCTCCCGTTTAGTCTATTTTGTTTCAGACTTTACCCTTTTTCACGTCATGTTATTCCCCGTCTATCATAAAATAGTGTATGGAAGGGGGTATTGGATGAAGGTATTTCGTGCTCGCCTTTCAGACTTGGAAGGCCTTGTTGAACTTTTTAATGATTATCGCATGTTTTATCACCAGAAATCGGATACGCATGGAGCGAGACAGTATCTTGAAGATCGCCTATCATATGATGAATCTGTGATTTTTGTCGCCATTCACGATGATGAATATGCAGGGTTCACCCAGCTGTATCCTTCTTTCTCTTCCGTTTATATGGAACGTATCTGGAAGCTGAATGACCTTTATGTCTCAAGAAAAGCTCGTAGACCGGGTGCCGGACAGATGTTACTGGAAGCCGCGAAGGACCATGCGGTGCAAACCAATGCAAAGGCAGTTATTTTGGAAACTGACCGGGACAATGTTCAGGCACAGGCATTGTATGAGAAGAATGGTTATATAAAGGAGGAAACGGTTTATCACTATACCCTGAATCTAAAATAATTGAATCAATGAAAGAAGGTCCAATGAAACGGACCTTCTTTTATATTATATCCAAGACCCCCTGCATCGGCCTCTTCCACATCGATTCCCCTGACACTTAACCTTCGTCTGCAGTTGCATGTATTGATAGAAGAGAAAAGCATGCCGACCTTTTCGGGTATGCGGGTCGATTTCGCTCTCCAGTTTCCTCATGAACATCTTGTCACACTCACATGTCGGGCCATACTGGTCATAGCAAAGGTCATGGGCTTTGCAGGCGGCATCAACCGAATTGACGGGTGCCCCCGGTCCACTGCATCCCGGACCGCACCACTTGTATTCAGGGAAAATACATAGTTTCGGTCTGTCGTTATTTCTCATCGTATTCTTCCTTTCCCGTCATGTTCCACACATTAGTACGTTTCATTTCTCAGCAAAAGGGAAATACACCTTATGAAAGAAAATTACATTACTATATTGTATGTAATCGCAAGAGGTCAGGTTTGTCCTAACGCCTATTTGACTAAAAAGAAAAACAATAGGAGGAATGAATAATGGCAACTTTTCAATTAAAAGATACGGTACCAAATTTCACTCTCCCGGCAGTTTCAGGTGAAACCTTCTCGTTTGAGGATCATCAGAAAGAACATCAAAGCTGGCATCTCATCGTCTTCTTCAGAGGGTCATGGTGCCCTGTATGTCAGGAAGAATTAAGAGAGCTGCAAGCAAATAAAGAATACCTTGAAAAAGAAAATGTTCATTTACTGGCAATTTCAAGTGATAAGATGGCAGATTTACAGGAATTCGCGAACAAAGAAGATCTCACTTTCCCTATATTAGCCGATGAAAAATTAGAGGCGATCAAAGCCTATGATGTCTTTTATCATGGAGAAGATGCTCCCTATGACGATCACGGACAGCATGGTGAACCGGCCTACTTCCTTGTGAATGAAAAAGGACAAGCCATGTACCAGCAAAGACAAACGAGTCCATTCGGACGTCCCCATGCCAATGAACTGCGTAAAATTGTCAAATATATTCAAAAGAATGTGAAGTGAAAGAAGTAGAAAGCCTGGTTGACAAAGAGTCAATCAGGCTTTTTTTATGTCAGGGCAAGCTTCAGGCTTTTCTGAGCTTCCACTATTGTATGGGGCTGTTTTTCATGGTAGCCGTAAAGAAGTAAAACCACGTTCGTATAGATGGCTTTGAACCGCGCGTATTCCAACTCGACCTCTTCTACCTCTCCGTATTCCCTAAAAAAAAATTCACGACCTTCTGGAGTGAGAAAACTGTATACAAGGTTTAAATCAATGGCACGATGACCAAGATGCACATCTCCCCAATCAAGGACCCCTGATAGGATGGCGATCTCACGTCTGGGAAAGCGGAATACCCAAACGCCATTTACTTTCATGACCGTATTGTCAAAACCATAATCCATAATTTCGATCTCAGCAGGGATCAAGTCCTGAAACTGGGACTCGATCATCTTTTTAGCCTGACAAGGGGTGATCGCTACCTCCGCATCCCATAGATGCGTCACATTTACCACACCTTTCTCAAGTGTTATTCTTTGTAGAATCTGAACTTATTGTGATAAGTTTCAAGTAATCGAAAAAAATGAAAATTAATATTCAAGGAGGAATCGTTATGTTGCCTGAAACACAGAAACAAATTCAATTAGTATCCCGCCCTGAAGGAATGCCTGTCAAAGAGGACTTCCTTTACAAGGAAATTGACGTACCAACTCCATCCAAAGGAGAAGTTTTGGTGAAGACGTTGTACCTTTCCGTTGATCCTTATATGCGGGGCAGAATGTCTGATGCCAAGTCCTACGTTGCTCCTTTCCAATTAAACGAAGCGCTCTCCGGCGGAGCCGTTGGAGAAATCGTGGAGTCAGAGTCTGATCATTTCAAAAAAGGGGATTTCGTCGTCGGTATGCTGCCGTGGCAGGAGTATTCCCTTGCCAATGAGAAAGAGGTCCGCTCCATCGATCCGGATGTCGCCCCGATTTCTACTCATTTAAGCATCCTCGGGATGACTGGATTGACGGCATATTTCGGACTTATGGATATCGGCCAGCCGAAAGAAGGCGAAACCGTGGTCGTATCCGGAGCTGCAGGTGCAGTGGGTTCGGTTGTGGGACAAATCGCCAAGATCAAAGGTGCCCGTGTTGTCGGGATTGCAGGATCAGAAGAAAAAGTCAGCTATCTGACCGATACCCTGGGATTTGACGAAGGAATCAATTATAAAACGACGGATAATATTTATAAAACGTTAAAAGAAGCATGTCCAAACGGCATCGACGTGTACTTTGAAAATGTCGGTGGTGAAATCGGTGACGCTGCCCTTAGTTTACTAAATAAACATGCACGTGTACCAGTATGCGGCGCGATTTCTTCTTATAATAAGACAGACAGGGACCTAGGACCGCGTGTTCAGACGAAACTGATCAAATCAAGCGCACTCATGAAAGGCTTTGTCGTCAACGACTACAACGACCGCTTCAAAGAAGGCGCAACAGAGCTTGGCCAGTGGCTCTCACAAGGAAAACTGCAATACGAAGAAACCATCACAGAAGGCCTCGACAACGTAACCGACGCCTTCCTCGGACTCTTCCAAGGAAAAAACATCGGCAAACAACTCGTCAAAATCGCCGACCCAAGTAAATAATCCTTGAGGGACGGACCTCCATATCCTCACCTAAAACCCTGATGTATCAACATTCAGGCAGGTGTGAGAGAGGTCCGTCCCTCTTTCTTTTGCACATCCTTATGTTTACTCCTCCCCATTGGACGGGAAAAGAGGAAGATATGTGATTAACAGTTCAGGAGGAGGAGTAATGGTGAAGAAGTATCAGTTATTTATTAATGGTGAGTTTGTTGATAGTTCGTCAAATGAGACGATGGATGTCATTAATCCTGCGAATGAGGAGACGATTTCTTCCATACCTTTAGGCACGGAAGAGGATGTCAATCAGGCAATCGAATCAGCCCATACGGCTTTCCTATCGTGGAATAAGGTTCCGTCCAAGGAACGGGCGTCTTATTTATATAAAATGGCAGACAAATTGGAAGAGCGGAAAGATCAATTTGTGCAGATGCTGACGGAAGAAAACGGGAAGACATTGGAGGCCTCTGAAGGCGAGTTGGATTTCGCCATCGAGTATTTCCGCTACATGGCGGGATGGGCGCTCCGTTACGAAGGGGAAATCCTTGAGAGCGAACGGTCAAACGAGAACATCCTCGTGTACAAGAAACCGATCGGTGTCGTCGCAGGAATCGTTCCTTGGAACTTCCCGATGTTCATCCTGGCGAGAAAAGTGGCACCGGCTATCGTGACGGGCTGTACCATCGTACTGAAACCCAGTCAGTATACACCGAATACCGCGTGTGAGTTTGCTAAGATTGTAGATGAAGTAGGGCTGCCCAAAGGTGTCTTCAATCTTGTGACAGGGAAAGGATCGGATATCGGGAACCCAATGTCCAGCCACCCTAAAGTGCGCATGGTGTCCATGACCGGAAGTTACCCGGCAGGTTCAAAAGTGATGGAAGCAGCTTCAAAGTCCATCACAAAAGTAAACCTGGAACTCGGCGGCAAGGCTCCGGCCATCGTCACGAAACATGCCAATATTGATCTAGCCGTTGAAAAGATCAAGACATCCAGGATCACAAACTCCGGTCAGGCGTGTACGAATGCCGAACGGGTATATGTTCATGAGGATGTGGCAGAAGAGTTCATCAGTAAAATGACTGAAGCCATGAAAAACACAACGGTCGGGGATCCAACAAACCGCGATAACGAAATCGGTCCCCTTGTGAATAAAGACCGGCTCGAAACCGTGACGAAAATGGTCAACACCGCCGTCGAAAACGGAGCCAAAGTCCTTACGGGCGGGAAACCGGTTAATGTGGAGAAAGGCTTCTATTATAAGCCTACCATCCTTGTCGATGTGAAGCAGGAGATGGACATCATCCAGGAAGAAATTTTCGGACCGGTACTGCCGATTATGACGTACAAGGATTTTGATGAAGTGATTGAACTTGCCAATGATACGGAATATGGTCTTTCATCTTCGATTTTCAGTGAAAACCTGCATGAGATCATGAGAGCCGCAAACGAGCTTCGATACGGGGAAACCTTCGTCAACCGTGAAAACTTCGAAGCCATCAATGGATTCCATGCCGGCCGTGGTCAATCCGGAATCGGCGGAGCAGACGGGAAACACGGACTGAATGAGTACCTTGAAACACATGTTGTCTATCTCGAGTATGATGAAAACTATAAGGGTTAACAGAACGAAAAGCCTGACCGCTATCAATGTGATAGCGGTCAGGCTTTTTATCTTGATACATTTTCCCAACAAAAAAAGCCCTGCGCTTTTTCAGGACTCTTTAATAACCGGTATATGAAACACTTAAGAAATGATAAAGAAATTCGCTAAGGCAATTAATAATAGAATGATAGCAACACCAGAACTCATCCAAAGAATATCGTTAAAATCCATTTTCAACTCAGCCATTTTATCTTTGTTTAGCAACTTACTTCACTCCCTTGAAGGTTTTCAATAAAACCAATGACTTTAAAGAGGGACAGGTCCATTTTAGGATTGGTCGATGTAGAGCAATTCGAGCACTCTATCTGATTTACATTCATCGTGGATCGGAACTCATTCGAACAACGCGTACACTCCAGAATATGTAAGTCCTTCGTCTTCCCCTTCCGATCAAATTGAATGCGCTCTCGTCCCTGGTTAATATAGCTCATGTTATTCTCTCCCGTCGAATGTTATTTAGTACATATTTACCCGGTGGAAAGAACATAAAACATGATTTATCTGATTTCTTGCAGAAAAAATGGCTTGAGGAACATTACGGCTTTTTACCCGGTGACCACGATCGAATTCCCTTTTTTCAAAATAATGTCTAAACACCTTTTCAACCGTTTATATGAAAAGTAACTATTCGATAAGGAGGAGTTCCATGTCTTTAAGGAAAACCTGGCATAACCACAGTGTCCACCGTCCTTCATCTGGACGGTGGTTTTTTGTGGGATAAGAATATTTGCCCCCCTTCCCAACATTAAGAATCAAAAACAATTCCTTCACTCAAACAGGCACACGTCCCCCTTACGTTCATACACTGAAATAAGGAGGTGTGTGTCCGTGCTCTCACGTATAAAATGGTTGTCCTTTTCAATTGAATTATTTTTGGCTGTTCCCATCTTTGGTAATATTGCCGGAGAATCGATTCCTTTTCTCCTCTGTTTAATAGCCCTGTGGCATGCGAGTGTATTGTACATTTCCAAGTCGGAAGATCAGCCGATCCTCGGAAGCATCCTTGGAATCCTCGCTTCCTTCTTGAACTTCTTCCCGATTATCCGATTGATTGCCCATGCAATCACTGCAATTGTCCTTATCTTTGAAATTCAGAAGGCCCCCGGAATGGAATGACCTAGTAAAAAGGATGGTTCTCGAAATGAGAACCATCCTTTTTTCATATTTATTGAAGCATTCCGCCGGCATTCGCGTATCTTGCATTGAACTCCTGCAGGAATTGATTCGTGATGCTATCGTCATGGATGATGAGCATATTTTCATCATTTACATTATTGCCGTTTTCACTCCAGTTGGTCGATCCCACAATGACGGTTGGATCACTGGTGGTATCCGCGTCGATGAGCATTGTTTTGGCATGAAGCTTGCGGCTCTCATTGGCAGCGTACACCGGTGCAGGATTCGCCCAGCGTGTATTTGGGTTATTCGTACTCGTCTGAGAGGCCGTTCTTCCGGTCATTTCGATGCTTGCCGACCACCATTGGTTCCAGAAGCTTGGATCGAATACGCCTTTTACGTCAAAACCTGTCAGCGTTCCCTGATTATCCACATAGCTTCCTTCCCATTTGTTCTTCAATTCGTCCACCAGCGCCTGATCACTCCAGGCGAAAATGGTGAAGTACGCGTTTTCGTCCGCTTCCGTTTTCACGAGATCCCTCATGCGTCCAACAGCGTCATCTCCGGAAGAGAAATAAATTTCAACCTTATCGCCGCCGATCGTCAAGGTATGAGGCGTATTATCGATTTTCCGTGTACTGAAATTTGAAACTGCATTATTGGGTGTCATCGTCCCGCTTCCCCACATCTCTTCAAATTCTGTTTTATAAATCGAAGCAAGCTCAGGAGAATGGACCTCTACGACATGCTGCTGATTCCCATCAAGGATTCCTTGCTCCATGTTTTCTTCCGTTCCATAAAGTCCTGTAACGGTAAAGTTCCAGCTGCCCGTGAAAACCCATTTTCCATCAATCACAGCAAATTTGTTATGCATCTGATTGCCGGGAGAATAATAGCTGTCCGTGTCTTTCAATTCTCCTTCAACAAACATATAGCCTGTTGTCACCGTGTTTCCGACTGTCACGTTCCGCTGTGGGAAATCATTGTAGCTTGCTGGTAAATTAAATGCCGCACGCTTCGTTGCATCTTCTACTACAAACATGGGAGAATCAGATAAAATATGGGCGTCGTCGCCTGTCCCGACTATTCCATCCTTCCCGCGGACAAGCTTCTCCAAGTTTAGTCGCATCGTTTCATAGCGTTCTGCATAGTGGGGATCACTTCCGTCCTTCGCATCTGCCAGAATTCGTACGTCCACCCCTTGAGCGGCTTTTTCCATTAACGCCTCGACTACCCGTGGCAGATTAATTTCGTATGTGGCGAAATCAATGGATGTGCCTGCAGCATTCAGCCGCTTCAATAATCGATCCTCGAGATTGACATTGTAGTTGGCTTCATTACCCGGCATGGCGTATTGAGTAGATGCGCTTTTATTGAAATAGACATTGATGGCACCAAGCTCTTCGCTCACGTTGGTAAGGGATTCACCCCCATTACCCGACGGTGCTGCGGCATTAGCCGCTTTAGGTGTCCCGAATCCACCTTCGTATGAAGTGGTTGCCGTACTCCAATTCGTTGATACGGTTCCACCGACAGATGGATCGATTCTCGACATCGTCGCTTTCGTTGTATTGTCCCCGGCATACCATCCATCCACTTCATCGATGATGGTACCAGATGCATCTTTCAAGTACAGGGTTTCATTGGAATTCCCAAGGCTTCCTGTATATACTTGATCGGCTGCAATGGTTGAAATCGTGCTGTCGCTCGTTCTTTCCAGCAAAAAATAATCCTGTGCCGCAACCGTCCCGCTTAAGACAATGCTCGGTGAACCGTCCCCGGCTTCAAGTGTCCAACCATCAAGGGCAAGATCCGTTGAAGTTGTGTTGTGGAGTTCCATCCATTCATTGTTGTAGGAACCTGTCGTCCCCATCCATGCCACTTCATTGATGACGGCTGACTGGGTTGCAGCTTCCACGCTCTTATTTCCACCCTGTGGCTGAATAAATCCTCCCGTAAGTAAAAACAGGATACTGATGATCGATAGTGATACCTTTTTTGTCCTCATGCCCTTTCCCCTTTCAGAATACAAAGATATTAAAATGATTACAGTACAAGTATATTTTGTCGCATTTTGTAATGTAAGGGGAGAATGGACATGATTTTTCTAACCATTTTGTAAATTTTGTAGATTCAGTGTAAACCGTCATCACTATATTCCTACTAGTTTTACTTTATTTACTAATAGATTTGGTCTATTTGGAAACAAACGTTTACATTAAAGGAAGAAACCCATACAGGTACAAAGACCTAATAAAAACAGCAGAGTCTTCAGACTCTGCTGTTTACAATTCGATTTCCCAATCATCCCTCATTACCAAATACAGAAGGAGAAGCGTATTTTCCAGTTCTTCATAGGTCTTCCCATCCATATCGATTCCAAGTTTCGGAAACAGGATATCGGCCAATTTTTTGCTTAAATGATTCCTCTTTGCAAGGGGCAATTGCAGGAACCGGTTCGCGTACGTCCTGACCAGGTTCCACTCTTTTGTACCGAGCTGCTTCAACGTCCACTCTTCAACTGACAGATTTTCTTGTCTAAGACCACGTTCCCGGATTTCTTTTTCAATGGCCTTCTCTTTCTTCTTCCCTTTCACACGGCGTTCATGCACGACGATGGTTCCTGCCACGATGTCCCCCAGCCGTTTGTGCTTGGAGTGAAGGAAGATCATGATCATCCCGAGAAAATAGGAGACCGGGAGCATGTCGATGATTCTCATCAGATTCCGGATGAAGCAAGATAATAGTGTCACACTGTGGCCATTTTCCTGTATCACACGGATGCCTAACATCCGTTTACCAACTGTTTTCCCTCCCCAGAAGTATTCCAGGGCGAAGAAATATCCCCAATTAATGACGAAGATGGTGATCAAGAAGAACCCCAGGAAAACTGAATTGAAATCGAACATATTTAATTTCAGATTATCGTCTGCGAGGGCGAAAAACAGGAGCACCACAATCAAGATATTAATGATAGTCAATATGATTTGATCGATCATAAGGGCCGCGGCACGGCTTCCAAGGCCCGCCGGCTGAAATTTCAGGGATACATATTCGGGCGTCCGGATATCGACCTGTTCTTCATGCATATCCATCCCCTCCTTTTGGTTGAATTTACCTTTAATGGTTTCTATTTTTTTCTAAACTTACTATAATAAGAGATAAGAAATCCAATGAACGAGTAGGTGTCACAATGAAAGTGAAGCAATTTGTCAAACAGCACCGGGATGATTGGAAGGCTCTTGAGGATCTCCTCGGAACGTTGCGAAAAAGAAAAAATATGAGGGGAACGTCCATTGATCAATTCAATCGCCTCTATCAAAAGGCTGCCCAAAACTTATCGTACAGCCAGACCTATTTTCCCGAAGAAGAAGTGACGGATTATTTAAATGGACTCGTGTCGAAATCTCACAATCTCTTTTATAAAGATCAGATCTCAAGCGGAAAGCAAATCCGGCATTTTTTCTCCACGACGTTTATCGGTCTCCTTCTCGATCAGTGGAAATTCGTTGTCCTGGCAATGGTCTTGTTTACGATCGGCGCACTGGGTGCCTTTCTTTCCGTCGTGAATGATCCCATGCACCTTTATTCCATCCTCCCCCCTGAAATGTCACAGGGAGTGGACCCCGGAAATCTGGGAAAAAGTGACGGTGAGGTGAATTCTTCCATCATGTCGGCTGCCATCATGACCAATAATATCAAAGTGGCCTTCCTTGCTTTTGCAGGCGGTGTCACCTTCGGCTTATTGACGATGTATATGCTTGTATACAATGGCATCATTGTCGGTGCCCTTGCCGCCGTCTTCTGGCATCAGGGAATGAGCTACGAATTCTGGGCGTATATCGTCCCCCACGGCATGATTGAGCTTACGGCCATTTTCATTGCCGGTGGTGCGGGATTGTTGATGGGTTATAAGCTTTTCGTACCCGGACGCTTCACGCGGGGATATCAACTGAAGGAGCAGGCGAAACGATCCGTCCAGCTCCTCCTCGGTACGATTCCGCTATTTATCATCGCCGGGATCATCGAAGGCTTCATCACGCCGGCCGCGATCTCACTTCCTGCGAAGTACATGGTCGCTCTGTTGACAGTTGCCGGTCTGATTCTCTATATGGCCATCGGCAAGCTCCGCCTCAGCAGGCTACACTAATCCGCGATTCATCAAATCTATATAGTACGAAACGGCCGTCGTTGCCAGTTTCTCTTCTCGGGCCTCCACCATCAGGAGGCCCTGTTTCTCCCACTTGGATTTCTCCCTCTTTTTGACGAGCATCTGTTTCTGGGCCATACTCTTCATCATCGCCTGTATCTCGTCAACCGCCTCCGACTTGATCCTTTTCATCAACATGTCATCTTCTATCCCGATCATTAAAAAGAGATGCTGCCTGCGCAGTCGCTGCAGATAATATAGGGCATTATCTTCATGGAGGAAGGTGTGGATATCGCTGAATAATAACAGCAGACTCCGTTTCTTCTGGACCGTCTGGAGGTAATGGAGGACGGCTGCATAATTGGATTCCGCCGCGTCCACCTCGAGATTATAAATGCGGTGAAGGATGGTCTGGAGATGCGCCATCCCCTTGGCAGGCGGGATATACACCTTCACATTCTTACTGAAAGCGAGGACCGATACATAGTCCCCGTTTTGAAGGGCAGCCGCCGTGACGGTCAAGGCGGCTTCAAGGGACCTCTCCAGCCGGTTCCCTTTCTCAAGCTCCGCCCCCATCATCCGTCCGCAGTCAATGAGAATCGTAATATACTTTCCATGCTCAGGTTCATATTCATTTGTCATCACTTCTCTGAGCTTTGCCGTTTGACGCCAGTTGATCTTTCTCGGATCATCCCCGACGACGTAATTCCTGATTTTCGAAAACTCCCCTGCCCCACTCTGCATCTTCCGGATTTTCACCCCTTCGTACAGTAAAAATCGCTGGGCATCTTCGAGTACCCTTCTCGTTTCAGTAAGATCGGGGATGACTTTCACCTTATCCATCGTTTCCACGGTTTTTTGTTTCTCCCATAAGCCCAGAGAGCTCCGGTAGCGGAAATAGAGCCTGGTTAACTGATAATCCCCCCGTACAGGGGTTATCACATCATATGAAGGCTTTAGGGTTGAATGACCGGCAAGCTTCCCTTCAAGTGGGGATGTGGCTTGAAAGCTTTGCGGTGTCCCGTCCAAGATACGGTACGACATTTCCCGATCCGATGTGTTATGGATCGTTAATTCGACCGTATAATCAAGTCCTCTTTCCATTTGATCAGGGATGCTCCTCCTTATTTCAATATTCTTCTTTGAAGGAGTGAACGTTAAATCGATGAGGCTCAAAACGAGAAACAAAGCATTCAATATAAAGATCCATGTCCATGACAGCCCAACCAGCGTACCTCCAAAAAGGATAACTGAAAAGCATGCGTACACGATCAGCAGCCTCCCAGTCGGCAGGACACCCTTATCTTGGAACAGTAATCGACCCAATAAGCTCCTGGATGACTTGGTCAATGGTCAGTCCCTCCAATTCTACGTGCGGAGATAGCTGGATGCGATGTCTGAGGGCAGGTCTTGCCACCATCTTGATATCATCAGGGGTGACATAGTCCCGCCCTGACAGATAGGCCCATGACCTGCCTGCCTTCCCGATTGAAATGGCCGCCCGTGTACTTGCGCCGAAGCGGATCGTTTCCGTTTCCCGGGTTTTCCTGACGATCTGCATGATATAATCCAATACCGCGTCGCTCAGGGTGACATCCTCGATTTCTTTCCTGATGGATAAGAAGGTTTCAATGTCGAGGACGGCCCCCACTTCACTCCGGTCGATATGATTCTCGATCACCTGTTTTAAAACGGACTTCTCTTCTTCAAATGAAGGGAAATCAATATCGAGCTTGAACAGGAAGCGGTCCTGCTGAGCTTCCGGAAGCGGGTAGGTTCCTTCGAATTCAATCGGATTCTGTGTTGCCACAACAAAGAATACATCTTCAAGGGGGTACGTCGATCCTTGGATCGTTACCTGCTTTTCTTCCATGGCTTCCAAGAGTGCCGCCTGGGTCTTCGCCGGTGTCCGGTTGATTTCATCGGCTAATAGGACGTTGGTGAAAATCGGTCCCTTGATCGTTTGGAAACGGTTGTCCTTCATGTTATAAATCGTACTTCCCGTTATGTCACTCGGCAGCAGGTCCGGGGTGAATTGAATCCGGTTAAAGCTTCCTCCAAGCAAACGGGACAATGTTTTGACCATTTGAGTCTTCCCGGTGCCCGGGACCCCTTCGATCAATACATGTCCTCCTGCGAGAATCGAAGACAGCAAGAGTTTAAGATTCGTCCCCTGTCCCACGATGCGCTCTTCAAATATCTCCATTAAGGATGTGATTTCTGGTTTCAACGATCCTCCACCTCTTTCCTGAATAATTCTATTCTTTTCGACCATAAGATATATTCCTGTTTACTGATTCTCTCTTTATTCAGCACACCTTTCATCCCCATTAAAAAGGAGGCGATTTCCTTTTCGGAAACGGTACGGAGTCTCCGTTCCAGCGGTTCTTTCAAGTCCCCCCACTCTTTACTCGTCGGGATCCCCCACCGCTCCTGGAACAGGAGTCTTACATATTCAGCCTGGATCAGAAGTGACGCCTTGTACTGTCTCCCTTTTAAGTACCATGCTGACAATGCCTTGATTCGTTCATCACTGAACCGGACCATTTCCTCCCGGGGTACAAGAATGCCCCCGAACCGTTTCCCCTGCATCCAAAGCCCGAGTAAGGTGAAGATGGCTGATTGAAGGAGCAGGAGCAATAGCCATTGCGGATACAGGGTCGCTAGGGATGCCCCGCTTTCTCCTCCATGGAGGTATTCATCAAACAGGATGGCCCCTTCGTCCGCGCCACCTTCTTTTAACAAAAGAAGGATCAGGGAAAGATGATCCTTCTCAAGGATACTGCCATTCGTCATCCATGCCGGTGTGGTAGAAACAACGAGGTGACCCTGCCCCACTTCAGTCTTATAGGCAATGGTTCCGTCCACATCATCCAGTAGGACCGTATCCCTTTCTCCTTCTTCAAGGCGGACGCTTGATAACGTATCGGTTTTATATGTATTTCCTTCCACATCACGTACAAGAGGAAGCACCGGATCGTTCCCTATCCCTTCCGCCTTGATATCGAACATCCCTTTTGGATTATCTTTCATAAGGAGGATGGTATTGCCCCGCCTCATGAAATCCTCGTACTCTTCCATTTCTTCCTGATCCGGGACTGTAAACGGCTCCGCCATGATCAGAAGCTGGCCGGATCCTTTTTTGGACAACCGGTCTGGTGAAAGGGACCAGCGACGAACGGAATCCCCTTCGTCCTCCAAATAGGTGTAAAGGGCCTTAATCCCTGTTGGAGAGGGGGATTCTGATACATAGGCCGGATACTCCTTCAGCTTTTCCGGAGAAAGAAAGACCCCGATCACGATGAATGCACCAAGAAGACCCACCAGAGGGATCCATCTTTTTATTGTTAACTTCAATGCCCGATCCTACCTCCTTTCCCTTACACTGTCCATCTATGAATCTCCTTTTTCCAACCAGCCGCTGGCTTCCTGTTTATAATGGAGATACTCCTCTTTCTCCACTTCACGTTCACCATACGCAACCTCGTCGAATAAAAGGGCAAGCCGGTAGAATCGATCCGCCCATCCTTGATTCACTTTACGCAGTTCATCGTAATACTCCCAGTTCGTCTTCCACACGCGTGCTTCCAGATACTCCCTTTCATGAAAGTACAGAAGCAGTGCCAGGAACATGTGACGGGTGGCTTTCGTATAATCACCCAGGTCCTCCTGCTTACGCGCTTCCTCGAGATGCCTTGTATAGGACCACTCCATCTCGTTCATGGATTGAAGGGGCTTGTTCGAGCGGAACCTGCGTCTTCTCACCCCGTTTCGCACCACATTGAATGCTATGAGGAGAAGGATGCCCACAACGATGACGATGAGCGTTATCAGGATTCCCGACGCCGCCCCGCCCGTCGGTTCAAGAGAAGGGTTAATATTACCGAGCAGATCCCGGATCCATTCCTTTGCCTTTTCCCACAGGCCCGACAGCAGGTCCTGATTAGCCTGGAGGTAGGCTTTGTATTCTTCCCCTTCCAGAATTTCTTCGAGTCGATCCCTTGCTCTGTTTTCATTCAACACTTTCTTCACCTAGCTTTCAGATCAAAAGCCCGGAACCCCGGGCCAGACTGGATACTTCCTTGGTTAAATCGTATGGTAGTCATCGATCATGTCATTTAAATCATCCGCGTCATGTCTTGTTTTAAGGTCAAAGAACATCACTCCGAAGCCAACAGCGAACAACATGGTCGTAAATAATGTCACTACATTGAGGATCATCCCGTATAAAACACTATTTCCCAATACGAGGCCGAACGTCAATTCAAATGCGGTATTGACGATCCCAAGGATCAGGCCGAACACGATATACAATCCGATGATGGTGAAAGTGCGCTTTTTCGTCAGTCTCCAGCTTCTACCAAGTCCCGGGGCGTCATGCTCAATGGCCGTTGCTCCCAGGTAGAAACTCCAGCGTGCCAAAAGATAAGCGACTATAGCCGCAATGAGGAGGAATAAGACGACGATCGTAATGATCACCCCGACCCCTGTATCAAACAAAGCAGCACTGAATACCCCTGCGATCCCGATTGTGAAAACAGGGACAAATATAAAACCAAACACGATCAATCCAAATAGGATACTGCTTCCGATGATCGGCCAAAAACGAGAGAATCCTTCTTTGATGACCAGCTTGACCGAGTAGTCTTCATTTTTCCTCATATGATTCAGCGTAAATAAAATCGCCGCTTGTGCGATCGGTGTCAAAATCATCGTAATCAAACCGATCAGAGCCGTGCCGAGTTCCGCTCCCACGTTCACTGCCGGTCCTTCCTCGGCTGTAAACTCTCCTGAAAAGCTGTTGACGATTCCATCGAACCAGGTTTCCCCTGATCCTGTCGTTCTAAAAAAACTGACTCCCGACGCGAGTTCAATGAGTGCCTGCAATAAATAGACAGGTCCCAATAATACAAGGACTATCAGGAAAAAATCTTTGAAATGGTTCTTACTCAGTCGAAATGTATGATCCAGTATTTCACCGAATCGTTTTGGCTTACTGAATTGTGCGTTCATATTCTGACCCTCCACTGCTTATTTTTCAAAATTTTACAATATATCGCTTATTTTAACATTATTCCTCCTTCATTTGATGAAATATTTGTCATTTTTTTGCACTTATTTACTTTCAACATCGTATGTCCATTCATATGATTCTATTTACATTTGATGCGCTCTGCTTTCTTCTTTCTATACGAAAAAGTGACCCAAAAAGTTTTCTTTTTGGGCCACTTTCTTAAATTATTTTGCGAGATCATGTTTAAAGGCATAGATGACGGCCTGGGTCCGGTCCTGTACTCCGAGCTTGGAGAGGATGTTGCTCACGTGGGTTTTCACTGTTTTCAGGGCGATGAATAATTCATCGGCGATTTCCTGATTCGTTTTCCCCTGCGTCATGAGAAGGAGGATTTCAAGCTCCCGGTTTGTCAATTCCTCATGAGGATGAGAAACAGTCTTCTGCCTCATCCGTGTCATCATCTTCCCCGTCACTTCGGGTTCGAGTATTGACTGCCCGTTATGGGTTTTACGAACCGCTTCTGCAATTTCACTTGCCTTGGATGTTTTCAGCATATAACTGACGGCCCCCGCTTCAAGGGCAGGATACACCTTATCATCATCGAGGAAGCTTGTCACAATGATGATTTTCGCTTCCGGCCAATCCTGGATGATTTCTTTCGTCGCCTGAATGCCATCCATTTCCTTCATTACAAGGTCCATCAGGATGATATCCGGCCTCAGCTCAAGGGCAAGTTGTACGCCTTCTTTCCCGTCAGACGCTTCCCCTACGACATCGATATCCACCTGGGCCGACAAATAAGATGAGACCCCGATCCGTACCATTTCATGGTCATCGACAAATACTACTTTAATCATTCTTTTCACCTTCATTCTCTACAACGGGAACCTTCACTTCCATGCGCGTCCCCTTATTTGGCACACTGACGACTTTAAACGTCCCACCGATTTCAATGGCCCGTTCCCTCATATTCTGAAGCCCATACGAGCTCGTCACCTTCGATTCATTCACATCAAATCCGAGGCCATCGTCCACCACCCTTAAAATGATGATGGATTCCCTTTTAATGAGGCGGATGTCGAGGGAAGTGGCCTTGGCATGGCGAAGTGTGTTCGAAACCGACTCCTGCAAAATCCGGAATAAATGATCTTCAATTCCTTTATCCAGGCTCATGTCTTCGATTTTCCATTCGATATCAAGAGGCACCTTTTGAGCTAATTCGACCAACAGCTCCTTCATTCCTTCTTGAAGATTCTTTCCTTTTAACGCAACTGGGCGAAGGTGGAGAAGGAGTGCCCTCATTTCAAGCTGCGATTGATGGATCATCTGCTCGACCATTCCAAGCTGTTTTTCTTCATGAGGAGTGCGTCCAGCCGATGGGGTTTCCGTGATGGCAGACATGAGCATCGACGCGGCGAACAGTTGCTGACTGACCGAGTCATGCAATTCCCTTGCCAAACGATTCCGCTCCTGAGATACGATTTCCTGTATCCTTTTTTCCTGCTCCTCGGCTTTTTCATTGGCAAGTTTCTGGGAGTACCTGGCTTGATCGGTGAGATGCTTCCCGAGGGCATCTACCTTTTTCCACACCTGCTGCACTTCGGAGGTTGCCGTTTCAGGAATTGTGATCGTGCGCCCTTGTTCCACATGATGAAGGGCATCTTCCATTTCCCGCAGCTGCCGCTTATCCTTCAAGCCGCTCCGGATGCCGAAAACAATGCCGATCACAATACTGAAAACGAGAATAAATCCTGCTCCTGGTATATCCATGATTTCCACTTCCCATAAAAGGGACCAATCCTGCAACGGATATAAATAAAAGAAGGAAAAGGATAAAAACAACACCATGATAAGTGAAAAGAGGATACCTGCAACGACCTGCTTACTGACCGTACTCATATTCTCTTCACCTCAAGATCCCCGATCCACATGGAGGTGATGATCTTCACCCGCTGGACCGCCTCATCGTATCCTGGTGTTTGATAATAGAGTGACTGATTGATCGCTTTCGGCTCTACTTCATCAAAAATCTCAATGGATCCCGCCAGGACCGAGTGATGCACACTGACTTCCACGTCATATGGGATCAGAATCTCGATATTCCCCAGTATATTCCGGATGGATACAACGGAAGTCCCTTTTGGAAGTACCGTATTCCCGATGTCGATGACCGAGTCCCCGATGACGCCCTGGATGTTGATATCATTCCATTCATACACATCATCCGGCGTCCGCTTTGGACCGAACCATTCATTCTGAAGAGCGGACCTTTTCATGATGAGCGGTTCATGGCTTTGCGAAAATGTTTCCTTGATGGACGGCGTGATGTACTTCGGATGTTTCTTTGAATCGGCGAAGCGTACAATGATAAATAGAAGAATACCGAATAACAAAAACTTAAACGCCACCGTATTGAAGATATTGATCGCTAAACTGATGATCCCGAACCAAAGCAGGATCTTCCCAGACGTCCTCGGCAGTTTTTTGCGTCCGATATATATGCAGAATGCCGCAATCGATAGAAAGACGAGAACCCCCCCATCATAAAAGGAGACTTCCAGCAGTATTAGCAATGTCCCGATTAAAATGATCCAACTGATTCCGTCAGAACGTAAACGATTGAACATGGGGGTCCCTCCTTTCCGGTTATGTATTTAACGTCCCGCAACCGGCTCATATCCTATGATAAAACGGGGTGAACCCATCATGGGCTCCCCCTTTTTAATTGTTATCTTGTTTTTCTTACCCTAGAATACCATGTTTTAGGACGGAATGGCTTCTGTTTCCTCATTTTTCATGTCTTTTTCCAATTTGGCGATCTTCGCGTCGATTGTGTTCCGATAATAGGAAGAATTCACACCATGCTCGAGTTGATCTAAGTATGTCTCAATTTCATCAAACTTAGAGAATACCCTATTGTTGTAACCTGATGATGATTCAAGTACCGAATTCACTTTATTATTGGCGCGGGCAATATTTTCCCTCCCCATCAGTTCCATACGCTTGATGTACATATCCTTTAGTTTGTGCTTCATTTCTTCATATTTACGCTCAAGTTCTTCAAGCTCTCTTGTCGCTTGCAGCTTGGATTCCTGGATCCGCACGGCACGTTCTTCATAGTATTTTTGTTCCTGCAGGGCAAATTCATACAAGCCTTCTTCACTAGCCTTGGACGCTACCTCTGCCTGATACTTTCGTTTGTCGGCTAAAACGGAAGCCTGTTGATACTCTTTCTGAAACTCTTCTTTTAATAAATACTGCCTTTCGACAAGCTTTCTTACCTTTTCCACTTCCTGCTCACATTGCCTTAAGTAATGATTCAGAACCGCAATCGGATTTTTCTTTTCCTTTTTATCAATTGCTTCGTGAAGGTCTGACATGACGGTATTTTTCAATCGTTGAAATAAGTTTGCCATTGTTAAATCTCTCCTTTAGTTTTTTAATTGTGACCATTCTCTTTCAAAGTTCGTGAAGGGATCCGACGTTTTCTCTTCGATGATGACTTCTTCTTTCTTCCAGTTCTTATAGATTACATACAGGACATACAGAGCAACGAGCCCGATGATCGCCGGGAAGTTTGATACGGTTGCACTGAATGCGGCAAGACCGATCAGCGCCCAGAGGATTTTCTTCCCTGTGGAGTCTGTCTTGACGAAACCTTTAAAGCTGTAGTACATGATCAATAAAGAGATCGCAAGCCCCACAATCGGTCCTAAATTGGCCAGCAGTACGATCGCTGCAATTCCTCCAGCTAAAAGCAATCCAACTTTCTTCATATGTTTGTTGCCTCCTTTCTTCTTCATGTCTCTATCCTACCTGGTTTCCCGATTTCCCATAACGAGCCGGAGCTTTATTTTCGTATCAGACTTGAGGCTTAGGTTTGGTAGGACTGAACATTAAAAAGGTCCGTCCCTCAATAGCAGGGACGGACCTCAACACTCTTATTTAGTTCGTCAGTTCGAGGAATTCTTCTACATCCACTATGCAGAGGTTGATTCCTTTTTGCCAGAAGGCTTCTTTGGTAATGTCCTCACCGAGGTGCTTCATGGCAAGGTCCTCCACGTTCATGACGGCTGTGTCACGGAGCAGGGCCATGTATTTCTCTTCATAGCTTTCGCCGGACTCCAGTGCCTTCGCGTAAATGCTCAGTGAGAACAGGTAGCCGAATGTATACGGGAAGTTATAGAACGGCACTCCTGTGATATAGAAATGGAGCTTCGAGGCCCAGAATCGAGGGTGGACCTCTCCCAGTGAACCGGCGAATGCTTCCTTCTGGGCTTCCACCATCAGCTCGTTCAACGTATCGACAGACACGATCCCTTTTTTGCGTGCTTCATAGAAACGGGTTTCGAATAAGAATCGGGCATGGATATTCATGAAGAATGCGACACTCCGCTGAAGTTTATCTTCGACGAGGGCAATCTTTTCTTCCTTCGTTTCTGCTTCCTTCACGGCTGCATCTGCCACAATCATTTCGGCAAAAGTGGAGGCCGTTTCTGCGACATTCATGGCGTAGTTACGGTTCAATGTATGCATTGGCTTTAACGCATAGGAATGGAACGCATGTCCAAGTTCATGGGCAAGTGTCGAAACATTCGACATCGAGCCTGAGTATGTCATGAAGATCCGTGATTGATCGCTTAACGGGAAAGATGTACAGAAGCCTCCGGGACGCTTTCCTGCGCGGTCCTCTGCTTCGATCCACTCGTCCGCAAAGGCTTTTTCTGCAAACTGTGCCATCTCACTTCCAAAACGGGAGAACTGTTTCAGAATGAATTTCGCTCCTTCATCGTATGACATCGTGCTCGTCGACTCTGCCACCGGAGCGTCCAGGTCATACCAGTCCAGTTTGTCCTTGCCGATCAATTTCGCTTTCCGATTTAGATACTGGACGAAAGGCTTTTTGTTTTTACTGATGGCCCCCCACATGGCGTCGAGGGTCTCCTGCTTCATTCTGTTGTACTCAAGAGGCTCCTTCATCAATTCGTCCCAGCCCCGCTTTTTATACACATTCAAGCGAAAGCCGCCAAGATGATTGAGGGTCCGGGCAAAGAGCTCCTCATTCTGTTCCCACGCATCCTCCAATTTATCAAAAACCTCTTTACGGGTTTTCGGATCGGGACTTGATAGGAGATTATTGGCCTGGCCCACCGAGAGATTTTTTCCGTCGTGGGTGATGTCCATCGCCCCGACGATCGTGTCGTACATCTGTCCCCAGCCGTGATATCCATCGACTGCGAGCGCCCCGATCAAGGATTCTTCACTGCTTGAAAGCTTGTCCTTCGCTTTTTGTCTCCATTCATTCAGCACAAACGTAATCTCATTTAAGCGATCATGCTTCAGCAGGTCTTCCCACACTTCTTCTTTGCAATCTGAAAGCTGCTGCTGGAATTTCGTGAAGGTAGATGAGAAATCTGCACTCAGGCTTGTGACTTCGCTTCGAAGAGAATCGGCCTTCCGATCATGCATGTTCTGAGCTTCCAAACAGCTGACAAAAGCACCAGCCTGGCGCAAATACAGCATCACTTCCTTCGCTTCATCAATGAGCTTCCATACAAGCTCCGCATCGTTCGCCGATTGAGGCGGATGAAAGGCAAGGGCATTCTCTGCGAAGTCATTTTTCTTCTTTTCCAATGTATCGAGATGAGTCCTGAATTCCGGTGATTCACTTCCACCTTTGAAAAAAACATCTAAATTCCAAACATTTGAATATGTATGAGTTGTACGGTCCATAATGTCCCCCTAATATAAATGTGTAAATTGTCCTTATCTTATTTCTAATTCTCGATAAAACCTCTAAATCCTTCATGATCTTTAACAATTCCTTTCACCCAAACTCTCTTCATTTGGTTTTTAAACGGATAAAAGTGGAATAGTATATAGCAAACAACAGGTCTCTGAAAGGGACCCTTTCCTGCAGCACCATTATTTTTCAAGGGGGATACACTATGAAGTTGATTTTAAATATTTTAGCCTTCGCATTGGTGATCGTCATGAATACGCTGGCTGTCACACTGCCTTTGAACAATCAATCCACGAGCGAAATCAGTGACAGGCTCGACATCATGATTACACCTGCAGGCTATGTTTTTTCCATTTGGAGCCTCATTTACCTTCTGCTCGCCATCTGGATCATCCGACAATTCCCTAAAGCAAGACGGGAGCTCCCGCTTTATCAGGCAACAAGCGGATTATTCGTACTGAGCTGCCTGTTGAATTCAGCGTGGATCCTGGCTTGGCATTATAACTACTTCCTTGTTTCTGTCTTTATTATGCTTGGACTATTAATCACTTTGATTGCCCTTTATAAGCGCATTAAAAGCACAGGTCCGTCCCTGCTGGATTCCGCCCCTTTTTCGATCTATTTAGGATGGATTTCGATTGCGACGATTGTGAATATCACCTATTATTTAACGGATATCAGCTGGAACGGATTGGGGATTTCCGGGCTAGTTTGGGCTTATCTCGGATTGATTGTCGCGACTGTCCTTGCCTTCTGGTTCCGTATCACGCAGCATGATCTCCTTTACCCACTCGTATTTGTATGGGCCTTTATCGGTATCGGCGTGAAGAATATGGCAGAACACTCCACCTATTCATATACCGCCTATGCCCTTGCCGTCATCATCCTGATCTTTGATCTTGTATATAAGCGTACACGTTCATAAAAGGAGAGTCGCAGGAACTTTTGGATGTAGTGTGTAGTGGTTGATTTCCGCTCCAGGTGCTCGCTTTCCGCCCGAGGAAAGCGAAGTCTTGCACGGAAATCAATAGCGGTGTAACAAGTGATCCTAACTAATTTTTTGATGTCTTTAAAGGAAATGGATTTAGTTATGTCCCGGCCTCTTCTTCCTGTATAGAATGCCCCCATGTGACTGACATTAATGAATAGGGGGTGTTTGGATGGATCAGCAGAAGAGGAATGTTTCGAAAGCAGAGACGGATATCGATGAGGTTAAACGTCGGAACGCACAATCCGGCTTGACGTACAATCAGGTGAAGCAGCTGTTAGGTAAGCAGTATACGGATAAAAAGTAAAAGAAAGCGTCGACTCAGTCGGCGCTTTCTTTCTGTTTGTCTTCTTTTGCTTTTGTTTCCCTTTGAACGTTTAGCTTCTCTTGAATCTTGTTGATTTCCTTACAAGGCTGAGTCAGGCTTACAATCACATCTCCCTGCTCGATCTTCGGTGATGCACCTTCCGTAAAGAATTCTATTCTTCCGGTTGGTTTATGGGCAAACATCAACAGGTTATTTTCATCCCGCTCTTGTAAATACTCTTCAAAGGTGTATTTTTCCGTAATATTCGTTTTCCTGAATACGTCTCCACGCTCGACACGTTTATTCAACTCTTCCCATGTGACATGATTTTGAAAGAGAATGCGTCCACCGATTGTATGGACCATATCTTCCAGGTCATCATCACGCTTGCTTCTAAGGCTCAGCTGGAAGAGGTTGTTCCGTCCGACCTCAGGTACGAATGTCGTACAAACGAGGGCGTTATAGGAATCGAGTTCCGTTGCTGCGATCATATATTCATAAGGGGTCGTATCCAGATGGTACTCGGTTTGCTCAGATAAAATCTCTCCCCTGTAAAACGGGATCCCGGCTTTTCTGACCGAAAACAATCGCTGCCAGGAAGAATCCGTGATCAGTACCGGAATCTTCATATTCTGAAGGGTTTTGGCGAATTCGGTACTGAATTTACTTCCTCCGACAATCATGACACCAGGCTGATCGCTGATGGCCAGGTCAAGTTTCTTAGCCAGCCATTTAATTGAAAATCCGTGTGCACATACGGTTGAGAATACAAGGGCAAAGGTTAGGGATGTAAGGATGGATGCGTCCTTAAAGCCCTTCTCCAACAATACCGACGCAAAGTAACTTGAAACGGTCAAGGCGACGATTCCCCTCGGTGCGATCCATCCGACAAGGAACTTCTCCTTGACGGAGAGGTCCGTCCCTATCGTCGAAAGCCAAATCGAAATCGGGCGTACGATGAATAGCATGAGCAGGACGAATGCTATGATATTCCAATTGAAGATCTGGAACAGGGTGTCGACGGTTAAGGATGCAGTCAGCATAACAAATATAGTCGATATGAGCAGCACCGAAATATTTTCCTTGAAGTGACGCATATCACCGATGGATGAGATATGCATATTAGCCAGCGTCATACCCATGGCCGTTACAGCAAGAAGGCCGGTTTCATGTGTGATTTGATCTGATATCGTGAAACAGGCAAGGACCAGTGAAAACACTACAGGTGACTTAAGGAATTCCGGAACTTGTCCGTTTTCAAAGATAAAGCCGGTGAACTTCCCGAGTGCCCATCCGAATACGACGGCAAATAGGGAAGCGGCAAAGAAAAGCAGTAATGATAGTCCTGTTACATCGTCACTAATCAAAAAGTTGATGATTTCAAAGGCAAATACAGCAATCAATGCGCCGAATGGATCGACCACAATCCCTTCCCATTTCAGGATCGCTGCAGGTCTCGGTTTAAGCTTCGCCTGCCTTAAGAGCGGCAGGATGACCGTAGGACCCGTAACGATGAACAATCCACCGATCACGAAGGCAACCGCCCATGATAATCCTGCAACATAATGGGCTCCGAGGGAACCAAGGATCCAGGCGAGGAGGGCTCCGAACGTCACGATCCTGAAGAGCGGTTTCCCGAGTCCCCTCACTTCGCGGAAATCAAGATTCAGGCTTCCCTCAAAGAGGATGATGGCAACAGCCATCGATATGATGGGTTTAAACACTTCCCCGAAATCATCCTTTGGATTGATGAGGCCGAAAATCGGACCTACGAGCAGTCCGGCAATTGACATGATGACGATGGCCGGCAGCCTGAATCTCCAGGCAACCCATTGGGAAGCGATCCCGAGTACTCCGACTAACATGATATTGAATAAAATAGAATCGATCATAGATTTCTCCTTTGGAGGTTATGAAATCAGCCATCATAACAGCAGATTGGTATGTAGGTGTTACATATTACAAATAGAATAAAAGGTCCGTCCCTCCTATTGCAAAACAAATGCCTCACGCTCGCACATTTGTTTTGTATAGTTTACATTTTTATGGCTGATTTTAACCAAAGAGTCGTTTCCAATTCCCTGCAGATGGTCACGTAGTGGAGCATGGTAATCAAGACGGCTCCTGCATTCATACCGAGGATGACGCCTTCCATTCCAAAACGGGAACCCAGCAGGTAAATGAGTGAAAACGAAAAGACACTCGACCAGATGGTATGAAGGAGAGCATCCTTCACCAGTCCCAGCCCGATCAAAAAAGCTTGGAGAGGAAATACCAAAAAATGAAACAGGAAGTACGGCCAGAGCAGCTTTAAATAATAGGCGGAGGAAACAGAGTGAAAAAATGTCTCTGTTATATAGTCCCCGAGAGTATAGTAAATCAGCACGGCCGGAACACCGTAGCCCAATGTCAGCCACATCACTTGCTTAAGATGGGTCAGGATCCCAACAAAATCCTTCGATGATACTTTTTCCGATACGGTCGGGATCAAAACGATCAACATCGAAAAAGCAATGAACGAAGGAAAGAACCCGATGGTGAGGGCAATTCCCGCCAGCATCCCGAAATGTTCATTCGCATCCACTGCCCCCATCCCCGAAAGGACGAGCGCCCATTTAATCAGAAAAGGCTGGATGGCATGGGTCAGTGCATGAAAGATGCGAAGGACCGTGGTCGGAATCGAAACAGATAGCACTGACTTTCTCATTTCACCTGTTGATAGTCTAGCATGGCTGTTCTTTCTTTTACCCTTAATTTCAAGAACGTAAGCATGAATCAAATATACAAAAACCACCACTTCACTGGCAATTAACGTTCCAAGGGCAATGAAGATGGATGTATCGATGCCAAAGGATAAGAATTGATAGATTGACACTAATAAAAATAACTGGATTCCTTTACGCAGAAAATTAGCGGCCGCAATTTTCCCCATCTGCTGGATCCCCATGAAATATCCTCTTGTTATCGAAGTGAAGGCCACAATCGGGATTACAAACAGGACAAGCCAGCGAATCCCTGAGTGATATCCTTGAAATAAAGGAGTCCAGGCATAAACCATCACCATGATCACTAAAAGAATACACGTCGTGATCACCGCAAATCTGAAAGCATAGTGAAGCATCCCCCGGTGATACCTTTCCTCTTTTTCCGCAAAATACTTCGAAAGGCTGATCGGCAGTTCCATGCTCGATAAAATGACGATCAGGAATACCGTCGGGAGAATCGACATGTATGTGCCAAGCCCTGCTTCCCCCAGCTCCCGGGCCAGGATCATATTAATGATAAACTCCAGACATTCCCCTAAGAAGGCCGTCACCACCAACACCAATGTACCCCTTAAAAACAGACTCATATGCTTGTACCCTGCCTTTATGTAAGATGGTCTATTCTATGATGGTTGTCCGGGGAATATGAGGAGGGGTGTGGATGGATCATGGGGGCGTGCTTAATACACAAAAAAGCAGTCCCCCAAAAGGACTGCTTTCCAACTAACGAATAATAAAGGTGGCAATCGAATGCAATGGGAGAGTCGTATTGAAATTCCCCTTATCTATTGCAAGCGAGATCTCTTCCTCACGGTCATTCGCATTTATCACAATGACGACGATCTCCCCGTCTGGATTTTCAAAGGAAGTAGCCGATACAGTGTCATTGGAAATCCGGCATCCGATCCGTCTTGCTCCCTCTTTGATATATTTGCTGAAATGCCCGATGTAATAGTACGAACTGTTGTAACGGACGTCGTCATTCACAGTGTCGACGATCACCGGTGCATCGCAATAATTCCCGACATGATTCGGTCCGCCTTCTTCGTTCAGTACGATATTCCAATCGATCCACGCTTCAAGATAATTATTCAAATCACCGATGATATTACGGCCATAGCGTTCACCAGTATCCCAGGCGCCGGGCCTGACCCCGCCTTCGATACATCCTTCTGTAAAGATCAAATGCTTATCAGGGAAGTCGTGATGCACCTTAGAGAGATTTTCAAATTCCTCTGATACGTACCAGTGCACACCCGTCCCCCACACATACTTGGCCGCTTCCGGGTCCGATAACACTGCCTTCGCACGTTCATGAATCACATCACGATTATGATCCCAGATGATGACCTTCACATCCCCGTGGCCATGTCCAACGAGGGACGGACCCAGATGATTTTTAATGAAGTCCCGTTCTTCTTCTCCGGTGTACAGGCATGAATCCCACACCTGCTTCGCTTCCGGTTCATTCTGGATCGTCAATCCCCAGATTGGGATCCCCTCTGCCTGCATTGCCTCTATGTACTTCGAGTAATAGTCTGCCCATACGGATTGAAACTCGGGCAATAGTTTTCCTCCGTTGTTCATTTCACCGTTCGTTTTCATCCATGAAGGAGGACTCCACGGAGAAGCCACGATGGAAAGTTCCCCTCCGGCCACTTCCTTTGCTTCCTGAATAAGGGGAATCACGAGCTTCTTTTCCCGATCGATGGAGAAGCTTTCTAACGAAGTATCCCCATCTTCCACATACGTATAGTTCTCCAATGAAAAATCACAGCTGTTGATATGCGTCCGGCCGAAGCGGTAACCAAGTCCTTCTGACGGATCGAAATAACGGTGAATGATTTCTTCCCTTTTTTCGGGGCTGATGAGGGAAAGGCTGTGAGCCGCCGCTTCAGTGAATGCACCGCCAAATCCCAACATTTCCTGATATTTGCGCTCCGGATCGAGTTGGATGTGGGTAGAAGCACGCCCACCCGAAAAAGAAACCGGTTCTTTTTCAGAGAACCGATCTCCTGTTTCTTTGGCTGTCAAAATCACCTTCATATTCATTGCGTTACTTCCTCGGCATTGGTATGAAGGCCATGCTTCTCTTTATGGTCCCGGATGACTTCAGCATAACGGAAGGCACTGTCTTTCCAGATCCGCTCCTGCGTATCGAAATCGATATAAAGGATACCGAAACGTTTATCATACCCGAAGCTCCACTCAAAGTTGTCCATCAGCGACCATAGATAATATCCTTGAATGTTCATGCCTTCTTCATTAAGGTCAGAAACCGCTTGAAGATGCAGATTCAAGTAGTTGACGCGTTCGTGATCATGTACTCTTCCATTTTCAAGAACATCGTCATACGCCGCTCCGTTTTCCGTGATATAGATTGGCAGATCCGTATAATCTTGTCTCAGGCGGCGGATGAGGTCTTTGAATTCATTCGGCGCGATGTCCCAGCCCATGCCTGTTTTTTCATAATCGGAATAAGCTCCCTTATGCATGAAATCATTGGCGGCACTGAACTCGACGATTCCTCGGCTATAATAGTTGATGCCGAAGAAATCACATTCCGTTGAAATCAGTTCCATATCCCCTTCTTTAATGAAGTCATACGTATGAACATATTTCGAGAACAGGTTCATCATGTCTTTCGGGTATTCCCCTTTGAATACTGGATTTAAGAACCAACGATTCGAATAGCCGTCCGCATTGTTGGCAGCAAGAAGATCATTCACTGAATCCGTGTTTGGATACACAGGTGACAGGTTCAATGTGATGCCGATGTCGGTTTGAGATTTGAATTCTTTCTTCAGCAGCTCAACCGCTTTTCCGTGGGAGAGAAGCATATGGTGGACCGCTTTCACCGCTTCATCCAGATTGGTATGACCCGGTGCGTGGACCCCTTGATGATAGCCAAGGAACCCTGCACACCAAGGTTCATTATGGGTGATCCATGAATCAACGACCCCATCAAGTTCCGCGAAGCAAGCTCTTGCGTAGTCCAAGAACCATTCTACAGATTCACGGTTGACCCATCCGCCTTCTTCATGGGCCCACATCGGCAAGTCCCAGTGATACAATGTCACAGCAGGCTTGATGCCTTCTTCTTGAAGTCTTGCCGCCAATTTTTTATAAAAGTCCATCCCCGCCTGATTATACTTCCCCTTCTCAGGAAAGATTCGTGGCCAGGCAATGGAAAAACGATAGGTGTCTACACCAAGACGCTTGATATGCTGGATATCTTCTTCGAATCGGTGATAGTGGTCACATGCGACATCACCATTATGCTGCTTATATACTTTCCCTGGAATGTCACAGAACATATCCCAAATGGATGGAGTTCTTCCTCCTTCATTATGTGCACCTTCGATTTGATACGATGATGTGGCGGTTCCAAAGGTAAATGTTTTATCAAATTTCATAGGTCATTCTCTCCTCTATTCTTTGATTGATCCTGCTGAAATGCTGTTGACGATATATTTAGACAGGAATAGGAAGGCAATCATGATTGGTACGACTGAAATCGCAATCCCTAAGTACATTGAACCTAAATTTTGCGCTACTTGGGATCCCTTCAAGAATCCCATCAAGACTGGCAGCGTATATTTCTCAGGTGAGAACAGGATGACGAGTGGCATGATGTAGTTATTCCATGATCCGATGAACGTGAAGATCGACATCGTCGCAACTGCCGGCATCATGATCGGGATCGCCACCGTATGGAAAATCTTGAACTCACTTGCTCCATCGATGCGGGCAGCTTCGATTAAACTCGGATGAAGCGTCGTCTGGATGTATTGTCGTAAGAAGAATACGACGAACGGACTTGCAATTGCCGGAACGATCAGTGGAATGAAGGAATCGAGGATCCCCAGATTCTTACTCAGCTCGTAGAAGCCGATCAGCCCCAATTGTCCTGGAACCATCATCATTACAAGCATGAAGACGAACATGAAATTCTTCCCCTTGAATGTGTAAAAGGCAAATCCATAAGCAGTCAATGCTGAGAAATACCCTGATAATAAAGTCGTAAGGACAGAGATGATCAGGCTATTCTTGAACCCCGACCAGATGTTTACGTACTCCATCATCGTCGTGTAGTTTTCAACTAAAGAACTCCCCGGTATCAAGGTGAATCCTGACAGGATCGCTTCATTTGATCTTGTTGCATTCACAAGCATCATCAGGAATGGAATGAAGCAGACAATCGCCATCAACACAAGTACGATGTAGATGATGCTCTTCACAATGGTATTTCTGGTCTTCAGTTTGGACTCATGTGGCAGAAGTTCAGGCTTTGACTTTTCAACCTTTTGAGTCGGTACATTTTTTTCTACCGCTGTTTTTCCCAACATGCTTTACACCTTCCTTGCTTGTTTGCGTTCATTTCCATACATCCCTTTGAAGACAATCGCCGAGAAGATCAAGGTAATGACGAACAATCCATATGCGACAGCTGAAGCATATCCATAGTTATTGAACTTGAATGCCTGATTGTACAGATACAGTACCATCGTATTCAGTGATCCATCGGGAGAACCGATTCCATCTGTCAAAAGCATTGGCAGATCAAATAATTGAAGACCGCCGATCAGGGAGGTGATCATGATATAAAGCAAGATCGGTTTTAATAAAGGAATCGTGATTTTCGTAAAAGTCTGCCATCTGTTTGCACCATCGATCAAAGCAGCCTCATAGTAGTCCTTCGAAATTCCGGAAACCCCCGCCATGACGACTATGAACGAATGACCGAACCACATCCAGGTAAGGATCAGGGATACAGATAGCTGTGCAGTCGCAGGCTCGTTCAGCCAATTAATCGGTTCTGATATAAGACCTATATTTAATAGAAGCATATTTAATGATCCGTGCTGCCAGTCCAGTAGGATACCAAACAACAGGGCGACCGAACTAATCGTGATTAAATTAGGTAAATAAAAGATCGATCTGAAAAACGCCAAACCTCTCAACTTCATTCTCATATCAGAGAAGATTAATGCGAGTACAAGGGCAAGACCAATTTGCAGGGCAAAGTTGATTCCCCATATTTTCCATGTGTTAAAAAATGCTTCCACAAAATAACTGTCCGTGAGTAAACGGGTATAGTTGGCAAGACCGATGACTTCCGCTGTCCCGCTTCCTGAATAGTTTGTAAAACTGTAATAGAATGTAAGAGCAACAGGATAAATGCTAAATATTAAAAAGATGATCCAAAACGGGGCGATAAACAGATAACCAAATCGATCTACTTTCTTCATTCCCCAGCCCCCCTAGTTGATTAATAGATTATCGGCAGGCGACATGAAGCCACGCCGCCTGCCAATGAATTTTTACTTGTTTAGTTTTTTGGTACTTTTATGTCAGGATATGCGTTTTGTACTTTTTTATAGAAGTCTTTGATGGCATCGTCTTTGGATTTCTTTCCGTCCACATACTGCTGAACAGCGTTTCCATAGAACGTGTCAAGCTGTTGGTCATACTTCGTTACAATACCAGGCTCGATTTCTTTCGCCTGCTCAAGGAAGAATTGATAGTTGTTCTGTCCGCCAAGGAATTCACTGCTAAAGTCATCCTTGATCGCATTTGTTACAGGATTGTAGGCGAGGACATCGCCCGTTTCTTTCGCCCAATCTGTCAGGAATTCGTCATCCTGAGTCATCATTTTCACAAAATCATAAGCAAGTTCTTTGTTTTCAGATTTGTTGTAAACCCCTAACCATGTTCCACCCCAGAAGTACGGGCTTGGTCCACTTGTAACGGCCCAGTCACCAGCTGTTTCCTTTACATTCGTTTTCAGAACGCTGTGAAGCCCCCAAGTCGGAAGAACATAGGAGAATACTTGTGTTTCTTTCTCTTTACCGTTTTCTTTCATTTTGATCGGCTTATCCATCGCTTCGAACCAAGATGGAGACCATTCAGCAGCAAGAGCTGTATAGCTGTTTTCACGAAGTTTCTTCGCTGATTCCATATATTCGATCTTTTCATCTGTCAGTTGAAGCTCATTCTTATCGTTCACCCAAGGTTGTGGATTATCTCCTTGAGAGAACCAGCGGATAGAACCCTCATCCGGGAACATGCTGTACCCTTTTTCCTTCATCTTGTCAGCCACTTTGAATACATTATCCATTGAGTTCATCATGTTTCCTACTTCAGTTGGATCATCTGTACCAAGTACTTCTTTCGCGATGCTCCTTCTGTAGAAGATTCCACCAGGAGTCGTTTGCCATGATAACGCTCTTACATTTCCGTCTTTATCTTTACCTAAGTCGAATACATAAGGTACATATTTATCTTTGATTTCATCTACATTGTATGGTTTTTCTGATAAGTTTTCCCAGTAGCCTGCGTCTACCCACTGCTTAAGGAACGCGATTTCTCCTGTGAATACATCAGGTGCCCCAACGCCACTTTCAAGAACAGGCTTTAATTTCGTCGGGTAATCGGCAATCGGTACAATCGTCAATTCTACTTTCACACCATTTTTCTCTTCAAATTTCGTGATCGGTTTCTTCAGTTCGTCCGTGAAGGACCATATCTTTAAATCTACGTCTTTATCTTTTGACTTGCCCGATGACTTGGAATCTCCCGAACAGGCCGAAAGTACCCCCGCAACCAGTATAACCGTCATGAATATTGCCAAAATCTTCTTCATCTTAATCCCCCTTTTTCATTTATAAATATAGAGACGAAAGCGGTTTCGGTTTTCTTCAATTAAAATTTCGAAACCGGTTTCGAAATCCCCAAAAAAATATAAGATTATTTCTTTTTTTCTTTTTTTACCATTGTACAAGATTCCCTGATAATGAGTTCTACCGGGATGACTTCTGTGGTTAACAGTTTCTTCTTCTGGATGATTTGTTTCATAAGCAATTGACCCGCCCGTGCACCGATCCGGTCAGTGTCCTGTCTGACCGTGGTCAGCTTGGGAGTGAGGTACGATGACATTTCGATATCGTCATACCCGATGATGGAGATATCCTCAGGAATTCTTAATCCCTTCTCTTTGATGGCTTCCATGGCACCGATGGCCATGTGATCACCTGCAACGAAGACTGCTGTTGGGACTGTATCCAGCGCGAGAAGCCTTTCCATTGCAGCCTTTCCTTCTTCAATCGAGAACATCCCGCCGTTAACAAGATACCCATCAAGAATTGGGAGATTCTGCTCCTCCATACCCTTCGTGAAGCCTTTGATCCGCTGTGCTCCCGCATCAATTGACGGATCCCCTGAAATATGAGCGATTCTGGTATGGCCCAACGAATGCAGATGTTTGACAGCCAATTTTCCACCCTCAATATTATCGGAATAGACTACACTGCAGTTCTGATTGCTCATATCGATCACGACAATCGGCAGGTGACTATTGATCATATCTTGAACCTGCGGGTCGTTTGGATCTGAGCAGATCACGACGATTCCATCTACGGCACGATATAAGAAATGCTCAAGATAACTTGTGTCCCGATTCCGGAGGTTCCGTGAAGCAAAGATCAAATCATAGCCTTCCCGCTCCACATACTTGCGGAAACTTTCAATAAGGGCGCTGAAGAAAGGATGTTTCAATCCGACCTCATTGTCCTCTGCAAACATGACCCCGATCGTCCAGGATTTCTTCGTTGATAAGGACTGGGCATGAGCATTGGGTAAATAACCCATTTCAGCCGCTGCATCGAGGATTTTTTGCTTCGTCTTTTGACTCACATCTGTATAATTGTTAAGAGCTTTTGAAACGGTCGTACTGGAAAACCCAGTGCGTTTTGCTAAGTCATAGATTGTAACCATTGCTGTCTCCTCTTCATCGAAAGCGCTTTCGTTAATTGTTATTATAGTCCAGACTTTTGATGGAATCAATACTATTTTTAGAAAACTTTAATAATTTTCTGAGATTTCCTCTTGCCGCAGAGTTAATGAGGGTGGGGTGAACGGAAACCAGCCGATATGGGTTGTAATCCCGCCGTTTCGGGTGAAATTCCAGCCGATATGAGCAGAAATCCGGCCGAAACTGGACGGAATTCAGCAGAATTAACAGATTATCCAGCCGTTTTACATATTTTGGAACCACCAACCATCATCCTCTCGCCCACAAGCGCTCACAAATTAAAAAAACAGCCCCCTGGAGGACTGCTTTTCTCTCAAACTATTCTTTCACTGCTTTACGCTTACGCCTACCGATCTTCCCTTTGATTTTCATCAGGATTTCATACACGATCGGTACGATGACGAGCGTTAAGAGGGTCGAGCTGGTCAATCCTCCGATAACGGTGACACCGAGGCCTTTCGAAATCAGTCCGCTTCCTTCAAGACCGAGTGCCAGTGGGAACAGAGCTCCGATTGTGGCAATGGCTGTCATGAGGATCGGGCGGAGTCGGGTTGAACCGGCTTCGAGCAATGCTTCCCGTGTGGACAGGCCTTCGTTTTCCTTATGAATCACACGGTCGACAAGAACGATGGCATTGGTCACAACGATACCGATCAGCATCAGTGCCCCGATCATAGAAGAAATACTGATCGTTTCTCCTGCAATCAATAGCGCTACCAACGCTCCGATAATCGTGAATGGCAGTGAGAACAGGATGGCAAATGGTGCAAGACCGCCACCGAATGTGACGACAAGGATCAGGTAGACAATCGCAATCGCTGCAAGCATCGCTAATCCGAGTTGTGTGAAGGATTCTTTGATGTCTTCTGTTACCCCGCCCATGTTCACGTCAATGCCGGACGGAATATCCATATCCTTGATTTCTTTCTGGATATCCTGAGATGCTTTCGACACATCATCGGTGTTCAGTTCTCCACTCACTTGAGCAAACACTTTTCCGTCCCGTCGTGAAACGGTATCGGACGTTTTACCTTCCTGAACCTCAACGACGTCTTTAATCGGAACTTCCATGCCCAGTGGTGACTGGATGGTTTTATCCGTTAAGTCGTTGATGCTTTCATACTTTTCTTTTTCAACATCCAGATAGACATTCACTTCTTCCCCATCTTTTTCAATGGTCGTGAGGACCGGACGCTGACGTGTCTGACCAAGTTCCATGGCGATTTGACCTGCCGTCAGGCCAAGCTCGCTCAGTTTATCCTGATCCGCGACGAAGGAGTATTCGTCATAGGATTCGGAAATGCTTGATCCGACTTTTTTGAAATCTTTCTTGTCTTTCATCATGTCTTGAATATCGTTGACAACAGGTTCGATGTCTTTCAGGGTTTCCCCGTACACGTAGACGACAATTTCATTGCTGCCGGCACTTGCGGAGAAGTCCTGTGATGCCCATTCGCCTTTGTCAGTTGATTTCTGCAGGTCTTTGATGACCTTTTCTTTTTCTTCAGAGAAATTTTCTGTATCGTCATTATACTGAACGTAGAAGATCGCATTGTTTGAACTTCCCGGACTCATCGGATTTTCCCCGCCGACAGAGTATTGAATCGTATCAGCGTCTTTACGTCCCTGGAAGTATTCCTCTGCATCCTGTGCGATTTTCTCCACATCTTCTTCGGTTTGACCGGGATCTGGTTTATAGGTCGCCATGACCATCTTCTCTTCATCGGATGGAAGGAAACTTACCCCAATAAGCGGAACAAGGAACAAGCTTCCGACCAACATGGCGATGGCAAGGATCGACGTGATGATCTTATGGTTCAACGTCCAATTCAATACACCTTTATACCAAATCGCTAAACGGCTCTTCTTTTCTACATGTTTCTTCCCTACACCCTTTTTAAACATGGAGTGGGCAAGCATCGGTACGATTGTGACCGCAACAAGAAGTGACGCTAATAAAGCGAATACGATCGTTAAGGCGAACGGTAGGAATAGCTCACCGATCATGCCTTGAACCAATCCTAATGGAAGGAACACGGCAATCGTGACGATCGTGGAGGACGCGATCGGGACGAACATTTCTTTCGTTGCTTCCCGGATCAGGTCTTTCCCTTTCAGCAGTTCACCTTTCAGTGACATCCTTCTATAGATGTTTTCCACGACGACAATCGAATCATCGATTACCCTCCCGATGGCCACGGTCATCGCTCCAAGGGTCATGATATTCAACGTGATATCCATTTGTTTTAAAAGTAAAATCGCGATTAATAGCGATAACGGAATCGATACGACGGAAATCAGCGTCGATTTGATATCCCGTAAGAACAGGAGAATAATGATGACCGCGAACACGGCACCGAATAATGCCTTGTTCAGCATCGTACTGACTGATTCCTCAATCGGCTCCCCCTGGTCGAAAGTAGAAATGATTTCTACTCCATCGATGTCTTTTTCGAACGTTTTGACTTCTTCTTTTACCGCATTAACAACGTCCACCGTATTGGCGTCCACTGTTTTAACCACTTGAAGCCCGATGGATTCTTTTCCATTCGTTCTTGAAATCGATTCTGCTTTCCCGATCAGTTTGATATCCGCAATGTCCGATAATTGAATCGTCGGGATCTTCATACCGGCGGGCGCTTGTCCGGCCGGAGGCGCTTCTGGTGTCTTGGCTTGTCCTTGAGGCTCCTGTCCCTGTGCTCCAGCTCCACTTGGCGTCACTGGAATCTTCATTTCTTTTAAATCTTCAATCGTTGTAATATTCCCATCTACCACAACGGATTTCTGACTATCTTTAAACGTATACAATCCTAACGGAGTTGTCACATCCGAGCCTTTAATGATGTTCTGAACCGTTTCTTCCGTCAATCCATTTTGTGCAAGCTTGTCTTGATCAAAAATCAGCTGAGCTTCTTGCACTTGCTGGCCTGATGCCTGGACAGAAGCTACCCCGTCCACTCCCTCAAGCTGGGGAATGATCGTATCTTCCACCGTTGAAGTCAGCTGGGCTAAAGATTGGTCTTCATTCGCTACACTGAGAGCGATGACCGGGAAGGCGTTAAAGCTCAGTCGTGATACTTCCGGCTCGTTCACCCCGTCTGGAAAAGAGAGATCCGAAAGAGCCTCTTCGACCTCGGTCTTGGCTTCATCCATATCTTTAGAAAACTTGTATTCTATCTGAACGGCTGAAGCATTCTGGTAGGAAGTCGAACTGACGACATTGACCCCATTTAAATTCTGCAACCGTTTCTCAATTGGTTGTGATACCTTGTCTGCTACATCTTCAGGCGTAGCCCCGGGATACACAGTGGTCACACTGACAATCGGGGTATTGATGTTAGGCAGGGTTTCGAGTTTCATATTAAATCCTGAATATAAGCCTGCAATAATGACGATAATCGTCATCAGCCACACAGCAAACTTATTCTTAAGTACGAAATTGATAATACTGTTCACGTCGTATTCATCCCTTCTCTCTTTATCTGACCGACTAGTCATAACATATTCTAATATAACTGACCGAACAGTCATAAGTCAATGAACTCATAAAGAAAAGGTTTATTTTTTGTGACCAATCGGTCATAATATAGAGAAGGAGTTTATCAAGGAGAGGAACGTATGAAGGAAAAAGAAAAATTAATCATAGAGACATCCATTAAACTGTTCGCCACGAAAGGATTCAACGCCACCTCCGTTCAGGAAATCGTGAATGAATGTGATATATCGAAAGGTGCCTTTTATTTGTATTTCAAATCAAAGGAAGCTCTGCTGCTCGCCATCATGAACTACTATTTTAAAATGATCACCGACAAAGTGAACGAAATCGAAAACGAGGATCTTCCTCCTTATGAGAAATTCCAAAAGCAATTAGAATGTCAGCTCATTGAAATCTGCAAGCATAAAGAGTTCATCATCATGCAGATAAGAGAGAACGCCATGCCGTTCAACGATGAAATTCATGATCTCCTCAATGAAATGAAAATGAACACACACCGCTATTATAAAAGAAGACTATTCGGGATTTACGGTAAAAAGATCGAGCCCTATTTCTGGGATATCACGATGATGATTCAAGGCTTTTTCCATTCTTATTTAGAGTTAGTGATGCTGGATAAAATCAATCTGGACTTTTCTTATTTATCCCATTTCATATTGAAACGGACGGATGATTTAGTGGAAGGTTTGCTAAGGAGTGGAGATAAGCCGGTTCTTTCCTTTGAAAAGCTGGATGATCTGGTCAAGGATTTCACCACTTCCACCAGAATCAATGAGTCGACACTCATTCATATGATCCAGGATGCGCTTGAGGTGGCAGAGGAAGAAAATATCCGGATTTCCCTGGAAGTCATTAAAGAAGAACTACAAAAAGACGAAACCCGTCCCGTCGTCATCAAAGGAATGCTTGTGAATTTAGATGAAGACCCTTCATTGAAACATCTTGTGAATGCCTTGAGACATTTCTATCAAATACAATCATAATGAAAGACCCGCTTCTGTCGCGGGTCCTTCATTGTTTCCCCTACTTCCTAAAACTCTTGAATCTGTTCCGATTCATGTATGGTGACTTCTTCACTGTACGTACCTATCGCCGCCCGGTACATGCCATAGGCAACCTGTTTGCCTGGAATGCTTCTGTATCGTTTCAACCTGCCTACCATGACAGGGCGGACCGCTCTCGAGAAGATTTCTCCCGCTTTTTCACCCAATCGGAACTCCTGCCTCTCCCCCAATAAAAGGGATGGCCTGAATATATGGAGGGAAGGATAATGAAGCTCCTTCAATTCCTTCTCCAAATTCCATTTGACCTGACTATAAAAGAACGGTGATTCCGGCTTTGCACCGATCGAGGAGATGACGAGATACTGTCTTGCTCCATGTTCTTTCCCGAGCTTCCCGAGTTGAATCGGATACTCGTAGTCCACTTTCTTAAAAGCATGTTTCGTCCCGGCTTTCTTAATCGTGGTTCCGAGGCAGCAAAACACATCATCAATTTCTTCATGGGGTAAAAGCTTCATCCCATCAAATGAAATGATCCGTTCATCCAGCTTCTCATGCTTCATCCCACTTTCTCTTCTTACAAAGGAAATCACCTTGATATACTCCGGGCTCTTAAGGAGTATTTCACTCAGATGAGAACCGACCAGGCCCGTCGCCCCTGCGATTAAGGCTACTCTAGACACATGATTCCCTCCTTTCTTTATGATGCTCTTTCTTTAGTATAATGCATTTTCGTATAAAATCCTTATGTAACCACTACTAGTCTTTTCCCTATAACCAGGGGCCGGTTCTAACTGCAAAGGCGTTAATCAACGTTTGGTGATTAACGCCTTTCGGTTACCCCTACAGCTCTTCATCTTCAAAAAACTGCTGAAATTTTTCTTCTTGTTCAGGACTTGCTTTCTCTGAGGCATAGGGGTTATCCTTGACCCCTCTAGTATCCATATTTGTTTTGATGGCGAAAAATGGACCTTTTGGTTCCTCGGCTATGACACGGTCATTCAATTCATTGAAGTCCGGCATATCTTTATTTCCTTTATCCATCTTATCTTGCCCCTTCCCGGCTTCTATCCATATTTTTATAAGCAATCAAAACGATGTCCTCCGCAGATTGCTGACGAAGTTCACTTTCCATACTCTTCACTTTATTCAAGGCATCTTCCGACAAATCTGCTACGGGATATTCTTTCATATTCAAAGCTGACCCCTCCTATCCATTCTCATTCGATTGACCGATCACTTTCTCTGCGATGACCCCGTTCCCTTCTTCAACGGCATGATGTTCTTCCAACGATTCTCCCGGAACGTACACCTGGCTCGGATTGCGCAGCCGGTCATTCATAATGAATTCAGGATTCAACGGAGTGTCCATAAATAGATCTTCTGATTTCTTGTCGTTACTCATTTGTACCACCTCCACTATTTAGTATGGCTAGTGGCAGGGGAATCATTCCAATCAAAAAAGCGTCGAGCAACCACTGTTGCTCAGGCGCCATTCATCATGTTAAACCCATGTATAATCCTTCCCCCAACTTTCCCCTGCAAGGATCTTGATTTCGTCGACAATGTCATTCTCCACTGCAAATGCATCACCCTGCTCATACGGATTGTAGTGGAAGGCATAGAGCCGGGAGACAAATTCGTGGAACGGAAGGGAACATTCTCCTTCCAGTTCCCCGTTTTCCATGACGGAAGGTTCAATCCCCTGGCCCCAATTCTGTGAACCGTCGTTGTTCGGATTATAGAAATAGATCCGGTACTCACCCTTGGGATCCTGTGTGATCCGGAGAATGGATACGGCGTGGAATCCAAGGAGCTTCCCGTGGACATTGGTAATGAAAATGCCTACTGGATTCGGATAAATCAAACCGTAATCATCATTGTATTCCGGATGATGGGTAGCGTAAAACAGCCTGACAAAACCATGATAATCAGATATGAGCCCGGTCAACGGATCGATCACCGTGCTAAACCCCTTTTGGACCCAGTCACCATAAAACTCCGGATTCACCCAACGATGTCCATCTTCCCCTCTGAGGGAAACCCTTCTCATCATTTCACTATAGATACGATCAAGATGCGGGACAAGAACGAGTGAAACGGGATCAAGCTCCTGATGAAGCTCTGGCGCCAGTCCTCCGCTCAAGTCCTTGGAATGAACGGGTGTACCTTCAAACATGATATCGATGTCTCCGTCCCTTGCCGCCCTCGGGATCAGTTCAAGCAGATACCCGGGAGCATGCTGCGCCCACAGGCTGATTCCCCGCGCTGTTTGACAGGTTGGGTTCAGACCTTGTCCGATACCGATGGGCTGCCCGAGGACATTGATGACACCGGCCAGAAGTACGGAGTTTGCTGTAATGCCATCTCCCGTTTTACATGAATTCAGAAGCGTCTTTCTTACTTCGGCCCTGATATCGAGTTCGATCAGCCTTTTGAGTCCCGGGGAGACAGGGGGATAGGAAAGAACCCCTCGTTCAAGCATGAGAGCAAGGCCGTATACAGACTGCTTCGTGGCCGGATAGATCGCAACTTTCACAAGTTGAAATACAAGCTCGGTGTTTTCATCCAAGTTTGCTTTACCTTTATCATTTAACTGAAGAGCGGTCGGTACAACACCCGGAAACTTTCTGCATAAATATCTCAGAAGAATGGCGTGCTGGGGAGCCACTAATCCCGTCTCACGCATGGACCCGGCAAAATGCACCGCCTCCTTCTCCAGTTCTTCTTGGGATAGTTCCAACAACTTTTTGCGGTATTCCGCCGGTTTCACAATACTTTTACTCAACGGGGTCGGGCCTTCAATCGCCGATACGTATTTCTCCAGCACCAGACGTTCCGCGGCACTAAGATCGGAGTGAAGCATTTTCTTGGCTGTCTCGATCATGGAAACGGTACGCTTCACCATGATGGGGCGCTGAGCCGTCAACCGTTCGATTTCTTTGATCAGCGTAGTGGTAAGGGCTTGGTAAGACAACTTATCTGAAAGAAAATGAAACAACTCTGTAGCCCTTTCACTCTGCTCCCCACCTTCAATCCGCGCCGCTTCCGTCGCTTCAGGGAAAAGCAGGTTCAGGTTCAGCACCATTACTTCGTTCAGGAAATCCTGCGCCATCTCTGCCGTGACATCAGTATGCTCATATTGAGCTTCTGCAATGGAAAGCATCCTGAGCTCACTCAGGATTTCAATAATCGAAGGCAGACCCTTCGCCTGCAGGGATCCCGCCACAAGAGGCGGTTGAAGCTTGGATGCTTTTTCCCATGGTCCATCCTGGAATACCCCTGCTTTTTCAAAGCGGCTTGCGCTTTGGTATAAAATCCCGAGCCCTTCGTCAGTGTCCAGTAATCGTTGAGCTTCCTGATAGACGTCTGTTTGATACATTGATTTCGCAAATGAAGCTGCACTTTCCAATTCATTCAGCGCCAGCAAAAATCGTTCTTCCAGCTTAGAAGTTAATTCAAAAGCCATTTCAAAACTCCTTTATCGAGCAGAATATCGGATAGGTTGTTCAGGCAAAAGACCAGCCTATATATAGAAATTAAATTGTTCGTATTCCTTTAAGAGGTCCCTCATCACTTCGCTGTCTTCCCCATAGAAGAAGATGGTTCCGTAATGGTTCCCAAAGCCGATTCGCTGAGCCACTTTTCCCTGTGCCGGACTGAACATATCATGTTTTTCGAAATAAGGATGATTCTCAAGCTCGTCAGGTACCTCGAGCTTTTCTACATAATTGACATGTGGGTGAACCATTAAACACCCGGCATGAGCCTTTGCTTTCTCACCTGTCGAAGGGAAGAATTCTCTCAACTCTTCTTCCGTTGTGTTCGGATCTCCGCAAAGAATCTGAGCCTGGTACGCATTAAAACCGTAAGCCCGTTCAATCAAATCAAAGATATGCCCGCCAGGCACCCTGGCAGCGACTTCACCGAAATGAAGGGTCCCATCGGAGGTGATGAAATATTCAGGATGGATCACGCCATATTCGATTTCAAATGCATCAATGAGCTGTTGAATCGCCTCACGGATGATCGGACGTTTTTCTTCAAGTGTGGGAGATGCCGGTACGAAATTGGAATATCCCAATCGCACATACTCCGTTATATTTAAAAATTGGATTTTCCCTTTATGAATGAACGCTTCGCATGAAAACTCCTGCCCGTCTAAATGACTTTCCATCAACAGAGGGAATTCAGACTCGGTGAGAGCATCGATATCCTCTGGATTCTCAATGGCACGATGACCGACAGACCCTGCTTTATCAAGGGGTTTAACATGGATGGGATCGTTCTTGTCTCCTTCCACTTTCAAAAGGGCTTCATTTACTCGTTTCAGAAAGCGTCTTACATCCTCCTTATCCCTTGCTTCTTCAAATACGCCTACTTTGATTCCCGCAATTTGGGCTTTACGCTTCATCATCCCTTTATCCCTTAAAAGGAGAGAGCGATTGAAAACGCGCGGCTCGCTGCGGAAACGGGAATTCAAAGCCCCCGCCCACTCCACACATTCTTCATATAGTGGGATGTCCACCTCAGCACCGAGTGACTTCAGCTGCTTATAAAGATGATCTGAACCTTCATTCAAGCGGTCGAAGTCCCATCCGATAAAAGCGATATCATGCTTCTCCGCATATGCTTCGAAATCAGGCGGTCCAACGACGACGAAGGGTCTGTTCAGCTTGGTACACGCCTCGATCGCCGGCAGGCTCCAGCCGATGAGTGCCGTCAAATAAGGTTTGGTTGCATCCTTCACGCTCTGTTCTGCTTGCTGCAATTCAAGTTGATCTAGTCCCATAGTTTCCTCTCCCTCTTTCACGTATTTATTCAGATTCTCCCCTAGCATACCAAAGCACCTTATGATAATGAAGTATTATGCTGAATTTTCAGTCATTTCGACAAATAAAGTGATAAATTGACATAATTAATGATAATCAAAACCCCCGACGCATCCAGCATCAGGGGTCACTTCTACTCTATTATTCACCTAGATCAACGTTATGATATACCTGCTGCACATCTTCCAGGTCTTCAATCGCATCAATCATTTTCTCGAATTGAGCTTGATCGTCTTCAGAAAGTTCCACATCATTCTGAGCAAGCATCGTTAGTTCTGCCACTGTAAACTCGGTGATACCGGCACCCTTAAATGCTTCTTGAACAGCATGGAATTGATCCGGCTCGGCATAGACGATCACAGAATCGTCTTCTTCGATCATATCACGTGCGTCCACGTCCGCTTCCATCAGGATTTCCATTACATCTTCTTCAGATTTTCCTTCGATGCCGATGACGGCTGTCGCATCGAACATGTATGCTACAGATCCACTCACACCCATATTCCCGCCATTCTTACCGAAAGCGGCACGCACTTCGGATGCTGTACGGTTTACATTGTTCGTCAAGGCATCCACGATGACCATGGATCCATTCGGTCCGAAGCCTTCATAGCGCAGTTCATCATAATTTTCTTCTGAACCGCCCTTTGCCTTTTCGATGGCGCGATCCACGATGTGTTTCGGTACGCTATATGTTTTCGCACGTTCAAGAACGAATTTCAACGTTTGGTTAAGCTCAGGATCCGGCTCACCCTGCTTCGCCGCCACATAAATCTCACGGCCGAATTTTGCATATATACGACTCGTATTGGCATCCTTAGACGCTTTCTTTTCTTTAATATTATTCCACTTACGTCCCATATCGTTTCACTCTCTTTCATTTATCTATGGATAGTTTCTGATCATAAAAGGTATATTCGTTTCTATTATACATGAAAAGGACATCTTTTGGCTAAGTGATTCCCTTCCATCCCATCTCGAAAAAAAGCCGACTCAGATGAGTCAGCTTCTTTCCTGGTAAGCACTGATGGCTTCGTATTCTTCTTCCAGCAATCGTGGTACACGAATGAAGATTGGCATGAGTTTAGTATAAGCTTCCGTTGCTTTCGGGTCGGGCTGATGGGAATGGACGGAGCCGACCATTTCCTTCACTTCTTCAAGTGAGTCGATCATTCCGCTGCCGTACATTCCAAGCACCACTGCACCAAGGCAAGAGCTCTCGAAGCTTTCCGGCACTTCCACTTCTTGATCGAACACGTCGGCAAGCATCTGGCGCCACAGCTCAGAGCGGGCAAATCCACCCGTTGCCTGCACCCGTTTCGGCGTACCGATCAATTCCTCCAGGGCAAGTAATACACTGTACAGGTTCATGACGATTCCTTCCAGGACGGCACGGATCATATGCTCTTTTTTGTGATGCATCCCGAGGCCGAAGAAAGAACCGCGGGCTTTTGCATTCCAAAGCGGAGCCCGTTCACCGGCCATATAAGGATGGAACAGGAGTCCTTCTGATCCCGGCTCTATTTTGGCAGCAATATCCGTGAGTACTTCATAGGGATCCTTCCCTAATCGTTTCGCCACTTCCACCTCTCCGGAAGCGAGTTCGTCCCGGACCCATCTGAAGATCATTCCACCATTGTTCACGGGTCCGCCGATCACCCAGTGCTTTTCCGTTAGGGCATAGCAGAAGATCCGTCCTTTCGGATCGGTCACCGGCCGGTCCGTCACAGCACGGATCGCACCACTCGTGCCGATCGTCACAGCGACCACTCCGGGCTCGATGGCATTCACGCCAAGATTCGATAGAACGCCGTCACTTGCCCCTACAACAAATGGTGTATCTGCAGGTAAGCCGAGCATTTCAGTATATTCAAACTTTAACCCAACGAGACTTTCCGTAGTGGATACCGGAGTCGACAACTGATCCTTTGAGACGCCAGCCACTTTCATGGCTCCCTCATCCCAAGTCAGGTTTTCCAAATGGAACATCCCTGTAGCCGATGCAATGGAATAGTCCACGACGTATTTCCCAAACAAACGTTGGAAAACAAATTCTTTAATTGAGATGAACTTTGTTGCTTTTCCGAACAATTCCGGCTTTTCGTCCTTCAGCCAGGCAAGCTTCACAAGGGGTGACATCGGGTGGATCGGTGTACCGGTCCTTCTATAAATCTCCATCCCGTTCATTTCTTTCTTGATTTTCTCCGCCCATGCAGCACTTCGGTTATCCGCCCATGTAATGGAAGGGGTCAACGGCTGATCATTTTCATCCACAAGGATCAAACTGTGCATGGCAGAACTGAACGACACAAACGAAATCGTTTCTTCCGTACTTGAAGCGACTTCCTTGATGCACTTAATGACAGCCTGGAAAATTTCTTCAGGATCCTGTTCAGCCGTCCCGGGCGTTGGTGTATGTAATGGATATTCGATCCCGTGACGCTCGATCGCTTTTCCTTCTTTATTGAATAGTACGGCTTTTGTACTCGTGGTCCCGATATCGACACCAATCATGAATTCTGACATCTTCGTTCCTCCTAAATAAATAGAGAAAAGGAAGAAGCGACATGGCTCTTCCCTCTTCTGCTATTATTCTATCCTAATTTAGCTAATGAATATCCCTAAAATGAACACAACGGCAAATCCTACAAAACCGATGAGTGTCTCCATCACGGTCCAAGATTTTAACGTATCTTTTACATCTAATCCAAAGTAACGGTTCACTAACCAGAAACCACTATCGTTTACATGAGAGAAGACTGTCGCCCCTGAAGCGATGGCAATAACCATCAAACCAAGAACGGGACCCTGCATACCAAGAGTTTCGATCAGCGGGCTCATCAATCCTGCCGCTGTTACCATGGAAACAGTCGCTGATCCTTGAGCGACACGAACGACCATGGCGATCAAGAAGGCAAGGGCGATCGGTGGCAGGCTTGAACCAGCCATCATATTTCCTAATACTTCCCCAACCCCGGAGTCTATCAATACTTGCTTGAAAACTCCACCGGCACCTGTTACAAGGATGATGATCCCTGCAGGTTCAAGTGCTTTCGTTGCAATGTCCTGAACTTCCTGGCGGGAATATCCGCGCTTCGTTCCTAATAGAACGAACGTCAACAATGTTGCAATCGTTAAAGCTACGAACGGATGTCCCAAGAAAGTCAGGATGGAACGAATCATGTTTCCTTCATCCAGGATAACACCCGAAAGCGTATTCAATAGAATCAATACTAATGGGATCGAGATAAGAGAAGCAATCAAAGCGAAACTTGGAAGCTCTTTATCATACTCCATTTCTTCTGCCTGCATATAGTCAGGAACCACTGCATGAATTCGTTTTGAAATCCATTTTGCAAAAAGTGGACCAGCGATGATCATGGATGGAACACCGGCAATCGCACCAAACAGGATGACCCATCCAAGATCCGCCCCGATCAAGTCAGCAACCGCGATCGGTCCCGGAGTCGGAGGGATGAAGCTGTGTGTTACGGCAAGACCTGCAAGCAATGGAATTCCATAGTACAGGAGTGACTTGCCTGTTTTTCTAGCTAAACCGTATACAATCGGTACAAGAATGATGAATCCAACATCAAAGAATACGGGAATGGCAACCAGGAAACCTGTGATCCCAAGGGACCATTGTGCCTTATCTTCCCCAAATTTGTTAATCAGTGTCTGAGCCAGTCGTTCCGCTCCCCCTGATACTTCAAGCATGCGTCCGAACATCGCACCTAAACCAACGACAACGGCGACAAACCCGAGGGTCCCGCCCATACCGCTCTGTATCGATGCCACTACTTCCTGCAGCGGCATGCCGGCAGCGATCCCTACGATTAAACTTACTAATAATAGGGCAACAAAAGCGTGAAGCTTTGTTTTAATAACTAAAAATAATAAAAGAAAAATTCCGGCCAGTGCCACTAAAATGAGCATTTGATCTGACATTGTGTATCCCTACCTTTCTTCCCTCACGGCAGCCCTGCTGCCAATATTTTATTCCATATGATCCTGCTTCTTTGTTCCCGACGGATTCGTAAAGCGTTTGCAAAACACTTTATGTAACTATTACTCTCTTAATTCAATAAGAGAACAGCCTTTTCGAACGAACAAATGATTAGGAAAATTATTTTCTGTCTATCTCTATTATAAAAAATATTTTTCTTTTTGCAACCGTTTACAGAAATTATTTTTATTTTTCTTCGAATCCTTGTATAATGAAACTATGAAAACCCTTACAGGAGTGGTGTCAATGAGTCAACATCAACATTGTTTAGCAAGCATCCGTTCACACTATCCCCAATTCAGTGTGACGGAGAAAAAAATTGCCGATTATATATTAGAAAATCCGAACGAAATCATCCATTCCACGATCAATGGTCTGGCAGAAGATTTAGGAGTGGCCGACTCCACCGTTTTTCGTTTTTGTAAACGAGTCGGCTTTAAAGGCTATCAGGCGATGAAAATCGCTCTTGCCTCAGAAATCGTGACTGGACTTAAGGACATCCACGAACGCATCGATGAAGGCGACACGGCACAAACGATCGCCACAAAGGTATTCAGGTCCAACATCAAAACCATCGAAGATACTTTGATGGTGGTGGATGAGAAAAAGTTAATGAGAGCCGTGGACATGATGAGCACCGCCCGTTCCATCGAGTTCTTCGGAAGCGGTGGGTCCGGTGTCATCGCCCTTGATGCGTATCATAAATTCATCCGGACCGGTCTGCGTGTGCATGCGGCAAGTGACAGCCATATTCAGCTTATGACCGCTTCCCAGATGACGAGTGACGATTGCGCCGTTTTCATATCCCACTCAGGTTCGACAAAGGATATTCTTCAGCTTCTCGACATTGTGAAAGAAACCGGGGCCAAGACCATATGCATCACCAATTTCGCCAAGTCGCCGTTAAGCCAGAGGGTCGACACACCTCTCTTCACCGTTTCAGAGGAAACCGACTACCGTTCAGAAGCTTTGTCATCCCGCATTGCTCAGTTAACATTGATTGATGCTCTCTATGTGAACTTAATGATGATGAGGGAAACAGAAGGACAAGATGCCCTCAGGAAGATGAGGAAGGCCATTTCGGTTAAAAGACTATAAAAAAAGGTTGATCAGTTCTGAACTGATCAACCTTTTTTATTTTAATCCAGGTGACTCATCAGTGATGCTTCGTACTCTGTCACCGCTTCATCCAGCATGTGAAGACCGGCGTCGATCTGCTCTTTTGTAACGGTAAGGGGTGGAATCATGCGGATCACTTCGGAGTGATTTCCGCATAGATAAAATAAAACCCCTTTTTCAAGCGCCCCGTCAAGGATGTCCATCAAGCCTTCCTGATTCGGTTTACCCGTCTTTGGATGGACGATTTCAATCCCGATCATCAAGCCAACCGCCCTGATGCTTCCGATCACAGGATGTTTTTCTTTCAACTTCTCGAGCCTCGAAACGGCGTATGCACCCATCGTCTTCGTATTATCAAGGAGTCTTTCCTCCTTCATGACCTCAAGGGTGGCAAGAGCGACAGAGCATGCGATCGGGTTCCCGCCGAATGTCGTCCCATGGCTTCCAAGCGGCCACTGTTTCATCAGCTTATTGGACGCCACCGTCGCGCTCAAAGGAAGACCCGAAGCAATTCCTTTCGCGATCGCCATGATATCCGGCGTCACATCGAAGGTTTGCGCGGCAAACCAATTACCGGTACGTCCGAATCCCGTTTGGACCTCATCGAAAATCAGTAAAATATCATGCCTGTTGCAAATCTCCCTTACCTTTTTAAGCCAGGCTTTCGGAGGGACGATATATCCCCCTTCCCCCAATACCGGTTCTAAAATGACACACGCCACTTCTTCCGGGGTTACCTGATGATCAAAAAGTGTTTCAAAATCCTTTTCAAGCTTGCTGACAACATACCGGGCTGAATCCTCTCCCTCTGGACACTCCCGTTCATTCGCGTACGGAATCTGATACGTTAATCCTGAAGGCTGCATGAACTTTCGATACTTACTTTTTGAAGTCGTTACACTGAGTGCCCCCAATGAGCGCCCATGAAAACATCCCGTAAAGGAAATGACATAAGGACGCTTCGTTACATATTTAGCAAGCTTGATCGCCCCCTCGATCGCTTCAGTCCCGCTGTTGGCAAAGAAGAAACTATCCAGGTCCCCGGGTAGGATCTCTGCCAGTTCATCAGCCAGGCGAAGGATCGATTCATACATGATGACGCCTGAAGGACCGTGCATCAGACCGTCTGCTGCATCTTTGATCGCCTGTACGATTTTCGGGTGACGATGACCCACATTCGTCACGGCGATGCCAGAGGTGAAGTCAAGATACTTCCTTCCGTCCAGTCCGTAGTAGTAGCACCCTTCCTCTTTCACTACCGGTAAATTCGGATGATCCTTTGCCATGCTCGGTGCCAGACGATCCGGCATCCCCTCAATAAGCTGTTCAAACGTTCGTTCCATTTCAGTACCCCCATTTATTCTTATAGTATAATGCTAGATTGTCGAGGTTTTACTTAAAGCAGTTGTCATAACTTTGTTGTTAAAAGGAAAGTGCTGGTTGATTTCCGCTGCAGGTGCTCGCTTTCCGCGGGGCGTGAGTTGAGCCTCCTCGGGCTTTGCCCTGCGGGGTCTCAACTTTCCCGCAATTCCCGCAGGAGTCGAGCACCTTCCGCTTCAATCAACTTTATAAGCTTACGTTTCTTAAATGACTAATTTCAAAACCGACTTTCCACGTATGGAATTGTTATTAGCATACGACAGTCAAAAGTTTCTGTAATCGAAATCCTGTTCTTTCCATTGATTTTCATCACTACTGAGCTCTGTCACACTCACCTTGTTTAGATGGTGGTGGGAACTGCGTAGACTCCTGCGGAAAACGGGCGTGCCGAGACCCCGGAAGCGAAAAGCTGAGGAGGCTCGGCCGTACGTCCGCGGAAAGCGGAGCAGTTCCCATCACCATCCTGCACTTACAAGTTGACAGAGCTTAGGCATATTCTGATTTCGACGTAACAACATCTGCGAAAGGTGTCCTACATAAAGAAAAAGTGCGCCAGTAATGCGACGATTGGTAGCGTGATGATGGTTCGTTGGATGAAGATGATAAAGAGATCCAGGAAGCTGATGGGAATTTTGGATTTGATTAATAGGATCCCGATTTCAGACATGTAGATTAATTGAGTCAAAGACATGGCTGCGATCACAAATCTCGTTAACTCGCTTTCGATCCCGCTACCCACCACTGCAGGCAGGAACATATCGGCAAATCCGACAATCATCGCAGGGGCAGCATCAGCAGCCTGCGGGATTTGCAATAGCTCAAGAAGAGGTACGACCGGGTAAGCCAGCACATCAAACACTGGGGTATACTCTGCCACGACTAAAGCAAGCGTTCCAAGGGCCATGACGAGTGGAATGAGTCCGAACCAGATATCAAATACGTTCTGCAGTCCTTTTTTGGTCACTTCACCGACACTTTTCACTTCAGATGCTTTTTCCACGGCTTTTTCGAAGCCCCATTGAAGACGGGAAACATTTTCAGGTACCGTTTCAGAGATTTGCATTCCGACCGGCTCATAATACGTATCTTTTTTGCGGGAAAGAGGCGGGATGCGCGGGCAAATCACCGCTGCTGCGATCCCGGCAATGACGACCGTTCCGTATAATTGCACAAACATGGATTCCAAACCTATGAAACTGACGATCACGAGACTGAAAGCAATCGATGCAACGGAGAAGTTTGTGGCAATGACCGCGGCTTCCCGTTTTGTGTAATAGCCTTCTTCAAATTGTTTCGTTGTAATGAGGACACCGACTGTCCCACTCCCCATCCAGGAAGCCAGGGCATCAATGGAAGACCGTCCCGGCAGCTGGAATAAAGGCTTCATGATTTTCTGCAGCAGGGTCCCGAAGAAATCCATAAGTCCAAAATCTAATAAAAGTGGCATCAATAAACCTGCAAATAAGAACCATGTGGTCAGAACAGGGACTAACGAATACAGCACCGTTCCCCCTGTATAGTCGGATATGATCCACTCCGGACCGATCCCGTTGACGGTCATAATGGCAAAGACTGAACCTATGACACGGATCGTGATCCAGAACGCACCTACATCAAAAAGCCCTTTTAAAAATGGTTGCGTGACGATCCACTTAGGTTGAAGAAGTTTTGTATAAATGGCCATGAGAGCGGATATCCCAAATATGATCGTCATGAATAATGGCAATACTCCTTCTAACATCCCCTGAAAATAAGAAGCAAAGATCCCGACCCCGATGGTCATGTTCCCTTCGTATGTCACAGGGACCAAAAACAGCAATACTCCTATCAAGGAAGGAATGATAAACTTCATTGCTTCCCTGGCTGATCTCCCGGACCGGGTTTGTAACTGACTGACATTCTGTTTTCCAACCTCCATTGTCAAACACCCCTTTGAAATGATTCAATTATCCTTCTACTCACTAAAGAACTTGCAAATATCATGCCAACTTTTTATCCAATGTTGTACTTTTTCATTTTTCTGACTACTGAAGGCTGACTGATCCCAAGGTTTTGTGCCATTACAGTCGTCGTTTTATACTGCTGCCTCGCTTTCTTCAGCACCTGCTCTTCCACCGCTTCAAGGATGTTCTTCAGTGATTGTCCTTCACGGTCCAACCCGGAAAGATCCCCACTATGCTTTATGTATCGCCCTGGAAGGTTCTCCATTTCAATGATCTGCCTGGAAGATGTGACAATCAGTCTCTCGATCAGATTCATCAACTCCCTGACATTCCCTTTCCACTCCTGAATGAGAAGCTGATGGATCACCCCTTCATCCAATGTCCTCCGGCGCTGATATTTTTCACAAAAATAACCTATAAAATAATCGATCATCGTAATAATATCCGATGTCCGCTCCCTTAAAGGCGGGATCGTTATGGGAACGACATTCAGACGAAAGAATAGATCCTGCCTGAATTCCCTGTTCTCAACTGCCATCTCCAAATCCCTGTTCGTCGCTGCCAGGACCCGGAAGTCCACTTTCCTTTGCTTCGTACCGCCGACCCGATAAAATTGTTTCTCTTGGATGAATTTTAAGATTTTCACTTGATTAGGTTGTGACAGCTCCCCGATTTCATCGAGAAACAGAGTACCGCCTTCTGCAAGTTCAGCCAATCCTACCTTCCCCTTGCGATCTGCCCCGGTGAACGAGCCGGGTTCATAACCGAAGAACTCAGCTTCAAACAAGGATTCCGGTATGGCACCGCAATTGACCTCAATGAAAGGTCCCCCTTTTCTTTGGCTTTTATTATGGATGAATTTCGCAATATGGGACTTACCGACACCTGATTCCCCTAACAATAGGACATTCACATCCACTTCTGCCACCTGCAGGGCAATCTGGAGAACCCTCTTCATCTCATCACTTGTGGCAATGATCCCTTCCGAATAATAATGACGGCTCCTGAGGATTTCGAGTTCACTTTTCACCCTTTCCATCTCATCTTCCATGTCCTCTAAATATTTCTTCATATTCAATAATTCTGTTACGTCATGTGAATAGCTGACGACCCGCACAAGTTCTCCATTTTCATGAAAAACCGGAATCCCTGTAACCAGGAGCTTTTTTCCTTCTTTACTTGTCTGAACCAGCGTAATTTTCTTTTTTTCCTTTAATACCAATGGAGTTAAAATCGGAGTGAAGATTCCCTCTTTCTCAAGATCATAGACGGATTTCCCTACCATATCCTCTGATTTCACATTATAAATACCACCAGTCGCCTCACTGACTTTCAAGATGATTCCATCTGTATTCGTTACCAAAATATCGTCCTGCAATGAGTGAAGGATTGCTTCGTTTTCATTCCAACTTTTTTTCGTCTCAGTCACCCTGGTCACTCCTTTCATCTTCACCGGATTATTCAATGATGAATAATCTCACTGAATTTTATTATATTAATCCATTTATACCAGACTATTTTGACTTTTTATACATTTTTGAATAATTTATTTAAAAATGCATAAAAACCACCCCTCTTACAAAACAATTATTTTACTATTCAAATCATTTCGATTATCATTTTGGTAAGACTGTTAAAGGTGGGATAGGGATGACACATGCATTAACGTTGAAACACGCCAAAGAGATGGATAAACGGGATACGCTTGCCCATTTCCGAAAGGAATTCTACATAAAGGAAGATCATTATTATATGGATGGGAATTCCTTGGGCCTGCTATCGAAGCGAGCCGAGGAATCGCTTTTGACCTCATTGAATGATTGGAAGGAACATGGAATCGATGGCTGGATGGACGGGCAGGAGCCGTGGTTCTATTATTCCGAGAAGCTCGGAGGAATGACAGCTCCTTTAGTGGGTGCAGAAAAGGAAGAAGTCATCGTGACGGGTTCCATCACGACGAATCTTCATCAGTTACTGGCCACCTTCTATCAACCTCAAGGAAAACGAACGGGGATCCTGGCAGATGAACTGACTTTCCCTTCGGATATTTACGCGGTTCAAAGTCAGCTTGAATTAAAGGGGTATTCCCCTGACGAGCATCTGGTCCAGGTGAAAAGCAGGGATGGGTATACCCTGCGTGAGGAAGACATTATTCATCAAATGACCGATGAGATCGCCCTTATCCTCCTACCGTCCGTCCTTTACCGAAGCGGGCAGTTGCTGGATATCAAAAGGTTGACGGAGGAAGCCCACAAACGGGGCATTGTCATCGGATTCGACCTCGCCCATTCGATCGGAGCCCTTCCCCATCAGCTGCACGAAGACGGTGTGGACTTTGCGGTGTGGTGCAATTACAAATACTTAAACAGCGGACCGGGTGGTGTAGGGGGATTGTTCGTTCACAACCGGCACAGGGGGAAGAAGCCTGGTCTTTCCGGCTGGTTCAGTTCCCGTAAGGATGCGCAGTTCGATATGGATCATACGCTCACTCATGCTGATTCTGCCGGAGCATTCCAAATCGGGACCCCCCATATTTTGAGCAGCGCCCCCCTCCTCGGCTCTCTTCAGTTGTTTGAAGAAGCCGGGATCGAGAATCTGAGACAGAAATCCCTTTCTCTTACAAGGTTCATGATGGACTTATTCCAGCAGGAGCTTAACGGCTATGGATTTACCATCTGTAACCCCCTTGAAGATGAACGCCGGGGCGGACATATCAGTCTGAAGCATGAGGAAGCGGCAAGAATCTGTAAAGCCTTGAAAGCAAACAGGGTGACACCTGATTTCCGGGCACCGAATGTGATCCGCCTGGCACCCGTGGCTCTTTATTCGTCGTACGAAGATGTATGGGAAACGATTCACATCTTGAAAAACATTATGGAAAAAGAAGAATATAAGCAGTTTGAAAATACACGGAATGTGGTCGCTTAACACAGAAAGGATGAGGCAATCATGAAAATGATCGATATTTCAAGACCCCTGCATAATGAAACTCCTGTTTGGCCCGGAGACACGCCATTTTCCTTTTCCTTGAATTGGACGAAGGAAGAAACGGGATCCGTCAATGTCGGCCAGCTGACCATGAGTTCCCATACCGGGACCCATGTAGATGCCCCCTTCCACTTTGACAGTGACGGGAACCGGATCCTTGATATGTCCCCGGAACGTTTTATGGGACCGGCCATCGTCGTTTCCTTGGAGGGTGCGCCTGACATCAGTCCTGAACGATTAATGAAGATCGACTTTACCGATGTCAAAAAAGTTCTGTTTAAAACCAATGCCTGGAGTGATCCAAACCGATTCCCCGGGCATATTCCCCCTATCACGAAAGAACTTGCCCCTTTTTTAAAGGAAAAGGGCATTGATCTGATCGGGGTGGATCTTCCCTCTGTTGATCCTTTGGACAGCAAGGAATTGCACGCCCATCACTCACTGCGGGAACATGACATCGGGATTCTCGAAGGGATCGATCTTACCCATGTAAACCCTGGTATATACGAGCTGGTGGCCCTCCCCCTTCCCCTTAAAGAAGGGGACGGATCTCCGGTTCGTGCCGTTTTGATTGACCGAACGTAAAATAGCGAACCTTTTTGTCCTTCGGGTCGAATATATCTCCACTCCTTTTTCATAGACTGATAGTAGACGTATAGAATCATGTACAGGAAAGAGTCAGAAAAAAGGAGTGGGGCTTATGGGAATCACCATCACCATCGGTTTTATTGTGATCCTTGGAATAATCATGGGTATTCTTATTTATTTTTTAAGACAGGCTTTGGATTCGAATGATTCGAAGAAGGTTGATTCACGTGATGATCATTTTTCGCAGTGAGGGATCGGTTTATTGATTGACATGTGTATTTGCAGCATTTGTTGATTTTTTGTAGAACGGTCTATAAACCGCAAAAAAGCCCCGGCGTCCTTCACTTTCCAGGACGCCGGGGCTTTTTTTATTCGATAATGTCCTTTTCTCCCAGTTTCATCGGGCTTGAACAAAGGGGACAAATCTTGGATCCGGTATCTTCATGGGTTTCCGGCCTCTGCCAGGCAATGCACTCAGAGCTTGTGCACACCCAGGCAAGAATCTTACTCACCTTTCCACTTCTCACCTTTTTAGATGGTTTCGGCTCCGCGTGTGGTGTCTGTTTGAATAGATCCGCAATAAAACGCGAGCTCTTCCGCTGTTCCCCTTGATAATAGGCCGGGGAAGAAATGAACAATTTCTCTTTTGCCCTTGTGATGGCTACATAGGCAAGGCGCCTTTCTTCCTCCACTGCACCCGTTGCCTTCTCTTTTTGGTTCGGGTCCTTGTAGACCTTATCCTCGAGCTTATTGGCATTAAGGGCTGAACTGTGGGGAAGATTCCCTTCGATGGCCCCGATTAAAAACACGACGGGGAACTCAAGGCCCTTTGACCGGTGAATCGTCATAAGGGATACACTGTCCGTATCCTTGCTTCCTCTTTGATTCGAATAGATTTCCTCATACTTCGCTTTCATCTCATCAATAAAGGTAATGAAGCTTGAAATCGTATCAAAGCGCTTGGCCGAGCCTTCAAGCTCGTCCAGCATTTCTTTAATGAGCTCCTTCTGTTCGGTCACCACGTGAGATTCCTGGGCGTCGATGTACTGGTGATAGAATTCCTTCCTGATACGTTTGATGGCACTTTCCGGAGATTGGTCACCGATCTCCTTCAGGAACTTCATCCGTTCTTTCACATTCTTCACCTGAAAAGGCTTCAACCCGGATAAAGTCGTTAAGTGAATGAGGGGATACTTCTTCCGCTCTTTCTGTTCTTCTTCCAGGATGTGAGCCATTCCCCGGTCTCTTCGGATAAAAAGTGTGGGCAACAGCGATTCCATGGCTGAGAAATTTCTTGGGACGATCGATAATCTCAAGTAATCCACCACGGGCTTCACGGTCCAGTTATCATAGAAAAGGGAATCCTTCTGATTGTATGGTGTGAAGGGGATCTCCTTTAATAGGAGTTGCTCAAAGACGGCACGCCCACTGCTCATCGTACGGTGGAGAATCGTCATATCTCCATAACCATAGCCTTCATCTCGTAATCTCTGAATCTCCTCTGTGATCCAGACGGCTTCTTCATCAGCTGTGGCGGGTCTTGAATAGAGAGGCTTCTGTCCCTCCACTTTTGTAGCGATCAGCTCTTTCTTCCTCCGGTGGTCATTCCGCCCGATGACTTCATTCCCGAGTCCGATGATATAAGCGTCTGACCGGTAGTTTTCTTTTAAGGTCACGACTTTGGCATCGGGAAACTCCTCATCAAAATCCAAAATGAATTCGTTCCGTGCGCCGTTAAAGGTGTAGATCGTTTGATCATCATCCCCGACCACGAACAAATTACGATGAGCCGCTATCAGTTTAATAAGCTCATATTGAACCAGATTCGTATCCTGGAATTCATCGACCATCACATACTGGAAACGGTGCTGAAGGGAAGTCAGCAGATTCGGATTTCCCAATAGTAATTGATACGCCTCTGTCAAAATATCATCAAAATCCATCTTATGATTCATGCGCTTCCACTCTTCATATTTTAAGAGGATGCTTCGTACTTCTTTTTCTGACTTTGACTTCTCAGGGAGCTCCCGTATATCCTTTTGATTCAGCTTATAATGAGAAAGCTTGGCAAGGAGCGTCTCGGCGTCATACGGATCATAAATATTCATTTCTCTCTGGATCTGTTTCAAAATGATTTGTTTATAGCGCTCGTTCCCGATCACTTCCTGTGTGTAATGACGGGATCTGAGTAAATAAAGGAACAGGGCATGAAACGTGCTGGCATGAACCTGTGCACCATGCTCTGCTCCCGGAAGTCTCGCGATCCGCTGTTTCATTTCTTCTGAGGCTTTCTTGGTGAAAGTGACCAGCAAAATATTTCTCGGCTGAATATCTTTCACAGCCATCAAGTAGCCTGCACGGCAAACGAGAACCGTCGTCTTTCCCGTGCCCGCACCGGCAAGGGTCAGGCAGGGTCCTTTCACATGACGGACCGCTTCAATCTGAGCCGCATTCAGATGAATGCCCGCTTCTTCCATCGTCCGAAAGAAAAAAGCATCCTCGTCATGGGAGGATATCAGCTGCTTCGTGGTTTCTCCCCTATGGAGCGGGGCCACGGGGATCTCCTTCTTATCTGCTTCATATGGATAAATGGAATAGTTGGATAATACTTTATTCAAAGCTCATTCTCCTAGCTTTTCTTTGCGATTCATAACCTTCTCATCATAACAAGAGCCCTTTGTGAATAGCAATGACAATCTCAGGACGAAAGAGATGCACGACTGGATATGTAAATACTGTTAAACGATTGTTTAATCCCCCGAACCCTAGTAAAATAAATGTTTTGAAACATTAAACAAACGTTTGTTTAAAATTAATCAAACGTTTGTTTAAATCGGATATGCTCCCGGAGGATTAATATATTGAAAGAAAAGGTAATAGAACATTAGGTGATAAACAATGAAACTAACAAAATGGGGCTTTACCCGCTTCAACAGCATAAAAGCAGAATTCGACCAATTCCCCCACTCCCTGGTAATACTAAGGAAAATCAGAAACTACTACTTCGTCAACAAAATCCACTGGTCTGCACTCGACCCCGTAGTAGAAACCCATCATCTAGAACAAATGGAATTGCTGGTGAACAGGGAAATGGATCTGGAGGAGAATTACCTTAGGAGGAGATTGGATTAAAAGCTGTTACTTTCTCAATTATTATTTTTCAAAAAGAAAATGCTTTGCCAATGAAAAAGCACAGAGTGGATTGAAGCGGAAGGTGCTCGACTCCTGCGGGAGGTGCTGGACAGGTGAGACCCCACAGGGCAAAGCCCGAGGAGGCTCACCGCCAGCCCCGCGGAAAGCGAGCACCTGCAGCGGAAAGGAACGGTCTCCGTCTTTTTGGAATCAGATTTCCGAAGCTACTACTCCAAAGATCTTTTAAAAAAACAAGAAAAATTAAGATAAAGTAAGATAACCGCCCATTTCAATTCAAAAACCAGCCAAAATCGCACTATATTGATTATTCTGAACATTTGCATTAATTTTATAATTTGTTAATATATAATTAATAAATGATTCACAAAACAATCTTTAAAGGAAGGCGTGATTCCAATGAAGTGAGTTAGCAAAGCATGTCAGCATCACATCTCGCTTTTGAGATCGGCCCGTGAAAACTGATTTCAAGATGTGTGGATATGCGGGAATGCGCAATCTTATTTCAGGAGATGATTCCAATGAAGAGTGTAAGCGAAGCATGCTAACATCATGGTACGCAAGGAGATAGCCCGTGAAAACTATCTTCGTAACATGTGGGCGTGTGGGAAAATCAGCGGCAAATGAAAATAAACTAATAAACCATGCAAGACCATTAATTTAATGTTAAATGAATGTTAAGTATGTGTATTAGTAAGAAAGGATAGTAAAGTTAATTGAATAAGATTTACTTAAGTTAAGGCGCTGTTTATGTGGTATAGGCATAAGCAGCGTCTTAAATTTGTGTTCAATATTCTTCTTTTAATAAAGAGCAAACAGCCGCATCACAAAAAACGCCTTTTTCAAATGCTGCTTTTCGCAATACGCCTTCAAACGTAAAGCCGGCTTTTACGAGGCTCCTCTTCGATGCCACATTTTCCTGATCGTAATACGCTTCAATCCGATTAAGATTCATTTCTTCAAAGCCGTATCTCAGGATCGGCTGTAATACCTCTGTGATAACCCCTTGTCTCCAATAGGATGGATGAACCTCAAACCCCACCTCGGCTTTAAAATGTTCTTTCTCCCATTGATGAAACCCGCAGCTTCCGATGATCCCGTCGGATTCTTTCAGAGCAATCCCCCAACGGATCCCTTCATTTAAATGAAACCTCTCGTTCCACTTCTCGATGATCTCTATTGCCTGTTTTTCCTCTTGAAACGATTCCAGATCATAATATCGGGTGACTTCATCTTTTGAGAAATAATCAAAAACACGGGGAGCATCCCCTACTTTCATCTGCCGTAAGCGAAATCTTTCTGTTTCCAGTGCCGGAAAGGTTCGTGTCAACATTCTCATTCTCCTTTTCTTCTTGTTCTCCTTATGTATTCAACACGGGATTTTCCAATGCCTTCTTGTCAGGTAAAGTTTTTATTCATTCACCGTTTGTGTTCTTTCCTTCATCTGGTTACAATCGATGTAACAGATGAAAAAGGATGGGGATGACGATGAAGGCCCATAAAATACTGGTAAGCACTGCCCTATTCACCGGGAATGCAACTTCTCCCATCGACGGCTTCGTGGCAGTAAAGGATGATGTGATCATTGGGGTCGGTCCCCGTTCGGAGATGGAGAGTTTCATAGGACCCTCTACGGACGTGAGGGATGCCGGAAACCGCCTGGTGACGGCAGGGTTCCATGACTTTCATCTTCATTGGTTTTTAGGAGCGATGTTTGAGGGGTTTTGTCAACTGACTTTTGGGACCACAGAGGATATGACGGCGAGAATGGTGGCTGATTATGCCCGGGAACATCCCGATGAGGAGTGGGTACTTGGATTTGGATGGCATCATGTCCGCTGGCCGGACCAGACCATTCCCACTCGCCACTCACTGGATCGATACCTGCCTTACCGTCCCGTCGTTCTGCTCAATGAAGAAGCACATAGCGCATGGCTGAATACGGCTGCCCTCGAAAAATTGGGGATCCACCGGGATACTCCCGAACCTCCTTTCGGTAAAATTGAAAAAGATGCAAACGGTGATCCAACCGGATTTTTATATGAGACAGCAGTACAGTATGTAGCGGAAGCTTTTACATTTGAAAAGAAAATAAAGGACAGATTGATGAACGGAATGCTGAAGAAGACAGCATCCTACGGGATCACTTCCGTTGCTGACATGCTGCCTCTTCCCGGTTATACATTGGGAGATCCCGGATTTTATAGGGAATTTGAAGAAAAAGGGGAACTGACGACACGCATTCACTTCCTGGACGTGCTGGATGGTGATCTCAGGCGTGGTATTCAATTCAGGGAGAAGTATCAATCGGATAAGCTTCAGTTTTCAGGTTTGAAGCAGTTCCTCGATGGTGTCCCCCTGACGTATACAGGCTATTTGCTTCAGCCATACACGGACCGGCCGGCAGAAATTGGCGGGACCATTTATGAACCACATGTATATCAAAAATGGATCGAGGAGGCTGACCGGGAAGGGTTCAGGATTCGCCTGCACGCTTGCGGGGACGCCGCTGTCCGTTTGGGCCTGGATGTCTATGAGAACGCGAGGAAGGTCAATGGTACAAGGGACTCAAGGCATACTATTGAACATATTGAAGTATGCGACCCACAAGATTTCGAGCGATTCAGGGAGCTCGGAGTCATTGCATCCATCCAGCCGGAGCATCTCACGTCGGGTTCGATGGATTCCCATGCGTATCTGGACAGACTCGGTATGGAGCGGGCACGCTATACATGGCCGATCGGTTCATTGGAGAAGCATGACGCAGCCATTGCATTCGGAACGGACTTTCCGATTGTAGACTTGAATCCGATGCTCGGCCTGTACAGGGCCGTCACACGGAAGCACGAAGACGGTTCTCCTCAGGGCGGATGGAATCCTCAAGAGAAAATTTCGTTGGCCCATGCCCTGATCCATTACACGAAAATCCCTGCTTACGGAAACTTCAGGGAACATGATTTAGGAACGATCGAAGTCGGGAAGAAAGCTGATTTAGCCGTTTTAGACCGGAATCCTTTCGAAGTTGATACGGAGGAACTCCTTGAGACGAGTGGATGGATGACTCTGATGGACGGCAAGATTGTGTATGAAAAATAGCGGCAGCTTAAAAATAAATAGAGGTCCGTCCCTCACATCCGGGGACGGACCTCTATTTTTATTTGGTTTCCGGTTGTTGCAGTCCGCCACCGCGGATGGTTTTTTCCTTGAATGGGAGGTTGAGTTCGTTGCTCAGTTTTTCAAGGAAGCTCAGTTCACGCTTGGATACGAGGCAGATGACGGTACCTTCTGCACCCATACGTCCGGTTCTTCCTGAACGGTGGATGTACTGCTTCGTGTCACTCGGGAAATCGAAATGGATTACGTGTGTGACATCCGTGATATCGAGTCCGCGTGCAGCCACATCCGTTGTCAGAAGCATGGACACCTTCCCGGAGCGGAAACGGTCAAGGGATTGCTTACGCTCCATTTTGTTCGAGTCTCCTGCGAGTACTTCAAGCTCGACTCCCTTGTATTTAAGCTTCTCTTCCATTTCAGAGAGTTTCTCTAATTGATTGAAGAATACAAGAGCCTTGATTCCTTTGAAGTAAGAGATGCTTCTGAGGGCTTCCATTTTGTCCCGCATCTCACTATAAACAAAGACATGGTCGACTTTTGGATTGTCGAGGTTGGCTTCCATTTTGACAATTTCATGGTTCTGTAAGAGAGATTCTGCTACTTGTTCCGTTTCATCTGATAAAGTTGCAGAGAAGAAAAGCACCTGACGCTCTTTCAAGGTCGATTTGATGATATCCTTTACTTCCCGGATATGTTCTGAAGAAATCATTAAGTCAAATTCATCGACGACGATGGTTTTCACTTCATGCATCTTCAGTTTTTTCATTTTCATCAGTTCGATCAGGCGACCTGTTGTGCCGACTACGATAAGCGGCTTTTTCTTCAGCTTTTCGACTTGTTTCTTGACGTTCGCCCCACCGATGAACGCAGCACTCGTTATGTCCGTGCCCTTGGCCCATTTCTGAATTTCCTGGTGGATCTGCATGACCAGCTCTCTTGAAGGTGCAAGAATGACAGCCTGTGCCTGTTTTCTTGATGGATCGATTGTCTGGATGATCGGCAGTAAATATGCCAGGGTTTTCCCCGTCCCCGTTGGTGATTCACATACGACATCTTTCCCCTCCATGATAAGGGGTACGACTTTTTCCTGTACGGGAGTGAATGCAGTAAACCCGGATTCTTCCCAGTTTTTCTGTAGTAATGGTGAATGGATGATGCTTGAGATTGAATTCATTCGTTTCGTCCTTTCTTAATCGGCAAAGGCAGAAGGATTCTCATCTTCCGCAGGTGGGTAAACTGATTTCAACTGCCGTTCCTTTTTCTTTTTCACTTTGAAAATGTATATGTCCTTTATGGCGCTGGATGATTTTTTTGCATACGGCAAGTCCGAGGCCCGTACCTTTTTCTTTCGTCGAGTAAAACGGTTCTCCCAGATGTTCGATTCTTCCTGGCTCCATGCCGACTCCATTATCCTTCACGATTACCTGTGCGTTTTTGCCCTGCTCTTCCAAAGTGATCGAGACCTTCCCATCCCTGGATGGGGGGATGGCTTCCACGGCATTTTTAATGATATTGATGAAAACCTGTTTAAGCTGATTTGACTCGCCTAACACATACAAAGGTTTTGCAGACAGGTTCTCATATGTAATGGACACATTATCAAGGTTAGCCTGTGCTTCCATCAGGACAAGGACCTGCTGAAGAATCTCATCGAGTCTTTCATGACGGAAGTGGGTTTCTTGTTGTTTTCCAAGAATCAGCATCTCACCTGAAATCAAATCAATTCGATCCACTTCAGAGAGCATTATATCCAAATGATCGTGGTTGATGGTATTGGTCGTTTGCATAAGTTGGATAAATCCCTTGAGAGATGTGAGCGGGTTTCGAATTTCATGGGCAACGGCAGCAGCTAACTGACCAATGACGGAAAGTTTCTCCGATGCGACGACCATTTCTTCGTTTTCCCGATTCAATGTGATATCCCTTGCGATTGCGAACATTCCTGTCACCTCTCGATTAATGAGAATCGGAACAAGGGAGCACCTGAGGATCTTTCCTTTATTATCGCCGATATGGATCTTGGTTTCAAAGGTAGATGCGATGCCTTTGAACGTAGCGAAAAAATAGCCTGTCACCCGCTTCATTTCTTCTTCATCCAGGAACTTGCTGAATTTCACTTCCTTTAACTCTTCATGGGTGAATTCAAGCAATCCCTCGGCTTCTGCGTTTACAGATACCACATGCCCATCTAAACTCAGCTCTAAGACGGCATCGGGGTTTTGTTCGAACAACGAATGGTAATGCTGATTCCTTATTTGCAGCTGCTTCTCTTTTTTTGAAAGTTTATCGTTGGAGACAATCAGCTCATTGGTCCGGCGGTATATCAGGAAAAATATGATGATACCTGTTACAAACGTAAATAGCCAGCCCTTATAGCGCTGAAAATAAATATACATACTAAGCTTTTCATGTGCAATGATCATGGAAACATAATCTGAAAACACAATCCATAATGCGCCTAATAATACATAGGTGACGGATATTTTTAAGGCAATATCTTTAGCTTGTTTCATGATGTGAAGTTCACCTAAATTCCAATAGTCTTTTCCCCTATGATTTCTCAGTTCTTACTCATTTATCAAAAATACTCATAAGACTGAAATATGAGAGTATCTTCATCCGTTTCATTTACTTTCACAACACACATAATAATAACATAGGGAACCTGTATGAAGAGAGTAAATAATAAGATGGACCAACGGATTTCACAGGATTCTTTCCTTCTATAAGCCCCCTCCACCCTATCACACTGCTGACAATCTCCTTTTCATCCTTCTATCCTCCCTATTCCGTCCAAGAACCCCCGCCATTTTTCCTAATTTTTCAAATTGGTGTTTATTTTTCTCAGGGAAGGTAAAAAGAGAACAATATGATAGTGAAGGCAGGTGATGCGAATGTTAAGTATGATGTATGAGAGCAAACCTTTCAGTAAAAGCGGTACAATCACTCTTCCCCATAAGTGGAGGGAGAAGTTTGGACTGCTGCCGGGAAAACTTGCAGAGCTCGTCTATCAAAATAATTGCCTCTATATTAAGCAGGCCACGCGGGACTCCACCCATAACAAACGCTACATCTCAGAAAAAGGAACAGTCCACATCCCAAAGGAACTCCGGAAAGAAATGGGCATGACGTATCCATCCTCCTACTGCATGCACGTCAACGAAAAAGACAACTGTTTTATGATCACAACGGAGAAATAATAAAATGAGGTCCGTCCCTCTCCGCTTTAAAGCGATGAGGGACGGACCTTTGGTTGTTGGGTGATGATGCTGCTGCCCGTTTGGGAGATGGATAGTTTGCGGACGTCCATGGTCGGGAATGATTGTTCGAGCTGGCGGAAGAGCCATTCACTTGCTTCCCGTTCCACAAAGCAGGCAACCGTTGGGCCGGCCCCGCTTAAAGCGACGCCGAAAGCACCGAATCGATCCGCCACCTTTTCAACAGCATCGTAATGGGGAAGAAGCTTTCTCCGGTGAGGCTGGTGATACCGATCCCGCTTCATCATCTTCCCGACCATTTCCCAATCACCGGTCAGGAACGCCGCCACTAATACATTCGATATCGCTCCGGCCCCAACTGATTCTGAAAACGATAGAGTGGACGGAAGGACATTTCTCGAATCCGATGTTTTCAGCTCTGCTTTCGGGATGACACATACCACATCAATCGGAAGGTCAGGCACCGTTATCAAGTTGACACCCTTCTCGTGCTGACAGCTGACGACAAACCCTCCGTAAAGCGACGCCCCGACGTTATCGGGATGACCTTCGAAACGATTTGCCAGAACCAGCTTCTTTTCCTGAGTCAAGTTGAGGTCGCATAATGCATTGGCGAGCTCGACCCCTGCAACGACGGCCGCTGCACTGGACCCCAGCCCCCTCGTCAAAGGGATATCACTTGATACGTACAAATGACACGGAGCAGGCTTCCTCCCATATTCAGCTGCCACTTCCTTGACGACTTCTACAATGAAATGCGACTCATCTGCAGGGAATACCTCCAGGGCCGCTGACAGAGGAATCACCTGCCAATCGTCTGCTTCATAAGTCTCCACCGTTAAAAAAACATCCAAAGCCAAACCTAGTGAGTCAAACCCGGCTCCTAGATTAGCTGTGCTTCCCGGGACGATGATTTTCCACGAGCGCGGTTCCCGGCCCTTCATACCCCGATCGTTCCCTTAATATAGTCCTTCACCATTTCACGATCGTTTGGCAGCTTAACAGGCGTAACCGGGCTGCACTCCATGGCTGTAACCGGATCTTTCAAGCCATTCCCCGTCAATACCGCTACTACCTTCGAGCCTTGTTCAAGCAGCCCTTTTTCCAATGACTTCTTAATCCCTGCGATGGAAGCGCATGAAGCCGGTTCTGCGAAGATCCCTTCTTTCCTTGCCATCAGCTGATAGGCTTCCAGGATTTCTTCATCCGTCACTTCATCTATATGTCCGTTTGATTCCTTCAGCGCATCGACTGCCAATGTCCAGCTCGCCGGGTTCCCGATACGGATGGCAGTGGCAATCGTTTCGGGCTGGGGAAACACGCGGTCGTGGACGAGAGCCGCTGCCCCCGATGCCTCAAAGCCGAACATGCGGGGAAGCGATGAAGCGCTGCGTTCTGAATATTCCTTGAATCCTTTCCAGTATGCTGAAATATTCCCTGCATTCCCGACAGGTATCGCAAGCACATCAGGGGCTTCCCCTAATCCTTCTATCACTTCGAAAGCCGCCGTTTTCTGTCCTTCCAGCCGATACGGATTCACAGAATTCACAAGTGTGACGGATTCCGTTTTACTCAACTCCCGGACAATCTCCAGAGCTTCATCGAAATTCCCTTCGATTGAAATGATCTCGGCCCCGTACATGACGGCTTGAGCCAATTTCCCTTGAGCGATTTTCCCTTCCGGAATGACGACGATGCATTTGATTCCCGCCCTTGCCGCATAAGCTGCAGCTGATGCAGAAGTATTGCCTGTCGAAGCGCAAATGACCGTCCGACTGCCGGACTCCACCGCTTTCGCTACGGCAAGGACCATTCCCCGGTCCTTAAAGGAACCTGTCGGGTTCGCCCCCTCCACCTTTGCATAAAGCTCGATGCCCCATTCCTCGGACAACGACTTCAGCTCGATCAATGGAGTGTTTCCTTCATTCAAGCTTAAAAGGGGAGTATCTGCATTTAATGGAAGATGTTTTCCATACTGTTCCAGTAGTCCTTTCCATCTCATCCTTTTTCTCCTCCTTCTACGCGGTATGAGCTTTCAATCGAATGAACCGCTTCATAATCCTTCAGCTCCATCAGAATATCTTCGTAATGTTCAAGAGATGCCTTATGAGTCACCAGTACGATTTCAGCAAACTCATCACTGTCCAGGGGATTCTGAAGTATTTTCTCGAAACTGACACCGTGACTTGAGAAGATGGAGGTCAGTTTGGCTAATACGCCCACTTCGTCCTGTACATGAAGCCGCAGGAAATATTTCGAATAGATTTCATCAGGTTCTTTCAGTTTCTTCGGGAACTGCGGGTTCACGGCACTCTTCCCATTCACCCCCAGTCTCATATTCTTCATGATTCCCACCATATCGGATACGACAGCAGTCGCTGTAGGAAGACTCCCTGCACCGGGACCGTAAAACATCGTTTCTCCCACCGCTTCGCCGTACACGTACACGGCGTTATATTCATCATGTACAGACGCGAGGGGGTGCTCATTTTGCAGCAGGGTCGGCTCCACGCTTACCTCGACCTTCTCCCCTTCCCGGTGGGCATAACCGATGAGTTTCATCGTGTAGCCGAACTGCCCCGCATATTGGATGTCCTCACCCGTTACTTCCGTGATGCCTTTCACCTTCACATCCGCCAGGTCCACATTCATGGAAAATCCCAGGGTGGACAGGATCGCCATCTTCCTCGCTGCATCCAATCCACCGACATCTGCCGTCGGATCCGCTTCTGCATAGCCGAGGTCCTGCGCTTCCTTTAGGACATCATCGAAGGTCCGTCCCTCTTTCGTCATCTTTGTCAGAATGAAGTTCGTTGTCCCGTTGACGATCCCCATCATTTTCGTGATGCGATCTGAGGCAAGTCCGTCTACCAGACTTCTTAAAATCGGTATGCCTCCTGCAACGCTTGCTTCGTAGAATAAGTCACAGCCATTTTCTGAGGCAGCTTTTAATAATTCAGGTCCATGGAGGGCCATGAGATCTTTGTTTGCCGTGACGACATGTTTACCCTCGTTTAAAGCATGAAGGAGATGCTCCTTCGTTGCTTCGATTCCACCCATGACCTCGACCACAATATCAATTTCAGGGTCAAACAGGACTTCCTCAGGATTTAAGGTCAATATGCTGTTTTCGATCTCCAGTCCTCTGTCTTTTTCTAAATCCTGAACGAGGGCTTTTTTCACCGTCACCGGGCAGCCGATCTGATGAGACAATTTATCCTGATGATTCCCTACGATCTTCACCACTCCGGCTCCCACCGTTCCGAGTCCTAAAAGTCCGATTGAAATTGATTCCATAAACCGAAAACCTCCATTTGTTTATTTCGTGTGTACATTTGTATTTACATAGTGGACATTATAATTGAAAAAATTACCTATTACAATAGGTTTTTGCGTATTTTCAGAATGTAAGAGCTTACAATATTTATTGATTGTGATGGTTCTGGATCATTCTAGTTATCTCCACGAATGATTTATGCTGGATTTGTACTTTTTCTAGGATCACCTCTGATTTTTTGATCTTTTTTTCGGATTGTTGTGGTGCTTTTATCTGTTATGGCGGCACTTCCTCCGGTTGTTGCGGAGCTCCCTATCCCGACGTGTAGATAATTGCGTCATTTTAGTGAGGAATCGCGTCATTATAAAGTTTATTGCGTCATTTTCTCGATAATTGCGTCATTTAACATAGTAATTGCGTCTTTTACCATTTATAGGAAAACTAAGCAAATCCCATAACAAATGGCTAAAAACAGAGGACCGCCCCCAACTACTCACGCAGTTAAGAGCCGTCCCATCTTTACACAATATGATGCACCTGTCTGGCCATTTTGGACAAGTCACGATAAACAGGGATTTTACTCGGATCGGCGTTCCCGCCACTGATGACGCAGCCCACCTTCTTACCCTGCACCTTGACTTTTTGACACATGGCTGCCGCCAAGGATGCGGCACCCGCTCCTTCGACCAGAGTTTTCTCCCGTTGAAGCATGAACATGATGCTATAGGAGATTTCTTCATCCGTCACGGTGACCATGTCGTCCACATATTTCCGGATGATCGGAAACGTAAGCTCCCCAGGTTTCTTCACAAGAATCCCGTCTGCAATGGTATGAACATGCTCAAGGGATCCTTTATTGCTTCCCGTGAAAAAGTTATACGTGGCCGGTGCTCCAAGAGCCTGCACGCCAACAATTTGTATGCGGGGATTAAAGGCTTTCACGGCCAGTGCCATCCCTGCCAGGAGACCCCCTCCACCGACGGGGACGAGAATCATGTCTAAATCACTGAGCTGTTGAAGCATTTCCAGTGCGACTGTCCCTTGTCCAGCCATCACTTTATGATCATCAAATGCATGAACATACGTCGAGCCTTTTTTGATTTTCTCCTCAAGTGCTGCCCCGTAGGCTTCCTGATAGGTATCTCCTGTCAAAACGATTTCAGCTCCGTAATGTTTCGTTGCCGCAACTTTAGTAGAAGGCGTCCGCTTTGGCATGAAGATCTTCGAAGGGACTCCGCGCTTAGAAGCAGCCAGTGCCACTCCCTGGGCATGATTTCCTGCCGACGCGGCAATGATCCCCTTCCCTGCTTCTTCTTCAGACAATGACATGATTTTATTCATGGCGCCCCTTACTTTGAAGGAACCTGTCCGCTGCAGGTTCTCCATTTTCAAATAGATATCTCCACCAGTGAACGCATTCAGCGTCGATGATTGCTTTAACGGTGTTCGATGCACCTGATGACTGATTCTTTCCATTGCTTCTACCACTTCAGTGTTATCCATTAAATTCCCAAGTCACTCACCTCATATTTTTTTTCGTAGTCTTCGATATGTTCACCATAATGCAACGTTAAATCGATTTCATCCAGACCCTTCAGAAGCATCGTTTTCCAATAAGGATCAATGTCAAAGGAGACACGCAGCCCCTCAGAATCACAGATAGTCTGGTGCTCAAGGGACACTTCGATTTTATATAAATCCACTTGACTCTCATTTTTCATAAGAGCATCGACTGTTTTTTCATCCAGTTGAATCGGCAGGATCCCATTCTTTAAACAATTGTTTAAAAAAATGTCCGCGAAGCTCTTCGCGATGATCACCTGAAATCCATAGTCCTGAAGGGCCCAGGGTGCATGTTCCCGAGAAGACCCGCATCCGAAATTCTTTCCGCCGAGAAGAATCTCGGAATCCCGGTATTTTGGGGTATCCAATAAAAAGTCATGTCTCAGTGACTTCCCATCGTCTTCAAACCGCCAATGATAAAATAAGAACTGACCGAAGCCTTTACGCTCGATCCTTTTCAAGAATTGTTTCGGTATGATTTGATCCGTGTCTACGTTGTCTCTCCTGAGAGGAAATACACTGGCTTCCACATGATTGATTGCCACCCTTTTCACCTCCTATGAAATCGGCATTTTTTCAAGCTTACGTACGTCAGTCAATTTTCCGGTCACGGCAGCCGCTGCTGCCATGGAAGGACTCAGTAAATGGGTTCTTGATCCATTTCCCTGCCTGCCTTCAAAGTTCCGGTTGGAAGTCGATGCACAGCGTTTGCCGGGTGGAACGATGTCGTCATTCATGGCCAGGCACATGCTGCAGCCCGCTTCCCTCCATTCAAAACCAGCTTCCTTGAAGATCGTATCCAAGCCTTCCTCTTCTGCCTTTTTCTTCACTTTAAACGAGCCTGGAACAACCAAAGCGGTGACGCCCGGCTTTACCGTGTGTCCTTTCACCACTTCAGCCGCCGCCCTCAAGTCACTCAGGCGTGAATTCGTACAAGAACCGATAAATACATAATCAACCTCGATGTCCTCGATTCTCATTCCGGCGTCAAGCCCCATATAATGAAGCGCCCGCTCTACCCCTTCCCTTTCAGAAGGGTCCCCGTACTCGTCCGGGTGAGGGACGGACCTCGAAATCCCGGACCCCATCCCCGGGTTCGTCCCCCATGTCACATGAGGTTCGATTTCTTCACCCTTCACCTCAATTCTATGATCATAGGTGGCGTCATGATCGCTTGTCAGGGATTGCCACTCTTCTTTGCACTGTTGGAATGATTTATTTTTAGGAAGGTATTCCCTGCCCTCTAAATAGTCAAAGGTCGTTTCGTCGGGACTGATCAATCCGGCTTTCGCACCTGCTTCAATGCTCATATTACAGACGGTCATTCTTTCTTCCATGGACAGATTGCAAATCACGTCTCCCGTGAATTCGATGACATATCCGGTGCCGAAACCCACTCCATAGGTGGAAATGATGTTCAGGATCACGTCTTTAGCCGTGACACCGAATCCGAGTTCCCCTGAGACTTCGACTTGAAGGGTCCGGGGCTTCGATTGCCAAAGTGTCTGAGTCGCCAGTACGTGCTCCACTTCACTCGTCCCGATCCCAAAGGCCAATGCCCCGAACGCTCCGTGTGTGGAAGTATGGCTGTCTCCGCATACAATCGTTTTCCCCGGTTGGGTCAGACCCAATTCAGGACCGATGACGTGGACGATTCCTTGATTGGGATGATGGATGTCTGCCAAGGTGACGCCGAATTCTGCACAGTTATTTTTCAACGTCTCCATTTGCAGCCGGGCGGTCTCATCTTTGACAATGTGACGCTCTCTTGTCGGAACGTTGTGGTCCATGGTCGCGTAAGTCAGATCCGGTCTCCGCAGCTTGCGACCTTTCAGGCGCAGCCCCTCGAATGCCTGGGGGGACGTTACTTCATGTACAAGGTGAAGATCGATATACAATAAATCCGGTTTGCCCTTTTCCCTGTGTACGATGTGTTTTTCCCATATCTTTTCGATGATATTTTTCCCTGCCATGAACTCCCTCCTGGTTTGGTGAAATTTTATTTCAATGAAGACTGTTTCGGTTAGCGAGTGTTCGTTGGTTCCAGCTCGGGTCACCCTCGTTATAACACTATGAAATTCTCTATTACAAGTACGCTGCCAGGATGGAAGACAGGGCATGATCCGCTTCCAGACGCTCTACGACCAGCTGACTCATGGCACCCGTTCCGACAACGGTTCCGCGTCCCATCGTCCACAGGTCTCCTGTCCGGTAGCCTGCATTCAGCACTTCCTGGACCCCCATTTCGATCATTTCCGCTTCTTCTTTCAAGCCGAAGGAATGGCGCAGCATCATGGCAACCGATAGAATCATAGCGAGTGGATTGGCTTTTCCTTTTCCGGCGATATCAGGGGCTGATCCGTGAACGGGTTCGTAAAGTCCGAATGAGTCCCCTCTTAAACTGGCGGAAGGAAGCATTCCGAGTGAGCCTGTGATCATGGAGGCTTCGTCGCTCAGGATATCCCCGAACATGTTCTCGGTCACGAGCACATCGAATTGTTTCGGCTGATACATCAGCTTCATGGCTGCGACATCCACAAGCATGTGTTCGACTTCTACATCCGGGTATTCAGCCGCCACTTCATTCACGACTTCCCGCCACATTCGACTCGTTTCCAGAACGTTTGCCTTGTCGACGGACGTTAACTTTTTCTTGCGCTTCTGAGCCAGCTTGAATGCCTTGTGAACGATCCGTTCGATTTCACTTTTTTCATATACCAGGGTGTCGACGGCCACTTCATCCCGTTTCCCCTGGCGACCGGACGGCTGACCGAAGTACAATCCTCCTGTCAGCTCCCTGACAATCACCAAATCTACTTCTTCTACAATCTCCCGTTTGAGCGGGGATGCCCCCAGTAAACTTTCAAATGCCTTCACAGGTCGCAGATTCGCAAAAAGGTCGAACTCTTTCCGGATGGCCAGGAGCCCTTTTTCAGGACGGATTTCTTTCGGCAAATGCTCCCATTTCGGTCCTCCGACTGCCCCTAATAGAACGGCATCGCTCTCTTTACAAAGCTTGATTGTTTCAGGAGGTAACGGTGTACCGAAGCGATCAACGGCCGATCCGCCGATGAATCCTTTCTCCACTTCGAATTCATGACCGAACCAATCACCCACTGCCTTCAGTACTTCTAATGCCCCGTCCATAATCTCTTGACCGATACCGTCTCCTGGTAGTACAGCGATTTTTTTCTTCATTAGAATTACCTCCTGTTTTTTTGGTTTATGAGGAGCCTTGAAATCCTCGACTCCCGTTGTTTATAAGCTGGCTTGCACCGCTTCTTTCTCTCTCGTGTGTGATCGCTGTGCCGACCGGTTCACAGCATTTAAATACGCGCGGGCTGATGCTTCCAATACATCCTGAGCGGTTCCTCGTCCGCTTGTATTTTCACCGTCATACTCCAGTCGGACGTACACTTCGGCGAGGGCATCACGGCCGCCGCCCACTGAGTTGATTTTGTAATCCAACAGCTTTGACTTGCCCGGCAGGATTTTTTCAATGGTATTGTAGATGGCTTCCACGCTTCCTGATCCCGTTGAAGCTAGGCGGGTTACGTTTCCGTCTTCAAACTTCAATTCGATCGTGGCCGTCGGGATATTGTCCATGCCGTATTGAACCTGCATTCTTTCCAGTGTAAACCCGACACCTTCAGTCATTTCTGTCTGTTTATTCGTCAAGATGCTGAAGAGATCTTCATCGACGATTTCCTTCTTCTTATCCGCAAGGTCCTTAAATGTATGAAACGCTTCATTCAACTTCTCATCCGTTAACTCAAAGCCCAGCTCGACGGCTTTGTTCTTGAACGCGTGACGTCCTGAATGTTTTCCAAGCACGAGACGGTTGGAATTCACTCCAATCAGTTCCGGTGTGATAATTTCGTAAGTTGTTTTCTCTTTCAATACGCCATCCTGATGGATGCCTGATTCATGGGCGAAGGCATTATCCCCTACGACCGCTTTGTTGGCAGGTACCCTCATCCCAGTCAGTTTGCTGACAAGTGAGCTTGTTTTCTTGATTTCATCCAGCTTCAGTGAGGTCGTCGCTCCGTAAAAATCTTCACGGATCCGAAGGGCAACCGCGACTTCTTCCAACGCTGCATTCCCGGCACGTTCACCGATTCCATTGATGGTTCCCTCAATTTGATCGGCTCCGTTTTCGATGGCTGCAAGGGAATTGGCCGTCGCCATACCCAGATCATCATGGCAGTGTGCCGATAGCTTTACCCCGTCGATATTCGGGACATTTTCTCTTACGTATCGAAACAATTCACCGTATTTATGAGGGGTGATATACCCTACAGTGTCAGGAAGATTGATGACGGAAGCTCCTGCAGCTATCACCCTCTCCATGATCTTCACCAGGAAATTCAGATCCGACCTGCACGCATCTTCCGCCGACCACTGAACCACCGGGAAAAATTTCTTCGCGTACTGAACGGCCCTGACAGCTGTATCGATGACCTGATCCGGTGACATCTTCAGCTTATGTGTCATATGAACAGGCGACGTTGCAAGGAAGACATGCAGCCTTGGTTCCGCCGTTCCTTTAAGGGATTCCCAAACGGCATCGATGTCCCGCTGCTGCGCCCGCGCAAGTCCTGTTACCGAGCTGTTCTTGATGGTGGAACCGATCCGCTGCACGGCATCGAAATCCCCTTTTGAAGCTGCAGGAAATCCAGCTTCAATGACGTCCACCCCAAGTCTCTCCAGCTGCTTCGCTACCTCGATCTTTTCAATCGTATTAAGATTTACGCCCGCTGATTGTTCTCCGTCCCGTAGAGTCGTGTCAAAGATCTCAATGGTTCGCACTCGCTACCACTTCCTTTTCTTTAGTTGAAGGTTTCTGTACAAATGGCATCATTTTACGAAGTTCCCTTCCAACGACTTCGATCGGGTGCTGACTTTCACGCTGATTGATGGCGTTGAATTCCGGACGGTTCGCCTGATTTTCCAGGATCCATCCCTTCGCAAATTTTCCTGTTTGGATATCCGTCAGTACTTCCTTCATGCGGGCTTTCGTTTCCTCGTTCACGACCCTTGGACCTGAAACGAAATCTCCCCATTGAGCCGTGTCTGAGATCGAATAGCGCATTCCTTCCAATCCCTGTTCATACATCAGGTCAACGATCAGCTTCAATTCGTGTAAACACTCGAAATAGGCGACCTCTTTCTGATAACCTGCTTCGACTAGCGTTTCGAATCCTGCTTTCACAAGGGATGTAACCCCTCCACACAGGACTGCCTGTTCCCCGAATAGATCGGTTTCTGTTTCTTCCTGGAAGGATGTTTCCAAGATTCCTGCACGTCCTGCACCGACCCCTTTTGCATACGCCAGGGCAAGTTCCGCGGCCTGACCTGAAGCGTCTTGATAAACCCCGAAGAGTGCAGGCACTCCTGCTCCTTCTTCAAATGTCCTTCTTACCAGGTGTCCAGGTCCTTTTGGTGCTACCAGGAATACATCTACATCTTCCGGAGGGACGACTTGATGGAAATGGATATTGAATCCGTGTGCGAATGCGAGTGCTTTGCCTGATGACAGCCCCGGCTTGATTTCTGCCTCATATACTTTCGGCTGATGCTCATCCGGAAGTAGAACCATGATGACTTCCGCCTGCTCACATGCTTCCCGGACGGAATAGACATCAAAGCCGTCCTTTTCTGCCTGGTCCCACGACTTTCCTTTTCTCAATCCCACTACAACATCAAATCCGCTTTCCTTCAGGTTTTGAGCATGTGCGTGACCTTGTGAGCCATAACCGACGACCGCTACCTTCTTTCCTTTTAAAACCTCTTCATTCACATCTCCGTTATAATATACCTTTACCATTTCCCTCATCCTCTCCATTTTTTGAATAATAAGTTTTTTTAGAACGTGAATTTTACTGATACAGCTTTTAATTCACGATCGAATATTGTTTTAATTCCGTAACTGATTTACCGTTTCCCCTGGCGAAAGCTGTAATCCCTGTCCTGGCAATTTCTTTGATCCCATAAGGCCTTAATAGGTCAATGATCGCTTCTATCTTGGAGGTTTCCCCCGTTACCTGGACGGTTACGCTGTCCCTGGCCACATCAATGATGGCGGCTCTGAAGGGTTCTACGATCCCATTTATTTCGGACCTGGTCTGCCCTGTACTTAACACCTTGATGAGTGCGAGCTCCCTGGCGACCACTCCTTGATCTGTGATGTCTGAGACCTTGAGGACATCGATCTGTTTATGGAGCTGCTTCAGGAGCTGCTCGATTTTGCGATCGTCTTCTACATTGACGACAAAGGTCATCCTTGAAATTCCTTCCGTCTCTGTATATCCGACCGAAATACTTTCGATGTTGAACTGACGCTTTGTAAACAATCCGGTCACCCGGTTCAAGACACCGCTCCGGTTATGAACAAGGGCCGTTACAATCCGTTTCCTCATGGTTTCACTCCTAACATTTCGTGTAATCCTTTTCCTGGAGCCACCATCGGGTAGACATTTTCCTTCGGATTCACCCAGCAATCGATAAGTACGGGTTCATCACTCGTTAAGGCTTCTTTTAATACAGAATCGACTTCTTCCTGGGTTTGAACCTTATATCCCTTTATCCCATATGATTCAGCCAGTTTCACAAAATCAGGTTGTGTGGAGAACACCGATTGGGAGTACCTCTTTTCGAAGAATGTTTCCTGCCACTGTCTCACCATTCCAAGTGTGCCGTTATTGAGAAGGACCACTTTCACAGGGAGGTTCAGCTCTTTCAGGAGAACAAGCTCCTGGAGAGTCATCTGGAAGCCCCCATCTCCTACAAAAGCAACCACCGTATTGTCGGGATTGGCCAGCTGTGCCCCGATGGCTGCGGGGAATCCGAATCCCATCGTGCCAAGTCCTCCGGATGTGACCCAGTTATTCGGCTTTTTAAAAGAATAGTATTGGGCCGCCCACATTTGATGTTGTCCCACGTCCGTTGTGACGACGGCTTCCCCGTTCGTCATTTCGTACACCTGCTCAATCAAACGCTGAGGGGATAACACATCATGAGCCTGGTTATACCAGAAAGGATATTCCCTTTTGTATGATTTAAGATGCTGATGCCAGGCATCGAAATCGGGCTTCTCGGCCTCATGTTGAAGAAGTCTGGCAAGGGCCTGTTTCGCATCGGCCACGATCGGGATCTGTGTTTCTACGTTCTTACCAATCTCAGCAGGGTCGATGTCGATATGAACCACTTTGGCCTTTGGTGCAAAGGTAGCAAGATTCCCTGTTAAACGGTCATCAAACCGGGCACCGATATTAATGAGCAAGTCACATTCGTGGATGGCCATATTACTTGCATAACACCCGTGCATCCCTGCCATGCCAAGAAAAAGGGTATGGTCTGCAGGGAATCCCCCTAATCCCAATAAGGTGTGAATCACCGGGATGTCATATTGTTCAGCGAACGTCTTCAATTCCTCGGTCGCCTTCCCGTGAAGCACTCCCGCACCCGCTAAGATGACGGGCTGCTTCGACACCTTGATCGCATCCACCAGTTTTTTGATTTGGAGAGGATTAGGTTGGAAATTAGGCTGATACCCAGGGAGATCCATCTCCACTTCATGAACGGGATATGCTTGCTGCAGAGTCAAATCTTTCGGAATATCTACGAGTACCGGTCCCGGCCTCCCGGTTGACGCAATGTGAAAAGCTTCCTTCACAATCCTCGGTAAATCTTTGAGATCCCGTACCTGGTAATTATGCTTTGTGATCGGCATCGTAATCCCTACCACGTCCGCTTCCTGGAATGCGTCGGTTCCGATTACCCCTGAAGCCACCTGCCCCGTAAAAACGACCAGCGGAAGTGAGTCCATCATGGCATCTGCGATCCCTGTCACGAGATTCGTTGCACCGGGTCCCGAAGTGGCGATGACCACACCCGGTTTTCCCGAGACCCTTGCGTATCCTTCCGCCGCGTGGATGGCCCCTTGTTCATGACGGGCGAGCACGTGCTTGATCGGGGCTTTATATAGAGCATCGTAAATCGGCAAGACCGCTCCTCCAGGGTACCCAAACAGAATCTCAACCTTTTCCTCCTTCAAAGACTTCATGAGCATATCAGCACCGTTGACATATTCCGCCAGTGTCTGTGAAGCCAGTTCTGCCTCTACCTTCGCTCTCATTGCCTATCTCCTCCTTTTTTAAAAGCGCAGGCGGCTTGGTCAGGCCCGACAAGCATAAGGCAAGGTCGCTGAAAAGGCGTTCTTTGCCTTTTTGGCGAGATTGCCTTATGACCTCGAGGGACTAGCCGCCGGAGCTGGATATAAAAGTCGCAGGTTATGAACCACCTGAGCTATTTTCAAACAAAAAAGACCTTTCCACCCACCACGACAGAGTTCATCTTTCGCAGGGGCGAAAAGGTCTTACATCCTTTCCACGGTACCACCCTAGTTCAGAGATGATCGATATCATCTCCCTTGGCAGGCTGATCGATTTCACCAGCCTTTGTTTTTGTAACGAGTATCATCTACTCGATCGTTCCTACTTACACGGTTCAGAACGATACTCAGAGGGGATGTCGGTATTGGTTGTATTACTGGTTTGCAGCACCACCAGCTCTCTGAAAATACGGTTCCCAATCCTTTTACCTCTTCAACGCTTTCACTTATTCCGTTTTCAAGATTCCACCTGTACTAGCTGATGTAACAAGTTTTGCGTATCTTGCAAGATACCCTTTTTTGATTTTCGGAGGAGGCTGTACCCACTCCTGTTGTCTGAACTTCAACTCTTCTTCAGAAACCATAAGGGAAATCGTCCGGTTCGTGAGATCAATGAAGATGGGATCTCCATTTTCCACCACACCAATCGGCCCTCCTTCAGCTGCTTCAGGGGAGACATGCCCGATTGAAATGCCCCGGGATGCTCCTGAGAATCTGCCGTCTGTCATGAGGGCGACTTGCTTCTCAAGCCCGCGTCCTGCAATGGCTGCCGTCGGTGCAAGCATCTCCGGCATTCCCGGTCCGCCCTTTGGACCTTCATACCTGATTACGACAACATGACCTTCTTTCACTTCTCCGCTTTCGATTCCGGCAAGGGCATCATCCTGGGATTCATATACAATCGCTTCACCCATGAATGTTTTAATGGATGGGTCGACTGCCCCTACCTTGATAACACCGCCATTTGGAGCAATATTCCCGAAGAGGACGGATAATCCTCCGACTGGACTGTGGGCATTTTCCCTGCGGCGGATGACATCATCATTTTGAATATGAGCATCCTTCACGTTTTCATAAAGGGACTTTCCTGTAACGGTGATGCGGTCTTTGTGTACGGCTTCCATTTCACATAGCTCTTTAATGATGGCGCTGACCCCTCCTGCATTATGAACATCCTGCATGGAGTAATCTGAGGCCGGGCTTATTTTAGATAAATAGGGGACTCGTTCAGCAACTTTATTGATCCGGTTGATGTCATAATCGATTTCCGCCTCATTGGCAATCGCGAGCGTATGGAGGACCGTATTCGTTGAACCTCCCATCGCCATGTCCAAGGCGAATGCATCATCGATGGTATCTTCCGTTATGATATCCCTCGGTTTGATATCTTTCTTTACCATTTCTACGAGGTGTTTTGCTGCATCCTTGATTAATTGGTGACGCTCATTAGAAGTAGCCACAATCGTCCCATTCCCCGGTGGAGCCATTCCAAGCATCTCCATCAAGGAATTCATGGAGTTCGCCGTGAACATCCCAGAGCATGACCCACAGGTCGGACAGGCATTGGCTTCGATGTCGAGAAGCTGTTCTGCCGTCATCCTTCCTGACTGATGGGCTCCGACTCCTTCGAAAACAGATACGAGGGACAACGGCTTTCCGTCGCTCGAAACACCTGCTTCCATCGGGCCACCCGATACAAAAACGGAAGGGACATTGGTTCTGACTGATGCCATTAGCATTCCCGGTGTGATCTTGTCACAGTTCGGAATGTAGAACACTCCGTCAAACCAGTGAGCGTTGATGACGGTTTCTGCTGAGTCGGCGATCAGTTCCCGACTCGGGAGTGAGTACCTCATCCCGATATGCCCCATGGCGATCCCGTCGTCAACACCGATCGTATTGAATTCGAACGGGATTCCCCCCGCTTCCCGGATCGCTTCTTTCACCACCTGGGCGAATCCGTTTAAATGCATATGACCGGGTATGATGTCGATATAAGAGTTACACACCCCGATAAATGGTTTTTCCATATCTTCAAGCTTGACTCCCGTCGCATATAGTAAACTGCGGTGGGGAGCCCGGTCGATCCCTTTCTTGATCATGTCACTTCGCACGTCATCACCTCCAACTTAGCCGACTTGAGCATTTTGTTTGTAAACTTTTCTTCCATCCTGCGTGACAGTGTTTCTGAATTCCTGCAATAATTGATTCGTATACTTCCCAGGTTTCCCGTCTCCGATGACACGTCCGTCAACTTTTACAACGGCGATGACTTCAGCGGCTGTCCCTGTTAAGAACACTTCATCTGCCGTGTATACATCATGCCGGGTGAAAACTTCTTCTTTCATCACGAAACCTGATTTTTCGGCGATTTCGATGATGGCATTCCGGGTGATCCCTTCCAGTGCCCCTACATATCCCGGCGGCGTAAGGATTTTTCCTTTTTTCACGATGAAGATGTTATCTGCAGATCCTTCTGCTACATATCCCTGATCGTTCAACATCAAGGCTTCGCTTACGCCTGCAAGATTCGCTTCAATTTTAACGAGAATGTTATTTAAGTAGTTTAATGATTTAACTTTCGGTGACAGGACATCCGCACGATTTCGCCGGCTTGCAACGGTAACGATATCGATCCCAGTTTCGTATAAGCTTTTAGGGAAAAGTGCCAGCTGTTCTGCGATGACGATGATCTGTGGCTTTCTACAAGTGAATGGATCCAATCCCAAGTTTCCAACACCCCTGGAAATGACCACCCGTATGTAGGCATTTTCCAGCTGATTTTTTTTCAATGTATCAACAATAATGTCGCTCATCTCTTCTTTAGAGAGCTCAATGTGCAACATGATGGATTTTGCAGAGTCATAAAGGCGATCAACATGTTCTTCCAGACGGAACACGTTCCCATCGTACATTCGAATCCCTTCGAACACTCCATCTCCATATAGAAAACCATGGTCGTACACAGATACAACTGCGTCTTCCTTTTTTACGTATTGTCCGTCTAAGTAGATCCACTGTTCGTTCATGTTAATCATTCCTTTCCAGGTTAAGATTTATTTGACTATTCAGAAATTTATTTTTGCAACGAAAGTACGTTGACTGTAAGCCTGTTGAGAGGGGCTGAATCGGTTTATGACTGCCGCTTCCCGCCGGCTCAGGTTTTTATATTGAGGACAATATTACTCCCGTTTCACAGGAAGGTCAACAGGGTTTTTGTAAATTATTTGACTATTTAGATTAATCTGATTATAAGTAAACGCTTACATCTTTGTCCTTATAGAGTTTAGGGTGAGAAAAAAATATTTAAGATTTTTTTCATTAGAGGGGTGAATAGTCATTCAGAAGTGGCGAATATCTCAATCGGAATTTTTCCGACAAAATCCTACAAGAATGGGCGTTCGGGGAGTTTGTACCCAAGTGCGACCGGACTAGTGCATCCTTTTCACTATCTTACAAAAGGGGAATGGTACCGTCTTTTTAAGCAACATGCCTTTCCTTCCACAAAAAAAATCAATCCAGAGCCAGACCTCTGGATTGATTCTTCTATACCCATGTATACATATAATTCTGATCTTCGACATCGTTTGCTTTTTTGACAATTTTCAACGGCTTGAAAGTATCGATCATGACAGCGAGCTCCAACGTTTCTTTTTTTCCGATACTGGCTTTCGTTGTTCCTGGATGAGGCCCGTGTGGAATTCCGCTCGGATGGAGGGTGATCGATCCTTTCTTGATTCCTTTTCTGCTCATGAAGTTTCCTTCCACATAGTAGAGGAGCTCATCACTATTCACGTTGCTGTGATTATACGGAGCCGGAATAGATTCCGGATGGTAATCATATAATCTCGGCACGAATGAGCAAACCACAAAGTTATGCCCTTCAAACGTTTGATGAACAGGCGGCGGTTGATGGACACGGCCGGTGATCGGCTCGAAATCTTCTATGTTGAATACCCACGGATACAAATATCCATCCCATCCGACGACGTCCAATGGATGATGATTCAATACGTGGGAATGGAGCGCGCCCCTTGACTTGGTGATCACTTCAAATTCGCCCTTTTCATCTTTGGTTTCAAGCTTTTCCGGTCCCCGCAGATCCCGTTCACAAAACGGACTGTGTTCCAGCAGTTGCCCGTACTCGTTACGGTAGCGACGAGGAGTGGTGATCTGGCTGAAGGACTCGACGATCAGCATCTTCGTCTCTTCCTCAGGAACGACACGGTAGATGGTTCCGATCGGAATCACCACATAATCACCTTTTCCATACGTGATCGTTCCAAACATCGTCTCTACCTTCCCTTTACCAAAATGGATATAAAGCATTTCATCTCCATCACCATTCCGGTAAAAGCTTGTCATCTCCTCTGTGACATAGGCAGTTCCAATCAACAAATCGGAATTTCCAAGTAAATACTCACGACTCTTTAAGGCACAGCCTTTCTTTTCTACCTTGTCTGTAAAGAAATGTCGATGGCGCAGAGCACCCTCTTCCTCAAATTCCGGCATATAACTGCCTAAATACTTTGTTTTCGCCACAGCCGTCGGCAAATGATGATGATACAGAATCGACTGTGTTCCCGAGAAACCCTTCGTCCCCATCACCTGCTCCCTGTAGAGGGTGCCGTCGTCCTTTTTAAACATGGTGTGACGTTTGTGAGGTATACTCCCCATTTGTCGATAGTACATGGTCTTCCTCCTCTCTTCTCTCTGCAATCGTATTCTTTAAAACCCCTAATCCCTTAATCTCTAATTCCACCACATCACCAGGCTTCAACCACGGATGCTTCTCGGGACCAAGCTCTAAAATGCAGCCGGTTCCAACCGTACCGGATCCGATCACCTCACCGGGATACAGGGTGACACCTTTGGATGCACGTTCGATCATGTCTCCAAATGTATAATGAATATCCTGATAATTCCCCTGTGATAAGAGTTTCCCATTCACTTTTGCCGTCATGGGAAGATCAAGACGGTCACCACTGCGATAAGTATCCATCTCTTCCTTCGTCACTAAATAAGGACCGAAAGAGGTGGCAAAATCTTTTCCTTTAGCGGGACCGAGTCCGACTTTCATTTCATGCTTCTGAATGTCCCTTGCACTCCAGTCGTTCATGATCATATAGCCGTAAATGAAGTCTTCCGCATTGTCTCGGGAAATGTTCCGGCCTTCTTTACCGATGACGCAGGCAATTTCCAGTTCATAATCCATCCACTCACAGCCAGCCGGTCTTTCAATGTGATCGAGAGTCCCTTTTACAGCCAAATGATTCGTGAAATAGAAGACCGGAAAGTCATACCATTCAGGCACCACGTCCAGCCCCCTCCGTTTACGGGCCGTTTTCACATGCTCTTCAAACGCATAGAAATCCCGTATGCTGACTGGCCTTGGGATCGGCGACTTCAGGGTAACGTCACGTAATAGATGCACTCCCTTGTCTCCCTCTGAAAAAGCACCCAGCTCTTTCATCCGTTTCAGCCCTTCATCACCAAGATCAATGATGGATAACATATCTTTAGGGAGTGATCCGCTGCTTACAGCATGGATGTCCACGACAAGATCATCCTGAACGATCCCGGCCCTCACTTCTCCTTCTTTTATAAAACTAACAAGCTTCACGTCATATCACCTTTTTCGAATCAATTCAAATGAATCGGATAGTGGTTTGGTGTACATCTGGCCGGCAAGCCTTCCCACCGGTTTGAGTTTTTCTGAATCTATTTTCCCGTCATAGTAGAGTTCATCATTGATCCTGACACACTCAACCTTCCCGATGACCAGGCTTCCTGCACCGGGATGATCGCCGAAGTGAAGGACCTCATGAAGAACGCATTCCAATTGAACCTTGCTTTCGGTTACTCCCGGCGGTTTTACCGTGATCGATTCTTTCTTTGTCAGCCCTACCTGTTCAAATTCATCAACGACGGATTCAAATTCAATGGCACAGTTGTTCATCTCCTCCACAAACTCTTCACTGACGATGTTGATGACAAATTCCTTCGTTTTCTCGATATTTTGGAGGGTATCCTTTTTGCTCCCATCTTTCCCTCTTCTCATCGGGGAAAAGCAGACGAGCATTGGCTCTGCAGAAATCGCCGTAAAGAAGCTGTATGGAGCGAGGTTCGCATTTCCTTTTTCATCCATGGATGAAACAAAGGCTATCGGTCGTGGCAGGATCGAACCGATCATCAGTTTATAAGCTGCCTGCCACTCAAGCGTCTGGGGTTTGATATCCATTTCACTTCACCCCTTCGTTATTCAGAATATCTTCGAGAGCTCCAACGAATCGTTTATTATCCTCTTCTGTTCCAATCGTGACCCTGACCGTGGTCGGATATCCGAGAAGCGTTCCTGAACGGACGACGAGACCCCTTTTTACTAGCTCATGGGAAACCACGTCTCCGTTCAATCCTGTGTCCACCATGATAAAGTTCGATTGAGAAGAGAAATAGGATAAACCCAATCGGTCGAATTCCGTCTCCAAATAATGGCGACCCTGTTCGTTCTTATGGGTGCACTCCCTTATAAACGCCTGATCCTCCAGGGCAATGATGGCTGATTTCTGAGCAACGGTATTCACATTGAAGACATCCTTCACTTTTCGGAGCTGTTCAGCAATTTCCTCATTCATGACCCCAAAACCGACCCTTAACCCGGCAAGGCCATAAATTTTCGAAAATGTCCTTAGGACAATCAGGTTTTCGAATGCAGGCAGAAGCGGCAGTGTTTCTAAATAATCATCGGTTGTCACGTACTCCATATAGGCTTCATCGACCACCACGAGAACGTGGGATGGGACGCTTTCGATAAACTGCAGGAGTTCCCTTTTCCCGACGATGGTCCCTGTCGGGTTATTCGGATTACACACAAAGATCAGTTTTGTTCTTGAAGTGATGTGGTCATGCATGCCCTGTAAATCATGGGTACCTTCTACGAGAGGGACAATGACAGGTGCGCCTCCCTCTAACAGCACATTGGTCTGGTACCTTGGAAACGTCACATCGGCCATGATCGCCTCGTCTCCGCTGCTCAAATAGGCTCTCGTCAAAAGCCGGATCACTTCATCCGATCCGTTCCCGAATACGAGTTGTTCTTTCGGAACCCCTAAGAACGCTGAAACCTTTTGACTCAGATCAAACGTTGCCCCGTCCGGATATAAAAACAGGTCGCTTCCGTTTTCTTTAAACCACTCTTTCACTTTCGGTGAGCAGCCATATATATTTTCATTTTCCGATAACTTTCTGATGGAGCTGAGTCCATGCTCCTTCTTTAAGTCCAGAAGCGTCTTCCCCAGTACATATGGAGCGATATGTGTGACCGCTTCTCTTGTTTTGAACTTCAATGTCATACATATATCCTCGCCTTCCTCATGGATGAAGGGGGTTGACTCATGTGTTAGCTTATCTCCCCGTTAAAATATGTACCTGCAATCTGTACGATATTAAGCGTAGAAGCAGCTAATCTCTTTATGAGTTAACCCCCTGACCGGTCCTTTGACCCCCGTTATATATGTTCTATCTATCTATTTTTTTTTATAGGTTTCCTCTGCGTTCCTGCTCTCGCTCGATGGATTCGAATAGTGCTTTGAAGTTTCCTTCGCCGAATCCTCTTGCCCCTTTACGCTGGATCACTTCGATGAATAGTGTCGGACGATCAACGATTGGCTTCGTGAAAATTTGAAGCAGATACCCTTCGTCATCCCTGTCTACTAAAATATTCAACTCTTTGATCTGCGAAATCTCTTCATCGATTTCACCTACACGCTCTGAAAGCATTTCGTAGTAGGAATCTGGAGTGTTTAAGAACTCTACTCCATTTTCCTTCAGGATCCCCACTGTCTTCACGATATCTTCTGTCAGGATAGCGATATGCTGCACCCCTGGACCACCGTAGAACTCAAGATATTCCTGGATTTGTGATTTGCGCTTTCCTTCAGCAGGTTCATTGATCGGGAATTTGATGCGTCCGCCATTATGCATGACCTTGGACATCAGGGCAGAATATTCGGTTGTAATGTCTTCATTCGTGAAATGACGCATTTCCTTGAAGCCCATCACTTTTTCGTAGTATTCCACCCACTCTTCCATGCGCTCCACGTTTCCGACGACGTGGTCGACCGCGATGATGCCGGCGTCTTCATTTTTGAGAGCGGTTTCATATTTTTCAAAGCCAGGCATGAAAATCCCTTTGTAATCCTTACGTTCCACAAGTGTATGGATCGTATCCCCATATGTACCGATCACGGCTTTCTTCACCGTTCCATTATCATCTTCCAGTGTAGAAGGAGGCATGATTTCAATCGCACCTCGTGACACGGCTCCACTGTAAGCCTTTTCGACATCATCCACGACAAGTGCGATGTCTTTGATGCCGTCTCCGTGTTTCTTCACGAATTGGGATACCCGGCTACCCTCATGCAGACTTCCTGTAATGAGCAATCGCACCTTGTTTTGTTGCAGTACATAGGATACCGTGTCACGATTGCCTGTTTCGAGCCCTGAATAGGCAACGGTCTTAAATCCGAATGCTGTACAGAAGAAGTGGGCTGCCTGCTTCGCATTACCTGTATAATATTCTAAATAATCCACATCCCTTACCGGGAAGACCTCTTCTACCTTAACCTGCTTTTTTGCTGCGTTCTCTTGCATTTTAACCCCTCCGTTAAACATAATTATATTCTGAATATTATATTAAATTGTTTTATACAACTTCTCAAGAACGGCTAGTAAAGCTTAAACGCTTCTCTGTGATGAAGTCCGTCCCTCTTTTCATCTCGCTGGTTCCTTTTTTCTGGGAGGCATATGCACGGCGTCCCCCTTTAAACCTTCGACTGCTTCGAGCATTGTCTCACTCATGCTTGGGTGGGGATAGAGCGGAAAGCGAAAGTCCTCATCCCTCGCTGCCATCTCGAGTCCCATTACACCTGCAGTGATCAGCTCGACTGCACCCATTCCCATCATATGGACACCAAGGATCATATCCGTTTCACTGTCTGACACGACTTTGACGAATCCGTCTTTCTCCTCTGTAAGCTGTGCATACCCATTTCCTCTGACAGGGTTCTCACTCACTGTGACCGAATAGCCCTCACTGCGAGCTTCCTCTTCTGTAAGGCCGGCATACGCAATCGGGGGACTCATCTGCACCACCGACGGCACAAACCGCAGATCGACTTCTACCGGAAGTCCGGCCATTGCCTCGGCCACCGCCTTCCCCTGATTAATCGCCTTCACTGCGAGGGACGGACCTTCCGTCACATCCCCGATCGCCCAAATATGGGGAATGGAGGTCCGTCCCTCCCGATCTGTCTGGATATACCCCTCGTCGGTTATTTCCATACGTAGACGGTCGAGCCCAAGGTCGGATAGGTTCGGTTTCACTTGGCCGCTCACGACAAAGTGAGAGCCTTCAATGGAAACCGTTTCTCCATCTTCTTTTTCGATCTCAGCGAAGACATGTCCGTCCCTTTCACTGGCCTTTCTCAGTACGCAATGTTTGATGACACTGATTTTCTGTTTTTTTAACTGCCTGGACAATTCTTTGGAAAGGGTGGTATCCAATGCCAATTCTTCCCTCAAGATTAACGTGACCCGACTTCCTAATATGCAGAAAACGGACGCAATCTCCAGTGAAATATAATCTGCACCATAAATGATCAGTTCCCTGGGGATCTCCTCCAGCTCAAAAATCTGTCTTTCCTTCAGGACAGTCTCTGCATTGAATATAATTTCATCCGGATAGTGAAAGTCTCCCCCTGTTGCGACGATCGCCTCTTTAAAGTTAAGAAGATTGAACTCATGTCCGTTTTCCACGCCTATACGGGATTCTGATAGGAATGAAGCCGACCCTTTAATGATTTCAACCTTGTTTGCTTTACAGAGGGATTCCACACCGGTTCGGAGCTGGGCGATTTTTTTATTTTTATAGTGTTGAAGAGTCGCAAGGTTTGCTTCAACTTCCCCAAACTCCATCCCCATTTCCTTCAGGTGCTTCGTCTTTTTGAATTCCTGGGCAAAATGGGTGAATACCTTTGATGGGATGCAGCCTTTATTCAAGCAGGTCCCCCCCAGATCCTCCCGTTCGATCAACGTGACCTGTCTACCGAGGCCCGCTGCCCTGATGGCTGCGTGATAGCCTCCGGGACCTCCTCCGATGACAATGACGTCTTTTTCTTCTGTAATTTCCCCTACTACCATTTACATCAACTCCAAAAGCATGGATTGAGGCTCTTCGATCAAATCTCTCAAACGATTTGTAAATGTCACGGCTGTCCCGCCATCCACCACTCTGTGATCAAAGGACATGGATACATTCATCATGGAGCGGACGACAATGTCATCGTGTTCGTTCACCATCGGGCGCTTCTTCGTTTTATGAAAGGCGATGAGGGCCACTTCCGGCTCGTTAATAATCGGAGTGGCTCCGATCGAACCGTTCAACGGGCCGACATTGCTGACCGTGAAGGTACCTCCCTTGATCTCTTTCATCGCAAGCTTGCCTTCCTGAGCCTTGACGGTGAGGGCCTTCATTTCAGCCTGGATTTCGATCATTGTCATTCCTTCCACCCCTTTGATGACAGGAACGATCAGACCTTCATCCGTATCGACTGCGATACCGATATTATGGTGTGGCTGAAGCTCGATGCATTCTTCCTCTTCATTTAGGCGGGCATTGAAGATCGGGAACTCTTTTAAACAAACAGAGAGGGCTTTGATAAAAAACGCCCCCATGGAAACGGTCTGTCCACCTCTTTTCATCGTATCTTTCCAGATTAATAGATTTGTCACGTCGATTTCTTCAAAATGGGTGCAGTGAGGGATGGTTCTGAGTGACTGTGACATTTTGGAAGCAATCTGTTTTCGTCTGCCCCTGAAAGGGATGGTCTTCGGCACAGTTTCTGTTGGAATCACTTGAGCAGGCACAGGTTCTTCCTCAGGTTTTGGAGTTGTCCCGACTTCGCCTTTCATGTAGAGGAGAACATCTTCATCGACAATCCTGCCCCCGGCCCCTGAACCCGCCACTTCTTCAATATTGATCCCATTTTCCCTTGCAATTTTTCTCGTATACGGGGAAGCAAGTATCCTTTTTTTCTTCGAGACCTGAGTCGTTTGGGGAACGATACGGCGGCTTGCATCTCTATGTTCCTTTTCCATCAACAGGACCGTCGATCCAACGGGAATCGTCTCCCCTTCACTTACGGTGAATTCCTTGATCACACCTGAAAACGGTGCCGGGATCTCCGCCGTCATTTTATCTGTTTGTACCTCTACAAGTGGTTGATCCGCTCTCACGACATCCCCCACCTTCACAAGAAAGTGATTGATATTGGCTTCGGTCATCCCTTCCCCGATATCATGAAGCTTAACTTCCATGGACTCCCTCCTTGTCTAATAGCGTGCCACTCTCTCCACTGCAGCAAGCACTCGTTTACTGTCAGGCAAATAGAAATCTTCAAATCCGAAATACGGAACAGGCGTATCGAATCCTGTTACGCGTTCTGTCGGCGCTTTTTGATATAAAAAGGATTTGTCATTGATGATCGCAAGCACATCATTTCCAACCCCACCCGTTGCATGGGCTTCATGGACGATGACGGTTCTCCCGGTCTTCTGGACAGAGTGTGAGATCAGATCTTTATCAAGAGGATAGAGAGTTCTAAGGTCAAGTACCTCGCAGGAGATCCCTTTTTCACTTGCTTCTTTCGCTGCATCCTCTGCAACCTTCACCATCGCTCCCCACGCAATGATCGTGACCTCCTCACCCTCCTTGACTACCTTGCCCTTCCCGATTTCCACAGTGTACTTCTCTTCCGGCACCTCCTCTTTGGAAGACCGGTAGCATCTCATAGGCTCAAGGAACAGGACGGGATCAGGGTCTTCGATCGCCGCAATCAGAAGACCTTTGGCATCATACGGTGTGGCCGGACACACCACTTTGATTCCCGGCATATGAGTGAAGAGTGCCTCTGTACTATCGGAATGAATTTCAGGTGCCCGTACCCCGGCCCCATATGGAGCCCTGATGACCATAGGGCAGGTGAAATGTCCGAGTGTCCGTGCACGTATTCGGGAGGCATGCGTCATGATCTGCTCATATGCCGGGTAAATGAATCCTAAAAACTGGACCTCCGTCACCGGACGGAATCCATTCAATCCCATCCCGATGGCGGCCCCGATAAAGCCCGCTTCACTTAAGGGTGTATCAAGAACCCGGTCTTCGCCAAATTCCTGTTGCAAGCCGTCAGTCGCCCGGAACACTCCCCCATTCGTCCCGATATCCTCCCCCATCAGCAGGACGTCCTCGTTTTCCTTTAGCATCACTCTCATCGCATCCGTGATGGCCTGAACCATCGTCAATGTCTTCATTTTCGTTAAGGTGTTCATTCTACTCACCTCTCAATTGCTCAAGGAGCTTTTCTTTTTGTTCCTGGATCGTCCACGTCGGTGTCGCAAACACATAATCGAAGATCAAGCTCGGATCTCCGGCTGGATAAGCTTCCAGTTCGTCGACGGCAAGATCCACTTCCTTTGCACATTCCTTTTGGACAGAAGCCGTCCATTCCTCGTCAAGCCAGCCCCTTAGCTCCATGTATTTTGTTAAGCGATCGACAGGGTCATTATCCTTACGCCGCGACTCGCTTTCCTGCTGATCACGGTATTTCGTCGGATCATCTGCTGTCGTATGGGCACCGTATCTCCATGTCACCGATTCGATCAAGGTAGGTCCGTCCCCGTTACGTGCTCTCTCCAAGGCATTTAGCGTTTCAAAGTAAACAGCAAAAATATCATTGCCGTCGATGCGGATGCTTGGTATATCATAGGCCAGCGCTTTCTGGGCAATGGTCTTCGTCTTCATTTGCTTATGCATGGGAACAGATATGGCATACTGATTATTTTGATTAAAAAAGACAACCGGAGCCCCCCACACGCTTGCCAGATTCAATCCTTCATGAAAATCCCCCTCAGAAGTGGCGCCGTCACCAAAATAGACAATGGCCGCATTCCGGGTTCCTTTTCTCTTCTCGGCGAAAGCCGCGCCTACCGCATGTGGAAGCTGGGTCGCAATCGGGATGCCTGGAGTAAAAATGTTCTTTCCTTCAGGAGGGACACACCCTTCATTCCTCCCTTTCCAGAAAAGAAGGATGTGAAGGAGCGAATGTCCGAATGTCATTGTTGCGCCGTGATCGCGGTAGGAAGGGAATAACCAGTCTTTTTCCTGCAGGGCAAGTGCGCTCCCCACCTGGGATGCCTCCTGTCCTTCAAATGGTGCATACGTTCCGATACGGCCCTGACGCTGTAGGCTGACGGCTTTACGATCGAAGGTGCGGATCCTGATGAGATGCCGGTAAAACGTGCGGGTCAATTCTTCTGAAATGTCCTTTTCATATTCACTTTGAACCAGTTGTCCTTGCTGATCCATGACTTGGACCAGTTGAAATTCCTCTATCATTTCATCACCTCTTGTGGTGCATTATTGTTGGAGATTTGGGATAATCATGTTTTTATGAAAAATGCCTGGATTTACGTTCTCACCGACCACTTCGGACGTTTCGCATGGGAGAAGAAGCTGTTTCTTCTCGTGCGTGCGTGGATCCGGTCCTCGCAGAAACGATTGGCTGCTTCCACCGTGGTCATGTGCTCGTTTTCTGATTGCAGATAGACGTTTTGAAGGCTGTTGTAGATGGCACTCGTCTTTTGAAGGACCCGTTCTTTGTTCGGCTCATATAATTCGTCTGCCACCTGGATCAGTCCGCCGGCATTGACGATGTAATCAGGAGCATAGAGAATGCCTTTTTCATGGAGCTTCAGCCCATGAGACAGATCTAATAGTTGATTATTGGCAGAACCCACGACCGCTTTTACTTTCAACTGATCCACTGTGTGATCGTTGATGATTCCCCCGATGGCACATGGCACGAAGACATCCGCATCGACAGAATAAATTTCTTCTCCCGATACGACCTTTATGGCCGCACCCATGTTTTTCGCTTTCGCAACCAATAGTTCGATGGATTTCTGACTGATATCCGTTACATACAGGTCTGCTCCCTCTTCCAGCAGTCGTTCGGCTACTTTAAACCCGACCTTCCCAAGTCCCTGAATGGCGTAGCTTTTTCCATGAAGATCTTTCGAGCCCCAGACGTTTTGGTTTGTCGCCTGCAAGCCATAAATCACGCCCATGGCAGTCGGGATGGATGAATCACCGCTACCTCCGTACTCTTCATTGACACCGACGATACAATTGGTCTCTTTCAAGGCATAAACGAAATCTTCAGGCGTGGTCCCCATGTCCGTCCCTGTATAGAATCTTCCGTTTAAAGATTCAACGAATTGACCGAAGGCACGGAACAGCTCCGGATCTTTATCTGTTTCCGGATCTCCGATTATGACCGCCTTTCCTCCACCGAAGTCCACGTCGGCTGCAGCACATTTATACGTCATGCCTTTGGATAGGCGCAGGACGTCCTCAAGTGCTTCATCTACTGATGCATACGGTCTCATGCGGCATCCGCCAAGAGCTGGTCCAAGAGTGGTATTATGTATGGCGATGATGGCTTTAAGCCCTGTTTCTTCATCGTTGCAAAATACAACTTGTTCATGGTTTTGTATTCTCTGGAACATATCCATTTCAATTCCCCCTGCAAGCTCTCTGTTTGTAACCGCTTTCAATTCAGTCGATACTTTAGACATTGTGCTTCCTCCTTTAACTACTCGCTACATAAATGGATCTAGCTCTCTTTTATTCTTTCTTTAATTTTCTCTTTGGGTAATACCACTTGCTTCACTTCACCTTTTCCAATGAGTCTGTCATTCTCTCTATCTCTGACAGTCACTTCGGTTACGATGACGTTTCGTTCGTATTCAATAACGTTCGCTCTAATTTCAAGAAGGGAACCCGTTTTCGCCGGCGCCACATGCCGTGCGTTCACCTTTGCCCCCATTCCTTCTTCGTGATCTTCCAAATAGGGTAGAATGACTTTCCTGGATGCCCATTCCATGTGGTACACCATCGACACCGTTGAATACACGGGGTGAACCACGTTTCCTTCAAACTGGGCATACATGCCGGGGGTGACTTCAGTCGTAATAACGGCTGTATGTCCTACTGCTAATCCAGACTTCATTGCTTTCCCCCTTTAAACCAACGAATAATACATTTTTATATAACGTTAATTCAACGATATAATAACATTTTGTTTTATAAATAGTCAATAAATTGTTAAAATATTTAAAATATTATATTAATATAAGTTATGCATAGAAACCTTCATCGTAAAAAAAGCAACGGAACTTAAAGTCCCGTTGCTTTTTACAGAAGGTTGTTTATTTTTTTATTAGCCTATGAAAGAAGGGCACGGTCACTTGCCAATTGACTGCCGCGGATCCTCTGGAATTCATGGAGCAGTCCTTCGACGGTGAGATGCTTCTTCTGTTCTTCATTCACTTCCAGGATGATCTGTCCCTTATCCATCATAATCAAACGGTTCCCGAGATCCAGGGCCTGCTGCATATTATGGGTGACCATCAATGTAGTGAGCTTGTACTTCTCCACAATCTCCTTCGTCAGGTTCGTAATGAGATCTGCACGGGCCGGATCAAGCGCAGCCGTATGTTCATCCAGCAGTAGGATCGATGGCTCTGTGAAGGTCGCCATCAAGAGGGAAAGAGCCTGCCGTTCTCCACCTGACAATAATCCCACCTTGGCATTCAGACGGTTTTCAAGTCCGAGATGAAGGGTTTCAAGTACTTCTTTAAAGAACACTCTCCGTTTTTTTGTGACCCCCATTTTAAAAGTCCTCGTCCGGTTCCGTGAATACGCCATGGCCAGGTTTTCTTCAATGGTCATGGATGGTGCCGTGCCTGCCATCGGATCCTGGAATACGCGGCCGATCAGCTTTGAACGTTTATATTCAGAAACCTTCGATACCTCGTGGTCATCGATCAACACATTTCCGATATCAGGAATCAATACCCCTGAGACGATATTCATCAGTGTCGATTTCCCGGCTCCGTTACTCCCGATAACCGTCACGAAATCACCTGGTTCCAGAGAGAGCTGAATATCATCAAGGGCGATTTTCTCATCGGGTGTCCCTTCATTGAATACTTTATGAATTCGATTTAATTGTAACACCGCCATCACCCTTTCTCTCTGAAATCGGCGTTTGGTTTACCCGTTCCGCCATTCGCTGTGCCTTCCGTTTCTTATCCTTGTAACGATCCATCACCTTAGGCATGACAAGTGCCAGAATGACAATGGTCGCCGTGATCAGTTTCATATCTCCCGTTTCAAGGAAATCGACACGAAGGGCCATGGAAACGACCAATCGGTAGATGATCGCCCCACCGATGACGGCTAAGGTCGTACGGGCAATTGTCTTCTTTCCGAATAGTGCTTCACCGATGATGACAGAAGCGAGCCCGATGATGATCATCCCGATCCCCATTCCGACGTCGGCAAAACGGCTGTACTGGGCGATCAGGGCGCCGGATAGTGCCACCATCCCATTCGAGATCCCCAACCCGAGAATGATCATCAGATTCGTATTGGCAGAGAAGCTGCGGATCATCCGTTGATTATCCCCTGTCGCTCTCAGCGCCAACCCGATTTCCGTTTTCAAAAATGCGTCTGTCAAAAATTTGATCCCAAGCGTAATGATCGTCATGACGAATAGAATGCTCCACGTTCCCGGAACAGGCTCCCCGAGTCCGATGGCCGTCCATACTTTATTAAGGGCAGCATCGATTCCAAGAGGGGACCAGAATCCTTCTATCCCTGTAAACGCGGTATCCTGACTGAGCAGGGGTACATTCGACCTCCCCATGATCCGGAGATTGATGGAATACAGGGCGATCATCATTAAAATCCCTGATAATAAGGCATTGATTTTACCAAACGTATGAAGTAAACCTGTTATACATCCTGCTACAAATCCGATCACTATCGCCGTAATCGTTGCGATGACGGGGTTTACGCCACTGACGATCATGGTTGCAGCGACAGCGGCCCCTGTTACGAAGCTGCCATCGACTGTTAAATCAGGAAAATCCAATATCCGAAAGGACAGATAGACTCCGAGGGCCATAATAGCGTAAATGATTCCAGATTCAAAGGATGCGAATATTGCTGTTGGCACGAATCATCATCCCTTTCTATTTTTCTTCAATAAACTTCCCAAGGTCTGACCAGGCTTCCTGTACTTCCACACCTTGTTCTTCAGCTGCCGCTTTATTGAACATCAATTCGAAGTTTTCCGGAGCCTGTACAGGGAGTTCAGAAGGTTTTTTCTCTCCTTTTAAAATCTTCACCGCCATCAACCCGGTTTGGTAACCAAGGTCTTCATAGTTGAATCCACTTGCTGCAATGGCTCCTTTTTCCAATGAATCGAGTTCCCCAACAAAAAGAGGAATATCCTTTTCATTCGCTACCGTGATGACGGACTCAAGGGCTGAAACGACTGTGTTATCTTTCGGGATGTAGAGGGCATCGACCCTTCCCACCATGGATTCAGTCGCTTGCTTAACATCTGCAGACGTTGAAACAGTTGCTTCCACCACTTCCACGCCTTTTTCCTTCGCAAGCTTATTCACTTCATCTACTTGAACGACAGCATTTTGCTCTCCGGAATTATACACAATCCCGATCTTCTTGGCTTTCATTTCATCCGTAATGAATTGGAGTGTCTTTGAAATTGCTTCTGGATGAGTATCCGTCGTACCAGTAATATTTTCACCTGGCTCGTCAAATGACTTGACGAGTTCAGCACCGACAGGATCAGTGACAGAGGTGAATACGATTGGTATGTCTTTCGTTGCATTCAGGGCAGTTTGCGCACTTGGGGTTGAGTTTGCAAAGATGAGGTCTACACCGTCCCCGACAAAGTTCTTCGCAATGCTTTGTGAGTTACTTTGATCTCCTTGAGCGATTTGAACATCATACTTTACGTTTTCGCCTTCTTTGAAACCGTTTTCATCCAGAGCCTTCTTGAAACCTTCAAATGCCGCATCCAATGATGGATGTTCCACAATCTGGGTTACCCCGATGACATATTGCTTCTCACCATCTCCATCGCCGGAACTCTTATCACTACCACATCCTGATAGAACCAGCATTCCAAATAACATAGAGATCACAACAAGTAATAAACTCTTCTTCTTCACAGAAATCCCCCTTTTTCTCTTCCTGATATATGATCAGTAGTCTACTAGACTAGCAAATCCATGTATGATAAAAATATGAACGAACGTAAATACAACGTTATATTATCACTCCTGTCACAAAATAGTCAATAATATTCGGAAAATTTAAAAATTAATACTAGTATAGTCGGTCTTGGGGGGAATATCCATAGGGAATGACGGGAAATTTATGTCGAATGGAGATCGGTGGGGTGGATATGACTTTACGTTTTCTTTGTCCAAAAATTATAAGGTCGTAAATCGCGGAGATGAAAAAACTGCAGTTTGGGCTTATATAATGGTTTTGTGCTATAGTTTTTGTCTGTGAACCCCATCAAAAAAAGCGCTCACCCTGCAAGGGCAAGCGCTTAGGAAAACCTCAATCTATTAAGATCGCATCCCATAACTGGAAAGCTCTCTAAAAATCCTGTGGGCATCGCTCATCATTCTTTCCAGAAGCTCCTCTACCGTCGGAATGTCCTCTACAAGTCCCGACACCTGACCACCGTTTATAAAGCCCTGATCCAGCTTTCCTTCAAGTGCCCCAATCCGGTGATAATCCTCGGATGTCATGTGGTTGAACTCATCAGGAGCGACCCCCTCCCGCTCTTTTTGAAGCAGCCCATCTGCATAAGGGGTTTTCATCACCCGTCTCACCCTGCCGACAGAACGTCCTACGATGACCGTGCTATCGTCTTTTGCATCCACCAGGGTAGATTTATAGTTGTCATGAAAAGGAGCTTCCTTGGTCGCGATGAACCGTGTCCCCATTTGCACTCCGCTCGCACCAAGGGCAAGCATGGAAGCAAGTCCCCGTCCATCACCGATCCCTCCTGCAGCCACTACCGGAATCTTTACAGTATCAACGAGTTGAGGAATAAGAGCCAGAGTGGTCGTTTCCAAATTGGAGTTGATCCCGGCAGCTTCATACCCTTCCGCCACGATTACATCCGCTCCTGCATCTTCCGCTTTCTTTCCCTGTTTTTTCGAAGCAACGACGCAGATTACCTTTACGTTGTGTTCGTGGAAATAAGGAATGAGCGGGGATGGATTTCCCGCTGATAAGGAAACGACCGGTATCCCGTGCGTCACCACTAAGCGAACCATTTCTTTCAAATGCGGTGTGATGGAAATCGGAATGTTCAGGGCGAAAGGTTTACTGGTTCTCTTTTTCGTTTCAATGATGATCCCTTCCACTTCCTCTACGCCCATGGTCCCGACTCCGATTGTACCGAGGGCTCCGGCTTCAGAGATTGCCGCTGTCAACTGGGCGTTACTGATATTCCCCATTCCCCCTTGAATGATAGGATATGTTATATGTAAGACGTTCGTTAGGTTATTCATAATAATCCCCCTTCGTTAAATTCATGTTATACTTTTTGGGATTATTCGACAAGTCCCTCCCCGAATTCTCGAGGTCCGTCCCTCAAAAAAAAAACCACCTGCAGATTCAAACCGGCAGGTGGTTTTTTCAATCAAGCAATAACGGATGTGTCATCACGTTATAGCTCAGGTCTTTGTTTTTCAGTTCGTTTCCGTCTTCAAATACACTTTCAAAGAAACGGGATGCCGGTTCGGCGAGTTCTTTGTAGTATTCTCCAAACAGAGTGGCTGCGTGGGCTCCGAGCCATTTTTCAGGCAGGAGTTCTTCCGGCAGGCCCGGATCGACGAAGAGGAATTTCCGGTATTCATGGACGAGCTTCGTCCTTTCCACGAAACATTCGGCGTCGCTCATTTGCCCTTTACTGATTTTACTCTTATCAATCATATATTGTTGACTGTAATGGGAAATGAAATCCTGGTAGCGGTCATTGATCTCGTTCAGGTCCCAGCTCTTTTCTATTAACCGCTGATTTTCATTAGGTCCTTTATGTTCTGCGATGAAGAAATCGACGTACTCTTTAATATCGTACTTATCGAAAAGGGATTGCACCTGCTTCTCCAGGTTGTTGGGAGAAATCCACGTACTCGTCGATAAGGTTCCAAATCCGCTCCAAACCAGCTCTTTTCTCAGCTCATCACGGATACTCCTGATTTCTTCAGGAATGGAATACATGAGGATCCTCCATTTACCGTCCCATTGCTCAGGCTTCAGCTTAAATATCCTGTTTGCCGCTTCTTCCATGCGGACCTCGCCTCGTTCGGTCAGGGAGTAATAGCTTTTGTTCCCCTGCTTCTCCGCCTGGACCCATCCCTGCTTATTCATCCGGGAAATCGCGGCACGGACGGCCTGATCATTATGACCAAATTCATTCAACAGGCGAATCAAACTGCCGATCCAAATTTTATTTCCATAATGGCGAATATAGTCCCCGTATAGTGTAAAGATCATTGATCTTGTATTCATCGCTGCCTCTCCTTTTATCCTATCGCATTCATTTATGACGTTAATTTTACGTTTAGTAAATATCATAGCATAAAAATTCCTGAAAAATAAATGAATATTCATGATCTAAATGATAAAATAAAAAATCAGGCTCCCCCAAGAGCCTGTCCCTCAATGATACACCTTCAACATTTCCAGCATCTTCACAAAGTCATACGTGTTCACGACTTTCTCCTTGGACCAATTTGCCTCGATCCAATGTACAAGCTCCTCCTGACTGTTGAACACCTCCCCGCTCGTGTCCGCCTTCCTGATCATAAACCTGCCGTTATCTTCATCTGCGACGACGAGACAAGGGATCTCACTTTCGACTGTCATGATCTCAAATTCCATCTTTATCACCTCACGTCTATCCTTTCTAAAAAAGAAACCTCTTAATCACAAAAAGCCCTGCAAAAACAGGGCACTTACGATTCTATATTTTCAACGAGGGTCGCGATTCCCTGACCTACTCCGATGCACATGGTAGACAGGCCGTAGCGTACCTTCCTCTTCTTCATTTCATATAGAAGGGTGGTGAGGATACGGGCTCCACTGGCTCCGAGCGGATGACCGAAGGCAATGGCTCCCCCGTTGACGTTGACGATTTCTTCATTCAGTCCAAGTTCACGGATGCAGGCGAGGGACTGGGCCGCGAAGGCTTCATTCAGCTCCACCAAGCCGATCTGATCAAGGGCGAGGCCGGAACGCTTCAGGACCTTCTGTGTGGCATAGATCGGCCCTAGTCCCATGACTGAAGGCTCCAGGCCCGCAGTGGCTGATGTCACGTAGCGGGCAAGGGGGATGACGCCTAATTCATCCGCCCTTTCCCTGCTCATGAGAAGAAGGGCCGACGCACCATCATTCACACCGGAAGCATTCCCCGCAGTCACGGTCCCTCCCTGGAACAGGGGCTTCAGTTTCTGGAGCTTCTCACTATTGGTGTCGGGTCTTGGGTGTTCATCCATCATAAAGGTAGAGACATTTCCTTTGCGATCACGAAGCTCCACCGGTACAATCTCTTCTTTAAAACGTTCTTCATCCATAGCTCGCTTCGCCTTCACCTGGCTCCAATAGGCAAAGTGATCCTGTTCTTCACGTGAAATGCCGAACTGCTTCGCCACATTTTCAGCCGTTTCCGGCATGGAATCGGTTCCGTACCTTTCTTTCAGACGGGAATTGACGAAGCGCCAGCCGATCGTCGTATCGAACATTTCCATATTGCCTCTCGGGAATTCTTTTGAAGGCTTTGCCATGACATATGGGGCACGCGTCATGCTTTCGGTACCGCCTGCAATGAAGACCTCCCCTTCTCCTGCTAAAATGGCCCTTGCTGCATAGTTGACAGCATCCAGTCCAGAACCGCACAGACGATTGATGGTCGTCGCACCAACTTCAACGGGGAGACCGGCAAGGAGAGTTGACATCCGTGCGACATTCCGGTTATCCTCTCCGGCACCGTTGGCGTTTCCCAGTACCACTTCTTCAATCGTATCGACAGGGACAAGGGGATTTCTTTCCATAAGGGCTTTAATGACGTGAGCTCCCAGGTCATCGGGCCGCACTTCTTTTAACGATCCTTTATATCTTCCTATCGGGGTCCGGACGGCATCGACAATGACAACTTCCCTCATGACTGATGCTCCTTTTCCTTTGTTTCTGAATAATCGTAGATCCCTTTGCCTGTTTTTCTGCCAAGGCGGCCTGCCTTTACGTACTTCTCTAACAATGGCGCCGGACGGTACTTCTCCCCAAGCTTTTCGTGAAGGTACTTTAAATTATTCAGTCGTGTATCCAATCCGACTAAATCACCGAGTTCAAAGGGACCCATTGGGTAATTAAGGCCGAGCTTGATCGCTTTATCGATTTCCTCAGGAGACCCGAGTCCTTCCTGAAGCATGTAAAAAGCTTCATTCCCTACGAGTGCCGAGATCCTGCTTGTAACAAACCCGGGGAATTCATTGATGACCACTGTTTCTTTCCCCATCAGGCGGGCAACCTGGCCGATGACCTCCGCTGTTTCATCACTTGTTTCCAATCCCCTCACGATTTCGACGAGCGGCATTTTATGTACAGGATTGAAAAAGTGCATGGCAATCACTTTATCCGGCCGTTTCGTAAAGGAGCCGATTTCAGTCGGACTCATGGTGGACGTATTGGTCGCCAGATGGCAATACTCCGGAGCATGTGCATCCAGTACCTCGAACACGCCACGCTTGATGTCTGTTTTTTCCGGAACGGCTTCGATGACCACATCGGCATCCCTTACGGCAATGGACAGATTCGTTGAATAGCTCATCAGTTCTTTTGCTTCTACATACTCCTGCTGAGTGAGCTTGTTTCTTTCGATCCCCTTCTGGAGTAGTAGCTCAACCTCTTCTCTCGCATGATCCAGCTGCTCTTGTTTAATATCAACCAGAGTGGTCCTGAATCCTCCTGTTGCACTTACATAGGCAATCCCTCTACCCATCACACCGGAACCCACTACCACGATATGCTGTGACATACTTTATTTCCCCTTTCTTGCAATAAGGGGTTGACCCTGATAGGACAACCCCCCTGCTTGATGCTGGTTTTTATACGCCAAATGGATTTAACGGACGGTTTCCGAAGTACGAAATGATACTCTTCGTTTCTGTATACAGATCCAGCGTTTCTACACAGAGCTCACGGCCGAACCCTGACTGCTTGTAGCCTCCGAACGGAGTACCAGGGAAAGCAGAGAACGGGCAATTCACCATGACGATTCCTGCCTGGATTGCTTTCGATACTCTTGTTGCACGGCCATGGTTTTGAGTCCATACGGCAGAACCCAATCCATATTCACTGTCGTTCGCCAGTTTGATCGCTTCTTTTTCATCCTTGAACTTCATGACAACCACGACAGGACCGAAGATTTCTTCTTTTACAACCTTCATATCATGGTTTACATCAGTGATGATTGTCGGCTCATACCAGTAGCCATTTTCGAAGCCTTCCACCTTGGCCGTGCTTCCCCCGGCGAGGATCGTTGCTCCTTCTTCTTTGGCAGACTGAACATATCCATCAATTGTATCCAGCTGACCCTGGTTGATGATCGCCCCGATATGAGTCCCTTTATCATGAGGATCTGCAAGCTTCAGCTTCTTCGTTTTTTCAACGAATTTCTCCATGAACTCATCATAAATGTCTTCATGGACATATAATCTTGAACGGGCTTCACAAGACTGCCCAGTATTATAGAAGATTCCGAACAGGGAACCGTCGACGGCCGCATCCACATCGGCGTCCTCAAACACGATATTCGGAGATTTCCCGCCTAATTCTAGAGTCACCCTTTTTAACGTTTGGGACGCTTTTCCCATGATGTTTTTACCGATCGGAGTGGAGCCGGTGAAAGCCACTTTATCAACCTTTTCATGCTCCACTAGATAATTCCCCACAGAAGAACCAGCTCCCGGGATGATGTTGACGACCCCTTCCGGAACCCCTGCTTCAATGCAGATTTCCCCAAGGACGATGGCAGTCAGAGGTGTAAGAGTCGCGGGTTTCACAACAACCGAACAGCCTGCGGCAATGGCAGAGGCGATTTTCCATGCAGCCATCATCAGTGGATAATTCCATGGGATGATCTGAGCGCAGACACCGACCGGTTCTTTCTCGGCAACGTTTGTGAATTGACCTGGTACGTTATTGACCGTTCCGCGGTGACCCACGATCGCGCCTGCATAGAATTCAAAGTCTTCGATTGCCTGCATCACTTGACCTTGTGCCGCAGATAACGATTTCCCGCTGTCCATGATTTCAAGAGATACAAGTTCATTGAAACGGGATCTCATAATGCCTGCAATTTTATTGAGGACACGGGAACGTTTATTGATCGGGAACTTTTTCCATTTTCCGAAGTCGAATGCATTCCTTGCTGCCTCTACCGCTTTTTCCGCATCTTCTGTTGATGCCAGTGAAACGGTGGCGATCGCTTCACCAGTTGCCGGGTTATACGTCGTAAAGGTTTCTCCCGATGTGCTTTCCATTCGCTGACCATTGATCACCAATGAATAATGTTCTCTTTTCATTTCAAGGACTTCAAAGCTCTGTTCTTTTACTGTAGACATAATTCCATCTCCTTTTAGGTTGGTTTATTTTCCGTGAAAGGCTGGTCTTCTCTTTTCCATGAAGGCTGTCACACCTTCCCGGTGATCTTCTGTCTGTCCTGCAATCCTCTGGGCACAAGCCTCTTTTTCTAAGTATTCGTTGAAGGAAAGCTCTCCGCTTCCCTTCAATAAGCGCTTCATCAAGCCGATTGCCTTTGTCGGCATGGAGGCGATTCTTTCTGCGAACGCAGTCGTCTCTTCCTGCCACTCATCAACCGGTACGATTTTCGTGACGAGGCCAAGTTTTTCAGCATCAGTTGCTTTGATCTTCTCACCAAATACAGCAAGCTCCAGTGCTTTCGCATATCCGACAATCTTTGATAAGTAATACAGATTTCCTGAATCAGGGACCAATCCAACGTGGACAAATGCTTGAACAAAACTCGCTTTCTCTGACACGATCCTGAAATCACATGCAAGTGCCAGACTGAATCCCGCCCCTGCAGCCACTCCATTGACTGCGGCGATGACAGGTTTTTCACACTGCTCGATTTCCTTCACCATCGGTCCATAGTTATGTCGCAGCACTTCTCCGTGATCCATATCTTCATCCACCTCACTCAGATCCTGCCCCGAGCAAAATGCCCTGCCTTCCCCCGTGATGACGATGGCCCTCACGTCTTCATTTCGCGAAGAGTCCTTCACAGCCTTCTGGATTTCCAGATTGAGTTGGCGGATAAAGGCATTCAATTTATCCGGTCGGTTCAGGGTGATCCAGGCTACGTTATTTTTCACTTCATAGGTAATCGTTTCAAACATACTGCAGCCTCCTTACTTCCCTTTAAAATGAGGTTTCCTTTTTTCTACAAAAGCCTTCATGCCTTCTTTCTGATCTTCAGAGGCAAAAAGCAGATAGAAGTTCTTGCGCTCATACTGCATTCCTTCATAAATCGAGGAATCCACGGCTTTATGTACAGACTCCTTGATCAAGCGAAGGGAAAGCGGGGGCTTGGCAGCCAGTTTCCTCGCAAATTTCTCTGTTTCTTCTATTAATAGCTCTCTCGGGATCGTCCGGTTGATAACTCCCCATTCGAGTGCTTGGGAGGCTGTAAACATGTCTCCCGATAACAGCCATTCCATAGCACGGGATTTCCCAATCAGCTTCGTGAGCCTTTGCGTCCCGCCTGCTCCCGCCATGACCCCGAGATTCACTTCGGGAAAACCGAGGCTTGCATCCTCCGCCGCGAACAAAAGGTCACAGCACAGGGCAAGTTCAAATCCCCCTCCTAACGCAAACCCCTGGACCGCTCCGATGATCGGCTTCTTGATCCAGGCCAGACGGTCCCATTCGGTGAATTGATTCAAGAGCTCCAGATCAATGGCACCGTCCTCTGCCATTTCATCGATGTCGGCTCCTGCAGCGAACGCCCTCCCCCTGCCGGATAACACTATCACTTTCACATTGTCGTTCCGGTCCAATGCTTCGAAAGCATGGACCAATTCCGATACCATAGGACGATTGATGGCGTTGAGGACTTTCGGTCTGTTCAGTTCTACAAAACCAAGTCCGTCCCTCTCGCTCACTACGATATATTCGTACTCTTTATTCATTCACTTCTTCGCCGATCATAAGTGTGACAAGTTCTGCTGCGAAGCCCATAAGGTCCTTCCCTGAAGCTCTTCCTTCATCGGATTTCATGGCTGCCTTCAGTGTTTCATGACTGTCATAATACATTTCGCACATTAAATAATATTTGCCTTCCCCGCCCATCGGTGATCCGACGATACGAGTGACATCCATCTTCTTCAATCCAGGGATCTTCGCTGTGATCGGACCGTGGGTATTGAAGTAGTGCTCATCGAATTTCTCTTTGTTTTCAGGGTGCTTATATAACGCGATTAGTTTTACCATAATGGAATCTCTCCTTTGATTTTCAGTAGTTTACTAGATTTTTCACATCATCGTGGATATAGGTTTCATGGCTTCGAACGGGTTCCGGCACTGTTTGCAGTAGAGGATGCTTCTGCAGGCGGTCGGCCCGAACAGGTTCTCCATGGAGGTATAGGGGGAATCACAGTACGGGCAGTGAATCTCCCAATCTTCTTCCCCTGTAAAATGTTCCGGCGGCGGCGCGATGCCGAATTCCTTCAGCCGCTCCCGTCCATTCACTGTCAGTCGATCCGATGTCCAGGGCGGAGAATAGACGAACTCCACCTGTACGGACCCTACGTCCAGTTGTTCTCTGCACGCCTTCTCGACATTGCCTTTAATGATGTCCAGTGCCGGACAGCCTACAAAAGTGGGAAGAAGCTCGATTACAAGGGTTTCTTCCTGTTGATCGACGCGATTGACCATTCCGAGATCCACAATGCTGATGGAATCGATTTCAGGATCTTTCACAGTTTGAAGAACATCTAAAACGGTAGCAGTCATTTTCCTTCATCCTTTACCAGCTTGCAGCCGGATTTGTTTGATAGACTTCGCTCAAGGTCGAAAGTGCCGTATCCAGTTCAGGGGTGTGTTCACCTAAGCGTCCATTCCCCTTTTTCATGCCTACAGTCGGTGGAAAGGAAAGCTGACAGGACCTGAAGACCGGCTCGAGCGCGAGTTCCCAACGTTTTGTTAAACTTTCTTCCCCTTCGATCAAAGCCATAAGGGACATTTCTTTCCCCCTTGGCCCCAGGGTCAGGACTCCCGCGAATTCTTCCAGTACTCTTTCCGTTGCCTTATTCATACGCTCCCTTGCTTCTCCGCCTGCATTCATCAACTGTATGAACCAGGTTTTCCAGTGAAGCAGGTGGTAGTACAATTCTGTGTTGATCTTGACGGCCATCTCGGCAAGTGGTTCATAGGAAGAATTCTTAAGCGCATCGATCCGCACTTTTTTTGCCACACTGTAAAAATAATGCCGTACAACAGCAAAGGCCCAATCATAGCGTGGCTCCTCCATGTAGTTTCCGGGTCCATTCACTTCTTCAAGGAGAATGGCATTTCTTCTTTCTGACGCTTTCCGACCATGGGCGAGATGGTCCTGATCCCCTTCTCCCAACGCTTCAAGTAGCTGATAAAACATGGTCGCATGCCCCATTGTGTCCTGGTTGATGGAAGAAAACGCGACATCTTCTTCGATATGGGGAGCGAGCCCCAGCCATTCAGATCCCCGGTAAGCAAGGATGAAATCGTCATCAGCCAGCTGATATAAGAGGCTCAGGAGGGCTTCCTTGTAATCTGCATTCGGAATGTCCTGTGGACTTTTCACGTTCATTTCTTCTTCACCAACTCTCCCCATGACATGATTTCTTTCTCATCAAGCATTTCCTGTTCGTACTGTCTCCACTTCTTTTTCAAATAGCCGTAGCCCTTGGCGTTACGGTAATCTTTATTATCAAGACGGGAGACGCTCTCCCTTTCTTCGGGGGTCATCATCCGTACATCCGACCGTTTCACGACCCATATATCCGAAACAGGCTCTCTTCTCATGAAATTCTCTTGAGCCATTACCATGGCAAGCTCATGGTTGGGAGCCAGCAGACTGAACTGATGCTGCATCTGTGCCCCGTCCGACCGTTTACTGAACACTTCAAATTCCTGATAAAAGTTCTGACCCTTGTCTGACATCTCTTCTCATTCCCTTCTAACTTACTCGGTCACCTGGGCTTAACGCTTCCCGGACCCACGCATTGTTATCGTAGGATAATTCCCTTAAACGGAGGCGGTCCTTCGATTTTGGCCCTTTGTTGCGAATAATTTCCTTAAAGCGGCTCCAGTCGGGCTGCTTATAGATCCATAAGTCCTGTTCTTCATCAAAGTACATCGTTTCATCCGGGAGCGTCAGACCCAATGACAGCATTCTAGGAACATATTTTGTAAAAAAGTCCTGACGAAGCTGTTCATTGGTTTTCGTGCGGATGTTGTACTTGATGGTAATATCCTGCTTGGAAGATCCCGTTGTCTTCGCGTCCCCAGGTCCAAAGAACATCAGAAGCGATTCCCACCAACGGTCCACCGCATCCTGGACCAACGCTTTCTGATCCGGTGTACCTTCTGCTAATGCCATGATGATTGCCTCACCATGCTGTGCATGGAATACTTCCTCGGCACAAATTCTCTTCAGCGCCCTGGCGTATGGTCCATAGGAAGCATGAAGCATATTCGTTTGTGTAATGATTGCCGCCCCGTCCACGAGCCAGCCGATCAACCCCGCGTCTCCCCAGGTCGGTGCCTCCATATGAAAGACGTTATGAAACTTCAAATCTCCAGAAAACAAATCCCTCATGATATGCTCTCTCGTTTTCCCATAAGGCTTCATCAAATCTTCCGCTACACGAAGCAAAAGCTGTCCGTGCCCCATCTCGTCCTGAACCTTTGCCATGATCCCCAGTTTTCTTCTGAGGGTAGGTGCTTTCGGGACCCACTCCTTCTCAGGGAGTGCACCCATGATTTCACTTATGCCGTGCATAGATATCAGCTTGATCAGCGCATTCCGATATTCATCCGGCATCCAGTCATCGGCTTCGATTTTTTCGTCATTTTCGATCTTTTTCATAAAATGAGCCATACGCTCATCTTCCGTCAATGGTTGATTTGTCAATATATCACTCATTGCAGCCCCTCCTTTATTACACCATTACCACGTTATGATGAAATCGTGTGATAGGTATTTTTCTCAAAAAAATTTATTGAAGCATGGCTTCTCCCCTAAGATCAACAATCCGGATGGCTTTTCCTTCCGAACGGGGTATTTCCCTGGGAGCTCTCACTTTGACATCCATGGAAACGTAGCAACGATCCTTCATCAGGCCCTTCACTTTTCTTTCCAATTCATTCAGACGGTCATGATGCAAGTCGTTCGACACCCCATTAAAACATTTATCCGTCACCTCAACCTGCAGCTCCACCAAATCCAGTGCCCCTTTTTTCTTCAAGTGAACTTGATAATGTGGTGCAAGGTCATTTATCTGAAGCAGAAAATGCTCCATTTCGGATGGAAACACGTTCACTCCCCTGATGATGAGCATGTCATCGACTCTTCCTTTCACCCTGGACATCTTCACCGTTGTTCGTCCACATGAGCATGTTCCGTGCTGAATCGAAGCGATATCGCCGGTCCTGTACCGGATGATCGGAAAGGCTTCCTTCGTTAAGCTTGTAAACACAAGCTCCCCGACTTCCCCTTCCGGCAAGGTCTCTAACGTATCAGGGTTAATGACTTCAACGAGGAAGTGATCCTCTGCAATATGAAGGCCGTCCCGTGCTTCATGACATTCCATGGCAACCCCTGGTCCAATGACTTCACTTAAACCGTAGATATCACATGCTTTAATATCCATCTTCAGCTCCAACGTCTTCCTCATCGAATCCGACCATGGCTCAGCCCCGAAGATTCCATATTTCACAGAAAGGGAAGCCGGATCCTTTCCTTGTGCCTCCATGGATTCAGCTAAATTGAGAACGTAAGAAGGCGTACCGCATATGATGGACGGCTTGAAGTCTTCCAATAATGTGATCTGCCTGGACATGTTCCCTCCTGACACCGGAACCGTGATCATCCCGAGCTTCTCACTCCCATAATGAAGGCCAAGGCCCCCGGTAAATAAACCATATCCATATGCGTTATGCAGGACATCTCCCGGTTTCCCGCCTGCCATGCTGATTGCCCGCGCAACGATTCCGCCCCACATATCAATGTCATTCTGGGTATAACCTACGACTGTGGGCTTCCCACTCGTACCGCTTGAAGCATGAACCCTGACCATTTCCTCACGTTCTACGGCAAACAGGCCAAATGGATAATGATCCCGGAGGTCCTTCTTGATTGTAAGCGGTAACATTTTTAAGTCCGCCAAAGACTTTATATCTTCCGGCTTGATGCTCCTTCTCTCAAACTGCTCCCGGTAAAAGGGAACTTTCTCATAAACGACTGAAGCAACATGTTGCAGTCTCTCTAGTTGAAGGCGCTCCATTTGCGATCGACCGGCGGTTTCAATCTCATGCAAAATCAATGTATCGGCCTCCCTGATATGATGTAAAAATATATTTATATAACGTTATTAATTCGTTTATAAAAATATGTGTTATATTTAACTACTCAAAAGATAACGTGTCTTCTGAAAATTGTCAATATATTTTCAGAAAATTTAATTAAAGTACATTCGTTGACGACCAGATAAGATACGATCATCTCCTGAAAAGAAGGACATCTCACTCCAATACAGAATCTTACATATGACAAGTTCTAATTAGGAGGCAATAAAATGACCACATTTGAAGGAACGAAGGAAATACAGGCATTAGAGTTGGAAATCATGGAAAAGAAAAGGCAGCTTGCACAGCTACGCAAAGAACAAGCTCCGCAAAAGGTTGAAAACTACCTCTTTTTAACAACTGATCAACAGACCGTTACACTGGAGGAACTTTTCAAAGACAAGGATGAACTTATTATCATCCATAATATGGGGAGGAAATGTCGCTATTGTTCCATGTGGGGGGATGGCTTTAATGGGGTGTATCATCATTTGTTAAGTCGTTGTGAATTTGTTCTATCCTCTCCAGACGACCCGGCCGTTCAAGAAGACTTTGCAGCTTCAAAAGGGTGGTCCTTTCCACTTGTATCATCGAAAGGAAACACTTTTTCACAAGACCTCGGGTTTAAAAATGAGAAAACCTCCATGCCTGGAGTATCCACTTTCAAAAAAGGTGAAGAAGGTATGATTTATCATTGCAGCTCTGCTTACTTCGGGCCCGGAGACGAATATTGCGTCATTTATTCTTTACTGGATTTATTACATGCTCCATCTGAAGATTTTGTCCCTCAGTTGAAGCATAACCTTCGTTCATCCTTTCAGCTCACTCATAATGTTGCAGTTGGAGTGAAGCATTACCATGAAGCGATTCAATTTTACACGAATATCATTGGAATGAAGGTTGAAGAGCAGGGACAAAAGGAAACAAAGTTCTCGATGAATGGTCGGAATTTCTTCATTGAAGATAGTGATCATAACACCGTGCATTTCGAGTTCGCTGTGGATGATTTTGATAGAAGCAAGCAAAAGCTCCTGGACAGCGGCTGCAGGGTAGATCACGTCTATCATTCAACAAGTGAAATGATATCTGATCCATTTGGATTGTCGTTTCATTTGTATGAGGTCCGAAAAACCAATTAAATAAAAAAAGCCTGCCATGAATTCCTCCAAGGCAGGCTTTTTCCATACTATTCAGTAGCCGGTTTAAGGATTGTCTCTTCCTTCTCAGCTTCTTCCTGTAATTCTTTATCACGTTTAATCTTCCAGTTTCCAACCGACAGGGCCACTCCGCCTATTTACTCAAAACATAGAAATATGGGAGATTTTTCTGTGCATTAGCGGAAAAATTCCGCTTATTCATCCCCAAAACAAGTTCCATTCTAAACGTAACCGGAAAATCTCCGCTTATTATACTCTCTCTGGTAGGGCAAGAAATCTTAATGAACCGTATCACAAGTAAATACATAAGGTTTTTGCCTTCCTAATAAAGAAACTCGCCAAAAATTCCTGCGGCGAGTTCTACTTTTTTATATACCATTGATGAAAAGCACCTCAAAACGGTACGGTTTAGTTATTTGAGGGAATCGGCTTTTTATTAAAACAATTTGGTTGTCCAGTCTTCACAGTTCCATACTTCCGTCGCTACATCCTGATAGAAGTCAGGTTCGTGGCTGATTAAGAGCACGGTGCCTCTGTATTCTATCAATGCCCGCTTCAACTCTTCTTTAGCCTCAACATCCAAGTGATTGGTCGGTTCATCGAAAACAAGAACGTTCGATTCTTTGTTCATCAGTTTACATAGTCGCACCTTTGCCTTTTCCCCGCCGCTCAGCACTTCTACCTTGCTTTCGATATGCTTCGTCGTCAATCCGCATTTAGCCAGGGCCGAGCGAACTTCCGCCTGGTTAAGGGATGGGAACTCGTTCCACACTTCTTCAATGCATGTGTTACTATTTTTTGTCTTGATTTCCTGTTCAAAATAACCGATATGAAGATAATCACCAAGCTCCACTGAACCGGAAATCGGTTTGATTTCCCCGAGGATGCTCCGCAATAGAGTCGTCTTCCCGATTCCGTTGGCTCCTGACAGAGCAATCTTCTGACCACGCTCCATCTTCAGGTTGAGCGGTTTTGATAACGGTTCATCGTACCCGATCACAAGATCCTTCGTTTCAAAGATGAGCCTGCCGGCGGTTCTCGCTTGTTTAAAATGAAACTCAGGCTTCGGCTTTTCCGCAGCCAGTTCGATTACATCCATCTTATCAAGCTTTTTCTGACGGGACATGGCCATGTTACGGGTGGATACCCGGGCCTTATTGCGGGCCACGAAATCCTTCAACTCCGAGATTTCCTGCTGTTGTCTCTTGAAAGCCGACTCAAGCTGCTGTTTCTTCATTTCATGGACCCGTTTGAATTCATGATAGTCCCCTGCATAGCGATTCAATTCCTGATTTTCCATATGATAGATCAGATTGATGACACTATTTAAGAACGGGATATCATGAGAGATCAGAATAAATGCATTTTCATATTCCTGCAGATAGCGTCTCAACCAATTGATATGCTGCTCATCAAGATAGTTGGTAGGCTCATCGAGTAATAGGATGTCAGGCTTTTCTAGTAAAAGCTTTGCCAATAATACTTTCGTCCGTTGTCCCCCACTTAGATCGTGGACATCTTTATCCAATCCGATATCATCCAACCCAAGGCCACGGCCGATTTCTTCCACCTTGGCATCAATGATATAGAAATCATTATTCGTCAACGCATCCTGAAGGGTACCGGTTTCCTCCAGCAATTCTTCCAGTTCTTCCGGGGTAGCCTCCCCCATCTTGGCAAAAAGCTCATTCATTTCTGTTTCCATATCAAACAGGTATTGGAAGGCAGTTTTTAAGACGTCCCGGATCGTCATGCCCTGCTTCAACTGGGCATGCTGATCCAGGTACCCGATACGGATACGCTTCGCCCATTCCACTTTCCCTTCATCAGGCTCAAGCTTTCCTGTAATGATATTCATAAAGGTAGACTTTCCTTCTCCATTGGCACCGATCAAGCCGATATGTTCACCCTTCAATAATCGGAAAGATACATCGTTAAAAATCGCACGGTCACCGAAACCGTGTGTTAAGTTTTTGACTGTCAATAAACTCATATCGTAAACACCTTTTCTTCCTAAACTAAATTTCGCTCCCTCTATTATAAGGGTCATTCCCTATAGAAGATAGAGGGAAATGAGCTGGTGGCTTTTTCTTCTTTTACTCGACGGCCCCTGCTACATCATAGTCAGCAGGATCAAGTTCTGTGGGTTCACCGAGAGCAAGTTTCGCAAGCTCCGAACCAAGATATGGCCCCACCGTCAAACCCGATGCCCCAAGTCCATTGGCCACCCATACACCATCCAATCCCGGCATGGCACCAAAAACGGGAAGGAAACCAGGTGTGAACGGGCGAAATCCGACTCTCGTCTCAAGGATTGCACTGTCACCAATTCCCGGTGCAACGTCCATAGCCTTGTGAAGAATTTCGTGCATCCCCCCAGCGGTTACCCGTTGATCAAAACCGACATCATTTTCGTGAGTGGCCCCTGCCACAACTCTACCTGCAGGGAAGGCAAGAAGGTATTGATCATTAGGTGGCATGACGACCGGCCATTCGGCGGTCTCCTGCCCACCTGCTTGCAGATGGAGAATCTGCGCTTTTTGGGAGGATACAAGAAAATTGATTCCAAGAGGTTGAAAGAGTTCGTTCGCCCAGGCCCCGGCCGTCACAATGACTCCGTCCGCCCGAAGTACTTCGTCTCCTATTTTGACATCAATAATCCGATTGTCTTCGTTTAACAGCTTGGCATCCCCTTGTCGCAGTGTTGCTCCTTGCTTTTCAGCTCCATTTAAAAGGGCCTTCCTCATCGCTCTTCCATCCACCCTGGCTGCACCACTGACATGAACAGACTGATACTCCTCAGAAAGAAGTGGAAAACGCTGCCTTGTTTCTTCTGCCGTCAACATGGTCAGCTCTCCGATTTCCGGAGCATCCTCCCTGCGTTTCTCCGCTCTCTCCATCATTTTATGGAGCTTATGCACATCCGTGTGGAGACTGATGGCCCCCACCCGTTTATAACCTGTTTCAGTCTCGCCGTCTGCTTCGAGCTGTTCTATGATGCTCGGATAATACTTCGCCCCACCCTTTGCCAGGCGATACCACACTTTATTCCTGCGTTGTGACAGCCACGGGCAGACAATTCCTGCCGCTGCATCCGTTGCCTGTCCGGGGTCCTTTCGATCAATGATTATGACATCCGCTCCTGCTTTCGCAAGATGATACGCCGTGGAAGCCCCGAGAATGCCGGCGCCAATGATAATAAATGATTTCATGTAAAACACCTTTTCAGTCCATTTTTTCTTTATTTTACTTGAGAAGAAGGGCGAACTCAATGGCTGCACGTTTCAATGGGCGGGGTCGGCTTGTACCAGGTACAAGTTGCTCTTTTTGTACCTGGTACGCCTCAGCCTTTTTGTACCTGGTACGTCTCAGCCTTTTTGTACCTGGTACATCCCCACTTATATGGACCAGGTACACAATCATCTCCACACCTGACAAAGCCAAAAACCACCATCAATTCCAGACAATTCTCACTACTTTTCCTGAAATAGATTGACAAGTCGTTTTGATTCATGATAAAAATTGTATAACCTAATATTGAATAAGCTTTGAAGGAAACTAGTAGCGGACATTTCCCTGTTTAAGAGAGCCGGTGGTTGGTGTGAACCGGTACAAAGATGAAGCGAATTTCGATTCCGGAGCTTCTTTTGACGAGATCAAAAGACGGGTAAGACCGTTATGTGTGAAGAGTGATGAGAATAATTTTCTCATAACTAGGGTGGTACCGCGATATCCAAATCGTCCCTACGATATGTAGGGGCGATTTTTTTATTTGGTCAGAAATTACCCTCACACGTCAATAATAACCGAAAGGAGAATGAGAATGAGTCAGCGTGAACAGTGGTCATCGAAAATCGGCTTTATTTTAGCGGCAGCCGGGTCTGCCATCGGATTGGGGGCCATCTGGAAATTCCCTTATATAGCCGGTGAAAATGGAGGCGGAGCATTCTTCCTGATCTTTATTTTATTTACTTTATTACTCGGCCTTCCATTATTACTGGCTGAATTCTCAATCGGACGTACGTCCGGAAGCAACGCAGTGGATTCGTACCGAAAGATCGCCCCCGGCACCAAATGGCACTGGGTCGGGATACTCGGGATGGTCACATCCTTCATCCTGCTGTCCTTCTATAGTGTAATCGGGGGATGGATCGTCGTTTATTTATTCAAAGCTGTTACAGGACAATTAAACGGCCTTTCATCGGATCAATACGCAGAAGTGTTCGGGGCAACGATTTCAAATCCCGGGATAAGTGTATTCGTTCAGCTTCTCTTCATCTTGATGACCATCATCGTGGTGGCCAAGGGGATTGAAAAAGGGATTGAACTCGCGAGTAAAATTATGTTGCCGGCATTATTTGTTCTTTTCATTCTGTTAGTAGTCCGCGCTGTGACCCTTGATGGGGCAGTTGAAGGAGTTACATTCCTGCTCCAGCCCGACTTTTCCAAAGTAACGTCACAGACGATTTTAGAAGCGATGGGTCAATCGTTCTTCACGTTAAGTGTCGGGGTATCGGTGATGGTGACATACAGCTCATACCTTCCAAAGACACAGAGTCTTCCACGTTCGGCCATTTCGATCGTAGCGATGAATATCTTCATCGTATTACTGGCAGGACTTGCGATTTTCCCGGCAGTCTTTGCTTTTGATTTAGAGCCTGGCGCGGGTCCGGTGCTGCTATTCAACGTACTGCCTACCGTGTTCAGTCAGCTTCCTTTCGGGATGCTCTTCTTCATTGCATTCCTTGTGCTATTCTTATTCGCAGCATTGACTTCTGCGTTCTCGATGCTTGAGATCATCGTTTCCGTCATTTCGAAGGGGGACCCCGGAAAGCGTACGAAATGGTCGTGGATCATCGGTCTTGCCATCTTCGTTTGCGGCATTCCATCGGCATTGTCTTTCGGGGTACTTGGTGATATCACATTGTTTGGCAAAACCATATTTGATTTAGCCGACTTTACTGTTAGTAATGTATTGCTTCCAATCGGATCATTGCTTATCGCTCTCTTTGTACCGCTGAAAATGAAAAAAACAGCTTTATATGATGAATTAAAGCAGGGAAGCGGGTTAAAACGGGGATTATTTGAAACCTGGTTCTTCTTGATCCGCTTTGTGGCGCCGGTGTTAATACTATTCGTCATGCTTGATGTCCTGGGAGTATTTTAATCCCTTCTGCTCCATGCAAAAGGGTTGACCCAACACGGGGTCAACCCTTTTCTTTATGGTGCTCCATACCCCATGATCACTCCGCACGCCAATCGTTTCCCTGCATCCCCTGAAGGCTGGGACCTGAAGTCATCCGGGTTTTGATGAATGATGACACCCTTCCCTATCACATCTTTCACATTAAATTTATTCGTAAAAAAGGACATTTTTGCGTAGCCGTCATTTGAAAACAAAACAGGAAAATCTCCTGCATGATTCCCATGTGGCTGATTGGTCGGATTCCAATGCCCTCCTGCAGACGTGAAGGGTTCATTGGGATCCCCTATCTCACATGCCCCTTTTTCATGGAGATGAAATCCATGGGGACCAATCGGCTTTCGATCACCCTTTCCTTCTTTATAGGATGGTAAACCTGTCACCTCGGCAAATACTTCCACACCATTTTGTACTTCCCGAAAAAACACATATCCTTTAAGCCCTGGAGCGAGTGGACCTCCCTGAATGTGAGCATAGGCCATATTCGGAGCATTTCGGTAATAGGAATAGGCAGGATAGCCATATTGATAATAATTCATCCTTGTGCCCCCTTTCTTCACCTATTTTATGTTGGAACCCGGGGCGACATGATGAAAAACCTGGAAGATTTATTTTAACCAAACGTTTGTTTAACCCCGAAGACCCTATTACTATCAAGGGTTCGCATCGTTAGTCAAACGTTTGTTTAAAATTTCATCCCCCCAAAAAGATCAATCTCCCTGCTCACTCCTCTAAAGAGGGGTTGATCCTCCCTTTATGCAACGGCGGACGAAAATATGGTTGGTTTTATTTTCCTATTACTATTATCCCTTTTCATTTTGTCCAAAAAATGTTATATTTTCAGAAACTTCTGATTTTTATTCCTGTGTTCAACACTATTTTAGGAGGGATTGCTATGCAAGGTGAAATGAGGTTAATTCCATATTTCATGGACGAAATGATTGTTGATGCAAATGAAATTCCTAAAGGCGTTGATTTAATCCAAGCCCCCAGCATGTGGAAAAATGGGTATAAAGGGAAAGGTATCACCATCGCCATCCTTGATACGGGATGTGATATGAATCACCCTGACCTTACGGGAAAGGTGAAGGGATTCCGAAATTTCACCGATGATGATGAAGGTGCAGAAGATAATGTGACGGATTACAGCGGACACGGTACCCATGTCTCTGGAACAATTGCCGCAAACGAAAATGGTGATGGGGTCATCGGAGTGGCTCCAATGGCTGACTTACTGGTGATTAAAGTTCTCGCCGGCAGCCGTGGAAGTGGTCAGTATGATTGGATCGTGAATGGTATTCTCTATGCCATCGAGCAAAAGGTCGATATCATTTCCATGTCTTTGGGGGGACCTACAGACTATGACCCACTTCACGAAGCCATCCAAAAAGCGGTGGATGCCAATATTCTGGTGGTATGCGCTGCCGGGAACGAGGGGGACTCCAATAGCGGCACTGATGAATTTTCCTACCCCGCCTGCTACAATGAAGTCATTTCGGTCGGCGCCATCGATCTTCAAAGAAAGTCTTCCTACTTTACCAATTCCAACAATGAAGTTGACTTAGTGGCCCCCGGCGAACAAATCCTATCGACCATTCCGGGAGAAAAATATGCCAAGCTCAGCGGAACCTCCATGTCAGCTCCCCACATCTCTGGAGCATTAGCCCTGATCAAAGAATTTGAACAGGCATCCTTCGACCGGAAACTTTCTGAATGTGAAGTATATGCGCAGCTCATTAAGCGGACAGTACCACTCGGCTTCCCGAAAACACTGGAAGGTAACGGACTGGTCTTTTTAACCGCTCCTGATCTCCTGCGCGAGCACTTGAGAAACCAACCTCTTGCCCAGATTGGGTGATGGATGTGGATCTAAAAATCGTGCATCACGCTTTTTAATATACCAACACAAAAAAGAACAGCCATCAATGGCTGTTCTTTTTTGTGTTGGAGTTATTGCAGTCTGCTTTCGACTTCCTGGCAGATTTGATCTGCACTCAGTCCGCTTGCTTCGATGACAGGACCTTGAGTCGCTACATTTTGAATACCCATTACATCTGTATCCATTCCTGTCACGACACAACAGTCACATCCGTTTGCATCTGATTCCTGCTTAAGCTCCACTACTTCATGCCCCTGTGCCCGTAAGGCTTCTACAACGTTTGTTAAGGATTGTTCAACACCAATTCTCATGCCTTTACACCTCCTGGTTCTACATATAGGTTTTTCTTTCGATGAAAAAGATATTCGTCCATTATTTTTTATTTACTTGTCTGCCGCTTTTCTTCTGACTTTGTCCTTTTGCATTTCCCGTTTGGGTATCAGATGCAAATTCTACATCGTTTTTGGCCTTTTGTTTCGCCAGCTGTTCAGAAGTTTGATCCATACTCTTCCTGCCCTGTTTAGACATGCTCATCCCTCCTCTGACTTTTATAGAATTAGAATCCCCATTTTCAGGCAAAATATTTGAAGGGCATTCGTTTCCCTCCGGAATGTTTATTTTCACATCAGTCCGGGTAAATAGTCTCTATAACAACAATGAAAAGGGTGGTATTTTACATGGATGAAGCAAAATTACATGAATTGATTGATGGATTAAATGAGGATTTAGCCAATGAATATGCGGCAGTCATTCTTTACACTAACTACGCGGCTGTCGTGAGCGGCTTGTATCGTCAAATATTAAAACCTTTCTTTGAAGAAGAAATTCCTGATGAGCAGGGTCACGCTTTATACCTTGCCGAAAAGATTAAAACGTTGGGTGGACAGCCGACAACGACGCCTGCTGCGGTTAAACAAACGGATGATGTGAAGGAAATGCTTGAAGAAGGCCGTAAAGCCGAAGCAGATACCATTGAGCGCTATAAGAAGCGTAAAGAACAAGCAGAAGAATTGGGTCTTGTTGAGCTCAGCATCAAGCTTGATGATATGATCGCCGATGAAACTCATCACCTTGAAGAATTTGACCGTCTGTTAAAGGATCCTTCTTTTAACTAATGATAAAAGACCGCTGAAAACAGCGGTCTTTTTTACGTTATAATGCGATACTCTTTCCATTCATCCAGCAATAAATCCCGGTATTTAGGGGTCAAATACCGATCATCAATCAGCTTCAGGACTCCCCTGTCTTCTTCTGAACGGATAAGTCTTCCTCCTGATTGAAATACTTTATTCAGCCCTGGATACACATAAGCATAATCATACCCGTCCATTCCCCTGCCATTAAAATAATCCTTGATGATTTCCTGTTCCACAGAAGGCTGGGGCAGCCCCACTCCTACCACAATCACACCCTTTAACCGATCTCCTTTCAAATCGATCCCTTCTGAGAAGATTCCTCCCAGGACCGCAAGACCGATAACAGGATGTTCTCTATCACTCCGGAACTCCTGAAGGAATTCTTCTCTTTCTCTCTCGCTCATATTCGGCTCCTGAATAAGGACACTAGCGTCCAATGATTCCTTATTCATCCTGTCATACGCTTCCTGCATATAAGAGTATGAAGAAAAGAAGACGAGATAATTCCCTTTGTACCCATTGAAGGTTTCCTCTATGGAACGAGTAATGATGGGAAGGGTCCGATCCCTGTCCCTTAATCGGGTGGAAATCGGGTGGATCCCTACTTGCCACTGGTCGTGCTCAAATGGGGAAGGAATCAGGAATCGATAATCTTCTTCACTCCCGCCCAGCTGCTGAAAATAGTACGAAAACGGGTGCAGTGTAGCAGAGAAAAATACCGATGATTGATACGGACGTGTAACCTGTTTAATAAGCTTCGATGGATCGATGCAATAAAGTTTCACTTCTAATTCATGGGAGCTTCTATCAATTACAAAGCGATGTTCCTCAGAGTAGAGATTTGAAATTCGCACAAAACTGATGCTGTCGAAATACAATTGCATAAATCCCTCCGACCACTCCCTGCCCGTTTCCCCCAGGCACTTTTCAGCAATTTCAATGAAGCTTACAACCGACTCAACGAGTTGACCGTCCAATTCAACCCTGTTGTCAGCACCGTCTTCTTTTTTCAATCGCAGAAATTGCTTATTAACTGCAGTAATTCCCTGCCTCAATCCGTCATGTTCAGGGTATAGCTTTTTGATTTGTAAGAAAGCAGACTTTTTCAGGGAGGCAGAATACATTTCTCTTCCCCTGCCTACAAGATTATGGGCCTCGTCTATGAGCAGATTCGTCTTTTTCTTACTTTCTTCGTTCATTCTTTTCAAGGAAACCCTCGGGTCGAAGATGTAGTTATAATCGCAGATGACTCCGTCCACCAGGTAGGCAAGGTCGATGGAATATTCAAAAGGACACACCTTGTGTTTTCTTGCGTATGATTCGAGGATCGGGCGCGTGATGATGCTTTCCTGGGTCAAAATATCAATCAGCGCTCCGTTAATGCGATCATAATAACCGTTTGCAAATTCGCAATACTCCTTCTGACAAATCGTTTCTTCTTTGAAGCAGATCTTGTCTTTCGCCGTGATCGTAACCGTCCTGTGTGCCAAACCCTCTTTTTCCAGAAGAAGAAGCGCTTCTTCTGCCACTGTACGGGTGATCGTTTTTGCCGTCACATAAAACCACTTGCTATTCCCTTCTGCTATTGCTTTTATGGTAGGAAACAGGGTTGAAATTGTTTTCCCCGTTCCTGTGGGTGCATTGGCATAAAGGGATTTCGATTCGGTTACTGTTTTATATACCGCACCCGCGAGTTTTTTCTGTCCTTTCCGGTAAGAAGGATACGGAAATATCAGATCCGTGGCACTTTTCATTTTGTTTTCTTCATTTGTCAGAATCACGGTAGCAAACGGTGTGTAAGCAACCAGGGTTTCATTCACGATGCGTTCAAGCTCTTCAATGGAGTAGATTTGCTTGAATGACTTCGTTCTTTCTGATTCAACCTCGATATAGGTTAATTGGACAGCCACATGGGGGAGCAGCTTTTCTTTTGCCAACAAGAATGCATAGCATTCACCCTGAGCCCAGTGAACCCGGCTTCCTTCTTCAATCAAGTCCAGATTTTTTGCCGTCGATTTGATCTCCTCCACGGTCACTTCTCCGTCATCATAGTGAATGCCATCACAACGACCCTCGAGTTGATATACGAGACCACCGGCTGCTTGCTCCCCTTTCAGGAAGACTTCCTTCTCATCGCCTTCTTTATATTGCTTCTGCAGTTTCTGATGGAGTCTTGTGCCGGTGACCATAGAGGAGCGGGCCTGAAATCTCAGGTCAATGCTTCCTTCCTTATACACAAACTCCACTAACTCCCTGATCGATATCTTCATGGTTTTCTTCACGGACGTTTCACCTCCAGTTATCAAAGGAAAATGATGATTCTATCTTTTTTCAGATGTACATATATATTAGACAAGCTGTTTGGAACGGAGGATTCGGGAGAATGAAGGCAAGATTCATCTTTTATTGCATTGGATTACTGTCTCTATCATTAGGGGTGTCACTTATTATCAAAGGGGATTTGGGAGCGGCTCCCTGGGATGCACTCGCCGTCGGGGAATCGACCCTGCTTCACCTTTCTATCGGCACATGCATATTCATGAATGGATGCATTCTCATCCTCATAAACGCATTTTTATTAAAAGAAGGTGTCCAATGGTTAGCCGCCCTCTCCATCTTTGTGATCGGGATGATGGTTGATTACTGGATCACGTCGGGCCTTAATACAGTTGAACCTGTGGGATTTGGTCAGCAATTAACTTTTGTCTTGATCGGTATCCTGCTCCTCGGGATTGGAATCTCCATCTATCTTCAAGCCAAGCTCCCTTCAAGCCCCATGGATACGTTCATGGTGGCGATCCATCAACGTTTTGGGTTGAATTTGCGCAATTCCCGCTTGTTAAATGAAGCGATTGCCATCACCCTCGCCATGGTCTTCCACGGGGCAGTCGGCATCGGAACGGTCATTGTCGCCTGCACGTTAGGATTTATCATTCATATCTTCTATCCTATCATGGAACGTATGTACGGGAAATGGAGTTAAGGGATTTTTTAAGTTCAACAAAAAAACACTTAGACCTTCCCCTAAGCGTTTTGATTATTCATATAGGCATTTGCAGGATTCGAATAAATCCTTTCTCAATAAATATTAAATAACGAAAAAATCAGAGGGACGGACCCCGGCATTCCTGCCCGGGGTCCGTCCCTCTACTGTTGGTTAATTCAATCGTCCTTTATAGGTGAGGTGTTTGGGTTCGAGGTGGTTGTAGTGCCCTTGGAGTATCTTCTGTATGTCCCCGATCGTTTGTTGGACCGGTACGCTTTGGCCTTTGACGTTAGTGAATTCCTCTGCTACATAGAAAGGCTGGCTCAAGTATGCTTCGAGTCTCTCCCCAATTTGGAATAGTTCAAGGTCTGCATCGGGAATTTTATCTTTACCGATCGTATTCATCAGGACGCGAATTTCTTTATATCGCCTTAATACTTTCTTTGCCTTCTTGTGGGTCGTGGCATGACTTGCATCCAACGCTTCATCTTCCAACAGGACGGACGTCGACTGAACGGGATGAATGGCCGGGTACATACCACGGGTAGCCAGATCAATGTCGAAATAACACAAGGTATCAAGTGGACCAAACGGGTCGTCTTCATCGACTGCTTCTCCACTTGGATCAAATAAAATGGTCGTGATGTCAGGATAGCCCTCTGCTTCGAACCTCTCTCTTAATTCATACAGCTTCCCTGAGACGATAAACGAACGATCAACATACAGGAGAATGCTTTCCTTATCATCCACCAATGAAACCTCCGCAAAGGCATCTTCGAGCGTGTGGCATTTCGCATCCACGAATCCTTCAAGATCACTTAAACCGGGGTAGGTCTGATCCGGTGTTAATAATATGGCATGGTAACCTTTCTCTTTCAATACTTGTGTCATTTCAGCCAAAACGACAAATTGGCCGATCTGAGATCTCGCAACGAATCCGTTAGTCCCCCCCTGAACAATGGGTGCAAATAAATCAAGTGGTTTAATTCCAGTTTCAATCATACTTAATTTCCCTCCTTGAATAATCAATTCATCCAGCGTACAATTCGCCAGGTTTGCAAGGGTCACGATCGTTTTCACCTCGGCACGGGCCACCGATATTTTACCTGTACATAAATTTGACACAGTGGCCGGCCTTAAGCCCACCGTTTTGGCCGCTGTTGTGAGATTCGGCACACGCTTACGCAGCAATGAAACATTCAGCCTTAAATGATCTTCCATGGTAAATATCCCCTCCTTACTTTATAAGGTAATCTAATTTACTTTCAAAAGCAATACTTTTTTATTTTTAAACGTAATTTTTTTACTTCAAAAAGTAAAAATCAATCATACCTTCTTATTCCTCTTTTATATTAATCTGAATTTCTCTTATATTATTGTCCTAAATAAACAAGGTCGTACTTATAATGAAAAATAAGATCTTTTATTTAAAAGGATGAACGCAGATGAAAAATACGAAGCTACCCGAAACGTCCAAAAAACAGCGCTTCATTGTCATCGAGATGATGATCGCTTTCTTTGTCCTGTTTACAATCATCGTGTACTGGCTGCCTGTTGAAAAGGCCACACCACCCCCTTTCTTCCAAAAGGAAAATGAGCGTCTCCTTGTCATCGCACATCAGGGGGGAAAACATCTTGCACCAGGGAATACCATTGAAGCGTTCCAAAATGCCGTGGATCTTGGATCCGATGTCATCGAAACGGATATACATATTACCAAAGACGGGCACTTGGTAACGATTCATGATCCCACAGTCGATGCGACAACGGACGGACGTGGATATGTAAAAGATTACACATTGAAAGAACTCCAACGGCTTGACGCGGCGTACTATTTTCAAGACCTGAAGGGACAGTACTCCTTCAGGGGAAAACATATATATGTCCCGACCCTAGAGGAAGTATTTCAGCGGTTTCCCGATATGAGGATCAATATTGAAGTAAAAGACGACAACCCTGAAGAGCGTATAGAGGAAATTGTACAAAAGTTATTGAAGCTGATTGAAGAATACGATATGGAGGATAAAGTCCTCATCGCCTCATTCGATCAAAACATCATTAATTTAGTTGAATCATCTTCCAAAGGAAGGGTTGCCACACAAGGAGGGAAACAAGAAGCAAAAAAATTCGTCATCCTCCACAAACTGTTCATGCGAAATCTTTATCAATCGGAGGTCGATGCCTTTCAACTTCCCCTTCAAGAAGGAAACCTGGACCTGACACAACCGATTCTGATCTCAGGTGCACACCGCATCGGCCTCCAGGTACATTACTGGACCGTCAACGACCGGGAAACCATGGAAAGACTCATCAAACTCGGTGCAGACGGCATCATTACAGATCGACCCGATTTATTATTGAACATACTGGGGAGGAAATAATACTTTCTTCTCTACGAAAAGTGTATGACATAAAGATTCCTCACAAAAAATTACAAATATAATGGTAATATTCATACTATTGAACTATATAAGTATTTGTCAATCTCTGTTAGGCTTAAATTAAGTCAAATGACGAAAGAAGAATAAATATGACAGTAAATGTGTTTTTAGACGATTATCGACACTGTCCCCAAGGGTACATTCTCGCGAAAGACATCGATGAATGTATTGACCTGCTTCTTAATTATTCTATCGCTCATCTTTCACTGGATCACGACTTAGAGAGTAAGACACGTAATGGTTTAATGCTCGTCCACTATATGGTGGAAAAACAGTTATTTGCAGAAAGAATCACGATTCATTCCGCAAACTCTGGTGCGGGCAAAAGAATGTTCAAGTATTTAAAAGAGGCACAGAACGACCGGAAGATGCCTCAGTCCATCCAAATCCTATTACGGCCATTGCCTCTAAGATGAGTTATCATATATAAAAGAACTGTTCCCTGAACAGTTCTTTTTTTGTCAATTTATTTAATTTGGTTTTTTCTTACTTTATAATAGGGCATAGTGATTTTATTAAAGAGGGGCATATTATGGGTTTTCTGAAAAAATTTCAATTTGTCGGGGGAAGGATTGCTAAAACGGGACTTGCCGTTTTCCTTACTGCTCTCGTATGTGAACTGTTAAACTGGCCGGCGACCTTTGCCGTCATAACCGCCATCGTCACCATTGAACCGACGGCTGCCAATTCAATCAAAAAAGCGTACGTCCGCTTTCCCGCATCGGCTATCGGTGCATTATTTGCCGTGATCATCACTCATACATTAGGGGACCATGCCATTACCTATGCCCTGGTCGCACTCCTGACGATCATCACCTGCCATAAGCTCAATCTGGGTGCTGGTATCCTGGTCGCTACATTAACTGGAATCGCCATGATCCCCACAATCCATGATCACTACGTTGCGACGTTTTTCATCCGTCTCGGTACGACTACAATCGGATTGATTGTATCGACTTTAGTCAATCTGTGGATCCTTCCACCTAAGTATAGCAACACGATTTCCACAAACATTCATAATCTCTATTTCAAAACAGGGAATCTGTTGGAAAGAAGAGGCTCTGAAGTCCTTCAGAATCATTCTCTGCACAGAGAGACGAAAATGATATTCAATGATATTTTAAGAGAAATTGAATCAACGGATACTCTATGCGAATACCAAAAAGAAGAATGGAAGCTCCACCGCTCCAACCGTCAGGAAATGCGCTGTTTCAATTATGAGTATAAGAAGCTGAACATCCTGAGACAGATCCTTTTTCATATCGGTAACATCATCTATCTACCCGTTCACTATTCTTTCAGTGACGAAGAAAAAGAGCGGATCATGGATGCCACATTAAGTTTAAAAGACATCATGCACCACCCTTCATTTGGTATTCCCGATCAGCATTTCACCCTTATGAAGAATTTATTGGAGGAATTCTGGGAGGATCAGGAGGGGCTTCATATGAAGCCGTTCCAATCCATGAAGCATCACTTTTCCTGCGAAACCATCATGCTTTATGAACTGTTATCCATTCATGATCTTGTTGAGGAGCTGAGTGAAATTCACATCCTGGAAACACAACATCGCAACGTATTGAAAAAAGCACTGTACCCGGAATGATGGATGCACCAGGAGCAGAAAGAGGCTGGGTCATAACTAAATCCGTTTTCTCTAAAGACGAACAATCAAAAAATAGTTAGGATCACTTGTTACACCGCTTTTGATTTCCGTGCAAGACTCGCTTTCCTCGGGCGGAAAGCGAGCACCTGGAGCGGAAATCAACCACTACTTACTACATCCAAAAGTAACAATATGTACGTAAACATCCAAATGGAAAATCCGAACGACTTCGATTTTCAATTAAGAATTTCGAATGATCGTTCGGATTTTCTTTTGGCTGAATACTTTTGTCTCAGACTCTTGTCTTTCACGCTTATTTCAGGGCATTATTCGCTAGCATTGCAATGACCATATCGTCCATTGGAGGGTTATGAAGCCCTGCTCTCACATCACGATAAAAACGCTGCATGGGATTGGTCCGAAATAGGCTTCTTGCCCCCACGATCCTCATGGCAGTGTCCACGATATGAAAGGCGCTGTTTGTCACAATATGCTTGACAGAAGAAAGTTCTGCAGTCATCCCGGACCGTTTGGAAGGCTCCCTTACCCACTTATCTGCCACGGAATATAGAATTTGCCTGGCTTTAAACAACTCTAATTCAATTTCACCTATTTTCCGTTGGACTTCCGGAACATCCTTGATCGGTCCGGGCAGACTGTTCGGGGAGTAGTCTTTGGCAAACTGGATGGCATAATTACGCGCTGCCACCGCTACCCCTATATAACAGGCAGGGATATGAAGAAGCCATGCTTTAGGAAGATCACTCTTCCCTTGGTCGCTGTCCCGCTCCACGAGGGAAGAAGACGGTAACTGGACGTCATTCAGAACAAGGTCATCACTCCCCGTTCCCTTCATGGAAATTGTATCCCACGTCTCTTCAATGCCCACGCCTTCCAATTCATGATCCACAAGGAAGAAGCCTTTCTCTTCGGTATCACCGATCACAGCCGATACTAAGGAATAGTCCAATACTCTCGCCATTGATGTAAAGGATTTTCTGCCTGTTACTCTCCAGCCCTTCCCGTTTTTAATCGCCTTGGTCTGAGGCAGTCCCCCACGCGTCGGGCTGCCCGTTGCCGGTTCTGTGGCCGCACGGTTCACGAGAGCTTTATTTGACACAATCTCCTCACACAGATCTTTGAAAATCTCTTCCTCCCAGGCACGGGTTTCTGTAAGCTCCATCAATCCACCCAAATGCCAGCCAATGGATAATGCCGTGGCGGCATCCCCTGTAGCCAGTCTCTCCTGGATCAAAACAAGCTCATACAAATTGATTTCTTCTCCCCCATATTCTTTCGGCAGGGATAGTGTCCCATATCCACTTTTTTTGAGGTCGTTGAAATTTTCATAAGGGAACACATCCTCCCGGTCGTACGTCTCCCCTCTTTCAGAAAAAGCATCAGCAAGCTCCCCGGCTAAATCAACCAATTTCCTTTGGCGTTCATTCTGAATAAACGATTGATATAAATCCAATGAAACAGCACCTCCAAATGATAAAATGACGTTTCTCTTCTCCGTTTATCATAATCAATTTCGCTGCCCGACTCAAAGATAAAGCTTACTAATCTGATCGGGTTACATCTTCCCAAAAATATATCGGGGAAAGGCTTTATTCTAAAATCAGAGCCCCGCTTCAGTAAAAAAACCTGCTGCCACTTAGGCAACAGGTTTCTTATTGTTTATAGGTTAAGAAGCATTTTCTTTATCTTCGACTTTATATTCCTGCTCCCAGAACTCTGCATTTTTGATACCGAGTTTTTTCGAGTTGAAGACCGGATCAAGCCCCTGCTTCTTCTGTTCCTCGTAATCCTTCAACGCTTTAAGTGCCGGTTTGGCAAGGATGAGAATCGCGATCAGGTTCAGCCATACCATAAGTCCAAGTCCGATATCACCCAACGCCCACGCAAGAGCCGCTTCTCTTACCGCTCCATAGAAAGTGGCTCCAAGAAGGACTACCTTCAGGATCACCATGGCCGCCTTTGTATTCTTTCCTCTCAATAAGTAAGCCACATTTGTCTCAGCCATGTAATAGTATGCCATGATCGTCGTAAAGGCAAAGAAGAATAAAGCGATCGCGACGAATGATGCCCCGAATCCCGGAAGCACTGATTCAATGGCAGCCTGTGTATAACCAGGTCCTGCTTCAATACCATCCAGATTGTTCGCAAGCATCGTCCCGTCCGGACCTTCCGTATTGAAGGAACCTGTAAACAGGATCATGAATGCCGTTGCCGTACAAACAAGAAGGGTATCGATATACACCGAGAACGCTTGAACCAATCCTTGTTTGGCCGGGTGTGAAACCTCTGCCGCCGCAGCAGCATGAGGTCCTGTTCCTTGGCCTGCTTCGTTGGAATAGATTCCACGTTTGACTCCCCACGATACAGCCATACCGATGATTCCACCGAATACTGAGTCTGCACCGAATGCACTTTTGAAAATAAGGGCAAAAACAGCCGGTATCTCAGCAATATTCATTCCGACGATGATAAGGGAAAGAAGAATATACGCAATGGCCATGAACGGTACTACATAAGAAGCCACACCCGCAATCCGTTTGACTCCGCCAAAAATGATGACCCCGATTAACACGACAAGACCGATACCTGTGACCATCGTGTTAAGACCAAATGCATTTTCCATTCCTAATGCGATGGAGTTTGACTGGATCCCCGGCATTAGGATACTCATAGCAAGTAATGTCGCAAAAGAGAATAGTACGGCATACCACTTCCAGCCAATACCCTTTTCAATATAATAGGCCGGGCCCCCGCGGTATTCCCCGTCCTGCTTCACTTTATAAATTTGAGCTAATGTCGACTCAATAAAGGCACTGCTTGCACCGATGAATGCAATCGCCCACATCCAAAAGACAGCTCCCGGACCACCGAAGGCGATGGCAGTAGCCGTACCGGCGATGTTCCCCGTTCCTACACGTCCGGATAATGAAAGAGCCAAAGCCTGGAATGAAGACACCCCTGCACTTGAGCTTCCACCCTTAAATATTTGAACCATCATATCTTTAATCAACCGGACCTGCAAAAACTTCGTTAAAATAGAAAATAGTAAGCCTACACCCAAACAAAAATAAATCATGACCGGGGACCAAAGGATCCCTACGAGCTTGCCAACGAATTCTTCCACGGCATTTCCCCCTTTTATTTTTATAAAAATTTTCTAACTATTAAGAATTATATTTTATTTGACACAATATAGACAATCTTTTTTTATGACGAAAATTTTCCAAACGTAGAAAAACCCTTATATGCCAAGACTTCATACTCGCAAAAAAAATTTGGGGCATTCTATAAAAGAGGTGATAAAATGTCGAAAAGAAAACTTCTCGTTCCTGAATCGCGAGCCGCAATGGACCAGCTGAAAGCGAGGGTGGCGGGTACCCGGGATCCAAAAGAAGCCAAATATGAAATCGCAAAGGAACAGGGAATCCCTCTACAAAGGGGATATAATGGTAAATTAACGTCAGAACAAGCGGGGAAGGTCGGAGGATCGATCGGTGGTAATATGGTGAAGGAGCTTGTCAGAATGGCTCAGGAGAATATGTCGAAAAAATAATCATTTAAAAAGCTGACACGCCAAATGTCAGCTTTTCTTCTTATAGAGTATTTCTTTCAAATGATCAAGATCCTTATAGATGTCTTTTTCCAACGAACGATTATAGAAAATCGAAGCTGGATGAAAGGTCGGAAAGATGGAGTACGTTTCATCGCTCCAGGTCCATTCGTTTGAATCAAGATCTTTCAACCGCCTTACCTTCGACTGGATCAGCTGGCCGTGTACGTCCGAAATCGTATACTTTTTACCCAGCAATCTTTGCAAGCCTATATTACCCAATGTGACAAGCTGCTTCGGCTTCACATGTTCAAGCTCATAATCCAAAATCGGTGCATGGGCCAGCTGTTCCTTAAGAATCGGCGCCCTGTTGTATTTCTTTTCAATTATTTCATTGTCCAAGGTTTTCTTTTGTACGATTTTGTAAGGCCTGCTTCTGACAGTAGAGGTAAAGTAAATATCTTCTCTTCCTAAACCGAGGTAATGAAAGAACTGATCCAGCACCTTACCCGCTCTCCCGCTGAAAGGCATCCCATTATGAATTTCGGTTTCCCCGGGTGCCTCCCCTACAATCATGATGGTAGGGTTCATCGGTCCCCTTCCATAGACAAAGCCTTCACAGTTATAAGGCTCCATCCGCTCTTTACACAGATTCACCAGTGTTTCCGGTATCACGCGCATCATCCTTCACTTCTTATTATTTTCGTTATTCCCGATGTGGATGGAGTCTACACATCCACATGTTTATTTCCCTCTCAGAAAAGGAATAGTATGGGTATACGAAAGATTAAAGGAGATGGATTGATTGTCACAAACTGAACTGAAACAACAAATCTTAAAGGTTCTTGATGAAAGTAAAGTGGGGACGCTTGCGACTGTGAAGAAAAACAAGCCTCATTCCCGCTATATGACGTTCTCACATGACGAACTGACTTTATATACGCCAACGAACAGTGACACGCATAAAACCGATGAAATCGAAGAAAATCCCAATGTCCACATCCTCCTTGGCTATGAAGGGGAAGGATACGGTGACACCTTCGTTGAAATCGAAGGACGTGCTTCCGTTGAAGATTCCGCCCACTACAAAGAAAAACTATGGAATGACCATATGAAGAGATGGTTTGAAGGCCCGGACGATCCAAATTACATCGTCCTGAAAATCCAGCCGACTGCCATCAGACTAATGAATGACGAAGAGGATTCACCCCAGTCGCTTGAATTATAATTAAAATGATTCCTTGACATGTTACAAGATAGATGATATATTTAGTTATTGTAATCTTGTAGCATACATTGAAACGATAGAGAAGATAATTCGTAATTCTATTCTGTTTTGATTTAACAACTTATTCACACTGGATCGGCTTCGGAGCCGTTAGGATGTAAGAGAGGTAGGGCTTACGTCGTTTAGGTATATCAAACGACTCAAGGAATTGCCCGCGGCTGTTTATTATCTGCAAACAACGTTCAAGATATAAATATATTACTTGTGATGTTGCAAGTTACAGAATTGTCTTTATCCGATTAAAGGCAGTACTAAAGGGATTGCTAACGGGATGATTAGCCCCTTTACTAAGAAAAAAACACCTCAAAAGTGCTGACTTTTGAGGTGTTTTTTATGTTCTCTGTGAATCTTCACTGTCTTCCCCAGCAAATGACGGTTTTATTTTCAAAAACACTGCTTTTATTTTCAAATTCCGGATATTATTTTCAATTCCATTCGTTTTATTTTCAATTCCCAGGATTTATTATCAAAACCGAAAAATCATGTTTTCCCCTTAACCACTTTCCTTCAACTGGCTATGATACAGTCCATGATAAAAGCCTTTCACCTTAAGAAGCTCATCATGAGTGCCCTGTTCAATGATCTTTCCTCCATCAAGGACCAGGATTTGATCAGCCTGACGGATCGTGTTAAGACGGTGAGCGACCACTACGCTCGTCCTGCCCTTCATCAACCGTTTCAGCGCATCCTGGATCTTCAGCTCCGTTATCGTGTCGATACTGCTCGTTGCCTCATCGAGGATCAGGATGGACGGATTGGACAGGATGGCCCTCGCAATGGACAATAGCTGTTTTTGACCCTGACTGATCCCGCTTCCATCCGCCCGCAACATCGTATCGTAGCCCTCGGGCATCTTTTCGATGAAGGTATGGGCATTGGCGAGCTTAGCGGCATCCATTACCTCATTATCGCTTGCACTTAGCCGGCCGTAACGGATATTGTCAGCAATCGTCCCCTGGAACAGGAAGCTATCCTGGAGAACGAAGCCCATCTGCTGACGTAAGCTTTTTCGTTTAATGGTTTGTATATTTTGGCCGTCGATCTCTATCCTTCCTTCATTCAGCTCATAAAACCGGGATAGGAGATTGGTGATCGTTGTCTTACCCGCCCCTGTCGGTCCAACCAGGGCAACGGTTTCACCGGGGTGAACGGAAAAAGATACATCCTTTAATGTCGGTTCTCCTTTTTCATAGGAGAACGAAACATGTTGAAAGTCGACCTTTCCTTCAACGGATTCGATTTCTACGGCATCTCCTTCGTCCTTCGCTTCTTCCTCTTCATCTAAAATTTGAAATACACGCTCAGCACCTGCAATCGCTGAGAGGAGCGTATTATACTGATTCGCAAGCTCATTCAGTGGCCGCGTGAACTGCCTTGCATATTCAGCGAATATGACAATGACACCAATCGTGATCATGCCATTCAGGGCAAAGATCCCTCCTACTCCGGCAATAACGGCAAAACTGAGGTTGTTCAGCACGTTCATAAGTTTCGGAATGAAACCGGAATACGTATCCGCCCAATACGCCGCTGTCTTTAGCCGCTGATTCTTTTCACCGAATTCTTTGATGGCCGTTTCTTCCCTGGAAAACGTTTTGATGATGCTGTGACCAGAAATCGTTTCTTCGATATAGCCGTTCAATTCACCGATATTGTGCTGATATTGTTTAAATAGGCGGCCTGTCCGTTTCGTGATCCACTTCATGCCAAAGACCATGATGGGGACAATAGTCAGTGTGATGAGAGTCAGGAGCGGACTGAGCCAAAGCATGATCGAGACGGTCCCGACTAATGTAAGGACACTGGATATGATTTGAATGAACGAACTATTCAAGGTGGCACTCACATTATCAATATCATTGGTCACCCTGCTCATCAGTTCACCATGCTTCCGTTTATCAAAAAAAGGGATGGAGAGTTGATGCAATTGATGGAAGAGATCCTTCCGCAACCTGTATACCGTATCCTGAGCGACACCGATCATCCAATAATTTTGAAACCATACGGACATAGAATGCAGGATATACACCGCAATCAAGCCTGCGATCAGTCCCACCAGACCCGATGTCTCCTTCGTGACGATAAAGTCATCAATCGCCTTCCCCACAAGAAATGGTCCGAGAAGTGCCGCTGCTGAACTAAGGAACACCATTAATATGACAAGATACAAAATGACCTTCATTTTGGAAAGGTAGTTCCACAGGCGCCCTAGTGTCCCTTTTGCATCTTTCACCTTATCGTTCTCACCCAATTTCTTTCGCATATGCCTAGACATGATGGATTTCCCCCTCTCCGAATTGAGACTGGTAAATTTGTTGATAGAGAACGGACTCTTCTACCAGGGACTGATGGGTCCCTTCTCCGATCAACACCCCATCTTCCAACAGCAGAATACGATCGGATTCCATCGCTGTACTGACCTTTTGAGTGATGATCATGGTTGTACACTCATATTTCTTCAATGCTCGAAGGAGCTTCGACTCCGTTTTTAAATCCAATGCACTCGTACTGTCGTCCAACAGGAGAATCCTCGGTTTTCGAATGAGTGCCCTGGCAATGGAAAGCCTTTGTTTCTGACCTCCTGAAAGATTGATCCCTTTTTGCCCGAGGACCGTATCATATCCATTGGAAAGACTCAGGATGGTTTCATGGATTTGGGCATCTTTTGCCGCTTGAATCATTTCTTCTTTTGTGGCATCTTCCTTTCCCCATAAGAGATTTTCTGAAACCGATCCGGAAAACAGGATGACTTCCTGAGGGACATATCCGATATTTTTTCTTATTTGATCCAGTGGAATGGTCCGGATTTCCCGCCCGTCCAATTGAACGGTCCCCTCTGTTGCATCATACAGACGGGGGATGAGCTGAAACAGGGAGCTTTTACCTGACCCCGTAGCCCCTAATATGGAAACGGTTTGTCCCGCTCCTACCTTAAAGGAAACATCCCGAAGCACCTTTCCCCTGGTGGATGGATATTGAAACGATACATCTTTAAACGATATTTCTCCTCTTACCACTTTGTTGCGAAAGTCTACCTCCGCTCCATCCTTCAAGTCGATCTCGGTTTCAAGTACTTCTTCAACCCTTTCAGCAGAAGCCCTTGCTCTAGAAAAACTGGTGATGATGAAAGAGAATATGGAAAAAACAGATGAGATTCTCGTGACATACGTGACAATCGCTACTACTTCCCCAACCTTGGCACCGCCTGCGGCAACATCTATACTTCCGAACCATAGAACGGAAAGAAGAGCAAGGTTCATGACCAGCATCAAGAGAGGCATAATGATCTCCATGAACCTGAGGGCACGTACCGTTCGATCCTTCAAATCTTCATTCGCTTCATGAAATCGGCTTTCTTCATGCTTACTCCTCGTATACGCTTTGATCAACCTCATTCCGGAAAGGTTTTCCTTCATGACCTCATTTACTTTATCCAGCCTGGATTGAACTCTTTCAAACAGACTCCACCCGCGTTTCAACACCCAAAACAGGAACAGCCATAACACGGGAATCACAACGATTAGAATAACCGCAAGCCGGGCATCGACGATCAGGGCCATGATGGTGGAACCCACTACAAGTAATGGAGCCCTGAGCATGATCCTGAGGCTCATGAAGATCGTGTTCTGGAGCTGCCTGACATCATTCGTCATCCTCGTGATGAGAGAAGATGCCGGAAGCTTATTAAAACTGGCAAACGAAAACGATTGAACTTTCCTATACAGGCTTTCCCGCACATCATACCCAAATCCCTGACTCGTATGTGCAGCAAAAAATGAATTCGTCACGCCTGAAAAGAAGGCAACAAGGGACATCCCAACCATGATGAATCCCCATTTCAATACGATGTCCAAGTCTTTGTTCAGAATACCTTCATCGATGATCCGCGCCATAAACAGCGGATTCAATAGTTCTACAGCAAGCTCTACCAGCATTAAACTCCAGGCAACTGCCATGGCAGCCCGGTAAGGCTTTAAGAAACGTATGACCTTCAAACGAACACCCCTCTAAACAAGTATCTGCCATTATTTATATGTATCATCATATCGTTTTTTTATGCAGGGTGGTAGTTGGAAGTGTCATGCTGTCCAAAGGGGATTCACATAAAAAAACGCATGACCCTATAGAGAGGGATCATGCGGAGTGTTACTATTATTGATTGAAAGGTGGAGTATCCGTACCTCCATTAGTTGGTCTGTTCTTTTCTTCTTCAATTTTCCGATCCAGTTTAGAAAGATACTTTTGCGCAAAGTCCCTTCCACCCAGACCAAAGGCTAAACCGAAAGCCAGTGCCAGTGCACCAAGAGTCAACATGAACGCAATATTAACGATGGAATCAGCCACTTTTAATTGATCCAGGGCCATAAAGAAGCTTAAGGCAATGATTGCGTATTTCGTGATGCTCGACAGTACTTGGAAGTTATCACCCAATACATTGGATAGGATGCTCTTAACTAAGTTACCCAGGTACAATCCTGCCCCAAGAATGACAATGGCTGCCAATACATGTGGCACATAAGCTAATACACCTGTTGCCAGTGCGACCAGGAATTCCAAACGCACCATTTCAAGGGCTTCTACTACAAATAGGAAAACAACGATAACCTGAACGACTCTGCCTACAAGTCCTGATAGATTCATATAGGATGAGCCCTTGGCTTCATATGGGTTCTTATTGACGCTAACACGCCCAATCCCCATATTTCGTAACAGGGAATTGAATCCTACCCTGTTCAATAAACGTGCAACCAATGCACCAACCCATCTACCAACCCAGATTCCTGCTAGAATGAGTACAATCGCAACCGCAATATTCGGAAGCATCACAAGGACCTGATTGAGCATGTGAATCGCCGGTTCTGAAATACCTCTGATATCCAGCTGATCCAGTGCAGAAATGGTGACTGGAATCATGATGAGAACGAATACAATCGTCCCAATGACCGATGAAACCGTTGTTCCTTGAAAAAGTTTCCCGATGCCGAATCGGTCAGCGACTCTCTCTGTGCCAATCGCTTTCAGGAAATTCGTCACGATATCCCGGACGATCTTGGCAACAAACCAGCCAACAAGGAGAATGATAGCCGCTGCAAACAGCTTAGGTATAAACGCAAGGAAGCTTTGGAGCATTTCCGTGAAAGGTCCCGAAACCCCTGCAATATTAAGAGCAGCCAACACTCCCGGTAAGAATACGAGAAGCACGAGATAGAAGACAATTCTCGCGGCCGTGTAGACATATCGATGTGCATCATTTTCATCTTTCGCCAGTTTAGATCTCACCAGCGTGCTTTTAACGGCTGGTCTCATGCCCAGTTTCTCAATCAATACCTTCAGGACAGAGGCAACAATCCATGCAAACAATAGAATAAGTGCCGCTTTTAAGACATTGGGAATCGCTGCCGCCATCGTACTCAACATACCGACTAAAGGTGAAGCGATGAAGTTCAAGTCAAGGATATTGAAGAAGGCGATAAACACAAACACCAACAGAATGAAGTACACGATTTTACTAATGACTTTCTCCGATGTCCATTTCCGTTCCCCGGTCCTGCTGCCAAAATATAGATTATCATCGATCTTTATTCTTTTTAAGATTCCGTAAACGGCTTTTTCAATAGCCTTTGCTATGATCCAGCCGATCAATAGCACCAATAAAGCTAATAACAGATCTGGAAGCTTTCCTAAATACCCGTACCATTCCCGTGTTATCTCATTGTTCATTCGATGTTCTCCCTTCCATATATGGAAAATGTATAATGCTAATACTTATCTACCCAAAGATTTTTTTTCAAAACCAGACAAAAAAAGATAGTCTAAATGATGCAGAAAACAGCCTTAGCAATGGGGATGAGAACGGTGGAATCGGGGAGGGGGTCAGGCAAAAAAAACAGACCTCACAGAAGTAAGGTCCGTCCCTCTATCTCATCCGCCGGGCACTTGCGTTCAGGCGCGCATTTCGGATGACCTGGTTGATGACTTCCGAAAATATGAGCCCGATGGCAATGGAACCGGAGATCATGAAGGCTTTGGCTGCCAGGTTGATGGCTGCATTGTAATCGTTTTGGACGAAGTTTCTCATGGCATCGTACGCCAGTCCCCCGGGTACGAGGGGGATGATCCCGGCAACAGAGAAGATGATGACCGGGGTTTTGTACATTTTCGCAAACACCTGACTGACCACAGCCACGACAAAGGAGGCAAGTAACGTGGCAAGAACGGTGTCGGTTTCATTTAAACTCATAAGTATGTAAATGATCCACCCAAGCATTCCGACAATGCCGCATTTGAAAAGGGACTGCTTTGGAGCATTGAAGATAATCCCGAATGCAGCGGCGGAAATGAAGCTGGTCACTAATTGCTCGATGATGTGCATTCCCTTTTCACCCCAATCTCACTTTACGTCAATGTAAACACGACAGCAATGCCCGTGCCAATGGCAAATGCCGTTAAAAAAGCTTCCGCGCCCTTTGAGAGACCAGAAACCAGGTGACCCGCCATCAAGTCCCGGACCGCATTGGTGATCAGGAGACCGGGAACAAGGGGCATCACAGATCCGATGATAATCTTATCCAATTCCTGCCCGATGCCAAGCTTTACAAAACCGTATGACACCATGCCGATGATGAAGGAAGCAAGAAACTCCGCAAAGAACTTTATCGGAACGAGGCGATGTAAAAAAATCAGGCTTGTAAACCCGACACCTCCCGTGATCAAAGCAGGAATGAAGTCCTTCCACATCCCCTGGAACATGATGAGAAAGCAACCACTTGCAATCGAAGCCGCGGCCACTTGAATCAGGAAGGAATAAGATAAATCGGACTGATCCAGCTTCTCCAGGGCGTTGTATGCTTCTTCAAGGGTCAGATGCCCTTTACTGATCTGCCTTGAGATACTGTTCACGAGGGTCACTTTCTCAAGATCCGTAGACCTCTCATTAATTCGGATCAGCTTCGTTTTGGTCGGTTCTGAGGTTTCAATCGAGAAGATGATCCCAGTGGGGGTCACATAGCTATGCGATTCCGATATCCCATAAGAAGCGGCGATACGCATCATCGTGTCCTCGACGCGATACGTCTCCGCCCCACTTTGAAGCATGATCTTCCCCGCCAGCAGGCTGACCTCCATAATGTCATATCTTCTTATCATTTTTGCTTCCATACGATCTCTCCACACGTACTATTTTTTGAATAGGTCTAGTTTATAGGAAAGCAGTGGTGTAAGCAATGAGGAACGGGATGATTTTAGTGGATTTCATTCTTCCCCGCTCCTTGATAATAGAGTAGGGTGACCTTTCTCAAGGCCACCCCCTCATCAAACCGTACGTGCCCTATTAAGGCATACGGCTTACCAATGTGATTCCGCTTAGTTCAAGATGATGCAAACTTATTCGCACAGTGTATTTTAGAAAGTCGTTGTGAAGAAAAGTATTCCTCTCCCTTTTCTTTTGCTCTCTCCAGACTTCTTTTGTATTTCTTCTTTTGCTTATCTTTCATGTATTGGAGGTAGTATTCAATACCATCTCCATACTGTTTTCCGTAATATATTTGAAAAGCAGATTTAAGACCTGTACACGCAAAGAATTCAATGTTCCATTTCGTACTCATCACCCATCCTTTTCGTTGTGAAGGATGTTTGTGAAGCATAGCGACTCTCAGCCTTCGGCGAGTGTAAGAATCTATTGCCAGTAGTTCATCTCTGAATATGTTGAAACAACAGTTCAGTCGATATCCCTTCTCTTTGAATTCTTCAATCGCTTTCCACAAGGTTAGATAGAAGTTTACCTTTCCTTGAATGATGGAGTTTACGCGTTGGTACCACGCTTCTCTGCTTAAGGTGAGTGTTTTCCTGGTGGCTCTCTTAATTTTCATTCGAAAGTCTTTCCAGGTCTCATCTTTTGGTTTGGCTAAATAGTAAGGTTTACCATCCTTCTTACGTTTTCTCCAGTGTTGGAACGTAAAACCAATAAAGTCGAAATCATCATGATTGAAATCGACAATTTTAGTCTTCTCGATAGAAATTTCCAGACCTAGTTCATCGAGTTTCTCTTTTGTGATTTGTTCGGCTTTCTTAATGTCCTCTTTGGATTTGGCGAAAAGGAGGAAGTCATCGGCATACCGTACAAATCGAATGCCGTGTAAATCAAGTGTCCAATCCAGTTCGTTCAGATAGATATTCGCTAAAAGTGGAGAAATCACTCCACCTTGAGGAGTACCTGAATCTGAGCGATGGTAGGTCCCTTCTTCCATGTATCCAGCTTTTAGCCATTTCCAAATCATGTCTAGGACTGTACCGTCCGCTACATATTTGTTTAGGACCTTCATCAGTTTCTTGTGCGGGATATTGTCAAAGAAGCCTTTGATATCGCAATCATAAATGTGATTGTATCCTTGTTCAATATTCCACATTATAATTTGTACAACTCGTTTGGCTCCGCGATTTTGACGATACCCACATGACCAATTATGAAAGATATGGTCATCGAATTTTGGTTCTAATACGTTTCGCAGAGATTGTTGAACAATCCGATCTTCGACCGTAGGAATACCGAGAGGTCTCTGTTTTCCATTCTTCTTGCGTATATAGGAGCGTCTGACAGGAGTAGGCTCATATTCTTTCGCTCTCAGTTTGCCGAGTAGATTATCTAGATTTTCATCCAGGTTCTCCTCATACTTTTCAAGAGTTACTTCGTCGATTCCACCTGAACCTTTGTTGGCTTTTACTTTCTCCCACGCACTTTTCAATTTACGGTCAAACAGTAGTTGTCCGTATACACTATGCCATTTAAGCTTTAATTCTTGATTCACTACGTATTCCACACCTTTCATTGTGTACATTCAGTTCGTTTATACCGAAGTATCGTGGTCTGTTGTCATTACACACCTTTACTTGTGTAGAGTCACAAGGTCGTTCCCCTTCCGTTCACCAGATGTTTTGTCATCTGGCTACTTCCGTACTATGAGAACGTCTGACTTCTCTATCCACATTATCCATTTCGGAATTCCTTATAGGACAATGCCCTGACGGTAAGATAGAGATCTCACGGGGTCATCGCACTTTCCTTCTGTACATACCCAGCACCATCACTTGATAAGTTGAGCTCATTCGGCTGATTCTTTGAATGAACACCTTTAAGACTTCCCATTATTTTCGCATGGTCGCCAACTTACCCAGCCGCCGTGCTTCACACTTTTTGCATTTGGGTCTGCACATCCGACTACGGGTCTCTCGATTATCCGCATCTCCTCCGAACACAATCTCACAATTATGCCCTAGATTAGTCTTCGTTAGTTGTATCAGCACTCTAACGGAAGGACTTTCACCTTCGAGACGATGAATCTTCCGGGATTCGGGAGCCGTTTATACTACGTATCGTACTCCAACCCTTAACAATTCATCTTGAGTGTGGAACACTCAAGGTGCGACTGCCCGTCGCACGAAAAAACCGACCCTATTAAAGGATCGGTCGATAAGATTTTACGATGCCTTTCGGCTGATTTCCTGTTGATGCGACTGCACTTTGATCAATCTTGGTGCCATATTTGCTATGAACACCAACACTATGGAGCATAAAAATGCCGAACCCAACATGGTGATTCCGTTCATGACGAAAGAGAATAGCAACGGGGACATATCGTCCGGTGCATACTCGGCAAAGAACACGAACCCGGCGATAAAATGCCAGAAATAACGGGCAAGGCTTCCTGCAAATGTTGCGATCACTACCCATAAGATCGCTTTGGATCGTCGGCTGCTTCCCAGTGCGTCCTGTATCCTCCCCGCAAAAAGCCCGGCAAAGCCGATAAAAGCAAAGGCGATGAAGTACTCAATCACCATTTGAACCGGGGTCGCAATCCACGCATCCCCGAGGGCAATCTGAAGGATCCCCCATAAAAAGCCTCCTATCAATCCTGCTCTCCATCCTCTTCGATAGGATAATAGAAAGATTGGAACCATAGCAATTGAAATCGAGATACTCGGTGATAGCTTAATAGAAGGCAGCATATCGAGAATGACTGCAAAAGCCGCCATCAACGAAGCTTCAAGCAATACGACAAGTCGAGTGTTTTTCATAACAAAAATCCTCCTTATGTAATAAAACGAAACCATAAGGAGGGAGAATGAAATAATCGAAATAAGCACTATGATGCATATCTTCCACATCCCTACGCTAGTCCTAACTAACAGGTTCAGAGGGTCAGAACAGATTGTTCACTCTCAGCTTTCGCTCCCCTTGTGGTACCGTTTATAAAGTTGTTATGGTTTATTATACATGAAGAATGATATTTGAAAAGCATGATAAGGAACTTTTTCTTAAGGTGTCTCACTAAGAGGATCATGAAGGATGATGACGGGCATTGACTTAGGGGTGACCATAAATCCATATACCTTACCATCTTTGTCCTTATACGCTACAGAATAATCTCCGAACTGGGGTGAGAATTCGACGTTTTGGTATTCAAGGTCAAGTTCCTGATATTTCAGGCTCACATACAGGTTGGTGGCGATTCTTGCCGTCAGATGTTGTACAGTGGAAATCCGGTTGGCTACTATTATGAGGATGATTGCGAAACAGAGTAACATGACTTTCTTTGTCCTGGACAATCTGATCATTCATCAAGCCCCCTTTTATTTCTCATAACTACTATACTCTTATACTCTCTATTATATACCTATTCACTGAACCATGACAAAAGAGCTACTCTAATGAGGTATGTCAAAATACCCATTTTTAGCAGCTCTTTTAAGTTTTAAGATTAAATATGAAATTATAATCCAACCTATCATTTATGTTTGAGCTCTCATATTTTACATCCTAAACAACTGTTTAACCTATCCAAGCCAGACCAATCAACGTTTTCACTTACTAATCAAACGTTTGTTTAGTCGTCTAACATCTCTGTCAGGCGTGAAATCTGGCTGTGAAGTTCGTCGATTGGAACGAAGCGTGCTTTTCTGACCATTTCTTTGCCGTCTACAAATACGATGATGACGGGCACGGTGAAGATGGAAAACTCTCCTGCTATTTCCGGGATTTCTTCTGCATCGGCATGGATGGATCTCACAGATTTGAAATCCTTCAACATCTCTTCCACCTGTGGCAGGAGTGCGTGACAAACAGAACAATCGGGCCTTGATATGTATAGCAGTAGCAGTTTCTCAGCTTCCAGCTTTTCATGGATGGCTTTCAGTGAATGAACTTCTTCCATTTTCGGTTTCCCTTCTGAATTATTGTACCGATTGGGCAAGTGATCACCCTGTCCGGTCTTGATATACATACAACTTCCCGTTGGAGGGTCTCCTGAACGACGGTCCAGTAAATCCCCGCTTTCGTAATTCTTTTTTCATAAATATCATGATTCCCCCATGACCTACGATGAGCACATCTTTCCCTTCCTGGACGACCCTATCGACCACAGCACGGATCCTCTCTTCGATTTCCCGCTTGCTTTCAGGCTGGGACCGATGATTGAACCACCAGGCGAGCCTTATGAATGCTAAATGAAGGAACAGTGGCAGCTTCCTGTCAGACCGGAATATGGGAGATAATTTGATTTCCCTCAGTTCCTTTAGAAAGGTAATTTCTCCTTCATAAACCGTTTCAGCCGTTATTTGAGCCCTTGATAAGTCACTGGAATAGCAGCTTTTCCATTCAATATCTTTTAGATCAACTGTATTGCTTTCTACGCCTGAGATATCATATTCTTCCACCCACTTCATCAGCTCATCACTCGTTACATACGAAGCAGGATAACCCCTGGTTACTTTAAAATGCCTTATAAGACCAATCTTCATACAGATCCCCTCCCCCTTCCATTATACTAGTTTATGGAAGGGAAAAGGCATGCGCTTTGGGCGCATGCCTTCTGATTAATCATCCTAAAGAAACGTCCAGAATCATCATCACAACAAAACCGAGCATTAATCCCATTGTGGCCAAGTCCGTACTTCCTGAGGATTGCGACTCAGGAATCAGTTCTTCGACGACGACGAATATCATCGCTCCCGCCGCGAAAGCAAGGGCATAAGGCAGCAGCGGCTGCACCATCAGGACGGCAGCGGCTCCGATCACGGCTGCAATCGGCTCTACGATGGCTGATAGCTGACCGTAATGGAAGGATTTCAAACGGGACATCCCATCTCCCCTCAGCGGAATGGAAAGAGCTGCCCCTTCAGGCATATTCTGAATACCGATTCCGATGGCAAGGCCGATGGCTCCCACTAAGGTTGCGTCTCCGAGGCCAAGTGACGCAGCACCGAAGGCAACACCGATGGCAAGACCTTCCGGAATATTATGGAGGGTGATCGCCAGGAATAATAAGGTCGATTTTTTGAATTTGGTTGGAGGTCCTTCGGCTTTTTCCGATTCGTTCCCCAAGTGTAAATGCGGTACGACAAAGTCTAAAAGTCTAATAAATATGCCGCCAAGTAAAAAGCCGATGGCAGGGGCAAGCCATGGTATCTGACCGTTTTGCTCACTGAACTCTATTGAAGGCGCAAGCAGTGACCAAAACGATGCTGCTATCATGACTCCAGCGGCAAACCCGAGCATCATGTTCAACGTATGCTTTTCTATTTTCGTAAAGAAAAACACCGTGGCTGCTCCAAGGGCCGTCAGCCCCCATGTCACCAGACCGCCGAACAGCGCCTGCATCGTAGGATTAAATCCACTTAACCAGTCTATGAACATACGAACCACTCTCCTCCGATCAACATTTTGAATACTACCATCTTGCATCAAGGAAACTTTCTTTGTCAAAGGAAACGGCATACTACCTATTTACCAGTGCCCATTATTTTTCTATATATATGTCATTCGCTTGAAATGGTGTATGTATCGTTTATACTTTCCATACAACCATGGGGGATATACAAAAAACGCCTCTGCCTTATAAGACAGAGACGTGCTTCCTACTCAACCCTTATGGCTGTTTTCCATAAGATCAGGTTGAGGACGAGTAAAAGGAGGAGATAGCCCGGGATGCCGAACGGGATCTGAAGGGCCAGGAAATGAAGGCCAAAGAACACTCCTACGATGAGATAAAACGGCAGCACCTTCCAACTGTCACTTTGCTGAACTCCTTCAAAGCTTTCGGAAAAAGGCAACGATCCTCTCATCAATGCCAGGCAGATCACGGTAAAGATACAGGCGCTAATAAAAACGATGACGATCTCGGGGATTATCCGGAAACCAAACAGGATGATAAAGACAATGCTTATGATGGCATATAGCGGAAGGAACAGTTTCATAAGAAAGGCCTTCAATGTCCCTTTGTAGATGGACACACGGCTCGCGACTGGTGCTACTTTGTACACCCAGGATCCCTTGTATTTCCCTGAATAACTGAGCATCATCACGACTGTCGGTATGACGATGAAGCTTGAATAGATCGATAGGTACATGCTTGAAGTCAGGAGATCTTCCCTTGTTCCATCCATCAATCCATTGAAGATGAATATAAACGGCATGATGATGGCAAACCCAAGGGCGGGATACACCTTCAACTTAAATTCCCTTTCATTTTTCATCATATAATGGGCGAACCTGTAAAATGCCCGCTCTTCGCTCGACTTGGATAATACCTTCATGAGACCATCCCCGAACCGGATACGGGCTTTCTTCTTCTTACCGCCATGGGAAGATAATTTCTGAAGATTCTTCTCAAATGTCGGCAATGCTTTCACATAAACGATAAGAGCAAGGAATGGGATCAGTACCGCGGTACATGAAAGAATCAGGATCATGGTCTGGTGATTACCGTTCAGGAACCATTCAAACGGAGCTCCGAACCAGATGGGAGGCAGAAAGATATTCCACCAATCCGGTGTAAAAGAGATCGTCAAATCCACAAATTCAAAGGAACGTGCCACCACCTGATATCCTACGGCAAGTCCGATGGATAATCCGATCTGCACATAGTTGATGATATCCTTCAGTTTTTCCCCATCAAAATATTGAAGGATAAAATAATAGAGCATAGCCGTAAATACAACGATGAAGATGTTCATCAAGATGACCCCTGCCAGGAAAATGAAAAAGAAGGAAAGACCTTGATTGATCAACCCTACGACCAATGGAATGGCGGTCAGGGAACCCGTCAGGAAAAACAGATAAATAAACACATGAAGCGTTTTAGCCAGGCTGATGGTTTTCCTTTCGACAGGCTTGGTAAACAGAATCGTATGATCTCGGATGTCCAGAATGACGACTGAGAAATCAGAAATCATCGACGTCATGACGATGAAAATAAGTACGGTAAAGGTGATGCTCATCTGAAAAACATATTGATCTCCCATCACAATGAAAGGAATGACGAATAATCCAAACAGCGCATATACCCAGAGGGATTTAATAAAACGGTTTTCATCCTTCCCTTTCTTCCTTCCCTGCTGTTGGAAGATCGTAGGCACACGCCTTTGATCCATCGTCAGCTTGACTTGAAGTATCTTTCTCAACAACCTGTAATCGAATCCAAGCCTCGTAAACAATCCTTGAAACCAATCCAGAAACAATAGGGTACGAAATTCCTTCATTCTTACACCTCTTGCACAACAGAAACAATTTCCGCTGCCGTTTCTTTATGCTCATTGAATCCGGTTAATTGGTTGAAGATTTCCTCCAGTGACCCTTCCATATTCTGATTCTTCAATTCTTCAAAACTGCCATCCGCCACGATTTGGCCGTTATGCAAAAGAACGATACGGTTGCTGATCTTTTCCACAACATCCATGATGTGAGAGGAATAGAAGATGGTTTTCCCCTTTGCGGCAAGCTGGGCGAGGAGCTCTTTAAAAATCATGACCGAGTTGGCATCGAGTCCATTGATGGGCTCATCCAAAAATAAAACATCGGGATTATGTAATAAACTCGAGATGATTAGAATCTTCTGCTTCATCCCTTTTGAATAAGATGCGATCCTTGATTCATATACTTCTGATAGTCCAAACAATCCGATGAGCCTCTCCGCTTTCTCCTGCGCCTTTTTTGGTTCCATTCCGTATAGTTCACCCATGAATGTGAGGTACTCTTCTGCTGTCAGGTTATCATAAAGATCCGCCATCTCAGGCACATAACCTATCCGTTTCTTATATTCTACGGAACTACCGGATATATCTTCACCGAATAGCGTCACTTGCCCCGAACACCCTTCTTCAAGGCCGAGGATAATCTTGACCGTCGTACTTTTCCCGGCACCATTCGGACCGATATAGCCGATGATCTGTCCTTTATACACATCCAGCTGGACACCCGTCAACACTTCCTTACTACCAAACTTCTTCTTCAAATCCCTTATCGACAAAATCGGTTCACGTACGTCCATAACAATCCCCTTTTTCCTTTAGATATGCCTATATGCTAACATAAATTCCATTTTATGGTGAGAGGTTCATGTGATAAATAAAATAACGAATCATTGTGGACGTTCTCCTACCCATGCGCTTTACGTCTGTCCTCATCCATTCAATATTAGCTATAAGGTTAAGACTGTATTTAGTGTTGAATTACTATGATGTTTTCAAAAAGTTATTTCTGAAAGTTTATTGGATTTTGTATCATCTTTAAAAATTGGTACTAAGTTGATTGGAGTGGAAGGATGCTCGCTTTCCTCACCGCCAGCCCCGAGGAAAGCGAGCATCCTGGAACGGAAATCAACTACTGCTTTCTACTAAAACATTACAACAAACTATTTGAAATTTTTTTCATTCCCCCCTTCCCAAACTGGCAGAACTTGTTATATACTTTAACTGTATTAAGACACATAGTACACTACACACAGTCGGGAGGGTGGATATGTTTGAGCTTGATTTAAGAAGTCGTAAACCCATCTATGAACAATTAGTCGAAAAGCTTAAAGAATTAATCATCAATGAAGTGCTGAAGCCGGACGAACAATTACCTTCGGTTCGTACCCTGGCACAGCAGCTGACCATAAATCCAAACACAATCCAAAAAGCCTACAGGGAACTCGAATCTCAAAGATTCATTTATTCTGTGAAAGGACGGGGTAGCTTTGTTAATCCTTCAAGTCACATTCAAAACGCGGAGAAAATCATGAAAGTAAAAGAAGAGTTGTCTAAACTTTTGTCTGAAGCCCTTTACTTGGGGATCACAACGGAAGACTTAAAGCAGATGATTGCAGAAATCGAGGCAACGGTTGGGGGTAATCAAACTGATGATCGAGATTAAATCCATAAACAAAGCCTTTGAAGGCACAAAAATCTTACATGACATCTCTTTCTCTGTTCAAAAGGGATCGATCTACGGCCTGCTCGGATCGAACGGTGCAGGAAAGACCACTTTGTTGAAGACCATCGCGGGAGTGTTAAAGCCTGAAAGTGGAGAGGTGTCCGTAAACACCCAGCCCGTCTATGAAAATATCCCGACGAAGGAAACCCTGTTTTTCATTCCTGATCAACCGTTTTTCTTTGCTCATTACTCATTGACTCAAATGGCCCGTTTTTACCAGAACACTTATAGCCGTTGGGATGAGGATCGCTTTCAATCATTGAGTAAATTATTCGGGATTGATCCTCATAAAAGCCTTCATAAATTCTCTAAAGGTGTGCAGCGGCAGGCGGCTTTCATCCTGGCCCTGGCCACTCAACCCGACGTACTGATCCTGGATGAACCGATGGACGGCCTTGATCCCGTTGTCAGAAAAAAAGCCAAAAGCGTACTGATTTCAGAAGTTGCCAACCGGGACATGACCATCATCATCTCATCTCACAATCTCCGGGAAGTGGAAGATATTTGTGATCATATCGGAATTTTGCATGAAGGGGAATTTTTACTGGAGAAGGAACTCGATGATTTGAAGTCCGGCATTCACAAAGTACAGCTGGCATTCAAGGGGGCGATTCCCGAGCAGCTCTTTAGTGATCTTGATATCCTGCATAACGAAACGAGGGGAAGCGTGTCCCTCTGTATTGTCCGCGGCGACGAGCAACGGGTGAGGAGCTTGATTCAGCCCTATCGTCCAGTGATCTTTGACTTATTGCCCCTGACACTTGAAGAAATTTTTGTTTATGAAATGGAGGACGTCGGATATGCCATCCAAAACATCATGGATCAATAAAGAAATCATCGTTCAAAGCCTGCGGAATGTTGGATGGGTCGGCATAGTCTACTTTATTGGACTTCTCTTTTCTTTACCCGTCGACATTATCGGTCAGTTATCCAAGGATCAACAAAGGTACCCGGTTGCGATTTATGAAAATCTATTTAAAATGCAATACCCGATCCAGATAGGATTGTTGTTGATTATTCCAGTGATCCTATCCTTGTTCCTATTTCGTTATCTGCATGTGAAACAGGCCGGGGACTTCATGCACAGCCTGCCGATCACCCGCAGAAAATTATTTTTCCATTTTACCGGGACAGGGTTTGGGATTCTCATCCTTCCGGTTCTACTGAATACCGTGATATTACTTTCCCTTTATTCATTCACGGACCTTCAGCAATATATAGGGGTTCAGGATATTTTTGTATGGGGCGGCATTACGATACTTATGAGCGTCCTCCTGTTCACAGCCTCTACATTCGTTGCCATGGTAACGGGACTGACAGCCGTTCACGGTGCACTGACTTATATCCTGCTCCTGTTGCCTGCAGGGATGTTTATGCTCGTGTGCTACAGTTTAAAAAATCTGTTATTCGGATTTCCTGAGGACTATTTCTTTAATGTTCAAATCGAGAAATACTCACCGCTCATTAAAACGGTGTACCTAGAGAACGATCTCCTGTCCGGTACGGATGTCTTGTTATTCATCTTGATCACTCTCGTATTCTATGGTTTCTCATACGTGTTATACAAAATAAGAAAAGTGGAGACTGTCTCCCAGGCGATTGTATACCCTTTCTTGAGACCGTTGTTTAAATATGGTATCTCCTTCTGCTTCATGTTGCTCGGCGGGATGTACTTCAATGGAATTTATCAGTCCCAAGGCTGGACCCTATTCGGATATTTCTTCGGTTCCCTCATTGGTTACTACATCGGTGAGATGATTTTACAGAAACATTGGAGAGTATTCCGTCAATGGAAGGGATATGCAGGATTTGCAATCGTCATTGTTCTTCTGGGCTTTATCATTCAGTTCGATCTGTTTCAATATGAAGAGAAAGTACCAGAATTGGCAGATGTAGAAAAGGTTCATGTCAGTCAGAGCTATTATTCCCTGACGGATAACCCTGAAAATCTGATAAAAGACCCTTTTATGACTGATCCGAAAGCGATTGAAACCGTCCTGAATCTTCATGAAGCGATTGTGGATCATCAGAATCATAAAAATAGAGCAGATGAGAAAAACGAGCAGATCTTTCTCTATTACAAAATGAAGGACGGCAGCAAAATCGTACGGAATTACCTGATTGATATAGAAGATGTGAGATCTCAGTATGCTTCCCTTTATGAAATGAAGAATTATAAGGAGAAAACCGAACAACTTTATAGTGTCGACTCAGATAAAGTCGACAAACTCACCATTTATAATGAGATGGGGAATAAACCTGCCATCACCATAGCAGATCCCGCAGATATCGAGGAAGCCATCAATACCCTAAAAGAAGAAACGTACGATGATTCCTTTGAGAACCGCGACAAAATCAATCTATATAATGTTGAATTCCTAATGTCCAAGGACACTTGGGCAAACACCGGCGTTAAAAAGAACGATAAGAAGTTCATTGCATGGCTCGAGGATAAAGGATACTTAAAAGATCTTAAGATGACGGCATCTGATATCGAATGGATGTATGTGACGCAGCCAGTTGATTACAACGATCCTTTCTCTCAACCTGTGGAAGAGGCGGTCCTCGAGTTAAAGAAAGAAAACAAGGGAATCGAAGTGAAAGATGCGGAACAGATCGAATCCATTATGGATGAGCTTGTATACGATCATATGAATAGTGCGTACACCGTCATCATCAAGTACAAAAACCAAGGATCCATCCAGACTCTTGGGTTACAGAAGGAAGATGCCCCTTCCTTTATCAAAAGAGAACTGAACGATTGATTATAGAAAGTCGAGGTGACCATATGGACACACTAAATACATCTTCATCTCCTCTGAACTTCGAGGAGATGTATGATCAATTTCACAAGTTGATCTATCACATCGCTTACAACATAACGAAAGACATTCATTTATCAGAGGACGTCAGACAGGAAACGTTCCTGAAAGCTTATATTAAAATGGATACTCTTAAAGACCCGGCAAAAATAAAAACATGGCTCACTGCGATTGCAAAATGTACAGCCATCGACATCTTCCGCCAACGATCCAAGCGCAATGAAATCTGCCTAGAAGAACATGTTGAGTTCCATTCCATAGAGGATCACCGCTCCCTGGAAGATGAAATCGATGCCCGCTTCCTTAAGAGCAGCATTCAGGACCATATCACACGTCTTCCATTCACACAGCAGGAAGTCATGGCACTGAAAGTCATGGAAGACCTGAGTGACAGTGAAATCGCCACAAAGCTGAACCTGCCCCCTTCAACCGTGAAAACCCGCTTTCACCGGGCCAGGAAACAGTTGTATTCGATTGTTCAAACGAAAGTATCCGCATAACAAAAGGAGCCTCTGGGAGGGCTCCTTTTTTGAATGCATAAGTTTAAGCCACGGATAAAAAGATGTATTTTATGTATTAGGTTAGTAGCATTTTTAACCTTAATCATTGACAGCCCTTCCAATAGGTTACAAAATAGAAGAATAAGCCAATTTCAAAGGGAGAGTTTATGGATACACATTCGCCTTATTTATATGAATACTTAGTCGATCACGCCTTAGAATTTACAGAAGACTGGCTCCGATTCCAGAATATTAAAACGGGATCACATTATTCTCTTGACTCTCCTCCTGAGGTTCTGAATAAAGTCAAAGAACAAAACTCCAATTATGTTAAGGTCATAGCAAGATGCCTCTTACTTTCGAATGAGGAATCAAAAGAATTGATTTCTAACTGGACGAAGGAAACGGCAACCGACCGCAGCAAATCCAGTACAACCCTCGATGAAGTGGTGCGAAACTCAGGTGTTTTCAGAAGGGTGTATTGGACGTATGTCGAAAGATTCACAGAAGAACATTCTGAATTAAACATCCAATTAAAAGAGGTATTTGAGTGGGAGCGAAAGATTAACTTCGCCTTGGACTATGTGCTGGAAACGTTCACTTCGACATTCCTTGCGATCTTAATGAATAGGCTGCAGGCTCAGTCCACATTGATTCAAGAATTAAGTACACCCGTCATTTCTTTAACCTCGGAAGTAGGTCTGCTTCCGATCATTGGGGATATTGATACAACCCGTGCCCGAATGATCATGGACTCAACCCTTCAGCAAAGTGCAGATGCCCATCTGTCCATGCTGATCATCGACTTGTCTGGTGTTGTATTGATGGACACCATGGTGGCCCAGCAGATCTTCCGCCTCATCGATGCCTTGAATCTATTGGGAGTGAGATCCGTCATCACGGGTATCCGACCTGAAGTCGCCCAGACAGCGATCCACCTCGGACTCGATTTCTCCACCATCCATACTGAAAATTCCCTGGAACGGATCATAGCCGAAGTCATCCAGGAAAACAGCAGCTTTTTGCACAAGTAAGTTTTGAACAAAAGAAAAGACTGATTCATCCGAGGGTGACCTTTCGAATGAATCAGTCTAATTATTTTATGAAAAATGATGTGAAGCCTTGTAGCTTGCCTTCACCATGTATTCATGCTGAAGAAGTTTCACCTCAAACAGGGTGATCGGATCGAAATATTGTTCCGGATTTGCTTTCATTTTCTTCAATGAATCCTGATCGGATGCGATCGCCGCTTCCGTATCCTTGATCGTTACCTCCAGTTGCTTGAACGGCTCCGCGAAGAATGAATGAACATCCTGCTGCAGAGATTTCTCAAATAAATCAAACTGAAGGAAGAACTTGTGAACAACGGATGCCGTTATATCCTGATAGTCTTCGCTCTCCAAATAACGCTTGTACTGGTTGTATAATAATGACTTATTCTGCGGCAGTACCCCAAGTAGCTTTCCTGCGCTTTTCAGAAGGAACTGAGCCGGTTTAAACCGCAAAAGGATATTCTCTTTATCTATCTGTGCCCTCGTTCCCATTCTGCTGACGTCCCTGCGCCAATCATCAACCACTTGAAAGTCGCATTGTAAAACGACTTTATCTTTCCCAAATAGTCCGTTAAACGTTTCACTCATTTCATTCAAGTAGTCCTGGCTGTCCTGCAGCTCTTGTTTTGAAAAGGCAAGCCACTCCTCAAGGGACGTGACGTAACGAGGCATGAGATCGTCCTGGATATACTCTTGGATCCTTGTATTCATCGCATCATTTAATTCCGTATGGATTTGTTTGAAATCACTTTCTTCGCTGATCAATTCCGAGCAACCACTGAGTATCGCAGGGATTTTCTCAGAGATTTCCTTCTTCATGGCTTCCTTCTTTTTATGGAAGGAATCCTTGATGATGGAAACCTTATCGCTTTGCATGTCTCCCAAGTAGTTCTCAAATCCGTTTAGACGTGTGAGGATATCCTCATTTTTCTCAATACCCTCTTTCAACTCTTTTTCATGATTTTTACGTTTGGAGTATAGATCCCTTAACGTTTTTCTCACTAAATAAAATAATTTGCTTCCACGCTCTCCCTTAAGGGCACCGCTCTTCACATGATAATGATCCCTGAGGAACGTCTCCACATCTTTACGCTGAAGATGTACGGCTTCGAGGGACGAATAAGGCAGCACCTCTGCATCCGGGAACCATTCACGGGCTTTGTTCCGTGCAGATTCAATGATTTCTTCCGTTCTCTCTGTGTGGGATACTTTATCCATCTTATTTAATAAGAAATGTACGTTCACAGGCTGTCCGATTTCCGCTAATTTCCGTAAGGTCTGACGGTCTTCTGCATTAAACGGAGCATCGGCATTCAGGACATATAATAACCCATCGGCAGCAGGATAAAAAGCAGTCAAATCGTCAAGCTTCCTCTTACCCGTTTGAACATCGATGAGGGCCGTTCCATTTTTCTTAAGGAACTCTGAAGGTAGCTTATACTCGACAAAGGCTTCCCGCTGCATCAACTCTTCGAAGTCTGCAATGCTTTCCACCTGGTGGACCCCTTGGTCGTGAATCTCCTTCACTTCCACCTGCTGATCATGATAGCTGTAGATGATCGTTGAATCTTCTGCTTCTCCCACACTTTCACCCAAGACGGATTGGACGAAGGAGGACTTTCCACTTGATGCACTTCCTGCAATCAGTAGATGATGTTCACTCAGGTCCATCAACTGCTCTGCGATCCACTGAGTTTTGTAACCTACAGAGGCGTCATTCCGTTCGGCCCACTGGATGATTTTATTTAAGAACAGAATGACGTCTTCAAATCGGGCCTGATAGGAATTCTCCTCTAACAGAATCATTTCCGCTTCTTCCGTCACCATTGGTTCGATGCTGTAGGAAAAGACATCGTTCCAGGCCAGAACGGCTGCTGCCGGAAATAGCGGCTGCTGCTCCCTGCTCACCTTCAACCAATTCGTCAGCATACTCGGCATGAAGCCTTCAAGGTCTTTCACAAGGTAGTCACCTTCAAGGAAGCCGATATATGCCTCTTTAAAGTGGGAAAGGATTTCCTGCCAGGATTCGTTCGGAAGGATCTCCACATATTCAAAGATCGTATTCACCGTCAGCATCCATTCGATATGGGCAGCCGAGTGGCTTCTGTAACTTGCCCAGAGAGCAGATACGAGATCTTTAAATTGTTTACGGTCTTTCTCATACACGGTGATCAATAGATCATAGAAATAATCCGGAGCAAATGACCTTGTGTAACCTTGCTCACCATACTCTCTCAAAATCATGAACCATGCAGGTTCCCTCGTTCGGATCGATTCCTTCACCCCCAGTTCCACCGCTTTATTCCAGTCCCCCTGCTCCTCATAAAAAGACCTTGCCAGATCCGTGACATTTGGATAATCCGGTTCGATTGATAAGGCTTTCTCAATCGTATGATAGGCAGATTGGATCTTGTTCCTCTCAATGTAAAGGGAGAATAATTGCAGGGACACCTCCATGGTTAACATCGTACTATCGGTTTGGATGGCTGTGTATACATCCTCGGCCGATGACAGCATTCCAAGCTCATAGTAAGAATCCGCAATGTTCTTCTTAGCCCATGGTTCCAGTTCGTTCAAAATACTTTCCCATTTGAAGATGGCCGCTTCATAATCCCTGCTATGAAAATAAACTTCCCCTTGGGCATAGCGGATGTATGTTAAATCATACGGTTCGTTTTGCTGTTCTTCGACAAATGCTCCTCCAAGTACTTCTATTGGATGACGGTTCGTGTCCTGATCTACTAAAAAAGTTCGATAAAATGACTTCTCCATCAGTAATTTTTCTTCTGTCATAATGTCCTCCGTTATATGTGGGACTCCCTTGCCGGAAACCTCACAGACTTGTCTATTTCTCTCATTCTAACAGAATTTCATTGGGATAAAATTTCATTTCCTTTTCATTTTCCGATTGATACTTTCTGCCGTGATCCAATGGAATCACTTCCGTTACAGAATAAAGGACTATCCGTTACGAAAGGCTTTGAGGCACTTTCAAAACAGATAGTCCTTTATACTTACCACTATTATTCTCCCATCAAACTATGCGGAAGTTTGATGGACAAGCTTTTTCTGTTTTCTGCCTTCAAAAATCGCCACTACGAGGGCAATGAGTAAGAACAGGCTGGAAATTTGGAATAGTACACCCGTCTCGACATACTGAGCCAGCACGCCGAATACTAAACCGCTCAACCCGATACCAAGATCGATGGATGAGAAAAACATACCGTTCGCCACTCCACGTCTATGATCCGGCGTCATGGACAATGTCCAGGATTGAAGGGTCGGAATCAGTGATCCGAATCCAACGCCGAAAAGAAGACCGGATACGACGATCAGCAAATCGGAATGTGCGAAAGAAAGTGCCCACATGCCGATAAACGTCACCACGATACAGAATACCACAAGTCCCTTTGGTCCCCGTTCATCAAACCACTTTCCTGCTATCGGCCTTGAAAGGGACGCCATGATCGCATTACATAAGTAGAACAGGAAGATATGCTGTATTCCGCGCTCTTCCCCGAAGATGACGATGAATGTTACGATCGATCCATATCCAAATGTCACCATGATTGTAATGAAAGCAGGGAACCAGCTGGATTTTTCGACTAAAGAACCAAGGTAAGAAAACTTCAAGTCTTCTTTCTTCGTTTCTTTGACCACTTTAGGCGTCTGATAATGAACGATTCCCAATAGCAAGATCGCAATGACACCCAGTACACTTGATGTGATGATCAGATTCGTGAAGGTTGTCACCTGGAATAAATAGATTCCGAGACTCGGGGCGATGATCATTCCGATCGTAATCGACAAACCGTAATACCCCATTCCTTCTCCTAAACGGGATTTAGGCACCACATCGACGGCTGCTGTTCCATTAACCGTCGTGGACCAGCCCCATGCGAGTCCGTGCACAAAACGGAATAAAAGGAAGATGAACACCACACTCGACAATGGATAAATCACCGTAATCGCGAGTAACGAGACCCCCCCTATCAAAACAAGGGGCTTCCTGTCCCTGTATTCCAACATAAACCCAATGAACGGCCGGCTCAACACAGCCCCGATTGAAAACAGCGTCGTCACCAATCCAATCTCAAGCCCTGAAGCCCCAATCGATTTAATATAAGGAGGAAGCGTCGGAATCAACATCTGAAACGACATAAACACAAACAAATTCCCCACCATCAACATAATAAAAGACCTCGTCCATAGAGGATCCTTCACCTTCATAAAAAAACCTCCCTTCCCATCTATCAAACCCCACCAGCAGATGGGGATATTATTTCGGATTACTAAATAATAGCACATAAAACACAATTGCGATACGAAATAAAACAACGGAAATGTGTAAGTTATTAACAGAATGCAAATAGTAACAAATGGACCAAATTCATTATTATAGTGAAAATAAATCTCAACTGTTTTTTGGCTTATTCCGAGTAGAGAAGGGCAGCCGAAAGAGCAAATTCATTTGCTCCTTTCGGTTGCCCTTCTCTACCCGGCCTTTCAGCCCAAGCTGAAAGGCGAGTGAAACGAACGTTTCACTCGAATAAGCCAGAAAACGCATACTAGGATCAAAGTCATAATCCATTCAATTATTCAGCTAATTCCCAAGCTTTTATTGAAAACACAAAGAATTATACTATAATAACAACATGGTCAAACTTTCTGAATAATCTTTTTTACGTGGCCACTCATACATATTTACTTTTTATTTCCTATAAACATACAATCGTGAATGGAGGTCATTCCTTGAATTATACGTTACGCCCATTAGGCGACCACGCTGTCGTCATCCAATTAGGCAGCTCGATTCAACAAGAAACACACAACCTGGTGAAAGCGGTAACAAACATAATCGAAACCCAATCATTCCACTGGCTGGTAGAATTCATCCCGGCCTTTACAACCGTCACACTCTATTACGATCCAATCAAAATCACCGAATCTCACAAACCCTTTCAAAACACGCTTCCATATAAGGTCGTCTGTTCTGAAATCGAACACATGCTTTCAACTCTGAAAACCGAAGAAAACGAAGAAGCAAGAATCATCGACATCCCCGTATGCTACGGAGGAGAATTCGGGCCTGACCTTGAAGAAGTAGCCACCCATCATCAACTATCCACTGAAGAAGTCATCACGAAACACATAAACGGTGACTATCTCGTATACATGATCGGCTTCGCTCCCGGATTCCCTTATATCGGCGGCATGTCTCCGGAAATCGCGACGCCGAGAAGAAAGTCCCCACGCCTGAAAATACCGGCAGGCTCTGTTGGGATAGCGGGGGAACAAACAGGGGTATACCCCATCGAAACACCAGGGGGATGGCAGCTGATCGGCCGTACACCCGTAAAACTGTTCCAACCTGATAACGCCGATTCACCAAGCTTACTGAAAGCCGGGGACCGAATCCGCTTCACTCCGATTTCCCTTGAAGAATATAAAGCATTGGAGGAGGAACAATGATTAATATAATCAAACCCGGCCTCCTGACGACCATTCAGGACTTAGGAAGGTACGGATACCAAAAATATGGCGTCATCGTGAGCGGAAGCATGGATCCCCTCGCCCACAAAATCGCGAACCTGCTCGTCGGCAACGATGTGGACGAGGCCACCCTTGAAATCACCCTGATGGGACCTGTCCTTGAATTCAAGGAAACATCCCTTATCTCGATTTGCGGGGGAGACCTTTCTCCGACCATTGATGGGAAGCACGTTCCTTTAAGAAGATCCCTGTTGATCAAAGCAGGAAGCATCCTGAAGTTTGGATCATGCACAAATGGCTGCCGCAGTTACCTGGCGATTGCAGGAGGTTTTAACGTTGAAAAGGTCATGAACAGCAGATCCACATATGTAAGGGCGGGAATCGGAGGATTCGAAGGTCGTCCCCTTCAGGCGGGCGATTCCCTTAAAGCAGGAACCCTCAACAAAGAATCTGCCAATATGATCGACTATCTACTTCCCTATGTGGAGAAGAGTGACTTCACGGAAATTGACTGGTCGATTTCATCTGAATTCATTTCTTCCTATCATCAGAAGAAAGCCATTCGGGTGATTCCTGGAACGGAGTACGGTTTATTTTCCGAAGAGAGCCGCGAACAGTTTTTCAAGCAGCCATTTAAAGTGTCTTCCCAATCAGATCGGATGGGATACCGCCTTGAAGGTCCGTCCCTCCATCTTGATGAGGAGTTCGACATGATTTCAGAAGCGGTGGTGTTTGGAACGATTCAGGTCCCGTCGAATGGGCAGCCGATCATTCTGTTGGCTGACCGGCAAACGACGGGAGGCTATCCGAGAATGGGATACATTGCATCCGTGGATCTTCCCCTCATTGCTCAAACGAAGCCGGGAGAAGATATTACATTCACGAGGATCTCCCATGAAAAAGCTCAGGAGCTATACATAGATCGCGAGCGCCAATTAAACCATTTAAAGCAAGGAATCGCCTTGAAGTTTAACTCTTAATCCAAACGACAACAAAGGAGAGAACCCCTTGAAGAAAAAATCGAATTTCAGCCTATTACTGGGAGCAGCGTTCCTGATGGCGACCTCCGCCATCGGACCGGGCTTCCTGACTCAAACAACCGTTTTTACTGAAAAGCTTGCCGCAAGTTTTGGTTTCGTCATTTTAATTTCCATCCTTATCGATATTGGCGCACAGCTGAATATCTGGCGCATCATCGCCATTTCTGAAAAAAGGGCACAGGATATCGCAAATGATGTCCTTCCCGGATTAGGATATTTCCTTGCCATCCTCATCGTGGCAGGGGGCCTTGCCTTTAACATCGGAAATATTGCCGGAGCTGGACTCGGTACGAATGTCCTCTTTGGCATTTCCCCTAAAATGGGTGCCTTATTCAGCGGAATTGTCGCTGTCGGGATCTTCCTGGTAAAGGAAGCGGGCAGATTAATGGACAAATTCGCTCAAATCCTGGGATTATTAATGATCATCCTTACGGTATATGTCATGTTTACAGCGAATCCACCTGTCGGCGAAGCCGTAACGAAAACATTCGCTCCCGACACCATCGATTTTCTCGCAATTATCACCCTGGTTGGCGGGACCGTCGGTGGATACATCACCTTTGCCGGGGGGCATCGATTATTGGAGGCTGGGATAACAGGGAGAAAAGCTCTTCCTGAAATCACAAAAAGCTCCGTATCAGCCATCGGAATCGCGTCCATCATGCGGATCTTTTTATTCCTTGCCGCGTTAGGGATCGTGGCTCAAGGGTTTACTTTAGACCCTAAAAATCCCCCGGCATCTGTATTCCAGCTGGCTGCTGGTGATATCGGGTACAAAATGTTCGGAATCGTTATGTGGTCTGCCGCTGTGTCATCCGTTGTCGGGGCAGCTTATACGTCTGTATCCTTCATCCGTACATTCAGCCCGCTCCTTGAGAAATATCATAAGTGGCTGATCGTCGGTTTCATTACGATTTCAACCCTTGTTTTCGTGATTGTCGGTAAACCCGTTGCCATCTTGATCCTGGTCGGCTCCCTCAATGGATTGATCCTGCCGATCGCCCTCGGTGTCATGCTGATTGCCGCACATAAAGCAAAAATCGTCGGTGACTACAAGCACCCGATCTGGATGACGGTATTCGGTGTACTGATCGTCGTGGCCATGTCTTATATGGGTGTGTACTCGTTGATCCAGGGCATCCCTCAATTGTTTAGTTAAGAAAAAAAGGAAAGACCTCAGCTCCCTTTCATGGGACCTGAGGTCTTTTTGTGTCGGCTGACTTTTTTGTACCTGGTACAATCCATCTTTTTTGTACCAGGTACAATCCAACCTTTTTGTACCTGGTACAATCCACCTTTCAAGACATAGAAAAAAGAGACCGCTCCGGCCTCTTATTTCTGAATGATATTCTTCACCCGGCCAACCTGTCCATCTGCTAATCGGACTTTGATGCCATGTGGGTGATTCGGGGAATTCGTTAAAATGTCTTTCACAATTCCCCGAGTCAATTTGTCTGTTCGCTGGTCTTTTTTCAGGACGATGTCCACTTCAAGACCCGGTTTAATATTGGATCGCTGTTGTCCGTTCATTGTATTCTCCATTTCTTAAGGGATTTCTGGATTCGTCCAGGACTAGTCTTCATCCTTCACATCGATATCTTCAGGAATCGGTTCACTTAAATAGTCAGCAAGCTGCCGCTTCATTTTTTCCATTTGCTCCAAATGCTGATTGAATTGATCCCTGAATAGTAAATATTGTTCTCCGTCATGAACTGCCCGTATCTTCTTCTGCTGCACGAGGCTTTCGATATACGATTCAGGCAGGGACAGATATTCGGCTGTTTCTTTGATGGTGAGATACATGGCTATCTTCCCTCACTTTTTATTCAACTAACTCTATCTTCGCAACGGCTTCACAGTGCATAGTCTGTGGAAACATATCGACCGGCTGCACCTCCGATGTTTTATACCCGCCGTCTTCCAATATTCTAAGGTCACGGGCAAGGGTTGCCGGGTTGCAGGATACATAGACTACGCGCTTCGGCTTCATGGCAAGGATTGTGTTCAGGAGTGCTTCATCACAGCCCTTTCGCGGTGGATCCACGACAAGGACATCTGCTTTGATCCCTTCCTTATACCAATCGGGGATGACGACTTCTGCAGGTCCCGCTTTGAATTCCACATTCGCCATACCATTCAACTCGGCATTTTGCTTTGCGTCTTCAATCGCCTGTGGAACGATTTCCACCCCATATACCTTCTTCGCCTTTTGAGCGAGGAATAATGAGATCGTCCCGATTCCGCAATACGCATCGATGACCGTTTCTTCCCCTTGCAAATCGGCATACTCCAACGCTTTATCATAAAGCACTTTCGTCTGCTCCGGGTTCACCTGATAGAAGGATCTTGCTGAGATCGCGAACTTCACGTCACCGATATAATCGTGGATCACTTCTTCCCCCCAAAGGACGCGGGTTGTATCACCCATGATTACGTTTGTTCGTTTAGGGTTCACGTTATGAACGACCGATTTCAAGCCTTCTATATTTTCGATAAGTACTTCGACTATCGCCTTCTTGTGTGGAAGCTCAGGCGTCCGCGTGACCAGTACCACCATCACCTCACCCGTCGTATACGCCGTCCGGGTCATAATATGGCGGAGAGTCCCTTTATGATTCTTTTCATCATAGGGACGGACCTCCAATTTTCCACATATATCCTTCACATGCTGGATCACTTCATCATTTTTTTCATATTGAATGATGCATTTGTCCATATCGATGATTTCATGACTACGCTTTTGATAGAATCCTGCTACAAACCGTCCGTCCTTTTCCCCTACAGGAACCTGGGCTTTATTGCGGTAGCGCCACGGTTCTTCCATTCCCAGAACCGGGTGCACGTGCAGGTCATGAAGCTTACCGATACGCTGCATGACGTCCCTTACGTTCTTCTCTTTCGCTTCCAGCTGACCTTCATACGTCATATGCTGGATTTGGCAGCCTCCACATTCCCTATAGATCGGACACGGTGGTTCCTGACGAAACGGACTTTCTTTCGTACGTTCTGACAGTCGGCCGAACCCGTAGCCTTTACTTGTTTTCACGACTTTGACCCGGCCTTCTTCCCCGGGCAGGGCATTGGGGACGAATAATGGGTATCCGTCGACCTTGGTGACTCCATTTCCGTCATGTGTCAAATCTTCAAATACAGCTTCATCTATATAATCATTTTTTTGAACGGGTGCTTTTTTACTCACGTATATCTTCCTTTACGAATTCCTTTTTAAGACTCTACTGATTGTACCATAAATGGATAAGGAGAATGAAATGGATAGAGGTCCGTCCCTCTCTATGAAAAAAAGCATCGACTTAGCCGATGCTTTTTACATTCAGGATGAGGTGGGTTCTTCTCTGTCAACGGACTGAATGGATTCGATTGCCTGTTTCAGATAAAGCTTGAAGACTTCACCTTTTTCAACTCCGGTCTCTGCGAGGGATTCCATGATGCATTTGAAATTATCGATGAGATGATCCGATTTCATGCCCCTGCTCACAAGCACACTGTTCAGCCAGAGGGCATAATCGGAAAACACCTTCGACTCGCCTACATCGGCAGCAGACTCCAGATAGTTGAAATGATGAATGTTATCTTCATAGCATTTCTTCCGTCCCGCTTCTCCATATTTATCTTCCAATTCCGGGTATCGATCGTACAATTTCACAACAGCTTCATCTATCACACGTTTATATTTATTTTCCATCAGTGCGCCACCACTTTATACCGGTGAATGGATGGGATGATGGATGCCAATTCCTGATCCGGGTATTTCTTTTCCAGATCATGAATCCGCTTATAGTCTTCACTCTGTACCCATTTCATGAAGTCTTCTTTCGTATCCCACTCCATATGGACCGTGATCTCTCCCGGCTTTTTCTCATTTTGCAGCAGGAGAAACCGTTGAAATCCTTCTGCTTCGTCTACCAGACCTGAGCGGGAATGATAGATTGAAATGACTTCCTCTGCCTTCTCATCAGGCACTACAAATGTTGAATGCACGATATACATTAAATTCACCCTTCTCAGTGGCACATGATCAGACATGCTTTTTATTCACTGTAACACAGTCAGTGAGTGCCGGGGGATACAAAATTTAACAGACTTTAAAAGAAAGATACATAATGTACATTTTCTAGTTGGGATGTAAAAACTTACCGCGTTTTATCCGATCTACAAAGGGTACAATGGTATGTGCAACAATTCTAGAAAGAGAAGGTAGATATACATGAACCCAGACTTCTTAGTAAACCTTATCCTCGTAGGGAATGTTTTTCTTGGAGTGTTATTCGCTCTCAAGTCAAGAAGGTGGTGGCTACCCTATATACTGATCGGACTCACCTTTTTAACCTTGACCTTTGGATTCGGGATATCCCTTTTGCTGAATAAAGAATCGATCCTTGCCTATTTATTTGTGTTCGTCGTCGGGCAATTGATATGGGTCTTTGCCTTTGTGATTGTCGCCCATCTATTGTCCTGGATCGTTAGGAAGGTTCCTTTCCGTCATAAACAACAGATAGGATGGGGCTTTTTGATCGGATTTCCATTGACGTTTTCAATTTTTTTGTTCGTTAACTAGATAATCATCATACAAAAAAGGAATGCCGTAACCCCAACGGCATTCCTTTTTATCATTCTGCTTTATCTTCCGGACGGATCTTATCAAGTGGGACGAAGACTTGTAGGTGACGGTACAGGTTTTCGAATTCGGCTGGAAGAACCCCTCCAAGCTCGCCGTCCACATTCAGCTGCACTTTTTCTTTCGCCTTGATCTTGATTCGGTTGGCTTGTGTGTATATGACGTTCGGATCGTTCACATGCTCTCCCCGTACTGCCAGGGACGCAATGCGGATAAATTCCGCCAGATTCGTTTTCTTCAGTATCAGGAGTGAAAATAAACCGTCATTGATTGAGGCATCTGGAGCAAGTTTCTCGAAGCCCCCGACCGAGTTGGTCAATCCGATGAGGAAGAGCATCGCTTGTCCTTCAAACAACTTTCCGTCATATTCAATTGATACATCTGTCGGTTTTATGGAAGGAAGCATTTCAATACCCTTCAAATAATAAGCAAGCTGCCCCATCATGGTTTTAAGCTTACTCGGTACTTCATAGGTCAATTCCGTGATTCTTCCCCCGCCAGCAATATTGATGAAATAGCGTTCATTCATGCGTCCGATATCGACAGGGATCGTTTCACCCTTCGTAATCACATCAATGGCAGAGCTGATATCCTTTGGAATATGCAGGGCACGGGCGAAGTCATTCGTTGTCCCCATTGGAACAATCCCAATCTTCGGCCGGTAATCCTGTTCGGCTAATCCGTTGACGACCTCATTTAACGTACCGTCCCCACCTGCAGCCACGACGATATCATATTTGCGTTCGACAGCGATTCGTGCCGCTTCCGTTGCATCTCCTTCACAAATGGTTGCGTGAACAGATGTTTCATATCCTGCCTGCTCCAATTTGATTAATACTTCAGCCAGATGCTTTTTAAAAAGCTCCCGCCCCGAAGTCGGATTGTATATTATTCGTGCTCGTTTCATACCCATCATCCTAATCTGTGTTAATTAAAAAAATAACTCGTCCATGTATAAACCATCTTTTAACATCATATACCAATTTAAATAATTCATGCAAAATATGTTCAAAAGGCAGGATTTTTCAAATCGTCCACCGGTCAATATCATAACTCTTTTCACTCGAAAAATCTAATGAAATATGAAATTTCTTATGCTCGAAGGGAGCTAGTTTGATCATTGTCAGAAAGAATACATAAATGGAGGCACTCACTAGAAATGAATCAAAAAAAATAACCCTTTAGAATATCACCATGATATTCTGAAGGGTTATGGGAATAGATGTATGTTCCGTTTTTGCAAAAATCGGATGGATTCTTCCAGGGACTTCATATCAAAATGATAGACTTCGCCAATGATGTCTTTCCATTTATCCAGATCCTTCATTTGATATTCACGGATATTCCGGTAGGTCATGACCTTCAACGTCCGGTTACGGAGAAAATAGCACTGACTGCCCTGGAAGCGGACGGCCGTGATCCTTCTCATGGTGATGTTGTCATCGGAATCCAGATAGGATGCCTGAATATCCGTCTCCAAATCTTCTTCTTCAAGCGGTATCCACTCGATGGTCTTTTTTACAAACGTCTTCCCGTTTGAACGGCGATCGACTTCGAACTCCCGGATGTCCTTCTGTGTAAAGATGATCTCCTCCCCAAAGCCGTGAAGAAGATGCTTCTGTCTCGCCTCAAGCTCGACCGGCTTCATAATGGGAGAACCATAACCCACATCAACATACAACTTACGGTTATCAATCGAGATCATCAGTCCCAGGTGACCCGGGTTCACTCTGACAAATTGACAATGGAAACCTAATTTTTTCAACAGCCTTCCAAAATTAATATTCAGCGTAAAGCAAGTTCCTCCCCATCCTTTCAGATGGAGATTTTCTGCAAATGTCTCTAACGAAGGGACAAAGGATCCACCCTGGGAGAAATAATAAAATTTACTGAATGTCTCATAGGGAATCCGTATCAAATGCTGTTGGATCAGCCGCTGTAAGTAGTTCAACGTAGGAGGCTCTATATCCATATTTAAATAGTTCACATATTTTTTTACTGCTTCCAAACCGATCACTCTTTCTACTTTTTCATCAGGCAGACTGTAAACTGGTGCTGAAGAGTAAACTCATGGAGAGAATCGTGACGTCTGGACAAGAAAGTATGTAATGATTGCAGTAATCCTTCTTTCTCCGTATCCTCTAAATGAGAGAGCCAGGAAAGGGACCCTACGCGCTCGCACCAGGACTGTATGGTGAAATCAACCATATAGTAAAATGTATAAAAATCTTTGATCGTAAAGTCCGCTTGCTGCCATTCTAACAACCACTCCACGGGAATGCCATTCACTTGATTGCCCTGATCAGCTTTTGCTTCCGGGGTTTCACCGATATATTCATGTAAAAACGTCATCGTATCCTTTACTACTTCCTGAGTCGGAAGGAAGCTTGAATCGCTTACAATAAACGTTCCTTTCTCCTTCAAAATCCGCTTCATTTCATGTATCGCTTTCGGGCGATCGAATAAATGCCAGCTTCTATGGCTCATCGTTATATCGTAATAGTGATCTGGCAGATTCGTTGATTCTGCAGTGCCGGTCAGATAAGGGATCTCAAGGTATTGCCTGCTTTCCAATGCCTTGGCTGTTTTCCTCAGGTCAATGGAAGGCTCGACACCGATCACTTCGGCTCCACGCTTATGTAGCTTTCTTGTCAAAGCTCCGGTACCTGAACCAATTTCAGCCACTTTCCTTCCTTCCCACACAATTCCTCTTACCTTCAACGTATCAAAAAATTGATGCGGAATATCATCACAAGACGCAGCGTAACGGGAGGTCACATTACTAAAATTCACTTCCATTCACTCTCTTCCCCTATCATAATTGATTTTCACTCTGCTGAACGTTACGATTTCATGTCAACTCCATCACAGCCGCCTGCACAAAGAGCCTTCCTACATACTACATTCTGTATGCCAAGGGGAAACTCCTGCCGAGGGACGGACCTCGCTTCCCTTTATATCGTCATAATTTGGAATCCTTTAATTGATCGGTTACTTTATGAAATTAGCCTATTTGGCCAGGTGATAAACCTAATAGGATATTATATTTCTATCATTTTAGAGGGGGATTTCATTAAGAAATGGAGGTCCGTCCCTAAAAAAAACGGTCATCTGAGATGACCGTTTGCTGTGCACGTGTTCTTTAGTTGTTGGCTCCTGCTGCGATCCGCTTTACGTTTTGTTCGGCGGTTTTCGTGAGGTCCGGGGTGAATCCGTTTTTCATCCGCTTGTTTTCTTCGTTGAAGTAGTCTTGGACTTCCTGGTCGAATTCTATTTCAATAAGATCACGAATGTCTGTAATTCTGAGGGCGATCATAATGGATACAAGGTGAGCCACTGTTAAGGATTTCTTCTTGAAATTCACTAACTCATTGATCGTAGCCACTCTTAATCCTGTTAAGCGATGAAGATCGCCTTGAGTCAATCCTCGTTCACGCAGGATTTCTCCCAATTTAATGTGAATTTTATGGGGAAATTTATTTAGCGTTTCTATAACAATTGTATTTGTCTTTTGGTGAATCATGATGCTTCAGCTCCTCATCCTATATCATATTAACTTGAATACACCCATTCGTGAACCGGCAATAAATACCATCCCAACGGGTACTTATGACCATTTCCTTTTGAGCATCCAGGAAGCATCATGAACCACCTGAAAGAAGACCTCCGAAACGTATTCCGGGGGCTCCTGCCATATTCTAACGTTTTACATCAATATATTTTGAACGAGGCTCGTCTTCAAGCTTTCGTACACTTCCTGCCAGACCTCTCTATCCTTGATGTACTGAGAGGTCAAGCGCTGGATCATCTCTTTCTGCTTTTCAGGGAAAAGTTCATGATCCCTCGGGGGAAGCTTCGCCCGCTCATCATCGACGATCTTTTTCATCATTGGAGCTCTCGGCCCCCACACAAGCTTCTCCTGACCTTCCTTATCAATAAAAATGAAGATCGGAATGGCTCTCGACGTTCCATTGGTTAGATATTGATCCATCAGTTCAAGATTTTCGTCCCTCAGTATCATCCGAACGTCCAGATTGGCCGCCTCCGCAACAGTAAGAAGAATCGGGATGTTCAGCATGGCGTCACCGCACCAATCCTCCGTTATGGCAATCACCCTTAAAGATTGCTCTCCCAGTTGATTCAACACATCTACGTCTTCTTGCGGAATCTTAAAGCCCTTTCGAATGGCTTCTGTATTTTCTTTATGAGCACTCATATTCTCTATGTATTCTTCCGGTGTCATTCCTTTATCAAACCATTGTTCCAAGTTCATTCATTTTCCTCCTCCAGTGGTTCTCAGGCAGTGAATCACTGTGCTCTTTTCTTGGAAATTCTCTCTCTAGCATATGCATGTTTGTCGTAATCTACAAGTGAAAGTCATATAGAATTCAATCAAAATTTCAATTGTACGATTATGCCTGTAGGAATATAATATAAGAAAAGCAACTTCGTGAACAGGTTCGAATGAACTGGCCCCTGACGAAACTTTTCCATAAAAAAAGGAATAGCTGCGCTAAGCTACTCCTAAAGCCATTTTTCCAGAGGGGGTTGGAAATAGGTAAGTATGGAAAAAGGTATCTCTTTCTTGCCTCTTTCCCTGACAGAAAAAAAAGCTGACTCAATTGTCAGTTTCATCCTCTCATTTTTTGGTTAAATTAAATGGGTATAGGACGACTCTTTCCATTGAACCATCTTAGACATTCTGTGATTTTTCAATTATTTTTGCCACTTTATTGTAGTAGTAGTTCAGCTCGACTAGGCTATCTGCCTCCTTCAGCCGCTTAAGGTAGTGGTTCGCTTTTTCATAGTCTTCTGGTGGCAGTTCAACCTTGATTCTATTTTTCTTCCACTTCGCCAACAGGTTTCACCTCATTATGGTTTGGAGATCCTCCCTTAGAGGTCGGTTCGAGCTGATAATGAGATAGCTCTTGAATGTAGGATGCTTTGGTACTTGCTAAATTTTGTTCGATTTTTCGTGTGATGACGGAACTTCCCCCGATTCCCGATAATAAACTGATATAGATGACGTACCACATCGGGACGGTGTCCACCACCGGTAACACGGACAGATACCCTGCCAGAACCCCTATGATAATATCCTTCGTTGAGCCAAAAAGATAATGTTTTTCACCCTGGTCATCGATGAATTTTCGCGGAAAAGTGAAATGACCATTTTTGAAAACCAGAATATGTCCTAAGCCCCCAATACCACCCATCAACATTGGCAACAAGATCACTTCGAATAAGGACATTCTATCCACCCTCTGGAATCATTTACTATTATTATATATTATTTACAGAAAATTCAGAATAGATAATTGGACGCAATTTTGTCCACTAAAGGAGCGCCATTATGAGAAAAATTGTGATGAAAGTCTCGTCAGTCGACAAACTTCGATTTCAAAACTATATGATGCAGCTAAAAAGAGCCGAAACGAAAGTAGAAGCAGATACTTATTACCGCTTAGCCAAACAGATCCTGGAGAAGGCAAAAAGGAAACGAATATGATGATTCCTTACTGTGCTCCTTGTAAAAAACTCAAAAAAAAGAAGAGCCACTACAGCCCTTCTCTCTGAGTCCGCCTTTTTAGTTGACACCTACCGCATTATACGCAGCATTCACACTTGCCACTTCAGCACTGCCAGAACCATATAAATCCGTTGCCGCCTGAACCGCCGCCGAACGCAGCTGGCTGTAGTTTGATGATGGTGTCAAGTATTGAGTCAGGGCACGATAATAAATCTTCCCGGTCTTGTCCGTTCCGATTCCCGTTACCTTCACCCCATAGTGTGTACCACCTTGACTTAACAGGTAAGCCGCCTTATTCCCGATTCCGCTGTTGATATGAACCCCGCCATTATCCTGTGTCCCTGTGTATCTTACTGAATAGTGATCGGGATCACCGTATTTGGCCGGATCAGACATGGATCGAAGCGCATCTCCACCCTTATTAGGTGTATAAATGTCTTCCCCGATCTCCCAATCCGGATTATTATTTGCGTCGTACTCTACCAATGTTCCAAAAATATCCGACATAGATTCATTGATGGCCCCTGATTCATTTTGATAGATAAGATCGGCTGTTGTATCCGTCACGGCATGCGTCAGCTCATGGGCGATGACGTCAAGTCCGCCGGATAATGATACGAACGTCGATCCATCCCCATCACCGTATACCATCTGCTGCCCATTCCAGAATGCGTTATTATAGTTTCTTCCGTAATGGACAGTCGATTTCAAGGCTGCTCCATTTCCGTCATAGCTATTTCGGTTATGGGTATTTTTATAATAATCGTACGTGGTTCCTGCATAATAATGGGCATCTACCGCTGCTGCGTCATAGCTTGCGTTAAATACATTGTCGCTGTCTGCCCACAGGGAGCCGGGAAGACGTGTGCGGTTTGAACCGTCATACGTGAAAATGCCATTTCCTCTCGTACGATCCTGTAAATAATAGGTGGAAGACGAAAGATACGTATTGAGTGATTTCGTATCTCCCAATACGCCCTTACCAGATCCGACAGTGTCCGTGCCTCCAACAGCTCCGCCACCGCCGCCGGGTTTACCTGCTCCGTTATTTGCCTCATGGATTTCATTCACCTTGGCAAGGATATCGCCTGTGACAGCATCCACGAAATAATTCCAGTTCCCAGGCTCCGGTGACAGGAAATTATAGTTTACGAGATAGGCATAATGAGCTTCCCCGTCTTTCACATAGATTACTGAATCAGATTTTGGGGCATATTCATAATCAGGCTGACTGCCTACTGCCTTAATCAAATCCTTTTCAGCTGTTGAAACAGCTTCTTTTTTTGATAGCTTCTTCGTTTGTTTCAGGTTTTGTTTCTCATCCAGGTTCGCTGCAGGTGCTCCCGATAATGCTGTGAGAACTCCATCTTTATTTACGTGGGCAGTCAGAACAGCCCCATAAACAGGAGTTCCCTTATATACTTGCTGGATGCGAAGATATGTAAATCCCAGATCATCCTTCTGCTTTTCTACTACTTTGAACGATAATGTTGAATCACCTTTAAACTTAAACGTCTTTTGTTTGGCTGTTAAATAATCAAATACCACTGTTTCCGGAGCCTTTGAAGACGCCTTTGTTAATTGACCCGAAATAAATTGAGGAGTCCCCATCTGTGAATTGAAATTCACTTTCTCACTGACACTCGAAGCTCCAAATGCTTCTTGTGCTAATACCGGACTCATCATTAATCCTGCTGTTAATCCTAATGCAACGACTTTTTTCTTCAATTACAACACCTCTTTATAAGAATTTTCTAACTATTTAAAACATTAGATATACTATAATACAAGCCTCCAACATTACGAACGAGCCGAAAGACCTAAAATTCACCTTTTCCAACATCGGGTTAAATGACCTATTCAAAACGGGCAAAAACCACTTCAATCAGGAAAACTTGAACAAAAGAGGCTGGGACAAAAGTGTTTTGTTAAATGAAAACCCGAACGATCATTCGAAATTTTTTTTGAAAATCGAAATCGTTCGGATTCATCATTTGGTTATTTACTTAAATTGATGCTTTGGGATGGAATGTGGATATTGCTACACCATTGCATACACCAACTCTTATTCTATTAGTTGCAGTGACCGATTACAGGTAATCATACAAATACTCTTTTTCACCTGGTATGAATGGTCCATTCTGCCCCGGCACACCCCAAATGATCTAACATTCGAAAACGATAGTCTTTCTATTCATAACAACAACCTTAGTGAAATGGACGTATTATAATTGCTAAAGCATATCCAATGTATATAGCAGGATCCAGCTGTTGATTGGAGTGCAAGACGAAGACTCCTACGGGAAAAGCGGAATAGGTGAGACCCCGCAGGAGCGAAAGCGAAGCCACTGAAAAAGTAGTCACTTTATAAAAATGCTGTTTTTTAGGGGGTCAAATATGTCTCCCTACCAGTCTATCGTCGCTTAGAAGCGAATCTGGAGCCTCGTTTTTTAAACATCATTTTTCATCTCTAAAATGCTGGACTTTTTCAGTGGCCTCAGCGAAAGCTGTGAGGAGGCTCGCCTTCCGCCCGAGGAAAGCGAAGTCTTGCACGGAAATCAACAGCGGTGAAACAAGTGACCCTAACTGATTTTTGATTATTCGTCTTTAGATAAAATGGATATAGTTACGTCCAAGCCTTTTGCACAAAGAAAAGCCCCCAGAAAACCAATTGGTTTCAGGGGGCAATTCAATCAAAAGTAATGATTAACGTTTTTGAATTTCTTGAAGTAATAGTTTGTTTACAAGCGGCGGATTGGCCTGACCTTTTGTCGCTTTCATGATTTGACCGACAAGGAAGCCGATGGCGCGGTCTTTTCCGTTCTTGTAATCTTCGATGGATTGTGGATTCGCATCCAGAGTTTCCGTCACGATCTTGAGTAAGGCACCTTCGTCAGAAATTTGAACAAGACCTTTGTCTTTCACGATTTGCTCAGGATCTCCACCGTTTTCTACTAATTCCTTGAACACTTTCTTCGCAATCTTGGAAGAAATCGTTCCTTTTTCGATCAACTCAATCATGCCTGCGAGTCCTTTAGGAGTCAGCTTAACATCCTCCAGTTCCTTCTGCTGTGCATTCAGGTATGCCGAAACTTCACCCATCAGCCAGTTAGAGGCAAGCTTCGCATCCGCACCTGCTTCAACGGTATCCTGGAAGAAATCAGACATTTCCTTCGTCAAAGTCAGAACCATGGCATCGTACGCAGGTAAGCCAAGTTCCTCTACGTAGCGCTTTTTACGCTCATCCGGAAGCTCAGGGATCTCTGCACGGATGCGGTCCATCCACTCTTGGTCGATATGCAGGTGTAGTAAATCCGGTTCAGGGAAGTAACGGTAATCATCCGAGCCTTCCTTTACACGCATGAGAATCGTTTTACCCGTCGATTCATCAAAACGGAGCGTTTCCTGCTGAATCATCCCACCTGATAATAGAACCTTTTCCTGACGGACGATTTCGTATTCCAATCCTTTTTTAACAAAGTTAAAAGAGTTCAGGTTTTTAAGCTCGGCTTTCGTTCCGAACTTCTCCTGACCGATTGGGCGCAGGGAAATGTTGGCGTCACAACGAAGGGATCCTTCTTCCATCTTACAGTCTGAAACGCCTGTGTATTGAATGATGGATTTCAACTTCTCAAGGTACGCATACGCTTCTTCAGGAGTACGGATATCCGGCTCGGATACGATCTCAATCAGTGGTGTTCCTTGACGGTTATAGTCGACAAGGGAATAGCCGTCGCCTGAGTGCGTCAGTTTCCCTGCATCTTCTTCCAGGTGCAGACGAGTGATCCCGATGCGTTTCTTCTCACCGTTCACTTCAATCTCGATCCAGCCATTCTCACCGATCGGCTTATCAAATTGAGAAATTTGGTACGCTTTCGGATTATCAGGATAAAAATAGTTTTTACGGTCAAACTTTGTATCCGTGGCGATCTCACAGTTCAATGCGATCGCTGCTTTCATACCGAACTCAATGGCACGTTTGTTAACGACCGGAAGAACACCAGGGTATCCAAGGTCGATCACGTTTGTATTTGTATTCGGCTCTGCTCCGAAATGGTTCGGTGCCGGAGAAAACATCTTACTGTCCGTTTTTAATTCTACGTGGACTTCTAGTCCGATTACTGGTTCAAAGTTCATTGATTTCACCCCTTACAGTTGTGGTCTTTTTGTATGGAAGTCTGTAGCCTGCTCGAATGCATGAGCTACGCGATAAATCGTGCTTTCGTCAAAATGCTTTCCGATGACCTGCAGTCCAAGCGGCAGTCCCGTTGAAGAGAATCCACAAGGAACCGAGATTCCCGGCACGCCTGCAAGGTTTACTGGAATCGTTAAAATATCATTGGCATACATCGTTAATGGATCATCGATCTTTTCTCCGATTTTAAATGCAGGAGTCGGCGTTGTCGGTCCGATGATGACGTCATATTTCGCAAATACATCTTCAAAGTCTTTCTTGATCAGCGTACGGGCCTGCTGTGCTTTCTTGTAATAAGCATCATAGTAACCAGAGCTCAATGCAAACGTTCCAAGCATGATACGACGCTTCACTTCGTCCCCGAAGCCTTCTGCACGTGTTTTTTTGTAAAGATCAAGAAGGTTCTCTGCGTTCGGCGTACGGTATCCGTAACGAACACCATCGAAGCGTGCAAGATTGGCAGACGCTTCAGAAGATGCTAATAAGTAATACGTTGAAACACCGAATTTAGAATGAGGAAGGGAAACCTCTTCCCATGTTGCACCCATGCCTTCCAACACTTTCAGTGAAGCAAGAACGGCCTGGCGGGCTTCTTCCCCGACACCTTCACCTAAATATTCTTTCGGAACAGCAATTTTCAAGCCTTTTACATCACCTGTAAGGGCCTCTGCATAATTCGGAACCTCTACATTCGCTGAAGTGGAGTCATTCGGATCAAGCCCGGCGATTGCCTGCAGCAGGTACGCGTTGTCTTCTACATTACGAGTGATTGGTCCGATTTGATCAAGTGAAGATGCGAATGCTACCAGACCGAAACGCGATACGCGCCCGTATGTAGGCTTTAATCCGACAGTGCCCGTGAATGCTGCCGGCTGACGAATCGATCCACCTGTATCAGATCCAAGTGAGAAAGGAACTTCCCCAGCTGCAACAGATGCTGCTGATCCACCTGAAGATCCGCCTGGAACCGTTTCAAGATTCCAAGGGTTGCTCGTCTTTTGGAAACCGGAGTTCTCAGTAGATGAACCCATCGCAAACTCATCCATATTCAATTTACCGATCGTGATCGTATCGGCACTATGTAATTTATTGATGACCGTCGCATCATAAATCGGATTGAAGTTTTCAAGAATTTTACTTGCACAGGTTGTACGAAGACCCTTTGTAACGATATTGTCCTTAATTCCGATCGGCATTCCGAAAAGAAGGCCTTTACTTTCATCCGTACCAAGCTTCGCATCCATTTCCTTCGCTTTACTGCGGGCATTTTCTTCATCCAATGTTAAAAACGCCTTTACTTTATCTTCCACGGCATCGATTCGTTTGTACGACTCGTCAACAAGATCTGTGACAGATACTTCTTTCTTATGTAAAAGTTCATGAAGCTCTGATAATTTATGGTCAAATAATGACATGAGGTCCCCTCCTTAGTCCAAGATCGATGGAACGCGAACTTGTCCATCTTGTTTGTCTGGTGCGTTCTTCAATACTTCTTCACGTGGCAGTCCTTCAACAGGCTTATCTTCACGCATCACGTTCTTCATATCCAGTACATGACTCGTTGCTTCCACATTTGAAGTATCTAATTCATTCAGCTGCTCGGCAAACCCGATAATCGCATCCAGCTGAGTTGTAAACTTCTTCGCTTCATCTTCAGTGATGGCTAGTCGTGCAAGGTGTGCTACATGCTTTACCTGCTCTTCAGAAATTCTAGACATCTTCTTCACCTCCGTATATGTTCGAACACTCACAATACTATTGATAATACCAAAATTCGCTTCATTAAAGCAACTATGATAAGAGATAACCATTGTTAAGGACATGGCTGATTCTTGCCCATACCTCCGTCTATTCTATCACGAAATGAGGGGTGGGTGTGATTTTGTGAGGGATACTGGTTTAGACTGTCCGCCCCTGTATAAATGATAGGGATAGATTATCTTTTTTAGCTGGGGAGTGGTTCTTCATGGTGATTCATGGACGATTTGGCGTGGATTCTATGATTGAGATCTTCCTTCGCGATTTTCTGAGCGAAGTCTCTGCTAATTTATGGAGGAAAAGGATGTCAATAGGGGGCATGGGGAATAGATTGCGTCATTATGGCTGATGATTGCGTCATTTTTCAAATAATTGCGTCATTATTTTATTTATTGCGCCATTTTTCTTTTAATTGCGTCAATTACCATATGATGGAATAAATTTACACTATTAAAGGACTACCCGTCCCCGAAACCGAATCTATAAAAAGAGGTGATTTCATGAAAATACACAGTTTCAAACAAAATACCGGAAAATCCATTCAGCAATTCAACAGCCAAAATGTGACTATCCATCCTTTGTTAAGGCCTGTTGAGCCGTTTCAGATCGGTTACTTATATCTAGAAGCCAACAGCGTGCTGGGCATGCATCCCGCTATGTGCGATCAGCTTCTGATGATCACGTCTGGACGTGGATGGGTGAGGGTCGAGGGAGGAGAAAAGATTACAGTGGAACCGGGCATGGCGGTCTTCTGGCAGGAAGGTGAAATGCATGAATCCGGATCCGATGATGGTATGACTGCCATTGTAGCCGAAGGAAGCAGTCTCGCCCCCGAGCGATACCTCCCTACCAACTAAAGCATTCCATTTGCTTCCTCTCCTTCATTTGATTACCTTTAAATAGAGTACGTAAATGGAGAGGGTTTTCTACATGCATCCAATTCTATCAGCCTTCATAGCAGGGGTTATAGGCGGCGGGCTGTTCACGCTCCTGCATCTTCCTCTGTCCTGGCTTCTAGGTTCCATGGTTTCTGTCTTTCTCATTAACAAATGGACAACATTTGAGCTGGCATGGCCATCTTATCTCAGGGATCTTGGATTGATCATTGTCGGCTATGCCATCGGGCAGTCGTTCAGTCAGAAAACGATGATTGAAATCTTCACTCAGCTTCCTTCCATGCTGACGATGACGGTTGCGATCATTGCCTTCAGTATGGTCCTTGCTTACATCACGTCCAAAATGACGGGAATCGGTTTGTCTTCGACGATTACCGGTAGTATTCCTGGTGGGCTTTCACAAATGGTGGCTCTCGGGGAGGAAATGAAGAATATTGACTTAACCGTCGTGACGATCCTTCAGGTCATCAGGCTGTTATCGGTCATCTTTGTGGTACCGTTCATGGTGTTCAGTCCCCTATTAGCTGGAGGGGGGACGGGTCCCGGTCCTGCGGGGCGCCCCTTTGAGCTTCCTTCTTTTCCCTTGGGGTTTGTCCTTTTTTTTATGATTGCCATTGCAGCAGGCTTCATGGCTAGAAGAATCCACTTGCCTACCCCGACCTTACTTGGCCCGATCCTGGTGATCGGCGGCTTCATGGTGGCTGAATTGCCGGTCCCGCATATGCCCGGACTGTTCATTATCCTTGCTCAATTATCCCTGGGTATTTATTTTAGTTTCATGATGAATTTCTCGTCATCCAAATCGATGGGCAAGTTTATCTTATGGTCGTTATTTACTTCCCTGTGCCTGCTTTTAGGTTGTGTGGGACTAAGCTTTTTATTGAGCCGCTGGCATGATGTGTCTTTTTTGACCGCGTTCATTAGCATGGCTCCCGGGGGTATGGCAGAGATGGCACTGGTCGGACAAGCCGTCAACGCAGATCTTTCCATCATTACCGGATACCATTTATTCCGGATTTTATTTATTCTGTTCATCATCCCAGCGATTTTGAAAGGGCTTTTTAAACTCTCGATTTTTCAAAAAGGCAATCACGATTAGAAAAGCTTATTTTTAATGGATGAGAATAGGCTTTTCTTTTGTTTTTGCTTTGGCTTGGATTTTGCTTCAACCGCTTTCTCACTTTTTTTCTGCACATATATCTCTTCCTGATCAATGGCATGATCATAAGCGAGAACGAGTCCGATATCCGTTTCGATTTCCTTATTGGTAACCATGGAAAACGACACGTGATACGAATCGGCAAGCTTGATGTATTTAGATAAAAAGGTGTAGCTCATGTTACCATTCAGTAAAAGTTTTGCATCAGGATGCTTTTTCAAATGATCCTGAACTTCCTTGTATATTCCCTTTTCCCTCACCTGACTTTGGGTAAGGGCAATGACGATCCGCTCTCTCAGGGTCCCCAGAAACTTCCTTCTTTCATCAGGCTTGGTTTGTTTTTGTCCATATATTCCATTTTCCAAATAATCATCCATTGTTGGCTTACTCAAAAACATTGCACCTCCAAAACGTCTTATTTCAGTTTCTCCTACACTATATGTTTACATGTGTTCATTTGGTTCTGTCCCATTTTCTCTTATGGGAATGCTTTCAGGCAACTAAAAGGGTCCGCTCTGAAACGTGAGCGGACCCTCTGCCATTTATATAAACAATGATTGTAAAATCGCCTTCTGAACATGCAATCGATTCTCCGCCTGTTGAAATACGGCGGAACATGGACCGTCGATGACGGCTGCAGTAACTTCTTCTTCCCGGTGTGCCGGAAGACAATGGAGGAATGTCACATTGGGAGAAGCATGACTCAACAGATCTTCATTCACTTGATATCCTTTAAAGTCCTGGAGGCGCTTGAACGCTTCCTCTTCCTGCCCCATACTGGCCCAAACGTCCGTGTAGACGACATCAGCACCCTTCACCGCTTCATTCGGATCATGGGTCAGGGTAAAACTCCCTCCGCTGTTCACGGCCAGATCCACCGTTTTCCCTATGATATCTTCCTTCGGTTCGTACCCTTTAGGACAAGAAACGACGACCTCCATCCCAAGCATGGTACAGAGGATCATAAAGGAATGGGCCACGTTATTGCCATCGCCGATATAGACGACCTTCACCCCTTTCAACGTCCCCTTGGTTTCCAGGATCGTTAGGGCATCGGCCAACGCCTGGCATGGATGATACGTATCGCAAAGTCCGTTGATGACGGGGACACTTGCGTATTCTGCCAACTGTGTCACCTTCTCCGTCTCGAATGTGCGAATCATGATCCCGTCCACATAAGATGACAGGACGCGTGCCGTATCCGCAATCGACTCTCCTCTCCCAAGCTGGATATCACGGGAATTCAAATAGATGGCGTGACCTCCCAGTTGGAGCATTCCCGCTTCAAATGACACTCGTGTTCTCGTGGATGACTTTTCAAAAATCATTCCGAGAGTCTTTCCTTCGAGGCTCTTCGAGTAAGGGTTTTCCTTCAAGTACTGAGCCAATGATAAGAGTTCATGGACTTCTTCAGCTGTGTAATCGAGCCACGTGACGAGGTCTCTTCCTTTTAACGACATTTTCTCCGGAGAGGGTGCAATGGTTGAATGATTCATACTCGGCTCACTCCCTGTATGGATTTTGAATGAACTAAAGGCTTCTGTTGAACATGTGCGTTTTTGCTCCGCATGAAGGCTTGCAAGGTTTCTATTTCGGTTATAACGATGACACCTGCTTCCAAAGCAGCAATTCTTCTCTTCTTCATCGTATCCGTTTCCTCATTATTGAAGTAGACACATGCATGATCGGTTTTGATCCATTCACTGAATGATGGTTCTTGAGCCGTTTGATATTGCTTAGCCTGCTCACAATCGACGTACATGGTTCCCCCTGCTTCCACTCCCCCATGCAGCTCTTCAAATACTTTGTATAGAGCTTCTTCAACGGTTTCACCGAGACAAAGCCCCTCTCCCGTCGACTTCATATTCGCACCGAGGATCTGATCGATCTCCGGCAGGGCATGGGATGAGAACACGGGATACTTCACCCCGACTCCTTTTATTTCGGAAGGAGGGTCAAAAGCATCGATGGTCAAACGCTCCCCGCACATGAGATCCGTGGCCATATCGATCAACGGAAAGCCAAGGACCTTACTGACGATCGGTACGGTGCGGCTCGCCCGGGGATTGACTTCTAATACATACACTTTTCGACTCTGCAGCAGGAATTGAATATTCATGATCCCTTTATACTGAAGCGCGGATACGATATTACGGGCATACCCTTCGATCGTCTCCTTGATTTCCGCCGAGAGGGATTCGGAAGGGAAGATGGACATGCTGTCCCCCGAGTGGACGCCCGCCCTTTCAATATGCTCCATCACACCGGGAACATAGACGTCCTCCCCGTCTCCAACAAGATCGATCTCAACTTCCCGACCTTCTTTAAATTCATCTACTAATATAGGAAAATATTCTTCATCTGCGGTTTGGATGAAGCGCTGCATTTCCTCAAGGCTCTTCACTTTCACCATCCCTTTGCCACCGATGACATAGGAAGGGCGACATAGAAGAGGAAAGGCCAGATTTCCGGCAACATGTATCGCTTCTTTTTTACTGTGGCAGATGTCCCCTTTCACACGGGGGATCTCACATCCATCAAGCAGTTGATAAAAACGCTCCCGATCTTCAACTTGGTCAATGATATCGGAAGAGGTCCCGAGCAGTGTGATTCCCTCCCCTTCTAACATACCGGCAAGGTTCAACGCCGTTTGTCCACCAAATTGAATCAGTACGGTATCGACCTTCTCATGCTCGATGATGGAAAGGACCGCTTCTTTCGTTATCGGTTCAAAGTATAATCTGTCTGCAGTTTCATAATCGGTACTGACGGTTTCAGGATTGTTATTCACCATGATTGTGGTGTACCCGTGCTCTTTCAAGCGCTGGATGGTCTTGACGGCGCTGTAATCAAATTCGACTCCCTGGCCGATCCGGATCGGCCCCGCCCCGATGATCAGGACTTTTTTCTCCCCTGGTAAAGACTCGATTTCATTTGTCCCATAATACGTTGAATAGGCATAGTTCGTGATGGCCTCAAACTCCCCGGCGCACGTATCGACCATTTTGAATACGGGAATGATTCCTTCTTCCATTCTTAAACCGGCGATATACGCTTCAGTCATTCCCGTCAGTCCGGCAATGGTTCTGTCTTCAAACCGTAACTCCTTCGCTTCTTTCAATAGCTTTGCACTGAAGGAAGAGCTTCTTAGCTTATGTTCCATATTAGTAAGATTGCTCATAACCGACAGGAACAGCTTATCGATCCCTGTCATTCCGTGAAGGGATTCGATTGATCGTCCCCCTCTTAACAATTCCATCAGTTCAAAGAATCGTGAATCCGTCGGCGTCACTACCTTTTTCTCCAATTCTTCCAATGATAGATCGGACATCCCGCCATACAGGCTCTCAAGGGAAAGGTCCAACGATTGAAGCGCCTTTTGAAACGCCGCCTCTAATGAGCGCTCAATCGCCATCACTTCTCCCGTTGCTTTCATCTTTGTGCCGAGTACCCGATTGGCTTCAGGAAATTTATCAAACGGCCATCTCGGGAATTTTACCACCACGTAATCAAGAGCAGGTTCAAAGCTTGCATAGGTAGTCCTGGTCAGAGGATTGATAATTTCATCCAATGTGTAGCCGACCGCAATCTTCACTGCGACTTTGGCGATGGGATAGCCCGTTGCCTTGGATGCAAGAGCCGATGATCTGCTCACACGCGGATTCACTTCAATGACATAGTATTGGCTGCTGTTAGGGTCTAAAGCAAATTGTATATTGCATCCTCCCACTACTTCCAATGCGCTGACGATCTCAAAGGCGGCCGTCCGGAGCATATGAAACTCCCGGTCTGTCAACGTCTGGGATGGGGCAACAACGATGGAATCACCCGTATGGACCCCTACCGGATCGAAGTTTTCCATATTGCAGACCGATATACAATTTCCTTTCGAATCTCTCATCACTTCATACTCGATTTCTTTGAAACCGGCGATGCTTTTTTCCACAAGCACTTGATGGATCGGACTCGCTTTCAAACCGGATAGAACGAGTTTTTTGTATTCCTCCATACAAGAAGCAATCCCGCCGCCTCTTCCGCCTAACGTATAAGCAGGACGGACTATAATCGGAAGGGCAATCTCTTCAGAAAAAATGAGGGACTCTTCCAGGTCATGGACGATACTGCTTTCGGCCGTCGGGTGACCCAGTTCATCCATTAATGAACGGAACTTTTCTCTGTCCTCCCCTTTTTGGATCGAATCAACGGACGTACCGAGCAGTTTCACACCGTACTTCTCAAGCACTCCTTTCTCATCGAGCCCCACGGCCAGATTCAAGGCGGTCTGCCCACCGAGACTTGCTACCAACCCATGTGGCCGTTCCTTTTCAATGATGGAGGTCAAGGTCTTTACGGTCAGTGGTTCACAATACACTGTGTCGGCATAAGCGGTATCCGTCATGATCGTGGCCGGATTATGATTTACAAGCACCACTTCATAGCCCTCTTCTTTCAGGGCAAGACACCCTTGTGTGCCGGAATAATCAAATTCAGCCGCCTGCCCGATGATGATCGGTCCCGATCCGATGATCAGGATTTTTTGAATACTGGAATCTTTAGGCATACATTTTCTCTCTCCCCGGTTGTTTAATCGATTGATAGAATTGCTGGAATATCCACGAAGCGTCTTCAGGTCCAGGACGTGCTTCGGGATGGAATTGAACGGAAAGGATCGGCTTACTATGATGCTGAAGGCCTTCAAGGGAACCATCATTGACGTTCATAAATCGAGCTTCAAGCCCTGTCCCGATTAAACTATCTTTCTTCACGACATAATTATGATTTTGTGATGTGATGAACACCTCACCCGTATTGTTGTCCATGACCGGGTGATTCGCCCCTCTGTGCCCGAATAACAATCGTTCCGTTTCCCCTCCCAGTGCAAGGGCGATCAATTGATGACCCAGGCAGATTCCAAGCGTCGGCATTTCCAGGATTTTCTCTTTCAGCTGTGGTAAGAAGGACATCATTTCCTTCGGATCCCCAGGGCCGTTGGATAAAACCAGTCCATCGACATCCAGCTGATCCAACTGAGCCAGTTGGTGATACGGGATGACCGTCACGAGACAATCCATTTTCAACAAGCTTGATACGATCGATTTCTTAACACCGAAATCGACGACGGCGATATGCTTGCTGCCGCTTCCCATTTGAAAAATTTCTGAAGCAGCGACTTTTTCGATTTGGCCGGTGAGTGTTTCTTCCTCAGGAAACACTTCTGTATATGAAATGCATGCATTTTGACTTCCCTCATGACGGATCTCTTTCACAACCTGTCTCGTATCAACCCCTGTCATAAAAGGAATCTTCCATTTTCGAAGATAGTCCTTAAGGGACGAAGCGGCTTTATAGTGGGAAAATAATTCAGCTGAACCGAGCATGACGACCCCTTTCACCTGAGGCTTCCCGCTTTCGAAATCGTCTTCGTTCACACCGTACTGGCCGATGAGGGGGTAAGTGAAAACGACGATTTGATCCTTATAGGAAGGGTCTGTCAGCACTTCCTGATACCCCGTCATTCCTGTAAAAAATACAATCTCACCCTGAACAGGTTCCTCTTCCTCCATCATGACTTTCCCTGTAAAAATGCTGCCGTTTTTCAAACATAAGTACCCTTTCATGAGTTGACCTCCTCTGATGAATAAATAATTGTATTTAAGTATTTTTATACATTCGCCGTTAAAAAAATTCAGCAGACTTCCGCTGATTGATGTTGCTTGATTGTACGGACTAAAATGTGAAGAGCCTGATCGAGTTCCGCTTTGCTGACCGTCAATGGTGGTAATAACCGGATTACATGTGCTCCTGCCGGAAGGGTCAATAATCCATTATGACGGAGCTCGGCAATGATATCACTCACTTCCTTATCGAAGGAGATACCAATCATGAACCCGATCCCTTTTACTTCTTGGACAATGCGATATTCCTGGAGCTGAAGGGTTAGCTGGTCCATAAAATACTGCGATTTATGTTGAACATCTTTCAGGAATTCATCTTCAAAAATGGTTTCCATGGTTGCTTTCACTGCCGCCATCGCTAACGGATTCCCTCCGAATGTCGATCCGTGTGTCCCTTGTGAAAAGGATGAGATGAGTTCTTTCTTCCCCATCATGGCCCCCACCGGGAATCCGCTCCCGAGTCCTTTCGCAACCGTGACAATATTCGGATCCAGGGAATAGTGCTGGTAAGCAAACGGCAATCCCGTACGTCCCGCCCCTGTCTGGACTTCATCGATGATGAGTAACGCATCCAGTTCGCGGCATTTGGCTTCAACGGCCTGCAAAAAGGAAAGTGTTCCCGGGTTGACTCCCCCTTCCCCCTGGATCACTTCGAGCATGATGGCCGCCACATCCGCGTCCTTCACATCTGAAAGGGTCTCCTCATCGTTATAAGGAAGATATTCAAAGGTCGGCAGCAAGGGACCGAATCCGCTATGGATCTTCTCCTGTCCGGTTGCACTCATTGTTGCGAATGTACGGCCGTGAAAGGATTGCTTAAAGGTCAGGATCTTCGTTTTTCCTGTATGTTTCTTCGCAAGCTTGATCGCCGCTTCATTCGCTTCCGCTCCGCTATTGCAGAAGAAGACGGCATCAAGGCCGCTTGCAGAAGCGAGGAGTGTGGCGGCCTCTTCCTGTTTCGTGATCGTGAACAGGTTCGATACATGCCAAAGTGTATCCATTTGTCTCTCCACTGCTTCTTTTACAACAGAAGGGGAATGCCCTAAGTTACAAACGGCGATTCCAGAGATGAAATCCAAATAGGATGTACCATTATGATCCTGTACCTCCGTACCTTTACCCGAGACCAATTCAATGTTTAATCGATTATACGTTGGGAATACATGACTCATATCGCCTGCACCTCTTTTCCTTCTGTAATTCGCGTGCCGATCATTTCCCCATCCTGGATGATGGAGTCCTGGCATCCGACAATCATCACTTCATTAATATGTTTGTTCAAAACAGATAGAGCCGCCTGCACCTTAGGGATCATTCCACCGTAAATCACGCCGGATTCAATATAATGCTGAATGACATCGATTGTTACACGTGAAACAAGTTCACCGTCCTTCAAGATTCCAGCTACATCGGTGACAAACACCAGTTTCTCTGCCTTCAGCGCTTGGGCGACGGCTGCTGCAGCAAGGTCTGCATTCACATTCACCCTTTCTCCTTCGCCTGTCGTTGCAAGAGGGGCGATCACCGGCAAGTAATGTAATGATAGTAGATTGTGCAGCAGCGTAAGGTTGACCTCTTCAATTTTCCCGACAAACCCAAGAGACTCTTTATCTATGAAACTCGCCTTGAGTAAATGGGCATCGTATCCGCTTAACCCGATGGCTCTTACCCCTTCACGGTTGAGTTGATGGACCAATAGACTGTTCACCTTGCCCTTTAATATCTGTTCGGCAATACCGAAAACATCCTTCGTGGTCTTTCGCTGACCGTTAATGAATGTGGACTCAATTCCAAACACGTTAAGTGTTGCCGTAATATCAGGACCCCCGCCGTGAACGAGAATCACATGATAGTGCTTCTGAAGATCTTTTATGCTTTTATAGAAAAGGGACGATAGCTCAGAAAGAATACTTCCACCGAGTTTCACTACAATCACAGGTTTATGTTCGGTAACTTGCATTGATTTTGACGTAATCATACGTAAGGTCGCACCCCCAGGCTTTTCCGATTCCCTTTCCACTCTGCAGTGATACCGAAATGCTCACATGTTCAGCTTGCATGTACCTGCTGACTTCTTCTTCATTGAAAGGTTGAGGAGTCCCCTTTGAAAAAACGAGTGTGTCCCCGATGCGGATATCACATTGATGAGGGATTAGGTCGACTCCGCTATGTCCCAGCGCCCCGACGATCCTTCCCCAGTTCGGGTCCCCGCCGAAGAGGGCCGTCTTCACCAGATTGGAACCGACGATTTTTTTTGCTAAAATGTTGGCATCTTGATGAGACGGGGCTCCTGTCACATTCACTTCCACCAGTTTGGTTGCGCCTTCCCCATCTCTTGCGATTTGTTTCGCCAGATCTTCACATACAAGGGTCAGTCCTTTTTGAAAGTGAGTCCAGTCAGGATGATCGTCGTGAAGGGCAACATGTTCCACCATGCCATTCGCCAGACTGATGACCATATCGTTGGTGGATGTTTCCCCGTCCACGGTGATTTGATTAAAGGATTGATCGATGGCTGTTTTAAGGGCAGTCTGCAGTACGTCCGATGAAATGGTGGCGTCGGTTGTGATAAAGCCGAGCATCGTCGCCATATTGGGGTGAATCATCCCCGAGCCTTTCGCACAGCCTCCGATGGTGACGGTTTTCCCGTCGATCATTACCTGATAGCACGACGACTTCTCGATTGTATCCGTGGTGAGGATGGCCTGTTGGAAAGACTGTGCACTTTCTGGATCCGCATCGACCTGAATTTCACTGCAGCCCTTTTTCATCTTATCCATTGGAAGCCATTCTCCGATGACACCTGTGGATGCAACAGCGACGTACTCTTCGGGAATCTGGAACCGTTCGGCGGTCCATTCCCTCGTTTGATATGCATCCCTCAACCCTTGTTCACCTGTACACGCATTTGCAATGGCACTATTTACGACGATTGCTTGTAGTTTATGAGATTGGGAGATGCTTTCCTGTGTGACTTTGAGGGGAGCCGCTTGAAAATGACTTTGCGTATAAACCGCTCCGCATTGTGCAGGTTTCTCACTGTAAATGACACCGAAATCTTTTTTAGCATATCGCAGGCCGGTATGCATACCGCCAGCTTTATATCCAAGAGGTGACAGAATCGTTCCTCCCTTGATCGGTTTCACTGTTTCTTCTTTTACCAGTTTCATTGATTCTCCCCCTCTTATGGATAAATTGGATAGTGATGAAGACCGGTCATTTCGTCTAACCCCAGCATCACGTTCATATTTTGCACCGCCTGACCTGCCGCGCCCTTTACCAAATTATCAATCACTGACACAATCGTCACCCGGTTCGTCCGTGGATCGGCTTTGATGGATAGGTCACAGAAATTCGTGCCGAATACTTCTTTGGTGCTCGGGAACTGCCCGACCGGACGGATCCTGACGAATGGATGCTTTTCATAAAAGCTTTGATAGCGGGTATGTAACTGCTCAGTGGTGCAGGTGTCCTTTAAGTCCGCGTACATCGTCACCATGATCCCCCTGGTCATGGGAATGAGATGGGTTGTGAATGTGATCGGGCCCGCTTCACTGCTCCATTCCTTCAATTGCTGTTCAATTTCAGGAGTGTGCTGGTGCTGATGGACTTTATAGATTCGTAGATTTTCCTGAGTTTCAGCGAAGTGACTGGATTGAGTCGCTTTCCTTCCCGCCCCGGATAAACCGGTTTTGGCATCGACGATCAAGGATTGAGGTTCTATAAGATCCTGTTGATAAAGCGGAGCCAGCCCCAGCAGGGTCGCTGTCGGGAAGCAGCCGGGATTGGCAATCAGGTCCGCTTCCCGGATGGCGCGTCGATTGATTTCAGTCAGTCCATAGACGGCTTTCTCGAGGACATCCTGCGGAGCAGATTCTCCTTTATACCACTCTTCATACTCACCCGGATCCTTTAAGCGCAGGTCTCCTGAAAGATCGATCGCTTTTGCCTTTTTTCCGATGAGCTTATGAGCAAGCTCCTTTGAAACGCCGGAAGGCACCGCCAGGAATACGAAATCAAGCTGTTGCATCTCTTCAATCATGATCGGCTTCACTCTTTCTTGGGAAAGACCGGATAAATGCGGATACTGTTCCGCATATGAACTTCCTTCCAGAGAAGATGAATATAAAATACATACATTCACATTCGGATGATTCGACAACAGACGATACAACTCCACACCACCATACCCAGTACTCCCAACAATACCAACCTCCAACACCTCTCACCCCACACAATAAATTTAAATTAGGTCTAATTATATGAGTGTATATTAATAAAATCAATAGTATATTTATAAATAATTCTATAAAGTTACTTTATTCACAAATTCACTCCGATAGTACTAGAAACATATAAAGGTCCGTCCCTGGGTAGGGACGGACCTTTATATGTATTTGAATAATATTTTAGAATTGTGCTGCCTCTGTAGATCCTTTCAGGGCCGTTGTGGAGGATGTTCCACCTGAAATCACCATGGAGACTTCGTCGAAATAGCCGGTTCCGACTTCGCGCTGATGCCTTGTAGCGGAATATCCATGCTTTTCACTTGCAAACTCTGCTTCTTGAAGCTGTGAATAGGCAGCCATACCGCGATCTTTGTAGCCCCTCGCAAGCTCGAACATGCTGTGGTTCAGTGCGTGGAAGCCCGCAAGTGTGACGAACTGGAATTTATAGCCCATTTTACCGAGCTCCACCTGGAATTTGGCAATCGTTTCATCGTCCAATTTCTTTTTCCAGTTAAAGGACGGGGAACAGTTATAAGCAAGTAACTTTCCTGGATGTTCAGCATGAATCGCTTCTGCAAACCGGCGTGCTTCCTCAAGACTCGGCTCTGACGTTTCACACCACACAAGATCTGCATAAGGAGCATATGCAAGACCTCTCGCAATTGCCTGATCTAGGCCGGCGTTTGTACGGAAGAAGCCTTCAGGCGTTCGATCGCCCGTGATAAACTCTGCATCATACGGATCGACATCGCTCGTGATCAAGTCTGCGGCATTGGCATCAGTACGGGCAACGATCAACGTTGGTACACCCATCACGTCCGCAGCAAGACGGGCGGAAATAAGATTCTTTACAGAAGTTTGAGTGGGAAGAAGCACCTTGCCTCCCAGATGACCGCACTTTTTCTCTGAAGAAAGCTGGTCTTCAAAGTGGACCGCAGACGCTCCTGCTTCAATCATGCCTTTCATTAATTCGAATACATTCAACTGTCCGCCGAATCCCGCTTCTGCATCGGCAACGATCGGTACGAACCAATCAATCGATTCATCCCCTTCTACATAATGGACCTGATCTGCGCGCTGAAGGGCCTGGTTGATCCTCTTTACGACAGATGGGACTGAGTTTGCCGGGTACAGACTTTGATCGGGATACATATGTCCTGATAAGTTGGCATCCGCTGCAACCTGCCACCCGCTTAGATAAATGGCTTTGAGTCCGGCTCTTACCTGTTGGACCGCCTGGTTTCCTGTCAGGGCACCCAGTGCATTGATATAATCTTCCTCATGAAGCAAATTCCATAGTTTCTCAGAACCCCTGCGGGCAATTGTGTGTTCGATATCAATCGATCCCCTTAGTCGAATAACATCTTCCGCTGAGTAAGGACGGGTGATCCCTTTCCATCGTTGATCCATTTCCCAGTTTTCCTGAAGTGCCGTTACACGTTCGTTATTTGCTTTTACCATATTAAATCTCTCCCTTTTTCGTATTTATACATACAGGTGTATGTTTGATGAGTGATCTTGCGTCTTTGGTTTAGGTCCGTCCCTCATCCAGGTGAAGCGGTAATTGAATAAAGTAATTAGACCTGTTCTACCAACAGTTGACTGAGTCCGACCCTTTAAAGGATTCGGTAGCCGGGAATGGTGAGGAAGTCTGTGAACTGGTCATTCTGGATGAGCTGATCGAACAGGTCGGCGGCTTCAGAGAATCTTCGTTCCTTATATCGTTCTCCTCCCAGTTGACTTTTGAGTTTTGTCAGTTCTTCCTGCTTCAGCTGTTCGTAGAGTTCCATGGTGATATGCCGGCCATCATCGAGGATCCCCTTCGGATGACGTATCCATTGCCATAGCTGGGCACGCGAGATTTCTGCCGTGGCCACATCTTCCATCAAGTTATGGATCGGTGCCGCTCCTTGGCCGCTCAGCCAGGATGAAATGTATTGAATGCCTACATTAATGTTGAGGCGGACACCCTCTTCGGTAATCGCTCCTTGAGGAACTTCAAGAAGCTCCTGTTCAGATACTTCCAGTTCCAGCAATGTTTTCTCTTCAATCTGGTTTGCTTTTTTCATTTCCCGATTGAATACGCCCATGGCAACCGGTACCAGACCAGGATGCGCGACCCACGTTCCATCATGACCATCCCTTGCTTCCCGTTCCTTGTCTGCTTTCACTTTATTGAACGCTTCTTCGTTCTTGACAGGATCGTTCTTGACAGGGATCTGTGCCGCCATACCGCCTATTGCAGGCGCTCCCCTTCTGTGACAGGTCTTAATCGTAAGCAGGGAATATGCTCTCATGAATGGCGCCGTCATCGTGACCGATGAACGATCGGGAAGAATCACATCTTCCTGTTCCCGAAGCTTTTTGATATAGCTGAAGATATAATCCCATCTTCCACAATTCAACCCGGCTGAGTGTTCTTTTAACTCATAAAGGATTTCATCCATTTCAAATGCCGCTGTGATCGTTTCAATCAGCACCGTCGCTTTGATCGTCCCTTTGGGGATCCCGACATACTCTTGTGCAAAGACGAATACATCATTCCAAAACCGCGCTTCATGGTGACTTTCTAATTTAGGTAAGTAAAAATAAGGGCCTTTATTCAGTGAAGTCAAGTGAGTCGCATTATGAAAAAAGAATAAGCCAAAGTCGACAAGGCTTCCTGATAGAGACTTTCCATCCAGTTCGATGTGTTTCTCTTCCAGGTGGAGCCCCCTTGGTCGCACGATTAGTACGGCATGTTCTTCTTTTAATTCATAACGCTTCCCGTTTGTCTCGAAGTCTATCGTGTGGTGTACAGCGTCTCGGAGATTGATTTGTCCTTCTATGAGGTTCGTCCATGTGGGTGATGTGGCATCTTCAAAACATGCCATGAAACATTTCGCTCCTGAATTCAGAGCATTGATGACCATTTTGCGATCAACCGGGCCTGTGATCTCCACCCTTCGATCCTGCAGTCCTATCGGAATCGGAGCAACCTTCCACTCACTTTGGCGGATTGATTCGGTTTCCTTTAAAAAGTGAGGAAGTTCCCCTCCATTGATCCGCTCCTGCTTCTTCTCTCTGTTGCGTAACAACTCCTTGCGTTTCTCCCCGAACCTGCGCTCCAGTTGTTCTAAAAACTGCAGAGCCTCAGAGGATAACATTTCATCAAAGCCCGGTTTAAGTTCTCCGGTTACCTTGATACCAACCATTTGAGTCGACATAGAACGAATTCACTCCTTGAGGGTATTAAACAAATGTTTATTGTTATAATACAGATTAATTAACATGTTTGTATTGTATAACAGATGGGTTGAATTTGGAACACTTTTTTCAGAATTTTCATTCGACATTTTTCGCACTGGTTTTCATAACACAAAAGAGGTCCGTCCCTCATCGCATTAAAGCGCTGAGGGACGGACCTTCAGTAATCATAACCATCTCAATATTTATAGTTTGTTCTCCAAGTCCTTCATTCTCTTCTCCATTTTTTTATTCTGTTCATAGACAAGCGTTGCAAATGTCAGGGACGTTCCAGCCACTATAAGAGCGATAAAACTCATCATCTCAGCTACCTCCTTTTCTCCAATTTGGTATATAAAGTCTTTCCTTCCGATCCACTCGATTGGTTCACTAATCTTTCTACGTATGAATCGACTTGATAGTTTCATTTTTTTGGAAATAGAGAAGGTCCGTCCCTTAAAAAAAAGAACTAACCCTTTTCTGGATTAGTTCTCTCTCTACTTATTCGTAAATGTGTAAATAGGTTTCTTTACTGCCCGGTTTCTTGACGATCAGCGCTTCCGGTCCATACGATGAGGAGACGAGGAGTTCTACGTCCCAGCTGTCCGGGGTCTGTTTGCCGATCATATTGGTCAGGTGCTGGGCGAATCCGATGGTTTCAGCTTTCCCCTGGAAGGACAGGGCCACCTCAAATTCCATTTTGGACAGCTTCTGATCTTGATAGAGTGCTTGTCCTGTCAGTCCTGTGTATACAGGAAAATACTTTTCGATGTCCGTTTTCAGTTCGTTAAAAACTTTGTAATCGTTCGGATGGTTCTCCTGGGCTTCCGGGGAAGGGAATAAATAATAATCTTCATTGATCCCTTTCCAGTCCTGAATGCCGTTTTGGTCCGGTTCCACGGTTGTGTAGGCAAAGAAGTGACCAGGGACGACCTGATCTTTCGGAGCCTGCTTATAAAGGGAGATCATAATCGGCACGTTTTGAAGTTCTTTTTTCTGACGTAGGCGATTGAGTACTTCACCCGCGATTTTCGCTCCCTGCTCTTTCAAAACCTCATTGGAAATATTCTTTACTGTTCTGGTCCCATTTGACATATTGGTCTCATATTGAACAGAATTCAGGGACAGGGCGATAGCCACTCCGCCAAGACGCACCTTGTTATCTTCTTTTTTCATTAAGTAATTATGTTCAACTACATGAGCCAAATATATGGGGGCATTTTCCCCTTTCGCCTGCACGGGGTTTAGCCCCACATTATCAGACTCCTTCAGACCTTTTTCCTTCAGCTGTTCACTTGTGTACTTTCGTTGCAGCCAGCTATCAACCATTTTCTTGTTCAGAAATTGACCTTCTTTGAAGAAATATTCATCCGTCGAAAACCGATTCTGAGCAACCCTTAGTAAGCCCGTCTCGATTTCATTGATATCATATCTGGAACCGAGATCATTCACGACGACGCCCCGGGTATTACTCGTTTCATACGGGAGCATCGTCTTGTAATATTCTTTCGAAATTTGGAAGCTTGGTATGATGGCCTTCTTGGCTTCGCTATCCTGATTTTCCTGAACGACCTGATCCTGTTTCTCAAATGTCGGAGCACAACCTCCCAGTAATACTAATGCGGAGAGAGCAACCGAAATCCCTTTTTTCATTTCTCGTTACACCTCTTATCGGTTAAGTTCTTCCATCAGCTTATCCTCATCCCAGACTTCTATATTTAAGTCATTTGCTTTTGTAAGCTTCGATCCCGCTTCTTCCCCTGCAATCACAAGATCGGTTTTCTTGCTGACGCTGCCGGTTACTTTCCCGCCGAGCATTTCAATTTTTTCTTTTGCTTCATTCCGGCTCAATCGTTCGATTTTCCCTGTAAGGACTATGGTCTTGCCTACAAAGTACGAGTCGACGTCACTTACTGATACAGGCTTTGGACCTTTGTATTCAAGGTTCACTCCGGCATCTTTCAGCTCCTGAATGAGTTCTTTCACTTCATCGTTTTCAAAGTAAGCGACAATGGCGTCGGCCATTTTATCCCCGATTTCATTCACATTCGTCAGTTCTTCTTTCCGGGCGTCCATCAGCCTGTCCATTGAGTCGAATTCCTGCGCCAACGTCTTCGCGGCTTTGGCTCCTACGTGGCGGATCCCCAGGCCGAATAACAGCTTCTCCAGGGAGTTCCCTTTCGACGTTTGAATGGCTTCCAACAAATTATCAACGGATTTCTCACCCATCCGCTCCAGCTGAAGAAGCTGATCGCGCTCCAGTCTGTATAAATCGGCAACGTCTTCAATCAATTTTTCCCTGAACAGCTGACTGATCACTTTTTCACCCAGCCCATCGATGTTCATGGCATTGCGTGATACAAAGTGAATGAGCCCTTCACGGATTTGTGCGGGACATTTCGGATTGATGCAGCGGAGGGCCACTTCCCCTTCAAGTCTCACAAGTTCACTTTCACATTCCGGACAATGAGTCGGCATCAGGAATTCCTGTTCGTCACCGGTTCTTTTGTCTTCCAGTACGTTCACCACTTCGGGAATGATGTCCCCCGCTTTTTTAATGACGACGTGGTCACCGATTTTGATATCTTTCTCTCTGATCAGATCTTCATTATGGAGCGAGGCACGCTGGACGGTCGTTCCAGCCACACGGACCGGCTCCAGGATGGCCGTTGGCGTGACGACTCCTGTACGTCCCACGCTTAGTTCAATCTCCTTCAATACCGTGACGACTTCTTCGGCAGGAAACTTGAACGCAATGGCCCATCTGGGGCTTTTCGCGGTTGTTCCAAGTTCCTGCTGCTGATCAAGGGAGTCGACTTTAATGACGATCCCGTCAATGTCATAGGATAGATTCGGACGTTCATCTGTCCACTTCCCGACAAATGCAAGGACTTCTTCAATGGTCTCACATCGTTTGCGTTCCGGGTTTGTTTTAAACCCGAGTTTATCAAGCGTGTCCAATCCCTCGCTATGTGAGTCGATTCCTGTATCCCCGATATCAGCCAGGGCATATAGGAAAATGTCGAGATTCCGGGATGCCGCGATTTTCGGATCCAGCTGGCGGAGTGAACCTGCCGCTGCGTTACGCGGATTAGCAAAGGGTTCTTCCCCTTTTTCTTCTTTGATCTTATTCAGTGCTTCGAAGGATCCTTTCGGCATGAATGCCTCTCCTCGGACTTCGAAGGACATTTTCTCCGAGGTTTTCAACGGGATGGAACGAATGGTTTTCAGATTCGATGTGATGTCCTCACCTATGGATCCATCCCCACGTGTAGCCCCTTGGACGAAAGCCCCGTCTTCATACCTGAGAGAAACGGCCAAACCATCGATCTTCAGCTCGCAAACGTAGGAGAAGTCCTCCCCGACCGCTTGACGGACACGGCGGTCAAAGTCACGAAGATCTTCTTCATTAAAGGCATTTCCAAGGCTCAGCATCGGCGTTCTGTGTTCGACTTTTTCGAAAAAATCGAGAATGGTCCCACCTACACGCTGGGAAGGAGAATCCGCTGATTTCAATTCCGGAAATTGGTCCTCGAGTTCGATGAGTTCCCTGAGGAGTTGATCATACTCTGAATCCGGGACAGAAGGTTTGTCGAGAACATGATATTCATAATTATATTGATTCAATCGTTCGTGAAGTTCATTGATACGCTTTTCGGCTGATTGTCGATCCATTTCCACAACCCTTTCTTGCTTATATTCGGTTATAGCTGGAAGGGGATCCCTTCCGACCTATTATGCTTTTTCAATTGGGGCAAATTTGGCCAGGAGACGCTTGACTCCCATCGGACTCGGGAAAGCAATATCGAGCTCGACACTGTCTCCTGATCCCTTCACACTGACAACCGTTCCTGTTCCCCACTTCTTATGCTGAGCCTTATCGCCGACCTGCCATGCAACGGATTCTCCACCCGTCGTGGTTTGGACCGGACGTGAAACTGGCTTTCTGGGAGCAGGGCGGGAAGGTGATTTCGCCGCTGATTTCCCGAAAGGAGTAAAGGCACTTTTCTTCTCTGCCATCACATCATCCAGCAAGTCCGCAGGAATTTCATTGATGAAACGGGAAACCGGGTTCATCTTTGTCTGTCCGAAGAGCGTCCTCATCTGGGCATTGGTCAGGAAGAGCTGTTCTTCCGCACGGGTGATTCCCACGTATGCCAAACGGCGTTCTTCTTCCATTTCATCCTCTTCCATTAGGGAACGGCTGTGAGGGAAGACCCCTTCCTCCATCCCCATCAGGAATACGACAGGAAATTCAAGACCCTTAGCTGCGTGCAGGGTCATCAGGATCACGGAATCCTTCGGCTGGTCGTCCTCATCAAGCTTATCGATGTCTGCGACTAATGCAAGGTCCGTTAAAAATGCCACTAGACTCTTATCGTCGTTGGATTGTTCAAAGCTTTTCGTTACAGACAGGAACTCGTCCAAGTTCTCGAGCCTTGATTGAGACTCAATGGACTTTTCCGCTTTCAGCATATCGGTGTAACCTGATTTTTCAAGAATCTCTTCTACCAGTTCCGTGACAGACAGATACTCCTGCATACTTGTGTAGCCTTTCACCATTTCCATGAATTCAATCACGGCTTTGGTGATCTTGGGACTGAGTCCGATGAAGTCGGCTTCTGCGAGAGCCCTGAACATGGAAATATCATGATCCTGTGCATAACGGGCAATCTTATCGATCGACGTAGCCCCTACTCCCCTTTTCGGAACGTTAATGACACGCTGAAGGCTGATATCATCATCCGGATTCGAAATGAGCCTGAGGTACGCCAGGATATCCTTGATCTCTTTTCGATCGTAGAATTTGATGCCTCCGACGATGGAGTATTCGATATTTGATTTTAAAAGCACTTCCTCCATGACACGGGACTGTGCGTTGGTACGGTACAAGATGGCAAAATCAGAATACTTCTTCTTACCGGTTTCCATCAATTCCTTGATTTTCCCTGTGACGAATTGAGCTTCGGTCTGCTCCGTATCCGCCCTGAAGTAGGAAATCTTTTCACCGTCATGATTTTCTGTCCAGAGATTCTTCGGTTTACGATTTGAATTCTTCTGGATGACTTCGTTCGCCGCCTGGAGGATCCGCTTCGTTGAGCGATAATTCTGTTCCAGGAAAATGACGGTCGCTCTCGGATAATCCTTTTCAAATGAAAGGATATTGGCAATGTCCGCACCGCGCCAGCGATAAATCGACTGATCGGAATCCCCTACGACACACAGGTTTTGGAAACGGGAAGCGAGCAGTTTCACGAGCATATATTGCGCCCTGTTCGTATCCTGATACTCATCCACGTGGATGTACTGGAATTTCCGCTGATAATATTCCAATACTTCCGGTACACGCTGGAATAATTGGATCGTCGTCATGATCAAATCATCAAAATCAAGAGCCTGATTCTTGCGTAAACGCTTCTGATATTCTGTATACACATCAGAGACCACCTGATCATAGTACCCGCCTATTTGCTTCGATAACTCTTCAGGTGTCGTCAGCTCATTTTTTGCAGAGCTGATGGACCCGAGAAGGGAACGGGGATCAAATTTCTTCGGATCGATATTCTTTTCTTTTAAAATTGATTTAATGACAGACTGCTGATCAGTCGAGTCAAGTATCGTGAAGTTTCGGTTCATCCCGATTCGATCAATATCACGTCGCAGGATTCGCACACACATACTGTGAAAGGTTGAGATCCAAATGTTCTCAGATGCCCCGCCCAGGATGTTTTCAATACGATCTCTCATCTCTCTCGACGCTTTATTGGTAAAGGTAATCGCTAAAATATTGTAAGGATTGATCCCTTTTTCCACCATCAGATACGCAATCCGATGCGTGAGTACCCTTGTCTTCCCGGAGCCTGCCCCTGCCATGATCAGTAACGGCCCTTCCGTCGCCTTCACAGCTTCTGCCTGCTCGGGATTCATTCCATTCAACAGTCGATCAGTCAAAAATTGCATAGTCTAAACACCACCATAACGAACATATGTTCTATATTTGTATTTCTATTATATATTAATCAGGGAAGGACTTCCAGTTCGATCCTTAACCTTTCACTGCTTTTACCGTCTTTAAAGCTTCTTTCAGATTGTCATATACAGCATTTCCAACGACCACAACATCCGAGACAGCAGCCATTTCCTTCGCCTGCTCCCGGGTTTCAATTCCCCCGCCGTAGAATAATGTCGTATTTTCCAGTGAATCCCTTACCTCTTTTACCGTTTCAACATCTCCATATGTACCACTGTACTCCAGATAAAAGATCGGCAGGTTGAACATTCTTTCAGCCATCATGGCATAGGCTGCCGCGTCTTCACTTGAAATGTCTGTGTTCGCTTCCGTTACCTTCGCCGCCTTGCAATCACGGTTCAATATACAATATCCTTCTACAAGAATTTCGTCCCAATTCATGATTTCTCCATATTCCTTCACAGCCTGATGATGCAACCCAGTCACCCAGTTCATGTTCTGACTGTTCATCACCATCGGAATGAAATACAAATCGAAGCCCGGAGTAATCGACTCCAAATTTGATACCTCCAGAATACAAGGAACCGTATATCGTCTCACTCGTGCCATCAAATCAAGAACCTTTTCAAGGGTTACACCGTCCGTTCCCCCTACGATAATCGCGTCTGTTCCTGATTCACATACTGCTTCTAAATCTCCATCATCTATTGTCTTATTCGGATCTAGTTTAAACACATGGCGCCACTCTTGGACATCATACATACTCTGTTCCCCCATTCATACAACCATCTAACGTATTATATCATTTGTATGAAACTGTCGCATTAACTCGTCTGATGTTAAGAATTACTATTTCAACAAAAACAAAGACCGCTCGTCATAGACAGCGGTCCTTCTCTTATTTTTCTTCCTCATGTACACGATCCAACACCAATTGATAAGCATCATTACCGTAATTCAAGCAGCGCTTCACACGGGAAATCGTTGCCGTGCTTGCACCTGTTTCGGTTTCAATCTTGTGATACGTCTTCCCGTCCTGAAGCATACGTGCAACTTCAAGGCGCTGGGCAAGAGATTGAATTTCGTTGATCGTACACAGATCATCAAAGAAACGATAACATTCTTCAAGATTTTGCAGGGAAAGAACAGCGTTGAATAACTGATCCAGCTCCTTGCCTCTTAATTTATTTATTTGCATTAAAAAGACTCCTTTTTCCTTCTATTCTTGATAGGATACCGAATTCGTCAACCCCGGAGAGCTTGGAATGACGTTGATCCACGTCGAGCCCTTCCGCAGACTCACAGGTTTATTCTTTTCATAAGGAAGGATCCGGCCATTCACATTCTTCCATTGAAGCTTCCGGATCTTTCCTTCCTGTATCAAGTAAGCATTTCCACCCGATTCGAGGTCAATATCCCGTCGTCCAGCGTCATCGACAATCTTATGTGGAGCTTCTACGATGAAAAGATTTTCAATAAGGACGGGATCTTTCGACTTATAGTCGATGGTCTGTTCCCCATTTGAAAAGCGCTCGTATCGGCCTTCTTTTTCGTTAAAATCATACACAGCATTAAACAGGGGATTATGATTGTATGAAATCATCACGGAATTGGCAGCTTCCCCATTAATCTTCCCTTTGTCACTAAAATTCAGTGCCTCAGGCGGCCGCTCCATATCAAAGCCGTTCTTTTCGGCTCCCTCTTTGATATGTTCATATGTGATATAGGAATTATGGGGGGCTTTCCGGAAGCTTGCACGCTTAAATAAAGTCCCGTCATATTGGATTCCGTTAAGATCATCGATAAAACCATTGGTCAGCATTTCTTTCGCCTCAGGACTGTATCCGTGAGCGACATACAGACTGTCATATCCCTTTGCAAGCTCTACATAGTAATCTCTCGCACTTCGGACAGGGCCGATCTCTTTCGGCATCCTGCTTTGGAAAATGGCTAAGAAACGGGTGATATCCCCCTCGGCTAACATTTCATACACAATATCCGCTTCCGACAGTCCGGATTGAGGTCGGGCCTTCGGGTGGTTATTCACCATCACGGCGATCGCCCGGTTCATTGATTCTTCCTTTTCAGCCACCCCTGTTAAAGGATACTGATTCACTTCTTCTGTATCTACGCCTGTCTCTTCCTTCACCACTGGAGTTGCGGCTTCTTTATCAGATTCTTTCTTTATCTCTTTATCTGAACTACATGCGACAAGTGCGAACGAGCTTAACGCAATAATCAAAGCTCTTTTCAGCATGTTTTTGACACCCCTATTTACTTTACTATTTTAACGCATTATTGTTGGAAAGAGTACCGTTTTCTTCATTACATCATAGATTCCCTTTTGTGTCATCCTTATATAAGGCAGATGAGTGGACTGAAGGAACAGCAATGTATAAATCGGATCCGAGAAGCGGTAGCCCCTCTCTTTTAACAAGCCTTTAAGTGTTTTTTCTTCCTCAATCAGCTCGGGCATTTCTTTCTCTGATAGCAGTCCGCTTAATGGCAAGGGGATCTCGTGCAGGATCTCACCGTTCTCTGCAAGAACGATCCCGCCACCGATTTCTTTCATCCTGTTGAAAGCTGCAATCATATCAGACTTACTTTTTCCAATCAGGATAATGTCCCCTGTATTGGAGTAAGACGACGCAAAGCCCATCACACCCTTAGAGAATCCTTTAATCATGGTGCTGATCCTCCACTCGCCATGCCGGTCCAACAACATGAGGAAGGATTGGTCATGATCCGAATCAAGCAATTCCTCTGATGGATTGATGGAAATCGAGTATGGCTTCGTGATCACATCATTCACCATTTCGATCCCGAACGGCATGGAGAATTGGAGATCGTCATACCCCACTTCCCAATCAAGGGATAACGGGGTGAATCCGTTTAGCCCCCAATTGATTTCGGTCATGTCTTGCATCTGTTCTCTGTCTTTACGGACCCATGTACCTTTTGAGAGCACGGAGACCGGAGTCGGGTCATCCTTTGACCGGAGGAAGTTAATATTTGCGACCCGGCCAGTAGCGATCATCCCGTGCAGGTGGGTGATATTGTAATAATTGGCAACATTGTAACTCGCCATATTATAGGCTTCGATTAGCGGTATGCCCTTGTCGATGGCCATTTTGATCATGAAATCCAGAACACCTTGTTCATAAAATCCCGGTGTCGATCCATCTGTGGTAAAAAGAAGGGAATCGTATGAATCGATGCCTTTTTCCTTTAGTCCGTCTAACAGAGCCGGTAAATCCGGTCTGATCGATGAATGACGCAGTGTAACCGTCAACCCTTGGATCAGTCGCTTGTATACATCCTCACCCGTCATAGCTTCATGATCGCCGTCAATGCCCAATAACCGAAGCTTGGCGATCGTCTTGTCGGAAGCCCCCGGAAGATGTCCTTCCACGATTTTCCCCACCCGTTTAGTTTCCTGCATCCAGTGAAGGATCAGGTCATCTCCTTCGAGGAGACGCGGCCATGCGGTCAGTTCCCCGCCTTGCAGCACCGAATCATGTTCGAGCCACGATTTCACTTCCCCATTTGAGAACGTAACCTCTTCATCCACCATCTCGGTTTGTGAGTCAAAACGCGTCCACCAGTACATCGTGACAGGCATTTTGCTGAACTCCCCCAATAAAGTAAACGCTTTCTTTTTTTCCAATTGTAAAAACATCATCAGGTTATCATTGACGAATGTTGTTGTACCGGTTTGGGATGCATACTTGGAAAAGGATTGGGGATTATAAAGCTGAAACGGGTGTACATGCGGTTCGATATATCCGGGAACGAGGTACTGTGAGTGACAATCCATTACTTCGCATTGCTCAAGGTTATCCGGAAGTTGATCCCCAGTATAGACAATCCTGTCTCCGTAAACCCAAATATGTCCCTGCACCCATTTCTTTAACGTCGAGTGAAGGTATGTTGCATTTTTCAAAAGAAGACTGGGAGACAATTCTCCATTCAGTACTTGTACATGTTCTCGCAGTTGTTTGTTTTTCCATCTGTAGCGCTGTTCCAATGTGAACACTCCTCTAGTGGAATGGTATTAGTTTAAGTTTCAATTTATGTTAACATATTTTACTATTTAACGCATTAAAGGTTTACAACGATTACGTGAATTTTTGATTAAGGAGGAATTTACAAATGAAAGTATCATCAAACATCGGGATCATCAATGCTCTGATCCGCATCACATTTGGATTTACCATTTTAGCGTGGAGTACATCAAAGCTTGCAAGACGTCCATGGAGAGACTCCTATCTTGTCATGGCGGTAATCGGCGCCATGAAAGTCGGAGAAGGAATTCTGCGTTATTGCCCAGTCACTGCCCTGTTTGAAAAAGGTGGAGATGGAGAAGGCAAAAACGGCGGTTTCGGAGGATTTAAAGCAAAGGATATGATGAACTTTAAAGACATGCTGAAATCTGACAAAAAGAATCACACGGACAACGGGCACCAGCACGAGCAAACTCACGAACACAACCAAGACCCGCTGCAAAACACCAAAAAAGAATCCAACTTCAACCCAGAAGAACTCACCAACCAGGAAGTCCAGGAAGCACTGAATGGTTCTAAAGGGACGGACCTGCATTCTTAGGGTCTTTAAAGAAAATTCGTCCTGAGAAATCCCGTAACAGCGGGGATCCTGTTGATCGGGTCCCTCCAAAATGGCAGGATTGCCGAGGTCCGTCCCTCTCTATAGGACATCCCTCGGCAATTTTGCCTCTATATATTATTAAAGGAGTTGTTTGTATTGTTCTGGGAATATTTAACCGATATGTCGTATGTTCTGTTTTCGTTGATCGGCGGCATCGTCGCCATTGCCTATGTGTATGTTCGTAAATCTAGGAAGAAACGTGTTCGATAGCTTTCCGACCGATATCTCTTCTATAGAACAAGCCTTTACACTCTGCTTTGGCTAATTCCTTATAAACGGCGGTTTGCGCTTTTTCTACAGTGGGAGCGGAGGACGCGATTAGTAACACTCTCCCACCATTTGAAACAAGGGTATTCTGGTCATTGAATTCGGTTCCTGCATGATACACCATCGTTTTATCGTCCACAGACTTTTCAAGATCAGGCAGTGGGATTCCTTTCTCATAGGCACCTGGATAACCTTCTGCTGCCAGCACCACCCCAAGGACCGCGTCATCTGACCATTCCAAATCGACAGGCTTCCCTTCGATGATGCTCTTCACTACGAGACCGAAATCAGAAGCCAGACGCGGCAGTACTACCTGCGTTTCCGGATCTCCAAATCGCGCGTTGAATTCGATCACTTTCGGGCCCTCACTTGTCAACATAAGCCCGGCATATAATATTCCGGTAAATGAACGATCCTCTTTCACCATCGCTTGAGCAGTCGGGTGGAGGACCGTGGAAATGGCTTCCTGCACAACCTCTTCCGAAATATGCGGCACCGGGGAATAAGCACCCATGCCACCTGTATTCGGGCCCTTATCACCGTCATAGGCTCGCTTATGATCCTGTGCGATCACCATGGGATATACCGACTCACCACTTACAAAAGCCATGAGTGAAAATTCTTCTCCAAACAAGCATTCTTCCACCACCACTTTCGAGGAGGCTTCCCCGAACTTTTCATCCAGAAGCATTTCTTCCAATGCACTGATGGCTTCTTCCTCTGTTTCCGCAACGACAACACCTTTACCTGCCGCAAGTCCATCTGCCTTCACGACTATCGGGGCACCGGCTTCCTTCACATATTCGATCGCTTTCTCCACGCTTGTGAACACTTCATATGCTGCCGTTGGGATATTGTACTTCTTCATTAATTCTTTCGAGAACGATTTGCTTCCTTCGATGATGGCCGCTTCTTTCGTCGGTCCGAATATGTGCAGGCCTTCTTCCTGGAAGCGGTTGACGATTCCATCAAGCAACGGATTTTCCGGGCCAACAAACGTATACGTTATGCCCTCATTCTTGGCAAAATCAATCAGTTCCCTCACGTCGGATTCAGTGTATGGGAGATTTGTTGCGACGCTTGCGATCCCTGCATTACCGGGCGCACAGAATACTCCTGTCACACTTGCACTTTCCGCCAACTTCTTGCATATGGCATGCTCGCGGCCACCGCGGCCGATGACTAATACTTTCATCTTAAAAAAGCCCCCTTTAAAGAAAACCTCTCCTGTGGTGCAGATGAGGAGAGGTTTATATGTGAAATGGATGTATTGGAAAGGATTCGCACTGGAAAGAGAAATGGAATGAAGGTCCGTCCCTCATTTCTCTTCCCCTGAACCAGTTAAGAATCTTGAAAGTCCTTTAATCATAAGGTTTGTACAGTTTGTTTCATTGGATTATCGGTCAAAATCCGAGGTCCGTCCCTCACATTAATGTTTGAAGTGGCGGATTCCGGTCATGACCATGGTGATGCCGTATTGGTCTGCTTTTTTGATGGAGTCTTCGTCACGGATGGAGCCTCCGGGTTGGATGATGGCGGTGATGCCTGCTATGGCAGCGGCTTCTACGGTGTCGTCCATAGGAAAGAATGCGTCAGATGCCATGGCGGCTCCTTTGGCTTTCACACCGGCTTGCTCGAGTGCAATGTTTGCAGCGCCTACGCGGTTCATCTGTCCTGCACCGACTCCAACTGTCATATGAGCATCTGTCACAACAATTGCGTTCGACTTCACATGCTTCACGACTTTCCAGCCGAGCTTCATAGCGTCCCATTCCGTTTCCGTCGGTTCACGTTTTGTCACGACTCTCAGGTCTGCATCGTCAAGGGTGAACGTGTCATCCGCTTGAACAAGCAATCCTCCTTCAACGGTTGTTAACTTGCGCTCGATTTTGTTTGTGGTTTCAAATGGAACCGTCAATAATCGGATATTCTTCTTGCCAGAAAGGATTTCAAACGCTTCATCACTGAATGCCGGCGCGATGACGATTTCCAGGAAGATCTCATGAAGCTGCTTCGCTGTTTCTTCATCAACGATACGATTCAACGCGACAATCCCTCCGAAGATGGATGTGGAATCCGCTTCATATGCTTTCGAAAACGCTTCGTGGATGGTCGAGCCAACCCCGACACCACACGGATTCATATGCTTCACTGCAACCGCCGCAGGTTCTGTGAACTCTTTTACAATTTGAAGGGCTGCATTGGCATCATTGATATTATTATAGGAAAGCTCTTTTCCGTGAAGCTGCCTTGCCATGGCCACTGAAAATTCAGAGCCGAGGGGCGCACGGTAGAATGAAGCTTGTTGATGAGGGTTTTCTCCATAACGGAGCGTCTGCTTTAATTCATACGTTCTTGTAAAGCGTTCAGGATTCTCTTCACCTGAGATGTCTGTCATGTATTCAGCGATGAAAGAATCGTAAGCTGCCGTATGGCGGAATACCTTGGCGGCCAACTTGCGACGTTTTTCCAGTGAGGGTTCACCGTGAAGCTTTAGTTCTGCAATGATTTCATCATAGTCCAACGCATCGACTACGACCGTCACATATTGATGATTTTTTGCAGCCGCACGAAGCATCGTCGGGCCACCAATATCGATGTTCTCGATCGCTTCTTCTTCACCGACATTCGGCTTTGCGATGGTTTGCTGGAACGGATAAAGGTTGACACATACGAGGTCGATTCCTTCAATCCCCTGTTCCTCCATCTGCCTGAGGTGACTTTCTTCCCCGCGTTTAGCAAGTAGTCCACCGTGGATATTGGGATGAAGGGTTTTGACACGACCTTCCAAAATTTCCGGGAATCCTGTTACTTCTTCCACTCCCATGACGTCTACGTCATTTTCCAATAGGAGTTTCTTCGTTCCGCCAGTCGAAATGATGTCGTATCCCAATGTCTTCAATTCCTTTGCGAATTCGATGACACCACTTTTATCTGAAACACTGATCAATGCTCTCTTTTTCAATGTCTGATCCTCCTCTGCCTGCTGTAATGCTGATATTAATTCATTATTATCTCAAAACCAAGGTCCGTCCCTCATCACTTTACCACACTACCAAGATAAAGCAACCGATCTCTTCCCCGCTTTAGTGTCCGGTGGTGAGGAAGAGGTGGTTCAGGGTGGTTGGGTAGAGGTGATGTTCGACGTGCTGGATTTTGTCCTGCAGTGACTGCCTGGTTTCACCTGTTGTGACACGGACAATTTCCTGTGCAATGATTTCTCCCGTGTCCATTCCTGCGTCTACGAAATGAATCGTGACGCCTGTGATCTTCACTCCGCCTTCGATGGCTTGTCCTATGGCGTCCTTCCCTGGAAAAGAAGGGAGGAGTGAAGGATGGATATTGACGATCCTTCCACCGAAACTCTCGAGAAGAGTTGGACCGATCAATCTCATATACCCTGCCAGAACAATAAAATCAACACCCAAATGAGCCAGCTCATTCAGGATCTCCTGTTCAAATGCCTGCTTGTTCTCATAATCCTTTGCCCGAAAGACGAATGTCTGTATTCCTGCCGTTTGGGCCCGGTGTATGACAAACGCACCCGGCTGGTCACATACAAGAAGTCTGATATTCGCCTTAAGGGTTCCACTTTGGACCGCATTTACCAAGCTTTGAAAATTACTTCCGCTTCCTGATGCAAAAATGGCAATCTGTCTCATGACTCGCCCCCGTTATTGACATGCTCATCCTTCACTTAACGAACGAAGTGCACCCCGGTTCCTTTCGACACACGTCCAATGATAAAGGCGTCTTCACCCTGTTCGTTGAAAAATTGAAGAATGTCTTCCGCTTCATTTTCTTCTACTGCTAACACAAATCCGATTCCCATGTTGAAAATGTTGTACATTTCTCTGCGGGGGATGTCCCCATAGTGTTCAAGGGCAGTGAAGATGGCCGGAATATCCCAGCTGCCTTCTGTGATCTCAGCTTTCAATCCCTCCGGCAGCATACGTGGGATATTCTCAATGAAGCCCCCGCCGGTGATATGGGACATCCCCTTGATGGAGAATTGTTTCAGAGCTGCTAATACCGGTTTTACGTAAATTTTCGTCGGTGTAAGCAATGTTTCCTCTAGTGTGGTCCCAATTTCCGGTAATGATTCTTCCAAAGAAAACGACTGATCTTCGAAGAATACTTTCCTCACTAAGGAGTACCCATTACTGTGTATACCACTGGACCCCAGTCCGACTAACACATTTCCTTCAGAAATTTTCTCGCCCGTGATGATCTCTTTTTTCTCACAGGCCCCTACAGCAAAGCCGGCGATATCATATTCTTCATCTGAATACATGCCCGGCATCTCGGCAGTCTCTCCACCGATCAGCGCACAGCCCGCTGCTTCACATCCGTCCGCGATTCCTTTTACAATACCTTCTATCTTCTCCGGGAGTGCTTTCCCGGTCGCTATATAGTCTAAGAAATACAGTGGTTCCGCTCCTTGAACGACAATGTCATTCACGCACATGGCCACACAATCGATCCCGATCGTATCGTGTTTGTCTGCCATGAAGGCAAGCTTCAGCTTCGTCCCGACCCCGTCTGTGCCCGAGACGAGAACGGGTTCATTCAAGTTCAAGGAAGATAAATCGAACATTCCGCCGAAACTCCCCAATTGACCAAGAACGCCTTCACGGGCCGTCCGTTTCACATGTTTCTTGATCCGGTCGACGGATTCGTATCCCGCTTCAATATCTACTCCTGCCTGACGATACGCATTTGCCATCATGATTCCCCCTATTTCACTAACTCTTTTTCATGTGGATGAAGTGTATCCGGGTAGATCTCCGTTGGATACTTCCCTGTAAAGCAAGCCATGCATTGACCGCGGTTCTCTGATGAATCGTCCCGCCCGATCGCTTTGATCACGCCGTCCGGACTCAGGAACGTCAATGAGTCCGCTCCGATGATCTGGCGCATTTCCTCCACTGAGTTGGAAGACGCAATCAGTTCTTCATGAGTGGATGTATCGATCCCGTAGAAGCAAGGATTCTTGATCGGCGGTGAACTGATGCACACGTGAACTTCCTTCGCTCCCGCTTCCTTCAGCATCGTCACAATCCGTTTCGACGTCGTTCCCCGGACGATGGAATCGTCCACCATGACGACACGTTTGCCTTCAACCACTCCCCTTACAGGAGAAAGCTTCATCTTCACACCCTGCTCGCGAAGAGATTGAGACGGCTGAATGAATGTACGCCCTACATAACGATTCTTGATCAGTCCCATTTCATATGGGATGCCTGATGCTTCCGCATAGCCGATGGCACTTGAGATGCTCGAATCAGGCACTCCAGTTACAACATCCGCTTCAATCGGAGCTTCTTTCGCGAGTTCCATCCCCATCCGTTTTCTCGCGGAATGGACGTTGATACCCTGGATATTGCTGTCCGGTCTTGAGAAGTATACGTATTCCATCGTACACATCGCATTCCCGCCTGAAAAACTAAACCGTTCTGAGGTCAATCCCTCATCATTGATGATCACAAGCTCCCCCGGCTCGATATCCCGTACAAATTCAGCCCCTACGATATCGAAGGCACATGTTTCAGACGCTACACAGTAAGCATCCCCAAGCTTACCGAGAGATAATGGGCGAAGACCGTGTGGATCAAGTGCCACCATCATCTCTGTTTCTGTCATCACTGTAAACGCATAAGCACCCTTCAACATGGTCAATGCGTTTTTGACACGGTCTTTCAGGTTGCGGTACCCGCTTCTTTTGATTAAATGAGCCAGTACTTCTGTATCCGAACTTGTTTGAAAAATACTCCCCTGTCCTTCAAGCTGGTGCTTCAAGGCGTTCGCATTGACGAGATTCCCATTGTGGGCTAGAGCAAGGCTGCCATTCTGAGAGTTAAAAAGGAGAGGCTGAACATTTTCATAGCCTCCGCCCCCGGCAGTCGCGTATCTCACATGACCGATGGCCGAATCCCCTTCAAGCTTCTCGATGGTACCCTCCTGGAACACTTCCGTTACGAGGCCTTCCCCTTTTAGGCAGCGCAACGTGTCCCCGTCGGACACGACAATCCCTGTTCCCTCTTGTCCCCTATGCTGCAGACTATGAAGTCCGTAATACGTAATTTGTGCGGCATTGGGATGTCCCCATATCCCGAATACTCCACATTCTTCGTTTAAACCTTTGATTTCAGCAGGCATGGGATCGCTCCTTTCCAAGCTGATTCCAATTCTTCAACGGACGCTTCTAAAATGGTGTCCCCATTTTCCAATGACACCTTGATTGTTCCAAGGTCGGTCACGTCACCAATGACCTTAGCATCCGGAACGAGCTTCTCAAACTCATTCTTGTTTTCCGATTTGACTGTAACGATGAACCGTGATTGTGTTTCACTGAAAAGGTCTGCCACATTGCTTTCTCCTGAAACGTGAACCTTTGCTCCCAATCCTTTTGTTCCAAAAGTCGATTCTGCAAGAGCAACGGCGAAACCACCTTCAGAGATATCATGGGCAGATGCCACAAGACCTTTCTGAATCGCTTCCAGCAGCTGCATTTGCCGGCGAAGCTCGGTTTTCAAGTCGATCGTCGGTGCCTGACCGAAAATCTTTCCTTCTGTCAGCTTTTGCAGCTCACTTCCACCGAACTCTCCACGTGTTTCACCGATTACATAAATGGTGTCCCCGGCTTCCTTAAAGCTTTGAGTCGTAATATGGTCAACATCTTCAATGAGACCTACCATCCCTACTACAGGTGTTGGATATACCGCCGTTCCCATTGATTCGTTATATAAAGAAACATTCCCGCCGATGACCGGAGTCGATAGCTCACGACACGCCTCACTCATCCCGTCAACGGACTTTTCAATCTGCCAGAAGATTTCCGGTTTCTCCGGGTTTCCAAAGTTTAAGCAGTCTGTAATCGCCAGTGGGATCGCTCCTGAGCAAACAATATTACGCGCTGCTTCCGCTACGGCAATCTTTCCTCCGACTTCTGGATCCAGGTACAGATAACGAGAATTACAATCCGTTGTCATGGCAAGGGCTTTTCTTGTACCGCGTACACGTACAACCGCTGCATCAGAACCAGGACTGACAACCGTACTCGTTCGTACTTGGTGATCATATTGATCATATACCCATTCTTTACTAGCAATCGTCGGCTGTTGCAACAATGCTTTAAGCGTTTCTTTATAATCTTCCACCTTTGGAGCGCGCGTTTCCATTGCCTGAAACTCTTTATAATATGCCGCTTCCTGAGAAGGCTTGTGATAAACTGGCGCTTCCTCAGCAAGTGCATCAACCGGAACATCTGCCACCACCTCACCTTTGTGAAGAAGGCGAAGGCGTTTATCGTCCGTTACCTTTCCGATGGAAACCGCTTCTAAGTCATATTTAGAAAAAAGGTCGACAATCTCTTGCTCACGGCCTTTTTCCACGACGATCAGCATGCGCTCCTGTGATTCTGACAGCATCATTTCATATGCCGTCATGCCTCTTTCCCGCTGTGGTACAAGGTCCAGATCCATTTCGATTCCGGATCCCGCTTTACTTGCCATTTCAGCGGATGAGCTTGTAAGACCCGCCGCTCCCATGTCCTGAATTCCCACAAGGGCATCGTTCTGAACAAGCTCGAGACACGCTTCCAGAAGTAATTTTTCCATGAATGGATCGCCCACTTGAACTGCCGGGCGCTTCTCTTCTGATCCTTCATTTAATTCCTCGGATGCGAAGGTGGCCCCGTGAATGCCGTCGCGGCCTGTTTTCGCCCCGACATACATGACGGTGTTTCCGACACCATGGGCCTGACCCTTTTTAATATCCTTATGGTCGATCAACCCGACACACATGGCATTTACAAGGGGATTTCCTTCGTAAGAGGCATCAAATTGAACTTCCCCTCCGACAGTCGGGATCCCGATACAGTTCCCATATCCTGCGATTCCGGCTACGACTTCTTTAAATAGATACTGAACACGAGGAGAATCCAACTCTCCAAAGCGTAAAGAGTTGAGGAGTGCGACAGGTCTTGCCCCCATCGAAAATACGTCTCGTATAATACCCCCGACACCCGTTGCCGCTCCTTGATAAGGCTCGATTGCCGACGGATGATTGTGACTCTCGATTTTGAACACCACTGCTTGATCATCGCCAATATCAACAATTCCAGCTCCTTCTCCAGGTCCTTGAAGAACCCGTTCGCCTGTCGTTGGGAATTTCATCAGTACAGGCTTCGAATTTTTATAGCTGCAATGCTCTGACCACATAACAGAGAAAAGACCGGTCTCTGTGTAGTTTGGCGTTCTTCCGAGGATGTTTTCCACCATTGAAAATTCTTCGTCTGTTAAACCCATTTCACGATAAAGCTGCTCTTCTTTCACTCTTGTTGAAGTTGGTTCAAGCATTAACGACATGTTTTTCCCTCCAGTGTTTCACAATCGATTGAAATAGTTTCTTCCCGTCTTCACTACCTAGTAAAGTGTCCATCGCGCGTTCCGGATGAGGCATCATCCCTAGAACATTTCCTGCTTTATTTGTAATGCCTGCAATGTTTTCCACGCTTCCGTTCGGATTTTCATCGGTATACGTGAATACAATTTGATTGTTTTCCTTAAGTGTGATCATTGTCTCTTCGTCACAGAAGTAATTTCCTTCACCGTGAGCGATCGGAATGTGGATCACATCATTCTTTTCATAGCCATTCGTAAACATCGTCTCATTATTCTCAACGGTTAACGGTACTGTTTTACAAATGAACTTCAAGCTGTCATTCCGGCGCATGGCCCCAGGCAGTAACCCCGTTTCCAGTAAAACCTGAAATCCGTTGCATACACCAAGAACCGGCTTACCTTGCTCTGCCGCTTTCACAACCTCTTTCATGACGTTCGAGAAGCGGGCAATCGCTCCTGAACGAAGGTAGTCCCCATACGAGAATCCACCCGGTAATAGGATCGCATCATAGTTTTCCAGATTATCAGCATCGTGCCAAACGTAATCCACTTCTTCACCGATCTCGTCCTTGATCGCATGGTACATATCGATGTCACAGTTAGAGCCTGGGAATACAATCACTGCAAACTTCATTGAGCGACACTCTCCTCGATTTCATATCGGTAATCCTCGATTACGGGGTTCGCAAGCAGACGATGACACATCTCTTCAACCGTTGCTTCCACATTCTCAACAGTTTCTGGAAGAGTCAACTCCATATACTTTCCGACGCGCACATCTTCAACACTTTTAAATTCCATGGAATGCAGCGCTTGTTTCACAACACTTCCTTGAGGATCTAAGACACTTTCTCTCAGTGTGATATAAACCTTTACTTTGTACATAGCTCGTTTCCTCCTAAGCGTTCTAAAATGATAGAGTATACTTCTGTTAAACTTCCAATATCTCTTCTGAAAACGTCCTTATCAAGCTTCTGGTTCGTTTCTGCGTCCCATAATCGGCACGTGTCTGGTGAGATTTCATCCCCTAATAGAATCGCTCCATCACGGTCTTTCCCAAACTCCAATTTGAAATCCACGAGAGTGACTCCCACTTCTTTGAAAATCCCTTGAAGGACCTCATTCACACCAAGTGCCATTGTTCTGATCTCTGCACGTTCTTCCCGGGTAGCGATCTCAAGGAAATCAATATGATCATCCGTGATCAGGGGATCTCCCAAATCATCGTCTTTATAATAAAATTCGATGATCGGCTTTTGAAGGGGTGTTCCTTCATCTTTTCCAATTCGTTTTGACAAGCTTCCGGCAATCACGTTCCTGACCACCACTTCAAGTGGAATGATGTTTACACGTTTAACCAGCTGCTCATCCTCTGAAATCTGTTTAATAAAGTGACTCTGAATCCCTTTTTCAGCAAGCTTTGAAAATAGCAGGCTTGAAATCTTATTATTTAAAACCCCTTTACCGTCGATATCCGCTTTCTTCTCCCCGTTAAAAGCAGTGGCAGAATTCTTATACTGAATCCAAACGACGTCTTCATCTTGCGTGGCGAAAATCTGCTTCGCTTTGCCTTCATATAAAAGCGTTCCTTTTTCCATATGAAATCCCCCTAATCCCTGAATATTGCCAATCTTCAGTCTATATTTTCATAAAAAAAGGAAGGGATTCTGCTAAAAACCCCTGCCTTATTCTTTTGTCAGAAGGACTTACTCCACTAAGCCGCATCGTTCAAAAATTGTATCCACATGTTTTAAGTGATAGTTGTAATCGAAGCAGTCATCAATGTCTGCCGGCGAAAGCTTGGATGTGATAATCTCATCTTCCTCGATAAGAGAACGGAAGGCCACTTGCTTCTCCCATGCCTCCATCGCTTTCGGCTGAACCGTATCATAGGCTTCTTCCCGGGTCATCCCTTTATCGATAAGGGCCAGAAGGACACGTTGTGAGTAGATCAAACCTAGTGTACGATCCATATTGCGCTGCATATTCTCCGGGAAGACCGTCAAGTTCTTGATGATGTTTCCAAAACGGTTCAGCATATAATTAAGGGCAATCGTCGCATCCGGCAGAATCACACGTTCTGCTGAAGAGTGAGAGATATCACGCTCATGCCATAGAGGTACATTCTCATACGCTGTCAGCATGTATCCCCTGATGACACGGGCCATTCCCGTCATGTTCTCAGAACCAATCGGGTTACGCTTATGAGGCATGGCCGAAGATCCCTTTTGACCTTTGGCAAAGAACTCTTCCACTTCACGGGTTTCACTCTTCTGCAGTCCGCGGACCTCAACAGAGAACTTTTCGATGGACGTCGCAATCAGTGCGAGCGTTCCCATGTAATGAGCGTGACGATCACGCTGTAAAGTTTGGGTAGAAACAGGTGCCGGCGTAATGCCAAGCTTTTCACACACATATGACTCCACAAATGGATCGATATTCGCATACGTTCCAACGGCACCGGAAATCTTTCCGAACTCAACTCCATCTGCCGCTGCCTTGAAACGTTCCACGTTACGCTTCATCTCTTCATACCACAGGGCAAGCTTCAGACCGAAAGTAGTCGGCTCAGCATGAACACCGTGCGTACGTCCCATCATGACCGTATGCTTGTGCTCGATTGCTTTGTTCTTTAAGATTTCAACAAAACGTTCCAAGTCTTTCAGAATGATGTCGTTCGCCTGCTTAAGTTGATACGAAAGGGCAGTGTCCACAACGTCTGTAGAAGTCAGTCCGTAATGAACCCATTTTCTTTCTTCTCCAAGTGTTTCTGAAACAGCTCTTGTAAAAGCAACCACATCGTGACGAGTTTCTTCTTCGATTTCCTTGATACGATCCACATTGAAACCTGCGTTCTCCCGGATCTTCGCAACATCCTCTTTCGGAATGTCCCCGATTTCAGCCCATGCTTCGCAAGCCAAAATTTCCACTTCAAGCCATGCTTGAAAACGATTTTCCTCTGTCCAAATTGCTCCCATTTCAGGGCGTGTATAACGTTCTATCATACCAATCGTCCTCCGATCTTTTCTTGCACCTTCCAAATTCCAGCTTCGTTTATGTTCATCAACGTCTCTTCCACATCATTTGTTAAAAGAGTGACATGACCCATCTTCCGTTTCGGCTTTGGTACGTCCTTTCCGTACAGATGAATAAACCAGTCTGGATGTTTTGGAACAGCCTTCATAATAGGCTCGATATGCTCTCCTAATAGATTAACCATCACAGCGTTCTTTAATAAGGTCGGTTGAACAAGCGGCCAGTTACAAACCGCTTTGATATGCTGGGCAAATTGAGAGAAATCACATGCTTCAATCGAGTAGTGACCGGAATTATGAGGTCTTGGAGCCAGCTCGTTGATATAAATGTCTCCATCTGCCGTCAGAAACATCTCAATCGCCAGCGTCCCGACAAGATCGAGAGTCTCACTAATTCTCTTTGCCATCCCGATTGCTTTATCTGCCACTTCTTCACTTACCCTTGCCGGCGCAATCGTTTCATGCAAGATGTTATCGACATGAATATTTTCCACTACCGGAAAATTCGTTTGCTGTCCATCGGGATTACGTGTCACGATCACGGATAACTCTGTTTCAAAAGGAATCCATTTCTCCAGCACACACGGACCATTTTCCAATAAAGCAGCGGCTTCCTCTATTTCCTCCGCTTTCCGGATCACATACTGTCCTTTCCCGTCATAACCGCCCCTCGTCGTTTTCAAAACCACTGGATAGCCAAGCTTTTCTATATTATCATAGATGTCCTTCTGTTGTTTAATCACAGCATATGGAGCCACTTCCACCCCTGCAATTGTCAGGGCTTCCTTCTCCATGATGCGATCCTGTGTAATACGGATCAATTCCGCCCCTTGAGGTAAATAGGCGCGCTCTGACAACCATTTCAGCGCTTCATAATCGATATTTTCAAATTCATACGTAATCACATCGCACACTTCGGCCAGTCTATATAGAGCGTCATACTGGTCAAAGCCTGCCGTGATCACAAGATCTGCCACCTGTGCACATGGTGAGTGCGGCGAAGGGTCTAATACAGCCACCCGGAAGCCCCTTGCCTTCGCATCAAGCGCCATCATCCGGCCAAGCTGTCCGCCACCGATGATCCCGATCGTCTGTCCTGGTAAAATCGTCTTCTTAATCAAGGTCATCACTACTTTCCATCACTTTTTCCCGTAGTGCACTTCTTCTATTTTCCAACGTTTCCGCCAACTCTGCATTTTCAATTGAAAGGATCTGTGCAGCAAGGAGTCCGGCATTTGTGGCCCCAGACTTCCCAATCGCCACCGTCGCAACAGGGACGCCCCCCGGCATCTGAACGATCGACAACAGTGAATCCATTCCATTCAGTGCCTTAGACTGAACCGGTACACCGATCACAGGCAATGTGGTCTTCGCAGCCACCATGCCCGGCAAATGAGCAGCCCCGCCTGCACCTGCAATAATGACTTTCACTCCTCGGTCTCTTGCACCTTCCGCAAATTCAAACATATAATCAGGCGTCCTGTGAGCCGATACAACACGTTTCTCAAATGGAATCTCAAACTCCTCCAATACCTCACACGCATGCTTCATTGTTTCCCAGTCCGATGTGCTTCCCATGATCACTGAAATCATAATGGTGACAGGCACCTCCCGTAGTTTACCTTAGTCCCTTTTCACAGAAAAATACCCAGATCAATTGTTCTCTACACTCGGAGAGAAAGCAATTGATCTGGGTATTTTAAAGAGAATGGTCCCGTTTTATCCGATAGGGCCCACAAACGCACTCGTATCCAGACAGCTACTTTCCCTCATAGTCCGACCATTTACGGTAGTCAGGTAGAGACTCATGGGCCATATTCCCATTATTATATGAGGGCATTCGGTTTATTTGTCTCCATCATAACGTGATATTGAGACTCTGTCAACGAATAATCGAACAATAATAAAAGTCTGAAAATTATTGTTCGGATTTGAAGCGTTTACTACTCTATCTTCTTTCCTTCAAATACAATTGTCTGCCTAATAGGGACATACTCCGTTTCATTTCCTTCTTTCTGTTCCTCAAAAACAGGCTTTTCCATCCGTTTTACGGGCATATAGCCCATTTCCTTCATACGATCCAGGCAGTCTGCAATCGTCTCGTTTTCCTGCACTTCAAATAATAATTTCTTTTTACTCATTCTTTTAATTTTCCTTTACGTATATTTCGCACCGTCTTCACCCAGAACCCTCCGTGAATCGCTTTCGGTTCATAAGCAATGATGAATGCTTTCGGATCCAGCTCCTTAATTGTATCATACAGCTTCATCTCATACTTTCTCGGAGTGAGGATCTGCAGGGCCATCCGATTCCCCTCAAGACCATTCGCCTCCCAGTTCGTCACCCCGTATCCACGGGCACGAAGCTCATTCGGAAGTGCCTTATCATACTCCTTCGTAATCACATTCACCGTGATATACCCAAGAGCAAGCTTCTCCTCGATCTTCATGCCGACGATCACACCAAGACCATACCCGACCGCATAGGCAATCAGATTCTGAATCTCATTCAAATTGTCCAGTACAAGCCCGAGGCCCACAACATAAATAACCACCTCAAACGTACTCACAAACGCAGCAATATATCGGTAACCCTTTAACGTCAATATCATCCTGATCGTAAAGAAAGATACGTATACAACATTGATAATTAAGATGATTGCTACCATCACAAAACTATTGTCTAACACCAAGATGCTCCTCTCTCCACTACTACCTGTAGTATGCTCAAATTAAGTTTCTATTTTACTAGAAAAAATTCATAATATGAACCACTTCATGAAAAAATTTATGTGATTACTCTATGACAATTTCTAGAAAATCCGAAGTCTTATTACGTGTGTTTCCTGTTTTGGGCGGATTGAAACATGTGGTGGGTTGGTTGGGGTGGATTTGAGGTTGGGCTGGGGATGGGGAGGGGGCGTGGATTTAGGGTTGCGTTTGTGAAACATTGAACAATATATATGACTTGGATACTATGGTGTCTAAATTGGTAGATTCCTCTTCAAGTATTGATAGAGAACGTTATTCTTTCATTAATTTGTTGCTATCTTGTTAATATTCTTTGATTGAATTATGAGATTCATATAAAAGTCTGCTATTTTCATTGAATGAAAGAAGCAAGCTAAAATAATTGCGTCGTTTTGGAGGGTGATTGCGTCATTTTTTTATTTATTGCGTCGTTTCAAATATTAATTGCGTCATTTTTTCTTTTATTGCGTTTTTTACCAATTTATACCTTAAATATATTGTCTTCACATCCACTTGTACAATCAAAATCAAAAAAGGGTAACTCCTAAGAGCAGCTACTCTTTTCTTTTTGCCTGGTGAGGTCCTACTCTCACAGGGGGAGCCCCCAACTACCATCGGCACTGAAGGCTGCGGCTAGTGATGAGCGGCGAATCTCTTCGTCCGCTTCACTCGTTCAGATCCTCGTGTGGGAACCACACTCCGGTCTTCTCTCCCTCGCGTCCTCGACCTTCTTGCTCCTCCCTACCCTCACACTGCGGTTGAGGAGAGATCGGATAAATCCTAATGTCCTTCGAACAAAAATCAAAACCAAAAAAGAGTAACTCCTAAGAGCTACTCTTTTTCCTAATTGCCTGGCGACGTCCTACTTTCACAGTGGGAGCCCCCACCTACCATCGGCACTGAAGGCTGCGGCTAGTGATGAGCGGCGAATCTCTTCGTCCGCTTCACTCGTTCAGATCCTCGTGTGGGCACCCACACTCCGGTCTTCTCTCCCTCGCGTCCTCGACCTTCTTGCTCCTCCCTACCCTCGCACTGCGGTCGAGGAGAGACCGAATGTTCTTCGAACAAAAAATCAAAACCAAAAAAAGAGTAACTCTCAATGAGCTACTCTTTTTCCTATTTGCCTGGCGACGTCCTACTCTCACAGGGGGAGATCCCCCAACTACCATCGGCGCTGAAGAGCTTAACTTCCGTGTTCGGCATGGGAACGGGTGTGACCTCTTCGCCATTGTCACCAGACGACTATTCAATTGAAGGAATTGTTCCTTCAAAACTAGATAAAGAATTGATGTCAAGAAAGCCGAATATCGACCAATGTTGTATCTACTATTACAAGTAGACAGTAATCCAGCTCCGGCGGCTAGAGACTCGAGGTCATTTCAGTTCAATCAGCTGAGGGTAAAAAGCACCCTCTTCTGATTGCCCAGAAATGCTTGTCGTCTCTGTTCAAGCCGCCTCCGCTTTATAATGTGGTTAAGTCCTCGATCGATTAGTATCAGTCAACTCCACATGTCGCCATGCTTCCATCTCTGACCTATCTACCTAGTCATCTTCTAGGGATCTTACTCACTTACGTGATGGGAAATCTCATCTCGAGGGGGGCTTCATGCTTAGATGCTTTCAGCACTTATCCCTTCCGCACATAGCTACCCAGCGATGCCTTTGGCAAGACAACTGGTACACCAGCGGTGCGTCCATCCCGGTCCTCTCGTACTAAGGACAGCTCCTCTCAAATTTCCTGCGCCCACGACGGATAGGGACCGAACTGTCTCACGACGTTCTGAACCCAGCTCGCGTACCGCTTTAATGGGCGAACAGCCCAACCCTTGGGACCGACTACAGCCCCAGGATGCGATGAGCCGACATCGAGGTGCCAAACCTCCCCGTCGATGTGGACTCTTGGGGGAGATAAGCCTGTTATCCCCGGGGTAGCTTTTATCCGTTGAGCGATGGCCCTTCCATGCGGAACCACCGGATCACTAAGCCCGACTTTCGTCCCTGCTCGACTTGTAGGTCTCGCAGTCAAGCTCCCTTGTGCCTTTACACTCTGCGAATGATTTCCAACCATTCTGAGGGAACCTTTGGGCGCCTCCGTTACTCTTTAGGAGGCGACCGCCCCAGTCAAACTGCCCACCTGACACTGTCTCCCACCCCGATAAGGGGCGCGGGTTAGAATTTCAATACAGCCAGGGTAGTATCCCACCGATGCCTCCACCGAAGCTTGTGCTCCGGTTTCCAAGGCTCCTACCTATCCTGTACAAGCTGTACCAAAATTCAATATCAGGCTACAGTAAAGCTCCACGGGGTCTTTCCGTCCTGTCGCGGGTAACCTGCATCTTCACAGGTACTATAATTTCACCGAGTCTCTCGTTGAGACAGTGCCCAGATCGTTACGCCTTTCGTGCGGGTCGGAACTTACCCGACAAGGAATTTCGCTACCTTAGGACCGTTATAGTTACGGCCGCCGTTTACTGGGGCTTCGATTCGCACCTTCGCTTGCGCTAAGCACTCCTCTTAACCTTCCAGCACCGGGCAGGCGTCAGCCCCTATACTTCGCCTTACGGCTTCGCAGAGACCTGTGTTTTTGCTAAACAGTCGCCTGGGCCTATTCACTGCGGCTCTCTCGGGCTTGCACCCTACCAGAGCACCCCTTCTCCCGAAGTTACGGGGTCATTTTGCCGAGTTCCTTAACGAGAGTTCTCTCGCTCACCTTAGGATTCTCTCCTCGCCTACCTGTGTCGGTTTGCGGTACGGGCACCTTTTTCCTCGCTAGAGGCTTTTCTTGGCAGTGTGGAATCAGGAACTTCGCTACTATAATTCGCTCGCTATCACAGCTCAGCCTTCTAAGATGACGGGATTTGCCTCATCATCAGCCTAACTGCTTAGACGCACATATCCAGCAGTGCGCTTACCCTATCCTCCTGCGTCCCCCCATTGCTCAAACGGAAAAGAGGTGGTACAGGAATATCAACCTGTTGTCCATCGTCTACGCCTATCGGCCTCGACTTAGGTCCCGACTAACCCTGAGCGGACGAGCCTTCCTCAGGAAACCTTAGGCATTCGGTGGATGGGATTCTCACCCATCTTTCGCTACTCATACCGGCATTCTCACTTCTAAGCACTCCACCAGTCCTTACGGTCTAGCTTCGCAGTCCTTAGAACGCTCTCCTACCACTGACACCTAGAGGTGTCAATCCACAGCTTCGGTGATACGTTTAGCCCCGGTACATTTTCGGCGCAGAGTCACTCGACCAGTGAGCTATTACGCACTCTTTAAATGGTGGCTGCTTCTAAGCCAACATCCTGGTTGTCTAAGCAACTCCACATCCTTTTCCACTTAACGTATACTTTGGGACCTTAGCTGGTGGTCTGGGCTGTTTCCCTTTCGACTACGGATCTTATCACTCGCAGTCTGACTCCCATGGATAAGTCTTTGGCATTCGGAGTTTGTCTGAATTCGGTAACCCGATGAGGGCCCCTAGTCCAAACAGTGCTCTACCTCCAAGACTCTTACACATGAGGCTAGCCCTAAAGCTATTTCGGAGAGAACCAGCTATCTCCAAGTTCGATTGGAATTTCTCCGCTACCCACACCTCATCCCCGCACTTTTCAACGTGCGTGGGTTCGGACCTCCATTCAGTGTTACCTGAACTTCATCCTGGACATGGGTAGATCACCTGGTTTCGGGTCTACGACCACATACTAAATTCGCCCTATTCAGACTCGCTTTCGCTGCGGCTCCGTCTTATCAACTTAACCTTGCATGGGATCGTAACTCGCCGGTTCATTCTACAAAAGGCACGCCATCACCCGTTAACGGGCTCTGACTACTTGTAGGCACACGGTTTCAGGTTCTATTTCACTCCCCTTCCGGGGTGCTTTTCACCTTTCCCTCACGGTACTGGTTCACTATCGGTCACTAGGGAGTATTTAGCCTTGGGAGATGGTCCTCCCAGCTTCCGACGGGATTTCACGTGTCCCGCCGTACTCAGGATCCACTCAAGAGGGAATGAAGTTTCAACTACAGGGTTGTTACCTTCTTTGACGAGCCTTTCCAGACTTCTTCGTCTACTTCATTCCTTTGTAACTCCGTATAGAGTGTCCTACAACCCCAAGAGGCAAGCCTCTTGGTTTGGGCTATATCCCGTTTCGCTCGCCGCTACTCAGGGAATCGCAATTGCTTTCTCTTCCTCCAGGTACTTAGATGTTTCAGTTCCCTGGGTCTGCCTTCCATACTCTATGTATTCAAGTAAGGATATTGTTCCATTACGAACAATGGGTTCCCCCATTCGGAAATCTCTGGATCAAAGCTCACTTACAGCTCCCCAAAGCATATCGGTGTTAGTCCCGTCCTTCGTCGGCTCCTAGTGCCAAGGCATCCACCGTGCGCCCTTCATAACTTAACCGAATTGGTTGTTACATCAGGTTTAAAACCTAAAATGGCGATACTCGGTAATTTCTTGACTATCAATTTATCTTTATCTAGTTTTCAAAGAACAAATCCTTTTTTATCTCGTAAGAGACAAAAAGTTTTGATGGTGGTTATTTTGCTTTCGCAAAAAACCTTGTTAAACCATCAAAACTGAACAAAACTTCGACGTGTCAAACGTTTTTGTAAATCTTCCTTAGAAAGGAGGTGATCCAGCCGCACCTTCCGATACGGCTACCTTGTTACGACTTCACCCCAATCATCTGTCCCACCTTAGGCGGCTGGCTCCAAAAGGTTACCTCACCGACTTCGGGTGTTACAAACTCTCGTGGTGTGACGGGCGGTGTGTACAAGGCCCGGGAACGTATTCACCGCGGCATGCTGATCCGCGATTACTAGCGATTCCAGCTTCATGTAGGCGAGTTGCAGCCTACAATCCGAACTGAGAACGGTTTTATGGGATTGGCTAAACCTCGCGGTCTTGCTGCCCTTTGTACCGTCCATTGTAGCACGTGTGTAGCCCAGGTCATAAGGGGCATGATGATTTGACGTCATCCCCACCTTCCTCCGGTTTGTCACCGGCAGTCATCTTAGAGTGCCCAACTGAATGCTGGCAACTAAGATCAAGGGTTGCGCTCGTTGCGGGACTTAACCCAACATCTCACGACACGAGCTGACGACAACCATGCACCACCTGTCACTCTGTCCCCCGAAGGGGAAAGCCCTATCTCTAGGGTTGTCAGAGGATGTCAAGACCTGGTAAGGTTCTTCGCGTTGCTTCGAATTAAACCACATGCTCCACCGCTTGTGCGGGCCCCCGTCAATTCCTTTGAGTTTCAGTCTTGCGACCGTACTCCCCAGGCGGAGTGCTTAATGCGTTAGCTGCAGCACTAAGGGGCGGAAACCCCCTAACACTTAGCACTCATCGTTTACGGCGTGGACTACCAGGGTATCTAATCCTGTTTGCTCCCCACGCTTTCGCGCCTCAGTGTCAGTTACAGACCAGAAAGTCGCCTTCGCCACTGGTGTTCCTCCAAATATCTACGCATTTCACCGCTACACTTGGAATTCCACTTTCCTCTTCTGCACTCAAGTTCCCCAGTTTCCAATGACCCTCCACGGTTGAGCCGTGGGCTTTCACATCAGACTTAAGAAACCACCTGCGCGCGCTTTACGCCCAATAATTCCGGACAACGCTTGCCACCTACGTATTACCGCGGCTGCTGGCACGTAGTTAGCCGTGGCTTTCTGGTTAGGTACCGTCAAGGTGCCGCCCTATTCGAACGGCACTTGTTCTTCCCTAACAACAGAGCTTTACGATCCGAAAACCTTCATCACTCACGCGGCGTTGCTCCGTCAGACTTTCGTCCATTGCGGAAGATTCCCTACTGCTGCCTCCCGTAGGAGTCTGGGCCGTGTCTCAGTCCCAGTGTGGCCGATCACCCTCTCAGGTCGGCTACGCATCGTTGCCTTGGTGAGCCGTTACCTCACCAACTAGCTAATGCGCCGCGGGTCCATCTGTAAGTGATAGCTAAAAGCCACCTTTCAACATTTCCTCATGCGAGGAAATGAGTTATCCGGTATTAGCCCCGGTTTCCCGGAGTTATCCCAGTCTTACAGGCAGGTTACCCACGTGTTACTCACCCGTCCGCCGCTGATATCAGGGAGCAAGCTCCCTTCAATCCGCTCGACTTGCATGTATTAGGCACGCCGCCAGCGTTCGTCCTGAGCCAGGATCAAACTCTCCGATAAAAGTTTGAATAGCTCTTTAAAAATGAATCTAGAATTAACGTTGACGTATTGTCTTGTTTTGTTCAGTTTTCAAGGTTCAATGTGTAAGTGCTTCTCTCGAAGCGACTTGACCATCATACCAAGAATGCAGTGTGTTTGTCAACAACTTTTTTTGAGATGTTTTATCATCCTGCTGAATGTTGTGATGTACCCGCTGCTCTCTTCCGACGGTTTTTAAAGTATATCAAGCTATTAGATATTCGTCAATAGATTTGATAGATTTATTTCGAAAACTTTCAAACCTTTCTAATAAGGTTTCGTGATTCTTCTATTAAAACATCCTCTTTCTTCTATATATGGTCAAAAACAAAACTGGCACACCTTCCGCTATGGATAGTGTGCCGGTTTTTTATAGAATCATTAGTCGATCTTAATTACGTTTTCGTCGTTACGATTCACTTTACCAGACTTCTCGATTGTTACTTGTTGACCTTCTTTTAGGTTAGTGAAGATAATCGGTGTCATGATGGAAGGTGCGTTTGCTTTGATGTAGTCAAGATCCACTTCCAGTAATGGTTGACCGGCTTCTACCTGGTCTCCCTCTTTTACTAGCGCTTCGAATCCTTTCCCTTCCAGTTTCACTGTATCGATTCCCACGTGGATCAGGACTTCACGGCCTGCTTTGGACTCAAGTCCGATGGCATGCTTTGTCGGGAAGACGTTTACGACTTTACCTGTGATAGGAGAAACGATTGTTCCTTCTGTCGGTACGATCGCGAAACCGTCACCCATCATTTTACCTGAGAATACTTGGTCAGGCACTTCTGTGATGTCTTTGATTTCACCTGTGATCGGAGCTACAAACTTTTCGTTATTGCGTTCAGTTTGAAGAGCTTCCGGATTCACCTCTTCGATTTGTTGCTCTACTTCTTCGTTTGCGTTTGTTTCTACTTTTCGTGGCGTTTTTCCACGGATGATGTCTTGCATTTGAGATTTGATTGTATCTGATTTAGGTCCAAAGATCGCTTGAATGTTGTCTCCAACTACAAGTACACCTGAAGCACCTAACTTTTTCAGACGATTTTTATCCACGTTTTGCACGTCATTGACAGAAACACGAAGACGAGTGATACATGCATCTAAGTGAGCAATGTTCTCTTGTCCGCCCATTGCTTCAAGGATATTGTACGGAAGATCGCCCGCTGAACTTGCCGGAGCGTCATCTTCGTCTTCATCTACATCTTCACGACCCGGAGTCATAAGATTGAACTTGCGGATAGCGAAACGGAATCCGAAGTAGTAAATGAAAGCAAACACAATACCTACCGGGATGACGATCCAGGCATTCGTTTGCGGATTGATCAATCCGAATAGTACGTAGTCAATTAATCCACCCGAGAATGTCATACCGATCTTTACATTTAACAGATGCATCGTTAAGAATGATAAACCTGCGAAGATACAGTGTATTCCAAATAGTACAGGTGCTACGAATAAGAATGAGAATTCGATTGGTTCTGTAATACCTGTCAAGAATGAAGTCAAGGCAGCAGAAGCCATGATTCCACCTACAACAGCTTTACGTTCCGGCTTAGCTTCATGGTAGATCGCTAGTGCCGCTGCTGGAAGACCGAACATCATGAATGGGAATTTACCTGTCATGAATGTACCGGCAGTAAGGTCTTGTACACCATCTTGAATTTGTTTCATAAAGATTGCCTGGTCCCCACGTACAACGTCTCCCGTTGCAGAGGTGTAAGAACCGAATTCGAACCAGAATGGAGCATAGAAAATGTGGTGTAATCCAAATGGAATAAGTGAACGTTCGATTACACCGAATACAAATGCTGCCAATGCTCTATTTTCACCAAGCATAAAGTTTGAGAATGTGTTAAGACCGTCTTGAATCGGTGGCCAAATCAATAGCATCAATAATCCTAGTACAACGGAAGATGCCGCTGTTGCAATTGGAACAAATCGTTTACCTGCGAAGAATCCTAAGTATGAAGGAAGTTCGATTTGATAGAAACGATTGTACATTGACGCCGCCAGGATCCCGACGATGATACCGCCGAATACACCTGTTTGTAAGGTTGGGATACCGAGAACCATTGCAAATGCCGGATCTACGTTATCACCTGTAACATCAGGAATACCTAATCCTTCTACTGTACCCATCGTTACGTTCATGATGAGGAAACCAACGATAGCCGCTAAACCGGCCACCCCTTCTCCACCGGCGAGACCGATGGCAACACCGACTGCGAAGAGCAGTGCCAAGTTTCCGAAGATAATTCCACCCGCTTGTTCCATTACGCTGGCAACGGTTTCAACGCCGCCGTTATTAAGGAATGGAGCAATGTCTAGAAGCGTTGGATTTTGAAGAGCATTACCAAACGCTAGTAAAAGTCCTGCTGCAGGTAAGATCGCAACTGGAAGCATTAATGCTTTACCGACTTTTTGTAATACACCAAAAGCCTTTTTAAACATGTGAGTTTCCTCCCTTTATTTTTCATTTTTCGACTAATTAGATGATTGCGCCAAACAAAAAAGGCATGAGAAAAGAGGATAATGAACGTATATGGATAGACTACCCCAAAATACACGTTTCAATTATCTTCTTCACTCATGCCTGATCGAATCAGTAACACGTAAGAAAGATAAGTACATTAATTCACTTTATTTTGAATCCGTTGAAGATGCATCGTGAGGTATACTGCCTCTGCATCGTACACGGGCTTTTGCAATGTTTGCTGCATCATCTTAATCAGCTTCCATGATAGATTATAGCAGACAGGATATTCTTCTTTCAACAGTTTTGCTATTTTTTCTGGTTCTTCTACTCTTTCTCCCCGTAAAACCCGTTCAATCGTATAACGGATATGTCGTATGAGCCTCATATAATCGACGCTTTCTTTGTTGATTTCAACGTCCAGCTGTAGTTCGATCATCCCTATCAGACGACTGATCAACTGAGAATGCTGGTTCACTTCGGAAAGATCCTTGTTCATCATGGCGCTGTGAATATGAAGGGCAATGAACCCCACTTCCCCTTCAGGCAAATGCACATCGGTCATATCATTGATCATGCCGACGACTTCTTTCGCTATTTCATATTCAAAAGGGTACAGCGTTCTCGTTTCCACCAGAAACGGATTCCTGATCTCCATCCCTCTCATCAATCGGTTAATGGCAAATAGAATATGGTCTGTAAGGGCAATATGGATATGCTCGTTAAGAAATGAATTGGTTCTTTTCCTGATCAATTCGATGGCAGAGATAATGACGTTTGACATATCCTCATTTAAAAAAGGAAGAAGGTTTTTGTATTGCTCCTGTTCTTTTTCCCCTTTTAGGACAAACATCTTTTCGGCAATATCATTTTGGATGGGATCACCCTTTTTCCGGTTGAACCCTATCCCTTTCCCGATCAGCACGACTTCTCCGTAGCTCTCGTGAACGGCAATCAAAACGTTGTTATTTAAGGCTTTTTTTACATTTAAAGTAGACATACTCAATTCTCCCTATATATTCGACCATTTTCGACACTACCCGATTCCATGATTTTAACGAAAACTGACCCTTTTTTCAATTGATACTTCTTACCTTTGTACTACTTTCTCTACCTTTGTCGCTATTCCCTTTATTTATTTTCTACACTTTCTCTGATAAAAACCAAAAAGAAGCTGATCTGTAAGAGATCAGCTTCTGATGAATGGTTGTCTAAACTTATACCAGGAAGATAAAGTACAGTACAAAGATCACAAACAGGAAGTACATGATTGGATGGATTTCTTTCACGCGACCCTTCATGATCATCGTGATCGGGTAGAAAATGAACCCGATGGCGATACCTGTTGCAATGCTGTACGTTAGGGGCATGGCGACAATGGTCAGGAATGCCGGTACAGCTACCTCGAATTTCTTCCAGTCGATTTCACCTAGTGACGATACCATCAGTACCCCGACAATGATGAGTGCCGGTGCCGTCACAGCCGATGTGATGACGGCAAGTAACGGGAAGAAGAAAATCGAAAGGACGAAAAGGATGGCAGTCACAACGGATGCGAATCCTGTCCTTGCTCCAGCTGCAACCCCTGCAGATGATTCAATATATGACGTTGTGGTCGATGTTCCTAAGATAGCGCCGACTACCGTTGCACAAGAATCTGCGAATAACGCTTTTCCTGCACGCGGTAATTTGTTCTCTTTCATCAGGCCTGCCTGATTGGCTACCGCTACGAGGGTACCGGCTGTATCAAAGAAATCGACGAATAAGAACGTCAGGATGACCACTAGCATTTGGATTGTAAAAATACTGCCTGCATCATTGAACAATGGTTCCAGCGCTGCCCCGAATGTCGGAGCAAGACTTGGTGCCGCGTCCACTACTCTTTCCGGTGTATCGATAAGGCCCGCGATCATTCCTACGACGGCCGTTACGACCATCCCGATGAAAATCCCGCCTTTAACGCCCCTTGTCATCAGGATCACCGTAATGATGATACCGAAAATGGCAAGTAACGTGGTTCCCTTCGTTAAGTCTCCAAGTCCCACTAATACTGCATCGTTGTTTACGATGATTCCTGCATTTTGAAAGCCGATGAAGGTAATGAACAGCCCGATTCCCGCTCCGACGGCGTATTTCAATTCGGCTGGGATCGAGTTTATGATTTTTTCCCGGATGCCTGATAACGTCAAGGCAATGAATATCAGTCCCGAAATCAATACTCCCGTTAAAGCAGATTGCCAAGGTACACCCATCGTCAATACGACCGTGTAAGCAAAGAAGGCATTCAAGCCCATCCCTGGTGCGAGAGCAATCGGATATTTCGCGATCAATCCCATGATTAACGACCCGATGGCCGCTGCTAATGCTGTTGCCACAAACACTGCACCGTAATCCATTCTCATGCTGTCCGGAAGATCCGGAACAGATTGAAGGGTCAACGTGAGCGGGTTAACGATTAAGATATAGGCCATCGATAGGAAGGTGGTCAATCCCCCGATGATCTCCCTTTTATAATTCGTTCCTAACTGGTCGAACTGAAAGAAATTCCTCATTCTTGTACTCCTCCTATAGAGTCGCCGTAGAAAATAAAAAAACCTCGAACTACCAGAGTTCAAGGCTTTGACTGTTAAGATCCAGATTGATAGCCGCTAAAAAAACGGTCCTATCATCCATCACCTCGTAGTCAAGCCATTTACGGTAGCTTGGTAGAAACGCTCGGGCCTTATTCCCGAAATTATACGACGTAATACTTTTATAATGTTTTGTTATGATTACAGTACTATTGTACCAACATGAAATGAGCCCGTCAATACAAAATACGAACATTATTATATATTTTTCGATTTAATGTTCGTTTAATACAAAAAACGACAGGTGTCCTCCGTCTTTGTCGAAACGGAAGAACCTGTCAGCTTTACAACTATTCCATTACTCCCACTCAATCGTTGCAGGTGGCTTACTCGTCACATCATACACCACGCGGTTGATATGATCGACTTCGTTCACGATGCGTGTGGAAATTTTCTCAAGGACATCCCATGGGATACGCGCCCAATCAGACGTCATACCGTCTATGGACGTGACAGCACGGATTCCGATTGTGTAGTCATAGGTTCTTGCGTCACCCATGACGCCGACACTTCGGATGTCAGGAAGAACGGTGAAGTATTGCCAGATGTCACGGTCAAGTCCTGCCTTTTTGATTTCATCACGAAGGATATAATCAGACTCACGGACGATTTCAAGCTTCTGCTCGGAAATTTCACCTAGCACACGGATACCAAGACCCGGTCCCGGGAATGGTTGGCGCCATACGATTTCATCCGGAATACCGAGTTCAGAACCTAATGCACGCACTTCATCTTTGAATAATGTGTTCAGCGGCTCAATCAGTGTGAACTGCATATCTTCAGGAAGCCCGCCGACATTATGATGAGACTTGATCGTTTGCGCAGTCGCCGTTCCGCTTTCAATGATATCTGTATACAACGTACCTTGCGCAAGATATTCGATGCCTTGAAGCTTCGTCGCTTCATCATCAAACACGTAAATAAATTCATTCCCGATGATTTTACGTTTTTGCTCAGGGTCGGATACACCTTTTAATTTATTCAAGAAACGATCCTGGGCATCCACTTTAATCACGTTCATATTAAAGCCGTCAGCGAATGTCTTCATCACACTGTCAGCCTCGCCTTTACGGAGAAGGCCGTGATCGACGAAGATACATGTCAATTGATCACCGATTGCTTTATGGATCAATACGGCCACTACAGATGAATCGACCCCGCCGCTTAATGCGCAAAGGACCTTTTTGTCTCCCACGGTTTGACGGAGCTTGTCCATTTCCATTTCGATGAAGTTCTCCATGGACCAGTCGCCTGTGCACCCACACACTTCGAATACAAAATTCTTCAGCATTTCGTTTCCATGTTCTGAGTGTCGTACTTCAGGGTGGAATTGCACCGCATATAACCCTTTCTCCTCGTTACTCATAGAAGCGATCGGGCAAGATGGATTCGTTGCGTTCACATCGAATCCTGCAGGAGCTTCGACTACAAGATCCCCGTGACTCATCCATACGACTTGCTCTTCGGAAAGATTCGAGAATATTTTGGACTGTTTCTCAATATTGATGGCTGCCTTCCCGTACTCACGGTGCTTCGCACGTTCCACTTTCCCACCAAAGTGCATCGTCATAAGCTGCATGCCATAGCAGATCCCAAGAATCGGAACATCAAGATCAAAGATGCGCTCATCACAACGGAATGAATCTTCACCGTACACACTGTTCGGACCGCCGGAGAAGATGATCCCCGTCGGATTCATTTCCTGGATTTCTTCAAGGGTAACTGTATGCGGATGGAGCTCACTGTAAACACCAAACTCACGAATTCTTCGCGTAATTAATTGATTGTATTGACTTCCAAAGTCCAAAACGACGATCATTTCCTGATTGTGCAATTCTTCTTTACCAAGCATTCAGTTCACCTCTTCAGTTTATTTACCTACTACCATCTATTGTTGTTAGCATTCCAAAAAAATATAAAAAAAACTAGACTTCGCCTTAAAAAAGGCAGAATTCTAGTTTTTTGCATACACGGATGTCAACTAAGAACACTGCCTTCATAGTCCAGTCATTTAAGGTGACCGGGTAGATACTTTCGAACCGTATTATCGAGGATATACGAAGGATGCTAACGAACGCTATTTGAATTTGACATCATTTTATACTTTGTGGTCAATCGGGTCAACCGGTTGTCCTTTTAATTAAATTTTCCCATAATTCCCTCATCTTCATCCAATCTTCTGATGTTGGGCTCTGACCGTATAATATACGTTCATAATTATTGGTCAAACTGGTCATTTCACGGGTACCGAAGAACTGATCGATATATCTGGAATAGCCCCGTAATGTCTGACCATCATCCATTTTCAATCCGTATCTTCCCAATTGTTTCATGAGGGACAGATAGGCTTCCGAGAATACGTCATCTGATGACTTCCTGCGGTAATAGAAAATCAGGACATAAGGCATCCAGCGCCTTCTCACAAGGTATAATGCAATCGCAATGATGATCAGGAGAATGGTTCCCATCACGATCTTGCCCCAATTGTCCGCAATGAATGACGTGATATCATCCCAAAGCTTCGATAAAGAAAAACCATCACCGGAAGATGCGATATCTTCTTCAGGCTGCAGGGGTTGTTTCGGTGCTTCCTTTTTCTCCGGAATAGGGACTTCATTATCATCTGAATCGGGTATATCAAGGTCATACTGATAAGAAACATTGTTGCTGAAACCGACAGTAGGCTCAAACGGAACCCAGCCCACTTCCGGGAAGAACACCTCTACCCATGAATGGGCATTGTTGTTCGATACTTCGTAGAGTTTATAGGTGGAATCTACCTGCCTGCTATATTCCCCTTCTGTATAGCCTTTAGCCCATCTTGCCGGAATCCCGAGTGAGCGGACCAGCACCACCATGGATGTAGAGAAGTTATCACAATAGCCACGCTGTGTTTCAAAGAGAAATTGATCTACGTAATCCTGCTCTTCTTCCGGGACAGGAACATCAAACTGATCATACACATAGGCTTCCTTTGAAAAGTACCCTTCGATCGCCCTTACTTTGTCATACCAATTATCCTCTTCCGCCGTAATCTCAACAGCGAGGTCCTTGACTCGCTGAGGAGTCGTATCGGGCAGCTGGGTGTAACGATCGACGAATTCAGGGACCTGCATGATCTCCTGCTCTTCATTGGCCGCCTTCATCTTTTTCTGGGAATAAGACGGGGAGCGGTAGGACAACTTATACTCTTCAAGCTTAACCGTTTCATCGGCTTCTTTATAAGTCGTCACTTTTTCATCTATGGGATTGAAGCTGAAATACCCATTTTTATTCCCGGTGATCGTTTCTACCCCATAAGGATAAGCGACATGGGAATAGGTACGCTCGACCATGACCTTCTCACTTTCCAGGTCCCGCTCTTCATCCGATTGGGGTGACGGAATCGGTACCTTTTTCCCCGAATCAAACGTGAGTGGGTCCTTTTGATCGTCAGAAATCGACTGCTCCCATCCTTTCCCCGTATATAAATCCTTCGATTCAATTTTCCAGTAATGCTCCCGCGTCACCTCTGCATTGAAAATGACTGTGGGATCACCGACAAAGGGACCCCCAAGCTTAGTATCATCCGTATCGTAGCCAATCTTGCTGACACCACTTCCACCTGCCCCCTCAGAAAAGGATTGAAGATACGGGACAGGATCCGGCCAGATCGGGTCGGCTTTAGGTGCCGCAAAAGCAACAACCGAGCTGATCGTAAGCATCACCGTCAGTGGAACGATCCAGCGATGGCGGCTCATCTTGGAACCAAGGAGCTTCTCTCTTTGCACCAGCCTTTCAAGAGCCAGTAATCCCATGAGAAGAAAGCCGAAAATGACGACCCGTATAATCGATTTATCCCCTTCATATACAGTGAAAGTGTCAATTAAACACACATAAGTGACCGTCATTACATAAAACAGAAGAATCGTTTTTCGAACAGATAGCCAGTAATGGATCAAGTACGTCATCAGCCACAGAAGCACAAAGAACAACAAGCTTCTATACTCAAAAGACAAACTTGGCCATTCGCGCCCGAGGGTCAGTCCGAGATTCTCCCATAAATCATGACTGAACTCCTTGAACCACTTGGGAGAGAAAAAAGAGCCCATATAATACAACCCATGCAGACTGTACAGAATAAAAAGGATCTTCACAAATGCCGTGATAGCATAATGAATCCGGAAATAAGACAGGGTGAGGGCCAAGGCAATAAAGACAATAAAATAGGTCAGGCTTGCTGTGTCCGTTACAACTTTAAGTGGTTTTAACCACTCCCATAAAAGTAGAAATCCAAAGAAATAGGTCACGATCTTGAAATAGGAGTTCGCTGTTTCTTGCCTCATGCCCGTTTCACCTCCAGAAATGCCGAGGAGAAGTCGCCTTCAAAGCATACCTGCAATCGTATGCCGCGCGAGGAGGCATAGGCTTTCAACGATTTCTCTTCTGCGGTGTAAGCATCCCCTGCCCTCTTTACCAGAAAGATGACGACAGAGCTGTTCCGCTTCGCATATTCGTTCACGCTCATGATCATTTTTTTTGAGACGGATGAGGTCACAAATAGCACCGCCGCTGATTGAGAATAGTTCAATCCCGCTCCCTGCAGGACTTTCCATAGAGCAAACGGGCTGTCCTGCCTCACTTTCGCCAAGTGATAATTCAGCTGACTCAAGTGCTCATCTCCCCCCCGGATGGGGAAAGAAACATGATCTCCACCAATTGACACAAGACCGACCTGAGCCCCTTTTTTGACGATGGACCTGATCATCGATGCCGTAAAAGTCACCATCGCTTCAAACGTTTGTGAGGACTCCCTGTCGAGTACAATGAGGACATCGTGTGACTGGCGTTCCTCAAACTCCTTCGTCATCAGCTCATTGGTCCTGGCAAAGGTCTTCCAATGAATCCACGAGAAGCGGTCACCCGGTTGATACTCACGGATACCCGTCGCCATCGTCGTATCCTTTTGGATCTTCACGCTCGAAGTCGTCATCCCCTGGTCATATCGATTCTCAAGCGGTCGGTAAGGGACATCGACGATCGACGGGTAAACGAGGAGCCTGTCCACGCAATCCACCGTGGCTTCCTTTTCGAAAACACCAAAGAAATCACCTGTTTTGAGCCTGACTTTAGAAAAGATATGTTCCCCTCGGGGAAGCTCATCGATGTAATAGGTCAGTTTGATTCGTTTTCTGAATCCGGGATGAATCATCGCTTTCGCTTTTTGGAAACCGGACTGATGAAAGACAGAATCAGTCACCACATCCTCCAATACCAAATAAAACAGAGGAAACGGCAGCTTCCGGGTCAGGGTGATCGTAACCTTCAGTTCGTCCCCGGCCTTGTACTCAGCAGATTCAAAACTCCGCTCCACATAAAACTCCGATAACGGATATAAGAACACAAAAATCGAATAAAGGGAAAACGGCAAAAAACTGTAGAACAAAAACCAGCTCACAAACCCACCCTGAAACATCGCATATGAAAAAGTCACGCCCATCAAGATAAGAAGGAGCAAAAACTTCCCTAGCGGTTTAATAAATTGAAGTTTCGTCTTCATCTATCTCACAAGCCTTTGTACCGGGACCGGTATTCGCGCCATGACTCTCTCCACCACTTCTTCAGGGGTAATCCCTTCGTATCTCGCTTCCGACTTCATAATGATCCGGTGAGAAAATACGAATGGCGCCAGAAATTGAACATCGTCGGGAACGACATAATCCCTGCCTCTTAAGTAGGCATAGGCCTGGCATGCCTTCATCAGGGCAATCGATCCACGGGGACTTGCTCCCAGATACACATTGGCATGGATCCTTGTACGGTTCGCAATCTCTACAATGTATTTCTTAATGGTGTCATCCACCAATACTTCCTTGACATCCCCTTGGATATATCTCAATTCCTCAAGGGTCATAACAGGCGCCAATTCATCGATCGGTGGAGTCCTTTGGGCACGGTGAAGAACCTCCATCTCTTCTTCAGGTTCCGGATACCCCATCTTCATCTTTAAAAGGAATCGATCAAGCTGAGCCTCCGGAAGCGGATAGGTCCCTTCATATTCAATCGGATTCTGGGTCGCCATAACGAAGAAAGGCTTATCAAGCTTCCGTGTCATCCCGTCAATTGTGACGCTGCTCTCTTCCATTCCTTCAAGTAAAGCGGACTGTGTCTTCGGTGATGTACGGTTGATTTCATCCGCAAGAATGATGTTCCCCATGATCGGTCCAGGTCTGAAATTAAATTCCATCTCTTTCGGGTTATAAATCGATACCCCGATCACATCGGAAGGCAGTAAGTCCGGCGTAAACTGAATTCGCTTAAAGCTCGCTCCAACCGATTTCGCCAATGCGCGGACCATCATCGTTTTCCCTACACCCGGAACGTCCTCAAGCAATACATGTCCCCCGGCAAGCAGGGAAACGATGCTCAGTTCCGCTACCTTCCTCTTCCCGATCATGACTTTCTCTATATTATCAATGATACTTTGTAACTTTGGATTCACTGTCTCATGTGACATCGTACCCCTCCTGAATGATTCAAACTCATCTTTAACTATTACTACTTTCGTTTAAAAAGTCGAAAATCCTCTATAAAATGGGAAATTGGTAGATTATTTTTAGGGAATTGGTAGGATATGAGGGGCATCGAGGTGAAGGTCAGTTCTGATTTTCGTAGCGGCATCTTGCTGTCATTCAATTTAAAAAGCCGATTCTCCATTATACGAGAATCGGCTTTTCCACTTGACTATTTCCAAAAATCATCAAACACCGTGACCGGCAGATGACGTTTGTGTTGAGTTTTCAGGTAATGACCTTCAATGGTTTTCTTAGCTTCAGCGGGTACTTCTTTCCCTTCCAGGTAATCATCCAGCTGATCGTACGTGACGCCAAGGGCTTCTTCATCCGAGAGCTGCGGACGGTCTTCTTCCAGGTCCGCTGTCGGTTTCTTATTGTATAAGTGTTCCGGACAGCCAAGCTCAATCAAAAGCATTCTCCCTTGACGCTTGTTCAGGCGGAAAAGGGGGACGAGATCTGACGCTCCATCGCCATATTTGGTGTAGAAGCCGGTAACTGCTTCAGCAGAGTGATCTGTACCGAGCACCACGCCATTTTTCATGGCGGCAATGGCAAATTGCACCTTCATCCGTTCACGCGCCTTTTCGTTCCCTTTGACAAAGTCGGAAAGCTCGACCCCGTTCTTCTTCAACGTTTCTACGCTTGCATCGACTGCGGGTTGTACATCGACCGTCATCGACACGCTCGGGTTGATGAATTCCAAGGCATCAATGGCATCCTGGGCATCTCCCTGTTCCCCGTAAGGAAGTCTGACGGCATAAAAAGCATAATCCGATGATGCTGATTCCTGATTCATTTCATCGATGGCCATCTGTGCAAGTTTACCTAATAAAGTAGAATCCTGACCTCCTGAAATTCCGAGGACCAGACTTTTCATGAACGAATGCTTCTTCAAGTATGCCTTCATAAAGTCGACGCTGCGACGGATTTCTTCCTGCGGATTGATTTCCGGGGAGACCATCATTTCTTCTACGATTTGTTTTTGAAGAGAATCCATTTCTTCACACTCCATGTTAGGTTTTATTACATCATATTATATCTCTTTATCTTGCCCAAACAAAGGGAATCTCACCAATTTCTGCTTTGTTTTTCTTTCACTTCGGCTTTTACACGATGAATCAGATCCATCTTATTGTTCCAGCACTCTTCACTTAAATCCACTGGGTACTCTTCCGGGTTCATGGAACGCTTATATTCATCCCATAACAATTCAAGATTTTCATTCACGAAGCTTCTCATTTCTGATAATGGAGGCGTATCATATACAAGCTCACCGTTCTTGAAGACCTCCACATGAAGTTCCCTCGCTTCAAAATTCGTGACGAACTTACTGATATACGTATGCACAGGGTGGAACATTTTCAACCGTTCCTGACTTTCAGGGTGCTCATGCTCCAGGGCAATATATTCGCCCTCTGATTTATGATTAACCGTATTGACGATGCGGTAAACCCTTTTCATCCCTGGAGTTGAAACTTTTTCGGCATTGCTCGAAATTTTGATCGTGTCTTCCATATCACCTGACTCATTTTCAATGGACACGAGCTTATACACGGCACCTAAAGCAGGCTGATCGTAAGCTGTGATGAGCTTCGTTCCGACACCCCATACATCAATCTGTGCTCCTTGAGCCTTCAAGTTCAGGATCGTATACTCGTCCAGATCATTCGAGGCAATGATTTTCGTATCCGTAAAACCTGCATCATCAAGCATCTTACGGGCGATCTTCGATTGATACGCCATGTCGCCGCTATCAAGACGGATCCCCTTGAAGTTAATCTTATCTCCAAGCTCCTTCGCGACTCGAATCGCCGTCGGGACACCGGACTTTAACGTGTCATACGTATCGACTAAGAACACACAATCCTTGTGGCTCTCCGCATACTTATGGAACGCCTGATACTCATCACGGTAAGCCTGAACCATGGCATGAGCGTGGGTTCCCGAAACAGGCATACCGAATAACTTCCCGGCCCGGACATTACTCGTCGCATCAAAGCCCCCGATATACGCAGCACGGGTCCCCCAAATCGCTGCATCCAGCTCATGGGCACGTCTCGTCCCGAACTCCATCACCACTTCATCCTGTACCACCTGCTTGATCCGGTTCGCCTTCGTCGCAATCAACGTCTGGTAGTTCACGATATTCAATATCGCCGTCTCCAATAACTGAGCCTGAGCAAGAGGCGCCTCTACACGGACAAGCGGAACATTCCCAAACGCAATCTCCCCTTCCTGCATGGAGCGGATTGTCCCAGTAAAACGAAGCTCCGCAAGATATTCCAGGAACGCCTCCTCATACCCCAGCTCCCGTAGGTACTCGATATCACTTTCCGAGAAATGAAACTTTTTCACATAATCAATGATCCGTTCAAGCCCTGCAAATACCGCATATCCATTGCCAAAAGGCAGCTTTCGAAAGAACACTTCAAAAACAGCCTTTCGATTATGGAAATCATCATCCCAGTAAGCCTTCGTCATATTTATCTGATACAAATCTGTATGCAACGCTAAACTATCATCTGCATAGTTCGTCATGTATTTCTCTCCTTTAAGCTATAGCCAATTGTTGAACATGATTGAGTCTTTTCTATTTTAACCAATATTGGGTGGGATATCGAATGATAGGAACTAAAAAAGAACTGACAATTGTCAGTTCTCTAATCTTGAATAACACCAAACTCTTTAAACACCGCTAAAGGCTTCATATATTCCCATTGAACGGTACCATCGATTGCACTCCCACTTGTGTGAGTAGGAGCTGACTGCCCAGAAGTTCCGGCAAGTGTACATTTATAAACAAACCCGCTTGAATGGATGAGGTCGTTTAGCGAATAGGATGTGTTCGGACTCCATGCATTCGTATTTGCCTGGCCTGATTGAATACAAATCCATCCTAAGTTCCCTCCTGCTTCAGGCATCGCATTATAAATTATCTCGCCTCTAGAAAAAATACCCGATGAAGGAGAAGTGACCGAGTGAGTAGTAGGATCAAATAATTTGTATCTAACTAGATTAGGAAGTGTCAGGATGATATTATACGTTTTATTGTTTGTGATATGAGCTTCCCATACTTCTTTGTCATTTTTAAAATAAGGGATTGTGATTGGTGTATCTCCTTTAAATTCAATTATGTTTCCAATTATTGACGCGATGATTGAATCGGTAATATAGTTATTATCAAATAACGATTCAATATTACTATTACTTATTTCAAACCGACACTCATGAAAGCCTACCTGCACACCCTCTGAAATGTTTGACATTGCTTGAAAGAAGTAAGGCATTTTTGTTGATTTAAAATGACATTGATTAAACATCATATTATTTTTTCTTTTCTCACTGTTGACACAAGTGGATTGGACAAGGGAATCTACAAAATGACAGTCTTCGAATTGTACAGTGTGAAAGTGCTGATACGTCCGAAACCTGCAGTCATTGAACTCACAACCCAGGATCGAGATCTTACTTGGCACTCCAGTGTTAAGTGTGATCAGTAGGTTCTTAAATTGACAGTTTTCGAAATCATTAGAAAAATGCACCTCTGGTTGGATTTGATCGCCAGGGTCAGCATAAAAAGTACAGTCACTGATTTTAGTCGCAGCCTTTAGTATCGCACCTCCTACAACCAATTTCACTATATTATCCTTATACAGAGCATTCCCCAAAGAACCTATGCCATTTTTAAAGAAATTGTTTGAAACAATAGTATTATAGCTGGGGTTTTCTACATTAAAGCTTCCTTCAATATAATTATTTGAAATAGTTACAAAAGCATTCTTTTGACCGCCTGCCCCGAATAAATATAAACCTGCCCTTCGCATATAATTTCCTTTAATAGTGGCAAATTCCTGATCGTATACAACAATTCCAGAGCCACCCATATTTGTGATGACATTGTTTTCAATAAACACCGAGTATCCCCTGGTCAATATCCCATGAAAACCTCCAGTGATTAAGTTATCTCTAATGATACTGTTGTCACCATATGAATCTTCCTGGTTAATTGCATACTTTGTAGAATCAGGAAATTGCGGAGCACCATCTAAAAAATTCGTATTGAACTTCCCGTTATCACGAATACGATTATTTTTAATAATACAATACGAACCACCCATTGTGATTCCGCCGCGGTGACCATCATAAATTTCATTGAATTCCACCACATTATGTGCAGGCATCCCTCCAAAGTTTGTAAAAATATTCAGGTTCCTGCCAGGATCGGATTCATTTCTAAAGATGAATTTGATCTTCTTGGCTCTTTTAGGGATCGAGATAGGAAATAGCACACGCATATTGGTGGTTCTGCCTATAAAAGTATTATCCTCTGTATAAAAAGCTACATTGAATTCTTTGTTATTTAAGCTGGTTTGCCTCGAGTACCCCTGTCCCGAAAGAGAGATCACACTAAATTCACCCTCAGGTATTGGAACATAATCGGTAATGATGCTATTAGTCGATGGAATGACTACCCCACTTCCATCGATGTCCCCAAGGACCGGAGTACCCGGAATGCTTCCCCGAATCCATCCAACTGAAGTGAAATTGACATTGTCCCCCGCATACCCACTTATATCGCAGTGACTCAAAGAACAATAAGAAGCTCCATACGTGAAGGATACTCCATATGTGTGTTCTACATATTTCTCACTCGGATCATTGAAACTGCGTTCATACATATCGCCTATTATTTTCCCATTGGTTAAATGGGCATTTTTTACCTGGTGAAACTTAAAGGATACTCCGGCAAACAAATGTATCGCTCCAGAAGTTCGCTCATCATATGGGGATTTATTGTCAGAGTCATACATCACTTTTAAAGTTGAGCCATTTAGATTAAATGTCATGTTATCCACTAAGTTAATCGACAAAGGGTAACAGATGGAATATTCACCCCTCGGTAACATAACGAGTGTAAATTCTTTGCCATGTGCATATTTTAAAGCCCGGTTAATGCCTTTAATGTTGTTATAGGCTTTATGATAATCTTCTTCAGAATACGGTTTCTGTGGCAAACCTTTCTGAATCCCCCAATGCTCTAAATCGATTACATATGTTCCATGCCCATATCTTTCTGAAAATAACTTCTCCGCAAGGTTCTGGTTTTTATTAATGAATACGGAATCTGCTATTGTTATAGGAAAAGCGAGTGTCCCTTCTTCATCTATCAATTTTTTTATTTTACCATCCAACATTATCACCCCTATTTAATTCTCAATAAAAGAACTTCCATGTATGATTAGAGCAGGAGAATTATTTAGTATATCCGTTACATAATGATTGGTGGATTCATTGGTAAAATCATAATCAGATTTAGGGGTTAAATCTCCCCGCCCGTTTCTAACATACAGCTTCACGCGATACAATAACCCCTGCATAGTTGTCGTGTTATTCTTACTTGCGAATAAGTTAAAACGATCAGTAATTTCGCTCTCATTTACACCCTCAATCCGAACGGTTACGAATTGTCCGGAAGGGATGATTGCATAACTTGTACTCGCTTCAAATCTCCCATTTACATATAAATCGCACCCGGATCGACGATAGCTGGCACCATTGTGCTGTGTATAAATTTGAATTCCGGATGTCGCTCCCTCTATTAAATAGTTACTCCAGGAATTGACTTTGGGATTGAGGGAACATTGAATTTCCATAGCGTCAAAGGTGATTTGAGGCGTTTCTACATAGTCGCTTCCTTCTCTTAAAGATAAAACTACATCACCTTGAGTCTTAGAAACGATTGTTCTACCATTGGATTCCTGGTTATTTTCATTTCTCGTAACGACTCTGATTGAATATTCAGTGGAACTCGTTAGTTGTGTAATATCGAATGATGTTTCAGTTGTAGCACCTACCAGAGATTCCCCTACAAATACTAGATATTCTAAAGAATCTTTCGTCCTGAAGTTGGGTTTCCAAGTGAGTGTTATAGAATTTTTCGTAATATTAAGTGCTTGAAGTTCAATGACGTCCAGTGGAATGACGTAACGAATAGGCTCGTCCATAGAATAGTCTTCTAATCTTAAAGAACCTCCCCCAACATTTTGTTTACCGGCTTTCCACTTACCCTGGGAATAAACCAATATATCCCCATCCGTCAGTTGATTAGGGATCAGTTCGATATCCAGGAGATCAGACAGGCTATGACTATGAGCAGCATCCACTTTAGAATCCCAATAAGCCTTCTCATCATCCGTCACAAATCGATGATTTTCATCTTCAGTTATCATACTTGCCGGATGTGAGTCAGGATGGATGTATCCGCTATTTTCTTGTTCTTCGCCGTCAATGGTAAGTTTGTTCGAGGAGGAGATTCCTAATCGATCGAGAGTGGGTTTATTAGAGTGGGAATGACTTGAGGTGGTTAAATCATTAATGGCTGACTCATGTGTTGAAAGTTTGCTTAAGTCTATTGAGGGCTCTGTACCTGTTTGTGCTATTTTGTCCAAGATGGATTTATTTGTATGGATGTGCTTCTCTTGATCTAGTTGGTTCAACCTGATTTCTAGTTGGTCCATTTCCGCTTGAATTCCACTGTCATCATACACAACTATTTCCGTGTCATTAATGATAATCTTTCCATTATTATTTGTTTCGTTGACTGCCATCTACACAGCCTCCTTAGTATATTTCGTAAATTTACATATGTTTATCCAGTTACCATTATTCACTTCCCTTGAAAATAGTAAAAAAGTAACAGTTGGACATGCTTTATTTTATGCACATTCCGTTAAGTTGTGATTAGAATGGGGAAATATCCATTCTTTTGTCCCTAAGGAAATAAATGAATATTAAATAGAGCCACCCGGTAGTTGCCGGGTGGCTCTATCGCATTCTTTATAGTTGTTTTGTAAGAGCTTCTAGCAGTTCTTCCTTACTCATTACAGCTTCTCCCCCACCTTGAACAAACGATTCTTTCCCGCCGCCTTTTCCATTGATAAGTGGGAATACTTTTTGTGTGACTTCTCTTAAGTTAATAGTCGGAAGCGATCCCTTAGCCGTTACGAGCTGAAGCTTTTGATCATTATGCACGACCAACAACACAATCGCATCTTCTAACTTAGAAATAACGTGCTGGGCAATCTTCTGAAGTTCCTGGATTGGCCTGTCATTGTAAGCTCTTTGGATAAGCATATAGCCATCTTTTTGGACTCCTGGTAACCCTTCAGCTTCATACGTCAAAAGCACCTCTTTCAATCCTTCCAGTGCTTTCTCCTGTTCTTTCTGTTTGGAAATCAGCTGCTCGGCCGTCGATACCATGTTTTCTTCCGGGGACTGCAGGACACTTGTGAGCTCTTTCAGGATTCCGTGCTTACGGTGCATTTGATAAAGGACCCGCTCTCCGCACACAAACTGCAGTCGGATATGGCCTTTGTGCTTTTCCCAATCGAGGATCTTGATGGCCCCTACTTCACTTGTGGACCTTGGATGGGTTCCCCCGCACCCGTTATAGTCAAAGTCCGGGATGATGACGAGACGGATCTCGCCTGTGACGGTTGGTTGCTTTCGTAGCGGATAGTCGTACAGTTCTGCTTCCGTCACCCACTTCGTCTCGATCGGCCGCGCTTCCCTTATCATCCTGTTGGCGAGTTCTTCTGCTTGCAGAGCATCTGATTCGGTAATGTCACTTACGTCTAAGTCGATGGTGAGGACTTCTTTTCCGAGATGAAAGCTGATCGTCTCGTATTGCAGTGTTTCTGCAAATGCGGCAGACAGGATATGCTGACCGGCATGCTGCTGCATATGATCGAATCGTCGTTCCCAATCGATCTGCCCTTCGACAACTCCTGAAATATCTTCAAACGGTTCTTTTATGTAATGACGGATTTCTCCGTTCACCTCTTCAACATTGATAACCCGCTTATCCTTTAATGTTCCCGTATCATGGGGCTGGCCGCCACCTGTCGGGTAGAAAGACGTTTGCTCTAATACGACGTACCAGCCTAAATCATCCTGCTGTTGATCCTGAATAGATGTGTGAAAGGTTTTTATATAGGCATCTTGATAGTATTGTTTGACTGTCATCGGTAACCCTCTTTCTGAACTGTTCTACACATACTTTATCATAAGAAGGATGGGTGGAACCACGTCAGTCCTTTGGTTTCTTCTCAATCGATATCGGCACCGTCCCGACCTGCTCCCACGGAATCTCCCATCGCCTTTCGAATTCTTCCTTTGCCCGCTCGTCTCCTTCAATGACCCGTTCTACCAGCGTCCTGAGTTTCATCGTTGAATAGTTCACGTTATCACCTGCTTTGGTTTAGTTGAAAAGTAGAAGTCACACGGAGTATACGTAAATTGTTTCGGTATGGATGTGTTTTTATCATACTTTTTGCCTATATGGTGATGTTTTAAACCCTTCAACTCTCTCCGAACGCAAAAAAGTGGTCATTCCATAAGGAATGACCACCTTCATCTGGATAACTCCAGGAATCGGGGATGATGATTACATCATGCCGCCCATTCCACACTCTTAACAATGCAATAAAATTGATAATATACTTCCTTTAAAATTAGGGTTTTTCAAAGACTTATTTAAACTAAAGACCTTAAATAAGAATAAATTCGGTCATTTATCGGTCACCTAAATAAAAAAGCTACTTAATTAGACTAAAGTAACTTCTGTCAAGAAAATGGGTATTAAAAAATGAGATGCCAATTTGTCAAAATCCTACCGCACTTCGTTTGGTGGGGCATTCGAAATGATCAATCAACCCCATGACTGATCCATTCTAACGCCAAATGGCTGTTTTATGAGATAGAATCCAGGATTGAATGTTGATAGTTTCTCTCAAAGTTATTAGGGGACAGATACCCCAACTTAGAATGCTATCTTTTCTCGTTATATCCCCGATACTTGAACAAGGACGGCTGCTTGTTTAGCAAACGCCCCCGGTAGCTTAATAGCATTTATTTCATTCACATTCAATAAATCTATAAAAATCACCCTGTTTTATGGCTTCTAAAAAATTACGTGTTTAATATTTCTATTTACCGAATCATCAATTTCTGCAACTGAATTGTTGAAAGAAAATTGAGCATTAACAACATCTTGAATATTCCTAATATTTTTTAATGACTCCATGTACATATTATGAATTTTAATAAAATCAATGTTGTTGTCATTAATTTTGTTACTGCCAGAATGAGCTATCCTCATTTCATTCCCAATAGCTATTTCATCTGTATTTCTTTCATAATTAGAAATCGTACTTAATTGATTTATGTTTTGTTCATTACGACCAGCAACTATAAACGATAGTTTAGTCCCTTCATATTTATCACTGTTTAATATTTCATTAATTGATTTAGTAATAGTATTAAGCCCACCTTTTTTTATATCAACCTTACAAGTAGCTAAAATATCTTCACAAGCCTCTTTAATACCAGTATAAGCAATAACTAAATTCTCTCTGGGCCTTACAAATTTTAAGATATTTTCATTAATTATCACACCCTCAGGTGTTCTACCTCTTCCATCGGCAGTAACAGATACAAAATTTGCTCCCACAACTGCTGTAACAAAACTCATGATTTATCAGTCTCCTACCACTAATTTTTTAAAAAGTATAATATTTATCTAAGATTAATACTCTCACCCGTTAATTGACTACACATATAATTATCATTTAAAAGAATATTCCTTTCTTCCCTACGTAAATCGCAATACCTACTACTACTCCTACTACGAATCCCCCCTTTATCTTACGCAGAAAAAGCAGCCCATTATTGGTTGCATTTCCGTTCTAAAATAGGTTGTTGTAATTTATAAGGTACAAAAGGATTAAACTCTAATCCATTCACCTGAATTTTAAAATGATTCTTGAATTGATTATATGACATTAAAGTACTTATATCTGAAATATCTCCTAACTCAAAAACAATTAAGTGCTCTACATCAATACTTATTCCATCGAAAACAATTCTTAACTCTTTTTGAAAAGAGAACTCTATAGGTTTTCTAAAAAAACCATAGTGCCCATGGAAGGTGTTTGTATCCACATACTCCACTATCCCAGGCACAGCTTTATATCTCCCCCGGAACTCTTCAAACACTTTGTTTATTCTATACATAAATTCCTTATAATCATTAATTACTAAAGCATACCCTCCGAACTCTTCCACTCTAGGATCAACTAAAGTTGTAACATTTCCCCTTTTATAGTCCTCTATAAGTTCAGAATGAATTGCAAAGATACAAAAAACCGGTGTGCTTCTCATATTTCCTGTGCTCATTTTTCCGGGACCTATCATGGCAGAAGCAAGTTTATCTGATAGTAACTTCCCTTGAGGGTCAAAAAGATACATCTTTTCCCCTCTTTCCATTAGAACTTCAGGCTGAATTAATTCAGAGGTTGCTTCAAACCCGTCATAACGTTTAGCTGTATCTAACTCTTTGCTCTCTCGTTCCATTTTTTGATAATAACCTAAGGGCAGACTTCGTATTCTTCCTCGTTGAAGTGCCCTCATATGTTCATATTTTCCAAATTTTATAAGATAATGTATATTGATTGGTTCCATGATCTAAAATAGCTCCCCCTTATCCTATCCCCATATTACAGTACAAATTCTACCATATACTAGTTAGTAATATTGATTTTCACTTCCGTCTGAACTGGTTAAAATCGGTTTCAAGGATTTAATCACTAAATTCAGTTTACCTAAATACACATTCTTCATTTAGGGGGGAAAATGCGGTTATACCACGTTAAGCATAGTAGAGCATGAAAAATCGGTTCCTTAAAAACGTTTAGGAACCGATTTTCTGATTTAATTTATTCAACTAAAGCCCCCGTTAGCAGGGGTCTTATTTTCGAAATTACTCATTCTCTCGCCCCATCTCTTTACTTCATAAGTAAAGGCTCGATTTATTAATGTGGGGTCTTTTCCAATCAAGTTCATTACTTTATCTTCGTTCTCCACTTCAACAACAATAGTTCCGCCTGTTAAATCCTCAAAAGGTCCAGCCAGAACAACTTCACCTTTATTATAATGTTTTTTGGACAAAAAAGGTACTTCTGTAGGTAGTTAAGTCAACCTAAAACTTGCCGCTTGATTTGCAATATTATTTTTTTAACGACTATAATTATACTAATTTGTCTTTTACTTTGAAGGACACTTATTTACATTAGCACATTTCATTACTATCATTCAGAAATTGTGTAAGTGCTTTGATTTTTTCTTCCACATTTTTCTGGCGATCACTTATCCCATTTTGACTTAACGGCTTCCTTTTCTTTATTAATTCCCTCTCTCTTTTCTTCCGAGATGTGCAATCACTATTTTCTTCGATTATGCTAAATTTTAATGTTATACCCGGATTATCAATTGTTTCATATGTAAAACCAAAATACTCTGGTTTACTTTTTAACTTATACAGATGGGATGCACTTCGTACTAAAACAAAAACTGACTCACCTATATAAAGGACTTCAGATTTGTTATTTTGATTGATGCTAATCTGATAAATGCCTGCACCAATCGCTTGAATAAAATCATCTTGGAAAAATTCAACTTTGATATTCATCTTTATCACCACATTCTTAGAAAATTTTCTATTGTCTCTTTTAATCAATTTCAATTTATATCTATTTAAGAACAATTTAATCTTTGTTGCCTTCAAAATCACTAAAGCGTACTTATTTTGTGTTAAATTGAAGATGTCATCTATATTTTGGACCTTTTTCCAGGGTCAAAAATGTAATCTTTGAGCTGTTTTTGTCTCAAAACCGCCCCCTAACCATTACATGTTGTGGTCAAACCCTACTTTTTCTCGCCATATCCACTTTATATTTTCGCCATAAATCATCCATAACCTTTTTTCTTTGTTATTAGGTAATTGGAAGATATGCAACAGCAGCAATAATTAACCAGCCCATTTTTCTCCTCCTTTTAGCGATTCTTCTTTAAACGACAATTATCCTGCTCCTTTAACGGAACAATTGCTTTATCCCATATGAATTTCGTTTTAGAGGATTATTATAAAGAGCAGCAGGTGCTTCGGGACCCACTGCTCTTTTTGTTATTTTCATTGCTGATACTATTGCTATGTCGACTGTTAAAGGAATAACGAATAAGCATTTTCTAATCAAAACCGAACCCGTTATAATTAGACGTGTTCATTTTTATGTTATTTTAACCTCGATACCACCTCTTCTCTCTCCACTTTGAACTCTGTACAAAAAGACAAATCTACAATATAAGACACTTTTAATACTCCTTTTCTTAAGTCTTCTGGTACCAATCTTGGAAACTCACCTTCTACATTAAATATTGCCTTTTTTCTAATTGTGTACTGTTCTGTATATATAGATTCATGTAAATCTATATAACCAAAGTCTTCTAATTTAAAATTAAATTGTTGATGCACAGTGGGATCCTGGTGTAACAAACTTCTTATTTGATTAATAACTTCTGGTAAAGTGATCCCCCTATTAGGTGTTTTTTCTAATACTAAATAGTATAAGTAAAGATTCTGTAAACCCGTATCATCTAGTTGAAGCTCTGTGCTTATTTTAACTTGATCAGTCGTGTTGTATAGAGAAGTTTTAACTTCTATATTAACTTCACTAAAAGAATAATCATGGTTAGCCCCAGTCGGTCCTAACCAACCATCGACTACTTGATTTTTGTTAACGTTCTCTTCTAATAATTCTTTCATTACAATTAATTCACCGAATAAGCCCCTTTGTATTTCTTGGCTTAATACAGAACTATTTTTCCGCTCTAAAAATTGCTGCCATTCATTTAATCGCTGAACAAATGAAATGACTGCTACTCGTTTCTTGTTAACTTTTTCAATGGTTTTCATAAGATCGAGTGCAAGCGTTGAAAAAATCTCTCTATACTCAAACTTAGTTACAGTTAGCATAATGTCAACATACTTATTCCCTCTAGTAGAATTGCAAAATTCTACTGTGTATCCTTTAGATTCTTGAATCTCATTAATATTGGGAACAATTAGAACTGGGACAGAAAAGGTAAGCATCCGTCTTCTAGTATTAGCATTTAGACAAAGGTAAAGATTTACATCCTCTACCCAAATACCTAACCGTTCAAGGACTCCTTCTGCGGTTTTAGTCCGAATAAGTTCATTTTCCATGTCTGACCAAATATCTTCAGGATTTAAGGGGAATACCACTGTAGCACTTCCTCTCAATAACTATTAATGTAATTTTGATATATAAGTCTCATTTGCTAAGTATTTTACTTCTGTTGCTCGTGCAGTCTTCGGAAAGCTTATAGCAAGTCCAACAATTGGATCACATTGCTTATCTAACACATAGGATGGGTCAATAATGTAGATCATTAGAAACCCTGCAGTTTCTGGCCGATTGTAACGGACATGTGGACCAATTGGATAATTGTACTTATCTGGGTCTACTCCTTTTTTTGTTGCTCTGTATGTTTTAAAATCATCAAGAGCCTTAGAGTAAAGTTTTGGGTAATACTCCTTCAAATCTAAAGATTCATGACGGTCTGTGATTAAATGTGCTTTTTCTACCTGATATATAGATGGATTGGATTGAATCCCATCCTTTCTAATCACCATTCCTACCTCTTTTTCTAAGTTTCCAATTTTAACTCGTTTTACTTTGTTCTGTATTACAGAGTTCCCTTCCCTTACACTTACAGTATCTTTTGTGTTACTCATTATTTGAACAGTCCAATTAGTTAGATTACCAATGGATACTTGCTCATTTATATAAGTTTGAAGCACATCTGGAATAGTTTTTGTTGAGAATGGATGGTTTATGTAGCCTGTAATTAATTCAAGTATTTTATCTGGTTCTATTCCTGCCCACTGAAAGTATTCTTTATCCTTAGGAGTCCCTAAAGAAGATATCCACCTTTCTAAAAAGTGAAAATTCTTAGCGATAATTTCTTTATCTTTATAAAAGAAGGTATGATCTGCTAGAGTTCCACTAAAACTAACAGTTACTTCTTTACTGGCTCTTCTTTTATTTGGCGCTGTTATATGAAGTCCCTCCGGGTGCATACGTACTTTTAATCCATACTCTTCAGGTGGTTCCCTTCTTGACTCCATAATATCGATCTCCCTTTTTAGTTCTTCTTCAATACGAGCCATATGAACATGTGCGCTTACTAGGTCTTCAGTGGTATAAAGACGACATAAATCGATATACCCCTCTTTATACCCAAAAAAGCGCCCCATTTGAACAAGTGCATCCCCTGCACTAGCAAAACGTAGTATATAAGAGACCGATAATCCTTCAATGGTCAATCCTCTTGATAACAAGTCTCCTCCTACCGCAATGACATTTAATCCATTTTCTTTGTAATCGCTGTAATTTAAATACTGTCTTCTTTGAGAATTAACTGACCGGACTTCAATAACCTGAGACATTTTGTAAAGACGATTTTTAACTTTGGTCCATTCCACAAGCTTAATTTTCCTGTCCTTCACCTGCTGAACAACTTTGTTTGTTGTAGGAATAAAGTTTTCATGAAACAACTTAAAAAACTGGTTGTAAATAGCGGATTCCTTCTCTTTTAATCTATTCTTTATTGATCGCAATTCATCCGTAATCAAATCTGCAACGTCACACTGAATACCTTTAAAACGGGTTAAATGAACAAGCATAGAATTATGATCATTAATATAACCTCTTTCTTTACGAATACAACTAGCAAGAATGAATACCCTAATGGCTTCGCATAGGCTTTCTGGTAAACACTCAATCTTATGATCAATTTTGTGGCCAGTAGGTATTTTACAATCTGCATCTTGAACAAAGGAAATAATAGGCAAAGCCTCTTTTTTCTCAATACCATCTTCTTCATTTGCAGCTAACCCAAATACTTCAGATGGCCCATAGTAATGATCAGACTTCGCCAGGTTAACAATAAAGTCTTTAGGAAATAAACTTGGTCCGAATTCTTTTAGATTTTCTTTATTAGTTTTTTTATCAATAAACACATTGGCATATGGTGTGGCTGTATAGCCTATGTAAGAGCTTTGATGAAACATATTTAATATCTTTCGAACACTACCATTAATTGATTTCACTTCGTTTTCTTTTGCTGTATTCAATGAATAATAGTCGCACTCGTCATCTATTAACAATAGCGGAACATCTTTGATGTAGTGAGCTCCTGTATTCTTATCTATTTTTGCATTCCTTTTTAACCAAGAGAGCACATTCTTCAAGATGACTCCATTTTTTTTCACTACTAGTAGGATTGTATCTCCTCCTACTTTAATATTTGTTTCTGCGAGGATACGATTGAAATCACCTTGATGTTCGTTTTTTGTTAAAGAATGAACTACTGGCATTTCGCTTTTTCTTTTTGCTAATATACATAAAGACCCCTCCTCACCTGCTTCCTCTTCTACCACAAACTCACCAAAGATACCTTCATTGATTCTATTTTGAGTTTGCGTTCTTAGCCCCTCATCGTGCCCCCCTAAAATGATTACAACCTTCACACCTACATCAATACTCTTGCAAGTCAGTGCAATATAATTAGTTGTTTTTCCACTTTGGATTGAACCTGCCACCATTCCCCTCGTATCCCACTTACCAGAAGTTTTAGGATCCCCTAATAGTTCTAGTATCGTATCTGTTCTACTATCGGTTCTTGAAACAACTAAAGATGGTATTTTTTCGACATGCTCCAAAAAATACTCGTATTGTTCCCAAAATGTCCAATCTATTTCCGGCTTAACTTTGTTAAGCCAAGGCTTTTTCTTAAAAGAATTTGAACTTTTAATTATCGAATCTCTTTCCTCTACTAATACATTTATATTAGCTTCTAGCTCTTGAGCCACTCTACCTTTATCATATGACGCACCAGGGTCAATAGCGCTCATCATGTTTTCGACTTTTTCTAGTATTTCTTTTTTGTCTCTTGATTCAAGAACCCTATTCTTTTCCGGAAGAAATTGAATAATAGTAAATAAGTTTCTTATAGCAATCTTTGTATTGACCATTTCTCGCGTTTTCACTTAAGCATCTCCTTGCTCTAATTCAGATTGTTTTAACATTATTGACTAATACCGGAAAAATAATCAGAAAATTTATTTTATAATTTTTTTCAAAAAATAGAGTTACCACAGTAGCCTTATGAAGATTATTCTTCTGCTAAAATAAGGCTTTAGATACAAGAAGGAGTACTACTCGTATCTAAAGCCTTATTAAAATATGAATTTATATTTTTAAAATTTTATGCTTGCTTTGTACTTTAAAGATCAACCTTTAGCATTTATTAGAGACCATATAAACCTTTGTCTCCTCCTTCTTTTTTCGGGCGAGCTAATCCAGGGATACTTTTTTTCATATAAAACAATATCGTATTCTAAATATAAAGCGGTTCTTCCTTTTGAAACATATTGAATTGGTTCAGGAAAATCTTTTTCATGTTTTCTTTCATGAATACTCTGCCTAGGCATTTCCCACCTCTCAGTCAAATCAGAAATTGATAATAGTTTCGGGACATCTCTCACAAAAATTCTCTCCTTTTTCCCAAAGGCTATTCAGCAAGCTGAACGTTTTTTCGCTATTAGCGAAAACCCATATAAACGACTGACAGTTGTCAGTGTGTAAATGGGCACTTTGTCTTTGTATGACTGTGTGATAATTTCCAAACTAATGTATTTCTCAGATTTAATAATTTATTTATTAACTAAGATATCTGTAGAATAGCCTCACCCTTTTCTCTGTCTTCATAGGAATTAACTTGAATAGAAAGTCGTTCAAATTCATTGTATAAAGAAGCAAATAGATAATTTTCTTTATTTTCGATTTTAGGATCTTTCTTTATTTTTCTTATACTTTTTAGTAAAACATTATTTAATTCTTTATCAAGGTATTCTATCTGTAAGAAATCCTGTCTCTCATCCTCAACCTTCTTCTTTGCTCTAAAAATTATACCCACCCAACACTCCATCTCCTCATAATCAGAACTGAATACATCTAAGGTATTAAAAGTTTTTGGAGGTATATAATCCTTCAAGCTCTCTTTTAACAACTTCTCTTGTTCAATATTTCTATTTTTTTCACTTTTATTAAATAATATTGTATTAGAATCCTCTATTTCAGATTCTAGTATTGTATCTTTATTAATAACCTTTTCATTTTTATCATTCTTTACATTATTGTTTGTGGTTAGATGTTGGTTATATGATGGTTTTGTCGTGGTTATTACTTGGTTATTCAGTTGGTTTATTGTTGTAACCTCAGATTGATATTTATCATAATTTTCAATGGTTAATAACGTATATCTGTTAGTTGTTTGCTTGGTTAGGAACTTGAGCTTTTCAAGTTTAGTCAATGTTGTCCTAACTACCTGTTCTGTAATTTCTTTATCTTTTCCAAACCATTCATTAACAATCGTATTTCTTGAAGTAACTAATTGTCCTCTATTTACTTTCACTTCAGTATCAGAGTACATATCGTACCAGTATCTATCTTTATGATTTGCATTTAATAATAAGTAAATTGCAATTAATTTTTGCTTTGCGTTTAACCTGGAAAACGTAGAGCTTTCCATAATAGCTCTATACAACTTGATCCACCCTTGCTGCATTGTATTTCCTCCTTTCTATATAAGTAACACTTAAATCAACTTTTTAATTGACTTTGTACCTTTATAAAAAACTTCAAATCATTATTGGTGGGATTCATACATTCAGTTATTTCATCTAAGAATTCATCTACTTCAGTTCTTTTAAACAAATATTTGCTACCGATTTTATAATACTTCAAACCATTTTTAATAAAACGTTCTTCTATTACCGGTTTACTTATATTAAGATACTGAGATAATTCGTTATAGGTTAAAAAATATTTTTGTTTAGCAAGTTTTTCAACATGCTTATTTATTGCATCCTCTAACAACGTGTTAACCATTCTTTCGTCAATTGTAATGTCTAGCATTTAATCACTCCTAATTTGTAATTCTTGGTTTACAAGCATTTTAAAATTTTTTCGCTTTCCTTTATATACTTTGTAATTCTTGGTTTACACCCCCTTGTAAAACAATTCTATTTTTAATTTTTATTTTTGTCAACCATGGTGTACAATTAAATTAAGAGGAGGGATAGCATGAATGATCTTGGTAATTTCCTTAAAGAACTTAGAGGTAAGTTATCGTTAAGAGAAGTACAAGAAGGGACAGGAATAAGTCACACTTACTTAAGTACCTTGGAAAAAGGATATGATCCAAGGACAAAAAAACCACGGAAACCAACACCAGAAGTCTTACAGAAGTTAGCTCGATTTTATAAAGTGAAGTATTCTGATTTAATGTATTTAGCTGGCTACTTAGATGAAAGTTCATCAGACCAAAGTGATTTTACTCCTGAAGAAAAAAAAGAAAAAACAAAAGAATATATTTTAAAAATTAAAGCCATTGATGAAGAACTATCCAAAATAAGTAAAAATAAGTCAAGTGAAATTAGACTCAATCAAAATTCTCTAGACTTGAATACTCTCTTACAAGAGGAAGTGAATTTATTCTATAAAGACATGAAGTTGAGTAATGGTGATAAGGAAAAAATAAAAACTTATTTAATAACACTTTTGGAATAGGTGATCATATGGCCCGAATATACAAGAAAAAGAACAAAAAAGGGGTTAGTTGGGGTTACAGAGTTTATTTAGGTACCGATCCTTTAACCGGGAAAGATATTAGAAAAAGCAAGGAGGGATTCTTAACTCAAAAAGATGCAAGACTTGCAGCTGCTCTTTTTGAAAGGCAGATCCATAATAAGGATTATATACAGCCTTCAAGAATGCTATTTGCAGATTTATGTAAGGATTGGGAAAATCATTATAGCCAAGATGCAAAAGAAAGTAGTGTGAGAGCAAGACATATAGCCCTTAAGAAAGTAATTAATGAACTAGGACATGTTCCTCTACAAAAAATTTCCAAAAAAGCATATCAAGATATGATAGACAAACTATCTACTCAATACAGCTACAACTATATCTCTAGTATTCATAGTTCTGCCTCTATGGTATTTAGCTACGCTGGCTCCTTAAAATTAATTAAAGAATTACCTACAGATGGGATAAAACTTCCCAAAAAAAAGATAAAAGTGTCTGACCTAGAGAAAAACAATTATTTATCTGACAAATTTTTAGAAAAAGAAGAATTGGAAGAGTTTCTTTCAATCACTAAATCAGACGGATTAGAAGGTGATTTATTAGCCTTTACAATTTTGGCATATACTGGCTTACGTATCGGTGAAATGATAGCTTTAACGTGGGGAGATATTGACTTCGAAAACCACACTCTCCGTGTAATCAAAACTTATTATAATCCAACAAATAACAAATTAAAATACACTTTACTTACTCCAAAGACAACAGGTTCAATACGCACAATCACACTTGATCCAATATTGATACAGCTGTTAAATAAACATAAAAAAGAACAAGAAATAATAAAAACAGAAAACAAGCCCCTCTATATAAATAATATGTTTATCTTTGCTACCAATGAAGGGTATCCTAAAACTATTAAACACTTAACAATAAGAATGCAACGTATCTTAAAGAAAACTAATATATCTAAGCAAATCACTCCTCATTCATTTAGACATACTCACACTTCTTTGTTAATTGAAGCTAATGTGCATATAAAGGAAATACAAGAACGGCTTGGACATAGTGACATCAAAACAACAATGGATATCTATGCACACATGACAAAGACAATAAAAAAAGAGGCTTCAGATAAGTTTAGAAACTTAATGAAAGACCTCTCTATTAACCTGATTAAATAACAAAACCCATTGTAAACAATGGGTTTTAAATAACCAATAATTTATTAAATTCCGAGTGCCGCACCAATTGTAATTAGAGAACCGATACTCCCAATTGTATCCCTAATCCATGTCCAATATTTTTTTGCCCGTTCCTTATCGTGCTCCTTTAATGCTTGTTTGAGGTTTTCATAGTGACCTAAAGTTTCTTCAGTTTCACGTTCACCTGAAGTATGATGTATGATATCTTCTCTTAACTTAATAAGAGATTCTTCTGAAATTCCATGTGAATAATTATATTGTTGCTTAATATCTTCAGCTTTAACTTCAGCGTCATCTCCTACGTTTACTCCGGCCATATTTCCGTGATTAGTAATACTCCGACTCTTATTCTCCATAAGTAAATCTCCCTGTACATATATTGATATTCCTGATTCTCGTAATAAGTCACTTCGAACATTTGAGATATCTATGTCTTTAAGTGAGACGGGGGTGCTATCTCTTTCTTTAACTATAGAGCTTTTAGTAGGCTTGGTGTTTTTTTTTTCATACTTCTTATATCTTTTCTATATGTCTCTGCAATACTAAACACAGGGAAAACTAAATTTTCATTGACTAATATTTCCCTTTCACATTCAGCACATTCGATATACTTTCCAAAAAATTCATCTATGTGAGCAACTCTTTTTATTAAGCTGCTACAATCATAATAAGGACAGCGAATTTCCCACTGTATACTAAGCCTTTCATCTAAGGTTAGTTCGAGCAAGTAATCAAAAACAACATCTAAAGGTAGGTCAGTAGCTTTACTTACAGCAGTTGGATAAAACCTCTTCACTCTGGAATATGCAATCTCATCTATTACACGTTCAATTACTTGTTTATCCCTGTAATGTAACTTCACCACTTTCCTCACCTCCTAGTCATTTGGGAACAATATTACCTTTTCTCTAACCTCATTTATTACTTCTTCAGTGGTTTTGTTTGATTTAAAATATATTGACTTAGGCTTAACACCCACATTGATTGAAAATTCTTGTACGACATTGTTTATTTCGACAGTGAATTTTACATATCCTCCAGATGCTTGAAGGTATGGTCTTAGCAAATTATAAAATGGGGTATGGCGAAGATCATTTTCGTCTACTTTTAAACCTAAGTTCCCCATTCCCGCAAGTATAATCGCAATAAACGGAGAAGTCAATAACTCATCACCAAGTGTAGATTTAGCTTCTTCCAGCTGTTGTTGTAAAGCATCAATATCATCATATTCATAATATTGATCAATAGCACCAAGAATATTTACAATTGCGTCATTTTCTTTCTCACTGAAAGTATCGATAAACGTTTCTGGAAATGCTTTTGATTCATAAAGCCTTCCATTTTCTAATTTGTCAGCAATCGACTCAATTTCCGAACCAAATGGCGCTAAAAAATTAATCTTATCTAGTGTGATTTGTTGATTAACATAACTTGCTACAATGCCGGCAATTTTTTCAGCGTCTTCTGGCTTTTCACGTACTTCCACCAAATTAACTGTTTCATTTATATAAACTGTAGCCGTTTTTGTAGTAGGTAAAACCTCAATATCTTCTCCATAAATCCTTCGCGTACCATCCTGATATATAAATCTAAGATAATAAGAAGAAGCGTCTATCTCGACTGCACTCCTTAAAATTGGAGATGGTCCTAATTGAGCTGTATCATAAGGAATTTTCTGTTCAAAAGGATTATAGTCTTCTTTACTTATTATGCCTTCCTTTAATCCTTCTAACGAATCGCAAGTAAACCAAGAAACAGACGTATTACCAGCAAAAAATTTATTATAATAACCTGATAAGACCCTATCCCTCTCTTCAGAAGATTTACTTCTTAGATCTCCCCAAATATTTCTAGCCAAGTTAAATGCACGATCATTAGAATCTAGTGCTAATAATGTGCTAATTTCTTCTAAATTTTTCTTCGGTAACTTAGCTATATCCGCAAAAGTAATAGCCTCTGCTATCTTCATTATATCCCCCCCAATTACTTATAAACATAATGTAACGACTTTCAATGGAACATATTTCAATTATTTCAAATTAATAGGGTGAATTCAACACATTTTTATTCTCTCATCACTAATGAAAAAAGAGGCCTATAGCAAGTTAAGAACTCGCTATAAGACCTCTAATAATTTTATTAAGGTAAAAACGGTCACTATTTCGGACTCTTAAATGGAATCAATCTTAGCAAACCCCTATATAATAGGGTTTTTAAGATTGAATTACATCATGCCGCCCATTCCACCCATGCCGCCCATACCGGACATATCCGGCATACCGCCGCCGCCTTCTTCAGGAATGTCCGCTACTACTGCTTCAGTGGTTAGGAACATTGCTGCAACAGACGCTGCGTTTTGAAGCGCAGAACGAGTTACTTTGGTTGGATCTACGATACCTTTTTCGATCATGTTGACCCACTCACCAGTAGCTGCGTTGAATCCGACACCTACTTCTTCCTTCTTCAGACGTTCTACGATGATAGAACCTTCGAGTCCAGCGTTGTGAGCGATCTGACGGATTGGCTCTTCAAGAGCACGCAACACGATGTTGATACCAGTTGCTACATCTGCATCCGCTTCGATTGATGCTACTTTATTGTATACGTTCACGAGTGCCGTACCACCACCGGATACGATACCTTCTTCTACTGCTGCACGAGTAGAGTTCAGGGCGTCTTCGATGCGTAGTTTACGCTCTTTAAGCTCAGTTTCAGTTGCAGCTCCGACTTTCACGACTGCCACTCCACCTGCAAGCTTAGCAAGGCGCTCTTGTAATTTTTCCTTGTCGAACTCAGAAGTAGACTCTTCTAATTGAGCACGGATTTGGTTTACGCGAGCTGCAATTTTTTCTGGATCTCCAGAGCCTTCAACGACAGTCGTGTTTTCTTTCGTTACGACTACTTTCGCCGCGCGGCCAAGTTGAGTGATGTTGGCAGATTTAAGGTCTAAACCTAGATCTTCTGTGATCACTTCTCCACCAGTAAGAACCGCTAAATCTTCAAGCATTGCTTTACGACGGTCCCCGAAGCCAGGAGCTTTAACGGCTACAGCGTTGAAAGTTCCGCGAAGTTTGTTCACAACAAGTGTTGCAAGAGCTTCACCTTCAACATCTTCCGCTACCATTAATAATGGCTTGCCTTGTTGAACGACTTGCTCAAGGACAGGAAGTACTTCCTGGATGTTACCGATTTTCTTGTCAGTAATTAAGATGTATGGATTTTCTAAGACAGCTTCCATTTTATCAGAATCAGTGACCATGTATGGAGATGCATATCCACGGTCGAACTGCATTCCTTCTACCACGTCAAGTTCAGTTGTGAACCCTTTAGATTCTTCGATTGTGATAACGCCGTCGTTTCCAACGCGCTCCATTGCTTCTGCGATCAGTTGACCGACTTCTTCGTCAGCTGCTGAGATTGCCGCAACTTGAGCGATGGAATCTTTGCCTTCGATCGGCTTGGAGATCACTTTTAATTCTTCGATAGCCGCTTGAACCGCTTTTTCGATCCCTTTACGGACACCGACAGGGTTAGCACCAGCTGTTACGTTTTTAAGACCTTCACGGATCATTGCTTGAGCAAGGACCGTTGCAGTCGTTGTACCGTCACCGGCGATTTCGTTAGTTTTGCTTGCTACTTCAGCAACCAGTTTTGCACCCATGTTTTCGAATGCATCTTCGAGTTCGATTTCTTTCGCAATGGTTACACCGTCATTTGTGATAAGTGGTGAACCGAATTTTTTCTCAAGTACCACATTACGTCCTTTTGGTCCAAGAGTTACTTTTACTGCATTTGCTAATTGATCGACACCGCGAAGCATGGAACGGCGTGCTTCTTCGCTGAATTTAATATCTTTAGCCATTGATAAAGTCCTCCTCTTATTTAAATAATGTATGGTTTACTATACGGAAATTTAATTATTCGCCAACTACAGCCAGAATATCGCTATCACGAAGGATCAGGTATTCTGTGCCTTGGCATTTCACTTCTGTACCAGCGTATTTAGAGAAAATGATCCGATCGCCGACAGCTACCTCAAGAGCAACGCGCTCACCGTTGTCAAGAATGCGACCAGTACCTACAGCCATCACTTTACCTTCTTGTGGCTTTTCCTTTGCGGAATCCGGTAGCACAATACCGCTTGCTGTTTTTTCTTCTGACTCAACTAGCTCGATAACGACGCGATCACCTAGTGGTTTTAACAAGTGAAACAACCTCCTTGAATTATGTAAATGATTTTTATTAGCACTCGCTCACTGTGAGTGCTAACACAACTATTATATTAATTAATTCGTTTTCATTTTGCAAGAGTCCTGCCTGAAATTTTTTTCGTCATATTTCTCTTTTTTTCACACCCTCCTATCCTATGCCCTCTTTTCCCCATATATTCCAGGGTAAAAGAAACCCTTAGATTTGAACAGTTCCGCTTTTCTTAGTAGAATTGTACAGGAGTAAAGTAAAGCTGGTCGTTAACATACAGGTGCTAAAGGAGATCAAACGTTGAAAAAACATTTCGGATTTATTTTAATTGCCTATATCGTCATGCAGCTTTCAAGCATTGTCGGGGTACCCCTTTTATATAAGATCGGTGTCGACGTCCTCGGGTTAGCCGATGAGACGGTACGAAGCCTTGTCCCTGGATATTGGCTCGTCATCAGCTTTACGCTGACCCTTCTCATTGTGGGAGGCATTTTAAGGAAAAGTGAAACAAGCACACGGCTTGAACGGAGTGCTCCCATGGGCGCCGGCCGTTCGATTGTTTGGGCGGTACTCGGAATTTTCATGGCATTCATCGCTCAATCGGTTGCGATACAAGTCGAATATGCGTTAGGAATTCAAATGGGATCTGAAAACACTCAGATGATCATCGGCATTATTGAAAAGGTTCCATTATCCATGCTGGTCGCAGCCATCATCGGACCAATACTAGAGGAAATCGTGTTCAGGAAGATCATTTTCGGGGTCCTGTATGAGAAGATGCATTTCTTCTTTGCCGCTCTCATCAGTTCGGTCATCTTCGCCCTTGCCCATTTCGAACCTGAGCATGTGATCCTGTATTCAGCAATGGGCTTCACCTTCGCCTTTCTTTATGTAAAAACGAAGCGGATCCTGGTGCCAATATTTGCTCACGTGGCGATGAATACAACGGTCGTTCTAATGCAATCTATCTATAGGGACGATATCGATAAAATGATGAATGAAGCTGAAAAAATTCAAGGATTTATTGGAGGATTATTTCTATGAGGAGATCACCATTATTCTCGGGAGTGATCTATCTCCTTCTCGGTGTGCTCTTCACCTATTTTGCTGTACAAAACGTACAGAATGATGAAGGTTGGGGATTTTTCACGTATATGCTCATCTTTCTTGCGACCCTGGACTTCGGTTCCGGGTTAAGGATGATTATGCTGCATTTCAAAATTAAAAAACAAATAAAGAACAAAAAATAAGGATTGATCATTTGATCAATCCTTATTTTTGTCCTCGTACTGTTCCATTTCAAGCTTCTGCTCCGCTTCCAATACCTTTTTGTATCCGATCTTGGAGATCCAGATGCTGATTTCATATAGTATGAACAGCGGTACCGTCACCATTAGATGAGACACAATATCGGGTGGCGTGATAAGAGCCGCGATGACCAATAAGATAAAGTAGGCTGCTTTCCTCATCTTCCCCATCATCATCGGCGTGATGATACCTAACCGTGTAAGAAAAAGCATGGCTACGGGTAACTGAAAGAGAAAACCAAAAGGAATCGTGATCTGGAATAAGAAATGAAAATATTCGTTTATTCCGATCACTTGTTCTATATTGAGATTCATTGATAAACCCATCATGAATTTCACGATATATGGAAACAAAATAAAATAAGAAAATGACAATCCACCTAAGAAAAGGATTAGGGAAACTGGAATATAACTAAGCGTCACTTTTCTTTCTCTTTCGTATAAACCCGGACTGACAAAAGACCAGACTTGAAAGAGAATGATAGGGGATGTCATGATCAAAGCAATGAACATGATCATTTCCATATAGATCTTGAGAGGATCTGTGATACGAAAGGCATTCATGGTTAATTCTTTCGCTTCATCGGCATGCTGTAAGTACCTGATCAGCGGTTCCGCAAGAAAGAAGCTTACAACAACTGCTAACAAGAAGAAAACGACTACAAACATGAGTCGTTTTTGCAATTCTCCTATATGTTCATAAACTGTCATGTCTCTTTGACTCATGGCGTTCATCCTACTCTACTTAGCACTATTATTTTTTTCGTCTTCATCATCTGCTAAGCCTTTTGTTGCATTTTTAAATTCACGCAATGTATTTCCTGCCGCTTTTCCTAATTCCGGAAGTTTCTTAGGACCGAAAATAAGTAAAGCAACGACTGCTATTAATACGAGGCTACCTGGACCTGGCATAATGAGACACCTCCTCTTTTACCATTCTATCATAACGTAAATATGAAGAATTTTCTATTCTGTTATGATTCCATCTTGTGACATTTCCGTGTCATCCTCTGAATAATGCTTCAAGAAGTAAACGAGTGACTGAAGTTCCACCGCCAAGTCGATGTGATGGACGCGGATATGGTCAGGCACCGTCAATCTCGCAGGGGTGAAATTCAGTATCCCCTTTATATTCGAAGAAACCAATCGGTCTGTGATATTCTGAGCAGAAGATGCCGGCACCGTCAGAATCGCTACTTCAATATCATGCCCCACAAGACCCTCTTCTAAATCATCTAAATGAAAAACGGGTACATCGCTGATTTGAGTCCCGACCTTCTTTTCATCCACCTCAAAAGCCATTTCGATCTTCGTATTATTATTCTTGATGAAATTATAATGAAGAAACGCTGTACCAAGATTCCCCACCCCGATCAGCACAACCTTCGTAAGGGCATCCTGATCCAGTGTCTTACGGAAGAAGGATAACAGATAATTGACATTATAGCCGTATCCCTTTTTACCCAATGCACCAAAATAAGAAAAGTCCCTGCGGATCGTAGCAGAATCAACTTTCACCGCTTCACTTAATTCCTTCGATGAAACCCTCTGCTTACCGGATGAGTACAGATTCTTGATAAACCGATAATATAGCGGAAGGCGCTTGGCCGTTGCCTGTGGAATTTTCGTTGTATCCTGGTTCATATTGTATTCCCCCACATCTATTCAAAACCTCTGATACCGCTTCCAAAATTGAAAGCATCCAGAATTTATTAAACTCTACTACTCATCATACACTATATTTTATCCTAAGTGTACGAAGATTAATAGTCGATTTATTGCCGTTCCCCTCTCAAATACGGTACACTAGCACTATGAAATAGAGGTGAAACGTCATGATTCTTTTACAAGTGAATCAACTAACAAAGAACTTCGGTGCAGATAATATCCTATCAAATATTAAACTTGAAATACAGACTAGAGATCGCGTTGCCCTTGTCGGCCGTAATGGCGCAGGAAAGTCGACTCTTCTAAAAATAATTGCAGGTCACCTCTCCTACGATTCCGGGGAGATCACTAAGCCAAAGGGCGTCTCCATCGGGTATCTTGCCCAAAATACGGGTCTAGAATCTGATCTATCCATCTGGTCTGAGATGCTGACCGTCTTTGAGGAATTGAAACTGCAGGAAAAGAAATTACGATCACTGGAGCAGCAAATGGCCGATCCTTCAGTATATGAGCAAGAGGATGTCTATCAACGGGTATTGAAGGAATACGATCAACTCCAGGTTCTCTTCAAAGATTCCGGCGGCTATCAGTATGAAGCGGATATCCGTTCCGTCCTTCACGGATTGAACTTCGCCGATTTTGATTACGAAACAAAGATATCCACATTGAGCGGCGGCCAGAAAACCCGTTTGGCCCTTGGTAAGCTTCTACTGACCAAGCCTGACATCCTCATCCTTGATGAGCCGACCAACCACTTGGATATCGAAACGTTATCTTGGCTTGAATCGTATCTGCAGAGCTATGAAGGAGCCGTCTTGATCGTTTCCCATGATCGCTACTTTTTAGACAGCGTCGTCAATCAAGTGTATGAGATTTCCCGTAACAGGAGTAAGAAATACCTGGGGAATTACAGCAGGTATCTTGAACAAAAAGCAGAGGACTATGAGAAAGATCTCAAAATGTTCGAACGTCAGCAGCAAGAAGTCGCAAAGCTCGAAGACTTCATTCAACGGAACATCGCAAGGGCTTCCACTACGAAAATGGCACAGAGCCGGCGAAAAAAACTGGAGCGTATGGATAGGATGGACCGCCCACTCGGGGATGAGAAATCTGCCAGCTTCGCATTTCAAATCGACCGCCCAAGTGGGAATGACGTGCTGCACGTCCAGGACCTTACCATTGGCTACGGGAAAAACGAGACGATTTCCTCCCATATCGATTTCTCTGTCAAAAAAGGAGACAGTATCGCACTGGTCGGTCCAAACGGCATCGGAAAGTCGACGCTTTTAAAAACATTGGTGAATAAACTACACCCTTTGGAAGGCGCATTTAAATTCGGTTCCAATGTGTCCATCAGTTACTATGATCAGGAACAAGCCGAACTATCCTCGAACAAGACGGTCTTAAATGAGCTATGGGACGAGTATCCGATGAAGATGGAGAAAGAAATCCGTACCGTACTCGGTAACTTCCTCTTTTCAGGGGAAGATGTCCTAAAGCCCGTTTCTACACTAAGCGGTGGAGAAAAAGCCCGGTTAGCCCTCTCCAAACTGATGATGGAAAAAGGGAATGTCCTGATCCTGGATGAGCCGACGAATCATCTTGATCTGGATAGCAAAGAAGTGTTGGAAAATGCCTTGATCGATTATCCCGGGACTATCCTCTTTGTGTCCCATGACCGGTATTTCATCAACCGTATTGCCACAAAGGTCGTTGAACTATCCAAGAAAGGCTCGACGGAGTATCTTGGCGATTACGATTATTATGTAGAAAAATTACAGCAGCAGGAAGAACTGGCGGCACTTGAACGCATGGAACAGGGTGAACAATTACAAGAGCCTACTCAAAAACGATCCCACAAGATTGACAAAGAAGCGAAAAAGCTCGAACGTCAACGAAAGCGCAGAGTCGAAGAAATCGAAGGTCTGATGGAAGTACTAGAAACAAACATACAGGAAAAAGAAGAGCTTCTCTGCGATCCTGATATCTTTCAAGATCACGAGAAAGTCCAGGATATTAATGAATCACTCACAAAAGTTAAAGAAGAGCTTGATTCTTTATTGGAAGAATGGACAGAACTGGAAGAACTACTTCAAGAAGAGCAGTAATCCACAGGATTGGGGATAACGAACACTCCCCAATCCTTTCTTATTCCACATTTTTATCCACAATCAAAATACTTATATAACGTTATTCACAGTAGTTTTCCACACTATCCACAAAAATAACTTAAGTTATCCACAATTATTACCATTATTTAGGATGAAAAAACCCTTTCTTTTTCACAATGTATACACACTAAATAAGTAGTTATTAACAACTTATCCACAACCTGTTGATAAAACGTATGTTCGTTACTCCCATAGCCCTTGCATCTTATCGACTCTGTACGTTACTCACAGGATATCAACAAAGTATACGAAAAAAAGCTTGAACGACGACGTCGCTCAAGCTTTTCTTTTTAAAAATTTTCGATATCAAGTCCTGGATGAGCATTCATATCCATGCTTCCTCTTTTTCCTTGTTGGAATAACACCGTTCCTGCGGCTGCAATCATGGCAGCATTATCTGTACAGAGGGATAACGGAGGGATGACCAACTCCGCTTCCATTCCCTCAAATGCGGCCTGAAGGGCAGTACGCAAGCCTTTATTGGCCGCAACTCCGCCGGCAAGTAAGACTTGCTCCACTCCATACTCCTTTACAGCCTTAACCGTTTTAGTTACTAACACATCAATGACACTTGCTTGAAAGCTCGCGGCCAAATCCTGTGGATGAATCGTCATTCCTTTTTGCTTGGCATTGTGAAGCGTGTTGATAACTGCTGACTTCAAACCACTGAAGCTGAAATCATAGGAACCTTCTTCCAGCCAGGCCCGGGGCAGATCAAGATTCGCTTCCCCCACATGTGCCAGCCTGTCAATATGCGGCCCTCCTGGATACGGAAGGCCCAACGTACGCGCTACTTTGTCGTACGCTTCTCCTGCAGCATCATCTCGTGTTTCTCCGATAACCTCAAAGGAACCGTGATCTTTCATAAGTACAAGCTCCGTATGTCCTCCGGATACAACCAGGGAAAGAAGGGGGAACCTCATCTCTTTCACTAAGCGGTTCGCATAGATATGCCCTGCAATGTGATGGACTCCCACCAACGGTTTATCGTGAGCAAAAGCGAGAGCCTTGGCCGCGTTCACCCCAATTAATAGTGCGCCTACCAAACCTGGTCCTTCCGTCACAGCAACACAATCTATATCCTCCATCGTCATCCCTGCTTGTTGAAGGGCTTCCTCCAATACATACGTAACCTGCTCCACATGATGACGCGATGCAATCTCAGGGACCACTCCACCGAATCGCTTATGACTTTCAATTTGAGACGAAACAATATTCGTCACAATCTCTGTCCCATTTTTTATAATTGCCACAGCTGTTTCATCACAGCTTGTTTCAATTCCCAATACTAATGTTTCTTTTTTCATAAATTCACCCACATTACTAAAGCATCCTCTTGATTGTCCGAGTAGTATCTTTTACGAATCCCGCCGTCTTTGAAACCGAGCTTACGATATAAGTGCTGCGCAGGCGTGTTTGAAACCCTGACTTCGAGTGTCATCACGCGAGCGCCAAATTCAATCGCGATAGCCATTATCTTACGCATAAGACCTTCCCCCAAGCCACGTCCCCGGTAATCAGGGAGCACGGCTACATTTGTGATATGGGCCTCATCCACGACCAGCCACACGCCGCAGTAACCCGCAAGCTTCTCACCATCTTCTGCAACGAGGTAGGTGGACAGGTGGTTATGCTCAATTTCATTCAAGAAAGCGTCCCGGCTCCAGGGAATGCTAAAAGATTGATTTTCAATTTCCATTACCTCGTTTAAATCATCAACTGTCATAAATCGTATATCCATATTGTAACGATCCTTATCATTTATTGAGATTTTTTTTGGGACTCCAGCCATTTCACTTCTGCTTCCGCCATCCGTATATAATTAGGAAGCACTTCATGTGCCGTCATCTCTTTTAAACCAAGTCCGATATAAGCCAGTTCAGAAGGACGGGGATTATGACTGACAAATGGTGCGATTCTCGCTTGATCTTCAAGTACTTCCTTAATCAAACTCTCATGGATGGAGACATCATTTCCGACAAATAACAAATCTTTATCTAACTCTTTTAACTTTGTCACCCATACATCGAGCATGATGTTGCAATCCTCTTCTACACAAACCAATCGATCTCCCTGAAACTTATAGAGTCCTGTGTATACCTGTCCTCTTCTGGCATCAAACAACGGAACGATATAACCTGGAAAATATCGTCCAGACGAAGCCAATGTCGCGAGACTGGATACCGGTATCAGGGGGATATTCAATGACCATGCCAGGGTCTTGGCGAGGGTGACCCCGATTCGTACGCCCGTATAGGAACCAGGGCCGTTTGCAACAATAATCTTCGTTAATTCCTTTGCCTCTACCCCACAGTCTTTTAACAATTGTTCGACAGCCGGCATGGCTCTCACAGAATGGTTCTTTTTCATATACGTGATGTATTCCCCAATTACCTTATCCTCTTCAATAAGAGCAACTCCAAACGGATAATTGGAGGTATCTATCGATAATATCGTCATGACACAATCTCCTTACACAATTCACTATATCGATTTCCTTGCGGCTTCAATACAATCCTTCTCTTGGAGTCGCCTTCCCGGTAAATCGATAGGCTTAATAATTCTTTCGGAAGCTGATCCTTTATTAAGTGAGCCCACTCAATGACGGTCACACCTTCTCCTTCAAAGTATTCATCGAATCCCAAATCTTCAAAGGAATCGTCCAGCCTGTATACATCCATATGATAAAGAGGCAGACGCCCCCTATATTCTTTAATAATGGTAAAAGTGGGACTGTTCACGGTTTTAGTGACACCAAGACCCTTGGCAAGCCCTTTCGTAAACGTTGTCTTCCCTGCCCCAAGATCTCCTTCCAGCGTCAACACAGCCCCAGGTTTTAAAAGTCCTGCCAGCTCTTCTGCAAATTGGCCTGTTTCCTCCGGACTGTTCGTCATAATCTCAAACTGATTCATGTTAATCTCCTCAATCATCATTTAGAGTATAAAAAAACCTTAGGAGCGTTTGTTACCCTAAGGGAGAATGTATATATGTAGTTTACCCTTTTTAGTGTATGAGAGTAAAGGTTCTGAAAAAAGACAATAAAAAAAACGAAACATTGTTTCGTTTGAATAAACAAAAATGGCGGTCCGGACGGGACTCGAACCCGCGACCTCCTGCGTGACAGGCAGGCATTCTAACCAACTGAACTACCGGACCAAAGTTTTTTCACGATAGTGAAAATAACTATCCATGCGTGACTCATCGCGAATTATAAATTGCCTAATTCATAAATAAATCAAAAATGGTATTGCGGGGACAGGATTTGAACCTGCGACCTTCGGGTTATGAGCCCGACGAGCTACCGAACTGCTCCACCCCGCGACGATAAAAATGTTACTATTCTCTATAATACTATATGCACCTTCACAAATAAAGTGATTGTACAAAAAAGAATTGTTTCGCCTGGCGACGTCCTACTCTCACAGGGGGAGATCCCCCAACTACCATCGGCGCTGAAGAGCTTAACTTCCGTGTTCGGCATGGGAACGGGTGTGACCTCTTCGCCATTATCACCAGACGACTATTCAATTGAAGGAATTGTTCCTTCAAAACTAGATAAAGAATTGATGTCAAGAAAGCCAAATATCGACCAATGTTGTATCTACTATTACAAGTAGACAGTAATCCAGCTCCGGCGGCTAGAGACTCGAGGTCATTTCAGTTCAATCAGCTGAGGGGAAAAAGCACCCTCTTCTGATTGCCCAGAAATGCTTGTCGTCTCTGTTCAAGCCGCCTCCGCTTTATAATGTGGTTAAGTCCTCGATCGATTAGTATCAGTCAACTCCACATGTCGCCATGCTTCCATCTCTGACCTATCTACCTAGTCATCTTCTAGGGATCTTACTCACTTACGTGATGGGAAATCTCATCTCGAGGGGGGCTTCATGCTTAGATGCTTTCAGCACTTATCCCTTCCGCACATAGCTACCCAGCGATGCCTTTGGCAAGACAACTGGTACACCAGCGGTGCGTCCATCCCGGTCCTCTCGTACTAAGGACAGCTCCTCTCAAATTTCCTGCGCCCACGACGGATAGGGACCGAACTGTCTCACGACGTTCTGAACCCAGCTCGCGTACCGCTTTAATGGGCGAACAGCCCAACCCTTGGGACCGACTACAGCCCCAGGATGCGATGAGCCGACATCGAGGTGCCAAACCTCCCCGTCGATGTGGACTCTTGGGGGAGATAAGCCTGTTATCCCCGGGGTAGCTTTTATCCGTTGAGCGATGGCCCTTCCATGCGGAACCACCGGATCACTAAGCCCGACTTTCGTCCCTGCTCGACTTGTAGGTCTCGCAGTCAAGCTCCCTTGTGCCTTTACACTCTGCGAATGATTTCCAACCATTCTGAGGGAACCTTTGGGCGCCTCCGTTACTCTTTAGGAGGCGACCGCCCCAGTCAAACTGCCCACCTGACACTGTCTCCCACCCCGATAAGGGGCGCGGGTTAGAATTTCAATACAGCCAGGGTAGTATCCCACCGATGCCTCCACCGAAGCTAGCGCTCCGGTTTCCAAGGCTCCTACCTATCCTGTACAAGCTGTACCAAAATTCAATATCAGGCTACAGTAAAGCTCCACGGGGTCTTTCCGTCCTGTCGCGGGTAACCTGCATCTTCACAGGTACTATAATTTCACCGAGTCTCTCGTTGAGACAGTGCCCAGATCGTTACGCCTTTCGTGCGGGTCGGAACTTACCCGACAAGGAATTTCGCTACCTTAGGACCGTTATAGTTACGGCCGCCGTTTACTGGGGCTTCGATTCGCACCTTCGCTTGCGCTAAGCACTCCTCTTAACCTTCCAGCACCGGGCAGGCGTCAGCCCCTATACTTCGCCTTACGGCTTCGCAGAGACCTGTGTTTTTGCTAAACAGTCGCCTGGGCCTATTCACTGCGGCTCTCTCGGGCTTGCACCCTACCAGAGCACCCCTTCTCCCGAAGTTACGGGGTCATTTTGCCGAGTTCCTTAACGAGAGTTCTCTCGCTCACCTTAGGATTCTCTCCTCGCCTACCTGTGTCGGTTTGCGGTACGGGCACCTTTTTCCTCGCTAGAGGCTTTTCTTGGCAGTGTGGAATCAGGAACTTCGCTACTATAATTCGCTCGCTATCACAGCTCAGCCTTCTAAGATGACGGGATTTGCCTCATCATCAGCCTAACT
>NZ_CAXUQN020000001.1:4207500-4315000 GCF_964253455.1 Rossellomorea sp. LjRoot5
AACACCCGGCTCCTCCTGTTCACACTTGGCAACGAAGAACAATGCCTTGGTCCCCCGACATGCTTGAGCAGGCTCTTGAAGTCCTGATCCCCATGTTTGTATCCTTTACCTTCAATATGCAAGTGGTAATGACATAGCTCATGCTTTATAATTCCGATCAATTCTTCCATTCCGTGCTCATCCAGATATCTTCGATTAATATCGATATCATGGCTGCCTAACATATATCTTCCGCCCGTGGTTCGTAATCTTGGGTTGAAATACGCCTTATGTTGGAATGGCTTGTTGAATGATTGAATTGAAATTCTTTCAACTAATTGCTGCAGCTCAGCGTTCGTCATACAAATCCTTCTTTCTTAATTAGAACATGACAACCCATTATAGCATACACTAGGTATCACCTTATTGTTTTAAACTGACAATCTACTCGGAGAAAGACCATATTCTAAATCGGCACTTTCAAAGGGATAAGGAGGTTCAACCATGCCAAATTGGCTTGTCAATCAATTGAGGAAAGCTTATCTTGAGAAAGATCGATACCAGATCAAACTCCTTAATCAATGTTGGAATTTTTACAGAAAGAAAAACTGCTCTTAATGATGACTTTCTATTTTAAAGTTATTTCATCGTATATAAAAAGGAGCTGACCTCCAGATAGTTCCCTATCATCAGTCAGCTCCTATCCATTTCTTAAGGAACCATCGTCAGTGCGACCCTGCCCTTTTGGACATCTACACTATCAACCCAAACGGTCACCACATCCCCGACTGACACCACATCTAATGGATGCTTTACGAAACCATTTTTCAGCTTCGAGATATGGACAAGTCCATCTTGTTTCACACCAATGTCAATAAAGGCACCAAAATCTACTACATTTCGCACGGTTCCTTGTAACTCCATTCCTTCAGATAGATCCTCAAGCTTCAGAACATCTTTCTTCAGTAACGGTTTAGGAAACTCATCTCTCGGATCTCGACCAGGTCTAATGAGTGAATCGATAATATCCTTCAGAGTCAATTTCCCTATTTCCAACTCTTCACAGACTTCATCTATATTCAATTGTTCCAAAGACTGCTTGAGTTTTTCTGAACCGACGTCATTTACACTCATCCCCACTTTAGAAAGGAGCTTCTTTACATCGTTATAGTTCTCCGGGTGAATAGACGTCCTATCAAGCACCTCTTTCCCATCCATTATCCTCAGGAAGCCGATACATTGTTCGAACGTTTTTGCGCCAAGTCTTGGGATTTTTTTCAATTGTGCCCTAGAATGAAACTTCCCTTCTTCCTCCCGCTTTTTCACGATATTGTTGGCCACTGTTTTAGAAAGTCCTGCTACATATTGCAATAAGGAGGATGATGCAGTATTTACATTCACACCCACTTGGTTTACAGCCGTTTCCACTACAAAAGTTAGCGACTCGTTCAGCTTCTTTTGGGAAACATCGTGTTGATATTGCCCGACCCCTACTGATTTAGGATCGATTTTCACTAATTCAGCTAATGGATCCTGCAATCTCCGGGCAATGGAGACAGCACTTCTTTCTTCAACTTGAAGGTCCGGGAACTCTTCTCTCGCCACATCTGATGCGGAATATACGCTTGCCCCCGCTTCGTTGACTATTAAATATGAAATATTCCCGACTGCTTCTTTTAATATATCTACAACAAATTGTTCGGTTTCTCTCGATGCGGTTCCATTTCCAATAGCAACAACCTCAATCGAATATTTTGTCAAAATCGTTTTAAAAGCGTCCTCTGCCTTATTTCGTTGAGATTGAGATGTATGTGGATAGATCACATTGATATCGAGGGTTTTCCCAGTTTCATCAATGACGGCAAGCTTACAGCCAGTCCGAAATGCAGGATCGACACCCAATACCATCTTCCCTTTCATCGGAGGCTGGAGCAATAATTTACGCAAGTTTTCAGAGAAGATATGAATGGCTTGATCTTCAGCTTTGTCAGTTAACTCATTGCGGATTTCTCTTTCTACTGATGGCTGTATGAGCCTTTTATAACTATCCTCCACTGCTTCTTTCACAAGGGGCACGGAAATAGAGTGGATATTCTTAATGACCTGTTTTTCCAAATAGTTTTGAATACCCTCTGTATCTGGCTGGATGTTCACTTTGAGAATGTCTTCCTTTTCCCCTCTATTCATTGCCAGGACACGATGGGGGACAACTTTGTGAATAGGTTCCTGATAGGAGTAATACATTTCAAACACTTTTTTCTCGTCTAACTCTTCTTTTTTTACCTTTGATTCAATTAACCCTTTACGGAATGTATATTTTCTTATGTAGTCCCGGTAAGAAGCTTCATCGGATATATATTCAGCAATGATGTCCCGGGCTCCACCCAGGGCTTCTTCAACTGTTGTCACTTCATTCTCTTCAGAGATATAGTTTGAAGCTTCTCTTGTAAGGTCTCCTTTTAATGGAAAGGTTAGAATCCATTCGGCCAAGGGCTCCAAGCCTTTTTCTTTTGCTACGGTTGCTTTGGTACGCCTTTTTTGTTTATATGGACGATATAAATCTTCCACCATTTGCAGCTTATCCGCTTTTTGAATGGACCGGGCTAATTCTTCCGTTAACTTCCCCTGTTCTTCTATCAAACGGATGACTTCTTCTTTTCGCTGCTCTAGATTCTGTAGATAATTCCATTTGTCCATGATATTACGAATCTGGACTTCATCAAGTGCGCCTGTCTGTTCTTTTCGATAACGTGCGATGAAAGGAACGGTATTCCCTTCCTCCAGAAGTGAAATGACGTTTTTTACATTCTTTATTGATAAATTCAATTCTTTTGATACTTGATGAAGTAATGGTTCTTGATTTGTTAATGTTGCTGCCAATTGTATTACCTCCATTGATAGGATTCTTATTTATTTTACCATATCTGTCTTTTGGGATTGAAATAGGGCCTATAAACAAAAAAACTTACCCTAAGCCTGTTAGAGTAAGTTTCCAATGATATATGTTGTATCATCTGCTGTGCCGTCTACTAATGATTGAATATCACCCAGCGCCCCATGAAGGGTCGGATATCTTTGAAGGATATTCTTTACGCCGGAAATGCTCAATCCATCTGAATGAATGAGAAATCTTGAGTTGGTATCATAATGAAAACGTTGAGTTTTATACGTTTGAGGCCGTCCGGAGAGATAGCCTGTGACCGGTAAAGGATAGGTCATCTTACCTTCTGGTGCATACATATAAAAACGGATATTACCTACACAGCTATACACAAATTCTTTGGAATGATAATATGCTTTAATAATCGCCACGGCAGCTCGACGTTTGTTCTGCAGGACATCATTACATAGACTCATGAGAGTCTCGACATCTTCATGGTGATTTCTTTCTACAATCTCCACGACAGCATGTGATGATTCATATGCATACTTACCACTGCCTAAACCATCGGCAAGGACACAGATAAAGTAATCGTTTGTGGAAGTATAGAAATAACTATCACCACAAAAGGGATTCCCATTTTTCGATACTTGTTCTGCATAAAGCTCTACTTCATTTTGTTGAAGATAAGCCATTAATAATGACTCTCCGAATCGTCCATCTCTTCTTGAATGGCTTCCCGAAGCTTTTTGATCGCTCTTCTTTGCAAACGGGAAACATGCATTTGTGAAATACCGAGCTTTTCCCCAGCTTCTTTTTGGCTTAGGTTTTCTAAATAAGTGTGTTGTATAATAGCTTTTTCCCTGTCGGAAAGGACATGAAGGACTTTCTCCAGAACAAGTCGCTGGTTCACCTTTTCATAACCTTCATCCTGATCTCCTACGATATCCAGTATCGTAACCGTACTTCCTTCTGAGTCAGCCTCAATTGAGTGATCCACAGATAAAGCCTGATAACTTCTACCCATTTCCATCGCTTCCAGTACCTCTTCTTCACTTACTTCCAGGTACTCAGCAATCTCATGAACCTGTGGAGAGCGTTCCAATTGATTTGTTAACTCTTCAACCGTCGATTTAATTTTAGGGCCCAGTTCCTTAATTCTCCGGGGAACATGTACACTCCACGTTTTATCCCTGAGGAACCTTTTGATCTCTCCGATAATAGTTGGAATCGCGAAGGCTTCAAATGATCTGCCAAACGATTCATCGTACCTTCTGATCGCACCAAGCAGGCCAATCATCCCTACCTGGATTATATCCTCATGGAAAGACCTGCCCTTTGAATATTTCCTCGCAATGGACTCAACGAGATTCTGATAATGTAAAATGAGCTGGCTCTGTGCATCATCATCCTGGGTTTCCTGATAATCCTTGATCCACTTGAGTACTTTTTCTTTTTGTGCCTGCTGGTTAGGTTGAGATAGTTTTTTCATCCCTCTCCACCTGCTCTCCTGATAGGAGTTTAGTCATAAAGACTGTCACTCCCTCCTTGTGATGCACTTTTACATCATCCATAAGACTCTCAATAAGGTAAAGACCTAACCCACCTTCTCTTAAGAACTCAACGGAATGATCGGCATGATAAGGACCAACAGCACTGCGGATTTCTTTGAAATCAAAACTTTCACCGTGATCAGCCACCATCACTTCAAGGCGATCCTCGTATAGCGCGAATCCGACCACGACTTCTCCATCATTGTCTTTATACGCATGCTGAACCGCATTAGTGATCGCTTCACTTGTGGCAATCTTCAAATCCTCAATTGCATCATAGTCAAATCCCATACGACTAGCAATTCCCGAAAGCGTCAATCGAATGACCCCGACATATTCCGGCTTTGCGGGGATCTTCATCTCGATGTAATCAAAAGTTCGCATCATTCCACTCCACCTTCTACTTTGGAATTGATATTCATAATATCCCCTAAACCTGTAATATCAAACAATCTTTGCAAACGGTCAGATAGTCCGATTAGATTAAGCTGTCCACCACGGGCCTTAACTGTTTTAAACAGACCGACGAACACGCCTAGTCCCGTACTATCCATGTATGATACTTCTGAAAGATCGACTGTTATATCTTTATTATCAGATTCAGCAGATGGCTGAAGAGCTTCTTTAAGCTTTGGAGCTGTATATGCATCAATTTCACCGGCTACTTTAACTAGCAGCTCGTTTTCTTTTTCTTTCATATCTATTGATAAGTTCATAAAAAGACCACCTTTTTGGCAACATTATAATACGTCTCTATTTATTTACCCTATATTTGAAAAAATAAACTACATTACGAATTTCTTTTTATGATGATTAAGGTGAAATCGTCCCTAAGCTCAAAGTGCTGCAGCTTCTCTAGTTGCTTATACACATTATTGATGATCTCCTGAGTGGGAAGATGTGTATACCGGCTGATCAACTTCACCAGATCCTCCCTCTCGAGGAAACCTTCTTCTGTGCGGCATTCTGTTACTCCATCGGAAAGGAGAATAATCATATCCCCCACTTCCACACGTCTTTCATATTGTCTGTACTTCGCTTTTTTATCGACCCCTAATAGAAGGCCCTTGGCATCAAGGTCCTCATATTCATTGGTTGACGCTCTATAAAAAAAGCCGGGTTCATGCCCAGCTGATGAGTATGAAAACAGATGTTTCTCAGAATTATACACTCCGTAGAACATGGTAATGAACATACTGGCGTCCACGTTTTGTTCGACTACCCTGTTCAAGCTTTCCAATACAGCATTCGGTTCATTGCGATACTCTGGTAAACTGTCCATTGCATACTTGATCATGGACATACAAAGTGCCGCTGGTATACCCTTCCCGATTACGTCCGCAATGGCCACACTTACGCTGTCATTTTCATCCTGTACAAAGTGATAGTAATCACCGTTCATCTTCTTTGCCGGGACACTCACCGCTCCAATATCCAATCCTTCGACTGAAGGAATAACTGTGCCAAGGAGAGTTTGCTGCATATTGGATGCTACATCTATTTCATTATTCAATTCCTGTTGTTTCGTTCTCAAGCTTTGATGTTCACGATAGGCAAAACCATAACCTATCATGACTTCCAAAAGAATATCGAAAGAATGCAGCACCTGGTGCGGTATGTCTGGTTCCATCTCCAGGATGACATTCTTATGGAGACTGATGATTTCTTCCGGTGATACGTGGTGCTCAATTGATTTGCGACTGAATTTCTGTCCCAAATAAAGAGCTTTCTCATCTTGGTCGTTTAAATAGTGCTCAATAATCTCTCTATATTTTGAATCCATCAATTCTCTGAAATTCATATAACTCCCCCTAGCGGAGCCACTTGGTCGCCCTTATATCTGTTCCTTCACCTGGTACAGATTCGACGTTAAATTCGTCCATTAAACGCTTAACTCCAGGCAAACCTGCTCCTAATCCGCCTGATGTGGAATATCCATCTTCCATTACTTTTCTGATATCGGCAATACCAGGGCCTTCATCCAAGGCGATGATGCCCACGCCCTTTTTTCCGGCGTCAAATAATTTTTCAATGCAAATTTGACCATAGCCGGCATATAAATAGATGTTCCTTGCTAATTCGCTGATAGCCGTAGTGATACGAGCTTGGTCAACTGTGCCGAATCCGAGCTCTTTCGCTACATTCCTCCCTAACTGGCGGGCAGCAACGATGTCCCATTCATTCGTGATCTTCACGCAGGATTGGCTATCCATACCTAGTCCCCCAGTTCCAATTGTAATTTCTCCAGACCTTTTTCCAGATCCAAAGCGGTTAGGACGTCTTCTAACCTGATTCCAAGCTCGATCAACGTGATTGCTACAGCAGGCTGAATGCCTGTGATGACAACTTTTGCTCCCATCAGCCTGGACATATTGATCACATCTCCAAGTACTTTAGCGATGAATGAGTCAATAAAATCGATAGAAGTAATATCGATTACTACTCCCCTCGCACTAGTTTCATGAATCTTCTGAAGAAGATCCTCTTGAAATTGAAGGGCTGTCTGATCATCAAGCTCCCACTGAATGGAAATCAACAAACAATCATGCAGCTTTAAAATTGGTATTCTCACTCTAATCCCTCCGCCGAAACTATTTTTCGATTTGTCATTTCAAGAGCTTTTTCTATTCCTTTTCGTAACGTACTGTTTGTGCTGAACTGATTAAGATCAATACCCAAATTAACGATCGTCTGGGCAATCTCCGGTCTGATTCCCACCAGCATGCACTTCGCCCCGACTAAACGTACGGCTTCAGCAGCCTGGATGATATGATGGGCGACCATCGTATCCACCACCGGAACACCGGTAATATCAATCAGAACGACTTCGGCCCTGTGCTTCACCACACCATTTAACAGGTTTTCCATAATCAAACGGGCACGTTCAGTATCAATGGTGCCGACAAGCGGCATAATGGAAATCTTTTCAAATACCGGAATAAGTGGTGCAGATAATTCCTGTAATGCTATTTTTTGAAGAGAAACCGTTCTTTCCCATGATTCTGTGTAAGCTTTTACGACTCTGTTATACATCGGTGTCAGCCATTTATCAAACTTCTCAACCTGCGAAGCGTGATTTTCATCTGTGATCAGCTGATCCTCCATCATGCCTTCGTATACCACTTTACCAAATGTCCCTAAAGCGGTAGTTACAAATGTTAATGGCCACCCTAATCTAACAACCTTTTCAGCGAAGTCTTCAAGGCGGCTGTTGAATTCTTTCATATCTCTCAAATTAGCGGCAATCATTTCAACAAATTCATGGCTTGTCTTGGTGAACACCTGATCTGAAACGACTTGGAGAAACTTCTCATCCGCTTCATTTCGCATACGATCCATCCAAGTACTAGTGATTTCTGATTTATTGTCCTGAATATAAGCCGTGACTTCACTAAACATTTTGTTCTCTCCATTCTATCATATGAAATTTAACCCCAGTATTTAGGCCGATTGATGTAACCCAATCTTAAAGTAGTTTACAACAAAGAACGAAAATGACTTAATTACTTTAATAGTAACAAATAAATATGGAAAAGAAAAAGCCTATGCCTTTTCGGGTATTTATATTACTTTCTTTTCCCATTATAAATGGTTTACCTGGTTTTGTCATAAAATTGTCTATATTTCCATTATCCTGATTCTACTTTCAAGGCAGAATCAGGCTTCAATGGGTATTAAAATAAAAAAAAACAAAACAAAAAGGCTTAATGATCAAACATTTGTTGATCAGCAAGCCTTCTGGTTTGCAGTTATAATGTCTCTATTGTATACGTGATAATGGATTCACACGAAGGACGGATATGAGTTAAAACTGGATCAAACCCACACTGATCTGCAGGGCGTCGTCCACTTTCTCCATCATCTCATCATCCAGATGTGTAATCTTATCGGTAAGACGTTGTTTATCAATCGTTCGAATCTGTTCAAGCAAGATAACGGAATCACGTTCAAAGCCATAACGTTTTGCATCAATTTCAACATGAGTAGGCAGTTTTGCTTTTTGAATTTGTGCGGTAATGGCAGCTACAATAATTGTGGGACTAAACCTGTTCCCTATATCGTTTTGAATAACAAGTACCGGCCGAACTCCGCCTTGTTCTGAACCTACAACAGGAGAAAGGTCTGCAAAATATACGTCACCACGCTTAACAATCAAAGGATTAACCTCCGCTTACTAAGCGTTCGACTGTATGTTCTGCCTCATATTCTGCTTGAATCGCTTCTGAAGCGATTGCGAGATTAATCTTCGCCATTTCCATATAGCCGCGTCTCATAGATTCACGTAATTGTCTCTTCTTACGCTCTCTTAAATACATTTTGGTTGCACGATAAATAAACTCATTGCGATTCACATTTTCTTGATCTGCAAAGCCGTCTAATTCTGTAACGAGCTGTTGCGGTAGACGAATTAAGATTTCTGTTGTTGCGCTGGATTCAGACACAAACTACACCTCCACCAATCACTACATACCGTTTCTGTTCATTAACATATTTATCATACCATCAAATACAGGGAATGAAAAGTTAATTTATCAATCTCTTCTATTATCCACCAGTTAAAATACTAATTATTCATCAAACGGGTGGTTATTTTCCGATTGACGGTCCATCCCTGTCGATAAGAGCTTATTCGACACTTCCGTCGCCTCTCCGTTCCGTATATATATGCGCGGTACTCTTGTCGAGATGATACAAGGAATCTCATAGTTGATGGTATCAAGCTTTCGGGCAATTTCATCCATTGTGATGGCAGCTTCATCCTGCTCGCCTATCAAGGTGACGCGGGTACCGATCGACCGGGGTCCGGGAAGCCGGATCATACATTGATCCATACAGATCCTTCCAACAATTGGAATCCTCTCCCCGGCCACTAAAACGTCCTGACCCTGTAATTTCCGCAGCCACCCATCTGCATATCCGATCGGAATCGTCCCGACCCATTCCGATTCGGAAGCTTCATACGTAGCTCCGTAACTGACCTTCTCACCAGCTGCAAGTTCTTTTGCATGAATGAGTCTGGAATGGAGTGAAAAGACTTCCTTCAACGGAAATGGCAGTTCAGGTTTCATCTCGATTGATGGTGTAAGACCATACATAGCGATCCCCACTCTTACAGCGTTAAAAAGGGTATCCGTTTTCCTTAGAGTAGCAGCACTATTGGAAGAATGGATATACGCAGGGAGTGATTCTAGTTGTTCAAGCATATACTCGAAGCGCCCCAATTGCTCCTCAAGATAGTCATCATTCAGTTCATCCGCCGTAGCAAAATGGGTAAAGATCCCTTCAAGCTCGAATGGTGGGCGAGAATGGATATACCCCTCGATACCCTTTAATTCTTCGGATGTCCGAACGCCTATCCTCCCCATACCGGTATCACACTTGATATGGAGGTTTAAATGATCTTCTTTCGACAACTGTCTTTCAGCTTCCATAAGCCAATCCTTGCAGAAGACCGTTAATGAAATATCCAATTGAGAAGCAATCTTCACATCTTTTGGCCGCGTAGCCCCCAAGACAAGAATCGGAGCGGTGATGCCTCCCCTTCTCAAAGAAATCGCTTCATCCAGGAAGGCAACGGCCAATCCATGTGCCCCTGCAGCGAGGGCAGTGAGAGATGTTTGAACATCCCCGTGTCCATAAGCATTCGCCTTTACAACAGCAAATACATTCACGTCATCGGGGATATGACCTTTAATATTTTTTACATTTTCATATAAATGATCCAAATTGATTTCAGCCCATGTATCTCGAAAAAATTGCGTCTGGGTTTCCACTCTGTTCACTTCCTCATATCGTTACACAAAACATTGTCATTCTATTCAAGAATACCATGAATTATTCATATTATCATTGATTGTGGTGAACAGATTTTAGGATCTTTAGCAGGAATAAAACATCGACACGGGGTTTAATGGGGAAGGTGGAAGGGTTTAAAGGGTTTATGGCTGGAGATTGGATTTTACTCTTTATCACTTGATAGAAAAGAGGCGGACCCTATAGGCCCGCCCCGATCATAAAGATTATTTCACCATTGAACCTTGCACGGATTGTGCCACCATGACCATTTCCGAAGGAGTCAGGTCATTTGAAGCAAGCATATAATCCACACCATTATTCGTCCATCGGATGGACTGATCCGTCATGGCCGCTACAGTGAAGCCAAGGTCCACCAATTCCCCTTTAAGGGAGGTAGACACGGTCATCGTAGGGACGACAGTCGTCTTCTCTTGAACGATCGTAAAGGATTTTTCACCATCATAGGTTAAAATGACTCGTTTCCCAGTATCGGTCGCCACTTCTTTTTCTTCTATCAATTCAGTACCGGTGATTTCAGACATCGGGTAAAGAACGGTAAACTCCGTATCTTCTACTGCAGCTGTTACTGGAACCTCAAGCTGGGCGCCGGTCATATTTTTCTTCATATCGAAATCTTTTTTGTCAAACGCAGCTTTCATGTCCATCTTAGAGAACTCCACTTTCACAAGCGGGTTTTGATCTGAATCCATCACATTCACAGATGCCGGCGTCAAATCTTTTTTGTTGAAAGCAATCTCCTGTGTAGGGAGCATCTGACTGTTCTGGTAACGTGTTTTCGTGGTGAAGACATAGTGGCTCTTCGTTTCTTTGAAGGTCGCATCCTTGTCTTCCAAGACATCTTTGACAAGTGATTCATACAAGTATGCCTGACTGCTGTTTTCTGGCCAGTTGCTTTGGAATCGGAAGCTTTTATTCAGAGCCGGTGTCAGGACGAACACTCCCTCATCATTACGCAGGATCATTTGGCTTTGATCTTTCGTAGCATTCTTTAGGGCTACACGATAATAATTAGGGTCATTATGCCATACTTCCACATCATAGGTTTGGGGTTCTTCTCCCACCTGCAGGGTCATCTTTGCATCTGCTTTGTACCCCTTCATATCTTCTACTTTTGCCTTAAGGTCCTTGGTTACATCGTCTTTCGATTTCTCTCCGCAAGCGGCGAGTGCAAGCACCGCCAACATGACCATCACTAGTATCACTAGCTTTTTCTTCATTTTTTCAACCCCTTTTGTCCCAGGATAAACGTAATTGAGAGAGGGGAAGGCCACCTGTCAAAGAATGGACGATCCTTGAAAGAATGCCCGGTTCCATTCGCCAACGAACCGCGATTGTTAAACAACTGGCCTTGTCTCTCCTATTGCACTACTGAATATATGAGACAACCCGAGGGATTATGCTAGTGATGATGACAAGCTTGAAATTTTATTCTTCTATGACGACCTGGGCTGCCGCAAACTCCCTGCTATGAGTGATGGATAGATGGGAGGGCGTTCCCTCAGGCTTTGAAAAATAAGGCTTGCCGTTCCCATCCTTACTGATTTCAATATCCCGAAACGAAAGTACCGTACCGATCCCGGTTCCATTCGCTTTCGCGTAGGCTTCTTTCGCAGCAAAACGCCCAGCCACATATTCAATCCTGCGCCTTTCACTCAACGAAATGAACACATCCTCTTCTCTGTCCGTCAGGATCCTCTTAACGAACTTCGGCTGCCTTTCCAGCAATTCCCGTATGCGTCCGATTTCTACAATATCCAACCCTATTCCTTTAATCATATGCGACTCCCCTTCTACTCTTGTCCTGACCTGCATATTTTAATAATGAACTCTACTCGTGATTTTCATCATTTTCTTATACTATAGTACTAGCTGTTATTTTCGCGCACCAGGCCCATTTAGGAGGATACACTATGTTTGTACGAACTGAAAGTTTTTCTCAATTTCTACGGTACTATCCTATTATTTCCTTGATTGTACTGATTCATATCGCCCTATTTGCAGTCAGTGCCCTTCCCATCTTCCCTCAATTGTGGGTGTACGAGCAACTCGCTGGTATAAATGTATTTATAAAAGAAGGGGAATGGTGGAGACTGATCACTCCGATCTTCGTCCATATGGGTTTTGCTCATCTATTATTCAACTCGTTTTCTCTTGTCCTATTCGGACCACCTCTGGAAAAACACCTTGGAAAGGCAAAGTTCCTTTCCCTTTACTTAGCAAGCGGTGTGTTTGCCAATATCATTACCTATTTAATCAAACCCCTTACCTACAGCCACGTCGGTGCATCAGGTGCCATTTTCGGGTTATTCGGCTTCTATATTGCCATGATCGTTCTGAAAAATCATTTTATTACCAGGGAAAGCCGGCAGATTATCCTTCCCATCGTGATCATCGGGGTCGTTATGACCTTTATGCAATCAGGCATTAACATTACCGCCCATATCTTCGGGTTGATCGCGGGCTTTGTCATCGGATGGATTTCGGGGAGGAAATAAGAAATAGGCAAGAAGCGGCCAGGATTAGCAGGCCGCTTCTTTGTTTATATACTGTGGGAAAACCAGGAGGCAATCCTTTTCAGATCTTCTTTCTTAAGATCTCTCACCTGACTCGCATAACCGGCTGCCCCTGATTTCACCGTAGTCGTGAGACTCCCCAATCCACTTCTCGCCTGAAACCAGCTCTCTTTCGTATCAAGGGACTGAATCCGATTTTTCTTCATATACATCGTATTCTTCAATACCCCTCTATACCGCAAAGATAACTGTCCCCCATCGATTCTGAATCCACCTGCGCGGTATTGATAATACCCAAGAGTCCCCATAGGCAACACAATGAGCGCTGCCCAAAGACCATATGGCCAGAAGAAATAGCAGGCAGCAGCGACAGGTACCAATACCCAGACGGATTGTCTGAATACATATCTTCTCATGGATCGTCCCGGCAGCCGATTAAATTCACTCCCGATGACATATTCGGGAAACACTCCCTTCAACAACTCCGGTACCCGTTCCTTCTTCACGATCGGGAATAATTTAATACTCATACTGTCTTTATCTAAAACAGACCCACCCGCATTTTCAATATGTACAGTGCAGTAACCTATCAGCTGTCTTACAGGGTTTTCCACTATTCGGATCCCCTGCACCCGGTTTAACGGGACCGTCACCTGCTTCTTTTCAAGCAGTCCTCTTGTTATCACGATATGATCATCCACAATTTTGATCTTAAAATCACCATAGACGATAAACGTCCAGACGATTGATAGGAACCAGGCAAGAATCAGCCCTAAAAATGCCGTCAATGCGACCATGAACATTCCACTTTTTATAAACACAGCCACTTCTTCATATACAGCCTTATATGGAATGAGTTCATTAAATTGCGATAAGAATAACGCAACCCCTGAAATAATGACCCCCACTCCTCCAGAGGTTGCCGCAAGAACCCAGATGTCTTTTTGACCAAGGGTGAAAAAAGGTTCATCTTCCTGAATTGCTGCCTGCTTTATAGAAGAATCCTCCGTCACGCTCTGACCCTTCTTCTCCCGATAAATCATCCGTTCTAAATCCAGGGCTTCCTCCTTTGAAATCGCGGTCAGTTCCGCTTCCGACTCCCTGGAATTTGAAGATCCCGCTGTTTCGACCTTCACCTTTACAAGCCCAAAGGGACGGTGTAAAACACCTTCCGAGAAGTTCAGACTCTGGATTCGTTCAATCGGGATGTACCGTTTCTTTTTCACAAATAGCCCGTACTCTATCCTCAGTTCGCCACTTTCAAGCCTGTAGGTAAAACGAAGCCACTTAATAATTCCAAAAATAAGAACGATGACAAGGACAAGAGCCATGGATAGAAGCGGCAGATAATCCCAAAATCCATTCTTCTCCCCCCGATTGTTTATAACAAACAAAAATACGAATGGAACAATCAAGTCTTTCAGTTGTTTAACAAAACTTGCCACAGCGGATATAGGGTGAAGTCTTTTATGTTCAGACATCATCTTCGGCCACCCTCGCCAGCTGCGATATCGAATTCCTCAGTTCATCCGCTTCATCCATGTCCAAAGCAGGGATCTCATGGACGTTTGCTGCAGTGGAAATGGTAATCGTCGATAGCCCGTATCTTTTTAAGATCGGTCCCTGTACTGTATCAACATGCTGGACTCTCACCATCGGAACCAGCGTACGTTTCACAATCAGAATTCCCCTCTGCAGTTCAATTTCCTGTTCCCTCACTTCATACCGCCACCTCTTCCACTTGATGGTCGGAAGTAAAAACACGAACAAATATGTAAAAAGGATAAATACACCTATTGATATTGCAGTCACCCAATGGGACCAATCAAATATAAAAGTCAAAACAATCGCTCCTACTGCCAAGGCAGCCACAATCAACGATTCAAGTACTCCATATATCTTCCATACTTTCAAAGCCATTGGCGATATTCTCTTTTGCGGTTCCCCTATCATTCAAATCCCCCTTCTCTCTTTACTAAATCTTACAGTGAATATACGTTTTGGAACAGAGATGGTTTCAGATTGGGAGGAGAATAAAATTTCATGACATTCACTTCACTATAAAGGAGCTTTTATCAACCCATTCAATTCCCTCCATTCCTTGCAGGTCCTCTACCAGTTTGAACAACGCATCGTCCTTTCTCTTCGCTTCGATCATACAGTCGATTTCATCGACCGAGCCTTTCATTCCGTGTAAAAAGTCGAGGAACATCACGGGATCGATGAAATCAGCATGAGCCTTGTACTCTTCCCGGGACCGGGGACTGGATATATGCATCTTCACCGGCAAAGGCGACTGACTCCACGTCCCAACCACCCTTTCCCAATCAAGCAACCAGTCTCTTTCGTTATAGGCAAGATGGTGATGATAATCAAACACAAGAGGGATACCAAGTTTCTCACACAAATAAAGGGCATCCGCTGCGCTGAACACCGTATCATCATTTTCAAGAATGATCATCCGCTGAAGAGAGACAGGTGTCAGGCCCCAATTATGGATAAATTGTTCAAGTGCCTTTTCCTTATCCTCATATGCTCCCCCCACATGAAGAACACAGCGGTGGGTCGGATCGATCCCCATCCCCTTTAACAAAGCTTTGTGCATCTTCAACGTCTTCAACGTGTTTTTCAACACATCCACATCACTGGAATTCAGCAGAACAAAGTGATCAGGATGAAAGCCCACCCTCATTGGATGAAGCTTCAGGTACTCTTCAACCGCCCGGAGCTCCTCCTGTAACGGAGAGATGAAATCCCAACCCTTTAATTCAGGATGATTCGCAAGAGGAATCAGTTTTGAACTGAATCGGAAGAAATGGATTTCATTCATTACATTATGCTTTAAAAGCCTGAGGCAGTTTTGTAAATTGGACCGGGCAATCCGTTCTAATTTATGAATGGCTGCCTCTCGATCCTTTATGCCTGCGAATTGCTTATAGGTCATCGTTTGGGAGGGTGAAGCATTTTGAAGGTTCATGCTCATGGCCACATAGCCGAGTTTTACGAGTGTCATGTGTGGAGGACTCCTTTTTGGGGTTAGTATGTGCTTTAGATGTGGAATTATCTAGGGGGTTTTGAATAGATGACAGATTTTGTGCCTCCTTCGGTTTTGAGCTGAAAGGATTTCAATATTTTGTAGGCTGTATTTCTTGATTGCAGATGGAGGAACTTTCTTAGTTCGCTATTGGTTAGGTGGTTGTATACTTCGATGATCAGGATATAGAACCGGGTGAGGAGGAGAAAGTCCATTTGGAAATGATTTGAGAGGATGGGAAGTCTTACATTGTAATAAATTTTATATTTTTTGTCTTTCAAGAAGTTAAGGTGGTAGTAAACCGTGGATTCTCCGTTGTAGCCTGCCCTTCTTTTTCGTAAATCCTTTTCTATCAGGGGAATTTTTAAATGATGTTGGACAATCCGACCAGATAATGCCTCTGTTTTCTCAAGAATTAGCGGGATTGTTAGCTCTTTACAGATCAATTGATCACTCTCCTTTAGCGGGTATGGATATTCAGTTCGCCACAGGCAGGGAAAAACCTTCTTCTTATTGAAAATATTAACATATTAATATGAATTGCGTCATTTTGGGGTCTGATTGCGTCATTTTCCGGATAATTGCGTCGTTTTTTTATTTATTGCGTCATTTCAGATGGTAATTGCGTCTTTTAACATAAATTGGAATTACACACTTCCCGTCCAACACCTCATCCACTTCCCAACCCCACCCCAACAAAAAAAACACGACAACCCCTAAAGGTCATCGTGTCCTATTATCTGTCTAATCAAGAATTGTTATAAGATTTACGTTTGCTTGAAGATTGTGGTCTGCCGCCGCCAGTACGGTTGCGATCTCCGCCACGGCTTCCGCCTCCGCGATTTCCACCGCCGCTGCGTGAAGATCCACCGCGACTTCCACTGCGAGCTCCACCTTTGTATCCACCGCCGCGATTTCCGCCGCCACGATTTCCACCTCTTGATGGTAATGGTCGCTCTTCAGTAATGTCTACTGGAGTTGTATCCGGTTCTTTTGTCAATACACGGATCGCTGCCGCTACTGCTTGAACGGAATCATGGCCACCAAGGAATTCTTCTGCTAATGGATAGTAATCCTTAAGATCACTTTCCTTCGCCGCTTCAGCTAATTTTTCAAGAGCTAAGCGTTGTTGACCTTCAAGGGCTTCGTTTAAGCTAGGTGGCTTAAGAGCCGTCATTTTCTTCTTCGTTGTTTGTTCAACGATCTTCAGGTAACCCATTTCTCTTGGTGTAACAAAAGTGATGGACATCCCTTTCTTACCTGCACGACCTGTACGTCCGATACGGTGAACGTAGCTTTCCGGGTCTTGAGGAATATCAAAGTTGTAAACGTGTGTTACGCCAGAGATATCTAATCCACGAGCAGCAACGTCTGTTGCGATCAGGATATCGATGCGGCCTTCTTTGAACTTCTTAAGAACCGTCATACGACGAGCCTGAGAAAGATCTCCGTGAATCCCTTCTGCCAGGTAGCCGCGGATGCTAAGAGCACGCGCTAATTCGTCCACTCTACGTTTTGTACGACCGAATACAATCGCAAGTTCCGGTGATTGTACGTCGATTAAACGGGAAAGTGTATCGAATTTTTCTTTTTCACTTACTTTTGTATAGAATTGTTCGATATTCGAAACCGTTACTTCTTTTGATTTCACTTTGATGACTTCCGGCTCTGTCATAAAGCGGTTTGCAATGCGGCGGATCGGATCCGGCATTGTTGCAGAGAATAGAAGTGTTTGTCTTGTGCTTGGAACAGTTTCAAGAATGCTTTCGATGTCTTCGATGAAGCCCATGTTAAGCATTTCGTCTGCTTCGTCAAGTACTAATGTTTCAACATTTTCAAGGTTGAGCGTTTTACGTTTGATATGGTCAAGCAGACGACCTGGTGTACCAACGATGATATGAGGGTTCTTTTTCATCGCGCGGATTTGTCGTTGGATGTCCTGTCCTCCGTAGACAGATAACACGCGTGCACGCTTGTCAGCTCCGATACGATATAACTCTTCAGAAACCTGGATGGCAAGTTCACGAGTTGGTGCAATGATAAGAGCTTGAACGTTTGGATTTTTCACATCGATCTTCTCGATCATCGGGATTCCAAATGCTGTTGTTTTACCTGTTCCAGTTTGTGCCTGACCGATAATATCCTTACCTTCTAAACCGACTGGAATTGTACTCGCCTGAATTGGTGTAGCTTCTTCAAAGCCCATACGTTTAATTGATTTTAACGTAGATGCGCTTAAGTTTAAATCTGCAAACTTTGTCAATGTTACATTCTCCTTTAATTTACATCTTTTATAACTAATCATTATCTGATTATATTTTTAGGTCGGAACGAAATCTTACCCACCGAAAGACTTCGGTATCTAATCTAAAACCGTCTATATGAGATGTTTAGTTTTTATGTTTGATACAAAAAAATACACTCTTCAAAATAGAAGAGCTAGCACGTCCAACAAGTTAAGAACTATGTTGTAGTTATGTTACCACTTCTAGAAACGAATTTCAATCTAATGTCAAATAGTCAATCTATTCACTTTGCAGGAATTGGTAGATCTTATCAAAAAGCTCGTGCTTATCTTGGCAATGGCATATCAAATGTTTTGCTTCAGGGGAATAAAATAGGTTTTTCTCCTTTGAGGAAATAGTCTCATATATATATTTCGCAGCTTTAGGGGGGACTATTCCATCATTCTCTCCTTGGGCGATAAAGGTCGGGATGCTGACCTTTTGAAGGAGGGGACGAGCGATACGGACGACTTTCCTGAATTCGTATGTGGACAGGATCGGGGTTTGGGTCACCTTGAATTTGTATCGTTTGTACAACTCGTTTTCAAGTATATTTCCTTGCATTCCTTCCTTGATCAAATTTCCAATATCTTTCAGTAACTGTTTAACATTTATATAGTAAGCTGCAGCACTTAACAGCACGAGCTTATCTATATCATACTTCACCGAAAGATACGAGGCAATCAATCCACCCATTGAAAAACCAATTACGTACACTTTATCACATGTGTCCAACAGTAATTTCAGCTCGGACTCAGCATGTTCGATCCACTCGATATGCTTTATTCCCTTCAGTTCGAGTAATTCCCCATGACCCGGAAGAGTCGGCACGACAATTTTCCAATCGGTTCTGTCTTGGAGGAATTCAGCCAGGGGTTCTACTTCATAAGGGCTCCCTGTGAAACCATGGATTAGCAAACAACCGATCATTTTATCCCCTCTTACTTATTAAAAGGTAGGTAGGGAGCGAGCCACCCTCCCAGCTTAAGCTCATTTTGCTCATTTCTATGAAGGTTTAAACTTAGGCCATTAATCCTTCAATGATTTCTTCCAGTTTCATTCCTCTTGAAGCCTTAAATAGAATCAATTCATCCCCTTTGATCAAGGAAGACAGTTCATTTGTCAGACTCTCTTTATCCGTAAAAGAGTGAATGCGCTCTTCAGGGAAATTCTCGAGGGCCCCTTTTGCGATGAACGTTCCAAGCCGTCCAAACGTAAACACTTGCTGGACCTTTTCCTGATCGATCAAGCGTCCGATCTCTTGGTGGAATTCTTCTTCGTCATCTCCAAGTTCGAGCATATCACCTAGGACGAGAATTTTTGTACGGAATCCTTCGAGCTCTGACACAAGTCCGATGGCCGCTTTCATGGAAGTCGGGCTCGCATTATAGGCATCGTTGATGATGCTTTCGCCTTTCTTCCCTTCCACCATTTCCATCCTCATCTGAGTCAGCTTCAATGATTGCATGCCTTCTTTCATTTCATCCACGCTGAGTCCGAAATGACGGGCAATGAGGATCCCGGCAAGGGCATTATGGATGTTATGCTGCCCCAATACAGGCAGGAAGAACGTCTCGCCTTCAGCGACAGAAGTCTCAAAATAACTTCCTTGATTGTTCATTTCAATCTTTGTCGGGTAGATGCTATTGGCTTCGCTTCTACCGAATGTCTCCATATGCTTCAGGTCGAGTCCCTTCACACCATCCTGCAGGAGAGGCTCATCTCCGTAGTAGGCAAATAACCCATCAGGCTTCAGACCCTTTACAATTTCAAGCTTGGCTTTGGCGATGCCTTCCCGCGAACCGAGGTCCTGAAGATGGGATTCTCCGATGTTCGTGATAATGGCAGCATCAGGTTGTGAGATGGTTGACAGAAGTTCAATTTCCCCGAATCCGCTCATCCCCATTTCAAGTACCGCCACTTCCGAGTCCTGTGGAAGAGAAAGGATCGTTAAAGGCAGACCGATATGGTTATTGTAGTTCCCTTGGGTTTTATGAACCCGGTATTTCACGGAAAGAAGATTGGCCACAATGTCCTTGGTGGTCGTTTTGCCATTGCTTCCAGTAATCCCGACTACCTTTAAATCAAGCTCGTGACGGTAATGGTTTGCCAAAGACTGAAGGGCAAGCAGTGGATCCTCCACCACGATGACCGGAATATCCTCCGGGGGATTAGGGACATTGATATCCCATAAGGCAGCGGACGCCCCATTGTCGATCGCCTGACGGACGAACTGGTGACCGTCGACATTTTCTCCTTTAAAAGGAACAAATAAGTTGCCACTCCCGATTTTTCTCGTATCGATGGAAACACCTTTTACGACCACTGAATCAAATACAGAAAGGTCATTTTTCACATCAAGTATGGTACATATGTCTCTAATCGTTTTCTCGAACATTCGTTTTCTCCTTTTACTCATTTTTCATCCAAATAGACCAGGGACTGCCTCTGGATGTGGTCAGTCCCAAGTTGTTTACATCGTATGTTTAATCGTTTGTTTGTCTTGATAGCGTTCCATTCCAAGCTCCACGAGTTTCCCGATCAGGGTAGGATAATCAACTCCAGTGTGTTTCCAGAGAAGCGGGAACATGCTGTACGGTGTGAAACCTGGCATCGTGTTCACTTCGTTCATATAAATCTGCCCATCTTCGGTTAAAAAGAAGTCTGCACGTACAAGTCCTGAACAATCCAGGGCTTTGTATGACTGAATTGCAATTTCCTTCAGTTCATTGTAGATGCCGCCTTCTACTTCTGCAGGGATGATGAGGGCTGTATCCCCATCTTCATATTTGGCTTTATAATCATAGAAATCTTTCTTAGGCACGATCTCTCCTGCCACAGAGCATTCCGGCTGATCGTTGCCAAGTACGCCAAGCTCGATTTCCCGGGCCTTCACGCCTTCTTCGATGATGATCTTACGGTCGAATTGGAACGCTTCTGAAAAGGCAGCCGCTAATTCCTCACGGGACGTACACTTGCTGATCCCGACAGATGAACCTAAGTTGGCAGGTTTCACGAAGCATGGGTAACCAATCTCTTCTTCTACCTGTTTGTAAGCAGATTCCGGGTTCCCCTTCCACGTACTGCGGATAAACCACGTGTAGTTGACTTGAGGAATGCCTGCCTGAGCAAATAGATTCTTCATGATGACTTTATCCATTCCGGCAGATGAAGCAAGGACTCCGTTTCCGACGTATGGAAGATTCAACAGCTCAAGCATCCCTTGAACCGTTCCATCTTCACCATTTGGTCCGTGAAGCAATGGGAAGATCATGTCGTAGCCTTCCGATTCAGAAGGAGCGATTGCAGTACTCAAGGCATTGGGAGCGATCTCTTCGCCGTGATTAAACTGCAATGCTTTCACATCTTCAACGGGAGCATTCAATTGTGGTCCTTTTATCCAATTACCCTCCGTCGAAATAAAAATAGGGTGGATTTCATATTTATTTAAGTCCAGGGCACCGATTACGGCCTTGGCTGTTTGCAGGGAAACATTATGTTCAGCAGATTTACCGCCGTACAATAAGCATAACTTCGTTTTCATGTATTTCGTTACCTCCAATATTCACAATAGATGTTTCTATTTTATCACTTTCACCGGAAAGGGAAAGAATGATTCCTCTGGAAAATAAAAATCACCACATTTGTCTTGATTCAATTGACATTCCGGAAGTTTGCCCATTATATATGTATGCAAACGAAAACCAGTCCGGCGACAATTCTTTCAATTATTGTTCAGAATAAACTTAAGATTTCGCCTATTTGAAAAGCTATTAAGTTATCACACTATTAGGTGTATAATCCTCGTATTAAAAACATTTGTACTTTCAAGGAGGACACCCAGATGAGAAAGTTCGGTTTACTGCCTAAGATCCTTTTAGGTATTGCGTTAGGTATTGTCATTGGAGCATATGCACCTGAATGGTTTGTAAAAATCTTTGCTACATTCAATGGACTATTCGGTAATTTCCTCGGATTTGCGATTCCATTGATCATCATCGGCTTTATCGCACCAGGGATAGGCTCCATGGGTAAAGGCGCAGGAAAACTTCTCGGATTGACCACTGCCCTAGCATATGGTTCCACTGTGTTAGCCGGTTTACTCGCCTTTACGGTTGCGAAGTCTATTTACCCAACTTTACTCGCTAATCAAACGTCTCAATCATTTGAAAATCCCGAAGAAGCTCTTCTTAAAGGGTTCTTCACAGTGGACATGCCCCCGATCATGGGCGTGATGTCAGCACTTCTCATCGCGTTCACCATTGGACTGGGAATGGCCGCCATTAAAGGGGATACCCTTCAAAAAGGTATGGATGAATTCAGAAACATCGTGGAACTCGTCATTGAAAAGATCATCATCCCGCTTTTACCGATTCATATCCTTGGCATCTTTGCGAATATGACCCAAGGTGGACAAGTCAGTGCCATTATGTCTGTATTCGCGAAAGTGTTTATCATGATCATTCTTTTACATCTTGTCTTTTTAGTCGTTCAATATACAGCGGCAGGTACACTGAGAAAGCAAAATCCGCTTTCCATGATGAAAGGGATGCTCCCTGCTTATTTCACGGCACTCGGAACACAGTCTTCTGCTTCAACAATCCCGGTGACCCTTGAGCGTTCGAAGAAAATCGGTGCCAGAGAACGGATCGCCGACTTCTCTGTTCCGCTTCTCGCCACGATTCATTTATCAGGAAGCACCATCACCCTCGTCAGCTGCGCCATGGCCGTCATGTTCATCCAGGGGGAAGCACTGCAATTCGCTCAGCTGTTCCCATTCATTTTGATGCTCGGCATCACGATGATTGCAGCACCCGGTGTTCCCGGGGGAGCCGTCATGGCAGCCCTTGGATTACTTGAAACGATGCTTGGATTCGGACCGACTATGACGTCCCTCATGATTGCCCTTTACCTAGCACAGGACAGCTTCGGAACTGCCTGCAACGTAACAGGCGACGGTGCCATCACATCCATCGTCGACAAACTGACCCAAAAGAAAAAAGCACGGGTGTCCTCCATCAAAGCAAGTTAATGAAACAGAGGTCCGTCCCTCATCTCAGAGGGACGGACCTCTGTTTTTTTCATCATCTATTCTGATTATTCCGGATATTTTCTGTATAATGGAAATAGTAACACAATAAAGGAGTGCTCATGAATTGAAATTAACCGGTCAGCGTGTAACACTTAGAAAAATAGAAGAGAGAGACCTTCCTTGTCTTTGGGACTATATTTACGGGGATCCTTCTCCTGAATGGAAAAAATGGGACGCACCTTATTTTAAACATACGTATGTCCCCCTTGAGGAGTATATGGAATCATCCATCAGAAATAAAAGTCGCAGCGATGAATTCCAACGGGTCATCGAGGTCGATGGCACCATCATCGGAACCGTCGGATACTATTGGGATTACGAGCCCACCAGATGGCTTGAAGCAGGGATCGTCATCTACGATCCTGCTTACTGGAACGGTGGGTATGGAACCGAAGCCTTATCCCTATGGGTCGATCACCTCTTTACTACGAAGGAAATCGGTCGGGTCGGCATCACGACGTGGTCAGGGAATGAACGGATGATGAAGGCCGCAGAGAAAATCGGGATGCAGCTTGAAGGACGCATGAGAAAATGCCGGTACTATAATGGTGTTTATTATGACTCCATCCGCATGGGCATGATCAGGGAAGAATGGGAAGAGAAACGCTCTCTTTAAGAAGGAGTCCCACTATGAAAACAATCATCTTAGTCGGTGGCGGACACAGCCACCTCCACTGTATAAAAAAGAGTCAACACCAGGAGGAAAAAGTGAAATGGGTCCTCATTTCCCCATCCCGTTACCAATATTATTCCGGGATGTTCTCCGGGTACACGGAAGGAATCTATTCATTGGAGGAAACCCGGATTGATTTAGAGAATTTGTGTAAGGTCTCCGGCTGTGACTTTATCGAAAGTACGGTCCTCTCCATCGATCCGGATCAGCAGCATCTGTTAACAGACAAAGGTGAGATTTTTACCTACGACTTTGTTTCATTCGACATCGGCTCCCGAAACGACTCAATGGAGATCAGGGGCTTACACAAGCACAACCTGCCTATCAAACCAAATTACCGATTCCCCGAGCAAATCCGGAAACTGCATAACAGCAGGAAAACCGTCTTTATCGGGGGCGGTGCCGCAAGTATCGAAATGGCATTATCACTGAAAGCATGGAAGAAGGGCAAAGGTTACCCAGATCACTCCATCGCGGTCGTCCACTCATCTCCACTATTAGAAAAAGCCGGTACCATTTCGTCGAAAAAACTGACGTATATGGCACTTTCAAAAGGCATCGACCTGCATCAAGGGCGTGTGACGGAAGCAGAGCTTTCACAACTGCATACAGATACAGGTGAAATCCTCGATTATGAAGAAGTGATTTTCTTAGGCGGACCTAAAGCACCTCCCCTATTCGGGAGCAGTGTTTTACCAACAGATGAACAAGGATATCTGCTCGTGAACAGCTACCTTCAATCAGTAGAATACCCAAATGTGTTTGGAACCGGTGATTGCGCTACCCTACAAGACTTTCCCGACACCCCTAAAAACGGCGTAACAGCCGTCAGACAAGGGCCCGTCCTATGGGAAAACCTGAACGGCGCCGCAGCCGATGGAAAAATCATTCCCTTTGAGCCCCAGAAACGATATCTCGCCATCATGTCTGTCGGGGATAAGCGCGGCTTCTTAACCTACGGATCCTTTTCATTGGTCAGCGGTTGGGCCTGGCGGTTGAAGAACTGGATCGATCGGCGGTTTATAGGGAAATATGGGGAGTGAGCGTTAAGCAGCTTACCCGCAAAAAAACACAACCGCCTCCCAGCAGTCGCGCTCTAAACATCTTATCTGAACAATTCCACATACTTCTTACTAATCACAGGCAATACCCCGTCGAACAGCTTCTCTCTCCAGTACAGGTCCGCTGTCTGCTGGACGGCCGCTGCGTGATTCGGGTAAGGATAGACCATGTTGGAAAGGGCACCGATCTTGCTTCCCTTTTCCATTGCGAACACGACCGGCTGCATCCAGTCGCCTGCACCAGTGCCGACTGCGTGGGCACCGAGGATCTTGCCTTTCGGGTCTGTGATGATTTTGACGAGTCCTTCTGTCCGCTGATCTGCCACGAACCGGTCGACCTCGTCTAAAGTCTTCTTATAGACCTTGTATTCCATTCCTTTTTCAACCGCTTCTTCCTCGGTCAAGCCGATATGAAAGATTTCCGGTGTCGTATAGATTGTCCAGGGCAGCTTGTTATAGGAGACATTTCGTTTCAATCCGAAGACGGCGTTTTGGACCACGAGTTTCCCTTCCATTCCGGCACCATGGGTAAATGGATAGCGGCCGTTCACATCTCCTATGGCGAAAATATGGGATTGATTCGTTCTTAGTTCATCATTCACTTTGATGAATCCCCGGTCGTCGGTCTCCACTCCGGCAGCAGAAAGATTCAAGGATTCTGTACCCGGCTTGCGACCTGTCGCAAGGAATAAAAGGTCCCCCTCCACCGAATGCTCCGCTCCATCTTTCATGTAATGAACCACTTTCTGTCCATCCTGCTTTGACACTCGTTTGATTTCCGCTCCATATATAAACTGAATATCCTTTTCCAATAAACCGGTGGCCACTTCCCGGATTTCCTTATCTTCTTTCACCAGAATTTCATCGTGCTGTTCAAGGACAATGGCTTCAGAACCTAAATGGGAGAAAGCCTGTGCCAGTTCAAGACCGATGGGGCCCCCACCTATGAACACAACCCGACTCGGCAATTCATCGACTTCAAATACGGTTTCATTCGTATGGTATTCAACATCGCCAAGGCCATCGATTTCCGGGATAAGGGGACTTGATCCTGTCGCCACAACCACCTTCTTCCCGGAGACCCGGTCCTCATTCTCCACCAAAATGGTATGGGGATCCAGGAACTCGGCTGCTCCGAAATAAATATCGACCCCCAGCTCCAGGAAGCGCCCGGGATCATCGTGCTGTTGGATGTGAGAGATGGCTCCCTTGACTCTTTCTCTTACCTTCTTCATATCGACAGAACCTATTGTTTCAAATCCATAATCCCCACCTGCACGTATGGTCGCCACTTCTCTTGCCGATTGGATGAAAGCCTTTGACGGGACACAGCCAAAGTGAAGGCAGTCCCCGCCCAGAAGGCCGCTTTTCTCAACAAGTGCGACTTTAGCTCCCAATGAAGCGGCCCCCGAGGCAACGGTCAATCCGCCTGCCCCTCCTCCTATGACAATTAAATCGTATTGTTCCATCTGAATCTCTCCTTATGAAAGTAGTCGTTTCGCTTCTAGAAATCGTTGGGTACCCGTGAATAACTCCACTACAACAAACAGGAGGGTGGTCCATAAGACAATGGATGGAAAGATCATCATGAGGCTGAACAGGATGAATCCTTCCGTTCTCTCAGCCAGTCCCGCTTGATAATAGAAGGACTTCATGCCCTGCTTTTCTGATACAGCTCCCACGGTCAGGAAGATGGTCATGGAAATGATGATGGAGACACTGAGTAAAAGGAGGGCCCACATGATGTCAGGGTGCAGGAAGGCAACTCCGAGGATGACGCTGATCTCAACAATCCGATCAAACGTCACATCCATGACGGTTCCAAAGGGAGATGGTTTGGTCAGTCGGGCCATTGTTCCATCCACGGCGTCAAGGAATCCTGACAGCCATAATAAAAGGACGGCCATGACCGGGAAACCCAGGTAATAGACCAGACCTGTCACAGATCCTATGATGAAGGCGGTGACCGTCACTTGATTGGCCGTTAATCCTTTGTTCAGGAACAGCCGCGCCGTCCCCTCTATACTTGGCTGCACCCACTTACGGGCATGCGTGTCTAACATGTACTTCCCATCCTTTACTTATCTTCTTTGCCCGATAATCCTAGCCATGCTTTCATCTTCTTTTTAAAAATGAGTGGCACGATGATCATGGCTAAGAAAAACGCAATGGCAATATATAAATTCGTCCGATCTTCTCCTATCAAGCTTGATCCCAGAAAGACATAGCCAAACGTGCCGGGTAAAATCCCGATGGCTGTGGCGAGGATGAATGGAAGGTATCTCACTTTCCCCATCCCGGCCAGGTAACTGATCAAATCAAAGTTCAAGAATGGCACCAACCGCAATACAAGGACATAGATGAAGCCGCTCTCCTCCATCTTTTCCCGTATTTTCACGATGCGGGGGGATGGTCTTTTTAACAGTTTCCTCCCCAGGATGCTTGCTGCATAATAGGCAACCGTCGCACCACCCAATGCTCCCAGTACAATGTAAAAGAAGCCTTCCACCGCACCGAAAGCAAGGCCCGCCGAGAACGATAGGATGGATGCCGGGAAAAGGATCAATGGGCGGACCGTATAGACGACAATGAAAACGATTGGGGCCCAGATGCCGAATGATACAATCCAATCCCTGATATCATGGGGCTTTATATGAAAGAAATTCCGGCTGAGCCACATGAGGAACAGTAATATCGCGATGAATAGAAAGACCTTGCCGATTTCCTTCTTCTTCAATGTTCTTCCCTCCTATTCCTCGTTCTGAAACGTTTGAATGTTCTCTTCCTTGGCATATAGCCAAACCGTCCCGTGAGAGGATTCCCAATCAAGGGGTAGATGGAGTTTCTGTTTCAATTCTTCTACCCATATTTCATGGATGTTCGTTCCTGCTACAAACAGCTGTTGCTGGACCGTACCCTTCCACTTAGGGTGAGGCAGATCTTGTCCTGAAGAGCTTATGGACATATGGGAGGCATGAATGAATTGTCCAGGAGGCAGTATGAGTCCGTCACTCATGAAAGAAGCGACGAAGGTGGAGCCCGGTCGGAAATAGATTTCCTCCGGTGTGCCCACCTGCAGGAATCGTCCGTCGTGTAACACTGCCACCCGGTCTCCTACTTCATATGCTTCATCTCGGTCATGGGTAACGAACAAGACTGTGGTTCCTTCTTCTTTAAATACGTTCAACACCCATTGCCTCAACTCTTTCCTCAGTTGCAGATCGAGACTGCTGAAAGGTTCGTCTAAGAGTAACAGCTTCGGTTTCAGAATAAGGGAGCGGATAAGGGAAACCCGCTGCTGCTGGCCACCCGAAAGCTCAGAGGGGTAATGATGCATAACTTCACCTAAACCGACTCTTTGAATATATTCTTTCGCATTCCTTTTATTTTCACGTTTCCTATTCCCCTTCATTCCCAGCCCGTACATGACGTTTTCAAGAACATTCATATGAGGGAATAACAAAGGCTGCTGAAAGACCATACCAATCGGTCGATTTTGAGGTTTGGTCGAAGAAATATCGTTACCTTCTATTAATACCTTTCCCTTTGTAACAGATTCTAAGCCTGAGAGAATCCGTAAAAAGGTTGATTTTCCTGAACCCGATGCTCCTACCAATGAGAGGATCTCCCCTTTTTTCAAGGAGAAGGTTATATCATTCAATATCTCTTTCTCTTTAAAGGTTTTGGACACTCCCAGGATATCTATAAATGAACTCACTGTTTCTTCCCCCCTCTTAGATGCTGGTAAGGGAGTGTGAATTTCAAGCACCCCTCGAGTATGATGTATAAGATGATGGGAATAAGGGCGAACACGATGGAGAATGCCGCCATGACCGCTTCATCTGCCGTATCGGTAAATGGGTAGTAGACCATTGCAAGGGTTACGACGTTCCCACCGCCTATAATCGCCGTCAGGACATATTGACTTAAAGAGATGACAATCGTCAGGAACAATACACTGCGGATGCTTGGAAGGAGCAAAGGCAACTCGATATGGTATAAGCGCTTGATGGCACTCCCTCCCAGGATGGTTGATTGTTCGAGTAATTTCGAGCCGATTCGCTCATAGCCTGTTTTAAACATTTTAATGCTGTAAGGAATCGTCGGTACTAGATGAACAAGCGCAACCCCGAGCCAGTGATCAGAGAGGCCATAACGGATGAAGGTAATATGAAGTCCGATGGCAACGACCAAAACGGGAATAAACAGCGGCAGCATCATGAGCGCTTCCACTACTGATTTCCCCCTGAAAGAAGAGAAGGAAAACACTTTTCCCGCTGTGATGCCGATCAGAAGATTAAGGCTCAACACAACTATTGCAATCCACACCGACACCCCTACTGAATTCAGAAACTCTCCTTCGTTCATCAAGAGTTCCCACGCCCTTACACTTGGTGTACCTCGAGTAGAACTCCCCCATGCCGCTACACCGTAAAAGCTTTTATACACTAAAAATAAAAGGGGGAAGACAAAAAGGATAAAGGATATGCTGTAAAATAACGTTTTTTTCATCATGACACCCCTAGTTCCCAATTCCTTTAGTGATATGCATCCGTTTTTTGTTCGTGATGTAAAGAACGAGCCACATGAAGACCCCGATGCCGAGCCCGGTCATGACAAGTGAGGCAAACGCTAAAGGACGGTCACTCCAGTCACCGCTATAAAACCAGTCGTACGCTAGGATCGCGAGCATTTGTGGAGACGTCACCCCCAACAAACGCGGAACTTCAAATGCGGTAAAAATAAAGGCAAAAAGAATGGCCCCGGTTTCGATGAGGACAGGATAGATAAAGGGCCATTCAGCCACTCTGAACGTTTGATAGGAGCCCGCGCCCAATAACGATGCGACCTCTTTATACCCTTTGCGCATAGTAGCATACACGGGTAACAGCATCAGGGTCACAAAGGGAACTTCTTTCCACACATATGTCAATATGATCCCAATCCCATTCCGGTCCTGCACCAATATAGGAAATTGACTGCGATCGTCAATCCAACCTAGCACCCCGGCAATATTTGAGAAAAAGCCGCTTTGATTAAAGAGTAAGTAGACGAGATACGCCCATACAAAATGGGGAACGAGCATCGGGATCCACACCAGCAGTTTATGCCCGGTTTCCTTTAACAATGGATAGAAGGCTTTGACGATACCCAACCCGATGAAAAGGGACAGGGTCGTTGAGGCCACGGTCACTGTCAGGCTGAACAGGACGGACGCGATAAAACGATCTTGTTCAAACAATTCCCGGTAATGTTCGAATGTAAAGACTCCCCCGTCCCTTACACTTTCCAAAATCGCAAGGACGATCGCAAGGCCCGGAATCAGGAGGAAAAAGAGGAGGCCCGGCAGGAGAAGTAGTGCGTTATTGGCTGGCCACTTCACGGATCCAGTTCTCCTTTAACCATTCAACATAGGCAGCATCAAGCTCACCCTTGAAGTTTTCTTCAAGCTTTGAGGCTTCCAATACGCTTTCACCGCGATCGATCTCCATGAATTTCTTCCTCCATCCCTCATCAAGCTTGGCATAGGAAATAGCTGAACTCTCCCCCCAATAATCCGGTTTCAGCTTCTCATACTGCGCTTCCGGGGACAGGAACTCATTAATGGCCACCATGGCACCTTCTTTATTTGGACTATTGAAAGGAATGGCCAGGAAATGAGTATTCCCGATGGATCCGATATCACTCAATATGAACGACTTCGTGCTTTCCGGAAACACGCCATCCTTGATCAGATGTTCCGCCCTTGCTTCGTTATATCCCATCGTCATCCACACCTCTTCCTGACTATAAAGCTTATCAAGATCCGTCAAGGTGGATGGATACGTATCCCCTTTTCGCCACAAATACGGCTTCATGGTGTTTAATTCCTCCCACACTCCCGCTCCAATCTCTTCCGACTTGTCTTCATCAAACCCGTCCCGGGCCAGATTCGAATCCGTTTTGGCATAGAGGAGATGTCTTAGAAACGCATTCCCAGTGAAATCACTTGGGTTCGGATAGGTGAATTTCCCGGGATTCTCTTTCATGAATGTTTTCAAATCATCAAAGGTAGCCGGCGGATTTTTCACTTTTTCACTATTATAGAAAAATACGAATTGAACTTTTCCCCACGGGGCTTCGAATCCTTCTGTTTCCGTTCCGAAGTCGTATTGGAAGGCGTCGCTGTCCGTATCATAGTATTCGTTGTAGTTCGGCAGTTTGTTTGTGAAGGAACCTGCCAACAGATCTTGTTCTTTCGCATTCTTAAAATTTTCACCGTTGATCCAGACGATGTCGATCGTCCCCTCTTTTTTTCCGGCCTTTTTCTCGGTTTGCAGCTTCTGGAGGATTTCAGGCGTGTCTAAAGGTACCCGGTTCAGTTCGATGTTGTTCTTTTCTTTTAACATGGGCGCCATGACCTCATCGATATACCGGTTGATCCCGTCATCTCCTCCCCACATAAACATATTCACTTTGGTCCCTTTTGCTTTCGACGTGATCGTTCCCCACTCTTCATCAGGAATTTTCACGGTATCGTTTGCATTTGACGAACCGCAAGCCGATACTAATAGTAAGGATAATACGCTTACAATAGCTAACCACATTCTCATCCATCATGCTCCTCTGCGCTTTTCTATAATTCTATTGTACTGAACCGTATAATATAAAAAAGGAATCTGCCTTACATATATGCAAATCAGTGCATAAAGGGAGAAAGAAACTAGATGAACACATCCCCCATGCCTTCCGAGCTCATATTCTCCGAAGGCTTGTAACCTTTTGGATCAAACTCTGTCTAATACAGTAAGGAGGTGACTCTAGCGTGAAGCGATTCATGATGATTATAATCATTCTTATAGCGGGAATGGCCGGCTGTGGAACGGCTGAAAACGACAGCCAGCCGGTAAAAAAAGAGACAGAACAGGGAGCGGGTGAAGATATTTCTGTACAGAAAGGAATTATCGCAGGCGAAATGGAACCTTCATTAACCAAGAAAGATGCAGATGGTCAAATTGTGTATGTATATAGTGTGAAAAATCAAACAGAGCAGGAGAAAACATTTTCTTTCTCATCTGGACAGACAATCGACTATGAACTTCGAAGTGAAAAAGGCGAGATCGTTTATAAAGATTCAAAGAATAAAATGTATACTCAAGCCTTACAGGAAATCACTGTGAAACAAGGGGAAGAGTTCTCTCGTGAAATTGTCCTCCCAAAGGTTGAAAGCGGCAATTATACATTGACCGTCTGGATGACCGCCAAGGGGGAGCAGGACTATAAAGCGACGGCTAAGGTAGTGGTGGAATAGGGACACACAAAAAGGATTAATCTCGGGCGGGGCACGGCGAGATTAATCCTTTTCTATGAAGACCGGGATAGATCCACTGAGGGAGATGCGTTCAGGCGTCACGATGCAATATCTTCCGTAAAACCTGACACCGTGCCTTGCGGCTTCTTCCATGACCCGGGCAAAATGGGGATCGATTTCAGGTGCGGAAGTGATTCCCCGCAGATCTGTACGCTGGGCAATGAATAGGACCGCTGTTTGATAGCTTCCCTTCATCTGCAAGTGGGTCAGTTCCTCTACATGCCTCGCTCCCCTTGCTGTGACGGCATCGGGAAATTTACCTATTCCGTCCTCGACCATCGTGACACTCTTGACTTCGAGTAGTAATTTTTCATCATTTTGTTTATGTTTGAGGAGAAAGTCAAAGCGTGAACCTCCCACCTTATATTCGGCTTTTTCCAGGCGCCAACCCTTCAGCTCCTCTAGTACATCCAACTGCAGGGCTTCCAGTACCAATCGGTTTGGATATTGAGTATTCAAGGAAACATACATATCGTTTACGGAATCATGGGTCATGACCGCCGACCACCTTGTTTTCCTTTTTGGATCCTTGGATTCCTGGAGCCAGATCGGCCCTCCGGGTACCAGTAAGTCCTTCAGCCTGCCTGGATCGGGTAAGTGGACTTTTTCTTTTGAGCCTGAAGGAAGCTCGCACTCTAGCACAAACCGATTGAGCCGTTCAAGAAAGACGGCTTGAACCAGGGTGTCATGGAATGAAATATCTGCGAAAACTTCACGTTCCCTCATTTAAGCAAGGCGCTCCAGCTCTTCGTTTTACGGTCATATGATAATAATCCGTTCGCAGGTAATTTACGAATCTGCTTATAATCCTCAGTCATTTCATCCATGTCATAATAATCGCCCATTACCCAAATGGGAATCTCGATTTTCCCTCTCGTTAATACGGCTTTTTCAAGGGAGATGACCATTCCTTCTTTTAACTTATCCTGGAAGGAATGAATGACTTCCTTCCCGATTACAGGGTAGGGTTTCTCCTTCTTCATACCGAAGAGGCCTTTCCCACTCTTGACCGTACTGAGTTTGGATGAAAGGGTCGCTCCCAGCATATGATAGAAGTCCTCGAAGTCCCGGTAATAAACTTTATTGAACCAGCCGTCATCATGGGAAAGATAGGCATAGCGGTTATTCAGCTTAGAATAAAATGGAGGGTTTAATGGCTGTTTGATATGCCCCATATAAAGGAGTTCTGCAATTTCCTGCCCGTTCAATTCATCGACTCCGACCTCTTCTTCAAAATCGATCCAGCAGAAATCTCCGTAGCTCTGAACACCGTCATCGATGATCTTCTTCATTTCGTCCTGTTCTACATATTCCATATGGGTATGTATATTGAAAGCACCATGCTCGTACTGATGCTTGATAAGAAGTAAGTTCTTTAAGGGTTTACGGGCATTCATTGCAAACTCGTTGAAATGGATTCCGTAAGAAACGACATATTGGCGATCCGGATTCTTGTGAACATAGATGATATCTTTAACTTGGTTATTTGCCTTCAAGAACATTCCCTCCATCTGATTAACACGGTGCACAGTTCATAGTTTCTATTTTATCAAATATAGAACATACTTGTTCTTTTCTATTTCATTTCAAAATGATGACAAAAGTCGCAGGTAATTGTCGAAAATAGTCATATTTCAGTACAATGTATTGAAGATTAGCGTCGATATTAGCTTCTAAACCACATATTTATAAATAGAATCTATTTCAATATCAAATACCCGCTATAAACATGTAATAAATGGAATATCCCCTCTCTGTTTTCCTTCTAAGCCCTTCTGCCATGGACATTCCCGATGAATTCAATTCTTCATCTGTTTCAAATACGTGTCGTATCCCGACAGAAGTTCTCGAATTTCTCGGGTCATGAGTAGAAATTTCCTTTCATTTCTATTAGACTAGGAATGTGAAATCTTTAGAAATTCAGGTGAATAGATTATGGAAACTCGCCAGCGATTTGCTGATAAGATCGATTGGGGTCTTCTCTTTTTATTAATGCTGTTCTTTATTGTAAGTGCAATGGGAATCAGCAGCGCCCAGACCTCAGGGCAATATGAGACAAACTTTGTGATTAGACAGGCTTTTTGGTACGTAGTGGGCGGTATCATTATCGGCGCTGCGTTATTTCTCGACTCAGATCAGTATAAACGGCTTGCCTGGTACATATACGGCGCAGGAATCTTCTTGCTCGTTTTATTATTGATTTCTCCGGAAAGCATTGCACCACACCGGAATGGAGCCAAAAGCTGGTTCATGCTGGGACCGCTTGGATCGATACAGCCTTCAGAGTTCATGAAGACATTCTTAATCCTTGCTTTGGCACGTGTCATTACCAATCATCATGAACTTAACCCAAGGAAAACGGTGCAGACAGACTTTCAATTATTAATTAAAATCGGCTTGACCACCCTTCTCCCCCTTGCTTTCATCATGCAGCAGCCGGATTTAGGGACATCACTGGTGATACTTGCCATCATGACGGGTATCATCCTCGTTTCAGGTATTACGTGGAAGCTGATTGTGCCTATCTATGCTTCTATCGGAGTCTTAGGTGCGGGCATCCTTTCACTGGTAATATGGGCACCACAATTATTGGAGAAATACTTAAACGTGAAACCTTACCAATTCGGACGGATCTATGCCTGGCTCGATCCGTACAATTATGCGAAATTAGAAGGATTTCACTTGATCAACTCCCTTAACGCCATTGGTTCGGGACAGATTTTCGGGAAAGGCTACGGTGACCGGGAAGTGTATATCCCGGAAAATCATACAGACTTTATCTTCAGTGTCATCGGTGAAGAGTACGGATTTATCGGCGCAAGTGTCGTCATCAGTTTATACTTTCTGCTGATCTACCATCTAACCAAGACTGCCCTTGATACCAAAGAGCCTTTCAACGCTTATGTCTGTGCAGGGATCATCAGTATGATCACGTTCCATGTGTTCCAGAACATCGGAATGACGATCCAGTTACTGCCGATCACAGGTATCCCCCTTCCGTTCATCAGTTATGGGGGAAGCTCCCTCATGGGGAATATGCTGGCCCTCGGCCTTGTGTTCAGTATGAGGTTTCATCATAAAACGTATATGTTTTCTTCAGAAGATTCTTAATTACAGGTTGCATTCATCACTGATATGTGTAAAATAATAGTAATTAGATATGGAATATTCTGTGAAGAAGAGAGTAATCCCGACGTGGATCATAAGCGAGCCGGGGGCGGTGGGAGCCCGGTATGAAGCCCTGGATGAAACGCACTTCTGAGAAGTTCTTCTTGAAAATCAGTAGGGAAGAACCGGGATCTCCCGTTATACAATGAGTGTCCTTAATCGGGAATAAGAGTGGTACCGCGAGCTAAACTCGTCTCTGTGTAGAGACGGGTTTTTTTGTGTTTCATACTAATGGGAGGTGTAACAAGATGGATTTTAAATCAATACTGGCTCAAGAGTTAAAAACTCAGCTCTTGTCGGATTGGAGCGAGAAAGATCTATACGATTTGATTGAAATTCCGAAGCATAGTCATTTAGGGGACTTGGCCTTCCCTTGCTTCCAGTTGGCAAAAACCATGAAAAGGGCCCCTGCACAAATCGCCAATGAAATGGCCGCTACGATTACCTCTCCCCTTTTCACCAAGGTTGTGGCCGTTGGACCTTATATCAATATCCACTTTGACGGGGGAAAAATGGGAAGAGAAATCGTGTCGGGAATTTTGGCGAAGGGAAAGGAATATGGAACCCACACCTTTGGAGAAAACAGAACCGTCGTATTAGATATGTCCTCACCTAACATTGCCAAACCTTTTTCCATGGGGCATCTCCGTTCAACGGTCATCGGGAATGCCATTGCCTCTGTTGCCGAAAAATGCGGCTATCGTACAGAGAAAATCAATTACATCGGCGATTGGGGGACACAATTCGGTAAACTGATCGTCGCTTTCAAAAAATGGGGCGACCCGGAAAAGGTCAAAGAAAACCCCATTGCCGAATTGTTTATTCTTTATAAAAAGTTCCATGAACAGGCAGAACTCGATGTTTCCCTTGATGAAGAAGGAAGAAGAGCCTTTAAGCTCCTCGAAGAAGGGGATGAAGAGATTACCGGGCTTTGGAGATGGTTTAAAGATGAATCACTCCAAGCATTTAAAACAATCTACTCTCTCCTTGGAGTCGAGTTCGATTCCTATAACGGTGAAGCGTTCTTCAATGACAAGATGGAAGAAGTCGTGACCTTGCTTCAGAAACATCATCTTCTTGAGGAATCCCAAGGGGCTCAAGTCGTTCGGATGGATGATGGGAATCTGCCTCCCTGCCTGATCAAGAAATCTGATGGAGCAACCCTTTATGCCACACGGGACCTGGCTGCTGCCCTTTATCGTCAGCGACAATATACCTTTGACGAAGCCCTGTACATTGTAGGTCAGGAACAGACCATCCATTTCAAGCAAGTGATGAACGTATTGAATAAGCTCGGGTACAATTGGGCGAATGACATGAAGCATATTCCATTCGGTCTGTATTTAAAGGATGGAAAGAAGATGTCTACAAGAAAAGGAAGGGTCATCCTCCTTGAAGAAGTGCTTCACGAAGCAATCAAAATGGCGGAGGACAACATTAAGCAGAAAAACCCTGACTTAAAAGATGCTTACAGAGTTGCAAGAGATGTCGGGGTCGGGGCAATCATCTTTCATGACCTGAAAAATGACCGTCTCAATGACATTGAATTCTCCCTGGAGCATATGCTCACGTTCGAAGGTGAAACCGGTCCTTATATTCAATACACGTATGCGAGAGCCCAGTCCCTTCTCAGAAAAGCAGGTGAGTCAGGTCCACTGACATTTGAAGGTCTTGAAGATGCCGAAAGCTGGGAAGTGATAAAGCAGCTGAGATTATTTCCGGAAATCATCGAAAAATCATGGCAGTATTATGCGCCATCTGTGATTGCCAAATATTTAATCGTCACATCACAAAGCTTCAACCGTTATTATGCTAAAACCAAAATCATTTCGGATGACAACCATCAAAATACCCGTCTGGCCTTGGTTCATGCCGTGGGGATTGTCCTTGCCGAAGGATTGCGATTATTGGGGATGAAATCTCCTGCCGAAATGTAGAATCCCAAAGAATACTGTCACTATTTCCCGAGAAATAGATATATTTCGAGAATGTGTCTGGTTCAGTTTTTTAAGTCAGGGGAGAATAGGATATTTCATGACTCCCTTTATGAAAAGTGATATACTTTCTTATGTTCTATTAAATTCGAAACTAACGCTTTATTCATAAAGGAGATTACTTATGTCTGAACTACTTCACACGTTCGAAGCATGGTTATTGGATTACGGTGTATGGGGACTGATCATCGTCTCTTTCGCAGATTCATCATTCTTCCCTATTCCTCCTGATGTATTACTGATTCCATTGGCAATTACCAACCCTGGGAGTGCCCTGCTTTACGCACTTTATACGACAATCGCTTCCGTCATAGGGGCCCTTTTTGGATGGTTGATCGGAAAAAAGCTGGGTCGCCCGATTCTTGTTCGTCTATTCTCTGAAGCAAGAATTCAAAAAGTAGAAGAGTACTTTACAAAGTTCGGCCCAGTGGCGTTACTGATTGCAGGTCTGACACCTGTCCCTTATAAGATTTTCACGATATTCGCAGGGGTTTCCGGTGTGAAGATCCGGGTATTAGTGATTTGGTCGATCATCGGAAGAGGGATCCGCTTTTTCCTGGAAGGCGTGATCATTCTGACACTGGGAGCAAAAGCAAAACCTTTTATCGAAGAGAACTTCACTTTACTGACACTTGCAGCAGGCGGTGTACTGATTCTTGTCTATCTCGTCTACTTGGTCATCAGAAAGAAAAAGCAAACTCCTTGATCAGGCTCATCCAAAAAGGAGCATGGGATAATCCCATGCTCCTTTTTCATTCGGAAGCTCCCACCACAAAGCGCAGATGCTTATGTAACACGCGTAGGGACTGCCTGCTGCCTTCATAGAGTTCCCCATCCATATCAAGCTTCTCATCCTGACCGAGTTCAATATGGGCTTCTTTTGCTTGAATGTGCATGATATCGTCATATTCTTCGCTGATATTGCCTGTACTTTTAATGACAAGAAATTCCTTCAGCAATGGAAATCCACTTTTCTTCACTACATATATGTCCATTAATCCATCGTCCATATTGATACATGTAGGCAGTGGATTAGATCCGATCGAACGGCCGTTTGCGACCAACAGCATGACGACCTCCTCTTCCACTGTCTCATTTTCCGTTGTAACTTTCACACTTAAGATAGGGGAATCCTTAATCGATTGGAATGCACTGATATAATAGCTCAATTTACCGAGGACACTCTTAGATCCGACATCTATATTATCACTCGTCTGGGAAACCAAGCCCGTGCCCCAGAAATTACTGAAATATCTCTCCCCCGCTTTCACAATGTCGATTTCCTGTTCATAAGGCTGTTCGGTTATAAGACTGACGGCTTGTCCAATATCCATCGGAATACGCAGGGAGCGGGCAAAATCGTTACATGTACCACCAGGAAGAATGGCAACAAGGGGGCGCTCCTCGAGGACAGACAGCCCATTGATCGCTTCATGGATCGTCCCATCCCCGCCCATGATGACCACCAGCTCATAGCGACTTCCTGATTCCCTGCAGACCCTTTCCGCATCACCCTTTTCCTTTGTTTTGTGAATGATCAGTTCGTTGCAAATATCTAATAAAGGGGGCACCGCATCCTTCAACAGGATCTCGAGTGTCCCTTGACCTGCCTTGCCATTGCATATAAGCAATACTTCCGAAAATCTCGCCATGAATATCGTCACCTAACTTTTAGATTTAGTATGGTAAAAAAAAAGAGGCTGACCCAAAACGATGAGTGGTTATCATCCTTATCGGACCAGGCCATATGATTAGAGAGTGTTTCATTATAACAAGTGTACTATTGGCTTATCAGCCAATGACTCTTGGGTCAACCTCTTTTACTATGCCGTATTCGAATCATCCTGAGGGACTTGGAGTACAGATCGATAGGCAATTCCGAGACGCCCTTTGATATAGCTTTGGGGGTCATAGGGAATATGCTGATTCTGCATGCGATGAAGCTCCATTTCTGCAAACATAGCCAGGGCACGACATACCTGATCTAATGCCATGCTTACACGATGAGGATCTGAAGGCTGCTCCCGGCTCATACAGTAGTATGAAATCTCATCTGCCTTCTTTCTGATTTCCTTTAATGCTTGTAGATCAAACATCATTCTCTCCATGCCTAACCCTCCCCTTTACCTTTAGCTATAGTATATCGGGAAGAATCGGGAAATATGTCTGTCCAACATTTCGGATAAGCATGGATTATGAATCTTGTGTTAACGTCTTAGGTAATGGTTGATACTGCTTTAGTGAATGAAGAATTTCCCGTCTTGATTTCGTTTTAGAAATATTCACACCGACGTTCGACAATTTCGTTATCACTTTTTTAAAGCGATCGTTCTCCTTTACCACGTTATTCACCTCTTTTTAAAATATCGTTACCTATTTGTACGTTCTACTCCGTAAAAGGTTTCACTAAATGTTATATGGTTTCCCTTTTCCCTAAAAATGAAACGATAATCCTACTTTTACACATTTCAGAAGAATAATTTGTTTCGAATTACACAATTTATACTTATGAAGACTAAACTATTCCTTGTTATCATCACATCGTCCCTTTTCTTTAGTCTATTTGATCCACATAAAACAACCGCCGAAAGCACGTATATTGTAAAAAAGGGAGATACTCTTTGGACCATTTCCAGAACATTTCAGATCGGATTGTCTGAAATGATCAGCGCAAATCCCCAGGTAACAGATCCAAATATCATTTATCCGGGGCAGAACATCAAGATCCCAAGCATCGCATCTGAAACTTCATTCGAAAGCCGGGTCACTGAATTAACCAATAAGGAACGACAAAAAAACGGTCTCCCCCCTCTTCGGGCTGACAGAAATCTCTCTCAGGTCGCATTGTATAAGTCCCGGGATATGAGGGATGCCGGATACTTCTCTCATCGAAGCCCGGCCTACGGAACTCCTGATGAGATGCTGAAACGTTTTCACATCTCAAATCGCTCAGCTTCAGAAAATATTGCTGCCGGACAATTGAATCCTGAAGAAGTTGTGCGGGAATGGATGAACAATCCGGTTCACCGCAAAAATATTCTTAACAAGTCTTATACTCATGTGGGCGTGGGATATGTCGAGGGCGGTACTTACGGGACGTACTGGACCCAGCTGTTTATAGCAAGATAAGCAGGGGGATGATGGAGGTCCGTCCCTCGAATTAAGACCAATTAAATTGGAAATTCATGTTCAGAATAAGGCGGAGAAATATGTAGGATAATAAGTGTGTACTGTCATTATGATCAAGGGGGAATTTTTTATGCAAGTACGTGATATTATGTCGACAAATGTGGAAGCAGCTTCTAACCAGGATTCACTTGAGAGCGTCGCTTCCAAGATGAGTTCCAGAAACGTTGGATCCGTTCCTGTCGTTGAAAACGGACAGGTTGTCGGTATGATTACGGACCGTGATATTGCGACTCGTGGACTGTCTCAAGGTGCACAAGGAAATGTCTCTCAGGTTATGTCACAGCAGGTTGTGACAATTTCTCCTGATGCATCCGTTGAAGAAGCATCGGCTTTGATGTCCCAGCATCAGGTACGCCGTTTACCAGTTGTGGAAAACGGTCAGCTGGTCGGGATGCTGGCTTTAGGAGATTTGGCAGTACAGCAGAAATCCGATCAAAGTGCCGGAAGCGCCTTAAGCGGAATCTCTCAGAATCACCTTCGTTAATAAAGGCTTACAGGCAGAAACTTCAAAGCTTTCTTTCACTGAATAAGGGGCTCTTGCAGCCCCTTATTTGGCATGTAAAAAGATCAAATCGACTTATTGTGACGAAGAGATGGGTATATCGTCATTTTTTTCATGTTAAGGGAGGATTTTCTTTATTTGTGACGAATATGTGATTAATGCAAAAGGGGTTAATGGAGGAGGAGGTTTTGTATGAGTCGTGCTGCACGATCGTACCGTAAGGAAGTTCGTCATTTTAAACGTGAGAACCGCAAAAGAGTCTTCGCCGACAGCATTCTTGATTTCTTATTTATGTTATTTGGTATTTCCATGATAACCGGGGTTTTACTATTTGTTTTAGGATTTTGGGACTTTTATTAATCAAATGATTACAGCAATTATTTTTCCTATTTTAATACCGAACACAAAACATCTGCCATGGATTTCTATGGCTTTTTTGTGTTCGGAGTTACCCTTCACATAAAAAAATATTATACAAATAAATACAAATAAGTTATACCAAAATAATAATCCACCCTATTACTTTTGTCTTATCCGTTTCCAGAAAACCTTTATTACTATGATAAAATAGTTCGGTTCACTAAATAAAACCTGGTAATATTTTAATATTCAGATAATAACTTGACTTTCATTTTTAATTTTCAGATAATAATATATGTAACCGACACAAATTTCCGAGGGGGTTATCATGGATATTTTAAACAATTTAGTCACGGAAGCAAACTCCATATTATGGGGGTATATTTTAATCGGTGTACTTCTTATTTTAGGATTATACTTCACAATCGGATCTAAATTTGTTCAAATTCGCCACTTAGGTGAGATGTTTCGATTATTAGGGGATAAAGATGTTGTCGAAGCAGACGGGGAAAAGCAGATTTCTTCCTTACAGGCATTCTTTATCGGAGCAGGTACTCGAATTGGTACAGGTAATTTAGCGGGAGTCGCCATTGCCTTAGCAATTGGGGGACCTGGAGCGGTCTTCTGGATGTGGCTTGTCGCCATTCTGGGAGGAGCCAGTGCCTTTGTGGAGAGCACATTGGCACAGATTTATAAAGAAAAGGATAAGGTTGGATTTAAAGGCGGCCCCGGCTACTATATGAAGAAACAACTGGGCAAGCCCTGGATGAGTTCGATCTTTGCGGTGACCATCATCCTCTCATTTGGGACAACTTTTAATGCTGTCCAAAGTAATACCATCGCAACGGCCTTCAGTAATTCATTTGGCATCAATACGTTTGTCATTGGAATTGTACTGGCCGGATTGACTGCACTCATCATCTTTGGCGGTGTTAAACGCATAGCCAACTTCTCATCTTTCATTGTACCGATCATGGCAGGCTTTTATATTGTACTCGCCTTATTTGTAGTCATTACGAATATCACTGAAATGCCAGGCGTCATCGCCATGATTTTCAAAAGTGCCTTTGGCTTTGAACAAGTTGTCGGTGGTGGTATTGGAGCCGCGATCATGAACGGCGTAAAGCGTGGGCTATTCTCCAATGAAGCCGGAATGGGTAGTGCACCGAATGCGGCGGCTACGGCATCGGTTTCCCATCCTGTCAAGCAGGGATTCATTCAGGCACTGGGGGTATTCTTCGATACAATTCTCGTCTGTTCCGCGACGGCCTTTATCATTTTAACGTCAGACGCATACGGTTCCGGTTTGACGGGAATCGAACTATCTCAAGCAGCCATGTCTGAACACTTTAACTCATGGGCCGGAATCTTTCTGGCGATTGCCATCTTCACCTTTGCCTTCAGTTCCATCATTGGGAGTTATTATTATGGTGAAGCCAATCTCCCATTCATTAATAAAAGCAAGGCCGCCCTTATGATCTACCGCTTTATTGCACTGGGAATGGTGGTCTTTGGGTCTGTCGCAAGCCTTGATATCGTCTGGAGCCTGGCTGACTTCTCAATGGCCTTGATGGCCCTTACGAACTTGGCTGCCATCGGCATTCTGGCACCGATTGCCTTTAAAGCTTTGGACAACTATATGACGCAGCGTCGTCAAGGATTGGATCCTGTATTCTATGCAGATGACATTCCTGGTTTAAAAAATGTCGAATGCTGGCCAAAGCGCCAAAGTGACATGCCTAAAAAAGCAGTAAATGAATAATAAACCTTATACCAAAGAGCAGGAGCATGTCCCTGCTCTTTTTTCTTGTCATTTTTTCTATTCTATTCTCAGGTATACTATTGATAGAAAGTTAGTCAAAGGAGCCTGCTGTCCCCCATCTTATAAAAGGGATGATTGAACATTGCCATCTGGAGATAGAAACAGGCATAATAGACTTATTGTGAAAGAAAAAGAGAGGAATGAAATCATGAGTGTGCACAAAGAAATTTCCAAGCATTCCAACATGCAAAATCAACTTGTTCAGCAATTTATGAAACTTGATGAGCGCAGAGAAAAAGCGATTGACGAAGCTGTTCAGCTTTGTTCTGCTGGAAAACCTTTTACAACGGATCATGTTAATCAAGTGACAAATGAAATCAATGCCTTAGCAAGACGTGGGGTAGTTCCGCAAAGAAAGCTAGTGACAACGGAAATGGTTGAGGAATATGTCGCGAGACTAAAATAAGCTGCACAACACAAATAACCCTGATTCGTCTACATCCATTCTCATGGTGAGGCCGTTTCAGGGTTACTTTATTTGTAGGCTGAAACTTAGGCTTTTAATGCGCTATTCCACCCATCATAAACAAATACAGGCTGTGTATCGTTTTCTGCTCGCTCTGTCACCACATAGTTTTTATGTGCTACGACCGTTTGATCATCCGGTAAGTCAAGATTCTTCGCAATTTCCCTATCCATTTTGACGATGACGGTATTTTCTCTTAAAGTCGTGACGACACCATTGATGACATGTTTCTTTCTTTTAAACTGAATCGTATCCCCAAGATTTGCATTCTCTTTTGAGTAAACGAATGTATTTTCCATTTTTAAAGTCCCCTTTTAGTTAAAGTGATGGTTCTTTTTTAATTGAAAGAATTTTCTAATAATATTATTTTAACTTGTATTTATATAAATTTCAATGAATGACTTATCCTTTTTGTACCACAAATAGATAAAATCAAAACCTTTTAAAGTTTTCTTTTTTTGAGCTGCACATTTAACCGGGGGTAAAGCCACTTATATATACTTATACACCCTATAAGGAAAATCCTTCCTTTTGTTAATTTTATATTAAAAATAGGCATCCGTGGGTAGCGGATGCCTGAAGATGTTTTATTAGTAGGCTAATGCATTCTTCTTTTCTTCTTTCATTAGGACGAAGCAGAGGAAGATGCCAAGGAGTGACAGGACTGCGAAGAAGAGGTATACCGTGTAAATGGAGTATGTTTCATAGATGAAACCTCCCACGAAGGTACTGAACCAATTCCCGAGGCCATTTCCGATTGCCGAATAGACGGTCACGGCAGTAGCTGTAATATGTGCCGGCGTGATTTCTTTAATGTAGCGAAGCCCTGCAGGAATGAATAATCCGATGGCAAGACCCTGCATCACTGCTGAAGAATATACCAGCCATAGACTTGGTTCCGTGAAGTAAAATAGCCAGCGGATCATGGATGCAGCGCCTGCCAGCGCCGCTACGGTCAAGAGACCGAACTTATCAATCCAACCTCCCGCGATTCTCATAAACGGTACTTCTGATAGGACGGCGATCAGAAATGCGAGGCCGATTCCGGCGTACGTACCACCTGAATCTTCCACGAATAATCCGAAATACACGTTGTTGGCTAAATTCGGGCCAAATACCAGGAACGTGACGGCCAGGAAGATCAGAAATTTTTTCATCGTGAATAATTCCTTCATCCCGGCTTTTAAATCAAGCTTAGCCGCCGCTCTCTCTTTAGGAAAACGGAAGGATAGGAACCCTGAAAGGACCAGGCAGATAAAGAAGGAGTAGAAAATGATCGTCGGTCCAATAAATCCCTCTGAAAGCCTCCCCATGATGAACACGGCAATCCCGAATCCCAATGAGCCGAACAATCGGATATTTCCGTAGTTATAACCGACTTTACTCGTATACTTCAAACTGATACTGTCGGAGACGGGGATGATGGCGCTTTGGAAGATCGCAACTAAAATTGCTACCACCAACAATCCATAGTAAACATCCATGAATAAATAACCAAGAGCAAAGATCCCTGCAACTAAGGAAGTCAACCCTAACACGACGGTCGGCTTATTGGTTGTGTCACTGACCATCCCCCATATCGGCTGGAAGAAAATCATCATGATCGGGCCGACAGACATAATGGTTCCGATCTGATACCCATTTAACCCCACACTTTCGCTCAAATACACACTAAGTAAAGGATATAAACTACCAACCCCGAAGAACGTCAATAAATAAAACCCTTGTAATGTAAAAATTTGATTTCGTACATTTCTTTCCACTACCGTATCCCCCAAGATGTTTTTGTCTATCTTATAGTAGACCCTGACCGTTCACTTGTCTATGAATTTATGCCTTTTTATGGATAAAGCCTCGCGTTTTACGATGTATCCCGTGCTACGGCGAACAGCCTACGCTTTGGTTTGAGCCAGCTACGGCAGCCACGCACTACGTTTTCATTTCCAATAAATTACCGTTTGACTTTTTCAATTAAACCCTTTAAAGTATGGAAGTATATTTTAAATTAACTAAATAACATATCTTCTTATCCAGAGAGACGGAGGGACTGGCCCTGTGATGTCTCGGCAGCGGACTCATGATGAGTGCTGTGCCACATCCAGCAAGCGTAATGCTTGAAAGATAAGAGGAGTGTTTCGTTTGAATGAAACCTCTTCTTATGTTGGAAGAGGTTTTTTTATTTGATTTCACACGACAAAGGAGTGTTTGACATGAACCAAGAAAAAGGTAATTTACTGGCTTTATTGCCCTTGATCATATTTGTTTCACTGTTCCTTGGAGCGGGAATCCTTTCAGGAGATTTTTATGCATTCCCTGTTCTCGTATCCATTATCATTGCCGCAGTTGTAGCCCTGGCGATGAATCGAAAAGAATCGTTAACCTCTAAGGTTGAACGGTTCGCAAAAGGCGCCGGGCATCCGGATATTATGATCATGGTCTTTATCTTCCTATTAGCCGGCGCGTTTTCCGGTGTAGCAGAAAAGATGGGGGCTGTTGATTCAACCGTCAACTTTGCCCTATCCGTACTTCCTGGTAATTTAATCATTGTTGGATTATTCATCATCGCCGCTTTCATTTCCTTATCAATGGGTACATCCATGGGGACGATTGCAGCACTTGCCCCTATCGGAGTGGGCATCAGCTCAGGAGCAGATATTTCCATGCCCCTTGCTATGGCCACCGTCATCGGAGGAGCGATGTTCGGGGATAATTTATCGTTCATCTCGGATACAACGATTGCAGCCGTACGCACACAGAAAACGGAAATGAAGGACAAGTTCAAAGTGAACTTCTTCATTGTATTACCGGCAGCCATCATCACTATGGTCATCCTTTTTGTCCTTACGATGGGGACTCCATCCTCTGTCGACGCAGGAAGCTTCGATTGGGTTAAAATCATCCCTTACCTTGGAGTCATCATCGGGGCCCTTGCAGGATTGAACGTATTTGTCGTTTTAATAGGCGGGATTGTGTTGGCAGGGATTATCGGATTTACTGATGGAAGCTTTACCCCATCGAGTTACTTTGGTAGTGTAGCTGATGGTATGATGGGCATGGCGGAGATTGTGATCCTGTCCATCCTGATCGGCGGAGTCGTCGAACTGATTCGTCATAATGGTGGGATTCAAGCGATCCTTTATCATGCCACCCGTAAAATCAAATCTCCTCAAGGAGCACAGCTTGCTACAGCAGGATTGGTGAGTTCAACGAATCTTTGCACAGCAAATAATACGATTTCCATTATCATCGCAGGACCACTGGCGAAAACGCTTAGCGATAAGTATGGCGTTGATGCCCGTAAGTCGGCCAGCATCCTGGATATTTTCTCCTGTGCCGTTCAAGGATTGATCCCATACGGTGCACAGGCACTGTTAGTGGCAGAAGTAGCCGGCATATCACCGGTCAGCATCATCCCATATGCCTTCTATCCTGTCCTGATTGCAGTTTGTGGGTTGATTGCGATTCAATTCGCCCTTCCGAAATTCACTAGGAGATCCGTTGCTGATGGAGATCCGGTCCGTTCTTCTTAATCTTGTTGGAAAAGAGACAAACCGGTCTGGGTTTGTCTCTTTTTGTGTCCGGATTTATCAAAGACCATTTAAAAAGCAGACCCCGCTTTCAGGAATCTGCTCTCTTCTTATAACAAATCATTCACATGATACAGTTTGCCACTTTCAATATCGGTTTTGGTTATGAGGGTCACAAGTGCATCAGCAACCGTGTCCGTGCTGCGCAGCATACCCTCTTCTTTGTAGCGCTGGAACGACTCAACCTCGGCAAAGGCTTCTTTGGATGACGATCGGATTTCCCCCTGCATATCCGTATCCATCACTCCCGGACTGAAAGCGATGATCTGATGACGGCTATGGGTATTAGAGAGCTCAAGGCTCACCGTTTCAGTCAGCATATTGACTCCCGCCTTAGTCGCGCAATACGTACTCCAGCCATAAACAGGACGGCTTCCTGCTCCTGAACTGATGTTGACCATGATCATCTTCGATTCAGAGCCTTTGGCTGCTTTGAGCAATTCATTGGTGGCGATCATAGGTGATAACAGATTAACGTGTACACTCGTTTCCAATGCTTCGTTTTCCACTTCACCCGACGTATTGATCGGTGTCACCACTCCGGCATTTTGGACGACAAATATCGTCTCAGCTTCAGATCCAAATACCTTTGTCCCCACTTCGCGAAAAACCGCTTCTGTTTGTCCTGATTGAGATAGATCACAGGGAAAGAATTCATACGACACTTCTTTTTCCCTTGCAAGCTTTTGTAAGCTGTCATTATCCGAACGGGAAATATTGAGAATGCCGATGCCTTTTTCAATAAAGAGCCTGGCGACGGACTCTCCTAATCCCCTTGTTGCTCCTGTCACGATTGCGTAATCCATTTCGAATCATCTCCTTCTTACCTACTGATTATAAAGGAGAGTTTCCTTTCCTCAAAAAATTAAGCATCGATTAACAGATTATTTACACATTTTCATTATTAAATGTCCATAAAAAAAGCACACCATCAAGGCATGCTCTCATCAATCAGATGATATTCCGGTATGAGATCGGACAAGGGCACGATTGACGCCTTTTTCTCATAAAGAGGAAGAAATTCTTTTAACATGGTGGCCACCTTCATCCCTGTAACCCCTACATGTCCGATCGCGATGGTTGCATCATCACGATCCAATGCCTTTGAAAGGAGTATCGCCTGCTTCCCGATGTGCTGAATGGTGTAGATGTCATCAAAGAATAATTCGTTTTCAAGGTATGGGACGCCCAGTTCCTTTGCAAGCCTCGGAATGACACTCTTTCCTGTTGTTTTACTATCCAGATAAAATAAACCCCTTTCCTTGCATATGCCGAGAACAATCCTCATGACCCGCTCATCGGCGGTAGCCTTCGAACCCATATGATGATTGACTCCCACTGCATAAGGAACCTCCTCCAGGGCCTGCTCCACTCTCTTTCTGATTTCTTCATCGGATAGTGAGGTCGTGATTGCCCCCGGCCCGAGCCAGCTCGCTTTCCCAGACATCGGTTCCATAGGAAGGTGGACAATGACCTCATGTCCATTTTTATGGGCTTTTTCCGCATCTGCCTTGGTCGTTGGGAGAAATGGCATGACCGCAATTGTCAAAGTGACGGGAAGACTCATAATTTCCTCTGTCCCTTCCATGTCATTTCCTAAATCATCAATCACAATCGCGAGTTCGTTCTGGTGGGCCGAAAGGGGAAGGATGTTTCTTGCTGAAACGGGCATTTGTATAGAAAAAGTCATAAGTAAACAGATAACAAGGGTTCTCATATAGCATCACTCCTTTTTCTTTATGATTTCCATTTTAAGGAGGATATACGAATGAGGTCCGTCCCTCAAAAATCAGCAAAAAAAGAAAGCCGGGAAGCGTAAATACGCTTCCCGGCTTGGAATTCAGGAGGGACGGACCTATTGATCCCAGGCTTTGGTGGGGCGGTCTCCCGGGTAGCCGTGAGTTTGGCGATATGTTTTTCTTTGTGTTGTGAAGTCCCACCAGTTCTTGGTGCTTTCAGGGTGATTAGCGTGGTGGACGACACATCTGAGTGAGTCTTCTACGCACGGGTCCATCCAAACACCGTACTTCTTTTCTAAGTCGATGATAAGGTCTTCTCCCTTCTCTCCCTTTATTTCTTCAAGGGAATAAAATCCAAGATCCTCTACAACATTGTGAGCCATATTAGGTCCAATAGAAGGGATCTGTTGGAAAATGGACATGCCGACTAAGTAACGGGATCTTTCCATCGTAATTTTAAGTGTCTCCCGGAGAATTCCAGGAGATAATTCATGTAGATCCCCAAGTCGTATCTTGGCTCTGCGGAGGGCAGCCCTCTCCTGATCAGTCAATGGAAGTTTCGGACTTTTTCTGTTCACCTTTTTCTCCTCCTTATCCTTTAAAGGTTTGCTGGCGGACAAGTTGGAAGTCTTCCACCGCTGGACGGTTGGTTTTCTTTTTAACTGTTTTTTGTTTCGTCTTGATCGGTTTGTTGTTCACCAGCACTCCGACTTTCGTTTGCTGGATTTCCTTCACTCCCTGAACAATCAGCTGCATGGCGATGATTGCGATCATAAAGGCAACGAGTGGAGCAATGACAATCCAGTACTTTCCAGTCATAAGTGAATTCTTCGTGGAACTGATCAGGCCCGACCATTCAAATGTTCCTGATTTCGGAGGATCCGGGACCAGACCGCCTGTTATGATCGTCCCTCCCAGGAAAAGATGAAATAATCCAAGATGGACGAGGATGAGAAGCGTCTGGATGAATTGCTGCCCCCATATGATGAACATCCGCGGTGCCAGGTGAGGGAATAGATGCGTCCAGAGCAAATGCTTGTTGCTCCCCCCGAGGAGCTTTGCTGACAGGACAAAATCCTGCTTCCCTATTAGTTTCAGTTCATTTCCAATTAACACAGTGGTCAACGGCAGTACAAGGATTGTTAAGACAACGGCTTCGAACACCAGCCTCTCAAAAATCGAGTGATCCCACCCTAACACAGGCAGCCCCCAAAGGACCGGTCTTAATAAGAGATAAGCGATAAGACTTAAAGGGAGAAAATGAATGGAATCCACCACCCGGTCAAGCCAGTTCTTCCTGCTTTCTTTTAAGTGAAAATGATAGGCAATACCAAGATAGAAGCCACCGATCACCCGCAGTGAAGCGACAATCAAAGCAAACAACAGGGTATACTTTGCCCCTACAATAAGCTGATCGAGAATACTGTAACCGAAGAAATCGGATCCGAGGATCATGTCCCCAAATGGTTTATGAGGAGGGGCACTGATGATCCGCCCCTCTTCATTTTTCATAAATTGAATTTGTTTGATTGGCTCTTCTTTCAACGCCGAATATAGGAAACTGACGGCAATCAAGCCAAATATCACACTGAATCCGGCAGCGAACTTGCCATTATGCATATGCTGCCACCACAGCCTGCGGATGGTTGAAAGAAAGCCCCATATCTTCCATTCAGTCCACTTTGTTTTATCCCGTTTATATTTCGTATGATCTTGGCTGCTCTCGTGATTGATCCACAGATAGACACCTTGATACACGACGAAAAAAGGTGTGTAGATCATAATCAATGAGATGGCAATTACCATCGGCCTGAAATCTTGAATGATATAATAAGTGATTCCCTTCATATTGAAAATGGTTTCAATGATGAATAAACTGGACAGCATCCCCCATATGATCAGCTTTCCATGATAGAAAAGACTTGGTGAAATATTTTTCAAAACATGTGAAAAGAGGATCCGTCCCCTCGACATCCCCTTACTCTGGGCAAATTCGATGTGAGGCTTCAGCAACTCTTCTTCCATAATGAAGATGAGGATACGGAAGAAGGAGATCATCGGAATGATGGACAGCGTAATCATCGGGGCAAGAAAGATCTTCTCCTCCCCGAACTCCGTGAAATTCATCAGTTCCACTCCGAAATATTTAAATACATAAACAATCATAAGTTGAAGCATGAATGCAAACATTAAATCAGGCACCGTCTCCAAGAGATTTAGTGCTTTCTTAAGAGCCCGCGTGATCGGTCTCGGTAAAAACACAGTCAAGACGGTAAGAATAAAGGCAGTAGCAAGCCCTATGCCCAAGGCTCCCCCGATAATTTGCAGAGAATACAGGTATGGTCCCCAAAGCATATCGAGGAAATCGACGGTAATCCCCTTATAGGAATAACTCCAATTGGCCCCATCCATAAAAACAAAGATGAACTTGATAAACTCCTCCAAGTAGCCTACAACATTATATAACCCTCTCTCCCTGAATACTTCGGGAGCAATACTCACGGCTAAAATCCCCATTAGACCGAGAATATAGTAAAAGATGAACCTGGTCGGAAACTTGAGATATTTCATGAATAGAATCCCCTTTATTCTCTTTTTCCTCAGTTTAATAGAAATGTTAAATTTTTTCAATTTTATTTCAAGTCTGACAATTTGGTAACAAAAAGAGTGACTCCTCTAAGTCAGAGTCACTCTCCCGGTCTAAGCCAATAACCGGCTCGGCTTTCCTAAATAAAAGCCCTGTCCAATCGTTATCCCGATTTCCCTTGCCACCTGCATATCCTGTTTTGTTTCGATTCCCTCTAAGACAATCAATGTATCATTTCCGTAGAATTGGCTGAAAAAAGAGAGGAACCGCTGTTTCTTTTCATCCTGTGCCAGGTTCATGGCGAAATAGCGGTCAAGCTTGATGATTTCCGGTTCATATTCAATGGATTTCTTAATGGAGGATGTCCCCTGCCCGAAATCATCTATCGCATACCAGACGCCATATTGCTTCAGTTCCTTTAAAGACTCTTTTAACAACGGATTCTGCCAAAGCTCTTCTGCACTGGATTCATTAATTTCAAGCACGAGCCGTCCTTTAATATCAGGGTGGCGATCCATAAGATCGGAAAAATAGGTGTGAAAGCTCGGGTGCAAGATCGTGGTGATATAAATATTGAGAAATAACTTACAGTCCTCAATCCCGTTTCCCGAAAAATGTTCAAGGGCTTTTGAAATGGACAGAGTATCCAGTTTGTACAAGATATTGGCCTTCATGGCCGATTGAAATACACTTTCGGGATTTTCATTATACTTATTTCGCAAAAGACCCTCATAAGCATAGAGGGTTCGATGTTCACCCATATCATATAATGGTTGAAAATCATGGTAGATAAAGTCGTCTTGGAAAATAGTAAAGATGTTCATAGGACCCCTATACTCTCTCTTTAGTTTTGGTCTTGCCTACAAAAAAACCACACAAAAACGCATTATCCGCGTTCGCATGTGGTCGGTTGCGCTACTGGCTCCCCTAAATGTAAGCGCCCATCTATCATTTAGGTTCAAAGCCCCCAGTCGAATGGTCAGCTTATAAAGATATTTGTCTTATAAGAAAAATATACCACATAACTAGTACTTATGGGGTGTATTTTCTAGAAATTATTAGAAAATTCATAAAGAAAGACCTATCTTGATACAAATGGATTACCACTAATCCAGAACCGCCATGGATAATCCCTGGCTTCCCCCGTGTTATCAATCCCTATTCTTTTCCCTGCCGAGATGTTTTCAGGTTGATACCCCTCTGTAATCATGAGCGGCGGTTGTAAATAACTCCCCCCATAATCCTCCATGGTAATGCCTAGTGCCTTCGTCAACTTTCCCGGCCCATTGGTCCAATTCTTCTTCACATGACCGGGTCGTCTCGCTTCCATAAGCTCTTGTCCATGGAGAGGCTCGACGGCTCTGATGAGGATCGCTTCAGGCTTTTCCCGTTCTCCGCTCACTACGTTGACCAGGCAGTGAGTATGCATGACGTATGTATAAATTCGGCCAGCTTCATGGAACATCACTTCCGTCCGCTTTGTACGCCTGTTTCCGTAACTGTGGGCGGCTCTGTCTATCGGCCCCATGTATGCTTCTGTTTCCACAATATAACCTGAAGCGATTCCTTCCTCCGTTTCTTTCACTAACACACACCCCAACAGTGATTTGGCAAGCTCCAGTGTCGGCTGCTCGTAAAAGGTTGGGGGCATAGGTGTATCTTTCATGATTTCACTTCCTTATCTACATTGTCTAATCTATTTGTACCCTACCACTGCCTATTTAAATCAAGAATCCACGATCGATGTCTAATGTGATGGTCATGGATTCCCCGCTTCGGTATTCTTGATTCCGATTACCCTACGCCTCTGGTCCCATTCAAAAATAATCCTATGGCTCATTGTGGTAGTCTCTCCACTGCTTTAAAATAAATGTATCAATTGGAAAAACAAACCAAAGTGAGGGATTGGAATGAAAAACGCATTTGCTGTCATGATTGCATTGCTTGCATTGGGGACGCTCTATGTCATCCTAAATGACAATACATCATTGTTTGCAAAAGAAAGTCAGTCAGGGGATCGGATTGAAGTGACGAATGAAATCAAACATATCGACCTGGACCTGGAAAACAGCGACACAAAAGTCATACCGACTGACAAGAATGAAGTACAGGTCGATATAGAGGGAAAAGGGACGATGACCTTAACCGGGAATGGAGATACGATTGACGTTGTGGTCAAGCATAAATGGTATGAATGGATCGGATTCAATCGCAAATCAAACGTAACGGTTTATATTCCGAAAGGGTATAGGAACAGCGTGGAAATCGATATCGGCTCCGGCAATTTCGTGATGGCTGGAGAATCTGATTCAAAGAAATGGAAACTTGATGAATTGTCGATTGACATGGGATCGGGGAATATGGAGCTTGAAAACGTCGAGACAAAACTGTTCGAACATGATGGATCTTCAGGGGATTTGGTCGTAAACGGCCTCACAACAGAGGATGGAAAAGTGGGAATCAGTTCGGGGGATGTGGAGTTATCGAACTTTGAAGGTCCCCTTGTAGGCGACTTATCCTCAGGTGAATTAACGGTCACCATGGACTCCTTAAAGGGAGACATGACATTCGATGTCAGCTCAGGTGGAGTGAAGCTTGATCTGCCGGAGAAAGCAAGCTTTAAACTGAAGGGGCAGGCAAGCAGCGGGGATATTTCCTGCAATCTTCCATTAAAGAATCAAAAAATAGAAAATGGGGATATTACCGGGGTCGCAGGCTCAGGGCAATATACCATTGATGTTTCAGTATCCAGTGGAAATGTAGATATATATTAATGAAGAGTGCCGGGAACCCCCGGCACTCTTTTAATTATTTATGATGGAATGGGCATTTTCCTTCAATCGGTTCTACATCGTCCCCAATAAAGTACTGCTTCCACTCACGGTGTTCCGGGTCCCCGTAATGACTGATATTCGGATGCGTTGGTAAGCCGTCCCATTTTTCGACCCGCTCTCTTACTTTTTCACGGGACATGATACCACCCTTGGAGGTACCCTCCAATCCTTCAAAAATCCTTCTTGGCTGAAATCCGAGTACTAAGCTATTCCCAAGGTCCCTCGTCTTTCGCTGCTTGTAGGCAGGGGCATTCCCAAACACGAAGAAAGGTTCCCCTGCAAAGGAAAAGGCCCACAAATGATGATCCGGATCCTCTGGATAATCCTCTGGCCAATCCTCCTTATCCTCACGATGAAGAAACTGCAGGATTCTCCAGAAATAATCCCTGTAATGAGGGACGGACCTCTCCTCCCTTTCAGGTTCCACAAATAAAAAGAATCCGTGACGGATCAGGCGCTCTCCTTCGGGTACATCAAACAAGTCGATGAACTCTTGAATCGTTTGGGGGAGATGCTCCCAGTTGTCATGACTGATATAGGAATACCGAAGCTCACCCTTCTTCTCTCCGGTCATACCGAAGTAACAAGGGAAAGTGCGGTCAGTAACAACCTCATGAAAATTCTTATATTCTTCTAAAACCCATTGAGGAACAATCTCCGGGTTTGTCATATCTTCTTTTGTCAGCAATAAACTGTTCGTTGTCAATTCTTCCACCTCAAATTTATGTCGATGGTATGCTCTTCCCGAATTGTGACAAGTTAAAACAATTACTGACAAAATAAGCACCGCATTGCCATCATTAAAAAAGGTAAAGCGGAATCCGCTTTACCTTTTCTTTAACTCCGCCCCTAATTCCACTCCAAGTGCCACGATCGATTGATTGATCCTCCACACATAGTAGAAATGGTGAATAAGATCCACCTGGGACTTATGCCAGCTTGGAGCCTGGGTTTCAATTCTTTCCCGCTCGTGGTTTAAATCCCACATAACGGGAGCACTTCCCTTTTCTTTTAACAATTGCCGGAGCGTCTCGATGTTTTGAGAGATTTTTTCTTCCGTATCTGAAAACGCACTATTGAGTTCCTCTGAAACCGTTGCCGGCACCTTTCGATGGGAGGAAGCAAGCAGGTGCTTTGCGTAATAATTAATGGCCGTTACCACCGTGATCCAGCGCCCGACTCCCGACCTCGTCAAAGATCCGGGTCTTTGCAGAAGGGATTGTGCCTCATCCTTGATCGTTTGGAGCTTCTGATCGAGATCAAATGCCTGATCTGTCAACGCTTTATCTTCCGGGACCGTAAAGGTTTTAATATAGGAAGAAACATATCCTTGAAGATCTCCGAAGAAATCATCAAAGCTATCGGCGACTTTGTCTTTTGTTTTTTTTGGAAATACAAACGCTGAGACAATCAGGGCAATCACAGCTCCTGCAATCGTATCGATGACACGTGCCCCCATGAGCTGAATGCTGATTCCACCGAGGAGGAGGTCATACATAAAGGCGATGAGCATCGTAATGAACAGGCTCATCAATGTATATGAAACAGGGAAAAGATAAAAGGCGAGGAACAAGACCGCAAACAGGAGAACAACCTCAAGCTGTGAATTTCCGGATACAAGGTTTGCGGCTCCGAATCCGATGATGGCCCCGATCACCGTTCCGATCGACCGTTGGAAAGCCTTCATATACGTTCTGCCTACCGTTTCAGTACCAATTTGAACTATAAAGGTCGTGAGCAGAACCCAGTATGGCTGTGCAGGTGCGATCAGCACCCCCACGATAATCGCAAGGGTTCCCGCTACCAGGGCTTGTATCGCTTTACGCGTAGACGGTTTTAAACTCTTGTCCTCTTCAGATTCATCTTCTTTGTCTTCTTCCTCCGGTTCAGCATCGCTCTCTACTGTCGTCTCCTTATACTCTGGCACATTCAGTGATTCCTGAATCGTAATGGCCGCTTCTAAGACATGGTTCGCAATGGACTCGATCCGTCTCAGGAGATATACCCAGCCTTCAGGTTTTTCTTCTTGATTCAGAACCTCTGACAGTACAAGACGCAAGGCCTGGATAGCTTTTTCCGCCTCTTCAAGGGAACGGGGATCATAATCCTGGGCCAGCACCTCGGCGTCACGGAGAGAACGAAGAACCCATACGAGCAGGCGCCTGAGTTCCATGACCTCCAAAGCTTCCAGATCCTTCAGCTTTTTCAAGGAATCAGTGAGAGTCTGAATGAGCATTTCAGTATCAAAGACATATAAGCGAAGTTGTGACGCTTCGATACCGGGCCACAGCTTCTTTAAATCATTCTCATTAATATCACCCGCTACGCTTCTCGCATACTCATTCAGCCTTCTCACATTCCGGTCCAATTGCTTTCTCCGCTTACTGCTCGTATTCGGGTCCTCTATCATCTTCATTAAGATGGTAAACGTCAAGTTGGACTGAATATGAAACGAACGCATACTCCTTCTTAACATATGGGCAGAATCTTTAAAAATGATGAAGTTATAAAGAAACGCGTATACCACCCCGATGACAATCCCGAGATAAAACCATTCCAGATGGGCCACATCCAGCTGCAAGATCGATGATATATAGATCGACATAAATCCTGTCATCCCCATAGAAAAATAGCGGATGGCAAAGCGGGAAAAGTAAAATGCACTATAAATGACACCTACTAATAAAGCATTCACAACGAGACTATATTGGGCAAAGGCAGATCCTAAACTAATTCCGGCTGCCACAGCAACACCAATTAACAGAGTCGTCACCTTTTTCTTCCCCGTCGTGTCATCCATGACCACTAAAATGCCCATCATCCCCACCATACCTGACACAATGGCCGGGGTGATGGAAGGATGGTCGAACTGCTTCAATAAGAAAAGCATCGTAAATACAGCCGAAATCAAGCTGATTGTAGCTTTACCCGCCTGCTGAAATCTTTTTCTGCCGGGATCGGACGCAAGGATCCTCCCCAGCCATATATGTTGTCTATGTAAATGTTTCATCTCTCATCAAACCCTTATCTACGCACCGTTTTTCATTCTCTTTTATCGTACCCTTTCCAATAAAAAAGTAACCTGTACTGCAGAAAGCAGCCAGGTTACTCACATTCGCTGGTGCACGAAGAGAACGGAATCTATTTGTATGATTATAAGGGTTTTGGACGGGTTGGTAAAGGGAAGTGCTTTGTGCTAAAGCTGATTGGCACCCCTGACCAACAGATACGTTGCTTTTATTCCTTTTCCCAATCTTGCTTTATATAAGAGGAAAATACTATTTATATAGGAAGACTTTCGATACTTTTTGTTTAATTCCGTAAAAATGTCCTTCTTTCTAGGAAAGAACCAATTGTATACCTCTCTCACACTATGCTGAAATGTGTCATAGCTTAAGAATTGAAAGTCGATGAAATTCCAATAGAGAAACAGTCCACCTTTACTATCCTTCATTTGTCGTTTTACAGGCAGCTTCATCATGTTCTCGAGCATTGGATACTCACCATATACAATGGAAAGAGTACGAACCATCCTCTTCAACGTCCCATCTTTTCTGGCTTGCTGAAATAATTGATGAAGATCTATTCGATTGTTCAAGCCGTAAATCAACTGAATGATATCAAGGTAATATCGTGGAGAATCCAGATTATGCCTCCACCCATGCAGACAAATCATATAAAATGTATGTTGATCGGATAATCTTTTAATGTAGGAATGGCCTCCTAAAGACGTAGCCTCTTTCCAGAAAGGATCCATCTTTAAGTGTGAAGTATTTTCCTTCACAATACCCCAATGAATTTCTACTACAAGTGGAACAGGTGAACCCGGAATTCGTTTACTAAAGGAACAATGGAAATGGTCTGGGATCCATTCTTCCTCCTGTTCGAATCCTAAGGACTTTACAAGTTGCACCGTTTCTTTAATCGTTTCTTTCTTTATAAGGATATCAATATCCGATGTCCCCCTGGCAGCCAGATGACCGAAATACTCCTGGGCGAAATATACTCCCTTTAAAGGAATGGCCTCTATCCCGCCCTTTTCAAGCCCGTTGAGGATTTTGTCTGTTTCACTTTTGATAAGGATATTTTGGAATAGTACCTCATCATATTTTTGCTTTAGGCGTACTTGAAAGAATAGAGGTGTTTTTTCCAGGTCTCCCTTCTCCTTTAACAAATGATAGATCTGGGGGGAGGTGGAGTGGGATTCAATTTCTTCGATTGCCTGGTAGTAGTAAGCTGTGCTCTTGGGCAGGCTTGAAGTTTTTTCATAAAGTGAATGAACGAGAGATTTGACCAATGTGTTTCCCCTCCTGTCACGCGTTTACAGCAGTGATATGTGTTGGTTTTTCATCTTCAAAATACTGGAGTTGATGTAGCCGTTTATATAGACCTTCTTCATTTATTAAGTCTAAATGACTGCCTCTTTGTACAATTTTCCCTTCGTCCATCACTACGATAGAGTCCGCTTCCTGGATGGTGGATAACCGGTGCGCAATCACGATTGTCGTTCGCCCTTTCATTAAAGACCTTAAAGCGTTCTTCACATGATATTCCGTTTCACTATCTAGAGAAGATGTCGCTTCATCCAGTAAAAGAATGGGCGCGTCTTTCAATATAGCTCTGGCAATGGCTAACCGCTGCTTCTGCCCGCCAGATAGCCTTATACCCCTCTCCCCTATTTCTGTTTCAAAACCTTTTGGGAGAGATAGAATAAACTCATATACATTGGCCGACTTTGCAGCACTCACCATATCTTCATGTGACAAACCCGGTCGGGCTAACAACAAATTCTCCTCTATTGTTCCTGCAAAGAGGAATGTTTCCTGAGGTACATGAGCGATGGAACTGCGCAATTGAGCAAGCGTATACTCCTCCCTTGATTTTCTATTTATTAAAATAGTACCTAGTTGAGGTGTATACAACCCCTGCATAAGATTTAACAGCGTACTTTTACCGGCACCACTCGGCCCCACTATAGCCAATGTTTCCCCTCTTGGAACAGCAAGGCTGAACCCATCAAAAATTTTCTTTTCATCATCATAGCTGAAAGATACATTTTTGAATTCAATAGAGGTTAAACCTTTGAATAGAGGAGTATACTCATGTACGATAGGAGATTCGGCAGACTCCTCTAAAACGTGTACGACTCTTTCCAAAGCAGATACAGACCATTGAAACCCGGCCCATTGACTAGCTAATCCCGTTAGTGGATTCACAAGATAGCTGACCAGACTGACAAATGTAAGGAGGGACCCTACACTGATCACTCCCTTTGAAACATAGTAAGCCCCAAGGCACAAGCTAATCAGATAGGTGATAGAACTGACGAGCTGTCCCCCAGAACTGAACCATCCGCTAAGCTTAGCGTTCTCCACCTCCAATTCATATAATTTCTGATTTGCACTGGAATATTTTTTATAGATAAGCTTCTCCAACGTAAATGACCGGATCACCTGAAATCCCTGAAACGTCTCTGTTAAAGTATTGTTTATCTTTCCAATCAAACTGTGTATAAGACGGCTATTATTCCTCAGCAATAAGCCAAAATAAGCGCCTGCGAGTATCGCTAAAGGAGCTACTGAAACACTTATCAGGGAAAGCTTCCAGTGAATTTGAATTAAATAAAGAAACACTGCCATATAGGTGAGTGGAAGTCGGATCAAGTCCATCAGACTACTGCCGACTACCCCGTCCACGCTATTGATATCGTTCGTAAAATGAGAGAGCATGTCTCCAGACCGGCGAGAGGACACCTGCCTTAACGGAAGACAAAGAATGTGATGGAATAAATGGTTTTTCAAGTCTCTTTTTAAGCCATTTGAGGTAATGGTTTCAATCATAATCGAAAAGAAATTGGAAGCAATCCCGATAAGGACAAGTATGATACCAATCGGAATCAATCGTCTTAGCTCAGTGAAGTCACTCTTAACAGCAGCATCCGTCATCCTTCCGAAAAACCAGGCAAAGGCAATGGTCATAAAGATATCAACAAATAATAGCAGAAACATTGCCATATAAGCCTTCCACTGACGAAAAACAAAAGGCTTTAACATCTTAAACGTTCTCTTTAAATCATACAAGTTCATATATTGTCTTGCTAAAGCTGATAATCGATTGGTCCCTGTCTTCATCTGTCTCTCCACCTTTAAAACTAGTAACGCACAACTTTCCTATTTACATACATTCTCAACATGTGAGTCAATGAGGGGAAACGAAGGATGGCTTCCTTCCATAGAAGCGCGCCCCACGCCGAAGCAGACGAATGAATATTCCTTCTTTTAATGTACATAAGTTTTCCGATTACTTGTTGCGGAAGGATCGGTTCATCAAAACCAAAATTTGTGTCCCCTTTGCACATCAAGTATCTGTCACCATCTATCAGTGTTGTTTTAATATATCGATGTGATATCAACTGCCCCTGTACATTGTGAAACAATATTACATCCCCTTTTTCCAAATCAGGGAGAGCGCAGGTTTCAAATGTGCATATGTCCCCTTCTTTTATGTACGGGTACATGGATGTACCTTTTGCAGGGAGTTCGATCCATCGGTGCTCCCCGATTACTTTCTTGACTACCTCAATTGCATGGGGACTAACTCGCATATTCAACCAATCCGTAATGTTGAAGTTCCATTATAAAATCTCTAATATCATCTATTATCGTTTCGTGCGTTTCTGATATGTTAAAATGCCCAGCCACCGCGGCCGCAATTGAATCGATGGTTTGAGCACTTTCTAATAATGACCAGCAAAAGCCTCCCACTTCATTCACCTTAGTAACGGTATATAGATCTGTATTCAGGATAATCCACTCATCATCAAATTGAGAGGCTTCATATTTTTTTCTTTGGACGTATCTTTCACTCATTACGAAATCAGCTCCCAGAATGTATTGTTCTTTTGAAAATGAAGATCATACACCGGCACATTCCTAACTATTTCCTTCAAAAAGTCCAGTACCTTAACCACCTCATCTTCTTTATAAGGCCAGTAAAACACTTTATCCATCAGCTGCATGAAAGCATCCGATTGCTTCACTTGAGATCGTTCGTTGAATTTAGCCTGGAACAACAAATGAATACTGGATAAAGGGACATGCCCCTTATACCCCACCGTCTCCAGTTCACTTCTGAAAGGTGAATCATAGATACATATAGAATGATCAGTAACTTTTATTAATGTCGCTTCATCTGAAAGAAGTTCCCGGGGGGCTGATAGTTTGGCTGCTGTAGACTTCCCTGCACCTGAGTGCCCAGCAAAGATATGAGCTTGGTCGCCTCCCATTACACAAGAAGAATGAAGTAACAATCCCCAGTTATGGTGGAGAATAAATGAACTATAGAGGTTCATTAAAGCATGTTTGAGGGCTAGTTCATCGTAAGCAGAAATCGTTGCATTTCTGAAACAAGCATCAACCTCGATGAAATAATCTTTCCTTAGGTATACAACGTGATTCTTTTTCTTTATTACCTTCACCTCGTAGTCTTCGAAGGGAGTCCCGTACCCATGGTTAATACGTAGATTTAGATCAGGACCATCTACTTGGCCATCAGTAAAAGGGAATCTCTCCAACAGAAAAGGAAGGAATTCATTTGAAACCTGGATGATCTTACAATTATGGTCTGCAATCTTTATATATAATGAAGACATATGTTTCTCCTTTACATATCAAGTTGGTGATAAAGAGATCAACTTTTTGTACAATTGATCTCTCTAACTTGAAAATTATCTGTTTCTGCCTTTTCCGTTGCCTCCGCCTGGTTTTCCTCCTCCTCCACCATGCCACGGTTTGGGTCTTGGACCCGTGTAAGGGTCATTCGGATAATGAGTACCTCCATTACCATGTCCAGGGTGATCTAAATTCCCATGTCCTTTATTCCAGCTCTGGGCTGTTTCGAATTGGATTGGCTGGTGTGCGAGTACTTCAGGTTTAGTGTATGTTTCTTGTCTCTTCATCTTTTCACTTCCCTATTGTTATAGAATTCTTTACAAAGAACAGCAATATCTTGCATACTACTATTTTCCTAATTATATTACCAATGTTGTTCTTTTTAAAGAACATTTCGTCCGACATAATTCTACATTCATGGGAGGGCACGTACTTGTTTCTCTAGCAAATTACTGAACATGCTCTTTTTCTCTTGAGCTAATTGATGAAACGAACCTGATTGGACGATTCTGCCTTTATCCAGAACAATCACCTGATCCGCATTTCTGATAGTTGATAGGCGGTGTGCGATGACGATGATGGTCATTTTGCCTTTGAGTCGTTCAATCGCTTCTTGGATTTTGGCTTCGTTTTCGCTGTCGAGGGCACTGGTGGCTTCGTCCAGTATGAGTATCGATGGTTTTTTCAAGATTGCTCTAGCAAGTACAATTCTTTGTCTTTCCCCCCCAGATAAGCGGATGCCCCGGTCACCAATAAGTGTATCCAATCCTTCAGGCAGGTTCATTACAAATTCAGCTGCTGACGAGAATTGTAGTGCTTCCCAAATCTCTTCATCAGTGTCTTCCGGCTGAATCATTTGAAGATTTTCACGTATGCTCGCATTAAAGAGGAATGGATCTTGCGGTACGTAGCTGATTGATTTTCTAAGAGACAGAAGGTTTTTGGCGGTAAGTGGATCATTATCAATCAGCACCTCCCCTCTCTCAGGACGATTCAGCCCCATGAGGATATCAATCAATGTGCTTTTTCCGGCTCCGGAAGGTCCCACGATGGCGGACATTCGATTAGATGGAATTGAAATGTTTATATCCTTTAAGGAATCGGTATCATCGTATTTAAATGTCACACTTTTACATTCTATCCTATGGCTAAATTGTAATGGTAATATTTCAGTAGTGGATCTTTCCAAACTAAGTTCATTAGCCTCAGTGCATTCTTTTTGAAGTTGAATAAGGGAATGAAACGCAGGGATGGTAGAAGCGATTTGCTCTAAATTAGATTGTATTCCCGTAAAACGCGGCCATAGCCTGGAAAAGATTAAAATAATGATCAATAATTGCTGTGACTGACTTTTAAACAGGCTAACAGAAACAAATAGAAAAGCAGCAATTAAAACAGCCGATGTCACTTTGTATACCAGCTGTGAATTAGTACGAACCTTTAATTTTTCTTCTTGTTCCCTTCTAATCGTTCCACACCATTCTCTTAGCCACTTATGACGGGGCTCTTCCAGTGAATTGCTCTTTATATCTTTAATACCGTTAAAATGATCGGTTATGCCCGCTAAATAATTCTTTGTGACTTCGGTCGTTTGATCGCCAATCTTTCTTGATTTCATAATGAATGAACGAGAGAAAAATGCCAGAATGATTCCTGCGGCAATAACGAAAATGGTCATCGATGGAGAAAGCCAAAAGGCCACACCAATCTGAATAATAGTAAATACTGCTGAGGTAATGAGCTGAAGAAACATATTTGTCCCTCCGCTTACTCTACCTAGCTCTGTTGTTAGTGAATTAACCAAGTCAGTCTTTCTCTTTTTCATGAAAAATCCCCAATTTGCCTGCAATAGACCTTTATACGTTTCCATTCGCAGATGATTGATGAAATCCACTTGAATCATCATGTTTTTTCTGGAGATTCTTCTTTGAAATAATGCCTGCCCCGCTACCAACAAAATATATAATCCAAGTATTACACTTAAACCAGCCGTTGGAGAAATGATTTCCAAGAAAGAAAGGGTATGAATAAAGGGTATGTCAGCTGTATCAACCTGAAGAATACCGCTAACACTCAGCATGGGAATAAGTAATAAGATCCCAATCCCTTCTAGTAAACTTACGAAAACCATGCCGACTAAATTTAATATCAATACGTACCTGGAAAAAGAAAACAATTGCTTTGTAAAATACAAAAGAGCTTTCATTCTTTCACTCCTATAAAACTGCCTGCTTCTTTGCTTTCCTCCAAAACCATAAGGCCGGTCTCAGTGGAAAATACAAATAATGAAGCGATTTAGGTAAAGGCAAGGTCTCAGCATCTTCAGGATATGGATGTAAGAAGCTTAAAATAAATATGACCTTTTGTTTAAGGGACTTCATTGAGTATAAGTAATTCCTGTGATAGGTTGATACTTCCGGTGAAAGAGGCTCAGTATGCAGATTCACCAAACGCTCAAAATAAAAAATGGTCTTATTGGCCAACCTCACTGCTTCTTGTTTTCCAGCACATTCCTTCATTTCTTGATTTAGGGGCGTATGAAACAGCTTTGAGCTGAGAAGAAGTGCCTGTCCTGTCAGGTGAAGCATTTCGTATTTCCTTAGAATAGAATACAGTCTCTTCCAATTTTGACCTTGAAGAACCAGTCGATGAATATCAGCCAGCCATCGAAGCCTGGACCATCCGTGCCTTGCGCCGTGTGAAATGAGGAACATAAATAGATCTTCTTTTCCCAGCATATAAATAGGGACAGTGGAAATACTGCTTTGTCTTTTTCGGTTCCACAGATCTGTAAAGCTCGGTTCTCTACCAGGACCCGGACTTAACCTCCAGTGAATCTCAAGTTTTATTTGTCTTTGGGGATGAAAATACGTAACATGATGATGTCTCCACTTCCAATCGTTTAAAACGGTTGAGAAATAGTCATCTTTTACATAGCCCTCTTTAGACAAAAGACCGTCCACGGTCTCAATACTCTGCAGTGGAACCAGAACATCTAAATCTCCGGATGTCCTCATCGAGATGTCCCCATATAGCTCCTTGCCCAAAATCGGTCCTTTCAGAAAGATGGTCTTCACTTGATGGTGATGAAATAACTGACTGACTCGATTCATTTCACCCGTTAAATGAAGCATGTGAAGGGTGTTACGTTGATATAATCGTTGTAAGCTTTTATAAACATCAGGCGGAATTAAGCTATTCAGCTCTTTTATCTTAGAGAATAATTGAGGATAGAGACGGTGGTGTTTAGCAAGCTCCATAAACTGCTCCCAATTAAAATCTGGTGAAAAATCGAGCGATCCCGCATCAGTATCCACCTCAATCATCTCGAGTAAAATTTTCAGCTCAATTGGTATATTGTCGAAGTTAAGACTGGTATCTTTTATCAATAGATTCACCTTCATTTGTTAATGTGCAGTGTTTTGCAAACTTGCCAACGACCGTGAAATTCTCCATACCCTCCGCTCCAGTCAAATAGTAGGAGCCGCTTCTTAACCATGCATGGGCAATCAGAAAACCCTTCTCATCTCTTCCCGTGCCCAAATAAAGAGTACTTCCTATTTTTCTTCTCTTAAGCATTCTCATCGCTGCTATTGCCTTTACTAAACACTGACTTTCCCAAAACGTATACCGGCTCACAATGTTTACAGCATTCGATATATTCTTTAATGCTTTTTGATTATTCACTCTATTATTAAAAGATGTTTCTTCCATATGGCATCCAAGATGAGGGGAAAGCTTTGAAAAAGGGATTAACTTCATCACCCTTACCACCCCCAATTCAATAAATGCTTCACCTAGGAGGAGTTTTGTAGTTAAATCCATTGATAAAAACAGTCTAATGCGTCTCATATACTCACCTAATGTAATTTTTCATTTTATGAACGAATCAAGATGATCTCTTCTTTAAGTAACATTTCCAAAAAGGACAATACTTGTTGCTCGCAGATCTCTCTATCTACCTGGTATTCATTCAGAAGGTTGTCAATTAGTTCCCTCAAGGTTAACGGCATCTCAATAGCATCCCAAATGACTCCACCTATCTCCCCTAAGTTATAATACTTTCCATTGGAAATACTGAGCATTACCTTCTCACCACCCATATCGCTTACTATATTCCCTTCCACTTGACCCACGGTACTCTCTAAAGAAATCATCTGACTATTAATCATGAACAAGCTCCTCCTTAAGGACTGTTTCTTCAATTAATGTGGCTAATTCATTGGCTGTGAATCTGGATGTAGGTCTGGTTAAGCGGTACACTTCAATATTTTTTGCGAAGCTGGCAGTGTATTGTAAGTGCCATTTCCTTAAACCAAATCGCTTAACTAGAAAATTCCTATACGTGTGAAGGTAAAAAATATGCAAACGTTCCAATCCGTCTATAGGAGTCAATTTCACATTTTCACTTTCTGACTTAACAAGCTCGAAGACTCCTCCAAGTGGTAAGGGGTTATTTATGAAGTGATTTTCTACCGGAATGGCATACTTTGTTTCTCTTTTAAAAAGGGCAGTGAAGTTTGAAGTGTCCATATTAAATTCAATTAAACTTTCCTCCCAAAGCTTCTGTTGAGGATAGGAAGGATATACATAAGGTACTCCATATTCTTTGCTCGAAATGGCGATAACATCATCTGTTAATATACGGTGACCTTTATTGATCAACGCAGAAGTTAATGTGGACTTCCCCGCTCCAGATTCACCTATGATGGCATAAGCTTTTCCGTTGAAGGAAAATGAACTCCCATGGAAAGGCAGGATTTCTCTTTGGATTAGTAGAGCACCCATACAAGTACCTAATATGTAAAGACGGAGTTGTTCAAGGTAATCTTCTCCTGACGGGTCGTACAAAATTTCATTACCGCCTTGTATACAAAAGATTCCTACTCCAGGTGCTTTAAAAAGGAAATATCCTTCCTTTACTACGTACATCTTTGAATAATCTCCCACTTTTGCCCAAAGCTCTTTTAGACAGCTTTTTTTGACTTGAATACTTTTATGATAATTATATTCACTGCTTACCTTCAGCTCAGGGAAGTACAGGTCGCTGAATATGTTCAATCCAAAAGCAGAATAACTAAATGATTGTACCGACACCATCTAACATCACTCCAACGATATCAAATTTAACATAAGCCCTTATTCATTTTGGAAATGGATAAGGGCAATGTTATATTAATATCAAGTTATTAAAATTACCTGTTAGCTATGATGAAGGAATCCTTGCTCATCTTCATCCTCATAAGATTCATCTACATCTCTAATTCCTGGACCAGCCATTGTCAAATTGACGTTAAGTACTTCCAGCTTTGGTTCTTCCCAAATTTTCTTCATAATTTTCACCCCCTTTCAAATTGTTTTTTAATAAACCTATATACGATTAAAGTTCTCATGAGTGACCTTAACTCCGGATGGAAAGCTAAGTCTGGTGTTGGCTTATAATAATGTTTATCTATTCCACTCTGTATTTTTCTTAGGTCAACATATTCACTAACAAGTGGATCGTTAGTAAGTTGTTTTAGTTCATCTATAAATGAAGTCCATTCAGGCAGCATTCTGTAAAGCCAATCTGCCCCTTGAATTCCTCTGGTTCTCTGGTTCAACCTGACTTCGTCTGGCAAATAGTCTTTTGTAGAATTACGAATAAGAGCGCGATCCAACCCATTTTGCACAAACTGATTTTTTGGAACAGATAAGCAAAACTTTATCACTCTACTATCGTTAGTTGGATCACGTTTCCAAATGTTATATCGAAGGGATAGCTTGCACCCTGAAGTCCCGGAAGCATTCCACGTGTATTCTTTTTCAAAATGCTCCTTCCTTTGTTGAGCTGCATTTTTAGACTTGCTATTTTTCAAATCAAATCCTAGACTGTGTAATTTCTCTAAAACATTTGTTTTTTCAATTAATGCAGGGTTTACTAATGAAGGCAGTCGATAGTCTTGATTGCCCTTATTATTCTTTAGAAAAGAAGGAAGAGATTTTCTAGCTATCAATAAGTACAGTCTCTTTTTATTTGCTAACTTTAAATTCCTACTGTACAAATTAATTTCTCTTGAAAGACACCTCCATTTTAATTGCCTTAACAAAGTCGCATAATAATCTATTGCCGGTCCCCATGAGACCCCAAGGTTCCCCCTCCCACCATTTAACAAAATTTTCACTCCATCATTATTTGCGTTTTCAAATATTCCCTTTAACCAAAATGAATTTTCAAAAAATTTATAAGGCATTTCCATGATATCCAGCCATTCGTCAATTTCGGTTAAAGAACTTCGACCTTTAAAGTCCAAGAAGTTGCTTTCTACGTTACCTACGTGTTGAATTGTTTCATTAATAAGTGGCGTTTCATTGGCTATTCTGTGTTTAGGAGTCCAATCTAGAAATCCTTCTTCTGGTACATAACTATAAGTGTGCAATCTCTTATTTTGTTTTTGTAATGATCTAGCTGCAAAACTAACTACTGAGCTTGAGTCAAGTCCACCACTTAATTTTGCCCCTACCTTACTAAAGGTCCTCGTCCTGTTTTCAACAGCTTCTTGAAAAACCTCTCGGAATGCTTCCACATATTCTCCAGTGTTTTTTAATTTTATTGTTTCTTCACAAACCATTCGGCAATATTTCTTTATAGCAATTTGTCCATTTTCAACTGTAAGAGAATGTGCAGGAGGGATTTGGTTAATATTTTTGTGTATTGTATTTGTTACGTCTGCGACATCAATCATATTTTGTATAACAAGAAATTCCGCCAGCCATTCTTCATTTATTTCTCTCTTAATGAATGGAAGGGATAGTAATGAAGACATTACTGTACAAAATGCGAAACATTGATTGTCGTAAGAGTAATAGAGCGTTCTCGCTCCAGAAAAATCCCTGGCAGCAAATATTTTTCCTTTCCTTTCATCCCAAATGACAAATGCAAAATCACCAACCAAGTGTTTTGGGCAATCCTCTTCCCATTTTTCATATGCGAGAAGGATCAATTCACTGTCTGACATTTCTTTTCTAACAGACTGCCTAACTCCTAAGGTATTAAATAAGTCTTTTCTGTTATCTATAATGGCATCAGCGGTTATCGCTAATTTTCTTTCATTGTCATAGAAAGGGAGAATTTCACCGATGGATTCAGGAGTGATCCACTGAGCGTGACAGCCAAGAAAAATATGATCTTTCTTGTAAACTCTCACGTCATCTGCTGGGAACTGTTCCAATGAACCCATCATTGCGTGTATATGCTCCCTAGATACGGGTTCATGGTTTTGATGATATATCCCAGCAATCGCACTCATAAATTGACACCTCATATCCCCTCACGCAATTCTTAATTAAGAACACAAAGGGTGCACTATATTATTTTTGAAGAAAATCCTCTTGTACTACGTTGTTTTTTCGTTTGTTTATATATCGAACCAGCATCCACATCAGAAGGATGCCAATTACATTCTTAACGAGATCACCTATTGAAGAGGTACGGAATGGAACGAATAACTGATGTATCTCATCAGTAACGGAATATAAAAATGAAAGGATGATTGCAATGATTTCTTTGCGTCGGTTAAGGTTACCAAAAGCCCGCTGAAAAAGAACAATGAGTACATATAAAATGCCAAATTCAATTAAATGGAGTGACTCCAATAATAGGCCAGCAAATAATATTATACGTGGATCAAGAGTGAGACCGGTGTAATAGATGATTTCAGGATTAAAATGACTTGATTGGAACCAGATGAGTATCATGTAGCCTAAAATAAATAATCCCAAAACAATTTTCTTTAGAAAAAGAATCAAATTGTACTCATCCCCCAAACTGGTTATAAATACCTAATTTGTACTATATAAAGAACAATACTACAATTTTATAAAGAACGCAAGGTGTATTTAAGATTCTTCCAAAAGAAATTAGGCTATCCTGTTTTCTCTATTCATTAACGATTTATTAATTCTTAGCTGCTGAATGATTCGGTATGACTTCTTAAATACGTAACGTATAAAAAGGGATATGACTATACCTCCAACTAAATATACAAACCAAGGAAAAGCAACTCCAGGTAGTAAAAAATGATTGATGTAACTCACCAGGGGAAATGAAATTCCTGCATGCAGGATCAATATATACGCAGACTCTCTTCCTATATGACTAATGGCTCTAAACCAGTGGTGTATTCCAGTTAGTTTCCTTACTATTTCCAGACTAAGCAGACTACCCGCAACTCCGCTAATATAAAACAATAAAAGGTTTCCATATTCTCTTAAACCCATACTGACGGGATCATTGATAAAAAAAGCTGAACACAGGACCAAGCTCAAGCCGATGACTCCTGGAAATCGCGCTCCCTGTCTTAGGCAATCCCCTATAAAGATGAACAATAGTGATACCAATGAAATATCCAGTCCCCATGGAAGGTGAACCACGCTCCCAATCACTGCCCCGCCCCACCCAATTACCGCGTAAATAGCAAACTGCTGAGCTAATGCGAACCTTTGCAGATACTTCTGGCTGGCAGCATACATTAATAAAGACCCATATAAGCAAACCAAAAACCACAAAGGATAATTGAGTAGGCCCTCAATGTTTCCCTCAAGTATCCCCACTAATGGCTTATACCAGAGAAAACTTTCTTTAAAATCGCCAGTGAACTTCGTTGCAATCCAATATAAATATGAAAGTAAACACCCTATCACATACGGTATCAACAAACTTACGGAGCGTTTTTTCACTAGCAGATTAAAGTTCCCCCTATATTTCTTTGAATTGAATGTGTAGCCTGCTAGCATGAAAAATAAGGGCATTCCAAACGATTGTAGAAAGGCTGTGACCAGCTGCGGCATGTTGGAATGGACTGCAACTACCATTATGATGCCGAATCCTTTTAAGAGATCAAGGTCGATTAGTCTTTGGTTCATTGAGATCATCCTTATCTCATCCAGAGTTAAGATTATACTTTTATGATGACTGTACAAGTTGATTATTTATAGCGACAACTTTTCCATTGTTCATTCTGTATACAATATCGCAATTTTCGATGGTACTAAGTCTGTGAGCAATAATAATGAGTGTTTTATCGCCTTTTAATTCATCAATTGCCTTCATAATTTCTTTTTCAGTCTCATTGTCCAAAGCAGAGGTAGCTTCATCCATGAATAAAATTTCCGGGTTGTGATAAAGTGCACGGGCAATGCCTATTCTCTGACGTTGTCCTCCTGAAAGCCTTACTCCTCGCTCACCCACTGAAGTCTCAAGTTGCTCTGGGAGTGCTTCAACAAATTCTTTTAATTGTGCTTGTTCCAGTGCCCTCCAAACCGCTTCTTCATCTATATCTTTGTTATCTACTCCAAACGCGATATTCCCACGAATTGTGTCATCTGATAAGAAAATGGACTGCGGTATATATCCAATCTTTTTCTGCCAGGTTGATTTTTGTTCTTCCAAGTTTATTCCATCCACCAGTACTTGACCTTTTTCCGGGGTGAACAAGCCAAGTATAATATCCACTATTGTGGTTTTACCTGCTCCCGACTCCCCGATAAATGCAACTGATTGACCAATTGGGATAGTGAGTGATGCCTCTTTTACTGAGTAATTCTTTTGATTTGGATATCTAAATGAAATATTTTTCAATTCTATTGAATCATAATAAGTTTTTGAATCACTATTACCTGTTGTAATAGATTTGGCATGTACTTGTTTCTTTTCCTTATTTAAAAACAAGTCGTTATATACAACAGAGAGCGCTGGCTGGCTGTATTTTATGGTAGTGATTAACGAAACCACACGGGTGATAGATGGCATCAATCTAAATGCAGCCATAGCAAAGAGCGCCATGGTGGAAATGAGTTCTGATGTGCTTCGATCCTGGAAAACAATGATTAACATCGTAATGAGGACCACTGATACTAATAATGTTTCAATAAACAATCGCGGGACTTGTTCAAGCATTTTCATGTACCGGCTATTATTGGCTTTGATTTGGCTTTGATTTGCATAAGAATCAATAAAAAATTTCTCATTGCCTGCGACTTTCACCTCTTTACTTGCTCCCAATCCCTGGTTCACCCATTTGATCATCAATCCGCTTACAGCCTGCTGCTCTTTTCCTAAATGAGTAATTTTTTTCCTGAAAGATTTAAAAAAGACCATTACACTTCCTCCTAATAAAATCGAGGCTGTAATGGTGGCTAGGGGGGCTGTGAATAAAAGTAATAATAGAATACATAAGATTACAAGTACCTCAGTAATAAATTGGAAGCAAGAAATAATTATACCTTGAAATACTCTTGGAACTTCTACGTCAACATTTCTTAATAAGTCCGCTGAATTCCTCTGTAAGTGGAAGGTGTATGGTTTAGTTAGATACTCTTTAAATAATTCTTTAGATAATTTCACTTGCTGATTCAACACAATTCGGAACTGCACATAATTAAAGCAAAGTAAGTAAAGGTTTTTGACTACAAATACTGCAAGTAAAATAAGTATCGCACAAAATATAAATGAAGATTCTGAATTAAAATTACCCATTTTATATAGAAAAGAAAAAGTCGGCTGATCCTGGATTAGATTGGGGTTTGTTACAATACCTACAAAAGGTGCTATCAACCCTATGCCTAAAGTTTCAAATAATGCAGCAGCTATCATCAAGAAAAAGAGAGCTACTAATTTCTTCTTTTCTCTTTTATTAAATAGCTCTAATAGCTTTCCTATTGTACTTTTCAAATTGCTCAAACCTTTCCGTAAATATTCTATTTTTCAATTTAGTTAAATGCTATCTTCTTTTGTTGAAGAGCCTTTTCATTATTTAATCCTTCAGAGAACTTTTTTCTCTTTTGAGGATTGATTATTAGACTTTTCACACCTTGATATATTTCTTCGATATTCCCCCCTACCACTAATCCTGTTTCATTATTTATTATTTGTTCATTTGCTCCTGTAAAACTTGCCGAAACAATAGGTTTCAGTAAACACTTTGCTTCAGCTAGCGTTATGCAGTAACCTTCATGTCGTGATGGTTGAACATAAATATCACACCTCCGTATATATGGATAAGGGTTGGGATCAGCTCCCAGAAAAATAAAATGATTTTCTAAACTGTATTGAGCTACTAACTTTTGATATGTTTCTAGAGCATCACCTTCTCCAACACAATACCATTTAACGTTATATCCTTCCTTTACTAATCTTGCTAAAACTTTAATTGCAAGATCTTGCCCCTTTTCTTTAGATAACCTTCCTACTGTTAAAATTCTTATACCATCAAAGGTATCTTTGAAACCAACACCTAAGTTAGATTGTAATAAAACTGATTTTCTAGATAATATATTATTGAACACTTCTGTTTTTCCTCTAATGGATGGAATCTTGCTAACCAATTTATTTTCACCTTCATTTGAGACTACATATATTTTATCGAATTTTTTATAAAGGTTCTGACAAAGCCTTTTATTAAACCCTATTTTCGTAACATCAAAATGAATCCACTGTATTTTTTTTTCTGCTTTAATTTTCTTTGCAACAAAATAGCTTATGAAGTCCATTGGACCTGCATAAGCTATAGCAACATCATAGTTGTTTTTATATTCTGGTAGGTTTTTAAGGACATAGTTATAATAAAGCATTTTACTTCGTGAAATTTTTGAAAGTGTATAAACACAACCAAGCGCAATACTTTTCAATATTTTCCCCTGTTTAATTAATTCAACTGCCGTTGTTTTGACTGGTCTATTTAGTAATTGCTTATAAGCAGCATAGTCTTCCAAATATTCAACCTTAACTTCTTTAGGTATAGCCTCTAAGAATCCTCCATATTTCTCCAGCATTAAAATAGTTATTTCATACTGATCTATTGGCATCTCATTAATCATATTGAGCAGGGCCTTCTCGGTCCCACCTATATTCATATTAATAACCATAAACACTATCTTTTTCTTCATGCTTTTCTCACCCTATATAACTAGATTATAAAACTTCTCTATCTCCTCGATATTACCTTTCTTTTCAAGCTTTAAGTATTCGGTTATTTCATTTCTAAGATTATGGTTATGAATTAAACTTATTATTCCATCCGCAACACTTTCAGAATCCATGTTCACCACTAACCCATTTTTATTTTGAACCATCTGATTATAAACAGCGTCAAAATTTGTGGTCACTACAGGAACATTTAACATACGTGCCTCAGCTATCGCCAACCCAAACCCCTCAAATTTTGAGGTTTGAACATATATATCGGATTTTTTTATATAAGGGTAGGGATTTGCTTTTACACCTAAAAGAATGAAGTGATCAGTTAAATTGTGTGTAGTAACATAATGTCGTATCTCTTCTTCGAGAGGACCTTTACCCAAAACATACCATCTGAAGTTAATCCCTTTTTCCTTCAGCTTTTTACAAGCTTCAAGGGCAATATCATACCCCTTTTGACGAGCTAGCCTTCCAATAGTGAGAATCCTTACTCCATCAAAATAATCCTCATACCCATCTCCGATATCTGCCATATCAGAAATGAATTGAGGATTATTTATATCATAAATAACTTCCATTTTATTGTTATATTTAGGGAAGGTTTCCAAAAATACCTCTTTTGATGTTTCTGATACTCCAATAATTTTATCGTAATGATCATAATACTTACTCTGATACTCGCTGTCTTTTCTCTTCAATCTGTAAATCGCATTAACCCATGCTAATTTCTTTTTCGCTTTTACTTTTTCTGCCACATAGAATGTAGGGACTCCTTGGGCATAGCTTATTGCTACATCATAAGTTTTCGGGTTTGGCTCTATTACTCCAGATACACTTTGCCAAAATAATCTGGCCTTTTGAGGATTACTATATTTTTTCAACCTTATTTTGCTTGAGTATTTTATTCTGGAGAAGAGCATTTTGTAGTTACTTAAAGAAAATGAAAGAATTAAATTATCTTTGACCCTCTTCTGAGTGTAGATAGTATATTTTAGAGGTGGAAGTATATTTATCTCTTCAGGAAGGAGTTTTTCTAATTTATTCCCATGAGCAAATAACATTAAATCAACATTAAATTTAGATAAGTCCAGCATGGATAGTAACGTCACTAGGCTTTTTTCTGCCCCTGCTATTACTAATGAATCAATTACAAATAGTAAATTTTTCTTCAAAACTTCCTCCTCCTTTACTACCCAATAAAAAATTATCGATTTCTTTAAAATGAATTTCAGACTCTAGCTCAATATTTTTATGGAGCATGCTCTTTTGAAAATCGGATTTGAGGTTAATTTCATCAAATTTAAGAGTGGAAATATCTTTTATATAATGACAATCATTTTACATATTTAAATCTTTAAGAACATTATAAGTTTTTTCACTATAAATGATTGGCACTACTTTTTGCCCGTTCTTAAGTGCAAGAATTATTGAGTGGAACCTAGTTCCTAAAATAATCTCGCACGATTTAAATTTATTGAGGAAACTTTCTATATCACCCTTGTAATTAACTATTTCTATATTTTGATTATTAATTTCTCTTACGATATCTTGGATAATATCCAAGTCCCCTTCATTTTCACAAAATGAGAAAAATTTTACTCTATAGCCTTTACTTAAATAGTTCTTTGCTAATTCAATTATTTTATTATTATATAAGTGATAGTAATCTTTTAGTCCCTTTCTATTTTTCAGATTAATAATAGAAAAGCCCGCTATTTTTTCTTTCTCTTCACTTCTTTCATTACTCTTTAGACCAAACACTATATCTGGAGCTAATCTCACATTTTCCAATTCTTTAAATAAATTGAACGATTCACTATCTCTAAAACAAATATCGTCACACTTTTTAAATAATTCTCTATATTTTTGAATAAATTCTTCATCGTTATAAGGACCAAAATTTGCACCAATAATGAATGTCTTTTTGCTCATAGCCTTAAACTTTGTTACAAGATAATTCCTTTCTTTGAGTTTCTTTTTCCACGATGAGCCTTGCATAAAAATAGATCCTCCAATATTAATCAGAGCATCATATTTCTTGAAATTAAGTATTAAATCATTTAATTTAAAAAATACATTATAATATTTTCTACCTATTTTAACCTCTCGATAGGTATACAAAATCTTTACATTTTTGTAGTCTTTAAATATCTTAATATAATTTCTATTCGCAGTGAGTAAATCCCATTTGACATTTGGGTACCTATCAAATAATACTTTTAGAAAAAGATCATCGCCTGTATTAACTGCAAAATATGCACACACTAAAACCCTATTTTTCATCATTTCACCCCTTAGCCTGTTCTTACAGACGATTTTAACCTTCTCTTTACAAATTTAATATGTGAGTAGAATTTACTTCTTATTGGTATTTTAAAATCTGTGAGTATCATTTCTTAATATAGTTCTCTCTAAAGAGGATCTTCTTTATGAACACTAATAACTTGGGCAATATAGTTTTTTTCTTTCGTTAAAATAATTTTGCATATTAAATATTGAATTATAACTATTAAGTTTACCTAAAAGATCTAAAGTTAATAATGTTCTCAAACAAATTAATGCTACTAGAAATGCATCAGCCCTTTCATTGGTAAGAAAGTGTTGGAACATATTTTCTAGTTCATACCACAAATATTTTCTCTTCACATCAATATCAATTTCAGCTTGTAATCTAGTTCCACTCTTAGATTTTACAAGCTTAGGCTGATTAATAATGATCATTGAATAGCTTCCTTTCTTTTCTTTTCCTTAATTAATTTTCTCAATCCATTTGAAATCACTAAAAATTGTGTATTGTAATTTATCATAGTGATTAAATATTTATATTTATGACTTAACCTGTTATTTTTTATTATTTTTCTATAATATTTCCTAATGTAATACTGAAGTTTATTCAAATATTCAAGTTTCTCTCTGTTATCTTCAATTTCATTTAAAATATAATACATATTGTCTATACACCCATAAGTAAAAGCAGATAGATATTCGTTTGAAAGTTGAGGATACTTTTCATTCATAAAAATAAGAATCTCATCCCAGCCAATAAATGCTTCCAATCTTCTTTTAGAAAAATTAGAAGTTAATATACTATTATTTCGCTTTACATAAATGTAGCCTAAATAATTTGTATAAATTGTTTTATTAGAATTAGCAAATAGCTTATAGGTCGTTGATAAGTCTTCATGAATCCTCCCTTCTGGAAACTGAATGTCTTTAAAACACGTTTGATTAAAAAGTTTATTGCATAACGAGAATCTATAAAGATGACCTTTGAAAAGTTCCTTCATAGCTTCTATATTGTTTAAACTCTTTTGAAACGACATATTATCAATATTGATTATTTTTCCGTCTATTTCTCTCCCGAGTTTACATATCGATATATCACTTTTTGTTTTTATACAAAGAGTATATAGCTCCATATACATATGAGGTTCTATTCGATCATCCCCATCAACAAAACCAATATAATTTCCTTTTGCAGCTGCAACACCTGAGTTCCTTGAGGAGCTTACTCCCTCATGTTCTTTATGAATCACTTTTATATTTAAATGACCCTCTGAGTAACTATCACAAATTAGCCCACTATTATCAGTAGAACCATCATTCACTAAGATAATCTCAATGTTAGTAAACGTTTGATTTAAAATGCTATCAACACAGTCTCTTAAATACGGTTCAACATTATATACAGGAACGATAATACTTATTGCTGGATTCATGGTATTCTCCCATTTATATTTTTATTTTTTCCTTCACCATCGTCGAAGAAACGCCCTTCGTATAAGGAAAATAAACAATCCCCACCCCAACGTGATCAAAGCGCTTTTCCAAGTCATCAAAAAGAGCATTCCCTTTCCAATCATCACCAACAAACATGACGTCGAATTGTAAATGCTCCCATGCTGAGAATTTATCTCTATTTACTTGTGGTACAACCTCATCTACGTATTTAATTCCTTCCACAATCGCCATGCGATCTGAGAATGATATGACGGGCTTTTTATTTTTGTAACTCATGACCAGTTCATCGGTGCTTACTCCGACTACAAGGTGGTCGCATTGTTCCTTCGCCTGTCTTAATATGTTTAGATGTCCCACGTGGAATAAATCGAAAACTCCTGTAGTATAACCGATTTTATACTGCTTCATGTAAACCTCTCCTTTTATCACCAAAGCATACTTCATTAATTTTATTGAATAATAGCTTTGAAGAAATTCCTCTTTCATAGGATCCTATTGTAGATAAAAATGCTTGGACTTCCTGTTTATAGGTGCGTTCATCAAAAAGTTCGATTTTCCTTACCAAATCAGCGTTCGATTGAGCGCTTATGAATGGAAGTTCTTTCAGATTAAAATAAAAGCTTCTTTCCTTTTCCAGATATTGTTTTACATCTGGCACATACAAAAAGCATGGTCTATTTGTAAGCGAATAATCAAACATCAGTGAGGAGTAATCTGATATTAGAACATCCGAGATAAGCAATAACTCTTGTATGTCATTATATGCTGTAACATCTATTACATTTTTTTGTTGTACCATTTGATTAGACTTTGACAATAAATGTGGATGAAGTTTAACCAGGACCACCCAGTCACCACCAAATTTCTTCTTAGCTGCCTTTATTAGTGACTCGTATTCTAAATCATATACATCCAGACTGTGGTCTTTTCTAAAGGTTGGAGCATATAGTAGAACCTTCGTATCAACTGAAAGGTTGTATTGGTATTTTATTGCTTTCACTTTATCTTGATTAGATCTCAACAGCACATCATTTCGCGGAATTCCTGATTCGAAAATTTCACCTTCATACCAAAAAGCTCTTTTGAAAATTTCTGTACTATATCTACAACCAGAAAGTAAGAGATCACACTTTTTCGAATCTCTCTTAGCCATCTCTACGTAATGGGGAGGCAGAACCGTTTCAGCATCTTTTTCAATTTGTTTAAGCCTCAAAGAGCTATGCCAGGTTTGAATATAATATTGATTTTTTCGTTTTATAAAGTAGTCTGTAGTTCTGAAATTGGTAATGATAATCTTTGAAGTACACAACTCATAGAAGTATCGTAAAGACATCATTTTTACTTTTCTAATATTGGTTATATGCTTTGTCGAATCCAAATCCGTGAATGCCCACACGATGTCGTATGTACTTTGGTGATCGTGTTCTTTAATATATTCCGAGATATACTTTGGATTATCACCGTACTGAGCACCGTAATAACTAAACAAAAAGATTTTATTATTTTTTATTGGAAGAAGGTTAAATAAATGTATGATGCAAAGGACAATCATTCTTTTGATAGACTCTACTAGGTTTTTCATTTATAACGATGCTCCTTTTGTGGTCTTTGTCATTTCTAAATCCCTCTTCTTAGGCTGAAACTTTATTCTCTCCATGCCTTTTTTCAACATAAGGTACGAAATATTAGCCAGTGGATGAAAAGAAAAAAGGAAAAGTTGACGGTTCAGATCATCTTCCAGGGCTACTGCTTTATTCATTTGACCTCTATGGACCTTGATATAACGATGTATGTCTCTCTTCTTCACTCCGTCCTTATCTATCCTCCTATTCCGAAAAAGAAGATTGTAATGCATTAAACTGTTCTGCAGAATACTCCTATATACCTCGTCTTGATAATGTGGATAGTGTTCTTTTACAAATTCCAGCCTTTCTTTTAATCCTGTCAGGATGTCGAGGTTCCTGATGGAGTATGTGGCTACAATACTGTCACTCCGTTGGTAGTAGTGGCAGAGTGGTTTTTGAAGGAGTACGAACCTTTTCACTCTTTTCATCACCTGATGAGCCCAAAAAACGTCTTCGAACAATACACCTTTTTTAAAAGGGATATCCTTAATCATTTCCGTCCTATAGAGCTTTCCCCAAGCAAAGTTTTTCACTTTATCGTTTTTAATCAGTTCGTACATGGCTTCCTGATTGTTCAGCAAAAACATACTCCCGTCACTAGAATAGTTGTTGCTGTCAAACAGCAGCTTATCATCATAGGCATAATAAAAAGCTGATTGTACTAAATCAGCTTGATGTTCATGCCTGCAATGCAGCATTTCTTCTATCATGGTTGGTTCGAGCCAGTCGTCACTGTCGACGAATACGGTGTATTCCCCCCTCGCCTCTTTCATGCCTTCATTTCTGGCATCTGATAAGCCACCGTTTTCTTTGTGTATGACGATGATTCTGGAATCTTTGTATTTAAATTCTTCGGCTATCTCTCCACATCGATCGGGAGATCCATCATTTACAAGAATAATTTCTAAATGGGGATACGTTTGGTGTAGTATGCTCTTAATACATCTATGGATATATTTTTCTACTTTGTATATGGGAACAACTACGCTTACGATTGAATGGTGCAAGGTTTGTTCCTCCTTATACCAACTGATATAGTTTGTTTAGTTCTGTATGATTGAAGTAGTCTGATCTTTCACAGTGTTGGATAAGAGCTTCTCTCATCTGTTGATCGTTATATAACTTCTCAATCCCCTCGGCTATCCCTTCGATAGACATCTGACATATATCACCGTCAATGCCCATTCGCACCTGGCTTTTAGCCGTGGCATAATTAGTAATCAATACCGGCTTTGCTAAGATCTGTGCTTCCACAACGGTTACAGCCTTCCCCTCATACCTGGAAGGCTGTACATATAAGTCGGCCGCTTTAATATAGGGGTAAGGGTTCATCTTTTTCCCTAGTAATATAAATGAGTCCTCAAGTTTCAGTTCTTCTATTAATTCCATTATGGAAGCCTCATCCCCTCCGTATCCAACGACGTACCACACTATGTCTTTATAGCCACGATCATGTAATACTTTTAGTGCTTTGACAGCTTGATCGATTCCTTTAGCATAGGAGAGACGTGCGACTGTTATTAATTTGAATCTCTCGTCTTTCACCATAGGATTGTCAACGAAATCATGCGCTAAGTCCTTTACAAAATCGGGGGACGTGATGTTTTCCATCACACACACTTTCTTATGAAGGGAAGAATATTTATTGATAAATGCTTTCTTACATTCTTCAGACACAGCCATTATTTTGTCGTATTGCTGCCACATCTGGAGGTCCATATCCCTATCTGTTTCAACCGTTGAAAAATCTGTGTGAATCCATGCTATCTTAGTTTTAGCTTTGACTTTTTCAGCTACAAAATAATGTGGCCATAAATAACTGATGGCGATATCGTACTCTTTCTCCATTTTTGGTAAGAATGGGAGGGCATACTTCCACATGTATTGCATTTGTTTATAACCTGATTCTGCGTTTTTTTTGAGGTTTGCCTTATATTTCGCAAGCATCCTTGTTAAGCCAATGGCCCAGTTCCCATTTTTCATCACCGCTGAAACCGGCATTCGAAACGTTTTGTATCTATTATTCTCTGGTAGCAGGGTTGGTCCTGCAGGCAGTAGTTCCATAAAGTCACCTGTATGACTGTACAACATCAGATCAACCTGGTATAGGTCGTAATCAAAATGATTCAACATACTGATGAGGCTTCTCTCAACCCCTCCGACTTCCATATCAAACGAAGCGATCAATACTTTTTTCATTAGATCCTCCCTTCTCTATCTCAACTCCATATAGGTTCTGGAGCTTTGAGATTCCCGCTTCCGGTGAATAATGATTTCTCTCAAAGCTCTGTTTGATTTTATGGATGTTCTTTTCTTTCCTTTTTGCCTGTCTTACTATAGCCTCGGCCCATACATCAGGTCCGTCCCTCAAAGGGAGCTGTGTGACCAAACCCAGTTGCAGGTCGGCTTCTGGTTGAATGGCTTCGGATACGACACATGGAAGACCGCTGGCTTGCGCTTCCAGGAGGACAAGTCCCAGACCTTCGTATAGGGAAGGAAAGACAAAAACATCCATACTATGTAACATGGTTCCAATGTCTTCCCGGATTCCTACAAGTCGGATGTTTTCATTGATCCCTTCATTTTCAATCCTTTTTTCAATATGGTTTTTTAGATCCCCTTCCCCTACCAGCAACAGTTTACAATTTGGATTCCGTTTTATTAAACTCTTCATCACGTCAAGCAAGAAATCGTGGTTCTTAGCCGGGATGAATCTGCCAATGTGTCCAATGACAATTGATTTCCCCAGGCCTTCTTCTATCTTGAATTGACTAACGAGTGATTGAGGACTCTTTAACAACTTCTCAAAGTCTATCACATTAGGAAAATAGGAATAATTGGCTCGGTGTACAGCTTCCCTGCCAAATAAGTACTCTCCCGCTTCTTTACTGCAAGCAAGCAGGTGTGTGGAAAAGGTACCTATCATTTTTCTCATAGAGGCGATATACATCTTTCTTATCCAGCTATCTTCTTTATCTAATGTTGTATGAGCATGAGATATCCGCACCTTTACTCCTGCTAAATACGCTGCTACACTTGCTATGCCGCAGTGAAATAAAGTATGGGAATGAACCGCTTCGTAAGGTCCATTCTGTTTGATTGCCTGGTAGAGCTCCTTTATTGATCCGGTTTGGGATAACCTTATCACCTTCCCGCCAAGCTCAATAATTTCATGATCATAATGAGCCTTCCCTCCACTGTAAGAAACGAAATCAAATTGAATCTTATGATGATCCATATTCCGGTACAGATTCATTAACATGGTTTCCGTCCCGGCTCTGTTCATCGCTCCCACTATGTGAAGGATTCGTTTAGGTACATCCATCGCTATCCCCTCCCCTGATTATTTCTCTTCCACCTTATGATTCTGCCACTTTATAAATTCAATCACCGCTTTATATTGTTGTAATTGCTCTTTCTCAATCCCTGAATCCTTCAACTCATTTATAAAATCCAGCCACTCGCTCTCCAGGAGTTCCCTATTTTCTTCAGGTGAATTGAATTGAAGAATGGTTGTTAAATCCACGTCTAATACAGTCGAGATTTTCTCTATGACTTGAATAGAGGGATTCTTATTTAAGTTCCTCTCTAAATTACTCAGATAGGATTTAGATACATTTGCCCGATCTGCAAGTTCGGATAAAGTGAGTCCTCTGCGTTTTCGAATACTACCTATATTTGAACCTATCATTCATCTTTACCTCATATTTTTTGACATCATATTATATCCTGCCTTGCGTACACACCTTCAATCGTATTCATTACACACTCAACAATTCTCATTTGTTCTTCTTCCGTCATGCTTGACCCTGATGGAAGACAAATACCTCTGGAAAACAGTTGCTGAGCGACATCTTCATCCTCACTATGAGAGAAGTAAGTTGCCTCCTTAAATAACGGTTGCATATGGAGAGGTTTCCATACTGGACGTGCTTCAATATTTTCTTTTGCCATTGCTTCAATTAACTGAGATGATGTTATTCCTGTTTCTATCTCATCAATGGTGAGGGTTGTAAGCCATCTGTTGGTCATACTGTTTTCCAATTCCGGCATGAATGAGATCCCCGGGATTTGGGATAAGGATTGCTGGTAACGTTCAAAAATGAGCCTTCTGGCTTTTACCCTTTCATCGATTACCTCCAATTGGGCCCTCCCAACACCGGCTAAGATATTACTCAGTCTGTAATTGTGACCTACCTGGCTATGCTGATAATATGGGGCAGGGTCTCTTGCCTGGGTAGCGAGAAACCGAGCTTTCTGCAAGGACTCAATATCGTTGGAAACCAGCATCCCCCCGCCGGATGTTGTGATAATTTTATTACCGTTAAATGAATAGACTCCGAAATGTCCAAATGTCCCGCTGGGTTTTCCCTTATAAGTGGAGCCCAGTGACTCGGCTGCATCTTCTACAACGGGGACCTGATAATGTTCACAGAGAGTAAGAAGTTCATCCATTTTCGCACTTTGACCATATAAGTTCACAATGATGACGGCTTTTGGAAGCTTTCCTTGAAAGGCAGCGTCTTGTAATGCCCGTTGTAGCGCCTGGGGAGACATATTCCATGAATCGTAGTCCGAGTCTATAAAAACCGGATCTGCCCCTTGATATAGAATGGGATTCGCACTTGCCACAAATGTCAGTGTTGAACAGAAAACAGTATCCCTCCGGGTGACTCCCAATAAAGAAAGAGCCAAGTGGATGGCAGATGTTCCCGAATTAACGGCCACCGCTTCACTGGCTCCTACGTATGAGGCTAACTCTTGTTCAAATGCGTCCACATTCGGACCTAATGGGGCAATCCAATTGGTCCTGAAGGCTTCCTTAATATATTCTTGTTCCCTTCCACTCATATGAGGAGGAGAAAGGTAGATTCTCGGCTTCTTCATCTAACAACCACCTTTTCTCTACATGATATCTTTCACTACTCCAAGGCTCCTATTGATGATCCTGGCTGGTGTCCCCACTGCCTTACAATGAGCAGGGACAGATCGAATGACCGTCGCCCCGGCTCCAATGATCGACCACTCCCCGATTTTCACACCAGGAATGATTGTAGCACCAGCCCCTATATGTACACCTTCGTCGATCGTTACGTTTCCTGTTAATGTGGCATGAGGGGAAATATGTGAGTAATCCCCTACTGAATTATCATGTTCAATGACAGCTCCGGTGTTGATGATACAGTGATCATGGACGTGGGCAGCTGCATTGATCACAGCTTTTGGCATTACAACTGTTCCATATCCAACTGCTGCCGTATTGCTTATGACTGCAGTAGGATCGATGACGGTTAAATACTGCTTACCAGGAAGCTTTAACTTACTTACCATATGCTTTCTAACCATATTACTGCCAATTGCTACGACCACTTTCATCTCTTTATCCAGTATTTTATGAATGGAAGTCAATGGAGCATACACAATCCCGTCAATGATTTGCTCGCTTTCATATTTGTCATCTACTATGGCATGAACACTGTACCCCTGCCTTATCACCATCTCCTGAACGACTTTACTATGCCCACCATTTCCTATCATTACGACCTTCATATCAGACCACTTCTTTCGACCCTTTGAACTTTTCCATCGTTACATGATTCTGGCCGGTGATTCCCTCTTTTTTGATCACTTTGATGAAGGTTTTGGCAAGAATTTTCATATCGAGAGAGAAACTTTGATTCTTGACGTACCAAACATCCAATAAGAATTTTTCTTCCCATGAGATTGAATTCCTCCCGTTCACCTGAGCCCATCCGGTTATTCCGGGCTTCGCGTGATGCCGAATGTATTGTTCTTCAGAATAAAGTGGCAGATACTCCATTAACAATGGCCTTGGACCCACTAAACTCATATCACCCTTCAACACATTGTATAACTGGGGAAATTCATCAAGACTATATTTTCTAAGAAATCTTCCAAGAGGAGTCAATCTCAGTTCATCCGCTATACCATCACCATTTAACATGGTTCTGAATTTATATAGTTTGAATGGTTTCCCGTAAAGCCCCGGCCGTTGCTGACAAAACAATAGAGGTGACCCCATTTTCATCTTAATGCCTAACATAATTGGAACCATTAACGGGATCAAGACCAAAAGTAAAATCGATGAAATACTAATATCAATCATTCGTTTGATCATTTGAAATCACTTCCTTGATGATCAGGTATCGATCTCATTTGTAGTACAGAGGGCGATGATGTTTTCTTTTATTTCGTTTAGAAATTCCCTTGTATTCACTTCTTCTGATTGAATACCCTTTTGATACATTGTTTTTAAAAGCTCCTGAAGATCTTGGACTGTTAGGTTTTCAGTAATATTCATATTCTTCTCCTTACATTGAACATAAAAAAAGCAGCTGCTATGAGTAGCACCTGTACCTAGTTCTTCACTAATATTTTGGATGGTTTCTCGTAACCAAACGGATTATGTTGCTGCCATCTCCAAGAATCCTTACACATCTCATCAATCCCTTTAACCGCTTCCCAGTTTAGTTTCTCTTTCGCTTTTGATGTATCAGCATAGCAAACGGCTACATCTCCCGGCCGCTTTTCCACTACCGTATATGGAATGGTTTTCCCAGCTGCTCTTTCATATGCTGATAAGACTTCAAGCACACTGTATCCTTTTCCGGTGCCTAAATTATATGCATCGATTCCGCTAGTAGTAAGCAGTCTTTCCAGAGCTTTGACATGACCAAGGGCCAGGTCGACCACATGAATATAATCTCTTACCCCGGTGCCGTCTACTGTTGGGTAATCGTCACCAAATACTTGGAGTTTTTCCAGTTTCCCAATCGCCACTTGAGAAATATATGGCATGAGGTTATCGGGGATTCCATTAGGATCCTCACCAATCCGCCCACTTTCATGAGCCCCTACAGGGTTGAAATAACGAAGCAGGGCAATGCTCCATTCACGCTCAGAATCATAAAGATCCTGCAATAACTCTTCAATCATCTGCTTTGTACGACCGTATGGATTTGTCGCCTTTAAAGGGGTCTCCTCTGTAATCGGTACCGTATTCGTCGCCCCATATACAGTGGCTGATGAACTAAATACAAGTTTATTCACATTGAACTTTTTCATGACTTCACAGAGAGTGATGGTGCTATTCATATTATTTTCATAATATTTAAGTGGAAAATGAACCGACTCCCCAACCGCCTTGGAGCCGGCAAAATGAATCACCGCCTCAATCCCGTTATCTGTAAATACCTTTTCCAGACCTTCCCGGTTTTGCAAATCAAGACAATAAGTTCGAAAGTATTTTCTTGTTATTTCAGACACCCTTTTGAGCGCTTCCGGCTTACTGTTTGAGAAATTGTCCACAACGACAATGTCATGGCCAGCATTCAATAGTTCAATGCATGTGTGGCTTCCGATATAACCTGCCCCGCCAGTAATCAATATAGCCATATTCATCCTCCGTTCTTACCAATTAATATAGTCACTCTTGTAAAGAATGTTTAAACTAATAACACTTTCGTAAAAGTAATACAGAAAATAACAACTGACAATTCCAAGATAAATGATTTTTCGATCTTTTTTTTCAAACAATCTTACGATCCAGGATATGAGGATCAGCTGGTATAAACTGAAATAGATTGAGAACCTGGCAAAGATCCAATTCTGAGTAGAAATCAACATAAACACCAGCCCAAGGAGAGCCATATTAACAATCACATCACTATCAGGGAAGATCTCCCGTAACTTATCCCTCCCAAGATAGGCAATGATAATGGGAACCATCTCAACGAGTACTCTTAAGATGTTCGCGCCACCTTCCGCAAAGTCTTTATAGTGGCCGTATTGGGTATCCTCAATGGCTGAAAACAAGAATGAGGTGAACTGGTCAAACCCCACTACAATGATGAGAGCGAAAATGATGAGTACAACCGTTGATTTGGACCATGCCTTTGAACGAACTAAGAAATAAATAGGAAGTAATATAAGTGCGCTTTGATGAAAGAATGAAGCGATGATGACAATGGCAAAATACTTAACCCAATTTCCATCTATTAAATACTTTGTGGCTGTGAAAATGATTGCCGCCGCAAGCAGCTGTCTGATCCCATTCATCGATATAAGAAATAATCCCCCGGCTATATACACATATAAGCTAAGCTCAAGCATCCTTGAGTACTTGTATAATACGAAAAATATAAGAGTATTAGTTAATAACGCTGTTGTAAATAGCAGCACTTGTGGATCTTCAGAGACATAATTTTTCAATACCATTTGAAGAATGCCAAAACCAATATCCTTTTGGCTTAAGATATACTCCCAGGTGAACTGGCTTACTTCAAATGCATGCTTATAGAAGTAAGTATCCCCGATATTTGAGCGAAGTCCCGATACAAGTACAAGGGATAACAAAGCCCCAATCGCTATCAGCTTATTCGGCCGGATAGGAACCGGACTTGTCATTGTCATCGTCCCTGTTGAAGCGGCATACCTGGAGAAAGAGGAGAAAAGGAAGACCAGAAAAAGATTAATCCATAAAATCGTCATTACTAGGATCCTTTCAATAGAAAATCATCTGTCAATTAACAGCTATTTTTGTCCTCTGATTGATGTAGAGATATAAGATGATTCCAAGAGGGAGCGCCAATAAAGTTAATCGTTTATCAGGCGTTTCACTCATGAAATTCCAATTCCGACTGATTAAACTACTCGATACATAATGAATCGCCTGCCTAAATTTAAACGTCGTACTGGCGAATGGCAATTTCATCAGTTCCTTCCGGTAAAAGGCAAACCCTTTTGGATTCTTTCGATACTGATTCAACATATTCACAGAAGATCCGTCAGCTAAATATTCCACACGACAGATCACTTCATTCATCAGAAGCATTTTATATTCCTTATCAAGCATGAAATACTTATAGGCAAGGCCGACGTATTTTTCCTGATAGAAGATTGGATAAGGGTATTTCTTCGTTAACTCTGTGCGGTAGACTAATTTTTTGTCCCCTGTTACTCCGTATTTATTATATAAATCGAATAAGGTGGAAGAGCCGACTGTGTCTGGTAACTTTGTTCCGATGACATCCCCATCATGATAGGCATCCAACCCAATTATTCCACTTACTTTAGAGCTACCATGATCATTCCAAAACGACAGGATTTTTTCAACAGCATTGTCTGGCATATAATCATCGGAATCGATGCATACGTTCAGCTCTGTATGGATTAACTGATAGGCGGTATTGTGGGCTCCATGCATGCCCTGATTTTCCTGCCAGTGGTAGATAATGTGAACATGTTCCTCCTTGATCCATTTCGCCACAAGTTCATTTGTATGATCTGTTGACCCGTCATCAATGATCAGCCAGGTGAAATTTTTATTCGTTTGCCTTTTTAGACTTTCATAACACTGACCAAGACAGTATGCGCGGTTATAGGTTGGAGTGAAGACCGTTAATTGCTTCATCCCGTTCTTCCTCCCAGCATGATGTATGACTTCTCAGTATCTTCTGCTGTTTTACGAATGTCATATCCTTTAAGAGTAAGAGCCGCATGTGAGATATTTCTTGCTGACTGTGTATGTTTCTCATTCACGATCTGTTCCACCCAAACACTCTTATTTGTAATAGGTAAGAAACGGACTAACTCATTTCCCATATCTACTTCATCTGTAATGGTTTCTGAAATATAACATGGCAACCCTGCACCTTGTGCTTCAATCAATGTAACCGGAAGACCCTCGTGAAAAGATGGAAACATGAAAGTATCGAATGCCTGTAGTAAATAAGGAATGTCTTCCCTTACCCCCAGAACCATGACCGCTTGTTGTAAATGCAGGCTTCTTATTTTGTCGTTGATCTTCCCTTTTAAAGGTCCGTCCCCTACCAGGACCAGTTTTGAATCGGGTATTTTTTTGTGGATTTCGGCAAAGGTTTCGAGTAAGAACATATGATTTTTTTGTTCACAAAACCTTCCAACGTGACCTAAAACCAGTGTATCTTTATTTAGCTGAAGTTCAGCTCTAACCTGATTTCGAATATAGAAGGAAAATTGGAATTTATCGAACTCTATTCCGTTTTTTATAAGCTGTGCTTTATTTGCCTGATTTCCGAATAACCACTTAGAGGCAGCAATTGAACAGGCAAACAAGTGAGTAGCACTCCGTTTTATCTGCTGGCCGACTACCCATTTATACACCTTTGCCCCTGTTCCCCCCTCACTCTGGGTATTATGACTATGAGCAATTCTTACAGGGACACCCGCTTTCTTTGCAGCTCTTAATACCAGCCCACTCATCTTATCCAGATGTGAGTGAACAATTTGATAATAGGAGTGTTCTTTAAAGAACATATCTAATTCCTCCACATACCCTGAGTGCCCCACTTCTGTCACGTAGGAAATCCTATGGATCTTTCCGCCCATCTCAAGAATTTCAGAATCGAAAACACCTTCTTTGCATGTTAAAAAATCGAATTGAACCTTCGTTCGATCGATATTCCGGTAAAGATTCATGATCAGTGTCTCTGCTCCGCCACGGTTCATATTCACGACCACATGCAGAACCCTTAATGGACTGCCCATTTTTCCACCTCCTTCTCTTTCATATAAGATTGGTAAACTCGACTTTTTTCATTTACTATTCTTTGGACACTAAATGTACTCTCTATCATGTCTCTTCCGGTCATTCCCATCTGCCTTCTTATGTCTTCTGACGCAGCAAGGAGTTTAAGCTTATTCGAAAAGCCTTCAACGTCTGTTGAGGATACAATCCAACCATTTTGATGGTCCTTCACCAACTCCCGGTGCCCCCGATTCTCACTCGCCGCCACAGGCAACCCACAAGCCATCGCTTCCATCATATTTACCGGAAGTCCTTCACGCAGACTCGATGCAACCGCCACATCACACATTGGAAGAAGTTCGGGTATATCCTTTCGAAATCCCAAAAAATGAACCATGTGATCAACTTCTAATCTTTTTGCCAGCTCCCTGCAATGATTTTGCAACGCTCCTTCTCCAGCAAGCAACAACTTGGCATGTGGGACCTCTTCTTTGATATGTGCTAACGCTTTAATCAGCATTTGTTGGTTTTTGTTCTCGTTGAATTCGGCAGCATAAAATAATAAAAAGTCATCTGGTTGATATCCAAATGACTTCTTTCTTTCTGCTTTATCCTTTTCAGAAATAGGTTGGAAGGTTTCGGTGTTCACTCCCACTCCATGCACATGTTCAATAGAGGGAATATTGAATCGGTGTTTGGCCAAGGTATAGTCTTCTTTGTTAATCGTAATAAGGCAATCTGTATACCGTGACAGCAATTTTTCAATGGGATAATAAAGCATCCAGTTTTGAATGGGCGCACCCTCGCAAAAATGAAACCCATGTGCTGTATAGATGACCTTTGTACCATACTTTCTTGCCCCACGTGCTGCCAATCGAGCCAGCACTCCTCCCATAGGCGTGTGACAATGAATCAGCCTATAATGTTGGTGTTCAATTATATCTTTTAGCTCTTGATAGGCCTTTATGTTAGTCAGAGAAAACGGTGATCTTTGAATCGGAATCGTAAACTTCCTATCCACATAAGGAAGCTCGATTTCACCACTTGCCGCTACATGGACCTCCCAGCCTTGTTCCTTGAACCATTTCATATAAGGTAAATGGAAAGCTTTAAAGTGGTAGTCGACGGTTGCGCAAAACAGGATTGAATGAACCATTCCCCTCACCTCATTTCACTTTCTTAGCTACTTCCCGGTTCATGACGTTTGAGAGGTAATCCAACAACTCGGCTTTCAAATCGTCACGCTGTAAAGCGAATTCAATCGTCGTTTGGATAAAGCCCATTTTCTCCCCCACATCATAACGGGTCCCTTCAAAGTCATAGGCGTATACCGCTTCGTGATTATTCAGTTCGGCAATGGCGTCCGTCAGCTGAATCTCTCCTCCCGCTCCCGGTGGCTGATTTCCAAGCACATCGAAGATTCGCGGACTTAGGATATATCGACCCATGATGGCCAAATTCGAAGGGGCTTCTTCTCTAGCCGGTTTTTCCACTAGCCCGTTCACTCCATAGAACCGTTCACCGATTTGATGAGAATCAACAATTCCGTAACGGGATACTTCTTCTTTGTTTATTGTTTGAACTCCCAGAATAGAAGATTGATATCGGTTGTATTGCTGGATCATTTGTTTGAGGCATGGGGTCTCAGCCCTTACGATGTCATCGCCAAGTAAGACGGCGAATGGTTCGTCTCCCACAAATTTGCGGGCACACCAGATGGCATGGCCTAATCCTTTTGGTTCCTTTTGACGGATATAGTGGATGTCTACAAGTTTCGAAGACTTCTGAACTTCAGATAATAGTTCGAATTTGCCTTTATCCAGTAGATTTTGTTCGAGTTCGAATGAATGATCGAAATGATCCTCGATGGCTCTTTTTCCCTTTCCTGTGACGATGATGATATCTTCAATCCCCGACTCAATGGCTTCTTCGATTATATATTGAATCGTTGGCTTGTCGACAATCGGCAGCATTTCCTTTGGCATGGCCTTTGTAGCTGGAAGAAACCTTGTTCCAAGTCCAGCGGCAGGGATGATTGCTTTTCTGACTTTCATTGATTTATCACTCCTATTAGCTTGATATCGACATGACTGGCTTCGGTTTAATGATTTCTTTTGTATTGGCTAACGCAACTAATTTTTCTCTTAATGTATCTCGATCCATATCATTAAAGGTTTCGATGATTTCATCGATTTCTTCTAAATAAAGATGTGCGGTTTTCCCTATATAGATGTTCGGATAGATTTGCTCTTCGTGAATCTCTTCATCCTTCAGAAGTTCCTCGTATAGCTTCTCCCCGGGTCTCATTCCTGTAAACTTCAGTCCTACTTCCTCGATGGAATGCCCTGAGAGTTTAATCAGATTTTTTGCTAAATCGACTATTTTCACCGGTTCCCCCATGTCCAATACGAAGATTTCCCCGCCTTGAGCGAGCGCCCCTGCTTGAATAACAAGTCTTGATGCTTCAGGGATGGTCATGAAGTATCTGACCATATCGGGATGAGTGACCGTAACCGGTCCACCTTTTTCAATCTGTTTCTTGAATAAAGGAATGACGCTGCCCCTGCTGCCTAATACATTTCCAAATCGGACGGCGACAAAACGTGTTGAACTCGTTTGATCCATGCTCTGAATGACCATTTCAGACAATCGTTTCGTGGCACCCATGACACTTGTCGGATTCACCGCCTTGTCGGAGGAGATCATGACAAAGGTTTTGACTCCGCTCCAGCTTGCCGCTTTTGCAATATTTGTTGTACCGATAAGATTGTTCTTGACCGCTTCTTCCGGGTTTCTCTCCATGAGAGGTACATGCTTATGGGCAGCCGCGTGATAGACGACATCCGGAGTGTATTCATTCATCACTTGGATCATCTTCTTCTCATCCTGTAAATCAGCAATGACAGGGATGAACTCAATTCTCTTTCCGGCAAATGATTCTTTCAGCTCCATCTCAATGGAATAAATGCTGTTTTCACCATGCCCGAGGAGGATTAATTGTTTCGGATTGAATTGGGAAATCTGGCGAGAGATTTCAGAACCTATAGAGCCCCCTGCACCTGATACAAGCACCACTTTGTTTGTGACATATTCAGAGATGCTGGACATATCGATTTCCACTGTATCCCTGCCTAATAAGTCCTCCACCTGTACATCCCTGAATTGATTAACTGATATTTTCCCAGTGATCAAATCCTCCAGCATCGGAAGGGTTTGCGTCTTCGCTTTCGTTTTCAAGCATTCCTGGAAGATGGTATTCAACTCTTGTTTGTTAAGAGAAGGAATGGCAATAATGATGTGTTCAATATCATATTGAGCTACCACTTTTTCAATTCGATCCACGCCTCCGACGACCGGGATGCCTAATATGTCCAATTTCTGCTTTCTAATATTGTCATCAATGAATGCAACAGGGACCAGATCCCCGTCGTTCTTTAGCAGCTGTCTCGTGACCATTGTGCCGGCTGCTCCGGCTCCCACCACCAACGTCCGTTTTCGATTATCCACCATGGATATAAAGGTGTCCCGATAGACTCTCCATACAAACCTTGAACCTCCAATGAGCATCAAGTGAAGCATCCAGGTAACGGCAAGAAGTCTAAATTGAATTTCCTGCAGTGCTAATTGTTGAACCATCGCTCCTGATAGCACCGAATAACTCACTACTTTAAAAATAATTAATAATTCCCCTATGCTTGCATATTCCCACGCTTTCTTATAAAGCTTGTGCTTCATTGAAAAGATTTGGTGACTGATGAGCATTGTAATAGAACTGATGACGACCGGAAGGGTTATGACTTGGATGGTGGAGCCGGTCAGCATTTTGCTGACGAATACAGCGGTCAGGACGATAAGCGAATCAACTAGAATGAATAGAGATAATCTCTGCCGGTAGGTCATGCTATGCCTCCTTTCCTTCTTCAAGTACTTTCAATCTTTTATAAATATCGTAGTCTAATAGCCTTCTTATTTCTTTCAGCTGTTCTTTCGAGGCATCCTGCTTTATATACCTGATCGCTTTCTTAATTGATTTAGGCTGTTCATCTAATAGAATCATATCTTCATACCATCTCCTTTTATTAAATAATGTCCTTATGTACGCTATCTTCCGAAAAAAGATCTCCTACATAAAAACATTAAAATGTGGGCATCTAACCCATCCTCACACCACACCATCGACGACTTAGCGTCTAAGGTTTATTCAACCCACAGCATGACCGAGTACCTCCATGGATAACGGTAAGGAGACATCACCGAGAAAATATTCAAATTTAACGCACATCTAATTCTCAATAACGAACATAAGAATTAAAATTTTTTATCCTTCATTTAAAATGGCTCCAACAATCTTGGCATGGGCCAGTTCCAGCACTTTTTTCGTTTCAATCGCCAGTTCGATCTCTGTTTTCCCTTTATTCAGTACCAGTACCACTCCATCGCATTGATTGGCTATGACTCTCGTTTCTGTGGACTTTATCGCAGAGGGAGCATCAATCAGCACAACATCATATAACTCAGCCAGCCTCTTAAGAAGTTCCTTCATTCCCCTCGTTTCTAATAATTCAGCAGGGTTAAAGGAATGAGAACCGCTTGTCAATACTTCCAGTCGACTGACCTCTGTTTGATAGAGCGCATCCTCTAACGCCGTGTGACCGGTTAATACATTGGTCAGTCCCTTCTCATTCGGAATTTTAAAGATCGAATGGATGATCGGCTCCCTCAAGTTGGCATCAATGACGAGTATTTTCTCTTTCTGTTGCGCCATGGAAACCGCTAAGTTCGCGACCATGGTTGATTTCCCTTCCCCATCCTTGGGAGATGTAACGAGAAAGATTTTGTTCTCACTTTTATTGATGAATTTCATATTCGTCCTGATTTCGCGAAACTGTTCAGAAATAATCGATTCTGGATGAGAATATGTGACGAGATGCCTGCGTTTCATCTTACTTATTTGTTTCTTTCTATTTAATGCCAACTGTGTCACCCCTTAACTCCATTTCAGGTTGAGATTTCCGCTTTAAGACAAATTTCTTCTTATTCATATTAGACACCCTGCCAAGCACGGTAATATCCAAGTACTCTTCGATATCCTTATTCGTTTTAATCGTCTGATCCAGTGAATCCAATAAGAATGCTAGTCCGATAGCTGTAATCATTCCTAAGATACAAGCGATAATTGTAATCCGATTACCGGATGGATTGATCGGATATGGATTTTCTTTTGCTTCGGATAATAATTGAACCTCTTTGAAATCTAATATTGTAGCGATTTCACTCTTGAAAAGTTTGGCTGTCGAATTCACAATCGCCATGGCTACTTTAGGGTCGGCATCAACGGCTGAAATTTTTATGACTTGTGAATCGTCTATTTGAGCCACTGTAATTTGATTGGCGATTCCTTCCGGTGACCGTGAAAGATTCAATTCATCCCTGACCTTCTCCATAACGATTGGATCCTTTATCATAACCATTAACGTATTCATATTTCCGCTGTCTGAGCCGATGATCACCCGTCGGGAAGATTCATAAAGGTTCGTTTGTGTATAAGAATTGTATACATAACCCGCAACCGTGGTGATGAATGTAATAATAATAATAAGCCACACCCGTTTTTTGATGACCTCATAATACTCTCTTAAATTTATTTCTCTTGCGACATTGTTCACAATATAATTTGATTGTTTTGTACTTCCCATGGAAACCACCTTTATTGGAGTTATTTTAGAAACAAGTATGAGAGAATACCTAATTCATTATAACGAACAACCAGAGCAAAAAAAGAATCCTTCCTGGAAAACTCATTTAAGATTTTATAATTCGAGCTAATTCCCCTTTTTATTTCTCTTCCAATCTATTCCTCTTTCATTTTAGTTCTGTATAAAGAACATGTCAACTATTATTTTCAGAAAATACTAATTCCTTGGGTACCAAGTAGCAGTTCGAAGTATAACTAACTGTATTTATATGCTACTTTAGATATAACTAGTACTTGTTTTACTTATACAAAATAAAAACCGGTCAGCCCAAACGGACCAACCGGTTTTTTCTATTCAATCTTTACTCAACCGTAACCGACTTCGCCAGGTTACGCGGCTTATCTACATCGCAATCGCGGTGCAGGGCAGCATAGTAAGAGATTAATTGTAATGGGATGACAGAGATAAGAGGTGTTAACAATGGGTTAACCTCCGGGATGACGAAGCGATCTTCTTCGTCTTCTAAGCCTTTCATGGAAATGATACAAGGGTTGGCTCCACGAGCGACTACCTCTTTCACATTTCCTCTGATGCCTAGGTTTACTTCTTCCTGTGTTGCAAGGGCAACGATCGGTGTACCTTCTTCGATAAGGGCGATCGTACCGTGTTTAAGTTCTCCTCCGGCAAATCCTTCAGCCTGGATGTAAGAGATTTCTTTCAGCTTCAGGGCGCCTTCAAGACCTACATAGAAGTCCAGTGAACGGCCGATGAAGAAACAATTGCGAGTAGTAGCAAGATATTCGCGTGCGATATCTTCAAACTCTTCTTTCGTGTCGCAAAGAGCTTCCATGGCAGTCGCCACGATACCCAGTTCTTGAACAAGATCAAAGTCCTCGTTGTTTCCACATGCCTGGCCGGCAACGTGTGCAAGGATCGCAAGCACTGCAAGCTGAGCTGTGTACGCTTTCGTTGAAGCAACAGCGATCTCAGGTCCTGCATGAAGAAGCAATGTATAATCCGCTTCACGTGACAGGGTAGAACCCCCTACGTTTGTGATCGTCAATGATTTATGTCCAAGCTCTTTGATCTGGACAAGTACGGCACGACTGTCTGCCGTTTCACCACTTTGAGAGATGAAGATGAACAATGGTTTCGCAGAAAGCAAAGGCATGTTGTAGCTGAATTCGCTTGCTACATGAACTTCTACAGGGATTCCTGCGCTCTTCTCGATGAATTGCTTTCCTACAAGACCAGCGTGGTAGCTCGTTCCACATGCAATGATGTAAACACGATCCGCTTCTTTCATCGCGCCGACGATCGGCTCATCGATGTGAAGCTCGTTGTTCTCGTTTTGGTAAGCCTGGATGATTTTACGCATCACTAGTGGCTGCTCATCGATTTCTTTCAGCATGTAGTGAGGGTATGTTCCTTTTTCAATATCACTGGCATCGATCTCAGCCGTGTAAGGAGCACGTTCCATTACTTCACCGATTAGGTTTTGAATTTCTACCTTTTCTTTCGTTACGATGACCATTTCTTTATCCATCAGCTCAACGTATTGATCCGTTACTTGAATCATCGCCATCGCATCACTTGCCACTACGTTGAAGTCTTCTCCAAGACCAACAAGAAGTGGACTTTTGTTTTTCGCTACATAGATGGTTTCATCGTTTTCAGAATCTAAAAGGGCAATCGCATAAGAACCTTTTAGAAGCATCAGCGTTTGACGGAACGCTTCCTCTACTGTATTTCCTTCTCCCACGATCTTTTCAATCAGCTGTACGATGACTTCAGTATCCGTGTCACTCTTGAACGTTACGTCTGTCAGGTATTCTCGTTTAAGCTGGGAGTAGTTTTCGATTACTCCGTTATGAACGATCGTGAATCGGCCTGAATTGCTTTGATGAGGGTGAGCATTCACCTGGCTTGGTACACCGTGGGTAGCCCAGCGAGTGTGACCGATTCCTGTGTTGCTTGATACACTGTCATCGACGATACCGCGAAGGTCGGCTATACGACCCTTCTCTTTGAAGACATGGATGCCTTCATCGTTTTGAACGGCGATGCCTGCAGAGTCATACCCGCGGTACTCAAGCTTCTCAAGACCTTTTAAAAGAATTTCCTTTGTATCTGAACTTCCAATATATCCAACAATTCCACACATAATTAATATATCCTCCCTGAACATGCAAGGGGGCAAGAACTCTTTTGGGGACAACTTGCCCCCTTATCTCTGTTTGTCATTAGTATTTTAGGTCACTTTTTCCTTCCCTTTGTGCATTAAGTTGCCTTAACGTTTTAAGGACGGAACTTTCGGTTCGGTGACATATACGAACCGGGAGGCATCCGCCGAATGCTCGATAAACCTCCACCTCGTCAACTGAACGATCCTTGTCGTATCCATCGCTCAGCCCTGGCGCTTTATTTACATCTGTTACCCACTATCCACCTTTCCTTCTTGACTCACATTCCCATTTTATTTGAAAAACGAAAACAAAATCATCATACACCAGCGGGTTTCCCTTCGTCAATATAAATCTGACAACATCAAGAAGTTGTTATCCCTTTGTCATCTTCCCGACACAGTACAGTGATAAACCCTTTCAAAAGGACCCTACTAATTAAATATGCACAAGAGGTACGTATTGACCCCTTGTGCATGAAAAATCAACTATTCGTTCAGACCCATTTCCTGGTCGACGACCTGTACGATTTGATTCACATATTGCTCACAAAGTTCTTCCGTAGGTGCTTCTGCCATTACACGCACCAATGGCTCTGTTCCGGAAGGACGTACAAGAATACGGCCATTTCCGTTCATTTCTTCTTCCACCTTTTGAATGACGTTTTTCACCGTTTCGTTATCCGTGACATGGTGCTTATCCGTCACTCGTACATTCACAAGCTTCTGAGGGAATTTCTGCATCTCACCGGCAAGTTCGGATAGTGATTTACCCGTCACCTTCATAATATTCACCAGCTGAATTCCCGTTAAAAGGCCGTCCCCTGTCGTATTGTAATCGAGGAAGATAATATGGCCAGACTGCTCACCGCCGAGTGTATAGCCGTTTTTCTTCATTTCTTCTACAACGTAGCGATCTCCTACGGCTGTCTGGATGCTTTGGATACCATTCTCTTCAAGTCCTTTATGGAACCCCAGATTACTCATTACAGTAGATACGACGGTAGACTGTTTTAATTGCCCTTGTGATTTCAAGTACTTACCGCAGATGTACATGATCTGATCGCCGTCGACGATCTGTCCGTGCTCATCAATGGCGATGATTCGATCTCCATCTCCATCAAAGGCTAGACCCAGATCTGCTTCTTTTTCTTTCACCATTTCAGCCAATGTTTCCGGGTGAGTGGACCCGACACCTTCATTGATGTTCAATCCATTTGGAGATGCTCCCATTGTGGAAATATCGGCATCCAGATCAGCAAACAGGTGAGTGGCAAGAGCGGATGTAGCACCGTGTGCACAATCTAACGCGATATGCAAACCATCGAAATCTTCGTCTACTGATTGTTTTAAATACTGCAGATATTTCTGACCGCCTTCAAAATAGTCGCTTACCTGTCCAAGGTCCGCGCCGGTCGGACGGGGAAGCCCGTCAACGGTTTGGTCCAACAGATCTTCAATTTCACTTTCCTGGTCATCGGAAAGCTTGAAGCCATCCGGGCCGAAGAATTTAATTCCGTTATCGGCTACCGGGTTATGAGAAGCGGAAATCATGACCCCTGCCTGAGCTCCCAACGCTTTCGTTAAATAAGCGACACCAGGAGTTGAAATCACGCCTAAGCGCATCACTTCAGCACCTATTGAAAGAAGTCCCGCTACAAGAGCCCCTTCCAGCATATGTCCGGAAATCCGGGTATCCCGTCCAATCAATATTTTGGGACGTGTAGCATCCTTTGTCAGAACGTATCCACCAAATCGACCGAGCTTAAATGCTAATTCCGGTGTCAACTCGGTATTCGCTACACCTCTTACTCCATCCGTTCCAAAATACTTACCCATTGTCATTCTCTCCTTTTTACAGCTCTTATGCTGATGTGTTCTTTTCTTTGATTTCTACTTTTACCTTTTTTTGCGATAGGGTCCATTCAACATTCTCCGGCCCATCCGCTTCTATTTCTACCTCATGTTCTCCGGGTTCGAGCCCTGAAAGATCGAGAGCGAGAGAGAAATCTTCTTTCTTAACATTACTCACTTCTTCGTTCTCACCTTTCAGTGCCACATCCACTACACCGTTTTCAGGTTCCATGATGGTGTACTCATAATCGTCAGCCAATCCTTCAGGTTTGAGTTCGATTCCAGATAAGCTCTTTTCCTCGGTAGTGTTCACATCAACTGTGACTTTCACTTCCTCGGGAGCCACTTTATTCAATCCATCCTGGAGGGCGAGTGGTACAGTAATGGTCGAATCCTTCGTGATCTTGGAAAGATCGACTTCTGCCAGGAGTTCTTCCACTGTGTCGAGTACATCCTGCCTTCCAAAGACCGTTGCCTCTTTAGGTTCTACTGAAATCGACTCAAGGGTAGTACCCTTCGGAAGACTTCCCTTTTGTTTAATGGTGACTGGTACGGCCTTACTCGGATTCACAACTGACACGGTCACATCCACCACTTCAGGGTCTATCTGGACGTCCAATTTGTTGTATTCTCGGTCAAGTACCTGCACCCTGGCTTCCCTTGTCACATTTTCATTGATCTCTTCATCTACATCGAGTGTGGCAATGACGTAGGCAACCCGCTCTACTTCATTCTTTGAACCTGTCACCTTCACGGATTTCGGATCCACGGCAAGACCTTCTGCCTCATATCCATTCGATAGAATACTCTCATTGAATTTAGGTTCAATGGTGAATTCTTCCGTGACCTTTTCCTGGACGGAAATATTGGCGAAATCAGGGTCGATCTTTACATCCAATTTATCAGATATGTTCTGAACCTGGATATCCACCCGGTGTTCCCCTATTCCGATATCATTTAAATCAACATATACTTGAAAGTCTTTCAGGGTTTTCGTCTGTTGGACAATCGCTTTTGATCCTTCCACGGTCACATTCACCGTATCCGGCAAGCCTGACACTTCCAAGTTCTCCCTATCGTAGAACACTTCAAGCGGGACATCCTGGATCGTTTCAATCGCATTCTGGGACGTACCGTTACTATTATTAGCCGTCTTCTGAATATCGTCAAAGTTCACGGATAGATAAAGAATGAAGGCTAACATGAGTCCGACGATACGCATGAACCAACGGCTTTCCATGAATTTATCCATTTTCTTTCTTCCCCCTAAAGCTCCATTTTGTCGAGGAAGCATTCGTCTTATCGCCAATGAGCTCTAACGTAAGAATTTCCCTGAAGCGCTCCAGAGAGAGGTCGCGATGCAACTCTCCATTCTTCGTAATGGAGATAGCTCCCGTTTCTTCCGACACAACAATGGTGATGCTGTCTGTCACTTCACTGACACCAAGTGCGGCCCTGTGCCTCGTCCCCAGTTCCTTAGAGATGAAAGGACTTTCTGACAACGGAAGATAGCACGCAGCGGCTGCGATTTGATTCTTCTGCACAATCACCGCTCCATCATGGAGTGGTGTATTCGGGATGAAGATATTAATGAGCAGCTGGGACGAAATTTTCGCATCAAGGGGTATACCTGTTTCAATATAATCACTCATCCCCGTTTCCCTCTCAAGAGTAAGGAGGGCCCCGATCCGGCGCTTTGCCATATAGCTTACGGCTTTTGTCATGGATTCAATCATCTGCTCCTGCTCTTCTTCCTCCTGCATTCCTGTCCTTGAGAACAAGCGTCCCCGACCAAGCTGTTCGAGGGCCCTGCGGAGTTCAGGCTGGAAGATGATGATGATCGCAAGGAATCCCCACGTGAGGGCTTGTTCCATCATCCACCCCAGTGTATCGAGACCAAAGATACTACTCAGGCCCCTTACAATGATGATGACAAAAATACCTTTTAATAATTGTACTGCTTTCGTTCCTTTTATCAGCATGATCAGTTTATAGATTACAAACCATACAACGAGTATATCTACTATATCAGAGACATAATCCAGCGCGGAGTAATCCGAAAAAATATCGATAAACGGCATATTACATCCTCCAATAGCTTAATCGAAAGCGTAAGCCGCCATGTGTGGCTTCTCCATTTTCGTAACGTTCCTATTATAGCATATTTTATCACTATCAAATGAAAGACACCCACGGCTTCATGATTCTTTCTTTTCTCTTCATGAACTCACGTTTTTACATAAAAAAAACTGACACGAACATCATAAGTGTCAGCCCTTTAGGCACGGACCTTACATTCCATCCCCTCTATTTTATCCTACTTTTCTTCAAGTTGCGAATTTCCCCAATCCAACGTGTCTTTAGCCCCTTTTTTGATCTGGTACCAAAGCCACTCAAACGCCTCATCGATTTCATGGATCTCTCCTGTCACACTGCCTGCAGAAGCCAAATATTGCTTACCGTTGATGACGGTCACGTTCCCTGTGACTTTTCCTTCTATTTTCACATCTCCGTTCCGGACGGTCAAGTCACCCTTGACGACTTCCCCCTCAGGTACGACAACCGTATGATCCTGAACGACTAATTTAGTATTTTTCGTAAATGAGAAGTCCTCATCATTCCAGGAGGTAAGGAAACTTCCTGTCATAAAGAAAAGGAACAGGGCCGCAGCCGTAAGTAGCGGGTGGTGACGGAACCATCTTTGTACCCCTACCTTCTTCTTCTCTTTCGGTAACCCCGCCATGACTTTATCTGTAAAGTCTGCAGAAGCACTGATATGAGATGTGCTTTGTACAAACGCAATCGCTTTTTTCAGCTCATGGAAATGATGCTGACACTCACTGCATTCCTGCAAATGATGTTTCAGCGTTTCTTCTTTTTCCCTATTTAAGTCTCCATCTAAATAATCGTGCATATAGTCGATGATTTCTTCAGGACAAGGCTTCATGTTCACTCACCCTCTCTACAGTGATCGTAATTGTTTTCTGAGAGCTTCCCGCCCTCTATGTACTCTCGTTTTAACCGTTCCTAACGGTAAATCCAGGATGTCGCTGATTTCTTGAAGCGGGAGCTCTTCAATGTATTTTAAAACGATGACCGAACGATATTTCTCCGGTAACTTGGAAATTTCTTTTTGTATGGTCTCCTGCAACTCCATATTCTCCACTTCATCCTCAGGGAGCTGAACATCAGCAGCCACCTGTGAGTACATCGTCAATCCTTCCGTTCCTGCCACCTCTGCATCCAGGAAGTAATCCGGTTTCTTCTTACGGATCCGGTCGATACACAGATTCGTCGCAATCCTGAACAGCCAGGTCGAAAACTTTCTTTTTTGATTAAATGTCTCTATATTTACGTATGCCCTAATAAATGCCTCTTGCGCGATATCCTCTGCTTCATGACGATTCCCAAGCATCCGGAAGCAAATTTGGAATACTTTATCTTTATAAAGCTCGACCAATTCTGCAAAGGCATTTTGATCACCTTTCAATACTTGTTTTATCCGTTTGTTCACTAACGCTTCCATTTCACAACCTCCGCTCTATGCGGCTATATTTATATACGTAGTACCCTATCAAAAGGTTTCAATTATTTTATATTATTATCCTAACAAATTTTCAGGGAAATGTGTTTACATTTATTAGAAAAGGGGTATAAAGGAACTACTATTTCTATTGCGGGAGGATCTCGAAATGAGGAGAAGAATGAATGATTTATTATTTCAAATTGAAGACTGCCGTCGCCAAATGGTCGAACTAGCATTAAAGTCTTCCTTTGCCGATGAGCAAGTAGTTGATTTGAGTACTCGTCTTGACGATCTGTTAAATCAATATCAAGTGGTCAAGCACCATTGAAGGAAAATAGATGAAGGCTGGAATCCATAGAGGGTTCCAGCCTTTTTTGAATTTACTTATAGTAACTTTTCTCCAAAAAGAGATCCCATTAATGCAACAGCAACCGTAGCCGTTTTATTCTTTTCATCCAGGATAGGATTTACCTCAACGAATTCAGCAGAAGTGATCAATCCGGATTCCTCAAGCATCTCCATCGCCAGATGACTCTCCCGGTAGCTGATCCCCCCAAGGACAGGTGTGCCTACTCCTGGGGCATCACTTGGATCCAACCCATCTAAATCAAGTGATAGATGAACCCCATCCGTTCTTCCCTTCAAGTAATCAATGGACTCTTCCATAACCCTTGTCATACCCAGGCGGTCGATTTCATGCATCGTATACACTTTGATGCCTTTTTCCTTAATTAACTCTCTTTCTCCTTCATCTAAAGAACGCGCTCCGATGATGACAATGTTCTCAGGTTTGATCTTGGGAGAACTTTGCCCGATACCCGTTAACTCCTCGTGGCCGATCCCAAGGCTCACTGCAAGCGGCATCCCATGGATATTTCCGGACGGAGATGTATCTCCCGTATTTAAATCACCGTGGGCGTCATACCAAATCACCCCTAAATTCTCATAATGAGGGGAAACACCTGCCAATGTTCCAATCGCAATGCTGTGATCACCGCCAAAGATCAATGGGAAATCCCCGCTGTCAATGACCTCATTCACCTTACCGGCAAGTGTTTCACTCGCTTCAGCAACCGCTTTCAAATTTCGTAAATTTGTATCAGGATTATTATGTACACGCTCAGCTTGACCAATCTCGATATCACCCAGGTCTTTAATGTCATATCCGAGATTCTCAAGTCTCTCAACAATACCTGCATAACGAATGGCACTCGGTCCCATGTCCACACCTCTACGCATTTGACCTAAATCCATCGGTACACCAATAATTGAAATATTTCTTTTCATCAAAAATTCCCCCTATTCTAAATTTACGTCCTGTCCCTATTGTATCCCTAGTGGGACCGATGACTCAACCGGACAGGATTGTGCATATATATGCGTGGACAGAGGGGTTTTTGATGATTGGGTGTGTAAGAATATTAGTTAAACAAAAAAACCTCAAATCTCCTAAAAGATTCGAGGTCCAGTCATGTCGTATGTATGATGATTTTTTCGCTTCGTTCGTTAGCGGATAAAGATTTCTGCATTTGCAAAATATCTTTGGTGGAGCCTAGCGGGATCGAACCGCTGACCTCCTGCGTGCAAAGCAGGCGCTCTCCCAGCTGAGCTAAGGCCCCATATAGAGAAATTCTCACACCAAGAGATGTGAGAAAATGTGTGATGAGCCATGAAGGATTCGAACCTTCGACCCTCTGATTAAAAGTCAGATGCTCTACCAACTGAGCTAATGGCTCGTAATGGCTGGGCTAGCTGGATTCGAACCAACGCATGTCGCAGTCAAAGTGCGATGCCTTACCGCTTGGCTATAGCCCAATAATTACGTGAATGGCATAAAAAATGGACATTTATAGGATGTCCATTTTACACTGAAATATACAAAATGGTGGAGGGGGGCAGATTCGAACTGCCGAACCCGAAGGAGCGGATTTACAGTCCGCCGCGTTTAGCCACTTCGCTACCCCTCCAGCTATAAAACAATGGTGCCGGCAAGAGGACTTGAACCCCCAACCTACTGATTACAAGTCAGTTGCTCTACCAGTTGAGCTACACCGGCATATATAAACTTGTGATGAATACTGCGTAATGAAAGCATTTCATGGAAAGATATTTTGCTAACGCAAAATCCAATGAAGTTTATTTTACTTTCGTAAAAAAACCTGGTGGAGGATGACGGGATCGAACCGCCGACCCTCTGCTTGTAAGGCAGATGCTCTCCCAGCTGAGCTAATCCTCCGTTATGTATATATATATTTACTTTTTTCTTCAAAAAGTAAATGGTGACCCATACGGGATTCGAACCCGTGTTACCGCCGTGAAAGGGCGGTGTCTTAACCGCTTGACCAATGGGCCGGTTTTTTAAAAAAATAAAAGCTTCCAACCGGGCTCGAACCGGTGACCTCTTCCTTACCATGGAAGCACTCTACCTGCTGAGCTATGGAAGCAATGGCTCCGCAGGCAAGATTCGAACTTGCGACCGATCGGTTAACAGCCGATAGCTCTACCACTGAGCTACTGCGGAATGATTTGGCCTGGCGACGTCCTACTCTCACAGGGGGAGATCCCCCAACTACCATCGGCGCTGAAGAGCTTAACTTCCGTGTTCGGCATGGGAACGGGTGTGACCTCTTCGCCATTATCACCAGACATATTGCTTACAATGACAAATATTATTATATAATATTTTCAGTAAAAATCAAGGTATAAATGAAAATTCATTCCCTGAAAACTAGATAAAGAATTGATGTCAAGAAAGCCGAATATCGACCATTGTTGTATCTACTATTACAAGTAGACAGTAATCCAGCTCCGGCGGCTAGAGACTCGAGGTCATTTCAGTTCAATCAGCTGAGGGTAAAAAGCACCCTCTTCTGATTGCCCAGAAATGCTTGTCGTCTCTGTTCAAGCCGCCTCCGCTTTATAATGTGGTTAAGTCCTCGATCGATTAGTATCAGTCAACTCCACATGTCGCCATGCTTCCATCTCTGACCTATCTACCTAGTCATCTTCTAGGGATCTTACTCACTTACGTGATGGGAAATCTCATCTCGAGGGGGGCTTCATGCTTAGATGCTTTCAGCACTTATCCCTTCCGCACATAGCTACCCAGCGATGCCTTTGGCAAGACAACTGGTACACCAGCGGTGCGTCCATCCCGGTCCTCTCGTACTAAGGACAGCTCCTCTCAAATTTCCTGCGCCCACGACGGATAGGGACCGAACTGTCTCACGACGTTCTGAACCCAGCTCGCGTACCGCTTTAATGGGCGAACAGCCCAACCCTTGGGACCGACTACAGCCCCAGGATGCGATGAGCCGACATCGAGGTGCCAAACCTCCCCGTCGATGTGGACTCTTGGGGGAGATAAGCCTGTTATCCCCGGGGTAGCTTTTATCCGTTGAGCGATGGCCCTTCCATGCGGAACCACCGGATCACTAAGCCCGACTTTCGTCCCTGCTCGACTTGTAGGTCTCGCAGTCAAGCTCCCTTGTGCCTTTACACTCTGCGAATGATTTCCAACCATTCTGAGGGAACCTTTGGGCGCCTCCGTTACTCTTTAGGAGGCGACCGCCCCAGTCAAACTGCCCACCTGACACTGTCTCCCACCCCGATAAGGGGCGCGGGTTAGAATTTCAATACAGCCAGGGTAGTATCCCACCGATGCCTCCACCGAAGCTAGCGCTCCGGTTTCCAAGGCTCCTACCTATCCTGTACAAGCTGTACCAAAATTCAATATCAGGCTACAGTAAAGCTCCACGGGGTCTTTCCGTCCTGTCGCGGGTAACCTGCATCTTCACAGGTACTATAATTTCACCGAGTCTCTCGTTGAGACAGTGCCCAGATCGTTACGCCTTTCGTGCGGGTCGGAACTTACCCGACAAGGAATTTCGCTACCTTAGGACCGTTATAGTTACGGCCGCCGTTTACTGGGGCTTCGATTCGCACCTTCGCTTGCGCTAAGCACTCCTCTTAACCTTCCAGCACCGGGCAGGCGTCAGCCCCTATACTTCGCCTTACGGCTTCGCAGAGACCTGTGTTTTTGCTAAACAGTCGCCTGGGCCTATTCACTGCGGCTCTCTCGGGCTTGCACCCTACCAGAGCACCCCTTCTCCCGAAGTTACGGGGTCATTTTGCCGAGTTCCTTAACGAGAGTTCTCTCGCTCACCTTAGGATTCTCTCCTCGCCTACCTGTGTCGGTTTGCGGTACGGGCACCTTTTTCCTCGCTAGAGGCTTT
>NZ_CAXUQN020000001.1:4320000-4382500 GCF_964253455.1 Rossellomorea sp. LjRoot5
TGGAATGCGTTACAGGCAAGAAGGGCGAGCAGCATAAGATACAGCCATTTCACTGAATTCACCAGTAATACTGGAAGCCATTCAAGTGTCGTCACGACGATCATAAAGAATAGGGCTGATACAAATGTGTTGGTTTTTGCTTCTGATTGTTGATTCTTGATATAAGCAACCACAAGACCCACCACAAAGATCCCGATCCCGAGTAGTATATAAGGCGTATACGACTCTCCTTCTACAGCGAAGGCTCTGAATCGGAAGTAAATCAAATCGAACAGGACTAGGGCGATCAGCACCAGTTGAACTGGGTTCCATAAGCTCTTGAACATACCCATCCCGAATTGATGGATGGTTAAGTAAGCGAAATAGCCCATTTGACTGATGACACTAAAAGTAAACCCTACAAATATGAACCAAAGTAAACTCGATAATATCCCAATCACGTTACCGTCCTGAAAGTATGGTCCGAACTGATCCCATCTTATGATAAGGGCGGCCACACCTGTTACGGCTCCACCAATTACTAACGTATGAATAAATAAACGAATCCAATTTCGGATGGTCACTTCTATTTTCCTCCAAATAAAAAATATACACTCACTTGATTGTACCAACGCATGTTTAAAAAATCCAGGTTCCAATTTTACCTGTGCATATTTTTTTCGATATTTCTCATATTAAGGGTAAGGGAATTTGTATGGAAGGAGCCTACCCATGAAAAGATATTCCTTTCTTTTTCTATTGCCCCTTCTTCTTCTATCCGCTTGTGGCGGTGGCGGGGATACAGGCAGTGGCAAAATGGATTATGAAGAAACCAAGAAGATGGTTGTTGATATATTAAAGACTGATGATGGTAAAAAAGCCATCCAACAAGTCATGTCTGATGAAAAAATGAAGGCTGAGCTTATTATGGATCAGGGTGTTGTAACCGATACGATATCCAAAACCCTCACATCCGAAAAGGGAACAGAATTCTGGAAGAAATCCTTTGAAGATCCGAAGTTTGCTGAAGCCATGGCAAAAAGCATGAAGGATGGCAATGAAAAACTGCTCAAGGACCTCATGAAGGACCCTGAGTACCAAGGAATGATGATGGACCTCTTAAAGGATCCGGAATTTAAGAAAGAGCTCACAGAAGTATTAAAGAGCCAGGAATACAAAGAGCATCTGCAAAAGGTGATTACGGAGACCTTCCAAAGCCCATTATTCAAGGCGAAGCTGCAGGACGTTTTATTGAAGGCTGCAGGGGAAATCAAAGATGGCGGAAAAAGTGAAGGCAACAGCAGTGAATCCTCCGGTGGTAACCAGGGTGGTTCCGGTGACTCGGGTGGTACAGGCAGCGGAGGCGGAGGCCAATAGTTCTGTTTTTAAAGTTAGTCTTGCCTAATGATATCAAAATGGACCAATGCATATTTCAGCATTGGTCCATTTTGTTTATTTAAGATAACTTCTCAATTACTTTGTGAGCGATCTCTCCATATATCTGACCCAGTCGATGATCCTCTGCATAAATGGAAGGGGCAAAATCCGCTTCATTCCAGTCCGGTTGCTGAAGTGGAAGCTTGCCAAGTAAATCGGTACGGAGCTCTTCTGTAAGCTTCTCTCCACCGCCCTGACCGAATACGAATTCCTTTTCACCTGTCAGTTTGCTTTCAAAGTAAGACATGTTTTCTACCACACCAAGGATGTCATGGTCAGTTTGAAGGGCCATGGCTCCTGCACGGGCTGCTACGAAAGCTGCTGTCGGATGAGGTGTCGTCACGATGATTTCTTTACAATGCGGAAGCATCGTATGAAGATCAAGAGCAACGTCCCCTGTCCCCGGCGGCAGGTCCAGCAGTAAATAATCCAATTCGCCCCACTCGACTTCTGAGAAGAAGTTATTCAGCATCTTACCAAGCATCGGCCCTCTCCAAATAACAGGGGCATTATCCTCTACGAAGAATCCCATGGAGATGACCTTCACGCCGAATCGTTCTACTGGAATAATTCTTTCCCCGCGTACGACCGGCCTCTTCACGATCCCCATCATATCGGGAACGCTGAATCCGTAAATATCGGCATCCACAAGCCCCACCTTTTTGCCTTGTCGGGCAAGTGAGACGGCAAGGTTAACCGAAACCGTTGACTTTCCTACGCCGCCTTTTCCGCTGGCAATTGCAATAAAGGTCGTCTTACTTGCAGGGGATAACAGGTCCGTTCCTTCTCCACCTGCACCTCTATGCTTTTCAAGCTCCTCTTCCGGAAGCTCTGTGAAACGGATCCCGACAGATTCCGCTCCATTCTCCTTTAATACTTGTACAATCTGCTGTTGAAATTGCATTTGCTCCCCTGTACCCGTTTTGGCGATGGCAATTTTCACACTGACATGGTTTTTTTCTTCTTTAACGGAGATCTCTACAACACCATTTGTTTCTTGTAAGGTTTTATTTAAAAAAGGATCTTTTAATCCAAATAAAAGTTCGCGTGTTTGTTGTTCCGATAACATGAATAACCACCCTTTTCTATGTATTCGTTTTCAATCATCTGTTTTCAGTATAACATATTCTCAGTTGAATGAATGCTCTAAAGGTTTTGAATGCTTTTGTTGAATAATAAAAAAGCTGAGAGGTTATTCCTCGTCAGCTTTTTCTTTGTCATCCATGGTCAGATAGTTCAGTACCCCCTGGTAGACGGAAGCAGCAATCTTTTGCTGGTAATCCTCTTTAAGGAGGTTGGCACGTTCTCCAGGGTTTGAGAGGAAACCGATTTCCACGAGGGCTCCGGACTTTTTAGCATGTTTCAGGATATAGACATTTTGCAGACCCTTTGCTTCCCGGGTCGTGTTTTCCAAGTTTCGTGTCAGTTCTGCTTGGATCGCTTTGGCGAGTGCTTTGTTTTCTTCATACTTTGGATTGTAGAAGGTTTGGGCACCGCTCCATTTCGCAGATGGAATGGAATTCAAGTGGATGCTAAGAAACATGTCCACTTGGGATTCATTGATCAAGCTGAGTCTTTTCTTAAGATCTTCCACTTTTCTTCGGCTGTATCCTCTCGTGTCTTCATCGGCAAGATCTTCATCCTTCTCACGCGTCAGAATCACTAGGGCACCTTGTTCCTGAAGATAATCCCTTATCATCAGCGAGACATTTAATGCGATGTCCTTCTCAAGTGCATTCTGATCTCCCGCCCCGCCGTCCGGTCCACCATGTCCCGGATCTATATAGATGATTTTTCCTGATAAGGGGAGATTCCACGAATCCCATGTATCTTTGTCTAATATTTTATATTGGATGATGAATAATAAAATAGCCAGTGCAGAAATTATCCCGATAACCTTCAGTTTCTGAACCATCCCAGTCCTCCTATTTCAAGTCTTGGCGACGGAAGAAGCCCCGCTGCCTTTACTAAAAAATATGGGACAAGAATGGGTTTTAGAACTGAAATTAATGCAACCGTAATTTGTGACGCTTAATGCCTTTTTCGTATCCTTCTGACCACCATGTTTCCACAAAGTGTTCACAGCAGAAATAAAAGGACTCATCTACTTCATTCGACACACCCATCTCAGACCAGTACAGCCAAAAATTATATAGGGTATCAATAAAATGCTTCAATTCTTCCTCACAACGCTTTTTCACTAATTCGGTATCTTCACCTGAGTACCCGAATTTGCTGATCTTCCCCCCAAGGAGATAAGCTTCTATGGCTACATCAAAACAAGCTTCATCAAATCCCTGTTGCATAAATACGCCGCCTTGAATCTTTATATATCCAAAATGCCGCCGGACACTCTCCTGCAGCATCTTAATTGAAATTTCTTTCAGTAACGTTCTTTCCGTCTTGATCTGCTTCTCTCTTCTCTTTGTATTGAAAGTTGTAATAACGTTCAACAATCATTCACCCCTTTGAACGTATTTTCCTACTTAACCCACCACTTCATTCGAGTAACTGTTACCAATTTTCTTTGAGGGACGGACCTCCATATCCACTCTATAACAAAGAGAAATTCCTTGGTATAAAGGGATTCAGTTTGAAAATTGAAGTGAAATTGGAGGTCCGTCCCTAAAAACCCAAATAAAAAAAGCCCAGCCGACAGAATCGGCTGGGCTTTTGTGTGAAATAATAATTAACGCTTAGAGAATTGTGGCGCGCGACGTGCACCTTTAAGACCGTATTTTTTACGCTCTTTCATACGAGAGTCACGAGTTAATAATCCAGCGCGTTTTAGAGATCCACGGTATTCAGGGTCTGCTTGTAGTAAAGCACGAGCGATTCCGTGACGGATCGCACCAGCTTGACCAGCATAGCCTCCACCATTAACGTTTACTAAAACGTCATAGTTACCAAGAGTTTCAGTTGCAACTAGTGGTTGCTTAATTACTTCTCTTAGTGCTGCGAATGGGATATAAACTTCTACTTCACGATCATTGATAACAATGTTTCCGTTACCTGGTACTAAACGTACACGAGCTACTGAGCTCTTACGACGACCAGTTCCGTAATATTGAACTTGAGCCAAGATAATAACCTCCTCTTATTAATTATCCACGAAGTTCGTAAACTTCAGGTTGTTGTGCTTGATGCTTATGCTCTGCTCCAGCATATACATGTAATTTCTTGAACATTTGACGACCTAGAGAACCTTTTGGAAGCATACCTTTGATAGTAAGCTCAAGCATTTTCTCTGAGTAGTTTGTACGCATTTCTAATGCTGTACGTTGTTTTAAACCACCAGGGTGATTAGTGTGACGGTAGTAGATCTTGTCCGTTAACTTCTTCCCAGTAAGTTCAATTTTTGAAGCATTAAGAATGATTACATGATCACCAGTGTCAACATGTGGTGTGAATGTTGGTTTGTGTTTTCCGCGTAGAATTGAAGCAACTTCACTGGATAGACGTCCAAGAGTTTTACCTTCAGCATCTACAACGAACCATTTACGATCGATTTGATTGGCTTTTGCCATATACGTTGTACGCATGATTTAACCTCCTATTTAATGAATCCGTAGTATTTATTTTCTAATCACAATAAGTTTCCGGGGCTTATCGTGGGGTTAATAACATACCATATGCTATATTATCTTGTTCCCAGTCTATTGTCAAGAGAATGTTACACCAGGATTAGTTGTTTTAGTATTTTTTTTGAATCATGATTATCATTTATAATACATGTTCAAGCTTTTCATTGGAAAAACTGTTATTCCTCAGGTAGATAGTCGTCGTTGATTTCCGCTGCAGGTGCTCGCTTTCCGCGGGGCTGGCGGTGATCCTCCTCGGGCTAAAGCCCTGTGGGGTCTCACCTGTCCAGCTACGGCGGCAAGCCCCTCGAGGTCGTACTGTCCAGCGTTTCCCGCAGGAGTCGAGCACCTTCCGCTCCAATCAACAAAAGGGTGCTTTACTATACCCTCTTTCAAAATGCTAAACGCCCTCTAAATTTCATCAGATCCATAATACACTTTCCACAGATATAACCCATGGGGCGGGGCGGTCTTTCCTGCACGGTTACGATCCCGCGCTTCCAGTATTCCAGGTATCTCATCCACAGGAACATCCCCAGTACCCACCTCTAACAAAGTACCGACCAATATCCTCACCATATTGTATAGAAATCCGTTCCCCACAAAAGAGAAAATGATTTCTTCTTCGTGTTCCTGAATTTCAATACGGTGAATGGTTCTTACTTTGTCTTCGACTTCCGTTTTCGCTGAGCAAAAGCTTGTGAAGTCGTGCTCCCCGATCAGGTGCCGGGCAGCACGCTCCATATCAAGTACAGAAAGCGTATGGGGATAGTGAAGGGCAAAATGTCGGTTGAACGGACTTCTGGATTCCCCTGTATAGATTCTGTAACGGTATTCTTTCTGCTCCACGGAAAACCGCGAATGAAAGTCTGTTGATACAAACACGGCTTCTTTCACGGTCACTTCATCCGGTAACCTTGTATTCAACACGATCGGCCATTTCTCTTCTGGAATGGTTAAAGGGGTGTCAAAATGAAAGACCTGACCGTTTGCATGGACGCCTGCGTCGGTCCGGCCAGACCCGCTGATCCGGACAGAACCACCTTTATGGATAGTGGACAAGATGCTTTCTATCAGTCCCTGGACAGTACGTTGATTCGGTTGGACCTGGTAACCATGAAAATACGTTCCATCATAGGCGATGGTACACTTCACTCTCTGCATACGTGACACTCCCGTTATCCTCTGAAAATAATTAATACCGTTGTGAGGAGGGCTAGAACGATTAACGCTCCCGTATCCTTCTTATGCCAGGATAACAGGCGGTATTTCGTCCTGCCCTCCCCTCCTTGATACCCTCTTGCTTCCATGGCTGTTGCCAGGTCTTCGGCACGTTTAAATGCACTGACGAAGAGAGGGATCAACAGTGGGATGATGGCTTTGATCCGATCTTTGATAGGACCTGATGAAAACTCTGCCCCCCTTGCAATCTGTGCCTTCATGATTTTATCGGTTTCCTCCATCAGGGTTGGAATAAACCGCAGGGAAATCGACATCATGAGTGCCAGTTCATGTACAGGGAATTTAACTTTCTTCAATGGGTTCAAAAGTGTTTCAAGCCCGTCCGTGATCGTTATGGGAGAGGTCGTGAGCGTTAATAATGAAGTAACAAGGATTAGATAAAAGAATCGTAATGATATAAAAATCCCCTGTCTTAGCCCTTCTTCGTGAACCGACAAGATACCCAGGTCCAAAATGACGGTACCTTCCTTTGTAAAAAACACATGTAAGAAAAACGTAAACAAAATCAGCCATAGAATCGGCTTCAATCCTCCGATGATAAAACGGATGGAAAGGTTGGATAGTATGAGTGCGCTAAACGTAAAAAGACCGAGCAGTGCGTATGTTATAGCATTATTGGCCAGAAAGACGACACATATAAATCCGAAAATAAATAAAAGTTTTGCCCTGGGGTCCATTTGGTGGAGAATGGATTTGGCCGGTACATAGCGGCCGAAGATCATTTTTTCCATCATAGTCCTTCACCTCCGTCTCGGATTGCACGGATGGCTGAAGCCAATTCGTCTATTGTCAGACACGTCTTCGGAAGTTTCTTTCCGGTCTTTTTTTCAAATTGATATTGGAACCGGACCACATCCGGTACGTCCAATCCCATCTCAAACAGTTCGTCCGTCTGTGAGAAGATTTCTGCAGGGGTTCCTTTTTGTTTTAAACGGCCCTTTTGCATGATGACGATCTCTTCTGCATAGTGAGCAGCGTCTTCCATGCTATGAGTGACGAGAATGGTGGTCAATCCTTTTTCCTTATGAAGGGCATAGAACATGTCCATGATCTCCCTCTGCCCTCTTGGGTCGAGTCCTGCTGTAGGCTCGTCCAGGACAATGACCTCTGGATTCATCGCCAACACACCCGCAATGGCGACACGTCTCATTTGTCCGCCTGAAAGATCAAATGGGGATTTCTGCAGTACATCCAGAGGCAAACCAACCTTTACAATCAACTCTTTCGCTCTTTGTATCGCCTCTTCCTCGGATACACCAAAGTTCATCGGACCATAACAAATATCTTTAAGGACGGTTTCTTCAAACAGTTGATGCTCAGGAAATTGAAAGACGATCCCTACCTTCTGTCTGACAGGCTTTAAATTCTTTGCCTTTTCCTTTGCCTTGATTTCGTGCTCGCCTACTTGCACAAGTCCTTCTGTAGGCTTCAATAATCCATTGAGATGCTGCAACAATGTAGACTTGCCTGAACCGGTGTGACCGATCACCGCGAGAAACTGACCCGTTGGAATCGAAAGGTTAATATCTTGAAGGGCAAGTTTTTCGAATGGAGTGTTGAATGAATATCGGTATTCTACCTGTTGAAATGTGATCTGCATAATTCATCCACCAACTCTTCTTCTGTAAAGTATGTTTTAGACAGGGGAATCCCTGCTTCCTTCAGTGCCCCGGCAAGCTTGATGGTAAAAGGGGAATCCAAGCCAAGCTTTATGAGTTCATCCTCTAATAGGAAAATATCTTCCGGCATCCCTTCCTTAAAGACACTGCCTTGATTCAAGACAATCATACGATCTGCCTTCGTTGCTTCTTCCAGGTCATGGGTGATGGAGATCACCGTCAGGTTCTCTTCTTCTTTTAGCTTTCTGACTGTTTCAAGAACTTCCTGTCTTCCCTTTGGGTCAAGCATGGATGTCGCCTCATCCAAGATGATGATAGATGGCTGCAGGGCTACAACCCCTGCAATCGCTACACGCTGCTTTTGACCCCCTGATAAATGGTGCGGCTCTTGATCAAGAAAATCTTCCATATGGACACTTTTTAAAGCATCATTGACTCTCTGTACCATCGATTCATAAGGTACCCCATGGTTTTCTAACCCAAAAGCCACATCATCCTCTACTGTAGCACCAACAAATTGATTATCGGGATTCTGAAAAACCATACCCAGCTTTGAACGGATGTCCCAGATGGACCTTTCCTCAAGAGTGATCCCATCCACCGTCACTAGTCCCTTCTCGGGGAAATGAAGCCCATTCAACATCTTGGCAAGGGTGGATTTACCGGATCCGTTATGTCCGACGATCGCGAGCCATTCACCTTGATTGACCGTCAGGCTGATGCCTTTAAGGGCATAAGTATTCTGATCAGGGTATCTGAAGTGCACATCGTCCACTTTAATGATTTCCTTCAATGCTGTAACCTCCTCTACGCTATCCTTACTAAAGCTCTGCTAAAACCTTTACATATAAAAAAAAGCCTGCACCCCGACCAAAGAAAAGAACATCTTTTCTTGTTCATCCATTGAACAGCTTCTATGAACATAGAAGTTGGAAGGGGTGCACGAGCTAGACGAGTCAGACAGCGCTGCTCATCGTAACGCTCTGCTTTTCATCACATGCACTTATACAAAAAGGGCAAAGAAGCAGTTAAGGATTAACTGTCCCGCCCTTAATGTTAGAAGTCACGAATTATTAAACTAATTCGATGATTGCCATTGGAGCACCGTCACCACGGCGAGGACCAACCTTCATAATGCGAGTATATCCGCCTTGACGCTCTGTGTAACGAGGAGCGATGTCAGAGAATAACTTTTGTAAAGCATCTTGGTTGTTTTCAGCGTTTGCAATTTCTTTACGAATGAATGCACCAGCTTGACGACGCGCGTGAATGTCACCACGTTTACCTAGTGTGATCATTTTTTCCACAACTGAACGAAGCTCTTTCGCACGAGTTTCAGTTGTTTCGATGCGCTCGTTAATGATTAGGTCTGTAGCTAAATCACGTAGCATTGCTTTACGTTGAGCACTGGTACGTCCTAACTTTCTGTAAGCCATTAAGGGTTCCCTCCTTTGTTGAATCTATATATGAAAGAAGATGTTATCAGTCGTCTTTACGTAATCCAAGTCCAAGGTCTTCAAGTTTAACTTTAACCTCTTCAAGGGATTTACGTCCTAGGTTACGCACTTTCATCATATCTTCTTCAGTCTTGTTAGCAAGCTCTTGAACAGTATTGATTCCAGCACGCTTCAGGCAGTTATAAGAACGAACAGAAAGATCCAATTCTTCGATAGTCATCTCAAGAACTTTTTCTTTTTGGTCTTCTTCTTTTTCTACCATGATTTCAGCATTCTGCGCTTCATCTGTAAGGCCAACGAAAATATTTAAGTGTTCTGTCAGAATCTTAGCACCTAAAGAAATCGCTTCTTTCGGTCCAATACTTCCATCAGTCCATACATCAAGAGAAAGTTTATCGTAATTCGTCATTTGACCAACACGAGTATTTTCTATTTGATAGTTAACGCGTGAAACTGGAGTGTAAATAGAATCGATTGGGATCACGCCAATAGGAAGATCCTCACGTTTGTTTTGGTCTGCTGGTCTGTACCCACGACCACGGGATGCACTTAAACGTACTCGGAAGTGACCACTCTTGGATAACGTTGCGATGTGTAAATCAGGATTTAACACTTCAACATCACTATCATGAGTAATATCTGCAGCCGTTACGACTCCTTCGCCCTGTACATCAATTTCTAGCGTCTTTTCTTCATCAGAGTAGATCTTCAACGCTAATTTTTTGATATTCAAAATGATGGATGTGACATCCTCTACGACGCCTTCAATTGTTGAAAACTCATGCAGTACTCCATCTATTTGAATAGATGTGACAGCAGCACCTGGGAGTGACGATAGTAGGATACGACGTAAGGAGTTACCCAAAGTTGTACCATATCCACGCTCAAGTGGTTCTACGACGAACTTTCCATATGTGGCATCATCGCTGATCTCAACCGTTTCAATTTTTGGCTTTTCAATTTCGATCATTAATATTTACCCTCCTTCAAAACGTCGAAACTCCGGGCTAAATAATATAAAGTCCGAAATTCCCCATGTTTACGTTCCCTATTGTGCACCAACAACTGGTTACTTTTCTGAATGAACATATCTTGTATCATATCCCATTATAGACAACGATACAAAATTTATACAGAAAATTAAACGCGGCGACGTTTTGGTGGACGGCATCCATTATGTGGAACTGGAGTAACGTCTCTGATTGCAGTAACTTCTAGACCTGCTGCTTGAAGAGCACGGATAGCTGCTTCACGACCAGCACCAGGACCTTTAACTGTTACTTCAAGAGTTTTTAAACCGTGTTCCTGAGAAGCTTTAGCTGCAGTTTCAGCTGCCATTTGAGCTGCGAATGGAGTGGATTTACGAGAACCTCTGAATCCTAGTGAACCAGCACTTGACCATGCAACAGCATTTCCGTGAACATCAGTAATAGTTACGATTGTGTTATTGAATGTAGAACGAATGTGTGCAATACCAGCTTCGATATTCTTTTTCACACGACGTTTACGAGTATTTGTTTTACGTGCCATACTAAGAAGTAACCTCCTTTACCTATTATTTTTTCTTGTTAGCTACAGTCTTACGAGGACCTTTACGTGTACGAGCATTGTTCTTCGTATGTTGTCCACGAACAGGTAGTCCACGACGGTGACGAAGACCGCGGTATGAACCGATTTCCATAAGACGTTTGATGTTTAGTGATACTTCACGACGAAGATCACCTTCTACTTTTAATTTATCAACGATATCACGAATCTTTCCTAGTTCGTCGTCAGTTAGATCGCGAACGCGAGTATCCTCAGATACACCAGCTTCAGATAAGATTTTCGCAGCAGTATTTTTACCAATACCGTAGATGTATGTTAATGAAATGACAACACGTTTGTCACGTGGAATGTCTACACCAGCAATACGTGCCATAGTGATAGCGCACCTCCTTTAAGATTAGCCTTGTTTTTGTTTGTGTTTAGGGTTTTCACAGATAACCATGACTTTACCTTTTCTACGAATAACTTTACATTTTTCGCAGATTGCTTTAACAGATGGTCTAACTTTCATCTTATTCTAACCTCCTTAATAGTACGGAGTGCAATAGATTATTTATAACGATAAGTGATTCTACCACGAGTTAAGTCATACGGTGATAATTCCACTGTTACCTTGTCTCCAGGTAGGATACGAATGAAATGCATACGGATCTTTCCTGAAACATGTGCCAGTACTGTATGACCATTTTCTAATTCTACCTTAAACATCGCATTGGGCAAAGTCTCGGCGACCTTACCTTCAACTTCAATTACATCATCCTTAGCCATCGAACATGTCTCCCTTCTTCTCATCATTTAATACTTCGTTAACAAACTTTGAAACAGCATAACGCAGTTTACCGTTCGTTACTCTGCCTGATTCTATAATACTGTTTTGAACTTCTGGAGAAACATAGTCACACAAGTGAAGATGAGCGATGTTCTTTCGCTTGGCGCGATCGAACTTTCGTCTATCCCCATCTGCTATCAGTACAAAACGTTCATCCAACTGCTGAATAACGACCGAGTAGCTTCCAGTCTCTCTCCCTTTTAGGGTTTGAACAATCTGGCCTATCCTCGGAACCGTTGATTCTGACTCGATCAATCCAATCACCTTCACTTAGGCTTTCGTCAATATCTCATAGCCGTCTTCAGTAATTGCTATGGTGTGTTCAAAGTGCGCACACATTTTATCATCTACTGTGACGACTGTCCAGTTATCTGATAACGTTCTAACATATCGACTTCCTGCATTAACCATTGGTTCAATAGCCAGTACCATGCCAGGCTTTAAACGCGGACCTTTGTTGGGTGGTCCATAATGAGGGATTTGCGGGTCCTCATGTAAGTCTTGACCAACTCCGTGTCCTACATACTCCCGAACGATTGAAAAGCCGTTAGCCTCAACAAAAGTTTGTATACTATGAGAGATATTCGACAGACGCTCGCCTGGTTTCGCTTCTTTAAGTCCCAGAAATAACGATTCTTCTGTTACATCAAGAAGCTTCCGGGTTTCATCATCTATTGTTCCAACTGGATATGTCCAAGCTGAGTCACCGTGATAACCATTATATTTAGCACCGATATCGATGCTGATAATATCGCCATCTTTCAATACCCGATCGCCTGGAATTCCATGTACCAACTCATTGTTGACTGAAGCACAGATGCTGCCACGAAACCCATTATACCCTTTAAAAGATGGAATTGCATCATGTTTACGAATGAATTTTTCAGCAATTGCATCCAATTCCTTCGTCGATATTCCCGGAGAAATATACTTTTGCAATTCCGCATGAGTCAATGCAACAATCTTACCAGCATGCCGCATAATCTCAATCTCTCTCGGAGTTTTAGAAATGATCATTTTGAAAGGCCTCCAAGTAGTTCATCAATGTCATCAAACACTCTATGGATGTCTTGTTGACCGTCAATGTTTTTCAGATAGCCTTTATCTTCGTAGTAAGCCAATAGTGGTTGGGTTTGTTTGATGTTTACGTCCAAACGGTTTTGAACCGTTTCTTCGTTATCATCTGCGCGTTGATATAACTCGCCACTGCAGCGATCACAAACACCCTCTTCTGTTGGCGGATTAAAGACAAGATGATAAGTAGCGCCGCACTCTTTACAGATCCTGCGACCTGTCAAGCGCTCCATCAGGATGTCCTTATCTACATTTATATTAATGACATAATTCATTTTCTTACCAAGATCAGCTAGGATGTTTTCAAGTGCTTCTGCCTGAGCAACCGTTCTTGGAAACCCATCCAGTAAGAAGCCTTTTTCACAGTCCTCTTTGCTTAACCGTTCACGGACGATACCGATTGTCACTTCATCAGGAACAAGATCGCCATTATCCATGAATGATTTAGCCTTCAAGCCTAGTTCAGTACCTTCTTTGATAGCTGCACGGAACATATCGCCTGTAGAGATATGGGGGATACCATATTTATCTACGATTTTTTCAGCTTGAGTGCCTTTTCCTGCGCCTGGTAAGCCCATAAGAACTATATTCACTCGTACTCCCCCTAATTGTCTATAAAATGGTTTCAGGAACAAGTTGTTCCCGAAAACCCTCTTATTTAATAAATCCTTTGTAGTGACGTTTCACTAACTGTGCCTCTAGTTGCTTCATAGTCTCAAGTGCAACCCCTACTACGATCAGTAGGCTTGTTCCACCAATTTGAGCTGCAGGAGGTAATCCTGCAAAGTTAATGAAGAAAACCGGTAGGACTGAAATAACAGCTAAGAAAATGGCCCCGACAAATGTTAGACGATACAGAACGCGAGTGAGATACTCTTGTGTGGTTTTACCTGGACGAATACCAGGGATATATCCACCTTGCTTCTTCAAGTTTTCAGCCATTTGTTCTGGATTCACTTGAATGAAAGCATAGAAATACGTAAAGGCAACGATCAGAGCTACATAGATGATCATACCAACTGGTTTGGTGTAATCAAAGATGTACTGGATAGTACTGGTCACATCATTATCTCCAAAAAAGGATGAAATGGTCTGTGGAGTGATGATAAAAGAAATCGCAAAGATAACTGGAATAACACCCGCAGCATTCACCTTTAATGGTAGATGTGTTGATTGTCCACCAACCGGACTACGCCCCACTAAACGTTTTGCATATTGAATCGGAATCTTACGAAGTGCTTGTTGGATAAACACGACACCAACCACGATTGCAATAACTGCTAAAACAAGAAGTGCAAGAACCACAATACGAAGGAAGAGCTGTTCGCCTGCTCCCTCAATTTGTTGAGCATAGATTTGGTTTACAGTGTTAGGGATCGCAGCAACGATACCTGCAAAGATCAGGATCGAAATGCCATTCCCAACACCTTTAGCCGTGATTTGTTCACCCAGCCACATAAGAAAAGCCGTACCAGCTGTTAGAACTAAAGCAATTAGTAGGTACGTACTGACTCCGGGGTTTTGGATAAGCATTCCACCGTAAATTCTATTAAAGCCGTAGGACATTCCCAAAGCCTGGATGAATCCAAGAATGATAGTGAAATAACGTGTGAACTGAGCTAATTTACGGCGCCCGACTTCACCTTGCTTAGACCACTCAGTAAACTTCGGTACAACATCCATTTGCAGGAGCTGCACGATGATCGAAGCCGTGATATAAGGCATGATTCCCATCGCAAAAATGGAGAAGTTCTTTAACGCACCGCCACCAAATGTATTCAGGAATCCAAGGATCCCTGCCTGGTCTTGCATTTTCAATACATTAGCGTCTACGCTTGGTACAGGAATAAAGGTACCAAGACGAAAGACTATTAACATTAGAAGGGTGAAGATAATTTTGTTTCTTATATCACCCACGCGCATAAAATTGGAGACAGCTTGAAACATTAGATCACCTCGGATGTACCGCCAGCAGCTTCGATAGCTTCTTTAGCAGTGGTTGAGAATTTGTGTGCTTTTACTGTAAGCTTTTTCTCGATTGAACCTTTACCAAGAATCTTAATTCCTGCTTTTTCGTTACTCACTACACCAGATTCTACAAGTAGAGCTGGAGTAACTTCTGTACCATCTTCGAAGCGATTCAATACGTCAAGATTGACGATTGCATATTCTTTACGATTGATGTTCGTGAATCCACGTTTAGGTAGACGTTGGAACAATGGTGTTTGACCACCCTCAAAGCCAGGACGAGTTCCGCCACCTGAACGGGCGTTTTGTCCTTTATGACCTTTACCAGAAGTCTTTCCATTACCTGAACCAATACCACGTCCTACACGATTGCGGACTTTACGTGAACCTTCTGTAGGCTTTAACTCATGTAATTTCATGTCGGCACCTCCTTTTTTTTAAGCGTTAAAAATTATTTTTCAGTTACTGTAACAAGGTGAGCCACTTTGTTGATCATACCGCGGATAGCAGCATTATCTTGTTGCTCAACTGTTTGGTGCATTTTGCGAAGCCCTAAAGCTTCAACCGTTTTGCGTTGATCTTGAGGACGACCAATTGTACTGCGAGTGAGGGTAATTTCTAGTTTGTTAGCCATCGTTATCCCTCCCTTATCCTAAAATCTCTTCTACTGATTTACCACGTAATTTTGCAACGTCTTCAGCGGTCTTTAATTGTTTTAAACCTTCGATTGTTGCGCGAACCATGTTAATTGGAGTGTTAGATCCTAAAGACTTAGATAGGATATCTTGAACACCAGCTAATTCAAGTACGGCACGAACAGGTCCACCAGCAATAATTCCTGTACCCGCAGAAGCAGGTTTGATCAGAATTTGACCAGCACCAAATCGTCCAGTTACTAGGTGAGGTGTTGTACCTTCAACCATAGGAACTTCAATTAGATTTTTCTTCGCATCTTCAATCGCTTTACGGATTGCTTCAGGTACCTCTTGAGCTTTACCCGTTCCGAAACCAACGTGGCCGTTTTTGTCGCCCACTACTACAAGAGCAGCGAAACGGAAACGACGTCCACCTTTAACAACTTTCGCAACACGATTGATTGTAACTACGCGTTCTTCAAATTCTAGTTTGCTTGGATCAATACGACGCATCTGGATTGTCCCTCCTTTTTTTATTAAAATTCTAAGCCGTTTTCACGAGCTGCTTCAGCTAAAGCTTTGATACGGCCATGATATAAATATCCACCACGGTCAAATACTACGGATTTTAATCCTTTTTCTACTGCACGTTTCGCAACTAGTTCTCCAACTTTAGCTGCTGCATCAGCAGTAGCAGATGAGTCTAGATTGAAATCTTTATCTTGAGAAGATGCACTAACTAGAGTAACACCATTCATATCATCGATAAGTTGAGCGTAGATATTTTTGTTAGAACGGAAAACGTTCAAACGAGGACGAGTTTCAGTTCCAGTAATCTTTGAACGGACACGAGCATGTCTCTTCTTACGTGTTTTGTTCTTATCTGGCTTAGTAATCACCTACGGTCACTCCTTTCTGTTGCCTACGCGGCATTATTTACCTGTTTTACCTTCTTTACGACGAACATATTCACCTTCGTAGCGAATACCTTTTCCTTTGTAAGGCTCAGGAGAGCGTACAGCACGAATGTTAGCAGCTAATGCTCCAACACGTTCTTTGTCGATACCTTTGATAGATATCTTTGTATTAGCCGGTACTTCGATCTCGATACCTTGTTCTGGTTCAATCTCAACTGGGTGAGAGTAACCAACATTAAGGATAAGCTTAGTACCTTGTTTTTGAGCACGGTAACCTACACCGACTAGCTCAAGATTTCTTTGGAATCCTTTAGATACACCTTCAACCATGTTCGCGATTAGGGCACGAGTTGTACCGTGTAACGCGCGGTGTTCTTTTGCATCAGAAGGACGAGTAACTGTTGCTACATTTCCTTCTAATTCAACTTTAATATCAGAATTGAATGTACGAGAAAGTTCCCCTTTAGGTCCTTTTACAGTTACTGTGTTATCTTCAGCAATTGTTAGAGTAACGTCAGATGGAATTTCTACTGGTAGTTTTCCTACACGTGACATCCTGTTGCACCTCCATTCATATAAAAAATATTACCAAACGTAAGCTAGTACTTCTCCGCCTACTTGTTGAGCACGAGCTTCTTTATCAGTTAACACACCTGTAGAAGTAGAAACAAGCGCGATACCTAAACCGTTTAGCACTCTAGGTACCTCTGTAGATTTAGCATATACACGTAAACCAGGTTTAGAGATACGCTTTAATCCAGTAATTACACGTTCGTTGTTTGCTCCATATTTCAAGAAAATGCGGATAACACCTTGCTTGTTATCTTCTACATATTCTACGTCACGTACGAAACCTTCACGTTTGAGGATTTCTGCAATTTCTTTCTTGATGTTAGAAGCAGGAACTTCTAATCTTTCGTGACGAACCATGTTCGCATTACGGATGCGAGTTAGCAAATCTGCAATTGGATCTGTCATTGTCATAATAATTTACCTCCTTCCCAATATGGGGTATTACCAACTAGCTTTCTTAACGCCAGGAATCTGACCCTTGTATGCAAGTTCACGGAAACAAATACGGCAAAGCTTGAATTTACGGATAACTGAATGAGGACGTCCGCAACGTTCGCAACGAGTATACGCTTGAACATTATGCTTTGGCGTGCGTTTTTGTTTCGCAATCATAGATTTTTTAGCCACATTTTCGCCTCCCTTATATAGCGATTACTTTTGGAATGGCATTCCGATTTGTGTCAACAATTCACGAGCTTCTTCGTCTGTGTTCGCAGTTGTTACGATTACGATATCCATACCGCGTGCTTTAGACACTTTATCATAATCAATCTCAGGGAAAATCAATTGCTCTTTTACTCCTAATGTATAGTTACCGCGACCGTCGAATGCTTTTTTAGAAACACCGCGGAAGTCACGTACACGTGGAAGTGAAACAGAAATTAATTTATCTAAGAATTGGTACATACGCTCTCCGCGAAGAGTAACTTTTGCACCGATTGGCATACCTTCACGAAGACGGAAGCCTGCGATAGATTTTTTAGCTTTTGTTACAACTGGCTTTTGACCAGTAATTTGAGTTAATTCATCAACAGCTACATCAAGAGCTTTTGAGTTTGAAACAGCATCGCCAACACCCATGTTGACAACGATCTTTTCAACTTTAGGTACTTCCATTACTGATTTGTAATTGAATTTGCTAACTAGAGCTGGACTGATTTCTTGTTGGAATTTTTCTTTTAGGCGGTTCATTCAGAATACCTCCCTTCTTAATCGTACTATTTATCTAGAACTTCACCTGATTTTTTTGCTACACGTACTTTTTTGCCGTCTTCTGTCTTATAACCTACACGAGTTGGCTCGTTAGATTTCGGATCTAGAAGCATAACATTTGATACATGGATAGATGCTTCCTGGCTGATGATTCCGCCTTGCGGATTCATCTGTGAAGGTTTAGCGTGTTTTTTTACAACGTTGATTCCTTCAACTAGCACTCGGTCTTTCTTTGGGAATGAAGCAAGAACAACACCTGTCTTACCTTTGTCTTTCCCAGTAATGACCATTACTTTATCGCCTTTTTTTACATGCATTTCATCGCACCTCCTTGAATGGCCCAATGCTAATATCTATTAAAGAACTTCTGGAGCTAAAGATACAATTTTCATAAAGTTGCTGTCACGCAGTTCACGGGCAACAGGTCCGAAGATACGAGTTCCACGTGGTCCCTTATCGTCACGGATAATGACACAAGCGTTCTCGTCGAACTTAATGTAAGTACCGTCTTGACGACGTACACCAGATTTAGTACGTACAACAACTGCTCTGACTACGTCACCTTTTTTAACAACGCCACCTGGTGTTGCTTGTTTTACTGTACACACGATAACATCACCGATGTTAGCCGTCTTGCGTCCAGAACCACCAAGCACTTTAATAGTTAATACTTCACGAGCACCAGAGTTGTCAGCAACTTTTAAACGTGATTCTTGTTGAATCATGTAGGTAACCTCCCTTCGGAATATAAAATATCCGAACAAATATATTAGATAATAACTGCTTTTTCAACAACTTCTACTAAACGGAAACGTTTTGTAGCAGATAGTGGACGAGTCTCCATGATACGTACGATATCGCCTACTTTTGCTTCGTTGTTCTCATCATGAGTTTTAAACTTCTTAGAGTACTTAACGCGCTTGCCGTATAGAGAATGCTTTTTATAAGTTTCTACCATAACCGTTACTGTTTTATCCATTTTGTCGGAAACAACACGGCCAGTGTATACCTTACGTTGGTTGCGGTCACTCATTTAAGCAAACCTCCTCTCATTTATCGATTGTTAACCCCGATCTCTCTTTCACGGATTACAGTTTTCATACGAGCGATCCCTTTGCGGACTTCACGGATGCGAGCTGTATTTTCTAATTGTCCAGTCGCAAGTTGGAAGCGAAGGTTAAATAACTCTTCTTTCAGAGTCTTTACTTTTTGTTCAATTTCAGCAGTGGTTAGGTCACGAATTTCATTACTTTTCATTTGATTCACCACCAATTTCCTCACGTTTTACAAACTTCGTTTTGATTGGAAGTTTATGTGATGCTAGACGAAGCGCTTCACGAGCTACCTCTTCAGAAACACCAGCGATTTCAAACATGATTTTTCCAGGCTTAACTACTGCTACCCAACCTTCTGGAGCACCTTTACCTGAACCCATACGTACTTCTAAAGGTTTTGCAGTGTAAGGTTTATGAGGGAAGATTTTAATCCATACTTTACCGCCACGTTTCATGTAACGAGTCATAGCGATACGAGATGCTTCGATTTGACGGTTTGTGATCCAAGAAGCTTCAACTGCTTGTAAACCGTATTCACCGAACGCTACTTCTTGACCGCCTTTAGCACGTCCACGCATTTTTCCGCGGTGTTCGCGACGATGTTTAACGCGTTTAGGTAATAACATAATTATTTGCCTCCTTCCTCAGATTTCTTTCTTGTAGGAAGAACTTCTCCACGATAGATCCATACTTTAACGCCAAGCTTACCATAAGTTGTATCAGCTTCTGCATGAGCATAGTCAATGTCAGCGCGTAGAGTATGAAGTGGAACAGTACCTTCACTGTAATGTTCTGAACGAGCGATATCTGCTCCGCCTAAACGACCAGATACTTGTGTTTTGATTCCTTTTGCACCGGCACGCATCGCACGTTGTAGCGATTGTTTCTGAGCACGACGGAAAGAAACACGATTTTCTAATTGGCGAGCGATGTTTTCAGCTACTAGTTTAGCATCAACGTCAGCTCTTTTGATTTCAACGATGTTGATGTGTACACGTTTTGAAGTAAGTTCGTTTAATGCTTTACGAAGTGCTTCAACTTCTGTACCACCTTTACCGATAACCATACCAGGTTTAGCTGTATGAACAGTAATGTTAATACGATTTGCTGCGCGTTCGATTTCTACTTTAGAAACAGAAGCGTCAACTAAACGTTTTGCAATATATTCACGTACTTTAATGTCTTCGTGTAATAGATTAGCGTAATCTTTATCTGCGTACCATTTAGATTCCCAATCACGGATTATTCCGACACGAAGTCCGACCGGATGTACTTTTTGACCCACAGCTTATCCCTCCTTCTTTTCTGATACGACAAGTGTAATGTGACTTGTACGTTTGTTAATTTGACTTGCACGTCCCATCGCACGAGGACGGAAACGTTTAAGTGTTGGTCCTTCATTTACATAAGCCTCAGTTACCACTAGGCTATTAATATCCATGTCAAAGTTGTGCTCTGCGTTCGCAATAGCAGACTTAAGTACTTTTTCGATTACTGGTGAAGCAGCTTTAGGTGTATGCTTTAAAATAGCAACCGCTTCTCCAACTTGCTTACCTCGGATTAGATCAACGACTAAACGTACTTTACGAGGAGCAATACGTACTGTTCTTGCAACAGCTTTTGCTTGCATTAGGATACCCTCCTCTCAATTAGCGTCTTGTTTTCTTATCATCACTTGCATGACCTTTGTAAGTACGAGATGGCGCGAATTCACCAAGCTTGTGTCCTACCATGTCTTCAGTGACGTATACAGGTACATGTTTACGACCATCGTAAACTGCGATAGTGTGACCGATGAATGCTGGGAAGATTGTTGAGCGACGAGACCAAGTTTTAACAACTTGTTTGCCTTCAGTTTCGTTCAATTTCTCAACCTTATTCATTAAATGATCATCAACAAAAGGTCCTTTTTTTAAGCTGCGACCCATGTTTGAACCTCCCTTCGTGACTGATCTACGGCTCTTTTCAGGAACCGTAGTACAATCCCGTTATTTTTTGCGACGACGCACAATAAATTTATCAGATTTGTTGTTTTTCTTACGTGTCTTGTATCCAAGAGTAGGTTTACCCCATGGAGACATTGGTGATTTACGTCCGATTGGAGCGCGACCTTCACCACCACCGTGTGGGTGATCGTTAGGGTTCATGACAGAACCACGAACTGTTGGGCGTTTACCTAACCAACGAGAACGACCGGCTTTACCAATGTTGATAAGTTCGTGTTGTTCATTTCCAACTTGACCTATAGTAGCACGACAAGCAGAAAGAATCATACGAGTTTCACCAGAGTTCAAACGTACAAGTACATATTTACCTTCTTTACCAAGTACTTGAGCAGATGTACCAGCAGAACGAACTAACTGACCACCCTTACCTGGTTTAAGTTCAATATTGTGTACGATTGTACCAACTGGGATGTTGATAAGTGGTAATGCATTACCTACTTTGATATCTGCTTCTGGTCCAGACATTACTTCCATACCTACAACAAGTGTTTTAGGTGCTAGAATGTAACGTTTTTCTCCATCAGCGTAGTTGATTAGTGCAATATTAGCTGAGCGGTTTGGATCGTATTCGATCGTAGCAACGCGTCCAGGTATACCATCTTTTTCACGTTTGAAATCGATGATACGGTATTGGCGCTTATGACCGCCACCTTGATGACGAACTGTTAACTTACCTTGGTTGTTACGGCCACCCTTTTTGTGTAGGGGTGCTAAAAGTGACTTTTCCGGAGAATCAGTCGTGATTTCAGCGAAATCAGAACTAGTCATGCCGCGACGACCATTAGAGGTAGGTTTATACTTTTTAATCGCCATGTTTTTCCCTCCTCTTCTTAATTAAAGAATTTTATACTTCAAAGAATTCGATTTCTTTACTGTCAGCAGTAAGCTTAACGATAGCTTTACGACGCTTGTTAGTGTAACCAGCGTGTTTACCCATGCGTTTGAACTTACCTTTGTAGTTCATGATGTTTACTTTATCTACTTTCACGTCAAAGATTGCTTGAACGGCGTCTTTTACTTGAGTTTTGTTGGCTCTAGTATCAACTTCGAAAGTATACTTTTTCTCAGACATAAGATCAGTTGAAGCCTCTGTAATTACGGGGCGCTTAATGATTTCACGTACATCCATTATGCGAGCACCTCCTCTACTTTTTCAACAGCTGATTTAGTCATCACTAGTTTGTCATGTCCTAATACATCCAGAACACTAATTCCTTCTGCAGTGACAACCGTTACACCAGGGATGTTACGAGCTGAAAGTGCTACGTTTTCGTCAAGACCGTCAGTGATTACTAATGTTTTAGAATCAACAGAAAGACCCTTTAGGACGCTAGCAAATTCTTTTGTTTTAGGAGCATCGAATGATAATGCTTCTAATACTAAGATGTTTTCTTCTACTACTTTAGAAGATAGTGCAGATTTAATCGCTAAGCGACGAACTTTCTTAGGAAGTTTGTAGCTGTAGCTGCGTGGAACCGGTCCAAATACAGTACCACCACCGCGCCATTGTGGAGAACGGATTGACCCTTGACGAGCACGACCTGTTCCTTTTTGACGCCAAGGCTTACGCCCACCGCCACGTACTTCAGAACGATTTTTTACTTTGTGATTACCTTGACGTAAAGACGCTCTTTGCATCAATACTGCTTCAGTCATCACATGTGTGTTTGGTTCAATACCAAAAACAGTGTCATTAAGTTCAATATCACCAACTTTAGAACCGCTTTGGTTAAATAATGCTACTTTCGGCATTCTTGTTTCCTCCTTTCTTGAAAAGTTCTATTAGTTTGCTTTAATAGCTGACTTTACTTTGATCAGTTGTTTCTTAGGTCCAGGTACATTACCTTTGACTAAGATCAGGTTACGTTCAGCATCAACTTTTACAATTTCAAGGTTTTGAATTGTAATTTGCTCTCCGCCCATACGTCCAGGTAGTAATTTACCTTTGAATACACGGTTTGGATCAACAGGACCCATTGAACCGGGACGACGGTGGTAACGAGAACCATGGGACATAGGTCCGCGTGATTGGTTATGACGCTTGATAGCACCTTGGAAACCTTTACCTTTTGAAACTCCTGTTACATCTACGATTTCGCCTGCAGCGAAAATATCAACTTTGACTTCTTGACCAACTTCGTACTCTTCTACGTTTACACCGCGGATTTCACGGATGAAGCGCTTAGGAGCAGTTTCAGCTTTAGCAACGTGGCCTCTCTCTGGTTTGTTAGAAAGCTTTTCACGTTTGTCTTCAAAACCTACTTGGATAGCTTCGTAGCCATCAACGTCTGTAGATTTCTTTTGAAGTACCACGTTTTGAGCAGCTTCGATAACAGTTACAGGGATAAGATCACCGTTTTCAGCAAAAACTTGAGTCATACCAATCTTTCTTCCTAAGATTCCTTTGGTCATAAGTCACACCTCCTAATTATTATGGTTTTTATGAATTAAAGTTTGATTTCGATATCTACACCTGATGGTAAGTCTAAACGCATAAGCGCATCAACTGTTTGAGGTGTTGGGTTTACAATGTCGATTAAGCGTTTGTGAGTACGCATTTCGAATTGCTCACGAGAATCTTTGTATTTGTGCACAGCACGTAAAATTGTATAAATAGACTTTTCAGTCGGTAGTGGGATCGGTCCTGAAACCGCCGCACCAGAACGTTTTGCTGTTTCAACAATTTTCTCAGCTGATTGATCAAGAATCCTGTGATCATAAGCCTTTAAACGGATACGAATCTTTTGTTTTGCCATTATTTTCCCTCCTTTATCGCCTATTTTTGAATAGACATTCTCCACAGAAATTTCCCACACACTCGCCATGGCAAAGCGGCCGTGTGTGTCAGCAACCTTCTGTTTCATCGCAGTCAAAGACCAACATTGTCTATTATAACTAAAACACCTAGAAGAAGCAAGGGTTTCTTGCAATTTCTTTATGTTTTGCACACTTTCTCTATTATACAAACGAACGGGGATATTTTCAAGGTTATGTGGTATTTTCACAATATTTAATATAACGACCAATACATAACTTTTTGCTGCAATAATACCTTGCAATTTGGATTTACCTATATACATGTTCATGAGTGTGTGCCTGTTGATTTCCACTGCAGGCTCGCTTTCCGCGGGGCTGGCGGTGAGCCTCCTCGGGCTTCGCCCTGCGGGGTCTCAAGATCCAGCTCCGGCGGCTAGTCCCTCGAGGTCATAAGTCAAATCAACCAAAAAGGCAAAGAACGCCTTTCCGGTTGATTCGCCTTATGCTTGTCGGGCCTGACCAAGCCGCCTCCGCTTTTCGTACCTATCCCACATTTCCCGCAGGAGTCGAGCTGCCTTCCGTTGCAATCAACAATGGGTTTTGTTTATATTGGTGTAGAGGTTAAAGGTCCTAAGAATGTATATTAAAAAATCGAGTTATTAAAGCGCTAAGACCTTTTATAAAATAATAGTAGCCATGTGTGCAGTAGAATACAGTATATATAGAAGAAAGTCGAAAATATATTCATTGATCTTTGATCAAATTCAAGTTAGTTCGGTCTTTTATTATTAACTATAATGAAGATAATTAATATTTTGTAGTCTCTAGCTGTTGATTGGAGGGCAAGACGGAGACTCCTTCGGGAAAAGCGAAATAGGTGAGACCCCGCAGGAGCGTCAGCGACGAGGAGGCTCGCCTTTCGCCCGAGGAAAGCGGAGTCTTGCACGGAAATCAACAGCGGCATTAAACAATGATTCTTTTTAGTCTTGTGGAACAGATCTAAATCATTTTGTCAGAGGCGGTATCTTCCCATTCCAAAAATGAACACAAAAAAAAACAGATGGACAAGATGTCCATCTGTTTTTGATATCAAAGATTACTCAGTGATTGTAGCTACTACTCCAGCACCTACAGTACGTCCACCCTCACGGATAGAGAACTTAGTACCTTCTTCGATAGCGATTGGAGCGATAAGCTCAACAGTCATTTCGATGTTATCGCCAGGCATAACCATTTCTACACCTTCAGGAAGGTTACAGATACCAGTTACGTCAGTTGTACGGAAGTAGAACTGTGGGCGGTAGTTAGTGAAGAATGGAGTGTGACGTCCACCTTCTTCTTTAGAAAGAACATAAACTTCTGCTTTGAACTTTGTGTGTGGAGTGATTGTACCTGGCTTAGCAAGTACTTGTCCACGTTGGATATCTTCACGAGCTACACCACGAAGTAGTGCACCGATGTTGTCTCCAGCTTCAGCATAGTCAAGAAGCTTACGGAACATTTCTACACCTGTTACAGTAGTAGATTTTGGTTCTTCAGAAAGACCGATGATGTCGATAGTGTCTCCAACTTTAACTTGTCCACGCTCAACACGACCAGTAGCAACTGTACCACGACCTGTGATTGAGAATACATCCTCAACAGGCATCATGAATGGCTTATCAGTGTCACGCTCTGGAGTTGGGATGTAGCTATCTACAGCTTCCATAAGTTCGAAGATTTTCGCTTCCCACTCAGCATCTCCTTCAAGAGCTTTAAGAGCAGAACCTTTGATTACTGGTACGTCATCGCCAGGGAAATCGTACTCAGAAAGAAGGTCACGAACTTCCATTTCTACTAATTCAAGTAGTTCTTCGTCGTCTACCATGTCACATTTGTTCATGAATACAACTAGGTATGGAACACCTACTTGACGAGAAAGAAGGATGTGTTCACGAGTTTGTGGCATTGGGCCGTCAGCAGCAGAAACTACTAGGATCCCACCATCCATTTGTGCAGCACCAGTGATCATGTTCTTAACATAGTCAGCATGTCCTGGGCAGTCAACGTGTGCATAGTGACGAGTATCAGTTTCGTACTCAACGTGCGCAGTAGAGATTGTGATTCCACGTTCTCTTTCTTCTGGAGCACCGTCGATTTGGTCATATGCCATTGCAGTTCCACGACCATACTTCTTGTGAAGTGTAGTTGTGATTGCAGCTGTTAGAGTTGTTTTACCATGGTCAACGTGACCGATTGTACCGATATTCGCATGTTGCTTGGAACGATCAAATTTTTCCTTACCCATTTGAAAATCCTCCTTTGATTTTAAAGAAAATAAGTATATGTTGGGTGTCTCAGAGACAGTGAAAACCATCTCTGACACAACAATTGCTTACATTAGTATTTATACTTTATAAAAGCGAATAAATCAATTATTCACCTTTATTTTTTTTGATGATTTCTTCTGAAATCGATTTAGGTACTTCTTCGTAGTGATCGAAGTGCATGGAGTATGTTCCGCGCCCTTGTGTATTAGAACGAAGGGAAGTTGCATATCCAAACATTTCTGATAGAGGTACGAACGCTTTAACGACTTGAGCGTTACCGCGTGCTTCCATACCTTCTACGCGTCCACGACGGGAAGTAACGTCACCCATGATATCTCCAAGGTATTCCTCAGGGATAACAACCTCAACTTTCATCATCGGCTCAAGGATGACCGGCTTACATTTAGAAGCAGCATTCTTAAGGGCCATTGATGCAGCGATTTTGAACGCCATCTCAGAGGAGTCGACGTCATGGTATGAACCATCGAATAATCTTGCTTTAACATCAACAAGTGGGAAACCAGCTAAGACACCATTTTCTAAAGCGTCAGTTAGACCGGCTTGTACAGCAGGGATGTATTCACGAGGAACTACACCACCGACGATACCGTTCTCGAATTCGAATCCTTTACCTTCTTCGTTAGGTGAGAATTCGATCCAAACGTGTCCGAATTGTCCACGTCCACCAGATTGACGGGCGAACTTACCTTCAACTTTAGCCGTATCACGGAAAGTCTCACGGTAAGATACTTGAGGAGCACCTACGTTTGCTTCTACTTTGAATTCACGTCTCATACGGTCAACGATGATATCTAAGTGAAGCTCACCCATACCCGCGATGATAACCTGTCCAGTTTCCTGGTCAGTGTGAGCGCGGAATGTTGGATCTTCCTCTTGAAGTTTTTGAAGAGCAGTCGTCATTTTATCTTGGTCAGCCTTTGATTTAGGCTCAACAGATAGAGAGATAACCGGCTCTGGGAATACCATGGATTCTAAGATAACAAGGCTCTTTTCATCACATAGTGTATCTCCAGTACTTGTATCCTTCAGACCAACTGCTGCTGCAATGTCCCCAGCGTAAACAGTGGAGATCTCTTCACGGGAGTTAGCGTGCATTTGCAGGATACGTCCTACGCGTTCACGTTTACCTTTAGAAGAGTTTCTTACATATGAACCAGAATCTAATGTTCCTGAGTACACACGGAAGAATGTTAATTTACCAACATAAGGGTCAGTTGCAACCTTGAACGCTAAAGCAGAGAATGGTGCATCGTCTGTTGAAGGACGAGTAACTTCTTCTTCTGAATCAGGAACAAAACCTTTGATATCTTCAACATCTGTTGGTGCTGGAAGATAATCGATAACTGAGTCAATTAGTAATTGAACCCCTTTGTTTTTGAAGGCAGACCCACAGACTACTGGATAGAACTCTACAGTTAGAGTTGCTGTACGGATAGCTGCTTTAAGCTCATCGTTTGTAAGCTCTTCACCTTCTAAGTACTTCATCATAAGCTCTTCATCAAGTTCAGATACCGCTTCAATTAGTTTTCCGCGGTATTCTTCAGCTTGATCTTTGTACTCTTCAGGAATGTCACGAGCTTCTGCGCGAGTTCCAAGGTCATCTTCATAGAAGTAAGCTTTCATTTCTACTAAGTCGATGATTCCTTCGAAGTCATCCTCAGCACCGATTGGAAGCTGAACAGGATGTGCATTAGCTTGTAGACGCTCATGTAGTGTACCTACAGAGTAAAGGAAGTCAGCACCGATTTTGTCCATTTTGTTAACGAACACAACACGGGGAACCCCGTAAGTTGTTGCTTGGCGCCATACAGTTTCAGTTTGAGGCTCAACACCAGATTGAGCATCAAGTACTGCTACTGCACCATCAAGTACACGCAGGGAACGTTCAACTTCAACAGTGAAGTCTACGTGACCCGGTGTATCGATGATGTTGATACGATGGCCTTTCCATTGGGCTGTTGTCGCAGCAGAAGTGATAGTGATACCACGTTCCTGCTCTTGCTCCATCCAGTCCATTTGAGAAGCACCTTCGTGAGTTTCTCCGATTTTATGGATACGACCTGTATAAAATAGGATACGCTCAGTTGCAGTTGTTTTACCGGCATCGATGTGAGCCATGATACCGATATTACGAGTGTTTTCTAAGGAGAACTCTCTAGGCATGCGGTCTTTCTCCTTCCTTATAAAAGAATGATTTGTTTGATTAAGGTCAGATTACCAACGATAGTGAGCAAACGCTTTGTTCGCTTCAGCCATCTTGTGTGTATCTTCACGCTTCTTGACAGAAGCTCCAGTGTTGTTAGCTGCATCAAGGATTTCGTTAGCTAAACGCTCTTCCATTGTCTTCTCACCGCGAAGACGAGAGTAGTTTACTAACCAACGAAGACCTAATGTAGTACGACGCTCTGGACGCACCTCTACAGGTACTTGATAGTTTGAACCACCTACACGACGAGCTTTTACTTCCAATACCGGCATGATATTTTTTAAAGCTGCATCGAATACTTCCATTGCATCTTTACCTGAACGCTCGCTAATGATATCAAACGCTGCGTATAATTTCTTTTGAGCTTTACCTCTTTTACCGTCAATCATGATTTTATTGATTAAACGAGTAACTAGTTTAGAATTGTACATTGGATCAGGTAAAACGTCTCTTTTTGCTACAGGACCTTTACGTGGCATGTGATTTCCTCCTTTCAACGAGAAATGAATTTATAGTAGTTTGATTATTTTTTAGCTGCTTTAGGGCGCTTAGTTCCGTATTTAGAACGTCCTTGCATACGGCCGTCAACTCCAGCTGTATCAAGCGCACCACGTACGATGTGATAACGTACTCCCGGTAAATCCTTTACACGTCCTCCACGGATAAGAACAACACTGTGCTCTTGAAGGTTGTGCCCGATACCAGGAATGTAAGCAGTAACCTCGATTCCATTCGTTAAACGAACACGTGCATATTTACGTAGCGCCGAGTTCGGTTTCTTTGGAGTCATTGTACCAACACGAGTACATACACCACGTTTTTGTGGAGAAGACAAGTTCGTGTGCACCTTCTTAAAGCTGTTATAACCTTTGTTAAGAGCTGGTGACTTTGATTTAGTTGATTTTGACTGACGAGGCTTGCGAACTAATTGGTTAATAGTTGGCATTTTGTTTTCCTCCCTTCTTATTTGGTAAGCCCACACATCCAGGTGGTTCTTTTTTGGGTAAAAGTAAAGTTTTTGTAGATCCTTCTACAAAAACTATTTTACTGTATAATCGCAACAGCTGCTGCTCCAACATCTATTCCGCACGATTTTCCAAGTTTCTTCATCGAATCCACTTTGTTAACCGGTACATTAAGATCAATCGCGGCCTGAACTACTTTTGCTGTAACCTTGGGATCAGCATCCTCCGCAATTACAACTTCGAGTACATGACCTGTTTTTAGAGCTTTCACTGCTTGCTTTGTTCCTACAATAATTTCTTTAGCCTGCGCTACTTTTTCATAAGACATTTCATATCCTCCAAAGTAACAGGTTATTAATAGGAGCAACCTTGAATATATTATCATCTTAAAAACTCTATGTCAACATAGATTTGAAAGATTTATAAAAGCTAACTCTTAAGACTGATGTTTGAGCAATCAAACCTGCCTAAGAGTTAGCCTAAATAGATTACTCTACTGTTACTGTTTCTTCACTAGTATCTTCTGCTAATACCGGTTCTGCCTTGCGGTAACGTTCCATACCTGTTCCAGCTGGAACCAGTTTACCAATGATTACATTTTCTTTCAATCCAAGTAACTCATCACGTTTTCCTTTAATCGCAGCATCCGTCAACACACGAGTTGTCTCCTGGAATGATGCTGCGGACAAGAAGGAATCCGTTTCAAGCGAAGCTTTCGTAATTCCAAGCAGTACAGGGCGTCCTGTTGCCGGAAGTTTGCCGCCGAACAATGCTTTCTCATTCGCATCTCTGAATTGGTGGATATCCATAAGAGTACCTGGTAGTACTTCGGATTCACCAGCGTCGATAACACGAACTTTACGCATCATTTGACGAACCATGACTTCAACGTGTTTGTCGCCGATTTCAACCCCTTGCATACGGTATACCTTTTGTACTTCGCGCAGCAAATATTCTTGAACGGCTGATACATCACGAACTTTAAGAAGTTCTTTAGGATCAATTGAACCTTCAGTGATTTCCTGACCGCGTATGACTTTATCGTTCACAGCGAACTTCAGGCGCGCTGTGTAAGGAGCTGTGTAACTTCTCGTTTCCACGTCACCTTGTACGGTAATTTCATACTGGCGATCTTTTCCTTCACTGATGGACGTGATTACACCATCGATTTCAGAAATGACCGCTTGACCTTTAGGGTTACGCGCTTCGAATATCTCTTGGATACGAGGCAAACCTTGAGTGATATCGTCTCCTGCAACCCCACCAGTATGGAACGTACGCATCGTTAACTGAGTGCCCGGTTCCCCGATGGATTGTGCAGCGATGATACCAACAGCTTCCCCGACTTCGACTTTTTGACCTGTTGCAAGGTTCGTTCCGTAACATTTTTCACATACACCGTGTCTTGTGTTACATGTGAAGGCAGAACGGATCGAAACATGTTCGACACCAGCATCAATGATAGTCTTAGCCAAGTCTTCTGTGATCAGCTGATTTTCTATAATGATGATTTCATCTGTCTCAGGGTGACGTAACGTCTTACGTGAGTAACGACCGAGTAAACGTTCTTCAAGAGGTTCGATGATTTCCGTACCCTCTTTAATGGAGCCTACGAGTAGGCCTCTGTCCGTTCCGCAGTCTTCTTCACGAACGATCACATCCTGGGCCACATCAACAAGTCGACGTGTCAGATATCCTGAGTCAGCTGTTTTCAGTGCCGTATCGGCAAGACCTTTACGGGCACCATGGGTAGAGATGAAGTACTCAAGAACCGTCAGACCTTCACGGAAACTTGATTTGATCGGTAACTCAATGATACGACCAGCCGGGTTGGCCATCAGTCCACGCATACCTGCAAGCTGAGTGAAGTTGGATGCATTACCACGGGCACCTGAGTCACTCATCATGAAGATCGGGTTACGTTTATCCAGTGTCGCCATTAACTTACCTTGAATCGTATCTTTCGCAGCACTCCAGATGGAAATAACGCGATCGTATCTTTCATCCTCTGTAATGAGACCACGTTTGAATTGTTTCAATACGTTGTCTACTTTACTTTGCGCTTCGATCAAGATCTTTTCTTTTTCCGCTAGTACGACGATATCTGCGATACCAACCGTAATACCGGCTTTTGTAGAATATTTGAATCCAAGGTCCTTCATCTTATCAAGCATACGAGACGTTTCCGTGATGGCAAACTTCTTGAACACTTCCGCGATGATATTTCCTAAGAAACCTTTTTTGAACGGATTGATTAACTCACGGCTTTGGAATACTTCCTTAACGTTTGTTGACGGATCAACAAAGTAGTTCTCAGGAGTCGCAACTTCCAAGTTCGTTCTTGTTGGTTCGTTAATGAACGGGAATGTATCCGGCAAGATTTCGTTGAAGATTACTTTACCAACCGTTGTTAATAATAGTTGTTTGTTTTGCTTCTCGGTGAACGTTTGATTGTTGATGGTGCTTGCATGAATCGCAATACGGGTATGCAAGTGTACATAACCATTTTGATAAGCAAGGATGACTTCATTTGCATCATTGAAGATCATACCTTCACCAACAGCATTTTCACGTTCAAGTGTCAGGTAATAGTTACCTAATACCATATCCTGGGACGGAGTAACAACCGGTTTACCGTCTTTCGGATTTAGAATGTTTTGGGCAGCAAGCATCAGCATGCGCGCTTCAGCTTGAGCTTCAGAAGATAGTGGTACGTGAACCGCCATTTGGTCACCATCAAAATCCGCATTGTATGCTGTACATACAAGTGGGTGAAGACGGATCGCTCTACCTTCGACAAGTGTAGGTTCAAATGCTTGAATCCCTAGTCTGTGAAGAGTAGGTGCACGGTTTAACAGTACCGGATGTTCTTTGATGACGCCTTCTAATACATCCCAGACTTCCGGCTGGACGCGTTCAATCTTGCGTTTGGCACTCTTGATGTTGTGAGCCAATCCTTTTTCGACGAGTTCTTTCATGACGAATGGTTTGAATAACTCAAGAGCCATTTCCTTAGGAAGACCACATTGGTACATCTTAAGGTTAGGTCCAACTACGATTACAGAACGGCCGGAATAGTCAACACGTTTACCAAGAAGGTTCTGACGGAAACGACCTTGCTTCCCTTTAAGCATATGTGAAAGGGATTTTAATGGACGGTTACCCGGTCCAGTAACTGGACGGCCGCGACGACCATTATCAATTAAAGCATCCACCGCTTCTTGTAGCATACGCTTCTCATTTTGAACGATGATGCTTGGAGCACCAAGGTCCAATAAACGCTTAAGACGGTTATTACGATTAATAACACGACGATAAAGATCATTTAAGTCAGAAGTCGCAAAGCGTCCACCGTCAAGTTGAACCATCGGGCGAAGCTCCGGAGGAATGACAGGAAGGACATCAAGGATCATCCAGTCCGGATCATTCCCTGAGTTTCTGAAAGATTCCACAACTTCCAAACGCTTGATTGCACGGGTACGGCGTTGACCTTGAGCTGTTTTCAGTTCTTCCTTCAAGAAATCAGCTTCTTTATCCAGGTCAATGTCCTGCAGAAGCTTTTTAATTGCTTCCGCTCCCATTGCAGCTTGGAATTTCACTCCGTACTTCTCACGGTATGCACGGTATTCTTTTTCAGAAAGAAGTTGCTTTCTTTCAAGAGCCGTGTCACCTGGCTCTGTTACAACATAGGAAGCGAAGTAAATGACTTCTTCCAAAGCACGCGGAGACATGTCTAAAACAAGACCCATACGGCTTGGGATTCCTTTGAAGTACCAGATGTGAGATACAGGGGCAGCAAGTTCAATGTGACCCATACGTTCACGACGAACTTTAGCCTTTGTTACTTCGACACCACAGCGGTCACAAACGACGCCTTTATAGCGGACACGCTTGTATTTACCACAGTGACATTCCCAGTCCTTCGTAGGACCGAAGATACGTTCACAGAACAAACCATCTTTTTCTGGTTTTAACGTACGATAGTTAATGGTTTCGGGCTTTTTAACTTCCCCGAAAGACCACGAACGGATCTTATCGGGGGAAGCTAAACCAATTTTCATATACTCAAAATTATTTACATCTAGCAAGGGGCCTACCTCCCTTTTAATCTACAGGCTCTAACCCTAATTGCTCTAAATTTATTCTTTAGACCCTACTGTCTCGGATTCCTGTGCTTTAGATTCAGAGATATTTAGCGTGTCTGCTTGTTGTACTTCTTCTTCATCCTCTAAGTCGCGCATTTCGATTTCTTCTTCGTTACTAGAGAGGATCTTAACATCCATACCTAAACTTTGAAGCTCTTTGATCAGAACTTTGAATGATTCCGGAACGCCAGGTTCAGGAACGTTTTCACCCTTGACGATGGCTTCGTATGTTTTCACACGACCCACTACGTCATCGGACTTAACTGTTAGAATTTCTTGTAGAGTGTAAGCAGCACCGTAAGCTTCAAGTGCCCATACCTCCATCTCACCGAAACGCTGTCCACCGAATTGAGCTTTACCACCGAGTGGCTGTTGCGTAACAAGTGAGTAAGGACCGGTTGAACGTGCGTGAAGTTTGTCATCAACCATGTGTGCAAGTTTGATCATATACATGATACCAACTGATACACGGTTATCAAACGGTTCACCCGTTCTACCATCGTAAAGAACGGTTTTGGCATCGCGTGCCATACCTGCTTCTTCAATTGTTGCCCATACATCTTCCTCACGCGCTCCATCAAATACTGGTGAAGCGACATGAATACCGAGGTATCTTGCTGCCATTCCCAAGTGAAGCTCCAGCACCTGACCGATATTCATACGTGATGGTACCCCTAGTGGGTTAAGCATGATATCAATCGGTGTGCCGTCTGGTAAGAACGGCATGTCTTCTTCAGGAAGGATTCTTGAGATAACACCTTTGTTACCGTGACGACCAGCCATTTTGTCACCTTCAGAAATCTTACGTTTCTGAACGATGTATACACGTACAAGCTGGTTTACACCTGGTGGTAATTCATCCCCATCTTCACGGTTGAAGACTTTCACATCAAGGATGATTCCGCCGCCGCCGTGTGGCACGCGAAGGGATGTATCCCGGACTTCACGGGCCTTCTCACCGAAGATTGCATGAAGTAGACGCTCTTCAGCAGTCAGCTCTGTTACACCCTTAGGCGTTACTTTACCAACAAGCAGGTCGCCATCTTTAACTTCAGCACCTATGCGGATGATTCCACGTTCATCAAGATTGCGAAGTGCATCTTCACCAACGTTAGGAATATCACGAGTGATTTCTTCAGGTCCCAATTTCGTATCACGGGACTCAGACTCATATTCTTCAATATGAATAGAAGTATAGACATCGTCTTTTACAAGACGCTCACTCATGATGATCGCATCTTCATAGTTGTAACCGTCCCAAGTCATGAATCCAACCATGACGTTACGTCCTAAGGCGAGTTCACCTTTCTCCATGGAAGGACCATCAGCAAGGATCTCGCCTTTCACTACACGGTCACCTTCACTTACGATCGGACGCTGGTTGTAACATGTACCCTGGTTGGAACGGATGAATTTCTGCATACGATACTTATCGAGGTCACCTCTTACTTCCTGACCATCGATTTCTTTCACACGACGCACCCAAACTTGTTTCGCTTCAACTTTTTCCACGATACCTTCGTATTTACAGATCACGGCTGCACCGGAGTCTTTCGCAGATACGTGTTCCATACCTGTTCCGACGATCGGTGATTCCGGATTCATCAAAGGTACTGCTTGACGCTGCATGTTCGCTCCCATTAGAGCACGGTTGGAGTCATCGTTTTCTAAGAATGGAATACATGCTGTCGCAGCTGATACTACTTGTTTAGGAGATACATCCATGTAGTCGAGACGTTCACGCTTGATGACCGTGTTCTCACCGCGGAAACGGGAGATGACTTCTTCATCAAGAAATGCGCCGTCATCTCCAAGACGTGCGTTCGCCTGTGCCACTACATAGTTATCTTCTTCGTCTGCTGTCAAGTAATCGATACGATCGGTTACTTTTCCGGTATCGGGATCGACGCGACGATACGGCGTTTCAATAAAGCCGAATTTATTCACTTTCGCAAAGGAGGAAAGTGAGTTGATCAGTCCGATGTTCGGACCCTCAGGTGTTTCAATCGGACACATACGACCATAGTGGGAATAATGGACGTCACGTACTTCGAATCCAGCACGTTCACGCGTTAATCCACCAGGCCCTAAAGCAGAAAGACGACGTTTGTGCGTTAATTCTGCAAGGGGATTCGTTTGATCCATGAATTGAGACAATTGAGAGCTTCCAAAGAACTCTTTAATGGATGCAATAACAGGACGGATGTTGATCAGTTGTTGAGGCGTGATCGTGTTCGTGTCCTGAATCGACATTCTTTCACGGACCACACGTTCCATACGTGATAAACCGATACGGAATTGGTTCTGAAGCAATTCACCAACCGAACGTAAACGACGGTTACCTAAATGGTCAATATCATCTGTCAGTCCTACTCCATGTAATAAGTTAAAGAAGTAAGAAATGGAAGAGATGATATCTGCAGGTGTAATGTACTTAACCTCTTCTTCAACATACGCATTGCTGATTACGTTGATTTCAAAATCTCCCTCTTCGGTAGGAGAATAGATTTTGATAGATTGAAGAACTACGTCTTCTTCTAATACGCCGCCGGACTGTTGGTAGTTTTTGAAACCAATGCCGTTTTCTAAATAAGGGATGACCTTATCCAGGGCGCGACGGTCAAGAATCGTGCCTTTCTCTGCAAGAATCTCGCCCGTTTCCGGATCTGCTAGAGTTTCTGCTAGAGTCTGACCGAATAAACGATTCTTAATGTGTAGCTTTTTGTTCATTTTGTAACGTCCAACGTTTGCTAAGTCATAACGCTTAGGATCAAAGAAACGAGAAACGAGTAAACTTTTAGCATTTTCTACTGTAGGAGGCTCTCCTGGACGCAGACGCTCATAAATCTCAAGCAATGCCTTGTCGATACCTTCCGTGTTGTCTTTCTCGAGCGTGTTACGAATGTACTCATTATCACCGATCAAATCGATGATTTCTTGATCAGAGCCAAACCCAAGGGCACGTAAAAGAACCGTTACCGGTAGTTTGCGAGTTCGATCAATTCGCACATATACAACATCTTTTGCATCTGTTTCATACTCAAGCCAAGCTCCGCGGTTTGGTATAACGGTAGCAGTAAACCCTTTCTTTCCGTTTTTATCTACTTTTCCGCTAAAGTAAACACTAGGTGAACGTACTAGCTGAGATACGATAACGCGCTCAGCACCATTGATGACAAAAGTACCTGTCTCTGTCATTAATGGGAAATCACCCATAAATACGTCTTGATCTTTTACTTCTCCTGTTTCCTTGTTCACAAGACGGACTTTTACTCTAAGCGGTGCAGAGTAAGTAACATCTCTTTCCTTTGATTCTTCCACCGAGTACTTTGGCTCTCCCAGACTATAATCAATAAATTCCAAAGAGAGATTACCAGTGAAGTCCTCAATCGGAGAAATGTCACGGAACATTTCTCTTAACCCCTCATCAAGAAACCATTGATACGAGGAAGTTTGAATTTCGATTAAATTCGGTAATTCTAAAACTTCACTGATACGCGCAAAACTTCTGCGTTGGCGGTGTCGTCCATACTGAACTAGTTGACCTGTCAACTGATTCACCCCTCAAATCAAGCGTTTTGGTTGTGTCTATATGCCTTAAAGTAGGATTACTACTCTACACAAGACAAAAAGAAAAAGGGTTTTAATGATAAAACCTCATTTTCAAATGACGAACTATTATTTTATAATCTTTTCCAATTTATCCAATGTGTATACATATGGACATAATACCGGAAATTAATATTTTTGCATTTTATAATGTTATCATAGCAGATAAGCTACGTCAACGGATTTCTTTTACAGATTTCAATACATAGTATCCCTTTTTTCTCACGACGACTTCTACGTTTGAAAAGATTTTTTCCATTTTATCCATGGCAGAGGGAGCACCTTGCTTCTTTTGAATAACGACCCACAATTCTCCACGTTCCACCAGATGTTCGTAACTGTTCTCGAGAATCGAATGAACCGTTTCTTTTCCTGCTCGTATCGGAGGGTTCGTTAAAATAGCGGCAAATCCCTTTTCAACGACATTTGTATATCGGTCACTTTGATAGACTTTAACGTTTTGAACTTTATTTTCCCCAGCATTTTCTTTCGCTAAAGATAGAGCCCTCTCGTTTACATCGATCATATGGACCGTCCGATCACTAAGATCTTTAGCCAAGGATAATCCAACCGGGCCATAACCGCAGCCGACATCAAGTAAAGGTCCCTTAACATCAGGTACTTCAAACGTTTCAATCAAGGCTCTTGAACCAAAGTCGACTTCCTTTTTTGAGAAGACGCCCTGGTCTGTCTTAAAACGGAATGTCTGTCCCCTTAATTCAAAGGCAATCATCCCTGGGTTACTTTCCACATCCGGGTTACGGGAATAATAGTGATTGGTCATTATATCATCTCCATCCATTGATAGATCCCGCCTGGTACCATCTTTTCCAAAATAGAGCAGAGATAGATGCCAGACAAGAAAAAAGCCCGCCAAATATAGCGAGCTTTTCATCTATACAATCATTACTTAACTTCTACGCCAGCTCCAACTTCTTCAAGTTTAGCTTTAAGTTCTTCAGCTTCCTCTTTAGCAATACCTTCTTTAAGAGCTTTAGGAGTGTTATCAACCATTTCTTTCGCTTCTTTAAGGCCAAGACCTGTGATTTCACGAACAACTTTGATAACCTTGATTTTTTGAGCTCCAGCGCTCTCAAGAATTAGGTCGAATTCAGTTTGTTCTGCAGCAGCGTCAGCGCCACCAGCAGCAGCAGCTACAGGTGCAGCAGCAGTTACTCCGAATTCTTCTTCGATTGCTTTAACTAGATCATTTAATTCAAGAACTGACATTTCTTTAATCGCGTCAATGATTTGCTCTTTACTCATTTTAAATTTCCTCCTTGTGATGTTTGCTTAATTTTTTTATTTAAACGACTTGCTTTAGCTTACGCGCCTTGCTCTTCTTTTTGATCTGCAACGGCTTTTGTTGCCAACGCAAAGTTGCGCATTGGTGCTTGAAGCACGCTGAGTAGCATAGAAAGAAGTCCTTCGCGGTTTGGAAGTTCAGCGATTGCTTTAACATCCTCAACTGAAGTGATTGTTCCTTCGATGACACCCGTCTTGATTTCAAGTGCTTCGTGTTCTTTAGCAAAGCTGTTAAGAATCTTTGCAGGTGCAACTACTTCTTCTGTACTGAACGCAATTGCGTTAGGACCAGTTAAGAATTCGTTTAACCCTTCAAGACCAGCTTCTTCTGCCGCACGACGTACCATAGTGTTTTTGTACACTTTGAACTCGATGCCAGCTTCACGAAGTTGTTTACGAAGCTCAGTTAGTTCCGAAACGTCTAGGCCACGGTAATCTACAACGATTGTAGATACACTGTTTTTTAGCTTGTCAGAGATTTCTCCAACGATGTGTTTCTTTTGATCTAGAATGCTGCTCATCATTACACCTCCTGTAGATTGACTGATGAACATTTATACCGTCATCCAATAAAAAATGCCCTTATATCAAGGTAGACATAAGGGCATTGCAAACACGCTATAAGCGGTTATTTTATCGCAATTACCTCGGCAGGATATTAAGCTCACAGTGAGCCCCTACTGTCTACGGTACAAATGTATTCGTTTTTTACAACAGAACTAATTATAATCACTAGTCCTCAGTAAGTCAATACCAAATTATGCCTTAACTGCGAAAGTTGAAGGGTCGACTTTAACGCCAGGTCCCATTGTAGAAGTTACAGAAACATTTTTCATGTAAGTTCCTTTTGCAGCAGCAGGTTTAACTTTAAGCATTGTTTCATACATTGTAGCAAAGTTTTCAACAAGCTTTTCATTGTCGAATGAAACCTTTCCAACAGGAACGTGAACGTTACCTGATTTGTCAGCACGGTATTCAACTTTACCGGCTTTGATTTCATTAACAGCTTTCGTTACGTCGAATGTTACTGTTCCAGTTTTAGGGTTTGGCATTAAACCTTTAGGTCCTAATACGCGACCAAGTTTACCAACTTCACCCATCATGTCTGGAGTTGCAACGATTACGTCGAACTCGAACCAACCTTGGTTGATCTTGTTGATAAGTTCAGCATCACCTACGAAATCAGCGCCAGCAGCTTCTGCTTCTTTTGCTTTTTCGCCTTTAGCGAATACAAGAACTTTTTGAGTTTTACCAGTTCCGTGTGGAAGTACAACTGCTCCACGGATTTGCTGGTCGTTTTTACGTGTATCTACACCTAAGCGGAACGCTACTTCGATCGTTGCGTCAAACTTAGCGAAGTTTGTTTTCTTAACTAGTTCGATTGCTTCTTCCACTGAATAAGCTGTAGTACGATCTACAAGCTTTTGAGCATCAAGAAACTTTTTACCTTTTTTAGCCATTTTAAATTTCCTCCTATATGTGGTTTTAGCGGAATAACCTCCCACGAAATAAGGTTGCGAGTGAAACGTACATTTCATCATCGCAACCTCGTTCAACAGGAACCTCTACTTTAACGAAGCAGGGATTAGTCTTCGATGACGATACCCATGCTGCGCGCAGTTCCTTCTACCATGCGCATAGCTGATTCAACACTAGCTGCATTTAAGTCAGGCATTTTTGTTTCAGCAATTTCACGTACTTTATCGCGTTTAAGTGTTGCCACTTTCTTGCTGTTTGGTTCGCCTGAACCAGACTCGATACCTGCAGCTTTCTTAAGAAGAACAGCAGCGGGTGGAGTTTTTGTGATGAATGTAAATGAACGGTCTTCAAATACCGTGATTTCAACAGGAATGATTAAGCCAGCTTGATCTGCTGTACGAGCATTGAATTCCTTACAGAATCCCATGATGTTAACACCTGCTTGACCTAGTGCAGGACCAACTGGTGGAGCTGGATTAGCTTTACCGGCAGGAATCTGCAATTTAACCATTTTGATAACTTTTTTAGCCACGAGACACACCTCCTTAAGTCCGTGATGTGGTTATTGGGTTTTTCACCCTCCCACTCAAATGTAAAAAATGTCTTTATCAACATAAAGAACGTCTATTAGTTTCAGTATCTCTTTGTGGAGACGCACTGACTTATGAAATAGTACCATTTTTTCAGAATGATTTCAAGTTCTTTTCCATTATAATTTATCTATTTGGGAGAAATCCAGTTCTACCGGGGTATCTCTACCAAACATATTGACGTGTACCTTTACTTTTGCTTTCGCATTATCAATCTCTTCGATCGAGCCTGTAAAGTTCGCAAATGGACCTTCGTTTACTTTTACTGTTTCTCCTAATTCGAAGTCGAACTCTACCTTTTTCTCTGTCATACCCATTTGTTTCAGAAGATTTGTCACTTCTTCCGGCAATAATGGTGTAGGCTTTGAACCGTGTCCTGATGAACCGACGAAACCGGTCACTCCAGGTGTATTTCGGACGACATACCACGAATCATCGGTCATGACGATTTCCACAATCACATAACCGGGAAATACCTTCTTTTTAATTACTTTCTTCTTGCCATTCTTATAATCCGTCTCTTCTTCTTCAGGTACGATCACGCGGAAGATCTTATCTTGCATCCCCATCGTTTCAACACGCTTCTCAAGGTTCGCTTTCACCTTGTTCTCATATCCTGAATAAGTATGGACTACATACCAATTCTTCTCCATCTCATAGGACTAAACGTCCGTCCCTCCTCGCTATTTAAGAATACTCATTCGCCTTTTTTCTCCAAATGAAAAAACCCGTAAAAAGATAACGGGCTCTAAGGTCATGTACTCTATTAACATTCATTATACCATGCTTTCATGGTATATATACAACTAATTCTATGTTTCTCTTACTTAGAACCAATGATCAATCGCATAAGTTCTGAGATGCCCAGGTCGATAACAGCAAAGAAAAGGGCAACAAATACCACTGTCGTAATAACGGTGATCGTATAGCGCGTTAACTCTTTACGTTTAGGCCAGCTGACCTTTCTCATTTCCGATGCAACATTGCGAAAGAATTTAAACATCCGTTAGTAACCTCCAACTAATATCAATACGCAAGACTTCTACACTATTTAGTCTCTTTGTGTAGGGTGTGAGCATTACATGTATTACAGAATTTCTTTAATTCTAATCGAACGGCCTGATTACGGTTTCCCGGCACGGAATAATTCCTGGAACCGCATACCGTACAAGCCAGTATTAGTTTAGTAGTCATATATTCCACCTATACTATACATAGTAAGTCCTATCAAAAATAACACGACCACCAAAATGTGTCAATATGACTTTACATCGTTATTTCGCGAACTTCCAAGTATCGTTCAAGCTTCCGTTTCACTCGCTGTAAGGCATTGTCGATGGATTTCACATGACGGTTCAGCTCTTCTGATATCTCCTGATAGGACTGCCCGTCCAAATAAAGGGCCAGTACTTTCCTCTCAAGATCGCTTAACAGCTGTGCCATCTTATCTTCCATATTATCGAATTCTTCGCGATTGATAATGAGCGCTTCCGGATCCATTACTTTCGCACCTGAAATGACATCTAATAGCGTTCGGTCAGATTCATCATCATAAATGGGTTTATCAAGTGAAACATACGAATTCAGTGGTATATGCTTCTGTCTCGTGGCTGTCTTGATGGCTGTAATGATTTGTCTTGTGATACAAAGCTCTGCAAACGCTTTAAAAGAGGTCAGCTTGTCCTCCTTATAATCACGGATTGCCTTGTATAATCCAATCATACCCTCCTGGACGATATCTTCCTTATCTGCCCCGATTAAAAAATACGAGCGGGCTTTCGCTCTAACGAAATTACGGTATTTCCTGATTAAAAAATCGAGTGCTTCGCTGTGACCCTGATGGACGGCTTCTATTATCTCTTCATCATCCATGCCTTCTAATCGATTATCAAATGCTTCTGTCCTGATGATATTGCTCACACGCATCCCCCCGAGCAAAACAATAGATAGAAATATTATACATTACAGAAAATTCAATCGTCAACCTATCATTGTTCCCCGCGGCGCCATTTTTCGAAAATTTCAGCAACTTCTTCTGATAATTGGATCTTAGAAGCCGGCCGTTTCTCACTTGAATTCCTTACTTTTCTTTCAATCTTTTTTTCGATGACTTCCACCTCGGTCAAGAGCTCCCTCGCTGATTTGCGAAGGGCTCCCTGCCCAAAGATGGCCCATTGCTCTGTAAAATCAGAAGTGGCTACATGAATCTGTGTTTTGATATTGCTTAATTCAATAGCCAATCTTTCAATTCGTTCATCTGCCGTTTCATTTTCTTTGGTGAAGAGCACTTCCACTTTATAATTTTGATATTTCCGGGCGATCCCCTGTACGTAGTATGCATCAAATATGACAATGACACGGTAGCCCGTATACCCTTGATATTCTGCCATTTGTTCGACCAGGCGGTCTCTTGCCGCTGCTAAATCCTTCTGCTTCAAATCATTCAATTCCGGCCAGGCACCGATTATGTTATAGCCATCCACAAGGAGGATATCCATCTTTCCTATTCTCCCAATGGGTGGCGTTTACGATAAACCTCATACATTAAAATACTAGCTGCCACCGAAGCGTTTAATGATGTAACATGACCGATCATAGGCAACTGAACAAGGAAATCACATTTATCCCGCAAAATGCGGCTCATCCCTTTTCCTTCACTTCCGATAATTAAACCGATAGGAAGCGTACCGTCCAGTTGGCGGAAATCCAGCTTACCCTTAGCATCCGTTCCTGCCACCCATACACCGCGTTCTTTCAATTCATCCACCGCTCTCGACAGATTCGTCACACGTGCCACGGGAATATGTTCAATCGCACCAGTGGAAGACTTCGCTACAGTAGAAGTAAGTCCCACCGCTCTTCGCTTCGGGATAATGATTCCATGGGCACCCGCTGCATCAGCCGTCCTCATGATGGATCCCAGGTTATGGGGATCTTCCAATTCATCCAGGATCAGAATAAAAGGATCCTCCCCTTTTTGTGCTGCCTTTTGAAATAAATCATCCAGTTCAGCATACTGATAAGCGGCCACAGAAGCGACGACCCCTTGGTGATTCTCCGATACCATCTGCTCAATTTTCTTCTTTGGTACATACTGGACCATGACATTGGATTCCTTGGCAAGTCCGACGATTTGCTGGATGGAACCTTTCTGTGAACCTTCCGCTATCCAAATCTTATTAATATCCCTTCCTGACTTTAACGCTTCAATGACGGGATTTCTTCCTCCGATAAAATCTTTACTCATTTCTGTTCCTCCTTTCCTGCCTGGGCTTGTTCAAAAATGATCTTCAACAGTTCCTCTAACCGCTCCGTCCGATTAAGTAAAAACAAATATCCAATAAGAGCCTCAAAAGCAGTGCTGTGTTTATACGTCTGTACATCCGTGTTTTTAGGCGTTGTCCCCGATTTTGCATTCCGGCCGCGCTTGACAATCGATATCTCTTCTTCCGTTAAGAGGTCCTGATCGAACAATGTTCTGAGAATGGCCGCCTGCGCTTTAGCAGACACATACTTCGTCGCAGCCCTGTGAAGTTGATTCGGTTTGATCTTACCCTTGGTTAACAGGAGCTGCCGTACATATGTTTCATATACAGCATCCCCCATATAAGCCAGTGCAAGTGCATTGATTTGTTTCGCGTCGATTTTTTCGTTTGTCTCGTATAGCATTAAGATCCCCTTTTCCAGCGGGTGCCTTGAGGAGTATCTTCCAGGATGATATCCATGTCTTTCAGTGTGTCACGAATCTCATCTGCCAGTTGGAAGTTCCGGTCTTTACGCGCCTGAATACGCTTTTCGATCATTTCTTCCACTTCTTCGTCCAACATACCCGCTTCCTGCAACGTCAGTCCAAGTACAGAGAAGAAATCTTCAAACCGGTGCAGGAACCCGTCAATGACTTCTGTTGATGTATTTTTCTCCATCAAATAATAATTCGCCTGTCTTGATAGTTCGAATAGAATGGAAATCCCATTGGCAGTATTAAAATCATCATCCATGTCCGTAATGAATTGAGCTTTAAGCGCATGGATTTTGTCCAGCCATTCCTGATTGTTATCTGTTAAGTTTGTACTTGATTCCTTGCGATGCTTCAAATTTTCATACGCTGTCTTGATTCGATCTAAAGATGTCTCTGCATTCTGCAGAAGTTCTAGATTGTAGTTGATCGGATGACGGTAATGAACGGATAGCATGAAGAAACGAAGTACCTGTGGATCTTGTTCTTTAATAATGTCGTGAACCAACACGAAATTGCCGAGTGATTTCGACATCTTCTCGTTATCAATATTAATATACCCATTGTGCATCCAGTAATTGGCGAATGACTTGCCTGTAAGGGCCTCTGACTGGGCTATTTCATTCTCGTGATGAGGGAAGGTCAGATCCTGTCCCCCTGCGTGAATATCGATGGTATCCCCCAAATAGCGCTTAGCCATAGCTGAACATTCGATATGCCAGCCCGGGCGTCCTTCACCCCACGGGCTCCCCCAGGAGATCTCCCCTTCTTTCGCCGCTTTCCATAAAACGAAATCCAGGGCATCTTCTTTTTTGTCCCCTACATCGATGCGGGCTCCTGCTTTTAGTTCATCAATAGGCTGATGAGACAGCTTACCGTATCCATCAAACTTTCTTGTACGATAGTAAACATCTCCCTGGGATTCATAGGCATACCCTTTTTCTACAAGGGCTGTGATGAATTCAACAATGGTGTCAATATTATCTGTTACAGTCGGATGTACATCGGCTTTCCGGCAACCGAGGGCTCCCGTATCTTCGAAGTAAGCATCGATAAAGCGCTTGGCAATCGTCGGGACATCTTCTCCCAGTTCCTTTGCCGCTCTTATTAATTTATCGTCCACATCCGTGAAGTTAGAGACGAACTGAACATCGTATCCCCTGTATTCCAGATAACGTCTCACTGTGTCAAATACAATCGCAGGACGGGCATTTCCTATATGAATATAGTTATAAACCGTCGGACCGCACACATACATTTTGACTTTACCCTCTTCCATGGGTTTGAATTCCTCTTTCTGCCTTGTCAGTGTGTTATATAAACGAATCGTCATGATGATCGACTCCTTCCCTCATATTCCCTTAATAATGATTTCAATTCATTCACTTCTTTTTCAAGTTGTTTCATTCGGTCGTTCATCGGATCGGGCAGATCACAGTGATTCAGATCCTTCTGTATCTTCACTCCGTCCTGAATGACTACCTTCCCGGGAATACCGACCACGGTTGAATTGGGCGGAACATCTTTCAAGACAACGGATCCTGCCCCTACCTTAGAATTTTCCCCAACAACGATCGAGCCTAATACTTTTGCTCCTGTCGCAATCAATGCATTATCCTGGATCGTCGGGTGACGTTTCCCTTTTTCCTTCCCGGTTCCACCGAGGGTGACCCCTTGGAAGAGCGTGACATTGTCTCCGATTTCACACGTCTCGCCAATTACCACACCCATTCCATGATCGATGAAGAAGCGACGACCGATCTTAGCTCCGGGGTGGATCTCCACTCCGGTGAAGAAGCGGCTGACCTGTGAAATGACCCGAGCAATAAAAAAGAATTTACGTTTGAAAAATGCATGGGCAACGCGATGAGCCCAAATGGCATGAAGACCCGAATACGTGAGGATGACCTCCACATAATTCCTCGCAGCCGGATCCTGATCAAACACCACATCCATATCTTCCCTAAGCGACTTAAACATTTGGATCCATCCCCTTTCTTCTTTAAAAATATAAGCTGTTAACGATAAAAAAACGCCTCTGTCAATAAACTGACAGAGACGCTTTTAAAGGCGCGGTTCCACTCTGATTGAGAAGACAAACCTTCTCCAACTCGAATCCTGTTAACGGTAGGAAACCGCCTTTACCTACTCTATTTCAGTAACGGGCTCAGAGGTGCATTTCAGAAATTGAGGGGCTTAAACCACTTTCAGCCGGTGATGGTTCTCTCTACTAAGCATCCTTTTCTTACTTCTCCTCATCAACGCGATATCATTTGACTTGATACTCTTACTATATTACATATCCTCCAAAATGTTAACCTAAAAGACTTTGAAGACGATGTTTAACCGTATCTTTCCCTAAAAGCTCAATGGCATTCGGCAATTCAGGGCCATGTGTCTGGCCTGTAACGGCTACACGGATCGGCATGAACAGCTTCTTCCCTTTATGGCCAGTCGATTTTTGGACAGCTTTGATAGAAGATTTGATTTCTGCCGCTTCGTACTTTTCAAGTGCCGCGATCTCGTTCAAGAAAGCTTGAAGGACTTCTGGTACTTGCTCTTCTTCGAGTACCGCTTTCGCCTCTTCATTATATTCAAGATCTGTCTTGAAGAACATTTCAGACAGCTCCACGATTTCAGCACCGAAGCTCATTTGCTCCTGGTATAAAGAAATGACGCGGCTCGCCCACTCGCGCTGTTCATCGGACATGTTCTCATCCAATTTACCCGCACTGATTAAATGAGGAAGGGATAACTCCACCACTTGAGCCAATTCCAAGTTCTTCATGTACTGATTGTTCATCCATGTAAGCTTCTGATTATCGAACAGGGCAGAAGAAGTGGATAAACGTTCAGGATCAAAGATTTCAATGAACTCATCTTTCGAAAACAGCTCTTCTTCTCCTTTAGGAGACCAGCCGAGTAGGGCGATGAAGTTAAACAAAGCTTCTGGTAAATACCCTAATGCTTCGTATTGCTCGATAAACTGAATGATGCTTTCATCCCGCTTACTCAATTTTTTACGGCTTTCATTGACGATCAATGTCATATGCCCGTAAACAGGTGCTTCCCAACCAAATGCTTCAAAGATCATCAACTGCTTCGGTGTATTCGAAATATGATCTTCTCCGCGAAGAACATGTGAAATTTTCATCAGATAATCATCGACTGCAACAGCAAAGTTATACGTTGGTGTACCGTCCTTTTTCGCGATGACAAAGTCACCGATACCGTCTGATTCAAATGAGACATCCTCTTTCACGATATCATTGAAGGAATATACTTTGCCTGCGGGTACTCGGAAACGAATGCTCGGCTTGCGGCCTTCTGCTGCTAATTTCTCCTGATCCTCTTTCGTCAGGTTACGACATTTTCCGGAGTAGCGGGGCATTTGACCTGATGCTGATTGTGCTTCCCGTTCCGCTTCCAGCTCTTCCTCCGTACAGTAACACTTATAAGCCTGTCCGCTTTCTAACAGCTCATTTAAATACTGCTCATATATATGATTACGCTCGGATTGGCGATAAGGTCCGTATTCACCCGGCTTATCGGTACTTTCATCCCAATCGACCCCAAGCCACTGAAGGTACTTAAGCTGACTTTCTTCTCCACCTTCGATATTACGTTTCTTATCCGTGTCTTCAATACGGATGATGAACTTTCCACCTGTGCTGCGGGCGTATAGGTAATTAAATAAAGCGGTTCTTGCATTTCCAATATGTAAATGACCCGTTGGACTCGGGGCATAACGGACGCGTACTTCCTGTGTCATGTATGTTCCTCCTATAATCATTACTGTTTAAAGTCTATGACCTATTTTAACACCGTTAAGTATGGGAATAAAGCGAATTTATCCCCTACTTCTTTTTGATCAATATCGTGGTTTGTGCGGCAATCCCTTCGCCTCTTCCGGTAAAGCCAAGCTTCTCAGAAGTCGTGGCCTTAACGTTCACTTCTGCCATATCCGCTTCCAGTAACGTGGCGATGCTTTGTCTCATTTCGTCAATATAAGGAGCCATCTTAGGTTTCTGGGCAATGATCGTGCAATCGATATTCCCTAATTCATAGCCTTCCTTTTTCACAAGGGCCCATACATGCTCTAGAAGCTTTGCAGAATCTGCATCCTTGAACTCGGGATCTGTATCAGGAAAATGCTTCCCGATATCCCCTGCCGCAATGGCACCTAAACACGCATCCGCTACAGCATGCAACAGGACATCTGCATCTGAATGCCCCATTAACCCCTTTTCATATGGAATCGTAATGCCTCCCATGATAAGAGGTCTCTCTTCCACTAACTGATGAACATCAAATCCTTGTCCGATCCTAAACATGTTTCTCTCCTCCACTCATTTCCTCTCGCTTCTTCAAAATCGCCTCGGCAAAATATAGATCTTCAGGTGTTGTCAGTTTAATATTGTCATAATCACTTTCAACGACAGCGACCTCAATGTCCGACCTTTCCACCAGTGAAGCATCATCTGTACCAAGGAAACCATCTTGATCGGCTTCTTTATGTGCCTTTGTTAAAACGGAAACGCGAAAAGCTTGTGGGGTTTGGACCATCCACAAGCTTGAGCGTTCAATCGTTTCCTCGACTTCGCCATCCAGTACTTTTTTGATCGTATCTTTAACAGGAACCGCCGCAATGGCAGCCCCTGTTGAATATGTCTTTTCGACTAATTGGTGAATCGTGGATTCTTTAATAAATGGTCTTGCTCCGTCATGTACGAGAACAATCTCATGTTCAACCTCAAGCAACGCATTGTATACACTATGTTGTCTTTCTTCTCCACCATCCACAAGCTTCACGACCTTCTTGATGCCGTAGCGTTCCAACAGGGACTCGAACACCTGTCGCTCTGATGGATGTATGGCTAGATAGATTCCCTTACAACGGGTGTCATGCTCGAAAACACGCAATGTATGAATGATGACAGGACAGCTATTCAACTCAAGGAGCAGTTTGTTTTTGCCTGCTTTCATCCTTTTCCCTTGCCCTGCAGCCGGAATGACCACTTCATATTCCATAATATAACTCCTTTAACACACAAGTAATACTATTCATTATACCTTACTGCATCAATGGAGTCAGGCTGCAACCCGTTTTCTTACAGAGCTTTTTCCAGTTGCTTCGGTTTCGCAAAGATCATCCTGCCCGCAGATGTCTGAAGAACGGATGTTACAAGGACATCGATATACTTACCGATGTAATTACGCCCTTCTTCTACGACGATCATCGTGCCATCATCCAGATAAGCAATTCCCTGGTTATGCTCCTTACCATCTTTGATGACCTGTACCTTTAATTCTTCTCCAGGCAGTACTACCGGCTTGACGGCGTTGGCTAGATCATTGATGTTTAACACTTGTACACCCTGAAGGTCACACACCTTATTCAGGTTAAAATCATTCGTTACAACGATTCCATTTGTAAGTTTCGCTAATTTCACCAGCTTCGAATCCACTTCCTGAATTTCTTCGAAGTCCCCTTCATAAATCTGGACCTCAACAGGAAGCTCCTTTTGAATGCGATTTAAAATATCCAGCCCCCGGCGTCCGCGATTTCGCTTCAATACATCGGAAGAATCGGCAATATGCTGGAGCTCTTCCAGTACGAATTGTGGAATCACCACGATTCCTTCTAAAAAGCCTGTTTGACAGATATCCGCGATACGTCCGTCAATGATTACGCTCGTATCCAGTATCTTAAGGGTCTTCACACCCTCTTCATCCAAATCCTCATCTGTCCCTTTTTTCTTACCTCGATTTGCCGTGCCGAATAGATTGACCAATTCATCCCTTTTCTTAAATCCAACCTGGAATCCTAAATATCCAAGAAGCAATGTTAATAGAATGGGAACCACCGTGTTGACGATGGGAATCTGCATTTGATTGAATGGGATCCCAAACAAATACGCAACAAATAAACCGATAATCAGGCCTAAACTGCCAAATAACAAATCCGTTACCGGTGCCTTTACCAAGCTATCTTCAAACCACTTGACGAAATTGACGACATACTCGACTGCCCAAAACGTAAGAATATAAAAAATGATGGCACCAAATATAGCAGTCATATAAGGGTTATTAATTAAAGGAATGTCCGATAAATTTATGACGGTAAATAATTCGGGAAGTAGAAATATCCCCAGTGTTCCCCCGACAATGAGGAAGCACGCTTGAACGATTCTTTTTAACATTCCCTCACCTCCTCCTACTCATTATAAACAATTTACTATTTTTGAAACGTCTAAGCCTTGAAAATTTGAAATTTAATCCAACGGAAACGATTTTGATACACTTATCCTATTTTACTAGCTTCCTTAAATGAAGGCTAACACGTCTAATTCAAGCTGTCAATTTTTTGGAAATGATACAATCATACCATTTCCTGCAGATATAGGCCTCGATACCTACAGCTGTCGATCTGCAAACGTCTGTTCCTTAATCAGTTTTAGACCCTCTTTGATTTTCCTTGCCCTCACTTCACCGATCCCTTCGACTTCATCCAAATCATCGACTGATGCCCTCACTACATGGGGGAGGGTCTCAAATCTCGTGATAAGATTTTCAATGATCACAATAGGCAGACGGGGGATCTTATTCAACACGCGGTATCCTCGTGGATAGATGGCATCATCGTGATGGACATATCCGTGGTATCCGAGTAATTTTAATAGGACATTATCCTCTAACACTTCAGAGTGAACAAGTTCCTGGAACTTATAGAGAAGCTCGAACGGTTTGATATTTCTTTCCAGGGAATAGTCCCTGATGATGAGCATAGCCTCATCTTCAATATCCGCCAACAGTTCATTCATCTGAAGGCGGATCAATCTGCCCTCGACACCCAGCTCGCTGAGATAGGTCAATAACTCATTCTTGATCCTGAGAACCATCTCGAAACGGTGAAGAACCTGCAGTAAATCGCTTTGGGTGACAAGCTCCTCAAACTCAAGTACGGACAGATTAGAAATGCTTTGATCGAGAACCACCTTATATTTCTCCAAGGTTTGGATCGCCTGGTTGGCTTTCGTCAAGATGACAGAGATGTCCTTTAGAGCATATCGGAAATTCCCTTGATACAGGGTGATGACGTTTCTCCGTTGAGAGATGGCAATGACAAGGGCATTTGTTTGTCTCGCGACCCGCTCTGCCGTCCGATGTCTCATACCCGTTTCCGTGGAGGGTACGTACACATCGGGAGCCAACTGTGCGTTTGCCAAAATAATCTTCGTTCCCGCTTCATTCAGAATGATGGCCCCATCCATCTTGGCCAGTTCATACAGGTAGCTGGGAGAGAATGCACAATTGATATGAAAGCCCCCGTCCAGAACAGATTTCACCTTATCATTGTACCCAACAACAATAAGTCCCCCCGTATTGGCTCTCAGCACATTATCAATGCCGTCCCTGATCGGGGCACCCGGAGCAACGAATTGCAGTATATCCGACATGGACTTATCTCTTGCCTTCTTATCTTCCATTTCTTATCCTCCTAAAATAATTGACAGTGCTTCATTGATGTTCGATACCCCCGTGATCTCTATATCAGAAGGAGGCTGCCACCCGCTTAAGTTATTCTGGGGAATAATCACTCTCTTAAAACCCAACTTGGCTGCTTCCTGCACGCGTTGTTCAATTCTTGATACCCTTCTGATTTCACCTGTTAAACCGACTTCACCTATGATGCAATCATGGGCACTGGACGCCCTATCACGAAAACTTGAAGCGATACTTGCAGCGACCGCCAAATCAATCGCCGGTTCATCCAGTTTCACCCCTCCAGCCACTTTCAGATAGGCATCCTGCTGTTGCAAAAGCATCCCTGCCCGCTTCTCCAATACAGCCATGATCAGTGAAACCCGGCTATGATCAATCCCTGTTGCCATCCTTCGGGGGTTGTTAAAACTAGTTGGGGTCACAAGAGCTTGAATCTCCACAAGAACCGGTCTCGTTCCTTCCATCGAGGCAACGACCGTGGAACCTGCCGCACCTTGTGAACGCTCTTCAAGGAATATCTCAGAGGGATTGGCCACTTCCTCAAGTCCCAGTTCCTTCATTTCAAAAATCCCCATCTCATTCGTAGATCCGAAACGGTTCTTCACCGCTCTTAAAATACGATAGGAGTGATGACGTTCCCCTTCAAAATACAGTACGGTATCCACCATATGCTCCAACAAACGAGGTCCTGCAATTGAGCCTTCCTTAGTAACATGCCCTACAATAAAGATGGCAATGCCCTTTGTTTTCCCGATTCTCATCAGTTCAGCCGTACACTCCCTTACCTGGGATACACTACCGGGGGCAGAGGTCACGTCAGGATGAAAGACCGTTTGAATCGAGTCGATGATGACGAAATCCGGTGAGATTTGCTCAATCGTTTGATGAATCAGCTCAAGATTTGTTTCCGCAAATATATATAAATCATCTGATTTCACATGCAGTCGATCTGCCCGGAGCTTGGTTTGCTTGATGGATTCCTCTCCGGAGATGTATAACACCTTCTGCTTCTGATCAGCAAGCTGAGCCGAAACTTGAAGCAGTAAAGTGGATTTTCCGATCCCCGGGTCTCCACCAATCAATATAAGTGAACCTGGTACCACGCCTCCCCCAAGCACACGGTTCAACTCTTTCGACTCGGTCAATACCCTGGGCTCCTGCTTGGTTTCGATGGAGATCAGCTTCTCTGCTTTAGAAGGTCCGGTATTTTCTGAGTGCATAAACGACGTCCTGGGTTTTTTCCCGGTCATCTCAACCTCTTCCACCATCGTATTCCACTCGTTACACCCCGGACATTTCCCCATCCATTTAGCAGACTCATACCCACAAGATGAACACACAAATTTAGTCTTTTTCTTTGCCAATCTATTCTTCCCCTCTTTTACTCTATTTGTACTCCTACCCATTCAGGATAATACCATTTGGAATGATTGTATCCGTTTTATGTATCAGATTCAATCGAAAAGCGGAGCCGGCTTGATCACGTCCGACAAGCATCCATTATGATAAAAGAGGTACACGAAAAACATATACGTGTACCTCTTCATCACCCTTGCTATTATGTCGGAGTATTGGCTGCTTCCTCTTCTTTAACTTTTACAACAAACTCACTGTCTTCTACGTCGATTAAAATATTCTGCCCTGTCAGCACTTTTCCTCTTAATAATTCTTCTGACAGTTTATCCTCTACATGTTTCTGAATGGCCCGACGAAGAGGTCGTGCACCATATTCGGGATCGAACCCTTCATCTGCTATTTTCTCTTTGGCAGCAAGTGAAAGTTCTAAATGAATATCCTGCTCTTTCAAGCGGGTTGTCAATTGGTTGGACATCAATGTCACAATCTCTTTCAAGTGATCTTTTTCAAGGGAATGGAACACGATGATTTCATCGATACGGTTAAGGAACTCAGGTCGGAAAGCACGTTTCAGCTCTTCCATGACCTTTCCTTTCATATCTTTATAATCCTGTTTCCCGTCCTGAATATTGAACCCTACGTATTTATTGCTCTTAAGGGACTGGGCACCAACGTTTGAAGTCATGATCAATACCGTATTCCTAAAGTCTACGGTTCTACCTTTTGAATCTGTCAAACGGCCATCCTCCAGTACTTGAAGGAGAATGTTGAATACATCTGGATGTGCTTTTTCGATTTCATCTAAAAGAACGACCGAATATGGCTTGCGGCGAACCTTTTCCGTTAACTGTCCGCCTTCTTCATATCCTACATACCCTGGGGGTGAACCAACCAAGCGGGAGGTCGAATGCTTTTCCATGTACTCGGACATATCAATACGGATCATCGCATCCTCATCACCGAACATAGACTCGGCAAGCGCCCGTGCCAATTCCGTTTTCCCGACTCCTGTAGGTCCTAAGAAAATGAAGGAACCAATCGGACGCTTCGGATCTTTCAGGCCGGCCCTTGCACGGCGCACGGCTTTTGATACCGCAACGACTGCTTCTGATTGCCCGATGACTCTGGAATGAAGGATTTCCTCTAATTTGAGTAAACGATCCGTTTCCGTTTGGGCCAATTTCGATACCGGTACTCCCGTCCAGTTTGAAACAACCTTCGCAATATCTTCAACAGTCACTTCTGTATTTTCCTGCCCTTGCTTTTCTTTCCATGTGTTCTTTGTTTCTTCCAGCTCTTCACGAAGCTTTTGTTCTGAATCTCTTAGAGAAGCTGCTTTTTCAAATTCCTGGCTTTGAACCGCTGCATCCTTCTCTTTGCGGATTTCTTCCAGCTTTGCTTCGAGCTCTTTCAAGTTTGGCGGCGTCGTATAAGAACGTAAGCGCACCTTAGAACCTGCTTCATCAATTAAATCGATTGCCTTATCCGGTAAGAAGCGGTCTGAAATATAGCGATCAGAAAGCTTCACTGCCGCGTCAATCGCTTCATCCGTAATCGACACGCGGTGATGCGCTTCATACCGATCACGTAACCCTTTAAGGATCTGGACGGACTCTGCTGCCGTCGGCTCATTGACTTGGATTGGTTGGAAACGGCGCTCAAGCGCTGCATCCTTTTCAATATATTTGCGATACTCATCTAATGTTGTGGCACCGATACATTGTAATTCCCCTCGTGCAAGGGATGGTTTTAAGATGTTGGAAGCATCAATGGCTCCCTCAGCCCCACCTGCTCCGATTAAAGTATGGAGCTCATCGATGAAGAGGATGATATTACCCGCCTGACGGATTTCATCCATGACCTTCTTCAGTCGGTCCTCGAATTCCCCGCGGTATTTCGTACCTGCTACAACCGTACCCATATCAAGGGTCATAACGCGTTTGTCGCGCAGGATTTCAGGAACTTCATTGGCGATGATCTGTTGCGCGAGGCCTTCTGCGATCGCTGTCTTACCTACCCCAGGCTCACCAATTAACACCGGGTTATTCTTCGTACGACGACTCAGTACTTCAATTACACGCTGAATTTCCTTGCTTCGGCCAATGACCGGATCCAAGCTGCCTTCACGGGCAATGGCTGTCAAATCACGGGCTAAACTGTCAAGTGTGGGCGTATTGGCATTGGCGTTGCCTCCACCCTGGTGATTGCCTGCATCATTACTGCCAAGCAACTGCAATACCTGCTGTCTTGCTTTATTCAAGCTGACACCCAGATTACCGAGTACCCGGGCGGCCACTCCTTCACCCTCGCGGATCAATCCCAGTAAAATATGTTCCGTTCCTACATATGAGTGACCCAGCTTACGGGCCTCATCCATGGAAAGTTCAATCACTTTCTTCGCACGAGGTGTGTAATGGATCGTTTGAGATTTCTCGCTTCCTTTTCCGATCAACCCTTCGACTTCCTTCTGGATCTTTTCAGGGCTCAGTCCCAATGCTGTAAGTGCCTTGGCGGCGATACCTTCACCTTCGCGGACAAGTCCCAATAAAATATGTTCAGTACCAATATTACTGTGCGACAAACGAATCGCTTCTTCTTGAGCTAATGCCAATACTTTTTGGGCTCTTTCTGTAAATCGACCAAACATCATATTATTTTTCCTCCTCACATGTATCTTTATCTAACTTAATTCGTTCCCGAATCAAAGAAGACCTTCTTATATCTCGTTCATTTGGTCTCAGTGGACCTCCAGAATATTGTTGTAAAAATCCAGGCTGGGTTAAAATCATTAGTTCATTCAATATATTCTTAGATATCACTTTGATGTATCCTAAATCGATTCCAAGTCTGACATCCGATAAACACTTCGCAGCTTCCTTGGACTCAATGATCCTGCTGTGCTCCAGGACCCCAAGAGAACGGAAAATCCTATCTTCTAATTGTATGTTTGACGTTTGAACTAATGCGTCCCTTGCCGTTTGTTCTTTCTCGATGATCTGTTTCACAACACTCAACAAGTCTTCTACGATGTCCTCTTCCGACTTACCAAGTGTCGTTTGATTGGAAATCTGAAAGATATTCCCAAGCGCTTCGCTGCCTTCTCCGTATATCCCTCTTACCACTAACCCCAATTGATTGATCGCAGGAATGATACGGTTTAATTGCTGCGTTAACACAAGTCCCGGCAAGTGCATCATGACAGAAGCCCTGAGTCCCGTCCCCACATTGGTAGGACAAGTCGTTAAGTAGCCATGCTTCTCATCAAACGCAAAGTCAAATTCACCTTCAAACCAATCGTCGATCTGATTGGCTTTCTGTAAAGCTTCCTTCAGTTGCAGACCAGGATATAAACACTGTATTCGAATATGGTCCTCTTCGTTTACCATTATGCTAATATCTTCCTCACTTGATAAAAGGACAGCTCCGTAGTTCGTTTCCTCTGCCAGATTCGGACTAATGAGGTGTTTCTCCATTAATACCCTCTTTTGGAGAGGCTGAATCTCACTTGTAGGTAAAAATTCTAATTCTCCTAAATTCTTTGGATATGATGTAAGTTTCTCCTTTACCTGATTCACGATCTCCCGCGCTTCTTCAGAAGAGTAAAGAGTGGAAAAACGGAAGTCAGTCAGATTCCTCGCTAGTCTTACCCTCGAGCTGAGGACAATATCCGAATTCGGTCCCTCCTCACTCATCCAGGAACTGACGGCATTACTCAGGAACTTCTCAAGACTCATTCTTTATCGCCTCCCTCTTTCTTTATCTCCTTTTCCAGGGAGCGGATTTCGTCTCGGATCTCGGCTGCTTTCTCAAACTCTTCATCCGCAATCATCGTTTGCAATTCAGACTTCAACTGCAACACCTTCTTTTTCACATGGATGGCTCCACCCATACGCTCCGGAACCTTCCCGTGATGTTCGACATTGCCACTATGAACACGCTTTAATACAGGAGTTAGTTCATCTTTAAACGTTTCATAACAATGGGCACAACCAAAGCGACCCACATTTATGAACTGATGAATCGTCATTTTACATTTTTCACACTGTAAAACCTCTGTCTTAGGAATCTCAGTTTCCTTTGCCTGCTTAAATGCAGGAGCTATATTAAGAAGACCTGCCAATAGATTGTTCACAGAAAAGCCGGGAGAAGAATCAAACATAAACATCTCACCCTTATCCTGAGCACATTGCTCACATAAGTGAACCTCTGTCTTTTCCCCGTTTACCACCTTGGTAAAATGAAGGGTCGCAGGTCTTTCATTACACTCTTGACAAACCATCCCATTCACCTCTTTAACCCTTACTCATACTTCAATGTATCCAGCATGGCTCTAAGCATTCTTCCTCTCAGGATATCCCGTTCCGGTAATTCGACCATGATGACCGACCGATCCATCACACTGAGCATGATCTTGGCTTCCCTTTCGGAAATGATCTCTTCTTCCACTAACCGAAAAACAATATCAGCTGCCGTATTCTGGCTGATCGTTTGTGTAATCAGTGCCACCAACTGATCAATCAAGTGAACCTGATCGTGGGCCTTCACCTTCATGATCCGGATGTATCCACCGCCGCCACGTTTACTTTCTACTACATACCCTCGTTCGATGGTAAAACGGGTATTAATCACATAATTAATTTGAGAAGGAACACATTGAAACTTATCAGCGATCTCGCTTCTTTTAATCTCGACTATCTCACTTTCACTCAGTTCTAACACATTTTTTAAATAATTTTCAATGATGTCGGATATGTTCCTCATCAAACCTCCTCCTCATTTTGACTTTGACTATATTTGACTATAATTATACAACCGCGTTTTAAACTTTGCAATTATGAAGTTTGACCTTAGAAGTTTTCCTGTTTAAGGAAGGTTTTAAACGTGTGAAAGTGAGATTGTTGGATAGAAATTTGAAAATGGGGCACTGGGTGGGTGGGAGTTTTGTGAACGGGGAATTGGTGGGAGTCGATTTCAAGAGGATTTAAAGTTTGTGTTGTGTTGTGTTGTGTTGTGTTGTGTTGTGGGTTGCTGGATTGGGTGTTTATGTGATCAATTCTTAATGAAAAGTTTAGAGAATCGTAATTCGAGATATTTTAGTGGTCTCTTTTATAGCAATCCTGCTGATTTGACTGGTGAAATGTGTGTGGCTTTTGATGAATTCGTGTTGATTGCGTCGTTTTCGAAGGTGACTGCGTCATAATTTTATTAATTGCGTCATTTACACCCTTAATTGCGTCATTTTTTCGTTTATTGCGTATTTTTCCAAATAATTACTTTTTATACACTCATCCTTATCTAACAGTGAAACCAAAAAAAGAGTAACCCCTAAGGAGGCCACTGAAAAAGTCCCTCATTTACTAAACAGCGTATCTTTCTTCGAGAAATCGAAGAAAGATACGCTGTTTTCTTGTAAAATGAAGATATTACATAAAAGTGAGGGATTGGATGCTTGACCATCAGTTATCAATGAACGTAAGTCAATTTGGGGGATTGTATGATGTGGTTGTACCTCAAGATCACCTTCTTCGTAAAATCAATAAACTTGTAGACTTCTCCTTTATCTATGACGAATTAAAGGATAAATATTGTCATACGAATGGACGAAACGCCGTCCATCCTATTCGCATATTTAAATATCTTCTTCTAAAGACCATTTATACATTATCCGACGTGGATCTTATTGAAAGAACCAAGGTGGATATGTCGTTTAAGTTTTTCTTAGAAATGGCACCAGAAGACGACGTTATTGATCCCAGTTTATTAGCCTACTTTCGACGTAAGCGATTGGAGGACGAAGACTTACTAGACACATTGATTAACAAAACGGTTGAAATCGCTCTTGAAAAAGGAGTGATTCGATCCAAGTCGGTCATTGTAGACGCTACTCATACAAGTTCCCGTTATAATCAGACTTCCCCTGTCGAAGTGTTGAGAAATCGTTCGAAAAAAGTGCGGAAAATGATTTACTCCATTGATGAAACGATGAAAGAAAAATTCCCGACTAAACCCACGGAGGATACGATTGAAGCTGAGTTGGAATATACTCAAAAGCTAGTGAAAGTCATTGAGAAAGAACCCACATTAACCGATTTCCCAAAAGTAAAAGAACCATTAAATCTACTCAAAGAGACCGTCGAAGATGACTTATTGGAACTTCAACAGTCGGAAGATCCAGACGCACGAGTCGGTCATAAATCAGCGGATTCATCCTTTTTTGGATACAAAACACACTTAGCCATGGTCCAAGAGAGAATCATTACCGCCGCAACGATTACAACAGGTGAAAAAACGGATGGAAAAGAGTTACCTACGTTAATTGAAAAAAGCAAAAAAGCTGGGATAGATGTGAAAGAAGTCATTGGTGATGCGGCTTATTCGGAGAAGAAAAACCTTACGTACGCAAATGAAAATGAGATTGAGTTAATCGCAAAGCTGAACCCTTCTGTCTCTCATGGATATCGAAAAAAGGGAGATGAGTTTGAGTACAATAAAGATGCCGGCATGTACGTATGTCCTGCAGGACATATGGCTATAAGAAAAGCACGACAAGGGAAGAAAAACCAATCCACCAATCAAACGGATACATACTATTTTGATGTGGAAAAATGTAAAAGTTGTCCTTTTCAAGAAGGGTGTTATAAGCTCGGAGCGAAAACCAAATCCTATTCGGTTAGTATTAAATCAGAAGAACATACGAAACAAATTGAATTTCAAAATAGTGAACATTTTAGGGAGAGAGCAAAAGAACGATACAAAATCGAAGCAAAGAATAGTGAACTAAAACACAGACACGGATATGAGATCGCCTCATCGTCGGGTCTAAAAGGCATGCGCATACAAGGAGCCATGGCCATATTCACCACCAATTTAAAACGAATCATTAAATTAATGGATCAATAGAAGGGAGAAAGCCTCCTTTTTCGTCTAAAAAAATGGCCCGTTTGGAAAAATTCACTCCAAACGGGCCATTTTTTATTTAACTATCTCTGAGAGGCCATAGTTCTTCAGTGGCCTCCCCCTAAGAGCTACTCTTTTTCCTATTTGCCTGGCGACGTCCTACTCTCACAGGGGGAGATCCCCCAACTACCATCGGCGCTGAAGAGCTTAACTTCCGTGTTCGGCATGGGAACGGGTGTGACCTCTTCGCCATTATCACCAGACGACTATTCAATTGAAGGGATTGTTCCTTCAAAACTAGATAAAGAATTGATGTCAAGAAAGCCGAATATCGACCCATTGTTGTATCTACTATTACAAGTAGACAGTAATCCAGCTCCGGCGGCTAGAGACTCGAGGTCATTTCAGTTCAATCAGCTGAGGGTAAAAAGCACCCTCTTCTGATTGCCCAGAAATGCTTGTCGTCTCTGTTCAAGCCGCCTCCGCTTTATAATGTGGTTAAGTCCTCGATCGATTAGTATCAGTCAACTCCACATGTCGCCATGCTTCCATCTCTGACCTATCTACCTAGTCATCTTCTAGGGATCTTACTCACTTACGTGATGGGAAATCTCATCTCGAGGGGGGCTTCATGCTTAGATGCTTTCAGCACTTATCCCTTCCGCACATAGCTACCCAGCGATGCCTTTGGCAAGACAACTGGTACACCAGCGGTGCGTCCATCCCGGTCCTCTCGTACTAAGGACAGCTCCTCTCAAATTTCCTGCGCCCACGACGGATAGGGACCGAACTGTCTCACGACGTTCTGAACCCAGCTCGCGTACCGCTTTAATGGGCGAACAGCCCAACCCTTGGGACCGACTACAGCCCCAGGATGCGATGAGCCGACATCGAGGTGCCAAACCTCCCCGTCGATGTGGACTCTTGGGGGAGATAAGCCTGTTATCCCCGGGGTAGCTTTTATCCGTTGAGCGATGGCCCTTCCATGCGGAACCACCGGATCACTAAGCCCGACTTTCGTCCCTGCTCGACTTGTAGGTCTCGCAGTCAAGCTCCCTTGTGCCTTTACACTCTGCGAATGATTTCCAACCATTCTGAGGGAACCTTTGGGCGCCTCCGTTACTCTTTAGGAGGCGACCGCCCCAGTCAAACTGCCCACCTGACACTGTCTCCCACCCCGATAAGGGGCGCGGGTTAGAATTTCAATACAGCCAGGGTAGTATCCCACCGATGCCTCCACCGAAGCTAGCGCTCCGGTTTCCAAGGCTCCTACCTATCCTGTACAAGCTGTACCAAAATTCAATATCAGGCTACAGTAAAGCTCCACGGGGTCTTTCCGTCCTGTCGCGGGTAACCTGCATCTTCACAGGTACTATAATTTCACCGAGTCTCTCGTTGAGACAGTGCCCAGATCGTTACGCCTTTCGTGCGGGTCGGAACTTACCCGACAAGGAATTTCGCTACCTTAGGACCGTTATAGTTACGGCCGCCGTTTACTGGGGCTTCGATTCGCACCTTCGCTTGCGCTAAGCACTCCTCTTAACCTTCCAGCACCGGGCAGGCGTCAGCCCCTATACTTCGCCTTACGGCTTCGCAGAGACCTGTGTTTTTGCTAAACAGTCGCCTGGGCCTATTCACTGCGGCTCTCTCGGGCTTGCACCCTACCAGAGCACCCCTTCTCCCGAAGTTACGGGGTCATTTTGCCGAGTTCCTTAACGAGAGTTCTCTCGCTCACCTTAGGATTCTCTCCTCGCCTACCTGTGTCGGTTTGCGGTACGGGCACCTTTTTCCTCGCTAGAGGCTTTTCTTGGCAGTGTGGAATCAGGAACTTCGCTACTATAATTCGCTCGCTGTCACAGCTCAGCCTTCACGATGACGGGATTTGCCTCATCATCAGCCTAACTGCTTAGACGCACATATCCAGCAGTGCGCTTACCCTATCCTCCTGCGTCCCCCCATTGCTCAAACGGAAAAGAGGTGGTACAGGAATATCAACCTGTTGTCCATCGTCTACGCCTATCGGCCTCGACTTAGGTCCCGACTAACCCTGAGCGGACGAGCCTTCCTCAGGAAACCTTAGGCATTCGGTGGATGGGATTCTCACCCATCTTTCGCTACTCATACCGGCATTCTCACTTCTAAGCACTCCACCAGTCCTTACGGTCTAGCTTCGCAGTCCTTAGAACGCTCTCCTACCACTGACACCTAGAGGTGTCAATCCACAGCTTCGGTGATACGTTTAGCCCCGGTACATTTTCGGCGCAGAGTCACTCGACCAGTGAGCTATTACGCACTCTTTAAATGGTGGCTGCTTCTAAGCCAACATCCTGGTTGTCTAAGCAACTCCACATCCTTTTCCACTTAACGTATACTTTGGGACCTTAGCTGGTGGTCTGGGCTGTTTCCCTTTCGACTACGGATCTTATCACTCGCAGTCTGACTCCCATGGATAAGTCTTTGGCATTCGGAGTTTGTCTGAATTCGGTA
>NZ_CAXUQN020000001.1:4387500-4447224 GCF_964253455.1 Rossellomorea sp. LjRoot5
CACCCCGATAAGGGGCGCGGGTTAGAATTTCAATACAGCCAGGGTAGTATCCCACCGATGCCTCCACCGAAGCTAGCGCTCCGGTTTCCAAGGCTCCTACCTATCCTGTACAAGCTGTACCAAAATTCAATATCAGGCTACAGTAAAGCTCCACGGGGTCTTTCCGTCCTGTCGCGGGTAACCTGCATCTTCACAGGTACTATAATTTCACCGAGTCTCTCGTTGAGACAGTGCCCAGATCGTTACGCCTTTCGTGCGGGTCGGAACTTACCCGACAAGGAATTTCGCTACCTTAGGACCGTTATAGTTACGGCCGCCGTTTACTGGGGCTTCGATTCGCACCTTCGCTTGCGCTAAGCACTCCTCTTAACCTTCCAGCACCGGGCAGGCGTCAGCCCCTATACTTCGCCTTACGGCTTCGCAGAGACCTGTGTTTTTGCTAAACAGTCGCCTGGGCCTATTCACTGCGGCTCTCTCGGGCTTGCACCCTACCAGAGCACCCCTTCTCCCGAAGTTACGGGGTCATTTTGCCGAGTTCCTTAACGAGAGTTCTCTCGCTCACCTTAGGATTCTCTCCTCGCCTACCTGTGTCGGTTTGCGGTACGGGCACCTTTTTCCTCGCTAGAGGCTTTTCTTGGCAGTGTGGAATCAGGAACTTCGCTACTATAATTCGCTCGCTGTCACAGCTCAGCCTTCACGATGACGGGATTTGCCTCATCATCAGCCTAACTGCTTAGACGCACATATCCAGCAGTGCGCTTACCCTATCCTCCTGCGTCCCCCCATTGCTCAAACGGAAAAGAGGTGGTACAGGAATATCAACCTGTTGTCCATCGTCTACGCCTATCGGCCTCGACTTAGGTCCCGACTAACCCTGAGCGGACGAGCCTTCCTCAGGAAACCTTAGGCATTCGGTGGATGGGATTCTCACCCATCTTTCGCTACTCATACCGGCATTCTCACTTCTAAGCACTCCACCAGTCCTTACGGTCTAGCTTCGCAGTCCTTAGAACGCTCTCCTACCACTGACACCAAGAGGTGTCAATCCACAGCTTCGGTGATACGTTTAGCCCCGGTACATTTTCGGCGCAGAGTCACTCGACCAGTGAGCTATTACGCACTCTTTAAATGGTGGCTGCTTCTAAGCCAACATCCTGGTTGTCTAAGCAACTCCACATCCTTTTCCACTTAACGTATACTTTGGGACCTTAGCTGGTGGTCTGGGCTGTTTCCCTTTCGACTACGGATCTTATCACTCGCAGTCTGACTCCCATGGATAAGTCTTTGGCATTCGGAGTTTGTCTGAATTCGGTAACCCGATGAGGGCCCCTAGTCCAAACAGTGCTCTACCTCCAAGACTCTTACACATGAGGCTAGCCCTAAAGCTATTTCGGAGAGAACCAGCTATCTCCAAGTTCGATTGGAATTTCTCCGCTACCCACACCTCATCCCCGCACTTTTCAACGTGCGTGGGTTCGGACCTCCATTCAGTGTTACCTGAACTTCATCCTGGACATGGGTAGATCACCTGGTTTCGGGTCTACGACCACATACTAAATTCGCCCTATTCAGACTCGCTTTCGCTGCGGCTCCGTCTTATCAACTTAACCTTGCATGGGATCGTAACTCGCCGGTTCATTCTACAAAAGGCACGCCATCACCCGTTAACGGGCTCTGACTACTTGTAGGCACACGGTTTCAGGTTCTATTTCACTCCCCTTCCGGGGTGCTTTTCACCTTTCCCTCACGGTACTGGTTCACTATCGGTCACTAGGGAGTATTTAGCCTTGGGAGATGGTCCTCCCAGCTTCCGACGGGATTTCACGTGTCCCGCCGTACTCAGGATCCACTCAAGAGGGAATGAAGTTTCAACTACAGGGTTGTTACCTTCTTTGACGAGCCTTTCCAGACTTCTTCGTCTACTTCATTCCTTTGTAACTCCGTATAGAGTGTCCTACAACCCCAAGAGGCAAGCCTCTTGGTTTGGGCTATATCCCGTTTCGCTCGCCGCTACTCAGGGAATCGCAATTGCTTTCTCTTCCTCCAGGTACTTAGATGTTTCAGTTCCCTGGGTCTGCCTTCCATACTCTATGTATTCAAGTAAGGATATTGTTCCATTACGAACAATGGGTTCCCCCATTCGGAAATCTCTGGATCAAAGCTCACTTACAGCTCCCCAAAGCATATCGGTGTTAGTCCCGTCCTTCGTCGGCTCCTAGTGCCAAGGCATCCACCGTGCGCCCTTCATAACTTAACCTAAATTTCGCTTTATCAGCTTCGAATCTCTTCGTCAGCTTCAGTCGTTCACATCCTCACGCACGCTAAGTGCGCTCCGGTGTTCACTCCTTCGCTTCCTCGACCTTCTCGCTGCTAAATCAAAATTTGATCACTTACTAATTAAGGTTTAAAACCTAAAATGGCGATACTCGGTAATTTCTTGACTATCAATTTATCTTTATCTAGTTTTCAAAGAACAAATCCTTTTTTATCTCGTAAGAGACAAAAAGTTTTGATGGTGGTTATTTTGCTGTCGCAAAAAACCTTGTTGAACCATCAAAACTGAACAAAACTTCGACGTGTCAAACGTTTTTGTAAATCTTCCTTAGAAAGGAGGTGATCCAGCCGCACCTTCCGATACGGCTACCTTGTTACGACTTCACCCCAATCATCTGTCCCACCTTAGGCGGCTGGCTCCAAAAGGTTACCTCACCGACTTCGGGTGTTACAAACTCTCGTGGTGTGACGGGCGGTGTGTACAAGGCCCGGGAACGTATTCACCGCGGCATGCTGATCCGCGATTACTAGCGATTCCAGCTTCATGTAGGCGAGTTGCAGCCTACAATCCGAACTGAGAACGGTTTTATGGGATTGGCTAAACCTCGCGGTCTTGCTGCCCTTTGTACCGTCCATTGTAGCACGTGTGTAGCCCAGGTCATAAGGGGCATGATGATTTGACGTCATCCCCACCTTCCTCCGGTTTGTCACCGGCAGTCATCTTAGAGTGCCCAACTGAATGCTGGCAACTAAGATCAAGGGTTGCGCTCGTTGCGGGACTTAACCCAACATCTCACGACACGAGCTGACGACAACCATGCACCACCTGTCACTCTGTCCCCCGAAGGGGAAAGCCCTATCTCTAGGGTTGTCAGAGGATGTCAAGACCTGGTAAGGTTCTTCGCGTTGCTTCGAATTAAACCACATGCTCCACCGCTTGTGCGGGCCCCCGTCAATTCCTTTGAGTTTCAGTCTTGCGACCGTACTCCCCAGGCGGAGTGCTTAATGCGTTAGCTGCAGCACTAAGGGGCGGAAACCCCCTAACACTTAGCACTCATCGTTTACGGCGTGGACTACCAGGGTATCTAATCCTGTTTGCTCCCCACGCTTTCGCGCCTCAGTGTCAGTTACAGACCAGAAAGTCGCCTTCGCCACTGGTGTTCCTCCAAATATCTACGCATTTCACCGCTACACTTGGAATTCCACTTTCCTCTTCTGCACTCAAGTTCCCCAGTTTCCAATGACCCTCCACGGTTGAGCCGTGGGCTTTCACATCAGACTTAAGAAACCACCTGCGCGCGCTTTACGCCCAATAATTCCGGACAACGCTTGCCACCTACGTATTACCGCGGCTGCTGGCACGTAGTTAGCCGTGGCTTTCTGGTTAGGTACCGTCAAGGTGCCGCCCTATTCGAACGGCACTTGTTCTTCCCTAACAACAGAGCTTTACGATCCGAAAACCTTCATCACTCACGCGGCGTTGCTCCGTCAGACTTTCGTCCATTGCGGAAGATTCCCTACTGCTGCCTCCCGTAGGAGTCTGGGCCGTGTCTCAGTCCCAGTGTGGCCGATCACCCTCTCAGGTCGGCTACGCATCGTTGCCTTGGTGAGCCGTTACCTCACCAACTAGCTAATGCGCCGCGGGTCCATCTGTAAGTGATAGCTAAAAGCCACCTTTCAACATTTCCTCATGCGAGGAAATGAGTTATCCGGTATTAGCCCCGGTTTCCCGGAGTTATCCCAGTCTTACAGGCAGGTTACCCACGTGTTACTCACCCGTCCGCCGCTGATATCAGGGAGCAAGCTCCCTTCAATCCGCTCGACTTGCATGTATTAGGCACGCCGCCAGCGTTCGTCCTGAGCCAGGATCAAACTCTCCGATAAAAGTTTGAATAGCTCTTTAAAAATAAATCTTAAATTAACGTTGACGTATTGTCTTGTTTTGTTCAGTTTTCAAGGTTCAATGTGTATGTGCTTCTGTTTGAAGCGACCCTTTAAATATTACATTATCGACTCTTTTAAGTCAATAACTTTTTTCAAAAAGTTTTTCATGTTGTGTGTCGCGTTTTGCGGCAACAGATAATACTATACCACCATAAAAACCTTGGCGCAAGAGTTTTTACGGTTCTTTTTTAACTTCTATATAATATCAGTCTAATGACATTGTTTCCTTTCATTTTTACGTAAGAGAAAGAACATCTTTAGTCCCGATTGAGTGTTTGCACCAAATTATTATCTACCATTCTTTTCAATACAATTCAAAAAAACAGCCAAGGTTGAACCCTTGGCTGTTTCTACATATCTTATTAGTCACGGTGACGCATTAATGGGAATAATAGTACGTCCCGGATGGAAGGGGAATTGGTTAACAGCATAACCAGTCTGTCGATGCCGATTCCAAGGCCACCAGTTGGGGGCATTCCGTATTCAAGAGCCTCGATGAAATCATTATCCATCATGTGGGCTTCGTCGTTTCCTTCTTCTCGCTCTTTTAATTGTGCCTCAAAGCGTTCTCTTTGATCGATTGGATCATTAAGCTCCGTGAAGGCATTGGCATGTTCACGGCCTACGATGAATAGTTCAAAGCGATCCGTGAAGCGTGGGTCTTCGTCATTCTTCTTCGCAAGTGGAGAAATTTCCACTGGATGACCATAGATGAAGGTAGGCTGAATCAGCTTATCTTCCACCTTTTGTTCGAAGAATTCATTGACGACGTGACCATATTGCATATTGTCTTTTATTTCGATTCCGTGTTCTTTCGCAAGGGCACGGGCATCTTCATCGGACATTTTCTGCCAGAAGTCCACACCTGTGTGCTCTTTAACGGCGTCTACCATATGAAGACGAGTCCATTCCGGCTCAAGATTGATTTCATTGTCGGCATATTGAACCGTAGTCGATCCGAATACTTCCTTTGCAATATGGGCAACAAGATTTTCAGTTAGAGCCATGATATCACGGTAATCTGCATACGCTTCATAAAGCTCGATCATCGTGAACTCAGGGTTATGTCTTGTTGAGACTCCCTCGTTACGGAATACACGTCCAATTTCGTATACTTTTTCAAGCCCACCGACGATCAGGCGTTTTAGATGAAGTTCGATTGCGATACGCATATAAAGCGGCATATCAAGAGCGTTATGATGTGTATTGAATGGACGGGCAGAAGCCCCTCCTGCGATTGCGTGCATCATTGGTGTTTCTACTTCCAAATAACCGTTACTGTCCAGGTATCTTCTCATAGATTGAATGATGCGGCTTCTGGCGATGAACGTTTCTTTGCTTTCCTGACTTGTAATCAGGTCCAGATAACGCTGACGGTAACGTTGTTCAACGTCTTTTAAACCGTGGAATTTTTCAGGAAGCGGTCGAAGTGCTTTCGTCAGCAGGTGGAATTCTTTCGCTTTAACAGACAGTTCCCCTACTTTTGTTTTGAATACAGTACCGGTGATCCCTACGATATCACCAAGGTCTGCTGTATTGAAAACCTCATATGCTTCTTCACCGATGGCATCTTTACGAACATAGATTTGAACTTGTCCTGCCAGATCCTGAAGATGGGCAAATCCCGCTTTTCCTTTTCCACGCTTCGTCATGATACGGCCTGCGATCGTGACAGTGATATCTTTCTCTTCCAGTTCCTCTTTAGAAAACTCATCGAATTGAGATTTGATATCCAATGAACTGTGTGTACGATCATAGCGTTTACCGAATGGATCCTGTCCTTTTTCACGGATGGCATCCATCTTTTCGCGTCTGACGCGAAGCTGGTCATTGATTTCTTCGTGACTCATGTGTTTCACTCCTATTCTATCTGCTTGCTTTAGTAGACTAATACGGTTATATACCATACTATTTTACACAATATCTATGTTTGTAACACCCCTAAAGTATGAGTAATTTCAGAAACGTACGTCGGGGTGCCTGAAAACCTATTGAAAAAATCTAAAAAAGGCCGATCCAATTGGGTGACAGTGTCACATATTGGTTACAGCCTTATCTAGAATAACATAAAAAGGAATACAGGTGAATCAAGCGGCTTTTACTCACTACGGTCAGGTTTTTCTTGAGGGATCAGATCGTTCAGAGGAATGTTCAGTACTTCTGCAACGTTCACCAAAAAATCCTCTTTCGGTATCCGACTCCCTCTTTCCACTTCTCCAAGGACCGAAACGGAGATGGAGAGTTCCTTCGCCAAACTTTCCTGAGTAAATCCTTTTAGCTTTCTGAATGCACGAATGCGTCTTCCCCATTTATCTGTTTCCATAACCGAACTCCTTCTTTGTCAGGTATTTCGTCCAGAAATTCAGCTAACGGGGCATTAAAAGAAGGATGCTCAACCCTCGGAGCCACCTCTAATAACGGGATTAATACAAATGCTCTTTCTTGCATCCTTGGGTGAGGGATGTATAGATTCTCTGTTTCGATCGTTTCTTGATTAAAGAGTAAGATATCGAGGTCGATTATCCTCGGACCCCATTTGAACTCCCTTTCCCTTCCAAGATCGATTTCCACCTGCAAGCACTGATGTAATAGAGTTTCTGGACTTAAACTGGTACGAATTTCGATGACCATGTTCAAAAATTGATCTTGTTCTGTAAATCCTACGGGGTCTGTTTCATACAGAGAGGATCGTTTCGTTACCTCTATCTTACCATGACTGCCTAAGATGTTTATGGCTTTTTCTAAATAAACCGCCCTGTCTCCCATGTTGGAACCAAGGGAAATATATGCAGTATTCATCCTATCGACTCCTATTAATCTCCACCGCCACCGATTGGTAATGACCAGGAATGGGTGGGTCAGGCTTGATTAGTGTGATTTTACAGCTTTTGACCGCGTTGAATGTTTCCAGGATCCGGGAAGAGATGTCTTCAGCCACGGCTTCGACCAAATTCTTGGGCTCTCCCTCCACAACAGACTTAGTGATGGAATAGATCTCCGCATAGTTTACGGAGTCTTCAAGCTGATCGCTTTGACCGGACTTCCTTAAATCTAAATGCAACTCTACACTAACACGAAAACGTTGTCCAAGTTTGTTCTCCTCCTGGAATACACCGTGATAGCCGTAAAACTCCATTTCGTTCAATAGAATCTTATCCATACCTTTTCTCCTTTCCAACAAGGACATCCATCATTTTTGCCATACGTGCCATTTCCTTTACATCATGAACACGTACGATGTGACAGCCTTTTTGAATACCGTAGCAAACTGTAGCCCCCGTCCCCTCCATCCTCTCCTCTACAGGGAGATCAAGGACATGTCCAATGATGGATTTCCGTGACGTTCCGAGCAGGACCGGATAGCCAAGGGAGACGATGACATCCAGACGCCTCATCATATCTATGTTCAATTGTACTGTTTTGGCAAAACCAATGCCAGGATCAAGGATGATCTGTTCATCTTTTACGCCCGCTTCTTTTGCGATGAAGATGCTTTCCTGCAGATCTTGAATTGCATCCCGTACGAAGTGGCTGTACTCCCGGGTATCCCGGTTATGCATGAGAATGATCGGGGCACCGGTATCCGCCGCTACTTGAGCCATTTCTGGATCCTTTTTCGCACCCCATACATCATTTATGATACTCGCCCCTGCTTCAAGCGCTTTTCTTGCCGTGGCAGCCTTATACGTATCAATGGAGATTGGTACGTTCACTTCCCGGGAGATCGCTTCTATAATCGGCACCACCCGCGAAATCTCTTCTTCGGCAGGTACGACCTCGTGGCCAGGCCGGGTGGACTCACCACCTATATCAATGATGTCTGCTCCCATCTCCACCATTTCTTTCGCACGTTCCACAGCCCGGTCTAGCTCATTGAAAGACCCGCCGTCCGAGAACGAATCGGGAGTGATATTAAGTATCCCCATGATAAAGGTCTTCCCTGTGAAATCAAGTTCGTATTTTCCGCACTCCACTTCGTCATCCCCCTCGCTTTAATTCCTGTATTGAATTCAAGTATGGTGTATATTCGGTGTACTGCTCATGAAGCTGCCCAACATACTTTCCATGTCGTCCCGGTAAACGCAAAGACCCCATTTTGTTCACCGGGATGATCTCTTGAACGGAATTCGTGAAAAACACTTCATCCGCTTCAAGTATTTCCAATTTCCCAAACATCCCGACCTGTACTGGGATACCCAATCGATCGGCAAGAGCCAGGATGAACTGCCTGGTGATGCCGTTTAACAGTCCGGTTTCCACCGACGGCGTATATATTTCCCCGTCCTTTACCCAGAAGAGGTTGGAGGTGATCCCTTCACAGAGGTATCCTTCTTTTGTCAGAAAGATACCTTCTTTGTCTGGTGTTGCTCCGATTTCCCTTTTTGCCGCCATATTGTTCAGGTAATGATGGGATTTAAGTCGTTCTCCCGTTTCAGGAGTATTTCTCCTAAGCTTTAGGAATACACCTTCTTTTTCTTTTAAAGGGGTGGAAGGCGGTAATTCCTTTTGAAAAAGTATGACGGTTGCGCTCTCATAAGGAGTCGTCTTCAAGCCGATTTCTTCAGCCCCGCCTGACACATTGAACCGGCAATACGCATCCATAAGGTCGTTTTTCTTTAACAACTCCGAAATGGTCAACCTGATCTCTTCCTCATCCAGGTCAACTTCAATATTTAATTCCTTTAACCCCAGTGAAAGCCTGTTCAGATGATCCTTTAGCAAAAATGGATGGCCGTCATAAGTTCGAAAGGTTTCAAATACTCCCATCCCGTACAAGTAGCCGTGATCAAATGGAGAAATGACCGCTTCCGACAAGTGAACGATGTCCCCGTTTAGGTATAGATACATGGGTCAGGCCATCCCGACTTTTTTATATGCGTTCAGAAAATTAAGGAGCAGCCGCTTCCCTTGCTCCGTCATGATGGATTCAGGGTGGAACTGTACTCCCTCCACAGGAAGGTATTTATGTCTGATCGCCATGATTTCTCCCTGTGATGTCTCCGCTGAAATATCGAAGCAATCCGGAAGGGTCTCCCGTTTCACGATCAGGGAATGATACCTCGTTGCATTGAATGGATTCGGCATCCCTTCAAACACGGTTTTCCCATCATGGATCATCGGGGAGACCTTTCCGTGCATTAACCGTTCGGCACGAATGACGTCTCCTCCGAAAACCTGGGCGATTGACTGATGTCCGAGACAAACGCCGAAGATCGGAATCTTTCCGGCAAATGTTCGGATCGCTTCAAGACTTACACCCGCTTCGTTCGGGCTGCAAGGACCCGGAGAAATCATCAAATAATCCGGGGACAAAGCTTCAATTTCATCGAGGGTGATCTCATCGTTTCGCTTCACGATCAGCTCTTCTCCAAGCTCCCCTAAAAATTGCACAAGATTATAGGTAAATGAATCATAGTTATCAATCATGAGAATCATAGATTTTCTCCTTCCGCCATTGCCTTCGCGACCCAGAGGGCTTTTGCTTTCTTCAGAGATTCCTTGTATTCGTACGTTGGGTTGGAATCAATCACCACTCCCGCACCTGCTTGAATGTGACCTTTTCCTTCTTTCACAAACATCGTCCGTATGACGATGTTCAATTCCATATCGCCATTGAGGCCAATCCAGCCAATGGAGCCTGTGTAAATTCCCCGCCTGACCGGTTCAAGCTCTTCGATGATCTCCATCGTCCTCACTTTAGGCGCACCGGTAATCGTTCCCCCAGGAAAAACAGATCGAATGACGTCCGCCCCCGTTTTGGTTTCATCCAGTTTCCCCTTGACATTGGATACGATGTGCATGACGTGGGAATATTTTTCGATCACCATGAACTCGTTGACTTCGACTGTCCCGTACTGGCATACCTTCCCCAAGTCATTCCGTTCCAGATCCACAAGCATCACATGCTCGGCTCTCTCTTTTTCATTATGGATCAGTTCCAGGGCAAGTCTCTCATCCTCATCTGCATCCTTCCCACGGGACCGGGTGCCTGCAATCGGCCTCGTGCTTACTTCCGTTCCTTTCTTCTTCACAAGCAGCTCAGGTGATCCGGAAACAATCTGGAAATCCGGGCTGTGGATATAACTCATATAAGGAGAGGGATTTAATTCCCGAAGCTTTTTATAAACCGCATATGGCCCTGTTCTCAACTGTTGAGACTGCCGGACAGATAAATTCACCTGAAAGACATCCCCCTGTGAGATATAAGATTGAATTCTTTTCACTGCTTCTGAAAACTCATCCTCATCCATGGACACCTCTATATCCGCCCTGCCTTGATGCAGAGGGGTGCTCTTCGTTTCATTCATGGATGACAGGGCATTATCCCAGGAGGAAGTCCACTGTGAAAGCTTCTCTTCTGCCGATCCCGTCTCTTGATCGGATAAAATCATCGTCCATAAACAATTCTCCTGATGATCGAAGACCGCCCACTCTTTCAGATAGTAAAAATAAAGGTCGGGGATCTCCAGATCATCACGCCCAAGCGAAGGGAGTTTCTCGATCTTTCTTGCATAGTCATAACTAAGAAAACCGATTACTCCCCCCTGGAAGTCAGGGAGATCCTCTCTTCTATCCGTTCGATGGGGGGCCATCCATTTTTCCAATTGAATCAACGGATCTCCATGTATCACTTCAGCTCCAGTTGAGTCTTGTATTCTCAAACCTTCCGGAATACTTTGTAAAATGACGTCAGGGTGCAGTCCAGCCACACTATATCGTCCACCCCGTCCACTTTCTAACAAAATATGATGTGTTTGATGCTGACTGAGCTGTTCGTATGCTGCGAAGAATTGTTCTTTGGTTGTATGGTTTTTATGAAAGTACAGGTGCTGCACGGACCCCTCACACTCCTAATGTTTATCTCCTTTCATAATACATGAACTTCGGGAAGGTTTCATCGTTAAAAAAGTGAAGTCATGTGCGGGCTAAAGAGGTTTCAAACATTAAAAAAACGGATCCCGAAGCAATGTGCACTTCAGGATCCGGCATTCACATTCTATTCTTCATCAAATTGGTAAAGTGGGGTGCTTAAATAGCGTTCCCCGTTACTAGGGAGGATGGCAAGCACTTTTTTGCCCTTCCCTAACTTCTTCGCTACTTCAAGGGCTGAATAGATGGCTGCCCCGGAGGAAATTCCGCCTAGGATTCCTTCTTCTTTTGCTGCTCTTCTTGCATACTCAAAAGCTGAATCATTATCGACCTGTATGACATGGTCATATACATTTGTATCTAAAACCTCAGGGATGAATCCGGCTCCTATTCCCTGAATTTTATGAGGGCCCGGCTTTCCACCTGATAAAACGGGGGAATCCGACGGCTCGACTGCGTATAGTTCAACCGATGGATAATGCTTTTTCAACACTTCACCAACGCCTGTAATGGTTCCGCCTGTACCGATACCCGCGATGAAGGCATCAAGCTGATCACCCATCTGTTCAACGATTTCCGGTCCGGTCGTTTCACGATGAACCTTGGGATTAGCTTCATTTTTGAATTGCTGCGGCATGAAGAAGCCTTTTTCTTTCGACAGCTCTTCCGCTTTGCGAATGGCGCCATTCATTCCTTCAGAACCCGGTGTCAGCACCAATTCAGCACCATATGCTCGTAACAGGTTGTGCCTTTCTGTACTCATCGTGTCCGGCATGACGAGCAAAGAACGGTATCCTTTAGCGGCAGCGACCATGGCAAGGCCGATACCTGTGTTGCCGCTTGTCGGCTCAACAATTGTATCTCCAGGTTTGATTGTACCTGCAGCTTCCCCTGCTTCAATCATAGCCAGGGCGATCCGATCTTTCACGGAACTGCCCGGATTCATGTATTCTAATTTCAAATATACATCCGCACTATTCTCATCCACTAATCGATTCAGTTTTACCACTGGAGTCTGACCTATTAATTCTGAAATTGAATTGGCTACTCTCACCATTCGTTCATCACTCCTAATTCCAAGTAAATTTGTTGGTTTTAATAAAATGTAACAATATTCAATATATTTGTCAACGATATTGCTTTTCTTTCCCGGGCACTGCTCCACGGGCAGACGCCGCGATTGCACACCCTGCTCACTCACCTACATTTATATGCACCTTACACTTATCCTATGTTTCGTTGAAAGGGTTCGAACTATGTAAAAGGAGCTGACCGAAGCCAGCTCCTTCATTACTCCTGTTTGCCATAAAACCACTCGACGTTCACTTCATCCCAAAAGGATTCAGGCTTTAGTGGTGTTTGGACTTGTTCTAAAGCAATCTGTCTGCGAATTTGTGATTTTACTTCCTTAAAAGAAAAATCTCTCTCCTTCAGGATACCGTCAACGTAATAAATCACATATTCTGAATCCTGTCGAATCGGTGATGTCCATTCACCCTGTGATAACGGTTCTACCTCCGACTTCGCTTCCGGAGAAAGAATATCCCCATCAATGGGAACATACCCAATGTCCCCCCCTAAATGTGCGCTTTGCTCATCGGTAGAGCGTTCCATGGCCAATGCTTCAAAGTTAGATCCCCCATCGAGTTCCTTCAGAACCTGCTCCGCCTCTGTTTGATCCGCTACCTTCAACTGCTTCAGCTTATACATTTTAGGGATGGAATACTGATCCTCATTTTGTGTGTAGAATTTTTTCATCTCTTTTTCAGGAACCTGGACATCCTTCGTGATGAGTTCCTCTAATAATAATTCCGATTCGATCTGCTCTTTCAGCGTATCTTCATCTTCAAGGTTTTCTTCGTCATAGGCATTATAAACGGATTGAATAAGATAGTATTCCTGTTCTACTTCTTTATTTGAAACAGAAATATCGTATTTCTTCGCTAAGTGGTCGATCACTTTTTGATTGATCATAGCCCTCAGCTCTTCTTTTCCATGTTGCTGTTCCAATGCGTATAACCAATCCTCCCGGGTCACGGATTCTCCGCCAACCGATGCCACTACTTCCGGAGTACCGACTTTCCCTGAGGACCAGTTCCACACAAGCGTGATCAGATTCGTAACAAGTAGTACCCCGATGACCACCATGAGGACAGACCGTTTAATTCTCATTTCTCCCATTCTCCCTGGATGTAATTTATTCCTTAGCGCTTGATTTCAATTCTTCTAATTCTTCTTTAGAAAATATATAGGTTTCATTACAGAAGTGACAACTTGCTTCCGCACTTCCATCTTCATCGATCATCTCTTGAATTTCCTGTTCCCCTAAGCTGATGATGGCATTCGAGAAACGCTCTTTATTGCATTGGCATTTAAATGCCACTGGAAGTGTTTCAAGTACTTTGACTTCCCCTTTTCCAAGTACTTCTTCCAATACCTCTTCAGGACTAAGACCTTTTTCAATCAACTTAGAGATTGGAGGGATTTTCGCCAGACGTTCCTCAATCTTTGTAATCGTCTCATCCTCCGTACCCGGCATAAGCTGGAGGATGAATCCTCCTGCAGCAAGAATCGAGTTGTCTGGATTGACCAAAACTCCGACCCCTACAGAAGAAGGCACTTGTTCTGATGTGACAAAATAATAGGTGAAATCTTCCCCAAGTTCTCCTGACACAATGGGAACCTGACCGGAGAAATGATCTCTCATACCGATATCCTTTACAATCGATAACGTACCTTCCGTCCCGACCGCACGGCGGACATCAAGTTTTCCGTGCTCATTCAAATCAAAGTGGACATGGGGGTTGGTCACGTATCCTCTGACCTCACCTTTTGCATTGCTGTCCACAAGGATCGCTCCGATCGGACCGCCGCCTTCTACTTTGATCGTTAATTTATTTTCACCTTTGAGCATAGCCCCCATCATCACACCGGCACTGATGCTTCGACCAAGTGCTGCTGATGCAGTCGGCCATGTACCATGTCTTCTTTGCGCTTCCCCTACTGTATCCGTACTTTTGACAGCATAAGCACGCACTTGTCCGTCATAAGCTAACGCCTTTACTAAATAGTCACTCATGGTTGTAGCCCCTTTCTCTTTAATTCACATTTCTCTTGTAGATTAGTTTAAGTCCTTTTAACGTCAGGAATGGATCTACTACGTCAATGCTATTGGATTCTTTCGAAATCAGCGTGGCTAATCCTCCAGTGGCAATGACCGTTGGCTCTTTCTTACTTTGTGCTTTCATTCTTTGAACGATACCTTCGACTTGTCCAACATATCCATAAAGAATACCCGCCTGCATAGCTGTCACTGTATTCTTTCCGATGATCTGTTCCGGACGGGCGATTTCAATCCTTGGCAGTTTGGCCGCCTTCGAGTACAGGGCCTCCGTTGATATACCTATTCCCGGGGCAATCGCACCACCCATATATTGTCGTTCTTCATTGATATAGCAATACGTCGTCGCTGTTCCGAAGTCAACGATGATGAGCGGGCCACCGTATTCGTGAATGCCAGCGACTGCGTTGACGATTCGATCCGCTCCGACTTCCCTGGGATTTTCATACTTGATGTTTAAGCCTGTCTTAATCCCGGGTCCCACGACAAGTGGAGTAATATGAAAATACTTCTCACACATGCGTTCCAAACTGAACATGATCGGAGGGACAACGGAAGAAATGATGATCCCGTCAATTTCCTCAAACGTCAAATTCACATGCTCAAATAGATTCTTTACAAGCATGCCAAACTCATCTTCGGTTTTATGTCGATTCGTTTCAGCTCTCCAATGATATTTTAAATGGTCATTTTCATACACACCAAACACAATATTGGTATTCCCTACATCCATTACAAAAATCAATATCCTCACCTACTAAGCCAATTGTTTTCACACTGCCAACATCATACCATAATTTATTTAGAATAGGTACAAAAGCGCAAGGGCTTTGCCTAGAGGCGACAAGCATAAGATGAACATGACTAAAAGGCGGTTTTTTGCCTTTTGGGCATGTTTAGCTTATGACCTCGAGCCTCTAAGCCCTGGAGCTGGATGATACAAAAGCGGAACCGGCTTGGTCAGATCCGGCAAGCATAAGGCGACTTCACCGGAAAGGCGTTTTTTGCCTTTTTGGTGAAGTTGCCTTATGACCTCGAGGAGCTAGCCGGTGGAGCTGGATGGTACAAAAGCGCAAGGGCTTTGCCTAGAGGGGACAAGCATAAGACGAATGGGCGGCTCGTTGCGAGAATCTGGCCGTTTTTCATCATAATCCGGCCGAAATGCTGTTTTATCCAGCCGAAATTGAGCAGAATCCAGCCATTTCAATTGAAAATCCGGCCAAAACCGGGAAGAATCCAGCCGTTTTACAATTATACCCAATTCTAAAAGGGCAGGAACCAGCACCAATCGACAAACACCCCGCCAGCGTAAGCCAGGATCCCCACAACAAAAAGGATGCACCCATAAATGGATGCATCCCTCTCTATTAAGTGCGATCAGAAGTAGAGTCGTCTTCTTTGGAAGTCGTGTCTTCTACAATCGCAGTCTCTTCATTTTTCTTCTGGATGTTCACCTTCACGTCACTGTTGTCCTGATCGGATTCATATGTGCGTTCAGGCAGTTTGCCGTGATCCATTAGAGACTTGATTTGCGCTGCGTCTAGTGTTTCTATATCTAATAAAGTTTTGGCAATGAGTTCAAGCTTGTCACGGTTCTCAGTAAGAATTCGCTTCGCTCTCTCATAGCTTTCTTTAATAAGACGCTGCATTTCTAAGTCAATTTCATACGCGATGGCATCTGAATAGTTTTGTTCACTATTGATGTCGCGTCCAAGGAACACTTGACCACCTTGGGATTGACCGAACTGAAGTGGTCCAAGCTTATCACTCATACCATATTCAGTGACCATTTTACGGGCGATTCCAGTTGCACGTTGGAAGTCATTGTGCGCACCAGTGGATACATCACCGAAGATGATTTCCTCTGCTACTCGACCCCCAAGTAAACCGGTAATCTTATCAAGAAGCTCAGGCTTCGTCATAAAGTAACGGTCTTCCTTAGGAAGCATGACAGCATAGCCGCCAGCCTGCCCACGAGGAACGATGGTCACCTTATGTACCATGTCAGCTTCATCAAGGACTAATCCAATCACGGTGTGACCCGCTTCATGGAATGCCACGATTTTACGTTCTTTTTCAGATATGACTTTGCTCTTCTTGGCAGGACCTGCAATGACACGGTCCGTTGCTTCGTCGATATCGCGCATATCAATTTTCTTCTTATCTTCACGGGCTGCCACAAGTGCCGCTTCGTTCAGAAGGTTTTCCAAATCGGCTCCGGAGAAACCTGGTGTTCTCATAGCAATCGCTTTTAGATCGACTGAATCATCAAGCGGTTTGTTATGAGAATGTACTTTAAGGACAGCTTCACGGCCTTTTAAGTCTGGACGATCTACTGTGATTTGACGGTCAAAACGTCCCGGACGTAATAATGCCGGATCCAGAATGTCAGGTCTGTTCGTTGCAGCGACGATGATGATTCCTTCGTTCGCTCCGAAACCATCCATCTCGACAAGTAACTGGTTCAGGGTTTGCTCACGCTCATCGTGACCTCCGCCCAAGCCTGCTCCACGTTGACGACCGACTGCATCAATTTCATCAATGAAGATGATACAAGGCGCGTTCTTCTTCGCGTTTTCGAATAAATCACGTACACGAGATGCACCGACACCGACAAACATTTCAACGAAGTCGGAACCACTGATTGAGAAGAATGGAACTCCCGCTTCTCCAGCTACCGCTCGTGCAAGCAGGGTTTTACCTGTACCAGGAGGTCCCACTAGCAGGACACCCTTCGGAATGCGGGCGCCCACTTCAGAGAACTTGCGTGGATCCTTTAAGAATTCCACTACCTCTACAAGCTCCTGCTTTTCTTCATCTGCGCCCGCTACATCTTTAAAGCGGACTTTCTTCTTCTCTTCACTGTAAAGCTTTGCCTTACTCTTACCAAAGTTCATGACACGGCTTCCGCCGCCTTGAGCTTGGTTAAGTAAGAAGAAGAACAGAATGAAGATGATGACAAACGGAATGATGGTTGTGAAGAAAGATACCCAGCCGCTTGTTTCCTTGGCCTGTAATACTTCCACATCGATGCCTTGCTCCGATGCCGCAGCATTAATCTTATCCATCAGCTTTCCATCTGTGGTAAGGACATAGGTCAAGAAGTACTCTCCTTCTTTAGCCCCTTCCATTTGTCCTTTTACTTCATAAACACCTCTGCCAGGCTGAATTGAAAAAGAAGAAACATCTCCGTCTTCAAGGTTATTAATAAATGTACTGTACTCGATATTTTTGGTTGGCTCGTTGTTGTTACTGAAATAACTCACCACACCTATGATCACTAAAAAGACTAGTAAATAGAATATGGTGTTTCGAAAGATCCGGTTCATCCCTTACCTCCTCCCACGGGTAAACAAACTAAGTAAAATAGTATCATAGAAAATCATGGCATTACAACAAATTGCACTTACAAGATTCCTCTTTAGAATATACTTATTCTCCCGTTGTATACACTCTTGGTTTTAAAACACCGATATACGGCAGATTACGATATCTTTCAGCGTAATCGAGACCATATCCGACCACGAACTCGTCAGGAACAATGAAGCCCACGTAGTCCGCTTTGATATCTGCTTTACGACCGGTTGGTTTGTCAAGCAGCGTCACAATGCTGATGGATTTCGCCTTACGATAGCGGAAAAGCTCCACCAGATAGCTTAATGTCAATCCGCTGTCGATGATATCTTCAATGATGAGAATATCCCGGCCTTCTACCTTTGTATCTAAATCTTTCACAATCTTTACTTCTCCTGAAGAGACAGTAGAGTTCCCGTAGCTGGATACATCCATGAAATCCATTTCCATATGAGTATCCATGCGCTTGCAAAGGTCAGCCATGAAGGGCATCGCACCTTTTAAAACGCCAATCGCCAAAGGAAAACGGTCTTGATATTCCTCTGTTAATTGTGCACCTAACGCTTTAATCTTTTCTTGAAGTTCTTCTTCTGAAATTAACACTTTCTCAATATCTTGGTTTAACAATGTTCAACTGCCTCCTAGAAGATGATTGCTTGTAAATTGTAGTACTAAACTATTTTCCTGCTCTTCTCCCAAATCGTAAATAGACTTCTTCATTCCCGGAACCCAGAGTATATGTTGTTCAGCATCCACTACAACCGGCCACTCCTCACGAAGGTGAGCGGGAAGTTTATGATCGATAAAGAGGGTTTTCAGCTTCTTGGAGCCTTCCATCCCCTTCACTTTCATTCTATCCTCTTTTCTTCTCGTTCGCACGTAAAGAGGGAGGGACACAGCGCTTGGATCAAGATAGATCACATCACCGGTACAGTCCGGGGTGTGCGGGGAAGAATAGAGATAAAACTGATATTCACCTTGAATGTCCAGCCCCTTATCAACCTGCAGCTCATAACAATATGGAATCTCGGTCAAGGCTAATTCTCCAAAGTGAAAATAGCATGTATGATACGCACGTGTTACCTTAAGCCCCTGTGGTAAGTCTATGCTGGCATTAGGCGCTTTTCCTTTTAAAATACTCAGTACATCGTAAATATGTATAGACGATAAGGAAGATGGTCTTAGTTTGTAAAGATAGTTTAATATTAGATTAATCCCTCTTCTTTGTAAAGGCTGAGCCATTGCAAGAAAACCATCGATATGTATGAAGGAGTGCTCCCCAGTGTTATTCCATACCTTATTCAACTTTTCCTTTGTTAATTCCTCTAAATATGCCTCATCTTCTGTCAATTCTTCACTAAACCGTTGAAATTGAAGATGGACATGAGGGTTTTCCTGTTTTAAGAATGGAAGGATCCTCTTTCTAAACCGATTCCTTGTATAGACTTCCTTCTGGTTACTGGGATCTCTTCGCGGCTCCAGATCATGCCTTTCACAATAGTTCTCGATCTCCACTTTAGTCACAGTCAGGAACGGCCGGATAATGTCCCCGTCAGCAAATGATCGTTTCAGGGGAATGCCGGCTCTACTCGCCCCCGATGCCCCTCTTGTCAATTTCATCAGGATGGTTTCGACTTGATCATCCCCGTGATGACCCAAGGCAAGCTTGGTGGCTGACACCTCTCTCATGACTTCCTCCAGAAACCCATAACGAATTTTTCGGGCCATATCCTGCATGCTTCCATTTACGGCTTCGATTTCCTTCGAAACATCCACTCTTTCTCCGTAAAAGGGGATATTCCGCTGATGACAGAAATCCCGGACGAACTGAAGCTCCTGAAAGGATTCGTCCCCCCTGAACATATGATCCAGATGGGCCGCGGTCACTTCCACCCCTAACTCTCCTTTGTTCGAGTCAAGAAAGTGCAGCAGCGCGAGGGAATCAGGACCGCCTGATACTGCTACCAGAATGCGATCGCCCTTTTGAATGAGCCGGTGATCTTGAATGAATCGTTTTGTCGTATGCTCTAACATTGTGCTTCCTCTTTCTAAAACCATTTTCCCCATTGTATCAATTTCTACTGGTTTCTCACACCGTTACGCTACAGCAATTCTCCATAAATATACAAAACGTACAGGAGAGATACAATGATCACGACAAGCACAGTCTCCAGAAAGTGACTTGAATTTTTATTCCGCTGATTTTGATATCTGCTTGGGTGGGGGGAGGATGTTCGTACAGTAGAGCTCTGTGGAACGGTTCTTTGGGCAATAGGTCTCGGTTTAGGCTGTTGCACCGTTCGGGCATGTGAGAGTCCATGTAAAAGACTCTCTCTCATATCACTGGCGGTTTGAAATTTGCCATCGAGTGCCTCCAGGATCGTCCCTGCGAATTTTTTCAGCTGGTCCTTGGAATCCACGGCCTGCCTCAGTTGTTTTATATTCCCTTCCCCGGTCTTAGTGAAACGCGTTGGATAGGCCAAATTGATAAGAATCATCCCTACTGAGAAAAGATCATAGGAAGGTTCCGCCCTCCTTGATCCCCCAATCCAATACCCTCTATCAAAAAACTCCGTAAACTCCTTGATCGCCCGGCCATTAATGGTCGTCCCCCCAACGTCAATACAGCGAATTCTGTATGGAGGACCTGTCACAATTAAGTTTTCAGGCTTTAGATCCCCAAAGACCCAGCCTTCCTTATGAATCCGCTCCAGGTCTGTCAGGAGCTGAGCAACGAGGACACCTGTCCAGGAGAATCCCTTCGATTGAACAAACGACAGGAGATCGGTTCCCTGTATATATTCCATCACGTAGAAATGGATTTTTTGACCCCTTACCTCCCAATCGTCCACATCAAGAAGCTTGGGCCCAAGGGGGGAACCTTGGACCTTGGAGAAAGCTTTTAGTACATTGACTTCAGATGTGATCGATACATTGCTGTCACTCATTTTTAACGCCTGGTATCCTGAGGACCCCTGCACAAGGTATACAATCCCGTTTGCCCCATACCCCAATTCTTTTACAATCGTATAAATATGTTTATACCACTTGCCTCTTATAACTGTTCCAGGGGGGAAACTAAATGGTTTCTTCGAAGTATTGTTCATCATCGCCACGAGAGAGCAATCCCCTTAATGAACGTTTTTTCTTAAAGTGTGTGATGGCCTCTGAAATCGCCGGCCCGGTTGGAGTAATACCGCCTGGAGACAATTTAGAGAAAATACTCGTCAGTGTTTCGAGCCTTGGTGTCCAATCCAGCAATTTTTCGACATCTTGTCGTTTCCCGGGAAATACAAACACAGAAAACTTGTTATCACCCATCCTCGCGTTTAAGCTTAATGACAGATCCAGCAAGGCTTCTTTGACCGTCGGAAGCTTGTGCTTCATACTTGCAGACGTATCGACAAGAATCAACACCTCCATATCGACGGACTCACCCAGTTCATCCACTACTTCCATGACCTCTCCACGCTGTTCGGGAGGAAGCTCTTCCATGGATGCGGATTTCCCGAGAATTTGTTTCAACTCTTTATTCACTACTCCCTGTAAGGTCTGAGTCATGGCTTTCCGCGTGACCATCTGTACCGTTTGTGAAAGCGTTTCTGCATATACAATCTGACTCACTCCACCCCCCGATAGAGCAATCCCTTCAATTTCCTGCATTCCATTATCATCTATGACGTCATTATCCATTACACCAATTACATTGACCGAGATTCCCTGCTCCTTGGCAAGGGCTGCCATCGCAATTGGATCTTCTCCTTGATTCGAGCAACCATCCGTAATTAAAAGAATTTGACGAAGTGTACCTGGCTTCATCAGACTCCCCTCCTCATTCTAAAGTTGATATCATCTTCGCCGAATAAGGAGGGATTTATACTCTAGTTAACTATTTTAAAGGGTGCGGACCCTAGGAAATTTTATCTTTCGTCTTTGATTTTTGCATGGGGATGGATGACCACTTCGGTATATTATGTTTGATTTTCGATACCACAATCGTCATATCATCCTCTATTAAACCCGAGCTCGACCGGATGACCTCCTCCATTAATATGTCTGCCACTTCCTGTGGATCATCGGTTTCGAGTTCCTTTATCTTACGCTTCATCCACTGGTCATAATTTTCTACATGCTTCGGCCCCTCAAAGGCACCGTCACTCATCATGATAAGAAGATCTCCTGCTTTCAGCTGTTCCGAGACGACATCGACATCAAAGTCCTGCTGAAGCATCCCCATCGGCAAGTTGCTGGCTTCCACCTTGAGGATCTTATCCCCCCGCTTAATGAAGCTTGGGGTCGAACCTATTTTTAAGAACCTCGAAGACGCATTCTGAAGATCGATCATAGCTAAATCCAGCGTGGAGAAAATTTCATCATTTGTTCTGAGGGAGAGAATCGAATTAATGGACTTGATCGCCACCTGTTCTTCGATCCCCGACTCCAGGATCTTTTTCAATAGCCTCAGTGTTTCATTGCTTTCGTAATGGGCCCGTTCACCGTTCCCCATCCCGTCACTGATCGCAACGGCATACTTCCCCCTTCCCAATTCAATCATGGAGTAACTGTCTCCTGAAATCAGTCCGCCCCCTTTTGCCGCATGGGATGCCCCTGTATCGACGACAAATTTCTTTGCAGATTGGAAGGTTACGTGACACTGACCATTTGGAAATTGAGCGCACTCCTCCTTTTGTACCACGATGTTTTCACCTAGAATATCGGATAACATGGGTGCGATGAGCTTTTCCCCCTGTCCGTGACCTCCGCAATAAGGCATGGTCATGTCGATATCGACATTCCCTTGCTCCAGATTATAGATTTCTATGTTTTCGATCTCGATCCCGAACTCTCCGATACTTGCCAGGATCTGCTCTTCCTGAATATGATGATTCTCCCTTTCTCTCTGGATTTCTTTCGCGAAATTCCCCATGACTTCAGATACACCAAGCAGCTGGTCAGCCACAAGCTTCCTGCTTTCCTGTACCTGTTTCTTCAATTTCAGATTGGCCTGATAGAAAGTGAGCTCCTGATAGATCGTATCCTTCAATTTCTTCTCTCTCGTACAATGCTTCTCTACTTCTCTTGCAAGTCTCGGGGAAAGGGGGACCCTTCCCTGATCGTACTCAGTCATCACATCTTTCATGAGATTATAGGTTTTATCAAAATTCCGCGCCCAGCACTGATCCTTCTTAAAGCAGGTTTGACACGTCTTCTCAGTGACATTGCTGAGAAAATAGTCAAATTCTTTATCTTCCTCCTCTTCAAACCGGTCTTCTATTTGTTGAAAGCTGTTCGAAAGAGCCTGAAACACTGACGAGAATTGGGTGACCCGGTGGGCGGTCACATCCCTCACCCGGCGCATATACCCTTGTTGGTCCTGCTGATATTCAGCTGTACCAGGTATATGCCTCGCAATTTTAGACGTTAAACTTTGAGGAGTGAGAAATAGAAGTAATATCGCTACCCCCGATTCATAAAGGGTTTTCGTAATGACTGTATCCGTATCTCCGTACATGCCCATTAGTAATGTAGCGATTAACAAACCGATTGCCGCTCCGAATTTCTTCCCTTCTTTCATGAGTCCGCCCAGAAGTCCGGAAAAAGCAAGCAAGCTCATTTGATAAAAGCTTGAAACGTTGGCTAAACTGAAGACGAGGCCGGTCACGACCCCTACCGTCGAGCCCACTGTGGCCCCTGCAATAAAGGAGAACAGCAGTACCAGGTATCTTGATAACACATGTTCTACAGACAGATTGTATACTGACCATCCGATCGTTCCCGTCATGATCGAGGCCAGGAGGATGATCAAACTCACCACTTCTTCTGTTTTCAGTGATTTCCTTCTGCGCTGAACCGTTACAAGGGGGACGCTCTGGATGAAGATATAGGTTAAGAGAAACGCAAGGCTTGCTTCAATTACCGCCATGACACCGTTATAAATCGTCAAGTCCTGTCCCTGTTGGATATAATCGAACCCAAGCTTTGCAGCCATCACCGTAAAGAACACATAGAAGGCGACAGCCCTCACATTATTCTTGTGATATTTCTGCGATAATCGATACGTTAACAGGAATAATACCGCACTGACAAACGTATAACTGATACTAGGAATGGATAAGGTGAGCGCTCCTGCCAGCAATCCGATGAGTGCGATCGGCGACTTCTCTCTCCTTATAATATAAACCGACGCAAAGAACGGCAGAGCAAAAGGTGACAGATGTGAAAGGATTAAAGCTCTACCGAGGAGAAACCCGATGACGAATAGAGCAACCCCCTTTTCTACGAATAACCACTCAAGCTTTGAATAAATGGACCGGATCCCCTTGGACAGTTCCACCCTAGTGTGTTCAATGTCTACGTTCTGAACAGGTTCGATGATCGACTGATCGACTTTCCCCATGTATGAAACACTCCCCATTTCTTTTTTGTTCAGTATAAAGGGTACAAGCTCAAAACTTTGTCAAAATGAGGGAATGCATTCCAAGAATGTTTCGACGTCTTTCTATGGTTTCCGGTAAAATATTCAGAATATTCAAGTTTACTCTCCTTACAAGATAGGATCTTTTCTTTTCAAATGCTTATGTAACCATGCTTAAGGGAATTTTGACAATTTCTTTATGATTGTATATTGACAAGATAATTCTTTCTAGGTATCATAGTTTTTGTGCCAAAAAGGTGCATATCCATATGGCGGTGTAGCTCAGCTGGCTAGAGCGTACGGTTCATACCCGTGAGGTCGGGGGTTCGATCCCCTCCGCCGCTACCATATTGTTCCGGCCCGTTGGTCAAGCGGTTAAGACACCGCCCTTTCACGGCGGTAACACGGGTTCGAATCCCGTACGGGTCATAGAAAAAAGACTATCATGATGATAGTCTTTTTTGTTTATTCTATTTTCCCATCAAACCTCCATGGGCTTGAACCATTCACATTCACTGAGCAGCTTCAATTCCTCCAACCACATCTTAAATGACTCATAATGATCGATAATCTGATCGTATTTCATCCATTTTCGCCCCCACTCAAGTTATTTATCTCTAACTATTCGATAGGAGCAGGGGATTTTCCTGTGTAATGATGTCTATCAAAAATATAAAAAAACAGGCATACCCATCAAAATGGGTATGCCTGTTTTCCGTTCACAACCTGCTATATGGGTTAATAGACAGCAAGTTAACCTTTTTTCGCCCCTTTTCCACCACGACGAGACTCAGTATTTTTCTTTAAAGATGATAAACGATCTTCACTGTCTTTCAAAAAACGTGCCATCTTTTGTTCGAAACTCTCTTTGGTGCGAGTGTCGGTCGGTTTATTATTACTACGCGGGCGCTGAGGACGCTGAGGGCGCTGCGGGCGTTGTGGTTGATCTTTCGCTTTACGGATGGATAAACCGATCTTTCCATCTTTCTCAACATTAATAACTTTAACCGTTACTTCGTCGCCGACTTTAAGGTGTTCGTTAATATCCTTAACATAGTTGTCTGCAACTTCACTAATGTGAACTAAACCTGTTGAACCTTCCGATAATTCCACGAACGCTCCAAAATTTGTAATACCTGTTACCTTACCCTGTAACTTGCTGCCTACTTCGATTGACATAAAAGAAATGCTCCTCCTTAAAATTATAAAAGATAAACCTTACTATATATTATAGCCAATTAAAAAAAAGAGTGTCAATAAGACACCTCTTCTTCTTTCTCTTTATCTGGCTCAGGTATGTTGAAAATAATCTCACCTTCATCTGATAAAAAGTAATCCCGGCGCGCCAGTTTGGCTATATATTCATCATCGTTAAGCTTCACAATCTCTTCTTCCAAGGCTGATTGCTTATCTTTCAGGTCTTCTAACTTTTTTTCCAATTGTGCTTTTTCCGTTTGTTTATCTTCTAAAACCTGGGCTCTGGAAATGAGGGTCGAGATTAAAAATCCACTAATTGCCAACATTAAAACAAAGAAAACTGCTAATCGACGGACCAAACGCTTTTTTCTCTTAGAAGAAGATTTATGCATATGCTCCTGATGACGGACATATTCATTTTCCATTGGTGTCACGTTTTTTCTCATTCCCAAACCTCCTTTACAATATGGAGTGGCAAAGCCTTAAGCCCTATTCTTTATCTTTAGGTGTCTTTTTGAACTTTTCTACCACTCTATATACTTTTTTGATGTACACTTTAAAAATTCCTGCCACTTTATTATATAACTTCTCGACTCTTTTTGTAAGATTTTTCGGCAATAAATTCCAAATACCCTTCAATATCCACCATATCGGTGTGATTACGAGCTTAATCGCCCATTGCATCACTTTCATGATCACCTTTAAAAGGAATATTATGACGGATAAGAGCCCTTTTCCTATAGATAATACAATCGTGACCAGAAGCACAATCATCCATTTTATCGGTGAATAAATCAATTTCTTCACCATTTTCACCCCGAAATTAAACAGGGAGATAAAAAACAGAATCAGCCTTTCAAGAAACGCTAAATAATGTTGCTTGATCAACGCCTGGTATGCAGCAAAACCGCATAACAATGCAATGAAAATATAAAATCGGATCTCACCGAAATTCACGACGAATAAAATATAAAAAATCGCCAGTGCCTGCAAAACCCAAAACAGGATGTCATTGATGAATACAAGCCACCGTTTTCTCTCGGACCGGTGTAAAAACCGGGAATACGTGTCCAACGTCATACCAAATAGTGCCCCCATGCCGATCATGGAGAGCATGGTATAGAACTGGGTCGAGAGGGTCATCGAAACAGCTTGCTAAAGAAGCCTTTAGCCTTCTCCCCATTTTGTTCATCCAGGTAAACGAGATCGAACACCTTTCCTTTTATAGAGACGATGCCTTTATCCACATCCAGATTTTTCATTTGAAGATTCTGGCCCCTGACAGAGAGGAATCCCATGACGGTTTCAAGAAGAAACTCTTCGTTATCGAAGCTTTCCACTTGCTTCACTCCTGTAATATCGAGCAGTTTGCGGCCCCTCATCATCACGTCATGTTCTTGAAAGGTCGTTTTATCTTTGTTTCCATCATACTGATTCATATCCATCCCTCACATTCCCATAGTACAAGCTTTGTAACTATGTTTATGTGTATAGGGGAAAAATAGAACCAAAAAACAGACCAAATGCTATGTATCCCTTTACTCCGTATCCCCGACCCTCTCCTCTGAAAGGACAGAATACAGCCCGCTCGCTTCTTCTTTTTTCGTTGTTTCAAGAAGCCTTTCAATCTTTACCCTCATAATTCTCTGGCCAAACCTTACGCTTAATTCATCCCCGACTTTTACATTGGAGCTTGCTTTGGCCTGCTGTCCGTTCACGGTGATACGTCCCTGGTCGGCAATCTCTTTGGCCAGTGTTCTTCTTTTAATGAGCCTGGATACTTTTAAGAATTTATCTAATCTCATGGATACCATTGTACATTTCCCCTTATTCAATATTCATCTTTTTCGCTTCGTTCCAAAACCGGTCTAACTCTTCCAATGAAAACTCCTCAAAACCCTTACCCGATTTGATTACTTGCTCTTCCACATAGGAAAACCGGCGGTAAAATTTCGTATTCGTCATGGCTAATGCTTCCTCAGGGAAAATCTTATAAAACCTGGCCACATTGATAAGAGCGAATAACACATCTCCAAATTCTTTTTTCATGTCGTGTTCATTATTATTCTCGACTTCTCTTTCAAATTCCTTTAATTCTTCCCATACTTTTTCCCATGCCCCTTGAGGGTCTGACCAATCAAATCCCGATTTCGCGGCTTTTTTCTGGTATTCATATGCCTTCATGAGAGCAGGCATCCCTTTAGCCACGTTCTTGAGCATCGGTTCAGTTCCAACCTGCTTTTCACGGCTTTTGATCTCCTCCCAGTTCGCTTTCACCTGTTCCGAGTTCTCCACTTGAACGGTTCCAAATACATGAGGATGTCTTCGGACCATCTTGGAGGCAAGTCCTTCAATTACTTCCTCCATTGTGAACATGCCCTCATCCTCGCCTATTTGCGCATGGAGCATGATTTGAAGGAGGACATCCCCCAGCTCTTCGATCATATGATCAACATCTTCTTCCTCTATGGCTTCCAGTAACTCATATGTTTCTTCAAGGAGATATTTCTTGAGTGTGTGGTGGGTTTGTTCTTTGTCCCATGGGCAGCCATTCGGTCCCCGAAGCGTCGAGATGATTTCCCTTAATGTCGCATATTGCTTAAAGGAAGATTCCATTTCGTTCACAGCCGGCACATAGAGGCTTGTCAAATTACTAAGGCCGGCAACCCTGTCAAGCTCCACCAGCGGGATCCGCTCCACCTTTTCTTCCCCGCTTCCGGCAGCCGTTACAAGGGAGACCTCATAATCATATGGATAAAGCTCCATCAGAGTGAGCTTCACTTCAGAAGCGATGAAGGCATCGTACACCTGCCCGATGATGAGCTGCTGGTTCATGTGGATATCATGAAGCTTTAAGCTGGTACCATCGAGGAGCTGAAACCCATCAATCGGATCCGCTCCTACAGAAGCAAATAAAGCGTCGATAAAGCTCTGTCCCCCACCGATTTCGACGTGAATCTTCCCTTCTTTATGAAGATCCAACAGCATTTGGACAGCTTGTTCAGCGACCAACGGGTGGCCCGGCACGGCATAGACAAGGGAATGTTGCTCTGATGCTGTGATCAGTTCTTGAACAATCTCTTCATATACGAGATTGAACTGATCATATTTTTCGTAGACAGCATCGAAGGAATGATACGTGATTCCTTCTAATGCTAAATCCTTTACGACGGGATGCTGATCCGTCCTTAAGTAAAGGTGTGAACTGTTTTTAATTCTTCTATATACTCCCAATGGCAGCTGTTCCATATCTCCTGCGCCTAACCCGACTATCGTTATCGTATTCATGTTAATCTCCTCGCTACTTATTATTCGGTTGAACTTTATTCATCAACCACACCCATTTACTCCCAAAAGGCAAGAAACTGATGTCTTCTCTTGAGAGGACATTCCCTCTTAAAAACACGATCAAAAAAATAATGCCACCGATACAAACGCCTCCCAGTGAAAAAAGAACGGAAAGCGGACGACCGGGCATTCCATTATCCAGAAGTGTATCATATATCCACAACAGCCCCTGTAATCCAATTGTCATGGCCGCTCCGCTCAAGAGCAATGTTTTATAAAATGAGTAAGTGAAAAAACGGATTGGAAACAGTTCTCTCAACTTTATCACCATCATAATGGCAATCATACTTAAAGCGCCAACAGTCGAGATGGATGCCCCCATGACTCCCATCATGGGGATGAGACAGGCATTTCCCAGGTATTTCACTAAAATCCCCATTACTATACAGAATGCCGGGTAATAAATCCTCCCGATTCCCTGAAAAATGCCTGCAAACGTCAAAATAAGGCAGCTGAAGAATATCGATAGACAGAAGACAGCGATAATCCTGGAACCGAGGGCATTTTCAAAGAGCATCGTATTGGTCGGCACCATGATATTGATGATTCCCAGTGTAGCAGCGAATCCGGTGGTTATGCTGATCTTAAGGGACAGCTGACTGTACTCCCTTACTAAAGATTCTCTTCTTTTGAGATAGGCATTTGTCACCAAGGGAACGATGGTCAGTGAGATGGATGTAGCCACTACCGTCCCGAGCTGGACAAAGGGTTGTCCCCGGTCATAAATCCCCTTCCACGTTTTTGCGCTTTCCGCTTCCATCCCTGACGACAGAAGAAGAGAGTATACATTTAATGAATCAACGAATTGGAGTAAGACGAGCAACATGGCACTTACACAGATAGCTGTTCCATTCTTGAATAACCGGGACCAGATCTGTACGTAATCGGCAGGAAGGGAAAGGTATTTCCTTGAAAACAGCTTTTCCCTGCGCGCAGTAAGGAAGGAAAGAAGAACAAGAAGTCCGCCCAGACCACCGGTAATCGACCCGAACAGCGCTCCTTTCCCTGTCATATATAAGGAGTACCCTTGGGTTACCAAAATGCTCGAAAAAATCAGGATCGTCGCCACCCTGATCGCTTGTTCCGTCACTTGAGAAACAGCCGTTGGCACCATATCTTCTTTCCCTTGATAATACCCCCTGATGACGGAGAGGGGAGCTAATAATAGGAACGATAAAGAAATCACTTGAAGTAACGGCTTTAAAAGGGGATCTCCCATCCAACGTGCGATCACGCCTGCACCGAAGTAGACGAGCAGAAACCAGGAAAGACCAACGAGACAAAGGAATAGAAAGGAGGTGACGGCCACTCTCTTTGCGCCTTCTTCATCATCTCCTTCTAATTTCTCTGCTACCATCTTTGAAATGATGACAGGGAATCCGTAAGTGGATAGGGCGATGGCAATCCCGTAGAACGGATACACCTGCTGATATATATAAAATCCGATATCTCCAACAATATTCTGAAAAGGAACCCGGTAAACAGCACTTAATACTTTTGTTACCAATGCCGCAATCGTTAATACCATGGCCCCTTTTAAGAATTGAGTGGAGGAGTACTTCTTACTCAACCCGTTTTCCTGCCTTTCTGTACCACTTACTTCAAGTCTTAACAGACCGAAGAAAAAATCATTTATGTACTGGTCATTTTACCATAAAGGGCTGTATGTTTTCTCTAGTGTGAATGACGGCAAAAAAAAGAAGAGCGGCTATTTGCCACTCCTTTAGGTTATGACTCCATTTGTCTTGCTAAAAAGCCAGCTGCCGTTTCTACTGCCTTTTGTTCCACTTCGCCTACTGTACGTTCCTTTGAGAAAATCGCAACGGCACCAATCGGATCTCCATTTGCGACAATCGGAGCAATCGTATAGGAAGCAAGTTCCTCACCATGTCCTTCAACAAGCTCAGCTTGTCCCTGTTGAGTGTGTAATAGAGACGTACGGTCATCCATTACCTTCTCGACGAGCTCACTGACGTTCTTATTTAAATACTCTTTCTTCGAAGCGCCGGAGATGGCAATGACAGCATCCCGATCACAAATTAACACGGCACTTCCCAAACTGTCGTACAATGCTTCGCCATATTCCTTAGCAAAGTCACCAAGTTCACTGATTGGGGAATATTTCTTTAAGATGACTTCTCCGTCACGATCAACGAAGATTTCCAGGGGATCTCCCTCGCGAATCCTTAATGTCCTGCGAATTTCTTTCGGAATGACGACACGTCCTAAATCATCAATACGACGAACAATACCAGTTGCTTTCATCTATAGTTGCCTCACTTTCATCAGATGATTTTTATTTGGCAATGCATCCACCTTTGTTGAATACTTTACCATTGTTGAGTTTAGTATCTTACAACTTAGAAGTTCTATACACATTCAAGTTTTTTTTCTTTAATTTCACTAAAATTCTAATACAGGTATCTTTTTCCATTGTTGGCAGCTGCATAAATACTAATACCCTTATCATAGTAAAGTAAAACAATTCACGCGTTTACATTTTGGTTACATTATTATAACGAAGGGAAGAAATGCCACTGGTTTGTGTCGAAATGATGAAATGATTACACGCTTTCTTCTATTTTTACCGCTTCATCCAGGTGTTTGATGATGTCATAGGCCATGTTAAACCATTTGGACGCTTCCAAGCGTGTTGTGTTAATCGATATTTTAAGCTTGGAGCCTTCCATTCCAAGTCCGACTGCACGGCCGTGTTTGTTGCAAAGATTGAATACTTTGGATCCGTCGATGTGTGCCGTTCCTTCCGGTGACATAAAGATATTCACCATTTTCTTATCCTGCTTTATGGATTCGAGCTTTGTATTCTTGGCATAGATCTTCATTTCAGAGATGAGGAATAAGTAGCCCACCTCTTCGGGATATTCCCCGAACCGGTCCAGGATCTCTTCTTCGAGCTCCTCTATTTCAGGAAGGGAAGAAAGAGATCGGAATCGTTTATACATTTCGATCTTTTGATGACCATCTTTAATATAATCATCCGGAATATAGGCATCGATTTCAATATCCACTTCGAAGCTCGACTCAGGCCGCTTAGGTAGCTCGTCTTTCCGTTCCTCGATGGCTTCTTTCAGCATCTGGGAGTACAGATCGAATCCGACAGAATCGATGAATCCGTGCTGCTGCGCCCCGAGGAGGTTACCCGCTCCACGGATCGTCAAGTCCCGCATGGCAATTTTGAACCCTGAACCAAGCTCTGTGAATTCTTTGATCGACTGCAATCGTTTTTCAGCCACTTCTGTCAGGACCTTATCTTTCCTATAGGTGAAATAGGCATAGGCCACCCGGTTCGAACGCCCGACACGTCCCCTTAGTTGATAAAGCTGGGATAAGCCCATCCGGTCGGCATCAAACACAATCAACGTATTAACGTTCGGGATGTCAACACCCGTCTCAATGATCGTCGTAGTGACAAGCACATCGTATTCTCCTGCAAGGAAGCTTAATATGACGGCTTCGAGCTCATTCTCGCTCATTTGACCGTGAGCGTAGGCGATCCGGGCATCAGGTACTAGCATGGAGATCTCATCGGCTTTTCTTTCAATATCTTCTACGCGATTATAGAGGAAATACACTTGGCCATTCCTTGCCATTTCTCTTTCAATCGCTTCTTTAATCAAAGCACCGTTGTACTCCATTACGTAGGTCTGAACCGGGAATCGATTTTCAGGCGGTGTTTCAATAACCGATAAATCCCTTACACCGAGCATCGACATATGAAGGGTACGGGGTATCGGTGTGGCCGTTAAGGTCAGAACGTCAATATTGGTTTTTAATTGTTTGATCTTCTCTTTATGCGTGACACCGAACCTTTGTTCTTCATCGATGATCAAGAGTCCTATATCCCGGTATTGAATGTCTTTTGAGAGAAGTCGGTGGGTTCCCACTACAATATCCACCGTTCCATTCTTGAGCCCCTTCGTTGTCTCCTGCTGCTGCTTTCTCGTTCGGAAACGGCTTAATAAACCGATTTCCACCGGAAAGTCCTGAAAACGCTCTTTGATTGTTTCATAATGCTGTTGGGCAAGGATGGTGGTAGGCACGAGGATGGCCACTTGTTTTCCGTCTGCAATCGCCTTGAAGGCGGCCCTGATCGCAACCTCGGTCTTTCCATAACCTACGTCCCCACATAATAATCGGTCCATCGGACGTTCTCTTTCCATATCGTGCTTGATTTCACTGACAGAACGCAGTTGATCATCCGTTTCTTCATAAGGGAAAGCCATTTCAAATTCTCTCTGCATGTCCCCATCTGGAGAAAAGGCGTAACCTTTTGCCGCTTCCCGTTCAGCATAAAGCTTGATCAGGTCATCAGCGATATCCTGAACAGAAGATTGAACCTTCGACTTGACCTTCTTCCATTCACTTCCACCCAGTTTATAAAGCTTTGGATCCTTATTTTCGGATGCAACATATTTCTGGACTAATTCAATTTGATCGACCGGTACATAAAGTTTGTCATTCCCTTGATACTTCACATGGAGATAGTCTTTGTGGACCCCGTTGATCTCCAATGTTTCAATCCCAAGGAATTTACCGATCCCGTGATTCACATGAACCACATGGTCCCCGACCTTCAGCTCAGAGTAACTTTTGATCCTCTCTGCGTTTGAAAGTTTCTGTCTTCTCGGCTTCTTTTGGGTTTTCTTATTGAACAATTCTTCTTCCGTAATAACTGCAAGCTTCTGAAGGGGGAGCTCGAACCCGCTTGTCAGGCTTCCATTGATCATCTGGATCGTTCCCGGCAGAAGCTTATCTCCATCTTCGACATAGGCAATTTCAATTTTGTAATCGTCCAGCACCCTTTGAAGCTTCTTAACGCGCTCTTCATCCGGTCCTAACAAGACAACGGTATATCTTCCTTTTTTCCACCTGTCCAACTCTGCCTTCAATACGTTCATCTGCCCATGGAAATTCTGCATGGGCTTCGTTGACACATTGAAGATATTTTGTGGACTGGTATTCGGAATATGACGCAGGAACAATGAAAAATATACCTTTGGCAGCTTCGTCCTACTGACTAACGACGAAAACGTATGGGACACCTGTACGTCGTGAATGATCTGTCCTTCCTGAAGCAGGGATGTATACCATTCTGCTTCCTCTTTTTCCAGGGATTCACTCATTTCCTGGACGCGACTGAACTCATCAAAGAACAGGACCCCGTCCTCGGGTAAATAATCTAGCAAACTACTAGGCTTTTCATACGCGAGGGATAAGTACTTAAAGATTTGCTCAGGAACCTGCCCGTTTTCGAGCTGCCCTACCTCATGACTTATGTACTCTGTCATCTTCTCCTTTACGGCCGCCGATTTGATCTTCTTCAAGCTTGCGGAAAGACCTGAGTTGATTTCATGAATGAGCCTCTCCATATTTTCATACTTCAATAAGACCTCTGTGGCGGGGCCAATTTCTATCTCATTAAGTTTATCAATCGAACGCTGGTCTTCAACCGAAAAGATGCGGATCGAATCAATTTCAGTGTCGAATAATTCGATCCTGATAGGATTCTGTGTTGTTAATGGGAAAATGTCGACAATCCCCCCGCGAAGGCTGAATTCCCCAGGTGTGCTGACCATCCCTGTCCGTTGATAGCCCATTTGCACCAATTGATTTAACACTTCATCCAAGTCGATATCTTCACCCATTTGAAAACGGATCTGATTCGTTGACCACATCGACTTAGGTGGAAGGATTTTACGCAGTCCGGCAACAGGTACAATATAGACACCCTGCTGATGATTGGAAAGCTTATTCATTACTTCGATCCGTTGTGCCCTCAACTCCGGGCTTGCCACACTTAGTTCAGCTGCGATCAGCTCATTAGCAGAATATAAATATACTTCGTCCTCAGACAAAAATTGAATGAGATCGTCATAGACTTTCTGGGCTTGAAACAAATTATGCGTCACCACTACGGTGGATTTATTCGTTTGTAAATATACATCTGCTATATAAGCTGTCCGGGATGAGCCGGACAATCCTGCCACAAGTTGTTCAGACAGACGTTCCTCCACTCCAGCGATGATGGACTGTAGTTCTTCACTTTGGTGAACCTGCTTTAAAATACCTTTCAAGTGTACGCTCCTCCCCTATGGTTCTTTCTATAAATAATCTAAAAGTATAAACAGAAAAATGCTTTGGCTCTTCACCAAAGCGTTCTTACTGAATGATATGATCTAATTCATGGTAGTCCGGATTTCTCTCCAGGCTCTCCTGACAATCTTCACAGATCGTTTTCACTTGGATGTCCCCGTTGTCCTGATAGTGAACCATATGTAACCGTTCTTCATCTGTCAGCATATGAATCCCGAGCTGATCGGAATGCACGGATACATTTGAAAGGGTCCCAACATTTGTTCCGCAATGCCGACACTGGTAATGGATCGCCATATCTTTCCCTCCATACACATTTATACTGTTAGTATGAACCTGTTAGAAGGGAGTTATTCAAACCGGTTAAAGGATTGATGATGAAGGAACCCTGGAAATTCATTATATGACACGGTCAGTTGAATTTATTCATGACCTCAAGGAATGGTTTATCCAACCAGGTTTCACATGCTTCCACGCTAGAAGAAATGGCTTTATCCAGTTCCGGCTGCTCTTCCTTCGAAAATTTACCCAGGACATAATCCGGGACGCTCAATCCATTGGTTGGACGGTCGATGCCCACCCGCAGGCGATTAAATTGCTGGGAACCTAAATGGGCAATGGTCGATTTAATGCCATTATGCCCCCCGGCACTTCCCTTTTGCCTTAATCTTAATTTTCCTACAGGTAAGTCCAGGTCATCATAAATGACAAGTAAATCTTCATCTTCAATTTCAAAATAATCCATCAGGGGGACAATGCTTTCCCCTGACAAATTCATATACGTAAGCGGCTTTAACAGAACGACCTTTTCTCCCTTATGATGATATGTGCCGTAAACCCCTTTAAACTTGGACTGGTTCAACGAAACGCCCAATCGATCGGCTAATGCATCTATAATAACGAAACCGATATTATGTCTCGTTTTCTCATATTGTGATCCCGGATTCCCGAGTCCAACAATTAATTTCATTTCTAACACCTCTTCTGACCATATACCTCTAGAATAACGTAAAAAGCGCAACCTGCAAAAGGTTACGCCAAAAAATATTGATTTTTTACTCTTCCTTCGATTCACTTTCATCACTGGCTTCCGATTCTCTTCCTTCTTCATTCTCAGGTGTGCCAGCTTCCTGCTCTTCACCGCTGTCGATTTCTTCTTCTTGTCTCGGAGCAAGAATCGAAGCAATGGTACGGTCATCCTCTTCATTAAGAGTAACACTGTACTTATCGCGGATATCGCTGATTGTTACCGTTTCTCCTACTTGGAGCTCGGTTACATCCACTTCGATGGATTCCGGGATATCCTTCGGTTTGGCTGTTACAGATACCTCATGCAATGGCTGCTGCATGACGCCACCGTCTTTCACGCCTGCTGCTTCTCCTACAAGTTCGATACGAACATCCGCATCAATCTCTTCTGACATATTCACAGCAAGGAAATCAACATGTGTGACGGCATCCTTCAGGTGATCCTGCTGGTAATCACTTAAAATGACGTTTTGTTTATTGCCATCTACGTTTAATGAAATGATTCCGTTTCTTCCGACTTCGCGAATCGTTTTAATAAATGTAATGGCATCTACCATAATTGATGTATTATCTGCTTTGTAGCCGTACACGACTCCAGGGATATTCCCCTCATGTCTCAGCTTTGTTAATGAAGAGCGTTTAAAATCTTTCCTCGTATTTGCTTTTAATTCTGTTGCCATGTCTAATCCAACACCTTCCCTAATCTTTTATGTTAGTTAAAGTTCTATATATAGTAATTACCCTAATGTGATTTGAAATAAACATAGAAAAATCAATTCACTACAAGAAGAGTGCTCCGAGGATGTTGACAGATCGGGGTTTGAAGCTTCCACGACGGCAGCAGGAAGAACGAAAAAGAAGAGCTTGCCCCAATACTAAGGGGACAAGCTCTCCTTTCTATGCACAAACTACAAATATTAATTCTTAATCGAAAAGCGTGCTGACAGATTGTTGCTCATAGATGCGGATGATCGCTTCGCTGATCAAAGGAGCCACTGACAGGGATTTCACTTTACCGATCATTTTCTCTTCACCCAGTGGGATGGAGTTCGTTACAACCAGTTCTTTAATATTGGAGTTTTCGATGCGCTCGATGGCAGGACCTGAAAGAACCGGGTGCGTACAGCAAGCAAAAACTTCCTTCGCTCCGTTTTCAACTAATGCATTCGCTGCGAGTGTAATCGTGCCAGCGGTATCAATGATATCATCGATCAAGATCGCGATTTTCCCGTCGATATTACCGACGATGTTCATAACCTCTGCCACATTCGGCTTCGGACGACGCTTATCAATGATCGCGATAGGCGCTTTCAGACGTTCTGCAAGCTTACGTGCTCTAGTAACCCCTCCATGGTCCGGGGATACGATAACAAGATCCTCCGTATTGAATCCTCTCTCTTCAAAGTAATCCGCCAAGATCGGCACACCCATGAGATGATCGATCAGGATATCGAAGAAACCTTGAATTTGAGGAGCGTGCAGATCCAGTGTGATGACACGTGTAGCGCCGGCTGTTTCTAAAAGGTTCGCCACTAATTTAGCTGTGATCGGCTCACGTGCTCTTGCTTTACGGTCTTGACGGGCATAACCATAGTAAGGCATCACGATATTAATCGTCTTGGCAGAAGCACGTTTCAGGGCATCCACCATGATCAGAAGCTCCATCAGGTTTTCATTTACCGGCTGACAAGTGGATTGAATGACAAATACGTCACAACCACGGATACTTTCTTCGATGTTGATTTGGATTTCACCGTCACTGAAACGTTTAACGGACGATTTACCTAAATCCACTCCTACTTCATCAGCAATTTCCTTTGCAAGATGGTAGTTTGAATTAAGAGAGAAGATTTTCAACTTGGAATTAATATAAGAGTTTGGCATTGTGGACCTCCCATTATTTCTTATGATTTAGATTTTGAACATAATTTTCTTTGTTTACTTGGCGAGCTCTCGCAATGGAAAGAGACTCACCGGGAACATCCTCAGTAATGGTAGAACCAGCAGCAATGTATGCACCTTTCCCTACGTTGACAGGGGCAACCAGATTAGAATTGCAGCCTACAAATACGCCGTCTTCAATCCTTGTCAGGTGCTTATTCTTCCCATCATAGTTCACTGTGATCGATCCACACCCGATGTTGACGTCACGTCCCACTTCAGCATCACCAATGTAGCTTAAATGTGAGGCCTTACTCGCTTTACCGAATGTTGCTTTCTTGATTTCTACAAAGTTACCGATCTTCACTTCATCTTCAATGGTAGAAGCAGGGCGAATATGAGCAAATGGCCCAATTTGAACATCCGCACCGATCGAACTGTCATGAGCCACAGACTGCTTCAAGACTGTACGGTCCCCGATCTGACAATCCTTCACCTCTGAGTTCGGTCCGATCATGGCATCTTCACCGATTGATGTGCTGCCTTGAAGCACTGTGCCAGGCAGGATCACGGTATCTCTTCCGATCGTTACATCTGCATCGATATACGTATTGTTTGGATCTTTGATCGTTACACCATTGCGCATATGGAATTCATTGATGCGCTTTTTCATTGTGATCTCTGCTTGAGAAAGGGCGACGCGATCGTTGACACCAAGCGTCTCATCAAAGTCACCTGTCTGGTATGCACTGACGATTTCACCTTCCGATTGAAGGATCTCAATGACATCCGGCAAATAATATTCACCTTGCACGTTATCATTCGAAACCTTCTTCAGGGCATCGAATAACGCTTTATTATCAAAACAATACGTTCCGGTATTAATTTCTTTCACGCTTCGTTCTTCTTCACTTGCATCCTTATGTTCCACAATGCGTTCCACTAAACCATCCTGATTGCGGATGATCCGTCCGTATCCATCAGGGGATTCCGTATGACCCGTCAAAATGGTCGCTTTGGCACCTTGTCCTTCATGATGCTGCACCAGTGCTTCCATCGTCTCTCCTTTAATGAGCGGCGTATCCCCACATACCACTAAAGTCGTTCCTTCCAAGTCACCCAGGACATCTTCAGACTGCATCACAGCATGAGCTGTTCCTAATTGCTCAGCCTGAAGAGCAAAATCACTCTTGCCTTCTAAATGCGACTTCACAAGCTCAGCCCCATGACCGATGATTGTGACAGTCTTCTCTATATGTAGTGTTGAAATTTGGTCGACCACATGTTCCACCATCGGCTTGCCACACACAGGATGAAGAACTTTATAAAGCTTCGACTTCATTCTCGTACCTTGTCCAGCAGCTAGTATAACGGCATATCGATTTGTCATTTTTGGTCCTCCAATAACCTTTTTATCCATAACGAATATATCCTAAAAACTCTACCATTTCAAGGATTCATATAAAAGTACATATATTTGACATCAGAAAAGCGGAGGCGGCCCTTGTCGAATTTTCTTTACCACAAAACACAAAAAAATGTTTATTTAGAGGTTTCGCCTTTCTTTAAGCCTGGGTATAAAAAAAACGTAAGAACCAATTTTTTAAAAGGGGCTTTAAAAAGACAAAAAAAAGAGCCTTACAAAAGTAGGCTCTTGATGCTATAGATCCTATTAGGAAGCCCCAGCTTCTTCTAACTCAACTTCTTCCAGCTCTCCTAAACGATGGTACTCAGCTAAAACGGCATCTTGAATCTTGCCGCGGGTACCCGAATTGATTGGATGAGCAATATCACGGAATTCTCCATCCGGAGTCCGCTTACTTGGCATCGCTACAAATAAGCCATTGTTCCCATCAATAACGCGAATGTCATGAACAACAAATTCATTATCCAGCGTAATAGATGCGATAGCTCTCATGCGACCGTCGGTGTTTACTCGGCGTAATCTTACGTCTGTTACTTCCATTCTGTTCACCACCTTTTTCCCTAGATGAAATCTACTCTATGTATTCAACGAATTATTTAGATATTCCTTCTTAAATTGTAAAATTTTTTGAAAAATTTTATTTTTCACATCTTTTTTCTATTTCGTTTGAACTATACTTCTTTTTGATACAAAAAAACACCCGTGAAGATTACTTCACGAGTGCGATTACTTCAATTTCAACCTGGGCATCTTTAGGTAGCCGGGCTACTTCCACACAAGAACGGGCTGGCTTGTGGTTGCTGAAATATTCCCCATACACTTCATTGATCGCCCCGAAATCATTCATATCCTTGATGAAGACCGTTGCTTTGACTACTGTTTCAAATGTTGCCCCAGCTTCCGATAATACGGCTTGAAGATTACGGAACACTTGATGCGTCTGTTCCATTACATCTCCTTCAATCATTGAACCCTCAGGCGTTAATGGGATTTGTCCTGAACTATAGAACAAATTATTTACGACGATCCCTTGTGAATATGGCCCAATTGCTGCTGGTGCTTCCTTAGTTGAAACTACACGCATAGTAGATGCCTCCCCTTATGGTAAAAATGTTAGATCGGATTGAAAATAATTCCCTTCCGTCAAGGAAATCTGTTTATCCTTTTCATTTACATCAGACAATTTTAACAATGAAACATAATCATCTACCAGTCGACCGTCCAAGCTATTGGATTCTACCAAAACCCCGATTCCCGACAAGGTAGCAGAAAACTCTTCCAACAGGTTTTTCATCCCATTGATGGTTCCGCCCGCCTTCATGAAATCATCGACTACCAATACTTTAGACCCTTCCTTCAAACTTCTTTTAGAAAGAACCATGGATTGGATTCTCTTCGATGAACCGGACACATAATTGATGCTCACTGTCGATCCTTCAGTTACACGACTGTCCCGTCTGACAATAACCACTGGAACATTCAAATATGAGGCAATCGCATTGGCAATCGGGATTCCCTTCGTTGCCACTGTCATAATGACATCAATATCTTTTTCAGCAAATGCAGATGCCAGTAATTTCCCGACACTCTTCATCAGCTGAGGATTACCAAGCAGGTCAGTCATATAAAGGTATCCGCCAGGTAAAAGACGATCGGAGCTTTCCAATTGAACACAAAGCTCTTCAATCATAGCCTTCGCTTCCTGACTGTTTACCTTTGGTACATATTTTACTCCGCCTGCTGCCCCGGGAACCGTTTGGACCGTCCCGACACCCCTTCCCTCAAATGTTTCCTTTACAATCGTCAAGTCTTCACTGATAGAAGACTTGGCAGAACCGTACCGTTCAGAGAAAAAAGTCAAGGGAACAAGTTGGTGGGGCCGTTCTAATAAATAGTGCGTCATATCAATCAATCGTTCGCTGCGCTTAAATTTCACCAAAGAAACCTCCTGAATCCGAATATTATAATGTAAATATATCATTAATATACGGATTTCGGCAAGAGCTCTTAATCTCCAAGCATGCGCACTGCGAAAACTTGATCACAAAACCCTCTTAAACCATTGTAGATTCGATGAAGTCTTGATTCATATTGCACCAATCCATATACTGTCGGGCCGCTTCCGCTCATCAGAACGGCATCGGCACCAAACCGCTCCATCTGATCTTTAATCTGGGATACTTCCGGATGCATATCCAATGTAACCGATTCAAGTACATTCCCGAGATTGGAGCAAATATCGTGATAATTCCCATGTTCTAAAGCTGAAACCATTGCGTTGGTATCCGGATGTTGTATGTTTTTCAAATCCAGATTCTTATACACATCCGCTGTTGAAACTCCTATCGTCGGTTTTGCCAGGATCACCCAGCAATTCGGTGGAGCAGGTAGATGTTTGATTTTCTCTCCTCTTCCCGACGCTAAAGCTGTGCCTCCGTAAACACAGAAGGACACATCTGAACCGATTTCTGCACCGAGCTCTGCCAGTTCGTCCATACTAAGACCTAAATCCCATAAACGATTCAGCCCTTTCAACGTCGCGGCTGCATCGCTGCTTCCCCCTGCCAACCCTGCAGCAACAGGGATCACTTTGTCGATGGAAATGGCTACACCCTTCTTGATGTTCAGTTTCTCTTTCAGCAGATGTGCAGCCTGATAGGCAAGGTTTCTTCCATCATCCGGCACAAATCGATTGTGAGAAAGAATTTTGATCGTATCGTCTGAAAGATTCGTCAGTTCAATTCTATCCGCTAAATCGATTGTCGTCATAACCATCTCAACTTCATGGTAACCATCTGAACGTTTATGTAAAACATCAAGTGATAGGTTAATTTTTGCCGGCGCCTTTACTAATAACCTCATATCATCACCTTCTTACCAATACTCTTTGTTATATTGTATCATACACTTATTAATAGAGAGTGTTAACTTCTAAACATACTCATATAAGTATGTTATTTTATCACGTAAAGTACTGATAGGAAAGATGGTTTGCCCTTTATAAACAAAGGCCGCCGGAAAAGCATGACACTTTTTAGGCGACCCTTTGTATATGGTACTGATAAAAGATATAATCCATATGTGTAAAATGAGTTAGTATGGATGATTTTTGGACAGCTGCCGGCTTGCCCGCTCAACTGCACGCTTTACCATATTCCCTGCGTCCCGGGACGTGATCCCGCCCCAGCCATCCTTCTGAACAACATCGTAGAACCCTAATTCCTGAGCGATTTCTTCTTTTAATTGATCAGACATGATTCCTCTTCTTCTACCCATTGTCTACCTCCTTTACATGCACCACATCGTTAGTATGTGCATGGGAGGTCAAAAAATAACGGTAGATATTATGCAAAACATGTATTTTCAAACAAATAAAAAAGCAGTAAACGAATGTCTACTGCTGGCTAAAGATGAGATTTCCTGTTGCTTCATCATAAAATGTTAATTGAACTGTCTCAGTGAGAACATCTGCATAGCTGTAAGAAACTCGTTCGAACGCATTCTCTTCTTGATCCAGTTGAACCACGAAAACAGAAGGATACGTTTCGGATAGAACACCTGAACGCTCAATTGTTTTTCGACGTCCACCGTTTGCTTTAAGCATTAAACGTTTCCCCAAATTAGAATCAAGGGACCTTTTAATGTCGGCTAATGTTTTTGGCATTTCGCTTCCACCTCACTGTTATTAAATATAACACATTATGTAATTTTAGTCAAATAAATTTCTTATTTTAACAAGAATCATGAACACCTGTCAATATATTTTATTCAACAAAAAGTACGTTTTTTCTACAACCCTAACATTCCCCAAAGATTGAAAAATTATGTAAACACTAAAAAGTGGAGGCGGCTCGCCCAGGCCCGACAAGCATAAGATGAATGGGCTGAGAAGGCGTTCTTTGCCTTCTTGGACCATTTAGCTTATGACCTCGAGGGACTAGCCGCCGGAGCTGGATAACACTAAAAGCGAAGGCGGCTTGCCCAGGCCCGACAAGCATAAGATGAATGGGCTGAGAAGGCGTTCTTTGCCTTCTTGGACCATTTAGCTTATGACCTCGAGGGACTAGCCGCCGGAGCTGGATAATACTAAAAGCGGAGGCGGCTCGCCCAGGCCCGGCAAGGGTAAAAACCACCACCCAACCAGTATATGAACCATCAAAGTGAAAAAGACCTTGCAATTTATGCATAAATTGCAAGGTCTTCATAGGTTTTGTCGAACCTTCCCTATTCTTCTTCGGTTATTTTGTATGGCATTCCCGTCCGAAGAACACCTTTTGTCTCGATTCCACCCAATCCTTTGTCTCCGGTGAGGGTATTGCGTATGACATCCCAGACATTCACCGAATCTTTAAATCCCGTGAAACAGATCTTTGCCACGATATAAACGGGATCCAGGGCATGGATATTGACCCTCGAAGGGGAACTTGCAAAGTTGGCACCTGCATGGATCAGGGATTCAAAGTGGGATTGACAAGCGCCGGCAAAGATCACAAGCTGATCCAGATGGGGGGATTTGCTGCGGGCCTCTCTTACTGCCTGAACAAAATACTTCGAATGGCGATATGCGTTGATATCAGCCTTGGCCCCTTTCGACTTGGAGTACGCATCGTGACCTGTTAATACAATAATATTCGGTCTATATTTATCGATAAGGGAACCGATTTGTAGAGGCATCTCTGTTTCACTGCAGTGGACGCCTTTTACCGGGACACCAATTTTCTCATAAAGATCTAGGCATTTTCTTAAATAGCTGGGATCTCCATCAAGATGAAGCACTTTCCCCGGAACTTGGAAATAGTTATAATCGTCTCGATAAGCATTCGTTACCCTGTATTCCTGCTTATACTTGAGAAGCTCTATATCCTGGCGGAACAGGTCCAGGGATTGTTCTTCTTTCGAACGAAATTCCTGCGTAATGCGGTCCTGTTCTCTAGGGTCCATCTTCTTCAAATCATGAAAAGGAGCATCCGCTATTAATCGAAAATCTTCACCATACAGTACTGCCGTTTTATGACCATCTATCATGCGGATATCTATTACCCTGAATAAAATATCACATTGATATGAAAGGCGACCTACGACATCATTGATTTCGATATTCACATCAGTCACTCCCATGGGCTAAACATTCGTTGATCAAACAAAATAGGAAATCAATTAGCCGAAAAGGGTCAGTATCTGCACTGCCCTTCTTCAGCCTTTCCTTATCATCATTAAGTAAATATTCCCTGTGATAACCTATGCATATCCGGAATATTCGGTGTCAATAAGATGGGAATCGACTGTTCAGTTTATCTAGACAAAAAAATGGCTAAACGCTCCTTCACGTTTAGCCATTTTTCCTTGCTTTAGTTGAAATTCGGGTATAGCTCATCGCTTAATCGGCCGAATTCTTGTATCGTCAGTGTCTCCCCCCGGCGGGTAGGTTCAACCCCTGCTTGGGACAAAGCATCCAGGATCAACTCTTTCTTTTCTTTCCCTTGAGGGAGTTGACTCGTTAAGTTATTCAAAATCGTCTTTCTTCTTTGAGCGAAGGACGAACGTGTAACGGTAAAAAAGAAGTCTTCACTGATGACGTCTACAGGAGGCTTCTCACGCTTCGTTAGACGGATGACGGCAGAGTCTACATTCGGCTGGGGCATAAAGACCGTTTTCGGGACAGTCATGACCATCTCAGCCTCTGTATAATACTGAATGGCAATGGAAAGTGATCCATATGCCTTTGTCCCCGGCTGTGCCGAAATACGGTCTCCTACTTCCTTCTGAAGCATGACGCAAATTCCCCTGATCGGAAGACGCTCCATCAATAACTTCAGGATGATGGGTGTGGTAACGTAATATGGAAGATTGGCTACCACCATAATATCATCGAATCCTTCAAATTCCTTGTTTATGATCGCTTCAACATCCGCCTCCAGGATATCTTCATTAATAATCTTCACATTATCATAAGGAGACAGGGTGTCATCGAGGATCGGGATCAATCGCTGATCGATTTCAAAGGCTACAACCTTTCCAGAAGTACGGGCAAGGTGTTCTGTCAGCGCTCCGATCCCAGGTCCGATTTCAATGGCGGCTGTTTTCTCGGATAGCCCCGCATATTCTGTTATGTTCCTTAAAATATTGGGATCAATTAAAAAATTCTGGCCAAGGCTTTTCTTAAACGAAAAGCCGTACTTGGTAAGGATTTCCTTCGTTCGTATCGGGGTTGCAATATCTTTATGCATGTTCTTCCTCCTGAATGATTTCCATTAACGCTTTTTTAAACTCTTCTTTTTGAATATTAAACATCCGCAACCGCTTCTGCAGTTGTTTTCCATTAGTGTATCCGATTCTAAGCTTCTCACCAAGGGCTATTCTCCTGTCCTTTGACTGCGGACTTCCAATTAAACCGGCATCGATCAAATCTTCTTTTGAAATGATTTCTGCCTGATCGACATCCAACAAATGAGCTTCCTTCAAGGACTCCCTAATGACATTGGGGCTTGCATGTTCTACACCTATCCCCCTGCCTGATTTCGGCAGCGCGTCTTTCTTCTGTACAAAGGCATGCCTGCATCCCGGTACCGCTTCACTCACAATCTTTCGAATTCGCTCTCCCGGATAATCGGGATCCGTAAATATGATAACGCCCCTTTTTTCCTGGGCGTGCTTGATTTTCTCTATAGTAGCAGGAGACACAGCAGAACCATTCGTTTCGATCGTATCTGCATTGACGGCACGCTGAATGGCAACCGTATCATCCTTCCCTTCCACTACAATGATTTCTTTTATTTTCATAATTCCTCCAAAAAAGTTGAAACATTTTTGCATTTCAATTCGTCTAATAAATGAAGACCTAAAGCTATTATAACGGTTTTAACCGAGAAATAAAAAAAAGCAGGAAAACACCCTGCTCTTAGTTCAATATTTTCACTTTGATGGTTTTCCTTCCCCAACGATAAGCGTCTGATTGGGATGAGAAGAATACATCGATTTTATTCCCTTTGATCGCTCCGCCAGTATCTGCCGCAACAGCATATCCATAGCCTTCCACATAGACCTTTGAACCTAAAGGAATAACGGAAGGATCGACTGCGATCACTTTAACGTTAGGATTCGATTTTAGATTGATTCCTGTAGCCGTATGGCCGGAGCATCCATTACAAGAAGCTGTGTACGCAGTAGAACTGACATAGAACTCACGTCCGCCACTAGGAGCAGCTGAAGCTTGCGCACTGGATGATGAACGTCCACGTGAAACCTGGGCCACTAAAACCTTTGTTCCGACATTCACGATTTTATCCTGACTTTCTTCCACGACTTTTTCACTCACTAGTTTTCTCGAAACCTCTTCGCCATTTTCTTTTACGATTTCATACTTCTTTTCAACTTTTCCGTTTTTGCCTTCTTGAACGACTTTCTCTTTTCCTTTTGACAGGTCGGAGTCCTTCTTCGAAATAACGGTGAAATTCTTTGTCTCTTCCACTACATCGGTGACTTTTTCAACTCGAACGACATTTACGACATCATTTGCTTTAACAACTTTGTCTAAACTTGGTTCAACACGGTCTGAATCTTTTAGTGTAATTCCTTGTTGCTTTAAAAAGTCAGCGACCGTAGTCGAAGTAGACCATACTTTTTGCTCTTTTCCACCGTTTACAAGCTTAAGTGAAAATGCGGTATCAATCTTTACATTCATGTTCCCTGTTACTTTTTCTGATAAGCCGGGTTGGACCTTATCATGTTCTCCTACCTGTATTTCATTTTCAGAGAGTAACTCTTTTACTGTTCCAGCAGTCGTCCAGATTTTTTTCTCCTGGCCTCCTACTGCTATCCCTACCTGTTTTGCCGGTTCCCAAACAATATTCATGTTATTTGAAACCTTCGTATTCCCCGAGGGGTACAAATAGTCTTCTGAGCGGGGTGAAATCTCTAATTCTTTTAATATATCTTGAATCGTGTTTGCATGCGTCCTAATCTCTTTTTGCTCGCCGTCTAAGGTCAATGCTACAGTGTTCTTGGATCCTTCATAAAAAAGAATTCCGAATACAGCTGCCGATGTTACTATTGTTCCGATTGTAACAATCCATTTCCTTCGACTCAAAGACTTGGAAAACAGGCTTTTCATGGCTTTAAAGTTCATGAAAAACGCCTCCTTTTCTCGGAGTGATTATATAGAGTTATCCAGTGACTGTCAACCTTTACTTCTTCTAACCTAATCTAGCAAAATATTACAACCCGGGGAACACAAAACATATTATGCAGAAAATGCAAGAAAAAGAAAAGAGAGAGTTATCGACACGTTTATCCTATGAAACACGATTCCTATGTAGAACTTTTTGTTTTGATTTACTATTTGGACAAGCTCTCTCAATTCTCGACAATATTTGATATCAGTTTATGTTGAATAATTTCATTGCATTTTCTGTTGTGATCTTTTCTACTTCCTCCAAAGGCACTTCTTTCAGTTCAGCGATTTGTTCCGCTACAAGCTTCACGTAAGCCGGTTCATTTCTCTTCCCTCTATATGGATGAGGGGCCAAATAAGGACAATCGGTTTCAATCAGAAGCTTCTCAAGCGGGATTTCTTTGGCCACATCTTTTGGTTTCTTGGCATTCTTAAACGTTAAGGGACCTCCAAGGGAAATATAGAAATTCATTTCGACACATTCTTGAGCGATTTCAGGACTTCCACTGAAGCAGTGCATGATCCCTCCGACTTCCTCCGCTCCTTCTTCCCTGAGAATATCCACTATATCCTGTGTAGCTTCACGGTTGTGTATAACGATCGGGAGTTTTACTTTCTTAGCTAGTTGAATCTGTTTTCGGAATACTTCTTTTTGAACATCCTTGGGGGATTTATCCCAATGATAGTCAAGTCCCATTTCCCCTATCGCCACTACTTTAGGGTGTTGTGAGAGTTCTTCTATCCAAGCTAAATCCTCATCATTCATATCAATTGCATCCACTGGATGCCATCCGATTGCGGCATATAGAAAATCATATTGACCAATGAGTTCCATGGCCCGATTAATGGTCGGACGGTCAAAGCCGACAACCACCATTTTTTCGACTCCAGCTTCTCTTGCCCTTGACAATACCTCCTCCAGATCTTCGTCAAATTGTTCAGCATTCAAATGAACATGTGTATCAAATAGCATATAAGACACTCCTTGTAATAAAGATAAGTTTAATATAAAAACGCATGACAAGCATCACATTCATGTAACATTCATATTACATATTATGGTTTCTTTGGATATTTTTTATTTACGGAGTTCCAATTACAGTCACACTCCATTTTATCTATTTTAGTGACAGAACCAAAATCATCTGTTTATCGCTCTTTTCTAACTATATTGAAATAATTAATAATGAAGGTATATACGTCATTAACCATATAAATTACGTTCGTATGTTATATTTATATAATAAAGGGATGTTCCACGTGGAACATCCCTTTATTGGTAAATCACAAAAAATCATTTATTTAACTTTTGTTCCATTTGGCAAGGACTGATCAATGGAAGCAAGAGACAGCGTTCCATTTTCTTCTCCGGCAAGGATCATTCCTTGGGAAAGTTCCCCACGAAGTTTTACAGGCTTCAAGTTGGTTACACAGATCACTTTTTTTCCAACGAGTTCGTCGGGCTGATAGAATTTCGCAATCCCCGATACAACTTGACGTTTTTCAAAGCCGAGGTCCAATTGCAGCTTTAGAAGTTTATCGGCTTTTTTAACTGGTTCCGCTCCAAGTACTTCGGCTACGCGAAGCTCGACTTTCATGAAATCATCAATACCGATTTCCTCTGAAGCTTCCGGTGCAGATACTTCCTTCTTCTCTTCGACAACAGGGGCAGATCCCTGCATTTTCTCTTTAATAAAGGCTACCTCTTCCTGAAGTTCAAGACGCGGGAAGATAGGTTCCCCTTTTTTGACTACTTCGGTACCCGCCGGGATTGCTCCGAAACGCTCCAGGCTTTCCCATGTGTGCATCTTTTCCTCATGCAGATTCAGTTGCTCGAAGATTTTCTTAGGGGTTCTTGTCAAGAAAGGCTGTAAGAGGACTGCCACTCTTCTCAACGATTCAGCCAAGTGACTCATCACACTTCCCAGTTCTTCTTTTTTACTTTCATCCTTCGCCAGGGTCCATGGCTGCGTCTCATCAATGTACTTATTCGTACGGCTGATCAACTGCCAAAGGCTGGACAAGGCAACTGAAAACTCCATGTTTTCCATGGCTTCTTCATAGTTCTTCACCGTTTCATTGTTCATATCCAGGAGTGCTTGATCAAATTCCCCTTTGGAATCAACATAAGTTGGAATGACTCCATCGAAGTATTTATTGATCATGGCCACTGTACGATTTAATAAATTCCCCAAATCATTGGCCAGGTCAAAATTGATTCTCTCTACAAATCCTTCCGGCGTAAAGACTCCGTCAGATCCAAATGGCACTTCTCTTAACAGATAGTAGCGAAGGGAATCAAGACCATATCGATCAATAAGGGTAACGGGATCCACGACATTCCCTTTGGATTTAGACATTTTTCCGTCTTTCATCAGAAGCCATCCATGAGCGAAGACTTTCTTTGGAAGCGGAAGATCTAAAGCCATCAGCATGATCGGCCAGTAAATCGTATGGAAACGGACAATTTCTTTTCCTACCAGATGGACATCGGCTGGCCAATATTTCAAGTAGTTTGCATCTTGTTCGCTGCCATATCCTAAAGCCGTGATGTAATTGGAAAGAGCATCGATCCACACATAAATGACGTGCTTCGGATCTCCGGGTACTTTCACTCCCCAATCAAAGGTCGTACGGGAAACAGCCAGGTCTTCCAAACCGGGTTTAATGAAGTTATTTACCATCTCATTCTTCCGGGATTCGGGTTGAATGAATTCAGGATTCTCCTCATAATAAGCAAGAAGGCGATCGACATATTTACTCATCTTGAAGAAGTACGACTCTTCCTTTACTTTTTCAACAGGGCGTCCGCAATCCGGACAATTTCCGTTTTCTAATTGTCTTTCCGTAAAGAAGGATTCACATGGCGTGCAGTACCATCCTTCATACTGATCCAAATAAATATCGCCCTGCTGGACAAGCTGATTGAAGATTTTTTCCACGATATCCTTATGACGCTTTTCCGTCGTCCGGATAAAGTCATCGTAGGATATATCTAACTTCCCCCATAAGTCTTTAATGCCGCTTACAATACCGTCAACATATGCCTGAGGTGTAATTCCTTCTTCCTCGGCTTTTCTTTGGATCTTCTGTCCATGTTCATCAGTCCCTGTAAGGTACATGACATCGAATCCACGCATTCTCTTGTAACGGGCCATGGCATCACCGGCAACCGTGGTGTATGCATGTCCAATATGTAAATTTCCACTTGGATAATAAATCGGCGTTGTAATATAGAAGGTGTTCAACTTTTCTTCCACTTCCTGTTCCTCCTCATTTTTCCACTTACCCCCATAAAGCCAAATCAGACTCCGTATGGTTTACAGTGGCAGGTCTGTTATATACATCCATTCTTGACCTTACCTATCATCTTAACCTCTTATCTCATCAAAATATACCTAAAATAAAGGGTTTCTGCAACTAAACAATGCTGATTTTATGTTTTGTCGATATAGATATTGAAATTTGTCGAACTTTGTCGAATTAATATAGAGGATAAAGAAAATTCGACATTCTCATTTATTATTACTTTCATTACAATAATTTTCAATTGGTAATACATTTTTTTACAACAAAGCGTAAAGCTTATTATAACAAGACTTAATCATGCACTTATTATTAATAATTTACAGATTAAATTATTGACGAGATTCCTAATCGTTGGTATGATAGTATCAGTTAATGAAATTTGTCGAATATTGACGAAACAGATAGAGATAAATAATAATATTTATTTGGAGGAGATTCTCAAATGAAGTCTACAGGTATTGTAAGAAAAGTTGATGAACTGGGCCGTGTCGTTATTCCAATCGAACTACGTCGTACATTAGGTATCGCTGAGAAAGATGCTTTGGAAATTTATGTGGATGATGAAAGAATCATCTTGAAGAAATACAAGCCAAGCATGACTTGCCAAATTACTGGTGAAGTTTCTGATGACAACATCAAGCTTGCAAATGGTAAATTAGTTCTTAGCCGTGAAGGTGCAGATCAGTTACTGAAAGAAATCCAAGAATCTTTACAATCAAAATAATCTATTGCCATATGACAGGCCTGAGTCCATTCGACTCAGGCCTTTTTGTTTTGCAGTTATTCCACGTGGTAAGCCTGGTACACTTCCCGTTTAGGGAGGGATCTCTCTTTTGAGACTTGTTTGATGGCTTCTTTTGATGACATGCTTCCTTCATCTACATAGTGCTGGACATGATCTTGCAAGGAGTAGCTGCTCCACCAAGTGTCTTCTTCCTCTTTCTCTTGTGGACCTGCCCCTTCGATCAACAAACAGAATTCACCCCTCACTTCTCCCTCATTCGCCCATTCGATCACTTCCTCGATTGAACCGCGGATGAACTCCTCGAATTTCTTCGTGAGCTCTCGACAGATGACGATTTGTCTATTTCCTAAAACCGCATATAGTTCTTTTAGTGTTTCTTTTAATCTATGGGGTGATTCGTAAAGGATAAATGTATCTTCCAACAATTTTAGTGTTTCAAGCTCAGCTCTTTTGTCTTTTTTGCCTCTATGTAAAAAACCATAGAAATAAAATGGCTGAGGCGCTAAACCTGAGGCAATGAGGGCCGTCAGAGCGGCATTTGCCCCGGGCAATGGAATGACCGCGATGTTGTGTTCGATTGCTTCTTTCACCAATTCGTAACCCGGATCTGAAATCGATGGCATGCCTGCATCGCTGACAAGGGCCACGAGCTCCCCTCTCTCCATTCGCTCAATCAGCTTCTGACCGCTCGTTTCTTTATTATGTTCATGGTAACTGATGATTGGTGTATCGATTTCAAAGTAATTGCAAAGTTTCTTGGTGTTCCTCGTATCCTCCGCTGCAATCACCGTCGCTTCTTTCATCATTCGGATGGCACGGAACGTCATATCCTCGAGATTTCCGATCGGTGTGGGGACAAGATACAGGCTTCCTTTTTCACTGTCCTGAAAACTTTTCTGCTGGTTCATGGTGAATTTCACCTCCTGGATCATGTTTATTGGTTTGTTTTATGATGTCCAAATAGCATATCATGTACTTCCTTAGAATATTCACCCTGCTCATCGTACACATATAAAGGAGAGAGAATCTTCAGGTCCGGTTTCCCATCTTTGATTCCTTCTATTAATATCGTGTTGGCCTCTCTCCCGGGCTTTGGATAGACAAATCGTAGTCGTTTGGGCTCGAGACGATGTTTTCTCATCAATGAGAGGATGTCCATCAATCGGCCGGGTCGATGAACGAAAGAAGCCTTACCGCCTTGTTTCAACAAATAGCTGGACGCTTTGATGGTATCCTCAAGGGTGCATAAAATTTCGTGTCGGGCAATCGCATAGTGCTCGTTCACATTTCGTTTATCTCCTGGCGGCGTATTGAAATAGGGAGGATTGCATGTTACCACATCATAATGAGAATGATGGAGGAGTTGATCAATCTTCGTTACATCCCCCATTTTCATCGTTATCTGATGTTGACGGTCATTATACTCGACACTCCGCTTTGCCATATCAAATAGACGCTCTTGAATTTCCACACCTGTAATGTGGACATTGGTTCTTGCACTAAGCAATAAGGGGATGATGCCGTTCCCTGAACATAAATCAACCACTTTCCCCTTGTGAATCGGTAAATAGCTGAAGTGGGCCAAAAGGACCGCATCTGTTGAAAAGGAGAACACGGAAGGACTTTGAATGATCCTCATGTTTTCAGCTAATAAATAATCTAAACGCTCATCTTCTTTTAACTCGACCATGCCTTTCCTCCAATTTGTTAGGCTTTTCGATTTGTCCAGCTCCGGCGGCTAGTCCCTCGAGGTCATAAGCTAAATTGACCCAAAAGGCAAAAAGCGCCTTTCCGGCCAATTCATCTTATGCTTGTCGGGCCTGAACAAGCCGCCTACGCTTTTCGATTTGTCCAGCTCCAGGGGCTTGGGGCTCGAGGTCTTAAGCCAATTAACCCCAAAAGGCAAAGAACGCCTTTCCGGGTTACTCGTCTTAAGCTTGTCGCCCCAGGGCGAGCCCCTTCCGCTTTTCGAATAAAAAGGACCAATCCCACTATACGTGGATCAGTCCTTTTTATCTGTATTCTGTTTTAGAAGAATGAAGTGTCCTTTATTTCTTATTTAAGAAAGAAAGGCAGAATAAGCAGTCTTCATCCTTCCGGGGACTTCCGAAATGTATATTACAAATATGAAATCCTTCCTGGTATAATCGAGCAAGGTTGTCATAACCCTCTCCGATATCCAGTGTTTTATCTTCTAAGTCTGACTCACTCGTCGTACCCGCATCGCTGTTTGTTTGTACCTTTTTTGGTGAGTTCTCTGTTTGTTCCAGTCTACGGCGCAAATGTTCATTTTCTAACTTTAGAGAATTATTTTCCTCTAACATTTCAGCTAGGCATTGTTTGAGCTCACCTAATTGATGATATAAGTCACCAATTTGTTGTTCCATGTTACTGACTGAATCAAAGAACTCTTTCTTATCCACGACACTACACCCCGTTACTCTGTGGCTTGGAATGATACGGCACCTTCGTTCATAATTTCATCTAATGTGAATTCCAGAACCCGCTCTTCTTCTTTGATTTCGACCTGAAGAATACGTTCCAGAATATTAAGACCTACCACTTTACCTTTTCCATGAGGTGTCTTAATCACTTCTCCGATATCAGGTAATTCTTCTTTCGCTGCTTCATACTCGTCATTCTCGTATTTCAGACAGCACATTAAACGTCCGCATAAACCTGAAATCTTCGTGGGATTAAGGGATAGATTCTGATCCTTCGCCATTTTGATGGACACAGGTTCAAAATCTCCTAAAAAGGTTGAACAACACAGCATGCGGCCACAAGGACCGATACCACCAAGCATTTTTGCTTCGTCTCGAACGCCAATCTGACGAAGTTCAATGCGCGTACGGAAAATGGAGGCCAGATCTTTCACCAGCTCCCGGAAATCAACACGTCCATCAGCCGTAAAATAGAATATGACTTTATTACGATCGAATGTATATTCTACATCCACCAATTTCATATCCAATTGATGCTGATTAATTTTATCACAACATACGTTATAGGCTTCCGTTGCAGACGACTTGTTCTCGTCAACGATCAATCGATCTTTTTGATCGGCGATCCGAATCACTTTTTTCAACGGAAGAACTACATCATTTTCTCCTACTTGCTTTCTCTCTACGACTACTTTACCAAATTCGACTCCGCGGACCGTTTCAACGATTACATAACAATCTTTTTGAATGTCCAGATCACCCGGATCGAAATAATAGATTTTACCCGCTTTTTTAAAGCGAACTCCTACAACATCGTACAAAGGACCATCACCCCTGCAGTTTTAGCATAAGCTGTTCTACTAGCAGCTGCGAATTCATATTGGCGTTTAATTTGCGTTTTGCTTCAAGGATCATCGTCATATTAGTAGAAAGACGATTGGTTGATACTTGAAGTGCGTTGGATTTCCAGTTTTCCTTTTGGTCCGGGTACACGAGCTGCTCTTCTTTTCCTAACTGGATATGAAGTAAGTCTTTATATATTAGAAGTAAAAGATCCAATGCTCGATCGACTTGATCTTTTTCTTTGAAGTGCTGTACAAAATCCTCTTGTATTTTGACCATTGCTTGGAAGGGACTTTTCTGGAGGACTTCATATAATTTTAACACTATTATTCTTGCTTGTGCAAACCACTCATTTTGACATATTTCTACAGCTTCCTCATAATGGTTCGTCAAGTTGGCTGCAAGAGTTGCAAAGTGAGGGGGGATCCCCTCTTCCAATAACTGTTTTGTCAGTTGTTCTTTCGGTAACGGTTTAAATGAAACCGTCTGGCATCTGGAGAGAATGGTTGGCAGGATCCGGTGAATATTTTCAGTGATGAGAATCGCGGTTGTATCCGCGAGCGGCTCTTCCAGAAATTTTAATAGGCTGTTAGCAGCATTCGCCGTCATCTTATCTCCGTGAACGATGATGTAGATTTTCTTCTTGGATTCTACACCTGTTTTCGAAAATTCTTCTTGCAGACTTTTAATCTGATCCTTCTTGATAGATAGACCATCAGGCTCCACCAGATGCAAATCCGGATGGTTCCCGTGATTGATCCGTTTACAGTTGGAGCAGTCTTCACAGGGCTTTCCTTCTACCCGGTTCAGACATAATAATGCCTTGGCGAACAGCATGCTCATTTCTTTCTTTCGTGTCCCTTTTTCACCCTCGAATAAATAAGCATGAGCGACACGATCCTTCAATATACTATTCTGCAGCATCTGAAGGACGACTGGCTGAAATGGTTGTATCTCTTCAAACAACATGTCCTAACATCACTCTCTTACATATAAAGATTAATAAGCAGTCCTTTTATTTCTCCGATTTTTCCTAATATATCAATGGACTTCTTTTCCTTATCCAATACATCTTCCGTTAATCCTACAAGATGCTGATCCACTGTTTCGACGATATTCAGCTTTCGTCCCTCACCATATTGATTCCAAGTATGGGACTGCTTCAGGTCCATTCCGAAGTCGACTGCTTCCCGTACAAACTTCTTGACCAATGTTTTATATTTGGCTAGATCTTTGAATGTCCTTGACTGAGCTAAACGGGTGCCGGCATCCTCTATTGTCCCAAGAAGCTTATTGAGCTGGTCCATATGCATTTTCTGATCATGTTTCTGAACCAGCTGGCCGAACTTAACTTGTCCCGTACCGCCAGTTCTCTGATCTTTCGCCATGCTATCTAAGGACACGCGGTGGTCCTGATTAATTTTCATAAATCCAACCTCACTTTAAAACTGATGGAACTGCTCTACAGGGAGAACGAATACCGTCGCCCCGCCTACGGCCACTTCAACGGGATAAGGCACATAGGAATCTGCATTTCCACCCATCGGGGACACCGGTGCTACCATTTGATCACGTGACTGACAGTTTTCCTTAATAACCTGTAATGCTTTCTCCACCCGAATATCCTCAGTACCAATGATGAACGTCGTATTGCCTGACTTCAAAAAACCGCCGGTGCTCGCTAATTTTGTCGAACGAAAATTATGTTCCATCAGGGCATTAGACAAACGATTGCTATCCTTATCCTGTACAACTGCCATAATTACCTTCATGAATGAATTCCTCCGTTATAAAGCCATTTACTTCCTTCTATTATATCATTGAAAAGACTCCAATGCTTCATCTAAAAAAGAGACGGATGACCAGGAAACGATTTTTCGCCCGTTCATCCGTCTCTTCTATTAGCCTCACGTGTTTAAATAACCCGTCACGATTTCATACGCATCAGTAAACACCGCTTCCTTACTCTTACTAGCATCGATGACTCGAATGCGATCCGGATATTGTTTGATTAACTTCTGATACCCCTCGCGGACGCGAGTATGAAATTCCATCGATTCGAGATCCAATCGATTCACTTCTCTGCCGTTATGCTTTGCAATTCTCTTTAACCCCTCTTCGGGATCAATGTCAAAATACAACGTGAGATCCGGCATCTTATCTTCAATCGCAAATTGATTGATATCCATGACTTCTTCCATTCCGATTCCACGGGCATTCCCTTGATAGGCAAGGGAACTGTCAATAAACCGATCACAAATCACGATCTTGCCTTCCTTAAGGGCGGGGATCACTTTCTCCACCAGATGCTGACGCCTCGCAGCTGCATATAACAGCGCTTCCGTTCGCTTATCCATTTCCGTGTTCTTTGTATTTAATATGACTTCCCTGATCTGCTCAGCTATGGAAATACCTCCCGGCTCCCTCGTCTGGACAACATCCAGTCCATCCTGCAGCAGTTGTTGATATAACTCTGATAATATCGTTGATTTCCCGGCACCCTCGGGGCCTTCAACGGTAATGAACAATCCTCTTGTCATCTATTTCCCTCCGCTTTATCGATACACATACACACAGTGGTCAGCCAATCGGTGGTGCCCCTGAATGTTTGCCTTATTCTCTATATATTTCTTCAAACGCCGGATTACATCAGCAGTGATCCGTTCCCCCGGCACCAACAACGGGATACCCGGTGGATAAGGTGTCACCATTCCAGCAGAAACTTCTCCTTCCGCATCGTCCAGGGAAATCAACGCTTCCACTTTCCCGTCCATTTCCTCCAAGGTTAATGCCAAGGTAGAAAAAGGGGTTGTCCCACTCGAACTGCTTATCCCATCCATGGGGATGACTTCCACCACAGGCACATTCTCAAGCGCCTTGTTTATCCTTCTGATCGCTTCTGTATACGGAAACGAAAGACCCTTCTTTACTAACGGAAGAATCAACAGTACTTGATTCGGATCAGCAAGCTCCGGATAAACACCTACAGACTCTAACAACTCCTGGAGGGCATAACCCGTTCTTCCTTCGATCTTCATGATAAGTTTTAATGGATCATGTGCTTGTTGAACAATGAGCTGAGGATGGATCCGTTCAATCCGGTCTATAAATTCGCGAATGTCCTCAAGTGTTTGATCCAAGTCCTCTTGTAAAAACGTCCCGACATAGGATCTCGCATAATCAAGGGATGCCATAATCGGATACGAAGGACTACTTGATTGTAGCATAGTTAAATAGTCTTTCACCTTATGCGCATCCACCCGCTTACTTCCAATATGTAAATACGACCCCATCGTCATGGCCGGGAGCATCTTATGAGCGGAATGAACCACAATATCTGCCCCACACTCCATAGCAGAATCGGGAAAAGGTGGACCCAGGGTAAAATGTGCACCATGAGCCTCATCAATGATACAGACGACATTATGTTTATGACATTCATCTATGATTTCTTTCAGATTGTATGTAAACCCGTAATAAGTCGGATACGTGAGGACACAAGCTTTCACATGAGGGAATACATTCATCGCTTCCTTTATATCATCCAATCGAATCCCAAGGGCGGTCCCCATGTCATCCCACTCTGTTTCAATGAATACCGGAACAGCCTTGGCTAGCCTGATCCCGTTCAGCACCGACTTATGACAATTCCGTTGAACAAATACTGTATCCCCAGGTTCACAGGAAGCGAGGATCGCGGCAATATTCCCTACCGTACTTCCGTTCACCAGAAAATGACTCTCTAATGACCCGTATACATCCCCAAGCAATTCCTCAGCTTCCCGAATCGCCTCCTGGGAATCATGTAAATCATCCAAACCACTTAACTCTGTAAGATCTGATTGATAAAAAGGATGATCCTGCACCAATAATCCGTTCTTATGCCCAGGCACATGAAATGAAATAGGCTGCATGGACCGATGCCTCTCGATCGCCTCAATCAGTGGGGTTCTTGTATGATCTCGCTTCATTCCATAATCTCCTTAAAGTAAATATCCACTCATATCGTATCATAACCACGCGGTACTATGCTTCGGTGATTTCAAATCTTATTTGTATAACAATGAATCAACGAAACTCATAAAACACCGAAACTCTGACAGCAAAAAAAATCATAACCATGTATACATTCTGGTTATGAGTAGATTTGAGGAGTATTCACTTTTTTCAGTCTCTGTATGAACGTTTTATACAAAGGATCATTCGTTTCTGTGTGAACCATTTCCTTCTCACATTCTGTGCAGATAAACGATGTGTATAGATGGATTCCAACCTTCTTCTCAACGTGACAAACGATGCACTCTTCCAAAGCCGCCTTACGTTCCTGATTTAACATAGGGCCCTCCACCTCCATACAATCTATTCTGCCTCAAAACCACCAATTGTATACATAATTATAAACATTTCAACTGACAGAATAATCAAGTGTACTTTCATCTTATGTTGCCATTACCGAGTCTGTGTATGTCTCTATAAAAAAGATTGTGAAAAGAAGTTGGTATATTGGTGGTTTGAGATTGTGAGTTTATTAGGTTGAGAGAGGGGGAGGCAATGAATTATGATAGCGGCTTGGGTAGAGGACCAGCTGCAATCATGCAGCTGCGTTGTAAATATGCAAAAATATGGTCAGGATCAGCGGATACAATGGCAGAATGATGAGGTTGGAGCCCTCAACGGACATTTGAAGGGACGATTTATGACCAGATGGGACTCCCAGGATCTTGATTGCGTCGTTTTTGAATTTATTGCGTCATTTTCCAGGGGGATTGCGTCATTATTTTATTATTTGCGTCTTTTTCACCCTTAATTGCGTCATTTTTTCGTTTATTGCGTATTTTTCCAAATAATTACTTTTTATACACTCATCCTTATCTAACAATGAAACCAAAAAAGAGTAACCCCTAAGAGCTACTTTTTTCCCTATTTGCCTGGCGACGTCCTACTCTCACAGGGGGAGCCCCCAACTACCATCAGCACTGAAGGCTGCGGCTAGTGATGAGCGGCGAATCTCTTCGTCCGCTTCACTCGTTCAGATCCTCGTGTGGATACCACACTCCGGTCTTCTCTCCCTCGCGTCCTCGACCTTCTTGCTCCTCCCTACCCTCGCACTGCGGTCGAGGAGAGACTGAATGTTCTTCGAACAAAAAATCAAAACCAAAAAAGAGTAACTCCCAAGAGCTACTCTTTTCCTTATTTGCCTGGCGACGTCCTACTCTCACAGGGGGAGATCCCCCAACTAC
>NZ_CAXUQN020000003.1:0-1223 GCF_964253455.1 Rossellomorea sp. LjRoot5
AGAGGTGTCAATCCACAGCTTCGGTGATACGTTTAGCCCCGGTACATTTTCGGCGCAGAGTCACTCGACCAGTGAGCTATTACGCACTCTTTAAATGGTGGCTGCTTCTAAGCCAACATCCTGGTTGTCTAAGCAACTCCACATCCTTTTCCACTTAACGTATACTTTGGGACCTTAGCTGGTGGTCTGGGCTGTTTCCCTTTCGACTACGGATCTTATCACTCGCAGTCTGACTCCCATGGATAAGTCTTTGGCATTCGGAGTTTGTCTGAATTCGGTAACCCGATGAGGGCCCCTAGTCCAAACAGTGCTCTACCTCCAAGACTCTTACACATGAGGCTAGCCCTAAAGCTATTTCGGAGAGAACCAGCTATCTCCAAGTTCGATTGGAATTTCTCCGCTACCCACACCTCATCCCCGCACTTTTCAACGTGCGTGGGTTCGGACCTCCATTCAGTGTTACCTGAACTTCATCCTGGACATGGGTAGATCACCTGGTTTCGGGTCTACGACCACATACTAAATTCGCCCTATTCAGACTCGCTTTCGCTGCGGCTCCGTCTTATCAACTTAACCTTGCATGGGATCGTAACTCGCCGGTTCATTCTACAAAAGGCACGCCATCACCCGTTAACGGGCTCTGACTACTTGTAGGCACACGGTTTCAGGTTCTATTTCACTCCCCTTCCGGGGTGCTTTTCACCTTTCCCTCACGGTACTGGTTCACTATCGGTCACTAGGGAGTATTTAGCCTTGGGAGATGGTCCTCCCAGCTTCCGACGGGATTTCACGTGTCCCGCCGTACTCAGGATCCACTCAAGAGGGAATGAAGTTTCAACTACAGGGTTGTTACCTTCTTTGACGAGCCTTTCCAGACTTCTTCGTCTACTTCATTCCTTTGTAACTCCGTATAGAGTGTCCTACAACCCCAAGAGGCAAGCCTCTTGGTTTGGGCTATATCCCGTTTCGCTCGCCGCTACTCAGGGAATCGCAATTGCTTTCTCTTCCTCCAGGTACTTAGATGTTTCAGTTCCCTGGGTCTGCCTTCCATACTCTATGTATTCAAGTAAGGATATTGTTCCATTACGAACAATGGGTTCCCCCATTCGGAAATCTCTGGATCAAAGCTCACTTACAGCTCCCCAAAGCATATCGGTGTTAGTCCCGTCCTTCGTCGGCTCCTAGTGCCAAGGCATCCACCGTGCGCCCTTCATAACTTAACC
>NZ_CAXUQN020000004.1:0-839 GCF_964253455.1 Rossellomorea sp. LjRoot5
AATTGTTCCTTCAAAACTAGATAAAGAATTGATGTCAAGAAAGCCGAATATCGACCCATTGTTGTTCATTAAAATAATGACTCTTTTTGGTTAAGTCCTCGATCGATTAGTATCAGTCAACTCCACATGTCGCCATGCTTCCATCTCTGACCTATCTACCTAGTCATCTTCTAGGGATCTTACTCACTTACGTGATGGGAAATCTCATCTCGAGGGGGGCTTCATGCTTAGATGCTTTCAGCACTTATCCCTTCCGCACATAGCTACCCAGCGATGCCTTTGGCAAGACAACTGGTACACCAGCGGTGCGTCCATCCCGGTCCTCTCGTACTAAGGACAGCTCCTCTCAAATTTCCTGCGCCCACGACGGATAGGGACCGAACTGTCTCACGACGTTCTGAACCCAGCTCGCGTACCGCTTTAATGGGCGAACAGCCCAACCCTTGGGACCGACTACAGCCCCAGGATGCGATGAGCCGACATCGAGGTGCCAAACCTCCCCGTCGATGTGGACTCTTGGGGGAGATAAGCCTGTTATCCCCGGGGTAGCTTTTATCCGTTGAGCGATGGCCCTTCCATGCGGAACCACCGGATCACTAAGCCCGACTTTCGTCCCTGCTCGACTTGTAGGTCTCGCAGTCAAGCTCCCTTGTGCCTTTACACTCTGCGAATGATTTCCAACCATTCTGAGGGAACCTTTGGGCGCCTCCGTTACTCTTTAGGAGGCGACCGCCCCAGTCAAACTGCCCACCTGACACTGTCTCCCACCCCGATAAGGGGCGCGGGTTAGAATTTCAATACAGCCAGGGTAGTATCCCACCGATGCCTCCACCGAAGCT
>NZ_CAXUQN020000005.1:0-329 GCF_964253455.1 Rossellomorea sp. LjRoot5
GGTGTCAGTGGTAGGAGAGCGTTCTAAGGACTGCGAAGCTAGACCGTAAGGACTGGTGGAGTGCTTAGAAGTGAGAATGCCGGTATGAGTAGCGAAAGATGGGTGAGAATCCCATCCACCGAATGCCTAAGGTTTCCTGAGGAAGGCTCGTCCGCTCAGGGTTAGTCGGGACCTAAGTCGAGGCCGATAGGCGTAGACGATGGACAACAGGTTGATATTCCTGTACCACCTCTTTTCCGTTTGAGCAATGGGGGGACGCAGGAGGATAGGGTAAGCGCACTGCTGGATATGTGCGTCTAAGCAGTTAGGCTGATGATGAGGCAAATCCC
>NZ_CAXUQN020000006.1:0-328 GCF_964253455.1 Rossellomorea sp. LjRoot5
CGCTAAGCACTCCTCTTAACCTTCCAGCACCGGGCAGGCGTCAGCCCCTATACTTCGCCTTACGGCTTCGCAGAGACCTGTGTTTTTGCTAAACAGTCGCCTGGGCCTATTCACTGCGGCTCTCTCGGGCTTGCACCCTACCAGAGCACCCCTTCTCCCGAAGTTACGGGGTCATTTTGCCGAGTTCCTTAACGAGAGTTCTCTCGCTCACCTTAGGATTCTCTCCTCGCCTACCTGTGTCGGTTTGCGGTACGGGCACCTTTTTCCTCGCTAGAGGCTTTTCTTGGCAGTGTGGAATCAGGAACTTCGCTACTATAATTCGCTCGCT
>NZ_CAXUQN020000007.1:0-273 GCF_964253455.1 Rossellomorea sp. LjRoot5
GCTCCGGTTTCCAAGGCTCCTACCTATCCTGTACAAGCTGTACCAAAATTCAATATCAGGCTACAGTAAAGCTCCACGGGGTCTTTCCGTCCTGTCGCGGGTAACCTGCATCTTCACAGGTACTATAATTTCACCGAGTCTCTCGTTGAGACAGTGCCCAGATCGTTACGCCTTTCGTGCGGGTCGGAACTTACCCGACAAGGAATTTCGCTACCTTAGGACCGTTATAGTTACGGCCGCCGTTTACTGGGGCTTCGATTCGCACCTTCGCTT
>NZ_CAXUQN020000008.1:0-205 GCF_964253455.1 Rossellomorea sp. LjRoot5
CGTCGAAGTTTTGTTCAGTTTTGATGGTTCAATAAAGTTTTTTGCGAAAGCAAAAAAACTCTTCATCAAACAAACAATGGTAAGCATTGCTTATCATTCATTTTTATGGAATATGGGCCTATAGCTCAGCTGGTTAGAGCGCACGCCTGATAAGCGTGAGGTCGGTGGTTCGAGTCCACTTAGGCCCACCATATTCTCATTAAAC
>NZ_CAXUQN020000009.1:0-131 GCF_964253455.1 Rossellomorea sp. LjRoot5
TCATGGATCTCGAAAGAGATCGTATGGTTAGATATTTTGCTTGCGCAAAAATCTTTGGTGGAGCCTAGCGGGATCGAACCGCTGACCTCCTGCGTGCAAAGCAGGCGCTCTCCCAGCTGAGCTAAGGCCCC